>CAVSKK010000001.1:0-1320000 GCA_963728535.1 uncultured Actinomycetes bacterium
TGGAGCGTACCGGGATCGAACCGGTGACCTCCGGCTTGCAAAGCCGGCGCTCTCCCAGCTGAGCTAACGCCCCGTTCCGAGAAAGTGTAGAGGCGGCCTCGGGAGGCGGTCTGGCCAGTGCCTCTTTCCCCTGTTACGGTTGTCATGTCGTCAGGCCCCCAAGGAGGCAAACATGTCCGAGAATTCCGAGCGCTTTTGCATCTGCATTAGCGATCTCAAGCAGGACCGCAACACGAAGGCTGCGCTGCTCAGCGAGACGAAGTGGCAGAGCGGCGACGTCATCAAGATCAAGTTCCTGGAGGGGGACGAGTCCCTCCAGCAGCGTGTGCGTGAGACCGCCGAGGCCTGGACCGGGCCGGATATGGCGGATCTCAAGTTCGAGTGGATCGACGAGGGCGACGCGGACATCCGCATCGCGTTCGAGCAGGGCAACGGGTCGTGGTCCTACCTCGGCACGGTCTGCAAGCAGATTCCGGATAACGAACCGACCATGAACTACGGCTGGCTGACGCCCGACTCCCCCGACGACGAGGTCAACCGGGTCGTCAAGCACGAGTTCGGCCACGCGCTGGGGCTCATCCACGAGCATCAGAACCCGAAGGGCGGGATCGAGTGGAACGAGCCGGCAGTCATCGCCGACTTGAGCGGGCCGCCCAACAACTGGGACGAAGAGCAGATTCGACACAACGTCCTCGACCACTACCCGCCGGGAGACGTTGAGGCGACCGACGTCGACGGTGACTCGATCATGATGTACCCGATCCCGAAGTCCTGGACGCTGGACGGCTTCTCGGCCGAGCTCAATTCAGACTTGTCCCAGCAGGACGTTGAGTTCATCCGCGGCGCGTACCAAGGAGCGTACGAGCAGAAAATGCGGTAGCCGAAAGAGCGAGTTGGCTGGGAATGGCCGCGACGCCGCCCACCTTCACGCTCGACGACGGCCGTATCCGGCTGGACGATGCGGTCTTCATCTATCTCGAGCGAGCTCTCGCGCCGGGCGGCCCGTTGCCGCCCGGCGTTGCACCTCGGGCCCATGGGCTGGCGCCTGCCGGGGTCTCTCCTTCGGGCTCGGTCGTTGCGGCAGTCGCACCAGGCGAGGCCGTCTGGCTCGGCTTTCAACCTGTTGACCCGGCGAAGCCCGCAACGATTCGCGTTCGCGTCGACCGCACGGTGCCGCTCGATGCCGTGACCGGAGAGGCGTGGGCGGAGACGCTGACCGAAGAGCCGCGCAACTACCTCGTTTCTCCGCCGGATACGCGCCTCGCAGGAGTGCGACAGCCGACCGGTGAATACCTGCCGTTCGGTCTCCCGGAGCGACTGAGCATCATCTCCCTCGGTGCGCTCGTGGGCGTCGAGCTCATCCGGCCCGCCACCTTCACGGAGCTGACGGGCATCGTTCCCGAGCCTCTCGACCCGGACAGCGCCTACAAGGGCTGGCGCCTGCCCTAAACGCTAGGCGGCGCGATCGAGGCGGTCTTCGAGGCGGGCGCGTTTGATGATCACGTCACGGTCACCGAAGCGGCCGCGCACGCGGGCCTCCCGATATTCGTTCCAGAGACCTGCGATGGTCTCCTCGACCTCGGCGTGCTCCGCGGCGACAGCCGCGTCGTGGCCTTCGGCAAGGACGTGCAGTAGCTCGGCGCGCCGGTCGGTGGCACGCTCGATCTCGAGCCGGATCGTGTCAAGTGTTCTCGTAGTAGTCATCACTGGATAAAACGTATCGCTCCGTTCGAGCATTCCTGCGAAAACGATCGACTTCACGAGAACTTAACTAGCGATAGCCGAGCTCGGCGATCCGGTCCTCGTCGATCCCGAAGTAGTGCGCAAGCTCGTGGAGAACCGTGATGGTGATCTGGCGTTCGAGCTCGTCCGGGTCGGGGAAAGCCTCCTCGAGGGGCCGCCGGTAGACGACGACCTTCGCCGGAAGGGCGCCCGAAGGCGTCGGCGCGCCGTGCGGATATCCGAAGAAGCTGCCGAGGATTCCCGGGTCTTGCGGGCTCTCGTCCTCGATCACGACGGCGACGTTCTCGAGGCCGCGGGCGATCTCCTCGGGAAGCGTGTCCAGCGCGGCTCGAACGTGCTCCTCGAACTCCTCGGGCTCCATCAGTAGGCCGGCTCCAACGGCGGGCGCTTCATGAAGATGCGAACGGTAGCCGCTCCGAAGACGAACCCGCCGACGTGCGCGAAGAACGCGACGCCCCCGCCGGTGTCCGGCTGCGTGAGCGAGAACCCGCCTTCCCAGAGCTGGAACAGGAACCAGCCGCCGAGGAAGAGGAAGGCCGGGACCTCGACGAGGAAGTAGAAAATGAGCGTCAGCACCTTCGCGTTCGGCAACACCACGAGATAGGCCCCGAGCACGCCCGAGACCGCGCCGCTTGCGCCGACGTTCGGGACGGCAGCGGCCATGTCCGAGCCGGCGCCGAGCGTGATCGACTGTCTGGAGCGCGGTCGCCGCGAGGCCCGCGAGCAGGTAGAAGGCGAGAAAGCGGACCTTGCCGAGGGCGTCCTCGACGTTGTTGCCGAAGATCCAGAGGAAGAGCATGTTCCCGATGATGTGCAGCCAGCTTCCGTGCATGAACATCGAGGTGAGCCACGTCACCTCCCAGCCCTCGCCGACGGCACTCCCCGGCGGGCACGAGTTGACGACCTCGCAGGGCTGATACGCGAGCTCCACCACGGAGCCGTTCAGGTCGGGAAGCTGGTAGAGGATCCAGACGGCGGCGTTCGCGACGATCAGCGCGACGGTGACGAGCGGGAACGACCGCGTCGGGACGTTGTCCTTGAGCGGGAACACGCGCTACGGAACGATCAGCGCCAGCAGCGCCTTCTGGGAGTGGAGCCGGTTCTCGGCCTGGTCCCAGACGGCCGACTGCGGCCCGTAGAGCACCTCCTCGGTGATCTCCTCGCCGTAATGGGCGGGGAGGCAGTGGAGGACGATGGCGTCGGGTGCAGCAAGCGCGAGGAGGTCGTCGTTGATCTTGAATTCTGCGAGGTCGGCCCGGCGCCGCTCGGCCTCCTCCTCCTGGCCCATGCTCGTCCAGACGTCGGTGTAGACGACGTCGGCGTGGCGGGCCGCCTCCAGTGGATCGCGGACGAGCTCGACGGTGCCGCCCATCTGAACGGCGGCGCGCCGGGCGGCGGTGACCGCGTCGGCGTCGGGCTCGTAGCCCTCCGGCGTCGCGGCGACGAAGCGCATTCCGAAGCGCGCGGCGCCGACCATCAGCGAGACGCACACGTTGTTCCCGTCGCCCAGGTAGGCGAGGCGCACGCCTGAGAGCCGGCCGAGTCGCTCGCGCACTGTCATCAGGTCGGCGAGTGCTTGGCACGGGTGCGCGTAGTCGGTGAGGCCATTGATCACCGGGATGCCGGCGTGCTCCGCGAGGTCTTCGACGTCCTCCTGGGCGAAGGTGCGAATCATGATCGCGTCGAGGTAGCGCTCGAGAACGGTTGCCGTGTCCCTGATCGTCTCACCCCGGCCAAGCTGGAGGTCGCCGGCTGCGAGGTAGAGCCCGTGGGCGCCGAGCTGTGTGATCCCGACTTCGAACGAGACTCGCGTTCTCGTCGAGGGCTTGTGGAAGATGAGCCCGACCGTCCGCCCGGGCAGGAGCTCGTGCGGCTCGCGCTTGCGCTGGAGCTCCTTCAGCTCGTCGGCCAGGTCGAGGACACTTTTCAGCTCCTCGGAGCTCCAGCTTCCGATGCGCGTGAAGTCCCGCCCTTTCAGATGCTCGGCGACCTCGACCATCCCGGCCGGGATGCTACTTCTAAGCGCGCTCGAACCCGGCTTCGACCAGCAGCACGTTCAGGCGCTGGAGACCGGTGAACATTCGGCTCTTGATCGTTCCGAGCGGCTGGCTGAGCCGCTCCGCAAGCTCCGACTGCGTCAACCCTCCGTAGTAGGCGAGCTCGATCGCTTCTCGCTGATCCGCAGGCAGACGGTTGAGCGCGTCCTGGACGATCTCGCGTCGCGAGCGTGCGACGACGGCCTCGTCTGCTCCCGGGCCCTCGGGCTCCGGCACTGATCCTTCGGGCTCGGCGCGGCGGCGCTCCTCCCGGCGGACGAGGTCGACCGCTCGGCGGTGCACGAACGTCAGCACCCAGGTGCTCGCCTTCGCCCGCTCGGGGCGGTAGCCGGTGGCTCCGCGCCAGACCTGGAGGAACGCTTCCTGGACCGCGTCCTCCGCAAGGGCCGGGTCACGAAGGATGCGCAGCGCCAGGCCGTAGGCAACCCGTCCAAAGCGGTCGTAGAGCTCGCCCAGGGCTTCCTCGTCGGACCCGGCAACAGCTTCGAGCAGCGCTTCGTCGGAGAGCTGCGCGGCGTCTCTCCTCACGATCGCGCGTCCTTTGGTAACGCGGCGCGACCGTACGAGCGGCCTCGCTCAGGGACGTACGTCCCCGGACGTCGCCGACACGTCAAGCCGCCACCGATTGGACGAGGATCGGGGTCGTGGGTGCCTGCACACCGCCTTCGCGCTCGAGGGTGACCGCGACGATCGCCCCTCTCGGGACGTCGCGCTCGAGGAGGACTGGTAGTGAGCAACCGCCACCGCCGCGAAAGAGCCCGGCCGGACGCGGTGTCTTTCCTTCGATCACCCAGGCTTCGTACGTCTTGCCTTGAGGAGCCGAAGAAAGCCCGCAGACGACGAGTGCCGCGCGGCCTCCGCCGGGAGCGACGAGCAATCTGCCCTCCCCGTCGGCGAGCGCCTTGACCTGGGCGTCCGCTCCGAGCAGCTCGATCGCCTGCGCGTACATCGCGTTGGCGCTGCGTTCCCGGTCGAGCGAGTTGGAGAGCGAGTTCGCCCAGATCCCGAGCCCGATTGCTGCGACTGCTGCGACGGCTGCGATCGTCGCGACGGCCGGCAGGGCCCACCGCTGGCGCGGGAACGCTACGACCTTGGCCGAGCTCTCCGCGTGGGCGGATTCGAGGATTCGCCCGCGCAGCGCCGGCGGTGGCTCGGGGCCCTCGGCGGCGAACGCGAGGGCGGCGACGGCCTCCTGGAGGTCCGCGAGCTGAGCTGAGCAGCGCTTGCACTCGGCAAGGTGCCGCTCGAAGCGGTCTCGCTCGTCGGCGTCCAGCGCGTCGAGCGCGTAGGGCGCGACGAGCTCGTGGAGTTCGGCGCTGCTCATCAGGTTGGGCTCAGAAATAGTAGGGGACCACTCCCTGCGCTCCGAGCGCGTACCAGAGGCCGAACGCGAGGCTGGCCGTTCCCAGCGCGGGAACGAAGCGGCCGAGCGGCTTCCCTGCGAGCGTCAGGCCAAAGCCGGTCGTAATCAGCGTCATCGAGACGGCGGTGAACGTGGCGAGAATCGCGAGTGCCGTGAGCGCGAGCGCACGCCCGTCGATCGTCGAGACGAGCAAGATTCCGACGCCGGCGCTCCCGCCGACCCCGTGCAGGAGGCCGATGCCGAAGGCGCCGAGCGGTGTGCGGCTCCTCGCGTGGCCGTGACTCCTGCCTCGATGGGAATGGAGATGCGAATGCGACCGGTCCTCGTGCTCGTGGGCGTGCGCATGGAAGGCGCCGCGGCGCCACCGCAAGAGGAGCCAGACGGCGAGCCCCGCGATCATGAATCCGATTGCGGTCTCGGCGGTGCGCTGGACCGTTCCCGGGAGGTACGCGCGGTAGAGCACGATCGGCACGCCGAGCGCGAAGAGCGTGAGCGCGTGACCCGATCCCCACGCAATGCCGAGCTTGGCGGCGTCTCGCGCCCGGCGCTCGGTGGACGCGAGCAGGGCAGTGACCGCCGCGAGGTGGTCGGGGTCGGTCGCGTGACGCAGGCCGAGCAGGACCGCGACGGCAAGCACCAGTGCGAGCGAGCCGCCGTTGGAGAGGTGCGCCAGCGTGTCGTCGAGGCCGAACATGTCAACTCACTTTCGGGAAGGCTCGCGCGGTCATGGCCACGCCGGCGAGGACGATAACGAGTGCGCTCACGGCTGGAAGCAGGCCGATCACGCGGCCCTGGATCTCGAAGCGGCGGAAGGAGCGCTTCGCAAGAATCGCCACGACGCCGATTCCGGTGATCGAAAGCGCAAGCCCGGCGCTGAAGGCGACGATCAGGAGCAGGCCGAGTGCAACACGATGGAGGGAGATCGCGGCCAGCAGCACGACGAGCGCGGAGGGGCACGGGAGGAGTCCACCCGAGATGCCGACGGCCGTCAGTCCACGCCAGCTGAGCTCTGCGGGCGCGTGCTCGTGCCCGTGGTGATGGTGATGCCCGTGGGCGTGGGCGCGCCGGTGCCGCACGCGGGAAAGCAGAACCGAGGCGCCGACGCCGATCACGAGCAGGCCGGAGGCGAGGCCGATCCAGGGATAGAGCTGCTCGGGCACGATGAACTGGGAGAGGGCGAGCGTCACGAAGCCGAGTGCGAAGACGCCCACCGTGTGGGTCGCCGTAACGATCAGTCCGAGGGCCGCCGCGTGCCTGGGCGTTCCGCGCTGGCCGACGAGATAGGCGGTGACGATCGCCTTTCCGTGACCGGGCGAGAGCGCGTGGGCTGCGCCCCAGAAGAGGGCAATCGCGAGTGAGAGCAGGATCACGCCGAATCCGAGGTCCTCCTGGGCGATCAGGCTCGCGAAGCCGCCCTCCCCGGCTTCGCGAACGGCGACCCGTGTGGAGAGCTGGTCGCGCGAGAGGAGCTCCGGCGGTTGCCCAGCGTCGTTGCCCGGCTCGAAGCTCGCCCGCGCTTCGGTCACCTCCGGGGGGCTGCTCAGGAGGTCCTTCGGGTACGCGAGAAGCTCTTGGCTGACGCTGCTCGACGGCACGGTCGAGGAGAAGACCCGTGCGCCGCGGTCCGCCCGCAGGACGACCTCCTGCCAGCCGATCCGCTCGCGGAAGTTCGTGTCGGTGAACGCGAGCCGCGATCGGGCGCCGTCGAGAGGAGGCGATGCGTACACGGCTTCGAAGCGCAGCGTGCGCAGGCCGGCCGTCCCCGGCGGGAAGGCGAGCGCGTGCGCGACCGGCGTCAGCGCGACGGCCCGGCCGCCGACGCTTAGCCGAAGGCCGCGGCCGATCCGGCCCGTGAGGGCGGTCTCGTACCGTCTCTCGTCGGTGATCTGCCGGCGCTCCTGGAAGGTCGGGATCTCCGCCATGTCCAGCACGTACTTGACGTAGGCCCGGTCGCCGGAGAGCTCGACCGCGCTGAAGCGGTTGACCGTGAAGTTGCCGAGCGGGTGCGCCATCGCCGCGGCTGGGGCGGCTAGGGCTGCGCCGACTGCGAGAAGCAGGAGCAGCCGCTTCACGAGGCGTACCTGCGTGCGACGGGGCTCCACAGGAGTGAGAACTGCGGGTTCAGGCGAAGCGCGCGCTCGAACCAGCCGCGTGCATCTGAATCGTGTCCGAGACAGCGTTCGATCATCCCGCGGTGGAAGAACTTGAGCGCGTCGAGGGTTCCGAGCCGGAGAGCCCGCCGGGAGTAGGGGAGAGCTTCGGCGCACCGTCCGTTGCGGGCGAGCGCCCAGCTCAGGACGTCGTCTCCGTCGATGCTTGGGCGCGCGCGTTGCGCCTGCCGCGCGAGGGCAAGCGCGCGCCCAAGTTGTATGCCGTGGTCGACGTCGAAGAGCGCAGTCTCGAGATCGGTGCGAACGCCGTTTGCGACCAGCAGCCGTTCGATGACGCCGACGAGCGCGTACTGCTCGACGCGGCGCGCTTGCGCCCGGCGCGGGCGTAGAGGTCGCCGAGCGTCGCGACCGACTGAGGAAGAGGAAGGCTCTGAGCGGCTCGGTTGGCGAGGCCGATCGCGAGGGCGTGGCGGCCCTTCGCCTCCTCGACGAGCGCCAACGGCTCGAATGCATAGACGTAGCCCGGGAATGCGGCAAGGGCGGCCCGGTAGTGCCGCTCCGCCTCGTCCAGCCGTCCGTGCGACCACGCAAGCTTGCCGAGCTGCGTGTGGACCCACGCCGT
Source organism: uncultured Actinomycetes bacterium (assembly GCA_963728535.1). GTDB lineage: Bacteria > Actinomycetota > Thermoleophilia > Gaiellales > Gaiellaceae > VAXT01. The sequence continues at coordinate 7,897 of CAVSKK010000001.1, forward strand.
CGGCTCGGGCTGGCTGCCGGCCGCGTCGAGGGCGAGCTCCATGGCTCGACCCGCGGCTTCCGTGCTGCCGAGCAGCTCGCGCGCGTACGCGATCCGCGAGTACGAGGAAAGATCGGGGTGCAGACTGGCCATCCGGTCGAAGGCCCGGAAGGCCTCGTCGTAGCGTCCGAGCTCGACGAGCGAGTCGCCGAGCACGCCGTAGTTGCGAGCGGTGTAGGGCGCGGTGCTCACGGCCTGCCGCCCGAGCTGAAGCGCCTCCCCGAAGCGGTGGCGGGCCAGCGCAAGCGACCCCAGGGCGCTCGTGGTTGTCGGATCGTTCGGGGCGAGCTTGGTCGCGCGCGCGAGCACGCCTCCGGACTTCGTGTAGTAGATGGGATTGCCGGTCTCGCGTGCGCGCTGCTGGTACGCGAGGCCGAGGAGGGTGTAGGTCCGTGCTTCACCGGGGTGTTCCCGCACGTTCGCAACGAGCGTCTTGACGAGCCCGGCCGTGTTGCCGGCGGCGAAGCTGCCCTGGAGCCTGTCCGTCGTGACAGCGGGCGGGACCGAGACGGCCTGTGCGGTTCCGCCGCCGTCGCGGAAGACGCCGACGAGGAGGACAGCGGCGGCCGCAGTCGCCGCCATCCCTGCAATCGCGATTCGCTTTTGCGTCCTCGTCACGTGGCGTGACTAGCGGTTGTCGTGTTGTCGGTTTCGCCCGTCGAACGGCGAGGCGAGGAACGGGAAGCTGCTGGACAGCGTCGCGTCGTTCGTGTTCACCCCGTCGGCCGCGCGGGCCGCGATGTAGTTGGCGCCTCCGACGACGCGGATCGCGATGTCCGTCACGTCGTCCTTCGGACGCCTTCCGTTTGGCCAGCCGGCCGGATCGCCGGCCAGTACCGTCAGCCTCCGCTGTGTTGCGAGCGGAGTCGGCGGCACGGTCAGGTCCAGCCGCAGCAGCTCGGAGAGCCGCCGGTCATTTGGCTGGTACTTCAGCAGCAGGTCGCGCAGGTCGGTCCTGCCGGTCGTTGCGGCGGGGATGCCGTAGACGACCTGGAGCGCCAGCGCGAGCCTGGGGTTGAGGTAGTAGTCCTCGAAGTGCCGCTCGTCTCGCGGGTCCTCCGAGTTCCACTCGTCCTTGTCGGGCGTTCCGATGATCGCCTCGTTGACGAGCGGGTTGGCCAGCCGCTGGACCTGGTCGTAGCCACCATGTCCCCGGCCGCGGACCGTCACGTGGGGCCTGCTCGTGCTCGCATAGGCGCCGAGCACGCTCGTCCCCGTTTGGCCCGTGAGAACCGAAGCTGGCATCTCGAGGACGATCGAGTGGGTGTTGAAGCCCGACAGCATGTCGACGCCGAACGGGTTCGTGTTGTCGTCCGCGTCCTCGGCCGCACTTTCGCCCGGGACGAACCGTCCTAGGTTGAGCGTGTCGAAGACGCCGCCCAGGTCGATGTAGAACGGGTCTTCACGTTGGCCGGCGAAGACCTTGACGCCGCCGCCGAGGGTGTTCACTCCCTGGGCTGCGAGTGCGTCGTAGTCGGGCATCGTGCGTGGCCCGACGTTCGAAGGAACTGCGATCAGCCCGTTTGCCAGTCGCGTCCGATGGTGGTTCTGGGTCATCGTCAGCGAATAGCGCTGGCGCAGGCCGAGGCCTTCGGAGCCGGCACCGTCGAGCGCAGTGATCGGTGGCAGCGTCGAGACGCACGTTGGGTCCGGCGTCGGCGGTCCGCATCCGACGTACGAGAGCGGCAGCCCGAGTGCGGCTGGGATTCCGCGGATCTCGTTCCGGAACTTGAGCTCGAACTCGATGTCGTCGGCCCGGCCGTCCCGGTCGTTGTCGATGCTGAACCTGTAGAGGACGTTCGGGTCGAAGTTCCAGTAGTTCGGTCCCGAGCTTGGCTCCTCGCCCGGGATGACGTCCATGATCATCACGACCTTGTCCGCGTTTCCGGGCTGGTAGCTCCGGAACATGAAGAAGTCCGTGATGTCGGCCGTCGGGTCGAGCGAGATCAGTGGTGCCTCGCGATGGCTCGCTGCCCGAGCGGCTTGTGGGTTTGTCCCGACGGCAAGCGCTGCGAACAGCGCTGCGGCGGCCGCCAGGAAGATGAATGCCGGCTTTCGCATATGGAAGCGGCTCCTTTCCTCGACGGCCGGTTGGGGGTCTGTAGTTGCGGACGGCCGTCGCTTACGCCGCTGGTTCGTCCGAGCTACCGGATCGGTTCGGCCACAGTCGCCGCCTCGCTCAAGAGACATGTCCGGCGTCTGACACCGGACAGGTCCTGTGAGGGCGGTGGTTCGCCAGGGATCTGGCTCTATTGCTGTCGCGTGGACGGCGCTTTGGCCATGTCTGGTGTCAGACGCCAGACATGGCCGGAACTAGCGTGTGACGACGGTGCCGGCTCGGCCTTCGAGGGCTTGGGCCAGGGCGTCGAACGAGGTGATGAGTGTCTCGCCGCCGGTGCGCGCGAAATCGACCGCGGCCTCGATCTTCGGGCGCATCGAGCCTTCGGCGAGCTCCGGGAGAAGAGATTCGGCCTCGTCGGTGGTGAGCCGGCGGATCTCCTCCTGGTTCGACTTCCGGAACCGTCGGTAGAGCGCGGGTACCTCGGTGAGGATCACCAGTCGCTCGGCGTCAAGCCGGGCGGCGAGGAGCGCGGACGCGCGGTCCTTGTCGATCACGGCGTCGACTCCCCTCAGGTGACCGTCGCGGCTGACGACGGGAATTCCGCCGCCGCCGCAGGCGATCGTCACGGCGCCGCTCGAGACGAGGGCCCGGATCGCGTCGAGCTCGACGACCTCCAGCGGATCGGGCGACGGGACGACCCGCCGAAAGCCGCGCCCCGAGTCCTCGACGAGCTGCCAGCCGCGCTCGCGCTCGAGCCCGCGCGCCTCCTCCGCGCCGTAAAAAGGCCCGATCGGCTTCGAGGGGCTCGCGAAGGCAGGATCGTCCGGATCGACGAGCACGTGCGTGAGCAGGCAGGCGACCCGGCGTGAGGACGCGGCGGCGAGCCCGGTTTCGAGCATCGCTCCGATCTCGCCCTGCGTCTGCGCGACGGCGAGGTAGAGCGGAAGCGGGGGCACCTCGTCGGCGGCGCGCTCCTGACGCAAGAGCTCGTTGCCGACTTGCGGCCCGTTCCCGTGCGTGACGACCACGTCGCCCTCCCGGACGAGCGGCTCGATCGCCGCACACGTGCCGCGCAAGGTCGTCAGCTGCTCGGCGGCCGTTCCGCGCCCGAGCGCGTTTCCGCCCAGCGCGACGACTAGCGTCAAACGAGCGCGGTGCGCTCGCCGATCAGGCCGTGTTCGCCGAGAACATGGGCCAGCGTCGGCTCGCCGATCTCCTCGAGGCGATAGGTGACGCGCATCGCCGGCACCTCGAAGTCGATCAGCCGGCGCAGGTCGATCGGCGTCCCGATCAGGACGAGGTCGGGCGCCGAACGCTTGATCGTCTCGGCGAGATCGTCCATCTGCTTGCGCCCGTAGCCCATGGCCGGCAGGAGCGCTCCGACGTTCGGGTACTCGGCGAAGGTGGCTGCGATCGAGCCGACCGCGTGGGGGCGCGGATCGACGAGCTCGGCGGCGCCGTTTGCCTTCGCGGCCAGAACCGCGGCGCCGTAGGTCATCTCTCCGTGCGTGAGTGTCGGTCCGTCCTCGATTGCGAGCACTCGCTTGCCCTTGATCTCGGACGCTTCTCCTTCGATCTGGAACGGCGAGGCGGCGAGGACGACCGTCGCCTCGGGATTGTGGGTGCGAATGGAGTCGAGGACTGCGTCGATTCCCTCCTGGTCGGCGCTGTCCACCTTGTTCACGACGCAGACGTTTGCCATGCGCAGGTTGGTCTCGCCCGGGTGGTAGCGGAGCTCGTGCCCGGGCCGGTGGGGATCGACGACGACGATGTGGAGGTTCGGCTTCACGAACGGCGTGTCGTTGTTGCCGCCGTCCCACACGATCACGTCGGCCTCCTGCTCGGCGGCCTCCAGGATCGAGGCGTAGTCGATGCCGGCGAAGACGAGGTTTCCCTCGGCGAGGTGCGGCTCGTACTCCTCGCGCTCCTCGATCGTGCAGTCGGCGGCGTCGAGGTCCTCGTAGCGCGCGAAGCGCTGGACGACCTGCTTCGTGAGGTCGCCGTAGGGCATGGGGTGCCTGAGGACAGCGACGCGCTTCCCGTCTTCGCGCAGGAGCTGAGCGACCCGGCGGGTCGTCTGGCTCTTCCCCGAACCGGTGCGGACGGCGCAGATCGCGACCGACGGCTTCGAGGACATGAGCGCCGTGTCGTGGGGGGAGAGGAGGCTGAAGCCCGCGCCGGTGGCGAGCACGAGCGAGCCGACGTGCATCACGTGCTCGTGCGTCACGTCCGAGTAGGCGAACACGACCTCGTCGACCTCGTGCTCGCGGATCAGCTCGGCCAGCTCGGACTCGGGCCGAATTGGGATCCCGTCCGGATAGAGGTCGCCGGCGAGCAGCGGGGGATAGACGCGACCCGCGATATCCGGGATCTGCGTTGCGGTGAAGGCGACGACGTCGAATTCCTCGCGGCCCCGGTAGACGACGTTGAAGTTGTGGAAGTCGCGCCCAGCCGCACCCGCTATCAAGATCCGCTTTCGCCGCATGTATACGAAGTATGCACCTAGTCACCGGACGTAGGAAGCTAGAGTTGCCCGATGGCTCGCTTCCCGCAGGCGCTGAACGAGCAGGTCGGCTACGAGTTCGGCGCCTCGCAGCAATACGTGGCGATCGCGGTCTACTACGACGCCGAGACGCTGCCTCTCCTGGCGGCCCACTTCTACCGGCAGGCGGTCGAGGAGCGAAACCACGCGCTGATGATCGTCCAGTTCCTGCTCGACTCCGATCACGCGGTCGAGATTCCGGCCGTCGAGGCGCCGCAGACGACGTTCTCGGACGCGCGGGCGCCGGTCGCGCTCGCCCTCGAGCAGGAGAAGCGCGTCACCGAGCAGATCGCCGCGCTGGCAGCACTCGCGCGCGAGGAGGGAGACCTCGTCGGCGAGCAGTTCCTGCACTGGTTCCTCCAGGAACAGCGCGAAGAGGTGTCGAGCATGTCCGACCTGCTGAGGATCGTCGAGCGCGCCTCGGAGTCGAACATCCTGCTCGTGGAGGACTACCTCTCGCGCAACCCGGTCGGCGACCAGGGTGAAGCGACGAACGCACCACCCGCCGCCGGGGGCGTGCTCTAGATCATCCGGCGCTCTGCTGCCCAGCGCGTGAGCTCGTGGCGACTCGAGAGCTGGAGCTTTCGCAGCACACTGGAGACGTGCGTCTCGACCGTCTTGACCGAGAGGTGCAGCGACGACGCTATCTCCTTGTAGCGGTAGCCCCGCGCGATCAGCCGCAGCACCTCGCGCTCGCGGGCGGTGAGCTCGTCGAGCTCCGCGTCCCGGATCGGCTCCCCGGAGCTGAACGCGTCGAGCACGAACCCAGCCAAACGCGGCGAGAAGACAGCGTCGCCATCTGCCACGCGGTGGATCGCGTCGGTCAGCTCCTCGCCCGAGATTGTCTTCGTCACATAGCCCCGGGCTCCCGCGCGGACGACCGCGATCACGTCCTCGGCCGCGTCGGAGACCGACACCGCCAGGAAGCGGACGCCTGGGCGCTCGAGCGAGACACCCGCGATCACGGCCTGGCCGCCGCCGTCCGGGAGATGGACGTCGAGGAGGACGACGTCGGGGTCGGTCTCGACGACGAGCGGGATCGCCTCGCCAACCGTCCCGGCCTCGCCCACGACGTCGATGGAGTCACCGAGCTCGCTGCGTACTCCCGCGCGAAAGATCCCGTGGTCGTCGACGATCACGATGCGTCGCGCAGCCTTCACGACGCCTTCCTCGGGAGCGAGAGCTCGACCTCCGTCCCCTCGCCCGGCGCGGACGAGATCGTTGCCTTGCCGCCGCGGCGCGTCATCCGCCCCTCGATGGACTCGGAGAGGCCGCGCCGCTCCGGCGGCACCGCCGCCCGGTCGAAGCCCGTACCCCGGTCGCGCACGAAGACGCTGATCCCGTCGCCGTCGGCTTCCGCGTAGACGGAGATCTCTTCTGCGCCGGAGAATCGCGCGGCGTTCGCCATCGCTTCACGTGCTGCCAGGAAGACCGCGCGAGTGTCGTCGTCGAGCGGCGCGTTCCCAGCGCTCGCCACCTCGACGCGAACGCCGTGCAGCTCCTCGACCTCGGCCGCCGCGTTCCCGATCGCGCCCACGAGCGTATCGTCCTTGAAGAGCTCGCCCTCCGGGAAGAGCCAGGAGCGTAGCTCTCGCTCCTGGCGGCGCGAGAGCTGCTCGACGCGCTTCGGGTCTGCAGACTCGCGCTGGATGAGCGCGAGCGTCTGGAGGACCGAGTCATGCACGCGGGCGGCGACTTCCGCGCGCTCCTCCGAGCGGATTCGCCGCGTCCGCTCGGCAGCACGCTCCTGTGCCGTGCGCCACAGCCACGGACCTACGACGAGCAGCAGGCCGCCCGCGAATGCCGCCGGCGTGAGGAGCGGGCCGCCGGCGCCAGAGTCGCCTCCCGCGGTGAAGAGCACGACAGCGGCGGCTCCGACCAGGACGCTGCCGAGCACCCGTTGCCGCTTCCGCCAGAGAAAGAAGCCTCCCACCACGGCGAGGACCGCGGAGATCTGAACGAACCACGGAAGCCCGAGACCGTTGAGGACGGCGACTGCCGCGAGCAAGAGCAGCGTCATCCCGGCCGCGAAGCGCACACGGCCTGGCCGTTTACCGAGCTCGTTGGGCATCAGGAGAGCGGCAGCGAGATAGAGGGCGATGCCCGCGCCGCCGGCGAGGGCGAGCAGCGCGAAGAGCAGGCGCACGAGCGTCGGGTCGACCTCGAGCGCACGTCCGATCCCCGCCGCAACGCCCGCCACCACTCCGTTGGCGCGGTCTCGGGCGGGGATGGTGCCGACGTCGGCCACGGCGCTACGGTGTCTCCACGATGACGTCGCCCAGTCCGACGTGTGCATCGATGCGAAGCGTCCGGTCAGAACCCCGGCCGCCGATGCTCTCGGACAGATCCGCGTCGACGCCGGACTCGCTGCGGCCGAAGACGGTCACCTCCCCGGCCGACGCAGAAGCGTCGACGTCGAGGCCGACGTCTTCGGGGACGATCACCCTGAGCTCGCCGATTCCGACATTCGCATCGACATCCGTGTCGCCGGCCGCGAGCGCCGCATTGCTGAGGTCGAGCTTGAGATCTCCGACCGAGATGTCGTAGTCGCGTTTCAGGTCCCTCGTCTCGACCGGCGCGTAGACCCGGGTGCCGACCGGGCCTTCGAGCCTGACGTCCACGGCCGACACCGCGACCGCAAGCGCCGCCAGCATGAGACCGACGACAACGAGGCCCCCTGTGCGCCGTCGCAGCGCCACCCCGGCGACGACTGCGACACCCGTGCCGATCGCGCCCACGGCGAGCGCGATGTCCCACGGAACGTCGACGCCGACCGCATTCAGTAGAGCGAGCGCACCGGCAGCAGCCAGCAGGACGCCGAGCCCGGGTAGAAGCAGCGATGGTTGACGCGGCCGCGGCACGGGAGTCGCAGCCGGAGTCGCGGCGGGAGTTGCAGCGGTAGTCGCAGCGTCGTCGGGTCGCGTGCCGTCGTTGGCGCGGCGTTGCGCGAACATGATCGCCAGCCCGCCGAGCAGCAGCAGCACCCACGCGAAACCGCTGTTGGGCCAGAAGTCCGCCTCCGAGAACAGCGAGATGAGCGCGATCCCGACGAGGCCGACGCCGGCCAGGAGCCAGGGCCGGTCGCGGTGGCGCCGGAGGGCCTCGGACACGATCGAGTCGCTCTCGCCCTCGTCCGGCATCACGAGCCAGGCGGCGACGTAGAGCAGGATGCCCGCGCCGCCGACGAGCGTCAGGATCGCAAAGCCGATCCGGAAGAACGTCGGGGAGATGTCGAAGTACCGGCCAAGGCCGCCGGCGACGCCGGCTAGGATCCGCTCGCTCCGGCTACGGTGCAGTTCCTTGATCGACGCGCTCTGGGTCTCGGAGGTGCTCATTGCGGTTCCTTTCATCGGGGACGCTACGAGCATGCGCTACACGACCGGGCTGCACCATCGGGATTTCCCCTGAATCGACCCTGATCTTCGCCCAGGAGGACTCCTCCGGGAAAGGCTGGGCTGCGCCGCCGGCGGCGCACTCTAAGACTTCAGCCGTTACCCTCCGAGGCCACGATGGCTGAGGTCCGGCTGGAGCTCGACACCGTTCTCAAGGAACGGCTGCACAGGGTGCTGGACGATCCGCGGCGCCGGGTCACCGAGGCGGAGCTACGAAAGCTCTCGGAGGAGGGTCGAGCCTGCGCCCTCATCCTGGGCGCAGATCTCGAGCGCCTCGAAGGGCAGCTTGGCGAGCTCGACGGCGATCCCGCCAGCTCCCTCGGCGCGATCGCAGAGACGTATCGCCGCGTCCACGATTTCCGCCTGCATCTCGAGGAGTTGAATTCGCTGCTATCAGAGCTCGACGATCGAGCGCGCGAAGCCCGGACGTCGTGGCTGCTCGGACAAGGCAGTCCTAGCTCACGAACGCGTTGACGCGATCGCGATCACGGCGAGGGTGCCGCAGACGACGATGATGCCGGCCAGGCCGACGAAGATCGCGGCCAGCGCGAACACAGGATTCTGCGCCGCCTGCGCACGAGGCGCAACCGGTCAGCTCGTGCCTATCTGAGCGTTTCGCTCGTGAGCTGGGCGACCGCATCCATGTCGATCTCCTGCCCGGTCACCTGGTTCAGCACCTCGTCGGCGGACATGCTGTTGCCGGTCTCCCACAGCTCGTGGACGAGCGAGCCGGCCTCGCGCTTCGCGAACCAGTCGCTCCCGTAACGCTCGCGGAGATGCGACCGGAACTGCGCCTCGAACGCCCAGGAGCGCAGGTAACCGGTGACGTAGAAGCCTGCGTCGATATCGCCGAGGTAGTCCGCGGCCGCGGGCTCGATCTTGAGCGCATCGCCGAGGATCTCGACGTAGCGGTTCGAGAGCTTGGTCGGGTCCTCCGCTTGATGGAACTCGAGCTCGTAGAGGAGCTTCGCCGAGTAGCGGCGCACCATGTACAGGAGCTGCGTCACGCCCTCGATCTCGAAGTCCTGCGGCTTCGGGAAGTCGAGCTGCCTCGAGAGCCAGGCCGGGTCGTCGGTCAGGTGCTGCATCAGCATCGCCCAGCCCTCGGTGACCGCGACGTCGCCGAGACGCTTCTGCTCCATGGTCAGGTCGGCCGAGGTGTTCGCGTAGTGCTCGGTGTGGCCGGCCTCGTGGAAGAGCGCGCGCCAGTCGTCGGCTCCGCCCATCGGCTGGATGACGAGAACGACGCGGCCAGGAACCTCGATCGGCGCACAGAACGCTCGCGGGCTCTTCTTCGGGCGCTGCTCGACGTCGAGCTCGACGTTCTTCTGCGACTTCAAGTCGATCCCCATGTCGCTGAGCGTCGCCTCGAGCGCGGGCAGCATCTTCGCCACGGGGAACTGCGGATCCCACTCGGGCGCGCGGAAGGTGCGGATCACGTCCCAGCGCTGCGCCTCGTCGAGGCTGACGCCGGCGCGCGTCCGGAAGAGCCTGTCGGCGGCCTGCTCGAAGATCTTCTCCGTCGAGTCGAGCAGCGCGCGGCACTGGTCGGCGAGCTCGTCGAGGCGGAAGCCGAAGCGGCGGTAGAGGTCGGCGTAGTTCGGCGCGTCGAGCTGCTCGACGCCTTTCTCTGCAAGGTGCACGCCCTCGGCGTAGAGCGGGTTCAGATGCTCCTCGGTCAGCTCGACCCGGACGCGGTCGATCTGCTCCCGCTTGTCGCGGTCGGGCTCGTTCGCCATTGCCGGCCGCAGCATCCGGAAGGGGATCGTCTCACCGTCGATCGTTGCCTCCAGGCTCGCCTCGAGGCTCGCGATCTTCTCCGCCTGGTCGCGGGTGAGGTCGCTCAGGTAGCCCTCGGCCGAGAAGCGCCAGAGCTCGCGGATTCCCCAGTCGCCGTTTGCGGCCTGGCCGAGCGCCTGCGCCTGCTCCAGCCGGGTGAGCTCGGAGTAGCGGTCGTAGATCGGCGCCAACTCGAGCTCTTCCTTGTGACCCGCGTAGTGGAGGTAGAACTCCTCGTCGAGCTCCGCGATGAACCGGTCGGCCCGCTCGCGGAAGCGGTCGAGATCGGCGGGGGTGAGTGGGGTGGCTGAGTTCAAGGGCCGTAGGATAACGCGGTGCGCGAGATCTCCCTAAGTACCGAGCGCAGGACGCAGCTCGTCGAGATCACGCGCGACGTCGCGGCGGCGATCGCTGACGCGGTCGACGCGGCGGCCGCGCTCGTCTTCGTGCCGCACACGACCGCAGGTGTCACGATCCAGGAGCACGCCGATCCCGCGGTCGCCAGGGATCTCGAGGCGGCGCTGGAGCGCATCGTCGGAGACGACTGGGGCTGGCAGCACATCGAGGACGGCGAGGAGAATGCGCCGTCTCACGTCCGCGCCGCGCTCGTAGGGCCACAGGTCGTAATCCCGCTCTCCGGCGGGAAGCTCGCCCTCGGCACGTGGCAGGGCGTGTTCTTCTGCGAGTTCGACGGCCCGCGGGAGCGAAAGGTCTACGTCACGCCGCTGACTTGAACGAGGTCGAAGAAACGCCGGCCGTGATTTCCGCGCGCGGGGTCGTGAAGCGTTACGGCAGCACGGTCGCGCTCGCGGGCCTCGACGCCGACATCGGTCCCGGGATTACCGGTCTCCTCGGCTCGAACGGGGCCGGCAAGACGACGTTCATCTCGCTGGCTCTCGGGCTCCGCTCCCGAGACGGCGGCGAGTTGACCGTGCTCGGGAAGGATCCCGCGACGGCGGGCATCGAGGTGCGATCGCGGATCGGCTACGCGCCCGAGCATCACGACCTGCCTGCGGAGCTGTCCGCAAACGACTTCGTGCGCCACCTCGCCGAGATGCACCTCTTGCCGCGCCGTGCGGCCGTCCAGCGGGCGAACGAGGCGCTCTGGCTGGTTGGTCTCGGCGAGGAGCGCTTCCGTCCGGTCGGCCTCATGTCCACGGGGCAGCGGCAACGGGTCAAGCTGGCCTCGGCGATCGTCCACGATCCGGAGCTCGTCCTCCTCGACGAGCCGACCGACGGGCTCGACCCGATGCAGCGGACGGAGATGCTCGCCCTCATCCGCCGCATTGGCACCGAGTTCGGCGTGCACATCGTTCTCTCGTCCCACCATCTCGAGGAGGCTGAGCGGATCTGCGACGGAGTCGTGATCGTCGAGGGCGGGGAGGTCGTGCGCGCGGGGACGCTTGCGGACCTCCGCCGGGGGCCGGAAGGACTACTCGTCGAGGTGGACGACCGGGCCGACGAGCTGGCGTCCATCCTGGCTGCTCGTGGCCTCGAGGTCACCGTCGACGGCGCCGTGCTTCTCCTCGGCGGGACGGATGATGCCTTCGACGCCGTTCGCGACGCCGTCGCCGATCTCGGCGTCGGGCTCCGACGGCTCGAGCCGCGTGGACGGACGCTGGAAGACGTGTACCTCGGGGCGGGTGCATGACCACCGGCCAGGACGCACGTCTCTATGACCTCGGCTACCGGGGCTACGACGGCCCACGTGACCGTCCGGCGAGGGCGATCCTGACGCTCGCCGAGTTCACGGCCCGTCGCGTGCTCGGCCTTGGCCGGGGCGGGCGTCACAAAGTGCTGCCCGCGATCACCCTGGTGATTGCGTTCCTTCCCGCCCTCGTCTCGATTGCGATCGCGGTCATGGTGGACGACGTCGTCGCCCAAGACCTCGTCAGCTACGGCGACTACATGTTCTTCATCGGTGGTGCGCTTGCGCTCTTCGCAGCGCTCGTCGCCCCCGAGGCGCTATGCCCGGACAGGCGCACCGGGATGCTCGGTCTCTACCTCGCTGGGCCACTCGATCGCACTCGCTATCTGGCCGCAAAAGGAGTGGGCGTCCTTGCCGTCATGCTCCTGATCACCCTCGGGCCGCTGTTGTTCATGCTGCTCGCTTTCGTCCTCGCCGGCTTTGGGCCGTCCGCAACCGAGACCCCCGGGCTCCTCGCGCGCATCCTCGCGGCCGGGACCGTGACCGCGCTTCTCTATGCCGCTCTGTCGATGGCGGTGTCGAGCTTCACGACCCGACGAGCCGCTGCCGCAGTCGGGGTCATTCTGCTCCTGTCTGTCCCGGCGACCATCGTGAGGTCGGCGATCAACAGCGCGGATGCGCCGAACCAGCTCGACCTGTTCAGCTCGCCTTTCGTCGCATTCGAGCTCGCTTATCGGATCTTCGGCCAGGCCGCCGACTCGACCGAGCCGGTCACCGCCCTCGCGACGTGGCTCCTGGTCGGCGGAGTCGCCGCCGCCACCGTGGCCGGCGCGCTCGTCTGCTGGCTCCGCTATCGCCGTCTCGAGGCATTCCGGTGAGCGAGCCACGGGTCGTCGCCGAGAACGTCTCGAAGTGGTTCGGCCCACTCGTCGCCGTCTCCGACGTCAGCTTCGAGGTCGGACCCGGCGTGACGGCGCTGCTCGGACCGAACGGCGCCGGCAAGTCGACGATGTTCCGCATGCTCTGCGGGCTTGCCCGGCCGTCAAAGGGCACGGTCCGGGTGCTCGGCCGTGATCCACGGGCGGATACCGGCGTCTCCCGGCTCATCGGGCTGGTCCCACAGCAGGAGGGCGTCTTCGAGCCGCTGACTGCACGAGAGTTCGTCACCCTCTCCGCCAGGCTCCAGGGTTTGCCCGATCCCGCCGGCAAAGCGGCCGCGGCGCTCGAGACCGTCGACCTCGACCCTTCCGACTCCCGCCGGCTGCCGGCGTACTCGAAGGGGATGCGACAGCGCGTAAAAGTTGCGCAGGCGATCGTCCACGACCCGTCCGTACTCGTCCTCGATGAGCCGCTGACCGGCCTCGACCCGCGCCAGCGAATGGAGATGGTTGCCCTCTTCCGGCGGCTCGGCGGCGAAGGCCGCTGCGTGATCGTGTCCAGCCACGTCCTCGGCGAGGTGGAGCGCCTCGGCTCCCAGGTCCTCGTCATGTCGCAGGGCCGGCTCGCCGCCGCGGGCGACTTCCACGAGTTGCGCGCGCTGATGGACGACCTGCCCATGCGGATTCGCGTTCGCACCGACCGGCCGCGCGAGCTCGGCGGCGCGTTGCTCGAAGCCGGGACTGCCATGGGCGTACGGCTTGACGGAGACGATCTGGTCGAGCTCGACACGAGGGATGCCCGGGCGCTGGCGCACGCGCTCGCGCCGGTCGCCCGTGACCGCGGCGCCCGCCTCTTCGAGGTGCATCCCCTCGACGCCGACCTCGAGGGCGTCTTCCGCTACGTGGTGCAGCGATGAGCGCGGCCGAGGTCGTCACGCGCCACCCGGGGACGCTCGTCTCGCTCCTCGCGCTCTACCGGCTGCTCTTGCGCACGCAGATCACCGTTCAGCGCCTGCTCGGCATCGGCGCTCTCGGGGCCCTTTCAATCGTGATCGGGGTGTTTGCCAGCCTGGACGACAACCCCGCTCAGGCGGCCGCGGACGCCGTCTCCGGCTACGGGCTCGGGATCCTCGTCCCGTTGGCGACGCTCTGGCTCGGCACCTCGGCGATCGGTGACCTGGTGGAGGACAAGCTGCTCGTCTACCTGTCGCTGAAGCCCGTGCCCCGCTGGCAGCTACCAGCGGCGGCCGTCCTGGCAACGGTCAGCGTTGTCGTGCCGCTCACGGCCCTGCCGCTGACCGTCGCCGCTCTCCTCTCGAGCGGCGACGTGGCCGCGGCGACCTTACTCGCGGCTTCTTTCGCCGCGCTCGCGTACGCAGGCCTGTTCGTCGCAGCGGGCTTCTGGTTTCGGCGCGCCGTCTGGTGGGGACTCGTCTTCATCCTGATCTGGGAGAACGTCGCTTCCTACACCGCAGAAGGCGCGGCGCGCTTCACGGTGTTCGGTTGGGCGTCCTCGGTTCTCGGGTTGGCGCCCGACATCGACGTGCAGTTCGAACCCGGATCCCCTGCCGCCGCGTTCGTCGTTCTCCCCGCGATCGCGATCGCAGCCTGGCTGGCCGCGACCTGGCGCTACCGCCGCGCCGATATCGACTAAGCGCCGGCGAGCGGGCCGCTGACGGCGATCTCGGCCGGGAGGGGTGTGTAGCCCAGCCGCTTATTGACCTCGCGCATGCCGACGTTCTCCTCGTCGTTCGTCGTGAACAGCTGCTCCACGCCTGCAGCTCGCGCTCGGTCGATCTGGGCGAGCTTCAGCGCCGTCGCGATGCCCCGGCCGCGGAACGGCCGCTTCACCGCCGTCAGCATGTTCTCCCCGATCGGCGACGTCGTGCCTCTGCGTCGCATGCCCGCGTAGCCGACGGGCTCCCCGTTCACGAGGGCGACGACAAGCGCCTCCGGCATCGCTCCTGGGCCCTCGAGGTAGTCGGCGTGCCAACGCTCGAACGGCGGCTGCTCGTGCCCCTGGCCCGAAGCGCGCGCCAGCTCGGGCGACACCTCGCAGTCGACCGCGTACGCAGCGCGAACCAGATCCGGCCGCTCCGCGATCGTGACGAGCTGGACACCGGACGGCGGCTCGCGCGATGTGTCGACAGCGGCAAGGTCGAGGACGACCTCGAACTCACGCCTCACTTCTTCGAACCCATGTCGCCTCACGAAGCGCCGAGACTCCTCGTCGTCTTCGCGGACCCGCCCCCAGAGTGAGGTCTTTCCGGTCTTGCGCGCATGCTCGGAAACGGCGCCGTAGAGGGCGGTGCCGATGCCCTGGCCACGGTGCTCCGGCAGCACTCGCGCCATCGAGTACTGGCTGCCGCGGATCGACGATGGCCGACCGACCCCGCAGCCAACCGGCTCGTCGCCGAGGTAAGCGAGGATCCACGCGCTCTCGGTGTCCCTCTGCAGCGCATAGGTCAGTTCCTCGACGGTGAACGCCTGGCCGGAGATGCGAACCATGATCGTGACCCATGCCTCGTACTGGGACGGCGTGCTGGGGGTTTCGAATCGGACGTTCATGGCGTTGAACCCTATGCTGCTCGGGTGGCCGCCCCCGTCCGTCCAGACGATGAGCTCGAGCTCAAGATCGAGTCGCTCGCCTACGGCGGCAACGGCGTCGCGCGCCTGAACGGCTTCGTGCTCTTCGTCAAGCGCGGCCTGCCGGGAGACACCGTGCGCGCGCGAGTGACGAGGGTGAAGCGCAACCACGCCGAGGCGCTGGCCGTCGAGGTCGTCGAGAAAGGCGCGCGCCGCGTCGAGGCGCCCTGCGAGCACTATCCGGATTGCGGGGGCTGCCGCTTCCAGGATCTCGACTACGAGGCCCAGATCGCGGCCAAGGCCGACCAGGTCGAGGAGGCGCTGCGCAGGATCGGCCGCCTCGACGCTCCTCCGCTCGAGCCGATCATGCCGGCGGAGTCCGTTTTCCACTACCGCAACAAGCTCGAGTACTCGTTCACCCAGACGCCGGAGGGGCCGGCCCTGGGGTTCCATCGCGCCGGGCGCTGGGACGAGGTGCTCGACATTCGCCGCTGCTGGCTGACGACCGATCTCGGGAACGCGATCAGGGAAGCGACGCGCGACTGGGCGCGCGCCGAGGGGCTCGAGGCCTACGACCAGGCCGAGCACACGGGCTTCCTGCGCCACCTCGTCGTGCGCGAAGGCCGGAACACGGGGCAGACGCTCGTCCAGCTCGTCACGGCTCCCGGCAGGCTCGACGTCGAGAGCTTCGTCGCCGCGCTCAGCCGCTTTCCCGAGGTGCGGTCGATCCACTGGTCGTTGAACGACCGGCCCGCCGAGGTGACGAACCTTCCGACGCAGCTGCTCTCCGGCGAGGACGCGATCGAGGAGGAGCTCTGCGGCCTGCGCTTCCGGGTTCGCCCGAACGCGTTTCTGCAGACGAACACGGCCATGGCGGAGCGTCTCTACGAGCTCGCGCGCGAGTACGCGCAGCTGACCGGCGAGGAGAGCGTCTATGACCTCTACTGCGGGATCGGCACGATCGGGCTCACGCTGGCACGCGACGCGCTGACCATCTGGGGCGTCGAGGTCTCGGAGGAGTCGGTCGCGTGTGCGCTCGAGAACGCCGACCTGAACGGGATCACGAACGCGGCCTTCTTCGCCGGCGAGGTCGGAGCGGTGATCGAGGATCTCCACGATCGCGCCGGGCCGCCCGACGTCGTCGTCGTCGACCCTCCGCGCGCGGGGCTCTCCGGAAAGGCCTTGCGCAGGATCGCGCGCCTCGAGGCAAAGCGGATCGTCTACGTCTCGTGCAATCCGACGACGCTGGCGGGGAACGTCAAGGAGCTCCAGGCCGAGTGGGGCTACAAGCTGGAACGCGCCCGACCCGTGGACATGTTCCCGCACACGCCGCACATCGAGACGGTCGCGCTACTCGAACGAACCTAGCCGGCAGGCTCCTCGTTGCTCGGTCGGAGCGTGCCCCACGCGTTCGCGGCGCGGGCCTTCTTCCAGAGCAGGTCGGCGTTCGGGAGGAGGAAGCCGAGGGCGAGGAGCGGAAGCGCCGGCAGCCCGTTCAGATCGAAGTAGACGGTGAGAGCCATCGTCGCGCCGAAGGAGAGGGCCATCGCGAGCCACGTCAGCCGGGTGCGAAGGCCCCAGCGAGCGGTCGCGGCCAGAAACAGGGCGAAGAACATGAGGTCGGGAAGCCCGAGCTGTGCCGTGCTCTGCTCGCCCGGGACCGGGAAGGCAAAGGAGAACGTCGTGAAGAGCTCTCGCCGCTCCTCGATGATGTGCTTCGTCGGCCCGCGCCAGACCGAGTATGCGTCGACCCAGGGGATGATCAGGGCCACGGCCATGACCCACGCCGCTGTCTCGAAGTAGGTCAGGAAATAGAAGGCGAGCAGCGTGACGGCTGCGAGCTTCGCGAAGTTCGCGGCCACGTCGAAGCCGACGATCTCGAGCACCGCTGCGAGGACGCCGACGACGAGCCCGGCCGGGAGCAGGTGCGGAGCTTGCCAGAGCGGGAGCGCAAGGTAGACGAGGCCGAAGCAGGCCGGGATGACGAGGAAGGCGAGGATTGCCACCTCCCACCAGACCGTGAGGTTCGGCAGCGATTCGTTGAATGAGTAGTAGACCCCGAGGACGACCGAGAGCGCGACGATCGCCGCCGCTCGCGGCGTTCTTAGTAGGGCGGAAGCTCGGCCCACCAGGGCCCGAGCGCTTTGAATGCGTTCCAAAATTGTGTCTTCGCTGGCTGCTCGTCGAGCGAGGCGTCGATGTCGGGGACGTAGAGCATCTGGACGGTGGGCGTCCAGTCCTGGATTGTGCCCGTCTCATCGGCAATTTCGCCGGCGAGCGGGAATTCGAGCCCGTTCAGGAAGGCGAGCGCGTCCTTCCCCATGACGACGACGAGCTTCGGCTGGACGATGTGCAGCTCGCGGACGAGGAACGGCCGGGCCTCGTCCTCGTCCTCCTCGGCGAACTTGAGGCAGTTCGTGCCGTAGATCGAGATCGGGTCGACGCGCAGCCGCTGGAGCGACTTGAGGATCGCCTGGCCTGCCCGGCCGTAGAAGGCAACGCCCTCCTGCACCTCGGCCGGTTGCGGGCTGTGCTTGAGCAGGAAGACGTCTGCGCGTGGGTGGCCGGAGCCGAGCACCGGCACGCGCTCGCCCTTTCCGGCGCGCGCGATCTCGTCGCCGAGCTCGTTGATCTCGACGATCGCCTTCTTGAGGTACTTCTCGTAGATCTGGTCGGTGGATGCAGGGGTCACGGAGGCCATTGTCCTGTTCTCCCCTACCGGACTCTTTCCTTGACCTGGGCCACCCACTTGAGCGACTGGAGGTAGGCAAGCGACCTCGGCCGACGCAGGATCTCGGCCGAGCGCAGGCTGAGCATGAACTCCTCGCGGTCGTCGAAGGCCCGCATGCGCAGGCCGCCAGTGCCGAGTCCCTGCGCGACGTGAGCGTCCGAGCCGGCGCCCATGGTCAGGTTGTACTTGCGGGCAAAGCGGAGCGCCTCGTCGTTGTAGGCCTCGAAGAGGAGGCGGGCGTTGTAGACCTCGAAGACGTCGATGTCCGCCAGATGGCGATGCAGGGTGGCCGGGTCCGCGATGGCGTGCAGGCGGTCGAAGGGGTGGGGGACGTAGACGAGGCCGTCCTGCTCCTTGATCGCCTTGATCGTGTCGGCAAAGGACATGCCCTTCGGAATCTCCTCCGAGAGGAAGAGCCCGATCACCTCGCCCTGGCCGTCGGTCTTCACCTCTTCGCCCGGAATGACGGTCAGGCCACGGTCGCGCGCGAGCTCGACCGCCTCGAGCGCGCCGCCGAACACGTTGTGGTCGGTGACGGCGATCGCGCCGAGCCCGATTGCCTCGGCCTGATCGAGCACGTGCTCGACCTCGACCGCGCAATCGCCCGACCACGAGGTGTGCAGGTGGAGGTCGACGAGGATCCACTCCCGGTCGGCGAGCGGCTCATCCGACTTCGCAGATGCAGGTTCCCTTGCGGCGCCGCCCGAGGCCCGTGTAGAGCTCCTCGAGGTCGGCCGCGACGTCGGCGAAGGTCTTGCCCTCCACGCTTCGTCGCGCCTCCTCGGAGAGCTTGCGGCGCAGCGGCTCGTTCTCGGCCAGCCGCGCGAGCGCTGCCGCGGCGAGCTCGGGCTGCTCGTGCACGCCGGGCGGCGAGGCGATCGCGGCGCCCGCTGCCGCAGCCTCGAGCGAGACGCGGGAGAGGCCGCCGAGGGCGGGGACGAAGATCGCGGCTTCGTTGAGGATCGCAGCGCGGCTTCGCCCGTCGCGGGCTGTGCGCACGCGCGCGCGGCCGCGCAGCTTCGCCGGGATCGTCGGCCGCCCCGCCAGCGATTTGGTCCGCATGAAGACGAGCTCCCAGTCGGGCAGCTGGCGCAGCGCGCGGACGACGGCTCTCCCGAGCGGTCGCTCCGCCGGTCGCCATTCCAGGACGACGAGGTTTCTCTTCGTGGCAGGCCGAAAGAGCTCCGTGTCGACGCCCTCCTCGACGATCCGGTACTCGCCGGGGAAGCGCTGCGCGGCCGCGTGGGCGGCTTCCGGGGAGGCTGCGACGAGCGCGTCGGTGCGCGTGAGCAAGCGCTCCCGCTGTGCTTTGCCCGGCGGATAGCCGAGGCGCTCCGGCGAGAAGAAGCTCGCAACCGTGAGCGCACGCGCGTCCCGCAGGGCGACGTACGAGAGGCTCGGCAGTCCCGGCTCGAAGCCGTGGACGACGTCGAACTCGCCCCGGGTCAGCGCGGCCGAGAGGTTCGCCCGCACTCCCACGGGCAGTCCGATCCGGCTCCGACGCGAGATCGGGACGGCAGGCCCGACCGCGATCAGCGGTGCGTGGGCGCCGTCGCGCAAGGAGCGCCGCCCGGCGGCGAGGTCGGAGGCGCGGTTCGACGGAGCGAGCACCGTCACCGAATGCCCGCGATCCCGCAAGGCGTCGGCTACGCCAGCGACGTGCTCGTTGATGTCGTGCGGCTGCGACCACGCAAACGGGGTCACGAGACAGATACGGAGAGCCACTTCATCCGAGTCTAGATGGCTGCTCTAGAGTTGGAACCCGTGCCTGCGGTCTCTCAGGAAGAGAAGCGGCGCCAGATCCTCGACGCCGCGGTTCGCGCGTTCGCACGCAGGGGCTACCACGCGTGTCGCGTCGGCGAGATCGCAGAGGAAGCGGGCGTCGCGTACGGCCTCGTCTACCACTACTTTGGCTCGAAGGAAGAACTGCTGGAGACGATCTTCCGGGACACGTGGACGCAGATGCTGGCGCGTGTTCAGGAGGTTCGGCAGGAGGGTGGCCCGGCGAGCGAGCAGGTCCGCAAGGTGACCGCGCTGCTCCTCCGCACCTGGCGTCGAGACCCCGACCTCGTCCGGGTGCTCGTCCACGAGGTGACGCGAAGCCCCGAGCAGCTGCCGCGCCAGATCGACGAGATCTCGCATGCGTACAAGGCGCTCGAGGGCATCGTCGCCCACGGACAGGAGACCGGGGAATTTCGGGGCGACTTCGACGCGCAGCTCGCCGCCACGATCTTCTACGGCGCCCTAGAGGAAGTCCTGACCGGGTGGGTGATGGGGCAGCTGCCCGACGCCGATGAGGACATCGCGCGAGCGGAGCAGGTCGTCACCGGGCTCATCTGCGACGGCCTCGCTAGCCGGTCCTAGTTTCGAACCGAGGTGAGGGCCGGCGCGAGCCGGCCCTCACCGGTCTTGACGCGTCGGTTCTAGGCGCGCGAAGTCGTCTTCGCCGGCGTCTTCTTCTTGCCGTACTGCTTGATGAAGCGCTCGACGGCGTCGTGGGCGTCGTCGTCCTGAATCTGCTTCGGCGGTGACTTCATCAGGTAGGCGCTCGGGCCCTCCAGCGCACCGCCGACGCCGTTGTCCAGCGCGAGCTTTGCGAGGCGGACGGCGTCGATCACGATTCCGGCCGAGTTCGGCGAGTCCCAGACCTCGAGCTTGAGCTCGAGATTCAGCGGCACGTCGCCGAAGGCCTTGCCCTCCATGCGGATGTAGGCCCACTTGCGGTCGGTGAGCCACGGCACGTGATCGGACGGGCCGACGTGGACGTTGCCCTCGCCCAGGTCGTAGTCGAGCATCGAGGTGACGGCGTTCGTCTTGGAGATCTTCTTCGACTCGAGACGATCGCGTTCGAGCATGTTGAGGAAGTCCGAGTTCCCGCCGACGTTCAGCTGCATCGTGCGGTCGAGGTGGATCCCGCGCTCGCGGAAGAGCGAGGTGAGCACGCGGTGCGTGATCGTCGCGCCGACCTGCGACTTGATGTCATCGCCGATGATCGGCAGCCCGCGATCCTCGAAGCGCTTTCCGAAGTAGCCGCCTTTCGCGATGAAGACGGGTATGCAGTTCACCATCGCGCAGCCCGCGTTCAGGATCTGCTCGGCGTACCACTTCGTCGCCTCCTCCGAGCCGACCGGGAGGTAGTTGACGACGACGTCCGTGCCCGTCTCCTTGAGGATGCTGACCACGTCGTCCGTGTCGCCAGGGGCCTTCTCGACGACCTCGGAGATGTACTTGCCGAGCCCGTCGTGGGTCATCCCGCGCGAGACGGTGATCCCGGTCTTCGGGACGTTCGAGAACTTGATCGTGTCGTTCGGCTTCGCCCAGATCGCGTCGGCGAGGTCCTTGCCGACCTTGGCCTTGGTGACGTCGAACGCGGCCGTGAACTCGACGTCGCGGACGTGGTAGCCGCCGAGGTCGACGTGCATCAAGCCCGGGACGAAATCGTCCGGGGATGCGTCCTTGTAGTACTCGACTCCCTGGAGGAGCGAGTTGGCGCAGTTGCCGACGCCGATGATTGCGACGCGAACCTTGTCCTTGCTTCGCGCCTTACCGTTCTGACTGCCGTTTCGGGCCATCGTGTCCTTTCGTGGAGTTGGAGCGCCGAGGCTCTTCGCGAGGGTCTCGACGATGATCTTGTTCGTGCTCGTGTGGCGCTCGCGGGCCGCTTCCGCGAGCTGCCGCTTGAGCTCTGGGGGAACGCGCAGAAGGACGACTCCCGTCTCGCCCGGGGCCGGGGCACGCCGGCCGCTCGGAACGAACTCGACGCCGAACTCGGCGGCGAGGATCTCGACCGCGACGTCGTTGAGCGTGCTCTCACGCCGCGCCACCTCGCGGGTGAGGCTTCGCTTCAGCGTCGTCGGCATCCGGACGAGGATGCTCTTCAGGTCTCGTTTCGCCATTCTGCTAGCAGTCTAACTGCTGCTAGCAGATTATCAGCGCGGCCGGAGCTGTGCGCGAACTGATAGCACTCGCTGGATGACGGTGATCCAGGCCGTGACCGCTAGCAGGTAGATCGCCCAGGGCAAGACACCCCACGGCGCGAGCACGAGCCCGGCCACGATCACCACCACCCGTTCGGCTCTGCTGCCGATGCCGACGTCGCCCTTGAGCTCCAGCGCCTCCGCTCTTGCGCGCGTGTAGCTCACGAGCAAGGAGGCGACGACTGCGGCGAAGGCGAAGGCGAGCGCGACCTCGTTCCCGTCACGCGAGAAGACGAGGGCGATTGCGCCGAGCATGAACGCCTCGCCGACGCGGTCGGTCGTCGAGTCGAGGAACGCGCCGAAAACTGTTCCCTTGCCGGTCGAGCGCGCGAGGGCCCCGTCGAGGATGTCGAGTACCGATCCGACCACGAACAGAGCGGCGCCGAGCCAGAAGCAAAGGAGCTCCGCCTTGTATTCGAAGTAGACGATGACCGAGGAGGCGGCGCAGATCGTGACGCCGGCGAAGGTCAGCGCATCGGGGGACAATCGCGTCCGTCCCAGGTGTCCCATCGCGCGCGCTGCGCCGCGACGGACGCCGGTCGTATAGCGCTCCTTGAAGGCGGTCAGGCCGGGACCGGGCGGGCGAACCAGTCGCGCACGTGCCGGTGGTTGACGATCGCCGCGGCGACGAGCGCCACGACGATCCCGGCGACGATGTCCAGCCAGAAATGGTTGCCGGTCGCGATTACGGAGAACCAGACCCACGCCGGCCACAGCACCCAGAGCGCCTTCAGCCAGCGCGGGCGCACGAGGAGCGCGAGAGAGACCCCGATGATCAACGCGTCCGCGGCGTGCAGGCTCGGCATCGCCGCGTATGGATTCGAGTCGGCCCGGACGATCGCGCTGTCGTGGTTGATCCCGAACCCCGCGAGGGTGTCGACGAAGCCGAGCTCCGGGAACATGCGCGGCGGGGCTGTCGGGACGAGCACGAAGCCGACGAGTCCGATGATGTTGGCGAGCAGGAGCGTGTTCCGCACCCGCACGAACGCCTCGTTGCGCCAGAGATAGATCCACAGAAGTGAGAGCCCGAGCACGGTGAACTGGGAGTGCCAGTACGTCCACGAGGTCAGCTCGCGAAGCACATCCGAAGAGGCGACGAGGCTCTGGAGCGAGAGCTCCCACAACCCGGTAAACCGATGTTCTAGGTCGGCGACGGCCAGACCGTTGTGAAACGCCTTGAATGGGTCGCGATCGGCGACTCCGCGCGTGTAACGGTAGGCATAGAGGAAGCCGAACCAGATCGCCAGTTGGCGAAGCAGGTCCAGGGGCCCATGCGGAAGAATCCGGACCCGTGCAGCAGAGGCGATACCGGACACAGTCTCATTCTAGACCCAGTCGCGGTTGTTGACCGAACATTCGGAGGAACTGATCGAGCACTACTCCGAGCGCCTGCTGCGGAGCTCCGGATACGCAGGTGAGGGCTTCGCGGCCGGCTACGACTCGCACCGTCCGTCTCCGCCGGCGGCCCTGCTCGACGTCTTGTGCGTCGAGGCACAAGTGGAGCGGCCGCGGCTCGTCGTCGACCTGGGCAGCGGAACCGGCCTGTCCAGCCGGGCCTGGGCCGATCGAGCAGACGAGGTGGTGGGAGTGGAAGCGAGCCCGGAGATGCGCGCGCAGGCCGAGGCCACGACCCAGCGCGGGAACGTCCGCTTCGTCCAGGCGTACGCCCAGGCGACGGGCCTGCCCGCAGGCCTGGCCGACATCGTCACTTGCTCGCAGTCCTTCCACTGGATGGAGGCGGAGCCGACGCTCGCCGAGGCGGCGCGAACTCTCCGGGCCGGAGGCGTCTTCGCCGCCTACGACTACGACTGGCCGCCGGTCGTCCACTGGGAGGTCGAGGCGGCCTTCGAGGAGCTGCTGCGTCGGGTGGGGCGGCTGCGATCCGGTCCACGAGGCCGGATGCGCTACGCGAAGGAAGGACACCTCGAGCGGATGCGCGCCAGCGGCTGCTTTCGGCAGGTGCGTGAGGTCGTCCTCCACTCCCGCGAGCGGGGAAGCGCCGAGCGAATCGTCGGTATGGCGCTGAGCCTCGGCCCCATGGTCGTGCTGCTGGACGAGGGGACGAGCGAGGAAGAGATCGGGCTCGCGGCGCTCCGCGAAGTCGCCGCCCGGGCGCTCGGCGAGCGCGAGGTCGAGATCTTCCTCGGCTATCGCGTCCGCCTGGGGGTCAAATGACGCTTCGGGTCGGTTGAGTTCGTCTTGCCCCGGGTAAACGCTTCGATGAGGTGAGAGTTGCGCTGACGCTGCTTCTCCTCGCCCTTGCGGCTGCGGGGTGTTCCGACAACGAGAGCCCCGAGCCGAAGGCGGCGGCCGCGGCACCCGCCAAGCAGCAGCCAAAGGAGCCCACGAAGCCTCCGCCGAAGCGGGACCTGGCCTGGCTCGCGCGGCTGCACAAGTGGGAGCTGAAGATCGGCCGTGCATCCGACGAGGTCCTGACGACGGCGGAGGCCGTCAGGCGCGGAGGGAAGACGCGCCGGGCCCTGCGGCGGGCGGCCCGGCCCGTCGCTGCCTGCACGCGGACTCTGCACAACAAGGTGGGAGAGCCTCGGCCGACGGCGTACGGCGCGAGCTACGACCTGTTCGAGCGCGCGTGCGGGATGCTCGAAGACTGGGCAATCGAGGTGGTCGCCAACCCGTCCGATCGCAGCGCCATGCAAAAGGAGCGCGAGGCCGCAGATCTAGCCAGCCTGGCCGACGACGATCTCCAGACCTCGCTCCGCGCTTTCAAGGAGCTCCCGAGGGCCGGCGGCACGCACCCGCAGAGCCGGATCGAGCCCCGTCTGACCCGCGTGGTCAGCTCCTTCGTCTACCGCACCCCCGATCCCACCTACACGGGAGTCGAGGTGCGCTGCTGGTCAAAGCGGGAATGGCCGCGCGTGAAGAAGGAGTTGCGCGCCTACACCGGCATCGGCGACTTCGAGGGCTTTGCCTACCGCGAGACCAAGATCAGCATCTCTCCGCGAGTCTGCGCGTCGCTAGCGAAGCTCCTCTACAAGGGGAGTCGGCCCTCGAGTGGCCGGGATGCGTTCTGGGCCACGGCCTCAGTCGGGGTTCTGTCGCACGAGGCTCAGCACCTCGTCGACCCGGGCAGGTCGGAGGCGTACACCGAGTGCCTCGGCATTCAGAACATGCGCACGGTCGGCCGGCTGCTTCGACTGAGCGGCTCGTATGCCGACTTTCTCGCTGAGGCCTACTGGACTTACGTCTACCCCTACGAGACGAGGGACTATCGAACCGGGGCCTGCCACGACGACGGCCCGCTCGACCGCCGGCCATCCAGCAGCGTCTGGCCTTAGCCTCCGATCTGAGACATCGACCGGCTCGCCCGCACGAAGCCCGGGTCGTTGATCTTGTGCTTCAGCTCCTTGTGCCGGACGGCGAAGCGGATCCGGTCGGCGAGCTGCTCGTCGGTCGCGCCGTCGCGGAGCGGCGTCTTCAGGTCCCACTCGCGGCGGGAGAAGAGGCACGTGCGCAGCTGGCCGTCGGCGGTGAGCCTGATCCGGTCACAGCTCGAGCAGAACGGCTCCGACACCGGGTTCACGAAGCCGATCTCGCCGGCGCCGTCGGCGAATCGGAAGCGGCGCGCCGTCGAAGACGGCTTCGCTGGGATCTCCTCGAGCGGCCAGCGCTCTTCGATCAGCGCGCGGATCTCGCCCCCGGACAGCACCTCGTCCTCGCGCCACGCCTTGTCGGCGTCGAGCGGCATGAACTCGATGAACCGCACGACGTACGGCTTGCGGCGCGCAAGCTCGGCGAGCGCTGGGACCTCGTCCTCGGTGAAGCCACGGACCGCGACGCAGTTGACCTTGATCGGACGAAGCTCCGGATAGCGCTCTGCCTCGGCGAGGCCGGCGAGGACCCGGTCGAGCGCGTCGCGGCGGGTGATCTCGGCGAAGCGCACGTGCGAGAGCGAGTCGAGTGAAACGTTCAGCCGGGTGAGGCCCGCTTCGACGAGTGGCCCGGCGAGTCGGTCGAGCAGCACGCCGTTCGTCGTCAGCGAGAGGTCGTCAACACCGGGGATCTCGGAGAGAAGCGAGACGAGCACCGGCAACTCGCGGCGGACGAGCGGCTCGCCGCCGGTCAGGCGCACCTCGCAGACGCCCATCGCCGCCAGCACGCGCACGAGCCGTGCGATCTCCTCGTAGCTCAGGACCTCGTCGCGCGGCAGCCACTCGAGACCCTCCGCCGGCATGCAGTACTTGCAGCGGAAGTTGCACTTGTCGGTGACGGAGACCCGCACGCTGTGGATCTCCCGGCCCCAGGAATCGCGAAGCGGCTCCATCCCGAGAGACTAGCGATGCGCCTATCCATGTCCGGTGCCAAGCGCGACGAACACCGACTTCGCAGCCAAGGCCCCGACGATTTGAGCAATCGCGGAACTGTGATACGAAAGTGACATGCGGAGCTTGGTGCGTGGAGCGTTTCTGCTCGTCCTTGCTATCGCCCTCCTTCTCGCCACTGCCGCGCCGGCGGCTGCGCCCGTGGCCGAGACGCCGCAGTGGCTGCCACCGGAAGACGTGACGGCGATCCCGGGCGTCGTGGCGACTCCTTCGCTTGCGACCGATGCGCTCGGCACCGTGTTCGTGATCTGGGCAGGCGATGAGGGAATCCTCTCGGCGGCCCGGCCGGCCGAGCTCGGCGCCTGGGAGCATCCTCAGATCCTGTCCGCTCCCGGGGCGACGAGCCCACGAATCGCGGTTACGCCAGCGGGCACCGCGATCGCGGTCTGGCGGGTCTCCGGCCTCGTGGAGGCCGCCGTGAGACCGCCCGGCGGCGATTGGGAGCCGGCGGAGACGATCTCATTTGTCCTCGACAACTCGCAGTCGCCCCAGGTCTCCGTCGACGAGGCGGGCAACGCGTATGCGGTCTGGCGCCGCACGTTTCATGGAGACCAGTCGATCCAGGCGGCGATCCGGCCGGCCGAAACTGGCGTCTGGGGCCAACCGGAGGACGTCCCGACCCTGGACGCATCGTTTTCACAGCCGGCTCTGGCCGTCAGCGCGCGGGGTGACGCGATCGTCGTCTGGACGGCCCCCGACGGGAGTCTCATGTCCTCGTTGCGCAGCGCCGACAACCAGATCTGGGCAGCGCGGCAGACCATCGCCCCGGGCGGTGAGATCACTTCCAACGGGTACGCCTCGGTCGAACTCGACGACGATGGCAACGCCGTGGTCGTCTTCGAGCACCGAGAGGGCTTCAACGCCGGTGTTGTCGCCAGCACACGCCCGATCTCGACGGGGCAGTGGAGTGACTGGGTGCCCATCGGCGGCGGCAGCAACGGGAGCACTGATGTCGCGCTCGACCCGATGGGGAACGCGACCGCCGTCTGGCAGGGCGGCGGCTCGCAGAGCATCATCCAGGGAGCGGTCCTGCCACCAGGTGGCTCCTGGTCGGCGGCCGAAACGCTCAGCCAGGGCATCACGCATCGCTGGCCGGCGGTCGCAGTTGCCGGTGTGGGTACGGCCGTTGCCGTCTGGCAGCGCACGACCCAGCCGCCGCCTCCACCACCCGCAGGGCTCCCGGCCGCCGGCGAGGAGTACGCTGCGCAGGCGGCGGTCCGTCCCGCAGGCGGCGCCTGGCAGCGTTTCGGAGACATCTCCGTGTCCGGCGTCGTCGCGAACGACATCGCCGTCGCCGCCGATCCTGCGGGGAACGGGATCGCGCTCTGGCGCCGGCCGGGCGACTTTCTGCAGGCGGCTGCGTACGACGGGGCCGGGCCCGTGCTCGATGAGCTGTCGATTCCCGCGCACGGGGAACCCGGGGTTCCGGTCTCGTTCTCCGTTTCCCCATTCGATGTCTGGTCGGAAGTTGCCGGTGAGGCGACGTGGTCGTTCGGCGACGGCGACGAGGCGACGGGGAACCAGGTCTCTCATACGTACTCCGAGGGCTCGTACGAAGTCACCGTTCGCGCGGAGGACTCGCTGGCGAACGAGACGGCCGCCTCGCAGTCGATCCTGATCGGACAGGCACCGCCGCCTCCGCCTCCCCCGCCGCCACCTCCGCCTCCGCCACCGCCACCGCCACCGCCACCTCCGCCACCGCCACCTCCGCCACGGCCACCCCCGCCGCCACCTCCGCCCCCGCCACCGCCACCGCCACCTCCGCCTCCGCCAACTCGAACGTGCCGGGTTCCGCGGGTCGTCGGGAAGAGGCTCCCCGCGGCTCGGACTGCGATCAGGCGCGCGCGCTGCGCGGTCGGACGCGTTCGCCGGGCACGGTCGCGCAGGGCGAAGGGCCGAGTGATCGGGCAGAGCCCGCGTGCGGGCAGGCGCGTGCGCACGGGCACCCGGATCAACCTCGTGGTCAGCCGCGGCCGCTAGCGGACACGTCCAGGGCCTGGCCCTCGACAGCGCGCCGCGCGTTTCGTCTCTACTGGCTCGCTGCGACGATGGCCGCGGCGAAGCGCTCCGCGGCTCCGTGTGCGTAACCGATGAAGAGCGAGGGCTCGGTCAGCTCGACCTCGAGCACCAGCGGGCGCCCATCGTCGGCGCCGATGAGGTCGATCCGCGCGTAGAGCAGGTCGTGGCGCGCAAACGGAACCGCGGCGAGCGCGCGCTCGGCCACTTCGAGCTCGACCGCCGTCGGTTCGGCGGAAGTAATCGTCTCTTCGACGTAGAGGCCCGAGCCGGGCTCGCTTCCGTGCTCCAGCAGGGGCTCCTTGCGAACGGCGTGCGAGAACGTGCCACCGAGATAGATCAACGACGTTTCACCCGCGGTGTCGACTGCGGCCAGGTACGGCTGTACCAGCACTGTCTTTCCGGCCGCATGGAGGTCGGCCACGTGCGCGAGTGCGCGGTCGTCACCGGCCTCGTAGCGCGCCGCGCCGATCGATCCCGCCCCGACGGACGGCTTGACGACGAACTGCCCAGCCGGCGGCTCGAAGACCGCGCCGGGAGGGAGGAACGTCGAAGGCACCGCGTCCGTCTGGAGAGCATCGAGGTACCGCTTGTCGGTGTTCCAACGCAGCACCTCCGACGGGTTGAGCACGTACGGGAGCGATTCGGCCCAGGCCAGAAACTGCTCTCGTCGGCCGGGGTAGTCCCAGGTCGAGCGGACGACGACGACGTTGAAGGCGGCCCAGTCCACGCCCTGGTCGTCCCAGACGGCCGGCCCCGCTTCGACGTCTCGCTCCGCGAGCGCGGCGGTCAGCGCCGGCGCCTCGTCGTCGCCCTCCGGCACCTCCGCACAAGTCGCAAGTGCGACCCTCAGCTCAGAACGTCCACTCGCCGTTCTCCTGCACGAGCTCGCCGTCGAGCTCGATCCGGCCGCCTCCCCGCAGGTCCTTGACCATGTCCCAGTGCGTCGCGCTCTGGTTCGTCCCGCCCGCGATCGGGATCCCGGCACCGACCGCCAGGTGAATGGTTCCGTACATCTTCTCGTCGAAGAGCGTGTTGCGCATGTGCCGCTGGATGCCCGGGTTGCAGCCGATTCCCAGCTCGCCGAGGACCCGCGCGCCCTCGTCGCGGTCGAGCGCCCGCAGGAGCGCCTCCTCGTTCGAGGTCGCGGACGCTTCGACCACGCGTCCGTTCTCGTAGCGCATGCGAACGCCGTCGACCACGTTGGGCTCCTGCACCGCGGGGAACTCGGAGAAGGTGACGACACCCTCCGTCGAGTCCTCGACCGGGCAGTAGAAGACCTCGCCGCCCGGCATGTTCAGGTGACCGTCGTCGATCACACCCTCCCGGCCGGCGATGCTGAAGCGGAGGTCGGTCTCGTGGCCGACGATCCGCACTTCCTCGGCAGGGTCGAAGCGGTCCTTGATGCGCTTCATCTTCTCGCCCTCGGCGTCCCAGTCGAGTAGCACCGCTCCGAAGAGAAAGTCCTCGAACGCCGTCAGGGTCATCCCCGCGTCCTGCGCCAGTGCCGCCGTGGGGTAGCGGCACGTGACCCAGGGGATCTCGAGAGCGAGCCGGCGCGAGGTCAGGGGATGCGCCGCCTTGCTGATCGCGTTCTTGTGCTCCGCATCGAGGTCGACGCCGTCCCTCGTGTTCTCGGGCGCGCCGATTCGGATCCAGGCCTGGCACTCGTCCTCCAGCGCGACCCGAAGCGGAGGACGCTCCGCCATCAGCTCGGCGGACGCGGTCTCGGCCCAGATGTTCTCGAAGGGCCAGTTGTCCATCCCGCTGAAGGTGAGCTGGATCACCGGATAGGCCTCCCGCCGGCCGATCGCGCGCACGATCTCCTCGATGAGCGGCCGGGCGAGGGCGCTGCCGGCAACGAGCACCTGCCAGCCGGGCTGGACGTCCACGCTCCGCTCCACGAGAAGCCTCGCGTACTCCTCAACCCGAGGATCGGTCACGGTTCTCCTCCCTTGCTATACTAAGACTCAGATTTCTTACAATCACAGACTCAAGGAGCAAAACGCATGGCAAAGACAATTGGAATCGACCTCGGCACGACCAACTCTTGCATGGCTGTGCTCGAGGGCGGTGAGCCTACCGTCATCCCGAACGCCGAGGGCGGCCGCACGACCCCATCCGTCGTCGCGTTCACGAAGGACGGGCAGCGCCTCGTAGGCCCGCCGGCGAAGCGCCAGCAGGTGACGAACCCGTCGAACACGATCTTCTCGATCAAGCGGTTCATGGGCCGCAAGCACGAGGAGGTCTCTGAGGAGATGAAGATCGTCCCCTACGAGGTGCTGCAGGGCCCGAACGGCGACGTGCGGGTCAAGGCCGAGGGCACGGAATACGCACCGCCGGAGATCTCGGCGATGATCCTCCAGAAGCTGAAGACCGACGCCGAGGCGTACCTCGGTGAGGCGGTCGCGGACGCGGTCGTCACCGTCCCGGCGTACTTCAACAACGCGCAGCGCGAGGCGACGAAGGACGCCGGCAAGGTCGCCGGGCTCAACGTCGTCCGCATCATCAACGAGCCGACCGCGGCAGCGCTCGCCTACGGGCTCGACAAGGAATCCGACCAGACGATCCTCGTCTGGGACCTCGGCGGCGGCACCTTCGACGTCTCGATCCTCGAGCTCGGCGAAGGCGTCTTCGAGGTGAAGGCCACGAACGGCGACAACCATCTCGGCGGCGACAACTTCGACAAGGCGATCGTCGACTGGATGGTGTCCGAGTTCAAGAAGGACCAGGGCATCGACCTGGCCGCCGACAAGATGGCACTCCAGCGCCTGTACGAGGCTGCTGAGAAGGCGAAGATGGAGCTGTCGTCCACGATGACGACGCAGGTCAACCTGCCGTTCATCACCGCGACGCAGGAGGGCCCGAAGCACCTCGACCTCCAGTTGACGCGCGCGAAGCTGAACGAGCTGAGCGCCGACCTCCTGGCACGCACCGTCGAGCCCACGAAGAAGGCCCTCGCCGACGCCGGGCTCGAGCCGGGCGCGATCGACCATGTCGTCCTGGTCGGCGGCATGACCCGCATGCCGGCGGTCGTCGACGAGGTCACGAAGCTGATCGGCAAGGAGCCCCACAAGGGCGTCAACCCGGACGAGGTCGTCGCCGTCGGCGCGGCCATTCAGGGCGGCGTTCTCAAGGGCGACGTGAAGGACGTGCTCTTGCTCGACGTGACCCCGCTCTCCCTCGGCATCGAGACGAAGGGCGGTGTCTTCAACCCGCTCATCGAGCGCAACACGACGATCCCGACGAAGAAGTCCCAGACGTACTCGACCGCCGAGGACAACCAGCCCTCCGTCGAGATCCACGTCGCCCAGGGCGAGTCGGAGATGGTCGCCTTCAACAAGACACTCGGCAAGTTCCAGCTCGTCGGCATCCCACCGGCGCCGCATGGGATGCCGCAGATCGAGGTCACCTTCGACATCGACGCGAACGGGATCATCAACGTCTCCGCGAAGGACCTCGGCACGGGCAACGAGCAGCAGATCCAGATCGAGGGCGGCTCGGGCCTGAACGAGGACGAGGTCGAGCGGATGATCAAGGAGGCCGAGACGCACCGCGACGAGGCGCACAAGCTGCGCGAGCTCGCGGACGCCCGCAACATGGCGGAGCAGCTCGCCTACCAGACCGAGCGCACGCTCAAGGAGCACCGCGAGAAGCTCGACGAGTCCGAGGCCTCGACGATCGAGGGCCGGATCATGGAGCTGAAGGCCGTGCTCGAGAGCTCGGACGTGAACGAGATCAAGGCCAAGACCGAGGAGCTCCAGCAAGCCTCGCAGAAGCTGGCTGAGGCCGTCTACGCCCAGGCGACCGCCGCACAGGCGGGCTCCGCCACGGGCGGCAACGGCGCCGCCGGCTCCGACGACGACGAGGTCGTCGAAGAGGCTGACTACGAGGTCATCGACGAAGAAGAGGAAGCGGCGAAGTCGTAATGCCTGAAGAGGTCGAGAACACCGAGCAGGCGGAGGAGAGCCCCGAGGTGGTTGAGCTCGAGGCGCTTCGAGCAGAGAACGAGGAGCTCATCGACACGCTTCAGCGGGTCAAGGCCGACTTCGACAACTACCGCAAGCGGGCCGCGCGCGACCAGGAGAGCCTGGTCGCGCGGGCCGGCGAGCGGATCGTGAAGGAGCTTCTGCCCGTGCTCGACGATCTCGAAAGGGCACTCGAGGCCGCGCACGCCCACGAGGAGGCGAAGCTGGAAGAGGGCGTCGAGCTCGTCCACCGCCAGCTCGAGCAGCTCCTCGAGCGCGAGGGCCTCGCGCCGGTCGCGACGGACGGCAGGTTCGACCCGCACGTGCACGAGGCGCTCCTCACCCAGCCGTCCGCGGCCGAGGAGGGCGCCGTGATCGAGGTCCTCCAGAAGGGCTACCGCCTCGGCGACCGCGTGCTGCGGCCTGCGAGGGTGGTGGTCGCCGGGCCGAAGGAGCCGAATGGCGACGAGACCTAAATCTCTGTACGACGCGCTCGGCGTCTCGAAGAACGCGTCTCAGGACGAGATCAAGAAGGCCTACCGCAAGCTCGCGCGTCAGTACCACCCGGACACGAACGCGGGCGACAAGGAGGCCGAGGAGCGCTTCAAGGAGGTCCAGGGCGCCTACGACGTGCTCTCGGACCCCGAGAAGCGCAAGCAGTACGACGCCTTCGGCTCGGCGGACGGGCGCGCCGGATTTCCCGGCGGCGGCGGCGGGAATTTCAACTTCGACTTCGGAGACATCTCGGACCTCTTCGGAGGCTTCGGCGACATCTTCGGCCGCGGTCAGTCGCGTCAGCGCGCCGGCCGTGGCGCCGACCTCCAGGCCGAGATCAACCTCTCCTTCGAGGACTCGCTGCGTGGAGTCGAGACCCAGATCCCGGTCGATGCCGAGGCCGCCTGCCGTGAGTGCGGCGGTACGGGTGGACAGCCCGGCTCGGCACCCAAGGTCTGCCCGGAGTGCAAGGGCCGCGGCGTCACCGTCGAGAGCCAGGGCATGTTCGGCCTCTCGCATCAGTGTCCGCGCTGCCATGGGAGCGGCACGATCATCGAGAAGCCGTGCCCGCGCTGCAGGGGCGCCGGACGCGAGCGGCGGACGAAGCGCTACAAGGTCAAGATCCCCGCGGGAGTCAAGGATGGCACGCAGGTCCGCCTGAAGGGCAAGGGCGAGCCCGGTTACGGGGGCGGCCCGGCCGGTGACCTGATCGTCGTTACGCGTGTTTCGGAGTCGCCTCTCTACAAGCGCCGCGGCAACGACCTCGAGGTCGAGGTGCCGGTCACCTACGCGGACGCAGCGCTCGGAGCGAGCGTCGATGTCCAGACTCCCGAAGGCCCGGTCTCGCTGAAGATTCCGGCCGGCTCGGAGAGCGGCAAACTGCTGCGAATCAAGGGCCGAGGCGCGCCGAAGCTCCGCGGCGAGGGCCGAGGCGACGTCCTTGCGCGGCTGAAGATCTCCGTCCCCAAGAAGCCGAACAAGAAGGAGCGCGAGCTCCTCGAGCAGCTCCAGAAAGTGCAGAAGGTGCCCTGATGGACGACAGGCCGCGCTACATGATCAGCGTCGCTGCCGAGCTCGTCGGTATGCATCCGCAGACGTTGCGGATCTACGAGGCCAAGGGTCTCGTCACCCCGCGGCGAACGGCCGGGAACACCCGCCTCTACTCGGAGGCCGATCTCGACCGCCTGCGCCTTATCCAGCAGCTGACGACCGAGCTCGGGCTGAACCTCGCCGGGGTCGAGCACGTGATCCGGCTCGAGGAGCAGATGCGCCGCATGCAGCGCGCGATGCAGCGGCTCGAGCGCGAGATGCGCGAGCAGATCCAGGAGGTGCACCGCCAGTACCGGCGCGATCTCGTTCCCTACGACCCCAAGAACGCACAACTGACGAGGACTCGATGGACTTCAACAGGCTGACAATCAAGAGCCAGGAGGCGATCGCCGCCGCGCAGGAAGACGCGCGCCGTCGCGGCAACCCCGAGATCTACCCGGACCATCTGCTGCTCGCGCTGCTCGGCCAGGATCTCCCGCGGGAGCTCGTTCCGGACGCAGAGGAGCTTCGTGCGGAAACCGAGGCAAAGCTCCGCGAGAGGCCGTCGCTCCAGGGCGCGGCCCAGCAGCCAACCGCCTCGACCGCGTTCTCGCGCGTCCTCGACCGGGCCGAGGAGGAGATGCGCAAGCTCGAGGACGAGTTCATCTCGACGGAGCACCTGCTGCTCGCGCTCGACGCCGTCCCGCGCGACGAGCTGCTCGCGCGGCTGAAGGAAGTCCGCGGCGGCCAGCGCGTCACCTCCCAGGACCCCGAAGGCACGTACCAGGCGCTCGAGAAGTTCGGCCGCGACCTGACCGAGCTCGCCGAGCAGGGCAAGCTCGATCCGGTCATCGGGCGCGACGAGGAGATCCGGCGCGTGATCCAGGTGCTGTCGCGCCGCACGAAGAACAACCCGGTTCTGATCGGCGAGCCCGGAGTGGGGAAGACCGCGATCGTCGAGGGTCTCGCACAGCGCATCGTCGCCGGCGACGTGCCCGAAGGCCTGAAGGGCAAGCGCGTCTGGGCGCTCGACATTGGCTCCCTCCTCGCCGGCTCCAAATATCGCGGCGAGTTCGAGGAGCGGATCAAGGCCGTCCTCCAGGAGATCAAGAACGCCGAGGGCGAGATCGTCCTCTTCATCGACGAGCTGCACACGATCGTCGGTGCGGGCGCCGCCGAGGGCGCCGTCGACGCGGCGAACCTCCTCAAGCCCATGCTCTCCCGTGGCGAGCTGCGCGCGATCGGCGCGACGACGCTCGACGAGTACCGCAAGCACATCGAGAAGGACGCGGCCCTCGAGCGGCGCTTCCAGCCCGTCTTCGTCGGCGAGCCGTCCGTTCCGGACACGATCGCGATCCTGCGCGGCCTGAAGGAGCGCTACGAGGCGCACCACGGCGTGCGCATCCGCGACGCTGCGTTGGTTGCCGCTGCAGTTCTCTCGGACCGCTACATCGCGGACCGTCAGCTTCCCGACAAGGCGATCGACCTCGTGGACGAGGCCGGTTCCCGCCTGCGGATGGAGATCGACTCCTCACCGCTCGAGCTCGACGAGGCCGAGCGCCGTGTGCGCCAGCTCGAGATCGAGCTCGCGGCCATGGGCAAGGAGTCGAAGGAGCGCCGCGGGCCGGTCGAGCGCGAGCTCGCCGAGGCGAAGGAGCGGCGCGACGGCCTCGGCGCGCGTTGGGGCCGAGAGAAGGAGGCGCTCGACCGCGTCAGCGAGATCAAGCGCAAGATCGACGAGCTGCGCATGGAGGCCGAGCGGGCCGAGCGGCACGGCGACCTGCAGCGTGTCGCGGAGATCCGCTACGGCGAGCTGCCGGAGCTCGAGCGCGAGCTCGAGGAGCGCGCCGCGCCCGAGGTCGAGCCCATGGTCAAGGAAGAGGTCGACGAGGACGACATCGCCGAGGTCGTGGCACGCTGGACCGGCATTCCGGTCTCGCGCCTGCTCGAGGGCGAGACCGAGAAGCTGATCCACATGGAGGAGCGCCTCCACCAGCGCGTCGTCGGCCAGGACCAGGCCGTCGAGGCCGTGGCCAATGCACTGCGGCGCGCCCGCTCCGGGCTTCAGGACCCGAACCGTCCGATCGGCTCGTTCGTCTTCCTCGGTCCGACCGGAGTGGGGAAGACCGAGCTCGCCCGCGCGCTCGCCGAGTTCATGTTCGATGACGAGCGGGCCATGGTCCGCCTCGACATGTCCGAGTACCAGGAAAAACACACGGTCTCGCGGCTCGTCGGCGCACCGCCCGGCTACGTCGGCTTCGAGGAAGGCGGCCAGCTGACCGAAGCGGTGCGCCGCCGCCCGTACTCCGTCGTCCTGCTCGACGAGATCGAGAAGGCGCATCCCGAGGTCTTCAACATCCTGCTCCAGGTGCTCGACGACGGGCGCCTGACCGACGGGCAAGGCCGCACCGTCGACTTTCGCAACACCGTCCTGATCATGACCTCGAACGTCCGCTCCGAAGAGGCGATGCGCGAGACCTTCCGCCCCGAGTTCCTGAACAGGATCGACGAGATCGTCGAGTTCGCCCCGTTGACCCGCGAGCAGATCGCCGAGATCGTCGACCTCCAGCTCGAGCGCCTGCGGGCGCGGCTCGCCGAGCGCGGTCTCCAGCTAGCTCTGACGGATGCTGCGAAGGAGCACCTCGCGGAAGCGGGCTGGGACCCGACCTACGGCGCGAGGCCGCTCAAGCGCGCGATCCAGCGGATGATCGAGAACCCGCTCGCGCTGCGGCTCCTCGATGGAGAGTTCGCAGAAGGCGACACGGTCCGGGTGGATGCGAGCGACGGCGAACTCGTGTTCGAGCAGGGCGCAACAGCCAAGTCCGCCGTGGCCTAGTCGCTATCGGCCATCTTGCGATGAGCTCAGCGCCGCTGCCACCATTTCGAGGTGTGGCGACGGAACGAGCCGCCTGCGCTCGACAAGCAAGACGTCGATGGCATCATTCGGATGCTGATGGCGATCGACGCCAAGCTCGTCTTGCTTGGCGAGGAAGAGGACAACGATGCCTGGGAAGATGAGTCCTGAAGAGCGGCGGGCACTGAGAGCCCAGTGGGCCCGCAACACCCGTGAGTTCGAGGCGATGTACGAGCGCTTTAAGGAGCGCTGGCGCGCGGAGGACGAGCGCCGCGAGCGGCGCCGACGACTGATTCGGCGCGTGTTTCCTTTTCGCCGGGCCGCTTAGCGTTCTCCAGTACATAGCGCAGGCTTTCGCGACAATCACCTTGTGACCACGACGCTCGCGCCTGCCGAGGTCGAGATTCGCCAGCCGACGTCCGAGGAGGACGTCGAGCACGAACGTCCGTGGGTCGTCATCGTCTGGAACGACCCGGTCAATCTCATGTCGTATGTGACGCTCGTCTTCCAGAAGCTCTTCGGGTACAGCCTCAAGGAGGCAACCCGGCTGATGCTCCAGGTTCACCGTGAAGGCAAAGCGGTCGTCTCGAGCGGAAACCGCGAGCACTCCGAGCACGACGTCGCGCGCCTGCACGCCTACGGGCTCTGGGCGACGATGCAGCAGGACTAGATGTACCTCCCGCGCAAGATCGAGCGCGACTCCGAGGGCGGCGTGCGCCTGAACTTCGAGGAGCAGGAGTTGCTGCTCCTGCGCGAGCTGCTCGCCGAGCTCGAGGTTCTGCTCGAGGACCCGGACGATCCAGCCGTGCGCCGGCTCTTTCCCCCGGCACACGACGATCGCGAGAGCGAGGAGCAATACCGCTCGCTCGTCCGCGGCCAGCTCCTCGGCGGCCGGGCGGAAGCGTTGGCGACCGTCCGCCGGACGCTCGGGCATGAGACTCTCAGTCCGAAGGAGGCCGATGCCTGGCTCCGTGCGTTCAACGACCTACGGCTCGTGCTGGGCACTCGGCTAGACGTGACCGAGGACATCGAATTCGAGGGCCTCGATCCCCGGGAGCCCCGGGACCGCGACCTGACGATCTACGCGTACCTCTCCTGGCTCCAGGAAGAGCTCGTCGAGGCGCTCGGGTAGGCACGCGGTAGCGTCTCCTCGTGGACGTCTCCCGCGAGATCCCCGTCCCGCCCGCCGACCGCACCGTCGGTCAAGTCATCGCCGAAGCGATCCAGCTGTACGGACGGCGGTTCTGGCGCTGCTTCACGCTTGGCTTCGCGCCGGCTGCGTACACCATCGGAGCCGCGTTCCTGGACGGCGGCGTACAGCTCGGCTACGGGATCGTCGTCGGCCCCCTCGTGCTCGGCGCGACCTACGTCGCGGCGATCCGGGTTGCGACCGGGGGTACCGGATCGTTTGGCCCGGCGCTGATCGCCGGCGTCCTCGCCCTCTGGCCGATTGCCGTTTCGCGGGTCGCCGTGTTCGAGGGGGTCTACTTCGTCGCTCTTGCCTGGTTCGCGCTCTTCGGCCTCGCGGTGCCTGCCGTCGTCGTCGAGGGTCTGCCGCTCGGTCAGGCGCTTCGCCGCGGGCTTCGGCTCGCACGGGCGGATTTCGCCCACGCGTTCGGCGGCGTTGCGGCGCTCGCGATCATCGTCGTCGTCTCGATCTTCTCGCTCTCGCTCTTTCTCGCGGGGTTCGGCTCGCAGAGCGTGACCGTCGCGGCCGTGCTGGCGGTCGTCGTCATGTCGCCGCTCTTCTTCCTCGGCTCCGCGCTTCTCTACTTCGACCAGAAGGCCCGGTTAGAGTCGGGCTCCCCACGACGAAGGAGGCGCGATGCCCGTCTACATCATGCTGACGAGTCTGACCGCGCAGGGCGTCCAGACGCTGAAGGCGAACCCGGACCG
This sequence comes from uncultured Actinomycetes bacterium, assembly GCA_963728535.1. Classification (GTDB taxonomy): domain Bacteria; phylum Actinomycetota; class Thermoleophilia; order Gaiellales; family Gaiellaceae; genus VAXT01. The sequence goes on from CAVSKK010000001.1 coordinate 46,129, forward strand.
GCTGCGCGAGGTAAATCGTGACGTCGAGGAGCTCGGCGCCAAGGTGCTCCATCAGTGGGCGACGCTTGGGCCGTTCGACTTCGTGAACGTCGTCGAGGCGCCCGACGCCGCGACGATCGCCCGCGTCTCGATCGCGCTCGGTGCCCGCGGGAGCGCGAAGCTCCAGACCCTGACCGCGCTCGACATCGAGGAGCTCCTCACGGCGATCGGCTAGCGCTGTAGGCGACTGCGACTTCGGCGGCGAGCCGGGCGTTCGCGAGCACGAGCTCGCGGTTCGCACGGAGGGTGCGGCCGTCGCTTGCCTCGTGCAGGAAGGAGAGGACGAACGGCGTCACCGCCGGCCCGCTGAGACCGCGCTCGTCGGCGGCGGCGAGCGCCTGCTCGACGAGCGGCTCCACGTCGTCGAGGCTCTCGTCCGGCGGCCTCCCGAGCACGACAGCGGAGTGGCGTCCGAGCTGCCAGTGCGCCCGGGCGACCTGTGCCGCCTCTTCGGCGCTCTCGACCCGCGCCGAGACCGGCGGGCCTCCTGTTGCGGAATAGAAGAGGGGCAGCTCGTCGGTGCGGAAGCCGAGCACCGGCACGCCGAGCGTCTCCAGCAGTTCCGCGGTCGCCGGCACGTCGAGCAGTGACTTGACGCCTGAGCAGACGACAAGCGCCTCCGTGCGCGCCAGCTCGCCGAGGTCGGCGGAGACGTCCAGCCGCTCGCCGCGATGGACGCCGCCGATCCCACCGGTAGCCACGAAGCCGATCCCGGCCGCGCGGCAGGCGGCGAGCGTGCCGCCGACGGTGGTTGCCCCGACGGCTCCCTGCACGACGCATGCCGCGAGGTCGCGCGGCCCGACCTTCCGGGCATCAGCGGTGAAGCGCTCCAACTCGCCCTCCGCGAGCCCAACGCGGACCGATCCTTCGAGGACGCCGATCATCGCCGGGGTCGCGCCTGCCTCGCGAACGAGCCGTTCCGCCTCGCGGCCGACGGCGATGCCCTCGCCGGGCGGAAACCCGTGCGCGACGAGCGTCGTCTCGAGCGCGACGATCGGGCCGCGCCGCCCGAGCGCGTCCGTGACCTCGCGCGAGATCTCGATCACGGCATCGCTCCCAGCTGAGCCACGCAGCGGGCCGCCGCCTGCGCCGCGAGCTCAGGGCCGCCGACGAGGAAGCCGGCCGCGAGTGCGTCCCCCGCGCCCGTCGTGTCGACGACCTCCGCGGGCAGCGCGTCGTAAGAGCGCCCGTCGACGACGAAGCCCTCGGCGCCACGCTTGAGGACGAGGGTGCCCGGAGCGCTCCCGCCGATCGCTGCGAGCTCGGCCTCGTTCGCAAAGACGAGGTCGGGCTCCAGCAGCCCGAGCCTTTGGAGGAGACGCTCCGGCCCGTAGGCGGCGATCCCCGAGGCCGATGCAAGGTCGACGCTCAGGCGGCCGCCCCCGGCCTTCGTGGCGCCCGCAGCCTTGGCGGCGGCCTCGTCGATCGGCCGCCGGACGAGCGAGTAGCCGGAGAGGTGGAGCCACTCGCAACCGCCGAACCAGCGCACGTCGAGGTCCTCCGCCCGCAGACCGGGGGCGACGCCGCGGTCGGAGAGCATCGTCCGCGCCCCGTCCGGCCCCACGAGCGAGACGACGACGCCGTTCGCGCCGTCCTCGACCGGTCCGTGCAGCTCGACGCCGCGGCGCACCAGCTCGCGGGCGGCCAGCTCGCCCGCGCCGTCGGAGCCCCGCTTGCCGACGAAATGCGCCTCGGCTCCGAGCGAGGCGGCCCAGGCGGCAACGTTCGCAGCCTGCCCGCCGGCGCCGACGCGCGTCTCGGCACTGCCCTCCGCGTCAGGCCCGCTGCGCCCGTCGGTGCGGACGATCACGTCGAGCAGCAAGTCGCCGAGTGTGCAGAGGCGCACGCCGAGATCGTCGCACGCCGAGCAACTACGCTTGGCTCATGTCGAGCGAGGAGCAGCGACTGCGCCGGATGCGCTCCTTCGTGCTCGGGGGCCTAGTCGGCGCGTCGGCCGTGCTCGCCACGGTGCGGCGCAGGAGGGCGTCGGCGAGAACCCAGCCGGCCGGGCTTGCCGCCTTCGAGGACGCACCGTGCCATCGCGAGACGGTGGAGCGCGAGCGGCAGGCTCGTTCTTAGCGCGACCGCTCCTCGGCGACCAGGATCGTGGCCAGGCTGACCTCGTCGGCGACGATCCCGAGTCGTACGCCCAGGCGCGCGGCGCTCTCCGCGAACGCGAGGAAGCGAGCCGGCGTCTGGGTTGGCTCTCGCGTCCGCAGGACGAGGTAGGCCCCGAAGACGCGCCCCTCGAAGGCGTTCGAAGGGACCTGGAGCGCGACGGTCGAGCGACTCGGCGTGTTGCCCGGGTCGCCCGTGTCGAGCACCCAGACGCCCCGGCCGAGCGAGCTCGCAGACCGGAGCTCAGCCAGCGCGAGCTTTGCGTCCGCCCGCGGGATGACCGTGTCCGGGAAGCGGCGATCCTGCTCCCAGGCCCCGAGGAAGACCGGGTTGTAGCCGAAGAGGATGTCATCCGGCCGGGCAGTCTCCGCGAGCCAGGTGGAGGCCTCCTGCCGGGTCTCGATCCGGGTCGCCGATTCGCCTTCGAAGAGCGTCGGGGTCCGGTGCCAAGCCCAGCCGATCTGGGCGGCGAAGAGCAGGACGAGTGCGCTCGCGAGCGCAATCCGTTGGCGGATGAGCGCGACGAGCCCGGCAGCGAGCGCTGTACTGAAGAAGGGGAGCATGAAGACGAGGTGGCGCGTCTCAGGCGACGCCGACTGGCTGAACCGGGCCGGTGCGAGTAGGAGCACGGGCACGAGGACGACGCAGCCGGCAAAGAACCGGGCCGGCCGCGGGAGCCGCCACCAGCCGAACACCGCAAGCGCGAGGACCGGGATCAGCACCGGCCAAAAGCCGGAGGACGCGTCACCTGCGACATCGGCGAGGTAGCCGAAGAGCGGCAGGCGCTCGCCGCCCCCGCCGACGTCCGCTTCGAATCGTCCTGCGAGCACGCGGTCGGTGAGCCAGAACGGGGTCGCCGCGAGCGTGACGAGCGCCATCGCAATGAACGCTCTCGCCGTCCTCGCGCGCGCGAGAACGAATACCCCCTGCGACGCGAAGACGAGGGCCCCGTAGGGATGGCTTGCAATCGCCGCCAGCATGGCAAGCCCCCAGAGCGCCCATCGCCCGCGCCCGCCGCGCTCGACCGCGACGAGGAGAGCGAGGTAGGAGAGCGCGCTCGTCAGCAGGAACAGGCTGTACATGCGCCCGTAGACACCGTGGAAGAGCATGAGCCAGCTGGCCGAGGCAAGCGCCACCGCCATCAGCCCGACCTTCCGGCCCGCGAGTCGCGCTGAGAGCAACGCCACCACCGGGACGCTCGCGACGGCGAAGAGCGCAGAGGCGAGCCGCAGAGCGGTCAGTCCTCCGCCGAGGTGGGTGACGACCCAGGCGACGAGGAAATGGAGCGGCGCGCCACCGCGCTCGGCATGCACGGTGTGGAGGAGCCCGCCGAGCGAGTGGTGGCCGACGAAGAGGGCGAGTGTTTCGTCCTCGTGGGGCGGCCAGTTGGTCGCGCTCGCCAGGAAGAACGCCCCGAGCGCGACGGCGCACGCAGAAACTCCGAGCGGAAACCAGCGCTCGGCGAGAGCGACTCGCAGGCTGAAAGGTGAAGTCGCGGTCGTGGTCGCCAAAACGGGCGGAATCCCGCACGGGGAGCGGAGTCCCGGGAACTTATACCTCCTGGTGCGTTGCTAGCCTTTCTCTTACGTGCCCATCTACGAGTACAAGTGTCCGAAGGGGCACGTCTTCGAGCTCTTCCAGAAGATGACGGACTCGCCGCCCAAGGTGTGCGAGGTCTGCGGAGAGGGCCCGTTGGAGCGCGTCCTCTATCCCGTGGCGGTGCACTTCAAAGGCTCGGGCTTCTACTCGACCGACTACGGCAAGGGCGGCGCGCGCAAGCCGTCCCGCGACGGCGAGAAGGCCGAGAAGTCGGGTGACTCGGGCGCGGAGAAGGCGGAGAAGGGCGACAAGAAGGACAAAGACGTCAAGAAGGTCGCCGAGAGCTAGCGGCTCATAGAGGGTGGGCCGCGGAGAAACGAGGAGGGCCCTCGACGAGGGCCCTCCTCGAGTTACGTCGTCGTTAGCGCCGGCCGACGACCAGCTTGACCGGGAAGCCGCGGCGCTTGAGGACGCCTGGCCTCGGGTTCTGGCCGATGACCCGCCCGACGCGCCTGGAGCGGGCGCGGCGGATGCGACCCACGGAGCAGCGTGCCCTGCGGATCCTCGTCTTCGCCGCTCCGAGCCTCAGTCCGATCACCCTCGGCACGCGGCAGCGCGCTCGTGGTGGCGGAGGCGGTGGTGGCGGAGGTGGCGGAGGTGGTGGAGGTGGTGGCGGAGGCGGAGGTGGCGGTGGTGGAGGCGGAGGCGGAGGTGGTGGCGGAGGTGGTGGTGGCGGTGGCGGCGGTGGCGGTGGAGGTGGTGGCGGCGGAGGTGGTGGTGGAGGCCCGCCGATGTCCAGCTTCTCGACCGTGTCGAGCGACACGTCCAGGCCGTCGCGGCCGCCCACGGCGTACAGCGCGCCGCCGACCGCTGCACCTCCGGGGAACGATCGCGCGTGATTGAGGAGCGGGTCGTCCGTCCACGCGTTCGCGGCGGGATCGAAGCTCGAGACCTCGAACATCCCTGGGAACGGATTGCACGGAGTCGGAGTACACCCTCCGATCGACCAGAGCCTGCCGTTCGCAACCGCTGAGCCCGGCACGTTCGTCGGCCGCGGCATGTCCTGCTTCTGAGTCCACGTGTCTGTCGCGATGTCGTAGTCCCAAGTCGCGACCAGTGTCTCGTCGGGGCTCGTTCGACCTCCTGCGACCAGGAAGTGGCCATTGATGATCCCCGAGGCTGGGCCTCCATGCGCGGTGGGGCTCGGGGCAAGGTCGGTGAACGAGTTCGTGGCGGGGTCGTAACTCCAGGTCGTTGCCAGAACCGTGTCGATCCCCGCAGCCGCATACCCGCCGTTCAGGTAGATCTTCTGATCCGCCGAGTTGTAGCCGGCGGCCATCTGGTAACTCGGGCCCGGCATGGTCGCGCCCGAGCTCCACGTGTTCGTCGCGATGTCGTAGATCAGGGTCGTGTCGTAGTTGACGATCGGATCCGGAGTGCGCGTCGCTCCACCGAAGACATAGATCTTGTTCGTCGGTGGGTAATAGACCGCGGAAGCGATAAGCGACGGCTGCGGCATCGGAGCCAGCGTCGTCCAAGTGTTCGCGGCCGGGTCGTAGCGGTAGACGGTGTTCAGCGTCGAACCGATGGCCTCCGGGAAGTGGTAGCCGCCGATGGCGTAGACGTACGTCCCGTCGGTCGTCGTTGCCGGTCCGAACAGCGTCTGCGGCAGCGGCGCGACGTCTTGCCAGGCACCGCCTTGGGGCAACTGCGCCGATCCGGCCTTCGAGGCCGCTTGACCGATCGACGCCGACGCCAGCACCCCGACGACGAGCGCCGTGAGCGCAAGCGTGATGGCAATGCGGTTCTTCATGCTCCCCTCCCTCTGACCAGTCTTGGTTTGAAGCCGCATTGTCGGAAAAAGCACATAGACAAGTCAAGGCTGGGAAGCCGTCCCACTCGCCCAGTGGGGTCTTCGTTGCTAGGACGGGCAGCCGGAGCCGTAGGCTGAGCCCGGCAAGGGCGGCTGCGGCGCCGATTGGCCGAGGAACGCGGCGACGGTCCGCCGGGCCTCCTCGTCGGGCTGGAGGTAGCTGCCGAAGCTCGGAGTCCCGCCGAGCCTGCAGCGGAGCTCGCTGCCACTTCGCTTCTTGACGGCCGCGATCTGCATCAGCTGGCCGGCCGAGAGGTCGGTCGCCAGTGGGCTCATGACGTCGTCGCCGATGAAAGGCAGCTTGACGAGGACGCCCGGGCTCGTGAGCTTCGAGAGCAGCGCCTGGATCACCTCCTGCTGGCGTTCGGTGCGGGTGATGTCGCTTTCGCCGGGATTGAGCTTGTTCTCGCGGATGCGTGAGTAGACGCGGGCCCGGCGCCCGTTCATGTGCTGCGTGCCCTTCGCGAACCGCCAGCCCTGCCAGCGGTCGCAGCGGGCCTGGGTCTTGAACGGGCAGTCGAACTTGTTCGAGAGGATCGGGGCCGGCACGTTGATGTCGACGCCGCCCACCTTGTCGATCACCTTGATGAAGGCGTCGAAGTCGACGACGACGACGTGGTTCACCTCGATGTCGGTGAACCTGCGAACCGTCCGGATCGCCAGGGAGGGCCCGCCGAGCTGGTAGGCCACGTTGATCTTGTCGAAGCCGTGCCCGGGTACGTCCACGCGCAGGTCGCGTGGGATCGAGAGGTAGTTCAGGCGCCCCTTTCCGGGATCGGTGCGCAGGAGCATGATCGAGTCAGCGCGCCGGAAGCCCGTGCGCTCCTTGATCCGTGTCGAGTGGTCGGTGCCCAGGAGCAGGATGGTCGAAGGGTGCGAGAGCATGAGCCCGCTCTGTGGCACCAGGGCGGCCTTGGCCGACCGCGGGAGGCGCTTGTTCGCGGCGTTCGCGCCGCTGCGCAGGGCGAGGTAGCTGGCGATCGCCCAGACGATCAGGAGGACGAAGAGCACGGCGACGCCGATCAGGACGCGGCGGCGCCAGTTGGCCTTTCCTTTCGTCTTGGCCGGCTTCGGTCCGGGACCCTTGAAGCGAAAGGGTTTCCGGTCGGTTCGGGCCGGGGTGCGCTCCGGTTTCGACAGGGTCGGCACCCGGCCCTTCACGCGCCCGCCGCGATAAACGCGATAGGGCTTTTCTCCCTGGGCCATTCGGCGGCGTATCGTAGCCACGTGGCAGACGAGCGGACGATCGGTGTCGACGTGGGCGGGACGAAGGTCGCGGCCGGAGTGATCGATCGCGAGGGCGGGATCGGCACCCGGCTGGAGCGGCCTACCCCCACCGGGTCACAGGAGGATCTGCTCGCCGGTCTGGACGAAATGGTCGAGGAGCTGCGCGCTGAAGGAGTGGTCGCGATCGGCTTCGGGCTTCCCTCGACGATCGACCAGCGCTCGGGCCGGGCAATCTCGTCGGTGCACATTCCGCTCGCCGATCTCGACTTCCGCGACCGGATGAGGGAGCGGTTCTCGCTGCCGGTCGGGATCGACAACGACGCGAACGCTGCGACTCTCGCGGAGTGGCAGATCGGCGCCGGACGCGGAACGCGCTACATGGTGATGCTCACCCTCGGCACGGGCGTCGGCGGCGGGCTTGTCCTCGACGGGAAGATGTATCGCGGTGCGGTCGGCGCGGCCGCGGAGCTCGGCCACATGGTGCTCTCCTACGGCGGCGAGCCCTGCGGCGGCACTTGCCAGGGCCACGGCCATTTCGAGTACTTCGCCTCGGGCCGCGCGGCCGACAGGGCCGGCAGGGAGCTCCTCGGCGAGGGCGCGGGGGCGCGCGAGCTCGTTGCGGCGGCGCGCGAGGGGAATGACGGCGCTCTCGACGCGATGCACGAGATCGGCCGCCGACTGGGCGCCGGCATCGGCACGCTCGTCAACGTGTTCGACCCGGAGGTCGTCGTCCTCGGCGGTGGCTTCTCGAGCGCACTCGACCTCCTGCTCGATTCCGCTCGCGAGGTCGTCGCGCAGGAGGCGTTGCCGCCGGGGCGGACCTCCGCGCGGATCGTCCCGGCCGAGCTCGGCGGGGACGCCGGCCTGATCGGAGCGGGGCTCGTCGGGTTCGAAGCGCTGGACGGCTAGATTGCCGCTCGCCGTCTGCGCGACGCCGATCGGGAACCTCGAGGACGTCACGCTCCGCGTCCTGCGCGAGCTCGCCGAGGCCGACCTCGTCCTCTGCGAGGACACACGACGGACGCGGATCCTGCTCGACCGGCACGGGATCGAGGCGCGGATGCTCAGCTACCACGAGCACAACGAGGCCGAGCGGACGGGACAGGTGCTGCCGCGGCTCCAGGCCGGCGAGCGGATCGCGCTGACGAGCGACGCGGGCCTGCCGGGAGTGAACGATCCCGGCGCGCGGCTCATCTCCGCCGCGTTGGAAGCGGGCGTTCCGGTGACCGTCCTGCCGGGGCCTTCGGCCGTCGAGACGGCGCTCGTTGCGAGCGGTCTCGTCGGCGAGCGTTTCCAGTTCGTCGGCTACCTCCCGCGCGGCGAGCGGGCGCGCGCGGCACTCTGGGACGAGCTCGCGCGTTGGCCACACGCCGTCGTCGCCTTCGAGTCGCCGCGCCGGCTGCCCGCGAGCCTTGCGTCGCTCGCCGCGGCGATGCCGGAGCGGCCGGTTGCGGTCTGCCGGGAGCTGACGAAGCGCTTCGAGGAAGTGATCCGCGGGACCGCGGCCGAGGTGGCCGATCGCGTGACTGAGCCTCCGAAGGGCGAGCTCACGCTCGTGCTCGGCGAGGTCGAGGCGGTTTCGGTCGACGAGGGGGACGCGCTGGCCGCAGTCGCCGAGCTCGTGCAGGCCGGAGCGGGGCGGCGGCATGCAGCCGACGTCGTCTCCCGTCTGACGGGTCTGGCCCGGAACAAGCTCTACCGCGCCTCGCTGTAGTCAGATTTGACAACAGCCGACCGCCTCGGTATCTTGCTGCCGCGTGGTTTTCAAATCTGGCAACATGTTCATCGTCTTCTTCGCGTTGCTGCTCGTCGCGCTCATCCGCGCTCCAGGAGCGGCTGCGTGGAGCTGGCCGGTCGAGGGCGCGGTGCTCAGGCCGTTCGTCCTCGGGGACGATCCGTACGCGGGCGGCCAGCACCGCGGCATCGACATCGGCGCTCCCACGGGAGCCGAGGTGCGCGCTCCGGCTGCCGGGATCGTCTCCTTCGCGGGACAAGTGCCGCGCCAGGGGCTTTGCCTGACGATCCGTACCGGAGACGGTTACTCCGTGACCCTGGTTCACCTTGGATCGGTCGGCCTCCCGGTCGGCACCGCGGTCGCCGAGAGCGACGTCGTCGGCACGATCGGGCCGAGCGGAGAGCCGGAATGGCCCGAGCCGTACGTCCACCTCGGTATCCGGCTGACCGCCGACCCGAACGGGTACCTCGACCCGCTTTCGCTGCTACCCAGGCAGCAGCCGGTGTCCGAGCCCCCGCCGGTCAACCAACCTCCGCCTCCGCCTCCGCCGCCTGTTTCGAAGCCGCCGGCGCCGATCGACTTGAAGCAGAAGTCGGCCGTGGTCCGGCCGCAGCGTCCTCGAACGCGGGCGTCGAGCTCGAGGACGCGCGCCCGCGCCCGACCGCGCGCGACGCGGCGAACGCGGACCCCGAGCCGCCCGGCCGCGGTTCCACACGTGACGATTCGTCCGCGGGTGGCAGTACCGCGCCGGGCCGTTGCTCCGCGGGCGTCGGTTCCCAGGCCGCTCTCGCATGTCCATGCGACGGCGCCTATCGGCCATGTCGTCGAGCGAGAGCGCGCGCCGCGCATGCCACAGGTGGCGGAGCGGACGACCGTCGATCCCGCGCCGCCGGTCCCGAGGACGACACGGCGTGGAGCGAATCGACACATCGCCGCGTGGCTTCTCGGCGTGGCGTTCGCGGCTCTGCTTGCGGCTTCCATCCTCGCCTTCAGGCGGCCGTTCCGGCCCGCGGTGGCGCGGAGACCTGTCCCTATCATTGACTCCGATGCGCTTCTATCTGACAACCCCGATCTACTACATCAACTCGACCCCGCACATCGGTCATGCGTACACGACCATCGCGGGGGACATCGTCGTGCGCCATCACCAGCAGCGAGGCGACGACACGTTCTTCCTGACAGGCACCGACGAGCATGCGTCGAAGGTCGCCCGGGTCGCCGAAGAGGAGGGCCTCGAGCCCAAGGAGTACGCCGATCGGATCGTCGAGCACTGGAAGGAGCTGCCCGGGCGCGTCAACGCTGAGCCCGATTTCTTCATCCGCACCACGGATGAGGGTCACAAGAAGTTCGTCCAGGAGTTCCTCCAGCGCGTCTACGACAACGGAGACATCTACGAGGACGTCTACGCGGGCCTCTATTGCGTCGGGTGTGAGGCCTTCAAGACGGAGGCGGAGCTCGTCGACGGAAAGTGCCCCGAGCACGAGATCGAGCCCGAGTGGATCGAGGAGAAGAACTACTTCTTTCGACTTTCCGCGTACCAGGATCGCCTGCTCGCGCTCTACGACGAACGGCCCGACTTCGTGCGCCCGGACTTCCGGTACAACGAAGCGCGAAGCTTCATTGCGGGCGGCCTCCAGGACTTCAGCGTGAGTCGGGCCGGCCAGCCCTGGGGGATCCCACTCCCGTGGGCACCCGACCAGGTCACCTATGTCTGGGTCGATGCGCTGATCAACTACCTGAGCGCGCTGACCTATGCGCGAGACGGTGAGAGCCTGGTCGAGGACTACTGGCCCGAGGTGCGGCATCTCTTGGCGAAGGACATCCTCCGCTTCCATTGCGTCTTCTGGCCGGCGCTGCTCCTGTCTGCCGGCTACGAGGTGCCGAAGCAGCTCTTCGTCCATGGCTATCTGACGCTCGACCAGCGGAAGATCTCGAAGTCGCTCGGCAACATCATCGACCCGCTTGCCCTCGTCGACGTCTACGGCGCCGATGCGGTGCGCTTCTACCTGATCCGTGCCGCAACCTTCGGCCAGGACGGCAACGCCTCGATCGAGGACGTCCACACGCGCTACGAGCGGGAGCTCGGCAACGACCTCGGCAACCTCCTGTCACGGACGACTGCGCTCATAGCCCGCTCGAACGGGGGCAGTCTCGCGCCCGCCGAGGTTTCGCCGGAGCTAGCGGGAATCGTCGACGAGCTGGGTCGCACCTTGCCCGAGCGCTTCGACGCCTGGGATCTAACGGGTGCGCTCGATGCGATCTGGGATCTCGTGCGACGGCTCAACCAGTACGTCGAGCAGACGAAACCTTGGGAGCTGGCCAAGGACGAGTCTCGGGCCGAGGAGCTCAATCGGGCTCTCTACGGGCTTGCTGACGGGCTTCGTGCAGTTGCCGTCGCCGTCTCCTCCTATCTCCCGGAGAGCGCGCCTCGAATTCTCGCCGCGCTCGGACAGCCGGACGACCTAGCCTGGGAGAACGTGGCCTCGGGTCTCGCCGTCGCAGCAGAAGGCATCCAACCGGCCGAGCCGCTCTTCCCGCGCGTCGAGCTAGCCGACGCTGCCGCTTGATCGACACACACGCGCACCTAGACGCGTGCGCGGACCGTCCATCGGCCCTCATCCGCCGCGCGCGCGCAGCCGGCGTCGACCGGATCGTCACCGTGGGCACCGGCATCGATTCGTGCCGGGTCGCGCTCGAGCTCGTGGAGCGGCACGAAGAGGTCTACGCCGCGCTCGGCATCGACCCGCATCAGGCGACCGACCACGAGGCCTCGCGAATCGGCGAGCTGCGCGACCTGCTCGACCACGAGCGCGTCGTCGCGGTGGGGGAGACCGGGCTCGACTATTACCGGGACGGCTCTGCGCGCGACCGGCAGCGCAAGCTCTTCGACGCTCAACTCTCGCTGGCGTCTGACCTTGGCAAGCCGGTCGTGATTCACACGCGCGAGGCAGACCGCGACACGGCCGATGCGCTCGCAGGCTTCGAGGGCACAGTCGTCATGCACTGCTTCTCGTCGCCCGGTCTGCTCGCCACCGTGCTCGAGCGTGGCTACTACGTCTCGTTCGCCGGCAACGTCACGTACCCGAAGGCGAACGACCTACGGTCTGCGGCGGCGCAGGTCCCCGCGGAGCGGATCCTCGCCGAGACGGACAGCCCGTACCTCGCGCCCCAGGCGCGCCGGGGCCGGCCGAACGAGCCCGCGAACGTCGTGCTGACGGTTGCGACACTCGCCGAGGTCCGCCATGAGGATGCTGACGAGCTCGGAGCCCTGATCGACTCGAACGCCTCGGCCGCCTTCTTGCTTCCGTGACATTCCCCGTCTCTCCGAACCGCGATCTCGGGCAGCACTTCCTCGTCGACGAGAACATCCTCGGCGTCATCGGGCGCCTCGCCGCGCTCGAGGAGGACGACGTCGTGCTCGAGGTCGGACCCGGGCTCGGCGTCCTGACTGCGTATCTCGCCGAACGCGTCGCACGCGTCCACGCCGTCGAGCTCGACCGCGCCCTCGAGCCGCACCTCGCCGAGCGGCTGGCGGGTTACGCGAACGTCGATGTCCACATCGGCGACGCGCTTCGGCTCGACCTCGGCGCGCTCGAGCCCGCGCCGGGCAAGCTCGTCGCCAATCTCCCGTACAACGTCGCAACCCCGCTCGTCGTCGAGAGCCTCGACGGGCTGCCGAGCGTCCGCCACTGGACGGTGATGGTCCAGCGGGAGGTCGCAGACCGGTTCTTCGCAGCCCCCAGCACGAAGGCGTACGGCGCCGTCTCGGTGCTCGTCCAGCTCGTCACCGAGAAAACGGGCTTCCATCCGGTTTCGCGCACGGTCTTTCGTCCGCAACCCAATGTCGAGTCTGCGCTTGTCGCCTTCAGACGGACGGGACTTCCCGAGGCCTACCCCGACGTCAAGCGGGTCGTCGAAGCCGCCTTCGCGCACCGCCGAAAGACGCTTCCGAACTCGCTCGAGCTCTCGGGGCTCGCCTCCCGAGCCCGGGCGACTGAGGCACTCGGCGCGATCGGCCGCTCGCAGGACATCCGTGCCGAGGCGCTCGAGCCGCGCGAGTTCGTCGCCCTGGCCGAGGCACTTCGATGAGCCACGCACGGGCGACGGCGAAGATCAACCTCGCGCTCGTCGTCGGCCCGCGGCTCGCGGACGGAAAGCACGAGGTGACGACGGTGCTCCAGCGGATCGATCTCGCCGACAGCATCTCGCTCGCGCCGGGACCCGACCTCGAGATCACCGGCTTTCCGGACGACACACTCGTCCGCGACGCGCTGCTGGCGCTGGCCGAAGCTGCGGGCGTCGAGCCGCGCTGGACGGTCGAGATCGAGAAGCGGATCCCGGTCGCCTCCGGGCTCGGTGGCGGAAGCTCTGACGCGGCCGCCGCGCTGCGGCTGGCCAATGAGACGCTGCCCGCCCCGCTCGCGATCGAACGCGTGCACCAGATCGCGGCACGGATCGGCGCCGACGTCCCGTTCTTCCTGACCGAAGGTGCCCAGCTCGGAACCGGAGACGGCAGCCAGCTCGAACGGCTTGACGTTCCGGACGACTACCGGGTCCTCATCGTGCTGCCGGCAGGGGTAGAGAAGCAGTCGACGGCAGCGGTCTACGCGGCGTTCGACGGTGCCGATGGATTCGCCGAGCGGCAGGCTGCCCTCCGTGAAGCACTTGCCCAGGGCGACCTCGTCGCGCTGCCCGCCAACGACCTCGCGTCCTCGCCTCTCGCCGACGAGCTCAAGGAGCTCGGCGCCTTCCGCGCGGACGTCACGGGCGCGGGCCCGGCCGTCTACGGGCTCTTCGCCGGCAGGGAGCAGGCGGAGGCCGCGCGCCGCGCGCTCTCGGCCCGGGGTCGCACCTGGCTCACCGGTCCTGCTTGGTACGGTTGAGCCATGCTTGAGCGCAGCGCTGTCATCGAGCACGGGACGAGCCGAACCGGCCGCTGGCTGCGCGAGCGCCGGGTCCGCGTGGCGATCTGGGTCGCCGTCATCGAAGGGCTCCTGATCGTCGTCCACGCGATCTCGTGGCCGATCGCCCTCATCGTCGCGATCGCCGTCGTCGTCCTCTACTTCTCGGTCAGAGACCGGATCCAGTCCGACGTCGTCGGCGCGGTTGCCTGGATCGCGGCGGTCTCCCAAGCTCTCGTTGCGCTCGTGCCGGTGTTCGTGTTCATCGTTGGGACGCTCGCGGTGATCATCGTCGCGCTCCTCGCCGTCGTCGCGCTCGTGCTCCTGTTCTCCGACCGGCGCTGACGCGTGGCAAACTGCGTTCTTCTTGGGGCGTAGCCAAGCGGTAAGGCAGCGGGTTTTGGTCCCGTGATCCCAGGTTCGAATCCTGGCGCCCCAGCAGACTTCGTGGAATGAGCCGGCCAAATCCCGCAGCTGTCGTGCTCGCCGCCGGCCTTGGCACGCGCATGCGCTCGGCGACGCCGAAGCACTTCCACCTGTTGCTCGGCCGGCGGATGGTGGACTGGGTCGTCGAGGCCGCCCGCGCGGTCGACGCCGATCCGCTCGTGGTCGTCACCTCGCCCGGGGGTGCAAGCGCGTTCGAGGGGGTCGAGGTCGCCGTCCAGGCCGAGCCACGAGGAACCGGGGACGCACTGGCGGCTGCGCGCAGCGCGCTCGCCGGTGTGGAGGGCGACCTGTTCGTTCTCAGCGGAGATGCGCCTGCGCTCAGCCCCGGGCTTCTGCGCGACCTCCTCGAGGTGCACCGCCGCGAGAATGCAGCCGCCACGATCCTTTCCTTCCGGCCGACCGACCCACGCGAGTACGGCCGCATCATCCGCGATGACGAGGGCGCCGTTCGCGAGATCGTCGAGGCCGGCGACGCAACGCCGGAGCAACTCGCCGTGGACGAGGTCAACTCGGCGATCTACGTCTTCGCCGCCGACCGGCTGTGGCCCGCGCTCGACCGGATCGACACGGCGAACACACAGGGCGAGCTGTACCTGACGGACGCCGTACGCCATCTCGTTGAGAATGGCGAGCGTGTCGCCGCTTACGTCGCCCCCGATCCAGCCGAGGCCGAGGGCGTGAACACCCGCGCCGAGCTTGCCGATGCGGCAGCCGGGCTTCGCGATCGCATCAACGAGGCGCACATGCTCGCGGGCGTCACGATCGTCGATCCGCAGACCACGTGGATCGAGGACGAAGTCGAGCTCGAGCCCGACTCGACGATCCATCCGTTCACCGTTCTGAGCGGGAAGACCAAGGTCGGCGCGGGCGCGGTCGTCGGCCCGCATGCGGTTGTGGTCGACGCCGTCATCGGCCCGGAGGCGACCGTCGGGCCGTTCTGTTACCTTCGCCCTGGAACGGTTCTCGAAGCGCGCGCGAAGGCCGGGACATTCGTGGAGATCAAGAACTCGCACATCGGCGAGGGTGCGAAAGTGCCGCACCTCTCGTACATCGGCGATGCCGACGTCGGCGAGGGCACGAACATCGCCGCCGGCGCGATCACCGCCAACTACCGCCCCGAGCTCGGCCCGGGCAAGTTCAGGACCACGTTCGGCCGCAACGTCCATACGGCCAGCCACAATGTGTTCGTTGCTCCGGTCACGGTTGGCGACAATGCTTGGATTGCCGCGGGCTCGGTCGTCACCAAGAACGTCCCGCCCGGCGCCCTCGCGATCGCTCGAAGCAGGCAGGTCAACAAGGAAGGATTCGATGATCGAAACCGGCACGACTGAGCTGGCACAGCTGCCGGGGATGGAGGCCGAGGGCGGTTCGACCGGCGCTGTGCCGCGCCCCGAGCATTTCATCGAGCGGGGGCCGTGGAAGCGGCTGATGCTCTTCTCGGGTCGCTCGCACCAGGAACTCGCGCTCAAGATGGCGGAACAGCTCGGGATCGAGCTCGGCGAGGTCGAGCTCGAGACGTTCGCGAACGGCGAGACGTATTGCCGCTATGTCGACTCGATCCGAGGCGCCGACGCCTTCATCGTCCAGACCGGCTCCGAGCCTGTCGACCGCAACATCATGGAGCTGCTGTTCATGATCCAGGCGGCCAAGCTCGCCTCGGCGAAGCGCATCACGGCCGTGATTCCCCTCTTCCCGTACGCACGCCAGGACCGTAAGGCCAAGCCACGCGAGCCGATCTCGGCGCGCCTGATCGCCGATGCGATCCAGCTGGCCGGCGCCGACCGCGTCCTGACGATGGACCTGCATGCCGGGCAGATCCAGGGCTTCTTCACGATCCCCGTCGACCACATGACTGCTCTGCCTCTCTTCGCGCGCTACTTCAAAGATCTAGGCCTCACAGGGGACAACGTCGTCTCCGTCTCGCCCGACGCCGGGCGGGCGAAGATGGCCGTTCGCTTCGCCGAGATGATCGGGGCCGAGTTCGCGATCATGCACAAGAGTCGTCCCGCACACGACACGGCCGAGGTGACCGAGATCGCCGGCCGGGTTCGCGGGAAGACCGCCATCCTCGGCGACGACGTGATCATGACCGGCGGCACGCTGCTCGCGAACGTGGCCGCCCTCAAGGAGCACGGCGTCGGCGATGTCTACGTGTTCGCGACTCACGGCCTGTTCTCGGGGGGCGCGCTCGAGCGCTTTGCTGATTCGGGCATTACTGGAATCGTCGTCACCGACACGGTTCCAATCGATTCGCTGAAACGGCCACAGAACATGACCGTGCTGCCGATCTCAGGCCTGCTTGCAGAGACGATCATGAACGTCTTCGAAGACGACTCGGTCTCCGCCATCTTCGGCGGCGAGAACCAGCTCTTCTGACGGCCGGTTTCAACTCGCCTGCAGCGTGGCATGAACTGAACGATGTTCCGACCAAGCCTCGTCGGTCTCGTCTACATCGTCGTTGGCGTCGCGGTCGCCGCGCAGAAGCATTACTTCGAGCACCTGGACACGCTTCGACTGATCGCCTCGGCGATTCTCGCGATCGTGCTGTGGCCGCTCCTTCTGCTCGGGATCGACCTCCACATCAAGAAGTAGGAGTGCTGTAGCTAGACTTCGCCGCCGAAATGGCCGGTGAACGAGTCAAGCTCGAGGTGACGGAGCGCGAGGGGCGCGGCTCTGCCGACTCGCGGCGCTTGCGGAACGAGGGCCTCGTGCCGGGCGTGCTCTATGGGCGTGGAAAGACTCCGCACCCGTTCGTCGTGCACGAGCGAGAGCTGCGGCGCGCGCTGTCCGGCGACTCGGGGCTGCACGCGATTCTCGATGTCGTCGTCGGTGAGGGAACCGCATACCCGGCCGTTCTCAAGGACTACCAGCAGGAGGTGCCGAGCGGTCGGCTCGCGCACATCGATCTGCACGAAGTTCGCCTCGATCAGCCGATCCAGACGCAAGTCGCGGTCGAGCTCATCGGCGAGCCAGCCGGGGTGAAGGAAGGCGGCGTCCTCTCGCAGGTCAGCCGCGACCTCAACGTCGAGGCGCTCCCGATGGAGATCCCGGACCACCTCGAGCTGGACGTCAGCGGGATGGCGATCGGCGACACGCTTCGCCTGGTCGACCTGCCCGCGCAGGAAGGCGTCACATACCTGGACGATCCCGAGGAGACCGTGCTCGCAACCGTCACGATGCCGACCGTCTTCGTCGAGCCCGAGCCCGAAGAGGTCGAGGGCGAAGAGCTCGAAGAGGGCGAGCTGCCCGAGGGCGAGGAGGCTCCGGAGGGCGAGGAGGGCGAGGAGGGCGAGGCTCCGGCCGAGGGCGAGGCTGCCGAGGGCGAAAGCGGCGGCGGCGGCGACAAGCAGCAGCAGTCCGAGAGCTAGTGCGCCTCTTTCGTCGGGGCGAGCGCGCCTCGACGCTCGATCTGCTCGTGGCCGGCCTGGGCAACCCTGGGCGGGAGTACGCGCTCACGCGGCACAACGTCGGCTGGCTGGTCGCTGACGAGCTTGCCCGCCGGCACGACGGCTCGTTTCGCTCGAAGTTCTCGGGACAGATCGCGGAAGTCCGCGACGGCGAGCGCAGGGTCGCCCTGCTCAAGCCGGAGACCTACATGAATGTGTCCGGCCAGTCGGTCGGTGCCGCCGCGCGGTTCTTCAAGGCCCCGCCCGACACGCTGCTAGTCGTCCACGACGACGTCGATCTCGAGCCCGGGCGGTTCCAGATCCGGCTCGGCGGGGGACTCGCCGGGCACAACGGCCTGCGCTCGATCGCGTCGACGCTGGGTACGCAGGAGTTTCTGCGACTCCGCATCGGCGTCGGCCGCCCGGGCCGGGGCGACAGACGCCCGGTGGCCGACTACGTTCTGTCCGAGTTCGAGCCCGAGATCGACGTCGAGGCCCTCGTCTCGAGAGCAGCGGACGCCGTCGAGACGATCGCCCGCGAAGGCGTCGGGGCCGCCCAGCAGCGGTTCAATTGACTCGAACTTGACTCGATCGCGTCACACGGCCCCGGCTACCCTGAAGCCCCCTGAGGGTGGGTGGGGGCTTGGGACGGGGCCGGGCCCGCGAAGGCGCTTCGATTGACGCGAACTCGACACGATCGCGTCACACGGCCCGGGCTACCCTGAAGCCCCCGAGGGTGGGTGGGGGCTAGGGATGGGCGGAGGGGTGGCGGCTCGCCCTCTAGGGGCATGGCGCTTCGGCGAAAGCCGCCCGACGTCGGCCCTCCGCCGCCCGGATACGATTGGCCCCGCGGAACGCCGGTTCCGTCGCTCGTCATGGACCGACCCGTCCTCCACCCGTTTGTTCGCGAGCTCGCCGACAGCGAGCGGTTCCGCGCGTTCTTCGAGGCGCTCCCCGACACCCGCGCCCGCGTCTCGGAGCCGGCGTTTCCGCTCTTGCTGGCGGCGATCTTCGAGGAGCTCGGGCGCCCGCTCGTCGTGCTCTCGCCCGAGGACGCCGATGCGCGTGACGCTGCGGAGGCCGCGGCCTGGTTCCTCGGCGACGAGCACGTCGCGCTCCTGCCCAGCCGTGGAGTGAGCTGGGGCTCCGGGCTCGAGCCACCGCCGCACCTCGTCGGAGAGCGGGCGCGGGCGCTCGACGTGCTTGCGGCAGGAGGCCTCGTCAGCGCATCCGCCACGGCGCTTGCCGAGGGGATGCCGCCGCCGGAGGCGCGCCCGGCGGCTCTCGGCATCGCACCGGGCGACGAGCCGGGAATCGACGGGCTCGCCGAGCACCTCGCTCTCGCCGGCTACGAGCGCGTCGAGCAGGCGCAGGAGCGCGGACAGTTCGCGCTGCGCGGCGGCATCCTCGACGTCTATCCGACGACCGGCCGCGAGCCGCTCCGCGTCGAGCTCTTCGGAGACGAGGTCGAGAGCATCCGGGCTTTCTCGCCCTTCACGCAGCGCACGCTGCATCCGGTCGACTCGGCAACCATCTACCCCGCCGCCGAACGCCGGCTCGATCTCGTCGAGCCGCGCCTCGCCGACGAAGACGGCGCGGCGCCGGCCATCCCGAAAGACCTCGTCGTATCGATTCCGGCCGGACCGGACCTCGTCTGGCAGCCGGGCGAAGTCCAGAAGGTCTGGGAGGAGGAGCAGCTCGAGCCGGTTCCGCTCGAGCAAGCGGTCGAGCTCGACCCGCTACCGGCAGGCCAGCCGTTTGCCTTCGAAGCGCAGCGACCCGCGATCGCAGCACGCGGGCTCGCCGAGGCCGAGAACGAGCTCCGCGCGCTCGTTCGCGGCGGGCTGCGCACCGCGGTCGTCTTCCCGCATCAGGGCGAGGCGCTCCGGACCCAGAACCTCATGCGCCGCGTCGAAGCGCGCCTGATCGAGCCAGGCGAGGAGCTGCCCGACGAGGCCGAGCTCCTCTTCGCCGTCAGCCCGGCGCGTCGTGGGTTCGTCTGGCGCGAGCTCGGCCTCGCGCTCCTCCCCGACACGCAGGTCTTCCGCCGTCGGACGCGAGGCCGAGCCGCCCCGGCAGGCCGTGCGCTCCAGTCGTTCGCCGAGCTCCGGACGGGCGATTACGTCGTCCACGAGGATCACGGCGTCGGCAAGCTGCTCGGCTTCGAGACGAGGGAGATCGCCGGCATCACGCGCGACTACCTTCAGCTCGCCTTCCGCGGCGAGGACCGGCTGTACGTCCCGCACGAGCAGGTCGGCAAGGTCTCCCGCTACATCGGCGCAGACGCAAGCGCGCCGGGCCTCTCGAAGCTCGGCGGCAAGGCGTGGCAACTGCTCAAGACCCGCGCCCGCGCGGCGATCCGCGAGCTCGCCGGCGAGCTGATCCAGCTCTACGCCCAGCGCCAGAATGCAGCAGGCTTCTCGTATGACCTGTCCCAGGACTGGCTCGACCGCCTGGAAGCGTCCTTCCCGTACCAGGAGACACCCGACCAGCGCACCGCGATCGAGGCCGTGAAGGAAGACCTCGAGGCGCCGCGTCCCATGGACCGGCTGGTCTGCGGGGACGTTGGATTCGGCAAGACCGAGGTCGCGGTGCGCGCCGCCTTTGCCGCGGCGCTGAACGGCAAGCAGACCCTGATGCTCGTCCCGACGACGGTCCTGGCGCAGCAACATTGGAATACGTTCCGCGAGCGCTACCAGGACTACCCCGTCCGGGTCGAGATGGTCTCGCGCTTCCGCAAGCCTGCGGACGTGAAGACGGTGCTCGCCGATTTCGCCGCAGGCAAGGTCGACGTTCTGATCGGGACTCACCGCGTCCTCTCTCGAGACGTCATCCCCCAGGAGCTTGGCCTCGTCATCGTCGACGAGGAGCAGCGGTTCGGCGTCGCGCAGAAAGAGCTCCTGCGCTCCCTGCGGCTCGAGGTCGACGTGCTGGCGCTGACCGCCACACCGATCCCGCGCACGCTGCACATGTCGCTCTCCGGGCTGCGCGACATCTCGGTCATCGAAACGCCGCCCGAGGGCAGGCGCCCGATCAGGACGCACGTCGGGGAGTACGACGAGGAGCTGATCAAGGCGGCCCTCGAGCGCGAGGTGGCGCGTGGAGGCCAGGCGTTCTACCTCCACAACCGGGTCGAGACGATCGATGAGGCGGCCGACCGGCTGCGGCAACTCGCGCCCGGGCTTCGCTACATCGTCGGCCATGGCCAGATGAAGGAGCGGGAGCTCGAAGAGCACATGCTCTCGTTCCTCCGAGGAGACGCAGACGTGCTCGTTTCGACGACGATCATCGAGTCGGGCCTCGACATCCCCCAGGCGAACACCCTCGTCGTCGAACGGGCCGATGCCCTCGGGCTCGCGCAGCTCTACCAGATTCGCGGGCGCGTCGGCCGGTCCGATCTCCTCGCGCACTCGTACCTCTTCTATCCCGATGCGTCCGAGCTGACGCCGGAGGCTCGCGCCCGTCTTGCGACTCTTGCCGACCACACCGAGCTCGGCGCCGGTTTCGCGATCGCCATGCGCGACCTCGAGATCCGCGGCGCCGGAGAGCTGCTCGGCGCGGAGCAGCACGGCCATCTGGCGGCGCTCGGCTTCGAGCTCTACGTCGAGCTGCTCGGCGAGGCGGTTGCGGAGCTCGCGGGCGAGCGGAGGATCGCGCCTCGTCCCGTTCGCGTCGACGCGAGGATCGATGCCTACGTTCCGGCCGAGTACATCCCGGCCGAGGCGCAGAAGATCGACCTGCACCGCCGGCTCGTGCTCACCGAGACGGAGGACGAGCTGGCCGAGCTCGAGGCCGGGACGATCGACCGCTACGGGCCGTTGCCCGAGCCCGTCGGGAACCTGTTCGCGATCCAGGCCGCGAAGCTGAAGCTCGCCCTCCTCGGCGCCGACTATCTCGTCTTCAAGGGCGGCCGCTCGACGGTCGGCCCGCTTCATCTGGGCTCCGAGGACCTGCGGGCTCTACGGGCCCGAGTCGACACCGCGATCTATGCGAGCGCCCGAAATGAAGTTTCGGTTAAGCACGAAGACTTCCCAGAAGCGCTCGAGTTGGTCGATGCTATACTCGAAACGCGCCGGGCAGCGTAAGTAAATTCGCTGCAAAAGGCGCTCTTTTCATGACAAAGCTCCGTTTCTTCTCGCTCTTCGCCGTCGTCCTCGGGGCCGCCGCGCTCGCGTCCGCGTGCGGCAGCGGCTCGAAGACCGTCGGCGCAAACGAGGTCGCAGTCGTCGGCGATTGTTCGATCTCGAAGGAGCAGTACAACCGCCTTCTCGACCAGGCGAAGAAGAGCTACAAGGTGCAGAAGCAACCCTTCCCCGACGTCGGGACCGAGCAGTACGCGGCCCTGCGCAAGCAGGCGATGCAGTTCCTCGTCCAGCGCTGCGAGTTCAACCAGCGTGCGGACGAGCTGGGCGTCGCGGTCACCGACGCCGATGTCGACAAGCAACTCCAGACGATCAAGGCGCAGTACTTCGGCAAGGACGGCAAGTGCGACGCGACCTGCGAGAAGAAGTACCGCACGCAGATTGCGAAGCAGGGCCTGGCCGAGGCTCAGGTGCGCGAGGACGTGCGCGCGAGCGTCGTTCAGAACAAGCTCTACACCAAGGTCACCGCCGACGTCACGGTCGAAGACTCCGACATCGACGAGTACTACAAGAAGAACAAGGACCAGTACGTCCAGCCGGAGAGCCGCGATGTCCGGCACATCCTCGTCAAGAAGAAGGCGCTTGCCGACGACCTCTACCAGCAGCTCCAGAGCGGCGGCAACTTCGCGGCGCTCGCGAAGAAGTACTCGCAGGACCCGGGCTCGAAGGCATCGGGCGGGAAGCTGACGATCTCGAAGGGCCGGCAGGTGCCCGAGTTCGACAAGTCCGCCTTCGCACTCGGGGTGAACGAGCTCTCGCAGCCGATCAAGACGCAGTACGGCTGGCACATCATCGAGGCGCTCACGAGGATCAAGAAGGCGACCACGACTCCAGTGTCCGAGGTCCGCACCGCGATCAGGCAACAGCTCCTCCAGCAGAAGAAGCAGGAGGCGATGAAGAAGTGGGTCGACGACACCTCTTCGACCTTCGCGAAGAAGACGACCTACCAGGTCGGCTACGCGCCGCCGGCGGATACGACCAGCACCCCCGCCTCGACCACGCCGTAGCCGCTTGTCGCTCGCGGACGCGCTCCTCGAGCTGCAGGAGCTGACCGAGCGCCTACGCCGCGACTGCCCCTGGGATCGCGAGCAGACCGTCCGCACGATCGTGCCGCACACGGTCGAAGAGGCGTACGAGGTCGCGGACGCGGCTCTCGGCGACCGGCCCGACAAGCTCCTCGACGAGCTCGGTGACCTCCTCTTCCAGGTCTACTTCCTCGCGCTGCTCCTCCAGGAGCAGGGCCAAGGAGACCTGGAGCAGGTGGCACGAGGGATCCACACCAAGCTCGTCGCGCGGCACCCACACGTCTTCGGCGACGGAGAGGCGAACACGGCTGGCCGCGTCCGCAAGCGGTGGGAGGAGCTCAAGACCGAGCAGGAGGGGCGGGAGGGAATCTTCCACGACGTCCCCGAGACGCTCCCCGCGCTGCTCATGGCGCGCAAGGTGCAGCGGCGTGCGGTCGCGGTCGGGTTCGAGTACCCGGCCCTCGAGGGAGCGCTCGAGGACTTGCGCAGCGAGCTGGCCGAGCTCGAGGCAGAGCTCGCCGGCCGTGACGAGCCTGCACCAGAGGCGGCCCCGGATGAGCGCGTCGCCGAGGAGCTCGGTGATCTGCTCTTTGCCACGGTCAACGTCGCCAGGCGTCTGAACGTCGACCCCGAGCTGGAGCTGCGCCGCGCAAGCGAGCGCTTCGTCGCGCGGGTGGAGCGGGCGGAGCAGCTTGCGGCAGACTCCGGCGAGCGCTTTGCCGAGCTCGAGCTCGGCGAGCAGGACCGTTACTTCGACCGGGCGAAGGAGGAACGATGAGCAGCGAGATCGCCGTTGTGCAGGCGCGGCAGATCCTCGACTCGAGGGGAAACCCGACCGTCGAGGTCGACGTCGAGCTCGGGTCGGGCGCGATCGGCCGCGCTGCGGTCCCGTCGGGTGCCTCAACCGGCCAGTTCGAGGCCGTCGAGCTGCGGGACGGGAATCCGCAGGAGTATCTCGGCAAGGGTGTCCTCAACGCGGTGCAGAACGTCAGGGACGAGATCGGGCCGGCGCTCATCGGCTTCGATGCCGCCGACCAGCGCGCGGTCGATGCTGCTCTCATCACCCTCGACGGCACGCAGAACAAGGCGCGCCTCGGGGCGAACGCGATCCTGGGTGCGTCGCTCGCGACCGCCAAGGCAGCCGCGGCGGATGCCGGGGTTCCTCTCTACCGCTGGGTGGGCGGTGCGGAGGCGTACGTCCTGCCCGTGCCCTTGCTGAACGTCGTCAACGGCGGTGCGCACGCCGCGAACTCGCTCGACCTCCAGGAGTTCATGATCGCCCCGGGCGGAGCGGAGAGCTTCTCCGAGGGCCTGCGCATCGCGGCCGAGGTCTACCACACCCTGAAGGCGCTGCTCGAAGAGCGGGGGCTCGCGACGGCGGTCGGTGACGAAGGCGGCTTTGCGCCGGACTTCGGCTCCAGCGAGGAGGCGATCGAGGCGATCCTCGAAGCCGTCGAGCGTGCGGGTCATCTCGACCGGATTGCGATTGCGCTCGATCCCGCGATGAGCGAGCTGCTCGCAGACGACCGGTATCGCTTCGAGGGCAGAGACGAGTCTGCCGAGAGCCTCGTCGACTACTGGGCCGGGCTCGTCGAGAGCTACCCGATCGTGTCCGTCGAGGACGGGGCCGCGGAGGACGACTGGACCGGCTGGAAGAGCCTCACCGAACGGCTGGGTGACCGCGTCCAGTTGATCGGCGACGATCTCTTCGTCACGAATGTCTCGCGGTTCGAGCGCGGGATCGAGGAGAACGTCGCCAACGCGATCCTCATCAAGGTGAACCAGATCGGAACTCTCACCGAGACGCTCGACGCGATCGCGATGGCCCGGTCGGCGAGCTATGGAGTCGTCATGTCGCACCGCTCGGGTGAAACCGAGGACACGACGATCGCCGACCTCGCGGTGGCGACGAACGCGGGCCAGATCAAGACGGGGGCACCGTGCCGCAGCGACCGAGTAGCGAAGTACAACCAGCTATTGCGGATCGAGGAAGAGCTCGGCTCGGACGCCGTCTATCCCGGTTGGGACGCCTTTCCGAGGAGGACGTCTTAGGGGGAAGTCGCTGGTCAGCGGCTTGAATTTTTCCGCCGACACGGGCAAGCTGAGTTCGACAACGAACTCACGCTGAGCCGTTGTCTGCGGCCCTTCGGCTCCCATCCCGGGAGGCACAGAGCTGGCCGCAAACAAGGAAGAGACCAATCGATTCGACCTCGTCTGCGAGGGCGGGGGCGTCAAGGGGATCGGACTGGCGGGCGCCTACTCCATGCTCGAGGAGCAGGGGTGGAAGCCCGAGAACGTCGCCGGAACCTCGGCCGGAGCGATCACCGCAGCCGTGATCGCCGCCGGCTACACCTCGGACGAGGTCCGCGACATCACCTTCGGTCTCGACTACCGCCGGTTCAAGGACAGCTCCTGGCAGAACAGGATTCCTCTCATGGGCAAGCCCCTCAGCGTCCTGGCCACGAACGGCATCTACAAGGGAGACGAGTTCATCCGCTGGATGACGGAGCTCCTGGCCGCCAAGGGCATCCAGACGTTCGGCGACCTGCGAACCACGGAGAAGGATGCGAAGTACACCTCGCGCCTGCAAGTGATCGCGTCCGATCTGAGCGCCCGCCGGCTGCTCGTTCTGCCTCGCGATGCCGGCGTCCTCGGCCTCGAGCCGGACGAGCTCGACGTCGCCCTGGCGGTCCGGATGAGCATGTCGATTCCCATCTTCTTCCGCCCGGTCCGTGTTACAGACACGGACGGCAACGATCACGTGATCGTCGACGGCGGGATCCTCTCGAACTTCCCGGTGTGGCTCTTCGACTGCCCGGACGACGAGGATCCGCGGTGGCCGACCTTCGGGCTTTTGCTCGTCGAGCCGGATCCGAAGACCCCAATCGCGATGCGGCTTCCGAAACCGGAGAAGGCCCCGCTCGGAGCCAAAGGGCTGATGCAGCTGCTCTCGGGGCTCTTCCACACGATGGTCGAGGCGCACGACCGCCTCTACATCGAGAAGGCGCAATTCGCCCGAACCGTCCCGATCCCGACGCTCGGCGTTCGCACGACGGAGTTCGACCTGCCGCGCGATCGGGCGCAGGAGTTGTACGACTCGGGTCGTGCAGCCGCTGAGAAGTTTCTGGAGACGTGGGACTTCGACACGTATCTCGCTGAATTCAGAAGCGGAAAGAAACAATCCCGCAGCGAGGAGCTGGCCAAGCTCTATCGAACAAAGGGAGCCGTTGTCTAGCACCGCCTCACCCGCAACGCGCGCGCTTCCGCTTCGCCGTCTCCGGCTTCGTGCCCGCGCGCTGGCCGTTTCTGCCGCCGAGTCGGTCTCGTTTCCGGAGCTCGTCTGGGCGCATCATCTCCACATCCAGGGGCTTCAAGAGAACGGCGATTTGCACAGCCCCGCCGAGGCCGCGTACCGCGAGAAGCTGGACCGCTTCGTCGCCGAGCACGGCCGTATCGTGAACTCCTACTGGTGCACGACCGCAGCCTCCGGCGTTGCACTGACCGAGAAGCCCGGCACGCGGGTCGCGGGTTTCCTGTGGCGCCGCCACCCCAGCATCCGCCTGCACAGCGCGACCGACTGGGTGACCACTGGGGCTCCCGACATCGGACACGCGCTGCATACCTGCGAGACGCTCTCGATCCGGGTCAGGGAGGTACTGAGCAGCACCAGCGAGCGGATCGCCATGCAGTGGCTCCTCGCCGTCGCAAGCTATCTCCTCGGCGTCGTCGACCAGAGCCGCGGAAAGCCTGCCCCTGCAGTCGGGGCCCGGGCGGTCCGACGGGCACGCTCCGAGCTCGCCCAGGTGGAGACGTACTACGACCGTGCGGGCGAGAAGACGGGCCGGCTCATCTACTTCTGGGGAATGATGCTCGGCCTCGCCACCCTCGCGGTGATCGGCGGCGGCATCTACTGGCTCTTTCGGAAGGTCAACGTCAACGAGATGGACACGCAGCTCTTCTTCATCTCCTACACGATGGGGGCCGTCGGGGCGCTCGTCAGCGTGCTGGGCAGGATGACGAGCGGAGGTAACTTCAGCATCGACTACGAAGTGGGACGGCCCGCCCTTCGCCGGATCGGGAGCTTCCGTCCGATCATCGGCGCGATCTTCGCGATCGTCCTGTATTTCTCGCTCCGCGGCGGCCTGATTCAGATCGAGACCGGCGAGGGCAGCCACACGGCGTTCTTCTACGGGGCCCTCGCCTTTGCCGCGGGCTTCAGCGAACGGCGAACACAGATTCTCAGCGGAGGTGCGGCACGGTTCCTCAACGAGGAGGAGGAGGAGGACGAGCCGAAGCGCGCCCACCACACGTCCAAGAAGCGCCGAGTCGCGCACGGATCCCGGAGCTGAGTATGGCTGCCGACTTCGATCCCGGGCCGCCGCACGCGATTGCGTCGATCTGCGCGCGATGCCCTCAGCCGAGCAAGCCGAGGGCGTTCTGGACCGACTGGGAGCCCATCTTCTACAGGGGCCGCATGGACGGGACGGCCCGCGTTCTCTGCATTGCGTCGGATCCCGGCCCCACCGAGCGGATCGCGCATCGGACGCTGGTCGGAGACGCGGGCCAGCGGGTGCAGGGCTTTCTCGAGAAGCTCGGTCTGACGCGCTCCTATCTCTGCGTGAACGCCTTTCCGTACGCGCTGCACCCGAGCTTCGGGGCTGACGCGGACGAGATGCTCGCCGAGCCCGAGCAGCTCGCCTGGCGCAATCAGTTCTTCGACGCCGTGCGGCCGGGAGCGCTCGATGCGGTGATCGCGTTTGGAGGCAATGCGCAGGAGGCCTACGACCTGTGGGCGCACAAGCCAAGTGTTCCGGTCGAGCGCATTCCGCATCCCAGCAGCCGTGATGCCCAGCGGCTCCTGCACGAATGGCGCGATGCGATCGTCAGGTTGCGTGGGATCGTCGCCCCTGATCCCGACGGCGACGAGCACGGCGCGAATTACGGCACGTCGTTCCGAGAGTCCGACTACGCCGCGATTCCCAGGCGCGACCTCCCGTTCGGCGTGCCTTCCTTCCTCGGCGACGACTCCGCCGGCAGGCAGGGCCATCCTCGGCATAACAACTGCGTCGATCGACCGAGTCCGGACGACGGGCACACGCTGATCTGGAAAGCGCCAAAGGGCGGCTCGCACTGAGCGAGTTCGCGCGCGCTCCGGTCGATCTGCTCGACGGGCCGACGTTCGCCCTGGGCGGGCGAGTCGTGACGATGAACGACTCCAAGCAGGTCCTGGACGACGGCGTCGTTTATGTCAGCCAGGGCTCGATCGTCGCGGTGCAGAAGGCCGCCGCGCCGGCACCCGAAGGCTTCGACGGCCTAAAAGTGCTGGAGACGAAGGGGACGATCTACCCCGGGCTGATCGACCTGCACGACCATCTGAGCTACAACGCGATCCAGCTCTGGGACGTGCCGAAGCGCTTCACGAATCGTGACCAGTGGGCGCAGGGCGACACGTACCGCCAGCAGGTCACAGGTCCGATGAAGGCCCTGGCCCACACGCCGAAGTACGTTCCGGCCATCGTCCGCTACGTCGAGTGCAAGTGCCTCGTCGGAGGGACGACGACGACACAGGGCATGACCCTCTCGAGCTTCGCCGGGATCCAGCGCTTCTACAAGGGCATCGTCAGGAACGTCGAGCAGACGGGCGACCCGGATCTACCCCAGGCGGGCACGCACATCGCCGACGTCGACGCGAAGGACCACGCGAAGTTCCTCAGGCGCCTGAAGAGCTTCGACTGCCTGCTCCTGCACCTGAGCGAGGGCACGGACGAATCCGCACGTAAGCACTTCCTTGCTCTGCAGGCGCCTTCGGAAGAGTGGGCGGTCACCAGCTCGCTGGCGGGGATTCATTGCGTCGCTCTCCAGAAGCAGGACTTCGCGGTGCTCGCCGAGCGCGAAGCCTCGATGGTCTGGTCGCCGCTCAGCAACCTGCTGCTCTACGGGGCAACCGCCGACGTGGACGAGGCGCGCGAGGCGGGCGTGCTGATGGCCCTCGGGCCGGACTGGTCGCCGAGCGGCAGCAAGAACCTGCTCGGAGAGCTCAAGATCGCGCGTCTCGTCAGCAGCCTGGGCAGCGACAGCCTCTCCGACTTCGAGCTGCTCTCGCTGGCGACGCGCAACGCGGCGAAGATCCTCCGCTGGGACAAGCAGCTGGGCACGGTCGAGAGCGGCAAGCGTGCCGATCTCCTCGTCGTCGCGGGAGACGATGGAGACGGTCATGCCCACCTCTTCACGCGCAACGAGCACGACGTCGAGCTGGTCGTCCTGAACGGCGTCCCGCGCTACGGCGCGAGCCGCGTCATGCGGAGCCTGTTGGGGGAGGATGCGGCGGAAGCCGAAGAGGGCTCCGTCGCAGGGCGAGCCCGCCTCTTCTATCTCGTCCAGCCGAGCGGCGACGCCGTCGTCGGCGGCCTGACGCTGGCAGAGGCGACCGAGCTGCTCGCGGACGGCCTGAATCGCCTGCCCGAGCTCGCGGAGGACATGGAAAAGGGACTCAAGCTCGATCCCGACGCGCTGCTCCTGGTCCTCGACCACGACGAGCCGGAGGGCATCGACCAGCGTCCGCACCTCCCGGACCGGAACGGGCAGTTCACGGCGATGATCCCGGCCGAGCGGGCCTCGACACCGCTCTCCGAATTGCTCATTCCGCTGACTCTCGACCCGCTGACGGTCCCTGACGATTCCCGGTTCGTCGACCTCCTCGCGAAGGAGGCGAACCTACCGAAGGAGGTAGCCGCTCATGTCACCGACCTCTTCTGAGGCGTAACCATGGCGAGAAAGCGACGAGCCCCGCAGAAGCGCGCCGCGGCGAAGAAGCCAACTGCTCGGACGAAGCGACCCGCCGCCCGGACGACCTTCGTGGACGTCGTTGCCGACGAGACGTCGGCCAACCTGAAGAAGATCGACCACATCGTCGTCCTCATGCTCGAGAACCGGTCGTTCGACCACATGCTCGGCTACCTCAGCCTCGAGGGCGCCCGCCCGGACGTCGACGGCCTGAAGGCGAGCATGTCGAACAGCTACAAGGGCAAGACCTACAAGGTTCGGCACCTGCAGCGGACGGCGCTGACCAAGGACGAGGACCCCTGCCATGGCGGCGCCTGCATCGCCGAGCAGGTCTCGAACAACATGGGCGGCTTCGTCTCCAACTTTGCGAAGGAGCGCCCGAACGCGAAGCTCCTCGACGTCGTGATGGGGTACTACAACGGCAGCGACCTGCCGGTCTACGACCATCTGGTGCGTGAGTTCTGCGTCTGCGATCGCTGGTTTTCGTCAGTCCCCGGCGCGACCTGGCCGAACCGGCTCTATGCGGTCGCCGGCCAAGCGGCGGGCAGCCTGGACCCGCAAAGGGTTCCGCTCTACGACAAGCCCTCTTTCGTGCGGCACCTCGAGCGCAACAAGGTCTCGTGGGGCTGGTATGCGCACGACGTCGGCACCCTCCGCGTCAGTGACAGCCAGTTCTATCTGGGCTACCTCGACAAGTTCAAGTACTTCGACCGGCGCAGCTTCCTGGCGCCGCGGAACTTCCTCGACGACGCGAAGGACGGGAAGCTTCCGGCCGTCTCGTGGATCGATCCGAACTTCGTCGACGTCTCCTTCATCGGGCCGTCGGGATCGAACGACGATCACCCGCCCTCGGACATCAAGGCGGGCCAGGAGCTCGTCCTCAAGGTCTACAGCGCACTCGTCAAGAGCCCGAAGTGGAAAAAGACGATGCTCGTCATCACCTACGACGAGCACGGCGGGTTCTACGACCACGTCGTGCCGCACCCCGCGCAGGACGACAAGCCCGCCTTCCGCACCTACGGCGTGCGGGTCCCGTCGATCGTCGTCTCGCCGTACACGGCGCGGTCCAGCGTCTCGAGCGTCGTCTACGACCACACCTCGATCATCAAGACGATCCTCATGCGCTTCTGTGAGAAGAACGGCCAGATCCCGGACATGGGCGCACGGGTCAGGAGCGCGAACCACCTCGGCGACACGCTGACGCTGAGAAGCGCCAGGCCACCGACTCCCGTTGAGGCATTTCGCGATGCCCTCGACCGCATCAGCAGCTGGCGGACCGACGTGTTCCGGAGCAGGGTGCTGATGGAGCCGCTAACCGACCCGGCGGATCCAGGCGACCTGAACGACCTCCAGAAGCAGTTCCTGGCCGCAAAGAAGGAGCTGCGCAGGCGCGGCCTCCCGGAGGGACAACCCTAAGAGCGAACGGCGCGGACGTGCAGGAAGAGCGGGTAGCGCGACCAGCGGGGATGCTCGTCGTGGGTGCGCTCTCGCAGTAGCTCGACGAGAAAGCGCGCCGCGGCCAGAGCCTCGAAGTAGTCCTCGAGCGTCCAATGCCGGCTCGCGAAGGTCATCGTGAGGCCGTCTCGCTCGATCTCGTCCCGGTAGTGGCGGCGGTCGAAGTAGTCCTCGGTCATCACGAGCGGCTTCTCCGGATGCTCGCGATCGAGCTGGTGGCCGGAGTTGATCGGATGCACCACTGCCAGGAGAAACCGGCCTCCGGGCTCGAGGACGCGCGCCGCTTCTCGGACTGCGCCCTGCATGTCGTCGATGTCCATCAGGGACATGAACGCGACCACGAGGTCGGCGGCCCCGTCGTCGAAGGGAAGCTTCGCAGCGTCGGCCTCGATGAACTCGAGCTCCGGGCTCTGAGCTCGCGCAGCCGCGACCACCGTCGGCGAGACGTCGATCCCGACGACCTGGTGCCCGCGTTGAGCGAGGTCCCGCGTCAGCCGGCCTTCGCCGCAGCCGAGGTCGAGGGTCAGCCGCCCCGGCGGAGGGACGAGCTCCAGGAAGGGCGCTCGGTGATAACGCCAGTAGCTGTCGTGATCCGGCTCGCGAGCCCACCGCACCCAATCGAGTGCGTGCTGCTCCCAGTGGTCTCGAAGGCTCATCCGGCGCAAGTCTGCCCGAGTCTCTCGGTACGCTGAGGACATCGCCGCCGAGATGCCTCGCCGGACGAAGATCGTCGCGACGATCGGCCCTGTGTCCTCGTCGCGCGAGACCCTGCTCGCGCTTGCGGAAGCCGGGATGAATGCCGCGCGCCTGAACTTCTCGCACGGGACGCATGAGGAGCACGCCGAGGTTACGCAGCTCGTCCGCGAGATCGAGGCGGAGATCGGCCGCCCGATCGCGGTCATCGCCGATCTCCAGGGGCCGAAGGTGCGGATCGGCGAGCTGCCCGAGCCGGTGACGCTCGAACGTGGCGACCACGTGGTCGTCGCCGCACACGACGTGGCCACTGGCGATGAGCTCCCCGTGAGCCCGACCGCCGTCTGCGAGGTCCTTCACGCCGGGCACGAGATCCTGATCGACGACGGGCTCGTCCGGTTGCGCGTCGAGAGCGTCGAGCGCGGTCGCGCACGCTGCATGGTCGTCGCGGGCGGCATCGTCGAGACGCACAAGGGGGTCAACGTGCCGGGTGTGCCGGTGCCGATCCCCTCGCTGACGCGGAAAGACATGGACGACCTCGACTTCGCCCTCGATCTCGGCGCCGACTTCGTCGCTCTGTCGTTCGTCCGCTCGGCTGCGGACGTCCGTGACCTGCGTGAGCTGATCACGGCGGCCGGCGCGCACGCGCATGTGATCGCCAAGATCGAGAAGTCCGAGGCCGTCGACGCGCTGGATGCGATCCTCGTCGAGACCGACGCGGTCATGGTGGCCCGCGGCGACCTCGGCGTCGAGATCGGCGCCGCGCTCGTGCCGCTCCTCCAGAAGCGCATCATTCTCGCCGCGCTCGCCGCCGCCAAGCCCGTGATCACGGCGACGCAGATGCTCGAGTCGATGATCCACCAGCTCGAGCCGACGCGTGCGGAGGCGAGCGACGTTGCCAACGCCATCCTCGACGGGACCTCCGCGCTGATGCTGTCCGGCGAAACCGCCCGGGGCGAGTACCCGGTCGAGGCCGTGGCCTACATGGACCGGATCGCGCGCGCCGTCGAGCCCAGCCTCGGCTACCGGCACCAGCTGCCGGAGGCGAGCGAGGAGCCCACGGTCGGGCAGGCGATGTCGAATGCGGCCTGCGATCTCGCGGAGTCGCTCGGCGCCGGGGCCCTGCTCGTGCCCACGTTCACGGGGCGCACGGCTTCCGCTGTGGCCCGGCTGCGGCCGCGGCGACCGATCATCGGCATGTCACACCACGACTACGCGTTGCGGCAGATGGCGATGGAGTGGGGCGTAACGCCGATGCCGATGCAGGAGGCGGTGGACGTCGAGGACATCTGGACGCGCTCGGTCGACGCCGCCCGAGAGAGCGGGCTCGTGGCGAAGGGCGACCTCGTCGTGATCACCGCGGGAACGGCCGTGAACCTTCCCGGCACCACGAACGTGATCAAGGTCGATGTCGCCTAAGAGGACGGTGGCGCTTGCCCGCGAAAGACATGCGCGACATGGCACGCGCGTCTTCACGTCGGCGCGGGCGGCGGCCCGCGGTCTCGCGCATCCTTCTGCGCTGGCTCGGCGTGGGCGTGATCGTGTTCGTCGCGTTCCTTTACTCACAGCCGCTCCGCACCTACCTGTCCACGCGTGACACCCTGGAAAACCGGGCGAAGGAAGTGCGCATGCTTCGCGCACAGAAGCTGCGGCTCGAGCGCCGGCTCGCCGATGCCGACACGCCGACGGCACTAACGCGTGAGGCGCGAAAGATCGGCTACGTCAAGCCGGGCGAGCGCCTCTTCATCGTCAAAGGCATCGCCGCCTGGCGTCGCCTACACGAGCGAGACCCGCGCTAGCAGGAATCTCCCGGCTACTTTTCGAGGCGTATGGACGACAAGCAGCTCGTCGAGCGCCAGCTGGGACGCCGTCCACGCGCATTCCGGCGCGTCGTCGTGCGCTGTCCGTTCGGCGCGCCGGCCGTCACCGAGCAGTCGGCCTACGACGAGTCGGGAGACCCCTTCCCAACGACGTACTACGCCACCTGCCCGCAGCTCGTCGCGGCCATCGCGAGGCTCGAAGCCGCGGGCGGAGTGGAACGCTGGAGCGAGGCCGCTCGTCGCGAGCCTGCCCTCGCCGAAAGCCTGGCCGGCGCGACGGCCGAGCAGCGCCGCGTACGCGCCGAGTTGGCCGCCGGAAAGGCGGGCCCCGACGACGGAGCGTCGCTCGACCTTGGCATCGGCGGCTCGCGGAATCCCGAGCAGCTCAAGTGCCTGCACGCCCACGCCGCCTTCGCGCTGGCCCGCCCGGGCTACGAGCTCGGCGAGCGGATCCTGGCGGAGATCGATCCACTCTGGCCTCGAACCTGTTGCATGAACGCGCGCGGCGTGCCCGTATCATCGGGCGCTCCGAGATGAGCGCCGTCGCCGTCGAGCACGCTCGCCAACAGTGGGAGGAGGGGCACCGCAGGCTCCAGTCCCACTCGGCCGACCGTGCGCTTTCCCTCCAGCTTCATTCCCAGGTCGGTGTCGTCGTCGACGAGCTGAGCCGACGCGTCGGCCAGACCTTCACGCTTGGCGAGCTCGCCAATTCCTATTACGAAGCCGACCGCTGGCTCTACGACGTGCTCGGTTCCGCGCGACACGTGGCGCTCGTCCAGGACGCCGCGTTCCACCTCTACGCCCGCCGTGCTCTCGACTACTCCCCATAGGCCGCGACCGCGGAAGGATCGTCGCCGGCACCTCGGCAAGCTCGCGCTTCGCGCTGCAGCGGTGCTCGTCGTCTTCGCCGCCGGTGTCGCCCTCGGACAGGCACTCGACGACTCCTCGCCGCCCGAGGGGACACGCACGTCCGTTCGCACACTGGTTCCGGGGACGCTGAGCGCGGAAACCGTCACAATCACGGTCGAGACCACCCCCTGAGTTTCACGATTACGATTATTAGGAATACGCACTTTTAGATAGATTCTCTCCATGGCGGACGAGCAGGAGACAGGAGCGAGCGTCCCCATCCCGGCCAACGAGCCGGATTGGCTCACGCTTGGCCGCGCGGCGAAGTACCTCGGAATGGCTCAGAGCACGATCCGGAAATGGTCCGACGACGGTCGCCTGCGCGCCTTCTACACGCCGGGCGGACACCGCCGCTACCGGCGCGTCGATCTCGACCAGTTTCTAGAACGCGGAGCCTCCACGGCCTCGCGCAGGGTTGAGGGCCGGCGCCTCGTCCTGATCGTCGACGACGACGACCGCCTGCGCGAGTTCGTGCGCGTGAATCTCGAGATGGAGGGCTACGCCGTCCGGGAGGCGTCAAATGCCGACGAGGGCCTCAAGGCGCTCGAGGAAGAGCCGCCCGACCTGATCCTCCTCGACGTGATGATGCCGCAGGTCGACGGCTGGGAGATGCTCCAGCGGGTGCACGAGCGCCATGGAGTCGGCGCGATCCCGGTGATCATGTTCAGCGGCAAGGTCGACGAAGAGGCGCTGAAGCGCGCGGCGGCTCAGGGCGCGCAAGGCTTCGTCGGCAAGCCCTTCAGCCCGCAGCAGCTGATCGACTCGACGAAGCAGCTCATTCCGGCCTGATCTCTCTCGACACAAGGTTGGAGCGGTGGGTCGTCCTGCACCGGACGCACTGGCTCGACGAGCTCTTCGTTCCGATCTCGCACATCGGCAACTCCGGACTGGTCTGGCTCATCGTGGCCGCGGTCGCAGCGGTGCTCTGGCGGCGACCGTCGATCTTCCTGTTCGTCCTCGCGGGCAACGTGATCGCACTCTGGGCCTCATGGGGCCTCCGCCAGGCGATCGGCCGCGAGCGGCCCCCGCATCGCTTCCCCGATCCGGCTCCGCTCGTGCACGTTCCAGTGAGCGACAGCTTCCCGTCGGGCCATTCGGCAACGAGCTTTGCCTGCGCTGCCCTGCTCGCGTGGCTGACTCCGCTGCCGAAAGTACCGCTCTTCGCGCTGGCCGCGTTGATCGCGTTCTCCCGCGTCTACAACGGCGTCCACTACCCCCTGGACGTGCTCGGAGGAGCGGCCCTCGGCCTCGCGATCGCTACAGCTCTTCGCCTGCTCGCAGAAGGCCGCCGACGATCAGACCCAGCGCCGCAATGAGCGCGATCCAGATCCCGATGCCGCGGCCGTCGAACGGGAAGAACTGGTCGGGCACCGAGATCAGGCGTATGAGGACGAGGATCGTCGCGAGCGAGCCGAGGACGATGATGACGAGGCTTTCCGGGACGGTCGCCGGCAGCTCGATCCCGAGCTCCCGGAGCACGACGAGCACGACCACGGCGAGCCCGATCAGGAAGACGAGCTTGCCGATCGCTCCCGTGTGCCACCCGATGACCGCAATCGTCGGCCCCTCCTCCGATCCCGCGTACCAGCCCATGAACGTCGAGAGCATCAGCACGAACCCCGCGAGTGCCGTCACCCGCTCACCTGCGGCCCAGATGCCGCCCGGGAGGGGAAGAAGCACGTCGCGCTCACGATCCCCCACTACGGGAGACGGCGGGCGCTCAGGCGGATAGGGCTCGGAAGGTTCCACGGTGGTCGAAGTATCTACAAACCGAACGTGCGCTCGATCTGGTGCCAGATGACGATACTGAGGTAGACGCTGACCGCGACGAGGGCGAGGAGGACGAGCCAGAAGCGAAGCCTGGCGCGCTTGGTCTCCTGTCGACGGTGGCGGTGCGCGCGACGCCGTGCCCGATGCAATTGGTACGCCCGTTGGACGGCGACCGGATCGAGCTCGAGCGACTCGTCCACCACTTCCGGGTGCCGGGCCGGCTGGGCCATGGGGAGAGTCTAAACGGGCTGCTGGTCGTTCAAGCGCGATCAGAGTACTTTTCGAACGGAAATGAACGGCATTTCTGAGCAAGCCCTCGCTGCGCTCGCCGCCGGAGGGCGCCGCGCGGCCGAAGAGAGCGAACTCGCCGAAGCGTTGCGGGTGCTCGGAGAAGCCGCGGCCGAGGCGACCGGTGCCGAGGCAGTGGTCATCCGGATCGCGGGGGAGGACGGGATGCTGGATGCCCGCAGCGTCGTCTCGCGCTCCGAGGTGCTCGCCGCCGAGCTCGCCGGCTCGACCTTCCCGGTCGTCGAGCTGAAGGGCGACGAGAGCAGGGGAGACCAGTTGCCCGAGGCCGTGCGCCGGGCGGCTCGCAGGGCCAGGGCGACGGACGTGGTGCTCCTGACCGCTCGCGGCTGCGGGAAAGTGCTCGGCAGCCTCACGTTGTTCCGCTCGCGCGGGGTGTTTGCGCCCGGCGACATGGTCGCGGCGCGGTTTGCGGTCTCGCACCTCGGTCTCGTTCTCCGCGCCTTTCTCGAGACGAACGGCGCTGCTGCCGATCGTGCGTCCTTCGCCCGGGCGCTCTCGCTCGCGGGCGACGCGCTCGCGGTGGGCCTCGAACGGGCCAAAGCTGCCGACGAAGTCGTGCGCATCTCAGCCCGAGCCGCAGGCGCGGAGGCGGCTGTCCTCTGGTATCCGGGTCTCGACGGAGCCCTCGAGCTGCTCGCTTCGGTCGGGCCGATCGACGCACTCCCCCGGCGGGAGCGGGCCGGTCGCGCCCTCGCCGAGCGCGAGCCGGTGCGGCTCGAGCCCGACGGCGACGGGCACGGCCGGACAGTGGCGAGCTTCACGCTTGGCCAGCCGCCGGTGGGCGTTCTCGAGCTCGCCTTTCCGACGGGGACGAGCCCCTCGGAGGCAGAGATCGACCGCCTCGCCACGTTTGCCGTAAGGGCAGCCCAAGCCCTGCGTGCCGGCGAGCGCGCGGAGGTGATGTCGCTCGAGCTCGAGCGCTCGAAGGCGCTGCTGGCCGTTGTCGGCCAGGCGACCGCCGAGCTCTCGCTTGCGCACACGCTCGAGACCGCCGTCGCTCGGGTTTCCGAGCTGCTGCGTACGGAGCGCGTGGCCGTGTACCTGCGTCAGGGGATGAGACTGAGGCCCGAGGCGGGGCAAGGCGTGACGGGATCGGAGCTCGCCGTCGCCGAGCGGCTGCTCGAGCTGGCGTTCGGCCCTCTCCGTGCGCAGGGAATGCTGCACGTCTCAGACGCGCAGGCCGACCCTCGCCTCGCAGCGGTCAACGAGGCCGTCCACGAGGCGCAGATCGACGCGGTGCTTGCAGTGCCGCTCGTCGCCCGAGAGGAGCTGATCGGCCTGCTCGCCGCCTACCTCCCTCGCGGGCGTGAGCTTTCGGACAACGAGTCGTCGCTGCTCGCGGCGCTCGCCCACCAGCTTGCCGCCGTCGTCCAGAACGCTCAGCTGCACGAGCGAACGGAGCGGCTCGCCTCGGAGCGCGAGGAGGCTCTCGCCGCCGAGCGGGAGTCTGCAAAGCGCCTGCGGGCGCTGTACGAGATCTCGCGCTCCTTTGCGCAGAGCCTCTCGCTCGATGCCACGCTCAACGCGGTGACGCAAGCGGCCGTCGAGCTGCTCGATGCCGACGCGGCCGTCGTCCGCATGGAGGATGAGCGGGGCGACCAGCTCGTCTCCCGCGCGATCTACGTCGCCGACCCGCGGCTCGAGGAGCCGCTGCGCCCGCTCATGACGCGAGACCAGTCCGTGGAGAAGCTTCCGGGCCGCCGCCTCTTCCGGATGGGCAGGCCGCTCGTCCTCGATCCGGAGAGCGCGCGCCGGCTCGGCTCATCGTACGAGCTGCTCGTGCCCTTCCTCGAACAAGGCTCGACGGCCGTCGTTGTCCCGATTGCGACGCCCGCCGAGCTGCTGGCAACGCTCACCGTCGTCTCGCTCGACCCCGAGCGCCGCATCGGCCAGGATGCGGTCGAGACGGCGCTCTTCGTCGCCGGACAGGCCGCCCTCGCGATCGACAACGCACGGCTCTATCACCAGCAGAAGGCATTCGCGGACACGATGGTGCGCTCGCTCCTGCCCCGCGGACTGCCGGACGTCCGGGGGCTCGAGGTCGGCGCGGTCTACGAATCCTCCGCGCGTGTGGAGGTGGGGGGCGACGTCTACGACTTCCTGACGCTCCCGGAAGGCCAGCTCGCCGTCGTGCTCGGAGACGCCCGTGGCCACGGCATCGAAGCCACCGCCGACATGGCACTCGCGAAGTTCGCCTTTCGCTCGCTCGTGCGCCTCTATCCCAATCCGGGAGAGCTCCTGGCCCAGGTGAACGAGGTCGCGCTCGGAGAGCTCGCCGGCGGGAACTTCGTGACGATGCTCTGCGTCACGATCCATCCGGAAACGGGCGAGGTCTGCGTTGCGAGCGCGGGCCACCCACCTGCGCGCTTGCTTGCCTCGGACGGGGAGGTGACAGCGCTCGCGTCGCGCGGGCTGGCGCTGGGCATCGAGGCGGGCCAGCGCTACGAGAACTTTCTCGCCACGCTGGCCCCCGGCGCCGCCCTTTGCCTTTACACGGACGGGCTCGTCGAGGCGCGACGCGACGCCGACCTCTACGGCGATGGCCGGCTCGACGCAGCGCTTGCGACCGGCCGCGAGCTCTCCGCACAGGCTCTCGCCGAGCATCTCGTCGCCGACGTCCGGGCGTTTGCGGGCGAGCCCGAGGACGATTACGCGGTCGTCGTCATCCGTCGCAC
Organism: uncultured Actinomycetes bacterium; assembly: GCA_963728535.1. Classification (GTDB taxonomy): domain Bacteria; phylum Actinomycetota; class Thermoleophilia; order Gaiellales; family Gaiellaceae; genus VAXT01. The sequence goes on from CAVSKK010000001.1 coordinate 84,975, forward strand.
CGGTGGCTGAAGCCGAAGCCCTCCGTGTGCGAGAACAGGCGCCTGACGCCAGGCGGGCTCTCTCGTTCAAGCTGAACGCCCTCGTCTTCTGCGCAGGGGCCGGGTCGCTTGCGACCGAGATTGGCGCGGCGCGGCTGCTCGCGCCGTACTACGGCAGCTCCACGATCGTCTGGGCGAACGTGATCGGGCTCGTGCTCGCCTCGCTTTCCCTCGGGTACTGGCTGGGAGGCCGGCTGGCCGACCGGCGCCCCGAGCCCCGCCTGCTCGGCGGCATCGTCCTCGCCGGGGCGGTGCTGATCGCGGCCGTGCCCTTCGCGGCCGGGCCCTTCCTGGACGTGTCGGTCAAGGGGCTCGATGAAGTCTCCGCGGGAGCGGCGATCGGATCGTTCTTCGCGGTGCTCGCCCTCTTCGCGCCGCCGGTGACGCTCCTGGGGATGGTCGCGCCGTTCGCGGTGCGGCTCGCGATCGACGACGTGCGCGAAGCGGGATCGGTAGCGGGCCGGCTGTATGCGCTCTCGACGGTCGGCAGCCTCCTCGGCACGTTCTTCTCGGCGCTCGTCCTCATTCCGGCGATCGGCACGCAGCGCACGCTGCTCGTGGCGGCCGTGGTCGTCGCGCTTCCGGGCGCCGCACTGCTCGGGCGCCGCTGGCTCGTCGTCGCAGCCGCGATCGCGGCGCTGCTGGCGGTTCCGACCGGCGCCGTGCGAGCCGAGCCGGGGCTCATCTACGACCAGGAGTCCCACTACCAGTTCATCCACGTCACCGAGGTGGACGGCGTGCGGCGCCTCTATCTCAACGAAGGACTTGCGGTGCACTCGATCTGGCGCCGCGACGCGGTGCTGACGGGCGGCGAATGGGACGCCTCCCTGGCTGTCCCGCCAATGCTGGCCCGACCTCTGCGCTCTGTTGCCATTCTTGGCAACGCAGGCGGCACGACCTCGCGGGCGCTCGGCGTCTTCTACCCGCAGGCCCGGGTCGACGGAGTCGAGATCGACCCGGCCGTGTCGGCGGCCGGCCGTCGCTTCTTCGGGCTGGAGGACAACCCGCGGCTGCACGTGATCACCGCCGATGCCCGTCCCTTCCTTCGCCGGACGCGCTCGCGGTACGACCTGATCATCGTCGACGCGTACCGGCCGCCCTACGTGCCCTTCTACCTCGCGACCCGCGAGTTCTTCCGGCTCGCGCGCTCCCGCCTCGCTCCGGGCGGCGCGATCATGCTCAACGCCGCCGCGACTCCCGAGGACGACCGGCTCGCGAAAGGAGTCTCCGGGACCCTGGCGGCCGAGTTCCCGCTCGTCCTCACCTGGCAGCCTCTCCGGTTCAACCAGTTCGTGATCGGCCTCGACCGCGCCGAGCCGAGAGAGCTCCTCGCCCGGCGACTCGAGCGTGCTCAGGCTCAGCTTCGGCCGCTCGCACAGCTGCTGGCACGCGACATGAGGATCGCGACGCCGGCGGCCGACCCGTGGACGGACGATCGTGCGCCCGTCGAGTGGATCACCGACCGGATGATCCTCGAGTTCGCTGCCGGCGGCGACGAATTCGACGAGAACCCGCTACCGACCAAGCCGTGACCGTCTCGCTCCTGCGCGGGAACGGCCCGCTCCTTCGGATCGGGCATCGTGGCGCAGCGGCGCTCGCGCCGGCGAACACGATCGCTGCGGTCGAGGCAGCTCTGGCGCTCGGCGTGGACATGGTCGAGCTCGACGTCATCGGGCGGCCCGACCGCACGCTCGTGCTCGGCCACTCGCACCGGGAGCTCGAGACAGAGCCCGCGGCCCTGGAGGACGTCTTCGCCTTCCTCTGCGAGCAGAGCCCCGAGACCGGGCTCCTGGCAGACGTGAAGGGCAGTGGCTTCGAGCGCGAGTTCGTCGACGCCTTGCGGAGGTACGACCTCGTCGGGAGAACGGTGGCCAGCACCTATGGTCTCGGCAAGCTGCGAGCTTTGCGGCGGCTCGAGCCCGGCTTGACGCTCAGCCGGACGTACCCGCCCAGCAAGATCGGTCTCGGGCGGCGCCGCTTCGTCCCCGTCGTCGGGCCCGTGCGCGCGGCCCTGCGCCTGACTCTTCCGTCTCGCATCGAGGCGATCGTCGGTGAGGCGGACGTGTCCGCGACGACGCTCGACCACCGGCTGGTCACTCGAGCGGCAGTCGAGCGCTGCCACTCCCTCGGTGTGGCTGTGCTCGCCTGGACGGTCAACGACCGCTCGGTTCTGGGAAAACTCGACCGCCTCGGCGTTGACGGCGTCATCTCCGACGATCCTCGGCTCTTCTAACCCCCGGGCGAGGGGGCTACACTCCAGTCGTGAAACGTCTCTTCGGCTTTGCCGTCGGTGGGTTCGCCTGCGCTCTCGCAGGTGCATTCGCGGCCGTCGTCCTCGCGGGCGGCGTCAGTGCGGCGGGTTTGCTGACCACGGGCTCGACGGCGACCACGACGACGGGGACGACGACCACCACTCCTCTGCCTGCGCTGATCCCTCCGGGCGTCACGATCTCGGGGATCGCCGTCGGGGGACTGTCGCCGGAGGAGGCGACCACGATCGTCCAGGAGCGCTTCGATCTGCCGGTTCGGATCGTGCTCGACCGTCGTCACCGGCTCGCGCCCACGCCAGCTGGGCTGGGGTCGAGCGCGCTCGTCGACGTGGCAATCGAGCGTGCGAGAAACGCCGCTCCGGGCGAAGCACTCACACTCCCGGTCCGCATCGACGCCGATGCCGTTCGCACGTACGTCCTCGGGGTCTCGCGCCGCTTCAACCGCGGCCCCACCGACGCCAGGGTCTTCCTGCGCCGCCTGAAGCCGGTCGTCGTTGCCGACCGCCCCGGGCTGACCGTCAACCGGCTGCGGCTCACGGAGACGATCGTCGCTCGCCTGCGGTCGATGAGCCGCGCGACCGTCCGAATCAGGTACCGATCGCCACGCGCGAGCCTCCGTCGAAGCGAGTTCCGCTCGGTGATCGTCATCCGTCGCGGCTCGAACCACCTGCTCCTCTACCGCTTCGACAAGCTGCGCCGCAACTTCCGCGTCGCCACCGGCCAGTCCATCTACCCGACCCCGCTCGGGCGCTTCCAGATCCAGGTCAAGTGGCGCAACCCCTGGTGGTACCCGCCGAACTCGCGGTGGGCCAGGGGCCAGAAGCCGATTCCGCCGGGCCCGAACAATCCTCTGGGCACCCGCTGGATGGGCCTCTCGTCTCCGGGCGTCGGAATTCACGGGACTCCGAATCCCGCCTCGATCGGCTACTCCGTCTCGCACGGGTGCATCCGGATGTACATCGCGGACGCTGAGTGGCTGTTCAATACCGTCGACATCGGGACGACGGTGTTCATCGTCGGCGGCTGATGTCCAGGCTGAAGCTCGCAGGCCAGGCCGGCGCGCTCGTGCTCGTCGCGTCGCTGCTCGTCCTCCTGACCTGGAAGGTGATCCAGAACGACAGGTCGAACGTCGCAAAGGATTTCTCGGACGGGAAGCGGCCGATGGCCGTGGACTTCGACCTGGAGCGGCTGAACGGCCAGGGGTCACTCCGTCTCTCGTCGCTCCGCGGGAAGGTCGTCGTCATCAACTTCTGGGCCGCGTGGTGCGATCCGTGCAAGAGCGAGGCCCCGCGCTTCCAGTCGGCCTTCGAGCGCTATCGAGGGCGCGTCGCCTTCGTCGGCGTCGACGCGAACGATTTCTCCGGCGATGCTCGTGCCTTCCTCATGCGTTACGGCGTCAGCTATCCGAACGTGCGCGACCCGGCCGGCCGCGTCCTCCACGACTACGGCGGGCTGCCGATCCCGCGCACGTTCGTCGTCGCGCGCTCGGGACGGGTCCACGGCTACATCTTCGGCGAGGCGCGCGCGGAAGAACTGGAGAGCGCGATCGAGGAGGCGCTTGCGGCGTGAGGATTCTGCTCGTCGCAGCGCTCGCCCTCCTGGCCCTCGCGGCCGCCCCGCCGGCGCTCGCCGACGAGTCGCATCCGACCTCGGCTGAGATCGAGGCCGAGCTCTGGTGCAAGGATTGCCTGACGACGCTCGACCGGACGAACTCGGGCTCGACCCGCGAGATCGTCGGCTACATCCGGAGCCTGATCGCGGCCGGCAACTCGAAGAGTGAGGTCAAGGAGAAGGCCGTCGATCGTTACGGCTGGCGGCTCGAGGCACTTCCTTCCAAGGTCGAGCCGCGCACGACGCTCGCCGACCTCGAAGGCGAGGTCATGTGCCCCGTCTGCAACACGACGCTCGATCAGTCGAGCTCGCCGGCTGCCCGCCAGATCAAGACGTTCATCTCGCAGCGGATCGCGGCAGGCAACTCGAAGGGCGAGATCAAGGACCTGCTCGTCGCCGAGTACGGGCCGCAGATCCTGGCCGCTCCTCCGAAGAAGGGCTTCGACCTGCTCGCGTGGCTGCTCCCCATCGTGGGCGTGCTCGGCGGCGGAGTCGTTCTCGCGATGCTCGCCTGGCGCTGGAGCCGGGACCGAGAGCCCGTCCCGGCGGTCGCCGGCCTCGATCCCGCCACTGAGCGGCGCATCGACGAAGAGCTCGCCCGCTTCGACGAGGCCTAGCCCACGCTAGAGCGCATCCCCCTGGCGTTCCTCGCGGGGCTCGTCTCGGTGATCACGCCCTGCGTGCTGCCGCTCGTCCCCGGATATCTCTCGGCGATCTCCGCGATCGAAGCCGATCAGCTGGGCCGCCCGGGTTCCGCCCGCCGGGTTGCCTTCGCCAGCCTGCCCTTCATCGCCGGCTTCACCGTGGTTTTCGTTCTGCTCGGCGCGGGCGCGGCGGCGGTCGGCGGCGTCCTCGACTCCGATCGGCAGGCTGAGCTCGCCGGCCTCATTCTCGTCGTCCTCGGCCTCACGTTCATCGGGCTGCTGCCCTGGCCGGAGCGAGTCATGGCCCCCGGCCTCCTCACCGGGGCTCGCAAAACGGGGTCGAGCGTGCTGCTCGGAGCGGCCTTCGCCGTTTGCGCCGCGCCCTGCATCGGGACCGTTCTCGCCTCGATCCTCGTCCTGGCCGGGGATACAGGCACGGTGCTCCGGGGAGCCGTCCTGCTCGCGGCTTACTCGGTGGGCCTCGGCCTGGCCTTCTTGCTGGCCGCGGTCGCCTTCACCCAGGCGATGGGTGCGTTTCGCTGGCTCCGAGACCACTACATGGTGATCCGGGTTGTCGGCGGGCTGATGCTCGTCGCCCTGGGCCTGTTGCTCTTCTTCCACTACGACTGGTGGCTTCGGGTTTTCTTGAACCGCCTCTTGAACGATGTCGGACTAGGGGACGTCTAGCGGGCGGAGCTCGAGGGTCCCCAGCGCCTGCGCCGCCTCGACCTGGCTCAGCAGTGCGGCGACGTCCACGCCGCGATGCTCGGGGCTGAATGGCCCGAGCCGGCGCGCGGCCTTCTCGAGCTGCCGTTCACACCCCGTCTTGTTGCCACGCCCCGCCTGGTACCACGCGACAACGACGTGGACGAGCCCCTGGAAGAAGTCCTTCTCGGCGGGGTCGGCGGCGCGCCAGGCGTCCTCGAGCGCCTCGTGCGCGGCGAAGTACTCGCCGGCACGGGCGAGGTCGAGCCCGCGGGCGAGGTCAGACTCCAGCATGGCTGAGAGCTTGCCATCTGTTACCGGCGCCAACCGAGTGCTACCCTCGGGCGGCCGTGGCAACGATCCTCCTCGCGGGGGTGGACCTCTTCATCCGGGGCAAGCTGGAGTCCCGGCTCCCCGGTCATCACCTCGTGACGGCCGACAGCGTCGACCCCCCGGATCTCGTCGTCGCGGACGTGGCCCGGGTCGACCCCTACGACGTAGCGGACGCCTATCCGGACGTTCCGCTGCTCGGCTTCACGAACCACAAGGACACGTCGGGCTTGCGCCGCGCGAACGAAGCGGGCTTCGACCAGGTGGTCGCGAAATCGGCGCTCGACGAGCGTGCGCCGGAGCTGATCGAGGGTCTCCTCGCCTCGATAGACTGACCCGCTCCCGTGACCTACATCATCGCCGAGCCGTGCATCGACATCAAAGATCTGTCCTGCGTGGACGTCTGCCCGGTCGACTGCATCCACGAGTTCGAGCGCATCCTGATCATCGATCCGGAGGAGTGCATCGATTGCGGCGCGTGCGAACCGGAGTGCCCGGTCGAGGCGATCTTCCCCGAGGACGCGCTCCCGGATAAGTGGGAGCCCTTCGTCAAGATCAACTACGCCTACGGCGACGGCGCGGAGGTCATCAACAAGCTCACGGACGAGTACGCGACCGAGCACAACGTCAAGAACCCACCGCTGGAATAGCGCTGCCGCTTCCGCATCGAGCGTTCTGGATGGCCTGCGTTGGCTGCGGGGCCGCGATCCTCCTCGCTTCGGTCATTCCCTTCATCCGCATCGTCATCAAGGGAGTGGCGTCCCGGGACGTTGTCCTGGTCACCGAATTCCACAAGTCAGCGCTTCTCATCGTCGCGGCCGCGCTCGCGCTCGGGTTCGTGGGCGTGATCGGGCTCGTGCGGCACGGGGATCCGATCCTGGTCGCGATCGCATTTGCGGCAAGCGCCGTTGTCGCACTGACCGCGCTGCAGGTCGCGGGTCACCTGACGTCCGGTGTCATCTGTGGGCGCAGCTGCATAGGTCCAATCGCGGCGCCCGCCTTCGAGGACCTCGAAGCTGAGGTCGGCCTTACAGGCGGCGAGGAGGCCTACGCGACGAAGATGCGAGCAGGGCTCGCGCTCGCTCTCCTCGCTTCGCTTCCGCTTTATCTTTGGTCGGCCTTCGCCTTCCTGCGTGCCTGGACCCGGCGGGCCTGGATCGGAGCAGTTGGCGGCGTCCTGGCGGCGTTTCTCGCTTTTGCGGTCTTCGTGATCAGTGCGTTCTCGTACCTGGCATAGAAAATCGTGATCCGGGCACTGCTCTGAGGCACTCACACGAGGAGGGGTACATGCCACAGAAGGCGTGGAGCAACAAGCGAGAACGGCAGTACGAGCACATCAAGGACAGCGCCAAGGAGCAGGGCAAGTCGACGAAGCGCGCCAAGGAGATCGCTGCGCGGACGGTCAACAAGGAGCGCGCTCGCAGCGGCGAGGCGAGAACTGCTTCGCGTTCTTCGACGCACGACATCTCGTCCGGCCGCCGCGGCGGGCTGCGGTCGGGAACGCGTCGCCCGAACGGCCAGACGAAGGAGCAGCTCTACAACGAGGCCAAGCGCCTGAACGTCAAGGGCCGCTCGCGGATGAGCAAGCGTCAGCTCCTCGCAGCCGTCAACCGGAAGAAATAGGTCTGCGTGGGCCTCATCCTGCTAGGTAGATTGGGGGCGGGATGAGGCCCAAGACCCTGGACCACGTCGCGCTCTGGGTGGCCGATCGCGACGCCATCACGGACTTCCTGACCGAGCGGCTCTCGATGCACGTGATCGAGCGCACCGACAAGTTCACCCTCGTCGGGACGAACGCGCGCCGCGGCAAGCTGACGCTCTTCGCAGAGGAAGGACCGCGGGAGCAAGGGGCTCTCAAGCACATCGCGCTGCGGGTCAATGACCTGGAGAAGGCGCTCGGTGGGCTCGAGGGGATCGCGGTCGACCGCGAGAACGGCTCGGCATATTTCGACGTGCAAGAGGGCCTTCGGCTCGGGCTCGTCGAGGCGAAGACCGATGTCGAGTACGACCTCGACCACGTGGCGCTCTTCTCCGCGAGCCCGCACGACACGGCGCGTCAGTACGAGCAGTACGGCTTCGCCCCCGACGGCGAGGACCGGGTCGAGGTCGGCGGCGCGTTCGTCGAGTTCCACGACGGCGAGCCGGGCAATCCCGAGCGGCCGCTGCTCAACCACCTCGCGGTGCTCGTGGACTCGGCCGAGCAGACGCTCGGGGAGGCCAAGGCGGCGGGCATGGACGTGGCGGACGTCGTCGACGCGCCGAACACCTACGCGATCTTCGTCTGGGGCCCCGAGGCCGTGAAGATCGAATACGTCGAGCAGAAGCCGACGTTCGCACTCAAATAGCCGACCTCACCATCGCCGGAGCAGGCATGGCCGGTCTGGTGGCCGCCGCGAGGGCGCGCGAGCTCGGCGCCGAGCCGCTCGTCCTCGAAAAGGGGGATCGGCCCGGTGGGTCGATGCTCCTCTCGAGCTGCGTCGTCTGGCGCTACAGATCGCTCGACGCTTTCCAGCAGGAGTGCCCGGGCGGGGACCCGGCCTTGCAGCGCGTGATCGTGGAGCGGCTGGACGAGGCGATCGAGTGGCTCGAGTCGCTCGGAGCGCCGGTCGTCGAGCACGACACTGGGAACCGACGTACGGTAGGCAAGCGCTTCGATCCGCGGGGTCTAACCGCTGTCCTTGCGCGAGATGTCTCACTCGGCGAACCGCTCGGCGAGATCGAAGACCCACTGATCCTGGCCACCGGAGGATTTCCCGCTCGGCTCGCCCGCGAGCGTGGGCTTCTCCTGCGGGCCAATCGCTGGAGCGAGGGCGATGGTCTCGACATGGCGCTCGCGCGCGGCGGTGCAACCGCCGGCGACCTGGACGAGTTCTACGGGCGGGCGATGCCCGCGGTCGAGGAGGTCGACGAGGACGACTACGTGCGACTCGCCCAGTTGTACGGTCGTTTCGCGCAGGTCACCTCTCACGACATGTCGCTGCGATTCGAAGGAAAACCGTCGTGGTCGGAGACGGATCTCGTCCAGGCAGTCGCGAGCTGGCCTGACGGCCTTGCGTGGTACAGCGTCGATCGGTCGGTGCTCGAGGAGAAGGTGCGCGAGAGGACCATCGGCGACATGATCGAGGCCGCCCGGACTGCCGGAGCATCGGTCGAAGACGACAACGGACGCGTCGCGGTGCTCGTCAGAGCGAGCGTGACGCAGACACTGGGCGGGATTCGGATCGACGACCGGGCGGGCGTCGTCGGCGCGGACGGCCTTTACGCGGCCGGGGCCGACGTCGGTGGCATCTCCACGGGTGGGTACTCGAGCGGGCTAGCGGCGGCGCTCGTCTTCGGCCGGATCGCCGCCGAGCAGGCGCTCAGCTAGGGGTCGGCAGCAGGTAGGCGCACGGCCGCCGGTCCTGGGGGAGCGGCGAGGCGCTGATCCGATTCACGATCCAGCGTCCCTGCCCTTCGAGCTCGACGATGCTGCCCACGGGGGGCGGCTCGCCGTCGCGATTCAGAAGCTCGTAGCCGGTCGGCTTCGAGACGAAGAGGCAATGCGTCTGGTCGGAAGCCATCGCGGGGCGAGTCTAGTTGCCCCGGCCCTAGCCCCGAACGCGATACGGCGGAAACACGATGCGGACGGTGGTGCCGCCGTCGGGGCCGGGATCGACCGTCATCCGCCCGCTGAGCGAGCGCCCACGCTCCGCGATCGCGTCGAAGCTGGCGCGGCGGCGCTCGCCCGGTGCGTCGTCGGCGATGACGGCCTCGATGCCTCCACCGGCAGCCTCGGCTACTCCGACCGAGACACGGGTGGGAGGACCACGGCGGATCGCCTGATGAAGCGCTTCGCGGATGATCTGGAAAATGGCCACCTGAGCGTGCTCTGCGAGCGCCTCGGCCGCCTCCAAGTCGAGGTCGATCTGGATGCGATTGGACATGCCGAGATGGTCGGCGAGCGCTCTGACGGCGGGCTCGAAGCCCTGATCCCTGAGCACCACGGGCTCGAGCTCGAAGGAGAGGTCGCGGAGCGATCGAATCGTCTGGCGCTGCTTGTCGAGTGCCGAGCTCAGGATCCGCTCGGCCTCCTCCGTGCGCCCCTCGTCGACTGCGGAGGTGACCGCGTCGAGCATGAGTGCGATCCCGGCCATCGACTGGACGGGCCCGTCGTGGAGGAACAGGGCGAGCCTGCGGCGCTCGTCTTGCTCGGCTGTGATCACCTGGTCCGAGAGCCGTGCATGCTCGGCGGAGAGGCGCTCGATCTCCTCTTCCATTCGCTCGTCGTGCTGGCGCTCGCTGACGACGAGCGATGCAGCCAGGGCACCCGCGGCCGTGACGGCGAAGAGCAACCCGACGAGCGCGAGGAGCTGCGTGTCCAATGCCAGCCCGAGCGCGCCGACGACCGCGCCGACGCCGACGCAGACGACGAGCAGGAGCCCGGCGTTAGTCGATGATCGCTTCGCGAAGAGCAATCGCCACCGCGTGCGTGCGCGTGTCCGCCTCGAGCTTGGTGAGGATGTGCCGCACGTGGCTCTTCACGGTCTCCTGGCTGATGAAGAGCTTTGCCGCTACGTCGGCATTGGACATGCCGTCGGCGAGCAGTTGGAGGATCTCTCGCTCGCGGGTGGTCAGCATGTCTTCGCCCTTGCCGGGCAGGAAGGCCGGCATCAGCGCCGGATCGACGTACCCCTCGCCGGCGACGACCTTCTCGATCGCCCGCAGAAGGGTTTGGTGCGGGGCCTCCTTGAGGATGTAGCCCTTGGCGCCCGAGTCGAGGCCGCGTCCCAAGAGGCTGCGCTCGCTGAACGCCGTGAAGATGAGGACGGCAGTGCCGGGAACCTTCTCCGTCAGGAGCTTCGTGGCCTCGAGCCCGTCCATCCCCGGCATCCGCACATCCATGATCACGACGTCGGGCTTCCGTCGTTCGGCAAGCGCGACCGCGCTCGCGCCGTCGGAGGCTTCTCCGATCACCCGGATGTGCGCAGCGCGCGAGAGTGAGAGCCGCAGCCCTTCACGGACGACTTCGTGGTCGTCCACGATCAGACATGTGATTTCTGTCTTTCCGTCAGGGTCTTCCGGCACGGCCAGCGGATTCTATGTGGGTGATCAGACCGCGAGGGCGATTATTCCCGGGCGAGCTCAGAGGTTCGCGCCCTAACCAAGCGGCCACGGAAGGCGCACCGGCAGGTAGTCGCCGGGCCACTCGGCGTACGCCTCGTCCGGATCCTCGGTCCCCTTTGCGGCGGATGCGCCGTACTTCCCCGCGACCTCGCTTGCCGGATAGTTCAGCGTCTCGACTTCTGGCCGCGAGCCAATCATGAGAATCGCGCACGGCCCTTCGCCGGCTCCGACCATGATGTGGAGGGTCCCGGCCGGGCAGTGGAAGTAGTCCCACTGTCGCAGCGGCCGCTCCTCTTCTTCGACGATCAGCGTGCACTCGCCGGAGAGCACGAGGAATCCTTCCTGCGCGTCCTCCGAGTGGTAGAGCGCATTCGGGTCGCCCGGCCAGAGGATGCGGACGTGGACGCCGACGTCGCTGAACGGCACCTCGCGTGCCTCGAGCGGGTACACCGCGCCGCCCTTCTCCTCGTTGCGCACCGCGAGCGCGTCCCCGAGATTGAGGACGAACCAGCCCTCCGACGTGATGTAGCGGCCGTACGGCGTCTCTTCCGAGCTTGCTTCCTTCACAGGCATTTTCGTCCTCCTCGTTGTTGGGCGCGATTTGCGCGACAGAGATCATCTGCTACACGGCGAGCGCCAGTTGCTCGGCTATCACCGGCGGCTCAGGGTCAAGGGGGACGCGACGACGATCCCGCACGCCGTGTTCCTTCGCGAGCCTCGCCACCGCCGCGCGGGTCGGCTTCGTGTGCTCGGCTCGAAGGTAGGCGCGCCCGTTCTCGTACAGACGCGCGTAGCGCTCGAGCTCTTCGGGCCAGTCGCGCGCGAGGTTGTCGAGAAAGTGCTCGCGCGTGCCGGGGCGGAGGTAGAGCAGGTTCGCCCAAATGCCGCAGGCTCCGGCGTCGCGTGCAGCCTTCACGACCTCGGCAAGCTGGGATGGCTTGTCGGATAATCCCGGCAGGATTGGCGCCATCCCGACACCGGCCCTGATCCCCGCCTGGACGAGCATCGAGACGGCCCGGAGGCGCTGCCGCGGGTGGGCCGTCGAGGGCTCAGTCCTGCGCCAGACGTTCTCGTCGAGCGTCGGGATCGAGAGGGTGACCGAGACGCTCGCGCGCCGCGCGGCCTCGGCGAGGACATCGATGTCGCGAACGATCATCGGTCCGCGCGTGATGATGCCTAATGGGCTCCTGGCTTCGGCCAGCGCCTCGAGGCACGCGCGGGTGAGGCGGTAGCGTCCCTCGGCCGGCTGGTAGGGATCGGTCGCAGCGCCGATCGCCACCTGTTCGCGCTTCCAGGACGGACGGGCCAGCTCGAGTCGAAGGACTTCGGCGACGTTGACCTTCACTCGGATGGAGGTGCCGTAGCGGTCGTCCGCCGGCCGGTCGGCGCGGCGCTCGAAGGCCCGGACGTAGCAGAACGTGCAGCGGTGAGCGCACCCCATGTACGGGTTCAGCGACCAGTCGAACGGCATGCCCTTGACGCGATTGAGCGCGCTCCGGCACGGCTCTTCGCGGTACTCAACGCTCACGCCTTGAAGTATACGAACATATGTTCGCTCTTGCAGGCGAAAGTTGGCTCAGCCTTGGGACATCCGCGTGCGTCTCTCCTGGTTACGCTCACCGCGGGTGGCGGGTGGAATCCTCTCCCCACCCGGGTGGGGAGTATTGGCCGCAAGAAGGTCGGGCCGAGTCCTCGCCTATACTCAGAGTCCGCTTGGACGACGACCACCCCCCTAGTACTCGCGCCCCGGAGAGCGGGGCGTGACCATCTTCCTGCAAGTCATCGCCGTTCTCCTGCTCGTGCTGGGGAACGCGTTCTTCGTCGCGGCCGAATACGCGCTCGTGACCGCCAAGCGCGCGCGCCTGATGGAGCTCGCGCACTCCGGCAAGCTCCGCGCGCGGATAGCGCTTCGCATCATGGACAGCCCGGTGCGGTTCATCGGCACCGTTCAACTCGGCATCACGGCGTTCTCGATCGCGCTTGGCGCCGTGGGCGAGCCGCTCGTCGAGCACTGGCTTGACGAGCCGCTCTCGCAAGGCGTCGCTTTCGTCCTCGCCTTCGCCTTCGTCACCTACCTCCATGTCACGCTCGGCGAGCTCGTCCCCAAGGCCATTGCGCTCACGAAGAACGAGCAGACCGCACTCTGGGTGGCCCTGCCCGTCGAGGGCGTCTTTCTCATCACGTATCCGCTCGTCTGGTTCCTCCAGGCCTCGGCGAATGCGTTCACCAGGCTCTTCGGCATCGAGCCAGCGCCCGCCGGCGTCGTTGCACACTCTGAGGAGGACATTCGCCTGATCGTCGCGCAGGCCGGCGAGTCGGGGGTCGTGGAGCAAGCTGAGCAAGAGCTGCTGTACAAGGTCTTCGACTTCGCGGACAAGGAAGCCCACGAGGTGATGGTCCCGCGCCCGCAGGTCGTCGCGATCTCGGTCGATCTTCCACCCGAGGAATGCCTTGCTGCCGTCGTCGACTCGCCGTACACGCGCTACCCCGCATATCGGGGCTCACTCGACGAGATCGTGGGCATCCTCCACGTTCGCGACCTCTTCTCGTCCCTCTACCAAAAGGGGATCGAGAACGTCGTGATCGAGGAGCTCCTTCGGTCTCCGTACCTCGTCCCGGAGACGAAGGACCTAGCGGCGCTTCTGGCCGAGTTCCGGCAAACGAAGCAGCACATGGCGATCGTCGTCGACGAGTACGGAGCGATGCAGGGCATCGTCACGCTGGAGGACCTGCTCGAGGAGATCGTGGGGGAGATCGACGACGAGTACGACCTGCCGGACGAATCCCTCACTCGGATCGACGATCGGACGATCCAGGTCAACGGGACCTTTCCGATCGACGACTTCAACGAGCAGTTCGGCAAGGAGATGCCGCAGGACGACTACCACACGCTCGCGGGGTTCGTCTTCGGCGAGCTCGGCCGCGCGCCGGAGCAGGGTGACGAGCTCGAGTGGGACGGACTGCGCTTCGAGGTCGTCGACGTCGATGGGGCCCGCATCGAGAGGCTCAACGTCGAGTTCCTTTCGGATGGCACGGAGCAGGCCGAGGTCGGGGCCGAGGACTAGCGCCCGCCGGTCCTATACTCGGACGCACTCTGCCGAGACACCTTCCGACTGCATTCGCCGAGGTAACGAGCCCGCCGAGCTGGTCTCGCCCGCGGACGTTTCCACGGCCTGAGCGGCTTGCGCGGGGAGTCGAGACGCTGCCCGGAGTGGGGCCCGCCGTCGCCAAGAAGCTCGCAAAGCTCGGCCTGCACACGATCGCAGACCTGCTCGAGCACCGGCCTTTCCGCTACGAGGCCGCCGTCGACGAAGTGCGGATCGCCGACCTGCTCGCGGGCGAGGAGGAGGTCGCCATCACGGGCGAGGTCGTCCGCACCTCGGTTCGGCGACCCCGGCCGCGACTTGCGATCGTCCAGGCGCGGATCGCGGACGACAGTGGGGAGATCACTGCCGTTTGGTTCAACCAGGCATGGCTCGTCGACAGGCTGCGGCCGGGCACGCGGGTGCGCCTTCGCGGCCAGCTCCGGCGGAACGAGTTCAACGTCCGCTCCTACGACCTGAACGGCGCTTCCGCCACGGCCGACTTCGCCCCCGTGTACCCCGCGAGCGAGGAGATCGCGCCGAAGAAGCTCCGCGAGCTCGTCGGGAAGGCGCTTGCCCACGTTCGTGACAATCCCGACGCCTCCCCGGCCCACCTCGTGGATGCAATGCCCCTGCGCGCCGATGCGCTGACCGCGATCCACCGACCCCGGACTCCCGAGGAGGCGGAGCGCGGGAGACGGCGGCTGGCCTTCGACGAGCTGCTCGTGCTCCAGGTCGGGCTCGCACGGCGCCGCCGCGGTCGCGAGCAGGAACAGGCGCCGGCGCTCGGCGAGCCCGGCGACCTCGTCTCCCGCTACCGGAAGCTACTTCCCTTCGAGCTCACGTCTCACCAGGAGCGCGCGATCGCCGAGATCGACGCCGATCTCGCCAAGCCGACGCCGATGGAGCGGCTGCTGCAAGGCGAAGTCGGCTCGGGCAAGACCGTCGTTGCGCTCTACGCGCTCCTCCGGGCGGTCGAGTCCGGCAAGAAGGGCGCGCTGATGGCGCCGACCGAGACCCTCGCCGAGCAGCACTTCCTCACGCTCGAGGATCCTTGCCGAGAGCTCGGCATCGGGGTCGCGCTGCTCACGCGCTCTGTGAAGGACGATCCGGCGCCGGCGCAGATCCTCGTCGGGACCCATGCGCTCATCCAGGAAGGGGTCGATCTGAGCGAGGTCGCGGTTGCGGTGGTCGACGAGCAACACCGTTTCGGCGTGGAGCAGCGTCGTGCGATCACGGGAGACCGCACCCCACACGTCCTGCACATGACCGCGACGCCAATCCCCCGCACCCTCGCGCTCACCGTCTACGGAGACCTCTCGGTGAGCGAGATCGCGAAGCCGCCCGCGAACCGCAAGCCCGTGACGACGGCCTGGGTGACGCAGGACCGCTCGAGCGTCGCGTACAAGCGGCTGCGCAAGCACCTCGACGACGGGCGCCAGGCGTACGTGGTGTGCCCGCTGATCGAGGAGACCGAGACGAGCGTCGCGCGAGCCGCCGAGCGTGAGGCCGAACGCCTGCAGAAGGGCGAGCTGAAGGGGTACCGCGTCGGCCTGCTCCACGGACGGCTCCGGCCGGCCGAGCGGCGCGAGCTGATGGCGCAGTTCAAAGCCCGCGAGCTCGACGTGCTCGTCGCGACGACCGTGATCGAGGTCGGCGTCGACGTCCCGAACGCGACGATCATGATCGTCCAGGAGGCCGACCGCTTCGGGCTGGCGCAGCTGCACCAGCTGCGCGGACGCGTCGGGCCGGGGCGCCGAACAGTCGTACTGCCTGCTCGTCTCACGGGCGAAGGAGGAGCTGACCGACTCTGCTCTCGCCCGCCTGGAAGCGCTGGTCGCCTCGAACGACGGCTTCGAGCTCGCGGAGCGAGACCTCGAGATCCGCGGCGAGGGGCAGCTTCTCGGAACTCGCCAGGCGGGTCTCTCCGATCTCCGCTTCACGCGCCTGCGCTCCGACCGGAAGCTTCTCGAGCGGGCGCGCTCGGTCGCCGACGAGCTCGTCGACTACGAGGGCCCGCTGAACGACGACGTGAACCGCGTCTTCGCCGACCGGGATCTCCAAGCCTGACCCTGTTAAGACTCGCGGGATGCGGATCATCGCGGGTAGTCGAAAAGGGGCGCGGATCTTCCCGCCGAAGGGCGAGACTCGCCCGACCGGGGACCGCGTTCGTGAGGCGGCGTTCAACCTGATCGGTCCGGTCGATGCCATGGCCGTGCTCGATCTCTTTGCCGGCTCGGGCGCGATGGGCCTCGAGGCACTGTCCCGCGGTGCGGCGTCTGTCGTCTTCGTCGAGTCCGATCGCGACGCCCAGCGGGTCATCGAGCGCAACCTCGAGAAGCTCGACCTGAAGGGGGCGAGGCTCGTCAAATCCGACGTGCGCCGCGCTCTCGCCGCCGAGTCTGCGGCGGGCAGGCGGTACGATCTCGTCCTCGTCGACCCGCCCTACCGGATGCTCGACTCTCTCCTCCCAACCCTGTCCAAGTACCTCCCGGCGCTCCTCGCCGAGGACGGGCTCATCGTCGTCGAAAGCGCCGCGAGAGAGCAGCCGACGCTTCCCCTGGCCGAGCGCACGAGCCGCAAGTACGGCTCGGCGCGCCTCACCCTCTTCGAGGCTTCGTGACGCCCAACGACCTCCGCACCGCGATCTGCCCCGGCGTCTTCGACCCCGTCACGCTGGGTCATGTCGACATCATCAAACGGACCGCCGGCATCTTCCACCGCGTGGTCGTCGGCGTTGTGCGCGAGCCGAGCCACAAGGAGACGATGTTCTCCGTCGAGGAGCGCGTGGCCTTCCTCGAGGAGGCTCTCCGTGGAGAGGACAACGTCGAGGTGGACGTCTTCGCCGAGCTCGTCGTCGAGTTCGCGAAGCGCTGGGGCGCGAGCACGATGGTGAAGGGCCTGCGCGTGATCTCGGACTTCGAGTGGGAGTTCCAGATGAATCACCTGAACCGCACGCTCGCGCCGGACATCGAGACCGTCTACCTGATGTCGAACCCGCAGTACAGCTTCGTTTCCTCGAGCGGCGTCAAGGAGGTCGCGTCGTTCGGCGGCAACGTCGACGAGCTCGTACCGCCGGCTGTCGCGCGCCGCTTTTCGGAGCTGTTCCCTCAGGGCAAGCCCGGAGCCCCGGTCTCTCCACAGGAATGAAACTCGGCCGCCGAAACATCGTTCTCCTCGCCGGGCTCGTGCTCCTGTGCCTGATCGCGGCCGCGGTCGTCTACGCCGTCGCCCGCGACGAAGACGGCCGTTCCTACGCGGGACGGATCGCCTTCCGGGACGGGTGCGGGCTGCAGCACATGTGGCCGGACGGCACCGACCAACGCGAGATGTGCCTCACCAACGTCTGGGCCGCAACGAGCGTCTCCCGGGACGGCAAGAAACTGGCCTGGGACACCGGCCAGGGCGGCCTCTCGATCGCGAGCTCAGACGGCTCCGACACGACTCAGCTTCGGGTTCCGCCCGGTGCGAACTTCGACCCGAGCCTCTCGCCGGATGCTGACGAGGTGGCCTTCCTCCACTCTCCGCAGGACAACGGCCGCTACGACCTCTGGGTCGGCTCGACGACGCTGGACAACGCGGAGCAGCTGACCAGCACGAGGGATGTCTCGAGCGTCGCCTGGTCCCCGATCGGCGACTGGATCGCATTCGTCAGGGCCTGGTCCGAAGGCACGCTCGAGGGGGACATCACTCTCATCCGTCCGAACGGAGAAGAGGAGACCCTCCTCACACGAGGCGACGCGCCGACCTGGTCCCCGGACGGCTCGCGGCTCGCCTTCGTCCACGAGGGAGACATCTGGACGATCGACGCGGACGGATCCAACTCGCGGATGCTGATCGCAAACGGCGAATCGCCGTCCTGGTCGCGCGACGGCGGGCTCATCGCATTCACACGCGAGCTTCCGTGCGGCAAGCCCGTCTGTCGAGAGCGCGTATTCGTCGTCGGGGCAGGAGGAGGGGAAGCCCGCGCCGTCGGGCCCACGTTCGCCGGCCCGCGCTCGATCGCATGGCTTCCCGACCCGAACGAGTAGGGGTTTGGCTGATCGAGCGATTAGACTGATATCCATGGATGTCCTAGTTCTCATCGACAAGCTCGACGACCTCGTGCACAACGCGAAGGCCGTCCCTCTGACCGACCAGGTCCGGATCGACCGCGAGGAGATCTACGAGATCCTCGACCAGATGCGCGCCACGATCCCCGAGGAGATCAAGCAGGCGCGTTGGATCGTCAAGGAGCGCCAGGAGATGCTCGCTGAGGCCAAGCGCGAGTGCGACCGGCTGCTCGGAGAGGCTCGCGAGCAGGCGACCCGCGAGGCTTCCCAGACCGAGATCGTCAAGCTCGCCGAGCGTCAGGCGCAGGACATCCTCGAGGATGCCCGCCGCCAGGCCCGGGAGACGAGGCTCGAGATGGAGGACTGGGCCGACTCGATCCTGTCGACTCTCGAGGTCAACCTCGAGAAGTTCCTCGGCGCGGTCAAGCGGGGCCGCGAGCGGCTGCACGAGCGCTCGCAGGAGACGGTGGTCGCCGGCGTCGGCGCCCCCGGCTCCGACAACGAAGAGCCTCCCTACTAGACCTCACCCGAGCGCTACTCTGGCTCGCATGACGAGCTTCAGCGTGCGGTCGGTCCGGCTGAGGCCGGGTGACGAGTACCGGGACGAGCAAGAGGTCGCGCTCGAGCCGGTACTGCTCGGCGGCCAGCGGTATCTGCCGGTGCCGGCGACGGTGCAGGCCGAGCTCGTCGTCAGCCGTGCCCAGACCGGGACCGTGTTCGAGCTCCGCTTCCGCACTCGGCTCCACGGGCCTTGTTACCGGTGCCTGGCCGATGCCGTCATCGACCTCGACATCGCCGGTCGCGAGTATCAGGCGACGAGCCCGGACACGGACGAGCTGCGGACGCCGTACCTCGAGAACGACCAGCTCGACCTCTCGGCCTGGGCACGGGACGCGCTCGTGCTCGCGCTGCCGGACAAGATCCTCTGCCGGCCCGATTGCGCCGGGCTCTGTCCCGTCTGCGGCCGCGACCTGAACGTCGACCCGCACGAGCACGACGACGAGCAGCCCGACTCGCGCTGGGCCGCGCTCGCCGAGCTCAAGGACAAGCTCTAGCTAATCGTCGTCTCCGCCGTGGCCCGAGTCGTCCGAGCCCTTGCCGGAGTTCCCCGAGCGCCCGCCGTGGTCATCGCCATCGTCGGTGGTCGTCGCTCGCGTAGTCGTCCGAGTCGTGACCGTCGAGGGTTTTGGTCGCGCTGCCTTTTGCTTCACCGGAACCGGCGCCAGGTCGTTCGGCGTGAGCTTGAGCTTCGTCACGGGCAGCCCGACGGAGTCGCGTGACACGACGTAGGCCGCGTACCCGATCGACGTCGCGCCAAAGAGCCCGAGGAGGCCGACTGCGAGAAGTGCGAGAGCCGATTTCATCGCTTTCAGTCTAGGAGCCCGCGCTTAACGCCTCGTCCAGCTCAGGGTTAGGTCTTGGTAAAGCGCCTGGTGCAGGTAGGCGGACTTCCGCTCGGGCGCCGCCATCGGGCCGGTTTTCGAGTGAGGCCGTACCGCCCCAGCGCTGGGCGAGCGTCTGCACGATTGCGAGCCCGAGGCCGGTCCCGGATGCTTGCCCGCTCGCACTGCCGCGCGCGAAGCGCTCGAACAGTGCCTCCTGCTCTCCGGCGGTCAAGCCCGGGCCTTCGTCCAGCACGGCGAGATACGCCTCGTCGCCGTCGCGGCCGTATTCGATCGTCACCGTCGCCCCTTCGGGCGAATAGTGGAGCGCGTTCTCGATCAGGTTGTCGAGAACGATCGCCAGGTCCTCTTCGGTGGATTGGGCGACGACATCGTCGGCGTGGACGAGCTCGAGTCGCTGGCTCCGTTGCTCGGCACGCGCCTCCCAGCGCTCGTGAGCATGCTTGGACGCGAGGGCCAGCGAGACCAGTCGCCCGGCCGTCGGTGTCTGTCCCTCCCGCGCCAGCATGAGCAGGGTGTTCAGCAGCCGGGCGAGGCGCTCGACCTCCTGCTCGGCTGCGGCGAGCTCTCGCTCGAGCTCCAGGCTGTCGGTCTTCGCAGCCGCCGACTCGAGCCGCAGCCGGAGGCCGGTCAGCGGCGTCCGCAGCTGATGCGAGGCGTTGGCCACGAACTCGCGCTGCGCCGCCAGGACGACGCCCAGCCGCTCCGTCATGTCGTTGAAGGCGAGAGCGACCTCGCGCTGCTCGCTGGAGCCTTTCATCTCCGCGCGGGCTTCCAGGTCGCCCGCCTCGACCTCCCGGGCGGTTCGAGCGAGCTTCCGCAGGGGCCGAGAGAGCGAGTCGGCCAGGAACCAGGCGAAGACGAGCCCCAGCGCGAGTGCTGCACCGCCGATCGCGGCCAGCGCGAGCACGCTTCGCCGCACGCGGTCGTTGACGGCGGCGACGCTTTGGGTCACGCGCACGGCACCGACGGTCTTGCCACCACTCGTCACGGGCACCGTCGTGAACAGGAGGTCCACACCGAGCGTGTCGCTGTGGCGCTTGCCCTGATCGGTGCGCCCCGCCAGCGCGGTCTGAATCTCGGGCCGGCTCGCGTACGAGCGAACCGATTGGTTCGCGGAGTCGGCGCGCAGGAGCCCGGTCGCGTCGACGATGATGACCCGGGCTCCGAGGTCGGATGCGGACACTCGAGCGATGCCGCGGAGCTGCGGGTTGTCGTTCATGAAGCCTGAAGCGCGGGCCGCGACGATGTGAGCTTGGCTCGCGGCGTCGTTGCGCACCTCGGCGTCCACGCGGCTCCGGAGATTCAGCGCGAGCGGCACCTCGAGGGCGATGAGGATCAACAGGAAGCCGTACGCGAACGCGCCCAGCAGGCGCAGCCTGAGGCTCACAGCTCTTCAGGCGAGGAAAACCGAAAGCCGACGCCGCGGATCGTATGGAGGAACCGCGGTTCGTTCGAGTCGTCACCCAGCTTGCGACGGAGGCCGCTCACGTGCACGTCGAGCGTCTTCGTCGAGCCGAACCAGTTCGTGTCCCAGACCTCGTCGATCGCGCGCTCGCGCGTGACCACCGAGCCGGCGCTTCTCATCAGCAGCTGCAAGAGCTCGAACTCCTTGCGGCTGAGCTCGAGCACCTCGCCGCTGCGTGTGACTTCGCGCTTGGCCGGGTCGAGGCGGACCTCGCCGACCTCGATCGGCTTTTCCTCGTCAGGCCGGGACGGCGAGTCGGCGCGGCGCAGGACAGCCCGGATTCGCGCGCCGACCTCGCGGGCGCTGAACGGCTTGACGATGTAGTCGTCGGCCCCGAGCTCGAGCCCCACGACGCGGTCCGCTTCCTCGCCGCGGGCGGTGAGCATGATGATCGGCACCTGTGAGCGCTGGCGCAGCTCGCGGCAAACGTCGAAGCCGGAGCCGTCCGGGAGCATGACGTCCAGGAGGATCAGGTCGGGCTGGATGCGCGCAGCAAGGTCGAGCGCCTCCGCCGCAGTCGTTGCGACCTTCGTCTCGAACCCGTCGCGGCCGAGCGACTCGGCGAGTGGCTCCGTGATCGAGGTCTCGTCCTCGACGAGCAGGACGGTTCGCTTTCGCTGCATGAGCGGAATTGTGCCCACTTCGCCGATAGCGAAGCGGCCCCGATGGGGCGGGGCCGCTTCTTGTGCTCGTCGACTGGGCGACGAGTCGGGGAGTGGAGGGGAGGAGCCGCTAATCGTCGTGTCCGCTACGGCCGGGTCCGGAGCTGCCGCCCCGGTCGCCGTCGCCGTGTCCAGAATCGTCGGTGTTGCCGGGCCCACGGTTGTGGCGATCGCCGTCGTCGCCGCGGTCCTGGGTGCCGGCGGCGCCGGTGCACCGAGGATCGTTCGCGTGCTCGGCTTCGTCGCACGGGCCCCTGACGTCTTCGGCCCCGCGCTGGTCCGCCTGCCGGTCGTCGCGCCGTACGTCGTCGCCGGTCGAGGTGGAAAGCGGCGTTTCGACCGTCGGCGTGTCGCTTCCACCGAGGCTCGTGAGGGAACTGGCGGCAGCGACGCCCGCGAAGAGCAGAACTGCGCTGATGATGATTGCCGCCTTCGTCATGTGCTCACTTCCTTCCGAGGTGCGTTGAATGCTTCTCCTCAAGAGTGACCGGACCCCAGCCAAGAGCGGGCCATGCACAGGCAAAACCTCGGTAAAGCTTTGAAAGGCCGAGACATGTCCGGTGTCTGGCACCGGCCATGTCTGGAACGGATCGACCGCACGATGGAACGTCCAACGAACTCGGCCGCAGGACGTGTCCGTGCGAGCCGTGTCCGGTGTCAGACGCCGGACAGGTCTGCAAGGGGCGTGTGGCTATACTGCGCGGCCGGCCATGGCAGTCCCCAAGCGCAGACAGACGAGCGCCCGCCGCGACCAGCGGAGGGCCACGCATCGCCTGGAGGCGCCCCGCGTCAACGAGTGTCCGGTCTGCCACCAGCCGAAGCGGCCGCATCGTGTGTGCCCCACCTGCAAGACGTACCGGGGCCGCGAAGTCGAGCCGCTCCGCGCGCCGGCGCCGTAGGGCCGAAGTGACGTCTCCCGTTCGTGTGGCAGTGGACGCCATGGGCGGCGACCGAGGCCCGGACGAGATCGTCGCGGGTGCGCTCGAGGCTACGTCGGTCGCGATTCGGCCGATCCTCTACGGCCCGGCCGGCCTAGACACGAAGGGCCTCGAGCTCGTGGAGGCCGCAGACACGATCGGCATGCACGAGAAGCCGGTCGAGGCAGTGCGCGCGAAGCCCGACAGCTCGCTCGTAGTCGCCTGCCGGGCCGTGGGCGACGGCGATGCGGACGCGGTCGTCTCCGCCGGAAACACGGGCGCGATGCTCGCCGCGTCTCTCTTCTACGTTCGACGCCTCACGGAGGTCGACCGGCCGGCGATCGCCGTCGTCATTCCGACGCGGGACGGCCCATCCGTCCTCCTCGACTCGGGCGCAAACGCTGACGCACGCCCGGAGCACCTGCTCCAGTTCGCCCTGATGGGCTCGATCTTCGCCGAGGAGTTGCTCGAGATCGCGAACCCCGAGGTGCGACTGCTGTCGATCGGCGAGGAGCCCGAGAAAGGAAACCAGCTCACGCTCGAGGCGCACGCCCTGCTCGCCGCGAGCGACCTCCGCTTCGGCGGGAACATCGAGAGCCGTCACCTCCTGAGCAACGCCGGCGAAGTCGTCGTCTGCGACGGTTTCACCGGCAACATCTGCCTGAAGCTCCTCGAGGGCACGATCATGACGTTGCTGGAAGGGCTTCGCGACGAGATTCGGGCGTCGACTCGCGGGAAGATCGGGGGCCTGCTGATCCGGCCCGCGGCGCGCCAGCTCCGTGAGCGGCTCGACCCCGACACCTATGGAGGCGCCTATCTCCTGGGGCTGCGCGGACTCGCCGTGATCGCGCACGGAAACTCCTCTCGGACCGCGATTGCGAATGCGATTCGCCTTGCTGCACGCGGCGTCGAGCACCGTCTCGTCGAACGGCTGTCGGAGCGGCTTGGCACGACCGTGTTAGCATCGGCGCGCCCCGAGACCACAAGCCCCCAAGCGAGGTGAAATGGCCGCGTCCCGCGAGGAAGTGTACGAGCGAGTAAAAGACGTTCTGAGCGATCAGCTCGGCGTCGACGAGAACGACATCAACGACGAAGCGTCCTTCCAGGAGGATCTCGAAGCGGACTCGCTCGACCTGGTCGAGCTGATCATGGAGCTCGAGGATCAATTCGGGATCAAGATCTCCGACGAGGACGCTCAGAAGATCCAGACCGTTGGTCAGGCCGTCGACTACGTCACCTCGCACCAGTAACGCAAGTCTCGAGAGCCTGATCGACGCGCTCCCGGCGGAGCGGCTGGAGAACGTGTTCACGCACACGTCGTGGGCGTCGAACCGCGCCTCGTCGTACGAACGGCTCGAGTTCCTGGGCGACAGCGTGCTCGAGCTTGCGATCGCCCGCGAGCTGTACGAACGCTTCCCGGATTACGCGGAAGGCGAGCTGGCGAAGATTCGGTCGCATGTCGTCTCGCGAGCGAGTTGCGCGGTGGTGGCCCGGGAGCTCGGCCTCGGAGAGCAAATGGCCGAGCAGGCTGTCGACGTGCCCCAGGAAGAGCTGGACCGCCTCTCGGAGAACCAGAACGTGCTGGCCGCTTTGCTCGAGGCGGCTCTCGGAGCGCTCTTCCTCGAGAGCGGCTTCGAGCGGATCGAGGAGGCGATCGTGGCCGCCTTCGCCGGGCGGATCGAGTACGCCCGCACAACGTACGTCGATCACAAGACCGAACTCCAGGAAGCGGCCGCGCGCCTCGGGCACTCGGTGACGTACACGGTGCTCGACGTCGACGGGCCGCCCCACGACCGGACGTTCACCTGTGCTGCGGTCCTCGACGGCGAGGAGGCCGGCGTCGGCAAGGGGCCGTCGAAGAAGGTGGCCGAGCAGGAAGCCGCCCGCGAGGCGCTCGCAAAGCTCGCCGGCCTCTAAACAGAATCTTCACACCACCGCTCTATCCTCGAGCCATCTTGGGTAAGAGCGTCGGCCAACGGGCCGCGGTCGCGGCTCTCGCGGGACTTGCACTGGCCCGCGATCGGCGCTCAGGGCCCAAAGGGGCCACAGGGCGCGCAGGGCCCAGTGGGTCCGCAGGGAGTCGGCCTCGACCGGTCAGGGTTCAGCCTGGCAACGCTTTTCGCCGTAGGCGACCTGCCCGACGCGACCTCGGTCGCGATCGGGGCGGACGGGCTCGGCCTGATCAGCTGGCGCCAAGTCTCGGGGGGGATCACGATGCTGCGAGTCGCTCACTGCTCAAACCTCGCGTGCTCCTCGGCGACCACTCCGCCGCCAATCGTCTCTGGGCCGGGCATGTTCTTTAGCTCGATCGCGATCGGGTCCGACGGGCTCGGACTCATCACTTTTGTCGGCCCTGGCGGGAATCGTCACCCTCTCAGCGTCGTCCACTGCGGAAATCTCACCTGCTCGACATCCGTCAGTGGATTTGTCGACAGCGACCAGTTCGCGTTTGGTCCGTCAATCACGATCGGGTCAGACGGACTCGGGCTAATCAGCTACTCCCCTCTAAAGGTTGCCCATTGCTCCGATGTCGCTTGCTCGTCGGCGACGACCGCCGTCCTCGACAGTGGTAGCGCCGGCACGACAGCAATCACAGTCGGTGCCGACGGCCTCGGCCTCGTGAGCTACCCCGCCGCTGGGGCGCTGAAGGTCGCACACTGCTCAAACGTCGTCTGCTCGTCAGCGGCGACTGCGACTATCGACAGTGTTCCCGTCGCCAGTACATCGATCACCGTCGGGACCGACGGGTACGGTCTCGTCAGCTACCAGGACGAGTCCACAGAGGAGTTGAAAGTCGCCCACTGCACGAATGTCGTGTGCTCCGTGTCCGAGGTTGCCACGCTGGATGCAGGCGAAGTGGGGCCGTTGAGCTCCGTGACGATCGGCGCCGACGGCCTGGGGTTGATCAGCTACCAGGACTCGGCCAACGGCAACCTTAAGGTGGCCCACTGCCGCGATCTTTCGTGCTCGAGCGCTGCGATCATCGTCGTCGCAAGTGCCAACCCCACCGGCGCGTATCCCTCAACGACGATCGGAGCGGACGGACTGCCGCTGATCTCGTACCAGGGCGTTGACACGACCACCGGAGAGATCAAGCTTCGCGTCGCGCACTGCTCGAACGTCTTCTGCGTCCCGTACTTCCGCCGCCGCTGAGCTCCCTCGCGAGCTTGGTGCTCGGCCGGACTAGCGCTACGGTCTTCCCAGATGAGAAACGGCGCCGGGCAGCCGATTGCGCTCGCGGGTCTTGCGGCGCTGGCCGTCGCCCTGGTGACGACGCCGCTCGGCACGGGAGCGACTTCCTCACGCACGACGGTGAAGGCGGCCAAGGCGGATGCCGCACAGGGACGACGTGGCCCGCGAGGACCACGAGGACGCCGTGGACCCCGGGGCTACAGAGGATTCCTGGGCGCACCTGGCGCAACGGGCGCAACCGGCGCAACCGGCCCTCGGGGCATCCAGGGGCAGCAGGGCCTCCCGGGCGCCCGGGGAGCCCAGGGGCCTCCAGGCCCGAATCTCACCCGCCCAGGCTTCTCCAACACCGCGCTGGATCCCTCTGAGCTCGGGCATAGCTCCGTCACGATCGGGGTCGACGGCCTCCCTCTGATCAGCTACTACGCTCTGCACGAGCTGCGGGTCGCCCACTGTGCGGACCTCACCTGCACCTCAGCGACGATCACCACGCTCAAGAGCTGCCAATGCGAGCTGTACCCGGCCATCACGATCGGAGCCGACGGGCTCGGTCTGATCGTCTACCCAGCGGAATCGGTGGGCCACCTCGAGGTCGCCCACTGCCTGGACATCGCCTGCACGTCGGCGACCACGTCTACGATCGGCGAGCCCGACCACTTTGCCTTCAACGACGTGTCGATCACGATCGGAGCC
Source organism: uncultured Actinomycetes bacterium (assembly GCA_963728535.1). Lineage (GTDB taxonomy): Bacteria > Actinomycetota > Thermoleophilia > Gaiellales > Gaiellaceae > VAXT01. Next base: position 111,144 of record CAVSKK010000001.1, read on the forward strand.
GACGGTCTCGGCCTGATCAGCTTCATCGATCCGAAAGGTCTCCTACCGAGCGTGGCGCATTGCGAGAACGTCGCCTGCTCCTCGGCGACCGTGACCATCGTCGATCAGGGCAACTTCCGCCAGGGGAGCTCGGTGACGATCGGCGGCGACGGTCTCGGCTTGATGAGCTACGACGCGTTCTCGCACCTCAAGATCGCTCACTGCTCGAATGTCGCCTGCACCGTGTTCACCACCGAAACGGTGGACAAAGACTTCGACGTCGGCGGGTGGAGCTCGATCACCACTGGGTCGGACGGGCTCGGGCTCATCAGCTACTTCGACCGCACGAACGGCAGCCTGAAGGTCGCTCACTGCTCGAACGCCGGCTGTTCTTCCGCGACCACGGCGACGATCGACACGGGCGACATCGGCGGGTTTACGGCGACCACGGTCGGAGCCGACGGGCTCGGCCTCGTCAGCTACGAGGCTCCTCAGACGCATTTCGGAGCACTCAGGGTCGCGCACTGCTCGAACATCGCCTGTTCAGAGGCGACGACCACGACCGTGGATCCCGATGGAGCCCTCTTCGGGACGTCCGTCACCACCGGCGTCGACGGGCTCGGCCTCGTCACTTACCACGACCAGGGGGGCGGTCTTCGTGTCGTCCACTGCTCGAACGTCTTCTGCACGCCGTACTTCCGGCGTCGCTAGGACATGTTCGTTCGACCGACACTCCTGCTCGCCGCCGTTGTCTTGAGCACGGCGTTGATCGGCCCGCTCGGCGCTGCCGCGACGTCTTCGGGCCCCACTGCGAACGAGAGGTCCGCCGCCACGATCAGAGGCAAGCGCGGGCCGCGGGGCTTCAGGGGGCCGCGCGGACTGCGAGGTCTGCAAGGGCCAGCCGGTGTGCCCGGAGCGACGGGCCTCCAAGGGGAGGAGGGCGCTCTTGGGCCGCAGGGCGCGACAGGAGCCCCCGGACCGCCCGGTGCAGGCCCTGACCGCCCCGGCTATGCCCTGACGACGATTGACGACGTCGGCTCGGGCGGCGGCTACACCTCGCTCGTGATCGGTGCGGACGGCCTTGGGCTGTTCAGTTACTACGACCAGCTCTTCGGCCTCTCGGTTGCGCATTGCGAGAACGTCGCCTGCACGCAGAGCGAGACGACGGACCTCTTCTATTCGGCCGGCCGCAACTCGGCGATCGCGATCGGTAGCGACGGCCTCGGGCTACTCGCCTATCAACAGACGTTCGGGGGCGACCTTGCCGTCGCCCATTGCCAGAACGTCGCCTGCTCGGACGTGAGCCACTCCCGGCTCGACCATGCCGGCCCGCCACCGCCGCCCAACGGTCACATCTCGATCACGATCGGCACCGACGGCTTCGGCCTGATCAGCTATCACCACCAAGCGTCGAGCGATCTCGCGGTTGCCCACTGCGAGAATCTCACTTGCTCGACGATGACGACGACGACGATCGATTCTGCAGGCGAGGTCGGTTTGGACAGCTCGATCACAATTGGCGCCGACGGTCTCGGCCTGATCAGCTACGCCGACCTCGACGACACGAGCCTCAAGGTCGCTCATTGCTCGAACGTGGCCTGCACCGCCGCCACCACCGCGACCATCGACGACCCGCCCTACTGGGTTTACTGGACATCGATCGCGGTGGGATCCGACGGGCTCGGCCTGATCAGCTACCGAGACGAGTCGGATGGCTCGGTGAAGGTGGCTCACTGCGACAACACCGCCTGCTCGACGGCGAGCGTCGCCCTGCTCGACGACTCCGGGCAGGCCGGGCAGTTCACCTCGCTGACGATCGGGCCCGACGGCCATGGGCTGATCTCCTACCGGGCGTTCACGAGCGGCGACCTGAGGGTCGCTCACTGCTCGAATACGACGTGCTCCTCTGCGACGACGGCGACCGTTGACGCGGCCGGGGACACGGGCAACTGGACGGCGATCGCGATTGGAGTCGACGGACTCCCTCTGATCAGCTACGCGGACGGAGAGAGCGGTCACCTCAAAGTCGCCCACTGCTCGAACGTCTTCTGCATCCCGTACTTCCGCCGCCGCTGACGTCCTAGCGGCTCGTCAAACTTCCCCACGCGTGCATCTGCGAGCGATCAAGCTGCGCGGCTTCAAGTCGTTTCCGGACCCTGTCGAGGTTCGGCTCGAGCAAGGAGTCGCGGTCGTCGTCGGGCCGAACGGCTCCGGCAAGTCGAACGTCTCCGACGCGCTGCTCTGGGCCGCGGGGAGCCTCGCTCCGAGCGAGCTTCGCGCCGAGAAGCCCGACGACGTGCTCTTCGCGGGCGGCAAGGACCGGCCGGCCGCAGATTTCTGCGAGGTCGAGCTGCTCTTCGACAACGAGGACGGGGCGCTCGCCGAGCTTCCGTTCGCCGAGGTCTCGTTCGTGCGCCGCCTGCACCGCGGCGGCGAGGGCCAGTACCTCGTCAACCGGGCGGCGGTCCGCCGCACGGATCTCGTCGAGCTCCTCGCCGACGTCGGGCTCGGGGGCCAGATGGGCTCGATCATCAGCCAGGGCCGCGTCGAGGAGATCCTCGGGAGCAAGCCCGAGGAGCGGCGCCAGCTCGTCGAGGAGGCCGCCGGCCTCGGCCGGTTCAAGCGCCGCCGGCACCGCGCCGAGCTGAAGCTCGCACGGGTCGCAACCGACGTCGAGCGCGCCCGCGACCTCGAGACCGAGGTCAAGAAGCGGCTGCGGCCGCTCGCGCTCCAGGCGACTGCCGCGGAGCGGGCCGAGAAGCTGCGCGGCGAGATCGGCTCGATCAAGGCGCGGATCGCGCAACTCGAGCTGGGCGCGGTCGAGGAGCGCCGCACGGCGGCCGGGGAGCGGCGCGAGGCGGCAACTCTTGCGCGCAACCGGACTGCCAAGGAGCTCGAGGCGCTGCTGACCGAGCGCGACCGCGTCGAGAGCGATCTCGTCGGCGCGGCCGGTGGCCGCGAGGAGGCGACTGCGGGTCTCTACAGGCTCAAGAGCGCCGCCGAGCGGCTCGAGCTCCGGCGCGAGAGCGCCCAGGCGCTCGCCGAGAGACTGCGGGCCGACCCGCCTCCCGTTCGCTCGCCCGAGCGTGAGCGACTGCTCGAAGAGGCCCGCCTGGGGCGTGAACGGCTCGGTGCGCTCGAACGGACGCTGCTCGAGCTCGAGGGCCTGCCGCCTGCAGCCCGCGCGCTTGCCGAGCAGGGCGAGCGCCTCGTCCTCTCTTCGCTCGAGGTCGGCGAGGGGGACGAGCGAGCCGTTGCCGCCGCGCTGGCCTGGCGTGCCGCGGCCGTGCTCGCACCCAATGCCGCAACGGGGCTCAAGCTGCTCGAACAGGCGCGCGCCGCAGGACTCGGAAATCTCGGGATCGTCGTCGGCGGCGCCACGCCGGACGCGCCGATCGTCCCGAAGGAGCGGCTCCTCGAGGCGACGGAGCTCTCGGTCACGCGGGAAGGGTTCGCCTACGACCCGCAGCGTGGAGAGCTCTGGTACGCGGGCGAGGCCGCCGAGGCGGTGCTCCTGGAGCTGGACGCCCGCCGACGTGCGCTCGAGGGCGAGATCGAGGAGCTGGCCGCGGCAGCGGAGCGCGCGGCCGGTGTCACGGCTGCGCCGGACTCGCGCCTCGCGGAAGCGGCCGAGCGGCTTGCGGCCACCCTCGCCGAGTCCGTGCAGCTCGCGTCTCGCTTCGAGCCGAGCCTCGGGGCGCGCGCCGAGGCTCGTGGAGAACGCGCCCGCCAACTCGGTGAGGAGCTCCGTGAGCTCGGCGCGAAGGAGGCCGAGATCAGGCGTATGGCGGCGGAGGCGGGGGAGCGCGCTTCGGCGATCGACGTGGAGCTGGCGACGCTTGCCGCCGAGGCGAAAGAGCTCAACCGGCGGATCGACGAGGCCGGGGCCGAGCCCGCCGAGGGGGACGACCCCGCGGAGCTCGGCGTGAAGCTGGAGCGCCTGGAGCGCCGGCGCGAGGCTCTGGGCAGCGTCAACCCGCTCGCGAAAGAGGAGTACGACCGCGAGAAGGAGCGGCTCACCGAGCTCCGCGACCAGCGCCTCGACCTCGAGAAGAGCCTGACGGAGCTGCAGAACCTCAGGGACGAGCTCGCCGAGACCGTGGAGCGCCGCTTCGAGGAGACGTTCACGGCGGTGCGCGACCACTTCGAGGAAGTGGCGTCGACGCTCTTCCCCGGCGGCGAGGGCCGCCTGCGACTGACCGAGCCGGAGATCGAGGGCGAAGACGAGGACGTCGAGGCGGGGATCGAGATCGAGCTCAGGCCCGCGGGCAAGAAGGTGACGCGCCTCTCGCTCCTCTCCGGCGGCGAGAAGGCACTCGGCGCGATCTCGTTCCTGTTCGCGCTCTTCCTCGCTCGGCCGCATCCCTTCTACCTGCTCGACGAGGTCGAGGCCGCCCTCGACGACGCGAACATCGGCCGGTTCGTCGAGCTACTCCGTCGCTATTCGGAGCGGGCACAGTTCATCGTCATCACGCACCAGAAGAAGACGATGGAGGCCGCGGACGTCCTCTACGGCGTCACGATGGGCGCCGACGGGGTCTCGCAGATCGTCTCGCGGCGCCTGCCGCGCGAAGCCGTCGCCGCTTAGCTCTTCGGCACGTATGCGTCGGCGAGCTTCTTCGGCGCCGCGATGAGCCACGACTCCTCGATCCGCTCGGCGAGCGCCTCAGTGTCGGCGTGTTCGAGGTGCACGAGAACCATGGGATACCCGTCGTAGTGAGGCGTTGCGAAGAACGTCTCCGGTTGCGCCTCGATCATCAGTGGGCGCTCGCCGGGATCACAACGCAACACGAGCGCGCCCTGCTCGTGCGGGCTCTCCCAGGCGAAGGCCTTGCCGGCGACCTTGTACGCGGGCTTGCCGTACGTCGTCCCGTCTTCAGCCTCGGGAAGTGCGAGGGCGAGCTTCCGCACGTCGTCCCACGTCGCCATGGGCGGAGGCTATCGTGGCGCGGCGATGAGATCCTGGGCTGAGCTACTGGGCGACGAGGGCGCGGCGCCGGAGAGCGACGAGGAAGCGCAAGGTCTTTTCGGGCGCTTGCGGGACTCGCTCGGGAAGAGCCGGCGAGCGCTCACCGATCAGCTCGCCGTTGCGGCGTTCGACCCCGCCGACGATGCGGCATGGGAACGGCTCGAAGAGGCACTGATCGCCGCCGACGTGGGCGTGCCTGCGACGGCAGAGCTCGTCCAGCGGCTGGAGGCGCGCGGGGTCGCAGGCGACCTGACCGAGCCACTCGTCGAGGAGGTCGCCGTGATGCTCGGCGAGCCGGCGACGCTGAACGTCGCCGAGCGCCCGAGCGTCGTGCTCGTCGTCGGCGTCAACGGCACCGGCAAGACGACGACGATCGGGAAGCTCGCGTTTCACCTCCACGAGCACGGGCGCTCGGTGATCGTGGCGGCGGCCGACACCTTTCGTGCAGCCGCCGAGGAGCAGCTCGAGATCTGGGCCGACCGCGCGCAGGCGGACTTCGTCGGCTCGGAGCGTGGGGGCGATCCGGCGGCCGTCGCCTACGACGCGATCGAGGCCGCTTCGGCTCGCGGTCGCGACGTCGTCGTCGTCGACACGGCCGGGCGCCTGCACACGCAGGTGAACCTGATGGAGGAACTGGAGAAGATCCGCCGCGTGATCGAAGGCAGGCTCGAAGGAGCCCCACACGAGACGCTGCTCGTCGTCGACGCGACGACAGGCCAGAACGGCGTGCGCCAGGCGCAGATCTTCGGCGAGGCCGTCCAGGTAACAGGCGTCGCGCTGACCAAGCTCGACGGCTCGGCGAAAGGCGGCGTCGCCCTCGCCATCGCCCACGAGCTCGGCCTGCCGGTGAAGCTCGTGGGCGTGGGAGAGGGGGTCGAGGACCTGCGGCCGTTCGACTCTCGCGGCTTCGCGCGGGCCCTCATCTCCGGCTAGCAGCTTCGGCGTCTGACCTACGTTGACATCGAACTGCATGAGTGCTTAGCTCGCGTTGCGTTGCCGTCGCCGCCAAATCGTTCCTTTGTTCGACAGCAGGCCGAGCCTGAGCGTTGCAGCTCGATCTTCTGCATCGTCCCGCCGCACGTCCTCGACCGCATCGCGCGGAAGGGCACTGACAAGCAGCGCGGCTGGGCGCTGGACACGCTTGGTCGCGATCATTCGGTCCGCACGGCACGGCTGCAAAACACGCTGATCGGCGCGCCGGAGGTGCGGGCGGCTCATCTGCTGCGTTTTGGCGCGGCTCCTGCGCTTGGACAGGCGCACCGGACGATCTTCGACATGCAGGGCTCCGAAGCGGACGCAGATCTCCCCGGCAAGATCGTTCGCGAAGAGGGCGAAGACGCAACGAACGATCCCGCCGCCGACGAGGCCTACGACGCGCTGGGGGCGACGTTCGATCTCTACTGGAACGTCTTCAAGCGAAACTCGATCGACGATGCGGGACTACCGCTGCACGGAATCGTCCACTACAGCAAGAACTACGACAACGCTTTCTGGGACGGACAGGAGATGGTCTTCGGAGACGGCGACGGCGAGCTGTTCAACCGCTTCACGGTCTCGGTCGACGTGATCGGGCACGAGCTGACCCATGGCGTGATTCAGCACACCGCCAACCTGCAGTACCTGGGTCAGTCCGGTGCGCTCAACGAGTCCATGGCGGACGTGCTGGGCTCTCTCGTCAAGCAGTACACGAACAAGCAAAGCGCCGAGGAGGCCGACTGGCTGATCGGAGAAGGGCTGTTGGCGCCGGGCGTCCAGGGGAAGGCCCTGCGCTCGATGGCGGCGCCAGGGACTGCCTACGACGACGAGGTGCTCGGCAAGGACAATCAGCCGGCGCACATGGACGGCTATGTGGAGACCACGGAGGACAACGGCGGCGTCCACATCAACTCGGGCATCCCGAACCATGCCTTCTATCTGTTCGCGGTGAGTCTCGGCGGGAACGCGTGGGAGCGCGCCGGTGCGGTCTGGTACTCGGCGCTTCGCGACCCGCGACTCCAGACCACAGCACAGTTCGTCCAGTTCGCATCGGCGACCACCCGCGCAGCGAACCGGCTCTTTCCCGAGACCGATGTGGGCGACAAGCTCCTCGACGCCTGGAATCAGGTCGGGATCGACCTCAGTCGCGACGCCAGCTGATACCACTCCAGGCGATGAGCGATCCCGAGTGGAAGATTTCAATCAAGCGCAGCGGCGGATTCGCAGGCGTCAGTCGCGGCGGTGAGGTGCGAAGCGGCGAGCTCTCGGCCGAAGAGGCAGAGGAGCTCCATCGCCTGGCCACTTGCGTCGATTTCGCGGCCAAGGAACGCGATGTCCCAGCACAACCCGGGCAGCCCGACCGCTTTCAGTATTCGATCGTCGTCGATCACGGCTCCGAGCATTACGAGCTCGAGATCGGTGAGGGGTCGATGGACGAACAGCAGAAGGCGCTCGCCCAGTGGCTGATGCCTCGAGCGACGAGCTCGTCTCCCGAATCGACCTAGCTCGCCGGGCCGGGGGCGGGCAGCGCGCGGTCGCCGAACCGGTTGTCGCACACTTGGCACACTCCGACCCTTGACACAATCAGTGTCCGACTCCTTTTTCTGTCAAGGGGAGATCGCACCGAAAGCGTGACGATTCGTCCGGCACGGCGGCACCCCGACACCCGAAACGAGTGGCTCAGAGATCGAGGACCAGCGACAGAGCGTCGTCGATGCTCTGCATCTCGTCGAGCGTCAGGTGGGCCACCTGCTTGCCGAGCGAGCGCGCATCGACCGCGCCGACCATCTCGCAAATGACGCGGGTCGACCCGTCGCCAATCGACACCTCCGGGTGGAAGGTCGCGTGAGGCGTCGACTGCGAGGTCGGGCAGATCACCACGGTGGCCAGCGCGAGGAGGTCGTCAGCCTGGACGATCAGCGCGTAGCGCGGGCCGTGCTGGACGCGGCCGCGGCGACGCGGAAGGACGATCTCATGGACGTCACCGCGGACCACGCAGCTGCTCCATCAGCTCGGCGACCTCTTGAGCCTCGCGGACGTACTCGCGGTTCTTCATCAGCGCTCGCGCCTCCGCTGCGAGCCCCCGGCGGCGCCGCTCGCGCTCGGCGGTCTCCGTGATCGCCTGGCGGGCGGCCTCCGCGCGGGTTATTCCACGGCGCCGCGCGATCTCGTCGAGCTCACGGATGCCGTCCCGGCCAAGGCGAAGTGAGAGTGGTGGAGGTGCAGCCACTCTCATAGTGTAGCGCGAAATGCACTACGCTACTCGGGACTGTTCAAACGATCTCGCCCCTGCCGGACATGGACGGATTAGAGCCTGAGTGTCGAATACAGCAACCTCGGTGCGACTCGGGTCCCGGTCGCACCCGCACACCCGCGGTCTCTTCTGAAAGAGCGGTTGCGCCAGGTGAGGTGACCTGAAACGCCGCCCGCGCCGCGCCGCTCCTGAAGAAGCGGCGCGGCGCGGTCGAGCCTCGCGTCACTCAGCGCTAGCGCTCGAGCCCGAATGCGATGTCGACGGTTGTCCGGTACTGGCTGATCTTGCCGTCCGTGACCTCGGCGCTCATCGACTTCACGTGTGCGCCGGTGATGCCGCGAAGCGTCTTCGACGCCTCCTGAACGGCCGCGTCAGCAGCCTTCGCGAAGCTGTCCGGCGATGAGCCGATGATCGTCACGACCTTTGCGACAGTTGCCATGTCTCCCCGCTCCTTTGTCGCTGATTGGGCGGCGGAGACTAACCGGAAAGCTCAGGCCCTGCCGGTGGAGTTTCCGGGCCGGTTGGCGGTTCCTCGGGAACCGGCGGCTCGTCCGGAGACGGGTCCGGCATCGGCGGCGGATCCGGCTGCGGAGGAGGCGCGGGCTGCTCGTAGGTCGGGACGGCCATGCGGTCAGCCGGACGGGCCGAGCGCGACTCGGTAGTCGCGAACCGGGTTTTCGACCGTCACCTGCATCTCGAAAACGCGCAGCGTCACCGGCTCGCCTTCCGGGGGCGGCCCGTTGATCCGCTCGTATTCCTCGACCGCCGCCTTTGCGGCTTCCGCGAAGCTGTTCTTGCTTTCGCCCCAGTACGTGTCGCCGTTCTCCATTGATGCTCCTCCTACCTAGTCGGGGTCGGCGTCAATCCTATGACGGTCCAGACGGCGCAGCCGACAGACGGGTAACCGCCGCGACGTTGCCCTTCGCTTCGTAGAGACGCCGGGCGTCTTCGCGCAGGCCGGACGCCTCCTCGCCCGGGCCGACGACCTCGGCCATCGACATCAGCGCTCGCGCCTCGAGATCGGGGTAATCCGTCTCCTGTGCCAGTGCGAGTGCCTCACGCGCTAGCGCCTCTGCCGCTCGATGGTCGCGCCCCGCGGTGGCCCACGCGCGTGCCGCTCGCCAGAGGACCTGCGTAACGATGTCGCTTGCGGGGGCGTCCTCGCTGATCCGCGAGACCTCCTCCGCTTCGTCAAAGCGTCCGTCGAGACAGAGGGCGTACCCGAGAAACGCGGCGATCGTCGCCGTGGCGCTCGCCGCGCCCATCTCGTCGAGCGAGTCGTAGGCCCAACGAAGCACGGAGACGGCCTCGCTAGAACGCCCGGCTAGCTCTGCGATGTCGGCTGCCAGGATCGCACCGACAATCACGATCCGCAGCCGCTGACCGAGCTCTTCGTTCAGTTCGCGGGAGCGGGCCTGCAAGCGCCGCGCCTGGTCGAAGTCGCACTGCATTGCGCGCAGCCCTGCGAGGACTCCGGTGACCGAAGCTTCCAACGAGCGGTTCCCCGGATGCTCGGCGAGGTAACGCTCGCATTGCTCGATCGCTTCGGGAGCCGGCGTCGGACCGTAGTAGAGCGCCTGGGCATGCATATACGTGATCGTCGCCACCTCGGCCGGGTCCCCGGATCGCCGGGCGTGCTCGAGAGCGCGCTCGAGGGCTTCGGCCCGAGCTCCCCACCGGCAAGCGTTGACGTCCGCCTCGCTTTTCAGCCACCAGGCCTTCGCCAGGCCGAGGTCGTCTCCAAGCTCCTCGAGCAGCGGGATCGTCCGCTCGGCGACGGTGGAATCGTCGAGCGCGGAGCCCTCGGGTTGCGTGTAGCTCCGAAGGAACTCACGCTCGATGATCGTCCGGAGCTCGAGTCGGCGATCTCCCACCGCAACGGCTGACTCGAGCGCCTGTTCGAGGACGTCTTCCGCGCGTGCGAAGTCACCTGTGCGCATGAGCGCGCTGCCAAGCTCGGGCAGCAGCTCACGGCGCAGCGGGTGATCCTCCGGAAGAAGCGCGACCGACCGGTTGAGCAGGCTGATTGCTGCAGCCAGATCGCTGCGTGCCACGATCGCGCGGCGACCGGCTGTGGCGAGCCGCTCGCCCCCCCGAATCGCGACCTGCCGGGCATCGTCGCCGATCGGGCCGAGCTCCTCGCGATAGCGGAACGCCTGCTCGAGGTGATAGCCGAGAATTTCGTCGAGCTCGCTCGCCCGCTCGCCCGCGGTGCGCTCGAGCCAGTCGGCGAACTGCTTGTGCAGCTCCGCGCGGGTCGCCTTCGGGATCGCCAGGTACGCGGCGTCGCGAATAAGCGCGTGTCGGAACCGGAAGCCGTCTTCCCACGGGAAGATCGAGCGCGCGGGCCTGATCAGGTCCTTGCGAACCAGCGTCATCAGCTGCGCGCTGAGGGAGGCCCGGTCTTCCTCACTGGAAAGATCGGCGACCGCGCCACGCCAGAAGTCCCGCCCGATCACGGACGCTCGATCGATTGCGGCGCGCTCTTCGGGCTCGAGGCGATCGAGGCGGGCGGCGAGCAGCGCGTGAATGTTTGGCGGCATCTCCCCGGCGGGGGCCTCGTCCTTGGTCATCATCGCCAGCATCTGCTCGACGAAGAGCGGGTTGCCCTCCGACGTCTCGGTGATCCTGGCCAGGACGTCAGTGCTGAGATCGGCTCCTGCGCTGAGGACCTCGAGCAGGGACTCCGCCTCTTGCTCGGAAAGCGGCTCGAGCGTGATCGACGTGGCGTTCGGTCTCACCGTCAACCAGGTGGGGTGCTTCTCGAGCAGGTCCGGTCGTGCGAGGCAGACGACGAGGATGGGTGCGTCCCGGCTCCACCCGACCAGGTACTCGATCAGGTCGAGGAAGGTCGGTTCCGCCCACTGGAGATCGTCGAAACCGACGATCACCGGGCGGTCGCGGGAGATGTGCTCGAAAAACCGACGGACGGCCCAGAGAGTCTCGTCGGCAGCTCCGGCACCGTCGCCGATTCCGATCGCGCCGGCAACGCGCGCCGCAATGAGGTCTGCGTCCTCTGCTCCCTCGAGGAGCCTTTCGATCTGCTCGACCGTGAGCTCACCCGCAGCTTCGCGAACGATGTCGCGAAGCGGCCAGTATGTGATCCCTTCGCCGTAGGAAAGGCAATGGCCCTTCAAGACCGATGCTTCCTCGCCGACGCTGCTGAGCAACTCGTTGGCAAGCCGCGACTTCCCGATGCCCGCCGGGCCGACCACCGTGATCAGCCGGCAGGCTCGCTCCCGCACGGCTTCGTCGAAAGCGCCGCGGAGCTCGGCGAGCTCCAGCGTTCGACCAACCATCTGCGAGTCGAGCCGACGTGCGAACGGCGCTGCGCCCTCGAGGACGCCGATCAGCTGCCAGGCTTCGACCGCGTCAGTCTTCCCCTTCAGCTTCAGGGGCGTCACCGGCTCGACGAGGGCAGCATTCTCCACCAGCCGCCTCGTTGTCTCGCCGATCAGGATCTCTCCTCCACGCGCCGCCTTCTCGAGCCGTTCGGCGACGACCACCGCGTGGCCCGTGGCGAACGCCTGGCCGGCTGAGGGATCGCCTGCAATCACCTCCCCGGTGTTGATGCCGGTGCGGACCGAGAGCTCGACGTCGAAGTCACGCCGCAGCTCGCTGTTCAGGTCGGCGAGGGCGGTGCGCATCTCAGTGCCCGCGCGGACCGCGCGAAGGGCGTCGTCGTCGTGGACGGTCGGGATGCCGAAGACAGCCATCACGGCGTCGCCGATGAACTTCTCGACCGTGCCGCCGTGCCGCTCGAGCACTGCGCTCGTCGCCTCGAAGTAACGCGCCATCACCCGCTGGAGAACCTCCGGGTCGAGCCGTTCGCCGAGGGGCGTCGAGTCGGCCACGTCGCAGAACAGGACCGTCACGGTCTTGCGCAAAACGGCCATGTGACGAGTGTACGACGGTGGCTCTCGCGGCTCCGAGCGCTGAGAGCCCCCTGAGTAGACTGAGACGGTGTTCGACGCCCTTTCAGACAGGCTCCAGGCGGCTCTGCACGACGTCCGGGGCCGCGGACGCCTCGACGAGGACTCGGTCTCGCGCGCAATGCGCGAGATCCGCCTCGCACTGCTCGAGGCGGACGTCAACTTCAAGGTCGTGAAGGACTTCGTCGAGCGCGTGCGTGCGCGGGCACTCGGCGCCGACGTAACGAAGAGCCTCACTCCCGGCCAGGAGGTCGTCCGGATCGTCCACGACGAGCTGACCACGCTCATGGGCAGCGGCGACTCCAAGCTCGCCTTCGCGAGCAAGCCGCCGACGGTGATCCTCCTCGCAGGCCTCCAGGGGTCGGGCAAGACCACCGCGGCCGCGAAGCTCGCGCTGCTCCTGCGCAAGGAAGGGCACTCGCCGGCGCTCGTGGCCGCGGATCTCGAGCGCCCCGCGGCCGTCGAGCAGCTCGAGCAGCTCGGCCGTGAGCTTCAGGTTCCCGTGTACACGGCCGGCGATCCGGTCGAAGCTGTCACTAAGGGCATCCAGCAGGCGCGCAGCCAGGGCAAGGACGTGGTCATCCTGGACACGGCCGGGCGGCTGCACGTCGACGAGCCGTTGATGGCGGAGCTCGACGCCGTGCGGAAGGCTGCGAAGCCGACGAACGTCCTGCTCGTGCTCGACGCGATGACGGGTCAGGAAGCGGTGTCGGTCGCCGAGGCGTTCCACGAGCGGATCGCGTTCGACGGGATCGTCCTGACCAAGCTCGACGGCGACGCTCGCGGCGGCGCCGCGCTCTCCGTGCGGGCGGTCACCGGCAAGCCGGTCAAGCTCGCGTCGATCGGCGAGAAGCTCGACCAGCTCGAGTACTTCCACCCCGACCGCATGGCCTCGCGCATCCTCGGCATGGGCGACGTGCTGACGCTGATCGAGAAGGCGGAGGAAGCGGTCGAGGAGGACGACCAGGCGCGGCTCGAGCAGCAGCTCATGGCCGGGGAGTTCACGTTCGACGACTTTCTCTCGAGCTACAAGATGCTGCGCCGAATGGGGCCGCTGAAGGGCGTGCTCTCGATGATTCCGGGGATGGGCTCGCAGCTCCAGGGCCTGGACGTGAACGAGAAGGACATGTCCCGAGTGGAGGCGATCGTGCTCTCCATGACCCCGAAGGAACGGCGGATGCCGCACCTGATCGACGGCTCGCGCCGCAAGCGGATCGCGGCCGGCAGCGGGACGTCGATCCAGCAGGTCAACCAGCTGCTCTCGGCCCGAAAGCAGATGCAGAAGATGATGAAGCAGATGAAAAAGGGCAAGATGCCGGGGATTCCGCCGGAGTTGCTCCAACAGGCACAGCAACAGCAAAGGAGATAGAGGCTTGGCAGTTCGTATGCGTTTGACCCGTGTCGGGTCGAAGAAGAATCCGATCTACCGCGTCGTGGTGGCCGACTCGCGCTCGCCGCGCGACGGCAAGTTCATCGAGATCGTCGGGCGCTACAACCCGCAGACCGACCCTTCGACGATCGAGTTCGACGAGGACAAGGTCAAGGAGTGGATTGCGAAAGGCGCGACACCGTCGAACACGGTCATGCGCCTGCTGAAGAAGGCAAACGTCAGTGGCTGAGCTGCTCGCTCACCTGGCCCGCAACCTCGTTGACGAGCCGGACGCGGTCGAAGTCGAGGAGGTGCACCGCGACGGCGTGACGATCCTCCAGCTGCGCGTGGCGAAGGAGGACGTCGGCAAGGTGATCGGCCGCCAGGGCCGCATCGCGCGGGCACTGCGTGCGATCGTGCGTGCGAGCGGGGCGCGCTCGCATAACCGCGTCGTGCTCGAGATCATGGAATAGCTCCTTGCGGGTCGCCGCGCTCTACGACGTCCACGGCTTTCGCTTGGCGCTCGAGGCAGTCCTCGCCGAAGTCGAGCGCGAGAACGTCGACGCGATCGTCTTCGGCGGCGATCTCTTCCTCGGCCCGCAGCCCGCCGAGACCGCTGCACTCGTGCGCTCCGTCGACGCGCATTTCGTTCGCGGCAACTGTGACCGCGAGCCCGATGACTGGACTCGTTCGCTCCTCGACGACGAAACGATCGCGTGGTCGCAAAGCTGGCCGCTGACCGTGGAGCTGGACGGCGTCCTCTACTGCCACGCGGCCCCGGCCGACGACCTCAGGCCAATCCTCACGGATGCTTCGCCGGACGAGCGTTTCGAGGCGGCCCTCCAGGGGGTCGACGCACGCCTCGTCGTCGCGGGCCACACGCACATGCAGTTCAAGCACGGCCGCTGGTTCAACGCCGGTTCCGTCGGAATGCCCTACGAAGACGACGTCGCCGCCTTCTGGGCTCTGGTCTCGGACGACGTGGAGTTTCGTCGAACGCCGTTCGACGTCGAGCGGATGGCGAGCGAGGTCCTCGCGACCGGTTGGCCCGACGCAGAGCCGTTCGTCGCCGAGAACCTTCGCGCTGCGCCTTCGCGCGCGGAGGCGACGGCCCATTTCGAGTCCTTGCAATGAAAGTCCAGGTCGGCCGAGTCGGGCGGCCGCACGGCCTCAACGGCGCGTTCTTCGTCGAGCAGGCAAGCGACGACCCGGATCGGTTCACAGTCGGAACGACGCTGCTCGTTGCCGGTGAGCCCACAAAGGTCGTCGAGTCGAAGCGCGCCGGCGGGCGTCCGGTGATCCGCCTCGACCGTGAGGTCGTCCGGGGAGCGCGCAATCGAGGTCGAGCGGAGCGAGCTACCGCCGCCCGAGGAGGGCGAGTACTACGCATTCCAGCTCGTCGGCCTCGAAGTGCAGGAGGACGGAGGCGCGATTCTCGGGCGGGTCGTCGAGATCTCGACCAACCCGGCGAACGACGTCCTCGAGCTCGACACGGGCCTCGCGCTGCCTCTCGTCGACGCGTGCGTGCAGGAGGTCGATCTCGTTGCAGGTCGAATCCTTGTGCAGTCCGGCTTCGCGCCCGATAGCTAACCTCCGTCCGCCCTGCGAATCGATGTCTTCACGCTTATCCCACATGCGTTTGGCTGGCTCACCGAGCAGCGCCCACTCGCGTCCGTGCTCGGCACGGAGCTCGAGCTCCGCCTGCTCAACTACCGCGACTCGACACCGCTCAGGGCCGGCCAGGTTGATGACGAGCCCTACGGCGGCGGCGCGGGCATGGTCCTGCGGGTTGACATCGTCGCCGCGGCGCTCGACGCGGCTTACGGCGGGCCTCCCGAGCACCGGGTGGTCGCGCTGACGCCCCAGGGCCGCCAGCTGGATCAGCAGCTGGTCGAGGAGCTCGCGGGCGAGAGTCAGCTGACGCTTCTCTCGGCCCGGTTCGAGGGCTTCGACGAGCGGATCGTCGAGCACCTCTCGACCGACGCGGTCTCGATCGGCCCGTACGTGCTCTCCGGCGGCGAGGTGCCGGCGATGGTGCTCCTCGACGCGATCGCACGCAGGCTGCCCGGAGCTCTGGGCAGCGATGAGTCTGGTCTCGAGGAAAGCTTCTCCGACGAGCTCGAGGGAGGGCTCGAGTACCCGCACTACACCCGGCCTGCGGAGTTCCGCGGCTGGAGCGTGCCCGAGGTGCTGCTCTCGGGTGACCACGGGCGGATCGCCGAGTGGCGCCGCGAGCAGAGCCGCGCGAGGACCCTCCACTGAGAAATCCGATCGACGCACTCACGCACGGCCTGCCGCGCCAGTGGCGCATCGCCATCGACTGGGCGGTGACGATCCTCGGCGCCGTCGCGATCGTGCTCGCGATCAAGGCCTACGTCGTCAATCCGTACAGGATCCCGTCCTCGTCGATGGAGCCGACGCTGCACTGTGCGCGGCCGCTCTCGGGCTGCATGTCGCGGTTCTCGGACCGCGTGCTCGCGAATCGGCTCATCTACCACTTCCGCGAGCCCCGTCGTCGGGAGATCGTCGTCTTCAAGACACCCCCCGCCGCTGCGCTCGCGTGCGGGGGCGAGGGAGGGACGTTCGTCAAGCGGCTGATCGGCCTGCCCGGGGACCGCTGGCGCGAACAGAACGGCTACATCTACATCAACGGCGCGAGGCTGAACGAGCCGTACATCGAGGCCGCGCGCCGGGACTCCGAGACGATCCCCGAGAAGACGGTGCCGCAGGGCGAGTATCTGATGCTCGGCGACAACCGCGCATCCTCCTGCGACTCGCGCCGTTGGGGCACCGTTCCGCGCGAGAACCTCGTCGGGCCGGTGTTCTCCATCTACTGGCCGCCAAAGCGCGTCGGCTTCAGATAAGCGGAGCTTCATCCGCTAGCATCCTGCAAGGCCTCAGGCCCCTTCTCGCCATGACGAACCCGATCGAGCTACTTGAGCAGCGACAGCTGCGATCCGACCTGCCGCAGTTCAAGGCGGGCGACACGGTTCGCGTGCACTTCCAGGTAATCGAGGGCCAGCGCCGCCGCGTTCAGGTCTTCGAGGGCATCGTCATCAAGCGCCAGGGCGCGGGCGTGCGCGAGACGTTCACCGTCCGCAAGCAGTCGTTCGGCGTCGGGGTCGAGCGGACGTTCCCCGTGCACTCGCCGAAGATCGAGAAGATCGAGGTGCAGGCGATCGGCGACGTCAACCGCGCGAAGCTCTACTACTTGCGCGCGAAGGTGGGGAAGAAGGCGCGCGTCCGGGAGGTACAGCGGGGGCCCGCGGTATCCTCGCCGCGTGTCGCAGATGACGTCGAGGCCGAAGAGCCCGCAGCCGATGAGCCCGTTGCCGAAGAAGTTGTCGGGGATGAGCCCGCAGCAGAAGAGCCGGTGGCAGACGTCGAAGACGGCGCAGAGACTGCTGAGGTTCGACCGAAAGCTCGGCGCTCGCTTCGTCGCCGGCGCTGACGAGGCCGGGCGGGGGTCGCTCGCCGGCCCGCTGGTCGTCGCCGGAGTACTACTGGACTACGAGTTTCTCCGCGATCATCGCGTTCGGCCGCTCAACTTCCTGAACGACTCGAAGCAGGTGAGCCCGGAGCAGCGAGAGGAGCTTTTCCGCGCCGTGCTCGGCTGCGCGACGCAGATCTCGGTGCAGACGATCTCGCCGGCCGAGATCGATCGAGTCGGCTTGCATCGCTCGAACCTCGCGGGCCTGCGGCGGGCCCTCCATGCGCTTGCCCCGCCGGCCGAGGCCTGCCTCGTCGACGGCTTCCGGCTCGGGCCGAGTGCTCCAGAGCACATGGCGGTCGTCGACGGCGACGAGCGGAGCGCCGCAATCGCAGCAGCCTCGATCGTGGCCAAGGTCGTCCGCGACCGGACGATGCGGAGGCTCGACGCGCTCTATCCGAGCTACGGCTTCTCCTCGCACGTCGGCTACATCACGCCCGGTCACTCCCGGATCGTGCGGGAACGCGGCCCGTGCGAGATCCACCGGCGCTCCTTCCAGGCGCTCTGCTATCTCAGCGAGGAAGAGCTCGCCCGCGTCACAGCGGCCTAGCACCCGAGCCGTCGGGACGCGCGCGGAGCGGCGTGCCTGGTGGCACTACCGCGTACGTGGCTATCGGATCCTGGCGACGAATGCCTGGGCCGGAGGATACGAGCTCGATCTCGTCCTTCGCCGCGGCCGGACGGTCGTCTTCTGCGAAGTGAAGGCGAAGAGCGGGTCGGATCGTGGCGACCCGCTCGAGATGGTCACGCGCGAGAAGATGAGGCGCCTGGCGAGAGCCGCCGAATCCTGGCTCGCTGCTCACCCCGAGCTCTCGGGTTGCGAGGTTCGCTTCGACGTCGCTGCCGAGCGCAACGGCAGGCTCGAGCTCGTCGCGAACGCCTTCTGATCAGCGACGGCCGACGACCAGGCTGACCCGTGCGCCTCGCGCGCGTCTCGCGCCTGGCCGCGGGCTCTGACGGACGACGCGACCGACCCGCCTGGAGCGGGCTCGCCTGATGCGTCCGACCGAGCAGTGCCTGGAGCGGATCCGCGTGCGGGCCCGGCGGAGCGTCATGCCGATCACTCGCGGCACGACGCAGCGCACCCGCGGCGGCGGTGGGGGTGGCGGCGGTGGCGGCGGTGGCGGAGGCGGTGGCGGGGGAGGGGGCGGTGGCGGAGGCGGGTGAGGGGGCGGTGGCGGAGGCGGCGGCGTGCCGTCCGCGATCGTGCCGGCCGCCTGCCCGTCGACCATCGTCCCGCTGCTCTCGTTCGACAGGTTGAGCGAGAACGTCTCCGCGCCCTCGATGACGGCGTCGGCGGTGATGGTCACGCTCACGGTCTGTGCCCGCTCGTGCGGCGCAAAGGTCACCGTGCCGGAGTTCGCGACGTAGTCCAGGCCGGCGTGCGCCGTCCCGTCTGCGGTCGCGAAGCCCACCGTCACGGCATCCTCCATCTCGCTGCTCAGCCGCACGGTGAATTGAGCGGTCGTCGTGCCGAAAGGAGGCTCGGCCACGCTCGCGTCGCCGACGGTGATCTCCGGGCGCAGGCAGAGCGCGGCGAGGTCGACGAGGTCGACGTTCTGGAACGTGTGGCAGCCGATCCGTTGCGAGAAGAACTCGTTGTCGTTCGGGTTGGCCCATGCAGCCCAGGGAGCGGCGTCTTGCTCGAGATCGGTCTCGATGTCAGCGAACGCCTCGTACCGTGCGTCGCCGACGAGCCCGTTCGCAGCGTGCATCCGGTCGTTGAAGACAGGGTCGTCGAAGTAGGAAAGGTTGTCGTTGTCGTCGTCCTGAATCGTCGTCCCGTCGAAGAGCTGGATGAAGTTCCAGGGGTCGTGCCAATCCTCGCACCAGCCTGCGGTTCCAAGGTCGAACGGTTCGCCGCGGTGGCCCATGTGCTCGTAAATCTCAAAGCCGGTCCAGCCGACCAGGGTCGCGTCGATCCCGATCAGGAGCAGCTGCTGCCGGATGTTTTGCGCGCGCTGCGGTCCCGGTTGCGCGTTGCTGTGGTACAGGACGGCGGGACGCAGTGGGTCTCCCGGTTGCCAGTCGGCGAGCTGCCGCGCGCGCTCGATGTCCGGATGGTCGGGGTAGATGTCGAGGTTCGTGTGGCCGGGCATCCCATCGGGCAGGTACTGATCCGTAGTACGCAGTGCGGTCGGACCGCTGAAGGCGATCATCGCCGTGCGATCGATGGCGAAGTTGACCGCTTTGCGCATGTTCGGGTCGGAGAAGAGCGTGCGTTCCGTGTTCAGCGCGAGATAGGAAACGCATGGAGTCGCGTGGGAGTACCACTGCTGGAGCCCGCGGCCGGCCGCCGGGCTGTCCGGCCCGTAGAGCGGCGCGAGCTCGGCGTTCTGGGCTGTCGTCAGGGAGCTGCTGTAGTCGGAAAGGCCGGACTCGATCCGCTGGCGGATCTCCTCGACCGGGAGACCGATCGTGTACTCGATCGAGTCGAACCGATGTGGGCGCGCCCCTGTGTAGTTCGGATTCGGGAGAACGCTGAGCTGTGTCAATGGATCTCCCTGAGCGATGTAATAGGGACCGGCCGAGGGGATGGGTGCTCCGCTCGGTGTCGGCGGTAGGCTCGTTGGGACTGCGCAGGCGAACGGCATTGCGAGCAGGGTCAGGAACTTGCCATCGCGATCGATCAGCGAGATCGTCAGCGTGTTCCCGTTGGCGACGATGCCATCGATCTCGCTCCGCTGCCCGCTGTGGTACTCGAGCAACCCGACGATGTTGTCGTAAAACTGCCAGCCCGGGGATTCCATGTCTGGATGCGCCATTCGCTCGAACGTGTACTTCATGCTCTCGGCGGTGACGACTCCCGTTGCAGGCGGTGAGAACGCGTAGTCGTTCCGGATCTCGAACGTGTACGTCCGCCCGTCGGGCGAGATCGTCGGCATCGCCGCCGCGATCTCCGGCTGAAGACGCGATCCGGCCGACGGTGTCACGTCGGGGTAGTTGACGAGCTTCGCGCAGGTCGCGTACTCGAGCTGCCAGGTCGCGAAGTAGTAGCCGAGCGCTGGGTCGACGCTGTCGAGGTAGGTGAGATCGACCCGAAGCGGCCCGACCTGCGTGGAGGGGGACGTCCTCGCCGCAGAACCAGACGCGAGCGAGACCGCGGCGATGAGCAGGAGCAGGAAAACCAGGAGCGGTACCCGTCTCTTCCAATGCACCCTGAGGCGCGTCACGTCTCCCTCTCCCTAGACGCCGATCATCGTGTCAACAGCCACAGACGCGGTCAATAGGCATTTGTTGGAAAGACGATCGGCTATCCGGTTGACGGACCGGGTGGACCAGGACTCCCGGCACCGCTGCCGAACCCGGTCGTGTGGCGCCGACGCAGGAAGCCCTCTACCGCGAGCTCGACGTCGACCCCGACCTCTCCTGGTCGGAGCGCGACCTGCCCGAGCGCGAGCGAACGAAGCACGTCCACCGTCTGCATCCCTACCTCGGCAAGTACGTGCCCCAGCTCGTCGAGGCGCTGCTTGCTCGCCACCTGCCGCGAGCGAAGACCGTGCTCGACCCGTTTGCCGGCTCCGGTACGACGCTCGTCCAGTCGCTCGAGGACGGACGCGATGCGGTGGGGATCGACGTCGCGGCCTTCAACTGCCTGCTCATGGAGGTCAAGACCGGGGAGTACAACCTCTTCACGCTCGAGCGCGAGCTGCGCGACTCGCTGCGGCGCCTCGAGACCTTCGAGGCGAACCGTCCGCCACGAGCCTCCGGATACCTCGCCAAGTGGTTCGCGCCCCGTGCCGCAACAGAGCTCGCGTTCTTCCGATCGTTCGTCGACGACTACGAGCACGCCGACGTCTTGCGGGTCGTCCTCGCACGTGCGGCTCGCTCGGCGCGCCGGACGACCCACTTCGACCTCGACTTCCCGCGTCAGCCGCAGGTCGGCGAGTACTGGTGCCACAAGCACAAGAAGACCTGTCGCCCGGTGGAGCGCGCCGAGCACTTTCTGCGCCGCTACGCGCTCGACACGCTCACGCGGGTCCGAGAGTTCTCGCGCGTGCGCGCGCGCGGGCGCGAGGCCCAGGTGCTGCACGGCGATGCCCGTAACCTCGACTTGTCCGGCCCGTTCGACGGGGTCGTCACGTCGCCGCCCTATCCGGGCCTGATCGACTACCACGAGCAGCACCGCTACGCGTACGAGCTGCTCGGCCTCGACGACAAGCGCGACCTCGAGCTCGGTGCGGCCGAGCGAGGAGTGAGCGCGCAGGCGATCCGCGACTACGTGGACGGCATCGCCGCAGCGCTCGCCAACGTGCGCAGCGCACTACGGCCCCGTTCGCCGGTCGTGATCGTGATCAACGACCGCCGCGACCTCTATCCGGAGATTCTCGAGCGCGCGGGCCTGGCGATCGAGGCGAGGTACCGGCGGCACGTGAACCGGCGAACCGGCCGCCGCGCCGGCGAGTTCTTCGAGGACGTGATCGTCGCCCGCTCCTAGGGTGCCGGAGGTGGCAGCCGGTCGACATCGTCGACTCGGTAGATGTCCCACCTCTGCTTCTTGCAAAGGACGGTGTCGTAGAGGACGTGCGTCAGGACGATCGCCGGCGGCGGATTCGGTCGCTCCGCGGACGCGTACGTGATGTCCACGTCTTGTCCCGGCGGCAGCGAGGCCACGACCTCGGGCACGCCGATCAGGCTCTGCTTCATGAGCTCGACCGACTTGCCGCAGCCCTTCGTGCTCCGCACGTAGTAGACCGTTCCGTATTGGTTGACGGACGGGCTGTAGACCACCTTCCCCGGGATCGTGGCGAGCGCCGTCGCCGAAGCCGTCGTCAGGTCGTACCGGTAGATGGCGCATTGCGGGTACGGGTCGCAGCGGGCCCACACCGCGTAGTTCCCGTTGACCTGCCCGGCACTGAGGACGCCGTTGCGGTTGCGCAGGCGGTCGACCTCGCGCTGCTCGCCGGTGACGAGGTTCCGGAGGAAGATCCTCTGCGTCGCGGGGCCGTAGGAGCGCCCTCTGCTGAAGAGGATCCAGTCGCCGGAGATCGTCCCGCAGCACTCCCAGTTCTTCGTGTTCACTCCCTTGGGGAGCGACTTCAGCCGCCTTGTCTGGAGGTCGAAGAGCCTCAGGTCGGACTGGTTCGCGAACTGGCCGCGGATCAGCTGGTAGAGGAGCCTCGTCCCGTCGATCCCGCCGCCGTAAGCCTGGGTCCCCTTGCGGTTGACCCTGAACGCGGGGTCATTGGCGCGCTGGGCAAAGAGGTCGAACGGGCTGACCCCGCGCTGCCGGCTTCTCGACCACACGAGCCAGTCCTCTCCGGCTGACGGGCCGACCTCGTTGTGGCGCGTCTTCTTGACCGCGATGGGAGTCGCAGCCGCGGCGGCGACCGCGGTGATGATCGAGCCGACCAGGAGTGCGAGAAAGATTTCACGCTTCCGGCTTGCCCGCGTGACAGACAGGCGCACGTCCCCAGCCTAGCCTGGACCCGTGCTGGCGCGGACCGTGACGCATGCGCTCGTCGGGCTCGACGCACGTCGCGTCGAGGTCGAAGCGCACCTGCAGAACGCGGTGCCTGCGTTCGCGATCGTTGGGCTCGCCGACCGCGCCTGCCAGGAGGCGAAGGAGCGCGTCCGCAGCGGAATCACCTCGGCGGAGCTCGATTGGCCGCAACGACGGATCACGGTGAACCTCGCTCCCGCGGGCCTGCGCAAGGAGGGCTCCGGCTTCGATCTCCCGATCGCGCTCTCGATTCTCGCCGCCTCCGGGCAGATCCCGCGCGACCGGCTTGCCGAGCACGCCGCCGTCGGCGAGCTTGCCCTCGACGGGCGGCTTCGGCCGGTCGGCGGCGCGATTGCCCTTGCGGAGGCGGCGCGACAGGCTGGTCTCTCCAGGATCCTCTGCGCGGCTCGCTCCGCACCCGAGGCGGCGCTCGCCGGCATCGAGCCGGTGCCGCTCCACCATCTCGCCGAGGCCGCCGCCTATCTGCGCGGTGAGAGCGAGCCCGAGCCGTATGTCGAGAGCAACGGGCACCCGCCGGCGGAAGAGACGCTGCTGGATCTCGCCCACGTGCGCGGGCAGGAGCGGGCACGGCGTGCGCTCGAGATCGCCGCGGCCGGCGGCCACAACCTTCTTCTCGCGGGACCGCCGGGAACCGGGAAGACGATGCTCGCGCGACGGCTGCCCGGGATCCTGCCGCCGCTCTCGATCGCGGAAGCGCTCGAGGTGACGCGAATCCACTCGGTGGCCGGCATGCTCGACGCCGACCGGCCGCTCATCACGGCGCGGCCGTTGCGCTCGCCGCACTACAACGCCTCGGTGGCCGCGCTCGTGGGCGGCGGCGGCTCCGGGCCGCGGCCGGGGGAGGTCAGCCTCGCCCACCGGGGAGTGCTCGTGCTCGACGAGTTCGCCGAGTTCCAGCGTCCGGCCCTCGAGGCGCTTCGCCAGCCACTCGAGGACGGCTTCGTCAGCATCGCCCGCGTCGGGGGCCGAGCGGTCTTCCCGGCTCGCTTCCAGCTCGTCGCGGCCATGAATCTGTGTCCCTGCGGGGCGCGGGGCGATCCCGCGGCCGAGTGCAAGTGCTCGCCACAGCGGCTCGCTGCGTTCCGCGACAAGCTCTCGCGGGCGCTGCTCGACCGGTTCGACCTCGTGGTCGCGATGCCACGTCCTCGAGCGGCCGAGCTCGCGGCCGCGCCGAGTGAAGCCTCGGCTCCGGTGCGCGAGCGCGTGGAGTCGGCCCGCGAGTGGATCGAGTCCGGACGGCCACCGTGGTCGAAGGAGGCGACCGAGCTACTCGACCGGGCAGTCGAGCGCCTGCCTCTCTCCGGGCGGGGCCGGGCCAGGTCACGCCGGGTGGCCGAGACGATCGCCGCGCTCGCCGCCAAGCGCGAGGTCGCAGCCGCGCACCTGGCGGAGGCACTGGCCTACCGTTCGCCGACCGAGCTCGGTCCGACGTGAGAGAGCTCGCGCTGGCGGCGTTTGCGTCCGAGCGTGGAGCACACCTCGTTCGCGAGCCGCGTGATCCCGCCTACCGGGCCTTCGCTCGCGCGTTCGACGAGGCCCGCTATCTCGCCGGGCTCGAGGCGAAGGGGGTTCGGTGGGTGGGCCGGTCGGACGAGCGCTATCCGACACTTCTGGCTGCGATCCACGATCCGCCCGCCGGCCTGTTCGTGCGAGGCGCCGCGGAGCTCGACGTTCTCGCGCGTGCGACCGTCGGGGTCGTCGGTGCTCGCTCGTGCTCTCCGTACGGCGCTCAGGTCGCGCGGATGCTCGGCCGGGAGCTGGCCGCCGCCGGGCTCGTGGTGGTCAGCGGCCTCGCCAGAGGGATCGACGGCGAGGCGCACCGGGGCGCGCTCGACGCCGGCGGGGCGACCGTGGCCGTGCTCGGCTGCGGGATCGACCGCGACTACCCGGCGTCGCATGCCGAGCTCGCAGCCCGGATTCGCGCGACCGGGCTCGCCCTGTCGGAGTACGCACCGGGCGTCGTGCCTGCGCCGTGGAGATTTCCGGCGCGGAACAGGATCATCGCGGGGCTCTGTGCCGCGACGATCGTCGTCGAGGCGCGCGAGAGAAGCGGGGCGTTGATCACGGCCGACCTCGCACTCGAGGAGGGCCGCGAGGTGCTCGCTGTGCCCGGCGAGATCACCTCGGCACTCTCTCGCGGGACGAACGACCTGCTGCGGCTGGGCGCGACGCCGCTGACGGAGGCGGGCGACGTCCTCGAGCTCTTCGGGCTCACTCCGGCGACGGCTGTGGAAGTCGATCTGAGCGACATTGCGGGCACCGTGCTGAGCCGACTTCGGGACGGCCCGGCGAGCGCCGACGAGCTCGCGCGGACAACGGGCCTGGAGGCGGGGACGCTTGCCTCTGCGCTGACCGAGCTCGAACTGGCGGGCGTTGCGGTCGCGGCGGGAGGCGTGTTCCGGGCCGATTAGCGCGGTCCCCGCGAGCCGGCGCCCGCCTAGTTTTCGTCGGCCTCCGCCTCGGCCATCGACCGGGGTGCCGCTGCGTCCTCGAAGCGGAGGTTGCCGGCCGGCACCATCCACGTCATCACCTGAACGGCCAGGCGGCCGGCCTGAACAGCGGGATCCTTCTCGGAGAGACGGCGCGCCGTGTCCAGGTCGACGGACATGATCGAGATGCCGCGCAGACGCTCGTCGTCCTGGTCCAGGAGTGGGCCTCCCCCGACGAGGACACCCTGGTCGCGCAGGTCGGCCCGGAAGGCGAGGTGCCGGTCCTGAAGCTCGTTCGCCTCCTCCTCGGAGAGCTCCGGCGCGTCGGGAGGACGCACGAGGAGCACGAGCGTGTGACGGTCGAACCGCACGAGCGGACCCTAGACGAGCGGTCTGGTGCCGCGCACTTTCGGGCCGACTAGCATCCTCAACATGACTGAGGGCGACTGTGTCTTCTGTGATCTGACCCAGCTCCGCGCCGCCGACGTGTGCATCGAGAACGCCTTCTGCCTGTATGCGTCGACGCGCGATCCCCGCGACCCGCCAGACGTGCTTCCGGGATGCGGCGTCATCATCCCGATCGCTCATCGCCCGTCGCCCTTCGACTTCACGCCTGAGGAGTGGACGGCGACTCATGAGCTTCTCGTCAAGGCGAAGGCCGCACAGGACGAACGCCTCGCGCCGGACGGTTACACGCTCATCTGGAACTGCGGCTCGGAGATCGGGCAACCGCCCCTACACGCGCACTTGCACGTCATCCCTCGCTTCGACGACGAGCCGCTCGCTGATCAGGGCGGACGGTCGGCGATCAAGGTGCCGGAGAACCGCCGGCCCGAGCCATTTCGGCGCGGAACTGGGCGCGCACAGGCATTTGGGCGGCAGGGCTGACGCTTACGACATGGCCGTAGGGCTGGACGCGAACCGGTCGCCCGCGCCGAGCGTCGAGGAGGTGCGGCGGATCGTGGCGATCACGAACCCGGTCATCCGTAACCTCGAGATCACCGAGTGCTATTCCCGCCTTGCCACCGCGTTCGCGGCGCGGAGCGGTGAAGGCGCGAACTGGTGCACGTACGCGACGTGGGCGTCACGACAGGCCGGTGGATCGATTCGGGGCGAGGACCTGCTCGAGCACCTCGGGCGCAAGTTCGGGCGCGGCGGGCGCCTGTTGCATCCGATCAGGACGCTCTGGCGCCGGCTGCTGCGCCGCGGCCTCTTTCAGCAAGAGACGCGGATCGGGCGCCTGACGGCCGAGTTGCACACGCCGTTCGACGCGTTCGAGCGTGCCAGCGACTCGGTGGCACGCGGGAACCTGAAGGTGTTCGAGGAGATCGGGCACGAGTTCGCGCGCTACCTGCAGGAGTGTCCTCCGGACGACCCGGATGCGCTCCGGCGGTTCCTCGACGGATTGCGGCCGGGCGACCCGCCCGACGGCCAGCGCTACCTGCGCGAGGCGTTCGAGCGATACGACCGCCGGCAGCTCGAGAGCGACCCGAAGGCGAGGATGGAGCTCGCCGTGCTTGCGAACCTTGCGATCGGCTTGCACGAGCAGACCCGCCTCCAGCCGCAGATCCGCGAGGCCCTCGACGCCGGGTATGCCACGAAGGAAGATCTCGGGCGGCGCGTGCTCGACGCGCTCTTCCCCTCGGCGGCAAGCCTGTGGCCCGTCATCCGGCGCCCGGCGGCCGCGGTCGTCGGCGTGATCGCAGCGGGTGCGCAGCGTGGGACGAGCAGGCTCGCGCGCGAAGTGATCACGGAGTCGTTGATGGTTCTCGCGCTGCCGGGACGGGTACTGGGACTCGGTACGCACCTCGGCGACACGTATCCGGAGCAGCTCCGCGAGCCCGCCGACGCGCAGCTCATCGAGTTCCTGGCCCGGTTCGAGCCCGCCCCGCCGGCGCTCGATCATTGCGGAGCGCGCGACTGGTCAGACCTCAACGAGCGGATGCACTACATCGTGCACCTGTTCTGCGCGTTTCACCTGCGCGACGAGCTCTCCCGTCCTCCCTTCACGCCGGAGCAGGTCGCGAGCTTCAGCAGCGGCGTCGTGCCGGACGGCGAGCTGTGACCAAGAGCTCGTGGCGGGGGCGATCCTCGCTCGCCCCGCGCCAGAGCTCCAGCTGATCGACCCGCTTGCCCTAGTTCGAGGAAGCGGACTCCGCGCCCACGCCTTCGGGCATCTGTGCGTTCTCGTCGCTCTGCCAGATCCCGAACGAGTTGCCCTCCGGGTCCTTCGCAGCCGAGAACCAACCCATGCTCGGCACCGGCATCTTCTCTTCGGCGTTGCCGCCAAGCTCGCGCACGCGGCCGAGCTCAGCGTCGATGTCATCGGTCTCGAAGTAGACGACGATGCCCTTGTCGCCATCGCCTGCCGGATAGAGCCCGCCGCCGGGCTCGCCCTCGAACATGTTGTACTCGGGCGCGCCCTCCTGACCCTCGGAGTAGTTCTTGAACTGCCAGCCGGTCAGGTCGCCCCAGAACTTCATCGCCCTGCCGGTGTCGTCCGCCGGAATCTCGATATGAACGATCTTGCCTTTCATGTTTCTCCCTTCCTCGACTGCGGTTTCCCTTAAGGAGAAGCTATCGAAGCAGGGCAGGCCCGAGGGTGAAGACTTGGAGAATCAGAGATCGATCGTCGCGACGTCCATCGTGTCGACCTTCTCCATCGCCGCGAGCGCGATCGCCAGGTCCTGAATCGCGAGCCCGGTCGAGTCGAAGACCGTGATCTCCTCGTTGCTTGCGCGGCCGGGCGTATCACCCGCGAGGACGGCGCCGAGCTCGGTCACCTGCCCTCGCTCCAGCACGTCCGCCTCGACAGCGTGTACGAGTTCGCCGTTATGGCTTGCCTGCTCCCAGTCGTCGGCGAAGATCCGGGCGCGGAGCAGCTCCTCGACGGCGATCTCGGCTTTCCCGGGGCCGTCGGCGCCCATCAGGCTCACGTGCTGGCCGAGACGAAGGGAGCCTTCAGGGAGCAGGATCTCGTGGCCGGGCGTCATCGTCACGAGCAGATCGGCTGCGAGGGCTTCGTCTCGGGTGGCGACCGTAGCGTCAAGGTCGTGGGCTGCCTGCTCCGCGCGCTCTGGATCGACGTCGTAGAGCGCGACGTCGCGACCCCGGGCGAGGAACGTGCGTGCGGCAGCCTTCCCGTTCACGCCTGCGCCGACGACGGCAGCCGTCTGGGCGTCCGAGCGGCCGAGCGTCTCGGCGGCCAGCACGGCCGCAGCGCCGGTGCGTAGCGCGGTAACGGCGCCCGCGTCGAGCACGGCGCGCAGCGTCCCATTCGAGGCGTCCGAGAGCAGGACGAGGCCGGCGACCGTCGGCAGGCCCTGCGCCGGGTTGCCCGGGAAAGAGGTGACCCACTTCAACAACGCGTGGCCGGCGCCGAGGGCCGGCATCGCACGGAAGTCCCCGGCGGGGTAGGCGGGCACGTAGACCTTCGGCGGCATCGACCACTCGCCGCGGGCGTATGCGACGAACGCATCCCGCACGGCCTCGAGCGCGCGCTCCGGCGAGACTGCGGCCTCGACGTCACGCCCAAACAGAAACGGAACGCTCGTCAAACGGTCTTGACGGCCGCAATCAGCTGCTCCATCGCCGCCTTCGCGTCGGCGAAGAGCATCACCGTCTTCGGGTCGTAGAAGAGCGGATTGTCGATCCCGGCGAACCCGGGCGACATGCTGCGCTTGACGACGACGACGTTCTGAGCCTTGTCCACGTCGAGGATCGGCATCCCGTAGATCGGGCTTCCAGGCTGGTTGCGCGCAGCCGGGTTGACGACGTCGTTGGCCCCGACGACGACGACCACGTCCGTCTGCGGGAACTCCGGGTTGATCGTGTCCATCTCGTACAGCTCGTCGTAGGGGACGTTGGCCTCGGCGAGCAGGACGTTCATGTGCCCCGGCATGCGGCCGGCGACTGGATGGATGGCGTAGCGGACGTCCACGCCCCTCTCTGCCAGCAGCTCCGCGAGGTTGCGCACGTCGTGCTGGGCCTGGGCGACCGCCAGTCCGTAGCCGGGGACGAAGACGACGCGACGCGCGAACGCGAGCATGACTGCGACGTCGTCGGCGCTCGCCGAGCGCACGGCGGCACCGTCGCCGCCCGCGGCCGCCGCTCCCGGAGTCGCCACGACCTTGCCGAACGCGCCGAAGAGGACGTTCGCAAGCGAGCGGTTCATCGCGCGGGCCATCAGCGTCGTGAGCAGCGTTCCGGAGGCCCCGACGAGCATTCCGCTCACGATCAGGACGTTCGAGTGCAGCACGAACCCGGTCGCCGCGGCAGCGAGGCCGGTGAAGGCGTTCAGCAGCGAGATCACGACCGGCATGTCGGCGCCGCCGATCGGCAGGACGAAGACGATTCCGAACAGAGCCGCCACGCCGATTGCCGCCGCAAGCAGCCAGAACTCCACCGTCCCCATCGCAACGGCAGCGAGCGCAATCGACCCGACGAAGAGGACCGCATTGCCGACCTGCTGGGCCGGGTACGTGATCGGTCGGCCGCTGATCAGCTCCTGGAGCTTCCCGAAGGCGACGAGCGAGCCCGAGAAGGAGATCGAGCCGACGAGCGCCGAGATGACTGTTGCAACGCCGCGCTCGACGCCGACGTCGCCGGCATGCGCCCAGACGCTGTGGAACTCGACGAGCGAGACGAGGGCCGCCGCGCCGCCGCCGACGCCGTTGAACAGCGCCACCATCTGCGGCATCGCGGTCATCTTCACCTTCTTCGCACCGACGACTCCGATCACCGAGCCGATCAGCATCCCGGCCGCCATCCACCACCAGCCGGTCTCCACCACGTCCAACCCGAGCGTGACGAGAATGGCCCAGACCATCCCGGCGGCGCCGATCTGGACGCCGAGGCGCGCGTGACGAGGCGACGAGAGGAAGCGCAGCGCGAGGATGAACGCCACGATCGTGACCAGATACAGCAGGTTTGCGGTGGTCTGACTCACGGGGCCTTGTCCCCGGGCTCTTCGCGCTTCTTGAACATCTCGAGCATCCGGTCGGTGACGACGAAGCCGCCGACGACGTTCGCCGTCGCCAGGATCACGGCGAAGAACGAGACGAGGCGCATGAAGATCCCGGGGTGGGGGGTGCCCATGACGATGATCGCGCCGACGATCACGATCCCGTGGATCGCGTTCGTGCCGGACATGAGCGGCGTGTGCAGGAGCGTCGGCACCTTCGAGATCACTTCAAAGCCGACGAACGCGGCCAGCACGAGGATCGTGATCTCGGTGACCAGCTGGTAGCTCACGCAGGCACCTCCTCCTTGCGCGTGACGCAGGCGCCCGCCGTGATCTCGTCCTCGAAGTCGAGGGTGAGGTTCCCTTCCGGCGCCAGGTGCTGGACGAGCGACGAGACGTTGCGGGCGTAGAGCTGGCTTGCGTGGTAGGGCATCGTGCTCGGCAGGTTCGTCGGGCCGAGGATCGTCACGCCCTGGTGATCGACCTCCTGGTCGGCCTGGGTCAAGTCGGCGTTGCCGCCCGCCTCGGCGGCGAGGTCCACGATCACCGATCCCGGCCGCATTGATTCGATCGCCGACTGCGGGATCAGCTTCGGCGCGGGCCGTCCCGGGATGAGCGCGGTCGTCACGACGACGTCGAACTCGCCGATCCGCTTCTCCAGCTCCTCCTGCTGGCGGCGCTGCTCCTCCTCGGAGAGCTCGCGCGCGTAGCCGCCCTCGGTCTCCTCGCCGACGACGCCGAGCTCGAGGAACTTGGCTCCGAGGCTCTCGACCTGCTCCTTGACGACGGGCCGCACGTCGAAGCCGGAGACGACGGCGCCGAGGCGCCGTGCTGTGGCGATCGCCTGGAGCCCGGCGACGCCGGCGCCGATCACGAGCACCTTCGCGGGGGCAACCGTCCCGGCGGCGGTCATCAGCATGGGCAGGAACTTCGGCAGCCGGTCGGCTGCGAGGACGACCGCCTTGTAGCCCGAGACTGTTGCCTGGGAAGACAACGCATCCATCGGCTGGGCGCGGGTGATGCGCGGGATCGACTCCATCGCAAAGCCGGTCACGCCGCGTGAGGCGAGCTGCTCGATCCCGTCCTTGTCGGTCAGCGGCTGCAGGAAGCCGATCAGCACCTGGCCCTCGCCCAGCCGGGCGACCTCGTCGGCGCTCGGCTTGCGGACCTTCGCGACGATCTCGGCTTCCCAGGGATTCCCGAGTGTCGCGCCCGCTTCCTGGAACGCATCGTCGGTGAAGGATGCAGCGATACCGGCTCCGGGCTCGACCACGACGTCGATCCCGGACGCGACCAGCTTGGCCACGATGTCGGGCACGAGCGCCACTCGCCGCTCGCCCGCCGCAGTCTCCTTGGGGACGCCCACCTTCATGCCCGGCGGAACTCTAGAGGCAGGGAACGGCGCCTCGATCTTGAACTGTCGAGGTCTGTGGCGAGCCTGGCTCAACTCTCGGCCGCGATCGAAGCACGTGACCCTTACTCCAGGGGTCACGCGTCGCGGGTCACCGTTTTCGCCAAGGCGATGGCGAAGGCGATGGGCCTCGACAAGGAGCGGCTCTCGGTCCTGCGGCTCGGCGCCCTGCTCCACGATGTCGGCAAGCTGACGGTTCCACCGGCGATCCTTCTGAAGCGCGGGCCTCTGACCGAGACGGAGTTCGACCAGGTGCGCGACCATCCAGCGGCCGGCGTGCGCATGCTCCGCTCGCTTGGCGCACCCCGGGAGATCCTGCCGTCGGTTCTCCACCACCACGAGCGCTGGGACGGGGCGGGCTACCCTCGCGGCCGCGCCGAAGGGCGGATTCCCCTGGAAGCGCGGATCCTGACCGTGGCGGACTCGTTCGACGCGATGACCTCGACCCGGCCGTACCGTCCGCCGAGACACGTATCGGACGCGCTGGAGGAGCTGGAACGCTGCGCGGGAACGCAGTTCGACCCCGAGCTCGTCGGCGTCTTCACCGTGGCGTGGGGCGAGGACGAGCTCGACGCGCTCGTCTGGCAGGACCCCGGCGACTCGACTAGAGCGTCGACCAGACCTCGCGCTTTGTCTTCGTCCGCCGGATGACCTCGTCGGTGTACTCGGTCGTGCCGGCGTGGCCGCCGAGATCCGCCGTGCGGATGCCTTCTGCGACGGCCTCCAGAGCCGCCTCGCGGATCGCACGCGACGCCTGCTCGCCCTCCTCGCCCGCGTAAGCGAGCACGGCGGCACCGGCGAGGATCATCGCCAGCGGGTTCGCGACGTTCTTCCCCTGGAGCGCGGGGGCGGTGCCGTGCGCGGCCTCGGCCATCACGGCGCTCATCTGCTCAGGATCGTCGTCGCCGAATGCGACGAGCAGCGACTCGGCGCCCGCGATCGACCCGAAGAGGGGAAGAACGAGGTCGGAGAGGATGTCTCCGTCGCGGTTGAGCGAAGGGATGACGAGCGGGTCGCCTGCGGTCGCGATCAGCAGGGCGAAGGTCGCGTCGATGAGCTGGGGCTCGTAGGGCACCTCCGGATGGCGCTCGGCGGCGGCGTCCATCTCCTCCTTGAGCATCCCCTCGTAGATCGGGCTGACCGTGTACTTCGGCCCCCCGAAGACCTTGGCCCCAGTCCGTTCGGCGAGCTGGAACGCGAACTCGGCGACCCCGCGGCAGATCCGGCGCTCGATCCGCTCTGTGCGGAAGGCCGCCTCATCCATCCCTTCCCCCTCCCGCCACTCCTTCGCGCCGTAGGCGTCCCCGACCGCCATGCGGACGACCGAGATCGGGGCGTGCACGCCGCCGTGCGGAATGACCCCCGGGATGCGCCGGCCCGTGCGGACGATCACGCGACCGCCGATCTCCTCGCGGAGAATCCGGTTCGGAGAGCCGACGTCGTCGGCCCCTTCCGGCGTAATCGTCGCCGCCTTCAGCCCGAGCCCGTGCTTGCGGATCGCGGCCGCTGCGTCATGCACCACCTTGTTCGTCGTCGCCCGGCGCGATTCGAGTGAGAGGTCGAACCGGTCAAAGGCGAGGTCGAAGCCGACGACCCCCGCATCGAGCACGCGCAGCGCTTCGTCTAGGAGCTCCTGCCCCGTCTCGTCACCTTCGAGGACGGCAATCGTCGTCTCGGCCATTGATTGGATCCTACGGCCCTCGGGTACACGGCTCGCATGGCACGGAGAGGAGGTTGGCGGCGCCAGGGCCGGAAGGGGCAGTTTCGCTATCTCGATTCGCGCGGGAAGCGCATCACCGACCCGGACAAGATCGAGCGAATCGAGGAGCTCGTGATCCCACCCGCGTGGCGCGACGTCTGGATCTCGCCCCGGCCGAAAGCGAAGCTCCAGGCAACCGGCGTCGATCGAGCTGGACGGCGCCAGTACCTCTACCACCCCGAGTTCCGCGCCCAGCAGGAGCGGGAGAAGTTCGACAGCCTCGTCCGCTTTGCAGAGCGGCTTCCGGATCTGCGGAAGGCGATGAGCAAGCACATGGCGCGCGAGCCGTTCGATCCCGAATGGACGTGCGCGCTCGCGATTCGGCTCATCAATCTCGGCTGGTTTCGGGTCGGCACCGAGCGCTACGCGCGCACGACCAGGACCTTCGGCATCACGACCCTGCGCAAGAGCCATGTCTCGGTTCGGGGGAGCCGGATTTCGTTCCGCTACCGAGGCAAGCACCGGGTCTGGGTACGGACCGCGGTCGTGGATGAGGAGCTCGCCGCTGCGATGAAGGAGCTGATCAAGCTGCCCGGCGGCCGGCTCTTTCGCTACTCGTACGAGGACTCGCTTTGCAATCTCACCGGAGCGCGGCTGAACGAGTACATCAACGAGCACCTCGGCGAGGAATTCACGGCGAAGGATTTCCGGACGTGGGGCGGCACGCTCCTGGCGGCGATCGCGCTCGCAGAGCGTGGTCCGACGGACACCGAAACCGAGGGGAAGCGTGTCGTCGCCGGAGTCATGCGCGCTGTCGGCGAGAAACTCGGAAATACCCCCGCCGTCGCCCGCTCCTCATATGTCAGCCCGGCCGTCGTCGAGCAATATCTGGACGGGCGAACGATCGACGACTTCCGTCCGCGGCATTTGCGTGTCGTGGGTGCGCGCGCCAAGGGGCTCGATCGGGAGGAACGCGCGCTGCTCGCTTTGTTGCGTTCGTGGCGAATTCGACGCGCGCGAGTTGCCGCGTGAATTACCTTCACCTTTCCGATACGCTCCTCTTCCCCCGTTCATCCTTTTCAGGAGGCAATATCAATGGCACGAAAGACCGTTCTCGTTTGCGACAGGTGTGGTCGTGAAGTAGGCGAAGGCAAGGGCGCGACATTGCGGCTGAACTACACGGATGCGCGGCGCGGCTCGAAGCAGGCTGACCTCTGCGACAACTGCGCGAGCGAGATGCCGGGCCACGCAGCGGCCAGGCGGGGCCGCCGGCCAAAGTCCGCAGCCGGCGCGAAGTAAACGCAGGCGGGCGCCGCCCGCGTTTGACGCACGTTCCGCACTCGGCCTGAGCGGGGTCCGGGAGACGTCGGACCGCAGGTCTACGATAGGTCGATGGCCTCGCGGCAGGGCTTGACGCTGCTTTCAGGACCGGCGAACGCCGGCAAGGTTGCGCTGCTCCTCGAGCGCTACCTGGACGTGCTCGACCGCAATCCGGTGCTCATCGTGCCCTACGGGTCGGACGTCGAGCGGATCGAGCGCGAGCTCCTCGCGCGGCGTGGCGCGCTCCTCTCGGGCGAGATCGGGACCTTCGACCGCCTCTTCGAGCGGCTCGCCCGCGACGGCGGCGCCAACCGGCCGGTGGTGACCGATGCCCAGCGGCAGCTCATCGTCCGAACCGCGGTTTCGGCGGCCTCGCTCAACGGGCTCGGGCACTCGGCGCGCTTCGCCGGCTTCGCGGATGCGCTGTCCAGCGCGCTGAGCGAGCTCGAGTCCGGTCTGGTCGAGCCGGCTGACCTGGAGGGCGACCTCGCCCGCCTGTACGGGGCCTATCGCGCCGAGCTCGATCGGCTCGAGCTCTGGGACCGCGACCTGCAACGCCGCTACGCAGCCGAGCGCGTGGCCGCGGAGCTCGAGTCCTGGGAGGGCCGGCCGGTCTTTGCGTACGGCTTCGAGGACCTGACCGGCGCCGAATGGGCGTTGCTCCAGGCGCTCGCCGGGCGCGCGGAGGTCACGGTCTCGCTCCCCTACGAGCCGAATCGTGCCGCATTCGACTCGCTTCGACGGACGTCGGACGACCTGACGGCGCTCGCCGCAGGCCGCATCGAGGAACTGCCGCCTCGCTACGACGAGATCGCCCCGGCTGCCCTCGCGCACCTCGAGCGCCATCTCTTCTCCGAGCAGCCGCCGACCTGCCCAGAGCTCGATGGGTCGATTCGCTTTCTCGAGGGTGCGGGCGCGCGTGGGACGCTCGAGCTGGTCGCCGAGGAGGCGCTGGCCCTGATCCGGGGCGGCACGGCTCCCGAGGAGATCCTGCTCGTGTGCCCGAACCTCGATCGCCACCGCGGCCAGATCGAGACGGCGTTCGGCGCGATCGGCGTCCCGTTCGCGATCGAAGGGCGAATCCGGATCGGGCGAACCGCCTTCGGCAAGGCGCTCTTCGCGCTGCTGCGGTTCGACTGGCTCGGAGGCGACCGTCACGACCTCTACGGGTTCCTGCGCTCGCCGTTCTCCGGTCTCACGCGCGCCCACGTCGACTACCTGGAGGGGCGACTGCGCGGCCGTGCGATCAACGACCCAATCCGTGTCGTCGACGAGACGGTGAAGCTCCGCGGCCAGCCGCTCAGGGTCCTCGACATCTTCCGAGAGGAAGGCGATCTGCTGACGGCCGTGCGCGGGCTCGCGCGCTCGATGGTCCGGGCGGCGTATGGCCTCGAGGCCCCGCCGGTGAGCGAGGAGGCGATCCTCGACCTGCGGGCTGAGAAGGCCGTTGCGGAGCTCCTCAGCGAGCTCGAGGACTGGATCGCTCTCGGCGGCGCACTCACCCGCGAAGAGATCTTCACGGCGCTCGAGCGGTCGGAGCTCCGCCTGGCCCGCGGAGACGAGCCCGGCCGGGTCGCGGTCACAGACCTGCTGCGAGCGCGGACGCGGCGAACAGACGTCGTGTTCCTGCTCGGTCTGGAGGAAGGCAGCCTGCCCCGCCGCTCGCAGGGGTCGCCTTTCATCGCGGACGAGGAGCGCCGCTCGATCGACGAGCGCTCCCGGCAAGCGCGCCTGGTCAAGCCGGACTCGGTCTCGCGGGAGCGCTTCTTCTTC
This sequence comes from uncultured Actinomycetes bacterium, assembly GCA_963728535.1. Taxonomy (GTDB): domain Bacteria; phylum Actinomycetota; class Thermoleophilia; order Gaiellales; family Gaiellaceae; genus VAXT01. The sequence goes on from CAVSKK010000001.1 coordinate 147,171, forward strand.
TACACCGCTTGCACTCGCCCAGCCCGGCGCCTCTACCTCGTCCGTGAGGCGGCAAGCGACGAGGGCTCGCCGCGGGAGCCGAGCCCGTTCTGGGACGAGGTGCGCTCGCTCTACGGCGCCGAGGACGTTGCCCGGTGGACGCAGCGGCGGTCGCTCGCCTCGCTCACCTGGCGGCTGGATGAGGCGCCGACCGAGCGCGAGCGGCTTAGGGCGCTGAGCGCGCTCGCGGCGACGGATGCCGGCGAAGCTTCGGCACTGGCGCGCACCAACGGCTGGGAGCGCCGTCTCGACCGGGCCCGTGGGGCGTTCTCACGTCCGACGGAGATCACCGATCCGGTGCTGCTCGACGACCTTCGGGCGCGGGCGACCTTCGGCGTCACCGAGCTCGAGGGTTTCGCCGACTGCTCGTCGATCTGGTTCATCGAGCGCGTGATCTCGCCGCGCACGATCGACGGCGAGGTCGATGCACGCCTCCGCGGCTCCATCGCGCACCAGACGCTGTACAAGTTCTTCTCAGGCGTGCCAAAGCGGCTCGGCATCGAGCGACTCGGCGCGGAGCACCTTGACGACGGGCTCGTCTTCCTGCGCGAGTGCCTGGCCGAGGCGATCGAGAGCGGCGTCTGGCTCGAGCTCGGCGACCTTCAGCGCCGCGAGCTCGAGGAGAGCCTCTGGCGCGACCTGGAGCACTACGTGCGCGAGGAGGCGGAGTCGCCGCTCGGGCTCGTGCCTCGACGTTTCGAGGTTTCCTTCGGCTCCGACCGCTCGGCGCCCGAGCTCCAGAGCGGCCTGCAGATCGACGGTTTCGCTGTCACCGGGAAGATCGACCGGATCGACCTCGACCCGTTCAGCGCCCGCGGGATCGTCCAGGACTACAAGTCCGGGAAGACGGTCCACTCGGCGGCGAAGATCGAGTCGGAGCTCAAGCTGCAGATCCCGCTCTACATGCTCGTCCTGCGCGACCTCGTCGGCATCGAGCCGCTCGGCGGGCTCTACAGGGCGCTCGCCGGCGAGCGACAGGCGCGCGGCCTCCTGAGGGCCGAGGCGGAGGAAGACGTTCCCGGCTTCGCCCGGAAGGACTACCTCGACGAGGAAGCCTTCTGGGCCCAGACCGAGCGGGCGAAGGAGCACGCGGTCCATTTCGTCGAGCGCATCCGCTCCGGCGAGGTCCGGCACGATCCGAAGGGCGGCTTTCCGTGCCCGACGTGGTGCGATCTGTGGTCGATGTGCCGGGTGGCGAGGTCATGACCGTGGTCGAGGAGGCCCGCACTCCGAACGAGGAGCAGCTGGCGGCGATCGACGCTGGCGGCCTCGTCTTCGTCTCCGCGGGCGCGGGGACGGGCAAGACGACGGTGCTCGTCGAGCGCTTCGTGCGAGCGGTCTGCGATCGCGGCCTGCCCATCGACTCGGTGCTGGCGATCACATACACCGAGCGGGCTGCCGGTGAGTTGCGTGGGCGAATTCGGCAGCGGCTCGCCGAGCTCGGGCGCCACGATCTGGCACGAGAGCTGGACGGCGCGTGGATCTCGACGATCCACGGCTTCTGTCACCGCCTGCTGAAGGCGCATCCCTTCGAGGCCGGCATCGACCCGCGTTTCCGTGTGCTCGACGAGAACCAGGCTCGGGTGCTGGCCGGCGAGGCGTTCGAGCAGGCGCTCGAGGCCTTCTGTGCGTCCGGGGACCCCGAGCGGATCCGGCTGCTGGCGACGTATCGGGCGCGCGGCCTGCGCCGGATGCTGACCGGCGTCTTCGAGACGCTGCGCTCCGCGGGCCGGGAGCTCGTCCTCGAGATCGCCGGCAGGCCGCCTCTGGATTCGCGAATCGAGGAGTTGCGCGAGGCGGCGCGGTGCGTGCTCGAGGACACGGCCGGGATGGAGAAGGCCGAGACGGCCCGGGAGAGCGCGGCGCGGGCACTCGACCTTCTCGAGCGCCCGCCTTCGGCCGAGCGGCTGATCGACCTCTCCGACCTGGCCGCCCGGGGCGGGCCGCGTGACCGGTTCGCGAGCTACGAGGAGGCGCGCCACGGAGTCGAGCAGGCGGCGCTCGACGAGCTCGCAGCAAGAGACCGAGGGCTCCTCGAGGAGCTGCTGAGGCGCTTCGCCGACGCCTACGCAGCCGCCAAGGATGGTGAGTCCGCGCTCGATTTCGAGGACCTCCAGCTGAACGCGAGGAACCTCCTTCGGGATCACCCCGCGATTCGCGACCGCGAGAGCTGGCACTTCCGCTCGGTGCTCGTGGACGAGTTCCAGGACACGAATCGCCTTCAGTGCGAGCTGATCGACCTGCTCGCCACCGAGGACCTCTTCTTCGTCGGCGACGAGTTTCAGTCCATCTACCGCTTCCGGCACGCGGACGTCGACGTCTTTCGCGAGCGCCGCGAGGCCTCCGGCGGCGTGCTTGCCCTCACCGAGAACTACCGCTCGCGGCCCGAGGTGCTCGAGGTCATCAACCACCTCTTCTCGGCTGACTTCGGCGACTCGTTTCAGCCGCTCTCTGCTGCGGGCCGCTTTGCCGATCCTGCCTTCGGCACCGCGGTCGAGCTGCTCGTCACCGACAAGGCGACGTACAAGGAAAGCGGCACGCACTGGCGCGCCGCCGAGGCCAAGCATGTGGCGACGCGCGTCAAGGATCTCGTCGAGTCCGGCGAGGCGACTCCAGGCGAGATCGTCCTCCTCTTCGCGGCGGGAACCGACGCGAAGCTCTACGAAGAGGCTCTCCGTGAGCTCGGCCTCCCGACTTTTCGAGCGACCGGCCGCGACTACTACCACCAGCAGCAGGTCATCGACCTCCTGGCCTACCTGCGGCTCCTGCACAACCGCTACGACGACGAGGCGCTCGTCACAGTTCTCGCCTCGCCGTTCGTGGGCGTCTCGAACGACGCGCTCATGCATCTGCGGCGGGCTGCCGAGCGCCGGCCCCTGTTCGTCGGGCTCGAACGCTCGCTCCCGGCGGGCCTCTCGGATCGCGACGCCCAGTTCTTCCGTGCGTTCAAGCAGCGCTACGACCGCCTGGCAAGTCTCGCTTCGAGGCTCTCCATCGAACGTCTTTGCGAGCGTGTGATCGCCGACCACGACTACGACCTCGCGGTGCTCGCCCAGTGGGACGGGCGGCGGCGCTACGCGAACCTGCGCAAGCTGGCGCGGCTGGCGCGCTCGTACGAGGAGCTGCGCGGGCCCGACGTCGAGGGCTTCGTGCGCTTCGTTCGCGAGCAGGGCGTCGTCGGCGCCTCCGAGCTCGAAGCGGTTGCAGAGGAGGAGGGCACCGATGTCATCCGGCTGCTCACGATCCACGGCGCGAAGGGCCTCGAGTTCAAGGTCGTCGTCGTTGCGGACGCAGGCCGCCACGGAGCAGCGCGCGACACGGACGAGATCCTCTGCCTGCCCGACGGCCGTCTCGGCTTCCGCGTCGCCGATCCGTCGACGGGCACGCGCCTCCCGACCTCGGACTACGAGGAGGTGAAGAAGGTCGAGGACGAGGCCGCCGAGGCGGAGCGACGGCGCCTCTACTACGTCGCAATGACGCGTGCGATCGACCGCCTCATCGTCTCGGGCTCGATCGACCCGACGCGTGCCGGTGACGAGTCGACTCCGATCGGCTGGGTGCTTGCGCGGCTCGACGCGAAGGAGCTCGAAGACGCGACCGACGCTCCCGTGGAGATCGAGCGCGACGGAGCGCGGCTCATCCTGCGTCTCGACCGCTTCGACGGCCACGAGCCGGCCGAGATCGAGGTCGAGGAGACCGAGGAGGATCCGCAGCTCGCCCTCTTCGCACTCGAAGACGGGAGCCTTGCGATCATCGACGCGCCCAGGCTGCCCGACCTCGTGCCGCTGCCGGAGCCGCCGGCCAACCGCGTGCGGACGCTTTCGTACAGCTCCCTCTCGCTCTACGAGCGGTGCTCCTATCGGTTCTACGCCGAGCGGATCGTCGGGCTGCGGGAGACAAGGCCGGCCCGGGGATCCGGGGAGGGGGGCCTGGCTGCAACCGAGATCGGCGACGCCGTTCATGTCCTCCTCGAGGAGCTCGATCTGGCTTCCCCGGAACCGCCCGCCGACCTGGCGGAAGCGGTGCGGGGGCGCTATCCAACCGCGACCGACGACGAAGTTGCACGCGTGCGAGGCCTGATCGAGGACTACTGCCGGTCGGAACTCGCCAGGCGGATTGCGTCCCTCCCCGGCGCTTCGGTCGAGCGCTCGTTCTCGTTCGAGCATGACGGGGTTCTCCTGCGGGGGCGCGTGGACGTGTTTCACGAGGCCAGCGGCCGGGCTTTCGTCCTCGACTACAAGACGAATGTGCTCGAAGGGGCGACGCCGGCCGAGGTCGTCGAGCGCGAGTACCGGCTCCAACGGCTCGTGTACGCACTCGCGATCCTGCGGGCCGGAGCCTCCGAGGTCGAGGTCGTCTACCAGTTCCTCGAGCGCCCGGACGACCTCGTGAGTAGCTCCTTCGGGGCCGCGGACCTGCCGGCTCTGGAGAGCGAGCTGTCGGAGGCAATCGCGACCATCCAGGCCGGAAACTTCCGCCCGACGCCGAGCGACTACGCCTGCCCCACGTGCCCCGCGCTCGATCTCGTCTGCGCGGGACCGCGGCTCAACGGTGCGTAGCTTCGTCGCCGAGGCCCGGAAGCGCGTCGGGCCGAAGCGGGCGCGCATCGTCCCGATTATCGAGCGGCTCCTGGTCGAGCACGCGGACGCGACGATCGCGCTGACGTTCAGGAACGAGCTCGAGCTGCTCGTCTCCGTGATGCTCTCGGCGCAGACGACCGACGTCAACGTGAACCGAGTCACGCCGGCCCTGTTCCAGAAGTACCGCCGGCCCGAGGACTACCTCGCGGTACCGGTCGAGGAGCTCGAGAACGACATCCGGCCGACCGGCTTCTTCCGGCAGAAGACGAGGTCGCTGCGCGGGACGATGAAGATGCTGGTCGAGGAGTTCGACGGCAAGGTGCCGCGGACGCTCGAGGAGCTCACGCGGCTACCCGGCGTCGCGAGAAAGACAGCGAACGTCGTCGCGTCAGAGCTCGGCCACACGCAGGGGATCGTCGTCGACACCCACGTTCGCCGTCTCTCCCAGCGGCTCGGCCTCACCAGGCGCGACGACCCGGTCAAGATCGAGCGGGACCTGATGAAGATCGTCCCGCGAGAGCGCTGGGGCGTATTCCCGCACCTGCTGATCTGGCACGGCCGCCGCGTCTGCCTCGCGCGCCGGCCGCGCTGCGAAGAGTGCGTCCTGAACGACCTCTGTCCGTCGAGTCGCGTCTAACGGGGCGTGCTGCAGAATCTCCGAATGGCCGAACATGCGGTGGTGGTAGCCGGAGGCGGCCCGACGGGGCTGATGCTGGCGGGCGAGCTGGCGTTGGCGGGGGTGGACGTTGCCGTTGTGGAGCGGCGCGCCGGCCAAGACCTCCCCGGCTCGCGCGCAGGGGGTCTGCACTCACGGACGATCGAGGTTCTCGATCAACGCGGGATCGCCGATCGGTTCCTCTCGGAGGGACAGGTGGCGCAGGTCGCGGCCTTCCTCCCCGGCGAGTCTTTGGACATCAGCGACTTCCCCACCCGGCACAACTACGGGCTCGGGCTGTGGCAGAACCACATCGAGCGCATCCTGGCCGGCTGGGTCGGCGAGCTGGCGGTGACGATCCATCGCGGACGTGAGGTGACAGGCTTCGCGCAGGACGACACGGGCGTCGACGTCGAACTGTCCGACAGCCAGTCGCTGCGGACGGAATACCTCGTCGGGTGCGACGGAGGCCGCAGCATCATCCGGAAGGCAGCCGGCATCGACTTCCCCGGCTGGGATCCGACGACGAGCGCTCTGCTCGCCGAGGGCGAGATGGCCGAGGAGCCGGAACTGGGCACCCGCCGCACTGCCTCAGGCATCAATTCGTTGGGCAAGGTGGAGTACGAGATCCGCGACGGCGAGGTGGTCTACGAGGATGGGGGGACGGTGCGGGTGATGGTGACCGAACCGCACGTCGGAGCCACCGCGGAGCCCACCCTGCGCGATCTCAGCGAAGGCCTCATCGCCGTGTACGGGACCGACTACGGGATCCACAGTCCCACCTGGATCACCAGGTTCACCGACATGACTCGGCAGGCCGCGGCCTACCGCGAGGGACGGATCCTGTTGGCCGGCGACGCCGCGCACGTGCATTCCCCGGTCGGTGGACAGGGCCTCAACACCGGTGTGCAGGATGCGGTGAACCTGGGCTGGAAGCTGGGCCAGGTGGTCAAGCAGACATCGCCGGAAAGCCTCCTGGATACTTACCACGCCGAGCGCCACCCGGTCGCTGCCCGCATCCTTCGCAACACGATGGCGCAAGTCGCGCTGATGCGCGTCGACGACCGCATCGAGGCGCTGCGCGACACCGTGTCCGAGCTGCTGAGCATGGACGAGCCGCGCAAGCGATTCGCCGCGATGATGTCCGGCCTGGACATTCATTACGACCTCGGCGAGGGACACCCGCTGCTCGGGCGCCGCATGCCCGATCTCGACCTGCTCACCGCCGACGGCCCGCTGCGGGTCTTCAGCCTCCTCCACGACGCCCGGCCGGTGCTTCTGAACCTCGCTGAGCCTGGCGGCTTCGACATCACTCGATGGACAGATCGGGTTCAGCTGATCGAGGCCAAATACGCTGGTACGTGGGAGCTTCCGGCGCTGGGCCAGGTTGCACCCCCCGCTGCCGTGCTGATCAGACCCGATGGCTACGTCGCCTGGGTCGGAGAGGGCACAGAAACCGGCTTGCGCGACGCGCTGACTACCTGGTTCGGAGCACCGTGGGAGCCACGCCCTAGTTGCGTCGCGTCAGCGCGACCATGAGGCCGCCGTCGTCGTCATAGGCAGGGAAGAAGTCTGCAGTCACCGGTTGGTCGAGACCGTTCCGGGTGCGCACTTCGAGTCGCTCCCCGAGGCGGCGGACTCCCCATTCGCGCGAGAGCTCGGCGGGGTTCTTTCCCTCCTCGAACCCTGACAGACCGAACGCCTGCATGACATCCCGCCCGAGGACGTCCTTCTCCTGGTAACCGGTCAGCTCGAAGACCCCACGTCCGAGCGCGAGGACGCGACCCTCCGAGTCGCAGACGACGAAGCCTGTCGTCGGCGCGGGGTAGTAGTCGTCCAGCAGCTCGAAGAGGAAGCCGAAGCCGCAGCGCCGGCATGCAGGCGCCTGCTCGGAGAAGCCCTCGACCCCGTCGACGTCGATCGATCGGTGCTTGCAGTTCGGGCAGATGAACCAGGCCATGGTTCCGATCGTAGCCGTGCGGTCTGCCCTCGCACGGCGACATCTCTCGGCTCCTAGATCCAGCCCTTGCGGCGGTAAAACACGACCTGGAAAACGGTGCTTGCGAGGATCCAGCCCCACGACCACCAATAGCCGAAGCCCCAGCGCAGCTCGGGCATGTGTCTGAAGTTCTGGCCGTAGAGTCCGACGATGAAGGTCGGGACGAGGAGGATCGAGGCGATCGCGGTCAGCCTCTTCATCGCTTCGTTCTGGTCGATCGCGACCCGTGCCTGCTGGTAATCCCGGACGGCGGCGAGCAGCTCGCGGGCGTACTCGATCGCCTCTGTGGCCCGAAGCAACTTGTCGTAGGTGGTTGCGAACTGGCGCTCGATCTCGTTTGGGAACACTTCGCGCGAAAACGGCATCCGACCCTGGAGGTCGACTCGGCCGTCCACGATCTCGCGCACGGCATCTCGCGTCGGCGCGAGCGTCCTTCGGATGTGGAGCAGGTCGTGTCGGAACTGCGAGATGCGCCTGCGGGTCTTCTCGGGCGGCCACTCGTCGATGTGCTCCTCCAGCTCGTCGATCTCCTCGTCGATGTCGTCGAGCAGGTCGAGGTACCGCTCGGCGATCTCGTCGACGAGGTAGTAGGCGATCATCCCGGGTGGCACCTCGTGACGATGCACGTCGCAGAGGTCCCGGACGCGGCTGGGGTCGAACGGTTGCTCGGCGCCCGGCGTCTTGCGCACGGTGACGATCCGCTCCCGGGTGAGAACGAAATCGACCTCCTGGTAGAAGACGCGGTCTTCTTCGGGCAAAGCAACGGCCACGAGCGCCAGGCCGAGGATGTAGCCGCCGTGGCTCTTGACGGACGGGCGGATGTCCCCTTCCGAAGAAGCCGGCCGCAGGAGCTGTTGCAGCGCGTCGGGACGAATGTCGTCGGGAACGTGCTTCCGCAGCTCGTCCTCGTCAGGGTCGAGTAGGTCGATCCAGGCCGTCCCCGCCATGCGGCGAGGGTACTGCGCGACTCGGCTAGTGCTTGCCCTAGACCTCTGCGGTTTCCGCTTCGATGCGCGGGGCCGTCAGCGCCGTCGCTTCGTGCCCTTCCTCGGCCGCGAGCATGCGCTCGGCATCGAGCGCAGCCATCGCGCCCGTACCGGCGGCGGTCACCGCCTGGCGGTATGTGTGGTCGACGACGTCACCCGCAGCGAAGACGCCGGGGATGTTCGTCCTGGTCGATCCTGGCTCGACGATGAGGTACCCGGGCCCGTCGTGCTCGAGCTGGTCGAGGAAGAGGCTCGTATTGGGATCGTGGCCGACCGCTACGAAGAGCCCCTGCGCGGGGATCTCCCTCGTCTCGCCGGTATTCAGGTCGCGGATTGCTACTGCCCTGACCTTGCCTTCCTCGCCGAGCACCTTGTCGACGACGGCGTTCGTGATGAACTCGATCTTCGGGTTGGCCCGCGCGCGGTCGAGCATGATCGGCGAGGCACGGAACTCGTCCCGCCGGTGAACGATGTACACATGCTTCGCGAACTTCGTCAGGAAGGTCGCCTCTTCCATCGCCGAGTCCCCGCCGCCGACGACCACGACGTCCTTCTCCTTGAAGAAGGCGGCGTCGCAGACGGCGCAGTACGAGACGCCGCGTCCCTGCATTGCCTTCTCGGACTCGAGCCCGAGCTGGCGCGCGCTCGCGCCGGTCGCGACGATCACCGACCGCGCCCGGTACTCGTCGCCGTCCACCTCGACGGTGAACGGCCGTTCGGAGAAGTCGACCGCCGTCACGTCTTCGGTCAGGAACTCCGCGCCGAAGCGCTCGGCCTGCGAGCGGAAGTCCTTCATCATCTCGGGGCCGAGGACGCCTTCGGGATAGCCCGGGTAGTTCTCGACATCGCTCGTGATCATGAGCTGGCCGCCGAACATCATGCCTTCGATCACAAGCGGCTTGAGATTCGCGCGCGCGGCATAGAGGGCGGCCGTGTAACCGGCCGGCCCGCCGCCGATGATGATCAGGTCTCGCACGTCGTTGTCAGTCATGTTGCTCCAGAGATTCGTGGGGCCGTTCGGGCCCTCAGGTTATTCAACGAATCGGACCTCTTGAAACTTCCCCCCTCCAGTTGGCAGGATGCACGCTGACTGCACATGCGGGGTCTACTGAAACTATCCGCCGGCATTGCCCTGGTCGGGCTGCTCGCGTTCGTCGCGGGGACGGCCCACGGGGCAGCACAGGCCAAACGGGTTGCCTTTCGCGTCACCCTCAAGACGACGATCGTGAAGAACTGGAACGCCGTCTCCCGCACGAACGTGAACGGTTGTCCGACCTCGTATCGATCTCTTGGGCGGCGCGTCGTCACGCTGCAAAGCAAGCGTCCGACGACCGTAGTCGTCACCTTCCGCAACAACCGGATGGTCTCGTTCGCCCCGGCGGCCGTGCGGTTCCTCGCGGGGGAGGTCGTTCAGACGGGGAGCAGGACGACGACCGTCGCGGCTCCCTGCACTCCGAGCACGAAGCGCTCGACCTGCGCTCGCAGGCACCGCGCCGTCAAGGGCGTGAGATTCGCCTTCTTCCGCAGTGCGCGCAACGAGATCTCGTTCCGCCGCTCGCGGCTCCCTGGGCTCGCGGCGGGCTGTCCGCCCGAATCGGCGCAAGTGCGTGCGATCCAGTCAGGCCTCGAGGAGGCTGAGGGCGAGATCTCGGAAGAGGCCCTTGCGGACTCGCGCGTTCGGACCCAAACGGCGACCGGCAGCGCCGCGGCAGAGACCGACCTCGAGGACGAGGACACCGGCCGCGTCGTCGAGCGCGTGAGCTGGAAGCTGACGTTCACCCGAAAGCGCTAGGTCCTACGCGTAGAATCGCCGCTTTCCGGCAAGGAGAGAGGGCACATGGCTGAAACCGTCACGTGGGACCGGCTCCGTGAGTTGGCGGAGTTCCGCGCTGAGAAGGGCTGTGCGATCAGCCTCTATCTCGACCTCGACCCGAGCATCGTGCCGACGGCCGGGGATGCCGACGCGCGGGTGAGCTCACTCCTCGGAGAGGGAGAACGGCACGCGGGAGCCGACGGCCGCGGCCTGACGCACGACCAGCGAGTTGCGCTCAAGGCCGACTTCGACCGGATCCGCGAGTACTTCGAGAGCGAGTTCGACCGCGACGGCGCCCGGGGGCTCGCGATCTTCTCGGCCGGGCTCGACAACGTCTGGCGTCCGCGTCCGCTCATCCAGTCGGTGCCGGACAAGGTCCACGTCGGCCGGGAATTCCACCTGGCGCCGCTCGTGCCGCTCGTCGGCCGAGGAGAAGGCGCGATCGTCGCGGTCGTCAGCCGTGAACGAGGCGACCTGCTCAGACTGGCCTCCGGGCGGCTCGGCGAGATCGCCGACCGGACGGTCGAGATCCCGGGTCAGCACGACCAGGGCGGGTGGTCGCAGTCCCGGTTCCAGCGCCACATCGAGAAGCTCGTCGGCGAGCATCTGCGCGAGGTGGCGGAGGAGCTCGACCGGCGGGTGCGGGCGATGAGCTCGCCCAAGGTGATCGTCGTCTGCTCTGACGAGACTCGCGCCGAGTTCGAGGAGCTGTTGTCGAAGGAGACCCAGGGCGCCGTCGTCGGCTGGACGAATGCCGAGGCGCATGCGTCGCCTGCCGACCTGCTGGAGCTCGCGAGCCCCATCCTCGACAAGGAGCGTTCCCGGGAGGAGGGCGAGGTCATCGCGCGCTGGCGCGAGGAGGCAGGGCGGGGAGGCCGCGCCTCGTCGGGCTGGAGCGAGACGCTCGAGGCCGCGTCGGACGAACGGATCGAGGTGCTGCTCTACGCGGAGAACGCCGACCGGGAAGCCTGGCAGTGCCCCGCGTGCGGACGGCTCTCCGCCGCCGGCGGTCAGTGCCCGCTCGACGGGACCGAGATGGAACAGCGAGACGACGGGCTCGACCTCGCCGTGCACCAGACTGTCGCCCACGGAGGCACGGTCTGGGCGATCACAGCCCACCAGGATCTCGATCCCGTGGAGGGTGTCGGCGCGCTCTTGCGATACTAGGAGCCGGAAATGGCTTCTCTCGCACGCACGATTCTCGAAGAGCACCTGACCCGGGGCGAGCTCGTCCCCGGTCAGGAGATCGCGATCTCGGTCGACCAGACGCTGGTGCAGGACGCCACCGGGACGATGGCGATGATGCAGTTCGAGCTCTTCGGGCACGACCGCGTCGAGGTGGAGACGGCGGTCGTCTACGTCGACCACAACATCCTCCAGATCGACTTCAAGAACCCGGACGACCACCGGTTCCTGCAGGCGATGGCGGCCAAGTACGGCGTGTGGTTCTCGCGCCCGGGGAACGGGATCTGCCACTACATCCACTGCGAGCGCTTCGCCGTCCCCGGCAAGACGCTGATCGGAGCGGACAGCCACACGACCCAGTCGGGCTCGTGCGGAATGATCGCGATCGGCGCCGGCGGCCTCGATGTCGCCGTCTGCATGGCGGGCCACTCCTTCGAGCTGCCGTGCCCGAAGATCGTCGGTGTCTTCCTCGACAACGAGCTTGCAAGGCCCTGGATCCAGGCGAAGGACGTCATTCTCGAGCTCCTGCGCCGCCGAGGCGTGCGTGGCGGCCGCGGTGCGATCTTCGAGTTCACCGGTCCCGGTGTGGCGACGCTGAGCTACACGGAGCGCGGCACGATTTGCAACATGATCGCCGAGCTCGGGGCGACGGGCGCGATCTTTCCCGCCGACGACGAGACGAAGCGCTGGCTCGAGGAGCAGGAGCGCGGGGAGGACTTCGTCGCGCTCGAGACCGGCGCTGCCGGCGACTTCGACGAGGAGGAGCACGTCGACCTGGCTCAGCTTGTCCCGCTCGTCGCCAGGCCGTCGAGCCCTGGCAATGTCGTCCCGGTCGAGGAGGTCGCAGGAACGGAGCTCGCGCAGGTCTGCATCGGCTCCTCGGTCAACTCGTCGTACGAGGACCTGGCGCTCGTCGGCGCGGTTCTCCGCGGCAGCGGGATCTCCGAGAAGCTGATCTCGGCGACCGCGACTCCTGGCTCCCGGCAGATCCTCGACCAGATCACGCAGTCGGGCACCTACGTCGACCTGATGTCCGCCGGCCTGCGGATGCTCGAGCCCGCCTGCGGACCTTGCGTCGGCATGGGCCAGGCGCCGCCGTCGGGGGCGAGCTCCCTGCGGACGTTCAACCGGAACTTCCCGGGCCGGAGCGGGACGGCCGACGATCAGGTGTATCTGTGCTCGCCCGCGGTCGCTGCGGCCTCGATGTTGAAAGGTGAGATCGCCGATCCGCGAGAGCTGCCGGCACCAGAGCTTGCAGAGCGCCCGTCCGCGCGTCCGGCCGTCGTCCAGGCGCACATCCTCGCGCCGGCGCCGGCGGAGGAGGCGGCGTCGATCGAGATCCCACGCGGCCCGAACATCAAGCCGCCGCCTGTCCAGGACGAGCTTCCCGACCGCCTCGAGCTGCGGGTGCTGATCGTCGCCCCCGACGACATCTCGACCGGCGACCTCTCGCCCGACGGCGCCACGGTCATGGCCTATCGCTCCAACGTGCCCGCAATCGCCGAGTTCACCTTCCAGCATCGTGATCCGGAGTTTCCGCGCCGCGCGAAGGAGTGGGGTGGAGGCTTCATCGTGGCCGGGGACAACTACGGCCAGGGATCGAGCCGCGAGCACGCGGCGCTCGCTCCCCTCCAGCTCGGCGTGCGCGCGGTGATCGCCAAGAGCTTCGCGCGAATCCACCGGCGCAACCTGATCGCACAGGGCATTGTCCCGCTCCTCTTCAAGGACGAGTCCGGCTACGACAAGGCCGAGCTGGGCCAGACGTGGGGCATCTCGGGCCTGCGCGAGATTGCCGACGGCCTCGACGAGCTCCCTTGCGAGATCAAGGGCGCGGACGAAGAGATCACGCTCACTCACGACCTGCTCCCGCGGGAGCGCGAGATCGTCGTGGCAGGCGGTCTCATCCGCTACCTGAAGCAGGAGCAGACGGCGGCAGCCTGACCGTTCGGCTCGTTTCGGCGATCGCACTCGCGATCTTCGCCACGTCCGTCGCGGCGGGCTGTGGCGGTTCGAAGTCGGAGGCCACGGCCCCGCCGATCGAGAGTGCCCACGTTTTCGCCGACGACTTCATGCGCCGGCTGGTCGTCGTCGGCCGCTGGGATGCCATCGCCGCCGACGTCGCTCCACTCGCCACTCGCGAGATCCGGACCTTCCAGGATTCGATTCGGCGGGACGGAATCCGCAAGGTGCGCGGCACGGGCGTTCTGCGGCACGACTGTCCGGCCAGCCCCGCCGTCGGCACGGGGACCGATTGCTTCGTCTACCGGCTCGAAGGGCGCCAGGTGGTGCCCGCCGGGGGCGTGATCATGCTCAATGCTCGCTACCGCCTCTGGGTCGCATACGAAGACGGACAGTGGCAGGTCGTCACCTACGACTACGACCTGAATACCGCTCCGTAGGAGGAAGGTCTACGCGGCGTCGACGGCTCGCGGAAGCTCGTGCGCCTGGCCCGGCTCGACCGCCTCGACGGCGACATCCTCCCAGTCGGCGGCCTTCTCGAGCTTCCCCTCGACTCTGTCGAGACGCCGATCAGCCTCAGCCCACTTCGACTGAGCGTTCCCGAGGTGCTTGCCGACGACCTGGAAGTCGTCGCGGAAGCGGCCAAAGTCGTTCTGGAGCTGGGCGCAGTACGCCATCACTTCCTGCGCGCGGTGCTCGATCTGCATCCCCTTCAGCCCCAGGGCGATCACCTGGAGCTGCGATGTGAATGTCGTCGGCGAGACGGGGAAGACCCGCTTGTCGTGTGCGTATGAGAGCAATGCCCCGGTCTTGCCGCAGACGAGCTCGTAGTAGACGCCCTCGGAGGGGAGATACATGAGCGCGAAGTCGTAGGTTCCTTCGTCCGGTCGGATGTACTTCTGGGCGATCGCGTCGACGTGGACCTTCAGGTCGCGCGCGAACGCTCTTTCGGCCAGCACGCGGTGCTCGTCGCTCTCGGCTTCGACGAGGCGCTCGAAGTTGTCGAGCGGGAACTTGGCGTCGACCGGGACGAGCCGGTCGACCTTGATCACGGCGTCCACTCGCTGGCCGTCGCGGAACCCGTACTCGAGCTCGTAAGCGCCGGTAGGAAGGCGGTCGCCGAGCAGGTTCGCGAGCAGGAGCTCGCCGAAGCCGCCGCGCGCCTTCGGTGGCCTGAGGGCCTGCTCGAGCCGCTTGAGGTCGTTGGCGCGGGCGAGGATCTCCTCGTTCGCGCGCCCGAGCTGCCCGAGCTGGTGATGGATCTCGCTCGCCGTCTTCGAGGTGCTCTCGAGGCGCCGGTCGAGCGTCGAGGTCATCGCCTCGAGCCGCCGGTCGACCGCCGCGCTCCGCGCGTCGAGCTGCGCCCCGGAGTCCGCCCGCAGGGCGCCGAGCTCGGTGCGCAAGTTGCGCACGAACCAGACTGCGCCGGCAGCGAGTCCGGCGAAGGCGAGCAGGATGAAGACCACGATCCACATAGGACCGCGGAACGGTAGAGACGGCGTCGGACGACGCCGGATTTAGCTAGTTCTCGCGCTCGGCGTGGTGCTCGGCGGCCTCCTCGCGCGCTTCCTGCGCGTGTCCTTCCGCGTCAGCCGCGCGATCCTCGGCCATGCCTTCCTGTTCCTGATGCATCCCTTCGTGCTGGAGCGAGGTGTCGCCGGTCACGTCACCCGCGGCCTTCTTCCCGCGCCCCAAAAGCTTGTCCAGAAGTCCCATTCCACTCCTCCTCAGTAGAGGGCGTGAGTATAGGCCGTTGCTACCATCGAACAGATTTGGCCAAGAAAGCTAAGACTCCCCCGCCTCCCCGCCGACCGGTGCAGGCGCCAAAGCAGCGCGCAGCCGAGCGAACGCCGGCCGAGCGCCGCACGTTCCGCAATCTCCTGATCTTCTCGGCAATCGGGGTCGTAATGGTCGGCGTCGTCGTCGGGTTCGCCGCCCTAGCAGGAGGTGGGAACGACTCCTCCGCGATCTCCTCCAAGGACTGCGTCGAGCAGGCCTACCCGGGTCTCTCGGCCAAGCACCTCGGGAGCCCCGACGCGAAGGTGAAGTACAACTCGTTTCCGCCCTCGAGCGGGCCCCACTTCAATTCGCCGGCGCCTTGGGGGCTCTATCCCGACCCGGTCAAGCAGCCGATCCTCGTCCACAACCTCGAGCACGGCGGCATCGTCATCCAGTACGGCTCGGGCGTGAGCGAGGGCGACGTCCAAAAGCTCGAGTCCTTCTACCAGGACGATCCATATGGGCTCGTCGTCGCGCCCTACCCGAAGCTCGGCGCGAAGTTGGCGCTCACAGCCTGGAACGAGCCGGTGTACGAATCCGGAGCCGACAGCGGCTTCGCGGACGCGGACCCCGGCAAGGGCTATGTCCTCACGTGCACGAAGTTCGACTCGAAGGCGTTCGGGGAGTTCCGGGAGACGCGGCGGAACAAGTCCGGAGAGCGCTATGCGAGCGTCAAGGACATGGCCCCAGGCTCCTAGCCCGGGCTATCCTTCCGCCGCCGGGGTGGCGAAACTGGTCATACGCGCCTGACTTAAAATCAGGTGTCCCCCCTGGGGGCGTGCGGGTTCGAGTCCCGCCCCCGGCACTCTCGCTTCCCTGAGCGGCGGCGTACACCAAGTGCCCGAGGGCCAGCCGCCACCCGCCGCCTCGCGCCGCTCCGCACCCTCCTGCGAGCGGCCCGTGCGCACCAGCACTGTTCCACTCGCATACGGGCACGGAGCGACGCGTCAGGAAACCGAGAGATGGCGGGTGCAGACTGACTTAGATCAGCTGTCCCCTCCGGGGGCGTGCGGGTTCGAGTCCCGCCCCCGGCATCTGAGAAGGCTGCGAGTCGCTTGCCGGTTTCGTCTCTTTTCCCATTTGGGGCGGGATGAGAGAAAATGCGGACTCATGCGAATGCGGCTGAGATTCCGGTCGCTCGGCCTGGCGCTCCTCTCCGTAGCCGCCGCGGGCGTTCTGCTCCAGATCGGTCCGGCGCAGGCTTCGCCCAGGAAGGCGGGGGGGCCGACGGCGTCTGCGACGAAGCAGCAGGCGCTCGCCGCCTACGGGAAGCTGCCGCTTTCCTTCACCGCCAACGCCGGCCAGGCCGACGCGCGCGTCCGCTACGCCGCACAGGGCGCCGGCTTCTCGGTCTTCCTCACGCGCAGGGAGGCGATGCTCTCCCTCAAGCGTCCGGGCAAGCAGCGAAGAGGGCGCGGCGTGGCGCTCGCGCTCCGCTTCCTCGGCTCGAACCGGAACGTCGCCATCCGCGGCGAGCGCCCGGGGCCGGGCAGGGTCAACTACCTGCTCGGAAACGACCCCGCCAAGTGGCGCACCGGCCTGCGCACCTACGAGCGCGTCGTCTACCGCAACCTCTGGCCGGGCGTGGACATGGTCTTCGCGGGCCAGAACGCGGCAGCTCAAGTACGAGTTCCTCGTCCGCCCCGGAGCCCGCGTCCGGACATCAGGCTCGCCTACCGCGGCGCGAAGCGGCTCTCGCTCGACCGGCGAGGAAACCTGCGCCTCCACACCTCGCTCGGCGTCCTCACCGACACGCGGCCTGCGAGCTATCAGTTCGTCGCCGGCAAGCGCGTGCCCGTCGCAAGCAGCTTTGCGCTCGAGCCTCACGACGGGGGCTATGGCTTCGCGGTGGAGCCGACCTACGACCGCCGCTCCCCGCTCCTCATCGACCCGGGCCTCCTCTACTCCACCTACCTGGGCGGCGGCGGCGGCGACCTCAGCCACGCCATCGCGGTCGACGGCGCCGGCAGCGCCTACCTGACCGGGAACACGTACTCGGCCGATTTCCCGACGACCGCGGGCGCCTTCGACACGACCTGGAACGGGCGGCTTGACGCCTTCGTGACGAAGCTCGACGCGAGCGGCGCCGCCCTCGGCTACTCCACCTACCTGGGCGGAAGCGGCGACGAGTACGGCGGCAACGGCATCGCGCTCGACGGCGCCGGCAACGCCTACCTGACCGGGAACACGTCCTCCGCGGACTTCCCGACGACCGCGGGCGCCTTCGACACGACCTTCAACGGGAACTACGACGCCTTCGTGACGAAGCTCGACGCGAGCGGCGCCGCCCTCGGCTACTCCAGCTACCTGGGCGGAAGCGACGGCGACGAGGGCCACGGCATCGCGCTCGACGGCGCCGGCAGCGCCTACCTGACCGGGCACACGACCTCGGCCGACTTCCCGACGACCGCGGGCGCCTTCGACACGACCTGGAACGGCGGCTACGACGCCTTCGTGACGAAGCTCGACGCGAGCGGCGCCGCCCTCGGCTACTCGACCTTCCTGGGCGGCGGCAGCACGCCTCCGGGCGGCCTGCCGATCTCCGGGAACGACGAGGGCTTCAGCATCGCGCTCGACGGCGCCGGCAACGCCTACCTGACCGGGTACACGGACTCGGCGGACTTCCCGACGACCGCGGGCGCCTTCGACACGACCTTCAACGGCGCCGGCGACGCCTTCGTGACGAAGCTCGACGCGAGCGGCGCCGCCCTCGGCTACTCCAGCTACCTGGGCGGAAGCGGCGCTGCCGACGAGGGCCACGGCATCGCGCTCGACGGCGCCGGCAGCGCCTACCTGACCGGGTACACGGGCGCCGCGGACTTCCCGACGACCGCGGGCGCCTTCGACACGACCAACGGCGGCGCCGACGCCTTCGTGACGAAGCTCGACGCGAGCGGCGCCGCCCTCGGCTACTCGACCTTCCTGGGCGGAGGTGACTACGACTTCGGCTACGGCATCGCGCTCGACGGCGCCGGCAGCGCCTACCTGACCGGGTACACGGGCTCGCCAAGCTTCCCGACGACCGCGGGCGCCTTCGACACGACCTACAACGGCGACAACGACGCCTTCGTGACGAAGCTCGACGCGAGCGGCGCCGCCCTCGGCTACTCGACCTTCCTGGGCGGAGGCAGCATCGACGGCGGCCTCAGCATCGCGCTCGACGGCGCCGGCAGCGCCTACCTGACCGGGTACACGGCGGCGGACTTCCCGACGACCGCGGGCGCCTTCGACACGACCTGGAACGGCGCCGGCGACGCCTTCGTGACGAAGCTCGACCTCGCCGGCCCGCCACCTCCACCTCCACCTCCACCTCCACCTCCACCTCCACCTCCACCTCCACCTCCACCTCCACCCCACCACCGCCTCCACCACCGCCTCCACCACCACCACCACCGCCGCCGCCTCCGCCACCGCCGCCGCCTCCGCCGCCACCGCCGCCGCCGCCGCCCGTTGTCCGGTGCGTTGTGCCGAGGGTGGTCGGCCTGAGGCTTCGCCAGGCCCGCACGCGGATCCGCGCGAGACACTGCTCGGTCGGTCGCATCCGCCGTGCTCGCTCCAGGCGAGTGGGCCGCGTGATCGCCCAGAGCCCGAGGCCGGGGAGGAGGCTCGCACGCGGCAGCAGGGTGAACCTGGTGCTCGGCCGCAGATAGAGCACAGCGGTTCCCTGGTGGCAGCAGAGTGGCAGCGAGACCCGCCGAGACAGGCCGAGAAGCCGTAGACGATCAGAACGACGAATAGGCCTGGTAAGCAGGAAAAACTCAGACCCACCGAGATAGACCGAGATCAACAAGGGCGACTTAAAATCAGGTGTCCCCGCCGGGGGCGTGCGGGTTCGAGTCCCGCCCCCGGCACTCTCGCTTCCCTGACCGGCGGCGGCGCTCCGCCCGCGCAGAGTCCGGCACCACCCGCCGCCTCGCGCCGCTGAGCGCCCTCCAGCCGGCGGCCCGTGCGGCCCAGCACTGTCCCCCGGCCTACGGGCGCTCAGCGACACGTCAGGAAACCGAGAGGGGAGAGGAACGGTTCGATTCGGTGACTCCTCCCTTCGCTGAACGGCGCGGCCGTTCCGCGCCCCTTGTAAAGAATCGGCAGATGCTGTAGGACCGGCTCCGGGGAAGGAGGGGAATGAAGCGAGCGATCTGGCCGGCCGGTCTTGTCCTACTTGCGCTCGTGCTCTGCGCGGCGGCTCCCGCGCCGGACGTTCGCGCAGCGCCGCCGCGGACCGTCGCGCACGGTGACGCGGCTCGGCCTGGTTTTCCGTTCCCGAGCGCTCTCCCCGGCCGGGCGAGCGGCGCTGAAGTCTGGGGGTCCGGCGTCGCTTTCGACGGGACGAACTACCTCGTCGTCTGGGCCGACCTACGCCAGGGTGACTCGATCATCTACGGCGCCCGCGTCAGTCCGGACGGGACCGTGCTCGACCCGGACGGATTCGCCATCTCCGCGGCCGCAGGCGGAGCGCCGACAGTCGCCTTCGACGGCACCAACTACCTCGTCATCTGGAACAACCAGGGGCTGTCGATCGTCGGGGCACGCGTCAGCCCGGACGGGACCGTGCTCGATCAGGACGGATTCACCATCTCCGCGGCGGGGGGCCCAGGGAAGGCGCTCGCCTTCGACGGCACCAACTACCTCGTCGTCTGGAGCACCGAGGACTCGGTCCGCGGGGCCCGCGTCGATTCTGGCGGTACCGTGCTCGACCCCTCGGGGATCTTGATCGCGGCGAGAGGGGGATTCACCGAGACCTTGCCGTCGGTCGCGTTCGACGGGACGAACTTCCTCGTCGTCTGGGAGGAAACCCCGTGCCACCGCATCTTGGGCAGGCTGGTCAGCCAGGACGGGGTCGCGGACGACGACGGTAGCTTCCTGATCTCGTACTGTTCAGAGCCCGGGGAGAAGGTCGGGGTCCGCAAGATGGATCCTGCCGGGAAAGAGTGGATCCGCAAGTTCGATCCGGCTGTCGCGTTCGACGGCGTTAATTACCTCGTGACCTGGGTCGACTTCTACGGCGATTTTTCGGGGTACTGGGTGAACATCGCCGGCGCCCGCGTGACCCCCGACAGGAACGTGCTCGGCAAGCTCGGCCTCACCGGAGGGGGGTTTTACGGAACCCGTTCGTGGCCGTCGCTCGTCTTCGGCGGTTCGACGTACCTCGTCGTCTGGAACGACGGCCTGACGGTCCGCGCGGGCCGCGTGACGCGCGATGGGTCCGGCCTCGATCCGAACGGGTTGACGCTGTCCGCGCCTGACGCTCACTTTTCCGTGGACGCCTTCGACGGCACGAACTACCTTGCCGTCTGGGACAACGGTGTCGATGTCTTCGGTTCGCGCGTGACCCAAGAGGGCGGTCTGCTCGATGGGAACGGATTCCAGATCACGAGAAATGGTCCACCACCTCCACCACCTCCACCACCTCCACCACCTCCACCACCTCCACCGCCGCCGCCACCTCCGCCTCCACCTCCGCCTCCACCTCCGCCGCCTCCACCTCCGCCGCCTCCACCTCCACCGCCACCGCCACCGCCACCGCCACCGCCACCGCCACCGCCACCGCCACCGCCACCGCCACCGCCTCCGGCCGTTCGGTGCGTTGTGCCGAGGGTGATCGGCTTGAGGCTTCGCCAGGCCCGCACGCGGATCCGCGCGAGGCGCTGCTCCGTCGGTCGTATCCGCCGGGCTCGCTCCAGGCGAGTGGGCCGCGTGATCGCCCAGAGCCCGAGGGCGGGCAGGAGGCTCGCACGCGGCACCAGGGTGAACCTGGTGCTCGGCCGCAGATAACGGTTCCCGTCGTGGCAGCGAGCGGCAGCGAGGAGCCTGGCTGCCAGTTGGAGTCCGCTGGCGAATGTCATATCGTCCAGTGCAGGGGTTTCCCACGAGGGAGTAGCGGGTTGGAGGACGAAGCGTGAAGCGGCAGGCGGCACGAGGACCCCGCAAGGCGTTGCCCGGCCTTCTTGTCGTCGCCACCGTCGCCCTCCTCACTGGCGCCTCTCCAGTATTCGCAGGCCCACCACCGCTTTGCGGTGGGGCCATCACGATCCCCGACTCGGGGCCCGCGACGCCTTATCCGTCGACGTGCGAGATCTCCGGTCGGGAAGGGCTCGTGACCGAGGTCTACTTGTCTCTCGACGGACTCGGCCACACGTACCCGGACGACATCGACATCCTGCTCGTGGGTCCAGCCGGACAGAACGCGATTGTGATGTCGGACGTCGGCGGCAGCATCGAAGCAATGCACCTGACCATCGGGCTGAACGATGCTGCGGGCTCGCCGCTCCCAGACTCGGGGCCCCTCGTTAGCGGCACCTTCCAGCCCACGAACTTCGGTGAGGACGACCTCTTCCCGGCACCCGCGCCCATGCCGAGCGGGGGCAGCGCGCTTTCCGTCTTCAACGGGACGAATCCAAACGGGAATTGGAGCCTGTATGTCGTCGACGACCGCGGCGGCGACTCTGGCAGCACCCCCGCATGGGGCCTGGTGGTCATCACCGGCCCTCCGCCTCCGCCTCCACCTCCACCTCCACCTCCACCACCGCCTCCGCCGCCGCCGCCACCACCTCCGCAGCCGTGCGTGCTCCAGCCGTGGGGGCACGCGGCTCAGTTCCCGGGCGGGACGATCCAGTCGCCTGCCGCGGCGAGCGACGGCACGTACCTCTACGCCGGAACCGGTAATACGTCGGGCGTTCCGATCGACGACTTCTACCGCTACGACCCGAGCAACAACACCTGGACCCCGCGGGCGAACGCGCCCGTGGCGCTCTACGACGCTCGGGCCGCCTACGCAGCGAACGTGAACAAGGTCATCCTCTTCGGCGGGATCGACTCCGGTTTCAACGTTCTCAATACGACCTTCGTCTACGACGTCGCGTCGAACACCTGGTCGACCGGCGCTCCGATGCCTGAAGCACGCTACTTCCCGAACGTCGCGTACTACCCAGGCAACGGGAGGATCTACGTCATCGGGGGCTTCGACGGACAGTTCGTCGAGTCGAGCCAGACCTGGGAGTACGACCCCGGTGCCAACACGTGGAACATCGGCCGCGCACCCGTTCCCGAGCCCATGGGAGGAAGCGGTACGAACATTCCCTTCATGAGCCAGCACATCTACCTGGCCGGGAGCTTCGGCAGTGGTGCGACGACGCTGCACTACCGCTATGACATCGCGGGTGACAGCTGGGCCGCGATGGCGCCTGTACCGACACCTGTCTACGAGCCGGCAGGTGGATCGGTCGGCGGTCTGGCCTACATCATGGGTGGCGGAACGCCGTCCTTCTCCGTTCTCGGGCGATTCGTCCAGAAGGTCTGGGGGACCGCGCCGAGCGCGCTCAACACGACGTATGGGTACCGCTTCTCACAAGACTTCTGGGAAACCGGGCCGCCTCTGAACACGCCTCGAGCATTCACGGCCGGCGCGGCCGTCGGCGACTACGCGCTCATGGTCGTGACCGGCTTCGACGGGTCTGGCGACACGAACACCGTCGAACGGGCGGAGTGCCAGATGCCACCGCCACCGCCGCCTCCACCTCCACCTCCACCTCCACCGCCACCTCCGCCACCGCCACCGCCGCCACCTCCTCCTCCGCCGCCTCCGCCACCTCCGCCGCCACCTCCACCACCTGCGCCTCCTCCGCCGCCTCCTCCACCGCCGCCTCCGCCGCCACTACCTCCTCCGCCACCACCTCCTCCTCCGCCACCACCTCCTCCTCCACCTCCGCCACCACCACCCCCGCCACGGGTGCGCTGCGTTGTGCCGAGAGTGATCGGCTTGAGGCTTCGCAAGGCCCGCACGCGGATCCGCGCGAGACGCTGCTCCGTCGGTCGCATCCGTCGTGCCCGCTCCAGGCGAGTGGGCCGCGTGATCGCCCAGAGCCCGCGGCCGGGCAGGAGGCTTGCACGGGGCGCCCGGGTGAACCTGGTGGTCGGCCGCAGGTAGTCCCGCCCCGGCACTTCACAGACGCCGGAAAGCAGGAACCGTTATCGCGCGCGTCCGCGGCTGACGACGAGGCCGACTTTGCTGCGCGTCGGCAGCACCGTTCCGGGCTTGGGCTTCTGCGAGATCACACGCCCCTTCTTGACGGTCTTCGAGTATGTGCGGCGGACCTTCCCGACGCGGCAATCCGTCCGCGACATCATTCGCATCGTTCTCAGCAGCGTCTTCCCCGCGACCTTTGGGACCACGCAGAGACCGGTCGCGTTGGCGAGCACCGAGACGCTGTCGGCGACGTTGGCGGTGGTCAGCTCCGGCTTGGCGTCGCCGTTCAGGTCGCCGATCGCGATCGAGACGGGTAAGTCGCCGGTTGCGTAGTCGAGCTTGGCCTGGAAGGTGCCGTCGCCCCAGTTGGGGAGGACCGAGACGGTGTTCTCATCTGCGTTCGCGGTCGCTAGCTCCGGCTTGCCATCGGCGTTCAGGTCGCCGATCGCGATCGAGTAGGGCCCGTTGCCGACTGCGTAGTCGAGCTTCGCCTGGAAGCTGCCGTCGCCCATGTTGGCGAGCACGGAGACACTGCTCTGGCGCGAGTTGGCGGTGGCGAGGTCCGGCTTTCCGTCGGCGTTCAGGTCGCCGATCGCGATCGAGTAAGGCCCGTTGCCGGCTGGGTAGTCGAATTTCACGCCGAACGTGCCGTCGCCTCTGTTGGCGAGCACGGAGACGTCGTTGGCGTCGAGGTTGGCGGTGGCGAGCTCAGGCTTACCGTCGCCGTTCAGGTCGCCGATCGCGATCGAGTTAGGGCCGTAGTCGACCGCATAGTCGAGCTTGGCCCCGAACGTGCCGTCACCCTGGTTCGCGAGCACGGAGACGCTGTCAGCCCCACCGTTCGCTGTCGCGAGCTCCGGCTTGCGGTCGCCGTTCAGGTCGCCGATCGCGATCGCGTAAGGGAGGCTGCCGGTTGCGTAGTCGAGCTTCGCTCGGAAGCTGCCGTCGCCCCGGTTGCCGAGCACGGAGACGGTGTTCGCCTGACCGTTCGCGATCGCCAGCTCCGGCTTGCCGTCGCCGTTCAGGTCGCCGATCGCGATCGCGTAAGGGAGGCTGCTGGTGGCGTAGTCGCGCTTCGCCTGGAAGGTGCCGTCGCCTGTGTTGGCCAGGACCGAGACGCTGCCCGCGCCGCGATTCGCGGTGGCCAGGTCTGGCTTGCCGTCGCCGTTCAGGTCGCCGATCGCGACCGAGACAGGTCCGGGTCCGGTTGCATAGCTGCTCGGGGGAGCAAACGAAGGTGCTGAACCGGTGGGCGCAGCGGCGGACACCGAGGTGCCGAGGACGAGCGAGCCGGCGAGGCCGACGACTTTCATGCGCTGGACATTCCGAATGCGGAGAGTCTTCATTTCCGCATCAGTTCCTCCTGCTTCGCTGCATCAGCACCCGTCACGCTCGTTCGCGATGCAGGCTAACGCCGCACGCGCGGCATTTCTCGTTGGGAATCGGATGTGAGAAAGTTGCCGGAGGCGCCTAGGGGAGAGCTGATGACTAAGGGACTCATCGTCGCGGCCGGGGTTGCGGCTTCGTGCGTCTGGCTCGCAGTCGGGCTCGGTGGGGCCGCGGCCGGCGGCACCGAGAGCAGAATCGAGCCGCGGGTCCTGCTCGATACCGCGGGCGGGCGTCGTCGGGCGCCTTTCGTGGTCCGCTTGAGGTCGCAGGCCGACCTGACCGGTGCCTACCGGATCAAGAACGAGGACGCTCGGGGCTGGTACGTCTACCGAGCGCTGAGGCGAACGGCCGCCCGGACACAGCGGCCGATCCAGGCGCTGCTCGCCTCGCGTGGCGCCTCGTTCAGATCGTTCTGGGCCGCGAACGTGATCGTCGCAAGCGGCGACAGGTCCCTCGTCGAAGACCTGGCCGCACGCCCGGACGTGGCCGCGATCGAGTCGAATCGCAGCTCGGGCCGGCTGCCCAATGAGGAGCGGAGCTCCGACACGGCGCGCTTGCCGCAAACGGTCGAGCCCGGCGTCAGCCAGGTGCACGCGCCCGACCTCTGGGCGCTCGGCTACACGGGCCAGGACATCGTCGTGGCCAACCAGGACACGGGCATCCGCTGGACCCACGATGCGCTCACGCCGCACTACCGCGGCTGGAACGGCTCGGCCGCAGACCACAACTACAACTGGTGGGACGCAATTCACAGCGGCGGCGGATCGTGCGCGCCGAACCATCAGGAGCCGTGTGACGACAACGGCCATGGCACCCACACCACCGGCACCGCGATCGGCGACGACGGCGGCGGCAATCAGATCGGCGTCGCGCCGGGCGCGAAGTGGATCGGCTGCCGGAACATGGACCAGGGGAACGGAACGCCGGCGAGCTACATCGAGTGCTTCCAGTTCTTCCTGGCGCCGACCGACCTGAGCGGGCAGAACGCCGATCCGACGAGGCGCCCGCATGTGGAGAGCAACAGCTGGCATTGCCCGCCGAGCCAAGGCTGTGCCGCGGAGACACTGCAACAGATTGTCGAGAACAGCGAGGCCGCCGGCATCTTCGTGGAGGCTTCGGCCGACAGCTACGGCCCGGGCTGCAGCACGCTCGCCGATCCACCGGCCATCTACGCCGCCTCGTTCACGACCG
The DNA here is from genome assembly GCA_963728535.1 of uncultured Actinomycetes bacterium. Lineage (GTDB taxonomy): Bacteria > Actinomycetota > Thermoleophilia > Gaiellales > Gaiellaceae > VAXT01. The sequence goes on from CAVSKK010000001.1 coordinate 172,709, forward strand.
GGGCGATCAACGGCAGCACGACCGCGCTCGCGAGCTTCAGCAGCCGGGGACCCGTGGCGATCGACGGCTCGAACCGCATCAAGCCGGACATCGTCGCGCCTGGAGTGAACGTCCGCTCCTCCGTGAGCGGCAGCGACTCGGCGTACTCCTCCCTGAGCGGCACGGCGATGGCGGGGCCGCACGTGGTCGGTGTCGTCGCTCTCCTCTGGTCGGCGATCCCGAGCCTCTCACGAGACATCGCGGCGACCAAGGAGCTCTTGGCGAGCACGGCCGACCCGAACGTGATCGTCACCAACGGGACGCAGTGCGGCGGCATCGACCACGTCCCCAACAACCACTTCGGCTGGGGGCTCGTCGATGCCCTCGCCGCCTACAACGGCGGGCCTCCTCCGCCGCCGCCTCCGCCACCTCCCCGCCGCTTCCGCCACCTCCGCCGCCACCTCCGCCGCCGCCTCCGCCGCCGCCCCTACCGCCGCCTCCGCCTCCGCCGCCGCCACCCCCGGTCCTATCGCTGCATTGTGCCAAGGGTGATCGGCTGAGGCTTCGCACGGCGAGGATTCGGATCCGCAGCGAGGAACTGCTCGGTCGGTCGCATCCGCCGCGCTCACTCGCAGGCGGGTGGGCCGCGTGATCTCGCCAGAGCCCGCAACCAGGCACACGAAGACGGCCCGGTACAAGGGTGAAACTAGTCGATCGGCAGGAGCTAGCCGAGCTACGGGCGATAGGACAGGATTCCGTCGCTGCTTGCAGGCGGCGGAGGCAGTCGCGGTCCTGGAGCCCGTGGCACCCGGGCCCGCAAAGACAGCCGTCGCAACCTCCGTCGTCACCCTGTATTGACCACTCGACGAGCGGTCCCAGCGCTCGACCATCCCGCCGGCGGACGTGAACGTGACGCCGACATTGCAGGCGCCGCCGAAGACAAGCAAGGTATCGGGGAGCGTCGTCGTGATCGAAGGGGCGGCGACAGCGGTCGACATGCCCGTGCCGTTGTTCTGTCCCCCCGATGAGTTGATCGGTGTAGTTGGCTTGCGCCGTGAGACGGCGAGGATTCCGCCTGACATGTCGTACACCGGAGCCGCCGGTCTGCGCGAAGCAGTACGAGGATGGCTCGGACGTCCCGGCAACCTTGTACCAGGCATGCGATCCGCGCGGCAGTTCCGTTCGAAGTGATCGGCGTTCGGCACCGCCGTCCAGCCCGCCGGCGCCGTCATGCTGCGCCCGGGGCCGTTCATGTTCGCGGCGATCTGCGAGCAAGAGATCGCCTCGATGGTCCGGCGGGCTTGTGCGAGATGGAGGATCGTCGCGTCCGTTGGCGGCGTCGAGGAAACGGAGCGGACGCTGGCGCCGGCCCGGGCAGGCGGAGGCGGCGGTGGCGGAGGTGGAGGCCCCGGGGGTGGAGGTGGAGGAGGCGGGACTGGCGGAGGCGGGGGAGGAGGAGGCGGGTCTGGCGGGGGTGGGGGAGGTGGAGGCGGGGGTGGTGGTGGCGGCGGTGGCGGCGGTGGCAGGAGGTGGTGGCGGCGGCGGTCCACCCGGAGCGCCGTGGCAGTGCTGCTCCCCGAATCGGTGAAGACGTGACCGGCTCGGGCAGGAATTCCCAGGTCGTAGCTACTCGGTTGAGGGTGAGCTTCAAGATCGCCGAAGGTGCCGGCGTTTCGAACCTGGCTGTTGGGCTTGATCGTCCCGAATCCATACGTGGTCCGACCCGCCCGTCCCCACGATGAACTCCCGGATTCCTAAGGCCGGGTCCGCCACCCCGTTCGGCGTTTGCGGCGCAAACCGTTCGTACCGGTGGTCGTGCCCATTCAGAACGACATCGGCGCCGTTTCGTAAAGGCGCGTCCAGTACCGCGTCTACGTAGGTATCTGTTCGTGAACGCAGCCGGAGGTGAACAGTGGGCTATGGAAATACGCAAGCGTGCACGTCAGTCGGGTGCGAGGCTAGATCGGCGCGCAGCCATGCCTCCTGTCCGGCCAATCGCTGCAGGCGGGCGAGCAGTAGAAGCATGCTGAATTGATCGCGACGACGTGCCAGGCGCCGAGGTCGTAGCTGTAGTACGCGCGGCTGGGATCGGTCGCACTCGCGCCGAATGAGCTCGAGCTGGCTGTGAAGTATCCGAGGTATAGCCGGCGAGCGAGCCGCTCATGTTCGTCGCCATAGTCGTGAGTGCCGAGCGAGGGTCGCGTCCGTGTCTTCGCCGTGCCCCAGCTCGGTTGTAGCAGTTGGTGAACTGCTGTGACGGTCCCCTCTGCGATATGCGTTGTCGCCGAGCGTGGCGATAACGGCTGTCGGATCGTGGTCGAGCAGTGGAGCCGTGGCCTCGTCGCCGTTCGACGAGCAGTTGGCGATGTCGCCTGCGGCAAGAAGAACCGCGGAAGCGCCCGGGGGAACGATCGTGAACGTGTTCGGGTTGCTAAGCCCCACGTTGCCGCCGGCATCATTCTGCTCGGCCTGCACCGTGTAGACGCCTTCGGCAAGCGCCGGCGCCGCTTCGACGGCGAACCCCCCGCCTGCTCCGACGGAGGCGGTGCGCTCTTGTATCGGTAGGCCGGAAACGACCGGGCCGGAATAAACCTTGACGGCCACCGTCGCCGAGTCTCCGGCGGCGGTGCCGCCGGTTCCCGCGAGCAACGGCGTTGCGTCGCTCGTATTCGCCCCATTCGCAGGGAAGGTCATGACGACGCTCGGCGGCACGTTGTCAACCGCGACAACCTCGAGTTGTGCCGCAGTCGCTCCTGTCTCCCGACTCGCCAGGCGCAGCGCTGTCGTCGAGGTGCTCGTCAGCGCGAAGCTGAAGCTCCCGTTGCCCGTCACGAGGGGCGTCACGTTCGTCGTGCTCCACGCGCCTGCCGTCAGCGGGCCGGATGACGCTGTGATAGTCCCGGCGGCTGCGGGCGCGTTCCGCCACGTGATCGTCGACTCGCCCCAGCCGTTTTGGGTGACTCCCCGAACGTCGTACCCGATGCTGGACGCTGCATTCGAGTACACCCGCAAGGTCGCGCTGGTGACGACGCCGGAGAGGCCGCTGACGTTGAAACGCAGATAGCTCCGCAACTCGGGGTTGCTCGCCGCCTTGAGCTCGAGTGCCGCTCCGTAATTCACGCGACGCGTCTGCGGAGACTCGTTGCTGACGTAGGCGTCGGCGACAGGCGTGCTCGTAGAGAACGTGTTTCCGGCAACGGCCAACGGCGCAGCGCCTCCAACCAAGGCAATGATCGCCGTGGTCAAAGCGAAGGTGATGATGCGCGCAGTCATGGTCGCCGCAGTTGGACCGTGTCAACCGCCGCCCCATTGATGCACAGATGACAGGTGGCTTTCAATAGGCCATACGGCCCACGCAGCGCAAGGGCTAGGCCCAGTTCGATAGGCAAATAGGCCAATCGGCCCATTGATCTTTTAGCTAGAAACCTTGAGACTTCGACAGATTGGTGGAGGCTGCGGCACAGCGCCACGGTGTGAGGCCCCAGCCTGGGCGTCAAAACGAGGGGCAACGTAGTGGGGGACGGAGTAATCAGCGGTTTGCGAGAGCACTTCTCGTGGGTCCCGCTCGGTAGGAAACAGCTCTCGAAGCGTGGCCGTCATGGTCCTGCGCGCGCGAGAACGCTGTGCGGCGCGGCATTGGTGCTGCTCGCACTGATCGCATCCCTGTCTCTCCAAGTGAGTGCCGCGCAGGCGACCCCAAACGTGTTCTCGTTCGACAGGCTTCGTTCTGGCGGTTCGTTTGGGCCCGAGAACTACGTCTACACGGCGGGCAACGTCATCTTTCCGGACGCCGGCGTCGATCCCGGCACGTTTTACAAGTTCGTCGTTACCGACTCGGCGGGCGTCAACAGGAACCCGTCGTTCCCCTGCACGCCTGCGGCCAGCTACCCGGTCGCCAACAACGCGTACACGGTCGCCCCAAGCGACCCACCGTCCACCGGAGCCGCGTGGAAGTACACGCTGAACCAGTACGGCAACGCGAACTGCACCGGGACGCCCGCGAAGACGACGTTCAAGAGCTTCTACGTCGCCAAGCTAACCGCGTATGCGGATGCTGGGCTCACAAGCGAGAAGGCGTCGTTCAGGCCCGGCGAGACGGCCTATGTGGCGGTCCAAGGCGTTACGCCGGTTGGGAACGACTGGAGTGCCACGTGGTTGCTTCCCTCGTCGGCGGTCTCCTGCGCCAACACGGGCGGAACGGATCGGCCCCAGGCTTCAGGCAGTGGCCGCCTTCCGAAGGGGACGTCGAACTACCTTCAGTACAGGCCGAATCTCGCAAGCGGCGGAAACGTCTGGAATCGCGAGGTGAGCTACGAGACGAGGCCCTGCGTCGCGCTAGACAGCGCGCACGAAGGAGTATGGAGCCTCCGGGTCGACCTCGACACCACCAACTTCCTTTCGGTGTCCGCGTTCACGCTCGATGCAACGGCCCCGCCACTGCCCACGATCGACACTGGTCCAAGCGGCCCGACCGGTTCGACGAGTGCGAGCTTCAACTTCTCCGACAGCGAGGCCGGCGTCAGCTTCTTGTGCCAGCTCGACGGCGGCGCCTTCAGCGCCTGCACTTCCCCGAAGAGCTACAGCGGGCTCGCTCAGGGGAATCACAGCTTCCAGGTCAAGGCCCGCGACGCGGCCGGAAACGAAAGTAGTGCGGCGAGTCGTTCGTGGACGGTCGACACAGTGGCGCCACCAACACCGACGATCGACTCCAGCCCCTCCGACCCGAGCAGCTCGGCAAACGCGAGCTTCAACTTCTCCGACAACGAGGCCGGCGTCACTTTCCGGTGCCAGCTCGATGGCGGCGGCTTCAGCACGTGCAACTCGCCGCAGAGCTACAGCGCCCTGGGCGAAGGCGCACATAGCTTCCAGGTCAAGGCCCGCGACGCCGCCGGCAACGAGAGTGGTGCGGCGACCCGCTCGTGGACCGTCGACACGCTGGCGCCGCCAACGCCCACGATCGACACCGGCCCTAGCGGCTCGACCGGCTCGACGAGCGCGACCTTCAGCTTCTCGGACAACGAGGCCGGCGTCAGCTTCTACTGCCAGCTCGACGGCGGCGCCTTCAGCGCCTGCACCTCCCCGGAGAGCTACAGCGGGCTCGCTCAAGGAGACCACAGCTTCCAGGTCAAGGCCCGCGACGCGGCCGGAAACGAAAGTAGTGCGGCGAGTCGTTCGTGGACGGTCGACACGCTGGCACCGCCAACACCGACGATCGACTCGAGCCCGCCTGACCCGAGCGCCTCGACGAGCGCGAGCTTCGGCTTCTCCGACAGCGAAGCCGGCGTCAGCTTCCACTGCCGGCTCGACGGTGGCGGCTTCAGCAGCTGCAGCTCGCCCCAGACCTACAACGGCCTTGCGGAGGGCAGCCACAGCTTCCAGGTGAAGGCTCGCGACGCCCTCGGCAACGAGAGCGCCTACGCGAGCTACAGCTGGACAGTCGACACCGGGCCGCCGCCGAGCCCGACGATCGACTCGAGCCCGCCCGACCCGACCAGCTCGACAGACGCGAGCTTCAGCTTCTCCGACAGCGAGGCCGGAGTCACCTTCTCCTGCCAGCTTGACGGCGGCGGCTTCAGCGCCTGCAGCTCGCCCCAGAGCTACAACGGCCTGGCCGACGGTGGCCACAGCTTCCAGGTCAGGGCCCGCGATGCGGTCGGGAACGAGAGCGCGTCGACCAACTACGACTGGACGATCGACACCGAGGCGCCGCCGAGCCCGACGATCGACTCGAGCCCGCCCGACCCGAGCGACTCGGCGAACGCCAGCTTCAGCTTCTCCGACAGCGAGGCCGGAGTCAGCTTCTACTGCCAGCTCGACGGCGGCGGTTTCAGCAGCTGCAGCTCGCCGCAGAGCTACACCGACCTCGCCGACGGCGGCCACAGCTTCCAGGTCACAGCCCGCGACGGCCTCGGCAACGAGAGCGCGCCCGCCGGCTACGTCTGGACGGTCGATTCGGCTGCGCCCGCGACTCCGACGATCGACTCGAGCCCGCCCGATCCGAGCAACTCGACAGACGCGAGCTTCAGCTTCTCCGACAGCGAGGTCGGAGTCAGCTTCTACTGCCAGCTCGACGGCGGCGGCTTCAGCAGCTGCAGCTCGCCGCAGAGCTACACCGACCTCGCCGAGGGCAGCCACAGCTTCCAGGTCAAGGCGCGGGACGCCCTCGACAACGAGAGTGCGACCGCCGACTACAGCTGGACAGTCGACACCCAAGCGCCGCCGAGCCCGACGATCGACTCGACCCCGCCCGACCCGAGCAGCTCGACAGACGCGAGCTTCAGCTTCTCCGACAGCGAGGCCGGGGTCACCTTCCACTGCCAGCTCGACGGCGGCGGCTTCAGCGCCTGCAGCTCGCCGCAGAGCTATAGCGAGCTGGCCGAGGGCGGCCACAGCTTCCAGGTGAAGGCACGCGACGCGGCCGGCAACGAGAGCGCGTCGGCGGGCTACGAATGGACGATCGTCGACGTGCCTCCGGTGATAACCCTGGTCACCCCCGCGGACGGCAGCACGACGGCCGATTCGACGCCGACGTTCAGCGGCGTGGCGGGAACGGCGATCGGCGACTCCGTGCTCGTGACGGTGAAGGTCTACAGCGGAGCAACTCCGACCGGCACTCCACTTGCGACGGTCGTTGCGCCTGTGGGCGTGGACGGCGGCTATTCGATCGACGCGGTCGAGGCGCTTCCCGACGGGCTACTGACAGCGCAGGCCGAGCAGGACGACCTCAGTGGGAACACGGGGCTGAGCGCGCCGAACACCTTCACAGTCGACACCGAGGCGCCGCCGAGCCCGACGATCGACTCGAGCCCGCCCGACCCGAGCGATTCGGCGAGCGCCAGCTTCAGCTTCTCTGACAGTGAGGCCGGGGTCAGCTTCTTCTGCCAGCTCGACGGCGGCGGCTTCAGCGCCTGCAGCTCGCCGCAGAGCTACAGCGATCTTGGCGAGGGCGCACATAGCTTCCAGGTCAAGGCACGCGACGCGGCCGGGAACGAGAGCACGCCCGCCGGCTACAACTGGACAGTCGACACCCAGGCGCCGCCGAGCCCGACGATCGACTCGAGCCCTCCCGACCCGAGCAGCTCGACGAGCGCCAGCTTCAGCTTCTCCGACAGCGAGGCCGGCGTCAGCTTCCACTGCCGGCTCGACGGCGGCGCCTTCAGCACCTGCAGCTCGCCGCAGAGCTATAACGGTCTCGGCGAGGGCGTACATAGCTTCCAGGTCAAGGCACGCGACGCGGCCGGGAACGAGAGCACGCCCGCCGGCTACAGCTGGACGGTCGACACCGACGCGCCGCCGAGCCCGACGATCGACTCGAGCCCGCCCGACCCGAGCAGCTCGACGAGCGCCAGCTTCACCTTCTCCGACAGCGAGGCCGGCGTCAGCTTCTTCTGCAAGCTCGACGGCGGCGGCTTCAGCGCCTGCAGCTCGCCGCAGAGCTACAGCGACCTGGCCGACGGCGGCCACAGCTTCCAGGTCAAGGCGCGCGACGCCCTCGGCAACGAGAGTGAGACCGCCGATTACAACTGGACAGTCGACACCCAGGCGCCGCCGAGCCCGACGATCGACTCGAGCCCGCCCAACCCGAGCGGCTCGACGAGCGCCAGCTTCACCTTCTCTGACAGCGAGGCCGGCGTCAGCTTCTTCTGCAAGCTCGACGCGGGCGGCTTGAGCGCGTGCACGTCCCCGAAGAGCTATACCGACCTCGGCGAGGGCGGCCACAGCTTCCAGGTCAAGGCGCGCGACGCCGTCGGCAACGAGAGCGCCCCGTGAGCTACGGCTGGACGATCGATTCCACCGCGCCCGTGGTGACCCTCACCGCGCCGGCGAACGGCAGCGCGACCGCCAACCAGACACCGACCCTCAGCGGCGCGGCCGGCGCGTCGTCGGCCGACTCGACGACTGTCACTGTGAAGATCTACATCGGCTCGACTCCCACGGGGACGCCCGTCCGGACGCTGACGACGACCCGTACCGGGACGAGCTGGTCGGTCTCGGCCTCTCCCGCGCTCGCTGATGGCATCTACACAGCTCGGGCTGAGCAGAGTGACGCCGCCGGCAACACGGGCCAGGCCCCCCGAACACGTTCACGGTTGACACAGCCGCTCCCACGATCACACTCACCTCGCCGGCCCACGGCAGCTCCACGACCGACGTGCGACCGACTTTCAGCGGAACGGCCGGAACCGCTCCTCGGGATCTGAACACCGTGACGGTCAAGATCTACGCCGGAGGCACGCCTACTGGGACACCGGACAGACCTGACGACCAAGCCCAGGCGGGCGGCGCTTACTCCGTCATCGCTTCCAGCGCTCTTCAGGCTGGGACGTACACCGCTCGCGCGGAGCAGAGCGACTCCGTCGGAAACGCAGGGCAAAGCTCCGCAAACACGTTTACGGTCACCGACCCCGTGTTGATCGGAGCGGGAGACCTCACGTCGTGTGAGCCGTCAGACGGAGATGCAGCAACGGCCGCGATCGTCAACCAGAACCCCAATGCGACGGTCGTCACTCTCGGTGACGGGCGTACTCGAGCGGCACGACCACCGAATTCAACAACTGCTACGACCCAACGTGGGGGCGGTTCAAGTCCCGCACCCGCCCCGCAGTCGGCGACCACGAGTATGAGACACCGAACGCCGCAGGGCACTACGGCTACTTCGCAAATCAGCTCGCGCCATACGGTCCCGCGGCGACTGACCCGACTCGGGGTTACTACAGCTACGACGTCGGTGCCTGGCACGTCTCCGTGCTCAACTCAACGTGTTACACAAGCTCGATCGGCTGCAACAGGAACCTCATGGAGCAGTGGTTCACCGACGATCTCAACGCTCACCCGACGAGCTGTACGCTCGCCATCTGGCACCAGCCGCGCTACAGCTCGGGAAATGTTCACGGGAACAGTGCCCAGATGCAGGCGCTCTGGCAGATCGCGTATGAGCACGGAGTCGAGCTCGTGTTGAACGGCCACGAGCACGACTACGAACGGTTTGCGCCGATGGACGCGGTCGGGAATGTCGACCCGGTCAACGGCTTGCGCGAAATCGTTGTGGGCACGGGCGGCTACTTCCGCTCGGGCTTGGCGCACTGGAGCCGAACAGCCAGGTCTACAACGGCACCACATGGGGCGTGCTCAAGTTGACGTTGCACGCCTCGAGCTACGACTGGCAGTTCCTGCCCGTGGCCGGCCAGACGTTCACAGACTCGGGGTCGACGGCCTGCCACGCCGCACCTCCTCCGCCCCCAGTTGGGGTCCCGACGGTTCGCTCGCAGAGCAGCGGGACGTCGAACGGGCCGGCGACGACCCTGACCTTGCCTACGCCGGCTGGAACAACGGCGGGCGATCTGCTCCTTCGCTTGCCGCGAACATGAACAGTCAGAATCGAAACATGGCCGCGCCCGCGGGCTGGACGACCGTGCCCAACACGGAGGTGTTCGAGGGCGCCGGAGTCGCACACATGCCTGGTCCAAGTTCGCAGGCGCCACAGAACCGAACTCGTCCGGCTTCACGATGACCGGCGGCTCCGGCTACGACATGTCAGGGGGGATCGCAGCAATCACCGGTGTGTCTACGTCTGCGCCCGTAAACGCCTCAGCGGCACAGCAGAACGGTGGGGCCTCGAATCTCGTCACCGCGCCGTCGATCACGACGACCCTGCCGAACACGCTGCTCATCTTCGGCGGCGCGTGCAATGTCGCCATCACGTTCACGCCTCCGGTGGGCATGACTGAGCGCTGGGACATCGCTTCGAGCAGGTCCTCAAGGTTGCAACTGAGCTGGCCACACAGGCTTTGCCCTCCGCCGGGGCAACTGGGATCCGGAGGGCGACCTCGTCGGGCAGCAATTGTTTGAGCGCGGGTGTCGACATCGCCCTCGCACCGGCCGGCTAGACCTCGTACTCAGCGCCTGCTCAGGAGAGCCCGCCGTAGTCGCAGGTACGCCTCACCACCAACGGACTTCGCCGCCTTCCTAGCGTTCCAGGAGGCAAATTGTCGTAGCCGCGGTGGGACTCGGCGAGCGGCAATGGCGGCTGGGAACTCCGGGGACGCCCCTCGTTGAAGCGTGAATCGCCCAAGCACGAGACATCCGTCGGCTTCATGTACACGGGTCACGGGCTCGGAGTTGAAGAGCGCCTTGATCCCGGCGGAGGCCGCGGCGCGGGCGACGTTCTTCGAGGAGTAGCCCGCCGGACGGAGCCCGTGACCACCGGCTCGCCGAGGATGTCGGACAGGATTTGAACACTGTGGCCCCATTCCCACACGAGCTCGTCCCAGCTGCAGCGTGACATCCGCTCGGGATGCGAGTACGAGTGGGAGCCGATGACGTGCCCACTCTCTGATCGCCCGAATGTCGTCCTTCGTCACGAAAGCAGGTTCGTCGATGCGGTCGCCGGTGATGAAGAAATGGCCTCGCCACGAATACTTGGCGAGCGTCTCGGCGATGCGAAGCGCGCTCGCGCCGCCGTCATCGAAGGTCAGGAGCCAGGCCGGGCTTTGCCCGGTAGACCACATCTCGGCGACATCCCCGGGCGGAGCTTGCGTGGCTTCGCCCAGGGCATGGAGGTGCCAGTCGAACTCGTCGTATTCGAGCTTGTACCGTGCCGGCCCGGCGCCGGGGAAGCCGCTGGCTTCGTCTTGCCCTTGTGCAACGACGTAGTGATAGAGCAGCGTGACCGTTCTCACCGCGCCCTCCGTGCACGCCACTTCCACATGAGGTATTTCGTCAACCACGGCTGCCCCCATGCGCCTGAGACCCGGCCTGACGTGTCAATCGGTTCCGCGTCGCCGCGCTCGATCTCGAGCAGTTTCTCCCTGATCGCATCCAAGTTCTCGAAGACGACGCGCTTCTGGATCATGGAATGCGACTCTGCGCCTTCGTCGTACTCGTAGCTGAAATAGCCATAAACCGGGCCGGTGTCGACTCCGGCGTCGATCCTGAGGAGCGTCATCCCGACCTTGTCGAGATCTCTATTCGAAAGCGCCCAAAAACAGCCGTGTGAATTCCGATACTCCGGCACGATTCCTGGATGCATTACATAGGTTCCGTTCGGCGGGATTGAGAACACCTGCGGCGCAAGGAGTGTCTTGCAGCGAGCGATCATCATGTCGGGCTCGAGGCGGTGTATGAACTCCACCGCCTCATCGCTATTCGGGGTATCGGTTCGAAGCACGGGCGTATCGACCGTCGGCGGACCGAAGTGATTGCCCAGCTCGCGCGAGAACTGACCCTCCCACCGATCATCGTCCCGTCGAAGAAGAGCCTGTAGAAGACCCGGAAAGCGACGACGTCGGCGAAACGAAGAAAGCCAACTCGCTTGATCTCCCGCCGCAGCCGCTTCCACTTTCTGTCCTTTGACTCCTGCAGCACGATCAAACCCACGAGGTCCAAGAACGAGGCGAGCCACCGCAGCATGACCTCCTCCTCGAGGCGGGCCCCTTCGTGATAGATGAGCAGAGTCTTCATATGCCTCGCTTCAAGAAGGTAGGAGAAACGGGTTCCGTGAGTAAGCTTTGTGAGTCCGGGCGCTTTTCGGCTGCCCTGACCCAATGCAACAGTCGGCCCTCCAAACCTATCTTCAGGTACTCAGGCGGCAAGCCTGGCTGATCGTGCTCGTACCGGTAGTTGCCGGAAGCCTGGCTTGGTTTGTATCAGCGCGGCAGACGCCCGTCTATCGAGCTTCGATGAGCACTTCGTTGCCCAAGCAGGCGGAGGCTTCCAGCCGATTCTGGGGAGCCAATCGCTCTCACAGACAATGTCGAACCTCCTCCAGAGCGACATCGTCGCCAACCAGGCGATCAAGGATCTCGGCTTGGACACGACCCCGGAGAAGCTGAGGAAGAAGCTGAAGGTCTCATTCAAGCCTGACAGCTCTGTGCTCGACGTTTCGTACGACTCGCCGCAGAAACCCCTTGCTGTCGCGGTCCTCGGGAGCATCGCCGGCGAGTACACACGCCTGGTCGACGAAAAGCTCGGCGTCCGGTACCGCGGCACAGCGCGGGGGAAGCAGCCCCTGTCGATCATCGTCGCGAAGGTCTTTGATCCCCGCATCTGCAGAAAGAGCGGGTTTCGCCGAAGCCGGCGAAGAATCTCGGTTTCGCGATTGCCCTGGGGCTCGTGCTGGGGATCATCTTGGCAATCGCTCGAGAGAGCCTTGATGACCGGATTCGTGGTCGACGCGACGCGGAGGAATGGTTCGGTGCTCTGGTGATCGGCGCCCTTCCGAAGTGGGCGAACGGCATCACTCCTTTCGCGATTAGCGGCGAACGAAAACGTGGGCATGAAGTGTTGATGGAGTCCCTGTACGCGCTCCGGGCGAACCTCGAGTTCTCTCAGGATGGAATGAGTGGGCCAAAGGTCCTGATCACGAGTGCAGGCGAAGGCGAGGGTAAAACGACGGTGGCGGCGCACATGGCGGTCATCCTCGCCCTGGCGGGGAAGCACGTCGTCTGCGTCGAATCGGATCTCCGGCGACCTGAGCTGCACCGTTATCTCGGGTTGGAGGCGGATACCCCCGGGATGGCGAACGTCATCGCCGGCGATCTCGATCTGAACGACTCGCTCCAGCCGGTCGAGCTCACCGTCACGCCCTGGGTCAACGGGTCGAGGCGGAAACGTCACCAGAGCACCGGTCGAAGTGTGGGCGCGACGCTTGGGGTTGGCTCGCGAGGGACGCTCCGTGTTCTCACGATGGGAAACAATCCGGAGGATCCGGCGCATTTGCTCGCAACAGAAGCCTTGAAGAACATTTTCGAGGAGCTCGCTGCGAGTGCGGACTACGTCATCGTCGATGCTCCGCCCTTGCCAATCGCAGACGCATATCCGCTCGTTCATCAGGCTGACAACGTCCTCGTGGTCGCCAAGCAAGGCTGGACGAAGCGGGACATGGCGCTGGCCGTCCGAGAGACCCTCGAAGGACTTGGAGCCGCGAAGGTCGGCATCGTCCTCACCGACTCGGACACGACCGTCGGCTACCGCTGACCGGGAATAGGAGCTAGACGTTGTACAGAGACGGCTTGTAGCGACGACCGCGTCGCCGAACCATTCGATCGTACGCCGCAAACCGTCCTCGAGCGCCACTTCCGACTTCCAGCCCATCAGCTCTTCGGCCTTGCTCACATCGGCGAGTAGTCGCTCGACTTCGCTCCCCTGCGGGCGAGCGCGGTCCGGCGAGAACTCGACCGGGGGCTCGCGGTCGAGCAGGCGGAAGATGAGGCTGGCCAGCTCGCCGACCGAGATCTCGACACCGGTGCCGAGGTTGATCACCTCTCCCCGACGCCGTCGCGCTCGCGCAGCGCGATCATCCCGCGGACGGTGTCGCCGACGTAGAGGAAGTCGCGTGTCGGATGCAGTCGAGCCGAGCTCGACCGCGTCGCTGGTCAGCGCCTGCGTGATCAGCGTCGGGATCACGGCGCGGGCGGACTGCCGCGGCCCGAAGGTGTTGAACGGACGGGCGATGACGACCGGCATGTCGAACGAGCCTGGAATAGCTCAGCGCGAGCTGGTCGGCGCCGATCTTGGTCGCGGCGTACGGGCGACTGCGCCCGTAGCGGATGCGTCTCGTCGATCGGCACCGTCTGTGCCGTGCCGTAGACCTCGCTCGAGGAGGTGTGCACGAGGCGTCTCACGTCGTGCCGGCGGCAGGCCTCCAGCACGTTCAAGCGTTCCCGTGATGTTCGCCGTGACGAACTCGCGGGGATGGACGTACGAGTACGGGATCGGAATCAGCGCACCGAGGTGGAAGACGGAGTCGCAGCCTTGAACGGCGCTGTCGGCGGCCTCCGGGTTCGCGAGGTCGCCGCGAAAGATCTCGACGCTTTCGAGGAGGGTCGGGTCGAGCTGCTCGAGCCAGCCGTAGTCGTTGCGGGAGTTGTAGCGAACGAACGCCCTGCACCTTGGCTCCTGCAACAGCGAGGGCTTCGACTAGATGGCTGCCGATGAAGCCTGCGGCTCCGGTGACGAGCGTCGGGCGGTCATTCCAGTCCACGTCGTTCACGTTAACCGCTCCGACGCGGCCGCGGCGGGCGAGGGTCGAGGATGGCCGCCGCCGCGATCGCCTTCAATACCAGATCGACGTTCTGCTCGATCCAGACGGGCCGCTCGGCACGATCGGCGTAGGAGCTGACCTCATGACCGACTCGGTCGAGCCAGAAGGCGAGCACGAACGTCTCGAGCTCATGAACGGTCGGTTCGATCCCGATCTGCCTCGCGTACGCGCGGGAGTGGTCGTCCCCTCCGGCCTGCGCCCAGGGTAGGAGGTGTTCGACCAGCGCTGGGCCGAGGAACTGATGCGTGCCGGCACGGATCATGTTCAGCCGAAGCTGAAGCAGGTCGAGGAAGGGCAACCTGCCGGGGCCGCCGTGATCCCAGTCGACGACGCCGGAGAGCCTTCCGTCCTCGATGAGCAGGTTCCGGCTCCAGAAGTCACCGTGCGCAAAGATCCGGGGCACTTCCGCAAGCGTCTGCTCGACCTGGCTTCCGAGCCGACGCAACGCTTGCGCGCGGTCGCCGGGGAGGGCACGCGCGATCGCTTCCGCGTCGCCGCTCGGCGAGGTCGTCGGTGTCGAGTTGTCACCAAGGCCGCCGAGCGTGACGAGAAAACCGATGCACTCCTCGAGCAGTTCGGGAGGAAGCTGCGCCGGCGGCGGCGACCCGCTGAGCCGCTGCTCGAGCGACCAGTCACCCAGACCGGCCTTTCCGTCCGCGAGCTGGTCTGGAACCAGACGAGCGATCTGAGGAGGCGGGGAGGACGTGTCGAGAGCCGTCAGCGCGTCGCGCTGATGCCAGAGATGCTCTCGGGCGGGCCCGACCGCGACGCGCAGAACGGCTTCCGAAGCGATGGCCACAAGGCCGCTCTGGGTGGCGAGCGGCCACCCGCTATCGAGGGTCGATCCGATCCGTTCGCCGGCTTGCGCGAGCGCCGAGTCGAGGACTGTCGGGCAGCGCCCGCGACGGGAGCCGATGACAAGCGCCCCGAGCGGAAATCCTCCGCTCCACAGGCTTCTCGAGCTCGCTGGGGCCCACGGAAGCCGAAGGGCTTGCTCCCATTCCCATGGAACAACCCAACGATCGCATAGGCCCGCGCGCCAAGAGTGCGTCGCACGCGCTCGGCTCGGAGTCGGACCTCGAGCGACCGAGTCACCCGTCTGCCCGCTCTGATCAATCGGAAGCCTCCCTCTCTCGGGATGTGATCGAGAGCGACGACCACGTACGCCGCGTCTCCGGTGAACGTCCCGTCCGTGGCGAGCTCGACTTCGGCTCCGGTTTCGACTAGCTCCGCACCGCCTGCAGCGAGCGTGGCGGCGAGCTTGCGGTCGACGACGCGGAACCGGCGCGCGTCGACGGGGATCGCTCCCGGCAACCAGTTGTGGCGGGGGTAGCTCGCTTCCTCCGGCGGCACGGGATCAGGAGGCTAACAGTCGTTCTTTTTGCCGTTCACGGCGACGAATGGGCTACCTAGAACGGGGGAGAACCTCACGTGCGGCGAACATCGTGCCGATGGAGGGGCCATGATCGGGCGCCGCCTCCCATTCATCGCTGTTGCCGCCTGCACGGTTGCGCTGTGCTCCAGTGCGCTTGCAGGAGCATGGGTCTCTTCTGCGCACGCCGCACCGATCCTCGACACAGCTCTCGGTTCCCCGCCGGCGGGCACGCCCGCCAGTTCGATCGTGCTTCATGGGATGACTACTGCGCGCACCTCGAGAGCATCGTCGCTCACGATCGCTCGACCTACTGCCAATTCCGGAGACGTCATGCTTGCAGTCGTCACCGTACGACTGTCGGGAAGCGGAACGGTCACGGCGCCATTCGGCTGGACTCTGATCAGACGCGACGGAAGCACCTCCGGCGCGGCATTGAGCCAGGTGCTCCTCTTCAGGGTCGCAACCGCGCTCGAGCCGGCCTTTTACACATGGACATTTTCGAGCACCGCCGGCGCAACCGGTGGAATATCCGCTTTCGGGGGCGTTGACGTTCTTTCGCCCGTGGACGGCCAGGCCGGAGCCCTTGGCGCCAATAAGCGCCTCATCACCGCGCCGTCGATCACCACCGGCGTCGACGGCTCATTGGTGCTCGGGTTGTTCGGAAACAGCGCTCAGAGCTCGATGACAGCGCCAACGGGGATGGCCGAGGACTTCGACATTACGACTCAGACCTCGAATAGCGCGTCCACGTCCGAATCGGCTTCGCACTCCCAGCCCATTCATGGAGCGACCGGGAACATGGTTGCAACCGCGAGCAGCAGAGCGAAAAACACAGTCGGACAAGCCGTTGCCCTTGCTCCTGCCGCGCCCGCCACCCCCGCCACCATCCGCCTCCGCCTCCGCCACCTCCGCCTCCGCCACCTCCGCCGCCTCCGCCACCGCCACCGCCGCCTCCGCCACCGCCTCCGCCTCCGCCTCCGCCACCGCCGCCTCCGCCGCCTCCGCCACCGCCGCCTCCGCCATCCGCCACCGCCTACCGCCACCTCCGCCACCGCCACCTCCGCCACCGCCTCCGCCGCCACCGCCACCTCCGCCACCGCCTCCGCCGCCTCCGCCACCGCCACCGCCGCCCCGCCACCTCCGCCGCCTCCGTCTTGCACTTCCACGGCCGTCCCCGGAGACAACCTGAACACGAAGTTCAGCGCTCTCGTCCCGGGTAACACGCTTTGCCTACATGGCGCGCCTGCTTACAGTGCGACGTATAACGGAGCGTGGAGCATCAGCCGTGCCGGACAACCCGGCAACCTCATAACGATCACGAATTATCCCGGCGAAGTGCCGACGCTAGAGGCGCCCTATGCCGGCTCGTGTCGCAACATATTCACGATGCAAAGCTCGAGCGCCTACCTTTCGGTATCTGGACTTCGCTTCATGAATGACAATCAGGGCGGGTCATGTGAAAACTTCGCAGGTGTTTTCTTCAACGGTGCAGACAACATCAGCTTGGAACGGAACGAAATGGTAACAACACCCAGCACGGCGTCTTTGCAGGATACGGAGCCGTAGGGAACATCGTCCGCCGCAACTACCTCCATGACAATGGCACGCCACACGGCACGAACAACGCCGATCACGCCATCTATTCGATGACGCCTCGGGAACACAAATCATCCGCAACCTGGTGCTCCACACACCAAACGGCCATGCGATTCAGATCTACAACGGGCCGACGAACACGATCGTCGCCGGGAATGTGGTCGTGGACACCGTCTGTTCACTTCCCTGTAACAACACCGCCGATCACGCGACTGCCGGGATCATCGTGGCCAACGCGAATACGACCGGCACCCACGTCGTCAACAATGTCGTGGCCTACAACAGTCGTGGCATCTACGGGTACCAGGTCGCCAACACGAACGAGGCCCACTCGAACGTCGCCTTTGGCAACACGACCTGCAATATCTGCAACTACTCTGGCAGCACCATGGTCGTCGGAGCAAACATCTACTCGGACCCGATGTTCGTGAACTACCCGAGTGACCTCCACGTTCGAACCGGGAGCCCTGCCATCGGCGCTGCCGATGCCGCCTATGTGTACTGGCGAGATTACGACGGGGCGACCGGCTCGATCGGCGCCAGATATCAGTGCGTTCGAACGTTAGAAGTCCCTTCACTTAACGGTAGTTGAGAGAGCTCCGGCCCTTATCTCGAGCATGACCGGTCGCCACGACTCCTGGCTTAGTACGAGTCGATGCAAGGGCACGACTTGACGTTCGAGGGAAGACGCCCTACTCTGCCGCGGGTTCCAAATCGCTGAGGCTGCGGCGCTATCCGAGGGGGGTATTTTGCGCTCGCTTTCAAAACGGATCGTTCACGACGCGATCCGCTGCCAGGTCTTGCCCGCGCGGCGGAGAGTGCGACAATTCACAGCAGGGCCGGAGCGCCTGCTCCTCATCGTTGCGGCGCTCCTCGCCCTCGTGCTGACAGCGGCTCCGGAGGTCGCTTGGGCTTCGCCGGGCATTCGAGCCACGTCGAGCGCCGCCGACCCGGCAGCAGCGGAAACGTTCACGCTTCAGACGCCGGTCGGAGCGCTTCCAGGCGATGTGCTCGTGTCGGGGCTCGACCTGCGATTGCCGAACGGAGTCGACGTCACGCCACCTCCCGGCTGGACTCTCATTCGCCGAGACGGCAAGCCGAGCGGACTCGGCCAAGCCTTCAGCCAACTTCTCTACTACAAGGTCGTCGGACCGTTTGAGCCTTCGTTCTCGACCTGGACCTGGAACTGGAGCAATTCGGTTCCGGCGAGCGGTGGCATCGTTGCGGCCGTCGGAGTCGACGGTGGCTCTTCGCCCGACACGGCAAGCGGCCGATACAGCAGCTGGGCGCGCACGTTCGCAGCCCCTTCGCTGACCACGGCCGGTGCGGGCGAGCTCCTACTCGGTTTTTTCGGGTCGAATGGCATGAATGGTCTGATTCCGCCGAGCGCGATGACCGAGCTGATCGATGTGGCCACTGATGGTGGAGGCGCCGAAACTGAGGCGGCATGGGCGATACAGCCCTTTGCAGGCGCGACCGGCGATCAATGGGCAGCTGATGCCGAGGGTCGGGTCAACCGGTCCAATGTCGGCCAGATGGTCGCCCTCGTGGCTGCCGAACCACCGCCTCCACCTCCACCTCCACCTCCACCTCCACCTCCACCTCCACCTCCACCTCCACCTCCACCTCCACCTCCGCCTCCCACCTCCGCCTCCACCTCCGCCACCCCACCTCCGCCTCCGCCTCCGCCACCTCCGCCTGCCACCTCCGCCGCCGCCACCTCCGCCTCCACCTCCGCCTCCGCCTCCGCCACCTCCACTACCGCCGCCACCGCCTCCACCGGTGGGCTGGCTGCTCCCCGAGCCGCTCCTCCCCTCGCTGGGCCGGGCCTTCTATGTCGCTCCAAACGGGCTCGATTCCAACCCGGGCACGCTCCTGGCCCCCTGGCGGACGGTGCAGCATGCCCTCGATGCTCTGACCGCAGGCCAGATCGTCTATGTGCGCGCCGGCACGTACAGCGACAACCTGCTCATGACCCGCTCGGGCACGCTGTTGGCGCCAATCACGATCCGCAACTTCCTCGGCGAGCGGCCGATTCTCCATCCCGGGGGCGGCGACAACTGCAACGACGTGCTCCAGCTCCACAACGTCAGTTACGTACGGGTGCAAGGCTTCACGATCGAGGGCGCCAACGGCTGCGACAACAACACGAACGTCTATGTGGCCGGCAACTCGCGCCACGTCGAGATCTCAGGCAACGAGATCCGAAACGGCCACGACCACGGCCTCTACGCCGATCCCGGCACGCTCGACGTGCAGGTGCTCGCAAACCGTGTCCACGACAACGGCACGATCGGCTCCGGGAACAAGGATCACGCCCTCTACATGGAGGGTGGGCCGCACCTGCTTGCCAACAACCTGATCTACGACCATCCGTACGGACACGCCGTCCAGATCTATCCCGACGCTGACGGCGACATCATCACCAACAACACGATCGTGAACACGAGCTACACCTCCGGCTACCGGGCGGCCGGTGTCATCGTCGGCGGGGACGGCCTCGGGCTGACCGCCGACAACATCCTGATCGTGAACAACATCGTCGCCTGGAACGACTATGGGCTCTACGGCTATTACGAAGATGGTGAGGACGGCCCTCAGGGGACAGGCAACGCCGGCCACCACAACCTCGTCTTCGCGAATACGTACGGCAACCTCGTCAACGATCGCCCGAACATCATCGACTTCTCGCTCGGGAACCTGGTCGCTGATCCCTTGTTCGTGAACCGCGCGGGCTACGACTTCCACCTGCAGCTCGGCAGCCCGGCTCTGGGGCGAGCGCTCCTGGGATACACCCCGCCGACCAATTTCGACGGTCTGCTGCGTAGCATCCCGCCCGCGCTCGGCGCGTATTAGGCAGCGGGAGCCTCACTTCTCGATTGCAGACCGCCGCCGCCGAGGGTAGGCTCTCGAACTTCGTTTTGTGGCCTAAGAGGATTTTCCTCGGTATCGCCCTGTTGCTCGTTCTCTCGGCCGCGTCATCGGCTGAGGCCGCCGTTGCGGTGCGGGCTGACTTGGCGACGGCGATTGCGCCCGAAGGTGGCGGCATTGGCTGGGCCCTGCCGCCTGCGCTGCCGCCGTCTCTAGGCGAGGCTTTCTATGTCGCTCCGAACGGCCTTGATTCCAACCCGGGCACGCTCCTGGCCCCTTGGCGGACGGTGCAACGCGCCCTCGATGTGCTCGACCCGGGCCAGATCGTCTACGTGCGCGCCGGCACGTACAGCGACAACCTGCTGATGACCCGCTCGGGCACGATGTTGGCGCCGATCACGATCAGCAGCTTCTTCGGCGAGCGGCCGATTCTCCATCCCGGGGGCGGCGAAAACTGCAACGAAGTGCTCCAGCTCCACAACGTCAGTTACGTACGGGTGCAAGGCTTCACGATCGAGGGCGCCAACGGTTGTGACAACAACACGAACGTCTATGTCGCCGGCCGCTCGAGCCACGTCGAGATCTCAGGCAACGAGATCCGAAACGGCCACGACCACGGCGTGTACGCCGATCCCGGCACGCTCGACGTGCAGGTGCTCGCAAACCGCGTCCACGACAACGGCACGATCGGCTCCGGGAACAAGGATCACGCGCTCTACATGGAAGGCGGGCCGCATCTGATCGCCAACAACCTCATTTACGACCATCCGTACGGTCACGCCGTCCAGATCTATCCGACCGCCAAGGGCACGATCATCACCAACAACACGATCGTGAACACGAGCTACACCTCCGACTACCGGGCGGCCGGAATCATCGTCGGCGGGGACGGCCTCGGCGGACCGCCAACTTCATCGTGATCGTGAACAACATCGTCGCCTGGAACAGCCGCGGCCTCTACGGCTACTACGAGTGGGGAGAGGACGGCCCGCAAGGGATCGGCAACGTGGGGGTCGACAACCTCGTCTTCGCAAACGCCTACGGCAACTTCGTCAACGACCGCCCGAACATCATCAGCTTCCTCGGAAACTGGTCGCCGACCCCTTGTTCGTGAACCGCGAGGGCTACGACTTCCACTTGCAGCTCGGCAGTCCGGCGCGGGGACGGGCGCTCCCGGCATACACGCCGCTGACGAATTTCGACGGCATCCCACGTTTGATCCCGTCTGCGCTCGGAGCCTTCTAGGAGGGTTTGGTGGAATGTTGCTCGTCGCTGGGGTGCGATGGTCGTTCCGAGGCCGCGGACGCATGGAGCCCCGGTAGTCACCACTGCCGGGGCGACGGAGGACCCGGCCTCGGGGCGAGCAGCGCGGCCCGGCGGCTCAGCCATATTTCGCCAACCCCTCCTAGGCCCCCGCCTTTGCGATCGCGCCGTTTGACGCCATACTCTGCGGCCTGCTCCGCTTTAAGCCTCTCCGAGCTGGCTCTGGCCGCGCACCAGAGGCGGACGCTCTCGCATGGCGGGCGGTGTTCGTTGCGGTGCCTCTGCTCGTGTTCGTTGCTCTTGCCGCCCTCGTGAGAGCCGATCCCAAGCCGGATCTCGACGAGAGACTTCTGATGTTTCTGAACGGATCCGTGGAAGGCTCTGCCCTCGGCGATGCTGCTGAGCTCCTGACAGTCGCGTGCCTCTGGGCCGGCGCGATCATTCTGCTCGCAGTGCTCGGCGCGCTTTCCGTTCGCCGCCGATTCGCTTCCGCCGTGTTCCTGGGGTCGGTGATCGTCGGCTCGCTCGTCCTCGAGAGAGCGCTCAAGCATGTCATCGAGCGGGCGGCTATCAACCAGGAGGAGGCGTATTCGTTTCCCAGCGGGAGTGCGACGGTCTCGCTGGCGGTCGTGGTTGCTCGGCTCTCCTCTCCGGGTATCGCCGTCGCCGGTGGCATTTGCGGCGGGCGCGGGGGTCGTGGTCGTGTACGGGCTCTCGATCGTCAGCCTGGGCTGGCACTATCCAACTGACGTCGTCGCGGGGTGGTGTGTCGCCGTGGCACTGGCGGCGGCGCTCTGGGTTGCCCTGGGTGAGCCGACGATCGAGCCGACGCCGGCCCAACTTCCTGACGGCCACGCGCTCGCACTAGCGATTTCAGTAAAATTGCATAGAATTCAAGGAGCGGGGTCCGATTTCCGGACCGGGGACAAAGAGGTGTCTTGACGTGCTCAAAACCGTATTCATCGGTTCCAAGAACGCTTTCGACGACATGCTCGTCGATTGGCTCTCCGAGCGCACGGAAGTCGTCGGAGCGATTTGGCTCGACCCCGAGGAGTGGCGCAAATCCCTGAAGGGGCGGCTCGGTTTCGTCCGGCGACGGCTTCAGCGCGCGGAGTGAGAAAGACCGTCGATGAGATCGGCTTCTTCCTCTACTACCATGCCCGCCTCGGACGAGCGGAGGAGCGCATTCTCGACGATCGAGTCATCGCTCCGTACCGGCATGGCACGGTGAGCAGAAATGGAGGGCGATTCGATCGCGGTCGGTGACGTGAAGCCGGAGGCGCTGGAATGGCTGCGCGAGCGACAGCCTGATCTCGCCCTGGCGATGTGCGTCAACAACTATTTCGGGGACGAGCTGCGCGGCATCTTCAAGCACGGCGTGTTCCTGTGGCACGAAGGATTCACCCCCGAGTACCGGGGCCTCTATTCACCTTTCTGGACGGTCGCGAACGCGGACTTCGATCGCATCGGGTACACCCTCTTGCGGATGAACGAGTCGTATGACGCGGGGGAGATCTTCGTCCAGGGCCGTGCGGTCGACGTCGACCCTTTTCGGGACCACCATGCGTTCCTCGGCCACAAGGCGATCGCCGACAGCCTGCCCAGTGTCGAGCGATTCCTCGGTGAACTCGAGGCCGGAACCGCTCGGCCGCTCGACCGCTCGGGAGCAGACTCCAACTACTACACGTACCCGGGCCTCTCCGACTACGTCCGCCAGCGGCGCATGCTGAAGCGCTGGCGCGACGGCTGTTCGCGCCTGAGGGTTTGCCGTGACCAGCGCTCGCACGGCTCTCACGGGCGATCGGCTCGGCATCTACATCGACACCGTTCACCGAGTCTTCGATACTCCGGAGGGTCCCCGGATCGCAACCGACCCCGCCGACTTCGCCTTCGTCGGGATCTTCCTGCCCACGGTCGGCGCCGGCTTCAGCTCGCTGCTGCTCTTCGGCCGCACCGATCCGGGTGAGCTCGGCGAATATGTTCCCCTCCCGCCCGAGGTCGAGCTCGTCGAACTGCCTCACTACGGCGACCTCCGCCAGCTTCCGTCCGTCGCGCGGGCGTTGTTCGGAACGGCGAACCGCTTCTGGAAGGGCCTCGAGCAAGTGGACACCGTTTGGATCTTCGGGCCCCATCCTTTCGGTCTCATGCTCGCCGGTATGGCGGCCCTCCGCCGCCGGCAGATCGTGCTCGGGGTTCGCCAGGACACGATGGCGTACTTTCGGTCGCGGCTGCCGAGTCAGCGCTGGAAGCCACTGTTGGTCGGAGCGCACGCGCTCGACATAGCTTCGATTGCTCTCCCGGCGGGTCAAGACGATCGTGACGGGGCCTGCGATCGGCAGACGCTACGGCGACCGTCCCCAGGTTTTCGTCATGTGGGAGTCCGTCGTGCGTTCCGAGGACGTGGCGACAGGCCTTCACGATCAGAGCTGGGACGGCCGATCGAGCTGATCACGGTCGGGCGCCTCGATCCGGAAAAGAACCCTCTGCTCCTCGTCGAGGCCATTGGCGAGCTCGACCGAGAGGAACCCGGCCGCTATTCGGTGACCTGGATCGGCGGAGGGCCGATGGAGGAAGCGATCCGGGAGCGAACAGCAGAGCTCGGCGTCACCGACCGGATCAACCTGATCGGCTTCGTCCCCTTTGGCCCCGAGCTGCTCGATCTCTATCGCCGGGCGCACGCGTTCGTCCACGTCTCGATGACCGAAGGCGTTCCGAAGGTGCTGGTCGAGGCGCTCGGCTGCGCGACCCCCATAGTCGCTACGGATGTCGGCGGCGTCCGTGACGTTCTCGACGACGGGCGAGCGGGTCTCCTCATTCCGCCGGCCGACCTGCCCGCGCTCGTGGCGGCGATCAGACGCATGTCCTCCGATGCGGCGCTGCGCGAGCGGCTTGTCCTACGCGGTCTCGAGCTGGCCCAGGAGCTCACGCTTGAGACGCAATCTCAGCGTGTGGCGGGCTTCATCGCAGGCGAGATCGACAAAGAGCGCAACTAGACTCGAATCATGTGTGGCATCTGCGGAATCCTGTCGCTAAACGGCGCTCCGTGGGTCCCGCGACGCTCGACGCGATGAATCAAGCGTTGTTGCATCGCGGGCCCGACAGCGGCGGCTCGTTCGTGCAGGACGGGGTCGGCCTCGCTGCGAGGCGGCTCAGCATCATCGACCTCGAGGGCGGTGACCAGCCGATCTCGAACGAGGACGGCACGATCGTCGTCGTGCAGAACGGCGAGATCTACAACTACCGCGAGCTCCGTGCAGGGCTGGAGGCGCGCGGCCACCGCTTGCGACGCGCCAGGGACACCGAGGTGATCGCCCACCTCTACGAGGATCACGGGCCGCGTGCGTCCAGCGAGCTGCGCGGCATGTTCGCGTTCGCGCTGTGGGACCGCCGCCGCCGCCGATTGCTCGCGCTCGCGATCGCCTCGGCATCAAGCCGCTCTACCACAGCCAGAGGCGACACGGTCCTGATCGCCTCCGAGATCAAGGCGCTGCTCCGGCAGCCCGGCTTCTCGCGTGAGATCGATCTGAATGCCCTCGAGGCCTACCTCGCGTTCGGCTACGTTCCCGCGCCCCTGAGCATCTTTCGAGGCGTGCGCAAGCTCCCGCCGGGCTCCGTCTTGACGTGGGAAGCGGATCGCCGCGAAGACCGTGGAGTTAGATCACGTCGTACGCGCGGCCCCATCCAGTGGCCTCCGGCGACGTCCGGAGGGAGAGTGAGGAGGAGCTCGCCGAGGGGCTCCTTTCGCGTCTACGCGACTCTGTCCGGGCGCATCTGATCGCAGACGTTCCTGTTCGGGTCCTCCTTTCGGGCGGGCTCGATTCGTGCACGCTCGCAGCGCTCGCGTCCCAGGAAAGCTCGGCTCAGGTCATGACGTTCTCGATCGGTTTCGAGGAGCGGCGCTTCGACGAGCGTGAGCGAGCGCGGCTCGTGGCCGAACGGTACTGGGACTGACCATCATGA
The DNA here is from genome assembly GCA_963728535.1 of uncultured Actinomycetes bacterium. GTDB lineage: Bacteria > Actinomycetota > Thermoleophilia > Gaiellales > Gaiellaceae > VAXT01. The sequence continues at coordinate 197,794 of CAVSKK010000001.1, forward strand.
GCTCGTCGTGCGCCCGGACGCGGTGGACTCTCCCGACGCTGGCCAAGGTGTACGACGAGCCGTTCGCAGATCCTCCGCGATCCCCTCTTTCATCGTGTCGTAGCTTGCGCGTCAGCAGTCAAGGTCGCGCTCGCGGGCGAAGGCGGCGACGAGCTCTTCGGGGGGTACGACTATTACGTGGGCATCTCCTCGCTCGGCGTCTCCGGGGGCTTGCTCGGCTGACGCGGCCGCTTGTGGAACGCTTGCCGAGCTCGAGTTCGAAAGCGAGCACCTTCGACCACAAGGCAAAACGGTTCGTGCGCGGCGCGGGGCTCTCGCCGCTTCAGCGCCACTATGCGTCGAAGGTGTTCTCTGGCCCAGCGGAAGGACGGACCTCCTCCAGGACGACCGCCGCGGGAAGCTCGATCCCCTGCAGCTGCTCAGCAGTCGTTACGCGGAAAGCGAGGGGTCGGACGAGCTGTCGCGAATCATGGACGTCGACCTCGGGATCTTCCTCGTCGACGACATGCTCGTGAAGACAGACCGAGCAAGCATGGCTAACTCCCTGGAAGCGCGGGTGCCGTTCCTCGACCCGGTCGTCAGCGAGCTCGCTCTCGCGCTCCCCGTCGCGGCTCAAGGTCCGGCCCTTCGCGACCAAGCGCATCGTTCGAAGCGCTGTCTCGCGACTGCTGCCGAAGGAGATCCTCGAGGGCAAGAAGCAGGGATTCTCGATACCGGTCGCGGGCTGGCTTCGCGGAGAGCTGCAGCCTGTCGCCCGTGAAGACGCTCTCGCCCGAACGCATCCGCAGACAGGGGTTCTTCAAGCCGGAGACGGTCACGAGCATGCTCGACGGGCACGCATCCGGACGCGCCGACTTCAGCCGGCAGTTGTGGGCGCTCCTCGTCTTCTCCCTTTGGTTCGACGAGTACGTAGGAGCGACATGAGGCCCGCCTATGGACGCGCGAGGAACCGCTTCGGTCTGCGACTGGGCGCGGTCGCCGCTGCCGGGGTCATTCTCGTTGCTGCCGCGTTTGCCTACGCACGCGCCGACTCGTCCGGCGAACAAGGTGGGTCGGCGTCGATTGTGCTGCAACGCCTGCAGGCCCGTGGCTGCCGCAACCGTTGCGGCGCTCGTCGGGGCGGGCCTACGTCGTTGCCGGCAACGGCTCGGAACGGAATCCTGGGACGAAGCAGAGGCCCCTCCGGACGATCCAGGAGGCACTTGATCGACTGTCACCGGGTCAGCGGGTGCTCGTGCGAAGAGGGCGGTACAGCGAGAACCTGGACATCACACGGGGTCCGGGACGGCGAGAGCGCCGATCACGCTCCGCAACTATCCCGGCGAACGGCCGGTCCTGCAGCCGGACGGCGGCGCTCGTTGCAACGACGTCCTGGAGCTCTCGGATGTCGCCTATGTCCCGTGCACGGCTTGACGATGCAGGGGGCCAACGGCTGCGACAACAACACGAACGTGTACGTGGGCGGCCGGTCGGGCGCGTCGAGATCTCCGGAAACGAAGTCAGAAACGGGCACGATCACGGGATCTTCTCCGACCCCGGAACGGCGGACGTGCAGGTGATCGGAAACCGAATCCACGACAACGGAACGATTGGCTCCGGGAACAAGGATCACGCTCTGTACATGGAGGGAGCCAATCATCTGATCGCGAACAATCTGATCTATGACCATCCGTACGGCCACGCCGTCCAGATCTATCCCAACGCAAGGGGCACCCTCATCACGAACAACACGATCGTGAACACGAGCTACACCTCGGGGTACAGGGCTGCCGGGATCATCGTCGGGGGCGACGGTCAGGGTGAGACCGCCGACGGCATCCTGATCGTGAACAACATCGTTGCCTGGAACGACTACGGGATCTACGGCTACTTCGACGAAAGCGCAAACGGACCAGTTGGATCGGGGAACCTGGCTCGCAGGAACCTCCTCTTCAGGAACGAGTTCGGGAACCTCGTAAACGACAAACCGGTTATCGCCTTTGGAGACAACATCGTCGGCCGAGACCCTCGCTTCCGGGGTCGGGCGGCCAAGGACTTCCGTTTGCGTCCTGGCAGTCCGGCCGTCGATCGGGCGATTCAGAAGTACGCGCCGCGAGTTGATTACGCCGGGGGCGTACGGCGCGGGAAGCCCGACCTCGGCGCCTTCGAGCTCGCCAGGCCTCGCCAAAGATAAAGCCCGAGCTCAACCCTCAGCTTGCGGCCTCGCTCCGGTAGCGAGAGGTTGTCGCCAACGCGGTCGGCTGGGGTCGAGTGCCTCCTGCGTCTCTGGGACCAGCTTTGGCAAGGCTAAGGCGAGGCCGACGATGATCCAGAACGCCCTGGTCGTTTCGGTGCTGATGAAAATCGAAGCGATCGCCCATCCGACCAGGCTCAGAATGAGCGCATTCGCAACCCGGCCGACGAAGAATTCGCCGGCGTTGAAGGCGCGCTTAGCCGTGTTTCTCAGCAAAAGCACCGTCGAGCCCATGATTCCCAGATAGAGCACGAGCCCGGTGATCCCAAGCTCCGCGCCCGTTCCGAGATAGAGATTGTGCGCCTCCGCGCCGTCTGGGCGAAGCGTGTAGTGCTCGAGGTCGACGCCGGGCGTGCTGAGCAGGCGGTCGTTCGCAACGTGGCGGAAGCTCCCATAGCCGAGCCCGAGGTACGGGTGTTCTCGGATCGAGTCCTTTGCGACGCGCCAGAGATTTACGCGCCCGGACCCCTGTGCCGCGCCACTTCCTTGTTCCGCAAAGATCGAGTCCACGCGCGTGATCACCTGCGTGGGCGCGCGGAGGATCACTCCGGCAGCGGCGGCGACGACGAGCAGGAGCAAGACGCGCTTCTGCACCCGTGAGGCGAAAAATGCGCTCGCGGGTAGCGCGAGCATGAGCGGCACCACGACTGCGAGCGCGATGAAGCCCCCCCGCGAGAGGGAGGTGAACATCGAGCCGATGATCGCAACGACTGCAAGGTAAAGGCCAATTTGCAGCCACCGTGCCCGTGCGTGCGCGGCGAGGGTGAGGACGAGCGGAAGGGCGACGAGCTGATACGCGGCGAAGAAGCTCGGATCACCGGTACCGCCCTGGGACCGGCCTCCTTGCAGTTCCTCGCCCGAAAGCGTCAGCTTCCCGAAAAACGCCAGGAACGTCATTGCGCCGACGAACAGCGACGCAAAGGCGAAGATGTAGAGGATCCGTTCGAGCTCCTGCCGCGAATTGAGCAGGGCCGCGAACGCGAGCATGTACACCAGGGCGATCGCGAGCGAGAACAGCAGGAAAGTCGTCCCTGCGCTGCTGACCGTCCAGAGGCCGCTGGCGACGGCCCAGATCGCATAGGCGGCGACCCAGGCGAGAGGTGCCGACCTGCGCACGCTTGCCCCGCCCCGTATGAGCTCGATCAGGACGACGAGGAGCGCAAACGGCGTGATCAGCCGGCTGATGTTCGACACCGCCAACGCTGACGAGTCGAGGAAGATCGAGACGCTGAGCAGCGCAAGGATGCTTCCGGGATGCAGGGCAGCCAGCAGCGCGACCACGATCGCGACCGCGACGCCGATTGCGACGGTGGTCCCGACTATGGAGCCCAGTCCGACCGCGATACCTGAGAGCGCCGCGAACATCGTCCACTGCAGCGGCGAGCCGGCCGGGCGCCCCTGGCACGGCGAGGGGAACGCTCACGTGACCCGAGAGCCGGCCGCAGGATGCTCAGACCCATAGTCGGAACCATGGTAGAGGCCGAGTTCGAACACCAAGCTGAACACCGCCCGCAGCCGCAGATTTGCTGTGGCAGGCGGGGGGTCAGGAGCGAAGCGCGCCGAGCCACCCGCGCACATCCCTAGCCCATACCCCCCGTGAAAGGCCAAGAATGTCGCGGCCGTCGCGGGTAAGTGCCCACGTTTCGCCCCGTCTCCCGATGCTCGCGGCGCACGAGGTGACGGCGAAGGCACCTAGAGCCGACTCCCCGGCACTCATGCGCCGCGCGGCTCCGGACAGCGGAGAGACCAGGGCTAGGACACCGACTGAAGACACGAACGCGATCGGAACAAGACTGCGCGTGCCGAGTGCTCTGCGATGCTTCAGCATCACGGGCACCTCCAGAGCCCGTACTGGTAATATTGGCGGAACACCTTCGTGAGCGAGCCACGCGGCCGGTACCGGACTCAGATCGAGGGGTCGAGTACGATCCGCCGCCCGCGAGCCGGAGCCGAAGATTGAACTCGTCGTCCTGGTTGCGGACGAGCGACTCGTCGAAGCGCCCTGCGAGCTGGAAAGCCTGGGGCCGGAAAGCCCCGTACGTGACGGTGTCGACCTCCGCACGAGCATCGACCGCACCGTGTCGCGTCCAGCCGATGCCACCGAACGGGCTGTCCATTGCGCAGGCAACGGCGCGTTCCATCCCCGTCTGACCCACAGGCGTTACGACACCCCCGACGTTCAGTGCTCCCGTTTCCTCGGCAGCTTGCGCGCAGCGACGCACGTAGTCGCTGGGGTAGCGTGAATGGCAGTCCAGCCGAACGATGAGGTCTCCCTGCGCGCGCTCAATGCACGCGTTCAGCCCGTTCGAGACCCAGCGAGAGGGGTTTGCGAGGAAAATCAGGTCGATTCCCGCTCGTTCTGCGGCATGCTGCAGGCTTTCCACCGAGCCGTCCTCCGACCCGCCGTCAGCTACGAGGAGCTGGATCTTTCCGGCAAAGTCCTGCCGCGCCACGTCATCGACGAACGCATCAACATGATCTGCCTCGTTCAACATAGGAGCGATGACCGAGACCCGCGAGATGCCGCCCAGAGTGCGATCCGTCGGCTTCTGCACGTGGCCAGACGGTAGCAGCGGCGATGTGAATTGAGCGATCACTTGCCCCCTAACGAGACTGGAGAGACGGGAGACGCCCTGCGGCGGCCGGGCGACCAGGAGCCCGGTCGTCGCACGTTCCGCGCGAACGTGTTCCTCAACTACGGGACGAACCTCACCGTCGCCGTGCTTGCGCTCGTCAACATCCTCATCGTCGCGCGTGCGCTCGGGGCTTCAGGGCGAGGAGACGTCGCCTTTCTGTCGGCGATCGTGTATCTGACGGCGAACCTTGCGGCGCTCGGCATTCACGAGGCGAATGCGAACGTCGGCGCAGCGGAGCCCGAGCTCCGTCCCGCCCTGGCCACGAACTCGCTCGTGCTCTCGCTCATCTTCAGCGTCGTTTCGGGGGCAACCGTGATCGCGCTCGTGAACATCTTCCCGGCCGTGGGAGGCGATGTCGACCGAACCTTGCTCTGGGTGAGCATCGCCACGGTGCCGGTCTTGATTCTTCAGCTCTTTCTTCAGTACCTGATCCAGTCCGATTACCGATTCACGGTCACGAACGTCGCGTGGTTGCTATCTCCCGTGGCCAATGTCGTCGTGAACGGCACCTCGCGGCACTTGGGACGATTCGGTCGGGACCCCAATCATCACCGATCTCGTCGGCCAGGGGCTGACGTCACTGGTCCTGTTCTGGTACACCGCGCGACGGCTCTCCGGCTTCGGCCGTCCCGATCTCGCACTCGCGCGCAGATCGCTCGCTTTTGGGCTACGGAGCCACGCGGGCCGGATCATGCTCCTGGGCAACTACCGCCTCGACCAGTGGCTCCTCGGAGCGATTTCCGGCTCGCGACAGCTGGGTATCTACAGCGTCGCCGTCTCCTGGGCCGAGGTGCTGTTCTATCTGCCGACGACGCTCGCGGCCGTCCAACGGCCGGACCTCGTCCGCGCCGGCCGCCGGTCTGCCGCCACACACGCTGCGACTGTCTTCCGCGCAGCCACCGTTCTGACCGCCGTGCTCGCGATCGGCCTCATCATCGCTGCACCGGTTCTCTGCGCCACGATTTTCGGCGAGGAGTTCCGCGACTCGATCTTCGATCTCAGAGTGCTCGCACTGGGGGCGTTCGGGATCATCGCGCTCAAGCAACTCGGAAATGCGCTGACCGCTCAGGGTCGGCCAACCCTCGCGAGCACCGCCATCGGCATCGGATTCGTCGCGACCCTCGTCCTCGACGTGCTGCTGATCCCATCGCACGGCGCGGCCGGTGCAGCCGTCGCATCAACGCTCTCTTACACGGTGGGAGGGATTGCGGTGGTCGTGATCTTCTCCCGCGCCCTCGGAACGTCGCCTGTTGCGCTTCTGCCGCGTCTTGCGGATGTGGCCGCGCTCGCGCGTATTGCCGAGACCTGGCCCGTCGAGCGCTGCCGGGCTAGATTCGCTGGGACGCCAAGCGCTAGCTAGCTCACATGGTTCCGTGCCGGAGGCGTGAGCCAAGCCAGCGGTACTGCATCGCGCGCAAGGTCTTGGCGTCCGCCTCCTCACGCCAGCCCGGTTGGGTGCGCATGAAGTCGAGCAGGGTCGAGGCCGGGACAAACCAACCCGGGAGACCGGCCAGCCGCTCGATCAGGCTCGCGAACTCATCCCGAACACGACCGTGCCTGACGAAGTCGAAGCCGAAGTGCGCGTAGGCGATACATGCTCCGCCCTCCGCGAGCAAACGCTCCTGATTCTGCTCGCTGATGAGCTCGCAGAACGCGTCATAGGACTGCCCCTCGCTTGCGCTGAACCAGTAACGAACGAAGGGCCGCCGGGGATCGTGGTAGGGCATGATCGGCGCCACCTTCAGCGTGTTGATATCGGAGAACGAGAGGTTTCGGACATAGGTGATCCGATCGCGGCAGAGGTCACCCCAGAAGTACGGTGAGCCCTCGACATGTCCGTAGTACTTCGTGTTGCGCCACAACAGACGGTTCACGAGGCGGTAGAGCAGATTGGCGGAGCCGTCGAGGCGGTCTTCGCCCCAGTAGATCCCCTCGACCTGGCCGAAATGGTTTGCATGGAGCTTGGGGTCGCGACCAATGGTCTCGCGAAACACGTCGAGTGCTCGCTCGGTATCACTGCGGAGCGACGAATGGTCCGTTGCCCCGTGGAAGGCGATCTCAAAGCCACGCTCGGCGAGGTCGACGATCCAGGCCCGGTACTCGGGGTCTTGGAGCGTGCCGCCGCCGAACCGCGGCGGCTTGCGAAACGCGAGCGGCCAGACTGTCTTCGTGGTCAGGATGCCGTGCTCGTGGAGAAGGTCGTAGACCGGTCCAACGTTCTCGAGTGTCGACGCCTCCGTGTCATCGACGATCGTGAAGGCAAACCGCTTACCGCAGGCCATTCGATCAAGAGGTACTCGCTCCCAATTTTGGGATGCCGCTGGTAGGCGTGAGGCTACCCGAGCGGTCTCGAGGGGACACGTAGGCTTGGCGAATGACGCTGACGCTCCAGCGGCTCGACCTGGATGAGTGCGACTGGAACGCTATGGATGCGTTCCCCGATCGCGTCGTCTTCCAGACCCCTGAATGGTTGGCTTTCCTCAATACGGCCTTCGGTGCCGAGCCCTGTAGTCTGCGCGATCTTCGATGGTGGCGCGCAGATTGGCTACTTCGCGGGGCTCATTACCCGGCGGTTCGGAATACGCATGCTCGGGAGCCCGCTGCCCGGCTGGACGACGTCGTACATGGGCTTCAACCTCGCCGAGGGCAGTTCGCGTCACGAGGCTCTTCTTGCTCTGCTCGCCTACTCTCACGATGAGCTCGGCTGTGGCCACGTGGAGGTCCGAGACCGGATGCTGTCGGACGCGTCTTCCTCGAAGCCGCGGGTCAAGCGCGAGTGGTTCGACACGCTCGAGGTCGACCTCCAGCCGGAGGAGGATGAGCTCTTCTCGCGCATGAACAGCGCGTGCCGCCGATGTATCCGGAAGGCCGAGAAGATGAAGGTGACGGTTGAGGAGGCGTCTGATCTCGGCTTCGCAGACGACTACTACGCGCAGTTGAAGGATGTGTTCGCGAAGCAGGGCCTCTCGCCGACATATGACATCGGGGTCGTCCGCGCTCTGATCGAGCACGTCCATCCGAGCGGACACCTGCTGCTCCTTCGGGCGCTGAGCCCCGAGGGTGAGTGCATCGCCACGGGCATCTTCCCGGGGATGAACAAGACGGCCTACTTCTGGGGTGGGGCAAGTTGGAGGAATTCTCAGATCCTGCGTCCGAACGAGACGCTCTTCTGGCACGCGATGCGCTACTGGAAGCGGAAGGGCAGCACAGCGATGGACCTCGGCGCAGGCGAGTACAAACGGAAGTACAGCGTGCGCGACGTAGCTGTTCCGCACTTCGTGCACTCTTCGTTCCCAGGCCTCGGAGCGTTGCGTTCGCTTCTCAAAGTGGTGCACACCTCAGAACGTCTCCGCCGCTTTGCGCGGGCGGCCTCCGGGGCACGGCAGACCGGTTAGCGCGAAACCCTCGACAGGCGTCGCCAGGTGCTCTTGCCGAGTCGCCGGAGTCGCCTGACCGGGGACGGGCGTAGCTGATAAGAGCGAGGGTGGAGGTCGTGGCGTCGAAGCTCCCGCCGGCAGCGCCGCGTGTCGTAGGAAACCGAGTCGTACGTTGCGGTCATGCTCTCCAGGTCCAGAACTGCAAAGTGCGCCCGGACGCGGAAGCTCCGCGATTGCCCGACGCCACCAGGGTTGAGCACCCAGCGGGTCGTTCCCAGCGAGAGCTTGCCGTCTTGAGCGGGCTCGGCGACGGTCCCGGCCTCATCACAGGCCCACGGACGGTGCGTGTGCCCGAGCACGAGGAAGCGCACCGGCGGGTCTTCGATCGCGAGGCGGCGGAGCTGATCGGTCGCCTGCTCGGGCCGAAGCGTGTACTCACTCGGGTCGTCGAGAGACCCGTGCGCGATGGCGATCCTGTCGCCGACCTGCGCGCGGCGGGGGAGAGCCGCCAGGAAGTCCCGAGCATCTGCGCCGAGAACGCCTCTGGTCCACGCGAGGCTCTTCCGTGCCAGCGGGATGCACCGCGCGTCGCTCAGTTCTCCCAGCACGATCAGGTCGTGGTTGCCGGCGATGCAGACAGCGTCCAATTCCGCAACCGCCGCGACACAGTCATTCGGAAAGGGCCCGTAACCAACGACATCGCCCGCGACCAGGTAGCGGTCGACGCCCAGCCGGCGGAGGCGCCCCAGCGCCGACTCGAGCGCCGGCAGGTTGCCGTGGATGTCGGCTAGGAGGCCGTAGCGCACGCTCTCACGGTCCCGGTGAAGGTGGGGGAGAGCTGCGCCGGAAGCGACGCCGGAGCCTCGCGGCGGCCGCGCGTGGGATCGGAAGAGGGTCGCCGAGCGCGATGCCGTACTTCGCCTCGCACCTCAGCATCCAGGGGAGCCATCGCATGAGTGGCACGTCCTGGCTTCGAGCGGCCCGGAAATCGAACCACAGGTGCACCCAGCGTGCTCCTGGGCGCACCGTGGGGAGGGGGCGCCGCGCTAGACCCACGAGGTCGCGATAGACGATCTCCGGGAGGTTCACCCCGGCTCTTGCCCCCGGGTGGTGCCAGATGTTGAAGCGGGGATTCACCTCGAGGAGATAGAGGCGCCCGTCGTCGGGATGGCGCTTGAAATCGAGCTTGGCCACCCCTCGGAAGTCGAGCTTGCTCAGGATCTCGCGCCCCGACTCGACCACGTCGTGCTCGAACGTGATCTCGAGGGCCGTGCTGTAGCCATACCGGGTCGGGTAGGTGCGGATCTTTCGGCCGGTGAACTCACCGGCGGTCGAACCTTCGGCGTCGATGTACGCGTGATAGCTCTCGACGAGGGTCTCTGGCCCCGGAATGAGCTCCTGCATCAGAAGCTCGAGCCCCGCGTCGTTCAGGCGCGGCCAGAGCGCCCTCAGCTCAGATGGGCTCTCGACTTCGATTGCCTTCCCGTTCGCGAGTGGCTCCCAGGCGTCGTTTTGACGGGTCAGCGGCTTGATGACGAGTGGAAACCGGAGATCGGCGATCGGAGCGCTGTCGCCGGGGACGAGTTGCACCGACGGCGGAACGGGAAGCGCGTGCCGTTCCACGAGCGCGGCGAAACGTGACTTGTCGACGAGGTCCTCGGCGAGGCCCGCTTCGGGCAGCACGAACTTGAAAGCCTGCGCCAGGGTCTCGCGCGCCCGAGAGATCGCCAGGAGCTTGAAGTCTCCGTCGTAGTACAGGACTGGGGGAGAGGCTTGCTCCGATCCCCAGCGAAGCAAGCGCTCGACGAGGATCTCCGGCTCGCGTGAAGCGTCGACTGAATCGATCCGCGCCTTGGTATGTCGGGAAAAGCGCGCGAAATCACCCGGCGGCGAGACGACCGCCGAGCGGATGCCGGCGATTCCGAGAGCACGGACGAGGTCGATCGTGCCGACGACACAGGCAAGTGGTTGCCTCGGGCGATTGGTCATCGCCGGGAGTGTGCACGTTCCAAGGAAGGCCCAAGCTTGTGGGATCCGCTAGCGTGCTCGCGGTTCTTTCCTTGACGGGCCTGGAGGGCCAAGGGTGGCGTCCCCATACGATGACCAAGCGTAGATCCACTCCGCTCGTTCTCTGCTATCACGCCGTTTCCGACGGCTGGGACCACCAACTCTCGGTCGGGCCCGCCGCGTTCGAGCGTCAGCTGCGCACTCTCTCTGGCGGGGCTTCCGCGGGGTCGCCGCCGACGCTACGCTCGGTGGCACCCGAGGGCTGCACGTCACGTTCGACGACGCCTTCCGGAGCGTCGGGAACGCGGTGCCGATTCTCGAACGGCTCAGGTGCCAGCCACGGTGTTTGCTTGCTCGGCTATGCGGAAGAGGGCAGGCCGCTCGCCGTGCCCGAGCTGGCGGCAGAAGCGAGTGCGCACCCAGAGGAGCTCGCGACGATGGGCTGGGACGAGCTTCGAGGTCTCGTCGAGCACGGCGTCGAGATCGGTTCGCACACCGTCAGCCACCCACACTTGCCCCTGCTCTCCGATGCCGAGATCGAGAACGAGCTCGCCGACTCCCGGGCACGACTCGAGGACGGGCTCGGTCGTCCGTGCCGCTTCCTCGCCTACCCTTCGGTGAGCACGACGAACGCGTCCGGGCTGCGGCCCAGAGAGCCGGCTACGTGGCTGCTTTCGCCCTCGCGAGCACGGCCACGGATTCGCGCGACCCGTATGCGCTACCCGCGGGTCGACCTCTACCGCAAGGACACGACTTTGTCACGACGCTGAAGACGTCGTTCCAATCCGGCGGCCCGCGTGGGGCGCTCGCGGCGAGTACATCCAGCGCGAGGTAGAAAAGTGAACTACGTGCGGACGGCTGCTGCTGCGGGGCTCGCTGGCCGCCAAGGTCGCTTCCGCGTGTGCTCGATGACGTCAGCGAGGATCTGCTGGAGGTCGAACGCCGGCTCCCATCCGATCTTCGACTTGATCTTCTCGATTGACGGGATCCGGTGCAGCATGTCCTCGATGCCCCCGTAGACCTGCTCGTAGGGGACGAATTCGTAGTCGGACTCGCTCTCGGTCGTGGCGATCACGCGCCTTGCGAGGTCGAGGATCGAGATCCGGTTCGCGGAACCGATGTTGAAGATCTCGCCGGAGACCGACCGGTCGTCCATCAGGCCCTTGAGGCCCCGGATCGCGTCCTGCACGTGGCAGAAGCAGCGGGTCTGCGTGCCGTCGCCGTGGATCTGGAGCCGGTCTCCGTCGAGCGCGCTCGCGACGAACCGCGGGATCACCATTCCGTACTGGCCGGTCTGACGCGGGCCGACGGTGTTGAAGAGCCGCACGATTACGCAATCGAGCTCGCGCTCGTCGTGGTAGGCGAGTGCGAGGAACTCGTCGACAGCCTTGGAGTCGGCATAGGCCCAGCGCCGAGCCGTTGTCGGCCCGTAGACGCGACGCGCTGATTCGTGCAGCGGCTTCTCCTCGCGATGATCTCCGTAGACCTCCGACGTGGAGGCGACGAGGACACGCTTTCCGAAGCGCGCGCAGTACTCGAGGACCGTTTCCGTCCCGCGTATGTTCGTCATGAGAGTGTGGATGGGCTGCTCGACGATCAGCCGGACGCCGACCGCGGCGGCGAGGTGGTAGACGACGTCGCACTTATGCACGAGCTCGCTGAGCACCGAGGGTGAGAGCACCGACTCGATGACGAGGTGAAAGTTCGGGTTCTCGCGCAGGTGGGCGATGTTCTCGAGCGACCCGGTGGAGACGTCGTCCAGCGCATAGACCTCCCAGCCCTCGCTGAGCAGAAGCTCAGCGAGGTGCGAGCCGATGAACCCGGCACCTCCGGTGATCAGAGCCTTCTTGCCCCGCGTTGGCGGGAGTGGGGTGACGGTTCCTTCGGGCACCATTTAGCGTCCTTTCGATTTGCGTTTTCTGGGGGCGCTGCCGTTCTGCTGTGCAGAGGTGTGCCCGTTGTTGCCGTTGCCGTTTCCGTTAGCGTGTCCGTTCTGGCTCCAGGCGTCGACTGCGCGCTCGTAGTCCTCGTGGCGGCCGATGTCGAACCACAGGTCGGTGCTGCGATACGCGCCGATCTGCACGTCCTCTTCGAGGAGAGCGCCAACGAGATCGGGAAAGTCGAAGTGGGTGCCCTCGGGAATGTGTGCCAGCACTTCCGGCTCCATCACGTAGATACCCATGCTCACCGCCGAGACGATCTCCGGCTTTTCCTCGAATGCGCTGACCCGATGTCCGGGGTCCATCGTGAGGATCCCGTAGTCGATCTTGATCGAGCGGTCGTGGGTCGCGATCGTGAGCGCATTGCCCTGCTTGCGGTGATAGCGAACGATGTCGGCGAAATCGAGCGTCGTCAGGACGTCGCCGTTCATGACGATGAACGTGCCGTCGAGATCGTCCATGAGCTTCAGCGGTGCGGCCGTGCCGAGCGCATCCTTTTCGGCTACGTAGGTGATCTCAGCGTCGCCGGCCGGGCGGCTGTCGAAGACCGCCCGAATCAGATGCGAGAGGTAGCCGACGCTGAAGCGGATGTCGACGACCCCCGCTTCTTCGAGCTGGCCGACGACGATCTCGAGGATCGACTGCTCGCCCACCGGCATCAGCGGCTTGGGCAGGATCGTGGTGTACGGGGCCAGACGGGTGCCGCGTCCCCCGGCCAGCACGACCGCTTTCACGGCTCCCAGGCTGTCGGCGCCGTTTGAACGGGCCTGAGGCGTTCGGCGGCCGGACCTGTCGGCGTGGAGTTCGAAAGTGTCCGACATCGTCGCTTAAGCTCGCTCGGCCGATTTCCATTTCCTGGGGCGCGGTCCGCGCGGCACGGACGCTCAACGCGCCGGTTTGCCGATGGACTGCGACCTCGCGTCCGAACAGGACAGCCAGCGCGGTCCAGCTCAGGATCCGCAGGTCCATCCCGATCGAACGCTGCGAGGCGTACATCTGGTCGATGCTGATTTTCTGGGGCAGGATGTGGTTCACGTAATGCCCGAGCCGGTCGCGGGGATCGAGGACGGTGCTCTCGCGTGCGAAGGCGAGCTGGCAGAGGCCGGTGACGCCGGGCTTGACGCCATGGATGACGGCGAACTCGGCAGGATGAAGCTCGATGAAGCTGGGGTCCTCTGGTCGAGGGCCGACGAGGCTCATCTGCCCTCTGAGGACATTCCAGAGCTGCGGGAGCTCGTCGAGCTTCGTCCTCGCGAGGAACGGCCCGAGCCGCGTGAAGCGCTCGTCGTCCGATGAAGCGAGCGCAGGGCCACGGGCTCCGTCGTGCATCTTGCGAAACTTCAGCATTCCGAACTCGAGGCCGCCCTGTCCGATGCGCGGGCAGCGGTAGAAGCCCGGGCCAGAGCTGTCGAGCTTGATCATGGCCGCGACGATGAGAATCACCGGCGCGAGCACGATCAGGAGCGTGGTCGCCAGGATGATGTCAAGCGTGCGCTTGAGCGCGCCGTCGAGTACGACACCGGCCCGCCCTGGGCGTTCGCCGATCTCGCGCTCCATATTTTCCCAACCAACGAGGCTGCCGCTGGAATCGTGCCGCATCCGATTCACCTCTCCCGCCCTACAGGAAGCTTCGCTTGTACGCTTCCAACTACATAGCTTCCTCTGTTTTATGGCATTTTCTTGGCGTTACGTCAAGAGGAATCTCGTAAAAGGGAAGTAAACCTTATGAAAGCTCCGCAACGCCCATCGACTGGTCCCTGGGCCGTACCCCTCGCCGACGTCCTCGTCGACGACGAGCTTCGCGCGGCCGTTGACGAGGTGATCAGCTCGGGCTGGTGGAGCATGGGACCAAAGGTGCTCGAGTTCGAGGGCGCCTTTGCCGAGTTCTGCGAGGTGCGGCATGCCTTCGCTGTCGCCAACGGGACCGCCGCGCTGCATCTGGCCCTCCTCGCCGCGGGGTGCGCCCCGGGGGACGAGGTGGTGCTGCCCTCGCTCAACTTCGTCGCCGCCGCAAACGCGATCGCGCATACCGGAGCGGCGCCGGTCTTCTGCGACGTTCTCGGGCCGGACGACCTGAATCTCGACCCGGCCGATCTCGAGGCTGCGGTCGGGCCGCGCACGAAGGCCGTTGTCGTCCTGCACTACGGCGGCTTCCCCTGCGACATGGGAGCGGTTCACGAGATCGCCGAACGGCGCGGCCTGACGGTGATCGAGGACGCGGCGCACGCGCCGGGCGGGATCTGGCAGGGGAAGAAGTGCGGCGGGCTGGGCCTCGCCGGCTGTTTCAGCTTCTTCTCGAACAAGAACCTGCCGATCGGCGAGGGCGGAATGATCACCACCGACGACGAGGAGCTCGCCGACAGCATCCGACTCCTGCGCTCTCACGGGATGACGACCCTGACCTGGGAGCGGCATCGTGGCCACGCTTCGAGCTACGACGTCGTGGCCCAGGGCTTCAACTATCGGCTCGACGAGTTGAGGGCCGCGATGGGCCTCGTCCAGATGAGCCGTCTGCCGGCCGAAAATGCGGCCCGCTCGAAGATCGCCGCTCATTACCGCGAGGCGTTGGACGGCGTCGAGGGCATCACCATGCCGTTTCGGGAGGTCGCCGACGGAACCACCGCCGCGCATCATCTGGCCGTGGTCGTGCTACCGGAGGGCACCAGGGACGCCGTCCGTGCGACCCTGGTCGAGCAGCGCATCCAGACGAGCGTTCACTACCCGCCGATCCACCTCTTCTCGCAGTACAAGGAGATCGGCTCCGAGCGGCCGTTGCCCCGCACGGAAGCCGTCGCCGAGAGGATCCTCACCTTGCCGCTCTACGCGCACATGAGTGACGAGCAGGTCGAGCTCGTCACCCGGAGCGTGCTCGAGGCGCTCGCCGCGGAGCGCGAGCCCGTCTAGGGAAGAAAACGGCGTCGTGCTGCGTCTTGCGCCGTAGAGGATCGGGCGATCCCTGCGGCGAAGGACCGCCCGGTCCTCACTTTTCGTAAGAGGGTAGGCGAGTCCTTGCTGCAAGAGCCGCCTTGGGCAGCCAAGACGCGGGCCAAAAATCCGCGGAACTCGCCGCAGTCTGGCGTACTATTCGAGTCGTGAAGCGAGCCGCCACCTCGTTCGTCCGCATGGCGCTCTGGAAGCGCGCTTTGCTCGCGCTCGTGCTCGTCCTGTCCGCCGCAGTCGCGCTCGCTCCGTCGGCCGGGCCGAAGCGCACGATTCCCAGCGGCGTGAGGGTCGCCGGGGTCAACATGGGCGGCCTCGACGCCGGGCAGGCGCGGCAGCAGATCGTCTCCCGGTTCTCCGTTCCGTTGCGCTTTCACTTGCACGGTCAGCGTTGGAGTGTTCCGACCGCCCGCCTCGGCCTCGCAGTCTCTGCGACGGACGCCGTCTCGGAGGCTTTCCGGGCTCAAAGCGGCGACAACATCGAGGTGCGGGTCGAGGCCGACCGGGCCCAGATCCGGAACTACGTCCAGGCGCTCGACGAGCGCTTCAGCCGGCCGGCGAAGAATGCCGAGCTCCTCGGCCTCCGCAAAGGCCGCCCGGAGATCAGCCGCTCCAGGTGGGGCCGCGCTGTCCGGCGCGGGACGATGACGGCTGCGATCGCGCGCACGATCAGAAAGCGCAACCGGGTGCGCCTGCCGCTCGTGATGAAGCCGATCAAGCCGGCGGTCTCGCGCGCGAAGTTCGGGCCGATCGTCGTCATCCATCGCGGCGCGAATCGCCTCGACCTCTTCAACGGAACCCGCCGAGTGCGCACCTTCCGCGTCGCAACCGGACAGGCGCAGTACCCGACGCCCACCGGTCTCTGGCACATCGTCGACATGCAGCAGAATCCCTGGTGGCGCCCGCCCGACTCCGACTGGGCCAGGGGGCTGAAGCCGATCCCGCCGGGGCCGGGTAATCCGCTCGGCACGCGCTGGATGGGCCTGGATTCGCCCGGCGTCGGCATCCACGGCACGCCTGACGCCGCCTCGATCGGCTACTCGGCCTCGCACGGCTGCATCCGCATGCTCATCTCCGAGGCGACCTGGCTCTTCGACCACGTCCGGATCGGGACGTCGGTCCTGATCGTTCCCGCATAGCCCTCGTCGTCGCCATCTTGGTGGCGGTCTTCTGGCTGCCGACGGGCTGGGGAGTAGCTCTGATCCTGGCGGGGCTCGCGTTCGAGCTCGGCGAAGCCGCATTCTGGGTGAGGCTTTCGCGCAGGCTGCGTCCCACCACCGGGGCGGAGGCGCTGGTCGACGCGGAAGGGGTCGCGGCGAGCGACTGCCGGCCCGAAGGAACGGTTCGCGTCATGGGCGAGCTCTGGGGCGCAGTCTGTGCGGCCGGTGTCTCCGCAGGCGAGCCGATCGTGGTCGAGAGCGTTTCGGGACTGACGCTTCGAGTCCGCCCTAAATAGACTCAGATTCGTGACCAGGATCGACGAGGTCTCGGTCGAGGAGCAGCCTCTCGAGTGGGATACGCCGCTCTTCCGCACCGCCGTTGCGCAATTCGAGGAGGCGCTGACGCACGCCGACGTGGACCCCGGCGCGGCCGAGCGTCTCCGCCATCCCGAGCGCGCAGTCATGGTCAGCATCCCCGTCCACCTGGACGACGGGCGCTGGGTCGTCTTCCCCGGCTACCGAGTTCTGCACTCGAGCGTGCTCGGGCCGACGAAGGGCGGCATGCGCTACGACCCGCACGTCACACTCGGAGAGTGCGCCGCGCTGGCGATGTGGATGACCTGGAAGTGCGCGCTGCTGCGCCTACCGTACGGCGGCGCGAAGGGCGGGGTTCGCTGCACCCCGAGGGAGATGTCTCTCGACGAGGTGCAGCGCCTGACGCGGCGCTTCACGATCGAGCTACTGCCGGTGATCGGCCCTGAGAGGGACATTCCGGCGCCGGACATGGCGACGAACGAGCAGACGATGGCCTGGATGATGGACACGTACTCGATGCAGGTCGGCTACGCGGTGCCCGAGGTCGTGACCGGGAAGCCGATCTCGATCGGTGGCTCGGTCTTCCGCAACGAAGCGACCGGCGCCGGCGTCGTGATGGTGATCGAGCGCGCCTGCCAGAGGCTGGACTGGGATCTGAGCAAGCAAGGCTGCGTCGTCCAGGGCTTCGGCAACGTGGGCGGAATCGCCGCCCGCGAGCTCGCTGCGAATGGTGCCAAGGTGCTCGCGGTCTCGGACATCTTCGGCGGCGTCTACCGGCCGGAAGGACTCGATCTCGGCGCGGTCCGTGCGTGGGTGGACGCGCACGGCTCGCTGGCCGACTACCCCGACGCGAGACATGTCTCGAACTCGGAGCTGCTCGAGCTCCCCTGCGACATCCTCGTGCTCGCCGCGCTGGAGGAGCAGTTGACAGTGGAGAACGCGCCGCGCGTCGAATGCAAGATGGTGGCGGAGGGTGCGAACGGGCCGACGACCTTGGAGGCGGACGAGATCCTCGCCCAGCGCGGGATCGTCGTTCTGCCGGACATCCTCACGAATGCGGGCGGCGTCACCGTTTCCTACTTCGAATGGGTCCAGGATCTCGGCCGGCTCTTCTGGAACCGGGATGAGATCCGCGCAAGGCTGGAGGACAAGCTGAATGACGCGTTCGACCGGGTCTGGGATCTGGCCGAGCAGCAGCAGCTCTCGCTGCGGAGCGCCGCCCTCGTCGTCGCGATCCGCGAGGTCGCAGGCGCGCTCGAGACCAGGGGCATCTACCCATGAGCAAAGTGCGTGAGGCGATGGTTCCCGAGCCGCGGACGCTCGAGGCGGGCGCACCCGCCCAGGAGGCCGGGCAGCTGCTCGCGCGCCCCGAGGTGCGGGCCGTCCTCGTCTGTGACGGCGGTCGGCTCGTCGGCGTCGTCACGCGCAAGACTCTCGTCCGCGAGATCGTGGCCACGGGTCGCGATCCGAAGACGACGACGGTCGGTGACGTTGCCGAGGAGCCGCACTACACGATCGACTCAGAGCTGGACCTCGACGAGGCGTTCCGCTTCCTCGAGGATGAGGACATCGAGCGCGTGCCCGTCGTCGAGGACGGCAAGCTCGTCGGCGTCCTTTCGCGCAGCGTCCTGCAGCGCAGGCTCGCCGAGGACGAAGAGCCGGACCAGCCTCAGCAGCAGGTGTAGGCGCCCGGCGGGGCGTCGCCTTCGACCGGCTCCGGGAGCGCGGCCGCCTCGAGCGCGATCCCGTACAGGATGTCGCGCTCGCTGGCTTCGATCGACGCCAGCCCGAAATGGCGCATCACCTCTCGCAGGATGACCGCGCCCGCGACGATCACCGGAGCCCGCTCCGGCTCGAGCCCGGGCACCCTGCGTCGCTCGGCGAGCGGAAGGGCGGCGAGGCGCTCGAGCTGAGCCCGGACCGCGCCGTCGCCGAGCCGATGGCCGTGGACGCGGTTGCGGTCGTACTCGACCAAGCCGAGGTCGAGCGCGGCGAGCGAGGTGATCGTGCCGGCAACGCCGATCCCTCGCCGGGCCGTGAGCGTCTCCGGCACTTCCGTGGCGAGCGCCGAGCGCGTCGCCGTCCCGAGGGCGTCGAGCTCGTCCTCGGTGGGCGGGTCGGAGAGGAGGAAGCGCTCCGTCAGGCGAACGGATCCGAGCTCGGTGCTGATCCGATGCCCGCCGCCGATCAGCTCGGTGGAGCCGCCGCCGATGTCGACGACGAGTGCGTCCTTGCTTGCCTCACCGACTCCAAGCAGCGTCAGCTCGGCCTCCTCCTCGCCGGTCAGGAGCCGCGTGGTGAACCCGTAGCTCCACTCGATCTCGCCGAGGAAGGCCTCGCCGTTTTCGGCGTCGCGAACCGCGCTCGTTGCGACGAGCAAGGCCCGCTCGGCGCCCAGGGACTCGAGCTCGCGCCGGTAGTCGGAGAGGCAGTTCCGGACGCGCGCGATCGGGAGCGGCAGGAGCTTGTGGCGTGAGTCGACGCCCTCGCCGAGGCGTGTGATCGTCGTTCGCTGGGCGACCTCGCTAACGCGCCCGTCAGCGACTTCCGCGACGAGCAGGCGAGTCGTGTTCGTGCCCAGATCGATTGCGGCTACTCGCATCGGACGGCCAACGTAGCAGCGGCTATAATTCACGCCACGCCGCGGGGTGGAGCAGTCAGGTAGCTCGCCGGGCTCATAACCCGGAGGTCGCAGGTTCAAATCCTGCCCCCGCTACTGGAAAGGCCCCGGAGACGGGGCCTTTCTCGTTCGTGCGACTGACACGGCGACTGAAACTTTTGCCCAACTTTTGCCCGCTTGGCCTGAGCGAATTGCCGGCCGTGAGGGCCGACGGCACCGCAGGTGGGTCGTTGGGTTGCCTCAGAGGCGCCACCCTTATGACTCCAACAGCTCCTGGCCAGGTCAGCGCCGGAACAAGCCACGGATGCGATCGATCAGACCGCGACCACGCTCCATGAACTTAGGTTGAGCATCTGCCGGCTCGGTCCGCGACCTGAGATAGCGCTCTCGATCTTCCTTGTCTCGTGCTCGGCCTGCCTCAATTTTCTCCCGCGCCCATTTTGGCGCCCACTCGATGCGGTTCTGCTCGATCCAGTAGTGCGACTGGCACGAGTAGCTCCAGTTGCCCACGGATGGCCAGAGAGAAATCGCGCTGCCGTCGTACATGAACCGCCACTTCACTGGGTTCACGGGAAGCGTGATCTTGCTACCGCAGCCGCAGGCGCACTTATGCACGGTTGTGCTGTACGGGACCGAGATATAGAGCACACCCTCGTCGAGGTCCTTCGGCACGAATTCAACGAACTCAGGGCGGATGGCGGTCAAGCGGCTCATGCAGCATCCGTGTTGATCAAGTAGTTGCCGTTGATCGTATAGAGGCTCTGGTGCTCGTTCTCAATGTCACCGTAGAACCCGACGAGCTTCTTCCACTTGATAACGGCAAGGATGGCATTCAGAGCATTGAGCTCAGCGATCTGGATGTTCCGGGTGTAGTCGTCGTCCTCGTCACCGCCGCTGAACGGGAGCTTTCCTCTTGAGCGGTGGGCTGCAGTGCTGGTCGTCGTACGGACCATCCCGACGAGCGAACGCTCCTTCTCCTTGACGCCCAAACCAACGTCGATGAATCCGACGCCGAACTCTTCGAGCTTCTCGGTGATGAGCTTCCTGGCCTTGCCGTTATCGATCGCGATGAACACAAAGTCCATCTCTTGCAGCTCGCCGACGGTTGCCTCGTCAACGTTGTAGTCGTGCTCGATGATCTCGCGACGCATAGCTGAGTAGATCTGGCCGAACCGCCTGACCTTCTTCGGCCGTGCTCTTAGTTCGTCGTTGGTCGGCGCGCCTGGAGCCCGGAAGGCGTTGTGCTGGTGGAAGGCATCGCGGTCGAAGAGGTGGATCTTGCCGATCGGCGTCTTTGCCAGCAGGTCGAGAATGTATGAGCCCGTGCCTCCGAGCCCCACGATTGCGACGGAACTGACCTTGAGCTTCTCGGTGATCACTTCAAGACCCGCGCGGCTAGCGGCGCTATCGACGTAGTTGAAGACCGTCTCCTCCTCATCCTCGACGATGACGGGATGGGTGTGCGCATCAACCGATTCATCAATCTTCTTTGCCGGTCCGGAAAGGATCCGGACATACGTTGAGACCTTGTGGTGGTAGTCGCGATAGCGATGGTCTGACGTTTGCGGTTTGGACGACAACTGAAGATTGACGGCAACACCGCCATACGACTGCTCGAGGTTCTCGCCGACAACGTGAGGAATTGCCGTACCACCGGCGTTGTACGGCTTCTCGCCGGCGAAGTACATGACGTGGTCCTCGACCGGGTTGACGGTCACGTCGTCGGCTAGCTCGAGCGTCGAGGTGAGAGTCCCGCGCTTGATCTGCCGCTCGGACGTCACGTACGGAACGTCCCTCACGATGAGGACAGCACCGTTCGTGCTGATGTCGTAGCCCTCGTCCTGCAGCTGCTTCAGGTCTGCACTACGAGCGATCAGTCGCTGTGACATCGAAGATCATGCCGTCCTTCACCTTCACCGACTGGCCGGGCCCGAGGTCGCCCTCGTGGTTGTCATCGTGGCCCCGCCGGTAGCCGACTGTGATCAGAATGTTCTCGCCCGAGGGCGGATTGCCGTCATAAGCCAGATCCACGACCTGCTCGTACGAGATCTCCTTCTCCTCCCACTCGTGTGGGGTGCCGTCGACGATGATCGTTACGGCCTTGTTGCGACCGTTGCCGTGATCGTCGTCGTGCTGCTCGCTACTCATGGACAACCTCCTTCGTGTTTGTTAACTCTAGTCTACGCGAACGTTTGTTCGGCAAATCTTATCTCCTGCCGCAGACGGCGGAGGATCGGATTGCAAGGTCTAGTGGATTTGTTTTCTTGCAGGTTGTCGGGCGCAGAAGCGCCGAGGAGCGCGTCGAGGCAGAACCCGTTGGCCGAGTCGTGATGGTTGCCTCAGGACGCATAACCCGGAGGTCGCAGGTTCAAATTCTGCCTGGCTACTCCGGAAACGGTGCCTCTCGTTCTTCTTCGATTCCACCGGATGTCCAAACTTTTGCCCGAAGCATCCGCGATGAGATGCGCGACCACGGATCTCCGCGAGCCTCCGGGGACTGCTTAGGCTGGCCCTTCGGTCTCGTCGGCAGTGAGCGGCGTATCCGTGGCAGTTTCTGTTGGCGTTTCGGCCGACGGTGGGGGTGGAGCCTTGGCAGAAGGGCTGCTCTCGAGAATGTGACCAGGCGGGCGGCCGACGCGGTCGCCGAGTGCTTCCTCGCGCCTACGGACGATCTCGAGGGCGATGTCCTCGACGGTAGTCGTTAGCCAGTTGTACGTATGTGTGCCCTCTCTATAGTCGGCCGGTCCGTAGGCCTGAACACGGTCTTGCTCCGAAAGCTGCTTGACCTGACGGAACTGCGCCCGCGACTCGGGGTTGTACACGGCATACGTTTTGCCCTTGTACTGCGTGAGGATTGAGAAGACGGGAACGTCGCTGGGACCGTCTGCGACATAGATCATGTTCTCGAACGGAATGCGGCGGTCCTCGGGGGCCATGCGAGCATTGACTGCGATCTCGTCCGGGAACTTGTTGACGCCTTTGTTGATTTCGAACACCGCCCGCGTCTTCGTGGTGTTGTCGATCACATAGACGATGTCTCTCAGCTCGGGCTCGGCCTCGAGTTCTTGTTGCACCCCGCCGCGGAAGCCGGGCGGGGCGACGTGCTCGACGAAGTCGCATGCCCAGACGTCGTCGACGTGCTCGGCGATTGGGCTTCCGATGATCATCTGCCGCAGGCCGGTCGAGACGATGTAGTGCTCGATCTCGATGTGGTGTTTGGCGAACCCCGGTTCCTCGGCGACGAGCTGCTTCACATTTGGGAAGAACTCCGGCAGACCCGGATAGAACTCGAGCCCGCGACCGAGCTCGCGGAGACGCTGGTTGTTCAAACCGGCGAATGGTCCCTCCCGCACGTAGGTCAGGATGTGGTTCAAGTAGATCGTGTCGTCCGAGACAAGACTTGCCCCGTGCTCGCGGTGCCAGGCCGGCAGAGCAGCGACCTCGGCCCAGAATTCTCCAGCATCGACGCCATAGGCTTCAAAGAGCGGCGCCTGCATGTACTCCGGGATCAGCGTTCGGTCGAAGTCCCAAATCATGGCGATCGTTGTCTGCGGAAAAACCGGCGCCGTCATCCCGACCTAGGATACTTCCGCCCGTGACGGCTCTTACTCGCTCGACCCCCGCCAGCCCGTCGGAGGCGATCGGCCAGAGAAACGGGACGTTGTACGGTGGCGAAGTGAGCCAAGGAGCCACGAGACGGGGCAACGCTCGCCGCTGGCTTCTGCGCGCACAGCTCTTTGGTGGCGGCGCCGACGGACGAGCTGTACACCTCGACTCGCTGATTCCTGAAATCGCGGTTTACATAGCCAACGGCCGGACCATCGCCTGTGGCGAAGATCTTCCGCACCGAGGCGAGGGCCGGTTCGTAGGCGTCTATCGCCTCGCTTCAGGCAGCGGGCCTGAGCCGCCGGTGTACGTCGCTGCTGCCTAGGGGACAAAACCGTCCCCGCTGCGAAACCGTTGTTTCCGAGGCCCGGTGTTCAACTGTCCGCCAGTCGCCGAGTGTGTTGCCGGTGCCAGCGTTCAAGGGAGGGACCGAGGCGCCAGTTCTGAGGCAGCTAGCCGGCTGCAGTGACTGAGCGACGATCGTAGAGCGAGCGACGATCCGTCCCGCGAAAGGGGATTTGCGCCACTCTACGGTCAACGCCACTCCTTCTATCACCCCGAGAAACATGGAATGCCCGAGCCATGCGTCGAAGGCGGAGTCCGCTCAGAAAGATTTCCTCCACCCGCTGAAGAGCTACTCGGACCGCGAGGAGCACGAACAGTGCGGTGAGCGCTCCAACGTAGACGATGTGCGGTACAGGGATGTCCATTCGTGGCCGAGTATCGGCAGCGCACCCGAAACAGCTTTAGGTGGCATCCCCTAAGTGGAGTACCAAGATTCGGCTACCTCCATCTCGTCCGATGCGAAGCGCAGACTACCGCTGTGTCTCTGATTCTTGGCGAGGCACCGCTAGCGCGCGCTCCGAGCATCGAGCGCCGTCAGTTTGTGCCCTGGTTTGCGCTCAACGACCGAGATCTCCTCTCGGGTGTCGAGCTCCTGTCTCCAGAGCTCATGTTGGCTGCCAGTTCGCTCCACGACGCTCATTCCTCACGTGCACTTCGCGAATGGGTCAGAAACACGCTTGGCCTCGGGTGGGCCTTGCATCCCCAGCTTGAGCTCCTACAGCTAACTGCCGATTTCATCGATACGCGCGCCGAGAAGTATCGGTCAAGGCTCCTCGTGCAGCGCTCCCTCCTCGTCGAGGCGATCGGAGACATCGATTTCCGCGCCGTCGCTCTGAGTCGACGCCAAGCACGCGACGCGAGTGCTTGTCTGCTTCAGCGTGCGATCAGCGCTCTCGGCACAGCACTCATCACCGGCGCGTTCGTATACGACGAGGCTTCACCACGCCTGCTCGGGAACAATCTCGCGCTGCTGGACGGAGCGATCGCCGAGTTCGAGGAAGAACACTTAGCCGACCCCGCCTCCGACAAAGCTATGTTCGCCATGCCGCGCCAGCTTTTCGCCGGCGTCACGATCCACGCAAGTTTGCTCCGAGAGAAGCGCTTCGCGCAGAGGGTCCTCGATGAACTGCTCGACCGATCCGAGGGCCTCTCCGGCTATTGGTTGCAGGTCCCCGGCGTCAACAGCGGTTCAAGTGCGGCCACGCTCGAGTCCGTGCGCGACTTCGCCTATCCGCTCCAAGAGCGGTCGGAGCGGCCCGTTGTTACTGACCGCCTCGGAAGCTTCGGCCTTGGGCTCCTCGCCGGAGGAATCGCCGGCTATTGCGTGGGCACGGCGGCTCCGGAGTTCGTGACCTTCCCTCCGTTGAGTTATCGCGCCCGTGACATCGACGGCTTCGCCTTCGTCTCCTACAATCAGGTCCTGCTGCGGAACTTCCAACTGCGCGGGGCGCGCGCGCGGAGAGGTCTCTTGGCCGCGCATCGGTACCCCTGTAGCGGCTGCGGTCATCACGACCCCGACGCGCCTCCTCAAAACAACCGGGAAAAGAAGCTTCACGGTTTCGCCTGGCATCGAGAACAGGCGCTGCGGCTGTCCGCCGGCGCATCCACGCAGACGGGGGCTCAGTTCCTACAGATGGTTGGTGTGGCACAGGAGGCGAGCCGCGCGATCAAGGATCCCGCCGCCCCCTTTTACGCCGCGATGCTGGCCACCCTGCCACCTGCCCTAGCCGCTCGCACTGGAACCGACTAGAGCGCCGCCGCGCGAAGGAGGGCGTACTCGGTCATCGTTCTGCCTGCGCTGACGGCGGCACGTTCGAGAACGAGTGCCTTTCCCAGCCGCAGCCGGGTAAGCACCTGGGCCGTGTCCACGTTCAACACCCGCGGATAGAGGCGAAGCGGCACATCGATCGGCTCCTCGAGCTCAAGAGGGTCGAACGAGCGCGCTCGCGTTGTCCAGAGCTGCCGCAGGTAGTTGGCAAGCGGAGCGGCGACCGAGCCGGTGATCCGCTCAGTCTCTGCCTGCCTGAGTAGCTGGTCAAATTTGTTCTCCTGGCCATGGGCCGCCAAGTCGAGGTAGACGAGCTCGATCTCGAGAGTGATCTCGACGGCACACGGGAGTGAGAGTCCATGTGCGGCGGCTGCTGGACCAAACGTGTCGGGAATCTCCGGGAGAAATGGTTCGCGCCGCTCCCCTGGACGACGACCCAAAGGGACTGGCGGCGCAGTGGGCGGAGGGTCCCGGAGGGCAGACAAGTGGCGGCGGACAGTCATGAAGTACTCATAAGTGAGAAGATACGTCTCATACGTGAGAATAAGACCAGCCCAGGACGACGTCGCAGAAGAACTTGGTCTCATTAGAGGGCTTCGACCGCTCGTGCGGAGCGAGCTTCCCTATCTGGTGCTCAGGGAAGCGGCTCTTAGCGGCCCGCTCAGTGCGCAGCATGTACGCGATCTGCGGCGTCTCGAGCACAACGCTCAGCGGGTAGTCGACCTTCTCACGAGCGAGAAGTTGATCAAGCAGGGGCGGGGCGGGGTGAGTGCAACAGCGCGAGGGAAGCGACTTGTCGAACAAGTCCGCCGCGCAGCAGATGCTGGAGCCGGAGGTGAACTTGTGGGACGTCGGCTGATACTCGTCCGTGACGGGCCGTCGGTCAATTTCTCGGACGTGGAGAAGGCGCTTGGCCCGCGCGCAGAGGTCTTGCGAGGCGAAGGTGGATTCGAGCGCATCGGCGTGCTCGGCGACGACTACGCCTTGGCGAACGAACTCCTCCATGCTGTTCGCCAGCTGGGCGCGAAGGCGGAGATGACGCGCGTCGTCGAACCAGCGTCGTAGATTCGAACTAGGTACTACGCCCATAGCTTTAGAGATCCGCCGCGCCGAAGATTCGATCCTCACCGCGAAGCGCTGCGCCAGGAAACAGGACCTGGGCCGCGTGGATGTAGCGCTCAGTGATCGCACTCTGCGAGTGCCCAGCCTTGAGCTGGACATAGGCCATCGGATTCCCGGCTGCAGCTTCGTGTGTCAATGCCGTATGGCGCAGATCATGGAAGGGCCGGAACGGCTTCGTGATCCCCGCACGCTTGAGCGCAGGTCGGAGATGTTCGCGCGCCAGGCGTGAAGGATCGAGCGGAGTCCCCTTCTCCGGGTGGCAGAAGACAAGCTCGTCGTCACCTTGGAACCGGGTCTGCTGCCAGTGCTCGGCCAGCAGATCGCGCGTCCGTGGCCCCAGCTCGAGCAGCCGCCGTGAGGAGCGCGACTTGGGAGTCGTGAACCGTCCCTTGACGAGCGCCTCGTCGCACGGTAACGAGTCCCTCAAGGAGCTGGATGTCGCGCCAGCGAAGTGCAAGCAGCTCGCCGCGGCGCAATGCAGTACCGAGCGCGACGAAGGTTAGGGTCCGGCCGAGCCGCCACCAGATCTGCTCGATCGGCGGCGCGGCGCGCTCGAGTTCGGCGTAGGCGCTCCAGAGCCGGCCGATCTCCACTTCCGAGAGGACGTTCATCTCCGCCTGCTCGACGCGCGGGCGCTCGCACTCGAGCACGGGGTTTCGCTGAATCAGGCGCCAGCGCACCGCCCGCTTCGAGCATCCCCTGGAGTACGAGGAGCTGGTTGACGACCGTCTTCGGGGCGAGCCCTTCGTTCATCTTCGCCGTCACGAAGGAGTCGACGAGCTCGGGCCGGCGCTCGAGTTCGGCAGAGCCGGTAGCGGCCGAAGAAGGGGAGTAGGTGGCATTTGAGCGCCTGGCGATAGCCGTCGGTTGTTGTCAGCTTCAGCCCGCGCCCGGGCAGGTACTCGGTCAGCCAGCGCTCGGCGAAGTCCGCGAAGGTCAAATCCTGTGGACGCGTGTAACCCGTCGCGCTCGACGTCAACCAGGCGTCGGCGCAGCTCCGTCTCGGCGCGTTTGCGGTTCCACTGCGGTTCGCGACCGAGCGTCTCCAGCACACGCCGCCCGCCGGCGTCGCGGTAGCGGATCCGCCAGACGACTCCGCGCTTGCCCTCGTAGCGCCAGACGCGGCCCCACTTGCCCGCTCGCTCGGTTCCCATCCCGTCCATCACAAGCTCGTTTCGCCGCTCAACGCAAGTCGCCGATTTGCCGCACCGGAGTGCCGCGGCTCGGATCGCCGCGCTGTTCGGCGAGCCAGGCCTCGATCGCCCGGTGCTCGTAGCGGCGGTAGCGCCCGAGTGCGAGGTAGGGGAGACGTCCCTCGCGGGTTGCCTCTCGCACCCAGGACTCGGGTACGGCGAGCAGGTCGGCAACTTCCTTCGCAGTCAGCAGGCGCTCGCTCATGGCGAGACCTCGTTGCCCCACGCGCTCCAGCCTGCACGTCGCGAGCGCGCGAAGAGCTCGAGCTTGCTCGCATGCGGATACATCTGCTCAATGAGCTCGTAGAACACCTCCGGCTTTTCGGAGTGCCGGCCGCGTGGTGCCTCGACCACAGAGTCGACGCAATCCTCGGGGTCGGGTGGCGGGTAGTTCCCACGCCGACAGACAAGGAGCAGCTCGTGGCGGTTCCGCACCCATTTGCCCATTCCGATCGAGGGCTTGATCCAGCAGATCGTCGTCTTAAGCTCGAAGTCCCAGGCTTGGACCACTTCGAGCGCCGCTCCGAGGAGCGAGCTGACCACCCACAGAAAGAGGACCGCGTCCTTCGCCGCCGGGACCTCGAGCGCCTTGATCGGGTCGAGTTCCATCGTCGCGTAGTGGTTCTCAGGTGCGTGTGGGCTATCGGGATAGCCGAGCTTCCAGGGCGGATCGGCGTAGATCAGCTCGAAGGGCCCCTCCGGAAGCGGCGGCGCCGGGGGCAGCGCTTCGTCCCGCAGCCTGCGACGAACCTGCCGTGCCGCGAGCGGGGCGGAAACCAGCCCCTGCTTGATTCGATCGAAGAGCTCGAGGTCGTACTTCCGGACGGTGACCGCGTCCTGCACGGTGCGAGCGCTGGCGCCAGCAATCTGCGCGCCGAGCTCGCGTGTCTTCCCCCGAGGTGGCAACGTTGCCCCCTCGGTTGTCTGCGCCAGGTTTGCCCTCTGCCGATCCCGGGCGCATCCCTCGAGTCCGAGGTATTCGTCGCGCTCGACGACCAGCGCCGCGCGCTGGGAGGGCGTCAACTGGCGGCGCAAGATCGCGGCACGGAACATGTAGTCGAGCTCGTCCTCTGCCTTGACGACTCGGACCGGGACGGCATCCAAGCCAAGCTCCCGCGCAGCGCGCAGGCGCTGACGCCCGTCGAGAACGATGCCTGCGGCCGTGACCTCGAGCGGGACAACGATGCCGCGAGTGCCGACATCGTCGCGGAAGGCCACGTAGTCCGCTTCGCGCATGACTGGGATCCGGCTGGCGTGGGGGTGGGGGGCCAGCTCCTTCGGGTGCCGGCGGGTGGGTTTGATCGGTGTCATCGACTACTCCTTTTGGTCGGGTGACACCGCTAGTCGGAGCTACGCTCCTAATTTGCGTTACAGTCTGTGCACCGATGGCGAAGAGGCGCAGCCACTTCTGGGCGTTCCACTTCAAGCGGAGCGATCCCGAGGTGAAAGCGCTGTCCGAGCAGGCGATGGACGGGTTCGAGTACGCGACCTCGCTCGCGCGCAATGCGCGTGATCGCCGCACGGCTGTGCTCAGGAAGGACCTGGTCCCGGCACGGTTGACGTCCGCCGACCTGGCGGGCTACGGAATCTCACCGATCGCTGTGAACCGCGCGATCCAGCAGACGCGGATCGAGCTCTTCGGCCAAGACCTGAGCGACTCCGCGATCGCCTACCGGCTAGCGAAACGGCGGGAGCGCCCGGCGGCCTGCACGGAACCGGCGTGTCCCAACTCGATTCCGCGCCTCGCCCACGCCAGGCAGCGCTACTGCAAGGAACACGGCTCCGTGCGAGCACGGGTCGCCCGCCATCGCCGCGTCCGGGCAGATCAAGCCCGAGGAGCGCGTACCGTCTCGGCGTGTTAGTTGATCTGACCGCCGCCGCGCGTCGCGCCGACCCGGACCGCATCCGCGATTGGCTCGGCGAGCAACGCGTCTTCATTTCGAGTGCGATGGAGGACACCGCGGCCGAACGGCGAGTGATCGCCGCCGCCGTCGAGGAGGAGGGAGCGACCGCCGTCTGGTTCGAGGAGTTCGGCCGCGACGCCGACGCCGAGGAGGCATACCTAACCGAGGTTGATTCGTCCACGATCTACGTTGCGATCCTCAAGGAGCTTTACGGACGCTTCAATCCACCCGACGGCTTCTCGGCGACCGAGATGGAGTACATGCGAGCCCGTGACGGTGGCAAGAGAGTCTTCGTTCTGGTTGCCGCGGATGCGCCGCAGCGCGAGGGGCATCTGTCGCGATTCATCGAGCGCGTCCGATTCTTCATTACGACTGCGAGCTACGGCGATGGCGATGACGCTGCCCGCCGTGTCCGCCGCCGCCTGCGGGAACTCGCCAGTGAGGCGCTTTCACCGTGGGTCAAGCTCGGCGATCTCGTCTTCCGAGCCGACGAGGTCGACGACCGAGAGGGGACGATCACGGTAACGGCGCGGACATCAGACGAGATCGCGCATCGGCTCGAGCTGATCCGCGGTGACCGATACAGCCGCGAGCCCATGCGCTTCGTCCATCGCGACCGAGTTCGGGTCGGCGAACTCGAGTCGGTGCAGCGTGTCACTCGCGCCGGCGGTACGGACGAGCTGACTTTCGAGCTCGTGCGCGTCGTTGTGCCCCAGATCGATCCCTTCCGCTCCGGCGCAAACGGAATCGAGGCCGACGATCTTGTCGAGCACGCCTTGCGCGCTCTTTTTTTCGGCGAACCACTCCCAGCGCAGCTTGGTCTGCTCGAGGGAATGGCCGACAGCGGCATCAACGGCGATGACCTAGTGCAGGCGTTTGACCTGCCTAACGAGTTCGCCGAGAGCATCACTCGGCTCGTCGTCGCCGACGGACTCGTCAGCGCCGGCAAGGCACGGCGCGTTACCTCGTTCGGCCTTGGTCCGCGAAACGGCGACCTCCGGCAGGTCGCGCTCGAGTGGGAGGAGGCGACACCGTACGCCAACGTCACGCCGCAACGGCGAAGGATCGAGGGCGAGTGGCGTCGTTCGCCTACCGGCTGACCGGGTCGCAATTCTCGGCGAACAATGCGAGGGCAGGACAGCGCGCTTCGTTCCCGAGACGATGGCTATTTTCGCGATGATCTCGCGTCGGAATCGCCTGCAAAGCCGGTTTTCCGACCTTCAGCGGTCCCGCCAAAATTACTCGCGGGTCTGCGCGCGGGGTGCGGAGGCGACTGGGCGCCTTGCCATGTACCCCTCCTTGCCCGCGGTCGTCCGCCGTTTTCCTTGCCGCTGCAGGTCGAGCAGAGCAGCCTCACGGAGGGACGTACCCCATCCGTCAGGTGGCCGAGCGCACAATGCAGACTTCAACAATGCATGCGATCCAGCAGTTGGACATTCGTGGTTTCAAGGCTTTTGAGCGATTCACACTGCAGCTCAAGGGTGATGGGTACCTTGCCGGTCCAAACAACGCTGGGAAATCGACACTAACCGCCTCGTTGCGGATCGCTGCACAGATGGTTCGAATTGGGATGCGCCGCGGGCCCACCGAGAGTTTCATGGACGGGAAGGAGCAAGTGCTGGGTTACTCCTTCACGAATCCCCAGGTCGGTCTGACGGACGGCAACCTGCGTCATGAGTTCCGGGATCTTGAGGAGGCCCGGATCACGGTCACTTTCGCTGCCGGCGCAACGCTTAGGGCCGTGTGGCCCCCGGAAGGCAGCGCCGAGCCGTTCTTCTATCTCCAGCAAGCACGGTCTTCGATCAACAACGTGCGCCAGGCGCGCGATGCCTTCCCGGAGATCGGCCTCATCCCCGTGCTTGCGCCCGTTGACGTCGGTGAGGAGCTCCTCACGCCTAAGTACGTCGGCGAGAATCTGGATGGCCGCCTGGCGAGTCGCCATTTTCGCAACCAACTCGTGCTTCTGCGCGAGGAGCAAGGCGGCGAAAACCTCGAGGGTTTCTTGAAGTTCGCCTCGCCCTGGATTCCCGAAATGAAGATCAAAGCTCTCAGGGAACACATCGACGGGAGGAAGGTGATTCTCGACCTCTACTACGTAGATTCTGGAAGGAAAGCGGAGAAAGAGATCGTCTGGGCGGGCGACGGCATGCAGATCTGGTTCCAGTTGCTACTGCACATCTTCCGCCTTCGAGAGCGGGACGTCATCGTCCTCGACGAACCAGACGTCTTCCTTCACCCCGATCTTCAGCGGCGCCTTGTCCTGCTCCTCGACTCGTTAGATGGTCAGACCATCACGGCGACCCACTCTGCGGAGGTATTGGCCGAAGCGCCTCCAGAGTCCGTTCTTTGGATTGACAAAGGCCGCCATCGATCGGTGGCTGCGCCTGAGCCTGGGGCTTCAGCGGGACTCACCAGCGCGTTGGGAAGCCTGTTCAGCATCAGGCTTGCGCGAGCTCTAAGGGCGAGAGCAGTCCTATTCGTGGAGGGAGACGATGCGAAGATCCTTCGCCAACTCGCATCAACCCTCGGTACGGAAAGAATCGCAGCAGAAGCCGGGATTGCCGTAATCCCGTTGAGAGGGTTCGATAACTGGGAACACGTCGAGCCGTTCGCGTGGATGAGCACCGGTCTGTTGGATGACTCCGTCAAGGTCTTCGTCCTACTAGATCGTGATTACCGGGCTGACGAGCAATGCAAGAAAGTGAAGGCCCGGCTCAAGGCTGTTGGCGTTCGGTGCCATGTCTGGAAAAGAAAGGAACTTGAGAGTTACTTGCTCGATTCGACGGCTATCGCTCGAGTGACGGGTGCCGACGAGGAGTGGGTGGAAGAGGCTCTGGCGCAGTCGGCCGAGGAGTTGGAGGACGAAGTCTTCGGGCAAGTGCTAGCGGAAACGTCGAAGCTCTTCCGTCGCGACCAGCCGTCCCAGGCGGGCAAGGAAGGCAAGAAAAGGTTCGAAGAACTGTGGCAAGATCGGACCGAGCGGAAGTGGACTGCGCCGCCGGAGCCTGTGCTCCATGGTCTCAACAGGCGGTTGGAAAAGGCCGGCCACAAGACGACGTCCTTTCGCGAGCTCGCCCGTCGGCTCGAGGCGGATGAAATTCCCAGTGAAATGATCCAGTTCTTGGATCGGATAGAAGGAACACTGGATGAAGCTGGCGTTCCGGCTATCGCCAGGTAGCTCCCACCAAGCGCGTCGCCGACCTAGCGTCAAAACCTGGATCTTTCGTGTGCGGGTCTGCGCCCGGGGTCTACGCCCCGAAACTGCCCACGGACCTACGTACCCCCCGTACGGGGAGGCGTGACTATCGAAGGCAGTTTCACGCTGTCTGTTTGAAGTTCGCGTCGGCTGTGTCGCCCCAACCATGCGATGACGTTCCGCCTTATCTCTCCGACTTTGTACCAGGCGTGTGACCCAGTCGGTGATCACGGCGTCTCGTCGCCGGACCCCAAACAGCGAGCACGAGGTCTTGTGACGGTTGACACCGCTTGATGGCAAAGGATAGGCTGGTCATCACTGCTATGGCGGCCAGGCGTACATGGAGGAGGCCCGCCTCTATGAGATGCAGTTCCGCTGCGGGCTTTCCCGATGCCAGTGTGCGCTGTCAAAAGGAAGAAGGGAATTCCTGGTTGTCCCAGCGCCCGCATCCGTAGCCGCTCAAGAGAAGCATGTCCACGCGCTTCGCTTCATGCATATCCAAAGGGAGAGAGGACGTCCATAAATGCCCTCGAAGAGCGTTCCTGTGTGGCCTAGGCATGTCCGCGACGGGACCCGCGCAGTTGTCCGGGTGGCCGTCGCGGTGTTGGCCATCGCCATGGGATCTGCGTTGCTCCTAGCGCCTCAAGTTTGGGCTGATGACCCGCCTGTTCCGATCGTCACTGGTTCAGGCGATTCGAGTCCGGTAACAGTGACGGAATTGAGCGCGACAGATCTGGCGGAAGCCGAAGCGATACTTGCGAATGATGAATTCGCCGATGACATTCTAAATGGACAGAGTTACACGGTGGACGAAGCTGGGCCATGGACAACCCTTGCGAACGACCAGCTTGGCGCAGTCCTGCACATTCAGTTGAGTCAACCGACGAATTTCAGCATGACCGATTGGCCCGCCATGGTCTACGATGAGAATGCAACCACACCCCCATTTTACGAGACCGATCTTTTTCCAGCTTCAGCTACAGACGTGACTGAATTTACTGTTCAGATTGACTTGGACGAAGACAGTCTCGTCGGTATGTTTCCTGGAGGAGACGATATTGCAATCTCACCCGGGTCAGGGGTGGAAGTCAACGAGCCGACCGGTGAGTAGATTCGATCGCCGCCGAACTTGCCGGCGCACATTCACGAAGGTGTATCGAGTTAGCACGAGGCTCTTGTTTGCAGTTGCCTTTTTGGTGGTAACCGGTGCATTTTCGAACTCGGCCGCAGGTGCGCACGCAAGATCTGGGAACCTGCGACTTCTCTATTTCTCGGGCGATGCAATTCGAAACTACGACTTCACTGGGCAAACGGTCTCCTCAAGCGCAGTTGACTGGACCGTCAGCTTGCTCTTTTATAACAACGCTGAAATCGACAAGATCAAGAATAGGCTTGACGATTCTCCATGGAATTACGGAACCACAGGGAGCGCAAAGTACGGTCGGCTGAGCGACGACGGTGGGTCCTCGTACGTATGGGACTCAGACGGTGGCAAGAAAAAGGGTAGCTGTACTTACGTCTACCAGCATTACCGGATTTACGCGGACAGCGACGATCGTATGTACAACCCTGCAATGGGATACTTCGTCTTTGGGGCCACTCATCAGGATTGGTATGAGTGTTATGACGTTCACTGGACCGCTGGCAGCGAAAGAGCCGAGCTGCTCGTGAGTAACGCAGCGGCCGCTGCGTTCGGGACGACCAATGCATCCAACTATGCCAACTTCTATAACCAAGAGCCCTATCGGCAAGAAGGCATTCACATCTGGCAGAGCAGCGGCAGAGCATCTTACGTAAGTATCCCGTGATCGCGACGGCGGGATCGGTCGCTCGACCGTCTCGACGAGAGCACCATGAATCGCAGTCGACCGATGCGAGCTCTCATCGAGTGGTTAGGCGATGCTTGTTCGCCCGCTAACACTCGGGCTTGCCGTCTTAGCTGTTGCGGTGGTCCAACCAAGCCGAGTTGCCGCGGCGGCGCCCCCGGCTCGTAGTTTCGTTTCGACCTTTGGCATGCATTCGCTAGCGAACCGGAATAGGGACAACCTCGTGTTTCGCTTGAGGAATGTCGATTATGCCCGCAGATCAGTTACGTTCTGGCTTCCGGCGGGAGCGCGCCAGGGGCCACGAAAGTGGTATTTGATTCGACTTCACTTTCGCATCACCTTTGAGCAAAAGGCGGGCACCGGAGGAGTTCTAGTTAGCGGTCTGACAAATCGACGAAGTGCCGCACAGATCAAGTTCGATATCCCAATCCGAGGGAGACGCGCGCTGATCCATTGGAATACCCTTGATTACATTCGAGGCTACCAGGAACACATGACCCGGTCTCGAACTATTGACGTCCGGTTCGTCAACTACGTTCAGTTCGCAGGTGTCAGGCCAGGCCGCAACTCATTCGCAGTCCAGTACGAGCGCTTTGGCATGTTGGGAGTAAAATCGCTCGTCGTATTACCGGACTCAGGGATTGAAGTCACCTCATTATCACCAGCGCGGCTCAAAATGCATGTCTCAAATCCTCCGACACAGGTGAGGCGAGGCTCAGACTTCGCCATCACCTACACCCTCACGAACACCGGCCGTCAGGTCGCCCGCAACGTTGCGATCACTGCGAGGACTGACGACAATATCCACTCTCTCAAAGAGAATACGCGGAAAGAGCGATATCTTCGGGGCAGCCTCTCTGGGACGATGCACTTCACGGCTATCGCCTCTGGGTCAGCGGCGGTGCTGCTACTTGTAGAAAGTGGGAGCAATCATCCTGGCGTGCGGATTCCGATCGTCGTTGTTGACGCAACCTCTTTGAGCGAACGCGTTGCTGCGATTGCAACTAAGACAGGTGGTGTGCTGCTCCTTTTATTCGGTGCATCGTTGGTTCTGCGTAGGCGATCAGCGCGTTAGAATCGACCGGGCTGCTGACGTAAGGGGGTTCGACAGTCATAACAAAGAGACGGAACATCACAAGTGAGTCCCTCAGGTTTCCTCGTCTCGGTCGGGAGGGCGTACGGAGAGCTTCTGTCACCGGCCGATCGATAGCCGTCGGATGGGTACTGGCGTGTCTCTTTGTTTTGCTAATCGCTTGTGGCGAAGGAAGCAGTGAGAGCCAGTACATCAAGCGGAACATTTCACTGTACGAATCAATACCGATGCCTGCCGGATCTGAGGAGATCGAGCGAACGTCAGCGCCATATCGAAACACAGAGAATGGCCCGGTTGACGGATATACGACTGCGACTACCGTCCGAGTCACCAAATCGATTTCGAAGGCACGACTCGTCTCCTTCTATAAGGCTCGCTTACTTGAGCGCGGCTGGACGCTAGTTGAAGAGTTGGACGGCTCGGTCATGAACTTCAAGAAGGATCAAGCCGTCGTATCAGTCAATCTTGAGAGTTTTCGCCGGGGGCTGGTAGAGATAGATGTCGACTACTCGGGCGCGGATTCAAGAGGAGGTTGAACGTCACACTGGGAGTTCCGGCCATCGCGAGGTAGCCTCCGCGATCTCGGAGTCCGGGTGGCTGAGGTGGCGAAAAATCCTTGCCGAGGCGTCCAGAAGTGGATCTTTCGCGAGCAGGTCTGCGCCCGGGGTTTACGGGCAATCGACCGCCGGTGTACGTACCCCCGTCGGGGTCGTCCTGCGCGAGCGCTCACATCGGGAGGTACACCGGCCGGTGGGCGAGACACAAAACGATGAGTCCTGAGGAGAGAACACAGAACTTGGCGCGCCGAGCCATCTCGAGGGCGGAGCTGGTTTTGGCACGACCATGGCCGATTGCGCGAAGGCGGTGGTACGTACGGTTGTGACATGGGAGCATCTCGGAGTGTGACCAACCTCTACGAACGGTTCGTGCCAACGGCATCCGACGGCGACAAGAGGTCTGCCGTAGCAAAGGACCGAGACCGGATCGTGCATAGCGGAGCGCTGCGGAGGCTCCAACGCAAGAGCCAGATCATCGGAGCTGAGGCGAGCGACTTCTTTCGGACCCGACTAACTCACACGCTTGAGTGCGCGCAAATCGGCCGCGGCATTGCCCGAATGTCGCCGTCTAGCGATTGGGATTCGGTCGTCGAGAACACAATCGATCGTGAGGATCTCGTCGAGGCGGTCTGCCTGGCTCACGACCTGGGTCATCCACCCTTTGGCCACAACGGGGAACGAGCGCTGCAGGAAGAGATGAAGAAGCGGGCCGAAGGTCTCTTCGAAGGAAACGCTCAGAGCTTTCGCATCGTCACGTTGCTTGAGCCGAAGCTCTTCGGGCAAACGGCAGGCAATCGCGATCGATGGGTTGGACTCAACCTGTCTCGAACAACCCTGCAGTCAATGTGCAAATACCCGGTTGTGGAGACCGAGGAGATGAAGAGCGAGGACCATCCCAAGTTCGGCATCTATGACGATTTGGACGATCGCGAGTACTTTGAATGGCTCTGGGAGGGCGATGGCTCAAGTGCTCAGCGCACACTGGCAACCGAGGTTCTCGATCTGTCCGACGACATCGCTTATGCCGTTCACGATTTCGAGGACGGCGTCTGGGCAGGGATGATCCCTCTGTACGCGCTCATGATCGAGGAGGAGGCTGAGATGACGGCTCTCGCGCTGAAGGTCATCGAGCATGACAAACGCCGGAAGAAGAGGCTCTTCAAAAAGGGAGACCTTGTAGCTACGACGCTCGACGATCTGTTGAAACCGCTTCGTGATGCGTCGGCACACCTCAAGACCCTCAAGGGGGTCGGATCCAAGCATTGGGCTGAACGCCCGTTCGATCAATCTCGCGAGAGTCGCGCGTTCTTGAAGAACTTTGGTGCCATGCTTATCGGGAGGTTCGTCGACGAAGTTACGGCTGGTGGAAAGTTCTCGGCACCGAGTGACGAGGCGCGGCGGGGCCTAGACGTGCTGATCGGAATGGCCTGGGTATGGATGATCGAGCGCTCTGACCTGGAGACGAAGAGATACGCCCAGCGTCGCGTTGTACGCGACCTCTTGTCAGGCTATTGGGAGCGACCCGAAATGCTTCCTCAACAAGTTGAGTGGCGCCGATTAGCTGACGATGCGCGGGCGGATGACGTCGTTTGGCGCGAGAAAGCACGACTCATCTGCGATCACATCGCCGCAATGACTGATCTCTACGCATACGGAGTTCATCAAGAGATGTATCAGGCAAGCCAGTCTCTGAGGCTTGAAATGTGACCTGTCCGACGACTGGGATACCGTACAAGTGTTCGTGATGAGCGACCGGAGGCAGAAAAATGGCTAAACGGCATGTCGTTCCCAGTCGAGGCGGTGGCTGGGACGTTAAGGCGCCTGGCAGCGAGCGTGCCAGTTCGCACCACAAGACGCAGTCCGATGCGATTCTGCGCGCCGGCGAGATCTTGCGCCACGCCGGCGGCGGTGAGGCAGTCATTCACGGTAGGGATGGTCGAATAAGGGACTCCGACACGATTCCTCCGGGTCGCGATCCATTTCCACCGCGCGATCGGCCTCACTAGCAGCGGCAGCACCCCCTCGCGCAGAAGCGCCGCTGTGCAGGCACTTAGTTTTGGCGGAATGGCCATAACCCGCGCGATACCGGGCGCGGGGTGGACGCTTTGGCGTCGAAGTACGAAAGCCCCCCCGCGGTTCGTCGCATCAAGGATCGGTGACGGCCCTACGGGCACGCTGATCGCGACGACAAACTAGAGTGCACATGCGGCGAACCAACTGAGCGCGGTCCGCGGACTTATGAGACCTCCCGGAGCAGCCCTTCGCTGTAGTACCTCACCGTCGCCTCGCCCTCGATCGCGTCCGAGATCCGCTTAGCAAGCCCGAGACCGGCTCGGTCGAGTTCGCGAATCAGCGAAGCCACCGGGTCGACATTCCGCTCTTCAATGTCGGTCGGTATCACCGACTGGTAGCGGTCATTCCAGGCGACGAGTTCGGCAACAAGATCATCGGGCAGCAGGAGGTCCGCCAGCTTCACACCCCCCGCTTGTTCGTCACGGATCGCGACGTCACCATAGTCGGCGGCCAGCGTGAGGTACCTCACCGTGACCGCCACGTTCGGTGGAAAATGGTGTTCGTCGTCGGATTGACCGCGATCTCGTAGACGCCGTCCTCGCCGTTGATCGAACCCGTCTTGCGGTAGAGAAGCGAACCGTCGGACTGGACGATTGGCTTCTCCTTGAGGATCACATCGTCGAACGAGTACGGGAAGTTGTGGGCGACCGGATCCTCAACGCCTCGTGCTCGAACACGCGGGTTGTATTTGTACCCATGCTTGAACGCTTTCTCGGCAACCCGCTTTTCGGCCTTTGCAGCCCGGGTCAACTGCCTGACACGAGAGAAGATGCGCCGTCCCTGGCCCCAGGCGCGGAAGACCTTGCCAGGGCCGGTCACATCGAGCGCAAGCGGGATGATGTTTTTCCCGAGATCCTTGCGCCCGCCGGTGACAGCCTTGTGGATGTCGTAGAGGACAAAGACGATCACGATGGCGCAGGCCGGCCCGCAGAGCCCGCTCGGATCGGTGAAATTGGTCGGGCTGTTGGAGACGTAGGCGTAGAGGTTCGCGTCGCCGCCGGCGAAGCCGAGTGGGTCCTCGCTGACGAAGCGCTGCAGCCTCGGGCTGTAGTAGCGAGCGCGGTAGTAGGCGAGCGAGGTGGCTCCGTCGCTCTCGCGGCCCGTGAACTGGAAGCTGTTTGAGTCAGGCGCGCCGCTCGTGGCCACCTTGCCGAAGGGTTCGTAGCTGTACTGCGTCTGCACGGCACCGGCGGCGTCGGTCAGCGCAAGCGGGCTTCCGAGCGCATCGGCGAGGAAGCTGCGCGAGGCGCCGGACTCGTTACGGGTGAAGACCTCGTCGACCGCGAGTCCGGTGAGCAGGTTCGCCGTCACCGAGCCGCTCGCAGAGAGCTCCTGGACCGGGTTGGCGCCGTCGTAGAGAAACTGCGTCGCCTGTCCGTTCACGTCCTTGCGCACGCGGCGGCCGAACGGGTCGTACTGGAAGCTGGCAGAGAGCCCGCCACTATCCGCGAGCGAGTCGAGCTCGTTGCGGGCGTTCCAGCTGTAGGTGGTCTCGCCCTCGCTCGCCAGGTTGCCGTTCGCGTCGTAGCCGAGCGTCATACCGCCCCACTGCGTGAGTTCGTTGGCGTTGTCGTGGCTCGCCGAGCCGACCGCGGCGGGCAGTCCGGTGCTGGCATAGCTGCCGCTGAGTACGGTGCGCCGGCCGCCGGCGTCGTAGTCGTAGCCAAGGTCGCCGAGGATGTTGGTGCCGGATCGGTATGTGAGGCCGGTCAGCTGCGAGGCGGCGTCGTAGGCGTAGGTCGTCGAGGTGCCGTTCGGCAGTGTCAGGCTCGTCCGGCGGCCGCCGTCGTCGTAGGCGAGGCCTACTGTCGAACTGCCTTGCGCCACCTGCGTCAGACGATCGGCGGCGTCGTAGCCATAGGTGACCGCCGATTGGCCGGCCACGGTCATGCTCGTGCGGCGGTCGGCGCCGTCGTAGGCGTAGCTGACGGCACCCTGCGGCGTCGTCTCCGAAACCAGCCGGTCGAGATCATCGTAGGCACGCGTAATCGTGCCAGAGACGGAGTCGACTGCGCTCGTCAGGCGGTTGCCGGCGTCGTAGCCGTAGTCGATCGTCGACTCGTAGGTCGTATTCCCGCCGTTGACGACTGTCCCGAAGCCGGCAAAGGCCACTCGATCGAGCGCGTCGTAGCCGAATGTCGTCACTTTGCCGCGACGGTCGGTGAGCTTTGTCAGATTCCCGGCTCCGTCGTATTCGTAGCTCTCCTGCCGCAGGAGCGGATCCCTTCGCGTCAGGGGCCGGTCCATCGCGTCGTACGTGTAGGTGGTGACCTTGTCACGGGCGTCGGTGAAGGTGAGAGCGTTGCCGTTCAGGTCGTACTCGAGGGCGGTTGCGCCCCCGATCGGATCGACCATGCGGCTTACTCGGTTCAGGACGTCATGCTCGACGCTCGTCCGGCTGCCAAGCGCGTCGGTGGCAGATGTGGTTCGTCCGCCGGCATCGACGAACCCCTTCGTCGTTCGCCCGAGTGGGTCAGTTACAGCGGCCAGATCGCCGACGTCGTACGCGAAGCTCGTCGTGTTGTTTATCGCGTCCGTGACCGAGACCGGCTGGCCGCGCCGCCTATAGGAGACGGTCGTCGTCTTACCGAGCGGATTGGTGGTTGAGGTCATGTTGCCCTTGGCGTCGTAGACGAACGAGGTCGTGTGGTTGAGCGGGTCAGTGATGGTGTCGGGTTGGTTGTGGGCGGGCTCGTAGGAGAGAGAGGTCGGGAGGGCGCCCGAGGTGCCGGCGAGTTCGATGATCCCGGTGAGGTTGCCCATCGGGTCGTAGCTGTACTCCGTCCTGCGCCCGAGCGCGTCCGTGTCGCTGAGCGGTAGTCCGGTTCCCGCCTCCAGCTCGTAGGTCGACTGCTGGGCTTGCGGCGTTCCCAGGGCCTCCGTCTCGCTTGTCGGAAAGCCGTCTGTATTGAATGAGACGCGACGTACGTGGCCGCGAGGATCTGTGACGTCGGTCTGGGTCACGTCGCTTCCGTTGAGCGTGTAGCCGAACTGGTACGTCGTGCCGTCCGCCTGCAACTGCGAGCTCACGCGACCGTTCGTGTCGTAGGAGTTCGTGAGAAAGACGATCCCCCGGCGATCTTTGATCGTCTCCATGCGGCCGTCCTCGTCATACGTATATTCGGTGACGACGCTATCGGGGTCGGTGACCTTCCACAGCCGGCCGCTCTCGTCGTACTCGTAGGTGACAGCACGCCCAGTGTTGTCCTCGGCGCGCGTGATCCGGTCCTCGAGGTCGTAGGTGAACTTGAGCCAGCGGCCAGTCGCGGAGGTCAACTGCGTCACGTTCCCGTACGGCTGGCCGAGGAGATTCGTGTCGTCGCGCTGGATCTTGATCGTGTTCCCGTTGCGGTCGCGGATTGTGTTCAGCGGTGCGCTGTCACCGAAGACGAAGACCGTGCCGTTCTTCAGGGTCAGATCCCAGCCTGCGCCGTTCCAGGTAATGAGCGACTTGTAGAAGGCTCCCGGGGTCGCCGTGTGCTCGAAGACGGCATCGCTTGCTCCCGAGCCGGGCGAGATCCGTACGTAGTGGATCTGCCCTCCGTGTGGGAGCACTAGATCGGCCTCCTGATACTGCAGCAGCGACCGCAGGTAGACGTCGTAGCCAGCCAGCTGCGTGCCGATGCCGAAGTTTCTCGAGGCGTCGTCGTTTGGGCGGTAGACGCGCGTAACGGAGAGCGGCGTCAGCGGATCAGGAAGAGCCAGGTCGGTCTTCTCGAGGACGAACAGGCCCGTACCGAGGTCGACCGGGTCGCCGTCCTCGCTGCCGTCGCCGTCCTTGGGGCCGGTCGCGGGCGGATCAGGCCGCTGCGGGTCGTTGATCATCGCACCCGTGAACTCGTGGATCGAGACGCCGGGATCGGGCACGACCTGTGTTCGGTCACGGGTGACGGTGCCGCGCCCGTACACATACCAACCGGCGCCGCCGTGGTAGTGCTGCTTGAGCGTGTGATTCGGCCTGTAATGCCAGAACTGGACTCGCCGTCCAGCCGGCAGGTGCCGGTAGTTCGGATAGATGATCCGCGCCCCCGCTCCCGAGATGTGAGCTCCGCCAGGCTGGACGGTGAAGTAGATCGGTACGTACACGTTCTTCGGCAGTGGGAAGGGCGTCCTGTCGACGGGAATCGCCGTGATGCCGACCTTTCGCACCGGCTTGCCGTCGTGGTCGGTAACCGTGACCCCGGCCGGGATGTGCAGCTCGAGGCCGGGGATTGCCGGCGTCTTGACCACGATCGCGCGCGAAGTGGGCGATGAGATCGGGACGGCGTGCGCGCCGTCGATCTTCGGGAGCCAGATCTTGAACGGGAGCACGTTCGTGCGCCCGTCCGTGATCGCAACGCCGACCTCGAAGAACCCGTAGTTCGAGCGCGGAAGCCCCGCGCGTTCGCCGTCGATCTCGAGCACGTGGTGCCCGGCCAGCAGCGAGCGGAGCAGGAAGCGCCCGGTTGCATCGCTCAGCGCTGTGCGCCCCTCGACGGACAGGCTGACCCCGCGCAAGGGCAGCCCGTCGAGACCGAGCACTTGCCCCGAGAGCGCCGTCGCGCCTGAGTCATCCCGTAGTGGGAGCAGTGACTGCCAGGGGGAGTCCGGACGGCTCGTGAACCAGCGGCTCTCGCGGTTCTCCCTCGTCGGTTGCCACTGCTTGCTGAGCGGCGGACGGAAGCGCATGAGCGTCGAGGGCAGCCGAAGCCCTCCGGCCGGTGTTGCCTTCGAGGACCGGACACGAGCAGGAGCCCTGGCGCTCGCCACTTCCCCGGTCTCACGCGGCGTGGCCGGCCCGGCCGCCCAGGACTGGCCCCCCTTCACGCCGAAGGGCGATGCCATCGGGCTGCCACCGCCGTTCAGGGTCAGGGCAAGCCTGATGCTGCCTGTGTCGGCGCCTTGCGGGTCGACGACGATCGTATGTGTGCCGCTCACCGTCAGCGTCGTGTTGATGATCCCACCGCTCGTTCCGACAAAGGTCGGTGCGACCAAGGTTGTTCCGTCCGGCTTGAGGATCGAGACCTTTGCGCTACAGCATGCCGAGGTACCGATCGTCACGTTGCTCATCGTCAGCCTGATGTTCTGCCCCTGCGTGCCCGCAAAGGTCGGTCGTCCGTTCTGGCCGGGGATGCTCATCGTGATCGTGAGTGCCGCTCCGCCAATCGAGAGCGAGCCGCCGACATCTGCCGGGACGTTGTAGAGCGTGAGCGTGATGCTGCCGGTGTCCGCCCCCTGCGGGTCAACGACGATCGTGTAGCTGCCGGCAATCGGAAGCGTCGTCGTGTCGATGAAGCCGCCGCTCGTTCCGACGAAGGTCGGCGCAACAAGCGTCGACCCGTCGGGCTTGAGGACCGAAATCTTGACGCTGCAACAGGCTGAGGTTCCGATCGTGACGTTGGTCAGCTTCAGGCTGACGCGCTGGTTGAGCGTGCCGCTAAAGGTGTAGGCCGCGTTCTGGCCGGGCGTGCCGATCGTGCTCGTCACGGCCGCCCCGCCGGCCGTGACCGTCCCCGTCACGTCGGCCGGGACGTTGTAGAGCGTGAGCGTGACGCTCCCTGTGTTGGCGCTGCTCGGGTCGATCTCGACCGTGTACGTCCCCGCCGTTTGCAGAGTCTGCGTGTCGATGAAGCCGGCGCCGGCCGCGAAGGTGGTCGAAATGAGCGTTGTCCCGTCCGGCTTGAGGATGCGCGCCGTTCCGAGCGCGATCGTCGAGTTCGTCAGCTTCAAACTCCGGCGCTGATTGACGGCGCCGGTGAAGGTGTACCGAGCGTTCTGGCCGGGCGTGCCGATCGTGCTCGTCACGGCTGCGCCACCGGCCGTGATTGTTCCCGTCACGTCTGCCGGGACGTTGTAGAGCGTGAGCGTGACGCTTCCGGTGTTGGCCGCGCTCGGGTCGACCTCGACCGTGTACGTCCCCGCCGTTTGCAGCGTCTGTATGTCGATGAAGCCGGCGCCGGTCACGAAGGTAGTCGATGCGAGCGTCGTCCCGTCCGGCTTGAGGATGCGGGCCGTGCCGAGCGCGATCGTCGAGTTCGTGAGCTTCAGGCTCACACGCTGGTTGAGCGTGCCGCTGAAGGTGTACCTCGCGTTTTGGCCGGGCGTGCCGATCGTGCTCGTCACCGCCGCGCCACCGGCCGTGATCGTTCCCGTGACGTCGGCGGGGACGTTGTAGAGCGTGAGCGTGACGCTGCCCGTGTTCGCTCCTGTCGGGTCGATCTGGATCGTGTAAGTGCCCGCGCTCGAAAGGGTCTGGGTATCGAGGAAGCCGCCGCCGTTGGAGCTGAAGCCCGCCGAGGCCAGCGTCGAGCCATCGGGTCTGAGCAACCGCGCCGTTCCGGCGACGATCGTCGAGCTCGCGAGCTTGAGGCTGACGCGCTGGTTGGCGCTGCCGGAGAAGGTGTAGCTCGCGTTCTGGCCGGGCGTGCCGATCGTGCTCGTCACCGAGCTGCCACCGGCCGTGATCGTTCCGGAGACATCCGCGGGCACGTCGTAGAGGGTGAGCGTCGCACTGCCGAGGCTGCTCGACTCTGGATCGATGAGGATCGTGTAGGTGCCGCCGACCGGCAGCGTGGCCGTGTCGAGAAAGCCGCCGGCTGTGCCGAAGTAGGTGGGAGCGATGAGCGCCGAGCCGTCCGGCTTCAGGATCGAGGCCTTCGCGCTGCAGCACGGATTCGTCCCGATCGTGACGCCGCTCAGCTTCAGGCTGACCCGCTGGCTCGCGTTTCCACTGAACGTCACCCTCGCGTTCTG
Source organism: uncultured Actinomycetes bacterium (assembly GCA_963728535.1). Taxonomy (GTDB): domain Bacteria; phylum Actinomycetota; class Thermoleophilia; order Gaiellales; family Gaiellaceae; genus VAXT01. The sequence goes on from CAVSKK010000001.1 coordinate 242,437, forward strand.
GCCGGGCGTGGCCGTCGTCACCGTGACCGCTGCGCCGCCGAGGCTGATCTCGCTCGTCACGTCCTGGACGTCGTAGAGCGCAAGCGTCGCGTTGCCCGTGTTCGTCCCTTCGGGGTCGACGAGGATCGTGTACGTGCCCGTTTCTGGCAGCTCGGTCGCGTCGATGAAGCCGACGGCAGTACCGATGTAGGTGGCCGGTACGAGTACCGTGCCGTCCGGGTTGTAGATCGTGACCTTGGCCCCGCAGCAGGGTGAGCCTCCGATTGTCACGTTCGTCGCCGTGAGGCTGATGCGCTGATGCTCGGCGCCGTCGAAGAGGACGAGACCGACCTTGTTCGCGGTCGTGATCGAGACCACCTCGCTCTCGCCGGTTGCCATCCGCCCCGTGTACTGGACTGCGGCGGCGAGGTAGGGCGAGGGCGGGACGAAGAAGTCGCTGGCGCTCGTCGCCTTGCCGAAGGTGGTTGCGACCGTGATCCGCCCGGAGCCCGTTCCCGGCGGCACGCTGGTGGCGATCGAGGTCGTAGTCGCGCTTTCGACGGTTGCGCGCATGCCGTTCAGGCCGACGTTGTTCGCGAAGCGCCCGGACTCGAAGTTCGTACCCGAGACGGTGATTGGCGCCCCTGCCAGGGCGATCGGCGGGGTGAAGCCGCTGATCGTCGGTTCCTTTGCGGACTCGATGGCGAACGCATCGGCACTCGTCGCCGACCCGGTCGGCGTCGTGACGCTGATCGAGCCGCTCGTCGCTCCCGAGGGCACGGTCGCGACGAGCTTCGTCGTGTTGGCCGAGGTAATCGCTGCAGCGGTGCCGTTGAAGCTGACGGTGTTCTCGCTGACGATCGCGCTGAACCCGGTGCCGAAGATGGCGACGCTCTTCCCGATCGCCGCTCCGTTCGGAGAGAACTCGAGGATCGAGACGGTCGAAGAGCTCTGGCGCGAGATCGAGAGGATGTTTCCGACCGCGTCGTACTCGTACGTGGCCGCCTCGCTCGCCGGGTCGACGACGGCGACGAGTCGGTCGAGCTCGTCGTAGACATAGGCGATGTCCGAACCCGGAACTGCTCGTGCGGTGTCGCCCTGGAGGGCGGCTCCGAGGATCGAGAGCACGGCCACCAATGAGGCGAGAAGCGCCCCTCGGGTAGCGAGTCGTCCCTTCACGAGGACCTCCCCTGATGAGATGCGCGGTCAGCCAAGTCCTCGACGCCGTTGCGGTGGCAACCGGCCTCAAGAGCGCCGGCATAACCCAGCCAGCCCTGATCGGCAGGCGGTGACAATCGTCGGGAAAGGGGCTCGTTGCCCTCGGTGGAGATCCGGCTCAGACGGCGCATGGGCTCCTCCTATCGAGGGACGCCCGTGCCGGCGAACGGAGCCCTATGTCAATAGCTGATAACGACGCTACTCCTTTCGAGCCTGTTGTCAACCGAATGCGTGTCGCGGATATGTGCGCTGGCCTTTCTTGAGCGCCACCTCCCCTCTCTCCCTGCTAGCAGCCCTCACGAGTTTTCCGGTGCGCGGCGTCCGGTCACGCATTATCCGGAGGCATTTGGTTGACAATGGTCTCGAAAGGAGTAGGGTCGGGCGCGGCCATTAGACATAGGGCTCCGTTCGTCGGCTCGGGCGTCCCTCGTAAGGAGGAGACGCCATGCGCCGTTTTAGCCATACCTTCAAGAGCGCCCGCACGAACTGGCTTGCGTGGACGGGCCAGTTTCTGCTCGCGCTCCTCGTCGTCGGTACTGCGACGCTCGTTCACGTTGGCTCCGTCGCCTCCGGCGGAACCGGTGAGCAGCGTGTCGCGAGAGTCGAGCTGCCCGGCCTGCGCACGCGAACATCGTCGACCTACGAGAATCCCGAGGGAACGCGAACAACGGTCGTCTCGCTGGGCTCGGTTCACTATCGCGAGGAGTCCTGGCTTCCGATCGACACCTCCGTCACTCCGGCGATCGGACGTGACGGGTATGCCTGGCAGAACGGCGCCAACGCCTTCCATGCCTATTTCAGGCAGCTTCTAGCGAGCGAACACCTGAGGCTCGAAACGCAAGGCGATGCTGTCGCCCTCACTCTCGAGGACGCAAATCCCCTCGCGAGCGCGGTCCCGGTCGGCTCGCGGATCATCTACGGCGAGGTCTTTCCCGGCGTCGACCTCCACTACCGGATGCTGCCGGATGCGGTCAAAGAGACCTTCGTCCTTGCCGATGCCCAGGCTCCGACCGAGTACCGATTTCGTCTAACCGTTGACGAGGGCACTTCTCTTCGAGCCGAAGAGCAGGCCGACGGCTCCTGGGACTTCATCGATCGCTCGGAGACGACCCTCTTCACGCTTGCCGCTCCCCATGCATGGGACTCAGCGCAAAGGCGCGCCCGCAGAGAACGGCACGCCTCGCTCGACGTCCGCCAGGTCGAGGACGAGTTCCGGATTCAGCTCTCGCTCGATCCCGAGTGGTTGAACGATCCGGAGCGCGAGTTTCCGGTCTACCTCGACCCGACGATCACGGTTCAGCCGCCGACGCTCGACGACGACTTCAAGAATCCCTGCCCGCAAGGGCAGTCGTGCACATTCCCCGATACGGACGTACTCGGGATCGGTGCCGACGGGACAGTCGGGACCTCGTGGAGTGCCGTCAAGTTCGCCAATCTCGGCGTTCCCGCGAACGGCTACGTGAGCCAGGCCTCCGCGCAGCTCAGGTTTCTCTATCGCACCTGCTTCGAGAGCGAGCTTCAAAACGAGCCCTGCCACGCTTATGACCTTGACGTCCACCAGATGACCGGCGCCTGGTCGACGGGCACACGGACCGAGAATCTCGCCTACGACGCCCAAAATCCGCTCGACACCTATCCGCTCCCGGCCGACGCCGCGAGCCACTGGATGAGCTGGGACATCACAACGACGGCAAGAGGCTGGGTCGACGGCTCGACCACGAACCACGGCCTGCTCTTCAAGCGCTACCCCGACGCCAGCTCGCCAAAAAACGGCCCCCTCGTGCCCTCGAGCGGATACAGCGACACGACGCTCCGTCCCAAGCTCGTCATGACCTACCACCTGCCTCCGAACGCGCCGACGCTCGATTCGCCGGCGACGACGGCTCCGCTCGACATGACGACACCGGTTCTGCGTGCGAGCGCAACCGACTCGGACAACGACCGCCTCGATCTTCGCTACCAGGTCGCGACCGATCAGAACTTCACAAATGTGATCCGCGACGAGTGGCTCTCGCTTGCCCCGGGCGTCAACAGCGGAAGCTACACCGTCCCGCCTGCTGCTCCCCCGAACGAGCTGAAGGACGGCTCGACCTACTGGTGGCGCGTCCAGTCAAGAGATGAGCCCGACCCCATCTTCAATGCCGGCTATTACCAAATAGGCCCGTGGAGTGCGACGAGGAGCTTCGACCTCCGGCTGAAGAAGCTCGGCATCCGCGACTACTGGCCGATGTGGTCGCGCGGCCCGCTGGCCGTGAACGAGGCGAACGGCAACCTCGTCCTCTCGTTGCCCGGGCCGAGCTACCCCTACGGAACGAACTCGATGGGCGTTTCGGTCTCCTACAACTCGCAGGCGCCCTCGACCGACCAGGGTCTCGGCCCACGCTGGGCGCTCGACATTGGAAGCGACGCGAGCCCGCCGACGAAGCTCGTCGACCACAATCTGCTGAGCGGCGCTGAGCAGTTCGACGCCCTCGAGCGCCTCTCCGGTGACGGAAGCTCCGACTACTACACGCACGTCGCCGGCTCGAACACGTACCTCTCAACCCCCGGAGACGGGGCCCAACTGACGAAGAACGCCGACGACACCTGGACCCTGCTCGACCCGGACGGCGCGATCTACACCTTCGGCCCCGCGGAGCCAGGAGACGGGAACGGAGTTGCCAAGCTTCTGACCTCGGAATGGGTCGACGAGAACGCCTCCCAGACGCCCCTCTACTACTGCTTCAGTGGCACGAAGGTGACAAGCATCCGTAACGCGGATTGTCCGCCGGTATCCCCGAGCCGCCAGCTAAGCCTTGTTTGGTACAGCGTCAATCCCGTCGGCTGCCCCGCCGCCATCCTCTGCGTCGTCGGACCGGACGGAGTCACCTGGAAGTACATCGGCGATGCCGGGACCCCGCTCGGCACCGCCGGCAGGCTCGTCAAGATCAACGACGGCACGCGCGATCTCGTCGCTCTCAGCTACGTCCCGAGCGGGAACGGCAGCGGCCTTCCGCACAAGATTCAAAACGCGAACGACCTCAACCCACCGCTTGGGCAGCCGGGACACGATCCGAACATCAGCCCCGGCTACAACGCCTTGCATGCAGTCACGCTGGCCTACGACGCGAGCAACAGGGTTCAGTCGGTCACCGACGGACCGGTAACGAACCAAACGCCGGCGAGCTCGACCTGGAGCTTCACCTATAACGCGCCCTGTCCCGTCGCGACCACAGCGACACGCGCGCATCACGCCGGAACATCGCTCGGAACGGTGCGGGCCAGTGAGGGCTGCACCGACCTGAAGCCCCCGCGCCAACAGAATGACCCGAACCCGAAGATCGTCCGCACCCATTACGACAACCTCGGCCACCCGATCCAGGGCACCGACCTCCTCGGCAACGTGACGATGGCGGGATACGACGAGCGCGACCAGCTGCTCTGGAACGAGGATGAGGAAGGCAACCCGACCGACATCAGCTACGCCGATGTCGAGGGCAATCCGACGTCCAATCCGTGGGTGGCGACGGCGCAGTCCTCCGTCACCGGCCCCGACCCCGACGGAAGCGGGCCGCTTGTCCGTCCCGTCGCTCGCAGCCGCTACGACGAGACGCGGATGGGCGAGGACCTATTGACGAGTTCGGGCGGCCTGATCACCGACGCCGTTCGCTCTGCCGGCGTCGAGGGCGACGGTCGGGCCGCACCGGACTCGAGCTTCGGCCTCTGGGAGGGAACGACGAACCTCATCACGAACGGTGGCTTCGAGACGAATACGACCGGCTGGGTCGGTGTCCAGACGACGCTGACGCGGATCACAAGCCGCTCGAAGTTCGGTTCCGCCGCGATGCGGGCGACCGTGACGAACGGCAAGACGAGCTACAGCGCCGATGCCGGAGCCAGCCTCTCGGGGGCGACTGCCAACCGCACCTTCACGGGCAGCGTCTGGGTCTACGCCGAAGGCTCGGCCGTCGGCAAGACGATGGCCGCGATCCTGCGCGAGCAGGGCGGTGCGTTCAGTAACCAGGACACGACCGTGAACAAGACGCTCGCCGCCGGCTGGCAGCGCCTCACGGTCACGAGGACGCTCGTCCGAAACGACCGCACCTCCGTCCATCTCATCGCCTCGAGGCCGAGCGGCGCTACGAACGGTGAATACATCGATCTCGACGGCGCACAGACCGAGGAAAGACTGGTCGCGACACCCTACGTCCAGACAAACGGGGCAACTGCGACCAGGGCGAGCGGCCGCGTTCAGGTGCCATCGAGTTCCGTAGGCGGCGAGACGGGGTGGGTGGCGCTTCGGATGCGCGCCGGAGTCAGTTCGGCCGGATCGAACCTCCGTCTTTTCACCTGGGGCGCGAGCTCGACTGACGAGCTCTATCTCCGCTACGGGTCGGGATCCTTTCGCATGGGGCGAGTCATTTCGGGTTCCACTTCCGAGGCCCAGCAGGCGACGATCTTTGCGCCCGGTGACACCGTGACGGTGATTGGAGCGTGGTGGAAGCTAGGTCTCACCGATGGCATCAAGATCTCGGTCAACGGGGGGGCGTTCTCGCAACTGACAAATGGCGGGACCTCGCAACCCGAGGGTGACACCTTCGATCTCGGTCAGCGCGGCTACTCGGCTCAGGACTTCGCCGACTCGGACATCCTCTGGGCAAGCTTCGGCACTGGGGCGCTGACAAACGCCGACTCTGCTGCGATCGCAGCTTGGGGGAACGAAACGCCCGGAACCTGGAGCTATCCACCGCTGGCAGGGGCGACTGCGGCCTGGAGCGCCGACACGGCCGCCCACCAGAAGCCCCTACCCTCGGCAGGTCCGCGTCTACAAGGGCTCCAGGCCGCCTACTATGACAACCCGAATTTGGCCGGTCGCCCGAAGGCACTCCAGAATGATTCGGGGATCAGCTTCTACTGGGGCGATGGCGGGCCGGCGAACGTCTGCCCGGATCCTGCGCACTGCAGTAACTTCTCGATCCGCTGGAGCGGCTACCTGAAGGTAGTAACAGGCGGCAGCTACCGCCTTTCGACGGTCGCCGACGCACAAGGGACAAACGTGACCTTGGACGGCACCTCGTTGATCAGCGCCTGGGGGCAAACGGGCAACAATCAGCTCGACTCCCAGCCAATCACGCTCACACAGGGCCTGCACAAGCTCGTTGTGGAGTACCACAAGCTGACAAGTGCCACAGCCCAAATGCATCTGCGCTGGTCGTGCAGCGCCTGCGGGATAAACGAGATTGTCCCCTCGTTGTCTCTGCGACCGGCCTGGTTCAACCAGACATCGTCTGTCTCGCCCGCCGGGCGGACATCCTTCTCGCACTTCCCGAGCCCAGCGAACGCGCGCTCCGACTATTCGTTGTCGCGACTCCTCGACGGGACGAACGTGATCTCGAGCGTCTCCTACGACAGCTACGGTCGCATCACGCAGAAGGTGATGCCGAAAGGGAACGTTTCTCGAACGATCGATGGCAGCGGCAACCTCCAAGGATCACCCCTTGCGCCGTACGCGAAGAACTACGCTTACTACGGCCCAGGCGAGACTGCAAGCTTGCCTGCGGCCTGCGGAGGCGGAGCCCCCATCGACCAGGCGCAGCAGCCTAAATCGACAAGCCAGGACGGCATCGCGACGACGACCCTCGTTTACGACGCCGCAAGCCGCGAGGTCGCCAAGACCAAGAACGTCGGAACGACCTGCTCGAGCTACAACAGCGAGGGCAGGCTCACGTCAACGAAGGCCCCCGGAGACGCGCAACAGACCACGTTTACCTACGATCCGTCGGGGGCCCAGCGGACGGCGGCAGACGCCTCCGGAACGCTCACCTCCGAGTACGACGAGCAGGGGCGGCTCAAGCGCTCGATCGACTCCTTCGGCGCAGACGCAATCTTCACTTACGACTCCGAAAGCAACATGACGCAACGGCAAGCAGCTGCCGGGCCGCTAATTCCCGGCCCGGTTTACGCGACGAACTCCGTCTACGACGTCGCGGGCAGGCCCACGAGACTGACGGATCCGGCCGGGCGCAACTACACCTTCTTCTACGACAAGCAAGGCCGCCTGAAGGCGACCTGGTACGAGGCCAACCACACCTTCAGCTGGAACGACTACGGTGCCGCCGGCTCGCTGGCCGCCGTTTACAACCGCCACGGAGACCTATCGGCGCCGCTGCCATCGAGCGTCCCGGCCGACGCGAGCCCCCTTGCCGACTTCGCGTACAGCTACGAGCAAGACGCGAAGAAGACGCAGCAGACGCGAACCGGCGGCGGCCTCGCGACGGAGATCGAGAGCTACCGCTACGACGGGCTCGGGCGGATGGATGCTTTCACGCTCCCAGACGGCACCCCCCGACGCTACAGCTTCGACGTCGATTCGAACCGGACGCAGATCACCGAGAACGGGCAGATCCCCCCCGCCGCGAGCTACGTCTATGCCGCAAACGGCACCGACCAGCTGACCTCGGCGAGCGAGTCTGGCCTGCCGCGGAGCTTCGCGTACCGCCTCGACGGGGAGATGACCTCACGCGGGGCCGACACACTCACGTGGGACGGTTGGGGTCGCCTGACAGGGGGCACCTTTGCCGGCCCGACGATTGTTTCGTACGGCTTCGACCCGGCCGGGTTCCGGCGCCAGCGGGACGCCGCCGGAACGACGACCCGCTACCTGCACGGCGGGATGTTCGAAACGACGCCCGCCGGCGCAATTACACTCACCGATGTCGACGGAGCCGCGGGCGACCTTGCGCACTTCGCAGGTCCTCCGACGACCGGAAGCACGGTCACCTACCTTTTCTACAACGGGCACGGCGATCTGGCCGCAGAGGCTAATTCCGCAGGAACGCGGACGAGCTCTTACACATACGACCCGTTCGGTGCGCCGAAGCAGACACAGCCCGCTAACAAGGCGGTTGAGCGTTGGACGGGCCGGTGGGACAAACAGCTTGATACTGCGACCGCGCTGATCGAGATGGGTGCGCGGCCCTATGACCCAAAGCTTGGCCGGTTCCTCAGCATCGATCCGATCGACGGCGGCTCTCTAAACAGTTACGACTACGCCCTTCAAGATCCAATTAACGCCTATGACCTTGACGGCCGGTGCTCCAAAGAGAGGTGCGGACGATTTTCAGGTCGGGGCATGGCTCTGCGCAGCAGAATCAAGTACACCCGCGAACGACTTGAACAGACAATGGACAAACATGGAGATGAATACTTTGGTCGGAAAGCTAGCAAGAAAAAGGATATGCCGGAATGGGCTGGCATCATCAACCACACAGTCGTTCATGGACTTATTTTTCGCATAACACCGCGTTCGAGTAAGACTCCTTCGATCGGCTTTGTCAAAAACATTGGCGGGAGGTCCTTTGTGGCTATGTTTGACGCGAAAACTGGAGAGCTTTCTCAGGCCCGCCTTACTCGCGGAGCACAGCTTCGCAAGTATCTCGGTTTGGCAAGGGCGTTTGAGAAATGAATCGTAAGTTGGCCGGTCCGTTTTTGGAGCTAAACTTCTACAGCAAGAGCCGACCTGAATCGGAGACTTTCGCCGATTTAGCGCGTCACGCTCTGCGTGCAGGCGGACGAGCAACAGGCAAAGGACTCGGATATCCACGTGGTCAAAACGGCGAATGCGGCTTGTTTGGATCAATATCCGACGAACCTATCCAGGAGCTGCAGTTCTCGGAAGAGAACGCTTCGGAGTTGATCAGCGACTCCGACCTGTGCGTAATCCAACTTGAATTTGTTAACGCCTCGGGTATCTACGGTGACATGATGGAGAAACTGACTTACACGAGCATTCCGGATGCAGCTATTGGGATCGATCGCCATCCGGTTGCGATTTGGACCGACGGCCAAGCATTTGAATTCGACGAACAAGATTCACCAGATGCTGAAAAGTACGGCCTTCGGGCTTACGAGCGTTTCACAGACTTCTGTAGGATGCTTGACCCAGATTATGGTGCTATCACTGTTGAGGATACGATCCCGATTTCAACGGAACTGTTATTGAATTCCAAATACACTGTTTTGCGGGACTTCTATGTTAGCCATAGGGGTGGAATAACGCTAGGGCCTGCGATTAAGAAAATGTCCCCTGGAGCATACATCGAGTGACCTGGGAAGCGGCGTGTACGTGTCTAACACGGCTTTATTCAATCCTCAGGCAAAAGGCGACAGCATGAGTGAAGAATGTCAAAGGGAGATTGCTGCCCTTCTTGCTCACGTACACGCTTAGAACGAGAAAGGGTCGTACTTCAACCCTAGGCACGCCGGACGCCCGAGGTCTAGCATTCCTACGAAGTGTCTGAAAGACCCTCGCCACCAGCAGTGGAATCAATCTCTACCGCTCCTTTACGATGCCGCGGAGGATCAGGGTGGACGCGCGCAACTAGAGGAGATCGAGCGAGAATTCGGCAGCCGTGTCGCGCACATCGTCGAGGGCTGTACAGACACCGACATCAGTCCGAAACCGGCGTGGAGGCCGCGCAAGGAGGCTTATGTTCAAGCGCTCGCTTCACACGATGCCTCCGTGCGTCTCCCTAGCCGACAAGCTCTACAACGCTCGCGCGATCCTGCTCGACTATCGAAGCCTCGGTGACGAGCTCTAGGAACGGTTCGACCCGGAATCCGACCAGCTCTGGTACTACCCCGCGCTCGTCTCAGCTTTTCGCGAGACAACCAGGGTCCGCTTGTCGACGAGCTCGACCGGTCGTCACGGAACTCGAGCAGGCTGTCACAGGCATGCAGGGATCGACCTAGGCCGCGAGCGACGAAGGAGGCCACGACGCAAGTCGGCCAGCGATGCGGCGCCGGTGAAGAAACCCTTTGGTTGCGCTGCCTACCCTGGCTCCTCGTGGTTAGCCGAGCCGTCCTCCAATCCCATCGATTCAACGGCTTCTAAGAGGAGCCGTTCTACTCGAGCGAGCTCTGCAGCGACGTTGTCTCGACGCTCGCGTGTCGAACTAATCGCCTCGATCGTCTGCTGTCCTTGGTGTAGGGCTGCGAGTTCGTTACGAAGTTCGTTCAACCGGAGCTCAAGAAGTCGCGGGGCGTCGACGTCGAGTCTGTAGACGCCTGGCTTTGCTCCTCGGGTAACAACCGGCGAGCGGGAGATCTGTGTCAGGAAGCTCGCGCGCGGATCACGCCCGCCGACTTCGTAACCCGCCTTCGTCACAAGCGAAAACCACGTCGCGTGGTGGATAGGAGCGAGCGGATCCTTCCTAGTAGCGAGGACCCGAACGGCAACCGCTCGGATCGCGGCACCCCGAAGCTTGCTGCTTGAAGCCTGTTTTTCATCTGGGCTAAGCGGCGTTGAGCGTGGAAGCAACTGCAGGTGCTGTTCAGCGGGGATCTCCTGACCGGTCAGCTGGGAAAGGAGGGCAATTCGATCGCGGAGTTCGGCTTCTGCTGTCTCGGCTTGAGCGAGTTCGATGCGAAGAGCTGCTACACGTCGCTTGATCTTCCTCAGGTTCCGTGCGAGCCGTGCTCCCTCGGCAAGGGCCGCACGCTGAAGTCGCCGGCCGTGCGCCGTGTGCTCAGGAGTCGCCACGCGAGCTGATCCTTCTTGCTTTCAGCGGCGGTGTCCACTTGTGCGAAGGCCGAGCCTGTGGAGTACCCGCACTCGAAGCCCACAAAGGGCATCTGCCCAGCGTCGAAGTGGGGAGGACACTGTGGGAAATCGACGTATCCGCCGCTCTTTCCGATGAGTTCGCGCCTGTGGATGACGCCGTAGCTGTGGAAACAGCGATCTCTGTAGATCAAAAAGAAGGGCTACAGAGAGGTTCGTGTCGTCCGACCGAGGTCCTAATCTTGGAGATTGAGATCCAACTCGGTGGGCTCTTCGGGATCGGCTCGAAGTGGCTGTCGGAGGAAGAAAGGAACGATGGCACAGGCCAAAGGAATACTGCCGCGGGGCGAAGACAAGGAAGTGCTCTACAAGAACCCGCAGATGTGCGGGTACTTCATCGCCGTCAGATTGGACCCCGCGATCGATCGAGAGCGGGCAGAAGCCTGGCTCGCCGAGGTGGGCGGTTATGTCGATGCGCTCGTCGAACGACTTCCGGCGAGACCGGGTCAGGAGAAGGGTGACAAGGTCGCAGCTGTTGCCGTCGGCTTCGCTCCGAGCTTCTTCGTCAGGGACGGCGCGCCCCGCTTTGAGCCGCCGCTCGAGCCACCTGCTGCCTTCGCGCCGGACGCAGCGCCGATGATGCCGAACGCAACGGCGCCGCTCGCGAACACGCCGCTTGTCGAGGGCGAGGTCTTCTTCTACGTCGCCTCGGTCTTCGAGGCTCGTGTGAACGCGTTCATCTCCGCGATTGCGCGAATGCAACCGAATGTCGTCTCCGTCACCTTCGACCGCGGCTACCAGCGGGTCGACGACACCGAGCCCTTCGGTTATGCGGACGGCCTCCGGAACATCCGCCGCGAGGAACGCTCCGATCACGTCTTTGTTGACCGAGACGAGCGCAACCTGGAGGAGCCTGGTTGGGCAGAAGGCGGGAGTTACATGGTGTTCATCAAGATGCAGCAGCACCCTGACGCGTTCGCGCTGCTCCAGGACGACGCCACCCGCGACGCTGTCATCGGCCGGACCAAGGAAGGCGAGCGCCTCGACCTCGCAGGGCAAAGCGTCGATCCGAAGAAGGAGCCAGTCGAACCGGTTCCCAATCTCCCAGCCTCGTCCCATGTGGGAAAGGTCGGACCCCGCGGCAAGCATGACGACACGCAGATCTTCCGTCGCGGCCTTCCCTTCATCGAGACCTCCGCCAATGGCCAGCCGCGGGTTGGACTCAACTTCTGCTCCTTTCAGGCCTCGCTCGAACAGTTCGATGTGGTGTTCAACGACTGGGCGATGAATGCCCGTTTCCCCGTGGAGGGAGCCGGTGCAGATGCTCTCCTCGATCCGACGCGGCAGCCACCGCTGACGACAATCGAGAAAGTCGGGTTCTTCTTCGTGCCTCCGTTCGCAGAGGAAGGCCTCGCCGCAGCGGTCTTCGTCAAGGAGAGAGAGCCCCGGAGGCCGAAGGTTGGGCGGCTGGTCGTCCGCAAGCGGGTCGTCGACCGGAGTGACTCTTCTCGTCGCTTCGAGCGCGGAGGTTTTGTCTTCCAAGTGCTCGACTCCGACGGCCATCCTGTCGGCCCTCAGTTCGCTACCGATTCGACGGGTCGAGCAATCTGCCCCGAACGACTACAGATCGGGCAGAGCTACCTGCTCCAGGAAATCTCCTCGCCCGTCCCCAATGTGCAACTGCAGACAGTGCCCTTCACGATGGAGAGGCGCCGGCAGCAGCTTGTCGTCGTCAACGAAGTACCACCGAATACGCCGTATGGCACTACTTAGTTGAGGTCTCTTCCATGACGAGATCGACCCGCGTCCAGGCCTTAGAGCGAAAACATCGACCTGAGTGACAGGAGGTGAAAGCAAATGCCACGAAACGAGCGACATGTAGTCCCGAATCCTGATGGCGGATGGGAGGTCAAGGCTCCGAAGGCCGATCGGTCGTCGGGACACTTCGACCGCCAGTCCGAGGCCATCGACCGTGCTCGCCAGATCGTCGGAAACACTGGAGGCGGAGAGGTCGTCATCCACGATCGAGGCGGTCGCGTCCGCGACTCGGACACAGTCCCGCCAGGACGCGACCCCTTCCCGCCGCGCGACAAGAAGTAGATTCAACACCCCCGCTACTGGAAAGGCCTCGGATACGGGGCCTTTTCGTTTCGAGCCGACAACGAGTGAAGAAACCCTGAGGTCAGTACCGCAGCACCTTGGGTTTGGCTGCGCTGGTGAACCCCACCTTCAGTCGAAGGGAACACATGAGCAAGCTCGTCGAACTCCGGGAGTCCGGCAAGGGCCGGTCCGTCCGCCGTGGGCTGAAGTTCAACGCCTGGCTCCAGCGTCTCTGGGACTCGCCCTTCCGCGAGCGCGCGCAGAGCGCGGCTTGTGATCCGTACTGCAATCGGTCAGGCTCAAAGAAAGACCTAACAAGAGTCATCAGGGAAAGAGGAGCCCAATGCGCATCATCGTTGTGGGACTAGCGATCGCCTTGTTCACTGCCAGCGGGGCGACTGCGGCATTCGTCGTTACAAGCGCGAACATCAAGAACGGCACGATTCAACCAGTCGACCTGAGCGCGAAGACGAAGCGAGTGATGCGCGGTTCGAGAGGCCAAATCGGACCGACCGGGCCCCAAGGCGCCCAGGGAGAGCGCGGCCCGCAAGGCTCTCCGGGGGGCGTCCAGAACGTCGAGCAGGTACTGAGTCCAGTCGTTCAGATCAGCGATGGGCTCGAGGGCAGCGCGACCGCAACCTGCCCGACTGGGATGAGGCTTACCGGCGGCGGTTTCTGGGCATCGCATCCCACGCTTGCGGCGTACATCTCGCAGCCGTGGGGTCAGGGGTGGAAGGCAACGGCTTTCAACTTCGGGGATACCCTGCACGATCTTCGCGCTTATGCGCTATGCGCTTCGGGTTAGACCACCCTGCACCGGCGACAAACTTTTGCCCAAACTTTTGCCCACGTGGGCCGACCTGAGCTGATCTCACCTGACCGGAGGCGCCGCACGAGGCCGTATCTCACGTTGCCTGACCTAGCAACAGACGTCTCATAACCCGGAGGTCGCAGGTTCAAATCCTGCCCCCGCTACTGGAAAGGCCCGCTCAGGCGGGCCTTTCTGCTCTTTGACGTCGCCGAGTTCGTCTAGCCAGCCATGAAGTTGCCACAACGTTGGCAAACGTCAGCCTTGACAAGACAAGGTGTCCGACTCCTTCGTTTCCCAAATTCGTGAGCGCTTCGCGGGCGAAGTCACCAAGGTGACGGTTTCGACTCGACACTGCTTTGGGCGGCACGGGGACGGGCGGTAGGGGAGTAACCGCCTCGGGGTCAACTCTTCCGCCACTCGACCGCCTGTTCGTCCCAATGCGCCAGCCCAGCTTTCGCGGTGAGAATGGGGTCGAGGAAGCTGGCAACCAGGCGATGCCCGACTATCGGATCGGGATCGAGCCCCACCTCTTCTGCGAGCGCGCGGTAGGGCCGCGCCCAGTCGGGTGGTGGCGCGGGCACCGATGCCGGGAGCTCGTGTGTCGCGCGCGCCTCGAACAACCTGACGATGACCCCGCGAAGCCGGCGGAACTCGAACGGAGCGAGCTCGCTCATGAGGACGATGTCGATGAGATCCTTCGCTCGGGAGCTCGGCTGATCGTCGCCGTAGCGTCTGGTATACGCGTGCAGCTTCTCCGCGATGTGCTGCTCGAGCGGGATAGCGCGGATGTGGGCGGGCTCAATGTCCGCGAAGTCGAGCAAGTCGGGCGTTGTGAGCTCGTCGGATGGAGCAACCTCGTCGCCGTCGCCGATGCCGACGTCGATCAGAAGCCGCTCGAAGAGCCGTCCGCCGACTAAGGCGTCGGCCCGGTAGCGGACGCCGCCGGCCGCGCCAACGTCGGCCTCTCCGACGCGTTCGATCTCGAACTCGAAGTAATCGTCCAGCTCTAGTGCGGCGGCTTCGATGAGGGCCTCGGTTGCGTCGTCGAGGGAGGTTCCCCAATCGAGGTCGACGTCACGAGTCGCCCGCGCCTTACCCGCAAGGCGCAGCTCGAGGGCGAAGCCGCCCTTCAGAACCCAACGCTCTGGAGCGGACTGCTCCAGGCGTGCAAGGAGGCGCGTGAACGCGACGAGCTTCCGAGCTCGACCGACCGGGCGTCCCCCTTCTCGTGCGGCGGCGTTGAGACGGGCCTCGAGCGCGACGCGGAAAGCGGCGGGAGTTGCGTACCTCATTCGCGCAGGAGCCGTTCGACCGCTGTCTGCACTGTCGCGGCTCGCTCGGCGGCGGCGATTCGCAGGCGCTTCGGTGTCGTCAACGCCCGCTCGACTGCCTGTTGTACGGCCATCTGGATCTGTTCGGGTTGCGTTCCTGTCTCGAGCACGTCGACGATCGTTCGCTCCGGGGAGGTGGCCCGGAGGCCCTGGACGCGCCGTACTTCGCCGTCGGCGAGCGGTTCGCGCGGGTAATGGAAGCGGACGCCGTTCGGCGCCTCGCGGTAACGGTAGCGGCGAGGGAGAGTGAGGTGGACCTCGGATGGGGCCACATCCGACAGGCCGTAGAGCTCGAACGCGCTCTCGTGGGAGACGATTGCGATGTCCGGCCCGGCGAGCATCCAGGCGGCGGCGATGTGCTCGAACGGCGAGGAGGGGTAGAAGCGCAGTCGGTACAGCCCGCGGCCTGCGCGCTCGAGGCGCCCGCCCTCGCGGGCGTGGTGTCTTAGGGCGTTGCGGTGGAAGCCAGCCTGCTCTGCTTGGGAACTGGTCACATATCCGGCCTGGGATTCGGCTATCCGTCCGAGTGTTTCCCAGCGATCCTGGTCAGCCATTTGCACAACTATACCGTGCGAAACAATGACCAAGGCAAGCTGGCGCGGTCGCATAACACGCTCAAACCGCTCGACAAGGACGTCCCAGGCAACATAGTGGTCGCGACTTGCCCGGCGGCCCCGGTACTGCCGACCGATGCAAGCGGCTACATGAGGAGTAGCGCCGCGGTCATCTCAGGCACGGTGCCCGAACGAACCCCCTGGGCGCGGGTGGCCAAGTCGGTGGCCACTTGAGCCGACCGGGTTGCTGCCTCGGCCTCGCGATCTCGATCGCGTCCTTGTGGAGCTGCCGACTGCGAACTAGGAGGCTGGTGAAAGAGCGACCGTCGAGGTCTTGCGTGCCGGATTGAAGAACGGGAGCTCCACCACCGTCCCGGCTGTCCGGCTGCGTCGCGCCTCCACCGTCCACTCGACCTGGACCCTCGTGCCGAGCTCGCTTTGGCCGGCTGCGACTGACGCCAGCGCTACCACCTTCTTCAGTGTCGGGCTCCACGTCGTGCTGGTCGCCTTTCCGATCTGGCGGCCTCGCGCGTACACCGGAACGGGGATGCGCGAGGCGGCGGGCTCCAGCGCTGCCGTCAGCCCTTTCTCGCTGTACAGCTCCTCGAGCGGCTCCCAGTCGAGCTCCAGCCCGACGAGCCTCCGGGGAGGCCCGCCGCGAGCCTGTTCCCGCTCGAGCGCGCGACGGCCGACGAACTCCGCCGGCTTCTCGAAGTCGACGAAGCGTCCCAGTACGCCCAGCTCGAAGGGCGAGTACGACTGCTCGGGAATCAGCGCGCGCCGCACGGAGTCGAAGTCCGCTTCGATGAGGATCAGCCCTGCCTCGATCCGCGCGATGTCGAGGGCGAGCATCCCGGCCGGCCGGATGCCGTAGGCGCTTCCAGCCTGCACGAGGGCGTCCCAGAGCTTGACCGCCTGAGTGCTCTTGACCCACACCTCGTAGCCGAGGTCGCCCGTATAGCCCGTCCGGGAGACGTCGACGGGGATCCTGCCGACCTTCGCGGCCCGACGGCCAAAGTACTTGAGGTCGCCGAAGGGCGACTCGGTGGCCGCCTCCAGCACGTCGCGGCTCAGCGGGCCTTGCACAGCCAGCGCGGCGATGCGTTCACTCACGTCCTCGATCTCGACGTCCAGGCCGCGAGCGTTCATCCGGAGCCAGCGCAGGGACGCGTCGGCGGCCGTCCAGCGGTAGCTCTGCTCCTCGAGGCGGGCGACCGTTCCGTCGTCGACCACGCGGCCGTCCTCGTTGCACCAGGACGTGTAGTAGACGCGGCCCACGCCGAGCTTGCTCGCGTCCCGCGTGATCACGCGGTCGACGAGCCGCGTGGCGTCAGGCCCGGAGACCAGGTACTTGTAGAGCGGAGAGACGTCGATCAGCGCCGCCGCTTCCCGGATGGCGTTGTACTCGATCTCGTGGGAGTCGGAGTACGCGCTCGCGGCGAGATAGCCCGACCACTCGCGCCACTGCAGCTTCGCGTTGAGTGGCGCGGTCCGGGGATAGAACGCGGTTCCGACTGACACGGCGGATCGAGCGTACCGCGGTTAGTGTCGCCGCTGATGGCGACCTCGAACCACCGCATGTACGACGCCGTGATCGTCGGCGGCGGGCACAACGGGCTCGTGGCCGCGGCGTACCTTGCACGGGCCGGGCTCGAGGTCGTCGTGCTGGAGCGGCGCCACGTTCTCGGCGGGGCGGCGGTCACCGAGGAGGTGTTCCCCGGCTTCCGGTTCAGCGTGGCCTCGTACGTCGTCTCGCTGCTGCGCCCCGAGATCGTCCGGGAGCTCGCGCTTCCGCAGCACGGCCTCGAGATCCTGCCGCTCGACGGAACGTTCACGCCGCTCGACGACGACTACCTATGGAGGGTGAACGACCACGGCCGCACCGTGCGCGAGCTCAGGCGGTGGTCGGCGAGCGACGCAGAGGCGTACGAGGAGTACAGCCGCCTGATGGTCGAGATGGCGAGGTTCATCAAGCCGATCCTGTCTATGGCACCGGCGGATCCGGGCCGGCTCGATCCGCGCGAATGGCTTCCGGTCGCACGTCTCGCCCGCGACTTCAACGGCCTCTCCACGGAGCAGCGGGCGGTGTTCGTCCAGCTGATGACGATGAGCGCCGCCGACTTCCTCGACCAGTGGTTCGAGACGGATCCGCTGAAGGCGACGATGAGCGCCTCCGGGATCATCGGCACGTTCCAGGGGATCCGCTCTCCGGGAACCGCCTACGTCCTGCTCCATCACTACATGGGCGAGATCGACGGCGTGCTGCGCGCCTGGGGGATCCCGCGAGGAGGGACCGGCGCCGTCAGCGAGGCGATCGCGAGCGCCGCGAGGTCGTTCGGCGCCGAGATCCGGACCGAGACCGCCGTCGAGCACTTCCTGACCCAAGGCGACGAGGTGACCGGCGCCGTCACGTCGGCGGGGGACGAGGTGACCGGACGGGTGACGCTGTCGAGTCTCGACCCGCAGCAGACGTTCGTCCGGCTCACGCCGTCCGGCCTCCTCGACGGGTCGTTCCTCGAGGACGTCGCGCGCTACCGGTACCGGGGGTCCAGCGGGAAGGTGAACCTCGCCCTGGACGGGCTGCCCGAGTTCACGTGCCTGCCCGGCGCGGGCGACCACCTGCGCGGTGCAATCAGCTTCAGCCCGAGCATCGACTACATCGAGCAGGCCTACGACGACGCGAAGTCCGGGCGCTTCAGCCGGCGCCCGTACATCGACATGGTCATCCCGACCCTGGTCGACCCGTCGATGGCGCCTCCGGGCAAGCACGTCATGAGCTGCTTCGTTCAGTACGCCCCTTACCACCTGGCCGAGGGCGACGAATGGGACGACGGCCGGCGCGCTGCGTTCGGGGAAACCGTCATCGACACGATCGCGGAGCGGGCGCCGAACATCCGCGACCTCATCCTGCACGCGCAAGTGCTCACCCCGAAGGACATCGAGGACACGTTCGGGCTTACCGAGGGGAACATCTTCCAGGGCGAGCTCTCGCTCGAGCAGCTCTTCTTCAACCGGCCCGTGCCGGGCTGGGCGCGCTACCGGACGCCGCTTCGGAACCTCTGGATGTGCGGCTCGGCCACGCACCCCGGGGGCGGGATCATGGGCGCGTCGGGACGGCTCGCGGCGCTCCAGGTCCTGCGCGGGCTTCGCGGCAAGAAGGCCGCCTGAGCGTGGCCCGGGAGCGATACGACGCGGTCGTGGTCGGGGCAGGCCACAACGGCCTGGTCACGGCGTCGTACCTGGCGAAGGCGGGGCTCCGGACGCTGGTTCTCGAGCGGCGAACCCGGGCGGGCGGCCCCCTGGCCACGGAGGAGCTCGCACCCGGTGTGCGCGCGCCGGTTGCGGCCGACTGCGTCGGAGGGCTCCGTGACGACGTCGTCCGCGACCTCGCGCTCGGCTCGCACGGCTTCCGCGCCGTCGAGCCGGAGGTGGCGGCCTTCGCTCCGTCCGCCGACGGGCCCGGCCTCACGTTGTGGCGCGACCCGGTCCGGACGGCGACGGAGCTACGCGAAGGGCCCCGGCCGCGCGATGCCGAGGCGTACGTCGCCTTCGACCGCAGGATCCGCGCGCTGGGCGCCTTCCTGGCCCGCGTCCAGGCGACCGAGCCGCCGGACCTCGCGTCTCTGTCCCTCGCGGACGCCACCGGCGGCCTCACGCTCCTGAACGGGCTGCGGCACCTCGGGAGGGAGCAACGGCGCGAGGCGCTGCGGGTGTTGCCGATGTCGGTCGCGGACCTCGTCGGCGAAGCCGTCGAGGGCGAGGCGCTTCGCGGCGCCCTCGGCGCGCGAGGCGTTCGGTACGCGGCGATGGGCCCCCGATCGGCGGGAACGGCACTCAATTTCCTGTGGGACTCGGCCTCGGGAGGAGGAGCGGCAGGCCGCACGGTGTTCGCGCGCGGCGGGCCGGACTCGCTGGTGGAGGCGCTCGTCGCCGCTGCGCGGGGAAGCGGCGCAACGATTCGACTCGACGCCGACGTCGCGGCCATCCGAACCGGGCAAGGGTTGGTCGAAGGGGTCGCGCTCGCAAACGGCGAGGAGGTCGACGCGCGAATAGTCGTGTCGAACGCTGACCCCAAGCAGACGCTTCTTCGCCTCGTCGACCCGGCCGCGCTCGGCCCGACCCTGGGCTGGCGGGTAGAGAACATCCGCACGCCCGGCGTGGTGGCGAAGGTGACCTTCGTCCTGGAGGGCCTGCCGGCGATCGGCGGCGTCGAGGGCGAGCGCCTGCGTGGGCGGATCGTCCTCGCACCCAGCCTCGACGACCTCGAGCGGGCCTTCGACGACTCGAAGTACGGCCGGATCTCCGAGCACCCGTATCTCGAGGCGACGATCCCCACCCTCTCCGACCCCTCGCTCGCGCCTGAAGGGATCCACGTCCTGACCGCGCTCCTCCAGTACGCGCCGCGGCGCCTCCGCGACGCGGACTGGAACGAGGCAGCGAGCGATCGTGTGGCGGACAGGGCGGTGCGGACGCTCGAGGTCCATGCACCCGGCATCGCGGACAGGATCGTCGCTCGGCACGTCGTCACGCCTGCGGACCTCGAGCGAGAGTACGGGCTCAGCGGCGGGCACCCGATGCACGGCGAGCACGCCCTCGACCAGTTCTTCGCGTGGCGGCCCCTCCTCGGCCATGCGCGCTACCGGCTTGCCGGGATCCGTGGCCTCTACATGTGCGGGGCGGGCACACACCCCGGCGGCGGGATCACCGGCGGCCCCGGGAGGAACGCAGCCAAGGCAATCCTGGCCGACGCCCGCCGAGCGGGGAGGAAGAGGAGGCGCCGGCGCCGGGCCCCGAGCGTCAGCGGCTGAACCAGCGGGCGGTGCGGCTCGAGCCGAAGTGGTGCTTTTCGGCGACGAGGGCGTCGGACGGCTCGTGGAACGTGCCGGTCGGCTTCGGACCGGAGAGAAAGTCCACGTCGACGCGACCGACGAGACCGGCGCCGAACTCGATGTAGCAGGAGCCGAGCCCGTCGTACGCATTCGGCTGCTCGCCTCTGCGCAAACGCGCGATCAGCGATTCCGCGACGACGCGGGCTGCTCCCTCGGCGAACACTCCCGCCTTCGGCACGCCGATCGTCGCGACGTCCCCGACCGCGTACACGCCCGGAAACCGCGTCTCGAGCGTCTTCGGGTTCACCGGCACATAGCCGTCCTCTCCGGCGAGTCCGCTCGCCGCGACCACGTCGGGGGCGCGGTGCTTCGGGACGCCGAGGAAGAGGTCGTAGGGCAGCTCGCTGTCGTCATCGAGCACGGCGACGCCACGTGCCGGGTCGAGAGAGCTCACGCGGTGGCCGGCGACGAACTCGATGCCACGCTCGGCAAAGGCGGCAACGAGTGCCTGGGATGTGTCCGGTGAGGGAGGAACCGGGCTCCCGAACGGGATGACGAAGGAGATCTCGCACTCGTCGCGGACGCCTCGCGCCGACAGATAGTCGTGCAGCAGCAACGCGGCCTCGCTCGGCGCCGGAGGGCACTTGAACGGTGCCCCGCAGACGCCGACGATCGCTCGACCCTGCGAGAACGTGGGGAGCAGCTCGCCCACCTCCACGGCGCCGCCCACCGAGTAGAACTCGTGACCCCCCTCGGCGAGCCCCGGCGTGGCGTCCAGGTCGTAATCGGCGCCGAGTGCGACGACCAGGACGTCGGCCTCGTGCACACCGCCGTCGGTGGTCACGCGCCGCGCTTCGGGATCGATCGCGGCGATCGTCTGCTGCAGGAAGCGCACTCCGGGCTTCGCGATGTCGCGGTACTCGAGGCGGACAGCGTCGGGCGTCTCCCGGGCGAACATCACGTCGAGCTTCGAGTACCCGAAGACGAACGCGTCGTTCTTGTCGATCAGGGTCACGTCGACGTCGTCGCCGAGCGCCTCCGACAACATGGTTGCGAGCTCGAGGCCTCCGAAACCCGCTCCGAGGATGACAACCCGGGTTTCCATCAGGCGATCGTAGTCGTCCCCGCCTCAGTCGACCTTCGTGTAGGTCAGGTCGAAGTCGGTTCTCCAGGTCTTCCCGTCCTCCGCGATCTCGAAGCGGCCGGTGATCGTCTTGCCGTCCTCGGAGAACGTGCCCGTGAACCGCTGGGAGAAGGGATCCCCGTCTCGCCACAGCTTCCACACCCCATCGCTGAGGCTCATCTCGTAGACACGCTGGACGTCGCGGTCGTCGGTGTAGAGCTGGTAATAGGTGTCGTTCATCCCGTCGCAGCCGATTACCGCGACGCCGTCCGGGGCCTCGGGCAGCTCGACATGCGACCGCTGGATCAACAGAGGCGCGCCCTCGAGCCATTCGAAGGTGACCCGTCCTCCGCCGGGCCAGGGCGGCCCGCCGGGTGGCCCCGCCTCCACGGTCCATTCGCCGGCAAGTGCCTCCAACCGTTCCCGCGTGGCGGTGTTCGTGGATTCGCTCATTGCTTTCTCCTTTCGCCGAGTCGCCCACACCGACTTCAAACGGCGCCTGAACTCATCGGTGCTGACGAGATCACTAGCGAACCGCGGTCGACTTGTGCATGACCCAGCCCAGGCCTGCGCCGGGCCGGCTCGGAAGCGTGCGCAGGTCGTCCACCCCTGCGCGCAGCTCCTCCTCGGAGACGCCGGGCAGCTTCGCGAGCGCGTCGAGCGCGCTCTCGATCACGTCGGCTGCGTACCGCGCCTGGCCGGCCAGGTCCTCGTTCTGCCACCGGTAAGTCCGCTCGCCTTCCTCGACCTGACGGAAGCCCACTTCCCGGAGCCAGCCCGGCAGCCGCGTCCCGGCATCGCTCCAGCCCGAGGCCGCCATGCCCTGAACCATCGCGCGGAACAACGCCTCGAGCGCAGGTGTAGAGGGCTCCGCGTAGCAGGTCGAGTAATCGACCTCGATCGCAGTGATGCCGCCGCCCGAGACGAGGACGCGCTTCGCCTCGCGCAGCGCTCCGGGCGCATCGGCGATGTGCTCGAGCAGCCACATCATCCAGACATGGTCGAACGACTCGTCGCCGAACGGGAGCGCGAGTGCATCAGCCTCGAGCAGGGTCGCATCGACACCGGCTCGCGCGATGTGCCCGCGGGCGAACTCGAGTTGCTTCGGCTCGATGTCGACGCCGGTGAGACGGACACCCGGGAACTCCTGTCCGAGCACTGCCAGCACCGCACCCACGCCGCAACCGACCTCGAGCAATCGCGTTCCTGGCTCGAGCTGCGTGCCGTCACAGATCAGCCGGTGTCGCCAATGCTCCGCCTGCTCGACGAGTCGCTCCTGCTCGGGTGTTCCGTAGCCGTGGACGTATGCGGTCATGCTTCAGACGAACGAACGCCCCGAACGAACAATTCCGACATGCTGGACATCGGGGCTCTCGGCTTTCTCGACCGTTTCGGCGCTGCCGGACCGGGTAGCCATCAACCAAACGACCGAGGAGGAAACCGATGGGAAAGAGCATCAGCGAATCGATGACAGCGAAGCCCTGCGCGATCGAGAGTGACAAGTCCGTCGCCTACGCGGCGCAGATGATGCGTGACGAGGACGTCGGTTTCGCACCGATCGTCGAGGGTGACCGGCTCGTAGGGGCAGTCACCGACCGAGACATCGCCGTCAAGGTCGTCGCAGAGGGCAAGGACCCGGAGCAGACGAGCGTTCGGGAGATCGCGTCAACTGAGCTCGTCACCGTCAACCCCCAGCAGGAGCTCGACGAGGCCCTTCGCCTGATGGCCAGCCATCAGGTGCGGCGACTGCCGGTCGTCGAGGAGGACGGCCGCCTCGTCGGCGTTCTCGCTCAGGCCGACGTCGCACAGGAAGCGGACGCGAAGGACACGGGACGCATGGTCGAGAAGATCTCCGAGTAGGCCGCGTTTCTCGATGGCCAAGAACGTCCTCGTTGTCAGCACGGTCGAGCACGCGGACGATGTCTTGCGTGCCCATGTCGGAGAGGCCGACACGATCAAGGTCGTCGTGCCGGTCGTGCGGCAGGGCGCGCTCGACTGGCTTGCCAACGACCAGAAAGCGTTCGGTCACGCGGAGGAGGTCGCCGAGCGCACGGCTGACCAGCTTCCCGGTGAGGCCGTCGAGGCTGTTGCCGGCGAGGCGAACATCGGGCTCGCGATTCGCGACGCCCTTGCGACGTTTCCGGCGGATGAGATCGTCGTTGCGGTTCGTCCGGGAGACGAAGAAGGGCTCGTCGAGTCGATCGTGACCGATAGCGCGCCGCAAGACCGGATCGAAGGCGTGCCCGTTCGCACGGTTGTGATCGCTGACTAGTCCGCGGGTGGCGCGAGCCGGATCGCTCGGCTTGGGGGATGCGAGCCCTTCGCTTCGTAGAGGGAGCTGTCGGCCTCGGCGAGCAGATCGTTTTCTCCACCCACCTCGAGCGTCGAGATCCCGATCGAGGCCGTCGTGGTCAGTGGTGGTGTGAGCGCTCGGCGGACGGCGTCTTCGAGGTCGCGGGCGACCGCCTCCGCCGCCTCTCGCCCCGTCTGCGGCAGGAGGACGCCGAACTCGTCTCCGCCGATCCGCGCTGCGAGGTCGGGCCCTCGCAAGCGCTGTTGGATCGCGATCGCGATCTCTCTCAGCGCCTGATCACCGCTCTCGTGGCCGAAGCCGTCGTTGATCGACTTGAAGTCGTCCAGGTCGAGCAACAGGAGCGACAGCGGCGAGTGGTAGCGGCGCGCTGCGGAGATCTCTCGTTCGAGCTCGCTGCGAAAGTGGCGCCGGTTCGGGAGCCCGGTGAGATCGTCCGTCGTCGCGAGCAACTCGAGCGCGCTGCGGGTTCTCGCATTGTCGAGGGCAAGTGCGGCGACGGCGGCAAAGTCGGCGATGAGCTCGATCTCCTCGGGGACGAATGGGCTGCTGGTGCCGTGACGGTAGAGGGTCAATACGCCGAGCAGGGCATCGCGCGCGAGCAATGGCATGCAGACGATTGCCTCTTCGATCTCGTCGGTGCCGGGCACCTGCACCGCGCGGGGATCGAGATGGGCATCGTTCGAGACGATCGGCTGGCGCTCGCTGGCCGCCTTTCCGGTCAGGCCCTCGCCGAGCCGAATCCGCAGTGAACGCAACTCCGCCTGGTCTTCGCCGTCGACCAGCGCAACGACCAACCCGTCATCGCCGTCCGGCTCCCAGATGACCACATCGTCACAGTGGATCAACTCCCGCAGGGTTGCCAGGACGCGCGCCAACACGGCTTCGACCGATTGTTCGGCCACGACGTCGCGCAAGAGGCCTGCGAGCCGTCGATAACCGACGGCATAGGACCGCTCGTCAACAGGGAGGGGTGAGGGGTTAGTTGCCATTCGCCGCAGTCCTTGCGGGCGCACACCGGGCTGTCGCACACGCAACGAGCCGACGTGCACCTCGCTCACTCAGTATCGAACCCATCCCTACTCCATTCGACGCCCGTTTGGGGGATCTACGCCGTGGTTCACCAGCGACACGTCTCTAGCCTTCGTCTGGAATGACGGAGAAAGGGGTCCTCTTCTACGACGGGGATTGCGGCTTCTGCCGCTGGTGCGTTGCGAAGGTCCTCGCCTGGGATCGCGACGGGTCGGTGACGCCGCTCGCGATCCAGTCGCCGGAAGCGGCGGAGCTGCTCGCAGACGTCGCGCCGGAGCAGCGTCTTGCTTCCTGGCATTTCCTCGACCCAAGCGCACCCGTGTTCTCTGCCGGCGCCGCGTTCGCGCCGCTGCTGCGGCTCTTGCCCGGCGGCTCGCCGCTCGCCGCGTTCGCCTCGCGCCGGCCACGCGGGGTCGAGCGCGCCTATCGTCTCGTCGCCACCAACCGAGACGCGCTCGGGGCTCTCGTCACCAAGGGTGCCCGAGCGCGTGCCGACCGGCGCCTCGCGGCCCGCAAGTCCTCGGTTAACCTCGCGCCGTGGCGCATGAGGAGCCGGTAAGTCGCATCAGCCAGGCCTATCCCGACCGGGTCGAGGTTCGGGGACGCGACCTCACCGCCGACCTGATGGGCCGGCTCAGCTTCAGCGAGTACTTCCACCTCCTGCTGACCGGCCGCGAGCCGACCGACGACCAGCGGTTCTTCCTCGACTTGCTGCTCGTCTCGATCGCCGAGCACGGGATGATGCCCACGAACGTCGCCGCCCGGATGACGCTCGCGGCCGACCCGGGGTCGCTCCAGGGCGCGGTCGCGGCGGGAATCCTCGGCGCCGGCCCGGTCGTGCTCGGCACCTCCGAGGAGTGTGCCCGGCTGCTCGAGGATGCAGTCGCCTCGGGTCGCGAGCCGCTCGAGGTTGCGCAGGAGATCCACGCTGCGGGCGACAAGGTGCCCGGCTTCGGCCATCCGGTGCACCGGCCGCTCGACCCGCGCGCCGAGCGGATCCTCGAGCTCGCGGACGAGCGCGGCGTGAGCGGTCCCCACGTCCTCTACGCACGTGCCCTCCGCGACGCCGTCGCCGACGTCCTGGGCAAGCCGCTGACGATGAACGTCGCCATGCCGATCGCTGCGGTGCTGCTCGATCTCGGCTATCCCGCGTCGGTGGTGAAGGCCATCCCGATCCTCGCGCGCACGGCCGGCCTGCTCGCTCATCTGGCCGAGGAGCAGGAGCAGCCCCTCGGCTTCCTGATGGCCGCCAGGGCCGAGGAAGCGATCGAGTACGAGCCTCCCGCGGAATGATCCTCGATCGCGAGGTCGAGACCCTTCCCTGGGAAGAGCAGTTCGCCCTCGACGACGCGAGCTATCGCACCCAACTCGCCTACCTGCTCGAGCGCTCGGCGTTCTATCGGGAGAAGCTCGCGGGGGCAGGAACGTCCAGCCTCGCCGAGATCGCCGAGCTGCCGCTCACGGACAAGCGCGAGCTGCAGGAGACGCGCGCGCCCGGCAACCCGATCGGCTCGCATCTCTGCGCGGCGTCGTCGGAGATCGTTCGGATCTACTCCACGAGCGGAACGACCGGCGCGCCCAGCTACGTCCCGCTGACTGCCGGCGACCTCGACAACTGGGTTACGGCATCGGCACGGAGCTATGCGGCCTCGGGCATCATGGCCGGCCAGAGCATCGTCTCCACCTATAACGCCGGGCCCTTCGTCGCCGGCGCGGCGCTCGCCTCCTTCGAGCGCATCGGCTTGACGCACATCCCGGTTGGAACCGGGAACACGGAGCGTCTCGTCCGCGCGGTGGCGCTCCTCGAGCCCGAGGTCGTGGTGCTGACGCCGTCGTACGCCGCGTACCTGGCAGAGAACTTCGATCTCGCCGGATCGAGCGTCGAGCGCGTGCTCGTGGCCGGCGAGCCCGGCGGGGGCGAGCCGGCCTTTCGCGCGAAGCTGGAAGAGGGCTGGGGCGCGAAGGTGACCGAGGCGATGGGCATCGGCGACATCGGCGTGTCGCTCTGGGGCGAGTGCGAGGAGCAGGACGGAATGCACCTCGGCGCGCGCGGCTTCGTCCACGCCGAGCTGATCGAGCCCGACTCGGGCGCTGCCTTGGAGGTGGGCGACGGCGCCACCGGTGAGCTCGTGCTGACTCATCTTCGGCATCGCGCCGCGCCGCTTCTACGGTTTCGCACCGGCGACCACGTCGAGCTTCGGACGAGCCCATGCCCATGCGGCCGGACGAGCCCGCGCGTGCGCTGTATCGGGCGAACCGACGACATGCTGATCGTGCGCGGGGTCAACGTCTTCCCCTCGGCCATTCGCGAGGTGGTCGGCGCGTTCGCTCCCGACGTCAGCGGTCACATCCTCGTCAAGCCGCAGGCGGCGGGCGCGAAGCAGTCGCCCCCGCTGCCCGTGAGCGTCGAGCTCAAAGAGGGCGCCACAGCAGATGCCGTGCTCGCCGATGCGATCCGCGACCGACTGCGCGAAGTACTCCTCGTCCAGACCGCCGTGGAGCTCGTGCCCTGGGGGAGCCTGCGCCGAAGCGAGTACAAGTCGAAGCTCGTCGACCACTAGGCGTCCTCCACAGGAATATGCTCAGCGCCGAAGCTACGACGGAGGTTTGGTCATGTCACTGAAGCTGAACATGCTGCCGCCCAGCGTGAACAACATGTCGGTCCGCGTCTTCGTGCGAGCCGCGGGGCTGCCCTTCGAAGAGGAGAACGTCTGGGGTCAAACGCAGGGAGAGGAGTACCTCGCCAAGTATCCGGCCGGGCTCACGCCGACGATCGAGACCGACGAGCTCCAGCAGGGCGTCCTCGGCGAGAGCTGCGCGGTGATGATGTATCTCGCGAGCCGTGAGGGGCGCGACGATCTCTACCCGACCGACCTCGCGCACCGCGCGACGGTCGACAGCGCGAACTTCTACACGATGAGCATGCTCTACCCGATCGTCGCTCGGGCCACGTATCCGCGCCTGAGCTTCGCCGGGTACGCGGGCGAGGTTGCGACCTCCGACGCGTCGGACGACGACAAGGAAGCTGCGCGCAAGGCAGCGGAGGCCGAGCTCCCGCGCCTGCTCGACGTCTACCGGACGTTCTTCATTCCCGATGGAGGCTTCATCGGTGGCGGCGAGAGCCCGAGCATCGCCGACATCAGGCTCGCCTGCACGCTGGAGTTCCTCTCCGTTGCGGACACGGAGCTGCCCGCCTGGGTGAAGGACTACATGCAACGCGTCGAGTCCGCGCTCGGCCAGGCGTACAGCGAGCCGGCTGGCGACGTGCGTGAGTACATCGCCCAGGTCACAGGCGAGGCGGTCGCCACGTAAATGCGACGATACGTGGGGGGATCCGTAACGAGGAGGAGGAATAGATGGCGCTACAGATAGGCGATACGGCACCTGATTTCGAGGCGGAGACGACCGACGGTCGGATTCGCTTCCACGACTGGCTCGGCGATTCCTGGGGCGTCCTGTTCTCGCACCCGAAGGACTTCACGCCGGTCTGCACGACCGAGCTCGGCTACATGGCCAAGATCAAGCCCGAGTTCGACCGCAGGAACACGAAGATCATCGGGCTCTCGGTCGATCCAGTCGACAAGCACTCGGACTGGGCTGCCGACATCGAGGAGACGCAGGGGCACGCGCCCAACTACCCGATGATCGGCGACGCCGACTTCAACGTCTCGAAGCTCTACGGCATGCTGCCCAACGAGACGTCCGGCGATCCTGCGAACCGGACGGCAGTCGACAACCAGACGGTGCGTAACGTCTTCGTCGTCGGTCCGGACAAGAAGGTCAAGCTGATCCTCGTCTACCCGATGACGACCGGGCGCAACTTCGACGAGGTCATCCGCGTGATCGACTCCCTGCAGCTGACCGCCGACCACAAGGTCGCAACGCCGGTCAACTGGCAGCAGGGCGACGACGTCATCATCGCCGGCTCGGTTTCCGAGGACGAGGCGAAGGAGACCTATCCAGACGGCTGGGAATCGCCCAAGCCCTACATCCGGATCGTGCCGCAGCCTGCGGGCGAGCGCTCTGCGGTCGGCACGACGAGCTGACTCGTGACACAAGAAAGGCCCCGGCGGGAGTGGGGGAGACGGGGCCTTTCTTGTTCCTGTGAGGCCTGCCGGCGTTTGAAACGACCGCCCGTCGCAGGCTGGAGAAGCTTGTTAGTGCGCTATGCCGACCTCCGTTGAGGAGACCCCGGCGAGTGCCAGCTGGGTCGACGTACGGATCATGTAGCTGCGGCCGCCGTAGAGCACGTTGGCGCAGGGAAGCTGGGCGGATTCGAGCCACCGCTCGACGAGCGAGAGCAATTCGAGCACCCACGTTCCGCCGGTTGCAGGTGGCTGCAACCTGACGATCCACGCAGTGCCGGAGACGACCTCGGCCGAGAAGATCGGGGCGGCGTACTCCAGGAGGAGTGCGGTGCTGAGCTGATCCGGTGCGACGATCTCGATCGACCGCATTCCCTGGTCGCTCCAAGCGACGGCCGGGCGCTTCCTCCTGCGCTTGAGGAAGGTCAAGGAAGGTGCTGAACTCATCGTGTCCTCCGAGGGGTCGGGGGGCGGAAGCTCCGACCAGCCGCATAGGGTCGGCTCCAGCGTGCCCAGCCCGCTTTGCTGTGGGAGGACGTTTCGCCGGTCACCTGCCTGAGACCCGGCGGCGTTCCACGGCACCGACGTTTACAGCACCGTTAACTGAGGGTAACACTCTTGCCGTAACCCGAAAGGGTGATATGCGGCAGGCTCACGCAAATTGCAAAATTTTCGGCCGAGCCGACATCTTGTGCAGACGATCGAGAGCGGAGTACCATTGGTGCTCGCCGGCCGGATCGGACGAACGCCGCCGTATGCCGATGAAATTGAGAACATCCGGGCGATGGACCACAGTGACCTGAAGCATCTCCGCGTTCTGATCGCGAACGAGAGGCGCGACCGTCTCGAGCTGCTCGCGCAGGTCGTGATCGGGCTCGGACACGACGTGATCGCGCGCGAGATCTACGTCAAGGAAGTCGGGGTCGCCACGGCGAGGGAGCGCCCCGATGTCGCCCTCGTTGGCCTCGGCTCGAGCTCCGAGCACGCGCTGGAGCTGATCTCCGAGATCGTCCGCGAGGCCTCGTGCCCGGTGATCGCAATCCTCCACGCCGACGACCCGGCCTACGTCCACGAGGCCGCGAAACGGGGAGTCTTCGCCTACATCATCGAAGGCACCCCCGAAGAGCTGCAAAGCTCGATCGACATCACGCTCCAGCGCTTCAGCGAGTACCAGAGCCTCCAGGGAGCGTTCGGGCGACGCGCCATGATCGAGCAGGCGAAGGGCATCCTCATGGCGCGTCATTCGATCAACGCCGACGAGGCGTTCGAGCGGCTCCGCGACCACTCCCAGCACAACGGCAGCAAGCTCAGCGACGTCGCGGTCGCCGTTGTCGAGAGCCACCTCTTGCTGCTTCCCCCGGAGCTCGAGAAACCCGCGGTGCTGCCCTAGGGTCGGAGGCACCCATGGGCCGGGGCCTCCATGATCGGCTCCGTTGCGATGATTCTCTCCGAGGGTGGCCGTCATACCTAGGATGCCCCTCATGGAGACGTCCGCCGCCTCGCGCGAGCTCGAGCAGAGCCTTGAGCAGCATCGACGGGAGCTGACCGGCTACTGCTACCGGATGCTCGGCTCGCCGTTCGAAGCCGAAGATGCCGTGCAGGACACGTTCGTCCGGGCGTGGCGGGCCTTCGACAGCTTCGAAGGCCGGTCCTCGCTTCGTTCCTGGCTCTACCGGATTGCGACGAACGTCTGTCTCGACATGCTCGACGGGCGCGAGCGGCGCGCCCGGCCGATGGACCTCGGGCCGGCGCGGGAGCCTGTCGAGGCAAACCTCAACACGCTCCCCGAGGTGACCTGGATCCAGCCGATGCCGGACGACCCGGCCGAGGTCGCTGCCTCACGGGAGACGACCCGGCTCGCGCTCGTCGCGGCTCTCCAGCATCTACCGCCCCGTCAGCGCGCGGTCCTGATCCTCTCCGAGGTGCTGCGCTGGAAGGCCGCCGAGGTCGCGGAGCTACTCGAGACGAGTGTCGCGTCCGTGAACAGCGCGCTGCAGCGAGCCCGCGCAACGCTCGAGGCGAGCGACCTGACCGTGGCCGACGCATCCCGGACGGTCGACGAGGCAGACGCCGAGCTCCTCGCGCGCTACGTCGAGGCCTTCGAGCGCTACGACATGGCCGCGCTGACGTCGTTGATCCAGGAGGACGCGATCCAGTCGATGCCGCCGTTCGACCTCTGGCTGCAAGGGCGCGACGACATCTTCACCTGGTGGCTGGGGCCGGGCATCGGCTGCAGTGGCTCGCGCGTCATCCCGACCGTGTCGGCGAACGGCGCGCCCGCCTTCGGCCAGTACAAGCCGAGCGAGTCGGGCAGCGGCTTCGACCCGTGGGCGCTCCAGGTGCTCGAGGTCGAGGACGGCCAGATTGTCGAGCTCACCTTCTTCCTCGACACCGACACGCTCTTCCCACTCTTCGGGCTGCCGGCTCGGCTGGAGTCCTAGCGCGATTCCTTCAGGACGTCGGCGAGGCCCATGAAGGCGACGAGCTCGAGCAACTCCGGCGACGCGTTGCGCAGGAGCAGCCGGCAGGAGAGCCGCCGCGCGGCGAGCTGGAGCCGCGCAAGCGCGTCGACGGTGACCGCGTCCGGGTCGACGTCGCGGACGTCGATCGTGAAGGTGACCGGAGCAGGCATCGGAACAAGGACCGCCTTGCGGCCGGAAACTCATCGGCGGATGACCGATGAGTTCTCCGTCGTTTGACGGTCTAGGGTTTTGAAAGCGACGGAAGGAGACGAAAACCGCATGAGCGACCTCGACGCCCGAACACGCTGGATCGCGCTTTACGTGCTCTGCCTTGCGAGCCTGATGATCGTCCTCGACGTGACGGTCGTAAACGTCGCGCTGCCGTCGATCAAGGACGACCTCGGCTTCAGCGACACCTCCCTCGCCTGGGTCGTGAACGCCTACCTGATCACCTACGGGGGGCTGCTGCTCCTCGGCGGGCGGCTCGGCGACCTCTACGGGCACCGGCTCTTGTTCCTGATCGGGATCAGCCTGTTCACGCTCGCCTCGCTCGCCTGCGGGATCGCGACGACGCAGGGGTTCCTCATCGTGGCCCGCAGCGCGCAGGGAGTCGGAGGCGCGATTGCCTCGGCCGTCTCGCTCTCGTTGATGGTCAGCCTGTTCACCGAGCCGGGTGAGCGCGCCAAGGCGATGGGGATCTTCGGGTTCGTCGCCTCCGGCGGAGGGAGCATCGGCGTTCTGCGTTGGCGGTGTTCTCACCGACGCGATCAACTGGCACTGGATCTTCCTCGTGAACGTGCCGATCGGCGTCGCGGTCATTCTGCTCTCGATGCGACTGTTGCCGACGGTGAACGTCCACCAGGGCGACCGTAAGCTCGACGTCTGGGGCGCGGTGACGGTGACCGCGTCGCTCATGCTCGCGGTCTACGCGATCGTCAACGGCAACCAGAACGGCTGGACGTCGGGCGAGACGCTCGGCCTGCTCGGCGTGGCCGTCGCCATCTTCGTCGTCTTCCTCGTCATCGAGCAATTCGTCGCTTCGCCGCTGATGCCGCTCCGCCTTTTCAAGCAGCGCAACCTCGCAGTGGCCGACGGCGTCGGCGTGCTCTGGGCGGCGGCGATGTTCGCATTCTTCTTCCTGACCGCTCTCTACCTCCAGCTCGTACTCGGCTACAGCCCCCTCGAGGTCGGCCTCTCGTTCCTGCCGGCGAACCTGATCATGGGCGCGCTCTCGATCGGCGTCTCCGCGAAGCTCGTCATGCGGTACGGCTTCCGCGCGCCGCTCGCCACGGGCCTGGGCCTCGCCGGACTGGCGATGCTGCTCTTCGCGCGGGTGCCGGTCGACGGCGACTTCGTCATGGACGTCCTGCCGAGCATGATTCTGCTCGGGCTAGGCGCGGGAATCGCGTTCAACCCGGTGCTGCTTGCCGCGATGAGCGACGTCGAGCCGCAGGAGGCCGGGCTCGCCTCGGGGATCATCAACACGTCGTTCATGATGGGCGGCGCGCTCGGGCTGGCCGCTCTCGCGAGCGCCGCCGACTCCCGGACGACGCACCTCCTGGCTTCGGGCAGCTCGCAGGCCGAGGCGCTCACGGGCGGCTACCACGTCGCGTTCCTCATCGGCGCGCTCTTCGCGCTCGCGGGGGCCGCGATCGGCGGGCTTCTGCTGCGGAACCAGGCGATGGCGCCGCACGCAGCACCGGAGCCGGCGACCGAGTCGGCCTGAGCTTCGATACCCCCGGGTGGTATAATGAATCGTCATGCCCGGGACACTGCAGCAGGCTGAGGTCCGCCTCGATCTCGAGGGGATGACCTGTGCCTCCTGCGCCGCGCGCATCGAGAAGAGGCTGAACCAGCTCGACGGCGTCGAGGCGACCGTCAACTTCGCGACCGAACAGGCAACGGTGCGCTCCGCAACCGGGGTCTCGCCGGAGGAGCTCGTCGGCGCAGTCGAGTCGGCCGGCTACGGCGCCCGGCCGGCGCGGCCGGCGCACGAGGCGCATCACCACCACGACGAGCCGCTGGCGGTGCTGACCAGGCGACTCGTCCTCGCGATCGTCCTGACGGTGCCGGTCGCGCTGCTCGCGATGGTGCCGCCGCTGCAGTTCGCCGGCTGGGAATGGGTCGCGCTCGTCCTCTCGGCGCCGGTCGTTTTCGTCTCGGGCTTCGGGTTTCACCGCGTGGCGCTCAGGAACGCGCGGCATCTCGCGGCGTCGATGGACACGCTCATCTCGCTCGGGACGCTCGCGGCCTGGCTGTGGTCGGCCGTCGTGCTCGTCGCAGGGCTTGATTCGGACGTCTACTTCGAGGTCGCCGCCGTCGTGACGACGCTGATCGTGCTCGGTCGCTACCTCGAGACGCGCGCGAAGGGCCGCTCTTCCGAAGCGATCCGGAAGCTGCTCGAGCTGGGTGCGAAGGAGGCGCGAGTCTTGCGGGACGGCGAGGAGGTTCTCGTTCCGATCTCGGAGCTCCAGGTCGGCGAGCTCTTCGTCGTTCGTCCCGGCGAGAAGGTTGCGACCGACGGCGCCGTCGTTGAAGGCGACTCGGCCGTCGACCAGTCGCTGTTGACGGGCGAGCCGATGCCGGTCGAGGTCGCGGCCGGCTCCGACGTCGTCGGTTCCGCGCTCAACACCTACGGCCGGCTCGTCGTCCGCGCGACGAGGGTCGGCGCAGATACTGCGCTCGCCCAGATCGCGCGCCTCGTCGAGGCCGCGCAGTCGGGGAAGGCGCCGGTGCAACGGCTCGCCGACCGTATCTCGGCGATCTTCGTGCCGGTCGTCATCGTCATCTCGCTGGTCACGCTCGCAGCCTGGCTCGCCTTCGGCTCTTCGGCAGCGGAAGCGTTCACGGCGGCCGTCGCCGTGCTGATCATCGCCTGCCCCTGCGCACTGGGCCTGGCTACGCCGACTGCGCTCATGGTCGGCACCGGCCGAGGGGCGCAGATGGGAGTCCTCATCAAGGGGCCGGAGATCCTCGAGCAGACCCGCCGCGTCGACACGATTGTGCTCGACAAGACCGGAACGGTGACCGAGGGGCGCATGGAGCTGGCCGGCGTGGTGACGGTCGACGGCTCGAGCCGAGACGAGGTCCTTCGCCTCGCCGGCGCCGTCGAGGCCGCGAGCGAGCACCCGATCGCCCAGGCGGTCGCCCGTGCGGCGCGCGCCGAGGTGGGGGAGCTACCCGGGGTGCAATCGTTCCGCAACGAGCCCGGCGTCGGCGTCTCAGGCGTCGTCGAGGGTCACGAAGTGGTCGTCGGCCGGAACGACGGCTCGATCGAGGTGAGCTGGGACGGCGTACCCCGGGCGCGGCTGGAGCTGCGGGACACCGTCAAGCCGACGAGCGCAGAGGCGATCCATGAGCTGAAGGCGCTCGGCCTCACGCCGGTGCTGCTCACCGGCGACGCGCGCGCTACGGCCGAGCTGGTCGCGCACGACGTTGGGATCGAGCGCGTGGTGGCCGAGGTCTTGCCCGACGACAAGGTGCGGGAGGTGAAGCGTCTTCAGCAGGACGGCAAGGTCGTCGCGATGGTCGGCGACGGCGTCAACGATGCGCCCGCGCTGGCCCAGGCCGACCTCGGTCTTGCGATCGGCACGGGTACCGACGTCGCCATCGAGGCCTCGGACCTGACCCTCGTCTCGGGCGACCTCCGCGCGGCGGCCGACGCCATCCGGCTCGCGCGCAGGACGCTGCGGACGATCAAGGGCAATCTCTTCTGGGCGTTCGCCTACAACGTCGCCGCGATCCCGCTCGCCGTCGCAGGACTCCTGAGCCCGATCATCGCTGCGGCGGCGATGGCGGCGTCCAGTCTCTTCGTCGTCTCGAACAGCCTGCGCCTCAAGCGCTTCCGGAGTGCTCGCGCATGAGCAAGAGCGAGCAGCAGCACGAGCACGGCTACGCGAAGGACAAGAATGCGCTCGTCAAGCGGCTGCACCGCATCGAGGGCCAGGTCCGCGGCATCGAGCGCATGGTCGAGGACGACCGTTACTGCATCGAGATCCTGACCCAGATCGCGGCCGTGAACACCGCGCTCGAGGCGCTCGCCCTCAAGCTCCTCGACGAGCACGTCCGCCACTGCGTCGCCGGAGCGCTCACCTCGGGAGATGAAGCTGATGCGGCGACGAAGACCGAGGAGCTGCTCGAAGCAGTCCAGCGCTTCGCAAGAACCCGCTAAGTCGCGGAGCTGCGTACAAGTAACCCGAAGCGGGGTCAAGTCTTGCGTTGCCACATAACCGCGCGTCCAACCATTGGGGTCAGGTCTTGCGTTGCAACATTGGCCGGCCGTCCTCCCACGCCTGCAGCCGTCGTCCAACCGTCGCGTAATGCACGCCCAGGTGCAAGGCAATCTCGTTCAACCGGTACCAGTGCTGGCGATGCGCGATCGCGATCTCGGCACCGTCGCCGCGAGAGAGCAAATCGGCGAGCTCCGGCCGAATCGGTTTGCGCTGCGCTATCGGCATCTCCGGGCTTGCCGGAGCTCGTGCGCTTGCCTCCTCTGCGAACTCCCGGCTGCCCAGATAGATACGGCTCCGCAGTTCGCTCCATGGCGATCCGGATACTTCTTCCTCGACGAAGCTTCGGTAGCGCCCTCGGGCGGCGCCGGGCTTTACTCCGAAAGAGCTGAGCAGCCAATCAACCGTGAGTAAAACCGGTGCAGGTGCGGCCCCGATCATTGCCCTGTAACTGCTCCAAGGCCACTCCGCCGGTCGCCGGCAGAGCCGTGCGCGGACAGGGTTGAGAGCGACGTACCGGGAGAGCTGGAGCAGATGGCGCTCGCTCTCGACGAGAACCGCCCCGTAGCGACCCTGGAAGACGTGTCCCACTCGGCCACGGGAACGGTTGAAGGCTTGTGCATAGGTGCCGTTCAGCTGGCGCATGCCGAAAGCGAGGTTTGGGTCCGGTGTCTCGAGCAGCAAGTGGTAGTGGTTTCCGAGCAGACAATAGGTATGGCAACGCCAGCGGTAGCGTGCTACGACGAGCTCGAGGGTGGCTAGGAAGGTTTCATAGTCGGGTCGCCTTTCGAAGATCAGCTGCTGCGCGTTCCCCGCGGGAGGTCACGTGGTAGAGAGCTCCCGGGTACTGGATGCGCGGCGGCCGAGCCATCTGGCTCGAGCGTAGGCGTCGCGCTGCGCCGGGAAGAGCGCGCGTGACCGTCTTGGCACACAAATGTTTCAACGCAAGACCTGACCCCCCAGCTCTGCGGCACGAGCGGTGTTTCAACGCAAGACTTGACCCCCCAGCTCTGCGGCACGAGCGGTGTTTCAACGCAAGACTTGACCCCGGGTTGTGGGTTAGCGGTCACCGTGCCAGGAGTCCCAGAGCGCGGCATAGGGGCCGCGGTTTGCCACCAGCTCGGCGTGCGTTCCCAGCTCGTTCAGGAGGCCGTCCTCGACGACGGCGACCCGGTCTGCGTCGTGTGCGGTGTGCAGCCTGTGCGCGATGGCGACGACCGTCCTGCCGTCCAACACGGAGGCGAGCGAGCGCTCGAGGTGGCGCGCTGCCCGCGGGTCGAGCAACGATGTCGCCTCGTCGAGGACGAGCGTGTGCGGGTCCGCGAGCACGAGCCGGGCGAGCGCCACCTGCTGTGCCTGCGCGGGAGTGAGCGGGTAGCCACCCGCACCGACGACCGTCTCGAGGCCGTCCGGCAGCGCTTCCATCCATTCGATCGCGTCGACCGCCCTGAAGGCCTCCGTCAACTGCTCGTCGGAGGCTCCCGGCCGGGCGAGGCGCAGATTGTCGGCGAGGGTGCCGACGAACACGTGTTGCTCCTGCGTGACAAGCGCCACCTCGGTTCGCAGTGTGTCGAGCGGCAGGTCGACGAGCCGGACGCCTCCGACCTCGACAAACCCGACCCGCGGCGGGTGGATGCCTGCGAGCAGGCGCCCGAGCGTCGACTTGCCGGCGCCGGACGGGCCGACCACAGCGATCCGCTCCCCGGGCTCCAGGTCGAGATCGATCCCATGCAACACGTCGCGGTCGGTCACGTAGGCGTACCGAACGTCCTGTGCGCGCAGCCGGTCGCCGTCAGGCTCGTCATCGGTCGCGTAGCGGTCCGGAGGCACCCGGACGATGCCGACGAGCCGTGCGAACGACGTCAATCCGACCTGGATCTCGTCGAGCCAGGAGATCAAGCGGTCGACCGGGTCGGCGAGTTTTACGACGAAGAGCGCGACCGCGGTCACCTCACCGATCGACGCCTGGCCGGAGGAAACGAGATAGCCGCCCCAGGCGAGTGAGGCCACAACGGGCAGCACATAAGCGAACTCGGCGGACGGGAACCACACGGTCCGCAGGAAGAGTGTCCGCATCTCGGCGCGATAGGAGTTCTCGAGATCGGAGTCGATCCGCCGCACGCGCTCCTCGCGGAGGCTCAGGGCTTCCACGGTGCGGCCGCCCTCGACTGTCTCGCTGACGGTGCCCGCAAGCGTGGCGTACGACGCCCTCTCCCACAGATAGCCCGCCGGCGCACGGTGCAGGTACCAGCGCGTTCCGACGATCAGCACGGGCACGCCGGCGATGCAGGGGAGTGCCGCGATCGGGCTCACCCAGATCGCGGCGGCCACTGTGAGGAGCGTCGTGACCGCGGCAATGAGGGTCTCCGGGATGGCGAAGCGAACCGTCCGCGCCATCGCGTCGACGTCCGCGGTAGTGCGTGACACGAGGTCGCCGGTACCGGCCCGTTCGACGGTTGAGAGCGGCAGCGCGAGCACTCTGACCATGAAGTCCTCGCGGAGCTCGGCGAACATCTTCTCCGAGAGGACGAATGACGCGAGACGCGCCAGGAACGTGAGGATCGTCTGGGCGACCAGCGCGGCCGCGAGCACGAGGACGAGGGTGTCGATATGGGCGGTCGTAGTGCCCTCCTCGACGGATTGGACGATCGCGCCGAGCAGCGGCGGCCCGGCCAGGCCGGCTGTAGCGGCCGCACCATGAAGGCAGATCGTGCCGACGAGCGCTCCTCGATGACGACGTCCGAGGCGCCGCGCCTGAGCGCGAAGATCGGGGCCGTCTGCGATCGGAAGGAGGTCGCTCACAGGTCCTCACCTCGGGTCACGGTCCAGTTGTAGGCGCGGTTGCTTGTGAGCAACTCCCTGTGCGTCCCCTGTGCGACGACCTTGCCGCCTTCGACGAAGACGACTCGGTCGGCCTGGTCGAGGACGAGCGGGCTGGTCGTGACGATGACCGTCGTCCTGCCGGAGCGTGCCAGGCGGAGCCGCTTGGCGATTCGCGCCTCGGTGTGAGCATCGACGGCGCTCGTCGGCTCGACGAGCACGAGCAGGTCGCCGTCCGAGAGCAGCGCCCGCGCGAGCACGAGCCGCTGGCGCTGGCCGCCGGAGAACGACCGACCGCGCTCGTCGATCGTCGTCTCGAGCCCGTCCGGAAGCGCCTCGATCACGTCTTCCGCGTTAGCGATCGCGACCGCCGAGTGGATCGCCTCGTCGTCTGCGGCCCGCCCCCAGGGATCGAGGCCACGACGCAGCGTCCCCGAGAAGAGCACAGGGTCCGCCTCGCTGACGACGATCCGGCGGCGTACCGTCTCGACCGGCAGGTGTGCGAGCAGCACGTCGCCGAGGACCGCGCCGTCTTCCTGGCCGAATCGCCCGAGCCGGTCGGCGATCGCCCCAGCTTCCTCGGGCGGCGAGGAGACGATGCAGGTCAGGAGCCCGGGCTCGACGACGAGCCCGGAATGCGCATCCGTGAGCTCCACG
This sequence comes from uncultured Actinomycetes bacterium, assembly GCA_963728535.1. Taxonomy (GTDB): domain Bacteria; phylum Actinomycetota; class Thermoleophilia; order Gaiellales; family Gaiellaceae; genus VAXT01. The sequence goes on from CAVSKK010000001.1 coordinate 281,516, forward strand.
TCTGCGGGCGGCTCAGCGGCCGGGCTCTCGGGCTCGAGGATCTCGCGCTCGACCCGGAGGACGTTCAGCATCTTCTGGGCGCCGACGTGCGAGCGGGTGATCTTGTCGACGGCCTCGGCCGCAGTGCGCAGCGGGATGACGAGGAAGGCTGCGTACCCGTAGAACGCGATCAGGTCGCCGACGTCGATCTTCCCCGAGAGCGCGAAGCGGGCTCCGAGCCAGGTGACGAAAACGACGAAGAGCCCGGGGATCAGCACCTGGGCAGCGTCGAGCGTCGACTGGGGGAGGGCCACCCGCACGCCGGCGCGCCGCACCTCCTGCGAACGCGCGTGATAGCGCTGGAAGAACGCCGCCTCCCCGCCGATACCTCGCAGGACGCGGAGCCCGGCGGCCGTGTCCGCGCCGAGCGCGGTCAGCTTGCCCACTTCCTCGCGCTGGTCGAGTTGCCGCGACTGGAGGGGCTTGATAACGGCGCCGAGCGCAACGACGAGCACGGGCACGCCGACCAGGACGACGAGGCCGAGCACGACGGATGCCGACAGAAGAATGAACGCGACGACGAAGTACGCGACGATCGCCCCGGCCAGCCGCGCGGTGATGTCGAAGGCGCCTCCGGCTCGCATCGCGTCGTTCGTGACGGTGGCGACGACCTCGCCCGTGGAGAGCTTGTTGCGGATGGCGGGGCCGGCGCGGGCGGCGTGGTGCGCGACGACCTGCGCGAGCCTGAACGAGGCCTGAAGCCAGTTCGAGACGGCGCAGCGGTGGCGCATCACCCCCGCGACCGCCTGCGTCGCGCCGAGGCCGAGCAGCACGAGCGTCCAGTAGGCAAGCGCATGGTTGTCCTGTTCCACGATTCCTTCCTGGATTGCGCGTCCGATCGCGAACGGCATCAGCGCCTGCGCCACCATCCAGCCGACGCCGAACAGCACGCCTGCGACGAGGGTGCGGATCTGGAACCGCGCGACCCACAGCAGCAGCCGCACGGGGGAGCGCGTGTCGGGAATGCCGGGATCGGCGATCGGAAGCCGGATCACGGCGTGTTCCTACGGACCGGTGCGGAAGAGATCTGCTCCATGCGAAGACGGGGGACGAGGCCCCGCCTTCTGATCCTAGCCAGGGCCTCAAGCGCCTGGACGTCGGCCGGATCGGGAGAACGCGGTATAACGGGCCGGTGAGCGTGGCTGCTCCTCCTGCGCTTCTCCCCGACGGGACCCTCCTGCGGCCGCTCGTCGCGCACCCGGACGAGCGCGGGGTCTTCACGGAGCTCTACCGGCTCGAGTGGGAGACGGGTGTGAACCCGATCCAATGGAACGCCGTGCGCTCGGAGGCAGGCGTGCTCCGCGGCGTCCACGTCCACGTCCGCCACCGGGACTACCTCACCCTTCCGTACGGGCGAGCCGTCGTCGGTTTGCGCGACCTACGTCGCGGGTCGCCGACCGAGGGACTGAGCGTCCTCGTCGAGTTGAGCGGAGACGAGCCCGCCTCGCTCGTCATTCCGTGCGGCGTTGCGCACGGCTTCTACTTCCACGAGCCCTCGCTGCACGTCTACGCCGTCACCGAGTACTGGAACCCGGACGACGAGCTGGGCTGTCACTGGGCGGATCCGGAGCTGGAGCTCAGCTGGCCGGACCAATCTCCTCGGGTTTCGGACCGGGACGCGACGAGCCAGTCTTTCCGGGCGCTGCTGGACGAGCTAGAGCCCTGGCAGCCCATCTGATCGGCGCGCTCAGGAATCCCAGGCCGACGAGGCGTTCCCGCAGTCGCCACGTTACGGACGACGAGAGCAGTGCCAGGTCGCGCTCGCGCTCGCGGAGGGACGCGACGAGCCGTGCTTGCTCTTTCTGCAGCGTGAGGAGCTCTTTCTGATGCGCGAGAACCTGCTCGTGCAGCTCGGCCAGCCGGGCCACCTGCTCCCGGAGGCGCTGCTCCCGCGCGGCGATCTCCTCGTCGAGTCGCGCGTCCTCGATCGTGACCGCGTCGAGCACCTGCTGCGGGAAAGCGTCGCGCCATGCCGGATCGCGCACGCGGGCCGTCCACGCGTCGAGCTCGTCCAGCCGCTGCGCGCTGCTCCAGCCGCCGCGTAATCGACTCGGAAAGTGGAGCACGGTCGCATTGGTGCCGCTGACGGCGCGGCAGCCGGGCACCGAGAGGATCTGCTGCCACATGTGGAGGTCGCTCGGCACCTCCTCGGGGCCTGTCCGCCACCCGGCCGGCAGCCGCCGGTAGAGCTCGAGCGTGTGCCCGGCGCAGCAGTGAGGCACACGGTTCTCGCCGCCCAGGAGCAGCTCGCGGTAGAACGGAAGCTCGAGGTCGACGCGCCACTGGTGAATGCTCCCGTCCGGGTCGATCCAGAGCGGCAGCGTATGGGCGAAATCGCTCTCGGAGAGAAGCGCTTGGAGCGTTTCGACGTGCTCCGGCAGCCAGAGGTCGTCGTCGGAGAGGTAGCAGACGATCTCGCCACGAGCCTCGCTCAGCGCCGCGTGCCGGTGCTCCTCCCCGTGGCGCGCCCCTTTCGGGTTGTCGAAGAACCTCACGCGCTGATCGGCCGAGGTCAGCTCGGTCATCAGCTCGCGTGTGACGTCCGGGGCGCCGTCGCCGACCACGAGCACCTCCAGGTCGGAGACCGTCTGCTCGAGCGCGGTCGCGATCGAGCGCCGGAGCGTCTGGCCGTGGTCGTGCGTCGGGACGAGGACGGTCGCGGCGAGCATCACATGGGCACGCCGGTCAGGGCCCGCAGCTCCGTGATCGCCCGCACGGCCGCGGCTCCCTCGGCGGCGCTGCTCCGCGGTGGAGGTCCGCCGTCGAGGTGCTCGAGAAAGGCGCGCAGCTCCCTCAGGAGCGGCAGCTCGGTGGAGATCGGCCGTAGCTCGGGCTCAGGCGCGGTCTGGTCGGTGAGCTCCGTGCGCCTGGAGATCTGGACGTGTTCGCTGTAGGGGTCGGGCAGAACGGCGACGCCTTCCTCGCAGAGCAGGCGCACCTCTCGCCGCCGCTCGGCGGAGCGTGTCGAGACCTCCAAGGCGTGCCAGGGATCGTCACCCACCAGGCCGACCATCCCGACCACGTTCCCGTCGACGACGTCGGCGACGGCGCTCGTCGGGGCGGAAGACTCGCCGAGGATCTCCAGCCCGATCGAGAGCTCGTGCGGCAGGAAGATCCAGGCCGCGTCGACGTCGTGCGGGTTTCCCCAGCCGAGCCGGGACGTGCGCAGGCCGACGACCCGGCCGAGCTCACCCTCGCGTGCCAGCGCCGCGAGGTACTCGACTCCCGGGTGATAGCGCCACTTGTCCATCACGAACAGGCGCTCCGGCGCGGCCTTCGCGAGCCGGTCGGCCGAGGCGAGATCGTCGGCGAGCGGCTTCTCGACGAAGACGGGCACCCCGTGCTCGAGCGAGCGCTCCACGACCTCCGCGTGCGTCTGTGTCGGCGTCGCAACGACGATTCCGTCGACATCGGCCAGGTCGTCGGCGCTCTCGACCACGCTCGCGGCACCTCCCTCGAGCGCGGCCGCCCTGCTGTCCGCTGACGTGACGGCGACTGTCACTTCGCCTCCGAGCGCGACGAGGTCGCGGAGGACGAATCTTCCCCACCTCCCGCAGCCCACCAGCCCAACGCGAATGCCCGCGCGCACTCGAGGATGATTGCAGGCTTTCCCACTGGGTATAAGGTCGCGCGATGTGCTTTGAGCTCGACTCGCTGCCGCCGATTCCGGCCGTCGAAGGCGGTGCGATCGAGCATCGCGATCTCGTCCTGGAGAGCGCCGACGGGAACCGGTTCGCGGCGTTCGCCGCGGCGCCGGAGGAGCCCAGCGGAAACGGGGTGGTCATCCTCCCCGACGTCCGCGGCCTCTACCGCTTCTACGAGGAGCTTGCCCTCCGCTTCGCAGAGCGGAGCATCGCCGCGGTTGCGATCGACTACTTCGGGCGCACGGCCGGGACCGAAAAGCGTGGAGACGATTTCGAGTACATGGAGCACGTCGCGCAGACGACTCCGGAGGGGGTCCAGGCTGACGTGGCCGCCGCGGTCGAGTGGCTGCGTCAGGCCGGGAGCAGCTCGATCTTCACCGTCGGCTGCTGCTTCGGCGGCCGCAACTCATGGCTGTCGGCGGCGGGCGGCCACGGTCTGGCCGGGGCGGCCGGCTTCTACGGCCATCCGGGTGAACGCGAGTCACCTGGCCCGACACAGCGCGCCGGCGAGATCGACGCTCCGATCCTGGCGCTCCAGGCGGGCGACGACGAGAAGATCTCGGCCGAGCTCAACGCCGAGTTCGACCAAGCGCTGACCGCAGCCGGGGTCGAGCACGAGATCGTCAACTACCCGGGAGCGCCGCACAGCTTCTTCGATCGCAGCTACGAGGAGTTCGCGGACGAATCCGCCGACGCCTGGCAGCGCATGCTCGACTTCATCGAGCGCTACGGCGCCGGCTAGCGCCGCCCCGTCAGCTCGCGGGCGAAGCGGCCGCCTCCGATCACCCGCTCGGCGTGGCCGCCGGCTCGATCCCGCAGCTCGCGGTCCGAGGTGACGAGCCAGAACGCCTCACCGGACTCGTCGAGGCGAGCGGCCTCTCTCGTCAGCCAGTCATCCGCGCTCTCACCGCCCGTGCCGATCGCTCCCTCCGGCGCCGCGCCGTCGAAGACGATCACGGCCCGATGGCCTCGTTCGTCGGCCCAGCGCTCTGCGAGCTCGACGAGCTCTTCGTCGGGGATGTTCGGCCAGAGCGAGCGCTGGACGTTTCGCGCGTCGATCAGGACCCTTATGGGTACGTCCTGGCTCACGCCATGAAAACCGAGGTCAAAGAAACAGCCGAAGACGTCGCCGAGAGCCCGTGGTCGCAGGGCATCGCGCGCGCCGGTCTCGTAGCGAAGGGCATCTCGTTCGGCATTGTGGCCGTCATCGCTCTGAAGGTGGCGGTTGCCGGCGGGCAGCTCGAGGATCGCCCAGGCGCGCTCCACGAGCTCGCCGGGAGCTTCGTCGGGAAGCTTCTGCTCGCTGCGCTCGCGGTCGGGCTCGCGGGCTACGCCTTCTGGCGTTTCGCGCAGGCCATTCTCGGGACCGAGCTCGAGACCGGAGAGCGGCAAGGCGCCTTCAAGCGCATCGGGCTCGTGGCACGGGGCGTCCTCTATTCATGGCTCGCCTGGCTTTGCGCCGACCTGGTCATCGATGCGAACTCCTCCGCCGGGGAGGGCAAGAAAGAGGACGACGTCACAGCCACGGTCCTCGATTTTCCGCTCGGCCGGTGGCTCGTTGCGGCTGCCGGGCTCGCGGTGCTGGGCGCCGGCGCGTACAACGTCTACCGCGGGTTCTCACAGAAGTTCCGCAAGAACCTGAAGGAGCAGCAGATGGGCGGCGAGGAGCGCCGCTGGTACACCGCCCTCGGAATCGTCGGGCACAACGCCCGCGGCGTCGTCTTCCTGCTCGCCGGGTTCTTCCTGGTGCGGGCCGCCTGGCAGTTCGACCCGAAGGAGGCGATCGGCCTCGACGGCGCGCTGGCCAAGCTCGCGCACCAGTCGTACGGGCACATCCTGCTCGGGGCGGCCGCTGTGGGCCTCCTGGCCTACGCGCTCTTCTCCTTGGTCGAGGCGCGCTACCGCGAGGTGTAACCGCCGTTCCGGCCATGTCCTGGCCGCTTCTGCGGGGCTCGGCTCGACCGTTAGGCTCTGGCCGATGGCTCGATCCGTGATCGTTTCCACCGCTCGCACCCCGTTCGGGAGACTCGGCGGCGGCCTCGGCGCGTACAAGGCACCCGAGCTCGGCGCGATCGCGATCAAAGCGGCGCTCGAGCGGGCCGGGCTCGAGGCCGGCGAGGTCGAGTACGTGATCATGGGCGAGGTGCTCCAGGCCGGGGTCGGCCAGGCGCCCGCCCGCCAGGCTGCGATCGGCGCGGGGATCCCGAAGGAGGTCGGCGCCGACACGATCAACAAGGTGTGTGCCTCCTCGATCCGCGCGGTCGAGATCGCGGACTCGATGATTCGCGCGGGCGATCTCGACGTGATCGTCACCGGCGGCATGGAGTCGATGTCGAACGCGCCGTACCTGCTCGAGAAGGCTCGCTTCGGCTACCGCCTCGGAGACGGCACCGTCATCGACTCGATGGTGCACGACGGGCTGACGTCCACCTTCGACGAGCGCCACATGGTCGAGCAGGCGTCGTTCGTGAGCCGGGAGCTTGGCATCTCGCGCGAGGAACAGGACCGCTGGGCGCTGCGCTCACACGAGCGTGCCGTTCAGGCGATCGACGAGGGCCGCTTCGCCGACGAGATCGTTCCCGTTGGCGACCTCGACACGGACGAGGGGCCGCGCCGGGACACGTCGCTCGAGAAGCTTGCCTCGCTGAAGCCGGTCTTCGACCCCGAGGGAACGACCACGGCAGGGAACGCGCCCGGCGTGAACGACGGCGCCGGCGCGGTGATCGTCACGAGCGAGGAGTTCGCCCGCAAGCGCGGCCTCGAGATCCTGGCCACGATCGTCTCGCAGGGCTACGTCGCGGACGACTTCGCCTACCTCGCCCGCACTCCGGCGAAGGCGGGGGTAATGGCACTCGAGAAGGCCGGCAAGACGATCGACGACGTCGAGCGAGTCGAACTGAACGAGGCTTTCTCGTCGGTCGTCCTCAACTCCGCGCAGATGCTCGGGGCCGACGAGGAGAAGGTGAACGTGAACGGCGGCGCGGTTGCGCTGGGCCACCCGATCGGCGCCTCGGGCGCGCGGATCCTCGGCACAATGGTTCAGGAGCTCCGGCGCAACGGTGGCGGGCTCGGCTTGGCCGCGATCTGCTCGGGCGGCGGTCAAGGCGACGCCCTCCTGATCGAAGTTTGATCAGGAGCGGTCGACCCAAGACCTAACTCGAACGGGGGATCTTTCCCCCTGATACCAACACAAGTGCGCGAGATCGGTCCTACTGCGTACACATGCACTGCGGCACTCCCGGACGCACGCCGCCGCGTCGGTCGGCGTTCGCCGGTCGGCTGATCCTTCTCGTCCTCCCTCTGGTTCTGGCGCTCACCGTTTGGACGGCCCCGGCGTCTGCCTATCCCTGCGCGTCGGACGCCACACGCGCGGTTGCCGGGCACGCGGCCAGAGCCGGTGCAAAGCAGTGCGAGCCGGCTCAGCCGGCGGTGAAACGCGGGAATGCGGACCCACTCTCGTTTGTGTTCTTCATCGGGATCTTCGTGGCGGTGCTGCTCGTTCCGATCACCGTTCGGCGGCGCGAAGACGTGTCTCCCCAGTAGCCTCCGCTTCGTGAGCTTCGGGCACGTCCTCGTAGTCGGCGCGGGGCAGATGGGCGCCGGCATCGCCCAGGTCGTCGCTGCCTCGGGACGGCGCGTCTCACTCCACGACGCGGTCCCCGGAGCGGTCGAGCACGGCCTCGAGACGATGCGTCGCAGCCTCGGCAAGCTCGCCGAGAAGGGCGGGGCCGATCCCGACGAGATTCTGGCCCGGGTCGAGCCGGTCGGGGAGCTCGTTCCGGCCGACCTGATGGTCGAGGCAGTCGTCGAGGACGCGGCCGTCAAGGAAGACGTCTTCCGGCGCGCCGACGAGAGTCTGCCGCCGGCCGCCGTGCTCGCGTCGAACACCTCTTCGATCCCGATCTCCACCCTCGCCGCCGCGACCGCCCGTCCGGATCGCGTGATCGGGATGCACTTCTTCAATCCCGTGCCGGTCATGTCACTCGTCGAGGTCGTCCGGGGCGGCGAGACCTCGGACGAGACCGCCGAGGCGATCACGGAGCTCGCGCGCGAGCTCGGCAAGACGCCTGCGGTTGCGAACGACTTCCCGGGCTTCGTCTCGAACCGGATCCTGATGCCTTTCATCAACGAGGCCGTTTGGGCGCTGCACGAGGGGGTCGCCGAGCCGGAGGCGATCGACACGATCGCGAAGCTCGGATTCGCGCATCCGATGGGTCCGCTGGCGCTCGCCGACCTGATCGGGCTCGACACGTGCGTCGCGATCATGGAGGTGCTCCGAGACGGCCTCGGCGACCAGCGCTACGAGCCCTGTCCGCTGCTCCGGGAGCACGTCGCGGCCGGACGGCTCGGCCGGAAGTCGGGCGAGGGCTTCTACCGCTACGACTGAGAGCGGCGCTCGTCGGCGAGCGTCCGATACTCGGTCGCCATCAGCTGATCCTTCGGTCGGGCTGCGGCGTCCTTCATCGCGATCATGTGGTCGAGCGATGCAACCCGCACCCGGCGCCCTCCGAGCTCGATTTCGTCAGAAGCCTCCTTCAGTTCTGCGAAGGGCGGCGCCCCGGCGGGACACGCGAGGATGTCGAGGGGGCCGTTGCGGGTCTCGAAGGTGAAGTTGCCGCCCTCCTGAAGCGCGCGCGCGTCGAGCTGAAACGGGAGATCCGACGGAGCGCCGCGGAGCGTCGCGCCCAGCTTACGGAGCACGGTCGCGAGGCGCTCGAGGTTCTCGTCGTCGCGCGCGTACATGACATCGACGTCGTATGTCGGATACGCCGAGCCGTGGGCGATCCCCGCAAGACCTCCGATGAGAACGAAGTCGACTCTGGCGTCCGAGAGCGCTTCGATGAGCGGCACCGGGTCGAACTGTTCAGCGGCGGACACGCGGGAAACTCCGGACTGTGTTCGACCACGCGACGCCACGCATGACTCTTTCCTCAGGCGTTAGCGCCAGGTTCCTGCGCAGGAGGGTGCGGTCGTGCCCGTAATCGATCGGCTGAGCCTCGAGCACGAGCTTCTCGCCGACGAGATCGAAGAGGCGCGCGAGTGTCTGGACAGTCGGCGAGACGACGTCGCGCTCGATGCGGGAGATCGCCGCCTGGCTTGTTCGCGCTCGTGCGGCAAGCGCGGTCTGGGTCAGGCCGTGACGTGTGCGGGCCTCGCGAAGAAGCTCACCTGTCATGTTCCGAGTATATCAGATCAGACGTATGATGACGCATTCCTATACTCGCCATGTTGTGGACTTCGAGCTGACTGCTGATCAACGCGAGATCCAGGCTCTCGCGCGCGAGTTCGCGGCCGCCGAGATCGAGCCGCACGCGGCCCAGTGGGACCGCGAGCACCATTTCCCGAAGGAGCTCTTCGGCAAGCTCGCCGAGCTGGGCCTGATGGGATCCTGCGTGCCCGAGGAGTACGGCGGAGCGGGCGCGGACTTCCTCTCCTACATCCTCATGTTGGAGGAGCTCTCGCGTGCCGACGCGGGCGTCGGAGTGACGGTCGCCGTGCACACGAGCGCCGTCACGCTCCCGATCCTCAACTTCGGCACAGACGAGCAGCGCTCGCGCTTCGTGCCGCCGCTCGCCCGCGGGGAGGTGATCGGAGCCTTCGCGCTCACCGAGACCGAAGCGGGATCGGATGCGGGCTCGCTGCGGACGAGCGCCACGCCGGAGGACGACGGGTGGACGATCTCCGGCACGAAGCAGTTCATCTCGACCGCCCGTTTTGCCGGCACGTTCCTCCTCTTCGCGCGCACGGATCAGGACACTCCGGGTGCGAAGGGCGTCTCCGCGTTCATCCTCGACGCGGATCACATCCGCGTTACGGGTGAAGAGGAGAAGCTCGGTCTCAACTCGTCGACGACCAACTCGATCGCGATCGACGGTGCCCACGTCGATCGCGATCGGCTGTTGCACGAGGAGGGCAAGGGCTTCGCTGTTGCGATGGCGACGCTCGACGGCGGCCGGATCGGGATCGGCGCCCAGGCGCTCGGCATCGCGCAGGCGGCGTACGACTTCGCGCGGAACTACGCGCTCGAGCGGAAGCAGTTCGGCAAGCGCATCGCGGAGTTCCAGGCCATCCAGTGGAAGCTCGCGGACATGGCGACGCAGATCGACGCCGCGCGCCTGCTCGTCTACCGCGCGGCGTGGCGCAAGCAGCAGGGGCTCCCGCACACCGAGGAGGGCGCGAAGGCGAAGCTCTTCGCGTCAGAGATGGCGCGCGTCCAGACCGGGGAAGCGATCCAGATCCTCGGTGGATACGGCTACACGAAGGAGTTTCCGGTCGAGCGCTACTACCGCGACGCGAAGATCACGGAGATCTACGAGGGCACGAGCGAGATCCAGCGGATCGTCATCGCCCGCTCGATTCTCGGCTTGACCGAGCGCGCGGTCGCGCAGGGCTAGCTTCCCAGCGGTAAAGCGCATCCGGCTCGCGTTCCATGTTGCCGGCGCCGTCGGTCAGCTTCACGAGCTGGAAGCCCTGCCGCTCGTAGAAGCGCCGCGCGTCCTCGTTCCGTTGGAAGACCCAGAGCACGAACCCGTCGGGACGTAACGCCTTGGCCTGGTCGAGGAGCGCCGTGCCCACGCCGCGGTTCTGGGCATCCGGATCGACGTAGAGCTTCTCGAGCACCTCCCAGCCGTGGCGCTCGGATCGGGCGACGGCGAGAAACCCGAGCAGGCGGCCGGCCTCCTCGGCAAGCCACACTTCCTCGTGGTGCTCGAAAATGCCGTCCGCGATCCGTGGCAGTGCCTCATCAGGGACGGGCGGGACGAATGTCCATCCGGCACGCGACCGCTGAAAAAGACGGGCGAGCGCGTCCTTTTCGTCGACACGGGCCGGCCGAAGCTCCACGGGTCGTAATCTATGGCCATGCCTCGCGAGCGGGATGAGCCGGTCCGCCTGACCCGCATCTACACGGGCGGCGGAGACCGCGGCGAGACGAGCCTCGGCGACGGCACGCGCGTCCCGAAGCTGGACTGCCGGATCGCGGCGTTCGGCGCCGTGGATGAGCTGAACTCGCTGCTCGGCGTCGTGCTCGCGGCCGAAGTCCCGGACGAGCTGCGCGAGGTCCTGATGCGTGTTCAGAACGAGCTCTTCGACCTGGGGGCAGACCTCTCGGTGCCGTTCGGTGTCACCGACCGGCTGCGGATCACGCACGAGCAGATCACCGCTCTCGAGCGGGACTGCGACCGCTTCAACGCCGACCTCCCGGAGCTGACGAGCTTCGTGTTGCCGGGCGGATCGGAGCTGGCGGCGCGCCTCCACGTCGCGCGCGCGGTGTGCCGTCGTGCCGAGCGCGAAGCGCTCGAGGCGGCCGAGGAGCTCGAGATCAACCAGCTCGCGCTCGTCTACCTGAACCGACTCTCCGACCTTCTCTTCATCCTTGCCCGGGCGGCGAACGCCGGTGGCGAGGAGCCGCTCTGGAGGCCCGGCAGCTCCTCCTAGCGCCGTGGCTTGAACATGCGTCCCATCTCCATCTTGATCAGGAACGCAATCAGCGCGCCGAGCAGGATGAGGAGAAGCACCAGGGCCACGGTGTGGCCAGGCTTCGAGTCGCTGACGTAGCCGCTTCCCGTCTCGAGCGCCTCGCCCTTCGCGTGCGGCGCATCCTTCTTCGGCTCTGGCTCCTTCGTGGTGGCCGGAGGCGTCGGGGAGTCCGATGGGGTGGAGACGTCGTCGCCGCCATCCGGGCCGGCGGCCGGTGCAACCGGGAACACGACTTCCTGCGGGGCGGGTTCGCTCTCGGGGGACTTCGGCTCCGGCGGCTGCTTGACGGCGATCGTCACGTACACGCGCTTGACGAGCCTGGATCCGTCCGAATCGGTCGCGACGACGAGAATCGTGTAGCGCCCCGGGGGAAGCGACGCGCTCGGGAGGACGAAGCGCAGCGAGTGCCGGCCGGTCGAGAGGTTCGCCCTCAGCTTACGAAGCGGCCTGCCCGTGGGGCTCAGCAGCGTGGCGCGCAGCCGGGCGGGGCCGGAGAGGGAGACCGAGACGCGGAAGACGCGCTTTGCTCCGTGGGACAGGGCCCTGGTCTTCGGCTTGCCCACTCGGAGGGTGAGCGGTGCGTGCGCCTTGACCTTGACCCTGAAGTGGACGGAGAAGACACCGCTGTTGCCAGCGGCGTCGACGAGAGCCCCGGTCAGCTTGTGCACGCCGGCGCCCAGCGGGCTCGTAGAGAACGTGACGTGGGAGCTGGAGATCTGGGCGGTCGCCGCGGCGCCGTCGAGGGTGGCGCCCTGGACTGCTGAGACGGGCTCGCTCGCGACGAGCACGATGCTGGTCACCGGCGTGACGACCGAGCCGTCGGCCGGGGTCGCCGAGCGAATCGTGGGCGCCGTGTTGTCGATCGTGATTGCTGCGCGCGAGTGCGTTGCGAGTACCTGTCCGCCGCCACCGAGCGCCTGGGCCCGCAGGTCGTAGACGCCGTCCGTGACGCTCTTCGTGTCGAAAGCCGCGGCCCATGGGCGAGTCGTGTCGAGGACGATCCGCGTCCAGGCGCCGCCGGCAGCGCGGCGGTCGAAGGAGACGCTCGCAACGGCTGCATTCGGCGCGGTCGCGGAGAGGCTCACGACTCCGTGGACGAGGCTGCCCGGATCGCCGAGCGTCACGGTCGGTGCGGTCGCATCGACGGTGACTGTCACCATCGCCCCAGTCGTCTGGTTGCCGGCAAGGTCGGTCGCCACTGCTTGCAGCTCGTAGGCTCCGCCGAGGCCGGTGGCATCCCAGCTCGCCTCGTACGGGGTGGTCGTGTCGGTTCCGATCGCCGTAAAGGCGCCGCTACCCGCGGGCCGCCGCTCGAAGCGCACGGAGCCGACGCCCGAGCCGAGATCGGAAGACGTCGCAGCGACATGGACGCTCGCACCGGCGACGACGGCACCGCTAGCCGGGTCGCTCACCGAGACCGTCGGCGCGGTGTTGTCGACGCGCGAGGTTCGCAGGGCGCTCGTGCCGTCGAAGCCGCCGAGGTCGGTGGCAACGGCACGGAGGTCGTACTGCCCGTCGCCGACGCTGCTCGTGTCGAAGTCGGCCGAGAACGGCGCGCTCGTGTCGGTTGCGACCTGCGTCCAGGTCCCTGCACCCACTGGGCTGCGCTCGAAGACGACCTGAGCGGTGTCGGCCTGGGACGCCGCATTCAGCGTGACGAAGCCCGCCAGGTTCGCTCCCGGATCGTCAAGCGCCGGGGCCGGCGGGTTGTCGACGACCACCGTGCGCATCGCGGAGGTCACCGAGAGACCGGCGTTGTCGACGACGACGACCTCGAGCTCGGCATCGCCCTCGGCTGCGCCGGTCGAGCTCCAGTTGACGCCGTAAGGGGCTGTGGTGTCGGTCGAGATCGTGATGAACGAAGCAGAGCCACTCGGCCGGACGCGGAACTCGACCGAGGCCACTCCCGAAGTCGCGTCGCCGGCGAGGGCCGAGATCGCGACCGAGCCGTTCACGTGCGCCCCGTCCGCGGGAGCGGTCAGCGCGCCGCTCGGCAGCTGCGTGTCGATGCGAACCGTCGCCGGCTGGAGGGGCTCGGCGTTGCCGGCGTTGTCGGTTGAGCGGTACTCGACAGCATGCAGGCCATCGTTCGAGCCGTCGGCCGGAGCCGGAATGGAGATGACGGTGCCGCCCTGGAACGGGCCGCCGTCGATGCGGTATTGCGTCGAGGCGATGCCCGAGAGCGCGTCGGCCGGGGTCAGCGTGACGGTGACCGGCGAGTCGCTCCAGCTTGTGGGCGCGTCGTCGGTCGTCGTCGGAAGAGTCGTGTCGATTCGCACCGTTGCCGAGCGGAGCGTCTCGACGTTGCCGGCCACGTCGGTCGTCCGGTACTCGATCGCGTGCACGCCGTCGTTCGAATGGTCGGCCGGGGCCGGAATCGAGATCGACGTGCCGCTCTGGAAGGAGCCGCCGTCGACGCGGTAGCTGGTCGAGGCAACGCCAGAGCCCGTCTCGGTGATCGAGAGAGTCACCGTCACGGCAGCGTTCCGCCAGCCGGCCGGCGCGTCGTCGCTCGTCAGAGGTGTCGTCGCGTCGACCTTGGCGTCGGCGCTCGTGGCGGAGAGGGAAGACTGGTTGCCGACGTTGTCCGAGATCGAGTAGCGGTAGTGGTAGCAGCGGTTCGATTGCACCGTCGTGTCGGCGCCGCCGGCGAGGCTGACGGCGTTCCAGGTTCCGGACCAGGCGACACAGCTGCCGTTTGCGAGCGTCGCGGTCTCGCGCTCGAGCACTGCCGTGGCCTGGTCGATTCCGGAGAGAGCGTCGGAGCCGTTCTGAAGCGACACGGGCACCGAGAGGCTCGTGAAGTAGCCGGCGGTGAGGGCCGCGCTCTGCCCGGTCGGCGGCGCGCTGTCGGGAGTGACCGTGAATGTCGTCGAGCTCGTCAGGCCGGCGTTGTTGTGGACGGTCACCGTCTGGGGGCCGGAAGCGCTGCTGCCCGGGTCCCAGTCGTAGCCCACCTGGTACGGGCTCGTCGTGTCATTGCCTCCACCGGTCATCCCGCCCAGGCTCGGGAAGGTGACGCGATCGATGCCCGAGCCGCCGGAGTCGGTCACGTCGGCGCTGACCGTGAAGGTGCCCGCGTTGGTGCCGCTCGGGTTGTAGAAGAGGGTCGCGCCGGCGACGTGCTGGTTGGGGCTCCCCGGCGCCTCGGCGAGCGTCAGGCTCGGCACGCTCGGTGCGCTCGTCGAGACCTTGGCCACGTTCCCGGATGTGTAGACGGCGTTGTTGCCGACGTTGTCCGAGACGCTGTAGCGGTAGCGGTAGCAGTTGCCGGAGGCGATCGTCGAGTCGGGCGAGGTGACCGCGCTCCAGGAGCCTGCGAACGGGTCGCAGGCGCCTCCGACCAGGTTCGTCGAGTCGCGCTCGATGACGCCGGTGGCAGCGTCGACACCCGAGAGAGAGTCGTTGCCGTCGTCGGTGGCGATCGTCACCGATCCGACGGCATATCCGTCCGCATAGTCGACCGAGCCGCCGGCCGGGGGAGCCGTGTCAGGCGTGGTCGTGAAGCCGGCGGTGCCGGTGAGGCCTGCGTTGTTGTGAGCGGTCACGGTCTGCGAGCCGGAGGCGTTGCTCGCGCTCGTCCACGAGTAGCCGCTCTGGTACGGGCTCGAGGAGTCGTCGCCGCCGCCGGTCATCCCGACGAGTGCCGGGAAGGTGACCCGGTCGATCCCGGACTGCGGGTCGGTTGTCGTTGCGTCGACCGTGAACGAGCCCGCGTTCGAGCCCTGCGGGTTGTAGAAGAGCGTCGTGCCCGACACGTGCTGCTTCGGGCTGCCCGGGCTCTCGCTCAGCGTCAGTGTGGGCGCCGCCGGGGCGGAAGTGTCCACCCGGACGAGCTGCGAGCCGACCGTCTCCTCGTTGCCGAGCAGGTCGTAGGCGCGGAACTTGACGGTCGTCGTCGCGCCCAGGCTGAACGGAGTCGAGTAGACGGTGCCGTTGATCGGGCTCGGGTCCGAGCCGTCGGTCGTGTAACGGATCTCCTGGACGCCCGAGGCCGCATCGCTTGCCGAGAGGGCGACCGAGACCGAGCTGGTGTACCAGCCGGCCGAGCAGGCGGCGCCGTCGCAACTGATCGAGCTGGCGGGGGCGGTTCCGTCTGGCGTGACCGTGAACGAGGCTGGGCTCGACATGAGGTCGGCGTTGTTCTGGGCGGTGATGTTCAACGGCTCCGCCGGGTTGTAGGCCGAGGAGTTGAAGGTGTAGTCCGTAGTGGCGCCCGACGGGGTGCCGCTCCAGCCCGAGCCGAGCGCCGGGAACGCGTAGGACTGGATGCCTGACTGGGCGTCGGTCGAGTCGGCTGTCACCGTGAAGGCGCCGGCGAGGCCTGGACGGAAGTACACCGTCTGGGCGCTGGCGACTGCGTTTGTTAGCGAAGAGAACGCGACGGTCGGGCTGGACGGAGCCGACGTGTCGATCTTGGCCGTGCCGCTGGACGCCGACGGGCTCGACTGGTTGGCGACGTTGTCCGAGATCTCGTAGCGGTAGCGGTAGCACTCGCCGGAGAGGACGCTCGTGTCCTCACCGGCGACGAGGCTGACGGGGCTGAAGCCGCTCCAGGAGACGCAGCTGTCGTCCGTCAGCGTCGCCGACTGGCGCTCGACGACGCCGGACGAGGCATCGACGCCCGACTCGGAGTCGGATCCGTTCGAGATCGTCAGCGGAACGGAAAGGGTCGTGTAGTAAGGCCCGCTGTCGTTGTCGATCACCTGGCCGCTCGGCGCCGTCGTGTCGCTAGTGACCGTGAAGCTTGCGCTCGATGTGAGACCGGCGTTGTCGTGCGCGACGACGTTCTGTGTGCCCGAAGCGCTCGAGCTCGCGCTCCAGTCGTAGGTTGCCTGGAACGGGCTCGCGAAGTCGTCGCCGCCGCCGGTCATCCCGGTGAGCGCCGCGAAGCTGACGCGGTCGATGCCCGAGCCCGCGTCGCTCGTCGCCGCGTCGACCGTGAAGCTGCCCGCGTTCCCGCCCTGCGGGTTGTAGAACAGTGTCGTTCCCGAGACGTGCTGCTGCGGGCTCGCCGGGCTCTCGCTGAGCGTGAGCGACGGCGCGGCGGGCGCGCTCGAGTCGATCCGAACCAGCTGCTGGCCGATCGCTTCTTCGTTGCCGACCCGGTCATAGGCTCGGTAGCGAACTGTCGTCGTGGCCGAAACGTCGAAGGCGCCCGAGTAGACGGTGCCGTTGCCCGGGGTCGGATCGGAGCCGTCGGTCGTGTAGCGGATCTCCTGAACGCCCGAGGCCGCATCGTTCGCCGAGAGCGTGACCGAGACCGTGCTCGTGTACCAGCCGCCCGAGCAGGCGGCGCCGTCGCAGGCGACCAAGCTCGCCGGCGCAGTGCCGTCCGGGTCGGCCGTGAAGGCGGTGGGCGCCGAGGAGAGGCCCGCGTTGTTCTGGGCTGTGACGTCGTTCGGCTCCGCTGGGTTGGCCGGCGAGCCGGAATGGTCGTACGTGGCCGTTGCCCCGCCGATGGAGCGCGACCAGCCGGCCGCAGCAGCCGGGAAGGTGTAGCCGGCGATCCCGGACTCGCCGTCGCTCGAGCTCGCGGTGACGGCGAACTGGCCGCTGACCGCGCTCGGCCGATACCAGACGACTCCGCCCGTGAGGACGGCGTTCTGGAAGGAGCCGAACGAGAGCGCGGGAGCCGCCGGGGCGGAGCTGTCGAGCTGGACGAGCTGCGAGCCGACAGCCTCCTCGTTTCCGAGCAGGTCGTAGGCGCGGAACTTGACCGTTGTCGTCGCCGAGACGTCGAAGGCGCCCGCGTAGATCGTGCCGTTGATCGGGCTCGGATTGGAGCCGTCGGTCGTGTAGCGGATCTCCTGCAGACCGGCTCCGGCGCCGTCACTTGCCGAGAGCGTGACCGAGACCGTGCTCGTGTACCAACCGCCGATGCAGGCAGCGCCGTCGCAGGCGATCGCGCTGACGGGAGCGGCGCCGTCGGCGCTGACCGTGAACGAGGTCGGGGTCGAGTCGAGCCCCGCGTTGTTCTGGGCCGTCACGTTCAACGGTTCGACCGGATCGACGGCCGAGGAGCCGAAGCTGTAGTCGGTGCTGTCACCGAACGGCGTGCCGCTCCAGCCGGTGCCCAGCGCGGGGAAGGCGTAGGAGTCGATCCCCGACTGGGCATCACTCGAGGCCGCCGTGACCGTGAAGCCGCCGACCGCACCGGCGCGGAAGTAGACCGTCTGGCCGCTCGCGACCGCATTCGTCAGCGCCGAGAAGGAGGAGCTCGGTGCGGAGGGGGCCGAGGTGTCGACCTTGGCCACGTTCCCCGAGGTGTAGGTGGCGACGTTCCCGGCGAGGTCGGAGATCCGGTAGCGATAGCGGTAGCAGCTCCCGGAGGCGACCGAGTCGGGGCTCGAGACCGTCGACCAGGAGTCGGTGAACGAGCCGCAGGTTCCGCCCGTCAGCGAAGTCACGTCGCGCTGGATGAGGCCGGAGCCGGTGTCGAGGCCCGTGCCGGTGTCAGTGCCGTCCGCAGTCGTGATCATCAGCGAGCCGGTCGTGTCGTAGCCGTCGAGGTAGGAGACCGATCCGCCGCTCGGCGTCGTCCGGTCGATCGTGACGTTGTGCACGGCCTGGCCGGTGTTCGAGGAGAGGTCGGTGGCCACTGCTCGAAGCGCCCGGTTCCCGTCAGCGCCGGGCAGAGCCCACGACACGCTGTAGGGCGCGCCGGCGTCAGTGCCGAGCGAGATCCAGCTACCGGTCGAGCAGTTCGCGCTCACGTTGTCGCACGTGAAGAACTGAACACCGGCCAGGTCGGTGTCGAGTGTGAACGCGGTGACCGTGAATGGATCGGCATCCCCGCCGTTGACGTAGGCAGTCGGGCTAGTGATCGAGACAGTGGGAACGCCGTTATCGACCCGCCGGTCGTTGACGGGCGCCGAAGTCGTCGAGTTCCCGGCGACGTCGGTGGCGATCACGTGCAGGTCGTAGAGGCCGTCGCCGAGGCCCGTCGTGTCCCAGCTCGCTGGCGTCGCCGTCCAGTTCGACTGGCCGGCGGGGGAGTACTCGTAGGTGACCGTGGCGAGGCCGGAGCCGCCGTCGCTCGTCGTCGAGGTCAGTCCGACCGTGCCGTTGAGGTCTGGGCCGGGATCGTGCATGGTCGCGCTCGGCGGCGTGTTGTCGACGCGCCGGTTCGCAACCGCAGTCGAGTTGGCCGAGTTGCCCGCGACGTCCGTGGCCACCGCTCGCAGGTCGTACAGGCCGTCTGAGACTGCCGTCGTGTCGAAGCTCACCGAGTACGGCGCGCTCACGTCGGTGTCGATCGCGGTCCAGGTCCCCGTGCCCGCGGGGGAGCGCTGGAAGACGACCTGCGCGACGCCGCTACCGCCTGTGTCCGCGGCCGATGCGGTCAACGTGACGCCGGCGCGGAGGTTCGCGCCCGGGTCGTCCTGCGTGGCGGTCGGGTTGGTGTTGTCGATCGAGCGATTCGAGATCGCGGCCGAGTTGGAGGCGTTGCCAACGGTGTCGGTTGCGACGACGCGGAAGTCATAGAGCCCGTCGACCACAGCCGTTGTGTCGAAGCTAACGGAGTAGGGCAAGGACGCGTCGGTGTCGATCGTGGTCCAGCTGCTCTGGCCGGCCGGGGATCGTTGGAAGGCGACCTGGGCAATCCCCGCCGGATCAGCGGCCGATCCGGTCAGCGTCACGCCGGCGCGGAGGTTCGTGCCGGAGTCGTCCTGAGTCGCGGTCGGCCCCGTGTTGTCGACGTTGACCGTCGTCACCGGGCCGTTGAACGAGTTGCCGGCCATGTCGGTGGTGACTGCGCGCAAGTCGAAGGCTCCATCCGAGAGAGACGTCGTGTTCCAGACGAGCGAATACGGGCTGGTGGTGTCGGTGGCGAGAGCTGTCCACGTCCCCTGACCGGCAGGCGAGCGCTGGAAGACCACCTGCGTGACGCCTGACAGCGTGTCCGCCGAGTCCGAGGAAACGGCGACCGTCGTCCCGCCGACGTACGCCCCTGACCCGGGAGCGGTGATCGAGCCCGTCGGCGCAGTTCGGTCGATGATCACGTTGAAGACGTCTGCGCCGGTGCCTCCGTCACCGTCGACGACGAGTGCATTCAACGCCCGGTTCCCTTCGGGCTCGGAGGCCTGCGCCCACGAAGCCGTATATGGGTCCGTGGAATCGACGCCGATCGAAGCGAAGGTGCCCGTCGAGCAGTTCACGCTCGCATCCGTGCACCGGAAGAACTCGACGTGGTCGACACCGAACTGCAGAGCTTCTGTCGTCACAGTGATCGTGAAGGGGCTCGGCGAGGCGGCGTTGATGTAGTTCCCGGGCGACGTGATGTCGATGAACGGGGGTAGGTTCTGGATCTTGCGGTTGGTGACCGTTGAGGAAGTCGTCGAGTTGCCGGCGACGTCGGTGACGATCACCCGGAGGTTGTAGCGCCCGTCCAGTCCGGCGTTCGTATCCCAGTCCAGGCCGAATGGCGCGCTCGAGTCCGTTCCGATCGTCGTCCACGGACCCGTTCCCTGGTACGAGTACTGGAATGTCGCCGTGTCGAGCCCGGATCCGCTGACATCGCTTGCTGTCGAGGTCAGCGGGACGATGTCCGTGAGGGGGCTTCCGGGATCGTCCATGCTCGCGCTCGGCGCCGTGTTATCGACCCGGCGGCTTGCGACGAGCGCGGAGTTCGTCGTCGTCCCGGCGTTGCTCGTGACGGCCACGCGCAGGTCGTAGAGCCCGTCGGCGACTCCCGTCGTGTTCCAACTGGACGCGTTGGCCGTCCAGGTGTTCAGGCCGGCGGGCGAATGCTGGTAGGTGACGGTCGCGACGCCCGACTCCGGATCCCCCGTCGTGGAGGTGAGAACGACGGTGCCGCGCAGGTTTGTGCCGGGGTCGTCGATCGTCGCGGTCGGGGCCGATGTGTCGACCTTCGCATCGACGGTGACGAGGGCGGTCGAGACGTTGCCGACGTTGTCGGCGATCGTGAAGCGGTAGCGGTAGCAGTTGCCGGAAACGACGCTCGTGTCGGGGCTCGAGTACGAGCCGCCGAAGGAGGAGAAGCCGCCGGTGCAGGCGCCGTTCGAGAGCGTTGCCGAGGCGCGCTCGACGAGACGGCTCGACGCGTTGAGGCCGGCGCCGGCGTCGCTGCCGTCGCCAGTGGCGAAGCCGACCGAGGTGCTCGTGTAGTACGGCCCGCCGACGAGCGCGGCCGTCTGGCTGCCCGGCGCGGTCGTATCGGGCGTGACCGTGAAGTTGGCGGTCGAGGTGAGAGCCGCGTTGTTGCGGGCGGTCACTGTCTGCGCTCCCGAGCCGGTCGTGCTCGCGGTCCAGGAGTACGAGCCCTGATAGGGGTTTGTCAGGTCGTCCCCGCCACCGGTCATGCCGGTCACGGCCGGGAAGGTGACCTTCTCGACACCGGACTCGAGGTCGCTCGTCGCCGCGTCCACGGCGAACGAGCCGGTGTTTCCGCCCTGCGGGTTGTAGTAGAGCGTCGCGCCGGAGACGTGCTGGTTCGGGCTCGCCGGGCTCTCACTCACCGTCAGTGCCGGGGCGGCCGGCGCGCTCGGGTCGATCTGGACGAGCTGGGAACCGACCGCCTCTTCGTTTCCGACTCGATCGTAGGCCCGGAACTTGACGGTCGTGGTGACGAAGAGGTTGAACGGAGCGCTGTAGACAGAGCCGTTGACCGGGCTCGGGTCCGTGCCGTCGGTCGTGAAGCGGATCTCCTGGAGGCCTGACCCGCCCTCGGTGGCCGAGAGGCTGACCGAGACCGTGCCCGTGTTCCAGCCGGCGGAGCAGGCGCCGCCGTTGCAGGCAATCGAGCTGACCGGGGCGGTGCCGTCGGCCGTAACCGTGAACGGGCTTGGGCTCGAGGTCAGGCCGGCGTTGTTCGTCGCCGTTGTGTTGTTCGGCTCGGCCGGGTCGACGGCTGTGTTCGTGAAGCTGTAGGAGTAGCTGGCGCCGGCCTGGCTTCCGCTCCAGCCCGAACCGAGAGTCGGGAAGGTGTAGGAGGAGACGCCGGACTCGCCGTCGCTCGAGGAGGCTGTGACGGTGACGCCGCCTGCGAGCCCAGGCCGGAAGTAGACCGTCTGGCCGGTCGCAAACGCGTTCGTCAACGCCGAGAAGGACAGGGTCGGCGCGGTCGGCGCCGTCGTGTCGATCTGGATCAGCTTCGTCTGAACGGCGGCCTCGGCGTTGCCGACGTTGTCCCAGGCGCGGTACTTGACAGTCGTCGTCGCCGCGACGTTGAAGGCGCCCGAGTAGACGGTGCCGTTGCCGAGCGTCGGGTCGGAGCCGTCGGTCGTGTACTTGATCTGGCTGAGTCCCGAGCCGGTGTCGTTCGCCGACAGCGTGACCGAGACCGGCGAGGAGGTGTACCAGCCGGCCGAGCAGGCCCCGCCGTTGCACTGGATCGCGCTCGAGGGCAGGCTCGAGTCAGGCGTGACCGTGAACGAGGTCGCGTTCGAGCTCAGCCCCGCGTTGTTCTGTGCGGTGACGTTGTTGGGCTCGGCAGGATCGGTCGGGCTTCCGGTGTGGCTGTAGGTCGCCGTCGTGCCCACGATTGCCCGCGACCAGCCGCCCGCCGCCGCGGGGTAGGTGTAGCCCGAGATCCCCGACTGTGCGTCGCTCGAGCTCGGCGTGACAGCGAACTGGCCGCTGGCCGCGCCGGGCCGGTAGTAGACGACGCCGCCCGTGAGGGCTGCGTTCGAGAAGGAGCCGTAGAGGAAGGTTGGGTCGCTAGGTGCCGACGTGTCGACCTTGGCGTCGGCGGAGGTGCTTGATGCCGCCGACTGGTTGCCGACCCGGTCGGAGATCTTCAGTCGGTAGCGGTAGCAGTTGCCGGAGACGACGCTCGCGTCCGGGTTCGAGACCGTCGTCCCCCAGGTGCCGGGGAAGCCGGAGCAGGCGCCGTTGGAAAGCGTGCCGGTGTCGCGCTCGTACACGCGCGTGGAGGTATCGAGGCCGGAGCCCGTGTCGCTGCCGTCCGTCGGGGTGAGTCCAACCGAGAGGCTCGTGTAGTACGGCCCGCCGGAGAGAGCGACCGACTGGCCGGTCGGCACGCTCGAGTCCGGCGTGACCGTGAAGCTCGTCGCGGCAGAGGCCAGCCCCGCGTTGTTGGATGCGGTGACGTTCAACGGCTCGACGGGATCGACCGGGCTGCCGGTGTGGCTGTACGTCGCGGTCGTGCCGATGATCGAGCGCGACCAGCCGCCTGCCGCCGCCGGGAAGTTGTAGCCCGAGATGCCTGACTCGGGGTCGGCCGACGCGGAGCCCGTGACTGCGAACTGACCGCTCGCGGCACCGGGGCGGTAGTAGACGATCCCACCGACAAGGGCAGCGTTCGAGAACGAGCCGTACGCAAGGCTCGGGGCGGGGGTCGGCGCCGAGGTGTCGATCTTCGCTGTTGCGCTCGCGCCCGAGGTCCCCTGGTTGAGGACGCGGTCGGAGATCTTGTAGCGGTAGCGGTAGCACTTGCCGGACTGGACGGTCGTGTCGTTGCCGCCCGCGAGCGTGACCGTCGACCACGAGCTGCCGAAAGCCGGGCACGTGTCGTTCGCGAGGGCGACCTCGTCGCGCTCGACGATGCCGGTCGTGGCATCGACGCCGGAGCCCGCGTCGGATCCGTTCGCGAGTGTGACCGGTACCGAGAGCGACGTGTAGTAGCCGGCCGTGACCGTCGCGGACATGCCGGTGGGCGCTGTCACGTCGCGGACGAACGTCAGGTTCGTCGTCACTGAATTGCTGGCGCCGTCGAGGCCCGTGATCGTCGAGGCTCCTGGCGCGCTTGTGTTCGCCGTTCCGAACGAGTAGTTCGCCGACGTGAATGGGCTCCGGGTGCCGATCTCGTCGCGGCTGGACGAGATGCCGACGTTGTAGTGCTCCGAGATCCTCGTCGTAGAGAGTGCGGTTTGGTAGATGGCAAGGTCGTCGATGGCGTCGTTCGCGTACTGGCCCGCGTCGCCGAGACCGATCGTGAGTGCGGCAGCCGACGCATTCGCGGGGAGCGCGAGTGCCGAGCTCGTTCCTGCGGCGCCGTTCACGTACCAGCGCACCGTCGTCCCGTCGTAAGTGAGGACGAAGTGCTTGTACGCGCCGGTCAGCGCGCCGGCGGCGGTCGCGAGAGTGACGTTGTTCCGCTTGAAGTTGAGGGTGCCCGTTGCAGTCGAGAAGATGAGGTAACCATTCACCGTCGAGGACACGCCCTTGTTGACGATGCCCGGGAAGGAGTTCGTGAACGAGGTCTGCTTCGCCCAGAACTCGATCGAGAAGCTGCCGTTCAGGTTGAGGTTCGCGTTGTTCGGAACGCTGACGTTGTCGTTCACGCCGTCGAAGCTCGTCGCCGTGTCGGTGTCACCGGCCAGCGCGCCGGTGGCGCCGAGGGTCGGGCTTCCGCCGTACGTTCCGGTGTTGCCGTTTCCGCTCGTGTCGGTCGCGCTCGTACCGCTCGGCTCGCCGAGACGCCAGTACGCAAGCGGCTCGTCCGCAAGCACCTGGTTGCGGTAGGCAGCCGTGTGGGTGAAACCGGTAGTCGAGATCGCCGGGAACGTGA
This sequence comes from uncultured Actinomycetes bacterium, assembly GCA_963728535.1. GTDB lineage: Bacteria > Actinomycetota > Thermoleophilia > Gaiellales > Gaiellaceae > VAXT01. Next base: position 305,174 of record CAVSKK010000001.1, read on the forward strand.
CCTGCGAGGCGCCCGCATCGGTGATCGCGCTCGTGACGGTGAAGTCGCCGGTCGCCGCGGGGTTGTAGTACATCGTGCTCGTGCCCGAGTTGAAGAACTGGAGATCGGGCCGCGTGCCCTCGGTGAGGGAAAGCGCCTGCGTCGGGGCAGCGGTGTCGAGCTTGAGCGAGACGAGTTGGCCGATCCACGTGCTGTTGTTCGCTGCGGCCGCGGTCTTGTTGCCCGTCGCGCCGGCGGCCACTGCGGTGTAGTCGGCCGCCTCGAGCGTCGTCGCGGTCGTTGAAGCGTCCCACTCCTCGTTCATGCCACCCGGCGGTGTGAAGGTCGAGTTTCTGTTTAGGCCGAACAAGCCGACGACCAAGTAGTTCGCGCCGCCGGTCGTGATCGAGCTCGCCACGACGTTCGAGCCGTTTGAACTGCTGACGTTGCCGCTGGACTGGTCGATCGGTGCTGAGGCGTCCACGCCGACGTACGGGATGATTCCGCCCACAACCTTGTCGGAGGCGCTGAACGTGAACGTGTAGGAGCCGGGCTCGTTCGCCGCCGCGATCTTGTAGAAGAGCTCCTGCGTGATGTTCGTGGTTTGAACGTCGCGCCGGATCGACGTCCAGCCGGCCGGCGGGGTGATCGTTCGGTTGCCGTGGATCAGGACGCCGGCGATCAGGACGTCGTTCGCCGCGACGCCGATCGGCTTGTAGAACGTGAAGCTGGCGACGTTCGTGCCGTTGCTGTCGCCGAAGGTGGCTGCGCTGCGCTGCGTGATGACCGCTGGGTCGATCACGTAAGGGGTCGGCAGGCTCGAGTCGTCGAGGCGGAGCTCGAGCGACCAGGCGTTGCCGGCGCGTCGCACCGACCAGCGCAGATCCGCCGGCGTGACGTTCCCGCCCTCGGCGTCGAGGATCTGAACCGGGGCGATGTGCACCGGCGCGAACCCGTTGCCGCGAACGAACGAGACGGCGCCGTCGTCGCCTACTCTCGGCGTGATCCCCGGTGAGGCGAGCCGCCAGTGCCAGGTGCGCTTGCCCTGGTGCCGGTCGACCGTCAGGAACTGCTCGGTCTTCTGCGGGGCGACGACGATCGTCTCCCGGCCGAATGACGTTCGCCGCGTGGCGCCGCGGGTGAACCGTGCCCAGTCGGCGCGACCGTTGTCCAGGCCGCTGAGCGCGACGAGCGTCTTTGGGCTAGCGACTTCGAACCCGCTCCGATCGATCTTCACGTCGACGCCCGGAGCGGTTCGCCTGACGAGTGGGGCATCCGGCTTCGGGGCACCGAGGGCGTCGAGGTGGAGCGGGCGGCCGAGCAAGTTCGGCGAGGCGGTGTCCTGGTTGCCCTGGACCATGACCATCGAGACCACCGCAAAAACGCAGGCGAGCAGGCCGAGGACAGTCGTCTGCCGCATGGACGACTGTCCTCGGCTTTGCGCGAGAGAGGCTCGTCTCGCCGGCCGCAGATGCTCGTGGAAGGTGGTCATTTCCAGACACGTTCTCGCCTGTACGCGTAGGAAGGGGGTCTGCAGCCAGGTATGAATTCCGTATGAGCCGTCGAAATCACTCGGACGAGTGACGCCTTGCGCATGAATCCGGCCGGAACCAAGCCTCAGCTCCTGGTCGTCGACGACGACGAGGACATCCGAGCGCTCCTCCGGCTCTTGCTCGAGCGGGCCGGATATGTCGTCGACGACCAGGCCGACGGCCGCGCCGCGCTGCGCGCGTTTCACAAGGGAAACCACGACCTCGTCCTGCTCGATGTGACGATGCCCGACCTCGACGGCTGGGAGCTCCTCGAGCGCATCCGGGACCTGAGCGACGTGCCCGTCCTCATGCTCACGGCCCGCGACTCGGAGTCCGATCGGGTCCGCGGCCTACGCGGGGGAGCCGACGACTACGTCACGAAGCCGTTCGATCGCGAAGAGCTCGTCGCCCGCGTGGAGGCGCTGCTTCGCCGGGCGCCGCGGGACGACTCGCCAGCTTCGTACACCGACTCGTACCTCCAGGTCGACTTCGTCCAGCGGACGGTCTCCGTCGAGGGGCAGCAGGTCCCGCTGACGCGGCTCGAGTACAACGTGCTCGAGGCTTTCGTCCAGCATTCCAATCATGTCCTGAGCCAGGAGCAGCTGCTCGAGCTCGCGTGGGATGACCCGGACGCGGTGTCACGCGACCAGGTGAAGCTCTACGTGGGCTACCTGCGGCGGAAGCTCGGCACGCGCGACGGCGAGTCGCCGATCGAAACGGTTCGAGGCTTCGGCTACAGGTTCCGCCCGGCAGGCCGGTAGGTGGCGGGCGACGCCGAGGCGACGAGGCGGTCCCGGCGGAAATCGTTCGAGGAGGTCGCCGAGCTCTACGATCGAGCGCGGCCCGTCTACCCCGACTCGGTCTTCGACGACCTTGTCGAGCTCGCCGGTCTTGCCGTCGGCAGCCGCGTTCTCGAGATCGGATGCGGGACGGGTCAGGCGACGCTGTCGCTGGCCGCGCGCAGCCTCGAGATCGTCTGCGTCGAGCTCGGCGAGGGCCTCGCCGCGATCGCGAGGCGGAGGCTCGCAGCCTTCCCCAGCGTGGAGATCGTGAACGCAGCGTTCGAGACCTGGGAGCCGGCACGCGCGGAGTTCGATGCGGTCGCCGCCTTCACTGCCTTCCACTGGATCGATCCCGACGTGCGGTACGCGAAACCAGAGCGTCTGCTTGCTCCGGACGGTGCGCTCGCCGTCGTCGACACCAAGCACGTCCTCCCCTCGGGCGGCGACGCGTTTTGGGTCGACGTGCAGGCGGACTACGACGCGGTGGTTCCCAGCGATCTGAACCGACCCCCGCCGCATCCGGACAACGTGTCCGACCGCTCCCTCGAGTTCGAGGCGGCCGGTTTCAGATCCGTCGTCGTCCGCCGTCATCTGTGGGACGTGACGTACGCGTCGGACGAATACCTCAGTGTGCTCGGCACCTACTCGGCGAATCTCGCGCTCGACCCCGACACTCGCCGTTCTCTCTTCGAGCGGATCCACGCCCGAGTCGAGGCGGCACCCGGACGAACCGTTCGGAAGACCTACCTGGCGACGCTCACGGTCGGGCTGCGGCCGTAGCGCCTAGGTGCTGATGAGCCGCGGGCGCAGCAGGCGATCGACGCGGTCTACGAGATCGCGTGCGTCAAACGGCTTCTTCACGTACTCGTCCGCCCCGGCAGCCATGCCCCGAGCGATGTCGGAAGCCTGAGCTCTCGCGGTCAGGAGGATGACCGGCGTGGTGCTCGTCGCTGGGTTGCGGCGCATCTCCCGCGTGACCTCGAACCCGTCGAGCCCGGGCATCATCCCGTCGAGGATGGCAACCGCGGGCAGGAGGTCTAGCGCGAGCCGCAGCGCCTCGTCGCCGCTCCGCGCCAGGACGATCTCGTACCCGCCTCGCTCGAGGCGGAACGAGAGGAGCAGGAGGATGTCCTCGTCGTCGTCTGCGATGAGCACGAGTAGGCGAGGGTCTGGCTGGGGCTGGATCACGCCGCTTCCTGGGCCTTCTCGGACTCGGCTGTCAAGGGCAGGTCGATCCGGAACGTGGTTCCGCGACCCTCCTTGCTGTCGATTCGGATCTGACCCTTGTGCGCCTCGACGATCGCCTTGACGATCGCCAGCCCGAGGCCGGTGCCGGGGATCGCCCGGTCGTTGGCGACGGAGGAGCGGAAGAAGCGTTCGAACAGGCGCGGCTGGTCGGCGAGGGGGATGCCGATGCCCGTGTCCGAGACCTCGATCGACACATGGTCGCCGTTTAGCTTCGTGCTGACCTCGACGCTGCCGCCTTCGGGTGTGAACTTGAGAGCGTTCGAGACGAGATTGTCGAGAACCTGAGCCAGCCTGCCTCGGTCGCCGACAAACGCGGGGACCGGCGTCGTAGCGAGGACGAGGTCGATCGACTTGTCGGCTGCGGCCGGCATAGCGCCCTCGACGCATTCGCCGGCAAGCTCGACCAGGTCGACCTTGCCCTGTTCGAGCGAGAGGCGGCCGGCGTCGGCCTGGGCTACGAAGAGCAGGTCGCCGACGAGGCGCAGCAGCCGCCCGGAGTTGCGCTCGACGGCCTGGAGGAACCGGCGCTGCTCAGGGTTCAGCTCGCCGGCCTCCTCGTCGAGCACGAGATCGAGGTAGCCGCGAATCGAGGTCAGTGGCGTACGCAGCTCGTGGGAGACGAGCGAGAGGAACTCGTCCTTCAGCCGGTCGAGCTCGCGGAGCCGCTTGTTCTGCTCGACCATGGCGCGTCTGGCCGCTTCGGCCTCGGTGCGCGCCTCCTGGGCCGTCGCGAGCGACTGCTCGAGCGTGGCGGCCTGCTGGATGAGTCGGCGATTGCGCTCTTCGACCGCGGCCGTCACTCGACGCAGAATCGGCACGAGCGTCGCACAGACCACGATCAGCGCCAGGAGCAGGAAGGCGCCCACGGGCAGGACCGTGTTCCTGGCATGGTCGGCGACCCCGCGGTCGTAGTCCTGATAGAGCTCGAAGACTCCAAGAGGAGCGGCGTCTCCGCCTTTCGACTGCACCGGCAGGTAGGTCTCGAATACCTTCACCCGCCGACCGTCGATCTCGGTCGTGTCGATCGCGCGAATCTCACGACCTGCGACTGCGGCCGTCACGTGGTCGCCGTGAGCGTAAGGCCGCTCGCCGATAAGGCCGTGGTCTGTCGAGTATGTGATCAGCCCGTTCGGCGCGATCAGGTTCGCGCGCTCAATCTCCTGGGTCTGCAGCGCTCTCACGAAGAGGACGTCCAGCCGGCTGCGCCGTCGATCGGTGACCGGTCGTGCGAAGTCGGCCCTGGTCAGCCGGTCGCGCAACACGATGTCGGCAATGAAGTGCGCGCGGCCTGCGGCTTGGCTCTCGGCCCGCGAAGTAGCCCGCTGGTCGACGAACCAGAGGAGCGCGCCGGCTGCGAACAGGAGCGCGGCGGCCGTGTAGCAGGCGATGCGGAGTGTCAGGCGGGAAGATTTTTGGGGCATGTGTTGTTCTCGCGCGCGCGAGGACCTACTCACGCCTCCCGAGCATCGGCAAACGGGGGCCTCAGATTGAGTGATACGCGGGAGTCAGCTACGCGATCAGGGAGTGGCGCAGCGCGGCGGCGACGGCCCCGGTTGCCGTTTCGGCGCCGAGCTCGTTCTTGACCTTGAACATGATCTTGCGGACCGTCGCGGTTGAGACGAAGAGGTCCCGGCCGATCTCCTCGTACCGCTCGCCGCTGGCAAGCAGTCGCAGCACGTCCCGGTCGCGATGGGTGAGCGTGGGGGCGTCCTCGGGGGCATTGAGGGCCACCGCGAGGCTCGAGTCGATGTAGGTCCCACCTCTCGAAACCACCTGGACCGCCCGGAGGACCTCCGCCAATGAGAGGTTCTTCAGCAGGAATCCCCGTGCGCCCGCGTCGAGCGCCTCGATGACCTGCCCGCGGCTGCCGTAGCCGCTGAAGAGGATGACCGAGGTCCCGGGAGAGCAGCGAGCTGCGAGCCGCGTGAGCTCGAGGCCGCTCAGGCCCGGCATCCGGATGTCCAGCAATGCGATCGCCGGCTGCGTCTCCGCGATCTGCCTCAGCGCCTCGCGTCCGTCCTTTGCACGTGCGACGACGTCGATTCCGTGTCGCTCGAGGTACTTCGAGACCGCGTCGAGGATGCCCGGATGATCGTCGGCGAGGAGTACGGTCGTCGGCTCGCTCATGCGACTGCGGCGGCCCCAACCGCGTGGGACGCTGTAGCCGATGTGCGGGTCCCGTAGAGGTCCTTCACCTCGAGTATCTCTTCGAGCGAGTCCAGGAAGACATCGAGCACCGCGGGATCGAACTGCGTGCCGCGAAGCAGGCGCATCTCGGCGACCGCGTGCGCGACCGTGAAGGCCGGGCGGTAGACCCGGTCGCTCGTCAGCGCGTCGAAGACGTCGGCCACGGCTGCGATCCGCCCCGCGATGGGGATGTTCGCCCCGGAGAGCCCTCGTGGGTATCCGCCGCCGTCGAAGTGCTCGTGGTGGGTCCAGGCGATGGTCGCCGCGAGCTCGAGCATCTCGCCGCCCGAGCCCGTGAGCATGCGGTAGCCGATCTCCGCGTGCGTCTGGACGATCTCACGCTCCTCGGCAGTGAGTGGGCCCGGCTTCAGAAGGATGCGATCCGGAATCGCGATCTTGCCGATGTCGTGCAAGGGGCTCGCGAGGAGGAGCAGTGCACAGAAGTCGCGATCGAGTCTCAGCCGCTCTGCGATTACGTGGCAGAAGTGACTCATGCTCTCGATGTGCGGAGCCATGTCTCCGTCCCGGAACTCAGCGGCGCGCGCGAGGCGGTAGACAGTCTCCTTCTGCGACTGGCGGAGCTCTTGCTCGGTCCGTCGCAGAGCCTGCACGCTCGTTTGGAGCTCGGCGGTGCGCTCGCTGACGGCGGTCTCGAGCGACATCCGGCGCAGGCGGCTCTCGAGCTCGAGCCCACGGCGACGGAGCGCGTTCGCGATGTTGATCAGAAGCTCGTTGTTGTAGAAGGGCTTGATGACGTAGCCGTACGTGCCGAGCTCGAGCGCCTTCTCGGCGATCTCCGAGTCGTCGGCGCCGGTGACCATGATCGTCGCCGTGTCGGGATGCTCGGCCGAGATGTGCTCGATGAGCTCGAGGCCGGACTCGCCCGGCATGTTCAGGTCGCAAAGAGCAAGGTCGAAGGGCGTGCTCGCGAGCAGTTCACGCGCCAGGGCTCCGTTCACGGCCGATTCACAGTCGTAGCCGTGCCGCCCAAGCATGCGAGTCAGCATCGACTGCACGTTCGCGTCGTCGTCGACGATCAGGATGCGTGGCTTCAACGCGGTCATGCAGCCACCAGTCGGTCGTGCCCGGAGTCGAGCACTTCGCGGACCCGGCGCACCAGGTCATCCGCGCCGAAGGGCTTCTGGATAAAGGCCATGCCCTCCTCGAGCACGCCGCGGCGAATGACCGCGTCGTCCGTGTAGCCGGACATGTAGAGGATCGAGATGTCCGGACGAAGCACCTGGACCTCCACGGCGAGCTCCCGTCCGCTTCTTCCCGGCATGACCAGATCGCTCAGGAGCAGGTGGATCGTCCCGCTGTCAGGGTCTCGAATGAGACGAAGTGCTTCCTCCCCGCCATCCGCCGCGAGGACGCAAAAGCCCGACCGGCTCAGAATGTTGCGGACGATTCGTTGCACGTGGAGGTCGTCCTCGACGAGCAGAATCGTCTCGGCCGCGCTCCTCGCCATGACCGGAGCGTCGTCCGGCAGCCTCGATTCGAGAGGCTGAGCCTGTTCGGCCAGCGGAAGATAGATCTTGAAGGTGGTGCCATGGCCGACCTCGCTGTACACCCAGATCACGCCGCCGGTCTGCAAGACGATGCCGTGGACGGTCGAGAGCCCGAACCCGGTTCCCTCTTCCTTCGTGGTGAAGAACGGCTCGAAGACCTTGGCCGCAGTCTCAGGATCCATCCCGAGCCCTGTGTCGTTGACGGTGAGCTTCGCGTAGCCGCCGGGAGGAAGGTCGACGACATGCTCTGAGTCGATCCGGCTCGTCGCAACCTCGAGCGTCAGCACGCCACCTTTCGGCATCGCGTCGCGGGCGTTCACAGCGAGGTTCGCGATGACCTGCTCGATCTGGCTCCGGTCGGCACTGATCTGGACGGCCTCGTCGCCGAGGACGGCGTGCAGTTCGACGTCTTCGCCGATCATCCGCCGCAGCAGCTTGTCCATGTCCCGGACGACGTCGTTCAGGTCGAGGACCTCGGCCTGGAGGACCTGCCGGCGGCTGTAGGCAAGGAGCTGCGTCGTGAGGGACGCGGCCCGCTCGGCGGCCGCCACCATCTCCTCGACCTCCTCGATCGCATCCTCGCCATCCTTGAGCGCGTCGAGAGCAAGCTCGCCGTTGCCGCGGATAGCGAGCAGGATGTTGTTGAAGTCATGCGCGATGCCTCCGGCCAGGCGGCCGACGGCCTCGAGCTTGTGGGCCTGACGTAGTTGTTGCTCGAGCTTCTTCTTGTGCTCCTCGGAGAGATGGCGCTCCGTTACGTCGACCGCCACGCCAACCGAGCGAATCGGCTTCCCCTCCTGGTCGACGAAGGCTCGACCTCGCGACTCGATCCAGCCCTCGGCGCCGTCCGGCCTGCGGAACCTGCATTCGATCTCGAAGTCTGTCCCTCCGGCCAGCGAAGCAGCCACGGATTCGTCTACACGGGCACGATCCTCTGGGTGGATCCAATCGAGGAACGCCTCGTACGTCGGCTCAAACTCGGGCGACACGCCTACTTGCTGCCGCATGGATTCCGACCAGGCAAGCTCGCCCGTCGTGAAATCCATGTCCCAGCTGCCGACTTTGGCGGCGACCTCCGCGATGCGAAAGCGCTCCTCGTTCTGCCCCAGCTGCTCTTCCATGGCGTGACGCTCCGTGATATCGACGCCGACGCCGACGGCACGTGCTTCTTCCAGGAAGACCCGTCCTCGGGAAAGCAGCCAGCCTTCCTCGCCGTCGGGCGAGCGGTATCGATACTCGTGGTCGAAGTCGCCGCCCTGTGCGCGCGCCTGGCCGAACGTCGCCAGGACTCGCTCGCGGTCCTCGGGGTGGATGAAATCTCTCCAGGACTCTTCGGTCGCGTCGCGGTCAGCCGACCCGGAGATCCTCGTGCGGAGCGGGCCTGACACCGTCAGGCGCCCGGTCGCCAGGTCCAGGTCCCATGTGCTGACGTCTGAGATCTCCTGCGCGAGGCGGAGGCGCTCCTCGCTTTGAGTGAGCGCGGACGCTCCTTTCTTGGCATCGCGCTGAAGGATCCAGACCCGGGCGGCAACCAACAGCATCGTGACGATGATGGCTGCACCGATCTCGTCGGCGGCGGTCTCCTGCTCCACCGTTTGTACGATCAACACGATCGGAGCGACGAGCATCGCTGCCAGAAGTGCTCCGATGCGCCAGGTCGATAGCCCCTCACTCGCCCGCAATGGCAGCGAACGGATGCTGGCCATTGATGGATGCAACGCCGCGATCGCCCAGAGCGAGTAACAGGCAAGCCAGCCGACGTCGGTGATCATTCCGATCGTGTACGAGCCCTCCAGGCTGAGGTAGCTGTAGGCACCGTCGGCCACCAGAAGCGATCCGGTCCCGACGCAGATCGCCTGCAGAGCGAAGTTCGTGACGCGGTGGCGGAACATCATTTGCGTGAGCACGATGAGCATCACGAGGTCCATCACCGGGAAACCGACGGCAATGGCCTTCGCGAATGCCGGGTCGGACGTGGCCATGAGCGGCGCCAGCAGCCAGAGTGTGGTGACGACGAGTGCGGCGACTACGACGATCGTCGTGTCGAGGAGGCTCCCGATTCGGGGCCGGCCCGCGCCGCGCGCCAGTATGAACACTCCCATGATCAAGAGGGGGTAGCCGCCCAGATAAGCGATGTCTGCGGGAGACGGATACTGAACTTGCTCGTCGAGGATCCAAAGGTAGGAGTCCCAGTAGGTATCGCCGATCAACCACAAGCCGAAGCCGCCTACGAGGAGCAGCCAAGGCAAGCGCCGATCCGGTCGGTGGCGACGCATTCCGACGAGAATCGCGATCGGAATCGCAAGGATGAATAGTTGATAGATCACGGCCTGCAGTTCGGCGTGGCCGCCGAGCAGGAAGTAGACGATTGTGAGCGCGATGGCTCCGAGCGAGTAGCCCTTCCACAGGAAGCCCTTGCTGGTGCGGAGATCGTCCATGCACTAACCATCGCGTCGGTTGCCCAATGACGCCATCGGGGTTTTCCACAGTGCGGGATCCCCCTTTTGCAGGGGTCTCCAGGGCCGCGTTTAAGCGATTAGCGACTCGCGGAGGGCTTTTGCCACCGCTTCCGTGCGAGTGTCCGCCTCGAGTTTGCTCATCGCGTTCTTCACGTGCGACCGCACCGTCAGCGGCGAGATCGAGAGCTCGCGTGCGACCTGCTCGTTCTGCATGCCGTCGGCGAGGAGGCGCAGGACCTCCCGCTCGCGCTTGGTCAGGGCGGGGAGGCGCTCGGCTGCCTCCGGCCCGGCAACCACCGCGGCCAGAGCCGGGTCGACGTAGGTGCCGCCCTCGCAGATCGTCCGGATCGCCCGCGCGAGATCGTCGAGCGGCGCCTCCTTGACGAGAAAGCCTCGCGCGCCCGCGTCGAGGGCCTCGAGCAGGAGCGAGCGCTCGGAATGACCGGTGTAGAGGATGACCGCGGTCTTCGACCCCTCTGCGCTCAGCCTGCGAGCGATGTCGATGCCGCCCGTGACTGGCATGCGAACGTCCACGACGGCGACATCTGGAGCCTGCTCCTCGATCAGTTGCAGAGCCTGGTCTCCATTCTGCGCACGGCCAACAATTTCGACATCCTCAACGTCCTCGAAGTACCGGGACACCGCGTCGATAATCGCTGGGTGATCGTCGGCGATGACACAGGTGTAGGGCACGCTCATTCCAACCTATGAGACGGAGGCATTGGCTACATCGCAGGGGCAAACCACGGTAGTGAACAGTGTGTCTACACGAGTGTTCAACACTTTCTGCGTCTGGCCGGCTCGCTTTTTACGTCTCAGGCGACACGCGTCCGCGTTTAGGGTGATCGTCGCGGAAAGAGCCCCGCACCTTGAAGCCGGTTCGATCCGAGACGGCTGATTCACGCTTGCGGTGGCGGCGAATTGGAGCTGCCGGGACGGGCGCCACGACCATCTCGGAGAACACCTGGAAGAGGGCGGCGATGTCGCGATGTTCGTAGCCGAGCACGCGACTGGCGCTAAGCAGGTCGTGCACGTCGAACCAGGCCTTGTCGGGTAGCTCGAGCGGCACGCGTGTCTCGAGCACCGGCGACCGACGGCGCTGCGGATCAGCACGTCGAGGGCGAGCCCTGGTTCGATACCACCTTGCTCGGCGAGCCGTACCCCTTCGCTGAAGGCGAGCACCTGGACGGCGAGAACGATGTTGGTGGCGAGCTTGAGCACCTGCGCCTGGCCGCTGTCGCCGACGAAGGTCACAGTGCTGCCCAGCTCGCGCAGGAGCGGCTCGACTCGCTCGAAGGCGCCGGCGTCACCGCCGACGATGATCGCCAGGCTGCCTTCTTCCGCGGCGCGCAGGCTGCCGGAGACGGGCGCGGCCATCATCGAGGCCCCGGACGGCGCGACACGCTCGGCGAGCTCGCGGCTCGTTTGAGGACTGACGGTACTCATGTCGACGTAGACCTTGCCGGCGGCGAGGCCCGCCAGAATTCCGTCCGTGCCCTCGGTCACCGCTTCCAGCGCCTCGCTGTCGAGGACCACGCTGAGGACGATGTCCGAATCCTCGGCGAGCGCCCTGGGAGAGTCGCGCCAGACGAGCCCCTGTTCGATCAGCGCATCCGCCTTCGATCTCGTTCGATTGGTTCCGAGGACGGCGTTGCCCTGGAAGAGGAGGCGGGCGGCGATCCGGCTGCCCATCGCCCCCAACCCGACGATTCCAATCGTTGTCATCGGACCTCCTCTCTACGACACATGGGTGAGCGGCGCGCCAATCGTCACGATCTCCTGTCTCTCGTCTTTACGTTCACTAGGACACTCGTGAGACGCATCAAGGACGCGGCGCACCTTTCGCTACAACCACAACCTCACGGTCAGGCCCGGCGCATTGTCGAGCAGTTCGAGGCGCCGGACGAGCCGACGCGCAACCCACAGGCCCTCGCCGCGGGGACGTTCGAGCCTTGGCGGGAGGTATCCGGCAAGCGGGTCGTCAATGCCAGGCCCCCGATCCTCGATCTCGCAAACGAACCAGCCGTTCACGAAGCCGGCGCGCGTGGCGCTTGCTCCTCCGCCGTGGCGGCGCGCATTCTCGAAGACCTCGGTCGCTGCGATGAGCATGTCCATCACGCTGGCCTCCGGGATACGAGCTGTCGTCAGCTTGGCGGCGAGCAATTCCCGAAACTCCAAGGGATCTTCGGTGGGGGCGAGGGTAGGAAGATCCAGCGCGGATGCGGGCTCTGCTATGTGGGCCGCGACGACATCAGAAGGCTCGTGGTACTCGGGATGACTGCGGGTGGCGTCCGCTTCGACGTGGGGATGCGTCTTCCAGACGGCGTCGATCACATGGTCCGGTGCGCTCTCGGTCCCATAGACGCAGAGGATTTGCGCAGGACGGTCGGCAAACACGCGGTTGACGATCGCTTCGTAGGAGATCCATTCGGACCACGCCTCGCGGGTGGGTTGGAGGGGAATCTCTCCGGCGATCCGTGCGGAGGTCGCTCCGGACGCGAGTAGGTCGGTCATCGTCGCGTCGTAGTCTGCGATTGCATCGACTGGGCGCACGTAGAAGTCGTCGGAATTGGTGAAGGCGACGGCGTCGGCGTCGCTGCCGAGCTCTTCGCGCAACAGCGACCAGTGCCGGCGGGTGAGCACGGCGATAGTCGGGCCCTCCACCAGGCCCTCGCGCAGGAATGAAGCAACGCGCTCGACGAGCTGGTCGTCGGAGTCGTAGACAAGCGCTTCGTGGAGAAGACCTGAGGCGTCAGCGGGCATGGCAGACTTGTGGTCCGAGGGAAGCACTACGGTCCTTTCCTAGGTCGTTGCCTGCCGCAGTCAAGGTCCTTGGGTCATGCGGCACTGGGCCGGAGGAGGCGACGGCGCGAAGCTTGTCGAGCGCCTGCTGCTCGATCTGCCGGACGCGTTCGGCGCTGAGGCCCAGGCTATTGCCGATCTCACGCAGCGTCTGCGCCGAACGGCCGACACCGTAATGGTCGTACAGGATCGACCGCTCGCGGTCGTCGAGCTCGTCGGTCAATGCGCGAACCTGCTCGGTCACGAGCTCGTCGATGGTTCGCTGGTACTCGTCTTCGGAGACGGGATCGGCGATCTGTTCTCCGAGCGTTCCGGCCGTCCAGTCGTCCAGGCTGACCGGCTCGCTGAGCACCCGCGGGATACGGTCTGCTGCAAGGAGACTCTCGAGCTGCTCCGGGCTGAGCTCCGAGGCGGCCGCCAGCTCGGCAGTCGAGGGCTCCCGTCCGTGGTCGCGGACGTGCGCTGCGCGGGCCTCCCGAACGCGTGCCAGTGTGCGGTGCGCCCGGTCCGAGAGCACGACCGGTCGCGTCACCTCCGAGACGAGCTCCTGCATCGCCTGGCGAACCCACCAGGAGGCGTATGGCCAGAACGGCGTTGCGACCGTCGGATCGAAGCGCTTGATCGCGCGCAAGAGGCCGACCACGCCTTCCTGCAGCAGCTCGGCGCGCTGAACGCCGAACGCTGTGCGGTACCGACGGGCAACGCCTGCGATCAGAGGCAGAAACTCCTCGACGAGCTCTTCGCACGCAGCGCGGTCGCCGGCAGCAGCTGCCAGCACGACCTTCCGCTCACACGCCGCCGCGTGAGCCTTCGCCGCACCTATCCGCGACGGCTCGGCGACCTCCAGTTCTCGCGCGTTAACCAGAAGCTCCTCGCTGGTCGAGAACGCGCAGAGCGAGTGCCCGCGCCTCATCGACGGCAGTGAAGTTGGCCTCGCGGGCCGCGACGATCGAGCCGCGGAAGAGGATCTGGAGCTGGTGCGCGAGAGAACTCGGCTCATTCAAGCCTGCCTCGTCGATGATCTTGCACAGGAGCTCATAGACCCGTTCGAGCGCGGCCAAGGCTGCAGCCCGGATCGCAGGTGAGCGGTCGTGAACCTCCAGCGCGGAGTTGATGAACAGGCATCCCGCGAAGCCGTCATCTCGGAGCCATTCGCCGAAGATCTCGATTAGAGCCGCGAGGCGATCCTCGGGTGACGAGGCTCGCCTCGCAGACTCCGTCTCGAGCAAGCCGTGTGTCCAGAGCAACTCGTGTCGCTGGAGGACCGCAACGACAAGGTCGTCCTTCGATCGAAAGTGCCGGTACAGCGAAGTCTTGGCCACTCCCGCCTCGGCGACGATGCGGTCGACGCCGACGGCGGTGAACCCGTCCTGGGTGAAGAGCTCGTAGGCCGTGCGGAGAATCCGCTCGCGCGTCTCGAGATCTGCTTCCTCCGGCGGATCACGGTGTGGAAGCCGGGGCCGAGTCCGAGGCGGGTTCGACGCCATCGCGATGAGCGCATCCTACAAACCTGTCTGTATGACCGCCCTAAAGAGCGATGTCTCCTGGTGGACCCTGAGCACCATCGCCTCTGCTAGCCTCGTCGAATGCGCTACAGACCGGTCTGTTGCGCATTCAACACTTTGGAATGCGGATGCACGCGAAGGTCTTCGAAGATACAGGTGAGCTCGACGGGTGCGGCGTTGACTGTGGCCATTCCGAACCCGTGCAGTATTGGTACTCAACCCGTATTGGACTCGGGCAGGTCGCCGCCGCCATAGTGGTGCGAGCGCTTTCCAAGAGGCAGCGTCTGGCAGGTCGCTGCTCTGAGTAGGCCCCAGAGTTGGCGACCCGGAAAGGAGACACAGCGAGCGCTGCTTCAGGAGCCGGAGGGCGTCGTTTGGCGCCGCCCTCGATCGAGCTTCGACACCTGCGGTATTTCCTCGCGGTGTTCGAAGAGCTGCATTTCGGGCGGGCGGCCAAGCGCCTTCGAATCGCACAGCCCCCGTTGTCCCAGGCAATCCGGAAGCTCGAGTCCGAGCTCGGTGTCCAGCTCCTCGAGCGGACGAGCCGCATGGTGGGCGCGACGGATGCGGGCCGCATCCTTGCGACCGAGGCGCGCAAGGTCCTCGCCGCGTTCGACATCGCTGTTGCCGAGACTCGCCGGGCCGGTGGGGCGGCCTCGCCGCTGCGAATCGGCTGTGTCCCGCATCTGCCGATTCAGCCGCTTCTCCGCTTCCTTAGCGCGCTCCACGACCGGGATCCGAACATCCGAGTCCAGGTGACCCACCTCGACTTCCTCGAGCAGGCCCGTTTCCTGGCGGCCGGGGAGCTCGACCTGGGCATCTTCCACGAGGCTTCCGACCACACGAATCTCGAGTCCGCGCCCCTCTTTGTGGGGGAGTCGCTCGCCGCCTTTCTGCCTCCGGGCCACGGGCTGGCCAAACGCTCCGTGCTCAAACCGGAGGACCTGCGGGGAGAAACGCTCGTCATCTTCCCGGAAGAGGCGAACCCAGCGCTGCACGAGCGGCTCCTGACGCGCATCGAGGGGGCCGGCTACCGGTTCAAGGGCCTGCGAGAGGCCAGCGGCATGAACCCGCGCGACATCATGCTTTCGGTTGCCGAAGGGCTTGGGGTCGCGCTCGGTCCCGTCTCACTGCACGAAGTGAGCGACGTCGGAAGCATCGTCCTTCGCCGTCCGCTCGAGCCAGCCCTGTCGATGCCGGACGTGGTGGTCGCGTGGCGCGCCGAGCCTCCCGGCCGGCTGAAGGAGAAGCTCACGCTCGTCCATGAGGTTGCGAACGATCTGCACGCAGCCGACGCGCAAAGCGCGCCCAGTCCCTGAACTAAGCGATTCGCTTCGGCAGGAGTGTCCTGGCGAGACTGAATCGATATCGAACTGCAGAGCCTTTACGCTTGGACCACCCGAAGTATGCGGAATCAAGACGCTGGGGCTATGGGTATGTACCTATCGGTATTGGACGAACCTGTGCTTTTCGGATCGAATGTAGAGTAATCGGGCCTTCCCCAAGGCTCGCATCTAGATAGCAGGCCCTGACCAAAGTCAACGACCGGCTGAGAAAGGCCGTGCTGCGGTTGAGCGACGCTCAAGTTCGCCCGATTCGGCCCCCCGACGACTCGGCGGAGCCCGCGATCGTTCGGGTCCTGATCGCCGAGGACGAAGAGCCGCTGCGGTTGGCCCTGTGCGACCTCGTCGCGGGCGAGGGCGGGATCGAGGTCGTCGGCGCCGCCGCGAGCGCCGAGGAGGCGATCGAGCTCGCCGCGGCCACGAAGCCCGACGTCGTCCTCGTCGATGTTCGGATGCCCGGCGGCGGAGCCGCGGCTGCCCGGGGAGTGAAGGAGTTGTGGCCGGAAACGCGAGTGCTCGCCCTCTCGGCCTACGACGACCAGGCGACCGTGATCGAGATGTTGTCGGCGGGAGCCGTGGGCTACCTCGTCAAGGGCACCTCGGCGACGGAGATCGTCGAAGCCGTGAAGCGCGCCGCCCGCGGTCAGGCGAGCCTGTCCGTCGACGCGATCTCGAGCATGCTCAACGAGCTCGTCGGAGACAGGGACGAGCGCCAGCGTGCGGAAGGAGTCATGCGGCGAAGTGAGGAGCGGTTTCGCGGCCTCGTCGAGTCGGCTCCCGATGCGGTCGTCGTCATCGACGAAGGCGGCGCCATGCAGCTCGTCAACGCCGAAACCGAGCGCCTCTTCGGGTACAGGCGCGACGAGCTGCTCGGACAGCCGATCGAGTACCTCCTGCCCGAGCATTTCCAGGAGCCGCCTGTGGGGATGGTCGACCCTCTCGGCGGCCGCAGGGACCGCAAGGAGTTCCCCATCGATATCTCCGTGACGGCGCTGGAGACGGACGAGGGACGGCTCGTTCACGAAGCGGGCAACATCATCCTCGTCAACGAGCAGACGATCGGGCGCCGCAAGGACGGCAGCGAGTTCCCGGTCGACATCTCGCTTGCAGCGATCGACACCGACCAGGGGCGCCTCGCGACCGCGTTCATTCGGGATGTGAGCGAGCGCCGGCGGGTTGAGGTCGCCGCCCGCCAGCTCGCGGCGATCATCGAATCATCCGACGACGCGATCATCGGCAAGGACGTCGAGGGAACGATCGAGACCTGGAACCTCGGCGCGGAGCGAATGTACGGCTATTCCGCGGAAGAGGCCGTCGGCCGGTCGATCGCGCTGCTTACACCGCCGGACCTCCCCGACGATCTCCCCGAGATCCTCGCCGGGCTTCGGCGGGGCGAAGAAGTCGAGCAATACGAGACGAAGCGGATGCGGAAGGACGAGGTCGTGCTGGACGTCGTGCTGAAGGTCTCTGCGATCCGCGACGTCGACGGACAGATCGTCGGCACTTCGTCGATGGCGCGGGACGTGACGAAGCTGAAGGCCCAGGCGGAGCTCGAGCGTGAGCGTGCGCTGTTGGCTCACCTCGTGGGAGCGGGGGAGGAGGAGCGAGGCCGGATCGCGGGGGCGATCCACGACGACTCCATCCAGGCGATCACCGCGGCGGGCATGCGGCTGCAGATCCTGCGCCGTAGCCTCGACGACCCGGAGCACCTCCAGCTGCTCGACGAGCTCGAGGAGACGATCCAGCTTTCGATCGCGCGGCTTCGCCATCTCCTCTTCGAGCTCCATCCGCCCGCGCTCGACACCGATGGCCTCTCCGCCGCCCTCGAGATGTACATGGAAGAGACCCAGCGCGACGGGCCGACCAAGCACAGGCTCGAGGACAACCTGCGCGTCCAGCCGTCGCTTCAGGTGCGAACGATCCTCTACCGCATCGTGCAGGAGCTCCTGGTGAACGTGCGGACGCACGCCCAGGCCGAGAACGCGACCGTTCTGCTCGAGGACCGCGACTACGGCTACAGGGTCAAGGTCTCGGACGACGGCGTCGGGTTTCAACCCGAAGAGCTCCAGCCGGTTCCCGGCCACCTCGGCCTCACGGCGATGCAGGAGCGCGCATCCCTCGCCGGCGGCTGGCTTCGGATCGACTCCGCTCCAGGCAAGGGAACGACGGTCGAGTTCTGGATCCCGAGGCTTCCGGTGCCGGAATCCGGCCTTACGCCGAATGCCCGACCTGCTCCTGGCCTCGACGCTGCGTGAGCAAAAAACCCCGCATCCGGGTGCTCGTAGCCGAGGACGCTCCCGCAGTTCGGGACGCGCTCGAAGCGCTCTTCCGGTCGGAGCGAGGGTTGGAGTTGGTAGCTGCGGTCGGCGATGCGCCGAGCGCCATCGAGGCCGCGATCCGAGAGCGCCCGGACGTCGCCCTCGTCGACGTGCGCATGCCGGGCGGCGGCCTGCACGCGGCGCGTGAGATCAGGAACTGCTCGCCGGAGACCAAGGTGATCGCGTTCACCGCGCATCACGACCGAGCGACCGTTCTGGAGATGCTCGAGGCCGGCGCGGTCGGGTATTTGCTCAAGGGCGGCTCGGTCGGCTCGATCGTGGAAGCGATCGAGCAGGCGGCGGCCGGGCAGTCGACCTTCTCCGTCGAGGTCACCGGGGACATCGTCGAGACGCTCGTCAGGCAGCTCGCGGTCCAACGAAAAGCCCTGGAGAAGAAACAGCGGCAAGAGAAGCGGATCCGCCGAGCACTCGACTCGGAGGGCGTGCTCGAGATGGTCTTCCAGCCGATCTGCACACTCCGTGGCGAGACGGTCGGCGTCGAGGCGCTCGCTCGTTTCCGGGCCGCCCCTCGCCGCGCGCCCGATTGGTGGTTCGCCGAGGCGGAAGAAGTGGGGCTTCGTTGCGAGCTCGAGCTCGCGGCCGTGAAAGCGGCTCTTGCGGCGCTACCGGATCTCCCGCCGAAGATCTATCTGTCCTTGAACGTCTCCCCGAAGACCGTCCTGTCGGCGGGCCTCCGGAAGCTGGTTGTGGGCTCGGACCCGGCACGCATCGTGATCGAGGTGACCGAGCACGCCCCGATCGCCGACTACAAGCGGCTGAACGCGGCGGTCGACACGCTACGCGTGCTGGGCGTGCGCTTTGCCGTCGACGACGCCGGCGCCGGGTTCGCGAGCCTTCGCCACATCCTTCGTCTGGCACCGGACTTCATCAAGCTCGACCGCACGCTGATCAACGGGATCCAGAGCGATCGCTCCCGCCAGGCCCTGGCCGTCGGGTTGATCTCGTTTGCGGAGCGCATCGACGCCACGATCATCGCCGAGGGGATCGAGAAACTGGCCGAGCTGAACATGCTGGCGTCGCTCGGCGTGGGCCACGGGCAGGGGTTCTTCCTGGCTCGCCCGGGGCCGCTGCCGCTTTCTGCTGCGACCACGCCCTTGCTCGCCCGCAAGAGCCGGGCGGTCGCGTCCGGCTGAATCGAAAGCCGCTCCGTACAATTGGGGCGGCATGGCGATCACCGAGGACCAGCAGGGGATCGAGGGCGGCGCGGAGGAGTGGAAGCGCGAGCTCTACGACGCGACGCCTGAGCGCGAGGGCGAGCTTTCCTCAACGATCTCCGGGCTTCCGAACGAGCCGCTCTACTCGCCGGAGAGCGTCGAGATCGAATACGAGCGCGACCTCGGCTACCCGGGTGTCTATCCGTACACGCGCGGGGTCTATCCCTCGATGTACCGCGGGAAGCTCTGGACGATGCGCCAGTTCGCCGGCTTCGGCACGGCGGAGGAGACGAACGAGCGCTTCCGCTACCTGCTCGAGCACGGGCAGACGGGCCTCTCAACCGCCTTCGACATGCCGACCTTGATGGGCTACGACTCAGACCACGAGCGCTCGCTCGGCGAGGTCGGCCGGGAAGGTGTCGCGGTCGACTCGCTCGCCGACATGGAGACGCTCTTCTCGGGCATCCCACTCGGCGAGGTCTCGACGTCGATGACGATCAACTCGGCGGCAGCGATGCTGCTCGCGTTCTACCTCGTCGTCGGCGAGCAGCAGGGAGTGCCCCGCGCCGAGCTCCGCGGAACGATTCAGACGGACATCCTCAAGGAGTACATCGCCCAGAAGGAATGGATCTTCCCGCCGGAGCCCTCGATGCGGCTCGTCGTCGACATGATCGAGTTCTGCGCCGAGGAGATGCCACGGTGGCATCCGATCTCGATCTCCGGGTACCACATCCGCGAGGCCGGCTCGAACGCCGCCCAGGAGCTCGCGTTCACGCTCGCCAACGGGTTTGCGTACGTCGAGGCGGCGACCGAGCGGGGGCTCGACGTCGACGACTTCGCGCCCCGCCTCTCCTTCTTCTTCAACGCGCACCTCGACTTCTTCGAGGAGATCGCGAAGTACCGGGCCGCGCGGCGGATCTGGGCGCGGGAGCTGCGCGAGCGGTACGGCGCACAAAATCCTCGATCGTGGCTCATGCGTTTCCACACGCAGACCGCCGGCGTGTCGCTGACCGCGCAGCAGCCGGAGGTGAACATCGTGCGGACGGCGCTCGAGGCGCTCGCGGCCGTGCTCGGCGGGACGCAGTCGCTGCACACGAACTCCTTCGACGAGGCGCTTGCGCTGCCGACGGAGAACGCGGTCCGGATCGCACTGCGCACGCAGCAGGTGATCGCGCACGAGACGGGCGTCGTCAACACGATCGACCCGCTCGGCGGCTCGTGGTACGTCGAGGACCTGACGAACAGGCTCGAGGCCGAGGCCTACGACTACTTCGAGCGCATCCGGAAGATCGGCGGCGTCATCCCCGCCATCGAGGAGAACTTCTTCCAGCGCGAGATCGCGGACGCGTCGTTCCGCTACCAGGAGGAGGTCGAGGCGAAGCAGCGCATCATCGTCGGCGTCAACCGGTACGAGGCCGACGAGGAGACCCAGATCGAGCTTCTGCGCGTCGATCCGGCCCTTGAGCGAAAGCAGATCGACCGCGTCCAGTCCGTGCGCGCGAAGCGCTCGAGCCTCGCGGTCGAGGCGACGCTCGGAAGCCTCAAAGAAGCCGCCGCCAAGGAGGGCGTCAACCTGATGCCGCTCATCGTCGAGGCCTCACGCGCCTACGTGACGATGGGGGAGATGTGCGATGCGCTGCGTGAGGTCTGGGGCACCTGGCGAGAGACGCCGGTCTTCTGACGAGCGTCTAACTTAACCCGAGGAGCATCGTCTACTCTTAAGACGTGGAAACGCCAATTCGAATGCCACGGGCCCCTCTCTGGCGGAACGTACTCAGATTTGCAGGCCCCGCCGTGCTCGCGATCGGCGTCATCGTCTTCATCGTGGCCCGCTTCACAGGGCAGAGCGAGCCCGAGCAGGCGCTGCCGCCCGCCCCGAACGCCACTCCCGTGGCGACCAAGGCGGATCAGAAAGCGCTAACCCCGGAGATCCGCACGGTCGCGAACAAGTTCATCCTGACCGTCGTCGCCGGCAAGAACTACGCCGCGTCGTGGGATGTCATCGACCCCACCTATCCGGGCAAGTCCGATTTCACCAAGGCTTCGTGGTCGAAGCCGAAGGACGGCCTGCCGGTCGTTCCCACCGGCTATCCCTTCAAGCCGCAGGACATCAGGCTGTCCGTGGACAAGGTCTACCCAGGCGGCGTCGACCTCCAAGCGGTCATCATTCCGAGGAACACGGCGAGGGCGCAGACCTTCGACATGAGCCTGAAGGATCACGGCGCGGGCGCCCAGCCCCGCTGGCTCGTCGACTACTGGATGACGGCGTATTCGGCCGGCTTCCGGGCCGAACCGAAATAACGCTGCCTTGAGAGAGGCGGGTCTCCCCAAGTTCCTCGCCTCGCCCCGGATGCGGAGGCGCCTTGGGTGGACCGCCACGACGCTGGGGTTCCTGGGGGTAGTCGGCTTGCTCATCGTCCTGCTTCCTGGACGCCCGGACGACGGCGGGGCTCCTCTGGTCGAGGGCGGTTACCTTCCGCCTGAGCCCGAGGTTCCGGTTCGGCGGCGGAATCGAGAGCTGCTCGCACCCATCGACGTCGCCCGGTATTTCATCATCACGGCGGTCACTCGCAAGAACGTGGCCGCCTCGTGGGACGTCATGTCCTCGACGTTCCCCGGCAAGTCCGAGTTCACGAAGCAGCAGTGGGCGAAGGCGAAGTCACTCCCGGTCGTCCCCTTCGACGCCGAGCGGGCCAAGTGGCGCCTCGACTACTCCTACCAGAACGAGGTCGGCCTGAAGGTGGCTCTGTTCCCGCCCAAGGGCAGCGAGTCGAAGGCGGCCGTCTTCGACATCGACATGGTCCGCCGCGGTCACGGCAAGAACCGGCGCTGGCTGGTCGACTACTTCGCTCCCACCGGGCAAACCATCGCGACCGGTGAAGCGAGGGGCGGAGGCGGCGGAGGCGGCAACCGGGCAACGGGCCTCCCCAACCTGGATCCGACCGGGGTTGGAAGGTCGCATCGAATCAGCACCGCATGGATCTTCGTGCCGATCGGGATCCTCGGGCTCGCAGTCCTCTTCCCGCTCGGCCTTGGGATCTCCTACGTGGTGCGCGTCAAGCGCGCCGAGCGCGACTTCGCCCGCGCCCCCTAGAGCGAGGTCCCGGGGGTCCGGCGCCCGTCCCTAACGGCCCTGTCCGGTGTCAGACGCCGGACATGTCCGCTCGTGAAGACTCGAACCGCGGCCGTGCAGCCAATTTGCACCAAATCGATACGGCCACTTGACCCATGGCCGGTGCCAGGCACCGGACATGGCTAGGTGGGACACGCCTAGCGGAACGCCGCGCGCGTTCGACCCGGGTCGCGAAATCGGGGCCGCGTTAAATCTCGAGCTCGAGGCCGTCGTGCGTTTGCTCGAGGCCGCTGTCGAGCGGGAGCTCTTTGGGCCGGTGGGTGAGGAGCAAGCGCTTCGCACCCGAGGCTTCAAAGGCGGCCACGGCCTCGTCGGCGGACAGATGCCCTCGTGGCTCGCCGTCGAGCTCGCCGCGCTCGAGCGTGGCCTCGCAGAGGAAGAGGTCGACGTCCTTGGCCAGCGTTGCGAGCCGCTCGCTCGGCGCCGAATCGCCTGAGTAGGCGAGTGTTCGGTCGCTGTTCGAGACCCGGAAGCCGTACGTCTGCACGGTGTAGTGCGGGAGTCGCAGCGCCGTCAGTTCGAGCCCCGCGGCTTCGAACGGCTGCCCCTCCTCGTACTCGCGCGGCTCGAAGACGCGCGCGAACATGTCGGGCGTGCCGAAGCGCGTGCCGAACCCGGCGAGCTCGTCTCGGCCTCCGGGGGGAAGCCAGAGCTCAGGCTTCTTGTAGTCGCGGCCGAGGCCCCACATCGTTCCCCAGACCCACGGGACGAGGTCTCCCCAGTGGTCGAGGTGGAAATGGGTGATCGCGATCGCGTCCATGTCGGGCCAGCCGTTGTGTCCGTTCGACCGCAGCCGCGCGAGCACGCCGGGCCCACAGTCGAGGAGCAGCTTGCCCGGGCCCTCGAGCAAGTAGCCGGACTGGGCACCGCCAGGATTCGGCCACGCGGGCGAGCACCCGACGACTGTCAACTTCATAGACACGATTTCCCCATTTACTGGACGTTCGACCTGGGCGAGATCTTCCCTAGACTCCGGATTGTGGCTGCAAAGATACGTGTCGTCATCGCCAAGCCCGGACTTGATGGGCACGACCGGGGAGCGAAGATCATCGCACGGGCGCTTCGCGACGCCGGCATGGAGGTCATCTACACGGGCCTGCACCAGACGCCCGAGCAGATCGTCGAGACCGCGATCCAGGAGGACGCCGACGCCGTCGGCATCTCGATCCTCTCGGGAGCGCACATGACGCTCGTCCCGCGCATCCTCGAGGGCCTCAAGGAGAACGGGGCCGAGGACGTGCTCGTCGTCGTCGGGGGGACGATTCCGGACGAGGATGCCGCAGAACTGACCAGCCAGGGCGTCGCCGCGATCTTCACGCCGGGTGCGCCGACGACCGAGATCATCGACTTCCTGAAGCAGAAGGTCCCGGTCTCATAGCGGTCGACCTGACACGCGAGGACGGAATCGTCGTCCTCACGATCGCGAGGCCGGAGGCGCTCAACGCGCTCGACGTCGCGACGCTGACCGAGTTGCGCGACCGGTTGCTCGAGCTGCGGGACGACGCCGACGTCCGCGTCGTCGTCCTCACCGGCGCAGGCGACCGGGCATTTGCAGCAGGAGCGGACATCAAGTACATGAGCGGGCTCGGCGCGGACGAGGCGAAGGAGTGGGGCGAGCTCGGCCACGAAGTGGGCCGGCTCCTGGAGACGGGCCCGCAGCCCTCGATCGCGGCAGTGAACGGCCTCGCCCTCGGCGGCGGGTGCGAGCTCGCGCTCGCTTGCGACATCCGCTACTGCGCCTCGACGGCGAAGCTCGGCCAGCCGGAGGTGAACCTCGGGATCATCCCGGGGTGGGGCGGGACGCAGCGGCTCGCGCGCGTCTGTGGAACCGGGGTCGCGAAGGACCTGATCCTCACCGGCCGGCCGGTGGACGCTGCCGAGGCGCTTCGCATCCGTCTCGTCTCGGCCGTCTTCGAGCCCGCCGAGCTGATGGCAAAGACGATGGAGACAGCGCGGCTGCTGGCGGCAAAGGGCCCACTCGCGCTCGCAGCTGCGAAGACGGCGACCAACGACGCGCTCCAGGGCGATCACGCCGAAAACCTCGATAGCGAAGCCGCTTTCTTCGGCGAGCTCTTCGCGACCGAGGACACGAAAGAGGGCTTGACCGCGTTTGTGGAGAAGCGCGAACCGCGCTTCCTCGGTCGCTGACTGCAAGCTAATCGTTACAGGGCTGTGACATTGGCGTGGCACACTGGATGCGGCGTCTGATCTCTTCCAGGCCGTTTTCGAATCCGGGAGGGTGAGAGAACATGAGAATGAGGATCTGGCTCGTGCTCCTGGCGGCTCTGCCGCTTCTGGCAGTCGGTTCCGGTGCGTCTACGGCTAGCACCTCGGCATCTCCGCAGAACGGCCTGATCGCCGCATTCGGTGGCGATGGGATCTACCTGATCGATGCCCAGCGCAGTAAGGCATGGAAGGTGCCGGGAACAACCGAGATGGGCGCACCCACGTGGTCGCCCGACGGGAGTCTGCTCGCGGTCGAAGGTTGGGCTGCAGGACAGCATCGTGTACACGATCAGGCCCGACGGCAGCGATCGGCGAGTCGTGCTTCGCAATGCCTGGTCGCCATCCTGGTCGCCGGACGGGACCCGACTCGCTGTCGTCCGTGGCGAGGGCAACGACAGCATTCTTGTCACCGTCCGAGTCGACGGCAGCGATGAGCACCAGATCACACACGTTTGCCGGGAATCGAGCCGGCCTCGAGAACCCGGTGTGGTCGCCCGACGGGAAGTGGATCGCATTCGTCGGCGGAGAAGGCGCGGTCATGCTCGTGAGCCCGAACGGCGAGGAACGGAATGCGGAGAATTGCGGACAGCGGGTGGAACCTCGCCTGGTCTCCGGATGCGTCAAAGCTTGCCTTCGAGACGACCGACGGGAAGGACTACAGGCAGGAGATCGTCGTCTTCGACCTCGCTACCGGGCAGCGGACTACCCTGCCCTCGTCAAGCCCTCCATCTCGGCCGTGGCCTGGTCTCCGGACGGAAAGCAGCTCGCATTCCTCTCGGCCAGGCCGATGCCGAAGAGCACCGTCGGCGGTTGCGGCGGCGAGATGCCGCTGGATCTCTGGCGGATGAATGCCGACGGGAGCAACCCGCACCGGATCAGCAAGGGCAACTACAGCGACCTGTCATGGGGGACGTTCCAGCCGGTGCCGACACCGAGCTCCCAGCCGGAGCCGAAGCCAAGCCTCCAGTCGCAGCCGAAGCCAACCCGCCAGTCTGAGCCCAAGCCAAGCCTCCAGTCCGGCGCCGAAGCCGAGCGTCTCCAGTCCGGGCCGCAGCCGAAGCCGAGCGCCGGCTCCGGTCCCGATTACGGGAACTCCTTCCACGCCCAGTACCCCATCGAACGCGACGAAGAGCCCGCGGAGGGTCCCGAAGATCGTCGCGACCGCGACCACCCTGCGAGCGCTCGGCAAGGGGCTGATCGCCGCGCGTGGCGGTGACGCGATCTATCTCATCGATCCTCGCGGTGGCGACGTGCGCAAGATCCCGGGGACGGCGACGATGACCCAGCCCGCCTGGTCGCCTGACGGAAGCGTCCTGGCCGTCGAGCATGCTGACGCCAGCGGCACCAACGTGTACACGATCAGGCCCGACGGTAGTCATCCGCAACTCGTCCTGCGGAACGCTTCTTCGCCCTCTTGGTCTGTCGATGGGAAGCGACTCTTCGTCGTGCGCAACGGTGACGCCTCGGCCGTCTTGATGACCGTCCGCCCCGACGGAGGCGACGCCCGTGAGGTCGACCTTGAAAACGAGGACGCCTACAGCGACCCCGCTGAGCCCGCTTTCCCGTCCGACGGCACCTGGATCGGCTTCTACGACGACGGCGGGCCGAGCCCCGTTTTCGACTCGTCGGCCGCTGCGTGGTCGCCCGACGCCAAGCACCTGGCATTCGTTTCGGACTCGAAGCCGGCCTTGTGGGTCGTAGCTGCCGACGGAGGAAGGCCGCGTCTCCTCGCGACCGGCATCTACGGCCGGCCGTCGTGGGCGGCGTCTCAGTCGACGCCTAAGTCGCGCGACTGAGGCGCTACTGCGAGGTGGGCAGGACGATCCGCTCGGCGCTGATCACGCCGGCCTTGCCGGCCAGAGCCGACGCAGTCACCGTCGCCTCCTCGGTCCAGATGCTTACGCGCTCGCCGCGCTTCACGCTCATGAGCGCGGCAGCCTGCCCGCCCGCGCCGCGCTCGATCGTCGCGTAGTCGGGGACCGTGAGGGTTAGCGGCCGGTCGAGCCTGCGCAGGGTGAGAGGCGTCGGATGGGTTCGAAGCGTGTTCACGCGCACCCGCATCAACTCCGCTGTGACCGAGGTGACCGTCGCCGACATCGTCAGCGTGAACGGCTGGCTCGGCGGCGCGTAGAAGAGGAGCCTGCGGGCCTCGAGGAGGTACCGGTATGGGTTCGTGGCCCGTCCGCCACCCGGGTGCCGCTCGAAGTGAAGGTGCGGATGGATGCCGTTGGCGTCCCCCGAGTCCCCGACGAAGCCGACCGGCTGCCCGGCGAGGACGCGAGCCCCGCTCTTCAGGCCGCGCGGAAACGCGACGCCGTTCACACAGCGTCCCCGGTTGTCGTTGCCGTCCGTCAGGTCGTTGTTCAGATGGATGTACAGGTACGTCGTACCGCTCCGCCCGTCGAGGTAGAGCATGCAGCCGGCCCGCGACGACCCCTTGTAGAACCGGACCTTCCCGGCCTCGGCGGCGAGTGCGAGCGCGCGCCGTGGAGCGAGGATGTCGATGCCCTCGTGGGATCCCTGGGGCCGCGGAGCCCCGAAGTCGTTCGAGAACTCGGCCGTGCCGAGCACGGGAAAGACGATCCGCTTCCGCGTCGGCGGTGGAGGCTTCGGCTTCGACTTCGGAGGAGGCGGCGGTTCAGGCGATGCGGCAGCCGTCCCTACGGCAATGCCGAAAAGGGCCAACACGAGAAGTGCTCGGGCTGTCGTCCGGTTTCTGACCATAGGGCCGGGCCGCGCTCGAAGTGCGGGAGACTAACAGACGTTCCCGCGAGTCTCGGGCTTCGCTTCCCTCGTTAGAGTCCCTGCCCATGAAGATCGCGGTCTGTGTCAAGGAAGTCCCCGATGCGGGTATCCATAAGCGCATCGACCCTGGAACCCGGCGACTGGACCGCTCGGGCGAAGGGGCGTTGAATCAGTTCGACACACAGGCGGTCGAGGAGGCGCTGCGCATCAAGGAGGCGCAGGGAGACGGGGAGGTCGTTCTCATCTCGCTCGGGCCCGCCGGCGCCCTCGACTCGCTTCGCAAGGCGCTGGCCATGGGGGCGGACCGCGCGGTGCTCGTGACCGACGACGCCGCGGCCGGCTCCGATCTCGTCGCCACCTCGCGCGCGCTCGCCGCCGTCCTCGAGCGCGAGGGCGCGGACCTGGTCGTCTTCGGTCAGCAGTCGAGCGACTCGGACGGGGCGGTGCTCTGGGCCGCGGTCGCCGACCGCCTTCGGCAACCCGTGATCTCGCAAGTGGCCGAGCTGACAGTCGGCGACGGAACCGTCCGCGGCAAGCGGCAGACCGAGTTTGGTTATGACGTGATCGAGGCGCCGTTGCCGGCCGTCGTCGCCGTCTCTGACGCGATCAACGAGCCGCGCTACCCGTCGCTCAAGGGGATCATGGGCGCGAAGAAGAAGCCGCAGGAGACGCTCTCCGGCGCAGATCTCGGCCTCGACGCGGAAGCTCTCGGCGAGCAGGGGTCGGGCACGACGGTTCTCGCCCTCGGCGACCCGCCCCCGCGCGGCGATGCCCGCAAGATCGAGGACGACGGCAGCGCCGCGCAGCAGGTCGTCGACTTCTTGGCGGAGAGGAAGCTCCTGTGAGCCTCGCCGTCTTTCTCGAGCACCACGAGGGCGAGCTCCAGAAGGGCGCGCTCGGTGTGCTGGGGAAGGCCGCCTCGTTGGGCGGCGACGTCGTCGGCATCGTCCTGGGCTCGGGCGTGACGGACCTGGCGGCGCAGGCGGGCAAGTACGGGGCGACGAACGTGGTCGTCGCGGACGCGCCGGAGCTCGAGGCGCCGCTTCCGCAGCCTCGCGTCGATGCACTGGCCGAGATCATTCAAGAGAAGGGAGTCGACACCGTCCTCTTCGCCGCGTCTGTGCTCGCCTCCGACGTCGCGGGCGGTCTCGCCGCGCGGCTCGACGCGGGGCTGAACTGGGATCTCGTCGACATCTCGCAGGAGGACGGCAAGCTCGTCGGCAAGCGGCCCGCGCTGGAGGACACGGTCTACGTCGACGTCGGTTGGACGAGTGAGCTGCGCCTCGCGCTCTTCCGCCCCGGCACCTTCGATCCGGTCGAGTCCGGCGGCGAAGCCCAGGTCGAAGAGCTCGCGCCGAGCTTCGAGGACTTCTCGACCGCAGCGACGATGGTCGAGCAGGCGCACGAAGAAGCCGAGGGCCCGTCGATCGAGGACGCCGACGTGATCGTCGCGGGCGGCCGCGGCCTCGGCGGGCCGGAGAACTTCTCGCTCGTCGAGGCGCTGGCCAAGGCGCTCGGGGGCGCGGTCGCCGCAACGCGCGCGGTCGTCGACGCGGGCTGGTACCCGTACGCGACGCAGGTCGGGCAGACCGGGAAGACGGTCTCGCCGAAGCTCTACGTCGCCTGCGGGATCTCGGGCGCGATCCAGCACAAGGTCGGCATGCAGGGCTCGGGCACGGTGGTCGCGATCAACAAGGACCCGAATGCGCCGATCTTCGAGTACTGCGACCTGGGAGTGGTTGGCGACCTGCACGAGATCGTCCCGAAGCTGACCGAGCTCGTCCAGCAGCGCAGAGCCGGATGACTCTTCGCCCCGCTGATTTCCCACCCTCGTTCACGCCGCGGGAGTTCGTCGCCGAGCCGAGTGACCCGCCGGACGAGCGGATCGAGGTCGGGATCCTGATCGTCGGTGCTGGGCCCGCCGGCCTTGCCTGCGCAATCCGCCTCGGCCAGCTCGTCCAGGAATCGCCCGAGCTTGCCGAGCGCCTGGGCGAGGTGCCGGTCGCACTGCTGGAGAAGGGCAAGCAGCCCGGCTCGCACACCGTCTCCGGCGCGGTCGTCAACCCGCGCGGCCTGCGACGGCTCTTCCGCGGGACGAGGCAAATCGAGGACATGCCGTTCTACGGCGAGGTCGAGGCGGAGGGCGTCTACTTCCTGCGCGCCAAGACGTCGATGCGGATCCCGACGCCGCCGACGATGAAGAACCACGGCAACTACGTCGCCTCGCTCTCGCAGCTCAGCCGCTGGCTGGCCGAGCAGGCCGAGGAAGCCGGCGTGACGATCCTGCCGGAGACCGCGGCCGAGAAGCTGCTCGTCAAGGAGGGTCGCGTGCTCGGCGTCCGCACCGGCGACAAGGGGCGCGGCCGAAACGGGGAGCCGCTGCCCAACTTCGAGCCGGGCTCGGACATCCTCGCGCGCGTGACCATTCTCTGCGAAGGCACGCAGGGGCATCTGACCGGGATCGCGCTCGACACGTTTGGGCTCGAGGGCGAGAGCCCGCAGGTCTGGGCGCTTGGCGTCAAGGAGGTCTGGAAGGTCGAGCGGCCTCTGCGGCGGGTCGTCCACACGATGGGCTGGCCCCTGCGCGCGGCCGCGAAATACCGCGAGTTCGGTGGGTCGTTCATCTACCCGATGGGTGACGACATGCTCACGATCGGGATGGTCGTCGGGCTCGACTACCGGGACGCCGAGCTCTCCGTGCACGACCTGCTCCAGGAGCTGAAGACGAACCCGTTCGTGGGCAAGATGCTCCAGGGCGGAGAGCGGATCGCCTGGGGCGCGAAGACGATCCCCGAGGGCGGCTTCGTCGCGCTGCCGAAGCGTCTGCACGCGCCCGGCCTGCTCCTGTGCGGTGACGGGGCCGGGATGGTCAACGTCCCGGCGTTGAAAGGCATCCACTATGCGGTCGAGTCGGGTCGCCTCGCCGCGGAGGCCGCGGTCGAGACGCTTCGGCCCGGACGCACTCCGTGGACGCCCGGAGCGCTCGGCACCTATGACGACGCCGTCCGCCAGAGCTTCATCTGGAGCGACCTCAAGGAGGTGCGCAACATGCGCCAGGCGTTCGGGCGCGGCTTCTACCTCGGCGGCATGCTCGCCGGGGCGATGACCGCGACCAAGGGGAACCTCCCGCCGGGAAACCTCGAGACCGAGCGCGACGCCGACCAGACGATCTTCCGCACCGATCGCGCCAAGAGCTATCCCGCGCCCGACGGGAAGCTCACGTTCGACAAGCTCTCCAGCGTCTACCTCTCCGGGAACCGGACCCGGGACGACGCGCCGAGCCACCTTCGCGTCCAGACCCGCGTCCCGGAGGAGCTCGCCGTGCTCTGGGAGCGGATGTGCCCGGCACAGGTCTACGAGGCGGCCGACGGCACGGTCGAGGTGACGCCGTCGAACTGCGTCCAGTGCGGCGCGATCACCGCCAAGGGCGGGCGGCTGACCCCGCCCGAGGGCGGCGCCGGCCCCGAGTACACCCTGACCTGAGGGACAGTCCCTACCGAGGGACAGTCCCTGCCTGCACGTAGATTTACACGATGCCCAGGGGACAGCTCTTCGGGGCGCTGAGCGAGCGCCAGTTTCGTCTGCTCTGGCTGGGCCAGGCGACCTCGACGCTCGGCGACGGGCTCGTTCCCGGTCGCGCTCTGCGTTCGCGGTCATCAGGCACTCTCGACGGGTCCGCGACGGCGCTCGGTGTCGTACTGGCGGCGCACACGCTGCCGCTCGTCCTGTTCGTCCTCGTGGGCGGGGTCTGGGCGGACCGCCTTCCTCGGCAGATGGTCATGCTCGTCTCAGACGTCATTCGCGGCGCAGTCCAGGCGACGATCGCCGTGTTGCTGCTCAGCGGCTCGGCGGAGCTCTGGCACCTCGCCGTGCTGATTGCGATCTACGGGACGGCGGAGGCGTTCTTCCAGCCCGCCGCGACCGGGCCTCGTGCCCGCGACGGTCAGCCTGCAACGCCTCCAGCAGGCAAACGCGCTCCTTGGCCTCTCGCGGAGCACCGCCTTCGTCGCTTGGGCCTGCGATCGCCGGCGTGATCGCCGCGACGACGAATCCCGGGCCTCGTCTTCGTCGTCGACTCCGCGACGTTCGCCGTGAGCGCGGCCTCGCTCGCCTTGCTGCGGCTCTCGCGCGTCTCGCCGCGAGGGAGAGCGCAAGAGCTTCCTCGCCGACCTCAAAGGCGGGTGGCACGAGCTCGTCGCGCACACGTGGCTCTGGGTGATCGTCGCGTGGGCCTCGACGTTCCTCTGCATCGTCGTCGCCCCGTTCTTGACGCTCGGACCGGTGGTCGCGAAAGAGTCGCTCGGCGGCGCGGCGTCGTGGGGGATCATCGCCGCCGGCTGGGGCGCCGGCTCGCTCGGAGGCGGTCTGCTCGCGCTGCGCTGGAAACCGGCGCGGCCGATGCTGGTCTGCTGCATTCTCACGCTGGGGATCGCGCCGGCGATTGCGCTGCTTGCGCTGCGTGCCCCCGCACCGGTGATCGCCGTGGCCCAGGCTTTCGGCGGCCTCGGCATGGGCTTCTTCGGCGCCGTCTGGCAGACGACCCTCCAGCAGCACGTGCCGGAGGAATCCCTCTCTCGCGTCAGCGCCTGGGACTGGATGGGCTCGTTCGCGTTTCTCCCGCTCGGCCTGATCCTCGCCGGGCCGGTGTCGGATGCGATCGGGATCTCGACCACGCTCTGGATCTCGGTCGGCTACCTCGTCGTCTCCACGGCGGCCGTTCTGCTCGTGCCCAGTGTCCGCAACCTCCGCCGGCTGGACGAGCCCGAGCCGACGACCGAAGCGGTGCTCCCGGAGATCAGCGGCGAGCCGGTCGAGGCGTTCCATGGCTGAGCTCTCGCGCGACGACGTCCTCGGCGCGCGCGAAGCGATTGCCGGGCGCCTGCATCGGACGCCGGTCTTCTCCTCTGCGACGCTCGGCGAGCGTGCCGGGGCGCCGGTCCACCTGAAGGCCGAGCTCTTCCAGCGCACCGGCTCGTTCAAGCCGCGTGGCGTGCTGACGAAGCTCTCGTCGCTCTCGACCGAGGAGAAGCGCCGCGGCGTGATCAGCATCTCGGCCGGCAACCACGCGCAGGCGCTTGCGTACTGTGCGGCCCTCGAGCGTCTCGACGCGCTGATCGTCATGTGGCAGGGCGCGAGCGCTCAGAAGATCGACGCAACGCGTGCGTACGGCGCGCAGGTCGACCTCGAGGCGACGGGACCCGGGGAGGCGTTCGAGCGACTGGGCGAGTTGATGGAGAAGACCGGCCGTGCACTCGTCCATCCCTTCGACGACCCGTTCACGATCGCCGGCCAGGGCACCGTCGGCCTGGAGATCCTCGAGGACGTTCCGGACGCGACCGTGATCGTCGTCCCGGTCGGCGGGGGTGGGCTCGTCTCGGGCATCGCCGTTGCGTCCGAGGGGCGCCGGGTCGTCGCGGTCGAGCCCGAGCGTTCCGACGCGCTGCACCGAGGGCTCGAGGCCGGTGAGCCGGTCCCGGTCCAGCCGGCCTCGATGGCGGATGGGCTCAGCGCTCCCTTTGCCGGCGAGCATGCGATCAGGATCTGCCAGGCCCTCGCGGTCGAGAGCGTGCTCGTCTCGGAGGAGGAGCTCGCCGACGGGATGCGCTTTCTCTACGGACGCGCGAAGCTCGCCTGCGAGCCTGCCGGGGCGGCCGCCGTCGCTGCCTTGCTCGCCGGAAAAGTGGCCGTAGAGCCTGGAGACACCGTGGTCTGCGTTGTCTCGGGTGGCAACGTAGTGCCCGAAATCGCCTCTGCTATCCTGGGTTCAGATGAAGGCCGACATCCATCCTGAGTACGACTTCGCGACCGTTCGCTGCTCCTGCGGCAACGAGTTCCAGACGCGCTCCACCAAGTCGGAGTTGCACGTCGAAGTCTGCTCGGCCTGCCATCCGTTCTACACCGGCAAGCAGAAGCTCGTCGATACCGGCGGGCGCGTCGAGCGCTTCCAGCGGCGGCGCGAGAAAGCCGCCGGCGCCACGCCCAAGGACGACTAAGTCCTCTGATGTCCAATTCGTCGATCGGCGGCCAGGCCGTCCTCGAGGGCGTGATGATGCGCAGCCCGTCGAACTGGTCGCTCGCGGTGCGCAAGCCGGACGGCGAAATCGCCGAGGTCAACCGCCCGATTCGTTCGGTGATGGCGCGCCACTGGGTCTTCCGGCTGCCGGTCATCCGTGGAATCGTCGCCCTCGGCGAGTCGCTGGCAATCGGCTTCCGTGCGCTGGCCATCTCCGCGAACTACGCGGCCCAGACCGAGGATGACGAGGGTGAGGTCCAGACAGAGCTCTCCCGCGGCGCGCTGATCTTCGCCTTCGCGCTCGCGATCGGCTTCGCGGTCATGCTCTTCAAGGTCACGCCCGCTCTGATCACGAGCTGGCTGCCGATCGACACGACGGGCTGGTTCGTGATCGTCGAGGGCGTGATCCGCGTGACGATCTTCATCCTCTACCTGCTCGTCATCTCGCTCCTGCCCGACCTCAGGCGCGTCTTCCAGTACCACGGCGCCGAGCACAAGGTGATCAACGCGTACGAGGCCGGCGAGGAGCTCGAGCCGGAGAAGGCGCAGCGCTTCAGCCTCATTCACCCTCGTTGCGGGACCGCGTTCTTGCTCTGGGTGATGGTGATCGCGATCTTCGTCTTCGCGTTTTTTGGGCGCCCGACCTGGTACTGGCTGATCGCGAGCCGCATCCTCCTGCTGCCGCTGATCGCTGGGCTCGCCTATGAGCTGATCCGCTTTGCGGGCAAGCACCAGGGCAACCGGGCGCTGATGGCGCTGCTCGCGCCGGGGCTCTGGCTCCAGCGGCTGACGACCCGCGAGCCGTCGCTCGACCAGCTCGAAGTCTCGATCCGCGCGTTGAAGGAGGTCCTCCAGCTCGAGGACCGGGCGCCGACCGAGCAGCGCGTCGAAGTCATGGCCTAGGCCGAAGAAAGTCCGGCGCGCTGGCGCGCGCCATGACGACTTTCTTCGGTGGTGTCTCACGAGCAAGCGCCTGTAGCGGAGGCGAGCAAAGCCCGCCTCCGCGCGCTTCGAAATCGGCCCTCCCAGTGTTTATGCGGGGCCAAAGGCTTCTTCGAGCGGCGCTACCCTTCCTGTCATGGCCATGCAAGAGCTCGTCGACGAGGTTGAGCGCTCCTACCGCGAGACGCAGGAGCGCCTGTCGGATCCCGCTGTCTACAACGACCACCGCGAGGCGGCCGATGTGGGACGGCGCCTGAAGGAGCTCGAGGCCCCGTTCAAGCTGGCCGAGGAGTGGCGCGGGGTCCGGGAGGACCTCGATGCTGCACAGGGCGACGGCGACCTGCGCGAGCTCATCCCTGAGCTCGAGGGCCGGCTCGCAGCACTCGAGGAGAACCTGAAGCTCTCGCTCGTCGAGTCTGACCCGGCCGATCGAAAGGACGTCCTCGTCGAGATCCGGCAGGGAGTGGGCGGCGACGAGGCCGCGCTCTGGGCCGGTGACCTCTATCGGATGCTGACGCGGTACGCCGAGCGGCGCGGCTTTAAGACCGAGGTGCTGTCGCTGAGCGAGAGCGAAGGCGGCGGTTTCAAGGAGGTCACGTTCGCCGTCAAAGGGGACGGCGCTTACTCGATCTTCAAGTGGGAGGGCGGAACGCATCGCGTGCAACGCGTGCCTCAGACCGAGTCCCAGGGTCGCATTCACACGTCGACCGCGACCGTTGCCGTCATGCCCGAGGCCGAGGAGGTCGAGGTCGAGATCGACCCGAACGAGCTGAAGATCGACGTCTACCGCTCGACCGGGCCGGGCGGGCAGAGCGTCAACACGACCGACTCCGCCGTTCGCATCACCCACGTGCCGACCGGCCTCGTCGTCGCGATGCAGGACGAGAAGTCGCAGCTCCAGAACAAGGCGAAGGCGCTGCGCGTGCTGCGGGCGCGCCTGTTCGAGCTCGAGCGGCGCAAGCAGCGAGAAGCCCAGGAGGCCACGCGCCGCTCGCAGATCGGCACGGGCGAGCGCGCGGAGAAGATCCGCACCTACAACTTCGCAGAGAGCCGGGTCACCGATCACCGGATCAAGCTCACCCAGCACCGGCTCGACGCGATCCTGGACGGGGAGCTCGACGAGTTCACGGAGGCGATCGCGTCCGAGGACCGGCAGCGGGCGCTCGAGGCGTGACCTCGCGGGAGCTCCTGAGCTCGGCCACCGAGGAGCTCGAGCAGGCGGGCTGCCCGTCGCCGCGCGTCGACGCCGAGTGGCTGCTCGCGCATGCGCTTCGCATGACACGCAGTGAGCTGTACGCCGACGGCGATCACCCCCTGACGGCCGCGGACGAGCAGAGCTTCGCCGAGCTCGTGGCCCGCCGCGCACGGCGCGAGCCACTGGCGTACGTGCTCGGCGAATGGGGCTTCCGCAGGCTGACGCTTCGGGTCGACTCCAGGGTGCTCATTCCCAGGCCCGAGACGGAGTCGGTCGTCCAGCGCTGCCTCGAGCTGCTCGACGGGTTGCCCGAGCCGCGCGTGCTCGATGTCGGCGTCGGCTCCGGCGCGATTGCGCTCGCGATCGCCGACGAGCACCCATCGGCGCGCGTCGTGGCGACCGACAGCTCGGCGGGTGCGCTCGCCGTCGCCGACGAGAATCGCAGTCGCGCGGCGTTGACGGAGCGGGTCGAGCTGGTGGAGGGAGAGCTCTTCGCCGGCCTACAAGGCCCGTTCGACCTCGTCGTCTCGAACCCGCCGTACGTTGCTCCGGCCGAGGTCGACTCGCTTGACCCGGAAGTCGCTCACTATGAGCCGCGCGAGGCGCTCGTGGCACGCGGCGCCACCGAGGCGATCGCCGAGCAGGCGCGATCGCGGCTCGTCCCCGCCGGCTCGCTGGTGCTCGAGACCGCCGACGGCAACGCCGGCGCCGTGGCGGGGCTGCTCAGGAGTCTCGGGTACGAAGACGTCTCGATCGGGCACGACCTGGCTGGACGCGAACGAGTGGTCGATGGACGCACGCCTCGTTGACGAAGCCATCGAGGCGATCCGAGCCGGCCGGCCGGTCGTCTTGCCGACCGACACCGTCTACGGGTTGTGCACGGACCCGTACCGGGCACAACCGGTCGAGCAGCTGTACAGGCTGAAGGGCAGGAACGAGCAGCAGCCGGTTGCCCTGCTCGCGCCGGACCTGGACACGATCCTCGACTGCGTGCCGGAGCTGCGCGGCCGCGCCGGGTCGATTGCGGAGGCGCTGCTGCCGGGACCGCTCACGCTCGTCCTCCCGAATCCCGCCTGGCGCTTCCAGTGGATGACCGGGGCGAGACCGGACACGATTGGCGTCCGCGTGCCCGAGCTGGTGGGGGACACGAAGGCGATCGTCAAGCGAATCGGTGCCGTCGCTGCGACGAGTGCGAACCTCACCGGCGGCCCGGACCCGAAAAGCCTCGACGAGGTGTCGGACGAGATTCGCGCGGCCGCGGCCGTGGTCATCGATGGGGGAGAGCTGCCCGGGATCCCTTCGACGGTCGTCGACCTGACCGGCTCGGAGCCGCAGATCATCCGCGAGGGCGCGTTGCCGGCCGCCGAGGTGCTCGAGCGGCTCGACCAGCTGGCCTGAGGCGTACCATCCCCTACATGGCCGTCGCGGAGCAGACCCTTCAGCAGCTGCGGAGCGCGGGGCTCGCCGAGATCGACCCCGAGATCGCCGAGCTCCTCGCGCGCGAGCACGAGCGCCAGCGTGGCCAGATCGAGCTGATCGCGTCCGAGAACTTCACCTGGCCGAGCATCTTCGAGGCCGTCGGGTCGGTGCCCACGAACAAGTACGCCGAGGGCTACCCCGGCAAGCGGTACTACGGCGGCTGCGAGGTGATCGACGAGATCGAGCAGACCGCGATCGACCGCGCGCTCTCGCTCTTCGGCGCCGAGCACGCGAACGTGCAGCCGCACGCAGGCGCCCAGACGAACATGGCCGTCTACCTGGCCGCGCTCGATCCCGGCGACACGATCCTCTCGCTCGAGCTCTCGCACGGCGGCCACCTGACGCACGGGCTCAAGGTCAACTTCTCCGGGCGGCTCTACACGATCGTTCACTACGGCGTCAGCCGCCGGACGAATGTCGTCGACTACGACGAGGTGCTCCGCCTGGCGAAGCAGCACAGGCCGAAGATGATCATCTGCGGCGGGTCCGCTTATCCGCGCACCGTCGAAGCCGACAAGTTCCGCGAAGTCGCCGACGAGGTCGGCGCCTTTCTGCTCTGCGACATGGCGCACTTCGCGGGCCTCGTCGCCGCCGGCCTGCACCCGAGCCCGGTGCCGCACTGCGACTTCGTCACCTCGACGACGCACAAGACGCTCGCCGGGCCGCGCGCCGGGTTCATCCTCTGCAAGGAGGAGCACGCGAAGGCGGTCGACCGGGCCGTCTTCCCCGGCATGCAGGGCGGGCCGCTCTGCCATGTGATCGCAGCGAAGGCAGCGTGCTTCAAGATCGCCTCCAGCGAGGCCTTCAAGGACTACCAACGCCAGGTGAGGGCAAACGCGGACACGCTCGCGGAGACGATTCAGGCCGGCGGCCTCGACGTGCTCACCGGCGGCACGGACACGCATCTGCTCCAGGTCGATCTCAGGAAGACGGACTGGACGGGAAAGGACGCGGAGGAGCGGCTGGCCGAGGTCAAGATCACCGTCAACAGGAACACGATTCCGTTCGACGAGCGTCCTCCGACCGTCGCCTCCGGCATCCGGGTCGGGACGCCGGCCATGACGATGCGCGGCTTCGACGAGGAAGACTTCACGGAGGTCGGCGAGATCGTCGTCAGCGCGCTCGCGGACTCGCCCGACCTGGCTGCGCTCACGGGACGCAGCGAGGCGCTGTGCGCCAAGCGACCGCTCTACCCGGGCTTCCGCGGCTACACCTCGTACGCGTGAGCACCGGGGAGGCGGCAGGCGGCGGCGGGTCCGAGCACGACTCGGCGGGCGTCGCCGGCCACGGGCACGGCGCGGTCGTCGAGGTCGATCACCCGCTGGTTCGGCACAAGCTTTCGTACCTCCGGGACCGGCGGACCTCGACGGGCGACTTTCGCCGGCTCGTCCACGAGCTGACTGCGCTGCTCACGTACGAGGCGACCAAGGACCTGCCCACGGAGACGGTTCGGGTCGAGACCCCGCTCGAGTGGACCGAGGTCGAGCGGATCTCCGGCAAGAAGGTCGCCGTCTGTCCGGTGCTGCGGGCCGGCGTGGGGATGCTCGACGGCTTCCTCGGGCTCGTCGAGGGCGCGCGGGTCGGCTTCATCGGCCTCTTCCGCGACGAGGAGACGCTCGAGCCCATCGAGTACTACGTGAAGTTGCCCAGTGACCTCGGCGTCCGCGACGCGATCGTGCTCGACCCGATGCTGGCGACCGGGAACTCGTGTGCGGCGGCCGTCTCGGCCGTGAAGGAAGCCGGCGCGCGCTCGGTTCGGTTGATCTGCCTCGTAGCGGCACCCGAAGGGATCCTGCGGGTGCACAGCGCACACCCCGACGTCCCGATCTTCTGCGCCGCGATCGACCAGGGCCTGAACGAAAACGGCTACATCGTTCCCGGTCTCGGCGACGCAGGCGACCGGCTCTACGGCACGAAGTAGTCTCCGCGTAGCGTGTGGGAGACCCTTCGAGACAACCCGGAAGTCCTCTGGGGCTTCCTACTCGCGCTCGGCGTCGTCCTCGTTCTGACGCCGGCTGTCGGGCGCTTCGCGCGCATCCTCGGCGTCGTCGATCAGCCGGGTGAAGGGCGGCGCCTGCATGTCCGGCCGATTCCCCGCCTGGGCGGGATCGCGCTCCTGCTCGGCATCTTCGTGCCCGCGCTCGCCTTCCTGACGCTGGACGGGCCCTACCGGGGAATCCTGCTCGGCGCCGCGGTCGCGACCTGTGTCGGGGTCGTCGACGATTTCCGAGGCCTGCAGTGGTGGGCGAAGCTCGGGGGTCAGAGCATCGCCGCGGCGATCCCGATTGGCTTCGGGGTCGCGATCGACCGCTTCACGTTTCCCTTCGTCGGGATCCAGGACTTCCCCGCCTGGATCGGCGTCCCGATGACGTTCGTCTGGATCGTCGCGATCATGAACATGGTCAATTTCCTCGACGGGATGGACGGGCTCGCGGCGGGAATCTGCGCAATCGCGGGCTCTACGTTCGCCGTGATCGCACTCTCGCTGGGCAACCCAGAGGCCGCGATCCTCTCGGCGATCGTGGCGGGCGCGTGCTTCGGGTTCCTGCGCCACAACTTCTACCCGGCCAGGATCTTCATGGGCGACTCCGGGGCGCTTCTGCTCGGCTTCATTCTCGCGACGCTCTCGGTGGAGGGGCTCCTGAAAACGGCGGCCACCGTCGCCCTGTTCTTCCCGCTGCTCGTGCTCGCCGTGCCGATCGTGGACACGTCGTTCGTCCTCGCGAAGCGGCTGAAGCACGGGCGTCCTCTGTACGAGGCCGATCGCACCCACCTCCATCACCGTTTCGCGAACATCGGGTTCTCGCAGCGGCGGGCGGCCGTCTACATGTACGGCTGGTGCGCGATGCTCGCCGGCGCCGCGCTTGCGACGCGCTTCATCCCGTTCCGCGCGCACGGCATCTGGCACGTGTGGCCGACGCTCGCCGTCGCGACGATCGGGCTCGCCGCCCTCGCGACGTCGATCTACATCGTCTACCTGCTCGAGATCGTCAAGCTCGCGAACCCGCGGATCAGGCGCCGCGAGCAGGCCGAGCGCGAGCGGAAGACGGCCTGAGCGCGGTTTCGACGAGCTCGGCGGCATCGCGGACGAGCGCGATCTGGCTCGAGTTGAGGTGTGACAGCCGCTCGGCGAGCTCGGCGACCCGCCGCTCCCGGGCGCGCTGAAGAACCCGCTTTCCTTTCGGGCTTGCCTGGACGCGCACGACCCGGCCGTCGCTCGGGTCGCCCTCCCGCATGACGAGGCCGGCCCGCTCGAGGCCGGTGACGATGTGGGTCATGGTCGGAGGGCGGACCCGTTCCGCAGCGGCGAGCTCGCCCAGTGTCCTCGCGCCGCCGAAGACGAGCACCGAGAGGGCGGAGAGCCGTGCAGCGCTCAGGCCGCTGGCCGAGTCCCCGCGGGCGACGTGGCGTAGGGCATGTATCGCCGCGGAGTGAAATCGGTCTGCGGCTTCTCTTGACAGGTCGGTATTCATTTAGTTACGCTAACTAAATACTAGTTGGAGGAGTGGACGAGATGTCGGAGTTACTGGAGGCCGTCTATCGAGGTGACCAGGCTCGAGCCGACGAGCTCCTGGCTGCGAATCCCGAGCTGGACGTCTTCGAAGCGGCCGCGGTAGGTCGAGCCGACCGGCTGCGCGAGCTGCTCGACGACGACCCGTCGCTCGCGAACGCCTGGGCGGAAGACGGCTTCCAGCCGCTCGGCCTAGCGAGCTTCTTCGGCCACGTCGAGGCCGCGCGGCTCCTCGTCGAGCGCCGCGCAGAGGTCAACTCCGCCTCGCGCAACGAGATGAAGGTGATGCCGCTGCACAGCGCGGCGGCAACGGGCGATTCGGAGGTGCGGCATGCGCTCGCAAAGCTGCTGCTCGAGGCCGGGGCGGACCCGAACTCACGCCAGCAGGACGAATACACACCGTTGATGGCGGCCGATCAACACGAGGACAAACGCCTTCGCGAACTTCTGCTCGAGCACGGCGCTACTTCGTAAGGAACTCTGCCAGCCGCTCGTTGAAGCCCGGTGCGCGCGGGATCGAGTGGCCGGCTCCAGGCAGCACGGCGCGCTCGGTGCCGAGGCGTGTCTCGAGCACGTCGCAGATGGCGTCGAATGCCGCGTGATGCGCACCCGAGATGACGAGCTTGGGAAACGCCGTTGCGGCGAGGGCCTCGAACGGGATCTCGGCCTCGTGGGGCGGCCGCTCGACGAGCGCGGCTCGAGCGCCGGCCTCCAGGTCGGGCGGGAGCGGATCGGGAAGCTCGATCGTGCTGCCGACGAGCGGCATGAGGAACTCGAGGTAGCCGCGAGGGTCCCGAGGCGCATCGGTGAACCTGGCCAGGAAAGCCTCCACCGCAGGGTCTCCGCGTGCGACGCCAAAGGCCGGCGGCTCGCAGACGGTCAGTGAGCTGAGCTCGGGCAGCCCGGCCGCGGCGAGCAGTGAGATGAAGCCGCCGTAGGAATGGCCGACGAGGTGGTCCCCCGGCCGGAGCAGCTCGGCGACCTCTCCAGCCTGTTCGTCGAAGTCGATCCGCTCGAGCGGAGGGTTTGGCGGATACCCCGGACGGTCGACGATCACGAGCGTGTAGTTCGCCGCGAGAGGCCGCTGCTCGGCCCACGTACTCGCTCCGTTTCCGACGCTGCCGTGGACGAGGACGACGCGCGGGCCGGAGCCGATGGTCTCGACATGCACCGAAAGCAAGCGTACAAGCTCGCCCGGTTTCGGCCAAGCCATGCGGTTTTGGGCTGTTACAAGGTCTGTTATGCTCGGGTCGGATGGAGCCCTCGCGCCCCTCGTCGTTTCAGCCTGCCGGCGCGGGTGCCCTCATGATCGGGACGACCTCTGCCAGCGTCGGCCTGGGCGCGCTCGTCGGCTGGGGCGCCGGTTCGGCCGCGATCGGCGCGCTTGCGGGAGCCGTCGTCGGCATCCCGGCGAGCATCCTCGTCGTCTACTACCGCTACCGGGGGTACTTCACGTGAGCGCCGGGACGTTCACGAGCCCGCGCCCAGCGCCGAGCATCCTCTTGCCGATCGCGGCGGGGACGGGAGTCATCGTGCTTGCGCTCCCGATCTACCTCATCGCAGGCTGGCCCCTCGAGGCTTGGGCGCTCGCGGCCACTCTCTGGGCCGGCAGCCAGGCTTTGGCGTATCTCCTCGTGCGCCTGCGTGCGAAGGGGGACCTCGTGGCGTCAGGCGCGGCGGCGTTCGGCATGATGTTCCGCGCGATCGCCGTCATGGTCGTCATCCTCGCCGTCGCGGTCTCGGATCCGCACCTCGGCCTCGCCGCCGCGATCACGTATGCGCTCGCCTACACCGTCGAGCTCGGCCTCTCGCTCGTGACGTACTTCGGGAAGCCGCCGCTGTGAGACGGGCTCTGTTCATCCTCGCCACGGTCGCGCTCATGGCGCCGAGCCAGGCTTTCGCCCGTGGCGAGTTCGACCCGACCCACGAGTTCGAGCTCGATCCCTGGATCCCGATCCACATCGGGCCGCTCGACATGTCGATCAACAAGGCGGTCGTGTACCTGATGATCGGCTCGGTCGTCACCATGGCGCTCGGGATCTTCCTCATGCGCGCGCGCGTGGGCATAAGGCCAGGCACACGCCAGACCATCGGAGAGCAGCTCTACGAAGTCGCGCAGGTGCAGGTCGCCGAGCAAGGACTGCCGTCGAAGGCAATCGGCCGCTGGTTCCCCTACGTGGCCAGCCTCCTGCTCTTCATCTTCGTCGTCAACCTCCTCGGCTTCATCCCGTTGCCGCTCACGGGCGAGACGTGGCACGGGTTCCCGGTCTGGGGCATCTACGCGGCCACGTCGTCGTTGTCCGTGACGCTCGCCCTCGCGCTCATGACCTTCCTCTTCACCCACGTCGAGGGCATCCGCTGGAACGGGCCGGGGCGCTACTTCAAGAGTTGGATCCCCGAAGCGCCGCCGGCGCTGCTCGGTCTGATCGTGCCGCTCGAGATCCTCGGCCAGTTCATGCGGCTCATCTCGCTGAGTGTCCGTCTCTTCGCGAACATGCTCGCGGGCCACATCCTGATCCTGACCTTCATCGGACTCATGTTCATCCTGGAGACGATCTTCCTCGCGCCACTCGTCGTTCCGCTTGCGACCGCCTTCTACCTCTTCGAGGTCGTTATCGTCGTGGGCATCCAGGCGTTCATCTTCGCCGCCCTGTCAGCCATCTACATCGGCTCGGCCATCGAGCCCGAGCACTAGGAGGTGCACGTGATCGCAACGATTCTTGCAGTAGTCGAAGGAGACGTGACGAAAGCCGGCAAGGCGATCGGCCTCGCGCTCGGGGTCGGTCTCGGCGCACTCGGCGCCGGAATCGGCATCGGGAACATCTTCGGGTCGATGATCCAGTCCGTCGCCCGGCAGCCCGAGCTCCGCGGCGAGCTCACGGGCATCCAATGGCTCGGCTTCGCCCTCACCGAGGCGGTCGTGTTCTACGGCCTGCTCGGTTCGATCCTCGCGTACGTCCTCGTCTAGCCAGATGACGGCACTCCTCGCAGCAAACCCGCTGATCCAGGTCACTCCCGGCCTGATGATCTGGACGTTCCTCTGCTTCGGGATTACGTTCTACGTCCTCAAGAAGCTCGCGTTCGCCCGGATCCAGGAGATGATCGACGAGCGTCGCAAGCGGATTCGCGAAGCGCTCGACGAGGCGGACCGGGCCCGCGCGGAGGCGCGGCAGATGCTCGAGGAGCACCGCGCGATGATGGCCGAGGCCAGAGGCAAGGCCGAGGAGATCCTCACCCACGCGCGGCAGGTGGCCGAGGCGCAGAAGAAGCGCATGCGGGACGAGCTCGAGGTCGACCGCAAGCGGCGGATCGAGGAGACCACGAAGCAGATCGAGGCCGAGACGCAGCGCGCCCTGGAGCTGATCCGGGCCGAGGTCGCCGAGCTGACGGTGGTCGCGACGGAGAAGGTGACGGGCAAGGTGCTCGACCAGGCAGATCACAAGCGGCTGATCGAGGACGCGGTTCGCGAGCTCGACTTCTCCGTGCTCGAGGGGTCGTCCCGGAACTAATGGCCGTTGTTGCCCGCACCTACGCGCAGGCGCTCTTCGACTCCGCAAAGGAGCAGGGCCGCCTCGACGAGGTCCGCGGCGAGCTCCAGG
The DNA here is from genome assembly GCA_963728535.1 of uncultured Actinomycetes bacterium. Taxonomy (GTDB): domain Bacteria; phylum Actinomycetota; class Thermoleophilia; order Gaiellales; family Gaiellaceae; genus VAXT01. The sequence goes on from CAVSKK010000001.1 coordinate 348,855, forward strand.
AGTTCGTCACGGCGCTGCACGAGGTGCCCGAGCTCGGCGCGCTTCTTCGCAATCCCCAGCTCGATCCAACCGCGAAGGCCGAGGCCCTGGCCGCGGTCATGGAGGGAGCCGACGAGCTCGTCCGGAGCTTCTTCCGCGTCGTCGCCGAGAAGGGCCGCTCCCAGATGATCGAGGAGATCGTCGGCGAGTACGAAGAGCTCGTCGCGGCCGAGGAGCAGATTCTCAAGGTCGAGCTGACGACCGCGCTCGAGCTCAGCGACACGGAGGCGACCTCGATCGTGGAGCAGATCGAGCAGGCCTCCGGCAGGCGAGTCGAAGCAACGCGCTCCGTCGACCCCGGCCTCGTCGGCGGGCTCGTCCTCAAGGCCGGCTCGCTCGAGGTCGACTCGAGCGTCCGCGGCCGTCTTGACCGTCTACGACACGAACTAGTCCAAGGAGCCCGCTCGTGAAAGTACGCCCCGAAGAGATCACGTCGATCCTGCGCAAGCAGATCGAGCGCTACGACGTCGAGACCGACCTCGCCGAGGTCGGCACCGTCCTCCAGGTCGGCGACGGCATCGCCCGTGTCTACGGCCTCGAGTCGGCCGTCGCGATGGAGATGCTCGAGTTCGAGCGCGGCGTCACGGGCCTCGCCTTCAACCTGGAGGAGGACAACGTCGGCTGTGCCCTCTTCGGCGAATGGGACCTGATCAAGGAGGGCGACTCCGCGAAGCGAACGGGCCGGGTCGCCAGCATTCCCGTCGGCGAGGCGCTGATCGGGCGCATCGTGGATCCGCTCGGGAACCCGTTGGACGGCGGCCCGCCGATCGAGACGGACGAGCGGCTCGCGCTCGAGATCAAGGCGCCGGGCGTCATCGACCGTCAACCGGTTAAGGAGCCGCTCCAGACCGGGATCAAGGCGATCGATGCGATGACGAACGTCGGTCGCGGTCAGCGCGAGCTGATCATCGGCGACCGCTCGACCGGCAAGACGGCGATCCTGATCGACACGATCCTGAACCAGCACGACCAGGACGTGACCTGTGTCTACGTCGCCATCGGGCAGAAAGCCTCGACCGTGGCGCAGATCTACGAGCTCCTGAAGGACCGGGGGGCGATGGAGTACACGATCATCGTCATGGCGCCTGCCTCCGAGGCTGCTCCGATCAAGTGGATGGCGCCCTACGCGGGCTGCGCCATGGGCGAGTACTTCATGAACAAGGGCGGCCACTCGCTCGTCATGTACGACGACCTCTCGAAGCATGCGGACGCCTACCGGCAGATGTCGCTGCTTCTCCGGCGACCGCCCGGGCGCGAGGCGTACCCCGGTGACGTTTTCTATCTGCACTCGCGTTTGCTCGAGCGCGCGAGCAAGCTCTCCGACGATCGCGGCGGGGGCTCCATGACGGCGCTGCCGGTGGTCGAGACGCAGGCCGGCGACATCGCCGCCTACATCCCGACGAACGTGATCTCGATCACCGACGGGCAGATCTTCCTCGAGGCCGATCTCTTCTACTCGGGCGTGCGCCCGGCGGTGAACGTCGGCCGGTCTGTCTCGCGTGTCGGCGCGAGCGCGCAGACGAAGGCCATGAAGAAGGTCGCCGGGCGCCTGAGGCTTGAGCTCTCGCAGTACCGCGAGCTCGAGGCGTTCTCGCAGTTCGGCTCCGAGCTCGACCTCGAGACCCAGAAGACGCTGGCCCGTGGCGAGCGAATGGTCGCAACGCTCAACCAGCCGCAGTACGAGCCGTGGCCGATGGAGGAGCAGGTGGTCGGGATCTACGGCGGCATCAACGGGTTCCTGGACGATGTTCCCGTGGAGGACGTGTCGAGGTTCCAGGACGAGCTGCGGGAGTACCTCCGCACCGAAGGCACGGTCTACAAGGAGATCCGCGAGACGGGCGACCTCCCCGACGAGCTCGCCGAGCGGCTCAACACGGAGCTCGAGAAGTTCAAGCAGAGCTTCAACCCTTCGCAGGAGCCGGGGCTCGTGGGAGCCGCTTCGTAGGACCTGATGGCGGCGGTCCAGGACATCAAGCGCCGGATCCGCTCGGTCCGCAACACGCGGAAGATCACCCGCGCGATGGAGCTCGTCGCCGCGGCCAAGCTGAGGCGCGCCCAGGCTCGAATCGAGGCGATGAGGCCGTACGCCCAGCGGATGGAGGAGCTGATGGTCGGTGTCGCGCGGGCCAGCTCGTCGGTTCGCGGGCTGCCGCTGCTCCAGCGGCGCGAGGTGCGGACGGCCGCGCTCCTGCCGCTGACCGGAGACCGCGGGCTTGCCGGGGCGTTCAACGCGCAGGTCCTGCGCGAAGCCTTCGCGACCGAGCGTCGCCTCCGTGACGAGGGCGTCGAGCCGCGCTGGCTCGTCTCCGGGCGGAAAGGCGCCTCGACGCTGCGCTTTCGGCGCTACGAGATCGCGCAGGCGTGGGACGGTTTCAGCGACAGCCCTCGCTACGCCGACGCACAGGCGATCGCCCACCGTGTCTCCGAGCTCTTTGCGGAGCAGGAGGTCGACCGCGTCGTCGTCATCTACAACCACTTCGAGTCGGCCCTCACCCAGCGGGTTGTCGCCCAGGAGGTGCTGCCGCTCCCGGAGACTCTCCTGGAGGGCGGTGACGAACACTCACAGGCGCTCCTCGGAGACTTCATCTACGAGCCGGAGCCCGAGCAGATCCTCGAACGGCTGCTCCCCGTGTACGTCGAGACGACGCTCTATCGGGCGCTGCTCGAGTCGGCCGCCTCCGAGCAGGGCGCCCGGATGACCGCGATGCGCAACGCCTCGAGCAACGCCGCCGAGCTGATCGACCACCTGACCCTCCAGATGAACCGGGCCCGCCAGGCCGAGATCACGCAGGAGATCCTCGAGGTCGTCGCCGGCGCGGATGCTCTGACCGCCTAACAAGTTACTAACAAGTGGGGCCGGGCCCCGTCTGACTACGTACGACGTCGAGTCCGGCGTCGTTATGCTTTCCCTGCTGCATGCCGAGCCGAGAGAAATCGCCTCAAGATGTCCTGGGCACCGGTGCGGGCCTGGGAGCGGCGGTCGCCGCCGAGACGCATTCCGAGCTCGGTGAGATCGAAGCGGTTCGCGCGCGCGGGTACTGGGAGCAGGTGTGGCGGCGGTTCCGACGCGACAAGGTGGCGATCATCAGTGCCATCTTCATCGTCCTCCTCGTCCTGACGGCCTTCTTCGGCTCACGGATCGCGGAGCACTACCTCGGCCACGGCCCGAACGCGATCTTCGTCGGCCCGCCCGCGATCGATCCGGATCTGAACCCCAACGCTAGCCTCATGATCCGCCTGAACGACCCGTTCACACAGGAACCGACCGTCCTCATCCTCGGGGCGAGCGACCGGCTCGGTCGCGACGAGCTGCTGCGCCTGCTGAACGGCGCGCAGGTCTCGCTCGAGGTCGCAGTCCTCTCGACGTTCTTCGTGATGGTCATCGGCGTCCTACTGGGAGCGGCTGCGGGCTATTTCCGCGGCCTGGTCGACACCGTCGTGTCGCGGATCACCGAGATCACGATGGCCTTCCCCGCCCTGCTCTTCATCATCGCTCTCGCAGCGACGGTGGGGCCGAGGCTCGACGACATCACGTTAGGACTGTTCTCCAACGGGGTGATCACGCTCGTGTTGGTCTTCAGCGTGTTCGGCTGGTTCTATCCAGCGAGGATCATGCGTGCCCAGGTGCTCTCGATCCGCGAGAAGGAGTACATCGAGGCAGCCAGGATGGTCGGCGCCGGCGACTGGCGGATCATCCGCTCGCACGTTCTACCGCACCTCATGGCTCCGATGATCGTCTACTCGACGCTCATCGTCGCGCAGTTCGTGCTCGCCGAGGCCGGGCTCTCGTTCCTCGGCCTGGGCATCAAGTCGCCGACCGCGAGCTGGGGCAACATGCTCGCCGATTCGGTCGAGTTCTACACAGTGCGGCCCACGCTGATGCTGTGGCCCGGGCTGGCGGTGCTCTTGACGACGCTCGCGTTCAACCTGCTCGGAGACGGGCTTCGCGACGCGTTCGACCCGCGCAGCACGCATTGAATGAGGCCTGCTCTCGCAGGCGGAAAAGTTCGTAGCGGGCTCCACTAACATTCCCGCTCGCACCGCGTCATAGCTCTGGAGGGGGAGCGTCTCGCCTCCCCGGGCCGGTCGAACGGGCCGGTCGAGTTAACGAAAGGAGTCCTAGTGCAAAGACGATCATGGTTCTCCATTGCCATGTTGGCGGTGGGCGTGAGCCTCCTCGTCGCGGCGGGCCCGGCGAGCAGCAGCTCGTCAAAGGCCGATCAGGCCTCGAAGGGCGCGCTGAAGAAGGGCGGCACGTTGCGTGTCGATCTTCCTGTGACGGACATCGACGACATCGATCCGTCGCTGGCGTACGGCACGACTACGTGGCACATCCAGTATTCGACAGCCCTCAAGCTCCTCAACTATCCGGATGCGGCAGCCCCGCGCGGGTCTCGCCTGATCCCGGAAGGTGCTTCGAGCTACAGGGTGTCGAAGGGCGGGCGTGTCTACACGTTCACCATCCGCCCCGGCTTCCGTTTCAGTAACGGCACGCCGGTCAAGGCGGCAAACTATGCGTTTGCGATCAACAGGGCGCTCGGCAAAGAGATTCAGTCGCCGGCGTTCCAGTTCATCGCCGACGCCAATGCGACGAACATCGTCGGTGCTCAGGCCGTGCGTGACGGAAACGCCACCAAGGCCTCGGGTGTCAAGGTCAAGGGCAGCAAGTTGACCATCACGCTCACGAAGCCGGACGCGACCTTCCTCGCGAAGATCACGATGCCGTTCTTCCAGGCGCTGCCGACGACCCTGTCCAGGCAGAACAAGGTCATCAACGTGAGCGGGTCCAACCCGCTTCCGTCGGCCGGTCCGTACTACGTGTCCGACCGTGAGCCGAACCGGCTCGTGACGATCAAGAAGAACCCGAACTACGCGAAGAACGTCTCTCGCAAGTACAAGAGGCGACCGCGCGAACCTCATCGCAGATCAACATCAAGACCGTCGTGAACCTCGAGGCGAGCTACCAGGAGGTCAGGGCGAACCAGGCGGACTACACGTACGACATTCCGCCAACCGCTCCGGCTGAGCTCGGCAGGGAATTCGGCACCACCAAGGGCCGCTTCCGTGTCACGGGCTCGAACTGCGTCAGCTACGTCGCGATGAACTCCGGCGGAACGGGCTCAGGCGCCCAGTTGTTCAACAACAACCCAAGCCTGCGCCGTGCAGTCAACTACGTCATCAACCGCAAGGCGATGGTCGACCTTTCCGGCGCGTATGCCGGCAAGCCGACCGACCAGTACCTGCCCAGCGGGTTCCCAGGGTTCAGGGAGCTCGGCAGCAAGGGCTATCCGAACACCTCGAACGTGAGCAGGGCAAGGCAGCTCGCGCAGGGCCATACGAAGAGCGGAGCGTGGAAGTACTACTACGGTCTCGCTGCTCCTGGTCCTCAGCGGATGGAGCTCGTTCGGAGCTACCTCGCGCAGATCGGGGTCAACATCGATCCGCAGGGCTTCCGCGGATTCGCAATCTACGACGCTGCGGGCAAGCGCAATTCGCCGCATGCGTTCACGACCGGTGGTTGGTGCCAGGACTACTCCGACCCGTATGACTTCATCAACGTTCTTCTCTACGGTGGAGCACTCCAGGAAGAGAACAACAACAACCTGGCGTACTTCAACAACGCCGCTTACAACAAGCGGATGGAGAGCGCTGCGAAGCTCATCGGTGCGAAGCGCCTGAGCACCTATGCACAGCTCGAGAACGACCTGGTTACGAAGCAGGGTCCATGGGCAGCTTGGAACCAGCCGACCAACCAGTTCTTCTTCAGCAACAAGGTGGACCCGAAGAGCCTGGTCTACCAGTCGCTGTATGAGCAGTTCCCGTACAACGTCATGTCCCTGAAGTAGGAGGCACGTAGACGTACGGTTGTTTCAATCGACGAGGCGCCGGAGAAATCCGGCGCCTCGTCGTCTTATAGCCCCAACTAAGCTAAGGTTTCGCATTCAAATGATCCTGGCGGAGAAGAGGTAGGTAGATGCTGCGGTTCATGATCCGGCGCCTGCTGTGGGCGGTGTTCCTCTTCATAGCGGTGACGCTCGTCACGTACGTGATCTTCTTCCTCGCGCCGGCTAACCCCGAGCGCATCATCTGCGGCGGAGAGCGCGCCCGCACCGAGTGTCTGGAGCAGGCTCGGGAGGAGCTCGCGCTCGACCGGCCGATCATCATTCAGTACGGGAAGTTCCTCGAACGACTCGTGATCGACAGGGATCTCGGGAAGTCGTACATCACCGAGCAGTCGGTGAACACGATCATCGCGGACGCTGCGCCCGTCACGGCCTCGCTCGTCTTCGGCGGCGCAATCCTTTGGATGATGATCGGGCTCAGCATCGGGATTCTCTCCGCCCTGCGTCCGCGATCGCTCTTAGACCGAGGCGCGATGATCTTCGTCCTGATCGGTGTCTCCGCGCATCCGGTCTGGATTGGTCTGATTTTCTCGTACTTCTTCGGCGCGAAGCTGCAGTTAACGCCGATCACCGGCTACTGCGACGCGTTCAACCCGCCGGAGGGCCTTGGCTGCGGAGGGATCGTCGATTGGGCCCACCACATGATCCTGCCGTGGGCGACGTTCGCAATTCTCTTCGCCGCCCTCTACGTGCGCATGGTGCGCGCCAACGTGATGGAGACGATGAACGAGGACTTCGTCCGCACGGCCCGGGCAAAGGGCGCGTCGGAGTCCCGCGTCATGCGCTCGCACATCCTGCGCAACGCGTTGCTGCCGGTCGTGACGATGCTCGGCATGGACATCGGCATCGCCCTCGGCGGCGCGATCTTCACGGAGGCGGTCTACACCTTGCCGGGGCTGGGGCGAACGGCGGTGGTGGCCATCGACCAGTACGACTTGCCCATTGTGCAGGGGGTGGTCGTGTTCGGGACGCTTGCCATCATCACGTTCAACCTCGTCGTCGACGTCCTCTACGCTTGGATCGACCCCCGAATCAGGCTGTCGTAACGGCGGAGCTATGTCCCTTCTCGAGGTAAACGACCTCAAGACCTACTTCAGGACCGACGACGGCATCGTCAAGGCCGTCGACGGCGTTACCTTCAAGGTCGAGAAGGGCAAGACCTTGGGCATCGTGGGCGAATCCGGCTCCGGGAAGAGCGTCACGTGCCTGACGATCATGGGCCTGAACCCGAAGGCTTCGGCGATCACGAGCGGCGAGGCCCTGTTCAACGGCGCAGACCTGCTGAAGATGAAACAGAGCCAGTTGCGGGACATCCGCGGCAACGACATCGCGATGATCTTCCAGGACCCGATGACCTCTCTGAATCCCGTGCACACGATCGGCCGGCAGCTCGTCGAGGCGGTTCTGCTCCACCGCGACGTGACGAAGAAGGTTGCGAGATCCCGCGCGCTCGAGCTCCTCGGAGCCGTCGGGATTCCACGCCCGAAACGCCGGATCGACGATTACCCACACCAGTTCTCGGGCGGCATGCGGCAGCGCGTGATGATCGCGATGGCGCTGGTCAACGATCCCGACCTCCTGATCGCGGACGAGCCGACGACGGCACTCGACGTGACGACGCAGGCGCAGATCCTCCATTTGACGAAAACGCTGCAACAGGAGTTCGGCAGCGCGATCATCATGATCACGCACGACCTGGGCGTCGTTGCCGAGACCGCCGATGACGTCGTCGTCATGTACGCGGCCAAGGTCGTCGAGCACGCGCCCGTCAACGAGATATTCACGCGGCCGCGGCATCCCTACACCTGGGGACTGCTCGGGTCGTTGCCGAGGCTCGACGCCGACGTCGAGCGCCTCGTCCAGATCCCGGGGCAGCCACCCTCGTTGCTCAACCCACCGTCGGGCTGTCGCTTCCACCCGCGGTGCCCGTACGTGATGAGTGTCTGCCGCACCGAAGAGCCTCCCCTGGTGCCCGTCCCCGGAATCGACGATCATCTCCAGGCGTGCCATCTCGACGAGGATACGAAGCGACGTGAAGCGGAGAAGCTGCTCGAAGGGACGCTGGCGGAGGCCTCGTAGATGAGCGAGACGACGACGTCGGCCCCGGCTCCGGCGCCGAGTGGCTTTACCCCTTCCAGCGACGACCTGCTCGTCGTCGAGGACCTGAAGAAGCACTTCCCGGTCACGCGCGGGATCGTCTTCCAGCGGCAGGTCGGCGCCGTCAAGGCCGTCGACGGCGTCAGCTTCTCCGTCAAGCGCGGAGAGACGCTCGGCGTGGTCGGCGAGTCGGGCTGCGGCAAGTCGACGATGGCCCGCTGCGTGATGAAGCTCCTCGAGCCTACGGCCGGCCGCGTCGTCTTCGACGGGCGCGATATCACGCGGTTCAACCGGGTGAAGATGCGGCCCGTACGGCGCGAGATGATGATGATCTTCCAGGACCCGTATGCGTCGCTGAATCCCCGCAAGCGGGTCGGCTTCATCATCGCCGAGGCCCTGGAGGTGCACAAGCTGGGCACGGCCGCAGAGGTGAAGCGGCGGGTGCAGGAGCTCCTCGAGGTCGTCGGCTTGAACCCGGAGCACTACAACCGCTTCCCGCACGAGTTCTCAGGCGGGCAGCGGCAACGCATCGGTGTCGCCCGCGCACTGGCGATCAGCCCCAAGCTGATCGTCTGCGACGAGCCTGTCTCCGCACTCGACGTCTCCGTGCAGGCCCAGATCCTGAACCTGCTCAAGGACCTGCAGCAGGAGTTCGGGCTGACCTACCTGTTCATCGCCCACGACCTGAACGTCGTCAGGCATATCTCGGACCGGGTGATGGTCATGTACCTCGGCCATGCAGTCGAGATCGCGTCGCGCGCGGACCTCTACGTCGAGCCGAAGCATCCGTACACCGGCGCGCTCCTCTCCGCCGTGCCGATCCCGAACCCCGAGCTCGGCCGCCAGCGCCAGGCGATCGTCCTCGAGGGCGACGTCCCCAACCCCATCAATCCGCCCAGCGGCTGCTGGTTCCACCCGCGCTGCCCACGGTTCCACGAGGGGCATTGCGACGTCGAGGAACCGGCGCTGTACCCGATGGGCGAGGGACACGTCGCCGCTTGCCATTACCCGCTCGAGCGTTGGCCGCTGACTGCGGACGAGATGCGCGCCGGCGGAACCCAAGCGGCAAAGTAAAGCGGCGACGTGCCGGCCGAACGAGGTGCGGGCGTGCTCCTCGGCGGCGTTCGCCGGCTGGTCATCATGACGGCTTCCATCGGCGGTGCGACGCTGGCCTTCTCGCTTGTCCTCGCGCTGCTCGCGGGGACATCGTTGAGGAGGTCGATCGCCGTGGGCTTCTACCTGGTCGGCTCGGTGCTCCTGCTGACCGGATTCTTCGTCGGGAACCGCGGCGTCCTACGAGCCGAAGGTGACCTGGAACGGCCCAGCATGTTCGGATTTGGCCGTAAGCGCGTCCGTTCGGCCACGGGAGAGGAACAGCGGGAAAGCGTTCGTGTTTCGGCGCTCGTGATCGGTCTCGGAATTGCCCTACTCATCCTCGGCGCTTTTGCCGATAGTGAGAAAAGTCTTGCCTAGACTGCTAACTTCGATGGCAATCCGCTCGTCACACTGAATATGGCCCTTTCCCACGCGGAAATACGGCACCGTTGCGACCAGATCCGGGAGTGGGTCTCCCTGGGGCTGGACTGCGACCTCTCTCGCATCGAGCAGGCGCTCGTCGATCGCCACCTGGCCCGCTGCGCCGAGTGCAGAGCATTCATGACTGAAGTGGATGCCTTCACCGGTGCACTGCGAGCTGCGCCGCTCGAGCCTCTCGAGCAGCCGATCGAGCTGCCCAGGCGAGGCCGTGTTACCGCTCGCTCGTTCCAGGTCGCGGTGGCGGCGGTTGTCGCGTTCGCTGCGGTCGGCGTCGCCAGTCTCTCGACGACTCTGCGCGACGGCCAACTCGGCGCCGGGGTCACCCCCGTGTCGGCGGAGCCAAGCAAGGACCAGATGCGGCAGCGCCAGTTGCAACAGCTGACCGAGCGCATCGCCGAGACGCTGCCGCGCCCAGCGGGCACCCAGCCCGTTTAATGCTCGCGTCACCAGTTTCCTCCTACGTCTGAGCACTCGACCACGCCGCCCGTGTGGCGGCAGGATTGAGCCGAGCGCAACCCTGGGACCTGTCGGTCGAGGACGAGCCGCGCTCGGGTAGACTCCGCCGCGCCGCCAGGCGTGCGCTTGGCCGGCGGCGCGCCTCGCAAACCCCTGTCCCGGAGTCGAATGCCTGAGCAAGAAAACGATCAGAACGTCGGCAAGGTGATCGAAGTGAAGGGCGTCGTCATCGACGCGCTCTTCCCGGACGAGCTGCCCCAGATCTACCACGCCGTGCAGATCACTGTCGACGGGCGCGCGCTCGTCGCCGAGGTCCAGCAGCATCTCGGAGACGACCGCATCCGCGCGGTCGCGATGGACTCCACCGACGGCCTCTCTCGGGGCGTCGATGTGGTCGATCTTCGCGGCCCGATCACCGTTCCGGTCGGCAACGAGACCCTTGGGCGCCTCTGGAACGTGATCGGCGAGCCGATCGACCAGAAGGAAGCGCCGAGCGAGGGCGGCGAGCGCTGGCCGATTCACCGCGACCCCCCGGCCTTCTCCGACCTCGAGCCCAAGACCGAGATCTTCGAGACGGGCATCAAGGTGATCGACCTGATCGCGCCCTACGTCAAGGGCGGCAAGGTCGGCCTCTTCGGCGGCGCGGGCGTCGGCAAGACCGTCCTCATCCAGGAGCTGATCCACAACGTCGCCCGGGAGCACGGCGGCGTCTCCGTCTTCTGCGGCGTGGGCGAGCGGACGCGCGAAGGCAACGACCTCTGGCTCGAGATGCAGGAGTCCGGCGTCCTCGACAAGGTGGCGCTGGTCTACGGGCAGATGAACGAGCCGCCGGGCGCGCGCCTCCGTGTCGGCCTCTCCGGGCTGACCATGGCCGAGTACTTCCGCGAGGAGGGCCAGGACGTCCTCCTCTTCATCGACAACATCTTCCGCTTCGTCCAGGCCGGCTCGGAGGTCTCTGCGCTGCTCGGCCGCATGCCGAGCGCAGTCGGCTACCAGCCGACGCTCGCCACCGAGATGGGCCAGCTCCAGGAGCGGATCACGTCCACGAAGAAGGGCTCGGTGACCTCCATCCAGGCCATCTATGTGCCTGCGGACGACTACACCGACCCGGCGCCTGCGACGACCTTCGCGCACCTCGACGCGACCACCGAGCTCAACCGCGCGATTGTCGAGCAGGGGATCTATCCGGCCGTCGATCCTCTCACGTCGGTCTCGCGCGCCCTCCAGCCGGACATCGTCGGCGACGACCACTACAACACGGCCCGAGGCGTCCAGGAGATCCTTCAGCGCTACAAGGATCTGCAGGACATCATCGCGATCCTCGGCATGGAGGAACTGAGCGACGAGGACAAGGTGACCGTGCAGCGGGCGCGAAAGATCCAGCGCTTCCTCTCGCAGCCGAACTTCGTGGCCGAGCAGTTCACCGGCACGCCCGGCGAGTACGTGAAGCTCGAGGACACGATCAAGGGCTTCCAGGAGATCCTCGAGGGCAAGCACGACGACCTTCAGGAGCAGGCGTTCTACATGGTCGGGACGATCGAGCAGGCGGTTGCCAAGGGTCGTGGCTCGGCGGAGCCCGCCGAGCAGGCAGAGGAAGAGCCGGCCGAAGCCGAGGCCGAGGCCGAAGCCGAGCGCGAGCCCGAGCCGACGCCCGCGTAGTGGCCACGTTCGACGTCTCGCTCGTCACGCCTGACGGGCCCGTCTTCGAGGGCGAGGTCGAGATGATGATTGTGCCCGGGGCCGACGGTGAAATCGGGGTTCTCGCCCGGCATGCGCCCCTGATCGCGATGCTGAAAGCCGGTTCGACGCGCGTCCACGTGAAGCGCGACACGGAGGTTCATGAGTTCGCCACGGGCCCCGGCTTCTTCAAGGTCGAACAGGATCGTGCACTCGCGCTCGTCGACGACGCGGTGAACGCAAAGGAGATCGACGACGCGCACGCCCGCGAGCAGCTCGAAACCGCGCAGGCCGAGCTCGAACGCCTCGACCGCGGCGAGTCCGATGCCGATCGCTGGCAGCTCGAACAGCGGATCAAGCACGCGGAGAACCAGCTGGCGGTGATCGGGCGCGGATGAGCCGCGCGATCTGCGGCTGATATTCTCAGCGGCACCTGGAAAGCTTTGAAAGGCAGCTTGGCGACCAGGTTCATCAAAAACGCCTAAAGAGCCCGGAGCGCTCCGCTTCCGATCTCTTTGGCGGGAGCGGTTTCGTTCGTAAAGGAGGCGAATTGCAGGCTTTTATCCCAGGGCTCTATCCGCGTTCCGAGGCGCTCGTCCAGGCGACGCGCGACCTCGACCGTGGGCGGACGACTCCCGAGGCGGTCGACGACCAGACCGACGCTGATCTCGCTCAGCTCGTCTCGGCGCAGCAGGACGCGGGCTTCGATCTCCTGGCGGACGGGATGCTGCGCTGGCAGGACATCTTCCGGCCCCTCGTCGAAGGGAGCGAGGGTCTCGAGACCGGCGCGTTGACGCGCTTTCTCGACACGAACAGCTTCTACAGGGCGCCGAGCGCCACGACCGCCGAACCGAAGCTTCGTGCACCGCTCGACGATCGGTACATCGCGCCTCTGCCCGGGGCGCGTCTCGTGACATTGCCGTCGCCTTTCGCTCTTTCGCACGGGACGGATGTCGCGCTCAAAGCTCTGGCCGAAAGCGTTCTGAAGCCGCAGCTCGACGCGATCGATGCCGATCTCGTCGTGCTCGAAGAGCCGTATCTCGCGCGTGAGGAGAGCCCCGACCTCGCCGCCGTCGACGAGGCTCTCAAGATCCTGGACGGCGGGCCGAAGCTCGCGCTCTGGCTCACGTTCGGGAACGCGCAGCGGGTTCTGGCGCAAGGCGTCGCCGACCTGCCCGTGCATGCAATCGGCATCGACTTCTATGCGACGGCAGCGACCGACCTGCCGGAGAGCTTCGGCAAGGTTCTTCTGGCCGGAGTTCTCGATGCCCGGAGCTCGGTGCTCGAAGAACCGCGCGAGATCGCAGCGTTCGTCGAGACGCTTCGCGGGCGCGGCGTGGAGGAGATCGCTCTCGTCCCGAACGGCGATCTCCAGTACGTGTCCGAGCAGGTGGCGCGGGAAAAGCTCGGACGGCTCGGCAAGGCGAAGACCGCAACCACGGAGGCAGCAGCATGAACGGCGAACTCAAGTTTCTGACGCACGAAGTGGGGTCGCTGGCGAAGCCGCCGTGGCTCGTCAAGACCTCGGCGGGCAAGCCGCTCGAGGAGAGCGACATCGAACACGCGCGCGCCTGGGGCGAGAAGGTCGGCGTCGAGGACTTTGAGCAGCTCGTCGAGCTCCTCCAGCAGGACGAGCGCGACCCGGACGAGATCGCCCGCTGGGCCAGCAAGTACTGCGTGCGCCTCCAGGAGTCGGCGGGTGTCGACGTCATCTGGGACGGCGAGCAGCAGCGGAGCGAGATGTACGGGTGGGCGATCGCCCACTCCAACGGCTTCGAGCCGCGCGGCACGGTGCGCTCGTTCGACAACAAGTACTACTTGAAGTCGGCCGCAACCGGCCCTGTCTCGCTCGCCGAGCCGTACCACAACGAGGAGTTCTCCTTCCTCCAGTCGGCTGCCAAGCACGACCTGAAGATCCCGATCACCGGCGCGTACACGCTGGCCGTCTGGTCGTACGACGAGCACCACCTGCCCAAGGAGGGCCGCCTCGGAGGGGGGCTCTCCCGAGCCGACGAGGTGGCGGCGCGCCGTGAGCTGACGCTCGACATCGCGCGGAACATCATCCGCCCGAACCTCGAGGCGCTGATCGACCTCGGCGCGAAGTGGATCCAGATCGACGAGCCGGGCGCATCGACCGAGGAGGACGAGCTCGACGTCTTCGTCGAGAGCTTCAACGTCTCGGTCGAGGGGCTCGAGGGCTGCATGTTCTCGACGCACCTCTGCTTCTCCGACTACGACCTCTTCTTCCCGGCGATCGAGGGCATGAGCGGCTGCCGCCAGTACTGCGTCGGCTTCGCGAACTACGACACGCGCGAGCTCGGCACCTCGGCGGCGGAGCGACCCGGGTACGAGGTGATCTCCAAGTGGCGAGATCTGCCGTACGACCCGATCCTGGGCCTCGGCGTGCTGGACATCCACACCGACTTCGTCGAGCCCCCCGAGCTCGTGCGCGACCGGATCCTGTACGCGGTCGACGTTTTCGGCGACCCCGCCCGGATCCACGTCTGCCCGGATTGCGGCCTGCGAACCCGCAGCTGGGACGTCGCCTACGAGAAGCTCCGGAACATGGTCGAGGGCACGCGCCTCGCCGAGGAGTCCCTGAACCAGGCACACGCCGGCGCCGCCAAGACATAGGACTGGCCGGGTAGTGCGCGAAGTAGCCGTGGAGTTGGCTACGATCGTGGAAGTGGACGCCGAGAGGCGTTCGCGGCTTTTCGGATGAGAACCACTCTGAAGCGAGGAATGGGCCGTGTAGCGGTCGTCAACGGCGGCGGCCGCGCCGTCCTCCCGCCCGGTGTCCTGAGCCCTGTTCAGCGCTACCAGCAGCCTGAGCGGAAGCGCAGCGTGGTTCGCACGGTCGGGCGCATCCTCTTCATCCTCCTGGCGAGCTGCGTGGCCGTCGTTGCGGGGATCGCAGGAGGCGCCTATCTCTACGCCGACGAGAACGCGGCGGCTTTCTCTTCGCTCAGCGTTCGGACCGCCCGCGCCGCCAAGATCCTGAACCATCCCATTCCGGGGCAGGCGGCTAATGCGCTTCTGATCGGCTACGACCACCGGCCGGAGGACGGCTCGTTCCCCGGGCGCTCGGACACGGTCATGCTCATGCGGGCCGATCCGGACACCAACTCGATCACGCTACTGTCGTTTCCGCGCGACCTGAACGTCGAGGTCCGCTGCCCCAACGGAGGAGCGTCGATCGGGAAGATCAACTCCGCGTATGCCTTCTGCGGCCCCGCGGGCACGCTCGAGACCGTTCGCGCTCTGACCGGCCTCAAGATCCACTACCTGATCACGGTCAACTTCCAGGGCTTCCGGGACATCGTGGACAAGCTGGGTGGCGTCTGGATCGACGTCGACCGCCGCTATTTCAACGACAACCAGCAGGGCGGCGACACCTACGCGACCATCAACCTACGGCCCGGCTACCAGAAGCTCACAGGCTCCCAGGCGCTCGCCTTCGTCCGCTACAGGCACACCGACTCCGACATCTTCAGGCTCGCCCGCCAGCAGCAGTTCGTGAAGGCGACCAAGCAGGCCGTGAACCACGAGGTGACGAACCCGAGCACGGTTCCGAAGATCTTCAAGGTGCTGCGCAGCAACGTCGAGATCGGACAGGGCGGAGGCGCGATCTCGGGCAGGACCCTGCTCAATTACGCGTTCTTCGCCTACGGCTTGCCTTCGGGGAACTTCGTCCAGGTCAAGCTCGAAGGGCTGACTGGAACGAATGACCTGGTCACGGACCCGTCGAACATCCAGGCCGCCGTCAACGAGTTCCAGCATCCGGACACCGATGCGCCGGAGAAGGCGACCGCCCAGGTCATGCACCGGAGGGTGCGTACGACGCCGACGCCGAGCCCAAAGCGCACCTCGGTCGTCGTCCTGAACGGAAACGGGATCGCCGGCGCCGCGGCGAACACGAGCTACGCGCTGGCCCAGAAGGGCTACGCGGTGAAATCGCCACCCGAAGGCTTCCAGGCCAATGCGCCCGGGAAGTGGGGTCGGGCCTTCCGGACACAGGTGTTCTTCAGCAAGGCCAAAGGCGCGCGCCTCGCAGCGGTGAAGATGGTCGGTCTCTTCAACTCGGCCGACGCCAAGCCCCTTCCGACCGGAAACTCGGGGCTGCTCACGCTGTCCAACGGGGCCATGCTGACCGTGGTCGTGGGGCAGAACTTCACGGGCGAGCTGACGCCGACCGCCCCCGATCGCACGCCTCCGCGGGAGCCGCCCAACGTCCGGCCGGGCAAGGCCGAGACGCTTCCGTCCGTGCGTGCCGCACGCGCGTGGAAGGTCGGCTTCCCCCTCCAGATCCCGACCGTCATCGAGCGCACCTCCGTCATCGACTCGGAGGTCCCGTTCCGCGTCTACAAGCTGGACGACAGGAAGACCGTTCGCTTCACGTTCCGAACCGGATCGAACGAGTACTGGGGCATCCAGCAGACCGACTGGACGGACGCGCCCGCACTCGAAGGCAAGAACCTCAGCGAGGTCATCAAGGGCCGGCAATATGACCTGTACTTCAGCGGCCCGCACCTGCACATGGTCGTCCTCCGCGCCGGAGGCGCGAGCTACTGGGTCGTGAACACCCTGCTCGACTCGCTCTCGAACGCGACGATGCTCGAGATCGCCAAGGGCCTCAAGCCGTTCCGCAAGTAGATTTTCGCGCGTGAGCGCCAAGAAGCAGCCCCTCGGCGTCTTCGGGGCCGGGTGGGTCGGCCTCGTCACAGGCGCCTGCTTTGCCGATCTCGGGCACGACGTCGTCGTCCGGGACGTCGTGCCGGCGAAGATCGAAGACCTGAACGCGGGGCGTGTCCCGTTCCACGAGCCCGGCCTGGCGGAGCTGATCGAGCGCAATCGCGAGCGGTTGAGGTTCACGCTCGACCTCGACGAGCTAAAGGCGGGCGCGCAGATCTTCTTCTCGTGCGTGGATACCCCGCCGGCACCGTCCGGTGAGGCGGACCTGTCGGCAGTCTGGTCCGTGGTCGGAGATCTCGGCTCGCCGGAGAACGCGATTCTCGTCATGAAGAGCACGGTCCCGGTCGGTGCGGGTGAGAGGATCCGAGCCGAGCTCGATGCCGGGGTCGGTTACGTATCGAACCCGGAGTTCCTCTCGGAGGGCCGCGGGATCGAGGACTTTGCGCGCCCGGACCGGATCGTGATCGGCGCGTTCGACGACGAGCACGGCGACCGGGTGGCCGCGCTCTATGAAGGCTTCGAAGCTCCGATCGTGCGCACGAGCGTCCCGTCTGCGGAGATGATCAAGCTCGCGTCGAACGCCTTCCTCGCAACGAGGATCAGCTTCATCAACGAGATCGCGAACGTGTCCGAAGCAGTCGGGGCCGACATCGACGAGGTCGCGCACGGCATGGGGCTCGACAAGCGGATCGGCACGAGCTATCTCCGGCCCGGCATCGGCTACGGCGGGAGCTGCTATCCAAAGGATGTCCCGTTCCTCAAGCTTTTGGCCGGGACCAGCGGCTACCACTTCCAGCTCCTGACCGCGGTCATGGAGGTCAACGACCTCCAGAAACGGCGGCTCGTCGGGAAGCTGAAGGAGCACCTCGGCGACCTGCGCGGGAAGACGGTCGCATTGCTCGGACTGGCCTTCAAGCCGCACACGGACGACATGCGCGACGCGCCGTCGATCGTTATCGCATCGCGGCTGATCGCCGAGGGCGCCGACGTGCGGGCCTGGGATCCGCTCGTAGAAGGCCATCCCGAGCTGGACGGCGTCTCGATCCAGGCGTCGATGCTCGACGCCGTGCGTGGAGCGGACGCGGCGGTGATCGTCACCGAGTGGCCGGAGCTGGAAGGCCTCGCGTCGCCCGAGACGCTGCAGGCGATGCGCACGCCGCTCATCGTGGACGGCCGCAACCTGCTCGATCCCGCGGACGTGCGCGCCGCCGGCTTCCAGTACGAGGGCATAGGCCGGCCCTAAAAGGGAGAATCGAGACATGGAAGCGATCATCCTCGCCGGCGGTAAGGCCGAGCGTCTCGGAGCCGCGGCTCAGGGGCGCCCGAAGGCACTCGTGCCGATCGCTGACCGGCCGCTGGCCGCCTATCAGGTTGCGCTCCTTGCGTCGGCCGGTGTCACGCGGGTGATCGTCAGCTGCGCGGCCGGCCAGGAGGAGCTCTTCGAGGCCGAGCTTGCGGGGCTGGGGCCGGAGATCATCTCGGTTCCCGAGAGCGAGCCGCTGGGGCGTGGGGGAGGCGTGCGCCTGGCGGCGCAGGTGCGTGAGGAGCCCGGCCCGGTTTACGTTCTCAACGGCGACGAGCTGATCGACGCGGACCTCGCCGCGTTGCTTGACGCGCATCGCGCTCGCGGCGGCGCAGCGACGCTCACGGTTGCTCGGATGCCCACCGGCTTCGGAGTCGTCGAGCTCGGAGAGGACGATCAGGTCAGCGGGTTCGACGAGTCGCCGAAGCTCCCGCATTGGGTGCATGCCGGCGTGGACGTGCTCGACGAAGAGGCGATCGCCCGGCTTCCCGAGAAGGGCGACCACGAGCGGTCGACCTTCCCGGAGCTCGCGGCCGAGGGAAAGCTCTACGCATTGCGCCACGAGGGCCTCTGGCTGACAGTGAACACGCCAAAGGACCTGCGAACCGCCGAGGAGCACATGCGAGCGAGCCCCAACTGGCTCGCCGCGGCGGCGAGAGCATGACCACGGAGTCTCCGAACCTGGGCGGTCTGGAGCCCTTTGCGTTCGACCCGACGAAGGTCGACAAGCCGTGGGGGCACGAGCTGATCTGGGCGCTGACGGATGACTACTGCGGCAAGCTCCTGTTCGTCAGGGCCGGTGAGTCGCTGAGCCTCCAGTTTCACCGCGAGAAGGACGAGTCGTGGCTCATTCACTCCGGCCGGGCAGAGATCGAGATGGCAGAGCCGGGCCAGAAGGTCACGTCCTCGGAGGTCGTCGGCCCAGGAGCGGCCCTGCGAATCACGCCCGGGACGGTGCATCGGGTGAACGCCCTCGAAGACACGACGATTCTCGAGGTCTCGACGCCGCAGCTCGAAGACATCGTCCGCCTCGAGGACAAATACCGACGCACGTCCTAACATTCACACAAGTGTGGTAAGGTTGGGCCATGAACTCGCTCTCGGTAGGAGCCGCAGGCGCTCAGACGGGCTGGTCCGCGCGCATGCTGCGCTATCTCGAGGGGCTCGGCCTCGTCGTGCCGCGGCGCACCGCTTCCGGGTATCGCTCCTACGGGCTCCGTGAGCTCAACCAGCTGCACGCGCTTCGAGAGCTGCGCCGGCGCTTCGCCGTCGAGCTAGGCGAAGTCGCCTTTGCTGCGCGCCTTCGCCGCGAGCCGGCCCTTCGGGCCGCAGTCGAAACATGGCTCCACGGCGCTGACATCGACGCGCTCGACTGGGAGCAGCAAAAGCACGAGAGGCTGCTCGCGGCGTGATCACTACACTCCCCCAACGAAAGAAAGAGGACTGATGGCCACAACGCGCAGACACGACGTCAAGGATCTCGAGCTCGCCAAAGAGGGCGTTCGCCGCATCGAGTGGGCGGACCGCAACATGCCCGTGCTCGCGGCGATCCGCGAGCGCTTCGAGCGTGAAGAGCCGCTTGCGGGATACCGCATTGCGGCCTGCCTGCACGTGACGACCGAGACCGCAAACCTCGCGCGCACGCTCAAGGCCGGCGGCGCCGACGTCGTGCTGTGCGCGTCGAATCCGCTGTCGACCCAGGACGACGTCGCGGCAGCGCTCGTCGAGGAGTACGACGTCTCCGTCTTCGCGATCAACGGCGAGGACAACGACACCTACTACGCGCACATCCAGGCCGCAGTCGACCACAAGCCGCAGATCACGATGGACGACGGCGCCGACGTGATCGGCGTCCTCCATGCGCATCGCCGGGAGCAGCTCGGTGACGTGATCGGCGGCACCGAGGAGACGACCACAGGCGTCATTCGCCTGAAGGCGCTCGAGCGCGACGGGGCGCTCGGCTTCCCCATCGTCGCGGTCAACGAGGCGAAGACGAAGCACCTGTTCGACAACCGCTACGGCACGGGCCAGTCGACGATCGACGGCGTCATTCGCGCGACGAACAAGCTGCTTGCCGGGAGCAAGTTCGTGGTTGCCGGCTACGGCTGGTGCGGCCGCGGTCTCGCCACTCGCGCCAAGGGGATGGGGTCGCACGTGATCATCACCGAGGTCGACCCGATGAAGGCGCTCGAGGCCGTGATGGACGGCTTCGAGGTGCTGACGATGGAGCGCGCGGCCGAGGTCGGGGACATCTTCGTGACGGCGACCGGCGACAAGGGCGTCATCCGCGGTGAGCACATCGAGCGCATGAAGGACGGCGCGATCCTCGCGAACACGGGCCACTTCAACGTCGAGATCGACATCGCCGCGCTCAGGGCCCTGGCGACCGAGACGCGCGAGGCACGAGACCTCGTCGACGAGTTCACACTCGAGGACGGCCGCAAGATCTACCTGCTCGCGGACGGGCGGCTCGTCAACCTCGCTGTCGCGGAGGGGCACCCGGCTCAGGTCATGGACATGTCCTTTGCGAACCAGGCGCTCTCGGCCGAGTACATCGTCGGGAATGCGGCCTCGCTCGAGAAGAAGGTGTACGACGTGCCCGAGGACATCGACAAGGAGATCGCCCGGCTCAAGCTGGAGACGATGGGCATCGACATCGACACGCTCTCGGCCGAGCAGGAGAAATACCTGGCGTCGTGGGATGAAGGTACTTAACCGCTGAAGGCGCTCGTTCTCGCCGCGGGGTACGCAACGCGGCTCAGCCCGCTCACCGACTCGATCCCGAAGATGCTGCTGCCGCTTGCCGAGCGGCCGATGCTCGACTACCTGCTCGACCGGATCCGAGAGGTGGAGGACGTCGAGGAGGTCCACGTCGTCACCAACTCGCGGTTCGCCCCGGCCTTCAGTGACTGGGCGCCCGCAGGCGTGACGGTCCACGACGACGGCACGACCTCGAACGAGGACCGGCTCGGGGCGATCGGCGATCTCGCGTTCACGATCGAGCGCGCCGGGCTCGAGGGGGAGGACTTGCTCGTCGTCGCGGGGGACAATCTCGTCGGCTACTCGCTTGCGGAGTTCGTCGGCTTCTGGCGAAAGAAGGGCGGCAGCGCGATCGCCGTGTACGAGGTCGCAGACGCCGAGCTCCTCAAGAGGTATGGGGTGATCGAGCTCGACGCAGAAGACCGGGTCGTCGGCTTCGAGGAGAAACCCGCCCGCCCGCGGAGCAATCTCGCCGCGACGGCCGCGTATCTCTACCGCGCGCAGGACCTCGAGCTGCTCGCGAGGTACCTGGAAGAGGGCAACCCGCCTGATGCGCCGGGGAACTTCGTCGCGTGGCTGCACACGCAAGCCCCGGTGCACGGCTACCGCTTCACCGGCGAGTGGGACGACATCGGCGATGCCCGCCAGCTGCTGGAGGCGGACAACCGCCTGCGAGAACGGGCCGGAATGCCCGTTCGCAGCGAGTACGCCGTCGATTAACAGAAACGCAACCGAAGATTTAGAAGTCTCTTATCCGGCGCTGGTCTCATGGAGGTCGTGCGCGCCTTCTGGGGCGCCACACCCTCCCCGAAAGGCCGCTGCAGCGGCCTTTCGCCCGTTTTGGCGCAAAGCCGAGACACGTTCGTCTGAGCTTCCGTCGTAGCCTCGGCGGGGTGACGAACCCGGCGGCGGCTCTGCTCGACCTGATCCTGCCGAGCTTCTGCTCGGTCTGTCGTGCGCCCGGTGACGCGCTCTGCGAGGTCTGCCGGGGGCGCCTTGCCCGGATCGAGGGGCCGTCGTGTGACCGCTGTGGCGCCCCGACCGCCTGGCCGGTGGAGCGCTGCCGCGAGTGCGCCGGGCGCCGCATCCCGTTTGCGACGGCGCGAGCCGCCGTCGTCTACGACGACGCTGCCCGGGCGCTCGTCGCGGCCTGGAAGGATCGTGGCCTGCGCAGCCTGGCAACGCTGGCCGCGGAGCTCGTGAGCGAGGTCGTGGCCCGCCCCAACGTGTACACGATGGTCTTCGTGCCCAGCGATCCCGTTCGACGTCTGACCCGTGGCTACAACCCCGCCGAGCGACTGGCGGTGACGCTCGGCGAGCGCTGGCAACTGCCGGTCGTCCCGCTGCTCGCTCGTTCGCCGGGGGTCCGCCCGCAGCGCGGCCTTCCGCTCGCCGAGCGGCGGCGAAACGTCCGCGGCGTCTTCCAGGCCGCCGGCGCCGCCCCAAGGGAGCTGGTCCTGGTCGATGACGTCTATACGAGCGGCGCAACCGTCTCGGCGGCAGCCTCGGCGCTCCGCAAGGCTGGCGCGCGCCGCGTGGAGGTGGTCACGTTCGCGCGGGCCGTTCGATAGGTTCTCGACCAATGAATCTTCAGGTCAAGGGCCGGAACGTCGAGGTCAGCGATCAGATCCGCCAGTACGCCGAGGACAAGCTCGGCAAGCTCGACCGGCTGGTGAAGGACCCGACTCGGATCGAGCTCGAGCTCGCCGTCGAGAAGAACCCGTCCATCTCCGACAACCAGGTCGCCGAAGCGACTGTCTGGACGAAGGGCCCCGTGCTGCGCGCGCGAGAGTCCTCAGGGGACATGAAGGCTTCGATCGACCAGCTCGTGGACAAGCTCGAGCGGCAGGTCAAGCGCTACCGCGACAAGAGGCGCCCGCGCAAGCACGATCGCCCGGAAAGCGCAATCCCGGAGCCCGACCTGCTTGAGCGTCTCGAGGAGGGTGAAGCGACGGCGATCGTCAAGACGAAGCAGTTCGCCGTCAAGCCGATGGCGCCGGACGAAGCCGTCCTCCAGCTCGAGCTCGTCGGGCACGATTTCTTCGTCTTTCGCAACGCGGACTCCGACCAGGTGAACGTCGTCTACCGGCGGCGCGACGGGAACTACGGGTTGATCGAACCCGCGTAGTGGGCCTTTTCCGACGGGGCGAGCCGATCCACGAGAAGCTGGCCCGGGAGGGCGGCGTGGACTTCCCGCGTGGGGTGAACGAGGTGGCCGGCCCGCCGATGATCGATCCCAGCCATCCGATCTGGCAGGTTGCCGGAATCCACGGCATCCCCCGGGTTCGCGAATGGGACGCCGTGACGAGTGCCGAGGCGCCTGAGCTGCCCGGTGACGAGACCGACTTCGTTGCGCTTGCGGACGGCACGATCTTCACCGACGACGACCTGCCCGACGAGGCGCTGACGCCTCTGGCCGACGCCCTCGAGAACCTGGTCGAGGCGCCGTACCACGCGCTCGCCCTCAAACAGGCCGGGGACGTCTGGAGCGTGGCCGCCATGCGCGTGACCGTCCTCGAGGTCCCCGAGGACATCGCCGGGGACAAGCTCGAGCTCGTCGTCAACGAGGGTGAGCGGACGATCCGCGTCGACGACGCCGTAGCAAGGGTCGACCTGCCGACCCTGGAAGCGTTCGCTGCCGAGCAATTCGGCTCGTTCGTCCTGCGAGCGACGCGCCTGGACGACACGCTCTGGGAGGTCACGGTCCACCCGCTCTGAGCCGATACCCTAGAAACGATGCCCAGCGACGATTACGGTAACTTCGAGAAGATCCTTCGCCTGGGCGAGGGGCGGCGCCTGAAGCGCTTGGCCGCCCAGGCTGCCCACATCACGACGCTCGAGCCAGACTTCGAGAAGCTCTCCGACGAGGAGCTGCGCGGGAAGACCGCCGAGTTCAAGCAGCGCTTCGACAACGGCGAGACCCTCGAGGAGCTCCTCTTCGAGGCATTCGCTACCGCCCGCGAGGCGGCCAAGCGTGGGCTCGGCCAGCGTCCCTTCGACGTACAGCTGATGGGTGGAATCGTCCTCCACGAAGGCGACATCGCAGAGATGAAGACGGGTGAAGGAAAGACGCTCGTCGCGACCATGCCGCTGTACCTGAACTCGCTGACCGGGCAGAACGTCCACCTCGTCACCGTCAACGACTACCTGGCCAAGCGCGACCCCGACTGGATGAAACCGGTCTATGACGCGCTGGGCGTCCGCGCCGGCTTCATCCAGAACATGATGCCGTTCTCGGAGCGCACGGAGGCCTACGCGTCCGAGATCACCTACGGGACGAACGCCGAGTTCGGGTTCGACTACCTCCGCGACAACATGGCCGTCACCCTCGAGGGCACGGTGCAGCGCGGCTACACCTACGCGATCGTGGACGAGGTCGACTCGATCTTGATCGACGAGGCCCGGACGCCGCTCATCATCTCCGGAGAGCCGGAGACGGCGGCCAAGGTCTATTACGACTTCGCCCGCATCGTGAAGGGCCTGAACGGGCAGCCGGCCAAGCAGAAGGGCGAGGGCAAGGGCATGGACGAGACCGAGCTCTCGGGCGCCGATTTCCTCTACGACGAGAAGTTCAAGACCGTCTCGCCGAGCCAGGCCGCGATCGACAAGGTCGAGCGCGCCCTCGGGATCGAGAACATGTACGACGCGCGCAACATGCAGATGGTCAACCACCTGACGCAGGCGCTGAAGGCGCAGTCGCTCTTCCAGCGCGACGTCGACTACGTCATCGACGGCGGCGAGGTGAAGATCGTCGACGAGTTCACGGGCCGCATCATGGAGGGCCGCCGCTGGTCGGAAGGCCTGCACCAGGCGGTCGAGGCCAAGGAGGGCGTCGCGATTCAGGAGGAGAACGTCACGATGGCGACGATCACCCTCCAGAACTACTTCCGCCTCTACGAGAAGCTTGCGGGCATGACGGGCACGGCGAAGACCGAGGAGAAGGAATTCGTCGAGATCTACAACCTGAGCGTGGCCCAGATCCCAACGAACGTGAATGTCGCCCGCGACGACAAGAACGACTACATCTTCAAGACGAAGGAAGCGAAGTACGACGCCGTCCTCGAGGACATCAAGGAGCGTCACGAGAAGGGCCAGCCCGTGCTCGTGGGCACGATCTCCGTCGAGGTCTCGGAGCATCTCTCGCAGCTCCTGACCCGCTCGGGCATCCCGCACAACGTCCTCAACGCGAAGGCGCACGAGCGGGAGGCCGAGATCATCAAGGACGCGGGCCAGACGGGCGCGGTCACGATCGCGACCAACATGGCTGGCCGTGGCGTCGACATCAAGCTCGCCGACGGCATCACCGACCTCGGCGGCCTCTACGTGCTCGGCACCGAGCGGCACGAGGCACGCCGTATCGACAACCAGCTCCGCGGGCGCTCGGGCCGCCAGGGCGACCCCGGAGAGTCGCGCTTCTATCTCTCGGGCCAGGACGACCTCGTCCGGCTCTTCGCCGGCGATCGGATCCACGGGATCATGGACCGCTTCAAGGTGCCGGACGATCAGCCGATGGAGTCGGGCCTCCTCTCGAAGCAGGTCGAGAACGCGCAGAAGAAGGTCGAGGAGCAGAACTTCGTCTCCCGGAAGAACGTCCTCAAGTACGACGACGTCCTGAACACCCAGCGCGAGGTGATCTACGCCCAGCGCCGGCAGGTGCTCGAGGGCGCCGATCTCTCCGACGAGATCAAGGAGTGGATCGACCAGGTGCTGGAGCGGCTCATCGCCCTGCACACCGAGGGAGAGGAGATCCAGGAGTGGGATCTCGACGGGCTCGTGCAGGCGTTCAACGACTTTACGGACGCCGACTTCACCGTCGAGGAACTCCGCGAGGACCTGACCGAGATCAGCCGCGAGGCGCTGATGGAGGACTTTCGGGACGAGGCCCTCGAGCTTTACGCCGAGAAGGAGAAGCTCTGGACCTCGGAGGTCGCGCGTGACGTCGAGCGCTTCATCGTCCTCGAGGTCGTCGACACTCGCTGGCGCGAGCATCTCGAGAACATGGACTACCTCCGCGAGGGCGTCCACCTGCGCTCGTTCGCCCAGAAGGATCCGCTCGTCGAGTACCGCTCCGAGGGCCACGCCATGTTCTCCGAGCTCGGGCTCCTGATCCGCGAAGAGGTCCTGAACCTCCTGTTCCACGCCCGGATCGAGCCGCACGAAGCCGAAGATCTGCGGCACCCCTTTGAAGGGGACGACGGGGCCTACGCGTACGAGCACGAGTCGCTGGCAGGATCAGACGCGATCGCCGCGGCCGGTGTTGGCGGTGCGGCGGTTGGCGCACTGAGCAGTGGTGTGAGCACCGGCGGCTTCGGCGGGGGCGGTGCCGTCGCAACCCAGCAGCGCGTGACCTCCGATAAAGACAAGGTCGGCCGCAACGACCCCTGCTGGTGCGGGAGCGGCAAGAAGTTCAAGAAGTGCCACGGCGCTTGACGGCGCGCTAAGCGCCGTCGTCATGAAGCCCTAGACAGCGCTTTCAAGTCCGCTCCGCCCGTTCGAACCGGACCTGTCCGGCGTCTGACACCGGCCAAGGCTGATCGGGACACGGCGTTTCCCCGGTCTTTCGCTGAGCTAGCGGGGTTGGCAGGAGCGCCATCTGTCGCTTTCGGCCATGTCCGGTGTCAGACACCGGACATGGCCATGGCTCGGCGTTGTTCCGTTCGTGGCGGATACCATCGCGGGCATGGCAGACGCCGCCTCGCTTCCCGAGCGCCTGGAGCAGATCGGGGCCCAGCTCAACTGGGTCCGTGATTACCTTTGACCCCGACGGGCTAGCAACACGCGCCGCCGAGCTCGAGGCGAGGATGGGCGAGCCTGGCTTCTGGGACGACCAGCAGGGCGCGGCCGCGATCTCCACCGAGCATGCCCGGATCGCCAAGCGGCTCGAGCGCTACGAGCGGCTCAGGCGCGAGTACGACGACGCGCGCGAGCTCCTCGCCATGGACGGCGACATGGCCGCCGACATCGAGACCTCGCTCGAGCCGATCGAGCAGGAGCTGGCGCGTCTGGAGGAGGACGCCCTCTTCTCGGGTGAGTACGACGCGGGCGACGCCGTCGTCACGATCCAGTCCGACGCGGGTGGAACCGACGCCCAGGACTTCACCGAGATGCTCCTGCGCATGTATCTCCGCTGGGCGGAGAAGCGCGGCTTCAATACCGAGGTGCTCGAGGCGAGCCCGGGAGAGGAGGCCGGCCTCAAGTCGACGACGTTCACGATCGAGGGCGAGAACGCGTACGGGATCCTCAAAGCCGAGCGGGGCAAGCACCGGCTCGTCCGCCTCTCGCCGTTCGACCAGGCGCACCGCCGGCACACCTCCTTCGCGCAGGTGATTCCGGCGCCGCTCCTGCCCGACGACGCCGAGATCGAGATCGACGAGAGCGACGTCCGCGTCGACACCTACCGCGCGAGCGGCGCCGGCGGCCAGCACGTGAACAAGACCGATTCGGCGGTCCGCCTCACGCATCTGCCCTCGGGCCTCGTGGTCAGCGTCCAGAACGAGCGCTCCCAGTCCTCGAACAAGGCGACCGCGATGCGGATCCTCCGCTCGCGCCTGGCCGAGCTCGCCGAGGAGGAGCGCGATGCGGAAATGGCCAAGGAGCGCGGAGTCGTGAGCATGGGCTTCGGAGGGAATGCGATCCGCAGCTACGTAATCCACCCGTACCAGCTGGTGAAGGATCACCGCACCGAGCACGAGGTCGGGAATATCCAGGGAGTCCTGGACGGGGATCTCGACGGCTTCGTTCAGGCCTACTTGCTGGCGAAGGCCGCAGGCCGGGTTCTCTAGCCCTAGCCCCTGATCGCCGGGCTCGCTGCGCTTGCGTAGCAGGTGAAAGTGTTGGGGCGGAGGAGCAGGCGCAGGCGCTGCTGCCCGGCACGAGCGCGGAACGTCGCCCCGGAGATGACGGTCGACCCGCGACGAGCGCTGCGTCGGAGGGTAACTCTTCGACCGTTCGCCCACCGGCCCCTGGCGAAACGCTGCAGGACGACTGTCTGGTCGGCAAGCGAGCGTCCGGCAACACCGCGCGCCCGCACATGTGTACGCGAGAGGCGCTTGAGCATTAGCTTTGGGCGCACTTGCACGATGAACGGAAGACTCGCCTCGCCGTCCACCATCGCCTTTACCGAGGTGCGACTTCTTGGGCTGACCCGAGCCTGCCACGAGCCACCAAGGCCCGTCGTCGGGGTTGCGATGACCCGCGTGCTGAAGCCGTAGCAGCCACGCTGGGTCACCTTGACGACGACTCCAGACTGCTTGCCTGCGAGCGTTCCTCTGACGACGGCTGTCCTTCCGTAGGCAACGACGGCCGGCGCGGCGCCGATCGTGGTCGGAGACTCGCTGGCGTAACGGTTTAGCGCAAAGTGGCTGTGCAGAGACCCACCGGTCACGATCCGCCCGTCGTCCTGAAGGACGACGGAGCCGGTGAAGATGCTCGCGCGGCCCACGCCGTTGATGCCAAATGCGGCATCCGGCGTACCATTCGAACGGTACCGAAGGACACCGTCGCGACCCGCGATCACGATCTGCCCGTCGGTCTGAAGCGCGAGTCCGCTCGGAAACCCCGAGGCCTGTAACGATGGCCTCACGACGATGCCGTTCGGGCCGAAGGTCGGGTCCAGGGCACCGTCAGGGCCGTAGCGAGCCAGCGCGAGGCGCCCTTCGGTCTCAGAGGCCGCAACGATCTTCCCGTCGGGCTGCAGGGCCACGAATGTTGCCGGCGGGTTCAGTTGGCTGCGGCCGAGCCGCGTCGTGACGACTCCGCTCGAGCCGAACGAAGGATCGAGGCTTCCGTTCGCGTTGTAACGGAGGAGGGCTATTTCCCAGGGCAAGGGTGGCGGGCCTGGTGGGGGCGGTGGCGGGGGTGCCGGCGGCGGAGGAGGTGGCGGGGGAGGATTCCCGGGCACTCTGGCCCCCGCGGCCAGGATCCGTCCATCCGGCTGGACGATCACGGCGGATGCGGAGGCGGCGTAGCCCAGCAGGGTCCGGACGCTCCCGTTAGAACCGAAGCTCGAATCGAGCGCCCCGTCGGCGTTGAGGCGCACGAGCTTCAAGGCGTATTGCTCAGGCTCGGTCCCGGCGACGACGATCCTTCCGTCTGCCTGGAGTGCCACCGCATCAGCGGCGCCGTCCGGCCCCCTGACCAGGCCTTCGGAGCCGAACGTGGTGTCGAGACTTCCGTCTGGTCGGTAGCGGATGATGCTGAAGAACGGCCGTCTCGTGTTCGAGTCAGAGCTACTGCCAACGAGCACGATCCTCCCGTTCGGCTGAAGCGCCAGCGCTTGAATGTTGCCGAGGGCCGGGCCCGTGACGATGCCCGCCGATCCGAAGGTCGTGTCGAGTTTGCCGTTCGGCTCGTAGCGGGCAAGCGCAACCATGCCCCCCGGGGGGTAGGCGTTGCCGCCCGCGACGATCTTTCCGTCGGCCTGAATCGCGAGCCCTGCGACTGACGCCTGCGACGAGATCTGGGTCTCGACCGTTCCTCCGACGCCGAAACTCGGATCGAGGTCGCCGGGGGCAGCGCCGGCAGGTGCGAGCACGACCAGGATCGTCAGCACGGCAGACACCACGACGAGGGCGCGAACGTTGCCGCGAATCGATCTCATTCGAGACCTGACGCTCTCACCAGGACGCGAAGTTTAGGCGCACTTCAGTCCCATGGTTGTTTAGGGATAGCAGGTGCTTTCGCTAGACTGCGGGGCTGTTGAACAGCCGGGAGCTGTCCTGCGGACCGCGCCTCTCGACCCCCGTGCCGGAAGAAACCGCCCAGATAGAGCAAGAAACGCCTACGGAAGCGCTCGCGCAGCAAAACGGGCAGCCGGAAGGTGCCGTCGCGAGCGCGCACTCGATGATCGTCTTCGACGGCGTGACGAAGATCTACGAGCCGAACGTCGCTGCGCTGTCGGATGTCTCGTTCGTCATCGACAAGGGCGAGTTCGTCTTCGTCGTCGGCGCGTCGGGCTCCGGGAAGTCGACGGTCGTGCGCCTGTTGCTGAAGGAGCTCGAGCCGACCTCGGGCCGGATCATCGTCGCAGGACGTGACCTCGTCCGCCTACCGCGCCGCAAGGTCTCGCAGCTCCGCCGGAACGTCGCCTGTGTCTTCCAGGACTTCAAGCTGTTGCCGAACCGAACCGCGGCGGAGAACGTCGCCTACGCGCTCAAGGTGCAGGGCGAGGGCTCGGACTCGATCCGGCGCAAGGTGCCGGAGGTCCTGAACATGGTCGGCCTCGCACACAAGATGAGCTCCCTTCCCGACGAGCTCTCCGGCGGCGAGCAGCAGCGCGTCTCGATCGCCCGCGCGTTCGTCAACCATCCGCCGCTCCTGGTCTGCGACGAGCCGACGGGGAACCTCGACCCCGACACCTCGGTCGGGATCATGCAGCTCCTCTACCGGATCAATCGTGCGGGAACGACCGTGCTCATGGTCACTCACGACCGCGAGATGGTGGACAAGATGCGGCGGCGGGTGATCGCGCTCGAGGACGGGAAGCTCCTGCGTGACGAGCGGCGAGGAGGCTACGCGGAGTGAAGGTCGGCGTCGTCGTCGCCGAGGCCTGGCGCTCGCTCACGGCGAGCCTCTCGACCACCCTCGCGGCGGCCGTGACCGTGCTGATCGGAATGTTTCTCGTCGGGTTGTTGCTCGCCTTCTGGACCTTCGCGGACTCGTGGAGCAACGAGCAGAAGAGCAAGCTCGTCGTGAAGGTTTTCATGTGCACGCCGGACACCTGCGCGCGGGAGGCGACCTCGGCTCAGATCAACTCGGTCAACCAGACCCTCAGCGCCGATCCGCGGGTCAAGAAGGTGGATTTCATCTCGAAGGAAGAAGGACTTCGCAAGATGAAGAAGGAGCACCCTGAGATCGTCGATGCCATTCCGGCCAATCCGTTGCCGGATTCCTTCACCGTCACTCCGACGAAGGGCGAGTACACGAAGGCGATCGCCGCCGACTTCGACCCTCCGCCGTCCGGAGTCGAGCACGCGACTTTCGGCGGCGAGACGGCGAGTCGTGTCTTGAAGGCGGCCCGCGTCATCAAGGGCACGTTTCTCCTCGCAGGCGTGATCCTCATCATCGCTTCGGCGATGTTGATCGCCAACACGATTCGGCTCTCCATCTTCGCCCGGCGTCGTGAGATCGAGGTGATGAAGCTCGTCGGAGCCTCGAACTGGTTCATCCGTGGCCCGTTCATTCTCGAGGGCATTGCCTGCGGCGTCGTCGGCTCGCTGCTTGCCGTGATTCTGCTCGTTGTGGGCAAAGAGTTCGCCTTGCCGCAGATCGTCCCGCGATTCGATACCGGGAGTGACGTGCACGCCTGGCCGTTCCCGCTGATCGCGGTAATTCTCCTGGCGCTCGGCTTGTCGCTCGGTGCAACCGGCTCGGCCCTCACTCTGAGGCGCTTCCTGCGCATCTGACCCTGATCGTCGAGCTGAGTCGTCGCGGCAAGCTGCTCGTCGGCGAGCCCTATTTCGTCCCCGGCACTCCGATCACGATCGACCGGAAGGGGTTGCAGGACGCAGAGCCCGGCGATCTCGTCTCCGTCAGCGAGGGCCGCGGGCGGGCACGCGTCGAGCGGGTGATCGGATCGGCGAAGGAGATCGAGAACGTCCTCGAGGCGCTGCTCGTCGAGAAGGGCCTACGGGAGGACTTCGAGCCGCATGACCTTCCGAAGCCGAGCTTCGAGGGCCGAACTGACTTGCGCGACCTCCACACGTTCACGATCGACCCCGAGACCGCGAAGGACTTCGACGATGCGATCTCCGTAAGGGCCGAAGGCGAGGGCCTGCGCGTCTGGGTGCACATCGCCGATGTCTCGTACTTCGTTCCGGCGGGATCGCCGCTCGACGATGGCGCCGCCGAGCGCGCGAACTCTGTCTACGTGCCGGGGCTCGTCGCGCCGATGCTTTCGCACTCGATCGCCGACGACGCCTGCTCGCTGCGGCCGAACGAGGACCGGCTCACGGTCACCGTCGAGGTTCCCTTCAGCGTCGCCCTCGAGCCGGGCGAGCCCGTGTTCTACCGGTCGGTCATCCGCAGCAACGAGCGGCTCACCTACGCGCAGGCCGAAGCGATCCTCGCCGGCCAGAAAGCCGAGCCGGAGCTTGCTGAAGCGCTCCGCCTGACGAACCGGATCTCGTCGGAGCTGCGCGGACGCCGCTTTGCCCGCGGTGCGCTTCGGATCGAGAGCCGCGAGATCAACTTCGCGTTCGACGGCAAGGGCGGTGTGGAGCGTGCGTGGCTCGAGTCGGAGGCGAAGGCCCACGCCCTGATCGAGGAGCTGATGATCCTCGCCAACGAGGCCGTCGCCGAGTTTCTCTCGAGCCGCCGGCGCGACTCCCTCTACCGCGTCCACGAGCCACCCGAGCCGCAGTCGGTCGAGCTCATGCTCGCCAAGCTCACCGATCTCGAGGTGCCGACGCCACCGGTCCCCAAGCGCGAGAGCATGGCGCCCTCGGAGGCGGCCCTGCTCGCCGCGGCGGCCAGCGAGCGCGTCACCGAGTACGTCCGCAAGGCGAAGCGTGGGGGAGAGGCATTTCCCGCGCTCGTCCTGCGTGCCCTGAAACAGGCGCACTACGACCCGCGCAACCTCGGCCACTCCGGTCTTGCGAGCACCGCCTACACGCACTTCACCTCGCCGATCCGCCGCTACCCCGACCTCGTCGTCCATCGGGCGCTCCTGCGAGAGCTGGGCCAGGGAGACGACCCGGTTCCGAAGGATCTCGGGGCTCTCGCCGACCACACCTCCGAGCAGGAGCGGGCGGCGACCGAGATCGAGTACCAGGCGGACGACATCTGCGCGGCCTGGCTCCTCGAGCGCACGCTCTTCGACCGCGGGTGGGAAGACCCGTTCGCGGGCGAGATCACCGGCGTCATCCCCTCGGGCCTTTTCGTCCGGTTCGGCGACGTCTTCGAGGGCTACCTGCCTGCGCGGCGCCTTCAGGGCGACTACTACGAACTGAACGACCTGGGGACTGCCCTCGTCGGCCGCCGCGGCGGGCGGCGTTACCGGCTCGGCGACGAGATCGAGGTCAAGGTCGAGGATATCCGCCGCTCCGAGGGCAAGGTCGAGGTCTCTAGTCCATCGAGCGGAGAATCACGCGGCGGAGCGCGAAGAGGCCGACCATCCCAACGGCGATCAGGCTCGCGAGCACGATAGTCAGCTTGACGGGAAAGCCGTCTTTCGGCGGCGGCGTGTAGTCGAGGCTGCCCGTGATGAAGACGCGCTTTCCGTCTGCCGTCAGCG
Organism: uncultured Actinomycetes bacterium; assembly: GCA_963728535.1. Classification (GTDB taxonomy): domain Bacteria; phylum Actinomycetota; class Thermoleophilia; order Gaiellales; family Gaiellaceae; genus VAXT01. Next base: position 381,550 of record CAVSKK010000001.1, read on the forward strand.
GCACCTTCCAGTCGAACACGTGATGCGGCTCCCGCGGCGCGTCCCGGATCTGCTTCGGCGCGGTCGGGCTCATGTAGTGGATCCGGTGGTCGTGCCAGGCCCAGATCGCGCCGCCGGTGAGCTTCTGCCAGTTCGGGCGTGCCTTGGTCGTTGCCGACTTGGGCACCGTTGCTTTCGCATACCGATCCTGGTTGAGGTAGCCGGCCGGAGAGTTCACGTTCACGTAAATCCCGTCCGGCGCAAACCGGAGGTAGGGCTCGCCCCCGTACCCGTCGACGACGATCGTCTTGCCGCTGCGGTTGTCGAGCCACACCTGGTCGTCTCCGTAGAGAACCCTCAGCTTGAGGCCGCGCATCGGCGGCTCGACCGCGCGGATCGTCGAGCTGTAGCCGAGCTTCGCCGTGCCGTAATGGGCCCCGGCACCGGGAGCAAGGAGCACCGCGGTCAGGGCGACCGCCGCTACGACGAGTGCTCGCCTCACGCGCGGCGTCTCCGCATGAGCACGGCCCCGAGCGCGCCGAGCCCGAGTACGACCGCAGCCACGACGAGCCAGACCCACGCTCCGCTACCGCCGTCGCCTTCTTCCTGCGCAGGGACGGTGGTCGTGACGGGAGGCGGGGGCGGCGGCTCGACCGGGGGCGGGGGCTTGCTCGGCCGGGCCGCGCCGAGCTCGACCCGGGGAGCGGGAGTAGCCGACGACTCCGCTCCGATCCAATGCACGACCTCCCCGTTCGCGTACGTGACCAGCGCCGGGAACACGAGCACTCGCCCTGGTGTCGCGGGCATGTGGGCGCTGAACGAGAACCTGCCCACCTCTCCCGGCTGGATGGTTCCACCCGACCACGTGACGAGCCGACCTTTCACGGATCGCTTCCAACCCCGAGCCGGGTGAGCGGTCGCGTTGGTCACCCCTGCGGGCATCTGAACGGTCAGCTTGACCGCGGGGACGCTCTCTTCACCCTCGGCGGCCAGGCTGATCCGTGCCACGCCGTCGGCGGGCACCTTTTCCGGGCTCGCCTCCACGTGCGCCATGGCCGGTGGGACCAGGACGAGCGCGAGCAGAGCGAGGAACGAGATCCTTTTCATGTCAGCCCTCTCTGATGGGAACGGTTAGCGTTTGGGTGAGCGCTTCGAACTGGCCCCGCCTGGCTTCGATCGTCATCTGCCAGTCGCCCGGCTGCGGGAAGGTCGCACCTGACACCGTGTAGTGGAACGGGCCGATCCTCTGGAGTGGGATCTGGAGCGGCCCGAGGTTCTGGCTCGGCAGGCTTCCGGTGAGCGTCATCGCCGCAGTGGGGGCGGGAACGCCGCTCTGGGTGAACGTGTAGATGTGGATGACGTTGGGCCCGGTCCTGGCCGGCTCCATGGTCATGTTGAGCTCGATGTTGCCGAGTGGGGCGAACGTGTTGAAGAGCTTCGGCGGCTTGACCGACGCCTTTGCAGGCGGCTCGGTGACGAGCACCGCGGTCACGCCGACGATGGTCGCCATGATCAGCAGCTCCGCGCCTGCTGCTCGCAGGAAACGCCGCTGTTCGACGACCGATGCGATCTGCTTCCGTAGTCTCGGGACGGCGAAGCGGTTGTTGTAGGCGCCGAGCCCGAGCAGCGGTAGAACGAGCGCGATCTTCGCCAGCAGCAGCTGTCCGTAGGTCGTGTGCCAGACCCCCTCCCAGACGGATCGCGGCCAGTCGCGAAGAGCGGTGCCTGCTGGAACCAGCTCCTCGGAGCCCCGGATCACCCCGGCAGTCACGAGCGTGGCCACGGAGATCACGGCGAGGATCGAGAAACGCGGCACGGCCCGGGAGGCAAGCGGCCAGCGGTCGTCGCCGGCGAGGAGCAGGGCGAGAATCGTGAAGGCGAGCCCTCCAACCCACGTCGACGCAGCCGCCAGGTGGATCAGATCGGCGATGAGCGCGACCGATCCGCTCGTTCGGGCATGACCAGCTGTCGAGAGCGTTGGCAGCAGGCAGAGCGCAAGAACAAGCGTCACCGCCCCCAGCGCTGCGTTTCGGGCGTGTCCTGCGATGAATGCCACCGGTGCAACGACAGCCGCGAAGGCCAACTGGAAGAGGAACGCCTTGCCGAAGTGCGTCTGGAGCACGGAATCGACCGTGCTCCAGCGGAACGCCTCCGACAGGCCGAATCCCCCTGCGACCGCCCCCTGGAGCACGATGCAGAGGAGCCCGGCGATCACGAGGCCGACCGCGAGCCCGGCGAGGATCCGGTAGAGGCGGGCCTGCAACGCGACGGCCGTCGAGCGAAGGACGAGCGCGAGCGCCGCAGCGCCGCCGACGACGAGCAGGACCAGCGCGAAGTCGAGAGCGCGCGCGAACTTGAAGAGCGCATCGACCTCGCCGGGCGTGCCCTTGCCGAACACCTGCGTGCAGGAGCCGCGATCCGCTGCCTTGACATGGAAGACGAAGGCGCCGGCGACCGGGTGCGCATCGGCCGAGATCACTCTCCACGTGACCGTGTAAGTGCCGCGAGGGAGTTTGCGGTCGAGCCCGATGGCGACTCTGAGCTCGTCGGGCCGGCTGATCTTTCCCGAGTCCACGCGCGCGCCAGCGCAGTTGTAGGCCCGAATCGACCCGAACGCCGTCTCGACGGCCTCGTTGAAGCGCAGCGTGACCGTCGGCGGGCTCTGCCGGACGACCATGTCGTTCGACGGCGTGCTCTCCTGCAAGATGGCGTGCGCGAACGCGGACGGAGCCGTCGCCAGCGCGACCAGGGAGACCGCCAACGCGATGCTGCTTCTCTTCAAGTCACTCCTTCGCTCGAGGCCGCGCAAGGACGCGGCCAACGGAAACTACGGCTTGCGAAGGAAGGGTGGTGCGCGTTCTCCGTACCCGCGCGCGAGCCCGGCGGGGCGCGGAGCCGCGACGACGCGGACGGGAACGGGGACAAAGGCCGAGAAGGTTGGCCGGGGGACAGCGGCGAGCGCTTGTCCGATCGCGCGCGCGGCCGAGTCCAGCGCCCAGGCGAGCAGGAGAGCGGCCAGCGCGAACGGGAGCTGGAGTGCGAGCCCGAAGAGGAACGCAGGCTCGAACGCCGTCGTCCACGTGACGTGGCCCGCATGCATGAACCGCTCGAGGAATTCCTGGACGACGAACGCAATGGGTGGAAGCAACAGGATCAGCGGGGACGTCGCAGGCCGCCGCCGCTCCCCTCTGAAGCCGGTCACGCCCTGGAGAACAAGGGCGGCACCGAGAACGCCGAGGCAGACAGCGAGCGCGAACGGCGCGTAGCCGAAGTAGCTGTGACCGCTGTGGGCGAGCGCGTCCGCCCGTGCGTGAGGGTCTCCGATCGCAAGCCGGTAGCCGAGTGCGTGCCCCGCGAGCAGCCCGCCCAGCATGAGCGGTGCGGTCGTAAACCACGCAAGTCGCTGCCTCATCTCCGGAATGGTCGCAGATACCCGCCGCGAGCCGAACCTACAATCGCCTTATGGCAGGCCAGAAACCGATTGCGGAGAACCGCAAGGCGCGGCACGACTACCACCTCCTCGAGCGCTTCGAGGCGGGCATCGTGCTGACCGGGAGCGAGGTCAAGTCGCTCCGGCAGGGCCAGGTCAGCCTCCAGCAGGCCTACGCGGACGTTCGCGAAGGTGAGGCCTGGCTCATCGGCGCGCACATCGACACCTACGATCAGGCCGGAATCCAGAACCACGAGCCCGAGCGCGACCGGAAGCTCCTCCTGCATCGCCGCGAGCTCGACTCGCTGTACGGCAAGGTGCGAGAGAAGGGCCTGACCCTCGTGCCGACCCGGCTCTACTTCAAGAACGGCCGCGCGAAGGTCGAGCTCGCGCTCGCCCGAGGCAAGGAGCAGCGCGACAAGCGAAGCGACCTCGCCAAGCGCGATGCCGACCGCCAGATCGAGCGCGCGCTCAAGTCCCGGCGCTGAGCCCCGCCAGCGCGGTCGGCAGCTCGGCCATCGTCTCGATCACGACGTCCGCGTCGACGAGCGCGTCCCGTTGGCCCTCCCCCGCGAACCCGATGATCCTGACGCCCGCAGCACGGGCGCCTGTGATGTCCGCGATCGTGTCGCCGACTGCCACGGTGTCGTCGCGCGGCCAGTCGCCTGCTCGCTGCCGGGCGAGGTCGATGAGCGTGGGGCGGTCCTCGGCGTCGCATCCGAAAGCCCCCTGTCCGTGCGGGAACAGGTGATTGAGCCCGATCAACTCCATCCGGGCTCTCGCCACGGGCTCCGGGTTGCCGGTGAGCAGGGCACGATGCTCGATCTGTGTGATCGCCTCCGCTGCTCCCTCCGAGGCATGCCAGTCGCTCGTGTCGGCTTTGGACAGCAGCTCGAGGTAGCGCATCGAGGCTTCCTTGCACCAGCGCGCGAGACCCGAGTCGATCTCCTCGTCGGCCAGCCCGTCGGCCTGCAGGAGGAGCCGGGTGATTCTGGTCGCGGTTTGGCCCGGGTGATCGACGTACTTGATCGCGTCATGCGCCAGGCGACGGCCCCAGACGGTCTCGATCGCGTCCGTCGTCGCTTGGCCCATCAGCGGGTCGCTGTTCATGAAGAGCGTCTTGTCGACGTCGAAGAGGACGAGCATCAGCTGCTTCCGGCCAGAGGCCCTCGCACTTCGACGCGCCCGAAGCCTTCGCGATAGCCGAGCTGGGCATTCAGCCGCCTGATCGGCTCGTTGCGAAGCTCGTTGGCCGTCTGCATGCGTTCGTAGCCCGACTCCTTGGCCCAGGCGATCTGGGCCCGCTTGAGCGCCCCGGCGATGCCGCGGCCTCGCCAGGCGCGCTTGACGCCGATCATCATGTGCACCGCGACCTCCGGCCGTGCCTTGGTGAGGAAGAGCTCGGCGAAGCCCACCACCTCGGCCCCCGCGACTGCCGTGAACATGACCTCGGGACGGTGCATGCTCTCCCAGACCTCGAAGGGCTCGCCGCTCCAGTCTTCGGCTCCCGGCACATCCGGCTGGGCCTCGAAGGTCACCTCGTGCAGGCCGCGGGCGAGCTCGGGCCGATCGGCCCAAAGCACGATCTCGATCCCCTCCGGCGGGTCGATCTCGGGCGGCTCGAGGTCGGCGAGCTCGAGGTAGAGCTCGGTGTCTCGTGAGGTGATGCGGAAGCCGCGCCGCTGGACGGACTCGATCGCCTCGTGCTCGCGCTCGTGGATTCGGCTGCGAAGCTCCGTTGCCCCGTGTTCCCGGGCCCAGTCCGAAATCTCGGCGTAGAGAGCGGAGCCCACGCCCTGGCGGCGCTTGGTCGGCAGCACCGTGAGAAAGATCTGCGCCGTTTCAGGTCGTGCGTGGCCCATCGCGGCCGAGACGGAGCCGGCAGGCTCGCCGTCGAGGAGTGCGACCAGATCGGTCGTTGCGATGTGACCTGCTTTCCAGCGCGCGGCCTCCTCTGAAGACACGGCATCTTCAGGCACGACCTCGTTGTAGATCGCGAGCGAGAGCTCCTTGTCGGCCTCGTCCGCGCAGGGGCGAATCTCCAGCACGTAGCTACAATACGAGGACATACGGGGGCGACCAGGTTTCGACGTGGTCGATTCTCCGGTTGAGCTGCAAGCCGAGGTCCCCGGTCGGCCTCGTAAAACAACCGGGACAAAACGCAAGTGCGAAGAACCAAAACGCACTCGCTCTCGCTGCCTAAACCACAGTGAGGCGCGTCGCTCCGGGCTCGGCCCGTGGCTCGGGTAGCGGCGTCATAAACGGGCTCGGCGCCTAGGGAGAGTCAATCGCCCGAAGCGCGACACCAAAGGATGACTAGCCCGGCGGTAGGTTGGCTCCCACCGGCCGGCGGGCGAAATTCAAGGGAGCCTACGCTTGTAGACGCTCATTCGGGGCGGCTCACGGACGGGGGTTCGATTCCCCCCGCCTCCATCTCTCGCTTCCCTGACCGGCGGCGGCTACCGCCACCGCCTCGCGCCGCTCAGCCCCCTTCCTGGGAGCGGCCCGTGCGGCACGGCACTGTTCCACTCGCATACAGGGTCTGAGCGACGCGTCAAGAAACCGAGAGCGAGAGGGCTCGTCTTCGGAGCCAACAGCTGGCTACACGGGAGAGACGACTTCGATCGACTTCTCGTCTCAGCGACCAGCGGTTGTGGGCCGACACCGGCAAAGCCGGCATCGGCGGCGGCTGAGAACCTGGTGCAAAGTTGACACACATAGCCCTTGACACCAACAAGTGTCCGACTCCGATCGGTGTCAAGAAGCGGGTGTGCCAACTCTGAGACAAGTTCCAGACACCTCGACCAGTTGGCGTCCGCGCTCCGCAGTCGGCGGCACCCGGCCGGAGCCGGCGACGAGCGCGTGTGCGCGAAACGGTCTCCGGATACCGACGTCCCCACAGAACTGTTCCACGCGCACTACAGGGTCTGAGCGACGCGTCAGGAAACCGAGAGCGAGTGGGCTACGCGCGCGCGGCGCTTTGCATCGCTAATAGCTGATGCATTCGTGCGTGGGGGCGAGAGGATCGCCATCGGACGCATCCAGGCGGACGTTCAACACCGGGCTGAGGAATGTGTCGTGGTGCTGTGACGCAAGCCGGATGCGCATGAGGACCGGCAGCTCGCCGTTGCATGGACGTAGCGCGACGGCTGCAGACTGGCCTGGTGCGGGGGGTGAGCCGATTATGTAGTACCAGTCCGGGTAGAAGCTCCACGGTTTTGCCAGCACACCGCCGGCGGCGTCGACCACGACGATTCCGTACGAGCCGATCTCGTGCACGGTATTGCCGTTGTTGGTCACCGTGAGCTGCACGCCGTTGGTCTCATAGGGGAACTGCCGCGGCTCCCCGACGAGCGTGCCGGCGACGTACGGGCTCTTCCCAGCCTTCGCGGGGTCGGTGGGCGTCGTGCAGTAGCCCCGCCATGCGACTGCGCGCGGCTTGAAATGCCAAAGACGGGCGAGGGCTTTGATATCAGGCGCGCGGGGGCCACAGTGCTGCCGGGCGTCCCACCGCGTTTCGACGATGCTGCAACTACGGCTACGTGGATAGTCGATCGACGAGTACATGATCCCGCAACGGCTTGCCAAATGGTCAAGTCCCAGCGCATGGCCGATCTCGTGCGCGACGAGCCTCACCTGCCCGTTGTGGAACCCCTTCGGCGAGTGGAAGCGCGCTTTGCTCAGCTGCACGAAGCCAATACCGCCGTATCCGGCAATCGAGCTCGAGGGCGAGCCGATGTAGCGCTTCTGCGTGACAGTAATGTCGGCTCGCTTGCCCGGCCGGGCAGGCACGAAGCGGAACGGGGTTCCTGCGCGGTTCCAGACTGCAAATGCCTCGTTGACCTGCCAAACGTACGTCGACTTGTTCTTATACGTGATCCGGAGGTGACCGTACGGCGACGTGGCGGCACTCGTGAGGGCCGGAGCCAGCAGGATTGCGGCCAGCGCGCAAATTGCCACGCTCAGGGTTCGACGCCGGCGCAGTGGCCGCGCTTGGTGGATCAGCCGCATCTCGGAACAGTACCCGCATACGTCCTCGACCTTAGGTCCGGCTGGCCGAGACGTAAGTCCAGCAGCAGTCGAACGTCGGGCGGCCCTCGAAGATGACGGCAAGCGAATCGTGGAGGAGCCGCAGGCGATCGGCGGCAGCCTGCTCCGACGCGCCCTCGCCGTCCAGCTTCTCCGATCCGCCGACCCACCCGAGGACGGCCTCGGCGTACGCGGCAAGGAACTCGTACCACTCCTCGACGTCGGCCTCGATCGTCCGCTCGGTCACCTCCGTCACCTCGAAACCCGCTGCCCGCAGCGCATCGAGGTAGTACTCGAGCGGACGCGGCGGGAGAAAAATGCGGTCACGGAAGTCGAGGTACGCGCTCATCCGTTCCTCGTCCGTCAGCACGGCGCGGTAGGGGGCGTACCGCTCGTCGGTGCGAACGATCCCGCACGCAACCTCATGGACGCGATAGACCGTGTCGTCGATGATCCACTCGTTCTCACCGGCCCGCGGATTGCGGATGTTCCCCGAGTTGATCCGCGCCATCGCTCCCGGCCGGAGCACGCGCGCCCAGGACCGCAGGGTGTTCTCGAGGTCGTCGTAGAGGTGGATCGCGTTCGTCGACACGAGCGCGTCGGCTGAGAAGCCGAGCGGAAGGACCTCGTCGACGTACTGGAGCCGCTTCTCATCCTTCAGGTAGCGCAGCCTGCGGAAGGCGACCCGTTCGTCCGACCAGAAGCGGTCGAGCGCGATCCGGAGGAACTTCGGCGAGCTGTCGACGATGACCATGCCAACCGGGCGGTCGAGGATCCGCAAGCGCAGCCGGTCGAGCAGGATGCCGGTCCCACCGGAATAGTCGACTAGGACCTGGCCTCCCCGGAGGTCGTCGGCGAGCTGCTCGACGGTGAGGTCGAGGTTCTTGTACCAGCCATGGTTCTCGACGGTGTCGTAGTGGAGCCCGAACGCGTCCGGGGGCTGCGAGACCCACTCCTCATCCGGAATGCGCTCGACACCGCCCCAATCGAAGACGGGCTCTTCCGAAGTCACTTGACCATTCTCGCCAAGCATCGTCGACGTTCCCCCATGTGAGTCCATACTGTCGCGCACCCGCACTGCGCGGGCTTGCTATGCCGCGTAGGAGTGCGGAGACACTTCCTAGAGAGGAGGAGAGAGTTGTTCTTGGCAACTTCGAAGGTCGAGGATTTCGACCGCTGGTGGAATGTCTTCTCAACCACAAGCCTTGAGAAGCGAAAGCAACACGGCTCCAAGGGCTCGCACACCTATCGTGATCCCAACGAGGAGGGCCGGATCTGGGTGCTCTTCGATTGGGACGCGGAGGGCTGGCAGAACTTCGTCTCCGATCCCGAGGTCCCGGCGATCCTTCAGGAAGCCGGGCACGCAACGAAGCCACAGGTTGCGGAGTTCGTCGGCGAGCTCGACGGCTAGCCCCAGGCCCGAAGCGGACACTTGATGAAGGCCCGCTCCGGCGGGTCTTCTCTTAGAGGGGTCCCGCTAGCCTGACCGCGTGCCTCTGTTCGCCCGGTTGTTCCGCCTCGTTTGGGGCGGTGACGTCGATCGCGCCCTTCGGCCCGTCCTCGCCGTCAGCCTCTCAGCCTCGCTGTCCGCCTCAGCCGGCTGGACGTTCATGGGCATCTGGGCGATTCGCGAGCTCGGCGCCGAGAAGTCGCAGCTCGGCATCGCGTTTCTCGTCGGCGCCGCAATGGCAGCTGTCTCGGGATACCTCGGCGGGCATCTCTCGGACAGGTTCGGCCGTCGCCTGCTGATCCTGGTCGGCTCGGCCGGGGCCGCCGTCTACTGGCTTGGGTACCTCGCCGTCGGCGGCTCCGTGACGACAGGGCTCGTCTACCTGACCTGCTCCGGCATCATCGGCGCGCTGGGCGGCTCGGTGACGCAGGCGATGGTCGCCGACCTCGTGCCGCCCGAGCGTCACGAGACCGGATATGCGTCGGTCCGCGTGGCCTCGAATCTCGGCGTGACGATGGGACCGCCCGTTGGCAGCCTCTTCCTGTTCGTCGGCGACTGGACGGCGCTCTTCGTCGGGGTTGCGATCCTCTCCGGAGTCAGTTTCGCGCTTGCGTTGCGCTATCTGCCGCGCCGCGGCGAGTTCGCGCCCGAGGGGCCGTCCGGGCGCGGCTCGTTCGCCCTCATCCGCCGCGACCGGATCTTCCTGCTCTTCCTCGTCTCGGGGACGCTCGCCTACCTCGTCTACGTGGCTTTCGAGGTCGTGCTGCCGGTGTCGCTGACGTCGACTCACGGGCTCGCGCCCGCGGCCTGGGGCGTGCTCGTGATCCTCAATCCTTTGATGGTGACCCTCTTCCAGCTGAGGCTCACCCGCGCCGTCCTGAACATCCCGCCGGCAGTGAAGCTGGGCGTCGCGATGCCGCTCATGGGCTTTCCGTTCCTGCTGCTCTCCGTCAGCTCGGCGATCCCCGTCGTACTGCTCGTGATCTTTCTCTTCGTCATCGGAGAGATGCTGTGGGTGCCGACGTCGCAGTCCGTGGTTGCGGGGCTCGCGCCTGCCGAGGCTCGCGGGGCGTACATGGGCGCGTTCGGTAGCAGCGCTGCGATTGGCTTCTCGCTGGCCCCGTTCATCGGTCTTAACATCGCCGACGCGTACGGCGACAGCACGATGTGGGCGTTCTTTGCCCTCGTATCGCTCGTCGCGGCTGCGACCGGCGTAATCGCGGCGCGCGGCGTCCGCGACAGCGCGGCCGAGGGGCTCGAACCCAAGCCGGCGGTCACGTAACGTTTCGTGGCGATGGCTACTCGAGAGGCCGCCTGTCACTGCGGGCAACTTCGCCTGGAAGTCGCGGGCGATCCGTTTGCCGTCTCCATCTGTAGCTGCCTCGCCTGCCAGCGTCGGACCGGAAGTGCCTTCGGGATGCAGGCGGGCTTCAAAGCGGTTCAAGTGCAGGTCAGCGGCCGTTTCAGCGACTACTCGCGAATCTCGGACGAGTCAGACAGGAAGGAGCACGTCTTCCATTTCTGTCCTGCCTGCGGCTCGCAGGTTTTCTACACGGAACCGACGGAACCGGATCTGATCGTCGTCTCCGTCGGCTCCTTCGCCGACCCGACGTTTCCGCCGCCGACGGAATCGGGCTACGACTTTCGCCGTCATCCCTGGGTTGGACTGCCCGACTCGATCCAGCCGCCCTTTCCGCTGTGGGACCCGGTGCGACCTGTCTACGCCGCCGGCAGGTTCGGGGAGGCGGCGGATAGGGGCCGCGAGCTCATCGAGGCCCACCCCGACGAGGGGTACCTCTACTACAACACGGCGTGCTGCGAGAGCCTTGCGGGGCAGACGGGCGAAGCGATCGAGCACCTTCGCCAGGCGATCGACATGTGGGACGGCTGTCGCGAGATGGCGAAAGGGGATTCGGACTTCGACCCGATCCGGAACGAGCCCGCGTTCGAGGAACTGGTCGGCGTTTAGCATGCCGCTCGTGCAGGAGCTGCAGACGGGCCTGTGGCACTGGGAGGCGCCGCATCCGGACTGGCCGTCGGAGAACCCCGAAAACTGGGACGAGGAGGTCTCGTCCTACGCGATCGACGACGGCGAACGGCTGCTGCTGATCGACCCACTCGCGCTGCCGAGCGAGATCGACGAACTGGCGGCCGACCGCGAGACAGCGATCGTCCTGACGTGCCCATGGCATGAGCGCGACGCTCAGAGCCTGGTCGAGCGCCTCGACGCGCCGGTGTTCGTGCCGCCGCCGGAGGAGTTCAACGACGACGTCGCGTGGCTGCGCGGCGATCTCGAGCGCCTCGAGAAAGAGGGGTACGTGTACAGGGCCGGCGATCGGCTGTCGGTGGGGGTCGAAGCATTCCCGGGCAAGAAAGTCTGCGACCTCGTGCTCTGGGTCGAGAGCCGCCGTGCACTCGTCCTAGGCGACACGCTCATCGACCGCGGCAAAGGAATCGAGATTCCGGTCGACTGGCTGTCGGAGGGTGTGACACGCGAGCACGTCGTCGAAGAGCTGCGCCCACTACTCGAGCTGCCGGTCGAGCTCGTGCTCCCGACGCACGGGGCGCCGACTGACCGGGCTGCTCTCGAGCGCGCGCTCACCTGAAGCCCGGCCCGATCTCCCGCATCAAGAGCGAAGGTTTTTCACGGCCGCCTCGGCCTGCCCGTATGATTCGTCCCGTTAGTCCGTCTGCGCCGATCGACCAAGGAGCAGCGATGCGCAAAGCGTTCATGTCAATCGAACTGGGCTTCACGACCTATTCGGAGGGTATGACGCGTGGCGACGAAAGAGCTGAACCTTGGGATCCTGGCGCATGTAGACGCCGGTAAGACAACTCTCACCGAACGGCTGCTGTACGAGGCCGGTGTCATCGACGAGCTCGGTAGCGTCGATGCCGGCACGACGCAGACCGATTCGCTGACGCTCGAGCAGCAGCGAGGAATCACGATCAGGTCGGCGGTTGCGTCGTTCCCGCTGGGCGACGTGCACGTCAACCTGATCGACACGCCGGGACATCCGGACTTCATCGCCGAGGTGGAGCGCGTCCTGAGCGTCCTCGACGGCGCAGTGCTCGTGATCTCAGGCGTCGAGGGCGTCCAGCCGCAGACCCGCCTGTTGATGCGTGCGCTGCAGCGGCTGCGCATTCCGACGCTCGTGTTCGTGAACAAGATCGACCGGGCCGGGGCAGGGGACGAGCGTGTCCTGCGGGACATCTCGGAGCGGCTCACGACGGCGGTCGTGCCCATGGGAGCCCCGCACGGCCTCGGCACGCGCGACGCCTACGTCACGCTCTCGGGCGCGGAGGACCCCGCCTTTCTGGCCCGGATGGCCGAGGTGCTCGCCGAACGCGACGAGGAGATCATGGCGGCGTACGTCGAGGACGCCTCCGACATGCGATCTGTTCAGCTTCGTGGCGCGCTTGCCGCTCAGACCAAGCGGGCGCTCGTGCACCCCGTCTTCTTCGGGTCGGCGGTCACGGGCGCGGGCGTGGATTCACTGAGGAGCGGGATCGCCGAGCTGCTGCCGGCATCCGCAGGCAATCCCGAGGGCCCGGTCTCGGGCACGGTCTTCAAGATCGAACGGGCTCCGAACGGCGAGAAGATCGCCTACGTCCGCATGTTCTCGGGGACGATTCAGACGCGAGACCGGCTGCGCTTCGGCGACGGTCTCGAGGACAAGGTGAACACCATCACCGTCTTCGAGCGCGGGCCCGCGGTTCAACGTCCATCCGTCTCCGCAGGCGCCGTCGCAAAGCTCTGGGGTCTCCCCGAGATCCAGATCGGCGACCGGATCGGCGAGACCGGAACCGAAGCATCAGACCGTCATTTCGCACCGCCGACACTGGAGTCGGTCGTCGTCACGGGCAACGACGATGACCGCGCGCGGCTCCGCGTCGCGCTCACCCAGCTCGCCGAGCAGGACCCGCTGATCAACGTGCGGCAGGACGACACGCGCCAGGAGCTCTCCGTCTCGCTCTACGGCGAGGTCCAGAAGGAAGTCATCCAGGCGACGCTGGCCAATGAGTTCGACCTCGAGGTCACATTCCGCGAAACGACGCCGATCTACGTCGAGCGGCCCACCGGCACCGGCGAGGCAGTCGAGACCCTGCACGCGGAATCGAATCCGTTTCTCGCCACGATCGGGCTGCGAATCGAGCCGGCGCCCGAAGGATCTGGGATCGATTTCCGGTTGGAGGTCGACTCGCAGACAGTTCCTCTGTACCTCTACAAGACGCTCGAGCGCTTCTCGGAGCGCATGGGTCACTACGTCCGCGAGACGTTGCGGGAGGGCCTCTTCGGCTGGGAGGTCACGGACTGCCTCGTGACGATGATCAAGTGCGTGTACAGCGTCCCGGACGGTCCTCCGTCAAGGCGGGGACCGCTCAGCACGGCAGCTGACTTCCGAAAGCTCACGCCCCTTGTCGTCATGCAGGCGCTCGAGCGGGCCAGGACGGTGGTCTGCGAGCCGATCGTCCGAGCGAGCGTCGAGATCCCGGTGGGGACGATCGGGGCCGTCATGGCGGCCCTGGCGCGGCTCGACGCTGCAGTCGAGACCCCGTCGCTCCGGGGGAAGCTCTCGCTGATCGAGACCGTGCTGCCCGCGGCGCGCGCAGATGAGCTCCAACGGCAGTTGGCGGGCCTGACAGGCGGCGAGGGCGTGCTCGACTCGACTTTCGCCGGGTACCAGCCGGTCGGCGGCACGACACCGACCCGGCGGCGGACGACCCCCAACCCGCTCAAGCTCGAGGAGTACATGACGCAGTTCTCGCGACGATCCGCAGCCCGTTGACTGAGATATCGTCACCGTGTGCCGACGCTCCCGTCCCTCCGGGCGAATCGAGGGAAGCGTCGTGACTGAGCCGCTCGATCGCCGGATCGTCGCGGTGATGTTCACCGACATGGTCGGATACACGGCGCTGATGCAGGCGGACGAGCGCCTGGCAGTCGAAAAGCGCGAGCGGTACATCAGCGCGCTCGAGAACCATCACGACGCCTTCGGCGGGACGATCGTCCAGCGGCTCGGCGACGGCACAATGAGCATGTTTCCGAGCTCACTGGCTGCTGTCCTCGCCGCAGTCGAGATCCAGCGGGAGCTCGTGGCGAACGACGTTCCGGTGCGCATCGGCGTCCACGTGGGCGAGGTGGTCGTCGAGCCCGAGCGGCTCACCGGCATCGCGGTGAACGTGGCAGCCCGCATCGAGTCCTTCGCGGTACCCGGCGGAGTGATGTTGTCCGACTCCGCTTACGGGCAGATCGAGAACCGCAGCGACGTCGGCGTCGTCCGCCTCGGGTCGTTCAGGCTCAAAAACGTCGGCCGCCCGTTCGAGCTCTACGCGGTTTCGGCCGACGGCGTCGTGGTGCCGGATCCGGGAGCACTGGAGGGGAAGGGCGAGCGGTTCGCCAGCCTGCCGAGCAACCTGCCCGACCCGGCTGCACCACTGGTTGGCCGGGCCGCCGACCTGGCATCGCTCGTGGAGCTGGCGCGCGGACATCGGGTCGTCACGATCACCGGTCCCGGCGGGGTCGGAAAGACCCGCATCCTCATCGAGCTCGGCCGGCAACTCGCGCCCGAGTTCCTGGACGGAGTTGCGTTCGTCGCGTTGGCCGAGGTCACAGACCCGGCGGACTTTCTACCCGCTCTCGCGGACGCGCTGGACGTGAAGGAAGCCGAGGGACGGACGCTCGGCGACGGTGTCGCCGCACTGATCGGCGACAAGAAGGCGCTCCTGCTCCTGGACAACCTCGAGCAGGTCGTAACCGCCGCGCCGGATGTGGCCGGGTTGATCGAGACCTGTCCCGCGCTACGGATCGTGACCACCAGCAGGACACCGCTCAGGATCGCCGCCGAACGGGAGTACCCGCTCGCCCCCCTCGCACTCCCTCCATCGTCGGACCCGGACTCGACCGAGACGCTCGGCGCGTATCCGGCCGTCGCCCTGTTCGTCGAGCGCGCCACAACGACGGAGGGCTCGTTCGAGCTGACGGAGGAGAATGCCGGGGCCGTTGCAGCCGTCTGCCGGCGTCTGGACGGCCTGCCGCTGGCCCTCGAGCTTGCTGCCGCCCGCCTGCGGGTCCTGTCACCGGAGGCGCTGCTCGAGCGGCTCGATCGCGCCCTCGACGTGCTCACGTCCGGCCCTCGCGACGTTCCCGAGAGGCAGCAGACGCTCAGGGCCGCAATCGATTGGAGCCACTCGCTCCTCGAAGAGCATGAGCAGCGTTTGTTCCGGCGCCTGGCCGTCTTCGCCGGCGGCTGCACCTTCGCGGACGTCGAGGCTGTCTGCGCAGACCCCGGCGAGTCCGTCCTCGACGAGCTGGAGTCGCTCCTCGACAAGGCTCTCGTGCAGACGGACGGCGGCCGGCTGCGCATGTTGCAGACGATCACCGAATACGCCCGCGAGCGGCTCGAAGCCGCCGGCGAGACGGACGAGGTCGCGCTGAGGCACGCCCGCCGGTATGCCTCGCTCGGCCGGGAGCTCCGGGACGGCATCGAGGGCACCGATCAGATCGGATCGCTGGAACGCGGCATCGTCGAGGACGGCAACCTCCAGGCCGCGCTGGAAACGCTCTCTGCGACGGCCCTCGCCTCCGGCGACTCAGTTGCCTCCGAAGCCGGCCTGCAGCTCTGCGGCGACTTGTGGCTGTACTGGCACATCCGCGGGAAGAACCTCACCGCCCGGGAGTACGCCGCATCCTTCCTCGAGGCGGACGCGGGCGGCTCTCCCACAGTCGGGCGGGCGGGCGCTCTGATCACCGCGGGACTGGCGTCGGACGTGCTGGGCCAGATCGAACGGGCGAACGAGGAGTGGTCCGAGGCGTTTCGCATCGCCGGGGAGTGCGGAGCCGATCGCGAGCTCTGCATTGCTGGGTTCATCCGGCCACTCGCGCTGATCGGCGTCGATCTCGAAGCAGGGCTGAGGTTGACGAGCGAAAGTATCGAGAGGAGCCGCGCGCTCGGATTCACCTGGGGCGAGGGGTTTGCCTCGAGCATCGACGGCATCCTCAACACCGTCGCGGGCGACCTCGAGACGGCGCAGACGCGGTACTCGCAGGGGCTCGAGATCCAGCAGGGAATCGGCGACGAGGAAGGTGCCGGCCTGTCGCTCGGCGGCCTCGGGCAGCTGGCATCCGCGCGCGGCGACCTGGCGGGCGCACTCGACCTCTACCGCCAGTCTCTCGCTGCGTTCGAAGCGATCGGCGACCGCGCGGAGGAAGCCCGGATCCTCTCCGAGATGGCGTGGACGTATCTCCGGAACGAGGACCCTTCCCTTGCGCGCCGGTACTTCTTCGATTCCGTTCAGGCCTACACCGACTTGGCGAGCGTCCGTGGAGTCGGGCTCTCGCTCATCGGCCTTGCGGCCACCGAGACAGTCGCGGGCCGCCCCGAGACGGCAGTGCAGATCTCCGCCGCGGCGGAGATCTACGCCCAGCATGAAGGCATCGTCAACGTCTACTCCGACGAGACGCCGGGGCGCGAGTTCGTCGACCAGGCGAGAGCAGCGCTATCGGCCGAGGACGTCGCCCAGGCCACCGAGGTTGGTCAGAGGCTCACGATCAAGGAAGCCCTCGATCTGGCCAGGAACCCCGAGACAGCCGCAGCGTAGGGGCAGCGCCGCCGCCGTCGCATGAAGCTTTGTCGCAAAGTTGTCACACGGAGCCCTTGACAGCGGACGGAGTCGGACACCGCATCGCGAGCCCCTAGATGGGTTGCGCGAAGTACCACTCGTGGCCCTGCGGGTCCGCACAGCCGTAGCGGCGGTGGCCGTTGGGGAGGTCGGTCGGCTCCTCGATGATCACCGCGCCGGCGTCCCTCGCACGTTCGTACCGGTGATCAACGTCGTCCACGAAGACGTGCGTAAGCGAGGTGCGGCCGACGTGGGCCGGATTGCGAAACTCAACCGGCGGTTGGCCGAGATAGATCCGGCCGCCGCCGGGGGAGACCTCGAGCTCGGCGTGGAGCCCGCCGGCGCCGCCGATCGCGCGGTCGACCTCTAAGAAGCCGAACGCGCGGGTCAGGAACTCGATCGCGGCCTCGCCGTCCTCGTAGAGCAGATATGGCGTGACCGTCTGCGTCATGGAGCTGAAGTTACGGCTTCGCCACCAACTCGCGGACCATGGCAGGACCTTACTCGGGCTAGTAGTTCGGCTGTCCGGGGATTAGATTTCTCTCAGACCGATTTCCTCAGAGGGGAGAACCGTATGCTCAGGCCCTGGATTGCCTCGACGCTAGTAGCCCTCGCGCTCTCGATCTCGCTGATCGCGCTGCCCGGTGCCGCGACCGCCAGGCCCGAGACGTCTGTCATCGAGTTCCCGCTCGAGCACCCGGACAGCCGTCCGTACACGATCGTCGCGGGGCCGGACGGGAACCTCTGGTTCACGGAATCCGGCCGCGGGTCGATCGGGCGCATCACGCCGACCGGGACGGTCACGGAGTTCGACCTTCCGTATGCCAACAGCGGGCCGTACGGCATCGCGCTTGGCGCCGACGGCAACCTGTGGTTTACGGAGCGCTTCGCCAACCTCATTGGCAAGATCACGCCTTCGGGGGTGATCACGGAGTACTACGTTCCGACCCAGAACGCACAGCCCTGGGACATCACTGCGATGCCGGATGGAAGCTTCTGGTTCACCGAGGAGAACGTCGACCAGGTCGGGATGATCGACCATTTGGGCAACGTGATGGAGGTCCCGACCGGTCAGGGCCAGGTCCCGACGCACATCACCACCGGCCCGGACGGGAATGTCTGGTTCACGGAGGAGCTCGGCAACAACATCGTCCGGTTCGACCCTGACACCCCCTACGACCAGACGGAGTTCCCCATCCCGACTGAACAGGCGCTTCCCTGGGACATCACCGTCGGCCCGGACGGAAATCTCTGGTTTACGGAGCTCGCGGGCCGCAACATCGGCAAGATCACTCCTGACGGCACCATCACGGAGTATCCGGTGCCGGGCGAGGACGGGTACCCCGGGATCGCGGGGATTGCCGCCAGCCCCTCGGGTGACAGCTTGTGGTTCACCGAGAACGATGCGAGCAACGTCGGCACGATCTCGGTCGACGGGCAGGTGGGTGAGAGCATCGACACCGGTTCCTACCCCTTCGGGATCACGGCGGGCCCTGACGGGAACATGTGGTACTGCGTCGGATACGCGAACGCGATCGGCCGCGTGAACCTGAATCCACCACCGCCACCGCCACCTCCGCCTCCACCACCGCCTCCCCACCGCCTCCGCCTCCACCACCGCCTCCGCCTCCGCCTCCGCCTCCACCTCCACCTCCGCCACCACCGCCTCCGCCGCCACCACCACCTCCACCACCGCCATCGGTGCGCTGCCATGTGCCGGGCGTGGTCGGCCTGAGCTTCAGGCGGGCGAAATCGAGGATCCGCCGGGCGAGTTGCTCTGTGGGACGCATCCGGCGCGCTCGCTCGCGTCGAGTCGGTCGTGTGATCGCCCAGAGCCCGAGGCCCGGCGTCTTCAAGCGCCGCGGCTTTCCGGTCAAGCTGGTCGTCGGCCGGCGCTGACGAGACAAATCTGGTGCCAGGTCTTGCAACTACGCAAGGCCTGGCACCACGCCCGAGTCAGCTCGGGAGGAGCCGTTTTGGCGCCCTGTTCTCCCAAGCGTCGGACAAGAGCGCAGCGAGGAGCTCCGCATCGGCGCGCCTGAGGCTCACGCGCACAGCGGCGAGGCGCTTGCCCCACCAGACCTCGTCGCAGACGTCTTGATGGGCTTGGACAGCCGTGAGGATGCCACCCTCGTCGAGCATGACGTTCATGTGCTCCTCGTCCCAGAGGGTCGCGAAGATCTTGCCGGCGACGCGGAAGGAAGGGCGTCCGTGATGGTCCTGCTCGACCGCCTCGGGGAAGGCGAGCGCGAGCTGCCGCGCCTGTGCGAGCGAGACCATCGAGAACAGCGTAACGAGTAGTCGGCGAGGCTACTTGCCAGTGGCCTGATCGGCGATCACAGTTCGTCTAAGAGACGCCTATTTGGTAGTCTGCTAGGCGAATGATCACCGACATCAATCCGTTCGTCTACTCGCATCCCGTTTCCGCCGAGGAGGTCATCGACCGCGACGGCGAGACGCAGGAGCTCCTCAGGAACGCCGTCGGCGGCCATTTCGTCCGGCTCTATGCGCCGCGGAAGTACGGCAAGACGAGCCTCCTCAAGCGCGCGCTTCGCGACGGTGAGGCCAAGGAGGGCCTGATCCCGATCCTCGTCGACCTGTACCGCGTGTCCTCGATCGCCGATGTGACGCTTCGCCTCGAGCGCGCGTACTCGAAGCAGTTGAAGGGCGCAGTTCGCAACAAGATCGAGGATTTTCTCCAGAAGACGGGCATCGGCGTCTCGCTCGGCGCCTACGGGATCAGCGCGAAGCTCCAGGTCGACCGGAAGTTCGATCCGCTGCCTGCGCTGCATGCTCTGCTCGACCTGCCGCTTCGACTCGAGGAAAGCGGCGGCTACCGCGCCTACGTCGCGCTCGACGAGTTCCAGGATGTCGCCAAGGTTCCGAACCTCGACGGCCTCATCCGCAGCCACATCCAGCACCAGGGGGAGGTGGCCTCCTACGTTTTCGCCGGTTCCGAGCCCGCCCTGATGAGACAGCTCTTCGAGGTCAAGGATCGCCCGCTCTACGGGTCCGCCGTTCCGCTGCGACTCCAGCGGTTGCAAAACGAGGACATCGCCGAGTACGTCGCCGGCCGCTTCGAGCAGACCGAGCGAGGAGTCGGCGAGACGCTGAACCCGCTCCTCGACGCGGCGAAAGGGCATCCGCAGAGGGCGATGCTCCTGGCACACCGCCTCTGGGCAACGGTCGAGAAAGGTGAGACGGCGACGCTCGACGATTGGCGCGAGGCGCACGTGGCCGCGCTCGCCGAGCTGAACCCGGAATTCGACGCCCAGTGGCGCGGCTTCGACACGTCGGAGCAGAAGACGATGCGGGCCGTGATCGCCGGCGCCGGCTCCCCGTACAAGGCCGACGTGCTGAGGCGCCTCGAGCTGACGAAGGACGTCGTCCGCAAGGCCCTGCCGCGCCTGACGGCCACGGCCGAGATCGAGGCGCAGGACGGCAAGCACGTCGTCGTCGACCCGCTCTTTGCCCGCTGGATCGAGCGCATCAACGAGGGCGACGCGGACGCGGGAGAGGGCGGCGAGAGCTGAAATTCCCGCGAGGTCGCTACTGTGGGGCGTTATGTCGATGCCGGTTCGACTCGCGCTCGCGGTCCTCGTCTTTGTCTGCCTACAGACCGGCGCCTCGGCCGCCCCTCTGGCCCGCGTCTCCGTCGGGGCCTACGGCGACGTTGCGCGCTTCGATCGCCTGACGGGGCAGAGCACGGAGTCCGGGCTGGCTTTCATGGGCTGGGATCAGGGACGGACCTGGGGGAAGCAGTACAGCTACTTCCTCGACACGCTCGGGGAGCGGCCGCACATCGCGCTGGGAACCCGCCGGGGCGGACGCACCGTCGTCTCTCCCCGCGCAATCGCGCAGGGCCAGGGCGACGCTCACCTGGTCGGGCTCTCCAACGCTATCTCCGAGTCCGAGAAACCCGTCCTGCTTCGGCCGCTGGGCGAGCCGAACAACTCGGCCAACCCCTACTGCACGTGCCACGGCGGCAGCCAGAACGCGACCAGGTGGTACCGGAAGGCGTTCCAGCGCATCTACGTCGTCATGCACGGCGGCACCGCGACCGCGATGAGCGCGAAGCTGCGCCGGCTCGGGATGCCGGGCATCGACACTGATCTCCCGTCGAACCCGTACCCGCAGATGACCGTCGTCTGGAACCCGCTCGCGGTCGGCGTTCCGGACGTTCGCGGCAACCACTACCGGGACTACTTCCCGGGCCTGAGATTCTTCGACGTTTACGGAAACGACTACTACCACTTCGGCACGTATTCGTTCGTCCGCACGACCGGGCTCTACAACGCGTACCGGAGCAAGCCGTTCGTGTTCCCCGAGTGGGGCCTTGCCGTCGACGATCCGGCCTACGTCCGCGCGTTCGCCGGGTTCGTCAAGAGCCATCGGCGGGTCAGGTTCATCGGCTTCTACAACGGCGCCAACGGCGGCAGGCTCGACCTGGCGAGAAAGCCGAGGAGCCTGGCGGCGTACAGGCGGTACATCGTTCCGCTGGTGCGCTAACGGTCAGCGCCTACCGGCCGGTCGTGATGATGCAGGCGTCGTGCGAGGAGCGGGCGACCTGTTTTCGCCGGACGAGCCTGCCTTGCGCATCGAGGATGCAGAGACTGCCGCCGCCCAGTCCGGGCGTGACGACCCATCCGCGGGCCTGCTGGACGTTGTAGGAGCCCGCTGGAACCGTTGTCGTTCGCAGCGCGTGGCCGTTCAGGCGATGGACGCGCAGAGTCCCGCTGTCGCCGCTCGTCACGTATGCGCGGCTTCCGCGAAAGCTGACGTGCTGTGGAGGCGCGTCGCCGGTAAGCCTGCGGAGAAGCTTGCCGGTACGGGCGTCGTAGACCGCGAGCTCCTGGCGGTCGCCTGAGCTGACCCAGACCCGCGAGCCGTCCGGCGTCCAGCCGACGTCGTGGGCCAGGAACGGCGGCCGCAGCGCCCCGAGGAGTCGCGGCCGGGCGGGGCGTGCGATGCCGACGATCGCGATCTCCTTCGCCGTCTTGCCCAGCGCGACCCAGAGCCTGCGACCACGCGGGTCGATCGTGATGTGGCGCGCAAGGCGGCCGACGATGACCCGTCCGACCACGCGGCCGCGCACGACGTCCAGCACGATCACTTCTCCGCGCTCGGCGTCGGTCACGTACGCGTGCCGCCCGTCCGGGTGAGCCGCGGTGTACCTCGGCTCGCCGAAGCCGCGGAGAACGCGGGCGACCTCGAGCGTCTCGCCGCGAACGAGACTGATGACACCGAGCTCCGAGTGGGCGACGACCGCCGTGCCGCCGACCGTCTCGATGCTGCGCGGCTGGGGCAGCGTCGGCACGTAGCGTCGAATCCGTCCGCTCCGCAGGTCGACGGCGACCAGCCGCGCCTCGAGATCCGCGGTCACGAGCGCCACGTCGGTGCCGAGGCTGAGCTGAGCGAGCGCCCGAGGCGCAAGAACGAGCGACGCAGCGCCGGCGATGAATGCGCGTCGGTCCACGACTCGAATACGCGCGGGGCGAGTCGGGAGGTCCCCGGGCTAAAGCGCGGAGTCGAGAATCTCGGCGTGCTCGCTCTCGGGCGGCGTGCCGTAGGCATAGACGAGGAGATCCTTGTCGCCGTGATTGACCGTCTGGAGCGGCGTGCCCGGCTCGACGTGGACGAGGCCGCCGGTGGGCACGTCCTGGCGCTCCGGCGGATCGCCGAGGTACATGGACAGCGTCCCCGAGAGGACGACGAACGTCTCCTCCTGGAGCGGATGCCGATGACGGCGTCCCTTGGCGCCGGGCTCGTAGCGCCAGACGTTCGCTCGCGTGTGGGCGAAGCCGGCCGACTCGCTGAGCTCGGCCACGTGGCGCGGCGCTTCCTCTGGCTCGTGGGGCCGGGTCTGCCACTCGAGGTCGCCGGGGCGGATCACGCGAAAAGCCATGGCGACCAGCCTAGTCGCCGATGGTAAGAGTGAGGCCGCAATGATTCGACTCTCGACCATGCTCCGCGTCGACGGCGCGACGTCCGCCGAGGGCCGGAACCCGGTTGCCGAGGCTGCTCTCGAGCACTGGCGCCACGATTCCGGCTCGCTTCGGTTCTTTCGCTCGTCCGCGAACTTCGTGCACGTCTTCCGCGTGGACGGCGCGCTTCATTTCCTTCGTCTGGCAGAGGAATCAGAACGGCGCCGAGAGGCGATCGAGGACGAGCTCGCGCTCCTCCGTGTGCTTGCGGTACGCGGCGTGCCCGTTGCGATCGCTCGCGAGTCCGATCGCGGCCGGAGCGTCGAAATGCTCGCGACACCGCTCGGCGTCTTCCACGCCTGTGCCTTTGCGGCCCTCCCGGGAGAGCAGTGGGATGACGACGACGAGTTGAGCGCGGATCGATTGCTCATCTGGGGCGAGGCTCTCGGACGGCTGCACGCCGAGACGAAGGAGCTCTCGCGCGACTTCGCACGGTCGCGCGAGACGCACGAGGAGCGCCTGAGCTTCATCGAGTCGCACCTCGGGGGCGATGACCGCGTACGGCGCGAGTTCGAGGCCATCTCGACCGCACTCGGCCGGCTCTCGATTGACGATCGCAACTACGGCCTCGTCCACGGCGATTTCGAGCTGGACAACCTCTTCTGGAACGGGACGATCAGCGGGATCGCCGACTTCGACGACGCCTTCCACTGCTGGTACCTCGCCGACGTTGCCTTCGCGCTCGGGTCGGTTCTCTCCAGTCCTTCGGAACGGCGTGACTCGGTCGACAGCTTCCTTGCAGGGTATGCGCGTCACTGCGAGATCGACGCGGAGGTGCGCGCGGTGCTGCCCGTCTTCTGGCGGCTTGCGGATCTCCAGCGGTACGCCCGGCTACTTCGTGCCCTGGATCTGCCCGCGGATCAGGAATATCCGGAGTGGATGGAATCGCTCGAGGCCAAGCTCGTCGGGTGGACGGCTCGCTTTGTGAGCTCCCTGCCGCCAGAACCCTGAGCCGAGGGATGGCCGGATCCAGTTTCACGCCTACGCTGTGAGAGGAACCCGATTCCCGCACGCGGCACGGCGGTCGAGCCCACGATCCGCATGCCCGAACTCCGCCTCTCACTCCGCACCACCTTCGTCTTCGCGCTGGTCGCTGCCCTTGGCGCGACCGCCCTCGTGAGCTCGGCGAGCGGGAAGTCGGGGCGCGCACCGACCGCCGCGGCGGTGCCGGGGGAGCTCCTCGTCGGGTTCAAGACGCCCGTGTCGACTGCTGCGCAGAACAGCGTTCTTGCCCGCGTCGGGGCCGAGCGGAAGCGTCGCTTCGGCGGAATCAGGAGCGCGCTCGTCTCGGTCGCCCCACAGAGCACCGCCGAGGCGATTCGCAGCCTCGAGCGTGACGAGCGTGTGGCCTACGCGGAGCCGAACTTCGTGCTCCGGGCGGACGTACCGAACGATCCGTTCATGACGAGGCTTTGGGGCCTCGACAACCTCGGCCAGACAGTGAACTGGAGCGCCGGCGCGCCCGACGCCGACATCGACGCGCGAGAAGCCTGGTCGGTCTCGACCGGGAGCCCGGACGTCGTCGTGGCGGTCATCGACACGGGAGTCGAGCTCGCTCACCCGGACCTCGCCGCGAACATCTGGGTCAACCAGGGTGAAGACTGCCCGGGCTGTCGAACGAACGGCAGCGATGACGACGGGAACAGTTACGTCGACGACTGGCGCGGCTGGGACTTCGTCAACGGCGACAACAATCCGACCGACGACATGGGGCACGGCACCCACGTCTCGGGAACGATCGCCGCGGTCGGGAACAACGGGCTCGGCGTGGCCGGAGTGACCTGGAGCACGAAAGTCATGCCGCTCAAGTTTCTCTCGGCAGCCGGGACGGGCACGGTCGCCGATGCGATCAGCGCCATCCTGTACGCGAACGCGAACGGCGCCGCGATCCTGAACAACTCCTGGGGCGGGGACGAGTTCTCGCAGGCTCTGCTCGACGCGATCGAGCAGAGCGATGCGAGCGGAGCGCTCTTCGTCGCCGCGGCCGGGAACAGCTACGTCAACAGCGATCTCGAGCCCAACTATCCGTCCGGCTACGAGGCGGCGAACGTCGTCTCGATCGGAGCGACCGACCAGTACGACCGCCGGGCGTGGTTCTCGAACTACGGAACGAGGACGGTCGACTTCGCCGCGCCGGGCACGAACATCTACTCGGCCTGGCTCAACGGCTCGTACCGCTTCCAGGACGGCACCTCGATGGCCGCGCCGCATGTGTCCGGGGCCGCCGCGCTCGCCAAGGCCGTCTTCCCGGGCGCGAGCGGGATCGGCCTCAAGGCGCTGCTCCTGCGGACGGTCGACCCGATCTCCGTGCTGGCCGGGACGAGCAGGACCGGCGGGCGGCTGAACGTCGACAGAGCGGCGCGGTGCTCCGGCACGCCTCAGGCCTGGATCGAATCGCCGCTGTCCGGCCTGGAGCTGAACGCAGGGGAGCCCGTCGCGATCCGCGCCTACGGTGCGCTCTGCGGCGTACCGACGGGCATTTCGGTCACCGCGAGCGTGAACGGAAGCGCGCTCGAGCTAACCGCGCGGGGCGACGGCTTGTACACGGCCATGCTCGTGCCCTTCGCGGGGCCGGTCAACCTCGTCGTCAGCGCAACCGCCGGAGGCTCGACCGACACCCAAAGCGTCTCCGCGATGGCGACCCAGAGCTACGAGATCACTCCTGCGGGGCCGTCGGTCACAGTCACGACCCACGCCGCCGGAGAAAACGCGCGGCTCTTCTTCGACGGCGTCGCCGGGCAGCGTGTCGCGCTGCGGATGAGCAACGTCGCGATGGGGGGTTCGCCGTGCTGCTCAGCGCAGGTCTCGATCTGGAAGCCGGACGGCTCGAACCTCGTCTATCCGACCCTCGTCGGAACGAACGGCGCCTTCGTGGACACCCGCACGCTTCCGGTCTCTGGCCGCTACTCGATGCTCGTCGATCCCCAGGGAACCGCGTTCGGATCGATGGCGCTCACACTCTACGACGTGCCTCCCGACGTCACCGACTCGATCAGCGCCGGTGGGCCGGCCGTAACCGTCTCGATGGGGCCTGTCCCCGGACAAAACGCGATCCTGCGCTTCGACGGCACTGCCGGCCAGCGTGTGAGCGTGCGCCTGAGCCCCGTCGCGATCGGCACGTCGACCTGCTGTTCGGCCCAGGTCTCGATCTGGAAGCCGGACGGCTCGAATCTCGTCTATCCGACCCTCGTCGGGACAACCGGCGGATTCCTCGACACGCGAGCCTTGCCGGTCAGCGGGAGCTACACGATCCTCGTCGACCCGCAGAAGACAGATCTGGGAACGATGACGCTCGCGCTGTACGACGTCCCGCCTGACGTCGACGTCTCGATCTCGCCCGGCGGGCCGCCCGTTGCCGTCTCGATGGGCCCGGTTCCCGGCCAGAATGCCCGGCTTCGCTTCTTCGGCATCGCCGGGCAGCGTGTCAGCGTAGGCATGAGCAACGTCACGATCGGCACCTCGGGCTGCTGCTCGGCCCAGGTCTCGATCTGGAAGCCGGACGGCTCGAATCTCGTCTATCCGACCCTCGTCGGAACGACCGGCGGCTTCCTCGACACCCGCGTGCTACCGGTGAGCGGCATGTACACCGTCCTGGTCGACCCCCAGAGCACGAGCCTCGGCTCGATGACCTTGACGCTCTCCGACGTGCCGCCTGACGCGAGCGGCTCGATCGTCGCCGGCGGCGCGCCCGCCAGCCTCATGCTCGGCCCGACCCCGGGGCAGAACGCGGCGCTTCGGTTCGACGGTACGGCCGGCCAGCGGATCAGCCTACGCCTGACCAACGTCACGATCGGCACGTCGGCGTGCTGTGGAACCAGGATCTCGCTCACGAAGCCGGATGGGACGAACGTGATCCCACCCGCGCTCGTCGGCACGACCGGCGCCACGATGACCGCGACCTTGCCCGTGACGGGCCAGTACTCGATCCTGGTCGATCCGCAAGGCGCAAACACCGGCGGGCTTACGCTGACGCTGTCGTTGCTGTAGGCCTGGATACTCACGACCGTCCGCGTCAGACTTGCTCCATGCCCTCGTGGTCTCGGGGTTGCTTACAACTCGGCGGTGCGGCTGTTCTCGTTTCCGTCCTGCTGGGCATGGGCGAGGCCGGAGAGGGTGGAGCGCATCGTCCTCTTCCGTATTCGCCTTCCGGAAGCAACTCGGAGATCTTCGTCATGAACGCCGACGGCAGCGGGCAGGTGAACGTGACGGAAGACCCCGCCGAAGACACCTATCCCGCCTGGTCGCCCGACGGGACGAAGATCGCCTTCACCTCGTGGCGCGGCGTCGACGGGAACCCCGAGATCTTCTCGATGAGCCCTGACGGCAGCGGCCTGGTCAATCTCACGGACGACCTGGCAGAAGACTATGACCCGGCCTGGTCGCCCGACGGCACGAAGATCGTCTTCGCGCGCTCGAGCGGCGGTGACTACTTCCATCTCTTCTCGATGAACGCCGACGGAACGGGCGAGCAGCAGCTGACGAACGAAGCCGTCACCGACGCCTATCCCGCCTGGTCGCCCGACGGGACGCAGATCGCCTTCACGCGCATCGACGAGACCCAGACCGGCGAGATCTTCTTGATGAACGCCGACGGCGGCGAGCCGACGAACCTGACGAACGATCCCGCCATCGACGTCTGGCCGGCGTGGTCGCCGGACGGGTCGAGGATCGCCTGGAGCGCCGAGCGCACAGAGAACCGCGACGTCTATGTCATGGACGCTGACGGAAGCGATCCGACGAACTTGACCGACGATCCTGGGCGGGACACCGCTCCCGCCTGGGCTCCCAGTGGCGCTGCGATCGCCTTCAGGGCGTTCAGGGGAACCGACAGCAGCGCCGAGATTTTCGTGATGAACCCCGACGGCAGCGGTCAGACGAACCTGACGAACGACCCCGGGGACGATGCGTCGCCGACGTGGTCGGCGGACTCGCTGAGGATCGCCTTCAGCGCCATTCGCGAGGCGCCTCCACCACCGCCACCTCCACCTCCGCCGCCTCCACCTCCACCTCCACCTCCGCCGCCTACCGCCACCACCTCCACCGCCACACTGCCACCGCCACCTCCCGCCACCTCCACGCTCCACCTGCTCGCACCGCCCCCGACACGGCCGAGGTGCCGTGTGCCGAACGTGGTTGGCCAGCGCCTCTCAAACGCCCGCTCTCGCATCCGACGCCGCAACTGCTCGGTCGGACGGGTTCGGCGGACGCGCTCACAGCGAGTCGGACGGGTGCTCGCCCAACACCCGCGTGCCGGGACCCGCCTGCGCTACCGAGGCCGCGTCAGCCTGGTCGTCGGGCGCAGCTGACGGCGGCGCTTACCCGAGCCACTCGTGTAGGCGCGAGCCGTCTCCGAGCGACGAGAAGTCTCCGTGATCGCGGATCTCGGTTGCAGCGTCCGCGAGAGCGTTGACCGTCGTCCACGTGAGGCTGCCGCCGACGCTGATGCGCTGCGCGCCGGCCTCGACGATCGTCGCGAACGTCAGCCCTCGCCGCGCCAGCACGTTCACGGGCTTCGAGACGGCATCGCACACGGCACGGATCTCAGCCGCCGTTTCCAGGCCCGGCGCGTAGAGAACGTCCGCGCCGGCTGCTTCGAAGGCTTGCAGTCGCGCGATCGTGTCGTCGAGGTCGGGATTCCCGCGGAGGTGGTTCTCCGCCCGTGCGGTCAGCGTAAACCGCCAGTCGAGCCGGCGCGCGGCTTCGATCGCGGCGGCGACGCGCTCGACCGAGTGCGGCAGCTCGTAGAGATACCCGCCGGGGTCGTAATCCTCGATCGAGCCACCGACCGCCCCCGCCTCGGCGACTCTGGTCACGGCGAGCGCCGCGCTCTCCGGCTCCGCGCCGTAGCCGTTCTCGAGGTCGACCGAGATCGGGACATCGGTGGCGCCGGCGAGCGTCGAGACGTGCTGGACGATCTCGTCGAGCGTGACGTTTCCGTCGAGGCGGCCGAGCGTGAACGCGAACCCCGAGCTCGTCGTGGCGAGCGCCTTGAAGCCGAGTGCTTCCAGCACACGTGCCGAACCGGCATCCCACGGGTTCGGGATCACGAACGGCTTGGCCGCGTGGAGCTCTTGGAACGCCGTTGCTTTCTCCTGCTGCGTCCTCATCGCAGGAGGGTGTCTACTAGATCGAGCCGGAGAACGTGTCGCAGGCCGCCGGCTTCCCGTTCTCGTAACCCCGCGAGAACCAGCGGCGGCGCTGTTCCGAGGAGCCGTGCGTCCATGTCTCCGGGTTCACCTGGCCCTGCGTCTGCTCCTGGATACGGTCGTCGCCGATCGCGTTCGCCGCGTCGAGGCCGTCGTTGATGTCGGCCTGGGTCAACTCTTCGATCACACCTGCCGACACCGCGTTCGCCGCCCACACGCCCGCGTAGCAGTCGGCCTGGAGCTCCGAGCGGACGGCCTTGCTCTGGGGTCCTTGCCGGTCGCCGCGGATGTTCTCGAGTACTCCGAGTTGGTTCTGCACATGGTGGCCATACTCGTGGGCGATCACGTAGGCCTGAGCAAACGGCCCGCCGTTCGCGCCGAACCGCGACTGCAGCTCGTCGAAGAAGCCGAGGTCGATGTACACGCGCTGGTCCGGGGGGCAATAGAACGGGCCTACCGCCGAGCTCGCGCCGCCGCAGCCCGTCTGGATCTGGTCGGTGAAGAACACCGTGTCCACGTACGGGTACTGCTTGCCGCTGCTCTGGAAGACGCCGTCCCAGAAGCGCTGGACGCTGTTCACGACGCCGACGATCCGGCAGTCCTGGCGCTCGTTCGCGTCCTGGCCCGTCTGGCACTCTCGCGAGACCTCGCTCGGAGTGTCGCCACGGCCCACACTGCGGTCGTCGAGGGGTGCGAGCTGGCCGAGACCTCCGTTCGACCCCGAGAGAAGCGTGATGAGTAGGTAAACGACGAGGACGCCGAGGCCGACGCCACCGCCGCCGACGGCGAGCCCGCCGCCCATGCGACGGCCGCGAACGTCGGTGACCTGGCCCGTATCGAGCCGAGCGTTGCGCCGGAAACGCATGAAAGGTGTCTTACCCCTACTCGGCGGCTGTCAAGCGTACGGGTCGTTACCAGGCCCCACCTCCGCCGCCGCCTCCGCCGCCTCCGCCGCCGCCCGAGAAGCCGCCACCCCCGCCGGACGAGGACGGTGGCGCGAGCGCCGAGCCGAAGCCCGAGGAGAGGTCGCCGATCCCGAGGGCGGTCGGGCCCGACCCGAGATCTCCGGTCGGTGTGATCCAGTAGAGCGAGCTCTGGTCGTGCAGCGCCTCCGGCATCAGCAGGTGCGCGCCCTGGAGGACGCGCTCCGCGATCCCGAACGCAATTCCGTAGACGAGATAGCGCTCCCAGAGCTCGAGGGTCGCCGGCGGCGCCTCCTGGAGGCGCGGGAAGTCGGTCAGATAGCGCCGGAACGCCTCCCAGCGCTCCGCCTCGGTCTGGCCCTCCGTCGTGCGGCGGCGCCAGAGCGGCGTCTTGGCGGCGCCGAAAGCGAGCGCGGCGGCATTGACGCCCGCGCAGAGCCCGAGTGCGACCTGGACGACGTCGCTCCAGCGCGGGGCGGCCGAGCGGAAGCCGTGGATCCCGGTCCAGAGCAGGACGATCGCCATGACGGCGAAGACGGCGATCCCGACGGCGATCAACCAGCCCCCGCCGCTTGCGTACCAGCTGCGCGCTTCGATCGCCGAGGAGACCTTGGTCTTGAAACTCGTGAAGCGCTCGCTGTTGCCCGCACGGTCCGCCTCGATGCTCTCCCGAAACTCGGAGAGCAGCTCACCCTCGCCCGCGACCACCGAATCGACCACTTCGGCCACGGGCCCTTCGAAGTCGGTCAGCTCCAACGTCGCGTCGCCCACGGTCACCTGGAGGTCGGCAACGTCCTCGTGGCGGAGCCCGCCCCAGACCTTGCGCTCGGTCGTGACGGGGATCGCCTCGTAGCGGCCCCGGCGGATCAGGTCGAAGAGCGTCGCCGTGAACTCGTTCGAGCCGGGCGTCTTCTCCTGGCGCAGCAGCGACGGCACGAGCGCCGGCTCGGTGTCGAACGGCGGCGCCTGCTCGTACTCGCGGTCGTAGCCCGTCTTGCGTTCCCGCCCGTAGACGAGCCAGACGAGCGCCATCAGCGCCGCCGCAGGGCCTAGCCCCAGGAGCAGCAGGTAGAGCAGCGTCCGGACCAGGTGTCGCTTGGCGTCGTCGATCCGCTCACGGTCGCGCTCGAACGCGCGCTGTGAGGCGACCTCCTCGGCGACGATCTTCTGCAGCCCGGTGCCGTTTCGTACCTGCGCGCCGGCCGTTGACGTGAGCAAGCTGCGCGGGAAGACAACCCGGAGCTCGACGAACTGGTGGGAGGGGACGAGCGCAGCTTTCAGACTCGCCCGCTCTGGAAGACGCGCGACGGTTCCGCGCACCCAGACGGGGCTGCCCCAGACACGGTAGGAGGGTGAAAGAGGCGTCGGTCGCGGGAGCTCCATTGCGGCGGTCAAGGCGGTGAGCCCGGTGGGCCACTCGTCTCCCCAGACCTGCAGATTCACGTCGACGACGTCGTCGTGCGCGATCGCGAGCCCGCGGAAGCGGTAGGAGACGGTGAAGGTCCGCCGCTCATCGCTCGCGCGGTAGTGCCAGACGATCCGAGTGCCGTCGGAGATCTCGGTGACGCCGAAGCTGTCCGGCAGTCCGAAGCCGCCGATCTCGGTATTGGCACCCGACCGATACTTCGTCTTCCCCTCGCTGACGGCGACCTGGTCGATCGACTCGCCGCTCCGCAACGGGATGTCACGATAGGCGCCGCTGTACGGGCCGGAGAAGTCGAAGGTGATCTGCTCCTGAATGCGGAGCGACCCGTCCGGTTGGACCTGCACGGCGACGTTCGCGGCCGGAAGCGAATACGACTTGGCGGCGCTCGCGGCAGGCCACAGGACCGCGGCCGCGATCAACGCGACGACGACTGAGCCGAGTCGGCTCAGGAGGAGAACTGCACGGCCGGCGCCTCCCGCGTGGCGTCTTCCGTCTCGAAGTAGGCCCGCGGGCTGAAGTTGAAGAGTCCGGCGACGATGTTCGTGGGCACCGTCTCGAGCGCGTTTTCGTACGTGAGCACGGTGTCGTTGTAGACCTGGCGCGCGACGGCGATGTTCTGCTCGACGTCTGCCAGCTGAGCCTGGAGCTGCTGGAAGTTCTCCGTCGCTCGCAGCTGCGGGTACGCCTCTGCCACCGCGAACAGCCGCCCGAGAGCCGCCGTCAGCATGTTCTCCGCCTTCGCCTGCTCCTCGATTCCCTGCGCCTGCTGGGCCGCGGTGCGCGCCTTGGTGACGTCCTCGAAGGTCGTCTGCTCGTGGGCGGCGTAGCCCTTGACGGACTCGACGAGATTCGGGATGAGGTCGTAGCGGCGCTTGAGCTGGACATCGACCTGGGACCAGCTGTTCTCCGTGCGGTTGCGCAGCCGGACGAGCCGGTTGTACATCGCGACGACCACGAGCGTGAGGACGACGAGAATCGCGACGATCACGATCACCCAGAGCATGGATCTACCCTACGACAGTGAGAGGATCCAGACTATGGCCGTCCGCGAGCAACGACCGGCGTTTCCTCATGTGAATCGGCTCATGGAGCGCGAGGTGGAGCGGTTCCGGGCCGAGCACCCGCGGTCGCTCGAGCTCGCCGAGCGGGCGAAGGCATCGCTCCTTGGCGGAGTGCCGATGCACTGGATGGTGCGCTGGGCCGGCGGGTTTCCTGTCTTCGCCCAGGAGGCGCATGGGTCGCGCCTCGTGGATGTGGACGGCATCGAGTACGTGGACTTTTGCCTGGGCGACACCGGCGCGATGACGGGCCATTCGCCGGAGCCCGTCGTCCGCGCGATCTCGGAGCAGGCGGCCCACGGGATCACACTCATGCTTCCGAGCGAGGACGCGATCTGGGTCGGAAACGAGCTGCAGCGCCGCTTCGGTCTCCGGTTCTGGCAGTTTGCGCTCACCGCGACGGACGCGAACCGCTTCGCGATTCGGATCGCTCGCGCCGTCACCGGCCGGCCGAAGATCCTCGTCTTCAACTGGTGCTACCACGGCACGGTCGACGAGACGGCCGTCACGCTCGTCGACGGCGAGGTCCGGCCGCGAGAGGGGAGCGTCGGGCCGCCGGTCGATCCCACCGAGACGACGCGTGTCGCCGAGTTCAACGACCTCGAGGGGCTCGAGCGCGAGCTGGCCCAGGGAGATGTCGCCTGCGTTCTTGCAGAGCCTGCGCTGACGAACATCGGAATCGTCCTGCCCGTGCCGGGCTTCCACGACGCGCTGCGCGAGCTGACCCGCCGCTACGGGACGCTCCTGGTGATCGACGAGACCCACACGATTTGCGCAGGACCGCGCGGCTACACCGGGGCATACGCTCTCGAGCCCGACCTCCTGACGATCGGGAAGCCGATCGGGAGCGGGATCCCCGCAGCCGCCTACGGGCTCAGCGAGGATGTTGCTCGCACACTTCAGGAAGGCATCCCCGAGGAGCTCTCGGATGTCGGCGGGCTCGGCGGAACGCTCGCCGCGAACGTGCTCTCGCTCACCGCGATGCGTGCGACGCTGTCCGAGGTTTTGACCGACGAGGCCTTCACTCACATGATCGCGATGGGCGAGCGCTTCGAAGAAGGCGTTGCCGGTGTGATCGACGGCCATGGCCTTCCCTGGCACGTTGTGCGCCTTGGCTGCCGCGCGGAGTACCTTTTCCATCCTGGACCGGCTCGAACTGGCGCCGAGGCCGCCGCCGCGGGTGACGCTGAGCTCGACCGGTTCATGCACCTCTATGCGCTGAACCGCGGGATCCTGATGACCCCGTTCCACAACATGGCTCTCATGTCGCCTGCGACGACCGCTGAAGACGTCGACAAGCACACAGCCGCGCTCGAGGAGGCAGCCGGAGAGCTGATGGGTGGGGCCAGGCCCGAAGCGGCCTGACCCCTCGGGCGCGTGTGTTACTTGACCCGGAAGCTGCCGATCATCGCGTCGGAGTGGGGGTCGCAGACGTACGTGTAGCGACCCGGCTTCAGGTTGACCGTCACGGTCTTCGTGCCGGTCCAGGCGATGCTCGTGAGCATCCTGCCGACCGGCCCGCGGAGACGGAAGTTGTGCTCTTCCGAGCGGTCGCGGATCACGAAGGTGTACCTGCCGCGCTTGAGCGTCGTGACCCTGGACGATCCCTTCTTCAGGCTGATCGTGGCGCCGGGGCCGACGGTGCCCGTCAGCTTGGCGGGCGCCGCTGGGGCGGCACCGATCGACGCGACCAGCGCGAGCGCGGTTGCGGCGACGGCGAGTAGAGCGGTTAGGCGGAGCATTGGGCCTCCTCGTGCGTGATTGATTGGTGTTCGCACGTTCTAGAGGAGGTTGGGGGCGCCTAACCTAGGCCGAACCAAGATTTATCCAGTGACGTCGAGCCGGGGTGAAGCGGCAGGTCGCCTAGGCCGGCTCTGGGCGCATCGCCACGACGAGATAGCTGGGCGCACCCGCGACCACCTCTTCTGCTTCCGGCGACTCGTGGCCGGGCGCGACGAGGTAGCGATGTCCCTCGCTGCGCACGGTGTCGTAGACGTCTGCCGGAACCTCGAGGCGCGCGTCGCAATCCGAGCGGCTGCACTCACAGAGGATGATCTCGTTGCTGCGAGATTCGGGCCCGAACGAGACGTCCACCTGGCGAATTCGCTCGTTCACTTCACGAAACAGGGGACGTTTCTGGCTCAACGAACCTTTTCTCCTCGAGTAGGTAGAAAGGTCTGTCTATCACGAGACAGACCTGTCTGTCAACTCTGCTATGGTTGGGCAGCGATGGGCGAAACGACCGCAACGCGGTCCAACGTGCCGCCGCGCGAGCGGATCCTCGAGAGTGCCTACGAGCTCTTCTCCCGCCGCGGCATCCGCGGAGTCGGAGTCGACGAGGTGATCGAGCGCGCGGCCGTCGCCAAGGCGACGCTCTACCGGCATTTCTCTTCGAAGGACGAGCTCGTGATCGCGTTCCTCGAGCGCCGCGAGGAGGTCTGGACGCGCGGGCGCATCGAGGCCGGCGCGAGGGACAAGGGGTCGACTCCGGAGGAGTGCCTGCTCGCGATCTTCGACGTCTTCGACGAGTGGTTCCACGAGGACGGCTTCGACGGTTGCTCGTTCATCAACGTGCTGCTCGAGACGGCCGATCTCGAGCACCCGGTCGGCCAGGCGAGCGCGGTCCACCTCGAGAACATCCGCTCCATCCTTCGCTCGCTCGCCGGCGAGGCCGGTCTCCGCGATCCGGACGGATTCGCTCACAAGTGGCACATCCTGATGAAGGGCTCGATCGTCTCGGCGGGCGAGGGCGACCTCGACGCCGCGAAGCGTGCACAGGAGATCGGCCGCCTGGTCCTCGCCGAGTACCGGGACTAGCTAGCCGCTTCGTCGCGCGGGCAAGAACACCCGGAACGACGAGCCGCCTCCGGGGTTGTCCTCGACCCAGGCTCGCCCGCCGTGCATGGCGGTGAACTGCGCGACGAGCGAGAGCCCGATGCCGGTCCCACCGGAGCGGTCCGAAGTGCCGCCTGAGCCGCGGTTGAAGATCTCGAAGATCGTCGTTCGCTCCGCCTCCGCGATCCCGGAACCGCGGTCGTTCACCTCGACGAGGACGCCGTCGTCCAGCTCGCGCACCAACACACTGATCGCAGTTCCCGGAGGCGTGTGCTTGACCGCGTTTGCGAGGAGGTTGTCGATGATCCGTTCGACCTTCGGCGGATCGATCTCGGCGAGCGCGTGGTCTGCGTCGACTTCGATCGTGCGATTCGAGGCCGCATAGCCGGATGCGACCTGGGCAACCAGCTCGCCCACGTCGCTCTCCCGGAAGCTCGGTTGCACGAAGCCGCGCCGCAGCCGGTCGAGGTCGAGCAGATCGGAGAGGAGACGTTCGAGCTTGTGGGCCTGGTCGGCGAGGTGGTCGACCATCTCGGTCCTCGTCTGCTCGGCGAGGCTCGCGCCTTTCTCCTTCAAGGTGACGGCGAATCCGATGATCGAGGTGAGCGGCGTCCGGAGCTCGTGCGAGACGGCTGAGAGGATCGAGTCCCGAAGCTCGTCGACGCGCCTCCGCTCGGTGATGTCCTGGGACGTGCCCACCATCCGAACGGGGGTGCCCGAGTCGTCGACGATCACTCGGCCCCGCCCTTGCACCCAGCGGGTGCGCTCGTCGCCCCACTGGATTCGGTGGTCGAAGGCAAAGGGCTCTCGGGCGGCCAACGCTTCGCGAACCGCACTCTGGATGCGCTCGCGGTCGTCCGGATGGACCCGCGACACGTACGTCTCGTAGTCGATCTCGACGGATTGGGGCTCGAGCCCGTAGAGGCGGTAGAGCTCGTCCGACCAGGTGACTCGGTCCGAGGCGATGTCCCACTCCCAGCTCCCGATGTGGGCGAGCTGCTGCGCCTCCGCCAGGCTCGCGTTCGCCCGCTCGAGCCGCAACTCGGCCTCACCGCGCTCGGAGAGGACGGCGCCGAGGATGAGGAGGCTCACAGCAACACCGGCAGTGAGCGCTTCGAGAATCTGGACGATCTCCGTCGCGCTGCCGCTGCCGAGCGGAGTCGTCCCGTGAACGGCCCCGGCGATCGCCAGTGCCCCGACGATGAAGCTGCTCGTCACGGCGCCGAGCTGCCGGAAGCGCAGGACGGCCCAGATCAAGGGTGGGAAGAGCAGGTGCGGGTACCGCCACTGGCCGCCGAGAAAGACGATCGAGCCGATGGTGACGAGCACGACGAGGAGCACGAAGCTCTCGAGCAACGAGCGGTTGACGAGGTGGCGCCACGGGCGCGTCGAGAGAACGAGGATCAGCGGGGCGACGAGGAGGGCGCCCATGGCATCTCCGATCCACCACAGGAGCCAGTCGGAGCCGTAGTCGCTCACCTCGCCCGAGATCCAGAGCGTTGTCACACCGTTCGTGGCCGCGATCGATGTGCTGCCGACCGCCGCGAGCAGGATGAACGAGAAGACGTCTTTCACGCGATCGAGCGCAGGCCGGAAGCCCGCACGCCGCAGCAGGACGCTGCCCACGACCGCCTCGAGTGTGTTGCCGACCGAGATGAAGAGCGCGTCGATCCCCGAGGCGCCGCTCGTCGCGTTGGCGACCACGGCTCCGAGGGCGACCGCCGGCCAGAGCCGAGGCCCGTACAGCACCAGGGCTGCAAGCGCGATGCCGGTCGGCGCCCAGACCGGCGTGATCACTCCGTGCGCCGCGGGAACCTCGATCCCGAGCTTGGCCGAGGCGACGTAGGACACGAACAGCGCGACCATCATCAGCGCGGTGCGGGCGCGCTCGCTTCGGTGACTCAGAACGCCTTGCAGGCTCTCTCTCAAAGTGCGCGAGACGGTACAAGCTTGGGGCCTGAAGCCGAAAAGTGGCGATTGTCGCCAATCGCATGAATGATGCCCTTTGACATCAACAGGAAGGTCGAAATGAAGCGTCTCATCGCATCAAGCGTCGTGGCTACGGTTGCGCTCGTCTTCGCGGCTCCGGCACAGCCTGCGGCGCCGTCGAACGCGAAGCTCGCCCGCCAGATCAAGACCCTCCAGAAGCAGGTCAAGACGCTCAAGAAGCAGGTGAAGGAGACGGAGCTCGTCGCGGCCGTCTCGTTCGTCTACGCGGGTTGCTCGAATGCGGTGACCGCCGACGCGCTCCAGGGAACGTGGAACGAGATCGACATGGTGGCCGGCGAGCCGATCTTCGGCCCGCAGGTCGCAGTGAACGACTTCGGCGTCTGCGGCTTGATCGACATCACGCGGGCACCGACCCAGGCGCCGCCGAACGTCTCTGTCTTCAACTCGTTGCTCGCGGTGTTCTCGGGCTAGCTCGGCTATCGAACCTCATACCGCCTGACCTTGCGGGCTTTCGTTCTGGGCGCGTGATTTTCGCTGCGCGCGGCGGCGTATAGCGATTGGACATGTCACGCCTCGGCCTAGCTGCGATCGTGCTCTTTGCCCTCCTCGTGGGCGGTTGCGGGACCGCGGCGCAGAGGGCCACTCCAGGGAAGGGGGGTTCGACCCGCGAGCGACCGAAGCGTCCTGTCGTCGCCCCGGATGTCGTCGGCTTGAGCGAAGGAGACGCGGTGAGAGCCCTCGGTTCGGCAGGGCTGGTCGCAAACGTCCGGTACGCCGATGACGCGCCGAGAACGGGAGCCGTGCATCGCGCTGTCCCGGTGGCCGGAAGCGACATCCGGGACCGTTCGGTGGTGCTGCTCCGAGTCTCTCTTCCGCCTCGCCTTCCCCCGCCCGGTCAGGAGCACGAACTGGAGATAGGTCCGCTCAGCAGGCTGGTTACGAGCCATCCGGACGTCTTCGTCGGCATTTACCGCGATCAGGCGGCAGTCCCGCACGTCGTCTTCGGCCCAGGAGCCGATCCGGACGAGTGGGCCGTTCGGTTGACCGAGGCTGCGGAGGGCATCGACTATCCGGTGGAGGGCATCGGCTACCGGACGGACACGTGCTCTCGCACCGAGGCGAGGCTCCGGGCTATCCAGGACGAGATCACGACGAATCAGGACTGGAAGGAAAGCGTGGGCCTGGCGTTCGGCGTGTGGGTGCAGCCTGAAACGTGCACCGTGCGGGTCGAGAGCGACCTCCTCAGAACCGCCGAGATCGAGGCACTGGTCGAGCGTTACGGCCCGGCGATCAGCTTCGACACGACCGAAGGTTCACACCCGGTGCGGCTGTGACGGAAGGGTGACTCTGGATACTAGGTTCCGACGACCTGGACGATCCAGCGGCGCTCGCGCTCTCGGTCGAGCTCGAGGAAGAGCACTCGCTGCCAGGTGCCCAGGCAGAGCTCGCCGTCTCGCACGGGGATCGCCTCGCCCGCCGAGCCGAGGAGCATCGACATGCAGTGCGAGTGGCCGTTGCCGAGCTCCATGTCCTCCTCGCAGAGGTTCTCGGTGCGGCGGTCCCAGTCGTCGTGCGCGTAGTACTTGTCGCTCGGGACGAGGCTCTTCAGGAGGGCGGTGAAGTCCTGGAGGAACCCGTCTTCGAACTCGTTGACACGAACGCAGCAAGTCGTGTGCGGCGAGTAGACGCAGACGATTCCGTCCCGTACGCCGCTCTCGCGGACGGACTCGGTCACTTCGTCGGTGATGTCCCGAACGGAAAGGCCTCCGGCCGTCCTCAGACGCCGCTCGTGCTGGAACACCTTCACCGCCGCCGATGTTATCGCCGCGCGCGCCAACCTGCACCGAAAACGTGTCCAGAACCCACGTGGCGGTGCCAGGCACCGGAGATGGCCACCGCGGTCATGTGCCCCCGCCGAAGGGCTGGGCTACGCTTGCCGCCGCGGGCCCGTAGCTCAGCTGGTTAGAGCAGCGGACTCATAATCCGTTGGTCCCTGGTTCGAATCCAGGCGGGCCCATTCGACGGCTGGAGCCCAGCGGGCAGCCGTATGGCTGAGCCAGTCCCCCGAGCCCGGGAGCCGGGGGAGAGCCGGGATGGGGCCCGATCGGCCTAGCCACCGATGATTGCACGGCCTAAGCCTCTCGGAGGGTTGTCTTCAAGCTCGCAGAAGGCCGCCTTGACATGTGACCGTATGGTCACCTATAGTGGACGCATGAGCAAGGACGAGGACCGTGTGTTTAAGGCGCTCGGTGACCCGACGCGTCGCTTCCTGCTCGATCTGCTCTTTCAGGGTGACGGCCGCACGCTGACCGAGCTTGAGTCTGAGCTGGAGATGACGCGCTTCGGCGTCATGAAGCACCTGCGAGTCCTCGAGGACGCAGGGCTCGTAGTCACGCGCCGGCAAGGCCGGGAGAAACTGCATTTCCTGAACCCGGTCCCCATCCGGCTGATCCACGACCGGTGGATTGACAAGTACACGGAGCGCCAAGTATCGGCGCTCGCAGACCTCAAGACCAAGCTGGAGGAGACAGGATGACGACGACCGAGATGCAAAATCTGACTGTCCAGGTCTACCAGGTGTTCATCAAGGCGACCCCTGAGCAAATCTGGGACGCGATCACGAAGCCGGAATTCACTGAGCGCTACTTCCACGGCGTGCGCTCCGACTTCGACCTGCGCCCGGGCGGCCACTACCGGCAGACGACGGGCGACACTGATCAGCTCGCGACGCAGGGGGAGGTGCTCGAGGCCGATCCGCCGAGACGCCTCTCGCACACGTGGACGTCCCTGTACGACCCCGAGATGGCGGTGGAGGAGCCGAGCCGAGTCACGTGGGAGATCGAAGCACGGGACGATGGGACGGCGCTCCTGACGGTCACGCACGACCAGCTCGAGGGGGCGCCGAAGACGGCCGTGGGCGTCTACGGGACGGGATGGATGGGTGTCCTCTCATCGCTGAAGACGCTGCTCGAGACCGGAGAGCCGCTCTAGGCGAACACAGGGCGCGCGTGGCGCTTGTCGTCCCGCGCGCCCTGTAGCGCCCCCGATCGGCAACCTCACGAGGACTCCCGGGTTGCGCTCGGTCGGTGATCTGAGGCTGAAGGTCATGGACCTCGCGGCCGGGGTCGGAGCGTGCGAAGGCCGAGCACGAGCGAAGGTGCAGGCCGCCGCGCTCGCCGGGAAGCCGATCCCGCACGTCGGTCGTAAGCCGGTTTCGGTAGCGCCGTCCCCGTCCCTATCGGAGGTTCGAGGCGCGCTAGAAGCGTCCGCGAAAGAGAAGCAGTAGGAGGAGCAGGAGCAGCAACAGGAAGAGGAACTTGCTGATGAAGATGCCTCCACCCAGCGCAATCACGAGAATGAGGATGAGAAGTAGAAGAAGCATGCGAGCTCCAATCGTTCGCTGACGGGGCGAAAATCTATACCCGACCCGGCCCGTCGGCGAACATTGAGTTGCGGTGCGAGGTCTGTAATCGGCGAAAGGCCGCGAGGATGGCAACGATGAGAAGCGAGGCCCTGCGGGCGCTCGCGCAGCGGGTGGCGGACGGGCTTCCAGTTGAAGTGGCGGAGGAGGTCGTCCTCACGGGCAGCGTTTCGCGCGGAGTTGCCGACGGGGTGTCGGACATCGAGATGCTCGTCGTCACGAGTGAACCGCTCGACCTCGAGGAGTGCTTCGGGCTGGCTCGCGCCGCGGGTCTTGAGGAGCTCGACACCTGGGGCGCGCAGGACGGCCCGGCGCGGCGTGTCTCCGGCTATCGCGAGCGCGTGCCGCTCGAGCTGATCTGGTGGTCTCGCAAGTACGCCGAAGCACAGATCGACGCTCTGCTCGCGGGCGAGGTGACGTCGACGGCCGACGCGCTCGTGTACGGCGTGCCGCTGCGGACGAGTGGCCTCCTCGAAGCGTGGCAGGAGCGGCTTCGTGAGTACCCGGAGGAGCTGGCTTCGGCGCAGATCGAGGAGGCCGCGCTCCCGTGGGGCGGCTTCACGCCCGCCGGTGTGTTGACGATTGTCCGCCCGGGGGAGCGGCTGGCGCTCATGGAGTGGATGTTCGATGGCGCGATACGTGTTCTGACGATCGTCTTCGCGCTCAACCGCGTCTGGCAGCCGACGACGAAGCGCCTCGCCGCACGCGTCGCGCCCCTCGCGACGAAGCCGGACCGGCTTGCAGAACGGATCGACGAGGCGCTGACCGAACCCGACCCGCAGCGCGCGCTGCTCGTCATGACCGAGCTGCAGCTCGACACCGTCCTGCTGGCGCCGAGCGGCCCCAATGTCGATCGGGCGCGGGCGTGGCTCGGCGAGGCGGCGAAGCTGCTGCGCTGACGACTCAGGGCGAGTAGTGGACCGAGTGGAAGCCCCAGGCTGAAGTCAGCCAGCCGGGCACGAAGGTGTCGAGTGCCCGTTCGAGCTCGGTGCCGACGGCCTCGTCGACGACCCACCATGAGACGACTGCGTCGGTGCCGGGCGGCGAGTCGGCATCGGCCGGGTCGATGTAGACGCACCCGAGCAGCTCCGTTTCGCCCTCGTCGAGCACGGCGTAGTTGAACGTCTCGCGCGCGGCGATCTCGGCCTCGTGACGCGCGAGGTCTCGTTTGTCGGCCTCGTAGCTCATGTCGGCCGGCGGCCAGCCCCAGGGTTCTCCGAACCTCGCCCACAGCCGCTCACGGGAGCCCATGACGGCCGGATAGTCGATGTCGACGTCGGATTCCCGAATCGGGCGCAGGTGATGACCGGTTGGAAGATCAACGCGCTCGGGAGGCGCGAAGCCTTCGGGAAGCCAGGCAGTCGGCCTCAGCCCGGGACCAGATGCTCGCGCTGAGCGACTGCGACTGCTTCGAGCCGCGTATGCACGCCGAGTGCCCGCAGCAGGTGGCGGACGTGATTTCGGACGGTTTCCCTGCTCAGGTGGAGCTCCTCCGCGATCTGACCGGTGGACTGACCCTTCTTGAGCAGGCGCAGGACCTCGGTTTGGCGCGGTGTCAGATGAGGCGGGAGGACCTCGTCCGGGTCTTGCTCCTCGACATCGGCCAGCTGCCCGAACACGCCGACGAGCCGGTGCCCCTGCATCAGGGGCACGGAGCTGACATCGGCGTCGACCCGGTCGCCGTCAGGGCCGAGGAGAATGACATGCGCGTCCGTCACCTTCTCGGTGCCGGCGATCTTGCGCGCGAAGTGCTCGCGTGCTCTGCGGGTGTCCTCCGGCGCTACGACCGAGGTGAACTGCCGGCCGCGGACGTCGCCGAAGAGGCGGTACGCCGCAGGATTGAGCCAGCGGATAACACCCGTCGGGTCGATGACGTAGCTTGGAACGCTGACACTCTCGAGCGCATCCTCGACGTCGCCGCCGATCTTGCGGAGATGAGACACCCTTCCGATTGTGCGCCGATCGTCGCTCCGAGGCAACCCCTGAGCTCGGATCGTGCTGTTGTCCTAGTCTTGCGCTGCGTTCCGCCGCGCGAGATCGAGCACGACACGGATGTCATCGCGGAGGCGCTGGAGGCGCTTGACCTTCGGCTCGCAATCATCCATCGCGCGAGCTTCGAACTGTGCGATCGTCCCCTCGAGGGAGATGAGGGCACGGGCGAGCCGTAGTCTTGCGACCTCGTCGAGCTGCGGCATCACGCCGCCGCGGACGTCTGTGCGTTGAGGGATGGTTGCAGGACGTAGGTGCGTCCGTCCACGACGTACGAGAGCGCCAGCAGCCCGCGCCGCGCGACGAAGGACTCGACGGT
Source organism: uncultured Actinomycetes bacterium (assembly GCA_963728535.1). Lineage (GTDB taxonomy): Bacteria > Actinomycetota > Thermoleophilia > Gaiellales > Gaiellaceae > VAXT01. The sequence goes on from CAVSKK010000001.1 coordinate 424,112, forward strand.
GCGCAGGAGGCGTCCCAGGTCGCCGTCATCGGGATTGAGCAGGACCGCGACGACAGCGATCTCCGTGTTTCCTTCCATCCACGCAAGACGAGACTTCGAGAGAAGCTCGAGCAGTTCGCTCGCACCCGAACGGGCGGGGATCTCGAGCAGCACGATCTCGGTGAGAGGAGAGTCGGCGGGCATGTCCTGAGCATCCCTCGACCGGCTCGTCGGCGCTTAACCCACTCGGGTCAATATTTGTACGGTTTTCGTAAGCGCGGCGGGCGGCGAGTCAGGCTCGGCCTACGCGACCTACCTCCAGCGATGCACGCGGACTGAGGGTAGGGCTTCGACCTCGGCCTTCGAGAGGCTCAGCGAGATCGCGTCGGTCTCGACTTTTGCGACCGCGCCAATCGGGATCGTGATCTCGCGCTTCCCCCAGAGGTGCCCGTGCTCGAGGACGAGATGCGTGATGTGATCGTCGTCGACGACGAATCCGTCGACCCTGCCGAGGAACTCGTCGTCGGTCGCAGACACCGTGCTCGAGCGTCGGATCTCGACCTCCCCCTTTGGAACACGGTGGTACATGACGTCGATGTCGCCCGTGCTCGCCGATGCCGGGCAGGCCTGTGAACTCTGACCCTGGGTAGTACGGCAGGGCAAGGACATTTTCGACACCGACGTCCCAATCCGGATCGCTCGTCGGGGACTCGCCGAGCCGGAGGTAGGCGACTTCCTGCACATCGTCGAGCCCGAGGATGTCTTCGGTCGTGCAACGCAGGCGGATCTCGTCTTCGTCGCCTCCGCCGGCTTCGACGAGCTCGATCGGAACGAGCCTGGCGCTCCCGTCGCCACCTGAGGGCTGGGCGACGAGATGGGTGACTCGGTTCGCAATCGGGTCGATGACGACGTCTGCGAGCTCACCGAAGACTTTGTCAGTTCCGCGAATCGGCTTTCCCAGTTCGAGCCGCATGGCGTAGGCCTCCCTTTGCCTTATCTGCTTGGGCTTTTTCGTCTAACTCAGGTTTGCGGGTCCCAGGCGCACGTGCATCATCCCGTCCGGACGACGCCGTCGCCGTCGCCCTAGCTCGACTCCTCGAACTCGGCGAGCTCGGATGCGGCGGCATTCGCAGCACTTCGGCGCTCCTCGGCAGCAGCCCGCGCCTCCAGGGCGGCGTCCTCGGCTTGCTCTGCCTTCCTCTCGGCCGCTTCGGCACGAGCCTCCAGCTCGCGAGCCTTCTTCTCCAGCCGTCGACGCTCCCGTTCCTGCTCCAACTTCTTCTGGCGCCGCTCGGCGAGCTCGTCCCGGCGGGGCGCTGACGGCTGGGCCGGCAGCTCGATTCCCGCCACCGCGTCGAACCCGGACACCCTCACCTCGCTCGTCAGCCGGCCCACCTTGAGAGCGGTGCGTGCGGGCTCGGTGACGGCAGCCGCGCCGAGGGTCGAGCTGATGCGCTCGATGATCGCCCGACTGGCCGGCCGCCCCGACTCCTTCAGGATCTCCTCTCCCCGGCGCGTCAGGTCGCGGACAACCTGGCGCTCCTCGGCCTGGGCCGTGCGCAGCGTGTCGGCATGGCCGCCCGCCAGTGCCTGCTCTTGTGCGTTGCGCAGCTTGGTTCCGGCGGCGAGCAGCGCTTTCACCTGCGCCTTCTCCTGCCTCGCGAGCTGGTTGATCGCCCAGGCCGGCACGCTCGGCTTCGTCAAGCGCCTGAACCTGCTCGGCAGCCTCCTTGTCGCCCTCTCGCTTCAGACGCCGCGCGAGCTCGTTGCGCCCTGGCGTGAACTCGTCGAGCGGAAGCTCGTAGAGCCGGTCGATCTCACGTTCGAGCGTCGCCACGGACGAGCGCACTCTACGACGCCCGCGCTGGATCTCGTCGGCGAACGCACGCTAGCTTCTGCGCGAAGGGACGTGAATTGAGTTGAGCGACGACAACCTGTCTGCGCGCGCGGTCGTGCTCGTGGAAGGGATCAGCGACCAGCACGCGCTCGAAGCGCTGGCTCGGCGCCGTGGCCGGAATCTCGCTGCCGAGCGCGTCTCGATCGTGCCAATCGGCGGCGCCCAGGCCATCGGTACCTTCCTGGATCGGTTTGGCCCTCAGGGGCTGGACCTCAGACTGGCAGGCCTCTGTGACGCCGGCGAGGAAGGGGACTACCGGCGCGGGCTCGAGCGTGCCGGCCTCGGCTCCAACCTCACGCGCGCGGACCTGGAGCGGCTTGGTTTCTACGTGTGCGACGCCGACCTGGAGGACGAGCTGATCCGCGCCCTCGGTGCCGCCTCCGTGGAGCAGGTCGTCGACGCGCACGGGGACCTCGGCCCGTTCCGCACTCTCCAGAAGCAGCCTGCTTGGCAAGGACGACCGATCGAGGAACAGCTCCGGCGCTTCATGGGCAGCGGCGGCAGCCGGAAGATCCGCTACGCGCGTTTCCTCGTCGACGCGCTCGATCTCACCGAGGTGCCTCGGCCGCTTGACCAGGTACTTGCTCACGTCTGACGCACGAACGTGTGACAAGACTCCACGCGCGCCAGGCAACGGACACGGCCAAAAGGGTCGCGCATGCGATTGAGGCGAGCGGTCGCGACCGGCTCAGCTATGCGTCTCAGCGCCCCGACGTAGCCCTGGTCACGGCGGGCGATGCCCGGGCGGGACACGGCTCGCCCGGTCACTTTCGGACTGGCACGCGGCGGCCTACCGTCCATCGCGATGAGCTTCCGGGCAAAGGGACGAGGTTGCGTGGCCGTGGCCGCCGCCGGCGTGCTCGCGATCGCCGGTCTCGCGGAGTGGGCGAGCCCAGGCGGGGCCGTCGTCAACGCGCCAGTCGCGCATCTCGTCGTCAACGAGGTCGATTACGACAACGTCGGTACGGACACGCAGGAGTTCATCGAGATCTTCAACGGCACCGGCAAGAGCGTCCCGCTCGCGGACTACGCCGTCGTTCTCGTCAACGGCGGCAGCAACCTCGAGTACTCGAGAACCATGCTCGCGGAGGCTGGAACCTGCCTGGCCGCGGGCCGCTACCTGGTGATCGCGGACAAAGCCGTCGTGCCGGATCCCAATGCCCTGGTCATTCGCTTCCCGGGTGCGCGGGATCAGATTCAGAACGGCCAGCCCGACGGCGTGGCGCTCGTCCACGCGAGCAATCACACGCTCCTTGACGCTCTCTCGTACGAAGGCTCGATCACGAAGGCGCAGATCGAGGGCTTCCCCGGCCCCGTCAGCCTCGTCGAGGGGACACCGACTCCTCAGAGCGACTCCAACACGCTCAAGGTGTCCCTCTCCCGCGAGCCGAACGGCACCGACACCGACAACGCCGCGAGCGATTGGGCGCTCGACGGCCCGACACCTGGCTTCGCCAACGCTCCGAGCGGCGCCCCTCTAGGAGTTCCGCGCGGTGACTGCGTGCCTCCGCCGCCGCCGCCACCACCGCCACCGCCGCCGCCACCGCCTCCGCCCGCGCCCCCGCCACCGCCGCCGCCTGCTCCACCTCCACCTCCGCCGCCTGCTCCACCTCCACCTCCGCCCCCGCCGCCTCCACCGCCGCCTCCGCCACCTCCACCACCACCGTCAGCGCGCTGTCGGGTGCCGCGGGTCATCGGCCTACTGCTTCAAGCAGCCAAGAGGCGCATCCGTGCCAGGCGCTGCGAAGTCGGCCGTGTTCGCCGCGTGCGCTCGAGGCGGATGGGCCGTGTCATCGGGCAAAGCCCCCGGCCCGGCACGGAGGAGCCGGTGGGCTTCAGGGTGAAGCTCGTCGTTGGCCGCCGCCAGGCGCCTGCTCTCCCGAGATAGGGCATGGCCCGAATGGGGTATGCACGACCTATGCCCTAGGGCGATAATCAGGATTCTAGCCCTCGGTATCGAAGTCCACGTAGCTTCTGCGGCGAACATGGGGCCGGGGAGGCTTTGCCGCAGGAGCCGACCCGGCCCCTCCTTTTAGACGCCAATTCGGCTGTGCTCTTGCGTTCTGTCCGGACGGTCTCGCAAACCGAATCGATCGAACGCGCGTCTTATCGTTTACGAATGGCGAGCGAGCGCGCGACCTCCGGGCTGCTCGACCGCGCATCGGCTTCTTCGGAGCTCGGCGCGGAGTGGCGGCGCCTGACCAGGTCCGCGACCACGGTCGCGATCATCACGAGCCCCGCGCCATTCATCTGGTTCTACTCCGGGCTGGACTGGGGCCTCTTCAAGTCGCTCGTCGCCACGTTCCTCGTCGTGATCGCATTCCGCGGGCTGGTCGATCTCATGACCCGCCGCATGCTTCCGTGGCCGAGCCTGTACGGAACCGACGACGCCGACCTGAAGGAAGAAGACGTCGTCAATCGGCGTCGGGCTTCGTTCTGGCGGTTCTGGTTTCGCTTCTTCCTGTTCTTCGCGATCGTCTTCACCATCATCTGGCTGATTCGACTCGCGGTCCCGGGTGGAACGACGAACTGGGTCGAAAGCACGACGTCGATCTGGACGGGAATACAGACCTACGTGGGTCAAAACGCCGGCCTGCTCTTCAGCCTCCCGATCTTCTTCCTCTTCAACTTCCTGATCTTCCTCGGGCCGATGATGCTGATCGGGATCTCGCAGATGCGCGGCTTCGAGCCCGGCGACGCCGACTGGGGTGTCCATCTCGCCGATGTGCGCGGCCAGGACGAGGCCAAAGCAGAAGTCGGCCGGGTCGTGTCGCTCTGGCAGTCGGGGGAGGCCTTCGAGGAGGCCGGCGGCAAGCGTGAGCGTGGGCTGCTCTTCCTCGGCGCGCCCGGCACGGGCAAGACGATGCTCGCCAAAGCGATCGCCACCGGCTTCAACTGTCCATTCGTGACGATGCCCGGCTCCGGCTTCCAGCAGGCGTTCATGGGCATCGACGCGGTCATCGTCCGCTGGCTGGCCTGGAAGGCAAAGAAGCTTGCCCGCAAGTGGGGCGGCCAGTGCATCGTCTTCATCGACGAGATCGACGCCGTCGGCATGCGCCGGTCGGCGCTCGGCGGGGCCACCGGCTCGCACTCCGGCAACCAGATCGAGGACTTCCTCTTCTTCGGGCCTTACGGCGCGCTCAATCCGAGCGGCGACATGATCCTCGAGACCCGCGCCTGGCGCGACCGCCTCTTTGCCGAGCGCGCGGGGACGCCTCCGCCGCCGCAGCCGGGCCGTCTCGGCAGGATCGTCAACCAGGGAGGCGCGTTCCCGGGAATGATGGGCGGGATGGGACAGCTGGCGCTGAACCAGCTGCTCGTCGTCATGGACGGCATCGACAGCCCGCCGTTTTTCCGGCGGCTCTTCACGAACTGGACCAACACGTTCCTCGATGCGACCTACGTGATCCCGCGTCGAGTCGGCCGCGCCAAGCTCCGCCTTCCGCGTCCGCGCCCGCGAAGGGACCAGATCTACTTCATCGGCGCGACGAACGTCCCCATCGACTCGCTCGACCCGGCGCTGACGCGCCCGGGCCGCATGGGGCGGCACGTCTGGCTGCGAACGCCGACGAAGCACGACCGGGCCGACATCTTCGACCTCTACATCAACAAGGTGGCGCACGAGCCCGACCTCGACACCGAGGGCAAGCGCGACGAGCTAGCGCGTGTCACCAACGGCTACTCGCCCGCGATGATCGAGCAGGTCTGCTCGATGGCTCTGACCCTCGCCCACTCGGAGGGTCGTGAGCGGTTCGACTACCAGGACATTTTCGAGGCGATGACGACGATCGAGTCCGGAACGGCGATCAACATCGAGTACGGGACCCACGAGACGAAAGCGGTCGCCATTCACGAGGCCGGGCATGCTGCCGCGAGCCACGTCTACATGGAGGATGCGGAGTCGACGAGGCTGTCCATTCGAATGCGTGGCGCCGCGCTCGGTCATCACCAGGTCGCCGAGCGCGAGGAGCGTTTCAGCAGATGGCGCTCGGAGCAGATGGCGATGCTGATCTGGGGTCTCGGCGCGATGGCCGCGGAGCGTGTCTTCTACAAGCAGAACTCGACCGGGGTCGGGGGCGACATCGCCGGCGCGACCGCGCTGGCCGCATTCATGGTCGGCGCGTCGGGGATGGGCCCGGAGACGGTCGACCCCTCGGGAGAGCTCGATGCGAAGGAGGAGGCTCGGATCTTGAACCAGTTCGAGCGGATCGGCTCTCAGATCATGAGCCGGACAGCAGGGGGCGGTGCCTTCGGGCACGATCCGATCGCGAGCGTCCTCTCCGACCGCGACAAGCGCGCCGCGGCCCAGCAGATCCTCGGTCAGGCCTACGTCACCGCGTACAACCTGATGCTCCACAACAAGCCTGGGATCGAGCACATCGCCGATCAGGTCGTTGCACGCCGCGAGATCTACGGCGACGAGTTGCTCGGGCTTCTCAGGGAGGCCAAGCTCGAGGCTCCGAAGATCGATCTGCTCCAGGAGAGCATCATGGCCGATGTTGTAGAGAAGCGTCCCGTCGCTGCCCCTGTTGCTCCGCCGGGGTCACGCCGGGAGGGCGCGTACAGCGGGAGATTCGCCTTCGCCCACATCCTGGTCGTAGTGGTCTTCGCGAGTGTGCTCGTGTTCTTCGCCTACCTCGTCTCCCAGTCGAGGAGCTCTGCGGCCTGGTCGAGCTTCAAGCCCACGGGCGGCGACACGTACCCGAGAGCCCAGAAGTTGGCGAACTTCGTCGCTCCTCGCTACATCTCTGGCGGCAGTCCGATCGCGGTCATCCAGGCCCAGCCCTTGTTCTTCCATGACCAGGTAGTCGACGGGGTCGCCTTCACCCGTGCGCCCTTCCAGGACGTGGGCGAGCACTACCACCAGTTGGAGCCGGCAGGAGCATCGACCATGGCCTACGTCTTCTGCGGCCAGGCGGAACGCTGCGGGCTCGCGGCAACGGGTGCCGAGGACGTGATCCCGCTCCTGCGCCGGGAGTCGCTCGAGCTTGCGCTGTACACCTTCAAATACTGGCCTGACATCGACTCGGTCGTGGCCATCCTCCCGCCGGCCACCAAGTCGAAGCCTGCGGTCTACTTCAAGCGGAGCAATCTCGAAGCCGAGCTCTCCAAGCCGCTCGAGCGGACGCTCCCCAGCCACGAGCTCATCACCGCCTCGTCGATGACTCCCGCCGAGCTCGCTGCCGTCGATCGGCTCACCCTCACCAGAATTCATTCGTCGAGCTTCGAGGAAACAGCAAGCGGGCGAATGCTCCTTCTACTGAATACGGGTACCCAGTAGCTCCGTTCGGGGGATTGCGGCTCTACGCCGCTTCGCCGATCGTGGGGGCGAAGGTTTTCAGCGGCAAACGAAAGGCGGCCACATGATTACGACTGAGCTTCGGAAGTGCTTCGCACGGTTCGGTACCGGCCTTCGGGCACGGATCGTCGACTTCGAATAGGAGTCGCGCGGGAAGACCGCGCGTCCGTGGTAGGACTCCGGCATGCGCCTGATCGCCTGCCTCTGCGCTTGCGTTTGCGTTTTTAGCCTCGCCGGCGCGACGGGAGCGCAGACCCGCGTCGCGTTTCTGGCCACCGGCGACTACGGCGTCGGTGGCTCGCCCGAGTTGTCGCTCGGCCGGGCGATGCAGCGCTACGAGACGCGGCGCTCTGCGGACATGCTCGTCACCCTGGGCGACAACGACTACACGGAGAGCCCGGCTCGCTTCCGCGCGAACTGGCGTGCTGCTTTCGGCTGGGCGCGTAGGTCCGGGCTCCGGGTCGCCGGGGTGCTCGGCAACCACGACTACCACGTAAACCAGGGCCGGTACGAGTTCGGCCTGCTCGGGATGCCCCGGCCCTACTACACCCGCACGCTCGGCGACGCACAGCTCTTTCTCCTCGACTCGAACCGCGTGAACGACCAGCAGACAGCCTGGCTCGAAAACCGGCTCGCGGCGTCGAGCGCGATCTGGAAGATCGCCGTCTTCCACCATGCGCCGTACACGTGCGGTGGGCATTCCGGAGATGCGAACGTTCAGGAGCGGTGGGTCCCGCTCTTCGAGAACTACGGCGTTCAGCTTGTCCTGTCCGGCCACGACCACAACTACCAGCGGTTCGTGGCCAGGAACGGCGTCGCCTACGTCGTCCACGGGGGCGGGGCGGCGGGCCTCTATAAGCTCACCAGCTGTCCGTCCGCCTATCCGCGTCGGGCCCGGGCCCGGGTCGAGCACGGTTTCCTCTACGTCGCAGCCACTCCGGAGCGGCTGAACGGCTACGCGGTCAACACCCGCGGCCGGGTCACCGACCGGTTCAGCCTCCAACCGTAGGGCTACACTTCCAGCCATGGCCGAGATCGGAACGATGCGCGTCAAGAGCGGCCTCGCCGAGATGCTCAAGGGCGGGGTGATCATGGACGTGACCGACGCCGACCAGGCCCGGATCGCCGAGGACGCCGGTGCCTGTGCCGTCATGGCGCTCGAGCGCGTCCCGGCCGACATCCGCCGCGACGGGGGCGTCGCCCGCATGGCCGACCCGGACAAGATCAGCGAGATCCAGGAGGCGGTGACGATCCCGGTCATGGCCAAGGCGCGCATCGGCCACTTCGTCGAGGCACAGATCCTCGAGGCGCTCGAGGTCGACTACATCGACGAGAGCGAGGTCCTGACTCCCGCCGACACGGCGAACCACATCGACAAGTGGCGCTTTACCGTCCCGTTCGTCTGCGGCTGCACGAACCTCGGCGAGGCGCTCCGTCGCATCTCCGAAGGCGCAGCGATGATCCGCACGAAGGGCGAGGCCGGCACGGGCGACATCGTGAACGCGGTCACGCACATGCGCTCGGTCTTCGGAGCGATCAAGAAGCTCGGCGCGATGGATCCGGACGAGCTCTATTCGGAGGCGAAGGAACTGCGCGCGCCCGTCGAGCTCGTCAAGTGGGTCGCCGAGAACGGCAAGCTGCCGGTCGTCACGTTCACGGCGGGTGGGATCGCGACTCCGGCCGATGCGGCCCTCTGCATGCAGCTCGGCGCGGACGGGGTCTTCGTCGGCTCCGGGATCTTCAAGTCGGACAACCCGTCCGAGCGCGCGAAGGCGATCGTCGAGGCGACGACGCACTTCCAGGATGCCGAGGTGCTCGCTCGCGTCTCGCGGAACCTGGGAGACGCGATGAGCGGGCTCTCCACGGCAACGCTCGCACCAGAAGAGCTGCTCGAAACCCGCGGCTGGTAATTCGCCAAAACCTAGAATTGGTCCCATGAGGATCGGCGTCCTGGCTGTGCAGGGAAATTTCCGCGAGCACGCGGCGATGCTGCGGCGCCTCGGGGCCGATCCGGTCGAGGTGCGCAAGCCCGGAGAGCTCGCCGGCCTGGATGGACTCGTGATACCGGGCGGGGAGTCGACGACGTTCATGCGCCTGATGCGTCTCTACGGCCTCGAAGACGCCGTGCGGAGCTTCGAACGGCCGATCCTCGGCACGTGTGCCGGCCTGATCGTGCTCGACCGCGAGCATCTCGGACTTCTCGACGTTGATGTCGCGCGGAACGCATACGGGCGGCAGGTCGCGAGCTTCGAGGCGGATCTCGCCCTGGCCGGAGATGACGTGCCCTTGCGGGGCGTCTTCATCCGCGCACCTCGCGTGGGACGCACCGGCGAGGGTGTCGAGGTGCTCGCCGAGCTCGACGGCGAGCCCGTGCTGCTCCGGCAGGGCCGCTTTCTGGTCGCTACCTTCCACCCCGAGCTCACCGACGACACGCGTGTCCACGAGCTCTTCCTCGATTCAGTCAGGGAGGCGAGCCTTGTCGGGACATAGCAAGTGGGCGTCGATCAAACGGCAGAAGGGCGCGACCGACGCGAAGCGCGGCCAGCTCTTCTCGAAGCTCGTGCGGGCGATCATCGTCGCGGCGCGCGACGGCGGGCCCGACCCCGCCGCCAATCTGGCGCTCCAGAACGCGATCGAGAAGGCGCGCGGGGCCTCGATGCCGAAGGACAACATCGAGCGCGCAATCGCCAAGGGCTCTGGGACTGGCGCCGACGCGGCCGCCTACGAGACCGTCATGTACGAGGGCTACGGCCCGGGCGGCGTCGCGCTCTTCGTCGAGGCGCTGACCGACAACAGGAACCGCACAGCGGCCGACGTCCGCCAGGCGTTCACCAAGAGCGACGGGAACCTCGGCGAGTCGGGCTCAGTCGCGTGGCTGTTCGAGCGCAAGGGCGTGATCCTCGTCGAGGGCTCGGCCGACGAGGACGAACTGGTGCTGGCCGCCGCGGACGCAGGCGCCGACGACGTCGAGCCGGACGAGTCGAGCTACCGCGTCACGACCGCGCCCGAGAGCCTCCATTCAGTGCGGGCCGCGCTCGAGGAGGGCGGCTTGCCGATCGAGTCCGCCGAGTCGACGATGGTGCCGAAGACTCAGGTCTCGATCGATGACGAGACGACGGCCCGCAAGGTCGTCCGGCTGATGGACGACCTGGAGGAAAACGACGACGTCCAGGCCGTGTACTCCAACTTCGACATCCCCGAACAAGTCCTGGAAGCAGTCGCCGGCTAAGCCCAGGGAAGCTGGTCCCAGTAGAGGGCCGCTCGGGCCCGCTAGCGTCCGGCGCGGAGCGCCTTGCTCATGGTGGTGAAACCGCTCACCCGCACGGTCACCCTGTACGTGCCACGGCCGCGCGCGCGGACGGTGTAGAACCCACGTCCGTTCGTCTTCGTGCCGGCGACCTTTGCCCAGCCTCCGCCGGACCGGCGCTCGAGGGACACAGGAGCGCCGATCACCGCATCGAGGAAGCGGTCGACGACCTTGCCCCTCACGAAGCGCCCCCGCTGGTACGGGCGGGCGGCGACGATCTTCGGCGGCAGGATGCCCTGAAGGCTGATGCTCGCCAGGGAGAGCAGAACCTGACCTCTGTTCCACGACGAGGCGGCGCTCGTGCCCTTGACCACGAACGAGTTGTTCGGCGGGTCGAGCGCCTCGAAATGAGCCACGGCGTGCAGGTTCTTGTCCAGCGGAAATGCGATCACGCCCTCGAAGCGGGCATCGTTCGTGCCGCCCGGAGTCAGGATCACGTAGTACCCGAGGATCGTCCCGACCAGCCGCGTCCCGATCCTGTGCGGCACCGAGAACGGGCCGCGCTGGTCGCGTTCCCACGCGGGGTGGAGGACGTTGGCGAAGGTGACCGCTTCCGCGTCGCCCTCGCGCTCGTCGAAGCGCACCCTCCAGTCCAGTGACGCGAAGCCCGAGTTGGCCGGGTTGCCCCGTTCCTCGTAGCGCGGGCCCTGTCCAGCGGCCGGAGTCTCCGGAGACCGATTGGCGATCGTAATCGGCCGGGGAGGAGAGCTCGACGACGAGCTCCGGGGGCAGGCCATGCTGCTGCCGTGCAGCGTCGGCGATCTGAATCCGCTCGACGGACTGCGCGCCGGCAAGCTGGCCCGAAGCGGCCAGTACCGTGAGCCCCGTGACCAGGGCGGCGAGAAGCAAGCGTCGCCGCATCGCGTTAGAGGCTAGCCGAGAAGGCGGCCGGGCAATTGCTTCGAGCCGGCACGGCCGCCTTCATGGTTGTCCTAGAAGCGGAGGGTTCGCCTCATCGTTCGCTTGGAGCCGTTCTCCATCAGGACGAGCCGGACGACGTGACGGCCCGAGCGCCGCGCGGGCAGTCGCTTGACGTTCGTCCCGGCACGAAGCCGCGTCGCGACCCCCGAGACGACTTTCGACCCGCGCATGAGCTCGATCCTGGCCTTGACCGACCGGTTCACGCGCACCATCACGACAGCCTTGCGGCCGGCTCGCCGCACCCGGAAGCGGCTGACCCGGGTCTTGCGGACAGCGTTCTCGGTGACCGTGATCGCGCCCTTCATCACCGTCGCGTGCGGATCGCAGGCGTACCGGTACGTGCCGGTCGAGAGCGTGACGTTCCACCGCTGCGTCCCGACGTAGCCGACCGCGGAGCTCTTGTTCACCCCGGGGCCGCTGAGGTGGAAGTTGTGGTCCTTCGACATGTCGTGGACCTCGATCGTGTAAGCGCCGGGCTTCACCGTCTCGACCTTCTGGCCAGCGGGTGTCTTCACGTCGATGGTGTAGTTCGAGCGGACCGTGGCGATGAGGATGCCGGGAGCGACCGGCGGCGGAGGCGGTGGCGGCGGCGGAGGCGGAGGCGGAGGGGAGGTGGCGGCGGCGGGCCGCCGGAGACCGTGAACGAACCGCGCATGAAGTCGCTGTGCGGGTCGCAGACGAAGGTGTACGTCCCCTGGGACAGCGTCACGGTCCAGGTGACCGTCCCGGTTCCCGAGACCGTGGTCGACCGGTCGACTCCTGCCCCCGTCAGGTGGAAGTTGTGTGACGAGGTCTGGTCATCGACCTGAATCGTGTAGGTGCCGGGTGAGACGTGCGTGATCAGCGCGCCGTTTGCGTCCTTCAGATCGATCGTCGCGTTGGCGCGCACCGTGCCGTAGAGAGTTCCGCCCGGAGGAGGAGGCGGTGGCGGCGGAGGAGGCGGTGGCGGCGGAGGAGGAGGAGGCGGCGGTGGCGGTGGCGGCGGCGGCGGCGGAGGAGGCGGCGGCGGCGGCGGCGGAGGAGGAGGCGGCGGCGGCGGTGGCGGCGGGGGTGGTGGAGGAGGTGGTGGGGGCGGCGGTGGTGGAGGGGGCGGCCCGGAAGCGATCCAGAACTCGCCCTCCATGAAGTCATCGTGAGGGTCGCACTCGTATTCGCCTTCGCCGGGCTGGAAGTTGACCGTCCAGACCTCGTGCCCAGTGCCTTGAATGGAGGTCTCCCGCTCGAAACCGGGCACCTCGAGCTTGAAGTTGTGGATGTCGGAGTAGTCGTAGACGTCCACGGTGTACGTCCCGGCCGGGATCGTCCGGTTGTCGACGTCGACGCCGTTCGAGTCCTGTAGGTGGATGTCGTAGCCGGGCCCGACGAAGCCGAGAAGAGTCATTCCGGGAGGCGGGGGCGGTGGTGGAGGCGGAGGAGGCGGTGGGCCGCCGGAGACCGTGAAGGAGCCGCGCATGAAATCGTTGTGCGGGTCGCACACGAAGGTGTAGGTGCCCGCCGAGAACGTGACCGACCAGGTGACCGTGCCGCTGTATGCGACCGTTGTCGACTGGTCGACGCCGGGCCCGGTGAGGTGGAAGTTGTGCGACGAGGTCTCGTCGTGCACCTCGATTGCGTAGTCGCCCGGCTGGAGCTGCGTGACCGGGGTACCGTCGCCGTGCTTGAGATCGATGGTCGCGTTTGCGCGAACGGTCCCGATCAGCGTCTCGACGGAGGGCTGGGCACTGGGAGTCGCGCGCTGGGCGCGAAGAGAGGCCGGCAAGATCGCGATGAGCGCGATCAGACAGGCAAAAGCGAGTAGACGAGCATGCAGCATCGGATGGTTACCCCCTGGTTGACGTCTGCCGTGGCACCGGGCCACGCGAGATTCTCAAGTTTTGGTTCTCGTCCGCAATCGGACATAGGTCCTAAGACCACGTTCTCTTGACGAACTGACGGCGAGGTTAGCGCCACGCCGTCAAAGCCCCGGTAAAGCCCGCGAAAAGGTTCGGATCAGGAACGCGCAGGTGGCCCGCGGCTGACCAGCAGGTGCACTCGGGCACCGCGCGCTCGCCTCGCGCCTGCCCTCGGGCTCTGTGAGAGCACCCGGCCGCGCGCTCTCGAGGAGCGTGCGCGGCGAACGCGGCCGACCCTGCACTTCGCCCTGACGATCATTCGGCGTGCCGTCACGAGCTTCTTGCCGACCAGCCTCGGAACCTTGCAGCGGGCCGCCTTGGGCTTCGGAGGCGCTCGGTCCACCCCGAAGCTCCCGCGCATGATGCTCGCGTGCGGAACGCAAACGAACCTGTAGACGCCTTCGACGAGTGTGACGCTCCACGTGACGGTGCCTACGAAGGCGACGGTCGTCGACCTGTCGACTCCGGGACCGGTCAGATGGAAGTTGTGGAACCGAGACCGGTCACGCACCTCGATCGTGTACGTGCCGGCCGGGATCTGGGAGATCGCCGCACCGTTCCGGGTTAGCGAGATGTTCGTGGCGTCGTTCGTCCCTACGGTTGCGACGAGGACGCCGGGTGGAGGGGGCGGTGGAGGAGGCGGTGGCGGAGGAGGCGGTGGCGGCGGTGGCGGAGGGGGCGGCGGTGGTGGCGGTGGGCCGGTGCTGACCGTGACCGTGCCGGTCATCCCCATGATCTCGTGGTAGGTGCAGTGGTACCCGAAGACCCCTACGTTGGCGAACGTGTACGAGAAAGTCGCGCCCGGAGGCATGTTGGTTGAGTCGAAGGACTCGGGGGCACCTGGATCCGACGTGACCGTGTGGGGAAGCCCGCCGCCGTTCGTCCAGCACACCGTCGTGCCCGGCTGCACGGTGAGGTCCATTGGCGTAAAGGAGCTGTCGGCCATGGCGACGGGGGTCGAGCCGGCGGGACAGACCGCCTCGACGGTGAAGGCGCCGGCGCGCAGGACCGGGGAGGCAGAGGCCGTTGTCGAGGCCGGCACGGCGCCGGCAAGCGCGCAGACGACCGCGGCAAGCGCAAGGCGGACTAGTTGTCTCCCCATCAACTCCCTCCTTCCCCGTGAGGGTATTCCATTGGACCCTTACGCAAAAGGCCCGAAGGCGGTTTTCGAGGGAGGAACGTCCGGTCCCGTGCCTAACCTCGATGCGTGAAGGTTCTCGGCATCGACCCGGGTACGGCTGCATGCGGATACGGCATCGTCGAAGAAAGTGGCGGGCGCGTACGAGCCCTCGACTACGGGTGGTGGAAGACCGGCGCGTCCGACCGCCCCGAGTTGCGCCTCAAGACGATCTTCGACGCCGTCACCGCTCTGATCGAGCAGGAGGCGCCCGATGCCGTCGCAATCGAGGAGTCCTTCGTCGGCGTCGACGCCCGCACCGCGCTCTCGGTCGGGCAGGCGCGCGGCGCCATCATGGTGGCGGCCGCGCTCGCAGGAGTCGAGTGCGCTGAGTACTCGCCGACCCGCGTCAAGCAGGCCGTGTGCGGCTACGGGCGGGCCGAGAAGGCTCAGGTGCAGCGGATGGTGCAGGCGATCCTCCGCCTCGATGCTCCGCCGACCCCGAACCATGCCGCCGACGCCCTGGCTGTGGGCATCTGCCACGCGCTGGCGCCGCCGCTGCTGAAAGCCGTCTCCGCGTGATCGCGCGCCTGACAGGGACGCCCGTCGCGCGTACGGCGGACGGGCTCGTCCTCGACGTCGGCGGAGTCGGGTACTTGCTGCGCCCCTCGAACCGAGCGCTACAGAAGGCGGGGGCAGAGCGCGAGGTCACGCTCGACACGTATCTCCACGTGCGCGAGGACGCGCTCCAGCTCTACGCGTTCGCCGAGCCGGCCGAGCGGGAGCTCTTCGAGCAACTGCTGTCGGTCTCCGGGGTCGGGCCCAAGGTTGCGCTCCTGATCGTCTCCGGCTCGACGCCCGCCGAGCTGCGACGCGCGATCGTCCTCGAGGACACTGCCCGGTTTCTCGCCATCCCGGGCGTGGGCAAGAAGACCGCCGAGCGCGTCGTGCTCGAGCTGAAGGAGAAGCTCGGGCTCGAGCAGATCGGCCCCGAAGGCACCGTTGACTTCGTTGCCAGAGACGCGCTTCTGGAGCTCGGCTACTCCATCGTCGAGGCCGACCGCGCACTCGCGACGACCGATCCCGAGGCTCCCCCTGAAGAACGGGTGCGGCAGGCACTGAGGGCGGCATGAGCGAGCCCGAGCAGTTCCTCGCACCCGAGGTGCGCCCCGACGAGGACGAGCTCGATCGCTCGCTGCGGCCGCGGAAGCTCGACGAGTTCGTCGGGCAGGAGCGCCTCAAGGAGCAGCTCGACATCGCACTTCAGGCATCTCGCGCGCGCAACGAAGCGCTCGACCACGTGTTGCTCGTCGGCCCGCCGGGCCTCGGCAAGACGAGTCTTGCGTACATCGTGCGCGAGGAGCTCGGCGTCGGCATCCGCTGCGTCGCCGGTCCCGCGCTCGAGCGGAAGGGCGACATGGCGGCGATCCTCACCGCAATGGAGCCGCGCGACGTCCTCTTCATCGACGAGATCCACCGGCTGAGCAGCGCCGTCGAAGAAGTGCTCTACCCGGCGCTCGAGGACTTCCGGCTCGACATCATCGTCGGCCAGGGGCACGCGGCGCGCACGCTCACGCTCGAGGTTCCGCCCTTCACGCTCGTCGGCGCGACGACGCGCACCGGCCTGCTGACGACACCTTTGCGCGACCGCTTCGGCATGACCTACCGGCTCGAGTACTACGAGCCGGCGGAGCTCGGGATCATCGTCCGGCGCTCGGCGGGGATCATCGGCGTCGAGATCGCCGAAGAGGCCGCCGACCAGATCGCGGCGCGCTCGCGCGGCACGCCGCGGGTGGCGAACAGGATCCTGCGGCGCGTGCGCGACGTCGCCGAGGTGCGCCACGAAGGCGTGATCACGACGGCGATCGCCTCGGAGGCGCTCGAGCTGCTCGAGGTGGACAGCCACGGGCTCGAACGAACCGATCGCGAGCTCATGCGGGCGATCGTCGAGCGCTTCGACGGCGGCCCGGTCGGCCTGTCCACGCTGGCCGTTGCCCTCGGCGAGGAGCCGGACACGGTCGAGGACGTCTACGAGCCGTATCTCCTCCAGCTCGGCTTCATCCAGCGCACCCCGCGCGGCCGAATCGTGACGAAGCTCGGCCGAGCCCACGTCGGCGCCGCAAAGAAGGAAGAAGCGCTCTTCTAGGGCCGGGCGAGTCGCTCCAGGGCGTGATCGATCGTCGCGATCACCTCGTCGGCGGTGCGCGCCGAGTTGTCGTTCCAGCCGTCGAGGCTCGCCGTGCCGGTCACGTCGCCGATCGCCTGGGTGGCATCACCCAGAGCCCGTGCGTCGAAACCGTGCGCCACGAAGTCCATGTCCAGGGTGTCGGCCTGCTGCCGGTGCCAGCCTGCGAGGAGGGCTCCCAGCACCGACCACGAGCGTGCTTCCTCGCTCCACGCCGGCACCACGTTGCCCGAGCCATCTCGTGCCTGGGCGCGTCGAGACCAGCCTCTCACGAGGAGGCCGCGAGCCTCGGTGAGGATTGCCGCAGCCGTATGTTCGGCCGCTTGGGACACGTACCTTCCTTGTAGTGGTGCCCTACCACCCTAGCTTTAACCATGCGGCCCACCGCGAGAGGCGGCTTAGCGTCTGAATTGAACCTCGTGCCACGAGGGCACGGGTGCGAGCTCAAGGAGCGTGTGGTCGCCGCGCGGGTCGCGGTAGCCGAACTCCGCCTCGGTCTCGTTCCAGTCCACTTCCAGCAAGCCCTCCTTGACGCGGTGGTCGAGCCAGGCGCTGCGGAAGACGAGCTTCCGCACCCAGTAAACGAGCGACTCGCCCCGCACGAGTGAGAGCTGCTCCCAGTGGCGGACGAGGTACCGGCCAAGGGGACTGCGCGCCTCCTCGATCCGGCCGTCCGCCGCGAGCTCGACCAGGTCGTCGGTCTCGTCCTCGTCGAGGTCGTTGCTCTCGACCAGACCCAGCTTGACGGCGGCGGCGGTGACCCGTTGCTCGAAGTCGTCGGCGTTGAAGGCAAACCGGTAGCCGAGGAACTCGACCATGTAGTCCTCGCCGGAGGAGTAGTTCGCTTCGACCGTCACTGCACCAAGGATAGTCCGTCTGCTGTCCGACTCCCTCCGTACCTTGATCGGGCTATGTATGAGGGCATATGGACGATCAGTCCGTGCCCGCACGGGGAGGCGGGTGTGCTTGCAGAGACACTCGGGGTCAGCGAAACGACCGCTCGCGTCCTCGTCCGGCGCGGGTACGAGTCGCCGGAGGTGGCGAAGGCCTTCCTCGCGGGCGAGCTGCCCGGCCACGACCCGTTCCTGCTCGGCGACATGGCCGGCGCGGTGGAGACGATCAAAGGCGCGATCGCCGACGGGAAGCGGATCTGCGTCCACGGCGACTACGACGCGGACGGCATCTGCGCGACGGCGCTCGCCGTCCTCATCCTGCGAGAGCTCGGGGCCGACGTCGTCTGGCATCTGCCGAGCCGCTTCGAGGAAGGCTACGGCCTGCAGCGCGAGACCCTCGCGCGCCTCGCCGACGAGGGCTGCGGGCTCATCCTGACCGTGGACTGCGGCGTGACCGCCGTCGAGGAGGTCGCCGAGGCGCGGGCACGCGGCCTCGACGTCGTCGTCACCGACCACCACCGGCCCGGCGAGACGCTTCCGGACTGCCCCGTCGTCGCCACTCGCCCTTCGGACTATCCGTTCCCCGAGCTGTGCGGCACCGGCGTCGTCTACAAGCTCGGCGAGGCGCTGCTCGGCCCGGATAGCGAGCTCCTCGCGCGCCATCTCGATCTCGTGGCGCTCGCGACGATCTCGGACGTCGTTCCGCTCGTCGACGAGAACCGAGCGCTTGCCCTGGCCGGCCTGCGCGCGCTCGCGCGAACCCAGAAGCCGGGTCTGCGGGCGCTGATGAAGGCCGCGCGCGTCGATCCCGCTCGTGTCGACGAGGGCGCAGTCGGGTTCCGGCTCGCGCCGAGGATCAACGCATCGGGCCGCCTGAGCCGACCCGGCGCGGCCCTGGATCTCCTGCTCACCGAGGATGCGGACGAGGCGGGGCGCCTGGCGCACGAGCTCGAGCAGCTGAATCGCGAGCGGCAGGGCGTGGAGGACCGAATCCTGCGCGAGGCGGCGGCCAAGGTCGCCGCGTGGCCCGAGGCGAAGCAGGCCCGGCGGGGCTACGTGCTCGCGGACGAGGGCTGGCACGAGGGCGTGATCGGCATCGTCGCTTCGCGCCTCGTCGAGCGGTTTCACCGGCCAGTGGTGCTGATCGCAGGCGCGGGAGAGGAGTGGAAGGGCTCCGGTCGCTCGTCCGGCGTCTTCGACCTGCACGGAGGCCTCGCCCTCTGTGCCGAGCATCTCGAGCGCTTCGGCGGCCATCGCGCGGCGGCCGGGCTCTCGATCCGGCCGGAGAACGTCGACGCATTCGCGGATGCATTCGCGGCGCATGCGGACGCCGAGTTGAGCGAGGAAGACCTCCGATCGGTGACGAACGTCGACGCCGTCGTCTCCGGCAGAGAGCTGACGCTCGACCTCTGCTCCGAGCTGCGGCAGCTCGCCCCGTTCGGGCTCGGCAACCCCGGCGTGACGTTGCTCCTGCCCTCGTGCGAGCTCGGCGAGCTGGCACCGGTCGGCGACGGCAAGCACCTGCGCTTCCGGGTCCGCGAGCGCGGCGACGACGCGGGCAGCGCGATCGCCTTCGGCCTGGGATCTCAGCTCGACCGGTACCGGCGGCCAGGCCGCTACGACGTTGTCTTTCGCCTGGAAGAGAACCACTGGAACGGCACGGTGGCGCCACAGCTCGTCGTCCGCCGTGTTCTCGACGCTCCCGAGGGGTACGAGGAGCTGCGCGGATGGCTCGCCGGCCAGTGGCGTCTGGGCGAGGCGGACCGGTCAGCCGAAGCGGCCGCGATCTTCGCCGAGCTGGAACTGGTCGCAGGGACGGGCGTGAAGCGACCGCTGCTGGAATCGGCGGCGTTTCGCGAGCGTTTGCAGGACCCGGCGTTGCCGCGCGCGGCGTAGGAGGGTTCGGCGAAATATGGCTGAGCCGCCGGGCCGCTGCGAAGACGGCTCTGCCGGCAAAGCCGCCAGAGCCTCTGAAGCGGCGTCGCAAGCGACGCCTCAGCGCCCCGAGGCCGGGTCCTCAGTCGCCCCGGTAGTGGTTACCGGGGCTCCCTGCGTCCGCGGCCTCGGGGCGAGCATCGCACCCCGGCGACGAGCAACATTCCACCAAACCGTCCAGGACCGATCAGAGCGCTGGAAGCTGCTCGAGCAGGTCGAGGAGCTCATCGACGGGAACGCGCGGGGCGACCGCTCGCAGGAGGTCCGCAACCGTGGAGTTGATCGCGTTCGCTCGCTCGGCGTCGTCGATCGCACGCAAGAGCCCCAAGCGGGCCAGTTGCTCCAGCCTCTGGTTGGAGATCCCGTGCTCGCGGGCGAACCGGTCACGAGATTCGCTGCTCGCCAACGCAAGGACCATGTCCTCGCGCGATACGTGCAGCTCGCAGGCCGCCCCGTCGAGCGCCGAGAGGACGATCTGCTCCGCGACCGCCTGGAAGCCCTGGGGATTGCGCCAGTCGCGAGGCGCGCAGGGGTCCGCGACCTTGGCCGGCGCGTAAGACGCTCCACCGAACGCGAGGTAGACGCCGATCAGGATCAGCACAGCGGCCGTGGACCAGGCGATCGCACGCATCAGACGCTCACGTCCCGCCGGCCGAGCACGATCGGCACGAGAGCGAGCAGGCCGAGGAGCGCGGCCACGAGGAACGAACGCGAGAACGCATTCGTGACCGCCCGATCGAGCTGATCCTGGAGCGCGGAGCCAAGGTCGGCGTAGGCGGGATCATCTCGGTGGTCGACGACTTCCTTGACGTTGGCCACGCGTCCCTCCGCTCTGGCCTCGTCGACTGCGACGAGGACGTCGCGGGCGACGCCGATCCTTTCGAGCGGTGAGATGCGGCTGTCGAGCACGGCTGAGGTGCCCGCTGCGAGCGCGTGGTCCTCGTTCCGCTCGAGGTCAGTGGTGAAGATCGGCGTCAGCAACAGCAAGCCGAGCACGACACCCGCGTGGCGCGCCGCGATCGTCCAGCCGCCGTGAACCGCCTGTGCCGAGCGCCCGGCCAGGGCTCGCTCGGTAAGAGCCGAGAGCGCGAGCCCGAGGCCGGCGCCGACGGCTAACTGAGGCGGGACCGTCCACACCGCCCCGGCTCGGGGAAGCCACGCCAGGGCTGCGAGGCCGCCCGAGATCAAGACAGCACCTGAAGCGGCACGTGCCCAGAGAGGGGTGATCGCACCGGCGAACCGGGCCGCCGCGATCGCTGCGAGCGGCATGACTGTGACGACGAAGCCGGCCGCCAGCGGATCGATCTGCCAGCCGTTGATCAAGAGGATGACCAGCAGAAAGAGCGCGGCCACGAGTGCGCCGGACAGGAGGAGCAGTGCGGCGTTCGCAGCCACGTGCGGTCGCCCGGCGGGCTGCGGCACCGGAACGGTGCGTGCGTCGGCCAGGGCGAGGAGCCCGAGCAGAGCGACGGGAGCCTGGACGATGAAGATCGACTCCCAGCCGAGCAGCTGGGTCAGGATCCCGCCTACTGCCGGCCCGATCGAGGCGCCGATCACCCCGGCGAGCGCCCAGACGCGGGCGGCGGAAGCTTCCGTTCCAGCGGCGTCGGCGAGCAGGTCGAGAGCGGCGCACACGACTGCTGCCCCTGCGACGCCCTGGACTGCACGGAAACCCACGAGCGCGCCGAACGAGGGCGAGAACGCACATGCGAGCGACGCGGCGGCAAAGATGACGACCGCGATGCCGAAGACCAGTGCGGGCCGGCGGCGCGCGACAAAGGCCGCCGGCACGGCCGAGAGCGCCAGGGCCAGGTTGAACGAGATCAGCGCCCAGGCGAGCGTCGCGACCTTGACGTCAAACTGGACCAGGATCTCCGGCAGCGCGAGGGTGACGACCGACGAGTCGGCCAGGACGAGGCCGACGGAGAGGCCGAACAGGGCGACCCGGCTCCGCGCTTTCATCGGCTGCATGCGTGCTCTGCTGAGCCTAGTTTCTCAGCCCGATCTTCTCGCGGCTCGTCGGGTTCTGGATGTCGTGGTCGCCCGCGGCGACCGCGTAGTACCCGGCACTCTCAGCCTCGGCGTGAACCTAGTAGAGCGCGCGGCCCGGGGACTTCGTGGCCGACAAGACGATCAGCAGACGAGTGAGGCCGGCCAGAGTACGGCGTTTTCGAAGGCGTCGTTTGAACATGGGGCAGCAGGTGTTCTCTATTCGAACGCGGAATCCTCTCCTTGAGATACGGGTAGAACGGTCACGGCAGGCGCTCGATCTACAATTCGGATATGTCCATAGTTGAAGCTCCCGAACGTCACGAAGACCTCTTCGAGGAGCTGCTCGCCCAGGTCTCGACGTACAACTCGGCTGTCGACCGCGACCTGCTCGCGCGAGCCTTCTACTTCGCATCCCGGGCGCACGAGGGCCAGGAGCGCCGTTCCGGGGAGCCCTTCATCTTTCATCCGTTCGGTGCCGCCAAGATCTGCGCCGAGCTGAGGCTCGACGACGAGTCGATCGCCGCGGCGCTGCTCCACGACGTCGTCGAGGACACCAAGGTGGCAGCCGACGAGGTCCGGGCCGAGTTCGGCGACGAGATCGCGAACCTCGTCGAGGGTGTCACCAAGCTGACGCGGATCCAGTTCCAGAGCCGCGAGCACGCCGAGGCGGAGAACTACCGCAAGATGATCGTCGCGATGGCCCAGGACGTCCGGGTCATCCTGATCAAGCTCGCCGACCGGCTCCACAACATGCGCACGCTCGAGTACCTCGGCCGCCAGAAGCAGGTGCAGAAGGCTCGCGAGACGCTCGACGTCTACGCGCCCCTCGCCCACCGACTCGGGATCCACAAGCTGAAGTGGGAGCTCGAGGACCTCTCGTTCGAGGCGCTCCATCCCCGCAAATACGCCGAGATCGAGGCAATGGTCGCCGAGCGGCGCGCCGACCGTGAGGAGCACGTGAACGAGGCGAAGCTGGTTTTGCACAAGGAGCTCGAGAAGGTCGACATCCCCGTCGAGATCTCGGGCCGGGCGAAGCACTCGTACTCGATCTACGACAAGATGGCCAAGAAGGGCCGCGAGTTCAACGAGATCTACGACCTGACGGCCATGCGGGTCATCGTCGAGCGGACCGGCGACGAGGGGACACGCGACTGCTACGGCGCGCTTGGCCTGATCCACGCCCTCTGGAAGCCGATGCCGGGCCGCTTCAAGGACTACGTCGCAATGCCCAAGTTCAACGGCTATCGCGCCCTGCACACGACCGTTGTCGGCCCCCAGGGGAGCCCGCTCGAGATCCAGATCCGCACGAGGGAGATGCACAGCGAGGCCGAGCTCGGGATCGCCGCCCACTGGTACTCCCACAAGCCTGCCGGGAGCCGCCAGCCCGACGAGGAATGGCTTGCCTGGGTCAAGCAGCTCATGGAGTGGGGCGAGGACGAGACCGACCCGCGTGAGTTCCTGAAGGGCTTCCGGACCGACCTCTTCGCCGACGAGGTCTACGTCTTCACCCCTAAGGGCGAGGTGAAGTCGCTGCCCGCCGGCTCGACGCCGATCGACTTCGCGTATGCCGTTCATACCGACGTCGGCCATAAGACGGTCGGCGCGAAGGTGAACGCGCGGATCGTCCCGCTCCACTACACGCTGCACAGCGGCGACTTCGTCGAGATCCTGACCTCGAAGGGCGGGCGGGGCCCATCGCGCGACTGGATGACGCTCGCCCGCTCGACGCGCGCACGCAACAAGATCCGCCAGTGGTTCTCACGTGAGACCCGCGAGGACACCGAGCAGAAGGGCCGCGAAGCGCTCGAGCAGGCTCTGAAGGCGCAGAAGCTGCCGTATCGCAAGATTGCGGGCTCGCCGGTGCTCGCGCAGGTGATCCGTGAGACCGGGTTCAAGAAGGCCGAGGACTTCTACATCGCGCTCGGCTCCGGGAAGCTCCCGGCGAGCCAGATCGTCAAGAAGGTGCTGACGCGTCTCAAGACGGCCGAGGTCGCCCAGGAAGAGACGGTCCCGCTCAAGCCGAAGACACAGACGGCCTCGAACACCGATCTCGGGATCACCGTCAACGGCGTCGAGGACGTGCTCGTCCGGCTCGCCAAGTGCTGCACGCCGGTGCCGAGCGACGAGATCGTCGGCTACATCTCGCTCGGCAAGGGAATCACGATCCACCGGCAGGACTGTCCGAATGTGAAGACACTGATGCGGAACCCCGAGCGCTTCACCGAGGTCGACTGGGACGGCGGCTCGACGAAGAGCTTCCGCGTCCAGATCGCCGTCGACGCCTGGGACCGGCCGCGCCTGCTCGAGGACGTCGCCAGCACCTTCGCCGAGCACGGCGCGAACATCGTCTCCTACGGCGGCACCGTCGAAGATCAGCTCGCAAAGAACTGGTACACCGCGGAGCTCGGGGACGTGAAGGCGCTGCGCACGCTGCTGACCTCGCTGCGCAACATCGAGGCCGTGTTCGACGCGTACCGAGTGACGCCGTCGTAGTTCCGGAGCTCGTTCACCGCGCCGAAGCGCTTGCGACGGCGATGCGCTTCGAACGATCCTCGATCCCCGAGATCGGGCGTCTCCTGACAGTGCTCGTGGCGGCTCGGCCGCGCGGCCGGTTCGCGGAGATCGGCACGGGCTGCGGTGTGGGCTCTGCGTGGGTCGTGGACGCGCTCGGCCCGGAGGCATCGCTAGTCACTGTCGAGCTGGACGACGACCGGGCAGCCGCGGTGGCCCGTCTCTTTGCCGACCTTCCGAGCGTGACGGTGATCCACGGCGACTGGCACGAGCTGCTGCCGCCAGAGGGGCCGTTCGACCTCCTCTTCTTCGACGGCGGGCACTGGAAGCGCGGCGACGTCCCAGCAGAGAGCACGCAGGCGCTCAGCCTCGTCGCGCCGGGAGGCATCGTCCTCATCGACGACCTCACCCCGGAGAGCATGTGGCCCGAAGAGTGGCGCGGGCAGCCAGATTCGGTGCGCGACTTCTGGCTCGGGCACGACGACCTCGTCGCGGTCGAGCTAATGACCACGCCGAAGTCCTCGGCGATCCTCGCCGTGCGGCGGTAGTTACTCGACGAAGAAGAACTGCTTCCACGCCGACCACCAGTCGTCGGCGCGGGAGACGATCGTCCGGTCGTCGATGATCTCGACGCCGTGCTGGTACCGCAGCTTCTGCGGAGAGCTTGTCGACTTGTATTCCACCTTGACCTCGCACGGCTTGCCCGGGTCGTAGGGAGGCACAGCCTTGAGATCCGCCAGTGCCGTCTTGGTGCCTTCCTGAATCAACTCGCGCGCCCGAGACGGTACGAGCATGCGCGCACTGCTGCCCCCGAGCCCCTGCTTGACCGACACTGTTGTGAGCCCGTCGCCGAGCAGCTCCTTCGCCTCGCGGCAAGCTGCTTGGTCGCCGGTCACGAGCACGACGGGGCAGCCCCAGTTTCCGCAGAGCGCGGCGTTGATGCCGGTCTCGCCGACGAGCGTCCCGTTGAACCAGAGGTTCTGCCAGTCCATCCCGGAGACCGTGTGGTTGAGGACCCCGTCGCGCGTTCCGGCCATCGCGTGCATCCCGATGAAGAGAGCAGCGTCACATCCCTCCTCGAGAAAGCCCGTGTACTCCGTCCACTCCTGCTGGACGACGAACTCGCACGCGGGGTCGAGATCCTCGGCGATGAGGGAGTTGAACGTGAAGCCCTCGCCTGCGCCGTGGCAGTCCATGACGACGATCTCGGTCGCACCGGCAGCCTTCGCCCCGCGTACCGCAGCGTTGATCTCGCCGGTGTAGAGCTTGCGGCCCTCCTCGAACATCGCCCGGCCGGCGTTCGTCTGGTCGCCCTTGACGATGCCGCCAACGCCCTCCATGTCACTGAACACGTGAACCCGCACATGGGGAACCTAAGCCATGGCCCCGAATCGGTCCTGATCGACCGCGGGGTGGGCGGGCTGCTCGGCCAAGCCGTACTACGGTAGGCGTGCTCTTGGTCGCGGAAAAGTGCACAGCACTTTTCGCGAGTCCCGGGCCCGTGGTCCGGGACCATTCACTCGATCGAGGGATGATCCCTCGATCGGGCGGGGTAACTCGAACGAGGGATAGACGATCTTGAGCCTACGACCTACAACGAGAGAGGGGAGAGGGCAAGACCCGCGGCGCCCGGTCGTCGTCGAGGATACGACTGGGCCGCCGCGGTAACTCACACTGAAGCCCTCTTCCCTCTACTCGTTTAGAGCTCGACGTCGTCGCCTTCGAAGGCCTGGATGCGTTCGCGAACGACGTCGGGAATCGGGCAGGCCTTGCGCTCTTCCAGGTCGACGAGCACGAGCGTCTGAGCGGCGGTCACCATCAGGACGTCGTCCTCGACCCGGTAGGCGGCCATCTCGTACGTCGCGCTCGTGCGGCCGATCCGCGAGACGCGGATGAAGACCTCGAGCAGGTCGTCGAACCTCGCGGGCGCGAAGTACTCGATGTTCGACGCGCGCATGACGAACTCGCCGCCGGCATCGAGCCGGAGCATGTCGAGGTGTCGGTGGTACTCGACGCGGGCAGCGTCGAAGTAGGGCAGGTAGCGCCCGTAGTAGACGATGCCCTGCGCGTCGGTGTCGGAGAAGCCCACGCGCGTGAATGCGGAGTACTTGAACGGAGGCTTGCGGTCGGTCACGTGCCCCAGCTCGAGCTCGACCGTCACGACTGGAGCACCTCCATCACCTCGTCGCGCTTGCGCTCCATCAGCTCCTGCGAGCGCGCCTCGAGGTTCAGCCGCAGCAGCGGCTCGGTGTTCGACGGCCGCACGTTCATGTGCCAGTCCTGGGCCTCGATCGAGATGCCGTCGAGATGGGAGACCTCGCCCTCCTTGCCGAACCGCTCCTTGAGCTCCTGGAGCCTCACGGCCACGTCTCCGACCGGAACGTTGAGCTCGCCCGTGAGGAAGTACGTCTCGCGGAAAGGCTGGAGGAGCTCAGACAAAGGCTTCCCCCGCATCGAGATCAGTTCCAGCACCAGCAGGAAGGGGATGACGCCGGAGTCGGCCCGGAAGTAGTCGCGAAAGTAGTAGTGGCCCGAGACTTCGCCGGCGAAGACGGCGTCCTCCTCGCGCATGCGGTGCTTGATGAAAGCGTGACCGACGCGGTTGATCAGGGGGGTGCCGCCGGCTTGCTCGATTCTCTCGCGCACCGCCCAGCTCGCGCGGACGTCGTAGATGATCTTCGAGCCCGGATGCTTCTCCAGCATGAGCTCCGCGAGCAGCGCGGTAACGAAGTCGCCTGGCACGAAATCGCCCGTGCCGTCGATGAAGAAGCAGCGGTCGGCGTCGCCGTCGAAGGCGACCCCGAGCTCGGCCCTTTCATCGAGCACCTTGCCGATCACGAACTCTCGGTTCTCGGGCAGCAGCGGGTTCGGCTCGTGGTTCGGGAAGCTTCCGTCGAGCTCGAAGAAGGAGGGGACGGCGTCGATCGGGAGCCGCTCGAGAACCGGCGGCAGCATCGCGCCCGCCATCCCGTTCGCCGCGTCGATCACGACGCGCAGCGGCTTCACGGCGCCGGGCTCGATGAAAGACAGGACCTTCTCGACAAAGCCCGGAAAAACATCTTCCCCGCGGACCTGTCCCGGGGTCTGTCCCCCGGACATGTCGGAAAAGGTCATGGCTCGGTCGCGGATCTCCAGCAGCCCCGAGTCGCCCCCGACCGGCAGAGCTCCGCGGCGGACGATCTTCATCCCCGTGTACTCCTTCGGGTTGTGCGAAGCCGTGACCTGAATGCCTCCGTCCAGGTCGAGGTCGCCGACCGCGAAATAGACCATCTCGGTGCCCACGAGCCCGATGTCGATCACCTCGGCGCCACCCGCGGCTGCTCCCTCCATCACGGCCTTGGCCATGGAAGGAGACGAGAGCCGCATGTCCCGCCCGACGGCAATCGCCTTCGGCTCAAACTGCTCGACGTAGGCGCGGCCTATCGCGTAGCCGCCTTCTTCGTCTAACTCAGTTGGGTAGATGCCGCGGACGTCATACGCCTTGAAGACATTCGGGTCGAGCATCTGGAGGATGCTAACGGCGGTTCTCCTTGGAGCCGTCGTGCTCTCGGCCCCCGGAGCTGGGGCATCGGCTCGACCGACTGCCGTTTTTGCTCTCGAGTGGGTTCGACAGGATTCCGAGCCGGAGCTCAGTCTGCTGCGTCTCGATCCGCAGACGCTCGCAGAGACGGGGCGCGCTCCTCTCGGCTCGAGTTGGCAGACCTTCAATGCGGCGCGAGCCTTTGCGCCGGACCGCTTGCACCTCGGCGTCTCCGACGGCAGGAATGTCCACTTCGTCGATGTCGACGCCATGCGGCCGGAGAGCGAGTCGACCCTGTCCGACCGAGTGCTCGATCTTGCATGGCCCACTCCGGGCAGGGTGCTTGCGGTGAGCCGCGGAGAATTTGCGAGGATCGATCCCCGCGACGGGCGGCTGGTTTCGGTGTGGAGCACCTCTCGATGGATCTCCGCCTCGCAGGCTGCCCGCGGTCAGATCGTTGCGGTCGCGGGCCCGGCCCCGGTCCGGGACCACGGTTTGCGGGGCGGGCTTCCGATTGAGATCGGCCACCTGGCACAGTCCGGAAGCCCACGCTGGACGCGCGTCGACCGGATTCGGTACGCGATCGAGACGTGGCGCGTGCGACGAGGCGCGCTCCTCCCACCGCTCGCGCGCCAAGGTGTGGAGCAGGCCATGGAGGACCTTGCTGTACGAGAGCCGGGCTCGCTCTACGAGACCAAGGTGGTCTCGGTCGTGCCCTTCGTGAAGAGCGGCCTCGGTGGCTTTCTCTACCAGGGGCACTACGAGATCGTCCTGGCCGCTCACGGCGAGTACTTCCTGTACACCGCACACCTGGGTGAGGTCGGCGGGATCGACGCCAACTTCTCTGCCCAGCTTCCGGGCCCGCCGCTTCGCTCCAAGAGCAACATCCTGCACGCTCCTCTGGGAACCTGGGAGGTATCAAGGATGACCCTGGCGGTTGGTCCAAGAGGGAACCGCGCTTACGTACTCACGCCGAGCAAGGTCTTCATCGAGATCGAGCTCCAGGCGATGCGCGTCCGCTACAGGCAGTTCAAGAAGCCGCTCGGCAACTTCCCCCTGCACGCACGGCCAGAAGGCCTGTGGGAGTCTCCTTCAAGCCAATTCGTCGCTCCTTCCACGATCGCCGTCGCGAGCTCTCCGGTGAAGCTGATCGACATCCGGACGGCCAAAGTGCGGTCGCTGGATCGGCGCGAGGGGTCGGCGATCGAGCGTGCCGAGTACGGATTCGTCCTGTCCGCTCCCTGGAAGGGATCCAAGCGGATGACCATCTACAACACCACCCGCAGACCCCAATACTCGATCGAGCTCGACGGCCTCGTCGATCGAGTGCAAGTCGAGGGTCTTCTTGCCTACGTAACCGTCAGGGACCTGATCGACGACGAACGCAGCCTGGCTGTGCTCGACCTGGCCCACGGAGGTCGCGAGCTCCACAGAGAGCAGCTTCCCGAGATCAACCTTCTCGCCGGCCGCGGCTAGGTTCGGGAAGGCGGCCGGGGCTCGGCCGCCTTCCCGAACAAGAGATCAGACAAGCGCTACGGGGCGTTCATGCTGCGAATGTCCCCGTGGTTTCCGCCGCGGTCGTCGGAAGCGTTCTTCCACTCGTGCTCGACGAGGCCCTGGTCGCCGGCGGCGTAGTGGGAGAAGAACGTGGTCACCGAACAGGGCGGGGACGGGTAGGCACAACCAGCGAAATGGGTATTGATGAAGCCCGCGGTCGTGCAAGGCGCCGAGGGATTGCCGACCACGCATGACGGGTCCGTCGAGCTCTGGCTGAACGGGCCGGTGGAAATGATGAAGTAGCCGTGCATGCTGCCAGTGATGTCCCCATTCACCGTTCCCGGAGGACTGCCGTCGGTGACGTCGCACGATCCGGGGCTGACCCCTGGATCCGTCACGAAGCTGCCGTTCTTGAACTGCTGGACGACGGTGTATGTGCCATCGTGGTTCGATCGCACCGTGAAGACCCGGTCGAACGTGTCCGTTGCCCAGTCGTTACCGCACGTTCCCGAATCAGGAGATCCACTCGCGTATGGGCCGTAATGCTGCGTGCGATTCATGCCTCCCGAGGACAGCAGCACCGTCAGATCGGCTGTGGCGAACAGGTTGTCGTCGCCGATCAGCGCTGAGATCACCGGATCCGTCACCCCAGATGTGCCGGTGATCGAATCCGGCCCGGCGGCGGCCTGGCTGCCTCCCAAGGCGAGCGCTGCGGTCATCACGCCCAGCAGCGCGATGAGCAAACGGTTCCTCATGGCTCAACCCCCTTTCTGAAAAATGACTCCTCGGGCGGCGCCTCCCCGCACCAAGAATTCCAAAACCCGATTGACGAGTCAGTCGCCGGCGGAGGAAGGGTCTAGCCCTCTGTTTCGTTCTTACACTTAGACCCGTGGAACGAAAACTCGCAACGGTCCTCTTCGTCGATCTCGTCGATTCGACGGCGTTCGTCTCCGCGAGCGACCCCGAGGTCGTGCGCCGGCGCGTCACGCGGTACTTCGACCAGGTCTCCCAGTGCATCGAGTCCCACGGCGGGACGGTGGAGAAGTTTGCGGGCGATGCAGTGATGGCCGCCTTCGGCGTGCCGCAGGCGCACGAGGACGACGCCGAGCGAGCCGTTCGGGCCGCGCTCGGGATCCTCGAGTCCATGCGCGACCTCGAGCTCGAGGCCCGGATCGGCGTCGAATCCGGCGAGGTCGTGACCGACATCGGGGACTCAACTTTCGCAACGGGCGAGGCGGTGAACCTCGCCGCGCGCCTTCAGCAGCACGCCGAGCCTGGGCAGATCCTCATCGGCCCAGCGGCCCACAGGCTCACTCTTGGACGCGTCGAGGTCGACGAGATCGGCCCGGTAGACGTTCGTGGACGCGAGGAACCGGTCTGGGCCTGGGCGGCGCTGTCCGCCGACGGACGGCAACCGGCGCGCGTAGCGGTCACGCCGCTGATCGGACGCGAGCACGAGCTCGAGCTGCTCGAGAACACTTTCGCCCGCTCGGTGCGCGACCGGCGTGCGCACCTGTTCACCGTTTACGGCGAGCCGGGAGTCGGCAAGACCCGCCTCACGAATGAGTTTCTCGCGTCGCTCGAGGGCACGACGATCCTCTCGGGGCGCTGCCTTCCGTACGGCGAGAGCATCACGTACTGGCCGCTCGCCGAAATGGTCAAAGGCGCGGCCGACATCGCCGACGACGACCCGCTCGATATCGCGATCGAAAAGCTTCGCGCGTGCTGTCCGGCTGATGCGGTCGCCGATCTTCTCGGTCTGGCGACCGGAGTGCTCGAGGCGGTTCACGGCGAGCGGAGTCAGCAGGAGATCGCGTGGGCCGCGCGCGAGTGGGCGCAGCTCATGGCACAGACGCAGCCTCTGATTCTGGTCTTCGAGGACATCCACTGGGCGGAGGAGCCCCTGCTCGAGCTGATCGAGCACATGACCGACTGGGTGCGCGACGGCTCGCTCTTGATTCTCTGCCTTTCCCGGCCGGAGCTGCTCGACGTTCGTTCCGACTGGGGCGGGGGCCGCGTACGGGCAACCTCGATCGAGCTCGAGCCGCTCGGGGATGCGGACAGCGAGCAGCTGATCGACGCTTTGAGCGAGGTCGGCGACATCTCGCCGGAGACGCGGCGGGCGCTCCTCGAGAAGACGGGGGGCAATCCGCTGTTCCTCGAGGAGGTCATGCTCACCGTCGCCGAGTGCGGCGAGGAGCAGGCCGCCATCGGAATCCCGGACACGCTTCAGGCGTTGATCGCCGCGCGCATCGATCGCCTCGAGCCCGAGTCGAAGGCCGTGCTTCAGCGGGCGTCTGTGATTGGCCGCAGCTTCTGGTCCGGGGCGCTCGAGTACCTCGCTTCCGGCGAGAGCGTCGAAAAGACCCTCGAAGACCTCCAGCTGCGCGACCTCGTCGTCCGGCAATTGCGTTCGTCGCTCTCGCAGGAAACCGCGTATCGCTTCAAGCACGTCCTCATCCGGGATGTCGCCTACTCGAGTCTCACGAAATCAGCGCGAGCGGGTCACCATGCGCGCTTCGCGGAGTGGCTTGGCGAGCGAGCGGGCGACGAGTTGCTCGAGATCCGCGCGCACCACCTCGACCATGCGGCGTCGCTTCTCGCCGACCTCGACGGCGCGCCGCCGGCAGAGCTCGCGCGAGAGGCCGCCGAGGTCCTGCAGGAGGCGGGCCGGCGAGCTCTCGCGCGCGAAGCGAACCAGGCGGCACGAAACTCGTTCTTGCGAGCCATCGAGCTCGAGCCGACCCTCGAGCGGCGGTACCTCGCTGCGAAGGCGGCGTGGCGTCTCGACGATCTCCCGGCGGTGGCCCGCGAGATGGACAAGGTTCATGAAGAGGCCGTGCGCGCCGGCGACCGAAATCTCGAAGGAAAGGCTCTGACCGCCCTCGCCGACATGGTGCTGATGCGCGAGGCCGATCCGCTCCGCGCCCGTGAGATCGCGGATCAGGCGCTGGCCGCGATCGGTGACTCCGATCCTGGAGCCCGGTTCGACGCTCTCCGGGTGGCCTGGTCTGCCGCGTACTGGGTCGGGCACCTGAGCGATGCCGAGCATTACCTGACCGAGCAGTTGACGCTTGCCCGCGCCGCCGGGCGCAAGGACCTCGAGAGCATTGCGGTTCTCACGCGGGCGGACACATTCTGGTCGCGGCTGGAGCTCGACGAGGCTCGCGCACTCCTCCAGGAAGCTCGCGACTTAGCCGAGGAGAGCGGCACCATCAATAGCCGTGGCCGAATCCTCCTCTCCTGGGCGAAGATCTACCTCCTCCAGGGTCATCTGGAGCAGGCCGAGAAAGCGGCTCAGGAATCAGTCCAGCTCTTCTCGGAGGCCGGCGCCGTATGGGCCGTCGCCCGCGCGCTCAACATCGCCGCGTGGGTCTCGTGGGGCAGCGGCAACCTCGAGAAGGCCGAGAAGCAGTTCCGGGAGTCGATTCGCCTGTTGAAGCCGATCGGTGATCGGGCGACGCTCTGTGAGAGCCAAAGGGGCCTGGCGGAGCTCTTGCTGGAACGTGGGCGGGTCGAGGAGGCAGAGCGCTTCGCTCTCGATGCCCGAGAGACCGTCGGCCTGCGCGACGCGACCTCGCGCGCGACCACCGCCGCCTCGCTCGCCATGGTGCGGGCGGCACAGGGTCGCCACGAGGATGCCGAAGAGCTCTTCCGGGCGGGCTTCGACGCCATTGCAGGCACCGACTTCCGCGAGGTTGAGCTCGAGGTCCTCGACCGCTACGCGCCGTACTTGCGCGAAGCGGGCCGGGAAGACGACGCTGAGCGAGCAGACGAGCGGCGTGCCGAGCTCTTTCCGGCCGCCGCGAAGAGCTCGGCCCGAATCGCCTGATGTGACTCCTCGCCGGGCGACTCGGTGATCACGGTCGCCGGTCGCGCGAAGCGGGCAAGCGCCTTTCCAAGCGGCTCGGCGCGCAGCGTCCCCTCGCCGTAGGGCAGGTGCTTCGTCTCGTTCCGGTTGGCGTACGCGATGTCGGAGAAGTGGATGTGGAACGGAGCTCCTCGCGGCAGCACCTTGTTCGCTGCGGACAGGACGTCGTGGAACGCCTTTGTCGTCGTGAAGGCGCCGTCGGTGACCGCATGCAGGTGCGCGAAGTCGATCACTGGCCGAATCCAGGGCAAGCGCGACGCGATGTGGATGACGTCCTCGAGGCTCCCGATCTCGCGGACGCGCCCCATGATCTCGACGCCGAACGGGACCCCGCGGCCCTTGCCCTCGAGCCGTGTCCGCAGGTCGGCGAGCTGCTCGACGATCTGGACGAGCGCGCGCTTGCGCGTGCGCTCGAGGAGAAAGCCGGGGTGGAAGACGACCGGCTCGGCACCGGCTGCGACCGCGATCCCGGCCGAGTGGTCGAGCATCCCGGTCGCCATCGCATGCTTTCTGTCGCGCTCGACGTGACCCATGAACCCGGCGATCGGCGCGTGTAGCGACAGCGCGATCCGGCGACGGCGCGCGAGGCGCCCGAACTCCTCGGCCCACGGGTAGTCCATCCAGAAGCCGCCCTCGAAGTCGATCTCACACGCGGTGTAACCGCGCTCGCGGAGAAGCTCGACCGCCTCCTCGGGGCTCTCCCGAGAAGGAACGCGAGCCGGGCCATAGCGGAGTTTTCCCACGTCCGAAAGCTAACCGCTCGTGCGTCGTCCGACGGGGGTCCTACCCTTCGAAACATGGCAAAGCGCCCAACTCGAATCGACCTCCTGGAACTGGACATCGACCTTCGCCTCACCGATCTCTGGCGTGAGGCCGCCGACGTCCACGAGTGGAATCTCGACGTCGTCGCCGCGTTCATGCGGGCGGCGTACGGCAAGGGGTACTGCGACGCACTGACGGAAGAGGCGCCGGGCAGCCTGTGTGAGGACCACGGCTACCGGATCCCGCCTCGGCGTCGCACGGCAGTGGTACGTCGCGCCGCCTAGCAGGCGGCTAGCCGGTAGCACCCAACTGTAGGGAACGCCCCGGTACCGGGCTACACTTTTCTCCGTGGCTCGCTCGGGTAGCCCAGTCCGGCTCGTCGTCGCGCTTTCTGTCGCTGCGGCGCTCGCGGTCTTCCTCCTCTACGTCTCGGTCGCGGGCGGAACGCCCTCGATTCAACCGAGCCAGCTGAACGGCCGCACCGGCGAGGTCGCACTCGTCGGCAAGGTGATCGGCACGCCGGATGGGGAGGGGCACGACCCGCAGGGGCTCCGCTTCCGGCTCCAGGACGTCGCGGGGGGCGCGAGCGTCCCGGTCGTCTACCGCGGCTCGGTTCCCGACTTGTTCAAGTCCGGGCGCGAAGTGCGGGTCGAGGGACGGCTCCAGAGCGGCGTGTTCGTCGCGAAGCGGGACTCGCTGCGGACGAAATGCCCGTCGAAGTACACGCCTGAGAATCGGACCTGATGCCCGAGCTCGGGCGCGCGGCGCTTGTCGTCTGCCTGGGGCTGGCGCTCTACGCGCTGGTCGCGGGCGTCTACGCGGCTCTCGCCCGGCGCCGGCGCCTGGCGCGCTCGGCTCAGAACGCACTTCTCGCCGCGTTCGGCGCGGCGGCCGTGGCCTCGGGCGTCCTGCTCGCCGCGCTCCTGCGCAGCGACTTCTCGTTCATCTACGTCGCCGAGCACACGAGCCTGGAGCTCCCGACCGCGTACACCATTTCCGCCTTCTGGGGCGGCCAGGAGGGCTCGCTCCTGCTCTGGCTGCTCGTGCTGACCGGCTTCTCGGCTGCGGCGGTCGCGTTCGCCCGCCGAACTGGCCCGGACCTCCTCGCGTGGGTTGTCCCAGTCCTCGGGCTAGTGACGACGTTCTTCGCCTTCATGCTCGTCGCCGTCTCGAGTCCGTTCGCAACGCAGGTCGCTCCCGCCGACGGCGCCGGCCTCAATCCGAGCCTCCAGAACCCGTACATGATGATCCACCCGCCGATGCTGTACCTCGGCTACGTCGGCCTGACGATTCCGTTTGCCTTTGCCATGGGCGCGCTCCTCGCGCGACGGACGGACGAGCTCTGGATCGTCGCCACGCGACGCTGGACGCTCTTCGCATGGACAGCGCTCGGGATCGGTCAGCTGCTCGGCTCGCACTGGGCCTACGTCGAGGTCGGGTGGGGCGGCTACTACGCCTGGGACCCGGTCGAGAACGCCGCGCTCATGCCGTGGCTCGCTGCGACCGCCTTCCTGCACTCGGTGATGATCCAGGAGAAGCGCGGCATGTTGAAGGTCTGGAACGTGCTGCTCGTCATCCTCGCGTTCTGTCTCGCACTCTTCGGGACGTTCCTGACGCGGTCGGGCATCGTCAGCTCGATCCACTCGTTCACCCAGAGCCCGCTCGGGCCCTGGTTCCTCGGCTTCATCTGCCTCGTCACCGTCGGCTCCCTCGCGCTGCTCGTCTCCCGCCTGCCCCTGCTGCGCTCGCGCACGCGGATGGAGTCGCTCGTCTCGCGGGAGGCGACGTTCCTCTACAACAACCTGCTGCTCGTGGCGCTCTGCCTGACGATCCTCTGGGGCGTGACGTTCCCGATCCTGTCGGAGGCCGTGCGGGGCGAGCAGATCACCGTCAGCGGGCCCTACTACAACTTCTTCCTGCGTGTCTTCGGGATTCCGCTACTCGTGCTGATGGGCATCGGGCCGCTGGTTGCCTGGCGGCGGGCGTCTCTGCGCTCACTCGGCCGGAGCTTTGCGTGGCCCGCAGGAATCGCGGTCGTGGTCGGGATCGGACTGCTGTTCCTCGGGGCCGGCTCGTCTCCGATCGGGCTCGTCGCGTACACGTTCTCGGCCTTCGTGCTCGGCTCGATCGGCTACGAGTTCGCGCGCGGGACGCGGGCCAGGCACGCGCTCACCGGCGGCTCTTGGCCGGCCGCCTTCGCGGAGCTCGTCGGGCGCAACCGGCGGCGCTACGGCGGCTACATCGTGCACGCGTCGATCGTCTTGCTCGCGATCGGCATCGTCGGGTCGAGCGCCTACGACAAGGTGAAAGAGCAAAAGCTGAGCCCCGGCCAGACGATGGCCGTCGGGGACTACCGGCTCACGTATCGAGAGCTCACCACGCGCGAGGGACCGAACGCGACCGAGCTCCGGGCTCACCTCGACGTGCGTCGGGGCGGAGACTCCCTCGGCACCATCTCGTCCGGAAAGAACAACTACCGCGCCGAGGACCAGATCTCGAATGAGGTGGGCATCCGCAGCGACCACCTGACGGGCGAGGATCTCTTTGTGATCACGGATCAGCTCAACCGGGATCAGAGCGTTGTCTTCAAGGTGTTCGTGAAGCCGCTCGTCAACCTGATCTGGCTGGCCGGCTTTGTCTTCTTCGTGGGCTCGCTCGTTGCACTGTGGCCGAGCGCGGCCGAGCAGCGGCGCCTCGCGGCCCGCTACCACGAGCTGCGCGGGCTCGCACGGGCATGACCGCGCTCGCGATCGCGATCGGGGCTGTCCTGGCCGCCGCCTGCGCGCTCTACGTGGCCCTGCCGTTTTTGCGCGAGCCCGATCCGAGCAGCGACCTGCTCGACGAGCCCGGGGCGCTCGAGCGGCGCGCGCTCGAGCTGGCCGAGCAACGCGACCGCGCCCTCGCTGCGCTGAAGGAGCTCGAGTTCGACCACCGGACGGGAAAGATTTCCGACGAGGACTACCGCGAGCTGATCGGCCCGCTTCGGCAGCGCGTCGCCGTAGCGCTGCGCGCGCTCGAGCTCCGCGCCGAGTCGAACGAGGGGCGAGTCCGTGCCGCGGGCTAAGTGCTCGAGCTGTGGGGCCAAGCTCCCGGCGAAGGCTCGCTTTTGCCCCGAGTGCGGCTCTCGGTCGGACGCAGAGTCCGGGGAGACGGCGGTTCAGGAGCTCCCCGCGACCGAGACCGGGCCCGTGCCGGTGGAGCCGCAGGTCGCGCAGCGGCGGCTCTTCGGCGTTCCGCCTTCCACGGTCCTGCTCGTGCTCGGCGTCGGCACCCTCGCCTTGTCGATCGCCCTGTTCGCGACCGGGCGCTGGCCCTGGGGGCTGATCGTCCTCGGCGTCGCCATCTGGCTCGTCACCGGCTTCATCTCACAATCGCGGCGACTGCCGAGTGAGACCTCGGGGGTCGCGCGGGCATCGCTCGGCGCCCTCGGCTCCGTCCGCGCCCGGGCCGGGGCCGCGGTCGAGACGGTCGCTGCTCACGGCAGCGCAAGGATCGAGCTCGCCGGGCTCCGGCGTGAGGTCAGCCGGCTGGCTACGGAGCGGAGCGAACGTCTTCGGGTGCTGGGCGAGGCGGTCTATGAAGGAAACAGCGCGGCCACGGAGCACTCGAAGAAGGCAATCGAAGATCTCGACAACGTGATCAAGGAGAAGGAGATGCAGATGGCAAACGTGATGATCGACGCGCAGGAGCGCATCGACCGGGCTCAGCTCCCGGTGCAGCCGACCGAGATCCTGCCGGGTGGGGAAGAGGTGCCCGGCGCGGTGCCGGAGCCCGCGACCGTGCCCGAGCCGTTCCCGCCGCCGGACGAGGGCCAGCCCCCGGAGCCGGCGCGCATTCCGGAGCCGTTTCCGCCGCCGGACGAGGGCGATCGGCCCCAGCAGCCGACGACCCCCGAGCCGGGGCCGCAATAGGCTTCGTCCGGGCAAAACGCTAGAATGCAGCATCTTTTCCGGTAGGCAGGGACGGCCGTCCCTGCCTCGAACCCGCTTCCTGATGGCTCGACGGCTAGCCCTAGGCCTCCTCCTCTCGCTCATCGTCGCCCTCCCGGCGGCGCTCAGCACGCCGTCGGCGCACGCCGACCGGCTCTCCGACCTCCAGGCTAAGATCGCGGCGGCCCAGGCCCGTGAGGCCGAGCTTTCGTCGGAGATTGGCTCGATCGAGGGCCGCATCCGTACGCTGGAGCAGCAGGTCGGCGGCGTCTCCGCGCAGCTCGAGACGCTCGAGCGCGACCTCGCGCTCCAGCAGGAGAAGCTCGATCGGATCACAAGCCTCTTCGACCTTCAGACCGAGCAGCTCGACTTCCTGAAGCACGAGTACGCGGTCGTCCTCGGAGCGCTCAACCGGCGCCTGATCGACCTCTACGAGTCGGACGATCCGACGACGCTCGACGTCTTGCTCTCGACCGAGAGCCTGAGCGACTTCCTCGACCAGGTCGACTACGTGCGGCACCTCGGCTCGCAGGACGCGCGCATCACGACGGAGGTGAACACCGCCAAGGTTCGCATGCACGCTGCCCGCGAGAAGACGAAGGTGACGCGCAACAAGGTCGCGACGGTCACGCGGACGATCGCAGTCCGCACCGCGCAGGTGCGCAGCGAGAAGGAGCGGCTCCTGATCACCGAGAAGGGCCTCGCGAACGTCAAGGGGCACAAGAAGGAGCAGCTCGCGTCGATCCAGCAGAGCAAGGAGGAGTACCTGAACGAGGCCGCCGGCCTCCAGGCGTCATACGGGGCGGTGACCGCTCAGATCCAGGCGTCCGGCTCGTCCAGCTACGACTCGACGCCGTCGTCGAGCGGCCTGATCTGGCCCGTCAGCGGCCCGGTCGTCAGTCCGTTCGGGATGCGCTGGGGCCGCTTGCACGCGGGCCTCGACATCGCCGTCGGGTACGGGACTCCGATCCACGCGTCCGCCGGCGGGACCGTCATCTTCGCGGGCTGGATGGGCGGCTACGGCAACTTCGTGATCATCGACCACGGCGGCGGGCTCTCGACCGGGTATGCGCACCAGTCGAGCATCGCCGTGGGCGGCGGAAGCGTCGCGCAGGGCCAGGTGATCGGTTACGTGGGGTGCACGGGCCATTGCTTCGGCCCGCACCTCCATTTCGAGGTGCGCGTGAACGGGAGCCCGGTCGACCCGCTGGGGTACCTCTAGGCGCTCTGGATGTAGGCGCGAAAGCGCTCTCGCCAGCCGGCCCTGTCTCCGAAGGCGGCGCGTAGGGTCGTCTCGACGAGCGGGATCCGCGGAGGCTCGAGACCGGCGTGAGCTCGCGCGCTGCTCCAGGGCCAGTCAAGCGGGTCAGCGACGAGGTTTGCCTCCACGGGATTGCGGGCGAGGTAGCGACAGGTATTGACGAGGTCTCCGTCGTTTTCGATCTCACGCGCAAACGGGTGGGCACGGAAGAGATGTGACTTGCGGCCGTGACGCCGGTTGTGGTGCCGCGAGTACTCGCTGTGGAGCCGCTGGAGTGCTCGTGAGATGCGGGCGTCGGGGATGTGCAAGAGCGCGTGGTAGTGGTTGCCGAGCAGAACGTAGGAGACGAGCTCGAGCTCGAAGCGCCGCCAGATCGCCGCGAGGCGCTCGAGGAAGTCGTCGCGGTCCTCGTCGTTGACGAAGAGGTCGCGCTCGTCGCTCCCGTGGGAGCCCAAGTGGTAGATGCCCTCGACGAAGGAACGCGGCCGGCGCGGCATCCAGCGAGCCTAGGCGCCTCCTCCAGCCCGGCGTGGCAACCGCAAGAAGTTGTTACACCGTTGACACACATCAGCCTTGACAAGAAACGGTGTCCGACTCCGTTGTTCGCACAAAACGGTGTTTCCGCGACTCCGTTGTTCGGTGCCGCGCAAGAAGGCCAAGGCGGGCGAACGGGCCTGGGCTCTTAAGCCGGGGGAGAAGGCGAGCTAGGAAGCGCCCAGCGCGAGATGCAGGTCAGGCAAATGCCGGTAGCGCTCCTCGAGGTCGAAGCCGTAGCCGACGAAGAACTCGTCGGGCACCGTGAAGCCGACGTAGCGCACGGGTAGGTCGTCCACGAGCCTCCGGTAGGGGCGGTCGAGGAACGTCACGGCGGCGAGAGACGCCGGTTGGCGCAGCGCCAGCGTTCGGCAGACGTAGTTCAGGGTCAGACCCGTGTCGACGACGTCCTCGACGAGGAGGACGTCGCGGCCCTCGATCGTGACGTCGAGGTCCTTCAGGAGCCGAACTCCGGATTTCGGCGTCCGGCCCGCGTAGCCGGCGAGGTCGATGAAGTCGATCGCGTGGGGGATCGGGATCTTCCGGGAGAGGTCTGCCAAGAAGAAGACGCTCGTCTTCAGCGAGGCGACGAGCACCGGCTCACGGCCCTCGTAGTCGCGAGCGATCTCAGCGCCGAGCTCCGCAACGCGCACACGGATCTCCTCCGCTGAGAGGTAGACCTCCCCGACGCGGCCGTCGGTCTCTATGAGGCGAGATCGAGTCTGAATCGCTCCGCCAGGCGCTGGATGTCGCGCTTGTAGAAGAGCTTGATCCGGATGTCCGGATAAAGCTGCCGAAGCTTCCGCAGCTTCCGGTTCTTTCTCGTCACGAGAGACTGCTTCATCACCGTCAACTCGAGGTAGAGATCCTGCTGAGGCAGGTAGAAGTCGGGCTTGAACGCCTCGATGACGCTCCCGTCCGGGGCGCGCTCGAGCACGAACGTCGTCGGCTCGTAGTCCCAGGGCACGCGGTAGTAGTCGAGCAGCTTCGCGCATTCGAGTTCGTACTCGCTTGCGAAGCGCGGCTCCCCTTCCCCGCAATATGCCTGGAAATCAGGCACTTCTGAGGCCATCTGCAATCAGGATAGCAATGCCTTCGGATAGGCCCCGTCCAGCGGGCCGGACGTACACTTCCGCCATGCCGACGGCTGATCGCGTCTTCCAGATCGCGCACATCTCGGACATCCACTGCGGAGGCCCGCATTTCGTGCCCAGCCTGATCGAGCGCGCGATCGGCGAGATCAACGATCTGGGCCCCGACCTCGTCATCTGCACGGGCGACCTGACGACGTTCGGGTTCAAGCAGGAGTTCACGCAGGCCAAGGCCTATCTCGACCGGATCGAGTGCGAAGCGATCGTTGTCGTCCCCGGGAACCACGACTCCCGAAACGTCGGCTACGTCCATTTCGAGCAGCTCTTCGGCGAGCGCAACTCCGTGTTGCACGTGGACGGCGTGACGGTCGTCGCCGTCGACTCGACGGAGCCCGATCTCGACCACGGCCAGATCGGCCGCGGGCGCTACCGCTGGATCGAAGAGCAGTTCCGACCACCAGCCGACCTGCGGATCTTCGTGCTCCACCACCATCTGCTCCCGGTGCCGGGCACCGGGCGCGAGCGAAACGTGGTCTACGACGCCGGGGATGCGATCGAGTGTCTGCAGCGCGCCGGGGTCGATCTCGTCCTCTCCGGCCACAAGCACGTGCCGTATGCCTGGCGACTCGAAGATCTCTTCGTCGTCAACACGGGGACCGTCTCGTCGCTGCGCCTGCGCGGGAACACGAGGCCCTGTTACAACCTCGTCGAGGTGACGGGGACGCACGTGGACGTCTGGCGGAAGTACCCGTTCCACGGCCAGGAGAAGATCATCCAGTTCTCGACGGACACGCTCGCGTTCGAGAAGTACACGGCGCGGATCGAGGGCGAGGTGACGACTCGGTGACGCGAGCAATCGCCTTGATCGACGGTGAGCACTATGCCCCGGTCGTGCGCGATGCCCTCGCCGAGCTGCCCTACGACTTCGCCGGGGCATTTCTCGTCGGCGGCGCGGAGAAGCTGGTCGGAGGCGAGGACTACGGCGTTCCCCTCGTGGACGACCTGGAGGAGGCGATCGACGAGCTCCAACCGGAGGCGATCGTCGATCTCTCCGACGAGCCGGTGCTCGGCCCGCGGGAGCGCTTCCGGTTCGCGAGCCTTGCTCTGGCCCACGGCGTTCCGTACGTCGGGCCGGACTTCCGCTTCGACGTTCCCGTTCTCGAGCCGTTCGAGCTCCCGTCGATCGGGATCGTCGGGACGGGCAAGCGAGTGGGGAAGACCGCCGTCGCCAGTCATGCTGCGCGCCTCTACGCACGCGACCGCGGCGTGCTCGTCGTCGCGATGGGCCGGGGCGGTCCCGCCGAGCCCGAGGTTGCCGAGGCCGGCACGTCCCTCGACCGGCTCCTCGAGCTGGCCGGGGAAGGGCGTCACGCGGCGTCCGACTACCTCGAGGACGCGGCGCTCGCAGGCGTCGACACGATCGGCTGCCGGCGCGCAGGCGGCGGCCTCGCCGGAGCGGTCTCGACCTCGAACGTCTCCGCCGGCGCTCGGCTGGCCGTCGAGCGTGGAGCCGACCTCGTCATCTTCGAGGGCAGCGGCGCCGCCATGCCACCCGTTGCCACGGGCCGTCGCGTGCTCGTCGCCGACGCGGCGACGGACCTCGAGCTGCTCACCGGCTACCTCAATGCGTACCGGATCCTCGTCTCCGACCTCGTCGTCCTGACGAACGCCGAGGACGGCTCTCCGACGGACGTGCGTGACGCGATCAAAGCGGTGAAGGACGTGCCCGTGGTGGCGACCATGATGCGGCCGCGCCCGGCAACGCCCGTGACCGGCAGGAGCGTCGCCCTGTTCACGACGGCACCGCGATCCGCCCACAGCCGGCTCGCCGACCATCTGCGCCGCGAGCACGACGTCGATGTCGCGCATATCTCGGGGAACCTCGCCAATCGCGAAGCGCTCCGCGACGAGCTGAAGGGAATCAAGGCCGACGTCTACCTGATCGAGATCAAGGCGGCCGCGATCGACGTCGTCGCTGCGACGGCGGCCGAGCGCGGCGTCGAATGCGTCTTCGTCGACAACCAGGTGCTGCAGCTTCCGGGCGAGCCGGATCTCGACGCGGAGCTCCAGGTTCTCGCCGAGGCGGTTGCGGGCCAGCCGGTGGCGGGATGAGCGAGCGGCGGCGCACCGATCCGCTTCCGCTCGGCGGAGACGAGCCATACTCGAAGGGCCTGATGGCTCGCGCGCTGATGCGGGTCGGGGTCTCGGCTGTGCGGGCCTACGAGCTCGCGCGCCGGATCGAGGCGGATCTTCTTCAGCGCAAGGAGGACACGGTCACGTTCGACCGGCTTCAGGATCTCGCCGTCGAGGTTCTCGGGGACGGCGAGGGCGAGAAGGCGGCCGGGCGCCTGCGCCGCTATCGCGACCTGGAGGAGCTCGACCTTCCGATCATCGTGCTCATCGGAGGAGCGACCGGCACCGGCAAGTCGACCGTCGCCACCGAGGTCGCCTATCGCCTGGGCATCACGCGGCTCACCTCGACCGACTTCGTCCGGCAAACCATGCGCGCGTTCTTCAGCCCGGAGTTCATGCCCTCGGTCCACTACTCCAGCTTCGAAGCCGGAAGCGG
The DNA here is from genome assembly GCA_963728535.1 of uncultured Actinomycetes bacterium. Classification (GTDB taxonomy): domain Bacteria; phylum Actinomycetota; class Thermoleophilia; order Gaiellales; family Gaiellaceae; genus VAXT01. The sequence goes on from CAVSKK010000001.1 coordinate 467,074, forward strand.
ACTGCGCAGCGCCGAGGAGGAGCAGGTCGATCCACTTCTCCATGGGTTCCTCGACCAGACGCGAAACGTCCTCGTCGGCGTCGACGCCGCCATCGAGCGCTCGCTCACCGAGGGCTGGTCGACCGTGCTCGAGGGCGTTCACCTCGTGCCCGGGATGCTTGCGCCGATCAAGGACGCGCTGGTCGTGCACTGCATCCTTGCGATCGAGAGCGAGGAAGCGCATGCGGGCCATTTCTGGATCCGCGACCTCGCCTCGGACGGGCTGCGGCCGCTCGACAGGTATCTCGAGCGACTCTCCGACATTCGCTACCTTCAGGACTACATCGTGGAGCGGGCAGAAAGAGAAGGGGTGCCCGTGATCGACAACCAACACCGGGAAGGGGCAACCTCCGAGGTGATGGAGCTCGTGCTGACGGCGGCGGACAGCCTGCAGAAGGTCGGATGACCGAGCTGGCCGGAGCAGAGATGGCGGTGGAGACCCGCATCGCGGCCGCGCGTCCTTGCCTCTGCGAGAGCTATGCCCGCGTGACCGAGCGCTCCGCCCTCGCGAGTGCGCGCTGGCTCGGCCGTGCCGACCAGGAGGGTGCAGAGGAGGCCGCGTGCGCCGGCATGCAGGAGGCCCTCGAGCAGCTGCCGATCGACGGGCACATCGTCATCGGCGCCGCGGCCGAGCAGGAGCAGCTTGCGGCCGGCGCGCGAATCGGGGCAGGCGGCGACGCCGCCGATCTCGCCCTCGACCCGCTGGAGGGGTCGGGCATCGTCGCGCGAGGTGGCGGCGGCGCGATGTCGATGATCGCAGCCGGCCCGCAGGGGTCTTTTCCGACCTTGCCGGACATGTACATGCGAAAGATGGCGGTCGGCCCCGTGGCCCGGGGCAAGATCGACCTGACGCGGCCAGTCGCCGAGAACGTCGAGGCGATTGCGACCGCCTTCGGGCGCCGGGTCGCCGATGTGACGACGATCGTCCTCGACCGTCCACGACACCACGACCTGATCCAGGAAATCCGCGTGGCAGGAGCACGCATCAAGCTGATCCAGGACGGCGACGTGACCGCCTCGATCTCGGCCGCGATCCGCGGCACGAACGACCACCTCGCGATCGGAATCGGCGGGACCCGCCAGGCCGTGCTCACAGCGGCCGCGCTCCGCTGCCTGGGCGGCGAGATGCAGGCGCAGCTCTGGCCGACGACCCGCGGGGAGATCGAGCTCGCCCGTGAACAGGGCATCACCGACATGGAGCAGGTGTTCGCGATCGACGACCTCGCCCCGACCGAGGTGATCGTCGCCGCCACCGGCGTATCGAACGGCGACTTGCTGCGCGGTGTCCGTTACCTCGCCGACAGCGCGCGCACCCATTCGCTCGTCATGTGCACGCGCTGCAACTGGGTTCGCTTCGTCGACGGGATCCACTTCTTCGCCCGCGAGCGCCGCGAGGAAGTCCGGCTGCTATAGCGTGTCTGCCATGCCGACCAAGGAAGAGGTCACAGAAGCTCTCAAGGGCGTCGAGGATCCCGAGCTCGGGATGGACGTCGTCGATCTCGGCCTCGTCTACGAGGTCCAGGTCGAGGGACCGAAGGTGAAGGTCATCCACAGCCTCACGTCGATGGGCTGTCCGGCCGGGCCGATGATCCAGGAGGGCATCCACGATGCTGCGGCCGCCGTGCCGGGCGTCGAGGACGTCGAAGTCGAGCTCACGTGGGATCCGCCCTGGACGCCCGAGCTGATGTCCGAAGACGCGAAGTTCATCCTAGGTTTCGGCTAGTAGCCCGAAACCGTCTCAGCACCACTCGCTCCCAGATGTCGACCGGCGGCTCCGCCTCACGGATTCGCGCTTCGAGCTCAGCAGGGACGTGGCACCCGTCCCAGTCTTCCTTGATGTCGACGAGTAACTGAGCCGGATCGTCGTACCGCTCGAGCCAGTCGAACTCGACCTCGGTGTCATGCTCGAATAGGCGGGTCTCGAGGATGCGAGCTTCGGCCGTCCTGACCAACGCCTGAAACTCGGCGTCGTCGAACTCGCCCAGGCTTTTGCCGCGTACCTCGGCGCGTGTCGCCGGCGGGATCGGGTGCATGTCGAGGAGAATCCCTTCCGGTATGAGAGCCCGATGGATATTCCGCAGGGCGTTCACGACGCCCTCAGGCTCAATTCATCACAACGACCAGCTGAGGAAGGCGATGTCGAACCTCTGGCGCGGAACGGCGAGTCCTTGCGCGTCCGCTACCCGGAACTCCACCCGGTCTGCGAGCTGGTCGGGGAGAGCGGCGCGTGCTTCCCGAATCGACTCCTCCTCAGGATCGATGCCGAGAACCTCTGCCGCCTGCTCGGCATAGAGCCAGGTCAGGCGACCGTCGCCGCAGCCGATCTCGAGCACGCGCTTGCGGTCGAACTCGCCAAGCGCGGCGAGAGCACGTCCCTCGGCGCCCCGTGGATCCTTGATCGACGCCATCACGCCGATTCTCTCTCCTCCGTCGGTCGGGCGCTAGATGGTCAGGCGGAAGATGAGGATCTCGCGCCGCGGCCTTTTCGTGAACTTCGTCGCAGTCAGGGAGCCGCGCACGTTGTCGTAGATCTCCGTGCCGCCCACGACGGCGAGCCTGAAGAAGTCACGGAAGCGGATCGATCCGGACACGACCAGCGTTCCTTTGGGGAGGGTGTAGGTCCCGTTGCACTGCCGGGCCCTGGGGCCCGTGTACGTGCACACGAGATCGGCGTGACCGATCGCCTCTTTCCTGATCCCCTTGTTGAAGAGGAGCTGGCGAATCAGAAGGACGTCGCCCGTGCCGCGACTGCGAGCTCCGCGGTTGAGGAGGCTGACCCTGACGTCGAGGCCCGTGATGCGGACCGTTCCCGGCGCAGTCAACGCCGGAGAGCCTTGCGAGATCGACCCGGTGATCAGGGCGAACCCGACTAGGGCGCCGGATAGCAGAAGCATCTTTCTCATGAGTCCCCCTCCTTACGACTGCCGGAGACTATCTCCTCGTAGGGCCACTGTCTCCCCGTTGCCACTCGGAAGCTCGACGAAGAAGGTCGCCCCTTCGCCTTCGGCGCTCGTGAACCCGATTCGGCCGCCGTGCGACTCGACGATATCTCGTGACACGGCGAGCCCGAGCCCGGTACCCGGAATCCCGCTCGCCGCGGCGTCTCCACGGAAGAACTTCGTGAAGATCTGCGCCTGCTGGGGGGCTGGGATGCCGATCCCCTCGTCGCGCACCTCCACGCGAACAGTGCCATTCGTGGTCTCCGCCCTGAGCTCGACGATGCCGCCCTGCGGTGAGTACTTGATGGCGTTCGAGAGCAAGTTGCCGATCACCTGGCGCAGCCTGTCGGGGCTCCCCATGACTGGGAGGGGCTCCTTGGGCAGTGTCAGTGCGAGCCGGTGCTTGGAGCTCTGCGCGCTGTAGAGCTGCGCCTCCTCGCGGAGCAGAGCCCCCATGTCGAGCAGCTCCTGGGCACGTTCGAATCTCCCCTCCTCGATGCGGCGAACATCGAGAAAGTCGTCGATCAGCTCCGAGAGCCTGCGGGCCTGCGCGTCGACGATGCCGAGGTAGTGCCGCCGCGTCTCGGAGTCGAAATCCCGGGAGAGGAGGAGCTTCGTGAAGCCGAGGACGCCCGAGAGCGGTGTCCGCAACTCGTGTGAGACCGTGTTCACGAGATCCGACTTCAGGCGTTCGCTCTCGCGCAGCTGCGCGTTCTGCTCCTCCAACTCAGCCCGCGCGCTCTCGAGGCGTTCTGCCATCTGGTTGAAGCCTTCGGTGAGCTCGCCCACCTCACCCGGGCCGCCCTGCTCGAGGCGCACCGACAGCTCGCCGCTCGCAAAGCGGCTTGCCCCTTCGGCCGCCTCGCGGACGGGCCGCGCGATCGAGCTGGCCAGATACAGCCCGAAGAGGAGCATCAAGCACGCTGTGCCTGCGAGCCCGGCCACGCCGAGCTGGATCGCGTGGCGTGACTTTGATTCGGCCGACTCCTTGCGGCTGGCGGCGATCGCGTCCTCGGTTTCCAGGATGCGTTTGAACCGTCCGCGGATGTCGGTGATCCGCGCGTCATTCTCACTCTTCGCCAGCGAGGATCGCGCCGCTCCGAGCTGCGTGAACTGCACAACGGGCTCCGCAAACTCGTCGAGATATCGGCTGATTGCCAGCGTCAGGGTCTTCGCCTGCTGCCGCTGCGTCTCTTCGCGTGAAGTGAGCGCCTCAAATTCGTCGAGACGGCTTGGTAGCTCGTTCTTCGCAGCGTGATACGGATTGAGGAGGTCCTCGTTCTCTGTGAGCGCGTAGCCGCGGACACCCGACTCGACGTCCAGAACGAGCTTCTCCAGCATCAGCGCGGAAGCGGTGACCTCCTTCGAGCGTGCCTCCTGCTTCGTTGCCGCCTGAAGCGCGGAAATAGCAAGAATCATCGCGACGAATACCCCGACGACAATCGCCGCCAGGAGCGCGCTCGCGGCCAGCATCCTGGATCGCAGTGAGAAGGAGGAAAAGCGCGAAGGGGTCATGTCTCGGTCAGCAGCTCCTTGACGGCAGTCCTCAATAGGTCGGGGTCGAATGGCTTCGTCACGAAGTCGGCCGCCCCTGCCGCCAGCACGTCCTCCCGAGTCTCGTTCCAGGCGGTGATCACGAGCACGGGAACGCGGGACAGCCGAGCGTCGGCCTGGAGCTGAGCCAGTACTTCGAGCCCGCCCAGGCGCGGCAGCATGAGGTCGAGGATCACCGCGTCGGGCTCGAGCTCGCGTGCGAGCTCAAGCGCCACGAGGCCGTCGCTTGCCTCCGCGAACCGATAGCCGTCGTCGAGCGACGCCCGCACGAGTTCGCGGAGTGCCGGCTCGTCGTCGCAGATCAGAATCGTCTTGCGGCTTTCCACCGGGCGGCCAAGTTCCTGTTTTGACATCGGAAGAAAATACGGCGCCGCATGCAGGGACACCGTTCGGCCCTACACGTCAAACGATAGCGCGACGCCGGTCGGAGGGCGCGGTCTCCCGCGCCCTCCTGGTGATCCTCGGCGCTGTCTCTACGAAGGAGTGGGAGCTGAGACCGCCCCCGCATTGTCGTACTCGCTTTCGATGCGCGCGAGCTCGCCCTCGTCACCCTGCCGCACCGGCCCCTTGAACCACTTGTGGGCCGAGAGGACGTACCAGCCACCGAAGAGCAGGAACGCGGCTCCCACGGTCAGCGGCGTGTAGTTGACGAAGTCCCAGGTGAACCCGGTGTTCCCCGGGATGCCGACCTTGGCGAACGGCAGCATGAAAACGATCGAGATGAAGATGATCCACACGACAGCGACCCAGTCGATCCAGCGGTAGTGCCGCCCGAGATGCCAGGCACCGCGCTCGAACGCCTCGCCTTTGCGGACCCGTAGGTAGATCGGGATCGCGAACGCGATGTAGAGGCCGATGACGGCGATCGAGGTTCCGACCGCGTACCCGACGAACGCGTTCTTGAGCGTCGGGACCATCAACAGGAACGACAGCACGCAGATCGCCCAGACCGTGTTGACCGGGATCCGGTCCCGCTTGGAGACCTTCCTCCACCAGCGATGGCCCGGAACGGCTCCGTCTCTCGAGAACGCGAACATCATCCGCGAGGCGGAGGTGACCGATGCGATCGTGCAGAAGAGCTGTGCAACGACCGCGATCAAGAGCAGGAATTCGGCCCAGCTCTCGCTCATCGCGGTCGTCCAGGAGAACGTGAGGATCTGCTGCCCAGCTCCGACGAAGTCGTCGTTCGCAGCGTTCGGCAGAGCGAACGTCACCGCGGTCAGCAGGATGAACCCGAAGATCACCGACACGACGACGGACATGACGATGCCCCAGGCGGCGCCCCTCGATGCCTGTTTCGTCTCCTCGCTCATGTGCGCGGAGGCATCGAAGCCGGTGATCGTGTACTGGGCCATCAGGAGCCCAGTCAGGAACACGTAGAAGAACACGATGTTCCCGAAGTTCATGCCCGAGAAGCCCGTGTTGTTCACGGTCTCGCCGAAGACGTACCCGACCGACTTGTGGTTGTCGGGGACGACGATCAGCACGCCGACGAACACAAGCACGCCGATCATGTGCCACCACGCCGAGAACGCATTCAGCATCCCGGTGATCGGCACTTTGAGCATGTTGACCAGCCCGGCGCCGAGCAGGATTAACCCGTACGTGAAGAGGATCCAGCGGATCGTGTTCGGATAGTCGAACAACAGGTTCAACAGCGAGACCGTGAAGACCGCGCAGCCGTAGCCGATCGCGGCAGTGACGGCGATCTGGCCGACGAGGTTGAACCACCCGGTGAACCAGCCCCACGCCGGTCCGCCGAGCTTCGAGGCCCAGTAGTAGAGACCACCCGCGGTCGGGTACGTCGAGGCGATCTCGCCCATGGCGAGGGCGACGATGATGCAGAACCCGCCCACGAGCAGCCAACCCCAGGTGACCGCGATCGGGCCGCCCTGGTTGAACGCGATGTAGTAGGACGTCAGGCAGCCGGCGAGGATCGAGATGATCGTGAACGAGATCGCGAAGTTCTGGAACCCGCCCATCGACCTGTAAAGCTCCTGCGCGTAGCCCAGCTTGTGTAACTGCTGTCGGTCGTCCAGGTAGTCGGCTCCGCCACCTTCTGCTGTGCTCATGCCGCTTCCTTTCGCCGGGGAAGCGGCTATTTACTCGCGTTTGCGCATGTGCTGTCAAGCACGGATTGCGGCGCCCTCGGGGTCGTAGAGCGGTTCGGTGGCTACCTCGGCCGCGACGGCGGTTCCGAAGATCTCCACCTCGACCGGCTGACCGACATCGGCCACGTCGGACGGGAGGTAGGCATAGGCGATCGAGCGCTCGACCGTGTACCCGTAGCCGCCGCTCGTGACGCGCCCCCGCACGCGGCCGTCGACCCGCACGGGCTCCGAGCCCAGCGCGACCGAACGCGGGTTTTCGAGGACGAGGCAGACGAGCTTGCGCTCTGCTCCGTCGTCCGCGGCGACCAGCGCGTCGCGGCCGATGAAGTCCTCCTTGTCGAGCTTGACCGCGAAGCCGAGGCCCGCCTCGTACGGTGTGTCCTCGGGCGAGATGTCGGAGCCCCAGACCCGGTAGCCCTTCTCCAGGCGGCAGGAGTCGATCGCCTTGTAACCGCCGGCGACGAGGCCGTGCTTCTGTCCGGCTTGCCAGATCCCGTCCCAGAGTTGAAGTCCGAGCTCCGTCGGGCAATAGAGCTCCCAACCGAGCTCGCCGACGTACGTGACCCGCAGAGCGAGACATTCGATGGGACCGATCGCGAGGCCGCGCGCGTGCATGTATGGGAAGGCTTCGTTTCCAAGATCCGCAGTCGTCAGAGGCTGAAGGATCTCTCGCGCCTTCGGCCCCCAGATGCCGAGGCAGGCGAACGCTGAGGTGACGTCTTCGACGGCGACCGACCCGTCGTCCGGGGCGTGCGAGCGGATCCAGGCCAGGTCGTGCCGGCCGAAGGCGGTTCCCGTGACGATGCGGAAGTGATCCTCGGTGAGCCGCGTGACCGTGAAGTCGCACTCGATCCCGCCGCGCTCGTTCAGCATCTGGGTGTAGGTGATCGCGCCGACGTCGCGGGCGACGCGGTTGTCGCACAGGTGCTCGAGGAAGTCGGCCGCCCCCCCGCCCGAGACCTCGATCTTGGCGAACGAGGTCTCGTCGAAGAGAGCGGCCGCCTCGCGGGTGGCCCGGTGCTCGGCGCCGACCGCCGGCGACCAGAGCCGTCCGGCCCAGCCTCGGGGTCGCAACGACTCCTCGCCCGCCGCCGCGTTGGGCTCGAACCAGTTGGGCCGCTCCCAGCCGGACTTCTCGCCGAAGGCCGCGCCGAGCTCCTGGAGCCGTGGGTACGTGGGGGAGAGGTGCAGCGGTCGGCCCGCCTGGCGTTCGTGCCCGGGGTACTTGACGTCGTAGTACGTCGAGTAGATCTCGACCGTGCGGGCGAGCGTGTAATCCGTATTTGCGTAGTCGCCGCCAAAACGGCGCGAGTCCATCTCCCACGTGTCGAGGCTCGGAAGACCTTCGACGATCCATTCGGCGACGAGCTTGCCCATGCCGCCGGCGCCCGCGAGCCCATGGGCGCAGAAGCCCGCCGCGACCCAGAACCCTCGCACCTCGGAGGGGCCGAGGATGAACTCGCCGTCAGGGGTGAATGCCTCCGGGCCGTTGATCAGCCGGATGACCTCGGCATCGGCGAGCTCCGGCACTCTCACGATCGCGTTCTGCATCAGCTCCTCGAAGCGATCCCAGTCCTCAGCGAGCAGCTTGCCGTTGAAGTCGGCGGGGATGCCGTCGAGCCCCCAGGGCGCCGGGTCGCGCTCGTAGCCACCCATGACAAGGCCACCCGACTCGCCGCGGAAGTAGACGAGGAGCGACGGGTCGCGCATCGTCGGCAGGTCGAGCGGAAGCCCGCTCGGGCGCGTGATCAAGTATTCGTGCGCCATCGGCACCGTCGGGACGATCACGCCGGCGAGCGCGCCGATCTCTGCGGCGAACATGCCGCCCGCGTTGACCACGATCTCGGTCGCAATCGACCCCTTGTCCGTCTGGACGCCGGTGACCCGGCCGCGCTCGACGCCGATCTCGGTCACGCGCGTCGACGTGTTGATCTCCGCCCCGCGGCGTCTCGCACCCTCTGCCAGGGCGAATGTGAGCTGGCTGGGGTCGACGTACCCGTCCGTCGGGAGGTAGGCGGCGCCCATGACGCCGTCCGTCGACATCGGCGGGAAGAGGCGCTGCGCCTCCTCGGTCGAAACGAGGTCGAGCGGAAGGCCGAACGTCCGCGCCCAGCCCGCCTGGCGCGCGAGCTCTTCCATGCGCTCATCCGAGGACGCAAGGCGCAAAGAGCCGACCTCGTGCCAGCCCGTCTCGAGCTCCACCTCCTCTTCGAGCGTCCGATAGAGCTCTACCGAGCTCATCATCATCCTCGTCAAGCTCAGCGAGCCGCGGAGCTGTCCCACGAGGCCCGCCGAGTGGAAGGTCGAGCCGCTGGTCAGGTCCGCGCGCTCGACGAGCACGAGGTCTTCCCACCCGAGTCGTGCGAGCCAGTAGAGAACCGCTGCGCCGCCGACGCCGCCGCCGATCACGACAGCTCGTGCTCGGTCTCTCATGCCGTCAGGGCTTCGCGGAAGGCCGGATCGGCCGCGGTTCGAGCGAGGCGGGTGAAGTGCTCTTGGGCGTACGCGACGAAGTCGAAGTCGAGCTCCGAGACCGCCTGCTGGACTACGGCCCACATCGCCTCGCGGAAGTCGGACATGAAGCGCATCAGGCGCAGCGCGCCCAGATCGGCGGGGTTCAGCTCACCGAAATAGGCGACCAGGAGCTCCTCGTTCTCGGCCTCCTCGAGCTCATGGTTGATCGAGAAGTTCGCGAGGTCGAAGAAGCGGTCGCCCATGCCGGCGTACTCCCAGTCGACGATCCGCACGTCACCGTCGACGGCTATGAAGTTCGCGTTCAGGAAGTCGTTGTGGCACGGGACCGGCTGCGCCGATCGCCGGGCGAGCTCGATCTCGTCCGCCGTTTCCTTCGCCCTCGCGTACTGGGGCGGCGCGCTCAGACCCCGGGCTCGCGCGGTCGCGAGATAGACCTCGACGACACGAAACGAGTCGAAGCGCCCCGGAAAGGCCGGTCCCTCGTGCACGCGCCTGATCGTCTGGGCGACGGTCCGCAGCGTCTCCGGACGCCGCATCTCCTCGACGGGTAGCGGCTGTCCTTGCACGAAGCGGGTGACCAGATACCCCTCGGGCTCGAGAAACGCGATCACTTCGGGGCCAACTCCGAGGTCGGCAGCGACGCCGGTCGCTGCATGCTCGGCGTCGCGATCGATGCCGAGGAGAGCGGTGTCCTTGCCGCCGATGCGCAGCACGAACGTCTCTCCGTGCGTGGTGATCTTGAAGTTGTGGTTCGTGATCCCGCCGCCGAGCGGTTCCACCACGAGCTCGCGGCCCGGCCAGACACGCGCTGCGATCTGCTCCGGCTCCATCCGGCGATCCTAGACTGACCCCGGATGACGGTTCGCGCGCTGCTCCTCGACTTCAACGGCACCCTGTCCGAAGACGAGCCGCTCCTGTTTGCGATCTTCGAGGACCTGTTCGCCTCGGCGGGGAAGCCGATCACCGAAGCCGAGTACTACGAGCAGCTCGCCGGGCTCTCCGACCCGGAGGTCGTGGAGGCCTGGCTCGGGAAGCCCCAGCCTGCGCTCGTCGCTCGGAAGATCCAGCTCTACCGGGAACGCTCTGCTGACGGCCACACGATCTCGCCGGACGCTCGGCAGGCGGTGCGGGACGCGGCCGAACGCGTCGTGGTCGCGATCGTGTCCGGCTCCGCGCGATCGGAGATCGAGCCCGTCGTCGCTGCGGCTGGTCTCTCCTCGTCGATCGCCGAGATCGTGGCGGCAGAGGATGTCGAGCGCGGAAAGCCGGCTCCGGACGGATATCTCCGCGTCCTCGAGCTGCTCGGCCTCGAGCCGCGCGAGGCTGTCGCCCTCGAGGACTCCGAGGTGGGAATCGCCGCAGCCAAGGCGGCGCGGCTCAGCTGTTACGCCGTCTCCGGAACACACCCACCCGATCGGCTGGCCGATGCGGACGGAATCGTCGAGCGTCTGGATCCGGACTTCGTCCGGCGGGCGCTGGCGTAGGCTTCACTCGTGCTGAGCGCCAAGGAGCTCGAGCAGGAGATCGGGGACGGCTCGATCGACACGATCGTCGTCGCGTTCACGGACATGCAGGGCCGGCTGATGGGAAAGCGGCTTCAGGGCAGCTTCTTTCGCGACGGAGGGATCGCCGACCACGGGATCGAGGGCTGCAACTACCTACTCGGGCTCGAGATGGAGATGGATCCCGTTCCCGGCTACGAGATCGCGAGCTGGGAGCGTGGCTATGGCGACTTCACCGTTCGGCCGGACCTGGCCACGCTGCGGCGCATTCCGTGGCTCGAGGGGACGGCGCTCGTGCTCGGGGACGTCGAATGGGCCGACGGCTCGCCGGTCGCTCCTTCGCCGCGTCAGGTGCTCAAGCGCCAGGTCGAGCGTGCGGCTGAGGCCGGGTTCACGGCGAAGTTCGGCTCCGAGCTCGAGTTCTTCCTGTTCAAGGACACCTACGAGGAGGCCCGCGCGAAGCACTACCGCGACCTGACGCCGTCGGTGCCGTACATCCTCGACTACCACATCCTCGCCTCCACCTACGACGAGCCGCTGCTCCGGCAGATCAGGAACGCGATGGAGGGCGCCGGGATTCCCGTCGAGACGTCGAAGGGCGAGGCAGGGCCCGGCCAGCACGAGATCAACTTCCGCTACGCGGACGCGCTGACGATGGCCGACAACCACGTCGTCTACAAGAACGGCGCCAAGGAGATCGCGCATCTGAACGGCTGCGCGATCACGTTCATGGCCAAGCCGTACCACGAGTGGGTAGGCAGCTCGTGCCACCTGCATTCGAGCCTCTGGCGTGACGGCGAGAGCGCCTTCGCCGGCGAGACCGATGTCTTCAAGCAGTACCTCGCCGGTCAGATCGCGTGTCTGAAGGAGCTCGCGATCTTCGTGGCGCCGACGATCAACTCGTACAAGCGGTATGCGGCTGCGAGCTGGGCGCCGACGACGCTCGCCTGGGGTCACGACAACCGGACATGCGGCTTTCGGATCGTCGGGCACGGCGCGGCCCTCCGGGCCGAGACGAGGATCCCGGGCGCCGACGTCAATCCCTATCTCGCCTTCGCTGCGCTGATCGCTGCCGGCCTCTACGGCATCGAGAACGAGCTCGAGTTGCCGCCTCCGCTCGAGGGGAACGCCTATGAGTCGGACGCCGAGCAGTTCCCGCACTCGTTGCGAGAGGCGATCGCCGCGCTCGAGAATGGGACGATGGCGCGCGAGGCTTTCGGCGACGACGTCGTCGACCACTACCTGAACTACGCCCGCACCGAGCAGAGCCTGTTCGACTCGGTGGTCACTTGCTACGAGCGCGAGCGGATGTTCGAGCGCGGATGAAACCGGTCATCGGAATCACGTCGTACGCTGAGGAGGTGACCTGGGGCGCCTGGGTCGAGACCGCGGCGCTCGTTCCGCTCTCCTACGTGCGCGCCATCGAGCGCGCCGGTGGGCGGCCCCTTGTCGTCCCGCCGAGCGAGGACTCGATCGAGGAGACGCTTGCCGTGCTCGACGGAATCGTCTTCTCGGGAGGATCCGACGTCGATCCTGCGCAGTACGGAGACGAGCCGCATCCGGAGACCGACGAGCCGCGGGAGGTGCGCGATCGGGCGGAGATGGCGCTCCTGACGGCGGCCCTCGAGCGGGACATGCCGGTTCTTGCCGTCTGTCGGGGGTCCCAGGTGCTGAACGTCGCTCTCGGCGGCGATCTCGTCCAGCATCTGCCGGATGCGCTCGGGCACGAGGGCCATAGGCACAAGCCGGGCGCCTGGTCCGACCACGAGGTGAAGCTCGAGCCCGAGAGCCGCGTCGGAGGGCTCCTGGGCGAGCGCGCGCCCGTGAAGTCGCACCACCACCAGGGTTACGGGCGGATCGGCGAGGGCCTCCGCGAGGCCGGATGGGCCGACGACGGCACGGTCGAGGCGCTCGAGGATCCGTCGAAGCGATTCACGGTCGGCGTGCTCTGGCATCCCGAGGAAGGCGAGGACCTTGCTCTCTTCGAGGCGCTCGTGGAGGAGGCTCGCGGGTACCGGGAGACGCGCGGATGATCGCCGTCCGCAACCCGGCGACCGAGAAGACGATCGCGGAGGTTCCCTCCGCCGGGATTGAGGAAACGGACGCGGCGGTCGCTGCAGCCAACGCGGCGTTTCCGGCATGGCGCGCCGTGGCCCCTGGCGATCGCGGCCGCCTCCTGCGGCGCCTCGCCGCGCTCGTCGAGGAGCATGCCGAGGAGCTGGCGCTGCTCGAGACCCGCAACGTGGGCAAGCCGATTGCGGACTCGCGTGGTGAGGTCGGCATGGTCGCCGAGGTCTTCTACTTCTACGCGGGCGCGGTCGACAAGCACCATGGCGAGACGATCCCGGTCGCGGGCGGCGTCGACATGACGTTCCGCGAGCCGCTCGGCGTCGTCGGGCTGATCGTGCCCTGGAACTTTCCGATCGCGATCTCGAGCTGGAAGCTCGGTCCGGCGCTCGCCACCGGCAACACCGTCGTTCTGAAGCCGGCCGAGCTGACGCCTCTGACGGCGGTCCGCCTCGCTGTGCTCGCGCTCGAAGCGGGCCTTCCCGAGGGAGTGCTCAACGTCGTCACCGGCCCCGGCTCCGTGGTCGGTCGGCGGCTCGTCGAGCACCCGGACGTCGCCAAGATCGGCTTCACCGGGTCGACGGAGGTCGGGAGGGGCGTGATGAAGGGCGCGGCCGACTCGATCAAGCGCGTCACGCTCGAGCTCGGGGGCAAGTCGGCCAACATCGTCTTCGCGGACGGAGACCTCGAAGCGGCGGCCGGCGCAGCGCCCTACGCGGTCTTCGGAAACGCGGGCCAGGACTGCTGCGCGCGGTCTCGCATCCTCGTCGAGCAGAGTGCGTACGACCGGTTCGTCGAGCTCCTGATCCAGGCGACCAAGGGTGTCAATGTCGGCGATCCCGAAAGTGACGAGACAGAGATGGGGCCGCTGGTCTCTTCGGATCAGCGTGAGGCCGTTTCGTCCTACGTCGACGGTAACGTTGCCTATCAAGGCAACACACCAGGAGGCCCAGGATATTGGTTCCCGCCGACAGTTCTCGCACCAGTCTCGAACGACGACCGCGCCGCCCGCGAAGAGATCTTCGGGCCGGTCGCATGCGTGATCCCGTTCGCCGACGAGGCGGACGCGATCCGCCTCGCCAACGACACGCCCTACGGCCTCTCGGGCTCGGTCTGGACACGTGACGTGGGTCGCGCGCTCCGGGTCGCGCGCGGCGTCGACGCGGGCGTGCTCTCCGTCAACTCGAATACTTCTGTGCGCGTCTCGACCCCCTTCGGCGGGTTCAAGCAGTCCGGATTCGGTCGCGAGCTCGGGATGCATGCGCTCGACGGCTACTCCGAGGTGAAGAACGTGTACCTGGCGACGGACGCCTGATGGGCCGGCTCGACGGCAAGGTCGCGGTGATCACGGGCGCAGGCGGCGGCATGGGCCGCGAGGCGGCGGTCCTCTTCTCCGAGGAGGGCGCCAAGGTCTGCGCAGCGGATATCGACGGCGCGCTCGTCGAGGAGGTCGTCGCGCAGCTGAACGACGGCCTCGGTGTTCAGGTGGACGTCGCGGACGAAGAGAGCGTTCGGGCGATGTATGCGGCCACGGCCGAGCGGTTCGGCGGGATCGACGTCCTGTACAACAACGCCGGCATCTCGCCTGCGGACGATGCTTCGATCCTCGAGACCGAGGAGAGCTCCTGGGACCGGGTTCAGAACGTGAACACGAAGGGCGTGTTCCTGTGCTGCAAGCACGGCATCCCGTACCTGCTGGAGCGGGGCGGAGGCTCGGTGATCAACGTCGCCTCGTTCGTCGCTCTCGTCGGGGCCGCGACGTCGCAGATCTCGTACACGGCTTCGAAGGGCGCGGTCCTGTCGATCTCCCGTGAGCTCGGGGTGCAGTTCGCGCGGCAAGGCGTCCGGGTGAACGCGCTCTGCCCGGGGCCGGTGGAGACACCGCTCCTCCTGCGGATCTTCGGCGACGACCCGGCCGCGTACGAGCGGCGCCGGATTCACCTCCCGATGGGCCGGCTCGCAAAGCCCCGGGAGATCGTGAATGCGGCACTCTTCCTTGCCAGCGACGAGGCGTCGTACGTGAACGGCGCGACGTTCCTCGTCGACGGCGGCCTGACGGCCGCGTACGTCACGCCCGAATAGCTATCCGGAGATCGTGAGCACGATCTTTCCGAGTTGCTCGCCAGCCTCCATCCGCTCGTGCGCGGCGCGTGCTTCCTCGAGGGGAAAGACCTCGTCGATCACCGGGCGCGCCTTGCCACTCGCGACGAGCTCATAGGCGCCCTCGAAATCGGCCCTCGTTCCCATCGTCGAGCCGTAGATCGTCAGCTGCTTCCACCAGATCCGGTGGAGCGCCGCGGGCGGGTTCGGGCCGCTCGTTGCACCGCAGACCGCGATGCGCCCGCCGGGGCGGGCTGCCCGGAGCGTGCGTTGCCACGTCGCCTCGCCGACGTGCTCGACGACGACGTCCGCACCTCGGCCTTCGGTCGCAGCCTGCACGGCCTCGACGACGTCCTCCGCGCTGTGGTCGACCTTCACGTCGGCTTCGACCCGCGCGAGCTTCTCTTCGCTCGACGAGGTAACGATCGTCCGCGCACCGAGCGCCCTCGCGATCGCGTTCGCGGCCGTGGCGAGGCCACCGCCGATTCCCCAGATGAGCACCCACTCGTCCTCGCGCAGGGCGGCCTTCGTCACGAGCATCCGGTAGGCGGTCTCGAAGACGAGCGGCCAGGCAGCGGCCTCCTCGAAGGTCATGCTCTCGGGGATGGGATAGACGTTCGCCCGCGGCACCGCAATCAGCTCCGCATGCGTTCCGTCCATGTGCTCGCCGATGACCGTGATCTTCTCGCCATGCTCGATGCCGGGGTTGATGAGGACGCGCTCCCCGTCGGCGATCCCTGCGCCGTCGGCTCCGAGAATCCGCGGCTTCGGCACGGACGGCCGGCCGCTTCGGATCCAGAGGTCGAGATGGTTGAGCGAAGCGGCGCGGAGCTCGACGAGCACCTCGTCAGGCCCCGCGACGGGATCCGGCGCGTCCTCGTAGCGAAGAACCTCGGGACCGCCGTCCTCGTGGATCCGGATTGCCTTCATTTCCCCCGATCCTAGGCACAATGCGGGCGTGACAACCGTAGAGCTCGAGCAGCTTGCCGGTGAGCTCGGGATCGACGTCGTCGGCGCAGCGCCTGCCGAGCCGTACGACGAGACCGAGCGTCACATCCAGGAGCGCCGCGGGCGCGGACTGTTCGCGGACATGCGCTTCACGATGGCGCGACCCGAGGTCTCGTGTCATCCCGAGACGCTTGTCCCGGGGGCGCGGAGCGTCATCTCGGCCGCGCTCTGCTACTACGGGGACGAAGGCGAGCGCGAGGCCGGCGAAGGCAGGCTCCCGCGCTACACGTGGTTTGACGCGTACGCAGCCTTGCGCGAGAAGCTCGACGAGCTCGGCCGGAGGCTCGGCGGCACCTACCGAGTGCTCGTCGACGAGAACGACCATGTCGACCGCGAAGGAGCCGCCCGCGCCGGGGTGGGCTTCTACGGGAAGAACACGATGCTGATCACCCGGCGGCACGGCTCCTGGGTCGTGCTCGGAACCCTCGTCACCGACGTCGAGGTCGAGCGCTCGAAGCCCTTGGAGCTCGACTGCGGTGCCTGCACGCTGTGTATCGAAGCGTGCCCGACGGGGGCCCTCGACGAGCCGGGCGTGCTCGACTCAACTCGCTGCCTCTCGTACTGGACGCAGGCGCCGGGGCCGATCCCCGAGGAGTACCGGGAGCCGCTTGGCGCCCAGGTCTACGGCTGCGACATCTGCCAGGACGTCTGCCCGTGGAACCGCGGCGTCGAGAAGCGCCGCGCAGGGGAACCGCTGCCCGAGCATGCGGAACCGCACGTCTCGCTCGTCGAGTGGCTCGAGCTCGGCGACGACGAGTTGCGCGAGCGCTACGACCGCCTCTACTTCCCACGGAACGATCCACGTTTCCTGCGCCGAAACGCACTGGTCGCACTTGGAAACACCGGCGGCCCCGAACACCGGCCCGCGGTCGAAGCGTTTGCCGGCGAGAGCGATCCGCTCTTGCGCGAGCACGCGGACTGGGCCTTGACCAGGCTCGACGAGGACCCCGAGTGAACCACGAGCTGAATCGCCGCTGGCAGCTCCAGCGCTGGATCTCGGTCGTCCGGCTCGTCGCCGTCCCGTGGGCGCTCGTGGAGGTCACGGTCTTCACCGCCAACTACCCGTCTCGCGGTTACGAGGTTGCCGCGTGGGCCACGACCTCCGTGCTTGCGGTCGGCGCCGTTGTGTTCTTTTGGGTCGCGCGCCGCCCTGTCGCGCAGAGCTTGCAGCCCGCGGTCTACTTCGCCGGGCTTGCGTTCGACACGCTGATCATCTGGGCGTATGCCTTCATCTATTCGTTCGCGCCCGGGACGCCGATCCGCCAGCTCCTCTTCTTCCCGGTCGTGGAGGCAGCGCTCCGCTACGGCCTCGTCGGCGGCCTCGCGATGCCCATCGCGCAGGTCCCGATCCTGTTCGCGACCGAGTGGTGGCGTAGCGAGCATTTCGCGCCGCCGTCCTTCTCGCTCGACCACATCGCGTTCCCGCTCGGGCTCCAGTTCGCGATGGGGGCGATCATCGGCTGGCTCGTGAACCGGCTCGGTCGCGAGATGGTCGTCGCGCAGAGGCGCGCCTCGGAAGCCGAGAGCCTCCGTGACCAGCTCGGCCGCCGGATCGACGTGCTCGACGCTGCGAATCGCTGCGCCCGCGCGCTGGGCTCGTCCCTCGAGATCGAGGAGGCCTTTGCGGCCTTCATCCGAGAGCTGCGCGGCCTCGTCCCCTTCGATCGCACGGCAATCGTGCTCGCGGACGAGGGAGCCGCCCAGGTGATCGCCGCTGCCGGTGCGGGCGCGGACACGGTCTTTCCTCCCGGCTCACGTCGGCCGGTCGCCGGTTCGTTGCTCGAGGATATTCGGAGGACCGGCCAGACGGTGTACCGAAGGGACATGACCGACCAGAGATATGCCGAGGAGGAGGAGTTCACCGAGCTCGGGCTGCGTTGCCGCCTGGCCGCTCCTCTCGTCGTCGGCGCACGGACGGTCGGGATGCTCTCGCTCGTCCGTGTCGAGGCGGACGCCTTCAGCGAGGACGAGGTCGAGCTCGTTTCGTTGCTCGGCCGGTTTCTGGGGAGCGCAGTCCAGAACATCCGCGCCTACGAGGCGGAGCACGCGACGGTCGAGGAGCTGCGCCGGCTCTCCGCGTTGCGCGCGGACTTCGTCTCGATGGTGTCTCACGAGATGCGGAGCCCGATGGCCTCGGTGATCGGCTCTGCGAACACGCTCCACGAGCGCTGGCGGGAGCTCACTCCCGAGCAGCGAGAGTCGTTCCTCGGACTCATCGCAAACGAGACGAGCCGGCTGGCCGATCTCGTCGGAGACGTGCTCGACACCTCACGCATCGAGTCGGGGGCCTTCACCTACAGATTCGCCGACGTCGACCTCGGCGAGCTCATTCACGAATCCGCAGCCGCCGCCGAGAGCGGCCAGGACGAGGTGAAGATCAACGCGAATGTGCACCGGCCGCTCCCGCCGATCCGGGGCGACCGCGAGCGGCTGCGGCAGGTGATCACGAACCTGATCGACAACGCCGTCAAGCACTCCCCGGCGGGAGGCGAGGTGGATGTGGACGCCTTCGCCGAGAACGGGCGCCTCAGCGTCGAGGTTCGGGACCGCGGGCCAGGCGTCGCCCGCGAGCACCAGTCGCTCATCTTCGAGAAGTTTGGTCGGGTGAGCGGCGAGCACGCCAAGCCGGGGACGGGCCTCGGTCTGTTCATCGCCCGCTCGATCGCCCACGCCCACGGCGGCACAGTCGAAGTGCATTCAGCTCCGACGGAAGGCGCGATCTTCACTCTCGTCCTTCCAGTGGAGTAGGGAGGTGTCGGGCCGCGTCCCTCATAGACAGGTCCGGTGTCAGACGTCGGACATGTCCGTTCGCGAAGACCCCGATGCGCGGCCGTGCAGCGACTTTGCGAGAAACGGACACGGCCATCTGACCCATGGCCGGCGTCTGACACAAGACATCGCCGTTAGAGGCAGGTCCGGCTAGGTCTTCGCGGCAAGCCGGGTCAGGCGCAGCTCGCGGGCCAGCGCCTTCGCGCGTCGTGCGACCTGCTTGCGCAGATTCTCGGGCTCGAGAAGCACTGCCTCGCCGCGGTCACCCAGGATCTCGCCCAGGAGCCACTCTTCGCTCCCGACTGCCGTGTTCGCCTGCGCGGCGCCGTCGGAGAGTGCGCGCGCACCCTCCTCGACCTTCCAGCGCGCGATCTTCTTCGAGTACCAGATGCTGGCCGCGACCGAGGCACTGCTCAGCCGGTCCGGCTGGAAGCCTTCGCGAGGCTCGAACTCTTCCCGCTGAAGACGGGCGCTGCGCATCCGGTCGAGGCGGAACGAGCGCTGCGCGTCGCGGGTGCGATCCCAGGTGTGCACGTACCAGTTGGGCAGCTGCCGCTCGAGCATGTACGGCTCGACGAGGCGCGTGGAGAGCGACTCCTCGCCTTCCTTCTGGTACTCGATCTCGACGAGGCGCCGCTGACGGATGCCCTCGCTCAATGAGCCAACCAGCTTCTCCTCTGCGCGCGCCCCTCGCGGCTCGGCCGTCTGGGGAAGCTCGAACTGGCCGAACGTCTCCTCGAGCTTGCGCCGGACGCGCTCGAGCGGAGTGTGCGCGTCGGCGGCGATCATCGGCCCGACGAACTCCAGGGCCAGTCTGATCGCCCGCGCTTCGAGCGGTGTCAGCCTCGGCGGCGAGCGGAACGTGTCGCCGAACAGCTCCTTGTCGACGTGCACCTGGCCGTTCTGGAGCTCGGTGTACACGGCGTAGCAGCCGCCGCCGAAATTGACGAGGTTCAGGAGCTGGAGGTGCTCTTCGAGCGATTCCAGAGGGATGTGGAACCGCTCCGCGATGTCGACGGCCGGAATGACGACCCGCGTCTCCTCGCCGCAGCGGGCGAGCAGGTACGCGAGCAAGGCCTGGAGCAAGCCGAACCGCTCCGGCGGCACCGCCGGGCTCGACGGTCGCTCCTCGGCCTCTGTCTCCACTTCAGGGGTCTCTGCGGCAACCCTGGGCACCTTGCCGTTGTGTCGCTTCTGGACGAGGTCGAGATCGTCGCGGACGAGCCTCCGTAGCTCCGGAGGAGCGAGAGGCACCGCGCGCCCGTCCTGGCGCAGGATCCACGCGGAGAGCCGCCCGAGGTTCGAGTAGGGCGTGACGAAGACGCCGTCCTCGATCCGGCCGTAGCGGCCGTACAGACGGTCGATCCACCAGGCCGTGTCGCCGCCGACCTCGATCCGCGCCTCGCCGACGGTCTCGCCGATCTGCCAGGGTGGGCCGAGCCGGTACTCGTCCGCGTCGAAGCGTTCGGGAAGCCGGAAATCTCGCTCGCGGCGTGTGGCGAGACGGATGTCACCACGGACGCGGGAAACCCGGAACGTCTTCATCTTGTCGTCATCGAGGTCGAGGCCGACGACGTACCACTGGCCCCGGTCGAAGAGGAGTGCGTACGGGTTCACGGTTCGCTCGCGGCGCTCGTCGCGAACGATCGACCAGTACTCGAACTTCAGAGTCCGGCTCTTCGAGATCGCACCCTCGAGCTTTGCGAGCCGCCCGGGCAGCTCGGGGGAGTACCCGGGGTCGTGCAGCTCGATCGCGCGAGCCGTCTCCGTGGGCATCTCCTCGAAGCCCGGCCGGCCGAGCGCGAGGTTCTGGAGCGCGAGACGTAGCGGCTCGGCGTATGCGAACTGGCCCTCCAGCAGGTAGAGACAGGTCTGAAGCGCCGCGAGCTCCTCGTCGGTCAACTCGAGCGCGGGGAGGAAGTAGCGCTCCGAGCTCAGCCTGTAGAGCTCCTCGCCCGTGAACTCGTCGCGCTGCGAGTCGAGCGGAACGCCCAGCGCCAGAAGCTCAGCGCGGTCGGAGTAGAAGCGCCTCGCGAACGCCTCGTCCGACATCTCCTGGTAGCCCTCGACGTTTTGCTTGACGTCCCGGGCGGTCAGCGGGCGACGCTCGGACATCAGGAAGGCGACGAGCGAGAGCTGGCGGATGAGCTTGTCGGTGTCGTGAGACATGCAGCCGGGTCTATTCTCCACGATGGGGCGTAGTTGTCACCGAAGAAAACAGAGGAGAAGAGTTTGTAACAGCGGCCGGGAGGCGTTAGAGTGCACGCGGGCCAAGAGCCCGAAAGAGGATTAATCGGCGGTTAACAGAGCTTTGCGGGGGATTAACACGGTGAGAGGCACACTTGGAATGGACGAGAGAGCCCTCCACATTCAGCACTGTATGTATCAGTACTCGCGAGCCATTTATCGCTCCATCAAGGACCTGGTTGATCCCTACGTGCCGGTTCGAGAGCGTGCGGAGTACCGAAAAGCCGTGCTGGATGCCTGTCAGCAGACGATGGAGCGGCTAGCGCGCGACCCGCAGTACTTTGCGAAGCCCGAGCGGTCGCTCTTCCAGGACATCAGGCGCTATTTCCCGATCACCGCGCAGGCCCAGGTGGCGTGGGCGGTGAACGAGGGCGTCTCCGCAGCGGTTGCGTTCATCGAAGAGCAGATCGAGGCGGGCGCGTTCGACGGCGGCGTCCCGCGCTGTCATGCGACGACGCGGAAGGGCAAGCCTTGCCAGCGGACTCCGCTACCCGAGCGCGACTACTGCCCGTCGCACCAGCACCTCGAGCGCTCTCGCGTCGCTGCCTAAAGCGCGTCGGCTTGGTGTCTGCCCGCAAGTAGAGCGGGTGCCTGGGATGGCCGTCCTTGGTCTGCCCGAGCATGTGGACGTCGAGCTTCAGCTCCAGTAGCAGCTCGAGCACGGTCGCACCTCGTAGCTGGTAGCCGCCGTGGATTCCCCAGGCCGCGACGACGCGGTCTGCGCGGATCGCCTCGCCGAGCAGGTGCCGGTCGTTGTCTGTCCCGATGGGATCAGGGTGCCCGTAGAGCGCCCCGGGATCGGTTGAGCGCAACGCGAAGATGTTGCAGACGACCAGCCTCGAGAAACCCCACCGTTTCGCGTAACCGATGCAACGGCGTACCGTCGGGTCGTCCCGAACCTCGTCGGCCGTGCTCGGGTTCAGGCAGACGAACAGCACCGTGTTGACCCGCTCCGGCTCGGTATCCCGGACCATCCGCGCCAGCGTGTAGCGGTGCCGCCGATCCTCCGAGAAGATCGCGCTCATCGTCCGTCGGGCGTTACTGGACTATCTGGCGGGCGTAAGCCCCGGAATACGTGCCCTTGGCCGTGTCGACGTTGCTCTCTGCCTCTTGTGCGGAGTTGAAGACCCCGCTGAAGACGACCCAGTAGCCCGAGTGCAGGCTCGAGAAGTCCGAGGAGTCCAGCACGCCGACGTCGGTGAGGCCGGCGCCCATGGCCTTCCGCGCCTCGCTCAGAGCTGCCGGCCGCCCTGCGGTCTGCGGGACCGAGACGAGCACGACCGTCCAGCCGTTCTCACCCTGCGGCCACTCCGTGAGTCCGCCACCGGTAGTCGGTGGTGGTGGCGGTGGTGGGGGCTCGGTCGGCTCCGTCGTCGTCGGCACGGACGTCGTCGGCTCAGGACCGGTCTCCGTCCCGGTCGAGACCGTGCCTGTATTCGTGGTCGAGGTCTGTGGGATCGTCTCGTTGACGGCCGCCTTGGTCCCGGTTCCATCGCTGTCATTCGTGATCAGGATCGCGAGCCCGCCCGCAAGCGCGGCGATGACGAGGGCCGCGAGCACGGGCCAGATCCAGTCGCCCGGGTACCACGGCACGCGCCGGCGCCACGCCGTGGCCAGCATGGGGATGACCCCGTGCGTGGCGGGCAAGCGCAGGCCGCACTCGAGGCAGTACTCCTGGAACGGATCGTAGGGAGTTCCACATCGCGGGCATTCGCCGCCCGCGGCGTCTACGGGCGAGGGAAGTGGCGGCGGCTGCTCGTCGGGCGGCTCGGGTGGCAGGGCCATCAGCCCTCCCAGGGATCGCCCGCGCGCTCCGGCTTCGCCTCGTGCATCGTCTGCTCGCCGGCGTCCGGTTGTTCAGCGGCCTCCTGCCGCGCTCCTTCCGGAACGGGCGTGCCGCAGTTGGCGCAGAACTGCGCATCCGCCGGGATTGCGTTCCCGCAGTTCGGACAGGCGACAACAGGTTCCTCGCCGACCGGCCGGCCGCAGTTGGCACAGAAATGCGAGCCCCAGACGATTGGCGCCCCGCACGTGCAGCGGACGCCGACGCCCTGCTTGCGGGCGGTCACGGTTGCCTCGAGCAGCTCGTCGATCTCACGCAGCCGTTCCTCGAGCGAAATCACCTCGAGGCACTGCTCGACGAGGAGATCCTGCTTGAACTGGTCGCGGCGATACATCTCGAGCATGAGCCCGCCGAGGTCCCGGATCCGGTCCTCGCGCGTGCGCACGAGAGCTCTGCGCTCGCGCCGCAGCGCGCCGGCTGCCGGGAGCCGCTGAGCGCGCGGCGGTGTGGGCGGGCCGCTCTCGACGGCTCCCTCCGAGGGCCGCCTTCGGAAACGGTCGGGCAGGGAGATTCTCGCCATCGGGCCGGGCGAGTCTATATGACGGAAGCGACCGGCTTTCGACCTAGAGGTCGATCACGACGACGCGGTGCTCGGTCAGCTCTTGCACTGCGTAGGGGGGACCTTCGCGTGTGTTGCCCGAGTCCTTGACCCCGCCGTAGGGCATCTGGTCGGCGCGGAAGGTCGGCGCCTCGTTGACGATCACTCCGCCGAATTCGAGCTCGTGGGCGGCGCGCATCGCGGCCCGGATGTCGGCCGTGAAGATCCCGGCCTGGAGACCGAAGTGCGTGCCGTTGGCGAGGGCGATTGCCTCGTCGAGCGCCTCGTAGGAATTGAGGACGCAGACCGGGCCGAAGACCTCCTCGCGGCAGACCTTCATGTCCAGCGACGCGTTCGCAATCACGGTCGGCTGGATGAGCTCGCCCTCGGGGCCGCCGCCGGCAAGGATCTCGGCGCCCGCGTCCCGCGCCTCCTCGATCCAGCTCAGGATGCGCTCGCGGGAGTCGTCGTCGATCACCGGTCCCACGTCAGTGGCCTCATCCGCCGGGTCGCCGACGACGAGCTCTCCGACCTTCGCCAGGAAGCGGGCGACGAAATCGTCATAGACCCACTTCTGGACGT
Organism: uncultured Actinomycetes bacterium; assembly: GCA_963728535.1. Taxonomy (GTDB): domain Bacteria; phylum Actinomycetota; class Thermoleophilia; order Gaiellales; family Gaiellaceae; genus VAXT01. The sequence goes on from CAVSKK010000001.1 coordinate 490,848, forward strand.
AGATCCGCTGCACCGAGATACAGCTCTGGCCGGCGAAGGCGAAGGCGTTCGCCGCGAGCTTCTCCGCCGCCTCGTCGAGGTCGGCGTCGCCATGGACGATCACGGGGGTGGCGTTTCCGAGCTCGAGGAGAACCTTCTTGCGCGCCGCGCGCTCGCGCAGCTTCCAACCGACGTCGGAGGAGCCCGTGAAGGTGATCGCGCGGACTCGCTCGTCCTCGACGAAGACGTCGCCGATCTCACTTGCGGGACCGACGAGGACGTTGAGCCAGCCGGGAGGAAGACCTGCCTCGTCCGCCAGCTCCGCGAGTGTCAGCGCCGAGAGCGGAGTCTGGCTCGCCGGCTTGAGGACGACTGCGCAGCCCGCGGCCAGGGCCGGGGCGATCTTGTGGGCGACGAGGTTGAGCGGGAAGTTGAACGGGCTGATCGCGCCGACGATCCCGATCGGCTCTCGGAGCGTGAACGCGAGCTTGCCCTCGCCGGACTGTGCTGCGTCCATCGGCACCATCTCGCCGGCGAGCTTGCGCGCCTCGACCGCGGCGAACGTGTACGTGGACATCGCCCTGCTCGTCTCGACCTTGGCGGCCTTCAGGGGCTTCCCGGCCTCGCCGCAGATCTGGGCGGCGATCTCGTCGTGCCTGCGGGCGATTCCGGCCACGACCTTGACGAGGATCTCGGCCCGCTTGTGGGCCGGGAGAGGTTCCGCCATGGCCTGCTCGGCGGCGTCGATCGCGGTCTTCGCCTCGGCGGCGCCGGCCTTCGCGACACGCGCGACGACCTCACCCGAAAAGGGAGAGCGAACCTCGAGCCACTCGCCCGTCTCGACCCACTCGCCGCCGATCAGCAGCTTCCGTTCGGTCGCCGTTACGCTCACGATGGGAGGATACGCCCATGAAAGTGCCCGACGTCAGCTACGCCCGAAGCGGCGACGTTTCGATCGCGTACCAGGTCGTCGGGGACGGGCCGACGGATCTCGTTTTTCTCCCGTTTCTGTCGAACCTGTACACCCTTTGGCAGTTTCCGAGGTTCGCCACGATTCTCCGGCGTCTCGCCGAGGGTCGGCGCCTCATCGTCGTGAACCTCCGCGGCGTCGGTCTTTCCGACCGGACGCGAGGCTTCACGATCGAGTCGCGGATGGACGACCTCCGCGCCGTTCTCGACACGGAGGGCAGCGAGCGGCCGGCGCTGGTCGGGCTCGCGGAGGCGGCGGCCACGTGTGCGGTCTTTGCGGCGTCGAATCCGGATCGCGTCGAGCGGCTGATCCTTTACGACCCGTGGTCACGTGGAGTGCGTGACGAGAGGGAGCGTGACGAGGCGCTGGCGCAGATCCGCGAAGGTCGCGAACAGTGGGGGAAGCGCGACGCTCTGGAGGGATTGGCGTGCGAGCTGAACCCACAATGGGCCGAGGACGAGGAGTACCTCGAGTGGTTCGTCTGGCATCACCGGCTGACGGCGAGCCCGGCGACGTGGGCTGAGTTCAGGCGCATGCAGATCGACCTCGACGTGACGGACGTCCTCCCCGCGATTCGGATCCCCACGATCGTGATCTCGAAGGAACGCTCGCGTGAGAACGCGACCGAGGTCGCGGACGCTATTCCCGGAGCCGAGCTCGTCATCGTGCCCGGCATCGGCCGAGGGATTTTCGAGAACGATTTCGCCCTCGAAGCGATCGAGGCGTTCCTGGAGGGATCGCCCCAGCAACATGTGCCGGACACCGTTCTCGCCACGGTCCTCTTCACCGACCTGGTCGGCTCGACCGAGCGTGCAGCGAAGATCGGAGACCGCGCCTGGCGGGACCTCGTCGCTCGGCACAACGAGGTCGTTCGACGAGAGCTCACCCGCTTCCGGGGGGTCGAGATGGACACCGCCGGCGACGGGTTCTTCGCGAGATTCGACGGCCCGGCGCGCGCGATTCGGAGCGGCCAGGCCATCGTCGAGGGGGTGAGCAGCCTGGGGCTCGACGTACGAATAGGTGTGCACGCCGGTGAGTGCGAGCTCCATGAAGAGAAGGTGGCCGGGATCGCAGTCAGCGTCGGTGCGCGGGTCGCGGGCCTGGCCGAGCCCGGGCAGGTGCTCGTCTCGAGCACGGTCCGCGATCTGGTGGCCGGCTCGGGCCTCGACTTCGAGGCGCAAGGGACGCACGAGCTGAAGGGCGTCCCGGGCGAGTGGAGACTCTTTGCGGTCAGCGCCGCCTGAGACCGGGACCTGGCGCCTCTACTCTGTGATCGATGCCTAGCTGGGAATCCGACGCGCTGATCCTCGACGCCGTTCGCTCGCCGATCGGCAAGCGGAACGGCACCCTGTCCTCGATTCGCGGCGACGAGCTCGCGGCTCAGGTCTTGAACGGGCTCCTTGCTCGGCACGACGTCGATCCGGGCCAGGTGGAGGACGTCCAGATGGGCTGCGTGACCCAGATCGGCGAGCAGGGCTGGAACATCGGCCGGATGGTCCCAATGGTCGCCGGCTGGCCGGAGACGGTGGCCGGCACGACCGTCGACCGGCAGTGCGGCTCGTCGATGCAGACGAACTTCAACGCGGCGACGGCGATCTGGTCGGGTCAGCTCGACCTCGTCGTCTCGGCCGGCGTGGAGATGATGTCGCGCGTGCCGATGGGCTCGAACGGCGGGGACCTCTCGGACAAGCTGCTCGAGCGCTGGCAGCTCGTCCCGCAGGGGATCTCGGCCGAGGCCATTGCCGACGAGTGGAACCTGTCGAGGAAGGAGCTCGACGAGTACTCGTTGGAATCGCATCGACGGGCGATCGCGGCGATCGACGAGGGTCGTTTCGAGAACGAGATCGTCCCGGTCGAGGTGCAGAACCCACACGTCGGCACGTTGTTCGCGGTCGACGAGACGCCCCGCCGCGAGACGTCGGCGGAGGCACTCGCTGCTCTCAAGCCGTCGTTCCTGCCCGAGGGGAAGGTGACAGCGGGCAGCTCGAGCCAGATCTGCGACGGCGCAGCCGGCGTGCTCGTCGCGAGTGAGCGCAAGGCCTCGGAGCTCGGGGTCGAGCCGCGGGCACGGTTCGTCTCCTTCGGGCTGGCAGGCGTCGACCCCTACCGAATGCTCCACGGCAACCCCCAGGCGTGCGACCGCGCGCTCGAGCGGGCGGGGATCGGCTGGGACGACGTCTCGGTGATCGAGGTCAACGAGGCGTTCGCGTCCGTGGTCCTTCAGTTTGCGCGCGACGCGGGCCTCAGCGAGCGGATGGACGACGTCAACCCGAACGGCGGGGGTATCTCGCTCGGCCATCCCCTCGGTGCGACGGGCGCGCGAATCACGGCGACGCTGATCAACGAGCTCGAGCGACGCGAGGGCCGCTACGGCGTCGCGACGATGTGTATCGGCTTCGGCCAGGCCATCGCGGCCGTGATCGAGCGGGTGTGATGTTCGTGATCGTGCCGTCCGGCCACCGCAGACGGACGCACGGGCAAAGCCCGCGCGTCCTGAGGCGGCGCCGCAAGCGTCGCCTCAGCGAGCGGGTGTGAGGCGCGTCGAGCTCAGCGGGGAGCGGCCGGTCACGGCACCCGGGAGCGTGAACGCAGCAGTGCGAAGGCTCGGAGCGCACGCGCATGCGCACGTCATCGAGCTCGGCCCTGCCGGCATCGTCGCGCGGCATCCGGCTGCCGGCGCTCAGCTCTTTGCGGTGATCCAAGGCTCCGGCTGGGTGAGCGGTGACGACGGCGAGCGTGAGCAGATCAGGGCCGGCGAGGCAGTGCTCTGGCAGCCGGGTGAGGAGCACGAGTCAGGCTCGGACGAGGGCATGACCGCGCTCGTCATCGAAGCCGACTCGCTCGATGTCTGAGGATCCGAAGCAGATCGTCGAGGCCGGCTACGACGCAGCCGCCGGGCGGTACGCCGAGTGGTCGCAGAACGAGATCACAGGCTCCCCGGCGGTCGAATACCTCGAGAAGCTCCTCGGCATGATCTCTCCCGACGCCGCGGTCCTGGAGCTGGGTTGCGGCAACGGAGAGCCGGGGGCTCGGATGCTCGCTCCGGGACGTGAGTACACCGGCGTGGACATCTCGGCCGAGCAGCTTCGCCGCGCGCAGGAACTCGTTCCTTCAGGGTCGTTCGTCAAGGCCGACTACACGAAGCTCGACTTCCCACCCTTCTCGGTCGATGCCGTGGTCGCGCTCTACACGTTCGGGCATGTGCCGCTGGGCGAGCTTCCGGGCCTCCTGGCGCGGATCGAATCGTGGCTGCGCCCGGGAGGTCACCTGCTGGCCACCGCAAGCTCGAAGGCTCACCCGGACGCCGTCTATGACTTCCTCGGTGTCCCGATGTTCTTCTCGGGCTTCGACGTCGACACGAACCTCCGTCTGCTCTCCGACGCCGGCCTGGAGCTCCTCGAACACGAGGTCGTCTGCCAGGACGAAGGCGACGAGGGCAACCCCTGCTTCCTCTGGATCCTCGCGCGCAAGCCCCACTAGGCGGCCGAGAGCTCGGCTCTTGGAAAGAGCTGCGCTCCAAGACCGATCGTGGCGTGGGCGGGCCTCTTCGGGCGTCGTCCCTTGGCAGGTGTGCTTTTAGTCGCCCAAAGTGCGATGCACTTTGGGCGAGTCCCCGGCCCGTGGCCGGGGACCTAAAGGGGTCTGGCCACCGCCACGTGCCGCAGACCGCGACGGTGGCCAGACTGTCAGGGAAGTACCGGCTCCCGGCGTCCTAGTAGCGCCGGTCGCTTTCCGCCGACGGCAGAGGCCAACGCGCCGAGAACGGCCAGCACGAAGATGCCGAAGGCGAGGAGAGCGAGGAGAGACCGTGTCATGTGAACAGGACGCACGAGGGGGCCGTCTTCTTCCCGGGTAGGGTGCCGCCGTGCAGATTCGCAAGGTCGGAGTGGTCGGTCTCGGGACGATGGGAGCGGGGATCGCGCAGGTTGCGGCCCAGTCCGGCTTCGAGACCGTGGGCCGCGAGGTGAGCGAGGACCTGTGCGAGCGAGCCCGCGGGACGATCGAGCATTACCTCGGCCGTGCGGTCGAGAAGGGAAAGATGACCTCCGAGGAGCGCGACGCCGCGCTCGGCCGCTTGACCTTCACGACTGAGCTCGCGGATCTCGCCGAGTGCGATCTGGTGATCGAAGCGATCGTCGAAGAGCTCGAGCCGAAGCGCGAGACCTTCAGTGAGCTCGACCGGATCGTCGCGCCGGAGGCAATCCTGGCCACGAACACGTCGGCTATCCCAGTCGGGAAGATCGCCGAGGCGACCGAGCATCCCGAGCGGGTTGTCGGGATGCATTTCTTCAATCCCGCGCCCCTGCTCCCACTCGTCGAGATCATCCGCGCGGAGCACAGCTCGGACGAGGCGGTGAACGCGGCTTATGACTGGGCCGAGCAGGCAGGCAAACAGCCCGTCCGCTGCAACGACACGCCGGGTTTCATCGTCAACCGGGTCCTCGTGCCGACGCTCAACGAATGCATCCGGCTGCTCGACGAGGGAATTACCCCCGAGGATCTGGACAAGGCGATGACGATGGGCGTCGGCTGGCCGATGGGCCCGTGCGCGCTCGTCGACCTCGTCGGCGTCGACATTCACATCCATGCGGCCGAAGCGATGTACGAGGCAACGGGCGACGAGCGGGCCAGGCCACCCGAGCGCTTACGCGAGATGGCCGCCGCAGGGCACCTGGGCCGCAAGACCGGCCAGGGTTTCTACGAGTACCCCGTGAGCGCGTAGAGCTCAAGTGCGCTGCGGCCTTACGGTCGGCTGAGGCGGGCCCAGACGTTCTCGACGAGTTGCTCGGCGGGTGGCTCGTCGATCGACGCCGCGAAGTTGAGCGTGCCCGCGGCGAAGACCTTGGCGCCGCGCGAAGTCTCGTAGTAGGTCATCTCCGCCGTGCTGCCCGGGCCGATCAGGTTCGGGATCTCTGCGAGGAGCTGGGTCCCGGCTGGGGAGGACGCGGCGCGTGCGTCGATCTCGATCCCGTAGGTTCCGAATCGGTCGCCGTCGCTCAGACCCGTGCCGGCAAACACCCACGGCGCGCTCGCCGCGCCACGCACGAAGTAGCCACCCTGCCTCACCCCACTGTCGCCGGCAACGAACTGGACGCCGATCAGCGCCGCCTCCGGCCGCCCGAGGTTCCGCCAGAGCTTCACCTTCGTCATCAGCTGTCCGTGTCGACGCACCTTCCAGAAGAAGTTGTTCGACGCGAGGAACATCAGGTTCCCGCCGAGATTGCGGAAGCGCTGGACGACGTCGTAGGGGTGCTCCGCCACGTACTCGGCATGCCCGGGGAAAACGACCAGGTCGTAGGCAGCCGCCAACCGGTCTCCGTTCGGGAACGCCGCGAGGTCGTCGTCGGAGAGGAAGTCGACCTGCTTCCCTGTCCGGTTCAGCCAGGCGATGAAGTCGAGATCCCAGTCGCCGAAGCGGTACGGGACGCCGAAGTCGAGAAACGGGCGAGCCAGATCGACATCTCGCGTTGAGCCGCTCACGTACCAGCTGTCGCCCCAGCCGTCGCCGTTCTCGTCCCAGAAGTTGTACGCCGCCCAGGTGTTCGTGGAGAGCACGACGGCGACGCGTGACTGCGGCGCCCGTCTCCTGACGACGAACGGCGCGTAGCCGACACGGCCGTCCCCGGCCGTGAGCCGCACGAAGTAGAGGCCACTCGGCCAGTTGCCCGCGCGGACGAGCCGGAGGTTTCCCGGGCCGTTGCGGTGCCCGCGCCAGTCGACGCGGACCGGGGGCGTCATCGCCGTCCCGGCCGTCTTGAGGTCTCGGCCCGGCGGCGCAACCTGGCTCGAGTAGTAGAAGACCTGGAGTCGTAGCGACGCCGTGTCTGCGGAGATCCGGAGGTCGGCATGCTCGCCCGGGGCATAGCTGCGTCTCGGGAAGGCTGCCTCGAGCCCCTGGATCCGGACGACCGGTGCGCGGCGGCGTTTTCCGGGCACGTTCATGTACACGCGGCGTCCGACCTGGAGCCGGAGGATGTACGTCCGTGGCTCCGTCGCCGGTGCCGGACGCCAGACGATCTGGCGCCGGCCGCCGCGGAAGCGACGTGTCGTGCTCCAGATCGCCTTCGGTTCCCTGCCCCGATGGAGCGTGTCCGTTCGCAGGACGTCGAGGCGTACCGTGGCGCGCCCGTCGAGCCGGAAACGGACGATCGCGCGGTCCCGGCGCCCGTCGCCGTTCGGGCTGACCGTCGTCAGCAGCCTGCCGTCGCCGGCGAAGGGACGCGAGCCGTTCGAGACGCTCAGGTCGTGGAGTGCCGGCGACGGGTTGCCTGCGAGCAGGGCGAGGAAGAAAACAAACGCGCTCATGAGCTCGTGGAGCGCATGGGCACGCCGAGACGCGAAGCGAGGAGCGGCAGGCTCGCGCCCTGGACGATCACGGAGAAGAGCACGACGACGAACACGATCTCGTAGATCCGTCGCGCATCCTCCACGCCGGCGAGGATGCAGAACGCGGCGAGCAGGATCGGAACGGCTCCCTTCAGCCCGCCCCAGGCGATGAAGACCTTCTCGCCGAACCGCAGGCGCATCGGAGCGAGCAGCGGCGCGAGCGCAAGCGGGCGAGCGACGAAGGCGATCACGATCGCGAGCAGGAGCCCGTCGAGCCAGACGCCGTCGTCGAAGAGCTGGGAGACACTCACCGTCAGGCCGAGGCCCACGAAGACGACGATCTCGGCGAGGCTCGCCAGCGCGTTGTGGAAGCGCCGGATCTGCCGCTTGTACGGGATGTCGAGGTCACCGAGTGCAAGCCCAGCGATGAAGACCGCCAGGAAGCCCGAGCCGTGGGCGACGGACGCCAGTCCGTAGATGATTCCCGCCGCCGCAAGTGTCCGGAGCGGGTAGAGCCCCTCGCTCGGGAGGCGGACGTGGCGCATGAGGACGACCAGCGCCGCGGTTCCGGCAAGGCCGACGGCGAGGCCGATCGTCATCTCCAAGGCGAACTCCTGGGCGATTCCCCAGTACGAGCCGCTGTCGGAGGTCGCGAATTCGATGATCCCGATCATGAGGGCGATCCCGACCGGGTCGTTCACGCCGGCCTCGCCCTCGAGGATCGTGCCTGTTCGCCCTCGGATCTGCTTGTCGCCGAGGATCGAGAACATGACCGCGGGATCGGTCGGTGCAAGAGCGGCCCCTAGGATCCACGCGGTCGTCCAGCTGAAGTCGAAGAGATAGTGAGCGCAGACGGCCATCACTGCCGCGGTCAACAGGGTGCCGAAGAGGCCGAGCGACGCGATCGGTAGCGCAGCGCGCCGAAAGCGGCGCCAGCCGATGCTCATGCCGCCGTCGAAAAGGATCACGATCAGCGCGACGACGCCGATTCGCTCGACCGTGCGGATGTCGGGCACGACCACCGGGATGGCCGCCGCCACGAGGAGGAAGAGCGCCGGCGCGGGGATCGGAAAGCGCTCGCTCAGCTTGCGTGCAAGCACCGCGAGCATGACGCCGGCGGAGATCGCGAGGATGATTGCACCGAAGTCTCCGATCTCGGGCACGGCTAGACCATATTGCCCCTAACGGATTCCTTACATCTCGCTCATTCGCGCCACACGCGTGAAGCGCATACTTGACCTACCGATGCGGAAACTCCTGGTCCCATTCCTGCTCGTGCTCGTGTTGCCGGCGACGGCGCTCGCGAAGCAACCCCTTCCACCGCCGCAAGGCGGCAACGGCACGCTCTCGATCCGCGAAGCTCGCGGGATCGTCCAGCTGAACGCGCGCGGAAGCATCACGGGGCGCTTGCGCGGACGGCTGACGATCACCGACCCGAATCCGAGGGATTCGAGGCGGCCGGTCGTGTACGGCGCCACGCGGACGACCGTCAAGAGCCAGAAGACGGTTGTCTACCAGGGCCGCAACGTTCGCTTCCGCCTGATCGGGGCGACGTACACGATTCGACTCGATGGACGAGCCATTTTCATGAGCGCGATCGGCCGTGGCAGAGGGGTTCTCGACGGAGCCGGGGATGTCACGCGGCAGGTCTTCTACGACGGGGTCTGGTCGCTCAACGACGAGCCGTACCACTCCCTGCCCGATGGCGCGACCAACTTTGATCTGGTCACGCCGACGCCGGGATAGCTGACTCCTCTGGCATCCTGGGAGGGAGTGCCGTTGACAACACCGCAGAAAGTGCTCGTCGTTGAGGACGAAGCCTCGATCGCGTCGTTCGTCTCCCTCTACCTCAAGAACGCCGGCTACGACGTTCAGGTCGCCGAAACCGGAGAGGACGCGCTGACGAAAGCCGAGGGTCAGCAGCCTTCGCTGATCGTCCTCGACCTGATGCTGCCCGACATCGACGGGATCGAGGTCTGCCGCCGGCTGCGCCGCCGCTCCGAGGTGCCGATCCTGATGCTCACGGCGCGAGACGAAGACGTCGACAAGATCATCGGCCTCGAGGTCGGCGCCGATGACTACCTGACGAAGCCGTTCAACCCGCGCGAGCTCGTCGCACGCGTGAAGTCGATTCTTCGGCGCTCGACTCCCGACCGCAAGGACGTCGCAAGCGCGGTCATTCAGCACGGAGATCTCTCCATTGACGCCGGCCGCCGCGAGGCGAAAGTGGGCGACGAGGAGATCAAGCTCGCTCCGAAGGAGTTCGACCTGCTCTGGGAGCTGCTCGACCACCGCGGGCTCGTGCTGACGCGCGACCAGCTGCTCGAGCGCGTCTGGGGCTACACCTTCGCGGGAGACACGCGGACCGTGGACGTCCACGTTCGCCAGCTGCGCCGCAAGCTCGGCGAGGCCTCGCCCGTGGTCACGGTCTGGGGCGTCGGCTACAAGGTCTCGCCCGCCAAGGAAGCCGCGACCGCGTAGGCAACCGTGTTTAGGTCGCTGCGCTTCCGCCTGCCGGCCCTCTTCTTCGCCGGGATCTTGCTGACGGGGGTCCTCGCGGCGGCGATCGCGTTCGGGCTCTTCCAGGACTACACGCAGGACCAGGCCCGGCGGGAGCTGCGGCAGGAGGCGGCGGGATTGACCCAGCTCTACGTCGACCAGGCGAACAAGACCCAGGAGCAGAACAAGCCGGCGCCGTTCTTTGCAGCGAAGTCGCTCGAGGCCGCGAGCGGCGACCGTCTGTTCTATGTCGGGCTCCCGTTCTTCTCGGGCCGGCAATCGGGGCTGAAAACCCTGCCGCAGAACACGATCGACTGGGAGGAAGGGAAGGTGATCGAGTTTCGGTTCGTGCCCCCGGGTGAGACGAAGACGTTCCTGGCCGTCGCGTATCCACTCTTCCTCGAGAAGAGTGCGGTGGGAGGGGAGCCGGTGCTGCCCCTTGGATCGCTCATCGTGGCGACTCCTCAGACGGAACTACGGGACCGCCTCGAGACGCTGCTCGAGCGCCTCGCGCTCGCGCTGCTTGCCGGTGTGGTCATCACGACCGGGCTCGCGTGGTACCTCTCGGGCCGGATCACGCGGCCGGTGAGGAGGCTGGCCAAGGCAGCAGACGAGGTGGCCGAGGGCCGCTACGACGTCGAGCTGCCGGACGTGCAGGGACGCGACGAGATCGCCGATCTCGCCGACTCGTTCCGACAGATGGCCATTCGCCTCGGCGAGGCCGAGGAGCTGGAGCGGAACTTCCTGATGACGGTGTCCCACGAGCTGCGGACCCCGCTGACCGCGATCCGGGGCCACGTCGAGGCTCTGCGCGAGGGCGTGGTCCAGGACCCGGAAGCTCGCAGTGCGTCACTCGACGTGATCGCGGCCGAGGCCGGGAGGCTGGAGCGGCTCGTCGGCGACGTCCTCGATCTCGCGAAGCTCGACATGAGCCGGTTCACGGTGCTGCGCGAGGAGGTGGACATGGCGACGCTGCTCGATCAGGCCTACGCCGCGTTCGGCGAGGAGGCGAAGCAGCGCGACATCGTCTACTCGCAGGAGATCTCGGCTCAGGCTGTGATCATCTCGGACGGCGACCGAGTCCTCCAGATCATCTCGAACCTGCTCGCAAACGCCTTCCGCTGGACGCCTGACGGAGGTCAGATCGATCTGCGGCTGAGTGCGGAAAACGGGCTGATCCACGTTGCCGTCGAAGACACAGGACCCGGTATCGGCCCCGAGGAGCAGGAGCGAATTTTCCGTCCGTTCTGGACGCACGATGGGAAGGGCACCGGGCTCGGCCTTGCGATCGCTCGCGAGCTGGCGCTCGCGCTCGGCGGGAGGATCGAGCTCGACAGCGAGCTCGGCCGCGGCAGCCGCTTCGAGTTCGTGCTGCCTTCCGGGCCGTCCTGAGACGGGACCGGTAGGGCCCGGCGGCTAGCCGGCCTTGCGCTCGTCGATGCGGTGGACGTCGGCGCCCGCGCTGACGTCGAGCTTGCGCTCCATACGGGCAAGGCGCTGATCGACGCCGTTCCAGCCGGAGGAGATGAGGTCGACGAGCAGAGCCAGGTCGTCGACGCGGGCATGCCGCTCGGCCAGGAGGTCGTTCTCGAGTCCTTCCAAGCGGCGAATCGTCTGCCCGGCCAGGCCGCGTACTTCCGCAAGCTGCCTGCCGACCGGCGTTGCCTCCACTCGCACGCCCTCGCGGACCGCGTCCTCGACCCGACCCGGAAGCGTCGTCTCGAGCTGCGCTGCGAGCTCTGCGAGCGCCTCGATCTGTCCGCGGGCCCGCTCGAGCGCAGCATCGACGTCGCCCTGTGCCGTGCGGCCGGACGCGGCGTCGTCAAGCCGTTCTCGTGCGCGTGCCATCGCAGCTTCGTCCATGGGCCGGAACGCTAGCGTTCGGGCCGGATGAAGCGTGCCGAGCTGGAGTATGCGCTGCCGCCGGAGCTGATCGCCCAGCACCCGGCTGCCCGGCGCGACGAATCGAGGCTGCTCGTGTTGAACAGGGCGAGCGGGGAGATCCGGCATCGCCGCTTTCGCAACCTTCCAGATGAGCTGTCGGGCGAGCTCGTCGTCGTCAACGACACTCGAGTCGTTCCGGCTCGGCTTCGCCTGACGATGCCCGGCGGAGGCGATGCGGAAGTGCTTCTCCTCGAGCCGCTGAACGGGGCCTGCGAGTGGGAGGGGCTCGCTCGACCTACGCGGCGGCTGAAGCCAGGGCAGCGTTTGGGGGCGGTCGAGCTCCTGGAGCACCTGGGCGAGGGCCGCTGGCGCCTGCGGCTCGACGGGGCTCCGCAGGGCGAGCCGCCGCTGCCGCCGTACATCACCGAGCCGCTCGCCGATCCCGAGCGGTACCAGACGGTCTACGCGGAGCGGGAGGGCTCGGCCGCCGCGCCGACGGCCGGGCTCCATTTCACGCCGGAGCTCCTTTCGGGACTCGACGTCGAGCGCGTCGCGCTCCATGTCGGGCTGGACACCTTCCGCCCCGTGGCCGTCGACGATCTGGCCGACCATCGGATTCACAGCGAGCGTTACGAGGTCGCGCCCGAGGCGTGGGAGCGGATCCGCGCGGCCGAGCGAGTGCTGGCGGTGGGGACGACGACTGTTCGGGTGCTCGAGTCGCTCGCCCTGGGCGCGCCGCTCTCGGGTCGTACGGATCTCTTCATCACGCCGGGCTTCGAGTTTCGCCGCACCGGCGCGCTGCTCACGAACTTCCACCTGCCCGGCTCGACGCTCCTCGCTCTCGTGATGGCCTTCGCAGGCGTGGAGGAGACGCGCCGGCTCTACGAGCTCGCGATCACGGAGCGCTACCGGTTCTACTCCTTCGGCGATGCGATGCTGATCCTGTGAGCGCGAAGCGGAGTCGAAAACTTGTCTCAAAGTTGGCACACCCACCTCTTGACACCGATCGGAGTCGGACACCGTTTCTTGTCAAGGGTTGGGTGTGCCGAATGTGTGACGGTTTTTCATGACCGCCTTTGAGGTCATGGCTACTGATGGGGAGGCGCGCGTAGGGCTGCTGCGCACGCCGCACGGTCAGCTACGGACCCCCGCCTTCATGCCCGTCGGGACGAAGGCGACCGTGAAGATGCTGGACCCCGACGAGGTGCGCGACCTCGGCGCGGAGATCGTGCTCTGCAACACGTACCACCTGTCCTTCCGGCCCGGGGCCGACCTGATCGCCGAGCTCGGCGGCCTGCACCGCTTCATGGGCTGGGACGGGCCGATCCTCACCGACTCCGGGGGCTATCAGGTCTTTTCCCTCCGCGACACGATCACGAAGGTCGACGACGACGGGGTCACGTTCCGCTCGGTCTACGACGGAGACGAGGCGCGCTTCACGCCGGAGTCGGTCGCCGAGATTCAGGCCAAGCTGGGCTCGGACATCGCGATGTGCCTCGACGTCTGTGCGCCAGCGGGCGGCACGCGCAGCGACCTCGTCGAATCGGTGCGCCTGACGACGCTGTGGGCCGCCCGGCAGCGGCAGGCTCCACGCGCGCCCGGTCAGCTTCTCTTCGGGATTGCCCAGGGCGCGACTGACCCCGAGCTGAGGCGCCGCTCGATCGCCGAGATCGTCGACCTCGACTTCGACGGCCATGCGCTCGGCGGGCTCAGCGTGGGGGAGGCTCGCGACCCGATGTTCGAGACCGTCGCCGACGCCGCACCGCTCCTGCCCGCTGCCAAGCCGCGCTACTTCATGGGGATCGGAGACCCGGAGGGGATCCTCGAGGTGATCGAGCGCGGCGTGGACATGTTCGACTGCGTCCTGCCCACGAGAATGGGCCGGACCGGCACTGCGCTCACCTCCACGGGCCGGCTCAACCTCAAGAACGCACGTTTCACGCGGGACGAATCGCCGCTCGACGAGCACTGCGACTGCCCGGCGTGCTCCCGGTTCACGCGCGCGTACATCAGGCACCTCGTCAACCAGCAGGAACTGCTCGGTCTCCGGCTGCTGACCGTGCACAACGTCCGTTTCCTGTTGCAGCTCACGGCGGGAGCCCGAGCCGCGATCGAAGAGGGCAAGCTGGCATCCTTCAAGGCCGAGACCTTCGACCGCCTGCACGGGGAGGCTGCTTGAGCCCGCTCATCTTCTTCGTCGGAATGCTCGTCCTCTTCTGGGTGCTGATCGTGCTCCCCCAGCGACGCCGTCGCCAGCGGCAGGTGACCATGCTGGCGCAGCTCGCGGCCGGCGATGACGTGATCACCGCAGGTGGCCTCTACGGCTCGGTTCACGACGTCGCGGACGACCACATCGTGCTGGAGATCGCGCCGGAGACCCGCGTCCGGGTTGCCAAGAGCGCCGTCGCAGCCCGCATCGAACCTGAGCAGGAGCCTGCCGAACCCCCCAAGACCTCGCTACCCTAAGGCGCAGCACAGTGAACGAGCGGCGCTCTCACCTCATCCTGATGGGCCTCATTATCGCGGCCCTGATCGGCGTTGCCGTGCTCGCGCTGCCGGGATCGCCGCTCCAGAGGACGCCGACGCTCGGCCTCGACCTCCAGGGCGGCCTCGAAGTGGTCAAGAAAGCGGTGCCCGAGAAGGGCGAGACGGTCGACGAGGCCGGTCTCGACGACGCGGTCACGATCATCAACGATCGAATCAACGGCACCGGCGTCTCGGAGCCGGAGATCCGCAAGCAGGGCAGCGACCAGATCGTCATCGAGCTGCCCGGCGTCGACGACCAGCAGCGCGCGGCCGACCTGATCGGTCAGACGGCGAAGCTCGAGCTGTACGACCTGCAGGGCGACCTGATTCCGGGTGTTTCCCTCGACCTCCAGGGGTTCCCCATCGCACGCACGTCGGTCTTCGACCTCCTTTCGACGCAGCAAACCGAGGCAAAGAAGGGTGACCCGTCGGCGTACTATCTCGTCAAGACCCCGAACAAGAAGAAGAAAATCGCGCCACGGCTGCTCGTCGGTCCGACGCAGACGCGCGAAACGCTCCTCTCGTCGAATTACGTCAAGAAAAACGGCAAGAAGGGCGAGGTACCCAAGGGCACCACGGTGCTGGCCGTGCCCGAGCACATGGTCGTCGTCACCTGCAACGAGACCGAGCGGTACTGCGCCGGCGTGCGGGATGCGCCGAACCGCACGTACTACTACCTCTTCAAGTACGACCCGCAGAACGAGGAGAACCCGATCCCGGAGATGACGGGCTCCGACCTGAAGCGCACGGGCACGCGCCAGGACTTCGATACCACGACGAACGAGCCGGTCGTCCTCATGCAGTTCACGGGCGGCGGGGCGAAGAAGTTCGAGGACATCACGCAGACGCTCGTCGAGCGCGGGAGAAACCTGGCCAACCAGCAGGGTCTGCCCGGCGGGGCCGGCAACGACAACGCGAATCAGCAGTTCGCAATCGTCCTCGACCGCGAGATGAAGTCTGCGCCGTCCGTCGACTTCGACGACAACCCGAACGGCATCCCAGGCAACAACGGCGCGCAGATCACGGGGATCTCGATCAGCGATGCGAAGGATCTCGCCCTCGTTCTCCGGTCGGGGACTTTGCCGTTCAAGCTGATCACGATCGAGCAGACGAACATCTCGGCCACGCTCGGCAAGGACTCGCTTCAGGAGGCCAAGAAGGCTGCGATCGGCGGCCTGATCCTCGTCGCGATCTTCCTGCTGCTCTTCTACCGCTTCCTCGGCCTCGTCGCCGTGATCGGCCTCGGCATCTACGCGGCCTTCCTCTACGCGGCGGTGCTGCTCTTCAACGTCACGCTCAGCTTGCCTGGCTTCGCCGGCCTCATCCTCACGATCGGAGTCGCAGCCGACGCGAACGTGGTCGTCTTCGAACGCATCAAAGAGGAGGTCCGCGCGGGCAAATCCGTGCGGGCCGGAATCGCCGCGGGTTATTCGAAGGGGTTCCACACGATCATCGACGCGAACGTCGTGACCGCGATCACGGCGATGGTCCTGTTCCTGGTCGCAACCGCGGGCGTCAAGGGCTTCGCGCTGATGCTGCTCATCGGCACGATCATCTCGCTGGTCACGGCGGTCGCCGCGACCCGGGCGATGCTCGGCCTGCTGGCGGGCTTCCGCTGGTTCGACAACCCCCGCTTCATGGGCGCCCAGGGCCAGCAGGGCGCGAAGTGGCTCCAGATCGACTTCATGCGACGGCGCTATCTCTGGTTCGCGATCTCCGGCGCGATCGTGTTGGTCGCCATCGGATCACTGGGCGTCAGGGGCCTGAACCTGGGCATCGACTTCAAGGGCGGCACGCAGGTCACGTTCGACACACCGCAGCCACAGCTCGTCGAGGACGTGCGAGAGGATGCGAAGAGCATCGACCCGAGCTTCGCAAAGGCGATCATCCAGGGCCGGGGCCCGGTGACCGACGGGAAGTACAAGAGCTTCCAGCTCAAGGAGAAGTCGATCGACCCCGCCCTTGGCGTCAAGTTGAAAGAGGGTCTCGAGTCGAAGTTGAACGCGACGCACTACGGCGCGAAGAACGTCTCGGAGAGCTTCGGCCGTCAGATTGCCCGGTCGGCGATCATCGCGATCATCGTCTCGCTCTTGCTGATCGTCCTCTATCTGACGATCCGGTTCGACCTCAAGTACGCGTTCCCGGTGATCGTGGCTCTGGTCCACGACATCGTGATCACCGTCGGCGTGTACGCAATGACCGGGAGAGAAGTGTCGACGTCGACGGTCGCGGCCGTCCTGACGGTGCTCGGATACTCGATCTACGACACGATCATCATCTTCGACCGCATCCGGGAAAACACCCCGCTGATGCGGCGCGCCCCGTTTGCGACGATCGCCAACATCTCGCTCTGGGAGACGATCAGGCGCTCCCTGGCGACGACGTTCATCACGCTGCTACCGGTCGCATCGCTGCTCTTCTTCGGCGGCGCGACGCTCAAGGACTTCGCTTTCGCCCTGTTGATCGGAATCGGCGCCGGCGCGTACTCGTCGATCTTCATCGCCGCGCCGCTGCTCACGATTCTCAAGGAGCGTGAGCCCGAGTACGCGCGGAAGATCGGCCAGGACGACCTCGGGCTCGACGGTCCGGAGCCAGACGGAGGCACTCCGGCGAGGAGGAAGCCACGGGGTCCGATCGGCGGGCCTGTGGTCGACACCGGGACGATCGCTCTCGAGGCCGCCGAGCAGGCCGCCGCTGCGGCGCCCGCCCCCAGCCTCATGGACGGGTTGGTACCCGACCCGGCTCCCGCCGGCTCTTCGGCCAAGGCGAAGCGTGAGCGACGGCGGCAACGACGCCGGTCCAAGCCGCATGGCCGCCGATAACGACGGCTCGGTCCTCGAACTGCTCGAGCGCTTCGGGCTCGCCGCCCTCGGTGCGGTGGCGCTGACCGCCGATCGTGCGGACGCGCTTGCGGATGAGCTCGCGAAAACCGGCGGCATGCGCCGCGAGGAGGCGCGTGAGCTGATCGAGCAGACGACGCGCCGCTGGCGCGGCGAGGCCGTCCGGGCGAGCGAACGGGCCGGGGCGGGGCTCGAAGGTCTCTTCAAGCAGCTCGGCCTCGTCTCGCGCTCCGACTTCGAGGAGCTCTCGCTCAGAGTCGCGCAGCTCGAGCACCGCCTCCGCCTCGTCGAGGAGCAGCCGGCGCCGCCGCCGCCGCGCTGAGGATGCGCATTGCCGTCCCGGCGCTCGCCCTGACGCTGCTTCTTCTCGCGGGGGTCGGTTGCGGCGGAGCGGACGAGGAAAGCGCCCCAGAGTCCTTGACCCGCATCGTCCTGGAGCCGACGAGCTCGGGCACGGCTCACCAGCTCGACGTTTCGGCCGCAATCATGCGCGATCGCCTGGAGAGCGTCGGCGCCGACAGCGCCTCCGTCGAACGCGAAGGAGGACGGATCGTCGCCATCTTCCCTGGCGACGCCGGTCGTGCCGTTCCGCTCCTGATCCGGCGCGGTCTGCTCGAGTTCTTCGACTTGCAGGGGGACTTGATCGGCCCGTCTCTCGACGCGCAAGGCTTGCCGGTTGGCTCCACGAAGCCTCTCCCGCCTCGACCGAACACGGTCGTCGTGACGTGCGGTCCAAAGGTGCCCTACTGCCCCGGCGTTTATGAAGCACCGAGCCGCAAGTACTTCTACTTGTTCAAGTACTACCCCAGGGGAAAGCAACCGATTCCGGAATTGACCGGTGACGACCTCGATTTCAAGGGGACGCGGCAGGACTTCGATACCCAGACGAACCAGCCGGTCGTCCTCATGCAGTTCACGAAGAATGGGGCAGAGAAGTTCCACGAAATCACGCGGACGCTCGTCAAGCGCGGCCGGAAGCTTGCGGACGAACAGAGCTTGCCCGGCGACGTGGCGAACCAGCAGTTTGCGATCGTCTTCGACCGCGAGCTCAAATCGGCGCCGTCAATCGACTTCGACGACAACCCGGATGGCATCCCGGGCGACAACGGCGCACAGATCACCGCGACATCGATGGCGGACGCGAAAGATCTGGCGCTCATCCTGCAGAGCGGAGCGCTACCGCTGGCGTTCCGCGTGGTTTCGAAGGAGGAACGGCATAAATAGGGGTCCCGCGCCTCGCGTGGAACACTTTGGGTCATGGCTCAAGCACCACCGAAGACTCGTAACCTCGGCCGGCTGACTGAGATCGCCCAGGTCGCCGTCCGGCACGGCTTCGGCTACTTCTTCGAGCGCCACAAGCTGACCGACCTCCTCCCGGGTCGCCGGAACGGCGCGGGGATCGTCGACGGCGCACCGTCGCAGCGCGGGCAGCACCTGCGCGAGCTCCTCGACGAGCTCGGCCCGACCTTCGTCAAGTTCGGCCAGCTCCTCTCGATGCGGCCCGACGTGCTGCCGCCCGACATCATCTCCGAGCTGCGCGGGCTTCAGGACGACGTGCGCCCGTTCCCCTACGAGGAGGTCGAGCGCGTCATCAGCGAGGAGCTCGGTCAGCCGATCGAGCGTCTCTTCCTCGAGTTCGACCGCGAGCCGGTGGCCGCTGCCTCGATCGGCCAGGTCCACCGCGCGGTGCTCCCGAACGGCCACGTCGTCGCCGTCAAGGTGCAGCGGCCGGGCGCGCCGCAGCAGATCGAGGCCGACCTCGGTCTGCTCTACCAGGCCGCGCGAATCGCCAAAGAGCGCATCCGGGCGCTCGACTTCGTCGACGTGGGCGAGCTCGTGGACGAGTTCGCCCGCGCGATCCGCCAGGAGCTCGACTACCGGCTCGAGGGGCGCAACGCCGAGGCCCTCCATCGCAACTTCGTCGGTCACCCGCACGTCCGCGTCCCGCGCGTCTACTGGACGTACTCGCGCGCCCGAGTCCTGACGCTCGAGTTCGTCGAGGGCCGCCAACTGGCCGACATCGACGAGGCAGGCTACTCGCTGGAGGAGCGCAAACGCCTGGCCGAGGTGATCGCGGAGGCGTGGATGACGATGATCTTCCGGGACGGGTTCTTCCACGGCGACCCGCATCCGGCGAACATCCTCGTCATCCGGCCCGACCTGATCGGGCTCGTCGACTTCGGCCTCGCGGGCAAGCTCACCGACGACGACGTCTCGAAAGCGACGCGTCTCTTCATCGACGTCGCGAACGAGAACGTCGAGGCCCTCCCGAAGCGGCTCGCCGACCTGGGGGTGCGCTACCCGAAGGAGCGCGAGGAGGAGTTCCTCCATGCGATCCGCGACCTCTTCTACCGCTACTACGGCGCGAGCCTTGCCGAGATCGATCCGCAGCAGGTGATCCGCGAGGTGTTCGGCGTCATCTACTCGCTGAACCTGCGGCTCCCGACCCGCTTCATCATCCTCGACAAGGCGATCGCGACTCTGGCGTCGGTCGGGATCGAGCTCTATCCCGACTTCAACGTCTTCGAGGTCGCGAGACCGTACGCGCGGAGCCTGCTGCTCGGCCGCTACGCGCCACAGCGCATGCTCACCCGTGCCCGACGGGAGTCGATGAAGCTCGCCTCGGTTTTCGCCGACTATCCGCATCAGCTGCACGACGTGCTCGAGCAGATGCGGGACGGGCAGATCGAGGTCGGCTTCGTGCACAAGGGCCTGGACGAGTTCATGCACAAGCTCGACGTCGCGTTCAACCGGCTGATCATCGCGTTCGTCGTCGCTGCCGGGCTGATCGGCTCGAGCATGATCGGCGTCTTCGCGACCTCCGGGCCGACGGTGCTTGGGCTGAACGTCGTCTCCGCGTTCGGGTTCTTCGTCTCCGGCGTGCTCGGGCTCTGGCTGATGTGGGGCGTCTTCCGCTCGGGCCGGCTTTGACGAAGGCGATCGCAGCGCTCTTGGTCATTGCAGCTCTCGTGGGCGCGGGTTTGGCCTACCGTCACGAGCGCGACCAGCGACGCGACGACGTCGCCCGGCTCGCGGACCGACTGACGTCGGTCAAGCACGACCTGACCGTCGCGAGGCGTGAGCGGGCGATACTCGCCGACCGCATCCGCGGCGTCACTCGTCGAGCGCGGAAGGCTCAGCTCGCACGGTCTACGCTCGCGGCTCGCGTGAAGCGAAGCGTCTTTACGGTCACCGTCTCGGTCGACGAGGGCACCGGTTTCGTGGCCTGGGTGAAGGATGGCGCCTCGTACGTGTTGACGGCAAACCACGTGGTCGTCCTCAGCGTCGATCGTGGCGACTACGGCGCACGCGTCCACACCGGGAAGACCGTGTGGAAGGGACGGATCGTCGCCACTGACCCGGACCACGACCTCGCGCTCATTCGGGTTCCGCACCGGATCGGCCCACCGCTCTGGCAGCGGCCGACCTTCGAGCCGCCGCTCGTCGGCGACGCGCTTCTTCTGGTCGGCAGCCCGCTCGGATACGAGGGCTCGGTCACGTCCGGGGTCGTCGGCCGGGTCGCCGAGGACGAGATTCAGACGGACGCGGCTGCGTATCCGGGAATCTCCGGCGGGCCGGCGGTGGACGAGAGCGGCCGGGTCGTCGGCGTGCTCGTCTCCGGTGAGGGCGAGAACCTCAACTTCGCAGTGCCGATCAACAAGGCGTGCGTGAAGTTGCGCGTCTGCAAGAGGCGTGGCCGCTAGAGCACGCTGTCGAATCTTCGGCACAGATTCGCGAGAAAGGACATCTAGCGGTGAGGCGAGACCGGCGCTAGCGTCGGTCTTATGTCGAGCGCGCTCCTGCTGAACGAGCCGGAGGAGGAGACGAGGAGCTTCCTCGAGCGACATCTGCGTCAGGACGGGTTCGACGTCGTCGGTGCTGAGAACGGTGAAGCGCTCGATCTCCTGGAGCAGGCCCGTCCCGACCTTCTGCTGATCGGCGACCCGGAAGGCCCCGAGCTCTGCCGCCGGCTGCGCGAGGGCGAGCCCGGCCGCTCCTGGGATCGCGAAGTGCCGGTGATCCTGCTCGGCCGCACGGAGTCGGATCCGGTCGACCGCGTGCGCGCCTTCGACCGTGGCTGCGACGATTATCTCGATCGGCCCTTCCACTACGACGAGCTGGTCGCGCGCATCCGGGCGGTGCTGCGGCGCGTGGCGCCGCCCGAAGTCGAACGTCTCGAAGCGGGGGAGATCGAGATCGACAGGCCGACGAGGCGGGTCACCGTCAGCGGCGAGCGCGTCATGCTCCCGACGAAGGAGTACGAGCTGCTGGTGAAACTGGCCGGCGACCCGCACCGGGTCTTCACGAAGGACGAGCTGCTCCGCGACGTCTGGGGCTTCCGGTCACACGGCCGTACGCGGACGCTGGACTCGCACGCCTCGCGCCTGCGCCGCCGGCTCGGGCGCCCTGGGCATCCAACGTACGTCCAGAACGTCTGGGGCGTCGGCTACTGCCTGCTCGGCGACTGAAACCGCTTCTACGACAAGCTCGTAGTACGGAGCGGACCGTCGAATGTTCGGATCGATATGCTTGACAACGTCTTGACCCAAGGCAACGCCGCGATCGTTCGCCGGGCTTACGAGGCGGTTGACGCCCGTGACGTCGACGAGTTGAAGGCCATGACGACGCCGGACCTCGTCCTGCGAGCGTCGCCGGCGATCGACGGCAAGGTCCATCACGGGCCGGAGGGGATCGGAGAGATCTTCCAGGCGATCCATGACCGCTGGCGAGAGTTCCATTTCGATCCGCTCGAGTTCTACGAAGCCGGGAACCGCGTGCTCGTCCTCGGCACGATGCTCACGAAGGGCAAGGAGGAGGACGGCTTCGCCTCCACCGCCGGCCAGGTCTGGACGCTCGAAGACGGCAAGGTCGTCGCGGTCGAGGCATACCTCGACTCCGAGTCGGCGATCCGCGCCGCAGGCCTTACCCGCTTGCTGACCTAGCTCGTCACAGAAGCGTGCCGTCCAGCGCTCCCTCGAGCTTCAGCAGGAGCTCCTTGCGCTCGAGGCCGCCGGCGTAGCCGGTGAGCGAGCCGTTCGCCCCGACGACCCGGTGGCAGGGGAGGACGATCGGGATCGGGTTCCGGTTCATGACCGTGCCGACGGCACGGGCAGCCTGGGGGCGGCCGGCGGCGCGCGCGAGTGCGCCGTACGTCGTCGTCTCGCCGTGCGGGACGCGGGCGAGCCGCTTCAGGATCTCGCGGCTGAACGGCGCGGACTGCCGGAGGTCGACGGGCAGCTCGAACCGCGTGCGCTCGCCCTCGAAGTACTCGTCGAGCTGCCGGCGGACCGGGTCGATTGGCTTGGATGCCCTCAGGACGCGAACGCCGAACGTCTCGGCCAGCCAGTCCGCCTCGCGGTCCGGCTGCGGGTCGAACGAGATCCGGCAGAGACCTCGGTCGGTCGTTGCGACGAGCAGCGTCCCGACGGGCGAGTCGGTGAGGTCGTACGCGACGTCGAGCAGGCCGGCCGCGGCCGCTGCCTCGCGGAAGCTTCTGTCGAGAGTGGGGGAGACGGTCATTGCATCCTCCTTCGTAACCTGCGGACTCCGGATGAAGTCGCCTGGCGGGCCGCGTCCTCGCTCGAGCCGAGCGCGGCGCCGATGGCGGCGTAGGAAAGGTCGTAGCCGTAGCGGAGCACGACGGCCGCTCGTTCCTTGCGCGGCAGGTCGTCTGCGAGCTCACCGAGCTCGGCGTAAGCGGGGCGCGAATCGGTGGCGGGCTCCGGCGTCGGCGGAGAGGCCTCACGGCGACGGAGCTGGTCGACCGCGACGCGCCGCGCGATCGTCAGCACCCACGCGCGCAGGTTGTCGGCATTGCGGAGCCGCCCGTACGCACGAAGTGCACGCAGGAACGTCTCCTGGTAGGCATCCTCCGCCCGTTCACGACCGAGCGTTCGGCGCAGCTCACCGAGCACCGCGTCGCGATGCTCCACGTAGAACGACTCGAACGGGGGAACGTGCACGAGAGCCATCATCTTCTCTAACGCAGATCGGAGGTGAAATGTGAGAACCGCGGTCGTCGGCCATGTCGAGTGGGTTCGCTTTGCGACCGTCGAGCGTCTTCCCGAGCCGGGCGAGATCATGACCGCCTCGGCGACCTGGGAGGAGCCGGCCGGCGGCGGGGCGGTCGCGGCGGGGCAGCTTCGCAACCTGGCGGGAGAGGTGGACTTCTTCGTCGCAGTCGGAAACGACGAGCTCGGGCAGAGGACGCCCGGGCGACTCGAGCAGCTCGGCTTTCGTGTCCACACGGCTATCCGCGACCAACCGCAGCGGCGGGCCTTCACCTTCGTCGACGCGGCCGGCGAGCGGACGATCACGGTCCTGGGCGAGAAGCTGCATCCGCTCGGCGCGGATCCGCTTCCCTGGGAGGAGCTCGCGAAGATCGACGCGGTCTATTTCACCGCGGGCGACGCGGACGCGCTCCGTGCCGCGCGCCGGGCACGTGTCCTCGTGGCCACGGCGCGGGAGCTGCCGACGCTGGTCGGGGCGCAGGTCCAGCTCGATGCTCTAGTCCTGAGCGCGCGTGACCCCGCCGAGGCCTACGAGCCCGGACAGCTCGATCCTCCGCCGAGCCTGGTCGTCTCGACTATGGGTCGGGAAGGCGGAACGTACGTCGCCGGCGGGCGCTCCGGCTCCTACGCGGCTGCTGAAATGCCCGGCCCGGTCGTGAACGCGTACGGCGCGGGCGACGCGTTCGCGGCAGGCCTCACCTTCGCGCTCGCGCGCGGGGACGAGACCGAGCAAGCGCTCGCCTTCGCTGCGACCTGTGGAGCCGCGGCGATGACCGGCCGCGGCGCATACGACGGGCAACTCTCCCGGTAGAGGCTTCACCGGGCCCCAAGTGGGCGAAAAGAGTTGCGGTGTGGGGGAATGTGGTTTAAAGTGGGCCAACGTGGAATACCCGCACGGCCCCGCACATGCTTCTAGGCGAACACGAGCACTCAATTGACGACAAGAACCGGATCACCCTTCCGGCGAAGTTCCGTGCGGTCTTTGCGGCCGGCGTCGTGCTCACTCGCGGGATGGACGGTTGCCTCTACGCCTATCGCAGCGAGGATTGGGACCATCTCGTCGAGTCGCGCCTGGCAGAGCTCGACCCGCTCAGCAAAGAGGGCCGCCGCATGCAGCGGTTCTTCTTCTCCGGCGCGACCGAGGCCGAGCTCGACAAGCAGGGCCGCGTCATGATCCCGGCCGCGCTCATCCAGCACGGAGGGCTCGGCCGGAACGTCGTCATCGCCGGGATGAGGGATCACCTCGAGATCTGGGACAGCGCCACCTGGCGCAAGGAAATGAAAGAGGTGGAAGGGAGCGCAGAAGATGTTGCCGAACGCCTTGCAACCAAACGAGACTGATCACGTTCCTGTCCTCGCCGAGGAGGTGCGAGAGCTCCTCGCGGTCGAGCCCGGGCACACGCTCGTCGACGCCACCTTCGGCTCCGGCGGCCACGCGGCCGTCCTGGCTGCCGACCTCAAGGGCGAAGGCCGCTTCATCGCGATCGACCGCGACCCGACCGTGCGGCCGTACTTCGAGGGCTTCCGGCGCCACGCGGGCGTCCAGTCGCGCTTCCTGCGCGGCGAGGCATCCGTTGTGCTCGACCAGCTGGCCGAGAACGGCGTTCATGCCGACGAGATCCTGCTCGACCTCGGGATCTCGAGCATGCAGATCGACCGGCCCGAGCGCGGCTTCTCGTACGCCGTCGACGCGCCGCTCGACATGCGCATGGACCCGACCGCGGACCTCTCCGCGGCCGAGCTCGTCAACGAGGCGACCGAGCGCGAGCTCGTCACGATCTTCCGGCGGTACGGCGAGGAGCGCTACGCGAAGCAGATCGCACGCGCAATTGCGCACCGTCGCACCAAGGAGCCGATCGAACGGACCGGCGACCTCGTCGAGATCATCCGCGCAGCGATTCCCGCTCCGGCACGGTTCGGCGAGGGACACCCGGCCAAGCGCGTCTTTCAGGCACTCCGCATCGCAGTCAACGACGAGCTCGGCGAGCTCGAGGAAGCACTGCCCGCCGCCTTCGAGATGCTGCGGCCCGGCGGCCGCCTGGCGGTGATCGCGTTCCACTCGCTCGAGGACCGGATCGTGAAACGGTTCTTCCAGAAGCTCGAGCGCGGCTGCATCTGCCCGCCTGACTTCCCGATCTGTGTCTGCGGCAAGGAGCCCGAGCTCCGGCGGCTGAACAGGAGGGCGATCCGGCCGAGCCCGCACGAGCTGGCCCACAACCCGCGCGCCGCCTCCGCCAGGCTGCGCGCCGTGCAGAAGGTCTAGCTCGTGGGCCGCGCGGCCGCCGCCAGAGCTCATCCCGAGCCCGCCCGCACGCGTGCGCGGCCGAAGCCGCGCAGCGTGCAGAAGACCGCGCCGCGCCGCCGCGTCGCGGGCGGGGTCGTCTGGATCGGCGCAATCGCGCTGCTGCTCGCCGGGGTGGTCGCGCTCAACGTCGCCGTCCTGCGGCTGAACGTCCGACTCGAAGAGCTCGGCCAGGAGCGTTCGCAGATCCGCGCAGACAACGCGCAGCTCAGCTCTGAGATCGCGGCCAAGGCGGCTTCCGGACGAATTGCGGCCGTGGCGAGCAACCGCCTCGGCCTCGAGCCCACAACCGCCACCTATCTCGACCTCCGCAAATGAAGCTCGCGAACAGGCGGATCCGTCTGGTTCTCGCCGTCTTCGCGTTCGCTTTCGCGGCCATGTTCCTGCGCGCCGCCTGGCTCCAGGGAGTGCAGGCCGGCAGCTATGAACGCCAGGCAGCGGGGCAGCACCGCGCGACGATCGTCGATCCCGCTGGGCGGGGCGCGATCTTCGACCGCACGGGCGTTCAGCTTGCGATCGGACGCCAGACGACCACGGTCTACGCAAACCCGCGCCAGATTCGCGACCCGAAAGCGACCGCGGCGCTCGTTGCTCACGCCCTCAAGCTCAATCAGCAAGAGGTCGAGCTCCAGCTCTCCGACCGGTCGCGCGGCTTCGTGTACATCGCCCGGAAAGCCGAGCCGGAGCGCGTCAAGATCATCAAGGACGCCGGCATCCTCGGCCTCGGCTTCGTCAACGAGGAGCAACGGTTCTATCCCCTGAATCACGTCGCGGCCCAGGTCGTCGGCTACGCGGGCACGGACAACCACGGGCTCGCGGGGCTAGAGCTCGGGCTCGAAGACAAGCTCTCCGGCAAGCCGGGAAGCGAGACGGTGATTCGCGACCCCTCGGGGCATGCGATCAACGTCCTCAACTCGACGGCGGCGCAAGAGGGCCAGAACGTGACGCTCACGATCGACCACACGATCCAAGCCCAGGCAGAGAGCGTTCTCCGCAGGACGATCGACCAGTGGCACGCACAGTCGGCCTCGGCGGTCGTGCTCGATCCGCACACCGGCGCCGTGCTGGCGATGGCCGTCGAGCGCGGCTACGACGCAAACCGCTTCCCGATCGTGCCCAAGGACCGGCAGCGCAACCGGAGCGTGACCGACACGTACGAGCCGGGCTCGACGTTCAAGATCGTGACGGTCAGCGCCGTCCTCGCCGAGGGGCTCGCCACACCGCAGACGGCGTTCACGCTCCCGTACGAGATCCACATCGCAGATCGCGTGATCAGGGACGCGCACCCGCGCGGGACCGAGCGGCTGACGGTCGACCAGATCCTTTCCTACTCGTCGAACGTGGGCACGATCACGCTGGCCGAGAAGCTCGGTTCCGAGAGGCTCTCGGAATGGATCAGCCGCTTCGGGTTCGGCCACAAGACCGGCATCGACTTCCCGGGCGAGACGAGAGGGATCGTCCCTCCGCTCGAGCGCTGGTCGGGCTCGACGATCGGAACGCTCCCGATCGGACACGGGATCGCCATCACTCCGGTGCAGATGGCCGCGGCGTATGGGACGGTCGCCAACGACGGTGTCTGGCTTCAGCCGCACCTCGTCGATCGCATCGGCTCGAAGGGGAAGCCCCCGGTCGTCTCCCGCCGGATCCTCACACGCCGCGTCGCGCGCCAGGTGCGCAAGATGATGGAGGACGTCGTCATCGAGGGCACGGGCCAGGAGGCGCAGCTCCCGGGCTACACGGTCGCAGGCAAGACCGGGACTGCCGCCAAGCCCGACCCGAGCGGCGGCTACTCGACGTCCAAGTACGTCGCCTCGTTCGTCGGCATGGTGCCGGCGACGAATCCGCGCCTCGTCATCCTCGTCACGATCGACGAGCCGAGCGCGGCGATCTGGGGCGGCGTCGTTGCGGCTCCGGCCTTCCAGCAGATCGCAGGCTTTGACCTGCAATACCTAGAAATTCCACCCGACGCCCCACAAACGCTGGTCGACCAGTAGCAGCAGCACTCGTTGGTACCCTCGCGGGCGCCCCGTGCAGCTTGCACGCATCGTAGAAACCCTTTCCCCGAGCCAGGTCGTCGGGGACACGCAGGTCGAGATCGCCGATCTCGCCTATGACACGCGCGCAGTCGAGCCGGGTGCGCTCTTCTTCTGCGTACGGGGATCGCGCTTCGACGGGCACGACCTGGCCGAGCGCGCGATCGAGGCGGGCGCGGCGGCCCTCGTCGTCGAGCGCCCGGTCGCTTCGCGCGTGCCGCAGCTCGTGGTTGCAGAGGCGAGAGAAGCGATGGCCGC
Organism: uncultured Actinomycetes bacterium; assembly: GCA_963728535.1. Classification (GTDB taxonomy): domain Bacteria; phylum Actinomycetota; class Thermoleophilia; order Gaiellales; family Gaiellaceae; genus VAXT01. The sequence goes on from CAVSKK010000001.1 coordinate 518,477, forward strand.
GACGGCTGCCGAGTTCTTCGGGCACCCGACGGAGGAGCTGCAGATCGCGGGCGTCACCGGGACGAACGGGAAGACGACGACCGCGTTCCTGCTGTACTCGATCCTCGAGCAGGCGGGCCGAAAGCCGGGCCTCATCGGCACGATCGAGTCCCGGGTCGGCGGCGAGCGGCGTCCGGCAGTCCGCACGACGCCGGAGGCGATCGATCTCCAGCGCGCCTTCCGAGAGATGCTCGACGCGGGAGACCGGAGCTGCGCGCTCGAGGCGACCTCCCACGGTTCCGCGCTCCGGCGCCTCGACGGCATCCGCTTCGCGTCGCTCGCATTCACGAACCTGACCCAGGATCACCTCGACCTGCACGGCACGATGGACGCCTATTTCGAGGCGAAGCGGCGACTCTTCCTCGAGACGCGGCCGCCGGCTGCGATCAACGTCGGCGATCCGTGGGGCCGCCGCCTGGCCGAGGACCGTCCCGATGCGCTCACGTACGGCTTCGCGGACGATGCGGCAATTCGCCCTGATGCGCTGGACGGAATCGACCTGAAGCTCAAGGGCCGTTTCAACGTCGAGAACGCACTCGCCGCCATGGCGAGCGCCCAGCTCATCGGCATCGAGGACAAGGTGATCGCGCGCGGGCTCGAGGCGCTCGACGGAGTCCCCGGCCGTTTCGAGACGGTCGACGAGGGGCAGCCCTTCACCGTCGTCGTCGACTACGCCCACACGCCCGACTCGCTGGAGAACGTCCTCGCGACCGCGCGCGACCTGGCCGCCGGGCGCGTCATCTGCGTCTTCGGCTGCGGGGGCGACCGCGACCGGGAGAAGCGGCCGATGATGGGCCGGATCGCAAGCGACCTCGCCGACATCGCGATCGTCACCTCCGACAACCCGCGGAGCGAGGACCCACGCGCGATCATCGACGAGATCGCGGCCGGGGCGGAAGGCGAGCTCGAGATCGTCCCGGACCGGCGCGAGGCGATCGCCCGCGCGATCGAGGCCGCGGCCGTCCGGCGACGTCGTTCTGATCGCAGGCAAGGGCCACGAGCAGGGGCAGCAGTTCCTTGATCGAACAGTCCCCTTCGATGACCGCGAAGTCGCCCGCGAAGCCCTGAGGAGACTCGGGGCGGCCACGCCGTGATCCCGTTCTCGCTTGAAGAGATCGCCGCGCTCTGTCCCGGCCGGCTCGACGCCGCGCCGTGGGCGGACGAGATCACCGGCGTGCAGATCGACTCGCGGCGTATCGAGGAGGGCGACCTCTTCTTCGCCGTCGGCGGTGGCGAGGACTTCTGTCGTCACGCCTTTGCGCGCGGGGCGGCTGCGACGCTCGTGCCCGAGGACGCGTTCGCTGAGCTGGCCGCTCTCGGAGGCGCTGTGCGGGCACGCAGCTCGGCTCGGGTCGTCGCCATCACCGGCTCGACCGGCAAGACCTCGACGAAGGACATCCTGACCGCGCTCTGCCGCCCGCACGCGCGCACGGTCGCCGCCGAGGAAGGGCACAACAACGAGATCGGGCTCCCGCTGACGCTGACGCGGATCGAGTCCGACACAGAGGTCGTCGTCTGCGAGATGGGCATGCGCGGTCTCGGTCAGATCGCCGAGCTGTGCGCGATCGCGCGCCCCGACGTCGGCGTGATCACGAGCATCGGCCCGGTGCACCTCGAACTCCTGGGCACCGTCGAGCGGGTTGCGGAAGCGAAGGCGGAGGTCGTCGCCTCGCTGCCCGAAGGTGGCACGGCGGTCGTGCCGGACGAGCCGCTCCTGGCGCCGTTCCTCGACCGCGACGACATCGAGATCCGCCGGTTTGGGCCGGGCAACGTCGAGGCCTTCGAGCGGGTCGACGGCGGCAGCCGAGTCGCGTTCGACCTCGACGGCACGAAGCTCGAGCTGGAGTTCCCGTTCGCTGCGCGGCACCAGGCCCAGAACGCGGCCGCCGCGCTCCTTGCCCTCCAGGCGCTCGGTTTTCCGCTACCCGGAGGGAAGGGTGGAGGTCGAGCTCTCACGCTGGCGCGGCGAGGAGTCGCCGCTGCCCGGCGGCGGGCTCCTCATCAACGACTCCTACAACGCGAACCCGGCCTCGATGCGAGCGGCACTCGAGCACCTGGCCGAGCACGAGGGCCGCAAGGTGGCGGTGCTCGGAGAGATGGCCGAGCTGGGGCCGACGGCGCCGGACTACCACCGTGAGGTCGGCGAGCTCGTCCAGACCCTGGGCATCGATGTCGTGCTCGGTGTCGGCGACCTCGCGCGCGAGTACAGAGGAGAGTTCGCCACTGATGCCGGCGAGGCCGTCCAGAAGGTGAAAGAGCTCGTCCAGCCCGGCGACGTCGTCCTCGTGAAAGGATCGCGCGCCGTGGGCCTCGAGATCGTGGCGGAAGCGCTGACTGGGGTCCCGGCCTAATGGAACGAGTCCTCGCCGCGGGCATCTTCGCGATGGCGATCTCGATCCTCGCCGGGCCGAAGTTCATCGACTTCATGAGCCGGAACGAGTTCGGCGAGCACATCCGCGAGGAGGGGCCGGCGGATCACCACGTCAAGCAGGGCACGCCGACGATGGGCGGCCTCCTGATCGTCTTCTCGATGATCATCCCGTTCCTCGCGCTCAGCCACTACACGGAGGCCGGGCTCACGGTCTTCTTCGTCACGCTCGGCTGCGGGGCGATCGGGTTCCTCGACGACTGGTTCAAGGTCCGGCACCGCCGCTCGCTCGGCCTCAACGGCCGCTGGAAGCTCCTCCTGCTGGCCGGGATCACCGCCGGCGTCGGCTGGTCGGTGAACGACATCGGGCTCTCGACGGACATCTATGCGCCGGTGCTCGACTGGCGGATCGGGCTCTCGTTCGGCTTCTACGTGCTCCTGTTCCTGATCATCGCGGGCTCGGCGAACGGGGCGAACCTGACGGACGGCATCGACGGGCTCGCCGTCGGGGTCAGCATGATCGCGCTGATCACGTTCACGGCGATGAACGTCGTCACGTGGATCCGCTCGTCGACCTCCACCGAGCTGCGCGATGCCTCCGCGCTCGACCTCGCGCTTCTCGGCGCGGCTCTCACCGGCGGCGCGATCGGCTTCCTCTGGTACAACGCCTTCCCCGCGGAGGTCTTCATGGGCGACACCGGCTCGATGGCGATCGGCGGTGCGATCGGAGCCTTCGCGGTCATGACGAAGACCGAGCTGCTGCTCCTGCTGATCGGCGGGATCTTCGTCTTCGAGGCCCTGTCGGTGATCCTCCAGGTCTTCTCGTTCCGCTACTGGGGAAAGCGCCTCTTCCTGATGGCTCCGATCCACCACCACTTCGCGATGAAGGCCTGGTCGGAGACGAAGATCATGGTCCGCTTCTGGATCCTCGGGGCGATTCTTTGCGCCGGGGCGTTCGCCCTCTACTACCGGTACTACCTCGACTTCAGAGCGCTTCGTTGATCCGACCCCAGAGGACTTTGCTGCGGGCCGTTGCAAAGTGCTGAAGTGGCGCTTCCTCAACGTGTACTGGTTCTAGGGCTCGCTCGGTCCGGCCAGGCGGCCGCGCTCGCGCTGCGCCGTCGCGGGGTTGCGGTGATCGGCGTCGACGCCTCCGAGGACCTGGATCTGAGCAGGCTTGGGGAGGCCGGTGTCGAACTCCATCTCGGGACCGAGGAGGAGCGATTGCTCGACACCGTCGAGACTGTGATCAAGAGCCCAGGGGTACCAGGCGAAGCACCGCTCATCGTGACCGCGCGAGAGCGGGGGATACCCGTCTGGAGTGAGGTCGAGCTGGGCTCGCGCCTCCTTCCGAACCCGATTCTCGGGGTCACGGGAACGAACGGCAAGACGACGACGAGCGAGCTGCTCGGCGTCATGCTCGGCGCTCCCGTTGCCGGCAACGTCGGCCGCGCGCTCACCGACCTCGACGGGCAAGTCGAGCCCGATCAGATCGTCGTCTGCGAGGTCTCGAGCTTCCAGCTCGAAGACACGCACGAATTTCGGCCCCAAGTGGCCGTGTTGCTCAACCTCGAGCCCGACCACCTCGACCGGCACGGCTCGCTCGAGGCCTACCGCGACGCAAAGCTCCGCATCTTCGAGAACCAGGGCGAAGGCGACACGGCGATCGTGCCGCTTGGCTTCGACGAGGTTCCGGGACATGGGCGGAGGATCGAGTTCGAAGCAGCCGATCCGCTGCCCGCCGAGCCGAGAATCGCCGGCGCGCACAACCGCGAGAACGCGGCGGCGGCCACGGCCGCGGCCCGCGTGCTCGGGATCGACGACTCGCGCATCGCCGCTGCACTTCAGAGCTTCCCGGGCGTCGCCCATCGCCTCGAGCTGGTCGCCGAGGCGGGCGGCGTGCGCTACGTGAACGACTCCAAGGCGACGAACACCGCTGCGGCCAGGCGTGCGGTCGCGGCCTACGACGCGCCGCTCCACGTCATCCTCGGCGGGCGCGGCAAGGGCGAGAGCTACAGCGAGCTTGCCCAGGACCTTGCCGGTCGAGCCGCGCGTGCATACCTAGTCGGCGAGGCCGCCGGCGACATCGCATCCGCGCTCGAGCTGGCGGGCGTCGACCACGTGTTGAGCGGAGACCTCGAGACGGCCGTCCGGGCAGCCGCGCACAACGCGAACACGGGCGACGTCATCCTGCTCGCTCCGGCCTGCGCCAGCTACGACCAGTTCCGCGACTTCGAGGAGCGCGGCGACGCCTTTCGCCGCCTGGCGCAGGAGCTGACCACATGAAGAAGGGGCAGCTCGACTCGCACATCCTCGTCCTGGTGACCCTTGGGCTGACCGCGTTCGGGCTCGTGATGGTCTACAGCGCGACCTCGGCTCCGGCAGCGCTGGGCGGAGGCGACCCGGTCTTCTATTTGAAGCGGGAGGCGATCTATGCGCTGATCGGCGTCATGCTCCTGATGGTTGGCTCGCGGACCGACTACCGGGCGCTTCGCTTCCTCGCGCCAGTGCTGATGCTGACGAGCCTCGGGCTGTGCGCGGCAGTGCTCGTGCTCGGCCAGGAGGTGAACGGCGCTCGCCGCTGGCTCGGCGTCGGCTCCCTCAGCTTCCAGCCCTCGGAGCTCGCGAAGCTCAGCCTTGCGATCTGGGCGGCGGCGTACCTGGCGCGCCGCCCGGCTCCTCGCACGCTGAAGGAGCTCGCCAGGCCGATCGGCCTCACCGCGGGGCTCTTCGCCGGGCTGATCCTGCTCGAGCCCGACCTGGGAACGGTGATCGCGATCGGCATCGTCCTTGGGGCGATCCTGATCGTGTCCGGGACGCCTCTGCGCGTGCTCGCGGGTGGCGGCGCGATCGCGTTTGGCCTCGCCATGGCCGCGATCTGGATCGAGCCGTACCGGCGGGCGCGGTTCTTCAGCTTCCTCGATCCCGGGCACGACCCGCAGGGCGCGGGCTACCAGACCCTCCAGGGAATCCTCGGCCTGGGCTCGGGTGGGTTACTTGGGACAGGCCTCGGAGAGGGCGTTGCGAAGCTCAACTATCTGCCCGAGGCGCACACGGACATGATCTTCGCGACGATCGGCGAGGAGCTCGGCCTGCTCGGTGCGACGCTCACGATCGCCGCCTACGTCGCGTTTGCCTACGCGGGCCTGCGGATCGCCCTGCGCTGCCGAGATCCGTTCGGCAAGCGGCTCGCTGCCGGCCTGACGACGCTCGTTTGCGGCCAGGCTCTGATCAATCTCGCTGCGGTGCTCGGTCTCGCTCCGTTGACGGGAATCACGCTCCCGTTCGTCTCGTACGGCGGTTCGAGCCTCGTTGTCTCGCTCGCCTCGGCGGGCGTCCTCCTTAACATCGCGGGACAACGTGGAAAAGCAACCGCTCAAGTGTCTGATCGCAGCCGGGGGGACCGCCGGCCACGTGCTGCCGTCGCTCGCGGTCGCGGAGGCGCTCGCAGCGCGGGGCGCCCACGTGACGTTCGCCGGGTCGCCGGATCGCGTCGAGGCGCGGCTCGTTCCTGAAGCGGGCTTCGAGCTCGACACGTTTTCGGTTTCTGGGCTGCCACGCCGGCCTGGGCTTGCGCAGGCTCGGGCGCTCGGGCGGGCGATGCGCGCGCCGCGGGCCTGTCGGCGGATCCTGCGAGAGCGGAAGCCCGACGTCGTGCTGGGCGGCGGAGGGTACGTGGCGGGGCCGATGGTCTACGCCGCGTCACGGATGGGCATCCCGACGGCGCTGATGGAGGCGGACGCGCACCTCGGGCTCGCGAACCGGCTCGCGGCGCCATTTGCACGCCGCGTCTTCCTCTCGTTCCCGATCGAGGGCCGCGACGGGCCGAAGTACCGTGTCACCGGCCGACCAATCCCGGCCCGAAACCGACCAACCTCGCGGGCCGAGGGCCGGCGGGCCTTCGATCTGCCGCCGCGGGCCCGTGTGCTGCTCGTCTTCGGCGGGAGCCTCGGAGCGGCAAGTCTCAACGACCTCGTGGTCGAAACGTTCGGTACGACGGGCCCCGCCGTCCTTCATCTGAGCGGTGAGCGCGACTACGAGCGACTGCGCCTGCGGATCACCCGCGACGACTACAAGCTACTGCCGTTCATCGACAACTTCGGCGCCGCACTCGCCGCCGCCGATCTCGTCGTCGCCCGTTCCGGAGGCGCGGTGTGGGAGATCGCCGCCGCCGGAAAGCCGGCGATCCTCGTTCCCTATCCCCTCGCCACGGCAGATCACCAGGCGAAGAACGCCGTCTTCTTCGAACGGACAGGAGGCGCGATCACGGTCCCGGAGACGGAGCTCGGCCGCGTCCCCGATCTCGCGCGTTCGCTGCTGGGAGACCCTGATCGCCTGAAGGAGATGGGCGAGGCGATGAAGCGCGTCGCGCGCCCCGGAGCGGCCGAGGAGATCGCGGAGGAGCTCATTGCCCTCGCTCGCTGACCGGCGACTCTGGTTCGTCGGCATCGGCGGAGCCGGTCTGTCGGGTTATGCCGTCGTCGCCAAGGCCTGGGGTGCCGAGGTCGCCGGCTGGGACCGGCACGAGACGCCCTACCTCGAGCACGTCCGCGCAGCCGGGATTCCCGTGATGCTCTCGGAGGAGGTGGAGGCTGCGCCTGACGGCTTCGAGGCCGTCGTCTCGACCGCCTTTGCCGAGCAGGTGCCTGGTTTGACCCGCGCGGAGTTTCTCGCCGAGCTCGTCGCGCAGCAGGACTCGATCGTCGTCGCGGGTGCGCACGGGAAGACGACGACGGCGGGGATGATCGCCTTCGTGCTCGACCGAGTCGGGCGAGATCCGGCATTCCTGATCGGCGGCGAGATCGCGCAGCTCGGCGGCAACGCGCGCGCGGGCTCGGGCTGGCTCGTCGTCGAGGGCGACGAGTCCGACCGCACGATCGAGCACCTGCGCCCGAAGATCGCGGTCGTCACGAACGTCGACCTCGACCACCATTCCGAGTTCTCGTCGCGCGCCGAGGTCGAGCAGCTCTTCGAGCGCTGGCTCGCCGAGGTGCCGCAGGTCGTCCTCGCCGAGGAGCTCGCAGCCGTCGAGCTCGAGCTCGCCGTGCCCGGGGAGCACAACTGTCGCAATGCGGCCGCGGCCCTCGCCGCGCTCGAGCTCGCCGGGGTCTCGCCCGCGGACGCGCGGCCGCATCTCGCGGAGTTCACCGGGGCAGGGCGGCGGCTCGAGCCACGGGGCGAGGCGGGCGGCGTCGCCGTGCTGGACGACTACGCCCACCATCCGGCCGAGATCGAGGCGACGATCGCGGCCGTGCGCAACGGCGGGCGCGTCCTCGTGCTCTTCCAACCGCACCTGTACTCGCGCACGCGGCATCTCGCCCGTGAGCTGGGAGCCGCGCTCGCCGGGGCCGATGTCGTCGCCGTCACGGATATCTATCGCGCCAGGGAGGAGCCGGTCGAGGGCGTCAGCGGGAAGCTCGTCGTCGACGCAGTCACAGAAGCGCGCCCCGGGATGACCGTCGGCTGGACGCCGAGCGTCGAGGAAGGCGCGAGGTTCATCGCCCGGCGCGCCAGGCCCGGCGACGTCGCACTGACCGTGGGCGCCGGTGACGTCGACCGTGCGGTTCCGCTCCTGCTCGAGGAGCTCGCTTGAGGATCGAGGAGAACGTTCCGCTCGGCCGCCTGACGACCGTCGGGATCGGTGGCCCCGCCCGCCACTTCGCGCGGCCCGGCACGCTCGAGGAGCTCCGGGAAGCTCTGGCTTGGGCGGCCGAGCAGGGAGTGGACGTCCTCACGATCGGGCTCGGCTCGAATCTGCTGATCGCCGACGACGGCGTAGAGGCGCTCGTGCTCCGGCTCGACGGTGAGCTCGCCGAGTCCGGCGCCGAAGACGGACTCCTTGTTGCGGGCGGCGGAGCGACGAACGCGGTCTGTCTCCATCGGGCCCGCGCGGCGGGGCTCGGCGGCTTCGAGTTCGCCTGCGCGATCCCCGGGACGATCGGAGGAGGAGTGCAGATGAACGCGGGCGCCTACGGCGGCGACTGGAAAGGGATCCTCGAGCGCGCGCTTGTCGTTTCCGCCGACGGGTCTGAGTGGCGTACTCCCGACGAGCTCGGGCTCGAGTACCGGCGCTCCGGACTGCGCCCGGGCGAGGTTGTCGCGCGCGCCGAGTTCCGGCTCGAGCCCAGTCCCCCGGACGCGATCAAGGCGACGGTTGCCGAGCTCCAGGCTCAGCGCAAGGCCGCGCAGCCCACGAACAAGCGCACCTTCGGGAGCGTCTTCAAGAACCCGGAGCACGAGCTTTCTGCCGGACGGATGCTCGAAGCCTGCGGGCTCAGGGGACACCGGATCGGTGGAGCCCAGATCTCCCCGCGTCACGCGAACTTCATCGAGAACGCGGGCGAGGGCCGGGCCGCCGACGCCGTCGCGCTGATGGCCGAAGCAAGGCGGAGGGCGCTCGAGGAGTTCGGCGTCGAGCTCGAGCGGGAAGTCCGCTTCGTCGGCGCGCTCGAGCTTCCGGCCGCGGGCTAGGAGCCGTGTAGGGCTTCCGGCCGCGGCGCCGAACAACAGGGACGTGCCTGCGGCCCGCAAGCAACGTTCGCGACCCGCCGTCCTTGCGCTGCCGAGGCGGGACGTCCTCGTCCCCACCCGGATCACGCGCTTTCTTCCCTCCGGCCGCTCGCTGCTCGTCGGCTTCGGCTTGCTCGGGCTTGCGGTCGGCGGCTACCTCGTCGCCCGCGAGACGTCGATGTTCTCCGTCAGGGAGATGGAGGTGACAGGGGCACGCCCGTCGGTCGTCCGGCGAGTCGACGAGGCGCTTGCGCCACTGGCCGGCAAGAGCCTGCTGACGGTGGACGCGGCCGCGATCGACCGCCGCCTCGAGCGACTCCCCGACGTGAGCCTGATCTCGTACGACCGTGCTTTCCCGCACACGGCGCGCATCGTCGTCTCGGCCGAGCGCCCGGTCGCCGTGCTGAGACACGGAGCAGGCGCGTGGCTCGTGACCGAACGGGGGAGAGTGCTCCGGAGCCTGGACGAGCCCACACGGTGGTCGCTGCCTCGGATCTGGGTGGCCGACGAGCCCGTTCCCGCCGGCGAGTTGCTCACCGACGATGCGGCGCTCGACCCGGCGCTCGTCCTCGGTCGTGTGCTCGCTGCTGACGGGGACCTCTTCGCCCAGGTCGCTCGAGCTCGCGACGTGGAGGGGGAGCTGGTGCTCGTTCTGCGTTCGGGACCGGAGCTTCGGCTGGGCACGGGGGAGGACATTCCGTTGCAGCTTGCGGTCGCCCAGCGCGTGCTCCGAATCGTCGATGGCGAGGCGGACTACGTCGACGTCAGTGTTCCCGAGCGGGCGGTCGCCGGTTGAGCGTAAGTCTCAAGTCGAAGGTTGAGCTTTAGAGTATGTCGTCAATTCTCCGTTGACATGGCGGTTAACGCCGCGTACTCTGGGGCGGTCTTTCGTCCGGCCCACACCCTATGCTCCACTACAGGTTGAGGTCTTAACACGATGAGCATGCGCGATCCGTCCCAGAAGTTCCTCGCAGTCCTGAAGGTCGCCGGCGTCGGCGGCGGCGGCTCGAACGCCGTCAACCGCATGGTCGACGCGGGGCTGACCGGGTGCGAGTTCATTGCCGTCAACACGGACGCCCAGGCGCTCCTGATGACGGACGCCGACGTCAAGCTTCAGATTGGAACCGATGGCACACGCGGCCTCGGCGCAGGCGCGAACCCCGAGGTCGGGAAGGCCGCCGCGCACGAGAGCCGGGACGAGCTGAAGGAGGCGCTCAAGGGCGCCGACATGGTGTTCGTGACCGCCGGTGAAGGCGGGGGCACGGGGACCGGAGGCGCACCGACCGTCGCGGAGATCTCGCGCGAGCTCGGGGCGATCACCGTCGGCGTCGTCACACGGCCGTTTTCCTTCGAGGGGCGCAAGCGCGCGGAGCAGGCCGAGCTGGGAATCCGCGAGCTGCGGGAGCACGTCGACACGCTGATCGTGATCGAGAACGACCGGCTGCTCCAGGTCGTCGACAAGGACACGTCGATCGTGGACGCGTTCCGGCTCGCCGACGACGTTCTGCGCCAGGGCGTCCAGGGCATCACCGACCTGATCACGATCCCAGGCCTCGTCAACCTCGACTTCGCCGACGTGCGGACGATCATGCGCGACGCCGGCTCTGCGCTGATGGGGATCGGGGTCGCGTCTGGCGAGAATCGCGCGGGCGAGGCCGCACGCGCGGCTGTCTCCTCGCCGCTGCTCGAGGCCTCGATCGAGGGCGCAACGGGCATCCTCCTCAATGTCACGGGTGGCAAGGACATGGGCCTGTTCGAGGTCAACGAAGCGGCCGAGGTCGTGACCGGCGCAGCCGACCAGAACGCGAATGTCATCTTCGGCGCGGTCATCGACCACGGTCTGAAGGACGAGGTTCGGGTGACCGTGATCGCGACCGGCTTCGGGCCGGAGCGCTATCGCCGTCGACGCCGAGAAGAGCGGCCGGCGGAAGAGGGCATCGGCGACCGTGAGCGCTCGGCGCCGAGCGCGGAAGAGGGATCCTTCGAGGTCCCTGCCGACGTGCTCGAAGTGCCGTCGTTCCTGCGCGACCGCTAGCCGGCTCCGCTGAGCCGCGTTCGGGAAATCGCCCGCCGTTAGCATCCGTGGGGCATGCAGACGCTGCTTCGCACCCCGCTCTACGAGCGCCACGTCTCACTCGGCGCCCGGATGGTGCCCTTCGCCGGCTGGGAGATGCCCGTGCAGTACGAGGGTGTCATCCCCGAGCACCGAGCCGTGCGCGGAGACTGCGGTGTCTTCGACGTGTCACACATGGGCGAGATCGAGGTCGAAGGCCCCCACGCACGCGAGCTACTCCAGTCCGTCCTCTCGAACGACATCGAACGGCTCGAGATCGGTGACGCCCAGTACACGCTGCTCACCAACGAAGAAGGCGGGATCGTCGACGACCTGATCGTCTACCGCCTCGAGGGCGGCCGCTACCTCTTGGTCGTCAACGCGTCGAATAGGGACGCCGACTACGAATGGGTGAAAGAGCGAGAACGGCCGGGCTCCGACGTCCGGAACGTCTCCGATCGGTACGCGCTGCTCGCCGTCCAGGGCCCGCGCTCCATCGAGCGACTGGGCCTCGACGACGCGCCGGCTTTCACCTTCGCGATGGGCGAGATCGACGGGATCGAGGTCATGGTCAACCGCACCGGCTACACCGGTGAGAACGGCGTCGAGCTGATGGTCATGAACGAGGACGCGGTTGCCCTCTGGGATGCCGTGCTCGAGCGAGGCGCGACACCCGCGGGCCTCGGCGCCCGGGACACGCTTCGGCTGGAGGTCTGCTACCCGCTGCACGGAAACGACATCGGGCCCGAGACCGACGCGATCTCCGCCGGCCTGGGCTGGGTCTGCGCGCTCGACACGGACTTCACCGGCGTCGACGAGCTGCGCCGGATCAAAGCCGAGGGGCCGGCGCGCAAGCTCGCAGCGTTCGTCATGCAGGACCCGGGCATCCCTCGCCAGGGGATGGCGATCGCCGAGGGCGGCGAGGTCACGTCGGGCACGCACTCGCCGATGCTCGACAAGGGAATCGGCATGGGCTACGTCGTAGCCGAGCACGCCGAGCCGGGCATGAGCCTTACGATCGACGTCCGCGGCCGCGACCGGCGCGCCGATGTCGTCAAGAAGCCGATCTACAAGAAGGAGTCATAGTGGCTGCTGCCGAGAGCTACCCGGACGGACTGAAGTACCACACCGAACACGACTGGGCCCGGATCGACGGCGACGAGGCGACGCTCGGGATCACCTGGTTCGCGCAGGACGCGCTCGGCGAGCTCGTGCACTACGAGCCCCCCGAGGAGGGCGCCGAGATCTCGAAGGGGTCCTCGTACGGAGAGGTGGAGTCCGTGAAGGCAGTCTCCGACGTGATCGCGCCGCTGTCCGGCACGATCGTCGAGGTGAACCAGAAGGTCGTCGCCGAGCCCGAGACCGTGAACGAGGATCCCTACGGCGACGGCTGGCTCGTTCGCATCCGGTTGAACGACCCTGCCGAGGCGGACGACCTGCTGGAACCTGCCGCCTACAAGAGCTTCATCGACGAGCAGTGAGCTTCCTCTCGCTCACAGAGCGAGACCGCGAGGAGATGCTCGCGGCGATCGGCGTCGAGTCGATCGACGAGCTCTTTCGCGACATCCCAGAGGGCGTGCGCTTCGATCGCGAGCTCGACCTCGAGCCGGCTCTCTCGGAGCAGGAGATCGTCGCCCACCTCGAGGAGCTCGCCGCCAAGAACCTCGACACGGGCCGCGAGCTCTCCTTCCTTGGAGCTGGCATCTACGACCACTACGTGCCCGCCGTCGTCGACGCCGTGCTCTCGCGCGGGGAGCTCCTGACCGCCTACACGCCGTACCAGCCGGAGATGAGCCAGGGCGTGCTGCAGGCGATCTTCGAGTACCAGACCGCGGTCTGCGAGCTGACCGGCATGGACGTCTCCAACGCGTCCGGCTACGACGGCACGACGGTCGCTGCAGACGCCTGCTTCGTCGCCAAGCACGTCACCGGCCGCTCGCGCGTCGTCCTCGCCGAGACGCTGAACCCGCAGGTTCGACAGGTCGTGAAGACGTATGCCCCCGGCTTCGGCCTCGAGGTGGTCGAGGTCCCGCACCGTGGCGGCGTGACCGATCCGGACGAGCTGGCCACCGCTGCACGCGACGCCGCGTGCGTGATCTTCCAGCAGCCGAATTTCTTCGGGTGCCTGGAACCGGCGCCCGACCTCGCCGCCGCTGCGAACGACGCCGGTGCCCTGTCGGTCGCGCACGTCGACCCGGTCTCGCTCGGTGTCCTCGAGGCTCCCGGTGCGTACGGCTGCGCGCTCGCCATCGGCGAAGGACAGGCGTCGGGCAACTACCAGTCGTACGGCGGCCCGCATTACGGCTTCCTGGCCGCGCGCTCCGAGTATGTGCGGCGCATGCCCGGCCGGATCGTCGGAGAGACAACGGACGTCGAGGGCCGGCGCGCCTATGTCTTGACCCTGCAGACTCGCGAGCAGCACATCCGCCGCGAGAAGGCGACCTCGAACATCACGACGAACCAGACGCTCCTGGCGCTCGCCGGGCTCGTCCACCTCTCGTGGCTCGGGCCGCAGGGCCTCAGGGAGCAGGGGGAGACCTGCATGGCCCTCGCCGCCTATGCGAAGGACCAGCTCGGCCTCTCGCTCGTGTTTCCAGAACAGACAACATTCAAGGAGTTTGCCGTCCACGTCGGACGACCCGCCGAGGAAGCGATTCGCGCCGCCCGCGAGCAGGGCGTGCATCCCGGCTACGCGCTCAAGCGCGACTACGCAGGCCTCGAGGACGCGTTGCTCGTCTGCGTGACCGAGAAGCGCACGCGCGCCGACATCGACCGGCTCGCGGAGGTGCTGGCCGCATGAAGCTGATCTACGAGCTGTCGCAGGAGGGGCGGCGCGCCTCCGCTCTCCCCGCGAACGATCTACCGGTCCCGGAGCTCCCCGAGGAGCTCCGCCGCGAACGTCCGCCGCGCCTGCCGGAGCTCGCCGAGCCCGAGCTCGTCCGCCACTTCACGAAGCTCTCTACGCGAACCTTTGGAATCGACACCGGCTTCTACCCGCTCGGCTCCTGCACGATGAAGCACAACCCGCGGGTCAACGAGCGGGTTGTCAACCTGCCGGGCTTCCGCGACCTCCATCCGCTTCAGGAGGAAGACGGCGCGCAGGGCGCGCTCGAGCTGATGTGGCGGCTCCAGGAGATCCTCGCCGAGGTGGCGGGACTGCCGGCGGTCTCGCTCCAGCCGGCGGCGGGCTCGCAGGGCGAGCTGACCGGCCTGCTGCTCATGCGCGCGTACTTCGCCGACCGCGGCGAGGGGGAGACCCGGCGAAAGATCGTCATCCCCGACACCGCGCACGGCACGAACCCGGCGAGCGTGACGATGACCGGGTACGAGCTGACCAACGTCCAGACGGACGTGCGGGGGAACATCGACGTCGACGATCTACGCGGGAAGGTCGACGAGGGAACAGCCGGGCTGATGCTCACGAACCCTTCGACGCTCGGGCTCTTCGACGAGAACATCGAGGAGATCACGCGAATCTTCCACGACGCCGGCGCGCTCACGTACTACGACGGGGCGAACCTGAACGCCGTCTGCGGGATCTCGCGGCCGGGCGACATGGGTTTCGACATCGTCCACTTCAACCTGCACAAGACGTTCTCGCAGCCGCACGGCGGAGGCGGTCCTGGGGGCGGGCCAATCGCCGTTCGCGACGTGCTCGAGCCGTTCTTGCCGGTCCCCGCGGTCGTGCGCGACGGCGAGGAGGCTTTTCGGCTCGACCACGACCGTCCGAAGACGATCGGCAAGGTGCGCGGCTTCTGCGGCCCGTTCGGGGTCTTCGTCCGCTCCTACGCGTACATCCGCGCCTACGGGCCCGGCCTGCGCGAGATGTCCGAGGTCGCCGTGCTCAATGCCAACTACCTGCTCGCCCGTCTCAAGGACGCCTACGAGCTTCCGTACGACCGGCTGTGCATGCACGAGTTCGTTCTCTCGGCGCGTCGCCTGAAGCGCGAACACGGGATCACGGCACTCGACGTCGCCAAGCGGCTGATGGATTACGACTTCCATCCGCCGACGATCTACTTCCCGCTGGTCGTTCCCGAGGCGTTGATGGTCGAGCCGACCGAGACCGAGGCGAAGGAGACGCTCGACGAGTTCGTCGAGGCGATGCTCGAGATCGTGCGCGATGCGAGCGAGCGCCCCGAGCTGCTCAAGGACGCGCCGCACAACCGTCCCGTCCGGCGCGTGGACGAGGTCAAGGCGGCCAAGCGCGGGGTCATGCGCTACCTCTTCGACGAGCACCCCGACCTGTCTGCCGAACCGAGTGCAGGGCGGCAACTCGAGGCCCAGAAGGGCGCCTAGCCCTCCTCAGAGCAGGTCGACGTCGATCTCACGCTCGACGAGCCAACCGCGGCGCTCCCGCTGCCGGCGAAGCCACAGGTACACGGCCGCAATCAGCACGAGGCCGCCGAGGAAGCGCACTTCGGCCCAGGCGATCGCGAACCAGATCACGACGATGGCTGCGTACGTCGCCCAGCGGAAGATTCGGTCTTCGTGGATCAGGTTCCAGAGTGAAACGGCGGGGTTCATGCGGCCCTCGCGTGGTTGCGGGTCGCTTCACTGATCGGCACGAGCGGTGAATTCGTCCATCCCCAATGAGGGTGCCCCGTTAGGATCGGACACGCGTGAGCGAGCAGATTCCTCCCTCTGATCCGTCTGATCCGGATCTCACGCCCGCTGAGCCACCGGCGACGCCGGTTGAGCCGCCGGCCACGCCGGAACAGACGCCGCACTCGGTCAGGCTGCTCGTCTTCGACGACCTCAAACGCTCGCGGCTGACCGTTTTCTTCCGCCTCCTGCTGCTGATCCCACATCTCGGCTGGCAGTACATCTGGACCCTGGCCGCGGGCGGTTGCACGATCATCAACTGGTTCGTCGTCCTCATCATGGGCCGCTCGCCGGAGGATCTGCACCTCTTCCTCGCGCGCGTGCTCCGGTATCGCACCCACCTGCTCTCGTACACGTTTCTCGTTTCGAACCCGTATCCGAGCTTCTTCGGCCGTCAGGGTGCCCATCCAGTAGACCTCGAGATCGACGGCCCCGAACGACAGCCTCGCCTCGTGACGCTGTTTCGCCTCGTCCTCGCAATCCCGGCTTTCCTGATCGCCTACGTCTTCCTCTTGGTGATGTCCGCCATCGCCCTGGTCGGCTGGTTCGTGGCTCTCGCGATCGGACGGATGCCGAAGGGCATGCGAGACCTGTCCGCCTATTGCCTGCGCTACGAGGCGCAGACGGCCGCGTACCTGATGATTCTCACGAGCCGCTACCCGAGCTTCTCCGGCACTCCCACGACCTGAGTCGCCAGAATGAGGTCGTGATCGACCTCCGCTCCGATACGGCGAGCAAGCCGACTCCCGCCATGCGCGAGGCGATCGCGGGCGCCGAGGTCGGCGACGAGCAGTTGCGCGAGGACCCGACCGTCAACGAGCTCGAGCGCCGTTCCGCAGAGGCGCTCGGGCAAGAGGACTCGGTTTTCGTGCCGACCGCGACGATGGCGAACGAGATCGCGCTCCGTGTGCTCGGCGAGCCTGGTGACGAGCTGATCGCGGAGGAGAACTCGCACATCCTGGTCGCCGAGCTCGGTGGGCCCGCAGTGCACGCGGGCCTGATGACGCGCCCGCTTCAAGCGCGGGCTGGGCGCT
Organism: uncultured Actinomycetes bacterium; assembly: GCA_963728535.1. GTDB lineage: Bacteria > Actinomycetota > Thermoleophilia > Gaiellales > Gaiellaceae > VAXT01. The sequence goes on from CAVSKK010000001.1 coordinate 535,086, forward strand.
TCACGCCGGAGCAGGTGCGTGCCGCGGCCCGGCGCGGCGACCTCGGGCATGTGCCGACGACGCGGATCGTCGCGATCGAGAACACGCACAACGCCTCCGGCGGCCGGGTCTGGCCACTTGCCGAGATCGCGGCGATGGCGGCGACGTGCCGGGAGCTCGAGCTCTCGCTCCACCTCGACGGCTCGCGGATCTTCAACGCGGCCGCCGCGAGCGGCGAACAGCCGGCTGCGATCGCGGGCGACGCGGACACGGTCACGATCTGCTTTTCGAAGGGGCTCGGCTGCCCGCTCGGCGCGGTCGTCGCCGGGTCGTCGGAACGAATGCTGCGCGCGCGGCGGTACAAGCATCAGTTCGGCGGAGCGATGCGCCAGGCGGGCATCGTCGCAGCGGCCTGCGTCTACGCCCTCGACCACCACGTCGAGCGGCTCGCGGAGGATCACGCCCGCGCCCGCCGTCTCGGCGAGCGGTTGCACGAGGCAGGCGTCCCGGTCGACCTCGAGCAGGTCGAGACGAACTTCGTCCAGATCGACGTCGGGCGCCCTTGGGCTTCAGGTCGGTGATGCGCTCGAGCGGCTTCTCGGCGAGGGCGTCCGCCTCACGCCGACAATGCGGCCGGGCGTGCTCCGCGCCGTCACGCATCTCGCGATCTCGGATGACGACATCGATGTCGCGAGCGAGGCGATCCCGCGCGCGCTCGGCGTTGCGGCGCGCGTCTAGCCTCGTTCGCCCGAGATGAAGAACGCCGCCGCGACGACCACATAGAACCCAATCAGCGCGGCGCCGTTCCAGTTGCTCGAGCGCCGGTCGGCGACAAACCAGCCGACAAGGAGCGCGGAGCCGCCGACGGCAGCCAGCTCGACCGGGCGGAACGACAGCGCGAGCGGGTCGATCAGCCAGGAGAGGAGCGCCACGGCCGGGATCAGAAAGACGGCCACTTGCGCGGCCGACGACAGCGCGATTTCCGTGGCGAGCTTTATGTGACCCCGATACGCGACGACGACTGCGCCACCGTGCTCGGCTGCGTTGCCGACGATCGCGACGATGACCGCGGCCACGAAGAAGTCCGAGAGGTGGGCCTTCTCGGCGAAGGTTTCGAGCGAGCCGACGAGGATCTCGGCGATCACCGCGGTCACGACAGTCGCCACGGCGAGCACTCCGACCGCGCGGGACATCGACCACACGCCCTCGGAGCCGGTCGGAGGGATGTGCATGCGCCGGTGCCTGCGTAGCTGCCACCAGGTAACGCCGACGTAGAGGAGGAGCAGTGCGATCGAGACCGGCAACGAGAGGATTGCCAGCGAGTCGCGCTCGGGATCTCCGGACCAGCCCGGGACCGCGGGGACCAGGAAGGCGATCGTCGCGAAGATGATCAGCCCAAGCCAGATGAAGCTCGACTCGCGGTCGACGGACTTGTCGCCACGGCCGAAGAGCAGCGAGAAACCGAGGACGAGCAGGAGATTGCCGACGACGCTTCCTGACAAGCGATCCGCGAACGACCTCGGTCAGCCCCTTGTTGATCGCGAGCAACGAGATGATCAGCTCCGGCGCATTCCCGAAGGTGGCGTTCAGGAAGCCGCCGATGCCGGGCCCTGTGTGATGGGCGGCGTGCTCTGTTGCCTCGCCGATCAGCCACGCAAGCGGGATCAGTGCGGCCGACGCGAGGACGAACAGCGCGACGTCCCCGAGGTGGAAAACGAAATCGGCGATGAAGACGATCGGCGCGAGTGCGAGCGAGGCCCAGAGGATCTTTCGCGCCACGCGGCTAGCGTACCCGGCGTGCTACGAGCAGTTCTCTTCGACTGGGGCGACACCCTGATGGACTTCCGCTACGACGAGGAACTGATGGACGCCGCCTTTCGCGCCGGGCTTGCGCGCTCGGAGCGAGACGACCTGGCGCCGGCGGACGAGATTCGAGCCCACTTCCGAGAGAACTTCGAGCCTCTCTTCTGGGTCCCCGGGACGATCGAGGAGATCGAGTACCCGGGTCTCATCCGGCAGGCGCTCCGTCACTTCGCGATCGAGATCTCGGACGAGGAGCTCGCTCGCTTCCTCGAGGCCGAACATGCAGCTTGGGAGCCGGCCCGGGTGCTCGGCTCGACGACCCACGCGCTGCTCGAGGCGCTGCGCTCACGTGGGTTGCGCCTGGGGCTCGTCTCGAACGCGTTCGACCCGGCCTGGCTGCTGCACCGCGATCTCGAGCAGATGGGAATTGCGGGGCGCATCGACCACGCGGTCTTCTCCTCCGAAGTCGGAACGCGCAAGCCGCACTCCGAGATCTTCGAGCGCGCCCTCGCGGCACTCGACGTTGCGCCCGACGAGGCGCTCTTCGTCGGCGACCGCCTCTACGAGGACGTCCGCGGCGCGGCCGAGGTCGGGATGACGACCGTCCAGGCGATGTGGTTTCGCGCCGACGAGCACCCGGAAGGCGGCGAGCCCGACTACCAGGCGTTCACGCAGATGGACGTCCTCAACATCGCGGATCGCTTACTCGCGGCAGCCTGATCCGCCCTCGGCCCAAGCATTTTCTTTCTGCCTTGTCAAGACTTGCGGAGGCGGCCGACCGTGCCGACAATATGAGAACGATGCGGCGCCTTCAGGTCGTTCCGCAAGAGCTCCCTCTCCATCCTCAGGACGAGGTCGAGTGCCGCCGCTGCGAGGTTCATTGCGACAAGGTCGTCCACCCGTCGGCGTGCGTCGAGCGCGGCTGTCCGTTCCTGTACTCGTTCGTCGAGCTCGGCCGGACGTACGTCGGTTGCATGCAGAAGGTCTTCAACGTCGAGATCGACCTCGCCCTGATGCTCGAGGCCGAGGAACACGGGGGATTCGGAGCGGTCCGCACGAACCGGCAGCCGCTGCCGATGTGCCGTGTCGAGGTCGAGAGCTGTTACGAGGGACGAGAGGACGAGCTCGGCTGCGTCAACCCGGAGTTCCACGAGCTTCCGCTCGGCGAGCCAAGCTTCCGGATCTTCGCGCAGGTCAAGCCGAGCGCCTGAGGGCGCGCTTTTCGTTGCTGCACTCTCGGCTCGTTCGCGTCACACACACGCGCGCGTTTCTCGAGTAGTCTCGATAGCGGAGGGAGGCACGCGGCCGGCCCCGGGCAGCATGTCCGTTCAGGACCCGACTTTTGCGGCCCAGCGGGCGTGGAGCTTCTTCGTCTTCTTGATCTGGCTCGCGTCCGGGCCGTGGCCGTCGGCTCCCGGCACTTCGAGCACTGCCGGTATGCCCTGGAGCTTCGGATGCCCGAGGAAGACCCCGAGCTGCTCGCCCATCAGGCCCTCGCCGACGTTGTCGTGGCGGTCGACGTTCGAGCCGAGCGGCACCTTCGAGTCGTTCAGGTGCAGGGCGCGCAACCGGTCGAGTCCGATCTCCCGGTCGAGCTCGGCCAGGACGCCGTCGAGGGCCGCCTCGTCCGTCACGTCGCAGCCGGACGCGTACAGGTGGCAGGAGTCGAGGCAGACGCCGAGCCGCGGATGGCCCTCGAGCCGCTCGAAGATCACTGCGAGCTCACCGATGGAGCGGCCGATCGTCGCGCCGGAGCCCGCGGTGTTCTCCATCAGCAGCCACGTCGTGTCGGAGCAGCGGTCGAGCACCTCCTTCATCGCCTCGCAGACGCGGTCGAGCCCGACTTCCATCCCCGCGCCGAGATGGGAGCCGATGTGGAAGACGACTCCGTCGGCCTCGATCGCGACCCCGACATCGACTGTGTTGCACATCGCAGTCACGGACTTCTCGTAGAGGTCGTCCTTCGGGCTCGCGAGGTTGACGAGGTAGAGCGCGTGGCAGATGACGCCGCCGATCCCCGCCTCCGCACGGCGCTTCTTGAACAGCTCGAAGTTCTCCGGAGGATGGTTCGTCGGCCGCCACATCCGGGGGCTCTGTGTGAAGACCTGTACCGACTCGGCCCCGATCGCTTCGGCCCGGTCGATCGCCGTGTGGATCCCGCCGGACGATGAGACGTGAGCCCCGATCAGCACGACTCGTACGATACGGCCGACCATGCCTCCCATCGTCCGCTTCGCTCCGAGCCCGACCGGCTTCCTCCATATCGGAGGTGTCCACACGGCGCTCTTCAACTGGCTCTACGCGCGAAACGCCGGCGGCCACTTCAGGCTGCGGATCGAGAACACCGATACGAGCCGAGAGGTCGCTGAAGCCACCGAGCAGATCCAGGAGTCGCTTCGCTGGCTGGGCCTCGACTGGGACGGGGAGGTCACCTTCCAGCTCGACCGCATGGAGCACTGCCGCGTCGAGGCGAAGCGGCTGGTCGACGAGAGCAAGGCATACGAGGACGAGGGCGCAATCCGCATGCGGATGCCAGACGAGGGCGTCACCGCCTGGGATGACCTGATCCGCGGACGCATCGAGTACCCGAACGAGAAGATCGAAGACCTCGTGCTCGTTCGCGCCGACGGGCGCCCAACGTACAACTTCGCCTCGCCGGTCGAGGACTGGCTGGACGGGATCACGCACGTCCTGCGTGGCGACGACCACATCTCGAACACGCCGAAACAGATCCAGATCCTCGAGGGGCTGGGAGCTCCGCTGCCCGAGTACGGACACCTGGCGAACATTCACGGTGAGGACGGCAAGAAGCTCTCCAAGCGGCACGGCGCGGACTCGGTCGAGGCGCTTCGCGCCGAGGGCTACATCCCCGAGGCGCTCGTCAACTTCCTCGCCCTGCTCGGCTGGAGTTACGACGACAAGACCACGATCATGTCGCGCGAGGAAATCGTCGAGCGCTTCACCCTCGAGCGCGTGGGGGCGAGCCCGGCCGTCTTCGACTTCAAGAAGCTCGAGTGGCTGAACGGCACGTATCTCCGCGCACTGCCGCCCGACGAATACGCCGACCGGCTCGTGAGCTATCTCCGAGACCAGGGTTACGACTGGGACGAGGAGCTCGTGCGCCGCTCGGTCCCGCTCGTCCAGGAGAAGATCGCCACTCTCGGCGAGTATTCGGGCTTCGCCGGCTTCCTCTTCCAGGACGTCGAGCCCGACGCGGCGCTTCTCGACGGGCGCGTGCTCACCGAGGCCGAGCGCGCGGTCGAGGAAGCGGACCCGTTCACCGCCGAGGCGATCGAGCAAGAGCTCCGGTCGGTTGCCGAGCAGCTCGAGCTGAAGCCGCGCGAGGCGTTCCAGCCGATCCGCGTAGCTGTGACCGGATCGAAGGTCTCGCCCGGTCTCTTCGAGAGCATCGAGCTCCTGGGCCGCGAGCAGTCGCTGGACAGGATCAGGCGCGCTCGCGAGGCATCGGCCTAGGCGCTGCCAGTGGGTCGAGCGCCCGCTGAAACTCCCGCCAGGCCTGCCGGCGAAACTTAGGCGTGGGGCTGATGGCTGTGAGGCTTGCCCTGAGGATTGCCTCGAGCCGCTTGGATGGCTCGGCCGGCTTTACCACTTCCAACGAGGAAACGGCCGATCGCTCGAACGAGGTACGCGCGGAAGACAGAAATACCCGCAAAGAGCGAGTTTTCCTCGACGCTGATGGCAAGGTCAAGTCCTCGCGGCGCGTCTATCCGTCGAAGCAAATGGGCGTATGGACGTAGACTCAGACGCGCGTATGGGGGGCTCCATCGTGCTGATCGTTGAGGATGATCCCTCGCTCCGCCTGCTCTGCCGCGTCAACCTCGAGCTCGAGAACTACAGCGTGCTCGAGGCGGAGACCTTGGCCCAGGCGATCGTGATCGTCGGCCGCGAGCCGATCGACGTCGTGCTGCTCGACATGCACGTCGGCGAGGACCACGGGTTCGAGCTGCTGCCGTACCTCCGCAAGTCACGCCCCGGGGCCGCCGTCTGCCTCCTCAGCGGCACCACCGAGTCCGATCCGGTTCAGGTCGAGGGTGTCCACGCGTTCATCCGCAAGCCGTTCGAGCTCGAGGATCTCACGAGCACGGTGCAGCGCCTCCTCGCACGCGAGCCCGCAAGGCCCTAGCAAGATATCCGGCGCAATATTCGTCGCGCGCGTGTAGATTCCCGTTCCCGATGACGGTCGCAGCAGTTCGCAGCCCGGCGGAGTACGAGGAAAGGCTCCGCACCTACCTCTTCGAGCGCGCCGAAGAGGTCCGCGCCGTGCGCGTGGGCGAGAAGGAGGTCTCCGAGCGAGCCGCGATCGTCGCGGCGTACGCCGACCTCTTCAGCCGAGAGCAGCTCGATGCGCTCCGCTCGGCCGAACAGCAAGCCGAGGGCGACGAGGCGGAGCGTCTCTATCGCCTGCGCAAGGAGTGCGAGGCCGGGGTTGCCGACCAGGAGCTCTCGGAGCGCCAGGACGCACTCGAGAACGCGATCCTCGCCGAGCGGGTCACGTTCAAGGGCGAGGAGATCCCGCTCCGGACGGCACAGGCCCGGCTCGCGGTCCTGCCGGCCTACGGCGACCGAGAGGAGCTCGGCAACGTCAACGGCGACGCGTCCGCCGGCTTCAACGAAGGACGGCGAGAGCTGATGGGCGCCGAGAACGAGCTCGCGGCCGAGCTCTCGGGGACCGTCGATCCGATCGAGCGAAACGAAGAGGAGAAGGGCATCTCGATCCGTGCGCTTGCCGAGCAGCTGCGAGTGGCAAGCGCAGAGAGCGCCGATGGGTACGGCAAGCTCCGGGACCGCTGGTTCGAGCGGTTGCTCGGCCCCGAGCGCGAAGCCGTTCCCGCCTCGTACCACATGGCGTACATGCGCCGACTCTCCCCGCTCGAGGAGACGTACACAAAGGAGCGCTCGGTCGACGTCTGCATGGAGACCCTCTCCCGGCTCGGCTTCGACCTCGCCAACGAGGCGAGCATCCGGCTCGATCTCGACGACCGCCCGCAGAAGTCTCCGCGGGCGTGCGTGATCGCCTCGGATGCGCCCGAAGTCGTCCACCTGATCACGAGAGCGCAGGGCGGGCTCCACGACTATCAGGCGTTCCTGCACGAGGCCGGGCACGCCCTCCACTACGCAGGCTGCGATCCCAACCTTCCGTACACGTTCCGCAACCTGTCGCGCGATCACGCGCTGACCGAGATCTATTCGTTCATCCTGGAGGCGATCTCCCGCGAGGCCGGTTGGCACGCCGAGCACTTCGACCTCTCGGACGATGAGGCGGCGACCAATGCAGAGGCCACCACCTTCCTCGATGCCCTGCTCTATCGGCGCTATGCGGCGAAGCTCGGCTTCGAGCTCGAGTTCTGGGGCCGCTTCGACGAGGACGGCGGCACTCCGGACGGCTACTCCGAGCGACTCGGCGAGGCGACCGGTGTCCGCTACCGCCCCGATGCATACCTCGCGGACATGGACGCGGGCTTCTACTCGGCCGACTACCTGCGCGCCTGGATCCGCTCCGCGCAACTGCGCGCGTACCTCGTGTCCGAGATTGGGCCCGAGTGGTGGCGGTCACCTGAGACCGGCAAGCGGCTGCGCGCGCTCTTCAGCGAAGGAACACGCCCGTCGAGCGAGGAGATCGCCGCTCGGATCGGCTTCGATCCGCTCGACACCGCACCGCTCGTCTCCGAGCTTTCGGCGTAGAGTCCGCGCGTGCCTGCGGTTGCCTTCGACCGGTTCTATCGGTACGACGAGCTGACGTCGATCCTCGAGGCCTGGGCCAAGGAGCGACCAGACCTCTACCGGCTCGAGTCGATCGGCCGCTCCTTCGAGGACCGGGACATCTGGCTCGCGACGATCACGAACTTCGAGTCGGGTGCCGACCTCGACAAGCCCGCCTTCCTGATCGAGGCGAACATCCACGCGCTCGAGGTGACGGGATGCACCGCCGCCCTCCACCTGATCGACAAGCTGCTGAGCGACTACGGCAGCGATCCCAAGGTGACGCGCTGCCTCGACTCCCGCGCTTTCTACGTGATCCCGCGGCTGAACCCCGACGGCGCCGAGCTCGCCCTGGCCGACCGTCCGCACTTCGTTCGCTCGAGCGTCAGGCCCTACCCGCGCCTCGACGAGCAGGACGGGCTCTACGAGGAGGACCTGGACGGTGACGGCCGGATTCTGATGATGCGGATGCGCGACCCGAACGGTGCCTGGAAGCCACACCCGGACGAACCGCGGCTGCTGATCCGGCGCGAGCCCGACGAGGAAGCCGAGGACGGAGAGTTCTACCGAGTGCTGTGGGAGGGGAAGATCCGCAACTTCGACGGCGTCACGATCAAGTTCGCGCCGCCGCTCGAGGGCCTCGACCTCAACCGCAACTTCCCGATGGAGTGGGCGCCGGAGGGCGAGCAGGAGGGCGCAGGCCCGTACGCGGTCTCCGAGCCGGAGACGCGCGCAATCGTCCAGGCAGTCGTCGACCGGCCGAACATCACCGGCCACATCGCCTACCACACTTTCTCGGGCGTCCATCTGCGTCCGTACGCGAGCTACGACGACGAGCACTATCCGACGTTCGACCTGCGCGCCTACAAGCTCCTCGGCGAGGAGGCGACGAAGCGAACCGGCTACCCGGCCGTCTCGGTCTTCCACGACTTCAAGTACGACCCGAAGCAGACGATCAAGGGCGGGGGCCACGATTGGTTCTACGACCACGTCGGCGTCTTCTCCTGGACGACCGAGTTCTGGAGCCCGCAGCGGGAGGCCGGGATCGAGGACTTCCGCTTCATCGAATGGCTCCAGGATCACCCGCCGGAAGACGACCTCAAGCTTCTGCGCTGGAACGACGACGCCCTGGACGGGAAGGGCTACGTCGACTGGTATCCGTTCCAGCACGAGCAACTCGGCGAGGTCGAGCTCGGCGGCTGGGACATCATGTACTGCTGGGGCAACGTGCCGCCGCAGTTTCTCGAGCGGGAGATTGCGCCTCACTCGGACTTCGCGCTCTTCCATCTGCTCGTCTCACCGCGGCTCGAGTTGAAGTCGCTCGACGTCGAGCCGGTGGGCGAGGGCGCGTACAGGGTGCGGCTCGTTCTCCAGAACACCGGCTGGCTGCCGACGAACGTGACCAAGAAGGCAGTCGAGCGGAAAGCGGTGCGTCCGCTGGAGGTGGAGCTGACGCTGCCCGAGGGCGCGAGGCTTCTAGCGGGCGAGCGTAAGGAGGAGGCGGGCCAGCTCCAGGGCCGAGTCCATAAGCGCAGCACGCTCTGGTGGGGCAGCGACGACTCGACCGACGACCTCGCGAAGCTCGAGTGGGTGATCGAGGCTCCGGAGGGCGGAGAGCTCGGGATCGAGGCGCGGCACCAGCGGGCCGGCACGGTTCGCCAGGTCGTCCCCCTCGGCTAGCCCGGTTTCCGGCCCAGCCGGGACCTTGCACAGCGTCCGAATGCGATGGGAGACTCCGCTCCGTAGTCGGCAACGACCCCTTCCGAAAGGACTCCTCGTCATGGATCGAATCACTGCTCTTTCGCGCGGGATGCAGCTCATGCTCCTGGGCGGCCTGCTCCTCCTGATCGACAGCTTCTTCAAGTGGCAGGAGGTGGAGGTGGAGGCGCTCGGAATCTCATCGGGAGTGAACGCCTGGCACGGCTGGGGCGTCCTCGTCGGGCTGCTGACGATCGCGCTCCTCGTGTGGCTCGCCGTTCGCGCCTTCGCGACGGACGTCGCGTTGCCTCTGTCCGACAGCATGGCCGCGGGAGTCCTTGGCGCACTCATCGTGCTCACCACCCTGCTCAAGGTCCTCGTCGACAACGAGTTCCGCACAGCGTGGGCGTGGTTCGGTCTCCTGTTTGCGGTGCTGATCGCCGTCGGCGCTTGGCTCCAGGTGAGTGCGGGCGAGGCTGGCGCAACGAAGATGCAACCCGAGTCCGCTGCGCCGATGCCGCCTCCCCAGGCACCGCCGAGCTCAGAACCGGCACCGCCGCCGACTCCTGCCCAGGCACCTCCGAGCTCGGAACCGGCACCGCCGCCGCCTCCTTCGACGAACGAGCCGTGAGCGCGCCCTAGCCGCACGCGCTCACGACCCTCACTTCCTCGAGCTGTGGTTACTCCGCTGCGGCTTGCGCCTTCGGGGGGACAGTGACTCGCGTCCCGCCTTCGTGCGGAGACTCGATGGTGATGTTCGGAAGCGAGCGGTCGAGCCAGCGCGGGATGTACCACGACTTCTCGCCGAGGAGGGTGAGGAAGGCTGGCACGAGCGTCATGCGGATGATCAGCGCGTCCGTGAGAATCGCGACCGCGAGCAACAACCCGAATTCCTTCGGAATGCGATCGGCGCTCAGGATGAAGGCTGCGAACACGGTGCCCATGATCAGCGCGGCTGCGACGACCACACGTCCGATCGCTGCGATCCCGTGCTCCACCGCCTCACGCGTCGGCAGCCCGTGAACGTGCTCCTCGCGGATGCGGCTCATGATGAAGACCATGTAGTCCATCGAGAGCCCGAAGAGGATCGCGAAGGCAATCGGTGGGACGAAGGTCTCGATCGGCCCCGTCCTGTCGAGTCCCGTCAGCCCAAGCAGGTGACCCTCCTGCACCACGAGGCCGAGCACGCCGAAGCCGACGAATGCGGACATGAGAGTCGTGACCGCGGCCGTCGCAGAGACCACGATCGACCGGAACGCCATCGCCAGGACGATGAAGGTGACGCCGACGATGTAGAGCAGGAAGATCGGTAGCCGCTCGAAGATCCGATCGGCGATGTCCTTGAATGCGGCCGTCTGGCCGGAGACGTACGCAACCGCAGCACTGCCCTCTGTCGCCGTCGGCACGACGTTGTCTCGCAAGCGGTCGACGAGCTTGTCCGTCGCCTCGTCCTGCGGAGCGGACAACGGAGTCACGAACACGATCCCGACGGTCTTCTCGTCGTTCAGCTGCGGCTCGCGGACCGAGGCGACTCCTGTGAGACCCTGCACACCGTCATAGATCCTCTCCGGCGCCTGCGTGTCGCCGTTGACGTCCACGACGATCGGAATTGGGCCGTTGAAGCCGGGCCCGAACCCCTCGGCCAGCAGGTCGTACGCTCTTCGGCTCGTCTGTTCCTTCGGCTGCGTCCCCTGGTCGGCGGCGCCGAGCCGCACCAAGAGCGACGTCCCGGCCAGGCCCAGGATCAGTAGCAACGCCGCCGGGAGCACGAACCGCGCATGTGCAGTCACGAACCGGCCCCAGCGCGCGATCAGCGTCTTGTCGCGGGCGGCTTCGGAGTCGTCCACCGGTCGCAGGAACGGCACCTTCAGCCGGTCGATCTTGTGACCCAGGAGCCTCAGGACGGAGAGCAAGAGCGAGTTGGCGATGAGCACGGTGGTCACGACGCCGAGCGCGCTACCGATCCCGAGCTTGGTCACGAAATCCAGGCCGAAGAAGGCGAGGCCCGACACGGAGATCGCGACCGTAACCCCCGCGAAGAGCACTGCGCGCCCCGCGGACGAGCCGGCCTCGGCGGCGGCGTCCACAGGTGAGAGGCCCTCGTGCAGGAGTTGTCTGAAGCGGGTGACGATGAAGAGCGAGTAGTCGATGCCCACACCCAGTCCGATCATCGAGACGAGGATGGGCGTGATCGTGTTGATGTCGGTGAACCCGGCCAGGATGAACAGCAGCAGGAAGGCGGTCGCGAGCGCGGTGACGGCCAGCATGATCGGGATGAACATCGCGACGAAGGTGCGGAAGACGAAGAGGAGGACGAGGATCGCCGCAAGCAGACCGAGTGCCTCCGACGTCCCTTGCTCGACGGGCGGGAACTCGGCTTCGCCGTTGAATTCCACCGTTACGCCGGCGGGCTCGACCGCCTCGCGGACGGCGTCCTGGACGGCGACGACCTCGTCGCGGTCCTCGGTCTCGATCGTCTCGTTGAACTGCGCTTCTGCGTAGGCGATCCGGCCGTCGTCGGAGAACGTGTCCTTGTTGAAGGGGTTGGCGACGCTCTCCAGGCCGGCCTTGTCGGCCGTGGGCTTGAACTCGGGCGACCTCAGGCGCGCGATGGCTTCCTGAATCGCGGCCTTGCGCTCCGGCGTGTCGAGTCGTTGGCCCTCCGGTGCGGCGAAGACGATGTTCAGGACAGCGCCCTGCTCGGAGGCGAACTCGGCCTTGATCAGGTCGGTCGCCTTCTGCGTCTCAGAGCCCGGAATCGAGAACTCGTCCTTCAGCGAGCCCCCGATCGTTGCGACGAGGAGGATCAGGCCAGCGACGATCCCCACCCAGGCGAAGACCACGCGCCATGGATGAGTCGCGCAGGCACGCGCCCAGCGCGCGAGCGAGCCGGTCGAGAGACGTTCGTGCGCGGCTGTTCGTGTCCGATCAGGCTCTGTCATGCGTTCTCCCCTTCGTCACTGCCGATTTCCACTAGAGACGACGTACGGTCTCAGAACTCATCGGTCTAGGCGGCAACTTCTCCTCGACCGACCTGTGGCTGTTGCATCTAACGGCCCCGCTCCACCCCTCGCGAGTCCGGAAGGGAACCGAGTCGCGCTCGACCTGGCCGGTCTCGACGGGCAGGGGAGACTTCGTGCACCGAGCAATCTGGCTCGTGACTGTGGGCGTGCTCGCCGCGGCATTGCGCGTCGGCGCGGCGGACTCGCCGGAGCGAGCCCCGGCGTCACGACCTGCAAGGGCGAGCTCGCAGCCGGTACGTATCCGCGGTCGTCGTGCCGGCGACCGGTCTGCCGGAGCGAACCGTGACGATCCGCGCCGGCCTCTACCTCGAGCACGGTGCGGCGTCCGTCCCCGGCACGAGGAGCGCCCCGACGACGCCGGAACGATCAGCGGTGGCCTGCAAGCCACCACCCCGACGACCCGTTGCAGCCGCTCTATTCACTTCCGACGCGCAACGGCGCCATCGCCTGCAAAGGCCGCACAGGACCTCCCCTGTTCGGCGGTGACCTCGCGAGACGCAGAACGCAATCGAGGACGGCTGGATCCACGCAGCGTCCCCATCAGGGCGGCGAGCTCTGCATGGGCTTCATCCGCAACGACGAATGCGCGGGCACGGGGAACTGAGCCACACCGTGCTCCGTCGACACGGGCGGCAGACGAGGACGTGCCCACGCACACGATCGCCGGATCTGCCACTTCATCTCGGTATGCAACGCCGGCTGCTCCGATCGGCGATTCGGAAGGAACCAACGTTTGCAAGAGTTCGGCAAGACCGCCCCGGCGGCCGTAGTCGTACGTTTGATCGCCACGATGCGCGGAGGGGCGAGGGTTCACGCGCAAACGGGCCCTCGCCCTCTGAACCGCGTAACAATGCGGATTCTGCGGAGCCAGGAGGGGTGAAAAGGCGCATACGGGATTCGAACCCGTGCCGCCGCCGTGAGAGGGCGGTGTCCTAGGCCACTAGACGAATGCGCCCGGCTCGGACAAGTTTAGCGACCCCATGCGGGAGCGCTGACGTGCTAGGCGGGAGGAGGTGGCGGCGCCGGTTCGGCGGTCGCCGATGGTGCCTTGGGTCGTAGGTAGAGCTCGTCGTAGAGCAGTGCCGCGATCGCGCCTCCGGCGAGCGGGCCGACGTACCAGATCCACCAGTCCGTCCACGAGTTCCCGACGAGCTGTGGCCCGAGGGCGCGGGCCGGGTTGACGATGGCGCTCGTCAGCGGGTAGCCCATGAGGTTGTCGAAGACGACGACGAGACCGATCGCGATGCCCGCGACCGCGCTGTACGTGCTGCGCGGATCGGCGGTCGTCGCGAAGACGACCCAAACGAGGAAGAAAGTGAGCAGCGCCTCGACCACGAGGGCTGGGCCGAGGTCGATCGTGTGTCGCGCCGGCGCGCCGAGGTTCGTCGCGTCCCGGTTCGCCGCCGGGAAGATCCAGCGCAGGAGCAGCGCAGCCAGAACGCCGCCTGCGAACTGCGCGATCACGTAAAAGAGGCCAAGCAGGACCGAGATCCGCCTTGTCAGCATGAAGCCGAAAGTGATCGCCGGGTTGAAGTAACCACCCGAGATGTGGCCGACGGCCGTGATCATCACTGCGATCACCAGGCCGTGCGCGAACGCGACCTCGAGTGTGCCCGCGTCGGCCTGCGGGCCGACCGCCATGATCGTCCCGACGCCGATTACGACGAGGGCGAACGTGCCGAGCAACTCGACGAAAGAGCGGCGCAAAGTCTCCGCCAGAGGCGGAAGCGGGCCGGCGGTTGGGGTTCCGGGGAGCCTCATGGGAAGCGGCAGCCTACACAGGTTTGCCGGTCGTGCTCAACATCCTTCTGTTTGCGGATTCTGGTGAAAGCATGTAAAAGTGACCGGAAGTTGTTCCGTGCCGCCTGAAAACGGGGAGGGTCTGCGGCAAATGAGTCATCTGAGGAATCCAAGGTTGGGGAAAGGCGCGACATTGGCGACCGCGCTGCTCGTCGGCGCGACGATTTTCGCGCTCGCAACGACGGCGCGAGGCGCTTCGCACAGGGCGCAGGTTGCAACCCTCGAGCTCACTCAGACCTGCTCGGACCGGGTCGAGCCGGGCGCCACGATCAGCATCCAGGCCACCGTGCAGAACACGGGCGACGAGGCTCTGATCATCACTCCGCCGGGGCCGGACGCCGACGCCGGCACTCCCGACAACGCGACCGACGACTTCTTCCTCACCTATCAGAGCGGTGACAACCCACCCCTCGGCCAACTCGGCCCGGGTGAGACCTGGACGTACGCCGGCTCGTTCACGGCCCCGTCCGAGGACGTCACGAACATCGTCGGCGTCGATGCGATCTCGACACCGGGCGGGACGGATGTCAGTGACATCACGCCGTGTGAGACCGACGTCATCCAGCAGGCTCAGCCCGGCAGGATCGCCGGTGTCTCCGAGGTGGCCGGCACCGTCCTCGTCAAGGCGAAGGGAACGGACAAATTCGTCGCGCTCGACGGCGAGACCGAGATCCCGGTTGGCTCACAGGTGAACACCCTCAAGGGAACGGTTGCCCTGACCGCAGGCCTCGGTGGCGGCAAGACGAACTCGGCGAATTTCTACCAGGGCATCTTCACGATCCAACAGGCCAAGAAGGCCGGGGCCGTCATGACGCTCCGGCTGGACGGTGGCACCTTCCGCGGCTGCAGGGCGGGCGGGGCGAAGACGTTGAGCATCGAGTCCACACAAGCGAAGAAGCGGGTGCGGAGGCTCTGGGGCAGCGGCAAGGGGCGCTTCAGCTCCAAGGGCAAGTACGGGGCAGCGACGGTCAGCGGGACGAAGTGGCTGACAGAAGACCGCTGCGACGGAACGCTCATCAAGGTGGTGCAGGGGGTCGTCCGCGTCCGGGACTTCCGCAAGCACAAGACCGTCAAAGTTCGGGCGGGCCGCAGCTACCTGGCCAAGGCGCCGGGCTTCTAGCCGACGGCTTCGCGGCGGACCTTCTCGGCTGACTCGAAAGCGGCGTCGCTCGCCGCTTCGATCGACCAGATCTTCACCTTCTCCTGCCGGCCTCGGACATCGAACTCGTCCACGAAGACGAGATCGTCCACCTCTTCCTTGAGCGCCTCGCGGGTCGAGTCCGCCATGTAGAACAGGTAAGCCTGTCCCTTCGTCATCCCTTGGAGGCGCGAGGCCGTGTTCGTCGAGTCGCCGATCACCGTGTACTCCAGGCGTCGCTCCGAGCCGACGTTGCCGGACATGAAGGGGCCGGTGTTCAGGCCGATACCCATCTTGAAGCCCTGGCTCAGGTCCTGTTCACGCAGCCAGGCGTTGAAGCGGGGGAGCCGCACCTCGAGCATCTCGCGCGCGGTCGAGACTCCTCTGTCGGCGTGATCCGGCTGCTCGATCGGCGCACCGAAGACCGCCATGATGCCGTCGCCCTCGTACGAGACGAGCGTGCCTTCGTGCTCGAGGATCGCCTCGGTCATCTCGCTCAAGTAGTAGTTCACCGCCTGGATCACCCGGTCGGCGGGCAACGACTCCGAGAACGTTGTGAAGCCGCGTAGGTCGGTGAACATGATCGTCCCGACGAGCGAGACACCGCCGAGGCGGAGGTCGTCGTCGGTTCGCGCGAGCACCTGCTCGACCACGCTCTCGGGGACGAAGCGAGAGAAGACGTCGCGCACCCGCTCTCGCTCGAAGGCCGCGAGCAGGTAGTGCGCGGCGAGCGAGCCGACCGAAGAGAGGACGAGCGCGCCGAAGGGATAGATGAACGAGACCACCCAGCCGAGCTGGAACGCCACCTGGGTCGCAACGATGTAGGCAACGGCTGCGGAGATCGCAGCCACCAGCGTCCAGAGCAGGTTGACCCGAAGGCTGAGCAGGGGTGCGAGCAGCCCGAGCACCAGGATTGCGAGCACGGTGACCCACGTCGGAACGCTCCTGAGCGGAAAGCCGCGAAGAGCGGTCGAGACGGCGTTCGCCTGAATCTCGGGGCCGGGCATGTTGTCGCCCGTGGAGGTGGGGTGGATGTCCAGGAGAACCGGCGCGGTACCGCCGACGATGACGATCTTGTTCTGAAACGTGCCCGGCTTGAAGCGGCCGTAGTAGACCTTCGAGAAGGAGATGCTCTCGATCGTTCCGGGCGGGCCTCTGAAGTCGATCCAGTTCGTCGCCTGGTCTCCGAAGTCGTCCCGCGTGATGGGGTGGTCCAACGCCCGCCTGGCGGTCACGAGCGAGAGGCTCTGCAGCTTGTCGATCTCGAACGCGACGCGACGGAAAGAGCCGCCGGGGTCGATCGGGAACTTGCCGTTGCCGACGAGTGCTTTGCTGTAGCGGAGGCCCTGCCCCCCGCCGAACACGTTCGTGCGACCCGTCTTCGGATCGGCTGCAGTCGTGCTCAGCACGACGTTCCCTGCGTTGCGTACCGAGGTGATGAGCGCGAAGTCCTGTGCGGGGTCTTCCGACTCCGAGGTGAACTGGATGTCGTAGGTGATCACGTCCGCGCCGTCAGCCTTGAGACGATCGATGACCCGGGCGAAGCGCTTGCGTGGGAACGGCCAGCGGCCGCTCACGCCCGCAGAGTTGAAGTCGCTGAACGTGTCCTCGTCGACTGCGACGACGACGATGTCCTTCGGAACAGGCTGCGTGCCGCGAATCGAGAACCTGACGTCCACGGAGCTGAGCTCGAGGCCCTTGAAGAGGCTCGTCCCGTAACAAAGCAGGGCAAGACCGCACGCTCCGGCGCCGACTCCCAGAAAGAGCGCCGTGGTCAGCCGTTGCTTGCTGCGGGTGTCTCGCGCCATCGCCTCGCACACGATACGAGACGCGAGCGGACGGGAATCGCGCGAGCGCTAGCGCTTCGGCATGCTGGGGAAACCCCAGATGAGCACGAGCACGCAGAGCACGATCAGGACGAGGCCAAGCGTGATGGAGGTCATTGCAGTCATAGATGCCGTTCCCGGTTGTTTCTTTCGGAAACGTGCTTCCTGGTATCGACGCCGTGCTTCCCGAGCTAAAGCGACATTCCACGTGCCACGGCTCGTGCCGCGTCCCGCATGACCGTCGTTCGGCTGTTCTCGAACACGAAGTGGTACTCGCCGAAGCCCGCGACGCCCTGGCGCGCGCGCTCGGCGACGTAGGCGTTCCGCCACCGGTTTACTTCGGCCCGCGAGAGGCCGCGTACGTTGCCGCCGTAGCCGTGGCCGATCCGGTACCCCGGCGTCATGCCTGCGACGTAGCGCTCGGCCAGGGCCCGGCGTGTCGGCCCGCCGGCAGCCAGCGCGCGCTGCCCGTCCGACCAGGTCCGCGCCGCACGGGCCGGATCGCCGACGAAGTCCGGGAACTCCTCGCCGGCCAGGCGGAACGAGGCGCGCCTGAGCTGGCGCCAGAAGGCCGTCAGCTCCCGGTCGACAGGGAGTCTCGCGAGGCGCAGCGCTGCTCGAGTCGCCCAAACCCAGCCCTTGAGCTCCTTGTCGCCGAGCACCTTGCGACCGAACGTCAGCCCTTGGAGCTCCCCGCGGACAAACTGGCGGTGCTCCCGGCCTTGTGGGCCGGCGAGCTCGGTGCCGAGCTCGTCGAACTGCCATGAATCGACGACCACTCCCGCGCGGCGTGCGCGGCGGATCGTGTCGCGGTAGCGCCGTCCGACCTCGACGCCCCATCCGATTCGCTGGGCGGCCGAGAGGCGAAGCAGCTCGGGCAGATCCGGCACGCGTCCACTGAAACGCCGGCCAACCCGTCGCTCCTCCTCCCGGGTCAGGCGGCGCCTCTCCCACGCGAGTGTCCGTGATTCAGCCTTGAACATCGGCGAGTAACGGCCGCCTCGGTACTCCCGGATCAAGGCGCTCGCTTCGAAATTGACGCCGTAGGTGCCGACGTGGATGCGCGTGCCTGTGGGCATGTCGGATGCGTCGATGGCATCCATCAGCCGCACCAGATCGTCGATCTCGAAGTAGGAAAAGAGGACGGCTCGGACAGGCATTTTGGATGGAAAACCCTGCGCTGAGCAGGGATTTGTACAGAAGGCTGCGGGGCTAGGATTCGAACCTAGACTACCCGGTCCAGAGCCGGGCGTCCTACCATTAGACGACCCCGCAACGGCCGCGAATTCTAGCGGTCGATCATGTACTTCACTTGCTCGTGGCCGTAGACGTCCATGACGCCGGCGAAGACCATGCCGCACTTCTCCATGACGCGCCGTGACGCGATGTTCGTCGGAAGCGTGACCGCCGCGATCTGCTTCAGGCCGAGCTCGCCGAGCCCGAACTCGATCGACGCCTGTGCCGCTTCGGTCGCATATCCGTTGCCCCAGTGCTTGCTGAGAAAGCGGTAGCCGACTTCGATCTCAGGCCCGTCGGCAAGGTGATTGAGGCCCGTCACACCGATCACCTCGTTTGTCGCGCGCAACTCGACGGGCCAGAGGCCGAACCCGTGCTCTTCGTGGTGGCGCATGTGCTTCGCGAGGTTGGCTTGCGCGTCGTCCAGGGTCGATGTTGGCGCGCCCCACCAGGCCGCCTCGGCGTCGCGCGAAATTGCGTGCCAAGCCTCGAGGTCCTCGAGTGTCGCCGGTCGCAGGCGGAGCCGCTCGGTGAGGAGCGGCAGCGGCACTACGCGACCTCGGCCCAGTCTCCGTAGAGCGACGTGTAGAGGCCCCTGCGTGCCATCAGCTCGTCGTGCGTGCCCTGCTCCACGACCTGGCCGTGCTCGAGGACGACGATCAGGTCGGCGTCGCGGATCGTCGAGAGCCGGTGTGCGATCACGAACGCCGTGCGATCGGCCAGAAGGGTTCGGAGCGCGCTCTCGATTCTCCGCTCGGTGCCGATGTCGACCGACGACGTCGCCTCGTCGAGGATGAGGATGCGCGGATTGGCAAGCAGCGCGCGGGCGAAGGCGACGAGCTGGCGCTGCCCGAGCGAGAGGCGGGTCCCGCGCTCCTGGAGGTTCGTCTCGTAGCCGTCCTCGAGGGCCAGGATGAACTCATGGGCGCCGACCGCCTTCGCTGCGGCCGCGACGTCCGCGGGATCGGCGTCCGGCCGCCCAAAGGCGATGTTGTCGCGGACGGTGCCGGCGAACAGGAAGCCTTCCTGCGGCACGACGCCGAGCTGACGGCGAAGCGACGCCTGCGAGACATCGCGGAGGTCGATGCCGTCGATGGTGATCCGGCCTTCGATTGGGTCGTAGAAGCGGGCGAGGAGCTTGGCGATCGTCGACTTCCCGGCTCCCGTGTGGCCGACGAGGGCAACTGTTGTGCCCGCGGGGACGTCGAGATCGATCCCGTGCAGCACCTCGGGCCCCGTCGCATAGCCGAAGCGAACGTCTTCGAACCGGACCTCGCCCTCGATCCGGTCGAGCTCGCGAGCGTCCGGCTTGTCTCGGACTTCGGGCTCCTCGTCCATCACGTCCATGATCTTGTCGAGCGCGGCAACCGCCGCCAGGAACGTGTTGTAGAGCTGAGAGAGCTGCTGCACTGGGTCGAAGAAGTTCGACAGGTAGAGGACGAAGGCGAGCAGCGTGCCGACGGTCAGGCTGCCCCCGAAGACCAAATAACCGCCGTAGCCGATCACGATCGCGGTCGCGAGCGCCGACAGGAAGTCCACGAACGGGAAGTAGAGCCCGTTCAGGACGACTGTCTGCTGGTTCGCTTCCCGGTAGTGCGCGTTGACCTCTTGGAAGTTGCGCTGGTTTGCCTGCTCGCGCCGAAACGCCTGGACGACTCGCATGCCGCTGATGTCCTCGGCCAGCGTCGCGGTGACGAGCCCGAGCCGCTCACGGACCGCCCGGTACGCGCGGGCCGAGCGGACACGAAAGATCGCGGTGGCGATGAACATGAGCGGCATCACCGTCAGCGTGGCGAGAGCGAGCCGCCAGTCGAGGAAGAAGAGGATGATCGACGTGCCGAAGAGGAAGAGCGTGCTCTGGATGAGGGTCGTCACGCCGTCCGTGACGAGCTGGTCGAGAGCCTCGACGTCGTTCGTCAACCGGCTGATGATCACCCCGGCGCGGTTGCGCTCGTAGTAACCGAGCGAGAGCCGTTGGAGGTGCCGAAAGAGCGTGTTGCGGAGGTCGGCCAGGATGCGCTCGCCCGTCCACCCCGTGAAGTAGGTCTGCGCCGAGCTCGTCACGAGGTTCAGGACGCCGGCGATGACGAACAGCCCGACGACGATCGTCAGTGCGTGCACGTCCTGCTTGCGGATGCCGTCGTCGATGACGAGCTTCGCGAGGTACGGCGGCGCGAGCGCCGTCAGCGTTGCGGCGATGAGCGACGCGAGTGCAAGAAGCGTTTGGCGCTTGTAGGGCGCCGCCAGCCGTGCGAGCGTCGATACGCGTCGGACCGTGCGCTGCCACGACCAGTCCTCGACCTTCGCGTCGCGCCGCTGCGTGAGGTGGCCCCCTGGTTGCCAGACTCTCATCCCGCTGCCCTCGCCTCGACCCGTTCGGCGAACTCGCGCTCCAGGAGGCCGTGCTCGTAGATGTCGCGGTAGACCGGATTGGTCTTGAGAAGCTCCTCGTCCGTGCCGCGTCCGGCGACTGCGCCGTGGTCGAGGACGACGAGCTCGTCGGCGAGCGAGATCGTCGACAGGCGGTGGGCGATGATGATCGTGGTCCGCCCCTTCATCGCCTCGCGCAGTCCCAGGCGGATCTTCGCCTCGGTCGTCGCGTCCACCGAGGCGGTCGCGTCGTCGAGGATCAGGATGCGTGGTTCCATGATCAGCGCACGCGCGATGGCGAGCCGTTGGCGCTGGCCGCCGGAGAGGGTGATGCCGCGCTCGCCGATGACCGTGTCGTAGCCGTCGGGGAGCTCGTCGATGAACTCGTGCGCCTGCGCAAGCGTCGCCGCCCGAACGATCTCCTCGTCGGTCGCGTCCGCCCGGCCGAAGGCGATGTTCTCGCGCACCGTCGCCGAGAACAGGAATGGATCCTGCGACACGATGCCGATCTCGCGGCGCAGCGACTGGAGCTTGACGTCGCGCACGTCGATGCCGTCGATCGTGATCCGGCCCTCCGTCGCGTCGTAGAAGCGCGGGACGAGTGAGGCGAGGGTCGTCTTGCCTGAGCCAGTGTGGCCGATCAGTGCAACCGTCCGGCCCGGCTCGAGCTCGAGGTCGATGCCCTGGAGCACCAGGCGGCCGGGGGCGTACTCGAACGAGACTTGCTCGTAGCGCACACGCCCCTCGCCCGGCGGCATGTCACCCGCGTCAGGCCCGTCGGAGATCTCCTCGCGCTCGTCCATGACCTCGAAGATCCGCTCGCCCGAGGCCGTCGCGCGCTGCGACTGCCCGACCCACATGCCGAGCATGCGCAGCGGCATGACGAGCATGACGACGAGGACGTTGAAGAAGAGGAAGGTCCCGATGTCCAGCGTGCCGTGGGCGACCATCCGCCCGCCGACGAGCAACACGCCGGCTTGCATGATCAGCGGGAGGAACGAGAGCAGCGGGATGTAGGTCGCGCGTTGCTTGTTCGCGTCGATGCTGCGCTCGAAGACTCGCTCCGAACGCTGGGCGAACTTCTCGAGCTCGTTCTGCTCCTGCGCAAACGACTTGACGACATGAACGCCGACGATGTTCTCCTCGGCGACCGTCGAGACGTCGGCCATCTTCTGCTGCACGTCGCGCAGCACGGGGTGGGAGACGGTGGAGTACCGGTACGCGAAGACGATGATCAGGGGCGTGACGGCGGTTGCGACCAGGGCGAGGCGCCAGTTGACCGCGAACATGAGGGCGGTCGCCCCGAGGACCATCAGGACGTTCTGGAAGAAGAAGATCAGGCCGTAGCCGAGGAAAAAGCGGACCGTCTGCAGGTCGACGGTTGCGCGCGAGAGGAGCTGTCCGGTCTGGTGCCGGTCGTAGAAGCCGAACGAGAGCTTGAGGAGCTTCGCGTAGAGCGCATTTCGCATGTCGAACTCGACGCCCAGCGCCTGTCGGCCCGAGATCAGGCGCCGACCCGCCATGAAGATCGCGCGCAACGCGCCGACGCCGAGCACGAGCGCCGCGATCGTGTACAGGTCTTCGCGGCTCTGCTCGGTGAACGCCTGCTCGAGCCCGGTTGCCGTGAGATACGCAATCGCGAGCGCCGCCGCCTGTGAGGCCACTGCCAGGGCGATCGAGACGATCAGCGACCACTTGTACGGCTTCAGGAAGCCGAGCAGACGGACGAAGGTCTCGCGGTAGAGCGGTGGTCTTGCCACCGTCGAAATCTAGCCGCCGCCACTTGCCCCGCGGGGGTGCGCGCCGGAAGAATCTCTCCATGGAACCCGGAGTCGACCGCGAAGCAGCCTTCGACGACGACTACCTCTACTTCTACGAGGAGCTGCTGACTCCCGAACGGACTGCCGGGGAGGTCGACCTGATCTGGAAGCTGCTCGAGCTCGAGCCGGGGCTCGAGCTCCTAGACCTGGCGTGCGGGCACGGGCGAATCGCGAACCCGCTCGCCGAGCGCGGTGTGCGTGTGACCGGGCTCGACGCGACTCCGCTCTTTCTGGAGTTGGCTCGGGTCGACGCAGCCGAGCGAGGCGTCGAGGTCGAGTACGTCGAAGGCGACATGCGCGCGATTCCCTGGACGGCAAGGTTCGACCGGGTGCTCTGCTGGTTCACGTCGTTCGGCTACTTCGACGACGACGACAACCGACGCGTGCTCGTGGAGGCCTACGAGGCTCTGAAGCCGGGCGGCCTCCTTGCGGCCGAGATGAACCATCGCGACAACCTGCTCGGCCGCTATCTCGAGGAGGTCGTGACCGAGCGGGGCGACGACCGGATGATCGACCGGCACCGCTTCGACGTCCAGACGAGCCGCAGCCACGACGAGCGCACGATCATTCGCGGCGGCAAGGAGCGCACCTTCGAGTTCTCCGTCCGAACGCTGACCGCGGCCGAGCTCCGCGACTGGATGCTCGCGGCCGGGTTCAGGGAAGCCCATGCCTACGGCGAGGACGGCGAGCTGTTGACCCTCGACCATCGCCGGATGACCGTCGTCGGCCGGAAGTAACCGTCACAGTTCCGGCGCGGTTCCAGTTCTGGCGCGGTTCCGTCACCCACGCGTGACGAATTCCCCACTACGCTGAACCCGGGGAGGAGGCTGGCTACACCATTCATTAAGGGCCGCTCAGCGTGTCGAGCTCGCGATGAACGAGCTCGACCGCGCACTCGAGGCTTGCCTGGTTGGCCGGCGCGTTCAGCCAGCGACTGACACCAGACGGGTGGGGGAGCGGAATCGCGAAGGCGTCACCGTGTGGGACACGCTTGCCGACCGAAGCACCGAGGCTCGTTGGCCCGAGGAGCTGCCGGATGGCGAGCCCGCCGACCGGCACGATCAGCTTTGGCCGAAGCAGCCTGAGCTCCCACTCGCGCCAGAACGTGCAGAGCTCCTGCTCGCGCGGACCCGGCGTGCGGTCACCGCCACCCTTCGTCGCGCGCCCCGGGTAGCAGCGCGTCACCGACGCGCAGTAGAACGTCGCGTAGAACTCGTCCTCCTCGAGCCGCAGCCAGCGGCGAAGCGTCTGCCCCGCTCGGCCGCGCCAGGGTCGGCGCTCGTCGCCCTCGACGACCCCGGGAGCCTGGCCGAGGATGTACGCCCGCTGTCCTCCATGGCCCTCGAACACCGGCAGCGACTCGATCGAAAAGCCCGCCTCGGCACACGCACGACAGACCCGGTTGTCGCGCTGGAGCGAGGCGAGCGAGCGGTAGGACGGGCGCCGCCGCGTCAAGCGGGTGAGCGCACGACGACGAACCAGTGGCCCGCGAAAAGCACCTCGCCGCCGCCGAGCTCGTCGGCAAGGCCCGGGCCTGAGAAGTAGCGCTTGTAGACCTCCCAGCGCGAGCCGTCCTTGAGCAGCCGCGGCTGGAACTCTTCGTCGACGGGCGAATGCTCCTGAGACGAATCGACGATCACGAGCTCGCGAGCGACACGCCGGGCCTCACCAAGAAAGCGCACCCGCGCTTCCTCCTCGAGGTGTCCGTAGAAGTGTCCGGTGAAGAGCCGGTCGAACGACCCGTCTCCGAAGGGCAGCTCCAGGGCGTCGCCAACGAGGAACTCGCCCTCTGGGACGCGCTCCTGGGCAATCGCCAGCATCCGCTCGCTCGCGTCGATGCCGACGATCTCTCCTCGAAGGTAGCGCGTGAGAAAGCCGGTGCCACAGGCGACGTCGAGCGTGCGCGCGGGCGGGAGGGCCTGAATCGCGCCGACGAGCCCGGCAAGCTCCTCGTCCCAGCCGGGCCGCTCCCGGTCGGAGTACAGGCCGATCCCGAGATACCAGTCGTCGTATTCCTGTGCCCGCGCGTCGTAGTACGCCTTCACACTCCTAGAGTACGCCCGTGACGCTGCCGCTCGAATCGGTGCCGAACTTCTCGGAGGGGCGCGACCGAGCCACGATCGACGCCATCGCGGCTGCGCTCGGCGAGCACGCCGAGTTGCTCGACGTCCACGCAGACGCCGACCACAACCGCTCGGTCTTCACGCTCGTCGCCGAGGACGAGAAGCTCATCGAAGCCCTGCTGGCGGGGATCGCATGCGCGCGCGACCGCATCGACCTCCGCCGCCACGAGGGGGCTCATCCTCGAATCGGAGCCGCCGACGTCGTCCCGCTCGTGCCGATCGTTCCCGAGGACATGCCGCGTGCGCAGGAAGCCGCCCGTGAGCTCGCGCGCCGGGTCGGCGACGAGCTCGACCTGCCGGTCTTTCTCTATGGGGTGATGGCGCCGGGCCGCGGCCCGGCGTTCTTCCGGAAGGGCGGGCTCGCCGAGCTCGAGCGGCGGATCGAGGCGGGGGAGTTGCCGCCGGACTACGGGCCCCGGCGGCTCGACCAGGGCGCGGGCGGAGTGCTCGTCGGAGCCAGGCGGCCACTCATCGCCTTCAACGTCAACCTCCGTGGCGAGCTCGAAGCCGCGCGGGCCGTCGCCGCAGTCATCCGCGAGACCGGCGGCGGCTTTCCCGGCGTCCGGGCGCTCGGCCTCGACCTTCCGAGCGCAGGCCTCGTCCAGGTGAGCATGAACGTCGAGGACTGGGAGGCGGCTGCGCTGCACGAGATCGTCGGCCGCGTCGAAGAGGAGGCGCGTGCGCGGGGTGCCGAGGTCGTGGGCTCCGAGCTCGTCGGGCTGATGCCGGCGGGCGCGGCCGCAGCTGCGGCCGGAGCGATGCTCAAGATCGACGGGTTCGACTCATCGCGGGTGCTCGAGCTGCGCTTGCTCGAGCGCTGATCGCGAGGCCGGCGAGGCCTGCAAGCGGGATCGCGACGGCCGCCGCGGCGAAAACACGCTCGGGCGCCGTGAGCGCGAAGAGCGGCGCGACGAAGAGCAGTCCCGTTGCATGCGCTCCTCGGTGAACGAGCGACACGAGCCCGGTTACGCGCCCCAGCAGCCCGTCCGGCACTTCCTCCTGCGCGGCCGAGTTGATCAGCACCCACGACGAGCCCTGTCCGACTCCGGCGACCAACCCGGCCGCCAGCGCGATACCAAGCGAGCCCGCGAACGCGAAGAGTGCATACGCCGGCAGGTAGAGCGTCCAGGCAAGCATGCTCGCGCGCGCCTTTTGCCGAACCGGCCAGTGCGCCAGCGCCGCGCCCGCACAGATCGAGCCGAGGGCGTAGGAAGCCGCGACGAGCGAGAAGCTGCCCGCCCCGCGTCCGAGAGTGGATCGCACCAACTCCGGCACTCCCACGATCCAGGTACCGGAGGAGAGGGTGACCGCCACGCCGAGCACGACGACGGAGGCTGCCAGCGTCGGCCGCGGACGCAGGGCAGCGAAGCCGTCACGGATTCTCGGGCGCTCGTCGCCGCGCTCCGCGGTTCCTCGCGCGCGGACTCCGGTGAGCAGAGCCGCAGAGAGGAAGAACGAGGCGGCATTGATCGCGAAGAAGACGCTGATCGGCAGGACTGTCAACAGCAGCCCCGCGAGCGCCCAGCCGCCGACGGACAGTGCGTCCGCCGTGGCGCGGACGAGCCCGTTGGCCTGCTGCACGTTGCGCCGGTCGACGAGAGCAGGAAGCAGCGCGCCGTAAGCCGGTTCGAAGTAGCTGGTCGCGGTCGTGAGCACGAAGGCCGCTACGACCAGCGCAGCGAGCGGCAGGTGCCCGGTGAGGCCCGCGACCGCGATCGGCACGAGGACGACGCCGCGGACGAGATCGGCCGAGATCATGAGGCGGCGCCGGTCCCAGCGGTCGGCGGCGACACCACCGTGCAGGCCGAAGAGAAGCGCGGGGATGCTGTCGGCCAGCCGAACCGCGATCACCCCAAGTGGCCCGGCCGCGACCAACGCGAACCACATGAGCGCGATGTACTGGAAGGCGTCGCCCAGTTCGCTGATCGCCACTGCCGCGTAGGCGCGGCGAAAGCCGCGGCGCCTCAAGAGGCCGAGCGCGCGCTCCGGGTGCGCCGGACCCTGGGGGAGCAGTTCTTCCGGAGCGGTCCCTCGGTCGGTCACGCGCGAGTTCTACCTCGGGGGAGAAGGCTAGACTGGCCGGGCGATGGCCCAGACGACTGTGGTCCGCCTGACAGGTGAGGACCTCACCACCGCCGACGTCTGGGAGGTGGCGGTGGAGGGTGTCGCCGCGGAGCTGGACGATTCGGCTCGCGAAAAGATGGCGGCGGCGCGCGAGGTCGTCGACCGTGCGGTTGCCGCGGAGGGGCCGACGTACGGGGTGACGACGGGATTCGGGCGCTTCGTATCGGAGCGGGTGCCGGAGGAGCTGGCCGAGGAGCTCCAGCTCCGACTTCTGCGCAGCCATGCTTGCGGCGTCGGCGAGCCCTATCCGGACGAGATCGTCCGGGCGGCGTTGCTCATGCGCGCGAACACGCTTGCGAAGGGCTACTCCGGGACTCGCCCGGAGGTCGCCGAGAGGCTGCTCGATTGTCTCGAGCACGGTGTCCTGCCGGAGGTGCCGAGCCGGGGATCGGTCGGGGCGAGCGGGGACCTCGCTCCACTGGCTCATCTGGCGCTGCCGCTCGTCGGCGAGGGACGCGCACGGATCGGCGGGGAGCTTCTCTCGGGCGCCGACGCGCTCGCCAGGGCAGGGCTCGAGCCGCTTCGCCTCCAGGCCAAGGAAGGGCTCTCGCTCGTGAACGGGACCCAGTTCATGGGAGCATTTGCGGCACTTGGGCTCGTCCGCGCGCGGCGGCTCGCCAAGGCCGCCGACGTTGCCTGCGCGCTCTCGGTCGAGGCGCTCCAGGGCTCGCGCGACAGCTTCCTGCCCGCAATCCACGAGCTCAGGCCGCTGCGGGGCCAAGCCGCCTCCGCGGCAAACATCCTGGCGCTCCTCGAGGGCTCGGCGATCATCGAGGCCCACCGCTGGTGCGATCGCGTCCAGGACGCGTACTCGCTGCGGTGCGCTGCTCAGGTGCACGGCGCCTCGCGCGACCTACTCGACTACGTCGAATACACCGCCGGCGTCGAGTTGAACGCGGCGACCGACAACCCGCTCGTGTTCAGCCTGGAGGGGACGCTCCGCTCGAACGGAAACTTCCACGGCCAGCCGCTCGGGTTCGCCCTCGACGTGCTCGCAATGGCCGTCAGCGAGCTCGGAAGCATCTCCGAGCGCCGCACCGAGCGCCTTGTCAATCCGGCGCTCTCCGAAGGGCTGCCGGCCTTCCTCGCGGCCGACGGCGGTCTCAACTCGGGGTTCATGATCCCGCAGTACGTGGCCGCCTCGCTCGTCAGCGAGAACAAGGCGCTCTGCCATCCGGCGAGCGTCGACTCGATCCCGACGAGCGCGGGACAGGAGGATCACGTTTCCATGGGCAACGCCTCCGGGCTGAAGGCGTGGCAGGTGCTCGCGAATGCCGAGCGCATCGTCGCGATCGAGCTTCTGGCCGGCGCGCAGGCGGTCGAGCTCCACGCGCCGCTCGCACCAGGTGTCGGGGGTCGAGCCGCCCGCGAGCTCGTGCGGTCGCTCTCGCCGCGCTTGGGCGACGACCGGTCGCTGACGGACGACATCGAGGCGGTGGCCGCGTCGATCCGAGACGGCTCTGCTCTGGCCGCGGTCGAGGCCGGAGCGGGGAGCATGAGATGACGCGCAAGCAGTTGCCATTGCCGAAG
This sequence comes from uncultured Actinomycetes bacterium, assembly GCA_963728535.1. GTDB lineage: Bacteria > Actinomycetota > Thermoleophilia > Gaiellales > Gaiellaceae > VAXT01. Next base: position 563,277 of record CAVSKK010000001.1, read on the forward strand.
CGTCCTTTCCGCGACAGCGCGATCTTCTATGGGGTGCTGACGATCCTCTTCGTGGTCGTCGCCGGGGTGACCGGCGCGGCGATCCTGCCGAAGATCGAGGACGAGGCGCACGACGGGATCTTCGGCATCCGCACCCGCGTCGTGTTTGGGGCTCTCCCGGTTGCCCTCGCCTGCTTCGTGGTCGCAACCGCACATGCGTGGTGGAGCTTTCGCCGGCGGATCGAACGAGAACGGCGCGGCGAGTGACCGCGATCGACACGCTCTCGGATTCCGTCGAGGCCCTCTGCGGCGACCTCTCGTCGATTCGCGCGCCGCGCGGAACGGAGTTGAACGCCCGGTCCTGGTCGACCGAGGCACCGCTGCGGATGCTCCTGAACAACCTCGACCCAGAAGTCGCAGAGCGTCCGGAAGAGCTCGTCGTCTACGGAGGCTCCGGCAAGGCGGCGCGGAACCACGACGCGTTGCGGGCGATCGTTCGTTCGTTGCTCACGCTCGGAGAGGACGAGACGCTGCTCGTCCAGAGCGGTAAGCCGGTCGGCGTCCTGCGCACACATCCCGGGGCGCCGCGCGTCCTGATCGCAAACGCGCTGCTCGTCCCGCGCTGGGCGACCTGGGACGAGTTCCGACGACTCGAAGCGGAAGGGCTGACCATGTTCGGCCAGATGACGGCCGGCAGCTGGATCTACATTGGCACCCAGGGAATCCTCCAGGGCACCTACCAGACGTTTGCCGCCGCCGGCGAGCAGCATTTTGGGTCGGCTGACCTCGCCGGGAGGACGATCCTGACCGCCGGGCTCGGCGGGATGGGCGGCGCCCAGCCCCTCGCGGCGACGATGTCGGGTGCGGCGATCCTCTGCGTCGAGGTCGATCCCGCACGGATCCAGCGGCGGCTCGAGACCGGGTACCTCGACCGTGCGAGCGAGTCGCTTGACGAGGCGCTGGGACTGGTGCGTGACGCGGCCGCGGAGCGCCGGCCGCTCTCGGTGGGCCTACTCGGCAACGCCGCCGAGGTCGTGCCCGAGCTGGCCTCACGCGGCGAGGCGTTCGATCTCGTCACCGATCAGACCGCCGCACACGACCCACTGACCGGGTACATCCCCGTCGGGCTGTCTCTTGAGGAGGCGGCGCAGCTGCGCGCGAGCGACTCCGACGAGTACCTCCGCCGTGCCCGCGCCTCGATCGCGCGCCACGTGGAAGCGATGCTCGAGCTCGTCCGAACCGGGAGCCATGTTTTCGATTATGGCAACAACCTTCGTGGGGAGGCTCAAGAGGCCGGCATAGAGGAGGCGTTCTCATATCCGGGCTTCGTCCCGGCCTATATCCGGCCACTTTTCTGTCGAGGAATCGGTCCGTTTCGCTGGGCGGCGCTCTCCGGGGCCGAGCGCGACATCGCGACGATCGACGCAGCGCTGAAGGAGTTGTTTCCGGATGACGCGCTGCTTCAGCGCTGGCTCGAGCTCGCTCCTGAGCGAGTCCAGTTCCAGGGCCTGCCGGCTCGGATCTGCTGGCTCGGCCTGGGTGACCGGGCTCGGGCAGGGCTTGCGATCAACGAGCTCGTACGCTCGGGAGAGGTTCGGGCTCCCGTCGTCATCGGGCGCGATCATCTCGACTCGGGCTCGGTCGCCTCGCCTTACCGCGAGACGGAGGCGATGCGCGACGGCTCCGACGCGATCGCGGACTGGCCGATTCTGAATGCGCTCGTGAACGTCGCCGCAGGCGCGACCTGGGTGAGCGTCCATCACGGCGGCGGCGTCGGGATCGGCAACTCGATTCACGCCGGCATGGTCGTCGTCGCCGACGGCACCGACGAGATGGCCGAGCGCCTGGAGCGCGTTCTGACGACCGACCCGGCGACAGGCGTTCTCCGTCACCTCGACGCGGGCTACGAGGAAGCGGCCGACGCCGCCTCAGAGCATGCGCTCGAGCCGCCGATGTCGCCGCCCGGCGCCGAGTGAGCCCGTCGGGCGAACCGGGGCGGCTGCTCGTCCGCGACCTGGCACAGGTCGTCAGCTCCGCCGGGAGCGACGTGCCGCTGCGCGGGCACGCACTCGGCGAGGTCGAGGTCGTCAGTGATGCGTACGTGCTGTGCGAGGGGGGCGACGTCGCGGCTATTGGCAGGATGCGCGACTTGCCGGCGCTCGACGGCGAGGTCGAGGAGCTCGACGGCAGAGGCCTCTGCGCTTTGCCAGGGCTCGTCGACTGTCACACGCATGCGTCCTTTGCTGGCGACCGTGCCCAGGAGTTCGAGCTCCGCGCGATCGGTGCGAGCTACGAGGAGCTGCACGCAGCGGGAGGAGGCATCCTCGCCACGGTCGAGGCGACCCGCGCGGCGGGAGAGGACGGGCTCCAGGCCGCTGTTCGCCGGCACCGTGACTGGATGCGCCTGGCGGGCACGACCACGTTCGAGTCCAAGTCCGGCTACGGCCTCGATCGCGAGACCGAGCTCGCGTCGCTGCGGGCGATCGCGGCCGAGGGCGGTGTCCCGACGTGGCTGGGCGCGCACGCGGTCCCACCGGAGTTCGAGGACGCCGATTCCTATCTCGACTTCGCGCTCGCCGAGGTATTGCCGGAGGCGGCGCGACTCGCCGAGGCGGCCGACGTGTTCCTCGAGCGTGGCGCCTTCACCGCAGAGCAGGCGCGACGGTATCTCGTTGCTTGCGCCGCCGCGGGCCTTGGTGTGCGCCTGCACGGCGACCAGTTCACCGAGTCCGGCGCCGTCCCGCTCGCGGTCGAGCTCGGCGCCAGGTCGGTCGACCACCTCGAGGCGACAGGCGCCGAAGGCATCCTCACGCTCGCGGACAGCGAGGTCGTCGGGGTGCTGCTCCCGGTGAGCGCGCTCGTCCTCGGAAGGCCGATGCCCCCGGCGCGGGCACTCGTCGACGCCGGCGCAGCGATCGCCCTCGCGACCGACTTCAATCCCGGAAGCTCTTTCTGCGAGAGCCTTCCGCTCGTCTGCTCCCTCGCCTGCACGCAGCTCCGGCTCTCCCCGGCGGAGGCGCTGGGCGCCTGCACCGTCAACGCGGCCCATGTTCTCCGGCGCGCGGATCGAATCGGCAGGCTCGCGCCCGGATATCGGGCGGATGCGGTCCTGCTCGATGCGCCGGACTGGCGCTACCTCGCCTACCACGTCGGCGGTCCAGTGGTGAAGGCGGTTCTTCAGGCAGGGCAGGTGGCTTAGGCTAAGTCGCGTGCCCTCCCGCAAGCAACGGCGCCGTCGCCAAAAAGAACGTCGTCACGAGTACGAGTTCGTGTACGTGGACGAGGAAGGACGTGAGGTCGAGGTCGACGAGCCCGCCGATCAGGGCAAGAAGTCGAACGGTCGGCCGCCTCCGCCGAAGACGCGCGCCGGACGAGTGGTCGAGCCCGCGTCGTGGAAGCGTGTGGGCCGGCGAGCCCTCATCTTCGCGCCGCTCATGTTCATCACCATTCGGCTCCTCGAGAGCGGCGAGCCGATCGGCGCCAGCATCGCGCGCACGGCTTTCCTGCTCGCGTTGTTCCTGCCCTTCAGCTACGTGATGGATTCGATGCTCTACCGCGCCCATGTCAAGCGGACCGCGGCCAGGCGCGACAACGGAAAGAAGCCTTAGTTAGGAGGCGGTTCGCTTCCCCGGTAGTGGCCCTCGCCGGGCCATGGTGCGAGGAGGAGCAGGATCTTGGCGCCCCGGGCGCTCGCCACGACGTGCCGCTCGTCGGGCTCGAACTTCACGAATGAGCCCGTGCCCGCCTCGAGCGTCTCGCCTCCGGCTTCGATCCGCACGCTGCCGTCGACGACGACGAGGAAGGCGTGCTCCTTCACCTGATGTGCACCGAGCTCCTGGCCCGGGTTGAGACCGATCAGGACGGCACGCGCCTGCTCTGACGAATGGAGGACGACAGGCGAGCGGCTTCCGTCCGGGGTCTCGATCTCGGGCAGCCGCCAGCTTCGCACGCGGCGATCCTATCCGGCCCGGAGAGCCGCGGAGGGCGCGGTTAGACTCGGCCCATGAGCCTCGCCGTCGACCGCTACGAGCTCGGCCCGGTCGGGACGAACTGCTACGTCGTGCGCCGGGAACAGGGTGCTCCCGAGGCCGTGGTCGTCGATCCAGGCGCCCCTGTCGATGCCGACCTTCTCGGCGAGTGCGCCGGGATCCTGATCACGCACTCGCACTGGGATCACCTCGGCGGCGTCGCCGACCTCGCCGAGCGCACCGGCGCGAAGGTCTATATACCGCGCGCGGAGGCGCAGGTCCTGGCGAATCCGTCCGACTGGTTCCCCGAGGTGTCGCTGCGGGCCCACGAAGCGGAAGTCCTCCTCGACGGCGGCGAGACCCTCGACCTCGCCGGCATCTCGTTCGAGACGCTGAACGTTCCGGGCCACTCGCCCGCCCACGTCGCCTATTACGCCGAGGGCGCGCTCTTCTCGGGCGACGTCCTCTTCGCCGGCTCGGTGGGGCGAACCGACCTTCCGTTCAGCGACCGGGACACCCTCTTCGAGTCCATCAAGGAGCTGATGGAGCGCTTCCCGCCGGAGACCGTCGTCTACTCCGGCCACGGCCCGGAGACGACCCTCGGCGTCGAGCTGGCCCGCAACCCGTTCCTCGCCGAGCTGCGCGCCTCGTGAAGTTCGAGTCGCCCCGGGGCACACACGACGTCCTTCCCGCCGAGCAGCCGCTCTGGGAGAAGGTCATCCGGGACGCGGAAGAGCTCTGCGCGCTCAACGGGTATCGGCGAATCACGACGCCGCTCTTCGAGGACACGGGGCTCTTCACACGCACGTCCGGCGCGGGCTCCGACATCGTCCAGAAGGAGATGTACACGTTCACGGACCGAGGCGACCGCTCACTGACGCTCCGGCCGGAGGGCACGGCGCCGGTCGCCCGCGCCTACATCCAGCACGGCCTGCACCGGGAGCCGCAGCCGGTGAAGACCTTTTTCATCGGGCCCATGTACCGGTACGCGGCGCCGCAGCGCGGCAAGTTCCGCGAGTTCTGGCAGTTCAACGTCGAGGCAATGGGGACGGACGACCCGGCGGTCGACGCCGAAGTGATCCAGCTTTTCGCCGAGCTTCTGCGGCGCCTCGAGATCGGAGGCTGGTGGCTCGAACTGAACTCGATCGGCGACCGGAACTGCCGCCCCGCGTACCTCGAGCAGCTGAGCGCCTGGCTCGACGAGCACGCGGACGAGCTCGACGACGAGACGCGCGCCAGGCGGGAGACGAGCCCGCTGCGGGTGTTCGACAACCTCTCTCAGAAGCCGGCGAGCTTGCAGCAGGTCCTGGCGCAGGCACCGACGATCGGCGAGTCGCTCTGCGAGGAGTGCGAGGCGCACTTCGCAGGAGTCCGCAGCTACCTCGACGCCTACGGCATCGAGTACAGGCTGACACCGACGCTGGTGCGCGGGCTCGACTACTACACGCGCACGACCTTCGAGTTCATGGGCGAGGCGCTCGGGGCGCAGTCCTCGCTCTGCGGGGGCGGCCGCTACGACTACCTGATCGAGGAGATCGGCGGCCCGTCGACGCCGGCCGTCGGATTCGCGAGCGGAATCGAGCGGATCGTGCTCTCGCTCGTCGAGCAAGGGGTCGAAGCCGCGTCGCCCGAAGTCGACGTCTTCTTCGCCGTCGAGGACGCCGAAGTGCGGCCGAACGTGATCGCCGCCATGGGCGAGCTACGGCGCGCAGGGCGCGCGGCTGACACGGACTACGCAGGCCGTTCGCTGAAGGGTCAGCTCACTCAGGCGGGTCGCGTGGGCGCGCGCGCGACCGTCATCGCGCGCGCCGCCGGTGCGACCGTGCGGCGCGCGGGCGAGAAGGACGTCGACTTTGATTCGCTCGACGAGGCGGTGAAGTCGCTGTGAGCTGGCGCGACCTCGGAGCGGGGGAGGTCCGACCCGAGCACGTGGGGCAGCGGCACACGCTCGCCGGCTGGGTTTCGAAGCGCCGGGACCACGGCGGCCTCGTCTTCATCGACCTGCGCGACTCCACGGGCGTCGGCCAGCTCGTCGTCAACCCCGAGCACTCGCCCGACGCGGCCGCCGCCGCGCACGGCATCCGCAACGAGTTTGTCCTCCAGGCCGAGGGCGAGGTCGCGGCTCGTTCGCCCGAGAACGTCAACCCGAACCTGCCGACGGGGGAGGTCGAGCTCCAGGTCGCCAAGCTCGAGATCCTCTCGACCAGCCCGCCGCTCCCATTTCAGCTCGACGAGGAGAACGTCGACGAGACGCTGCGCATCCGCTACCGCTGGCTCGATCTGCGGCGGGAGCGGTTGCAGCGGAATCTTCGCCTGCGTGCACAGATGGTCTCCATCATTCGTCGCGTAATGGAGGGGGCGGGGTTCCTCGACATCGAGACTCCGATCCTCTTCAAGCCGACGCCGGAGGGCGCACGCGACTTCCTCGTCCCCTCGCGTCTCCAGCAGGGCCGCTTCTTCGCGCTGCCGCAGTCGCCGCAGATCCTCAAGCAGCTGCTCGTGATCGGCGGCTTCGAGCGCTACTACCAGATCGCCCGCTGCTTCCGGGACGAGGATCTGCGCGCCGATCGCTCGCACGAGCTGACGCAGCTCGACGTCGAGATGGCATTCCCCGACGTCGAGTTCATCCTCGAGCTGATGGAGAAGATGGTCCGGGAGATCTGGCAGGAGACCCTCGGGGTCGAGCTCGAGACCCCGTTCCCGCGGATCACGTACGCCGAGGCGATGCTCCGCTACGGAACCGACAAGCCCGACCTGCGCTTCGAGCTCGAGATCCAGGACGCGACCGAGATCACGCGCGCGTCCGAGTTCAAGGTCTTCGCGGACGCGCCTGCGGTGCGATACCTGGTTGTCCCGCAGGAGTACTCACGTGCCGACCTCGAGAAGCTGGAGGCGTTCGCCAAGGAGTGGGGGGCAAAGGGGCTCGCCTACATCGTCTACAACGAGGAGGGAGAGGCGCGTTCGCCGATCGCGAAGTTCCTCTCGGAGCAGGAGCTCGCAGCCTTTCGCGCAGAGCCGGGCTCGACTGTGCTCTTCGGGGCCGACGAGCCGGACAAGGTCGCCCGCGTTCTCGGCGCGCTGCGCAGCCGGCTGGGCGGGGAGCTCGGCCTGATCGACGAGGACGCCTTCCGCTGGACGTGGGTGACTGACTTTCCGATGTTCCAGTGGTCGGAGGAGGATGACCGCTGGACCGCGGTTCACCATCCCTTCACGCGGCCGGTCCCGGAGTCGGAGCCGATGCTCGACAAGGATCCGGGCAGGGCGCTCGCAGTCACGTACGACCTGGTCGCCAACGGCGAAGAGCTCGGCGGCGGCTCCGTCCGGATCCATGAGGCCGAGCTCCAGGCAAAGGTCTTCGACATCCTGCAGATCTCGCCCGAGGAGCAACGGGCGCGCTTCGGATTCTTGCTCGAGGCCCTCGGGATGGGCGCGCCGCCGCACGGCGGAATCGCGTTCGGCATCGACCGCATGGTCATGGTCCTGGCGGGCGAGCCGAACTTGCGTGACACCGTCGCGTTCCCGAAGAACCAGGCGGGGTTCGACCCGATGAGCGGCGCGCCGGCGGAGGTTCCGAAGGAACACCTCGACGAGCTAGGAATCCAGCTCGCGCCGCCGAAAGAGAAGCCGAGCTAGGTCGGCGCCCCTCAGGCCGCCGATGAAGCGGGCATACTGAAAGCGGCACCGGCCAGGAGGAAACGGAATGGCGATAGACGGACCAGGAGCAGCAGCACGCGAGACGCCGCCGGCGATGACATCGCTGCCGAGGCTCGAGGATCTGCCCGCGATCGAGGGAGGCTTCGACGAGCAGTCCGTACGCGACGCCTTCGAGTCCTTTCGCCGCCATGCCGTCCAGCTCCAGGCTCAGCTTCGCGTGCTCCAGGCCGCCGGCCGGTCGAGCCAGGTCGAGCCGAGCGGTCACGCCGTCCGCATGGACGCGCTGCATCTGATCCGCGAGGCGGCCGAGTTCGCCGATGTCCTCGAGCGCGACGCCCAGAATGCGTCTGCCGCTCAGTTCTCGCGAACCGAGCAGGAGGTCCGGCAGAAGCAGGTCGATCTTCAGCAGCGAGAGGCCGAGGTCCTGCGCTTCCGCGACGAGAGCGACCGTCAGCGCAACGAGATCGTGACCGCAGCCCGTAACGAGGCCCGCCAGCTCGTCGCCGACGCGAACCGCGAGGCGACCAAGGAGCTTCGCGAGGCGGAGGCCCGCGGCAATCGGCTGCTCGAGCAGGCGCGCCATCAGGCGACCGAGCTCACGAATGCGACCCGCGCCGAGGTCGAGTCGACTCTCGAATGGGCGCGCTCGCAGGCGTCTGCGATCATCGCCCGCGCGCAGCAAGGCTCCGAGCAGATGCTCGCCGCGGCCGGGCTCGGCGAAGCTGCGGCCACCGAGGTCGCGCAGGCGATCGTCAAGTCTGCCGAGGCCGGCGCGGTGGCGAGCTGGGCTGCCGTCTCCTCAGAGGACGCTCCCACGTCCGCCGAGGCACCGCAGGTCGAGCAGCCGGTACGAGCCGCGCCTTCGGAGCCGACTCCAGCGCCGGCTGGTGAGCCCTCAGAGGCCGATCAGCCCACCGCTCCGGAGCCCGAGGCGGAGGAGCCGGAGACCCGGCCGTCGGGCTCAGACGACACGAACGCGTAGCGCGCTCTAACCTTTCGGCGCATGCCAGCTGCAATTGGGCCGAGATTCGTGCTCGAAGCGGGTTTTCTGATCCTGCTCGCAGTCGTCGCCGGCCTCGCAGAGCTGAGGCCCGCGCTGATCGTTCTCGTGATGGCGGTCGGTTGGCTGCTCGTCGCTCTGATCGAATACTTCGCCTGGCGGCAGAGTCCGGACTTCGCAACCATCCAGCGCTATGTGGTCGCCGAAGCGTGCTCCGGCAGCGCCGCCCCCAGGAGATGGTCGAGGACCCCGCGCCACCGCCACGCCACCGCCTGCCCACCTGAGCCGGACACAGCTCCGCCGGCCAGCCAGCGCCACGCCGGACGATGCACCTCCGCCGGCCACACCCGAGCCGGCCACACCCGAGCCCGATGTACCTCCGCCGGCTGAGGAGGAGACGATGGTCGCCCCGGCGCCGACCGAGCCGGGAGGCGTCGAGGAGGTCATCGATTTCCGCCCCGAGCACGAGATCAACTACCGCCTGGAACCGCTGAAACCCCGGCCGAGCCGCCGCTGGGTCGTCTTCGGCCCGCGAGTTCGGCGCGAGGATGACCGTGAAGAGGAGCGGTAGCGAAGTTCGCCGGGCGGCTGGTCCGTGGTTCGGGTGGCGCCGCAAGCGCGTCGGGGCCGAGCCTCCGGCTCGGGTCGAGCCCAAGCCGGAGGTCGCCGAGATCACGGTCACGGAGATCCCCCGGACAGAGCCCGTGGTGACCGAGCCCCCGCTCGAGCGAGAGTGGAACATCTGGGATCTCGAGCGACTGGCGCGAGAGCAGGCGGGCGACCCCGCACGCGACCAGGAATGGGCGGCGCTCTTCATGCACTTGCGCCAGTTCGCAAACGCCGACGGGGTTCTTCCGACCCAGTTCGACAGTCTCGTCCGGGAGTCGTTCTCCAGGCTGATTCAGGCTGCGTAGGTCTTGTCCCCAGCCCTTGCGCAACGGCTGACGATCCTCGCGGCGGCCGGCCTGCTCGTTGTCGTTGCAGGCTTCGCGATCTTCTCGGACAGGTTCGGCGGCGATGACGATGGCGGCCTGCCCGCGAAAGTCGGCTCCTGGTACGAGGCACGAGCCGCTCCGATGAGCCCCGACCTCGAAGGCACGACGACTACGTGCGGCGTGCGACTGAGTGCCAAGAGCCTCGGAATCGCCGATCCCGTGCTGCCGTGCGGCGCAAAGGTGTACATCGACTACGACGACCAGTCGGTCCTCACCCAGGTGATCGCGGTTGGCCCTGCGCCGGGAGGCGCCCGGTTCGGAGTGACACCGGCGCTCGCGCAGACGCTCGGCATCGACCGGACCGTGACCGTCCGCTGGGGCTATCCCGCGCTAGAGTGAGTCGTGCTCGACCCTGTGCGTGAACCCGTTGCAAATGTTGAACCAACATCACTGCAAAGGGAGCTTGAGTCCGGCGAGCCTTCGGGCTTAGTCGGCAGGGCACCCACCTGGCTCGTCCAGGTTCGCAAAGTAGCGGGAGCTCATCGGCAGGGTGGGGCACTTTTTCTTCACCGCGCAGGCGGGCCCGGCTCAGTCCTTCGCTAGCCTGGATTCCATGCTCGAGGTGACCGGAGACGCGACACGTGGCGACGAGTGGGCCTGCGTGCGGCTCGTTGTCGATGGAGATCGGATCGTCGAGGCGGACGCAGACGGGCTCGAGCGATCGCTTGTCGGCTTGACGCTGCTCGCGGCAGCCGCCGTCCCCGGCGAGCGGTTGGCTGCGGATGCCCTGGCGAACGCACTTGGTCCCGTCTTCCAGGCCGGGGCCGATCCGGCCCGGACCGCGGTCGCAATGAGCGGCGGCGTGGACAGCGCCGTTGCGCTCCTCCGTGCTGGGCCGGCCGCGGTCGGGGTGACGCTCCGGCTCTGGATCGACCCGAAGGCGCCCGACTCAGAACGCGCTTGCTGCTCCCCCGAGGCCGTGATCGCCGCCCGTGAAACCTGTCACGCACTCGGCATCCCGCACGTCACCCTGGACGCGAGGGAGGCTTTTCGCCGCGCGGTCGTGCAGCCGTTCGTCGAAGGCTATGCCCGTGGCGAGACGCCGAATCCGTGCACGCGCTGTAACGGCAGCTTCCGCTTCGCACAGCTCCTGGAATTCACCCGCCGCGCCGGGGCCGCCCGGCTTGCGACCGGTCACTACGCGCGCATCGTCGAACACCGCGGCCGGCGTCTGCTCGCGCGCGCGGCCGACGAGCGGAAGGACCAGTCGTACATGCTCGCCCGGCTCGACCCTCGTCGTCTGGAGCGAATCTGGTTCCCGCTCGGTGACCAGACGAAGGAGGAAACACGCGCGGAGGCGGAGCGCGCCGGCATGCAGGTCGCACAGAGGCCGGAGAGCCAGGAGGCGTGCTTCCTGGGCGGTGGCGACTATCGCGAGTTCCTCGAACGGCACGGCCTTCCCGCCCGCGAGGGCGCCGTCGTCGACGAGGAGGGAGCCACGGTCGGCGCGCACCAGGGCTTCTGGCGCTTCACTCCGGGGCAGCGGCGAGGCCTCGGCGTCGCGGCCGGACGCCCCACCTACGCGATTCGCAACGATCCGAAGACGAACACGGTCGTCGTCGGGCCCCCTCGAGTCGCTCGCGCGCCGGTCGGTGACGGCGACCGGCCACCTGTATGCCTCGGTCACGCGGGGCGACGCGAAGCTTCGCTACCGCTCACCGGCGCTCCCGGCCGACGTCGAGGCGACGGCAGACGGGTTCCGTCTGTGTTTCGACGAGCCTGCGTACGGGGTCGCGTCGGGCCAGACGGCCGTCGTCTACGAGGAAGACGTGGTGGTCGGTTCCGGCACGATCTCGTCGAGCGCGGGGTGAGACCGCAACCAGACCGACCTCGGGCGCGTTGTGCATATCGAGAGGACGACGCACGTCGATGACTGACGAGATCAGGCTCACAATCCCCCGCGACCGCGAGCTGTACAGCGTCGCGCATCTCGTCCTGAGCGGAGTCGGCATCCGTCTCAACCTGACGATCGAGCATCTCGAGGACCTCCAGCTCGCGCTGGACGCGGTCCTCGAGCGGGCACGCGAGTCGGAAGACGTGACGATCGCCCTCAGGGTGAAGGATGGAGAGATCGAGACGGCGATCGGCCCTCTGCGCGACGGCATTCGCGGCGAGCTCGAAGCCGCTGCCGGTGAGGACGTTGGGCTCCGCCGTATCCTCGACACCCTCGTCGACCGGGTCGAGCTGGCTTCAGGTGAAGGCGGCGACTGGGTCACGCTGACGAAGGCAGTCGAGGCACGCAGCAAATGACCTCCGCGGAAGACCGGGCTTTGCTGCGCCGCTATCACGAGGAGGGAGATCTCGCGGCGCGGGAGCAGCTGATCGAGCAGTACATGTCGCTCGTCCGCTCGCTGGCCCGCCGCTACTCGTACCGCGGCGAGCAGCTCGACGACCTCGTCCAGATCGGCGCCATCGGGCTCATCAAGGCGATCGACCGCTTCGACCTCGACCGCGGGGTCGAGCTCACGACCTACGCGACGCCCAACATCATCGGCGAGATCAAGCGCCACTTCCGCGACAAGGGCTGGTCGGTCCGCGTACCCCGGAGTCTCCAGGAGCTGAACGTGCAGCTCTCGAAGCTGATCGAGGAGCTGACGGTCGAGCTGGGCCGCTCTCCGACGATTCCCGAGCTTGCGAAGGCGTCGGGTCAGGAGGAGGAGCTGGTCGTCGAGGCGATCGAGAGCGGCCGCGCGTACACCTCGATCTCACTCTCGACTGGAGGCGGGGACGACGACGGTGAGCTCGACCCGCTCGAGTCGCTCGGCGTGGAGGAGACGCAGTACGAAGTGTCCGAGGACCGAGCCGTCCTGGCGCCCGGTTTCCGCGTGCTCGACGAGCGGGAGCGGATGATCCTCCACCTCAGGTTCTTCAAGGGGCTGACCCAGTCGCAGATCGCACAGCAGGTCGGGATCTCGCAGATGCACGTGTCGAGGCTGATCCGGCGTGCGCTCGAGAAGATCCGCGAGGAGATCGGGAGCGAGGAGCCCGAGCCCGCGCCGAGGCGCGCCGCCGACGGCTGACGCGTCTCATCGCGTCGCGTCTCCCTAAAGAAGGTTCGCCCGGCCTCCTCCCCGACGCGATCGTACTGAGCAAAAGCGCACGCGTGGGGGTCGAGATCGTGCCGGAAGTGCGACTCGTACAATCACCCTCATGCGCACCACTGCGGAGCTCCGCGAGGGATTTCTCTCGTATTTCGAGTCGAAGGGGCACATGCGGCACCCGTCCGGCTCGCTCGTCCCACCCGCCTGGGACCACTCGACGCTCCTGAACAGCGCCGGCATGCAGCCGCTGATGCCCTACTTCCTGGGACGGGAACAACCGCCTGCCCCGCTCCTGGCGACGACCCAGAAGGTTTTTCGAACCCCGGACATCGACGAGGTCGGGCTCGACGGCTCCCACCTCACCTTCTTCGAGATGCTCGGGAACTTCTCGTTCGGGCAGTACTTCAAGGAAGGCGCGATCGACTTCGCCTGGGAGTTCGTCTTCGACTACATGAAGATCGACCCAGACCTCTTCTGGGTCACCGTCTTCGCGGGTGACCCGGAGCTCGGGCTCGGCGAGGACGAAGAGGCGGTGCGGCTCTGGGAGCAGATCGGGATGCCACCCGAGCGGATCATTCGCCTCGACCGCTCCCACAACTTCTGGTCCGTGGGCGGCCCAGGGCCGTGCGGACCCGACACCGAGCTCTTCTACGACCGCGGCGAAGCGCTTGGCTGCGGGCGACCGGAGTGCGCGCCGGGCTGCACCTGCGAGCGGTACCTCGAGTTCTGGAACCTCGTCTTCATGGAGTTCGAGCTCCACGCCGACGGCACAGTCACGCCGCTCCCGAAGCAGAACGTCGACACCGGGATGGGCTTCGAGCGGGCCGCGACGGTCCTCCAGGACGTGATCTCGGTGTACGAGACGGACGGCTTCCAGGCGATCATGGATTGGATCGAAGCCCAGAGTGGAATCGCCTACGGCGAGTCGGAGAAGGCGACGAAGGCGCATCGGATCCTGGCCGACCACGGGCGCGGGATGACGTTCCTGGTCGGCGACGGCGTCCTCCCGTCGAACGAAGGGCGCGGCTACGTCCTGCGCCGGATCATCCGCCGCGCCGTTCAGCAGGCGCGGACGATCGGTCTCGACGACCTCTGGCCCATCACTGAGGTGGTCGCAGAGCAAATGGGTCCGTGGTACCCGGAGCTCGTCGAGCACCGCGAACGGATCCAGGAGATCGTCCGGGCCGAGGAGGAGCGCTTCTCCCAGACGCTCGAGCGCGGCCTGAAGCTCTTCGAGGAGATTGTCGCCAAGGGAGCGATCTCGGGCGAGGACGCGTTTCTGCTCCACGACACGTACGGCTTTCCGCTCGAGCTGACACGGGAGCTGTCGCTGGAGCGCGGGATGGCCATCGACGAGGAGACGTTCACGCGCCTGATGAGCGAACAGCGTGCTCGCTCGCGGTCCGGCGGAGGCAGGGAGGAGGCGCGGGCGGCTCAGTTCGCAGCAAATGCAGGCTTCGAGGCGGAATTCGTCGGCTACGAGAGGACGGAGGTGCTCACGCAGATCGGCGCGCTCGAGCAGCTCGAGGGCGGCGATTTTCTCGCCAAGCTCCGGGAGTCGCCTTTCTACCCCGAGGGCGGGGGCCAGGTCAGCGACGCCGGTTTCATCGAGCACGACGAGACGGGCGCGCGCGCCGACCTGGAGGAGGCCTATCGCGTCGGCGACGACCAGGTGCTGCTCTTCCACGGCGAGGGCTTTGTCGAGGGCGACCGTGTTCGCGCCGTCGTCCCCTGGAAGGTTCGCTTTCCGACGATGGCCAACCACACCGCGACCCACCTGCTCCACCAGGCTCTTCGTGACGTGCTCGGAGACCACGTCCAACAGGCGGGCTCAGCGGTCAAGCCCGACAAGCTGCGCTTCGACTTCACGCACGGTCAGGCGTTGACCGCGGAAGAACGAGGTCGCGTGGAGCAGATCGTCAACGAGCAGGTCTTCGAGAACCTGCCGGTGCGGACGTTCGTGACGCCGATCGACGAGGCGCGCAACCTCGGGGCGATGATGCTCTTCGGCGAGAAGTACGGCGATGAGGTCCGTGTGGTCGAGATCCCGGGCTTCTCTCGCGAGCTGTGCGGTGGCACACATGTCCGCTGGACCGCCGAGATCGGGCCGTTCGTCCTTCTCTCCGAAGCTTCCGTCGGCTCCGGCGCGCGGAGAATCGAAGCCCTCACTTCTTCGGATGCGTTCGCCTATCTCCAGGGCAAGGCCCACGAGGCCGAGGAGCTGCGCGACGAGCTCGCGCGAGCCCGCAAGGAGGCGAAGAAAGGGCCGAAAGCCTCAGCCGAGGCCGACATCGAGTTCAGAGACGAGTCGGACGGGATCGTGACCGCCGAGGTGAAGGCGCTCAAAGGCCCCGCGCTGCGAGAGCTCTCCGATCAGATCCGGCAGTCGAAGCAGGCGAACGCTGTCCTGCTCGGCTCCGTCGACGACGGCCGCGCGTACCTCGTCGTCAACCTCGACCAGCGAGTGGTCGAGAAGGGCGCCGACGCAGTCTCCATCGTCAAGGAGGCGGCGAAGAAGATCGACGGCGGCGGCGGCGGCAAGCCGACGCTCGCCGAGGCCGGTGGGAAGAACCCCGACGGGCTTGCCGAGGCCTACGAGGTGGGAAGGAGCGAGATAGCCTCGGCTTTGAAAGATTGAAGGTCCTGGCTCTCGACTACGGCTCCGCCCGCACCGGCGTGGCGGTCTCCGATCCAACCGGCACGGTCGCGCGCCCGGTCGGCGTGGTCGAGCATGCCGGGACCGAGGCGGGGCTCGCTCGCCTGGTGGGGCTGATCCGTGAGCACGAGGCCGAGCGAGTGGTCGTGGGCCTGCCGCTGACGATGGGCGGCGTGCACGGCGAGCAGGCGGTGGAGACCGATGCGTTCGTCACGCTTCTGCGTAATGCAATCGACGTGCCGATCGAGAGCTTTGACGAGCGCTTCACGACCGACCTCGCAGAGCAGGGCGGGGGAGGAAGCCATCCAACCGACGCCCGTGCGGCTGCGCATCTCCTGTCGAGCTATCTGACGTGGTCGAGCAGCGAGTCCCGGTGAATCCGCCCGAGCCGCCTGGCCGGCGGCCTCGGACCTCGCGGCGCCAGCTGGCGGCGAGGCGCGCGATCGCGCTCGTCTTGCTTGTCGGCGGGCTCGGCCTCGCCGTCTGGCTCGTGACGCTGGCGGCCGGTAGCGACGACGAGAAGAAGGCAGCGCCGGCGACTCCGGTTGCCCCTCCGACGTTGAAGATCATCTTTCCCGAGGGGTTCGCGCGGACCGAGATGGCCGAGCGGATCGGCGCCGTAAACGAGATCGCCAGAGAGAAACGCAAGATCAATCCGCGGCTCTCGTCGTCGGCCTATCTCGAGGCAACGGCGAGCTCGCTCCTCCCGGGGAGGTTCGCCCGCGACGGGAAGCGCCGGCAGCTCGAGGGCTTCCTCTTCCCCGCGACATACGAGTTCGAGCCGCGGACGACCTCCAAGCAGCTGGTCAGCCGTCAACTCGATTCCTTCCGGAGCAACTGGTCGAAGGTCAACCTCCGGTATGCGAAGTCGAAGAACCTGACGCCGTACGACGTCCTGATCATCGCGTCGATGATCGAGAAGGAAGTCGCGGCGCCGGAGGAACGGGCGCTCGTCTCGGCAGTCATTTACAACCGGCTGCGCGACGGAATGCCGCTCGGGATCGACGCCACGATTCGCTACGGCCTCGGCGTGCCGCCGACAGAGTCGCTCAAGGTGTCGCAACTGGAGAGCTCGAACCCGTACAACACGGGCAATGGCATGACCGGCCTGCCGCCGACGCCGATCGCCAACCCGGGACTCGCGTCGATGCAGGCGGCGGCCCACCCCGCCAAGGTTGACTACCTCTTCTTCGTGCGCAAGCCGGACAAGGTCCACCACTTCTTCACGGCCAGCGAACGCGAGTTCAACAACTACGCGAACGCGCACGGCTACGGATGATCTCCGGCCGAACCCGGCTCGTCGGGCTGCTCGGCCACCCGGTCTCGGACTCGCTCTCGCCGCGCATGCAGAACGCGGCGTTCGCCGCACGGGGCCTCGACTGGGCCTACGTGGCTTGCAATGTGACGCCGGAGGAGCTCGAGACCGCTGTCCGGGGTCTCGTCGCCGGCGGGTTCGCCGGGGTGAACGTGACCACGCCGCACAAGACCGCCGCCGCGGCGCTTGCCGAGACGGATCTCCCGTCCGTGAACACGCTCGTCTTCGAGGACGGCCGGATCCGCGGTTTCTCGACTGACGCAGCCGTGCTCGCCGGCCTGCCCGCCGAGCGCGCCGTCGTGCTCGGTGACGGTGGGGCTGCGGCGGCATTTCGGGAAGCCCTGCCACAGGCGCGCAGCTTTGCCAGGCAGGGCGACTGGCCACCGGACGTCGGCGATGCGGACCTCGTCGTCAACGCGACTTCGGAGCGCGACGAGGTGCTCGTCGAGCTCGGCTCCGGGCAGACGCTTGTCGACCTTCCGTATCCGGAGACCGCCACTGCGCGGGCCGCCCGCGAGCGGGGAGCGAGGGTCGTCGACGGCCTCGAGGTGCTCGTCGCCCAGGGCGCGGCATCGTTCGAGCTCTGGACCGGCGTACCGGCGCCCGTCGAGACGATGCGGCGCGCCGTAGGCTTGTCGTCGTGACGCTGGAGCTCACGACCGCCGGGGAATCGCACGGCCCGGCGCTCGTCGCGATTCTCATCGGTCTGCCCGCGGGCCTCGTCCTCGAGCGTGAGCGGATCGACGCGGATCTCGCCCGTCGCCAGCAGGGCTACGGGCGCAGTCCTCGCCAGCAGCTCGAGCAGGACCGCGTCGACGTGCTCGCCGGGCTCCGGCACGGGCGAACGCTCGGGACCCCGCTCGCCCTGGTCGTAGCGAACCGCGATCACGCGAACTGGGAGTGGGGGATGAGCCCCTGGCCGGCGGAGGGCGAGCCGAGCGGCAAGGGCACGGCACCGGTGACGCTCCCGCGGCCCGGCCATGCCGATCTCGCGGGCTCGCTCAAGTACGGCCTCGCCGACACGCGGGACGCGCTCGAACGCGCGAGCGCGCGGCAGACAGCGTTGACGGTGGCGGCCGGCGGCGTTGCCAAGGCGCTGCTCGCGCAGATCGGGGTCGAGGTCGCCGGATCGGTACTCGAGATGGGAGACGTCGACGAGGCGAAGGCCGACCGCGACACTGTCGGCGGAGTCGTTGAGGCTCGGGCACGCGGTGTTCCTCCCGGCCTTGGCTCATACGCGACCAAGGAGGGGCGGCTCGACGCGCGGCTCGCCGGGGCTCTGATGGGGATCCAGGCGGTCAAGGGCGTCGAGATCGGAGACGGCTTCGCGCTCGCCGGGGAGCGCGGCTCTGCGGCCCACGACGAGATCTTCAGGGACGAGCGAGGCTTGTACCGCGAGACGAACCGTGCCGGGGGAATCGAGGGCGGCGTTTCGAACGGCGAGGAGATCGTTGTCCGGGCGGCGATGAAGCCGCTCCCGACCTTGATGCGGCCGTTGCGCTCGGTCGACCTCGCGACCGGCGAGCCTGCGGAGGCGCTCGTCGAGCGAAGCGACGTGGCGGCCGTCGAAGCGCTGTCCGTCGTCGCCGAGGCTTCCGTCGCCTTCGAGCTCGCACGGGCGGCCCGCGAGAAGTTCGGCGGCGACTCGCTCAGCGACTTCGTCGAGGCCCACCGCGCCTATTTGGAGCGGATCGATTGGCAGCCCCGCTAGACAAGCACCTCGCGCTCATCGGCTTCATGGGCGCGGGCAAGTCACGGCTCGGCGCCGAGGTAGCGGAGCGGATTGGCAGGCCCTTCGTCGACCTCGATCGGGAGATCGAGCGCGCAAGCGGGCGGACGATCCCGGATTTGTTCGTCGCGAGCGGTGAGCCGGCGTTCCGCGTGCTGGAGGCTGAGGCTGCCCGCCGGGAGCTGAGCCGGAGTGAGCCGGCAGTGATTGCCCTCGGAGGCGGCGCGGTCGAGACGGACGCAATCGTGGGTGATCTCCGCGCCAGGGCAATTTCCGTTCTCGTCGAGGTCGACGTCGACGAGGCCTGGCGCCGGGTCGGAGGGAGGGGGCGGCCCCTCGCCGCGGACGAGACTTCCTTCCGTGCTCTCCACGAGCGCCGCGGCCCGGTCTATCGCGCGGTCGCGGACGCTGTCGTCCGCGATGCAGACGACGCAGCGCTTGCCGCCGGAGGAGTGCGAGTGGAGGTCGGCGGCATCGAGCGTCTCGCGTCTGGCCTGAGCGATGGGCCCGCCGCTCTCGTCGCGGACGCGCGTGTGGCCGGCATCCACGGTGCGGTGGCCCAGCTTGCACTCGGCCGAAGACTGTCCGAGTCCCACGAGCTTCCGGCCGGTGAGGAGGCGAAGACGCTCGAAGCGGTCGCGCAGATCTGGCGCGCGCTCCGGCTGCCGAGGAGCGGCACGATCGTCGCCCTCGGCGGGGGCTCGGTCACGGACGCCGCTGGGTTCGTCGCCGCGACCTATCTACGTGGCATTCCCTGGGTCGCCGTGCCGACGACGCTCGTCGGGCAGGTCGACGCGGGCATCGGCGGGAAGACCGCGATCGACCTCCCGGAAGGCAAGAACCTCGTCGGCGCCTTCCACTGGCCTGAGAGAACGGTGATCGACCCTGCCCTGCTCGGGACGCTTCCGCCGGAGGAGCGCAAGGAAGGCATCGCCGAGGTCGTGAAGACCGGGCTCCTGGCCGGCGAGACGTTCTGGGACCTCGGGGATGAGGAGCTCGTCCTGCGTTGCGCCGCGTTCAAGACCGCGATCTGCCTTCGGGACCCTCACGACCACGGCGAACGGAAAACGCTCAACCTAGGCCACACGTTCGCGCACGCGCTGGAGGCGGCGTCGGACTACCGGCTCCGCCATGGCGAGGCCGTTGCGCTCGGCCTGCTCGCGGCCCTGCGGCTCTCCGGCCTGCCGCACGGACGTCGTCGAGGACGTCCTCTCGCCCCGGCCCGCACGCGTCGATCGGGACCGTGCCTGGGCCGCGCTCGGGCGCGACAAGAAGACCGCGAACGGACGGCTGCAGCTCGTCCTGCTCGAGCGGCCCGGGGTGCCGCGCACCGACGTGGAGCTGCCTGAGGCCGACATCCGAGCCGCGCTCGACTCGCTGATCCAGGACTAGAGTGACCCCGTGCGAGTCGATGTCCTGAACGGCGTCAACCTCGACGTCCTCGAGCGCCGCGATCCAGCGCTCTACGGCGGGCTCTCCCTCCGTGAGCTCGAGCAGCGGATCGAGAGCTGGGCGGAGGAGCTCGGGTGCACCGTCCGGTGCCGGCAGACCAACAGCGAGGGTGAGTACGTCGGCTGGTGCCACGACTCGCTCGACTGGGCCGAGGGCGTGATCGTGAACCCCGGTGCCTGGACCCATTACAGCTACGCGATCCGGGACGCTCTCGAGCTCTTCTCGGGCCCGCTCGTCGAGGTCCACCTCTCGAATCCGGAGGAACGGGAGGAGTGGCGCCGGGTCTCCGTGATCGCCGACCTTGCGGCCGAGCGCGTCCTCGGACACGGGCCGGAGGGCTACCGGGAAGCGCTGGCATTCCTGGCGGCAGGCTCATGAACGACCGGATCGACGGTCTACGGGCCAAGCTCGAAGAGCCGCTGCTCGTCTCCGACGCAGCGAACATCCGCTACCTCTCCGGATTCGTGAGCTCGAACGCGGCCCTCTTCGTCGAGCCCGACCGCGTCCAGCTGTTCACGGACTTCCGGTACGCGGAAAGCGCTCGAGCCGTCGAAGGCGCCGAGTTCGTGGAGGCCAAACGCGACCTCTACCAGACCCTTTCGGAGCAGCTCTCCGGCCGCATCGGTTTCGAAGGGACTTCACTCACCTACGAGCGCTATGCCCGGCTGCACGCGGGAGGGATCGACGCCGTTGCGCGCTACGGCCTCGTGGAGGAACTGCGCGTGATCAAGGACGAGGACGAGCTTGATTCGATTCGCAGAGCGGCACAGATCGCGGACATCGCCTTCGAGCGCTTCGTGGACGAGGGCGACTTCGTCGGGCAAACCGAGGCCGACCTCGCCTGGCGGATGGAGCAGTTCCTCCACGATGCAGGCGCCGACGCCGTCTCGTTCTCGGTCCTCGTCGCTTCGGGCCCAAATGCGGCCAAGCCCCACACGGTTCCCGGGGCGCGGCGCCTCGAGCGAGGCGAGACCGTGATCGTCGACTGGGGTTGCATGGTCGACGGCTACGCGTCCGACTGCACGCGCACACTTGCCACAGGCTCTCTGCCGGACGAGCTGATGCGCGCGTACGAAGTCTGTCTCGACGCCCAGCTGGCCGGCCTCGAAGCGGTCACCCCTGGAGCATCCGGGCCCGGCGTCGACTCGGCAGCGCGGGACCGGATCGAGGCCGCCGGCTTCGGCGACGCGTTCGGGCACGGGCTCGGGCACGGTGTCGGCCTGCTCGTGCACGAGGATCCGCGCCTTGCGCAGGAGTCCCGGCACACGCTGGCGGTCGGCAACGTGGTCACGGTGGAGCCGGGCATCTACCTCTCCGGCCTCGGCGGGATCCGGATCGAGGACCTCGTGGTCGTCCGGGAAGATGGGCCTGAGATCCTGACCACTTTCACGAAGGACTTGCTCACGGTCGACTAGATTTCCGGCGATGGCCGAGACCGTAGGCACGAACCAGTTCAAGAACGGCATGCACATCGAGATCGAGGGCGGCGTCTGGCGCATCGTCGATTTCCAGCATGTGAAGCCCGGCAAGGGCGGCGCATTCGTGCGGACCAAGGTGAAGAACATCGACACAGGCGCCGTGGTCGACAAGACCTTCCGGGCCGGCGAGAAGTTCCAACGGATGCACACCGAGGTGAAGAACGCCCAGTACCTCTACGACTCCGGAGACGACGTCGTGTTCATGGAGGACGACACGTATGAGCAGTTCTCGCTCCCGCGCAAGACGGTCGCTGAGGACCTCCAGTTCATTCCTCCTTCGTCGCCGGTGCAGGTGCTGACCGTCGACGGTCGCCCGTCGGGGCTCCAGCTTCCCTCTTCGGTCGAGCTCGCCGTCGAGGCGACCGAGCCAGGCGTGAAGGGCGACACGGTCTCGAACGTGACCAAGCCGGCGACGCTGGAGACGGGCGCAGTCATCCAGGTGCCGCTCTTCGTAGGCACGGGCGACCGGATCAAGGTCGATCCGCGGGAAGGCCGATACATCTCGCGCGCCTAACCGGTGTTTGTTCGGCCTCCTTGGTGGCCGTAATCCTTGTCGGCTGTGGTTCAGGACTCACTACCTTGACCACCGGTGGTCAAAGTGAGGCCAAGTCGACCCCCGCCAAGGAGCTCTCCTGCGAGCAACTACCACCTGAGGCCGACTGCCCAGCCGCGCCGCCGAAGCCCGTGCCCATGTCCCCCGGCGGCCCCGTGCGCGTCTTCAAGAGCGAATACTCGGACTCCGGGTCGACGGACAGCGAGGACGGCCTCTTCGAGGTGGCGGCAACCGCGCCGGGGACATTCGCCGAGACGGGAATCGTCTACGACACGCGGGCGGGACACGATGCTCCGCTCGTGGGGGCGAGCGTGACCTATTCGAGCATCGAGGGACCCGGGCTCTCGGCGCCTCCGGGCGGTGCCGCGCGAGTGACGACGAGGACGGGTTACGGGGGCGCCTACGCCTTCATTGACATGCCTGTAGCGCGCGGCGGCACCTGTTATCGGCTGGTGGTCATGGCGCCAGGGATCGGTCGCTACGAGTCAATCGACGTTATCGACCCGGGGGTCTACGACAACAGCGGTCTCGAGCTCGACGGCGGTTCAGACCGTGAGTCGTACCTGACTCCGACGCGGGGGAAGCAGATGCCGCAGCTAAATCGCGCGTGCCTGGCCCAAGCGGCACGCTGATGCGCTTTCGGCACAGTCTCGTCGCCCACGCGGCACAGCTTTCGAACTAGGCTCGTTCGCGGGAGGGGGTCTGGTGTACCTCCCTTCTCAACGGCCCGGGCCGGGGACTCGTCGCCACTCGGGCACCTGCGTGACCCGAGGCTGCGCGTTACCCTCTCGTCATGCCCGCGCTCGTCGACACGACCATCCGCCTGCTCAGCCAGGAGCCGCTGGCCGGGCGCATGCCAACTGCCGACCTCCTAGAGCTCGCCGAGCTGCTCGACGGGGTCGGGTTCGCCTCGCTCGAGGTTTCCGGGGGAGGCGTCTTCGACAGCGCGGTACGCCGCGGAGTCGAGAGCCCGTGGGAGCGGATCCGGGCGCTCAAGGCGCGGACGAAGACGCCACTCGGCATGGCGCTCCGTGGCCGCTTCCTCGTCGGCTCGCGCCCCGTCGGGGGCGATTTCGCGCGCCGGTTCGTTGCGAGCGCGGCGGAAAGCGGCATCGACGTCTTCCGCCTCCATGACCCGCTGAACGACGTCGAGAACCTGCGGGAGGCGGCCGAGGCGATCACCGCAGCCGACCGCGAGTTCGACGCGGGTCTCGTCTACAGCCCCGAGCGTGGCGGGCAGACGAAGCAGATGCTCGAGCAGGCCAAGAAGCTCCCCGACCTCGGTGCCGCGCGCATCCTGCTCCACGACCCGTCCGGGGCACTCGAGGCTCCGCGTGCGCACGAGCTCGTCGCAGCGCTCGCCGCGGAGAGCGGCCTGCCCGTCGGCATCTTCTGCCAGGGGGCTGCCGGGAGTGGGCTCGCCGCCGCCCTCGACGCCGCCCGGGCCGGCGCGGACCGAATCGCGTGCGCCGTCTACCCGATTGCGCTCATCCTTCACCGCGTCTCCGGCGAGGGGCTCGCGAGCGCCCTGAAGGGGCTCAGTCTCGACAGCGGGGTCAACATCGAGACCCTCTGGCAGGCGGCCGAGGCTGTCGACGAGTTCATCGGCGAAGACCCCGTGACGCCGCTTGCGCCCCGCATCGCCGTGCGGGCCGCGCAGCACGAACTGCCGGCAGGCCTTGTGGCCGCGATCGACACCCGGCTGCGCGCCCACGGTGCGTCCGACCGCCTCGACGACGTGCTCGACGAGCTCGCCGTCATCGGCAAGGAGGCCGGATACCCGCCCGTCGCCGCTCCGATCGGACAGATCCTGGCCTCGCAGGCGATCGTCCACGTCCTCTCGGCGACCCGCTATCAGACGGTCGTCGACGAGCTGCGCGCCCTGCTCGACGGGCGCTTCGGCACACCGCCGGGCGAGATCGATCCGACCGTTCAGCGTGCCGTCGCGCTCGTTACCGAGGCTGCGCCAGATGAGCCGGCGGCCGACCTCGACTCGATCCGGGACGACGCGGCCGGGCTCGCCGCGAGCGAAGAGGAGCTGCTCCTGCTCGCGCTCTTCGGCGAGGAGGCCGAGCCGCTCCTGGAGGCAATCCGGGACCGCTCGAGCGGCGACGACACGCTGCTCGGCGGGGAGGTCGACCAGTCGCGAGCGGAGCGGATTCGCGAGATCGTGCGCATCGTCCAGGACACCGGCGTCGCCGAGATCTCTGTGGAAGAAGACGGAACACGCGTCTCGGTCCGGCGAACCGAAGAACCGGTGGCGGGCCAGGCAATCGCGCCGACGACCCCGCCTCCGGCTCCGGCTGTCGCGGACGAGGCGGCGGCAGCCGCGCCGGCCGTCGACGGCGCGATCCGCATCGAGGCGCCGATGGTCGGGACGTTCTATCGAGCAGCCCAACCGGGCGCGCCCCCGTTCGTCGAGGAAGGCGACGGCGTGGCACCCGGCCAGACGCTCTGCATCCTCGAGGCGATGAAGCTGATGAACGAGGTGAAGGCGGAGATCGAGGGCATCGTTCGCACCATCCACGTCCAAAACGGACAGGCGGTCGAGTTCGGCCAACCGCTCTTCGACCTCGAGCCCGCGCTCGCCCAACCTCTCGACGCGCTCTAACAATGT
The DNA here is from genome assembly GCA_963728535.1 of uncultured Actinomycetes bacterium. Taxonomy (GTDB): domain Bacteria; phylum Actinomycetota; class Thermoleophilia; order Gaiellales; family Gaiellaceae; genus VAXT01. Next base: position 587,714 of record CAVSKK010000001.1, read on the forward strand.
TCTCGCGGGTCCTGATCGCAAACCGCGGCGAGGTTGCCGTTCGCGTGATCCGTGCGCTCCACGAACTGGGTGTCGAGGCGGTCGCCGTCTACTCCACGGCCGACGAGGGAGCGCTCCACACACGGCTCGCCGACCAGGCGGTCTGTGTCGGGCCACCGCCGGCTGCCGAGAGCTACCTGAGGATTCCCTCGATCATCGCCGCCGCGACGACGACGCGGTGCGACGCCGTCCACCCGGGCTGGGGCTTCCTGGCCGAGAACCCGGCCTTCGTCGCGGCCTGCCTCGACAACGAGCTCGCCTTCGTCGGCCCGACCGCCGAGACGATGGCCCGGATGGGCGACAAGGCGGTGGCGAAGCACGAGCTGGCCGCCGCCGGCATCCCGGTCGTGCCCGGGACCGAAGGCGCGACGACGCTCGAGGATGCTCACGCCGCAGCAGAAGAGGCCGGCTATCCCGTTCTCCTGAAGGCCGTCGCCGGCGGCGGCGGGAAGGGCATGCGCCTCGTCGAAGGACCCGACGAGCTCGAAGGGGCATTCCAGACGGCCGCAGCGGAGGCGGAGGCTGCCTTCGGCGATCCGGAGCTCTACCTCGAGAAGGCGATCGTGCCGGCGCGGCACGTCGAGATCCAGGTGCTCGCCGACGAGGCGGGCGGGGTGCTCACGCTGGGCGAGCGCGAATGCTCCATCCAGCGGCGGCACCAGAAGCTGATCGAGGAGTCCCCGTCCCCGGCGCTCACGGCAGAGACGCGAGAGCAGATGGAGGACGCGGCGGAGCGCGCCACGAGAGCGATCGATTATCGGAACGCGGGCACCTTCGAATTCCTGCTCGGCCCGGACGGCTCGTTCTTCTTCATCGAGCTCAATGCGCGGCTCCAGGTTGAGCATCCGGTCAGCGAGCTCGTGACCGGAATCGACGTTGTCCGTGAACAGCTGCGGATCGCGGCGGGCGAGAGTCTCTCGGCGACCGGCCGGGCGGAGCGCCGCGGCCATGCGATCGAGGTGCGCATCAACGCGGAGGATCCGACCCGTGACTTCCTCCCGGTGCCCGGGCTGATCGAGCGTTTCCGACCCCCGCTCGGGCCGGGCGTGCGCGTCGACACCCACGTCGAGGACGGAACTCTCATCCCGCCCAACTACGACTCGCTCCTCGCCAAGGTGATCGTGTGGGACACGGACCGGCCCGCAGCCATCGATCGCTGCCTGCGCGCGCTCGCGGAGCTCGAGGTCGTTGGCGTGCCGACGACCAAAGCCGCCGCGATGGACGTCCTGCGCACCGAGGAGTTTGCGAGCGGGCGCTACTCGACCGGCTTCCTCGAGGAGGCGGGCACGCGCTTGCCCGCGCTCGCCGGCTGATGGCGGGCCGCCGGGCCGCAAGGAGAACGGCCCTGTTCCTTCTCTACCAATGGGACGTGACCGGGCAGCCGCTCACGTCGCTGTACGAGGGCGAGATCGACCCCTTCGCGCGTGAGCTGGCAGAGGCGGTCGTCCCGAAGGCCGTGGAGCTCGACGCGAAGATCACCGAAGCCTCGGAGGAGTGGACCGCGGACCGGCTCGGCGCGCTGGAGCGCAACGTGCTGCGGATCGGGATCTACGAGCTCGAGGAGGGGGACGTTCCGGTCGAGGTCGCAATCGACGAGGCCGTTTCGCTCGCGAAGCGCTATGCCTCCGACGAAGCAGGCCGGCTCGTGAACGGGATCCTCGGGCGGGTCGCGAGGGAGAAGGCCACATCGTGAGTGGGGCCGAGGACGCTCTAACGCGCGCCGAAGAGCTGCTCGACCGCCTCGAGCGCACCCGCGAGCAGCTCGAGAGAACTCAGGATCCAGAGGCGGCGATCGACATCCTCGGCGAGCTCGCCGAGATCGCGAAGCAGGTCGAGACCGAGCTCGAGCAGGCGCGGCGCGAGGCCGGCAGGTAGTGCCGAGCCTGGACGAGCATCGCGCGCTCTTCGAGGACTACCTCGCGCAGCTTCCGTTCGCGAGTGAGCTCGGCCCGCTGACCGAGGCGATGCGCTACAGCCTCGCCGGCGGTGGCAAGCGGATCCGGCCCGTGCTCTGCCTGGCGTGCGGCGAGGCGACCGGGTCCCAGCCGGAGGAGCTCCTGCCGGCCGCGGCCGCCGTCGAGCTCGTCCACACCTTCGGCATGGTTCACGACGACCTGCCCGCCCTCGACGACGACGCGATCCGCCGCGGCCGCGCGACCTCCCATGTGCAGTTCGACGAGGCGACGGCGATCCTGAACGGCGACGCTCTGCTCGCGCAGGCGCAGGAGCTCGCCCTTTCGTACTCCACGCCGGCGGTCGCGCGGGAGTTGGCGCGGGCGACGCTCGGGATGATCGGCGGCCAATACGACGACGTCAGGGGCGGCGGCGACGACCTTGCGCAGCGCAATGCCCTGAAGACGGGCCGGCTGTTCGAGGCGGCCGTGGGTTGCGCGCTGGCCGTCAGCGAGGTGCCCGACGAGGAACAGGTTCCCTGGCGGGGCTTCGCAGCAGAGTTCGGGCTGCTCTACCAGGTCGTGGACGACGTGCTCGACGAGGACGGCCTCGCGGCGGAGCTCGGAATCGAGCGTACGCACGAGCTCGCGGCGGAGATCGAGCAGCGCTCGCGCGCCCGGCTGGCCGAGATCCCGGCAGACACGTCCCTTCTGGACGAGCTCGTTTCGGGCCTAAAAAGGCGAGCCGCCGCCAGCTAGCCTGCCCGTAGTGCGCAAACGCCTGGATGTGCTGCTTGTCGAGCGCGGCCTCGCCGAGAGCCGGGCGCAGGCCCAGGCGCTCGTCATGGCCGGGCTCGTGAGTGGATACGCGAAGGCTGGGCAACAGGTGGACGAGGCTGCCGAGCTCGTCGTCAAGAGGCCACCGCGCTACGTCTCGCGAGGCGGAGAGAAGCTCGCGCATGCGCTGGACGAGCTCGACGTCGACGTGGCCGGGCGAGATGCGCTGGATGTCGGTGCGTCAACCGGTGGGTTCACCGACGTGCTCCTGCAGCGCGGCGCGGCGCGCGTGATCGCGCTCGACGTCGGACGCGGCCAGCTACACGCTCGCCTCCGCGGAGATCCGCGCGTCACCGTGCTCGAGCGCACGAACGCGCGGGAGCTCGAGTCCTTGCCGTACGCGCCCGACCTCGTCACGTGCGACGTCTCCTTCATCGGTGTCCGCACCGCGCTCCCACCCGCGCTCGCGCTCGCCCGCCCGGGCTGGGAGGCGCTCGTGCTCGTCAAGCCGCAGTTCGAAGCCGGTCGCGAAGAGGTCGGAAAGGGCGGGGTCATTCGAGACCCGGAGGTTCACGGCCGGGTGCTGCGTGACGTCGCCGAGGCCGCTCTCGCCTGGCCTGCCGAAACGGTCGGCGCCGTAGACTCAGGCCTGCCCGGCCCGAAGGGAAACCGGGAGTTCTTCCTGCACCTCGTCCACCGCGAGGATCCGTCGCTCCCCGATCGGCTCGATGACTGGATCGAAAACGCCATCCGCTGAGCCTGTACGCACGGCCGCCGTCGTCACGCGCGGAAGGCCCGAGGCGATCGGCGAGGGTCTCGAGCTCCTCGAGCGCGTGGCCCGGGAAGCCGGGGTCGAGCTGTTCTATCCAGAAGACGAGGCTGAGAAGCACGAGCGGAATGCGACGATGCCCGCCCTCCAGAAGGTCGACATCGTCGTGGTGCTCGGCGGCGACGGGACGATGCTTCGCGCCCTGCGGCGGACGCTTGGCACGGGGACGCCCGTCGTCGGCGCGAACTTCGGCACGGTTGGCTTCCTCACGTCGATCAAGGCGGACTCGCTCGAAGCCGGGCTCAGCCGGGTCTTCGCCGGGGACTACGAGGTCGCCGAGTTGCCGACGCTCGACATCGACCTCGGCGGCAGTCGGCATTTCGGCGTCAACGACATCGTGATTGCAAGCTCCATCATCGGCCGGATGATCGAGCTCGGCTGGGCCGTCGGCGGCGAGGATCTCGGCGTCGTTCCCTGTGACGGCGTCCTCTGCGCGACCCCGTCCGGGTCAACCGGCTACAACCTCTCGAACGGCGGCCCGGTTGTCGTCTGGGGCCTCGACGCGCAGGTCGTCACGTTCATCGCGCCGCATTCGCTGCACGCAAGAGCCCTCGTTGTGCCGCGCAACCGGGACGTCGCGATCGAGAATCGCACGGCCGACGTGCCGGCCGCGGTGCTCGTCGACGGACAGCCGGCGGGCGAGCTTGCGCCCGGCGAGAGCGTCGTCGTCCGGCTCGGCGCACGGTCCAGCCTCCTGGCGCACCTGCCCGAGGCAACCTTCTTCCGCCGCTACCGGGAGACCTTTGCTCCGTAGGCTGCGGATCGAGAACCTCGTCCTGATCCGCGAGGCCGATCTGGAGCCCGGGCCCGGGCTGAACGCGATCACAGGCGAGACCGGTGCGGGAAAGACGATCCTCGCCCAGGCAATTGGGTTGTTGCTCGGAGCCAAGGGTGACGTCGGTTTCGTCGGTCCGGGCGCCGAGGAGGCCTACGTCGAGGCGGAGTTCGACCTCCCTTCTGGACTGCTCGAAGAGGAGGGGCTGGAGGCGCTCGCCGAGCTGAGGCCCGAGGGGGAGGAAGGGCTCGTGCTCGCGCGGCGCGTGTTCGCCGACGGGCGCACTCGCGCGTACGCGTGGGGCCGAAGCGCCGCGCGCGAGGATCTCGCTGCGGCGAGTGAGCGGTTGATCGCGATGTCCGGCCAGTTCGAGCAGCGCCGTCTCGCCAGAGCGTCGTACCAGCTGGGCGTCCTCGACTCGTTCGCAGGCGAAGAACAGCTTCGGGTCGGAGCGGAGCTCCGGGCAGCCTGGCGTGAGCTCGGGGCAGCCCGCCGGCGCCACGAGGAGCTCGGCCAGGGGGCGGCCGCCGAAGAGGCTCGAATAGCCGAGCTGCGAGCCCTCGTCGAGGACACCGAGGGCCTCGAGCCGGACGCTGAGGATGCGCTGCGCGGAGAACGGGAACGCCTCCGCCACGTCAACGAGCTCGCGCTGGCTGCGAACGAGGCGGTGCAGGCGCTCGCTCCCGAGGAGGGGGACGGTGCAGCCGGCCTCGTGGGACGCGGCGAGCGAGCTCTGGCGGCGGTGGGCGGGATCGCGCCGGAGCTCGAACGGGCCGCCGACGAGCTCCGAGACGCCGAGCTTCGCCTGGGCGAGACCGCACTGGAGCTGCGGCGGTTCCTCGACTCGCTGGAGGCCGAGCCGGACCGGCTCGACCAGGTCGAGGCCGAGCTCGACCGGATCACCGAGACGAAGCGGCGCTTCCGATGCGAGTCCTACGGTGAGCTCCTGGCCCGACGCGACGTTGCGCGCGCCGAGCTCTCGGCTCTCGAGGAGGGCGCGGATCCACTCGCGGCTGCCACTGCCGCGCTCGCGAAAGCGGAGAAGCGCACGCAGACGCTGACGAAGCGGTTGGCGGCGAATCGGCAGGCGGCTGCGGAGCCTTTTGCGGAGGCAGTCGCGTCCGAGCTCCGCGGTATCGGGCTCGGCGAGGGCGAGTTTCGGGTCGAGCTGAGCGAGCGAGAGCCCGGGCCGACCGGCGCCGACGAGGCGGCCTTTCTCATTCGCCCCAACGCGGGCTTGCCGTTCGCACCCGTGGCCCAAACGGCCTCGGGCGGCGAGCTCTCGCGGATCGCACTCGCGATCGCTGCCGTCGGCGGCGGGGAGACAATCGTCTTCGACGAGATCGACGCCGGAATCGGAGGTCAGACTGCGCACGCGGTCGGCGAGACGTTGCGCCGGCTCGGCGAGCGCGCGCAGGTGATCACGATCACTCACCTGCCTCAGATCGCGAGCGTCGCGGAGCGGCACTTCAGCGTCGAGAAGATCCCCGGCGATCCGACGCACACGCGAATCGAGCAGCTCGGGGAGGATCGTCGGCAGGAGGAGCTCCGGCGGATGCTCGGCGGCCACGAGTTCCTGCAAACCGTGAGATGAGCACACTCCGGGCATTCGTCGAGCACACAGGCCCTGCGCGGCTCGATCGGCGCACGAAGAACCTCGTGCGCAGGCTCGAGCCCGACGATGTCGCGATCATCGACCACACCGACCTCGACCGGGTCTCGGCGGAGGAGCTCCTGGAGTCCGGCGTGCGCGTGGTCGTGAACGTCGCGTCCTCGCAGACGGGGCGGTTCCCGAATCCCGGGCCGCTCCTGCTCGTTCGCGGTGGTGTGCGCTTGATCGAAGCTCCGGAAGCCGATCTCTTCGACGAGGTCTCCGAGGGCGAGCTCTTGACCGTCCGCGGCGCGAGCATCTTCCGCAACGGCACGTGCCTCGTGGCGGGCCGCGCGCTCGAGGCGGAGGAGCTCGCCGAGGCGCTTGCCGAGCAGCAGCAATGGGTGACCGACGCCCTCGAGGCGTTCGCCGACAACACGATGCGCTACCTGCGCGAGGAGGGCCGTTTCCTCGCTGAAGGGATCGACTTCCCGCCGCTGCGGACGCGGTTCCGCGATCGCCACGCGCTCGTCGTCGCCCGTGGGCCAGGGCACAAGCGCGACCTTCAGATCGTTCGCCCCTACATCCGGGACTTCAAGCCCGTGCTCGTCGCAGTCGACGGCGGCGCGGACGCGCTGCTCGAGGCCGGATACAAGCCGCACGTGATCGTGGGCGACATGGACTCGGTGTCCGATCAGGCTCTTCGCTCGGGCGCCGAGTTGCTCATCCACGCCTACCACGGAGGAGAGGCGCCGGGCGCCGAGCGTGCAGATCGTCTTGGGCTGGCCTACGAAGTCGTGCCCGCGACCGGAATCAGCGAGGACGTCGCGCTGCTGCTGGCCTACGAGAAGGGAGCCGAGCTGATCGTCGCGGTCGGAACGCACTTCAACATGATCGAGTTCCTCGAGCGGAACCGGGCCGGCATGTCGTCGACGTTCCTGACCCGCCTGAAGGTGGGCGAGCTGCTGATCGACGCTCGGGGTGTCTCGCGGCTGGTGAGTCGTCAGGTCGGCGTGTGGCCGCTCCTCGCCTTCACGGCGGCCGGCCTGGGCGCGATCGCCGCCGCCGTGCTCGTCTCGCCCGACCTGCGCGAGCTGATCGACCTGCTCGGCTCACGCCTCCTCGAGCTCGTCGGCCTCGGCTGACCCTCTCGGCAGGTTCCCGTGGCCTCCTCCCCGATTTGACGATAACGGGGAAGTGCGCACGCGTGGGTGACCGGCGTGTGCCGAAACCGTGACAATCACAGGCGGTGCGGATCGAGGCGCAAAGAGAGCTGATCGCAGCCCGCGATGATGTGTGGGAGCTCCTGTCCGAGCCGCATCACCTCTCCGACTGGTGGCCCGAGTACAGGACGATTCGTCCTGACCGGCGCGGGCTCGCCGAGGGCGCCCGCTGGCAGGTGGCCCGAGGTGGCTCGCCGGGATTCCTGCGACGGCCCGGTGGGGAGGGGCTGATCGTCGTCACCGCCGTCGAGCCGCCTCTCCGGTTCGCCTGGCACGACCTCGAGCAGCGCTTTGACGCGGAGATCCGGCTCGAGCTCGCGCGCGACGGACACACCCGCGCGATCCTGACCGTCGACGCCTCGCCCTGGCGGCTCGTCGCCGAAGGCCTGCGGCCGACGCCACGGCAAGCGCTCGCCCGACTGCATGCCCTTTGCCAGACTGCTGCAGATCTGTAGTGCCCCATCCAGCGATACATGCCGGCCTCTGGCCCGCGATCACGCGGCGCCAGAGGCCACCCTCGCCCTCGCCAAGGCTACAAGCCTTGGCCGCGGTCGAGTGCGGCCTCTGGCTTGGTGCTCGCGACCCAGAGACTCGGCGGCATCACTGGAAGGGGCACTAAATGTTCGACCTTCGCTATCACGTGGCCTCGCTCGCGGCGGTCTTCGTCGCGCTCCTGATCGGGATCCTGGTCGGCGTCGCCATGAGCGGAAAGGTCGACGACGCCGAGAAGCAGGCGCTCAAGAGCGATGTCAGGAGACTCAACGCCGAGGTCGAGGCTGCCGGCGAGGGCCGAGCGAACTTCACCCGCGAGCAAGCGTCGATCCGCGCGTTCATCAAGAACGCGTACCCGTCCCTGATCGCCGATCGTCTGGCGGAGAAGCGGATCGCGGTCCTCTTCGTGGGCACTGCGGAAGCGGGCATTCGCCAGGACATCGAGCGCACGATCGCGGACGCAGGCGCCGGCACTCCCACTCGGATGCGCGCCCTCAACGTGCCGATCGACGTCGACGCCGTCGGCGGCAAGCTGAACGGCGACCTCAGGCAGTACCGTGAAGCCGGGCTCGACGAGCTCGGACGAGCGCTCGCCGACGAGCTCGTCGAGGGCGGCGACACGCCTGCCTGGAGCGCTCTGACGAGCGTGTTCGTCGAGGAGAAAAGCGGAAGCTTCCGGCGTCCCGTGGACGGCGTCGTCGTCGTTCGAACGGCCGATCCGCAGAAGGGCGAGACGAACCTCTTCCTGTCCGGGCTCTACTCGGGCCTCGCGGAGGCGGACCTCCCGACGATCGGTGTCGAGACGTCCGGCGACGAAACGTCTGCGGTGGGGAGATGGAGTGAGGCAGGGCTCTCGACCGTCGACGACGTCGATGCGCCGGCGGGCCGGCTGGCGCTCGCGCTGCTCCTCTCGGGAAGCCCGGGCGGGAGCTACGGCGTGAAGAAGTCGTCGGGAGACGGGATCATTCCGCCGATCGAGCCGCTACCGGCGCAGGCGGGTGGCTGAGCCGGTCGCGATCCTCGTCGCCGCCCGCGACGAGGATCGGGTGATTGCGGCGACGGTCGCAACACTGAGGAACAGGTTTCCGGCGGCCGAGGTGATCGTGGCTGACGACGGGTCGCGAGACGACACGGCAGCCCTTGCCGAGGCGGCAGGTGCGCACGTCCTGCGCCTGCCACGCCGCGGCAAGGGGCAGGCGCTCACCATGGCTGAGCAGGCCGCCGCTCCCGGGCCGCTGCTGCTCTGCGACGCGGACCTCACCGGCGACCTCGGGCCGCTGCTCGAGAGCGACGCCGACCTTGTGATCGCAGCGTTTTCCGAGCGGCAGGGCGGCGGATTCGGGATCGTCAAGCGGACGGCACGGGCACTCATTCGCGCGGCGTGCGGCGTCGAGATGCGCGAGCCGATCTCAGGCCAGCGTGTGCTGTCGCCTGCCGCACGCCTCCATGTGTTTCCGCTCGCGTTCGGGTTCGCCGGTTCCGAGGCCCGGATGACCGTGGACGCGCTGCGGGCGGGCCTGACCGTCGAGGAGGTCGAGCTCGATCTCCGGCACCGCGCAACAGGGCGTGACCTGCGCGGGTTCTTGCATCGCGGCAAGCAGTTCGTGCACCTGGTGCTCGCCTTCGGCCCGCTCGGGATCAACCACCGCGGCCTGCGCCTCCCTCAGGTGGGCTGGGTCGCAGGCGTGCTCGCGCCGCGCGTCGCCCCCGTGGCAGCGATCGGACTTGCGGACGACCTGTTCAGTGGGCCGGAACGCGGCGTCGCCGCCCACCTCGCCGCGGGCCGGACGACCGGCGTCCTCAAGCTCGTCGGGATCCCGCTCGTCGGCTACATCGCGACGCGGCGCGTCTCGGGTGCGCTTCTCGTCGGCCTCGCCGCGAACGCGCTCAACCAGCTGGACACGAAGCCGGGCCGCGCGCTGAAGGCGTACGCGCTGGCCGCGACCCCGCTCGGGGCCCCGCTCGCGCCCGCCGTCGTCCTCGCTCCTTACGATCTCCGGGAGATGGCGATGCTCGGAGACTCAGGATCGAACGCGCTGGGGGCCATGCTAGGGTTGAGTTCCGTGGAGCGATTCACGGGACGGAGCCGGTGGCTGGCGATCGGGGCGCTGGCCGGGCTCAACCTCCTCGGAGAGTTGCACTCCCTCGGCGAGCTGATCGAGCGCACGCCGGGCCTCAGCGCGCTCGACCGCCTCGGACGGGAGCCGTCCTGACCGCGACGAAGTACGTCTTCGTCACCGGCGGGGTCGTGTCGTCCCTCGGCAAGGGAATCACGGCCGCTTCGCTCGGGCGGCTGCTCAAGGCGCGCGGGCTGAAGGTCCAGGTTCAGAAGTTCGACCCGTACATCAATGTCGACCCCGGAACGATGAGCCCCTTCCAGCACGGAGAGGTTTTCGTCACCGAGGACGGCGCCGAGACCGATCTCGACATCGGCCACTACGAGCGCTTCGTCGACGAGAACCTTTCGCGGAACGCAAACCACACGTCGGGCTCGGTCTGGTACGCGGTCCTCCGCAAGGAGCGCAAGGGCGAGTACCTCGGCTCGACGGTGCAGGTGATCCCGCACATCACGAACGAGATCAAGGAGCGAATCCGCCGGGTCGCAGAGGCCACCGACACGGACGTCGTCATCACCGAGATCGGCGGCACGGTCGGCGACATCGAGTCGCTTCCGTTCCTCGAGGCGATCCGCCAGTTCCGGCGTGAGGCTGGGCCCGGAAACGTCCTCTACCTGCACGTCACGTACGTCCCATTCGTCGACTCGGCCGGCGAGCTGAAGACGAAGCCGACACAGCACTCGGTGAACGAGTTGCGCCGCATCGGCATCCATCCCGACATCGTCGTCTGCCGGACGAAGGACGAGCTCTCCCACGACCTCCGCGACAAGATCGCGCTCTTCGCGGACATCGAGCCCGGAGCGGTCGTCGTCAACCGCGACGTGCCCGACGTCTATCTCGTTCCCGAGGAGCTCCAGGCCGAGGGCCTCGACGAGCTCGTCGTCCAGAAGCTTGAGCTTCCGCCGGGGACGGCCGAGCTGGCGGAGTGGGCCGAGCTGACCCAGCGCATCGGGGAGCTCCGAGGCGAGGTGAAGATCGCCCTCGTCGGCAAGTACGTGAAGCTCCATGACGCGTACCTGTCGGTCCACGAGGCGCTGAAGCACGCCGGCATCCACCACGGGACGCACGTGACCGTCAGCTGGGTGGACGCGGAGGGGATGTCCGTCGAAGAGGCACGCGCAGAGCTGGAGGAGGTGGACGGCGTCCTCATCCCCGGAGGCTTCGGGTCGCGCGGCTGGGAGGGCAAGATCCTCGCCTGCCGTGTCGCCCGCGAGCACGGCATCCCATACCTCGGGATCTGCCTCGGCATGCACGTCGCGGTCTCGGAGTTCGCCCGGCACGTCGTCGGGTTCGCAGGAGCCAACTCGACGGAGATGGATCCGGAGACGCCGTACCCCGTGATCGACCTGCTCCCGGAGCAGAAGGAGATCGAAGATCTCGGCGGGACGATGCGGCTCGGCGCTCAGGCCGTCGAGCTTGCCGAGGGGACACGGGTTCGTGAGAGCTACGGCGAGCCGATCGTTCACGAGCGGCACCGGCACCGCTACGAGGTGAACAATCACTTCCGTGAGCGTCTCGTCGAGGCGGGCCTCGTCGTCTCGGGCACGTTCCAGGAGGGGCGCCTGGTCGAGATCATCGAGCTGCCCGACCATCCGTGGTTCGTCGCGAGCCAGTTCCACCCGGAGTTCAAGTCCCGCCCGACCCGGCCCGCGCCGCTCTTCCGGGAGTTCGTGGGCGCAGCGCTCATCCGCGCAGGCGAGAGAACCGGCCAGGCCGCGCCGGTCGCCACCATCGCGTAGGAGGGCTTGGTGGAATGTTGCTCGTCGCCGGGGTGCGATGGTCGTTCCGAGGCCGCGGACGCAGGGAGCCCCGGTAGTGACTACGGGGGCGACTGAGGACCCGGCATCGGGGCGAGCAGCGCGGCCCGGCGGCTCAGAGCCATATTTCGCCAAGTCCTCCTGGCTCAGCCTAAGATCGCGGTGTGCCCAACGACGAGGTCGTCTCGCTCTTCACGGAGCTCGCCGCTCTTCCCAGCCCACCCGGTGAGGAGCGCGTGGTCGCCGATCGGGTTGCGGCGTACCTGCGTGACTTAGGCCTCGACGTTGCCGAAGACGACGCCGGGCCGCGGATCGGATCCGACACCGGGAACCTCTACACGCGGGTCGAGCCCACTGACGAGACGGGAACGCCGATTTTCTTCTGTGCCCATCTGGACACCGTGCCCGCGGAGGGCGCGATCGAGCCGATGCTCGAGGACGGTGTCATCCGCAACTCCGCGGGGACGATTCTCGGTGCCGACGACAAGGCGGCGGTCGCGGTCATGCTCGAGGCAGTTCGCCGAGTGCTCGCCGAGAACCGTCCGCATGGAGGGATCGAGCTCCTCTTCACCCCCAAGGAGGAGGTCGGGTTGCACGGAGCGGCGGCCTTCGACCAGGGACAGCTGCACGCGCGCGTCGGCTACGTCTACGACCAGGCTGCTCCGATCGGCGAGGTTGTCCTCGGGGCGCCGTACGCCCACTCGATGGAGGTGCGCTTCCACGGGCGTGCGTCCCACTCAGGCATGTATCCGGAGGAGGGGCGCTCCGCGGTCGCAGCCGCGGCGAAGGCGATCGCGGACTTCAAGCTCGGGCGCGTCGACGAGGAGTCGACCGCGAACGTGGGGATCATCAACGGCGGGACGGCCGGAAACATCATCCCCGAGTGGTGCACGTTTCTCGCAGAGGCGCGCTCGCACGATCAGCAGAAGCTCGCCGACCTCGTGCGCGAGATGCTGGAGGCGATCACGTTTGCCGCGGGGCTCGAGGATTGCCAGGTCGAGACCGAGGTGCACAAGAGCTACAGCGGCTATCGCTTCAAGCGCGACGATTTCGTCGTACGCCTGGCGCGAGCGGCGCTCGAGCGAACGGGGTTCGAGCCCGCGTTCACGCTTAGCGGCGGCGCGGCTGACGCTAACGTCTTCAACGATCGCGGCCTGGCGTGCGTCAATCTTGCAAACGGAATGGCCGAGATCCATACGCCCGACGAGCACATCGCCGTCACCGACCTCGAGCGCATGGTCGACGTGACGCTCGCGCTCGTGGACGTCGCGCGCGAGACGGATGCCCCCTAGCCTCCGGCGGGGCATCGTGACGGCAATCGTCGAGCGCCTCGAGGAGCTCGCGAGGATCGAGGTCGACGGCGAGCCCTGCATCGCATATCCGCGGGTGACGGGGCCAGTCGAGCCGGGCGATGAGGTGATTGTCAACGTGCAGGCGCGGGAGCTCGAGCTCGGCAGCGGCGGGTTCGACATCCTCTACGTGAACCTGACCAGAGGTCTCGACCTGGAGGCCGACCCGGACGCACACGTGATGACGCTGCCCTACACGCCGCTCCAGGCCGCGGTGCGACACGTGGAGGAGGACGGAGCGCTGGCCGAGAGCCTCGAGGGCATGCCCGTGGTCTGCTGCTCGCTGCACTCTCAGCTCGCGCCGGCCTGTGCGGGAATCGGCGACGGCTTGCGTGTCGCGTATCTCCAGCTGAGCGGCGGTGCGCTGCCCGTCTCGTTGTCCGACTCGCTGCGCGCGTTGAAGAAGCGCGGTCTTGTCGAAGTGGGGATTGCAACCGGCGCCTGCTTCGACGGGGACGTGCAGGCAGTCGGCGTCGCGTCGGCACTTGCCTGGGCGAGAGCCGAGGGATTTGCCGTCGCGGTCTGCGCGGTCGGGCCCGGGATCGTCGGCACCGCCTCGGCGCTGGGCCATGGAGGTTTGGCTGCCGCGGAGGCGGCGAATGCAGCAAGCGCCCTCGGCGGCTCGCCTGTGCTTGCAGTGCGCGTGTCCGAGGGCGATTCGCGCGAACGCCACCAGGGCGTCTCCCACCACACACGCGCGGTGCTCGACCTGGCGATCGGCGACGTGACGGTTGCCTGGCCGGCCGGACTGGAGGCTCCGGAGTGGCTCGCGGAGCGCGAAGAGGTGGACGCCGCCGGTTGGCGCGAGGCGTGCGCAGGTCTGCCGCTCGAGCACATGGGCCGGGGGCCCGACGACGACCCGTGGTTCTTCGCCTCGGCGTTTGCAGCCGGCAGGATCGCCCGGCGGCTGGTTGCTTGATTGCCCCGCGCGGACGCGGCCCATCGAGACAGCTCCCCGGGGCCGGCCGCTTGCCACCCTCCGTTTTCAGCCTATTCCGAAAAATCAGGCGCGTGTGCAGCGAGAATGTGCCAAGAGTGCAAAAGCTGAGAAGACCCCGAAAGGTAAGGTTGCCCGGCTCGAGATGAGGATCGGCGTCGCAAAGGAGATCAAGTCCGACGAGTACCGCGTCGCGCTGACGCCGGCCGGTGCTCGCGAGCTGATTCAGCGCGGACACGACGTGTTCGTCGAGCGGGGCGCGGGGGAGGGCAGCGCCTTCCCGGACGCGGCGTACGAGGCTGAAGGCGTACAGATGGTGTCCGTCGAGGACGTCTGGGGCGACGTCGATCTCCTGCTCAAGGTGAAGGAGCCGGTGCCGGCAGAGTACGACCGGCTCCGGGAAGGGCTCGTCCTTTTCACCTATCTCCATATCGCCGCCGACGAGGGCCTCACCCGCGCGCTGATCGAGAGTGGGATCACAGCGGTCGCATACGAAACCGTCGAGACAGCCAATCACGCCCTTCCTCTGTTGGCCCCGATGAGCGAGATCGCCGGTCGCCTCGCGTCACAGGCCGGCGCCTATTTCCTCGAGAAACCGGTGGGCGGCCGGGGTCTGCTGCTCGGCGGCGTGCCGGGTGTCGCCCCGGGCAAGGTGGTCGTCATCGGGGGCGGGATGGTCGGCTACAACTCGGCCGTGATCGCGCTGGGGCTCGGTGCGAGCGTCTCGATCGTCGAGCGCTCGATCGACCGGATGCGCCACCTGGAGGAGGTGCTCGGCTCCCGGGTGACCCTGCTCATGTCCTCGAGCCTCCAACTCGAAGAGTCGGTTGCCGACGCAGACGTGGTCATCGGCGCCGTCCTCATTCCCGGCGCACTCGCCCCGAAGCTCGTCACGCGAGAGATGGTCGCCGGCATGAAGGAGGGATCGGTCGTTGCCGACGTCGCGATCGACCAGGGAGGCTGCTTCGAGACCTCACACCCGACGACGCACTCCGATCCCGTCTACGTCGTCGACGGGGTGACGCACTACTGCGTGTCGAACATGCCGGGCGCGGTGCCGATCACGGCGACGAAGGCCCTGACGAACGCGACGCTGCCCTACGTCGAGGCGATCGCGGACCACGGGCTCGCCGAGGCGGTCGCGCGCGACCCGGAGCTCGCCCGGGGTGTGAACGTGCTCGACGGCAAGATCACCTACGCAGCGGTCGCCGACGCGCACGGCCTCGACTACGCACCGCTCGAGGACGTCCTGCCGCTCTCGCCGGTCTGACCTAGGACGCCTGCGGCTCGGGCTTGTTCTTCTTCTTGTCGCTCGAGGGGAAGAGCTTGACGACGAGCCAGGTGATGCCGGCCGCGAGCGAAATCACGGCGGCACAGAACACGATCAAGCCCAGCAGGCCGAGGACGTCTTCGATCACCAACCTAGAATAGCCTCATGTCCCGCGCATGCGTCATCGTGCTGGACGCGGTCGGCGCGGGCGAGCTGCCCGACGCAGCCGAGTTCGGTGACGAAGGGTCCGACACACTGGGCAATATTGCCCGGGTCGTGGGCGGGCTCGACCTCCCCAATCTCGAGGCTTTCGGGCTCGGGAACGTCGAACCGCTCGAGGGCTGCCCGCCTCAGCCGGGCGCGCCCGCAGTCGCCGGTCGGCTCGTCGAGCGCTCGAAGGGCAAGGACACGACGACGGGCCACTGGGAGCTGATGGGGATCGTCACGCCCACGGCGATGCCCACCTACCCGCACGGTTTCCCGTTCGAGGTGATCGACCCGTTCATGCACGCAACCGGCCGCGGCGTGCTCGGCAACAAGCCCGCTTCGGGGACGGAGATCATCGAAGAGCTCGGGGAAGAGCACCAGCGAACCGGCAAGTGGATCGTCTACACGTCGGCCGACTCGGTCTTCCAGATCGCCGCGCACATCGACACGATCCCGCTCGACGAGCTCTACCGAGGGTGTGAGATCGCGCGCGAGATTCTCACCGGCAACCATGCGGTCGGACGGGTGATCGCGCGGCCATTCACCGGCGAGGCGGGGAACTACGAGCGCACCCCCGACCGACACGACTGGTCCCTGAAACCGAAACAGCCGAACTACCTGACGCTCGTCCGCGAGGCCGGCCAGCCGGTGCACGGCGTCGGCAAGATCCGGGACATCTTCGCCGGCTACGACATCGACGAGTCCCATCCCACCCGGTCGAACGTCGAGGGGATCAACCAGACCGAGCAGCTGCTCCAGGAACTGGACGCGGGCCTCGTGTTCACGAACCTCGTCGAGACAGACATGCTCTGGGGGCATCGGAACGACCCGGTCAACTTCCATCGCTGTCTCCAGGACTTCGATCGCCGGCTGCCTGACATCCTCGGTGCGCTGCGGCCGGGCGACCTCCTCATCCTCACCTCCGACCACGGCTGCGACCCGACGACGCCCTCGACCGACCACTCACGCGAGCACGCATTGCTGCTCGCGTACGTCGAAGGGAAGAACGCTGCGGGGCGCATACACGAAGGGGAGTTCGCCGACGTCGGGGCGACCGTCAACGCCTGGCTCGGCGGCAAGGCTCCGAGGCGGGGCGTCCCAGGACAGTTCATCGTCGAGCAGTGAGGCTCGACGACCCGAGCAGCGTTCGCGAGGAGTACGCGACCGAAGAGGGTCTTGCCGGGCGCAAGGCTGCTTACCGGTTCGCCGAGGGCCCGGATGCTCGCCTGGTTGCGTTCGAGGCAGTCGCAGAGGGGGCTCCGCAGCGGGTCCTCGAGGTCGGGTGTGGTGAAGGTGAGCTGGCCGAGCGGTTCGTGCGCGAGCTTGGATGCGAGGTGGTCGCAACTGACCAATCCGAGCGCATGGTGGAGCTGACGCGCGCGCGAGGGGTCGATGCTCGGGTCGCTGACGTGCAAGCCCTTCCCTTTCGCGACGCTGAGTTCGACTGCGCGCTCGCTGCCTGGATGCTGTACCACGTTCGGGACGTGGATCGTGCGCTCGCTGAGCTTGCACGGGTGCTGCGGCCGGGCGGCCGGCTCGTCGCGGTGACGAACTCCCCGGAGCATCTCGGTGAGCTGTACGACCTGGTCGAGAAGAAGCGACTCAAGGCGAGCTTCAGCGGCGACAACGGCGCCGAGCTCCTCCGCGGGCACTTCTCGTCGGTGGAACGACGTGACGCGTACGGGTGGGTCGCCTTTCCCGACCGTGACGCGGCGCAGAGCTACGTCGACGCGTCGCCGCAAGTCCTCGCTGGGGGTCGGTTGCCGGAGTTCGAGGGGCCGTTGCGCGTCCGGCGTGCCCCGGTCGTCTTCGTGGCGGACAAGGCGTGATCCGACCCGCGGAGCTCATCGAGCGCAAGCGCGACGGCGGTCAGCTGACGCCGGAGGAGATCGGCGAGCTCGTGCTCGGGCACGCGAGCGGGGAGATCCCGGACTACCAGCTCGCCGCCTTCTGCATGGCTGTCTACTTCCGCGGTCTCTCTGCTGAGGAGACCCTTGCCCTGACGAACGCCTTCGTCCGCAGCGGCTCGACGCTCGACCTGCGCTCGGAGCTCGGGCGAACCGTCGTCGACAAGCACTCGACCGGCGGAGTGGGGGACAAGACCTCGCTCGTAGTCGGCCCGCTCGTCGCCGCCTGCGGCGTTCCCTTCGGGAAGATGAGCGGGCGCGGGCTGGGGCACACCGGCGGCACCCTCGACAAGCTGGAATCGATCTCCGGGTTCCGCGTGGAGCTTTCGAACGAGGAATTCGTCGAGCAGGTCCGCGAGATCGGTCTGGCGATCATCGGCCAGTCCCCGGATCTCGTCCCCGCCGACAAGCGTCTCTACGCGCTCCGCGACGTGACGGGCACGGTCGACAGCATCCCCTTGATCGCGGCGAGCATCATGTCGAAGAAGATCGCCGCGGGAGCCGAGGGAATCGTGCTCGACGTGAAGGTGGGCAACGGCGCCTTCATGAAGTCGCTGGCGGATGCCCGGATGCTCGCCGAGTCGATGCAGGAGCTCGGGCACGGCGCCGGCCGGCAGGTCGTGGCCCTGCTCACGGACATGGACCAACCTCTTGGCTGGGCGATCGGCAATGCGATCGAGATCGAGGAGGTGCGCGCGCTGCTCGCCGGCGAGGAGACCCCGCCGGACCTCTTCTCGCTCGCGATTCAGGCCGTCGGTCAGCTCCTCGCCCTCTCCGATCTCGGCATCGACGCCGTCGAGGGAACGAGACGGGCAGAGCAGGCCGTCGACGACGGCTCGGCGGCCGAGATGTTCGAGCGCTGGGTCGCAGCCCAGGGCGGCGACCTCTCGGCCGGCCTCCCGACGGCGCCCGTCACGCGAGAGGTGACCGCGGACCGCGACGGCTTCGTCGGAGAGGTCTCCGCGCTCGGGCTCGGCCGCCTGGCGCTCGAGCTCGGCGCCGGGCGCCGCACGACGGCTGACGTGATCGACCACGCGGTCGGGATCCGCTGCTTCGCCAAGCGGGGCGATCCGATCGAGGCAGGCCAGACCCTCGCCGTCGTCTACGGACGGGATGAGGCGAGCGCGGGGCAAGCCCTCGATCAGATCAAGACGCTGGTCGGGATCGTGGAAGAGCCCCAGCCTCCACGCCCGATCGTGCTCGAGACCCTGACGTAGCGCCAGTCCCTGGCTACGCTCCGGGCGTGCCCGAGCTACCGGAAGTCGAGACGATCCGGGTCGGCCTCGAGCCGCATCTCGTCGGGCGGACGTTTGCGCACGTCGAGATCGACGACCTACGGCTGACCCGGCCCCACGACCCTGTCGAGACCGCGGCCGAGCTGACCGGGGAGACCGTCGCGGCGCTCGAGCGGCGCGGCAAGTATTTGGTTGTTCGGTTCGAGAGCGGTCGAGTTCTCCTGATTCACCTCCGGATGACGGGGAGCCTGCTGCTCTTGCGGGATGGAACCGCGATCGACGATCCGTATCGCAGAGCCGTTGTCAAATTAGACAACGGCTCGGACGTCGCCTATCGCGATGTGCGCCGTTTCGGCACGTGGCTCTTGCTCGAGCCCGGCGAGCTCGAGCCGTATCTCGCTTCACGCGTAGGCGCCGAAGTCCTGAACAGGCGGTTCTCCGCGCAGCCGCTGCAGGCGACAGTCGAAAGACGCAAGGCGCCCATCAAGGCCGTGCTGCTCGACCAGCGTGTCTTCGCGGGTGTCGGAAACATCTACGCCGACGAGGCGCTCTGGTGGGCGCGGATCCATCCGCTGCGGCCGGCGGCGAGCCTCGACCGGCCCGAGCTGCAAGAGCTCCTGCGGGGAGTGCGGAAATCGCTGCGGAACGGAATCGCGCGCCAGGGCGCAACTCTCAGGGACTACCGGGGCGCCGACGGCCGCGCCGGCTCGATGCAGCGCGAGTTCCGCGTCTACGGCCGCGCCGGAGAGCCCTGCACGCGCTGCGGGACGCCGATCGAGAAGACACGAGCCGGCGGGCGCGGCACCTGGTACTGCCCCACGTGCCAGCTCTGAACTGCCCCGGCCGTTCGCCGGCCGGGAACGCAACTACCCTCTGGGAGTGACCTCCGCGTCCGCAGCAGTCACTCGGACGGCGGGTTTCGAGCTCGGGCGGGCGGCTCTCGGAGTCGCCGTCGGGCTGGGTCTCGCCGGAATCGCCTTCGACAACGGGGGTTACTTCCCGACGGCCTGGAGCTGGGGCGCGCTCGTCGCGCTGACGGTCATCGCAGGGGCGCTCGTGCTCGGCGACGCCGTGCGCCCGTCCGCGTTGGCGCTGGCCTCGCTCGGTGGGCTCGCGGGCCTGGGCGCCTGGACGTGGCTCGCACTCCTCTGGAGCGACGACCCGGCCGCGACCGTGCTCGAGGGACACCGGATGCTCCTCTACGTCGCCGTCCTCGCCGCACTTGTGTTGCTCGTGCGACGCTCGACCGTACCGGTCGTGCTCGCGGCGACCCTTGTCGCCATCTTCCTCGCGTCGGGATACGGCCTCCTCACGCGCCTCTTTCCTGAGCGGCTCGGCGTCTACGACGCGGTCGCCGCGCACCGGCTCGAGGAGCCGCTCACGTACTGGAACGCCCTGGGCGTGTTCGCCGGGATGGGCGCGCTGCTTGCGCTCGGCTTCACGGCTCGCGGGCGGAGTCTCACCGGCAGAGCGCTCGCAGGGGCGACGCTGCCACTGTTCTTCTCGACCATCTACTTCACGTTCAGCCGGGGAGCCTGGGTGGCGACAGCGATCGGTCTCGCGATCGCCGTCGCCGCGGACCCGCGCAGGCTCCAGCTCGTGCTCGCAGCGCTCGTGTTGGCACCGACCTCGGCGCTTGCAGTGCTCATCTCGTCGCATCAGGACGCGCTGACGCGAACCGACGCTCCGCTCTCGGCAGCGTCACACGACGGCCACCAGCTGGCCGTCTACCTGCTCGTGCTGGCTGCCGTGTCGGCGCTCGTAGCGCTCGGGCTGGCCCTTGCCGCGCGCCGCATCGCTCCTCCGCACCGGGTACGTCTTGCCTTCGGCGTCACGCTCGTGGTCCTCGCCGTCGCCTCACTCCTCGCGGTCTTCGTCCGCTACGGAGGGCCGATCACGCTCGTGAACAAAGGCTACGACGCATTCACGACCACCTCGGGAGAGACGCCGGTCAATCTCAACGAGCGTCTCTTCACGTTCTCGGGGAGCTACCGCTCGGAGCTCTGGCAGGTCGCCTGGGACGACTACCGCGACCACCCGCTCCTCGGGTCGGGCCCCGGAACCTACGAGCAGTACTGGAACCAGCACCGCCCGCTCCAGCACAAGGTCCGGGACGCGCACAACCTCTACCTCGAGGTTCTCGCCGAGCTCGGCCCGGTGGGACTTCTCCTGCTCCTGCTCGCGCTCGGCGCGCCTCTCGTTGCCGGAGTCCTCGCACGCGGCCATCCGCTTGCGCCCCTTGCGCTCGCTGCATATGCGGCCTTCCTCGTCCATGCCGCTGTCGATTGGGACTGGGAGATGACGGCGGTCACGATCGCAGCGCTTGCCTGCGCTGCTGCGCTTTTGGGCGCGGCGGATCGGCGCGACGCTCCACCCCTGCTCCCGCCGAGCGTCCGCGGAGCAGCGGTCGTCGCCGGTCTCGCGCTCGCCGTGGTCGCCTTCGTCGGCGTCATCGGCGCAAGCGCCCTGTCCGCAAGCGAGGACGCTCTCACGAAGGGACGGTACGACGAGGCTGCGTCGCAGGCGCGCAAGGCTGCCCGCTGGTGGCGCTGGTCGCCCGAGCCCTGGCGTGAGCTCGGCGATGCCCAGTCTGCGGGTGGCGACGACAACGCGGCGCAAGAGAGCTACCGAAAGGCGCTCGCGAAGGACGGACGCGACTGGAGTCTCTGGTACGACCTCTACCTGGTCAGCACCGGCGACGAGTCCCGCCAGGCGCTCGAGGAGGCCCAGCGGCTCAACCGCTTTGCCAGCGAGGACTTCGAGGAGACCGACAGTGTTTCGCGTTGACCCGCTCGCGAACCCGGAGCCGCTGATCCGCAGGGTCTACTCCTACGTCGCCTATCGCGTCGGAGCCGGCCCGGAGGCCGAAGACATCACGAGCGAGACCTTCGAGCGCGCTCTTCGCTACAAGAAGAGCTTCGACTCCACGAAGGGAGAGCCTGCGGCGTGGCTGATCGGCATCGCGCGGCGCTGCATCGAAGGACGGCCGGTCACGCTCGAGGTCTCGTCCGAGCACATGGACACGGCCGACCACGGCGATCTCGAGGAGGACACTGTCCGCCGAATCGCCCTGTCGGCCGCCGTCGAGCGCCTCGACGAGCGCGATCGCGAGCTGATCGCCCTTCGCTACGGCGCCGATCTGACGGCGCGGCAGATCGCCGAGCTGCAAGGAGTCAAGACCAATGCGATCGAAGTTGCGCTCCACCGCGCCCTCGGCCGCCTGCGTGCGTACATCGAGGAGAGCGAGTCGGCGCCTGTAAGGAAAACCCAGGCCGGCCGGTAGTAGGTGTGCAAGGACGAAATCAACGGTGGGAGGATTCAGAGGAATGCGATCTTGGCGAAGAAATCGGGAGACGGGCCTCGAGGCCGAGCTCAGGGCTAATCGTCCCGAGCCCAGCCGTGAGCTCGTCCATCAGCTTGAGGCGCGTGTCCGTCAGGACGGGCGTCAGGCGCGGGGTACCTTCCGCGTGGCGTTCGTCTCCGCGATTGTTGTGGGGATGCTCGCGGCACTCGGCTCGGTCGGCGGGCTTGGCTATGCCGCGACCGGGGCAGGCCACGCTGTGTCCAAGGCGAAGCGCATCGTGCATCAGCACGGCGTCACCCAGGTTCACAAGTCGGCCGCGCGAGACCAGTACTCGAAGCCAAAGAGAAAGTGCCGCAAGGGCACGAAGCGCGTCAGGGGCAAGTGCAAGAAGGTCAAGAAGGCGCGTGGAGTCAACTTCCGCAGGCCGCCGTTCACCGGCTAGGCCGCGCGCAAGTCAGGAATTCGACGGGGCGGCCGCAAGGCCGCTCCGTTCGTTTTTTCATCACACGTTTGCTGCACACTTAGGGCTTCCATGAAGAGACGATTCTGGGGAACGACGACGGCACTCACGTTGCTTGCAGCGGTCTTCGTCGCTGTGGGCGCGGGCGCAGGAACGGCGCGCGGCCCGAGCCTCGCGCTCACGTGGCAGGCTCCGACGCCGGCGGATGGAACCGCGTACACCGTGACCGCCGGAGAGACGCTCACGGTCGAGCTTGCGGCAGTGAGCTCCCGACCGCAACTCGTGCTGATCGGGAAGCGCAAGCTCCCCGCAGGCGCATCCTTCACGGCTGAGTACGGGACGCCCGGCTTGGCGACCGTCACCTGGACACCCGTGGCGGAGCAGGTCGGAGAGCACGTCCTGACGTTCACCGCTTCGACGCACGACCTGCCGCACGCGTATGCGCGCCCGCGCAGCTTCCTCGTCTACGTGCTGCCCTCGACACCGAATGGCGCCAACGACGCGTTCTCACTGAGCGGGCCGAACGGTCTTTCCCGCTGGGCCCGCGTCGAGCGGACGGTCGCGGCGCGCACTCGACCGAGCGCAAGCGCCCGGGTGATCACGCGTCTGCAGCCGCTCACCCCGGAGTCGACCAACAACCTCGTCCTCGCCCGGACCGGCCAGATCAACGAGCAGGGCGACTACTGGGTCGAAGTCCGTCTTCCGATCCTGCCGAACGGCTCGACCGGCTGGGTGCCTCGACGCGCGCTCGGAGCCTTCCATCGCAACTGGACGCGCCTCGTCATCGACCGCAAGCTGTTCACGGCGACGCTCTACCGGCAAGGCACTGCAATCTTCCGGACCCGTGTCGGCGTCGGCAAGCCGTTCTGGCCGACTCCGGCCGGCGAGTTCTACGTCCGCGAGCGGATCACCGGCTTCTCGGACCTGATCTACGGGCCGATTGCCTTCGGGACGAATGGGCGCTCTGCTGTCCTGACCGACTGGCCCGGGGGAGGGTTCATCGGCATTCACGGCACGAACCAGCCGGAGATCCTGCCCGGCCAGGTCTCGCACGGCTGCGTCCGGATGCCGAACTCCGCGATCCGGCGTCTTTCGCGTCTGATGCCGCTCGGCACGCCGGTCACGATCACCTAACAAAGCCCGAACGCAGGTTTCCGACGGGGACGCTAGAATGCGGTTTCCGGGCTTCGCCCCCTGGACTGCAAATGACGATCCCCTGGGTACGCACATCGCGGCGGGTTTCGGTCGTGGCAATCGCCGCGGCCGGCGTGGCCGTGCTTGCGCCCGGTTCCGCGGTTCCCGCTCAGACGGACACCGTCGCCGCTTGGGCTGCTCCCACACCGTCGGAAGGAGCCGTCCTCGGCGTTGCCGCGAAGACCCAGCTCTCCGTGAGCCTCGCGGCCAGCACGCTCGTTCCGAACGTCGGCGCTCGGATCAGGACGAGCGGCGCGCTGCCCGCGGGCGCTGTGCTCAGCCACACGGACGGGAACACGGCGAAGGCGAGATTCAAATGGACCCCGCGTGTGTCGCAGGTCGGTCAGTACCGGGTGACGTTCACCGCCTCGACCGACGCTCCGGCCGGTGGGGCTCAGCGCACCCTCGTGATCCGCGTCGGCCGCGCGAACAAGCCTCCGCCCGGGTCGGCGAATCCGCCGGGCGTCTATCCGCAGAGCACGGTGCTCAGCCAAAGATCCACGGAGACGTACCGCTGGGCCTTCGTTCGGCGGCATACCGTCGCGCGCTCGGGCCCGTCACGGGGCGGGCGGGCTGTGTCCAAGATCTCGTATCGGACGCCGGAGCTCTACCGGAACGCGATCCAGGTGCTGGACAGCGTCACGTACGCCAACCGCTCGACGTGGATCCGCATCAGGCTGTCGAAGCTGCCGAACGGGTCGACCGGCTGGGTGCAGCGTGGCAAGCTCGACGTCTTTCAGACGGTTCGCACTCGGATGACGATCAGCCATGCCCGAATGCGGGCGACGCTCTACAAGCGCGGCAGGGTGATCTTCAGCGCCAGGGTGGGCGTCGGGCAATCACACTGGCCGACGCCTCGCGGTGACTTCTACATTCGCGAGAAGCTCTCGGGCTACTACGCGCCGGCCTACGGGCCGCGCGCCTTCGGGCTGAACGCGCGCTCGACGGTGCTGACAGATTGGCCGGGCGGCGGGTTTGTCGGGATCCACGGTACGAACCAGCCACAGATCCTTCCGGGCCGCGTCTCGCACGGCTGCGTGCGAATGAACAACGCCTCGATTATGCGGCTCTACCGGTTGATGCCGATCGGCACGCCGGTTCATATCTCCTAGCGCTCGTCCGTTCCCGACCCGGCCCCTCTTTACACTGAGGTGATGGCTGGACGCGGCTATAAGACCGAAGCCGTCGTCCTGCGCTCGATTCGCTTCGGCGAGGCCGACCGGGTGCTCCATCTGTACACCCTTGAGCGCGGGCGGGTGGGAGCGGTTGCGAAGGGCGTTCGGCGGACGAAGTCGCGCTTCGGCGCCCGGCTCGAGCCGCTGAGCCACGTCGAGCTGATGCTCCACCAGGGAGGGGGCGAGCTGGCCACGGTCACCGGTGCATCGCTTGTCCGCCCTCATTCCGAGGCGCGCGAGAATTCCTATCGGCTCTCGGTCGGCCTCGTCGGCCTCGAGGCGATGCTGCGGCTCTTCACCGAGCAGGAGCGGAGCGCAAAGGCGTTCGAGGCGCTAACGCGCTTTCTGGACGTGCTCGACGAGGCCGAGGTGCACGCCGCGGAGCCGCCGCTCGACCCGCTCGTGCTCTCGTTCCAGCTGAAGCTGCTCTGGCTCTCCGGCTACCTGCCGCATCTGACGAGCTGCGCCGAGTGTGGGTCGGAAGGACCGCTGGTCGGCTACTCGCCGCGGGCCGGCGGGGCCGTCTGCGAGCGCTGCGCGTCCGACTCGTTGCCGCTCTCGGCCGAGGGCATCCACGGGATCGAGGGTCTCCTCGGAACCCCACTCGCCGATGCGGAGATCTCGAAGCGAGCCGCCCGCGAGGCGCTACGAGTGATCACCTCGTCGTACGAGTACCACGGTGGCTTCCGCCTCCGCACAGTGGCCGCGCGCGCCTAGTCCAATCCGACATGTCCGGTGTCAGACGCCGGACATGTCCCGCCGTTCGCGGTGCTTGACGGCGCTTTCCAGCGGCTTTGCGAGATGCGTCGTGTCTAGTCCGGCCACGGCAGGTGCCTGGCACCGGACATGGCCTGATGGGCCACTGATTGGCGAAGCCGCGAGGCGAACCGCTCCCGTCGAGTGCGATCCGTAGTCTTCGCCCGGTGAACTTCCAGGACATGATCGGCGTGCTGAACGCGTACTGGGCCGAGCGCGGCGCCGTGATCATGCAGCCGTACCACACCGAGCTCGGCGCCGGCACCTCCAATCCGGCCACGTTCCTGCGCGTTCTCGACCCGAGCCAGACCGAGTGGCGAGCCGCGTACGTCGAGCCTGTGATCCGCCCGGCCGACGGGCGCTACGGCGAGAACCCGTTCCGGCTTCAGCACTACTTTCAGTACCAGGTGATCCTCAAGCCGGCGCCCGAGGACGTCCTCGATCGGTACTTCGGCTCGCTCGAGGCGCTCGGGATCGACCTCCAAAAGCACGACATTCGGCTGATCGAGGACGACTGGGAGCAACCGACGCTCGGGGCCTGGGGCCTCGGCTGGGAAGTCTGGTGCGACGGCATGGAGGTCACGCAGTTCACGTACTTCCAGCAGCTCGGCGGCATCGACGTCGAGGTCGTGCCCGCAGAGATGACGTACGGGCTCGAGCGCCTGGGGCTGTTCATCCAGGGCAAGAAGTCCGTCTTCGAGCTCGAGTGGGCTCCAGGTGTGACCTTCGGAGACGTGTACCAGGAGAACGAGCGACAGTGGTCGCGCTACAACTACGAGGAGGCGCCTGTCGACGTCCTCCAGCGGCGCTTCGACGAGCACGAGGCGGAGGCAGGGGAGCTCCTGGAGAAGCGCCTTCCGCTGCCGGCGTACGACCAGGTCCTGAAGTCGTCGCACACGTTCAACCTGCTCGACGCGAGGGGCGCGGTCTCGGTCACGGAGCGCGCCGCGTACATCGGCCGCGTCCGCAAGCTCGCGCGCCGCTTTGCCCAGCTCTATGTGGGAGCCGATGGCGACGCTCCTGGTTGAGATCGGCTGCGAGGAGCTGCCGGCGGCGGCCTGCCGCGAGGCGGAGCGTCAGCTACCGGAGCTGTGCAGGCACGCACTCGGCGTCGATCCGACGCAGATCCTGGTCACCCCTCGCCGGCTCGCAGTGCTCGTCGAGGACGTTCCCGAGCAGACGCCGGATCAGTGGCTGAAAGGCCCGCCGGTGGCGATGAGGGAGAAGGCGGCTGCGGGCTTCGCCAAGCGGCACGGCGTCGCGGTCGACGAGCTCGAGGAGCGGGACGGCGCGCTGGGCGTCGAGGTCCCGGGCAAGGCGATCGCAGAGGTGCTCTCCGAGCAGGTGGACGCCATCCTGCGCGGCCTGTCCTTCTCGAAGACGATGCGCTGGGACGACGGCGGTCTCCGTTTCCCGCGCCCGGTTCGCTGGACGCTTGCGATGGTCGACTCGGACAAAGTCGTCGGCGAGCAGAGCTACGGCCACCGGTTCGCGTCAGGCGCGATCGAGATCCCGCAGGCGTCCGCCTACCTCGACACGCTGCGGGCAGCGGACGTGGAGCCGGATGCGTCCGAGCGCAGGCGCCAGATCGTGGAGGCGCTCGATGCGCTCGGCGGGTGGACCGACCCGAACGGCGTGCTCGAAGAGGTCGTCTACCTCGTCGAGCGGGCGGTGGTCGTGGACGGGCGGTTCGACGAGCGCTACCTGCAGCTGCCGAGCCTCGTCATCGAGACGACGATTCAACGTCACATCCGGGCGTTTCCGCTCGGCGAGAACCGGTTCGCGTTCGTCGCGAACGGCGGCGAGCCCGAAACAGTGCGCTCGGGCGTCGAGAACGTCGTCGAGGGCCGCCTGGAAGATGCCTCGTTCACGTTCGAGCGCGACGTCAAGGTGGGAATCGACGGCCTCGCCGAGCGTCTGGGCTCGATCACGTTCTTCGCCGGCGGCGGCACGTACGCGGACAAGACCACACGCCTCGCCAGGCTCGTCGAAGCCCTCGGCGGGGGCGAGGCGGCGCTCGAGGCCGCGAGGCTTGCGAAGGCCGACCAGGCCTCCGAGCTAGTCCGGGAGTTCCCCGAGCTCGAGGGTCATGTCGGCGGGGAGTACGCACGGCTCGCCGGCTATCCCGAAGCGGTCTCGGCCGCGATCGACGAGCAGTACCTGCCCGACGCGGCCGACGCGCCGCTCCCGCAGACTGAGACCGGGCGCGTCCTCTCCGCCGCCGACAAGATCGACACGCTCAACGTCTCCTTCGAGCTCGGCCACCGGCCGACCGGCTCTCGCGACCCCTACGGGCTCCGGCGGGCGGCGATCGGCCTCTGTCGGCTCACGACCGAGGGCAACCTCTCGATTCCCCGCGCACTCATGGAGGGCGACGTCACCGAGTTCGTCGAGGAGCGCTTCGAGGGCCTCCTGGACGCGCCGGTCGAGTACGTGCGCGCCGCGCGCCGGGCATCGGTGCGCGACCTGGGCGGTGTCGCGCGGCTGGCCCAGGCGCTCAGCGCTTTGCCCGATGAGCGGTTCGGGCCGATCCACACGGCCTACACGCGCGCGAGCAGGCTCGCGGAGAAGGAGGAAGGCGCCGCCTCCGAGCTCGACCCGGCGCTGCTCCTCGACGATGCGGAGATCGAGGTCTCGCAGGCGCTCGAGCGCGTCGATCCGCAGATCGCCGCCGCCCTGGACGCGGGCGACTTCGGCTCCGCCGTCGAAGCAGCCGCGGAGCTCGGGCCGCTGCTCGACACATTCTTCGAGAAGGTGCTCGTCCTGGCCGAAGACAGCGCCGTGCGGGCGAACCGGCTCCGCCTCCTTCTCAGCGTCCGAGACACGCTCGGGCGTCTGGGCGAGCTCTCGCAGATCCCCCGGTAGAGGTACGCCCGAATGTAGAGGCACTCTCAAACGGGGCATGCAGGAAAACGCGGAAAAAGCCGCTGTAGTGATCATGCGTCCCTGCGGCACCCCGCCTTTTCAGGCATCAGGCTGCTCAGGCGTCGCTTTTGGGAACGGCCGGCCGCAGCCGTTTCCTTCCGCCGAGTCACATCGGCAGCCGTAACACCGCGTCGGACGCCTCAGAAAGGCCGCAGAGAGGCGTCCGACGCGGCACGGCGTTACCCTGAGCCCATGGCTCCGCAACCTGTCGAGCTCCACGTCGTCTCGGATTCGACCGGCGAGACCGCGACCCGCCTCGTGCACGCGCTGGAGGCGCAGTTTCCCGATCAGGCATTCGAGGAGATTCGCCACCCGATGGTCGAGAGCGTCGACGACCTCGAGCTCGCGGTTCTGCGCGCGAAGGGCCGGCCCGCGGTCATCATCTACACGCTCGTCGAGCCCGAGCTGCGCGAGCAGATGCGGACCCTCTGCCGGCGTGCGCGCCTGCATTACTGCGACCTGCTCGGCCAGCCGATCGAGGCCGTCGCGAAGGTCTCGGGCATGGCCGCGACGATGCAGCCGGGCGGTCGCCATCAGCTCGACGAGACGTACTTCCGGCGCATGGAGGCGATCGAGTTCGCAGTCAAGTACGACGACGGCATGGTCGGAGGCCTGACCGAGGCGGACATCGTGCTCGTCGGCGTCTCCCGGACCTCGAAGACGCCGCTCTCGATCTACCTCGGCTACCTCGGCTTCCGGGCGGCGAACGTGCCGCTCGTGAAGGGAATCGACCCGCCGGCCGAGCTTTTCGACATCGCTCCGGCGAAGATCATCGGGCTGAAGATCGACGCCAAGCGCCTCGCAGAGATTCGGAAGAACCGCTCGCGGCGCATGGGCGGCTCGAATCACAAGTACTCGAAGCTGCTCGAGGTCTACGAGGAGCTCGAACAGGCGGAGGCGATCCAGCGCCGCCTCGGCTGTCCCGTGATCGACACGACCGAGCTCTCGATCGAGGAGACCGCCGCCCGCGTCATCCGGCTCGTGGAGCAGCGCCAGGCCGAGGCGCAGGCGTCCTAGCGTCTTTCTCCGCCCCAACCGGGCAATACTGAAACGATGCCGACTGCAAAGCCGCCCGTCCCGCTCTGGCGCTGGGCCACCTGGTTCTCGATCATGGGCGCGGCGATCTTTGTCTTCTACGTGCTGCTGACGCCGATCTGGCTTGGGCTCCGCGCGCTCGCCTGGCTCGCCGACCGCAGGTCGCGACAGGCCTAAACCAGTCGCGCTATGGGAAGATTTCCGGGCATGACTGCGGTCCGCTACGTCTATGCGTTCGACGAGCCCTCCGAGGGCGGCCGCGAGTTGCTCGGTGGCAAGGGGATCGGGCTCGCCGAGATGACCCAGCTCGGAGTGCCGGTACCGGCGGGTTTCACGATCACGACCGATGCCTGTCGTGCCTACATGGCGAACGGCGGCGGGCTCCCTGACGGCCTCGAGGCCGAGATCGAGGAGCATCTCGCCGCGCTCGAGGAGAAGACCGGCAAGCGGTTCAGCGACCCTGAGGATCCGCTGCTCGTCTCCGTCCGCTCCGGGGCGGCGGTCTCGATGCCCGGGATGATGGACACGATCCTCAACCTCGGCCTGAACGACGATGCCGTCCGCGGGCTCGCCGAGCGAACCCGGAACGAGCGCCTCGCAAACGACTCGTACCGCCGGCTGATCCTGATGTACGGGGAGGTCGTCGAGAACATCCGCGGGCACCTCTTCGAGGACGCCCTCGCGAAGCTAAAGGCGAAGCGCGGCGCAGCGCAGGACGTCGACCTCACGGCCGAGGACATGGGGGAGCTGGTCGAGACCTTCAAGGGGATCTACCAGGCGGAGACGGGCAATCCGTTCCCGCAGGACGCTAGGGATCAGCTCTCGCGGGCAGTGCGCGCCGTCTTCGACTCGTGGGGCAACGCGCGCGCCCAGGTGTACCGCAAGGCGCACCACATCCCCGACGACCTCGGCACCGCGGTCAGCGTCGTCCAGATGGTGTTCGGGAACAAGGGCGAGCGCTCCGGCACCGGAGTGGCCTTCACACGCGACCCGTCCACCGGCGAGCCCGGTCTGTACGGAGAGTTTCTCGCCGATGCCCAGGGCGAGGACGTCGTTTCCGGAATCCGCACGCCGCTGCCGCTGGCGGAGATGAAGAAGACGCTTCCCGACGCGTTCGAGCAGCTGATCGACACGATGCGCCGTCTAGAGCAGCACTACCGAGACATGCAGGACATCGAGTTCACCGTCGAGGACGACCGGCTCTACCTACTCCAGACGAGAAGCGCGAAGCGGACCGCCGCAGCAGCACTGAAGGCCGCCGTGGACATGGTCGACGAGGGCCTGATCTCTCGCGAGGACGCTGTCGCGCGCATCGATCCCAACCAGCTCGATCAGCTCCTGCACCCCATGATCGACCCGAGCGCGAGCGTGGACGTGATCGCACAGGGACTCAATGCGTCGCCCGGGGCAGCCAGCGGGTACGTGGTCTTCGACGCCGATGCCGCGGTCGAGCGCAGCGCCGGGGAGGACGTGATCCTCGTCCGTTGGGAGACGACCCCCGACGACATCCACGGGATGATCGCGGCCAAGGGCATCCTGACCGCGCACGGAGGAATGACCTCCCACGCAGCAGTCGTCGCCCGCGGGATGGGGAAGCCGTGCGTCGCCGGCTGCGAGGCGCTCTCGGTTGACGAGAAGGCGAAGAAGGCGTCACTCAACGGCCACGACCTCGGCGAGACCGACACGATCACCATCGACGGCGGCACCGGCCAGGTCATCCTCGGCACGGTCGACCTCGTCCCGCCGCACATCAACGAGGACTTCGAGACGATCCTCGACTGGGCCGACAGCTTTCGCCGCCTGAAGGTGCGTGCGAACGCAGACACGCCCGAGGATGCCGCGAAAGCCCGCGAGTTCGGAGCGCAGGGGATCGGCCTCTGCCGGACCGAGCACATGTTCATGGCGGAGGACCGGCTGCCGGTCGTGCGCGAGATGATCATGGCCTCGAGTGAAGAGGAGCGCCGGCGCGCGCTCGAGAAGCTCTTGCCTCATCAGCAGTCGGACTTCGAGGGGATCTTCGAGGCGATGGCCGGCCTCCCGGTCACGATCCGCCTGCTCGACCCGCCGCTGCACGAGTTCCTGCCTCCGATCGAGGAGGCTGCGGACGAACGGATGCGCGAGCGGATCCGGGCTCTCCAGGAGTCGAACCCGATGCTCGGCACACGCGGCTGCCGGCTCGGCCTCATGTGGCCCGAGATCTACGAGATGCAGGTGCGCGCGATCGTCCGGGCCGCGCTGGCCGTCGAGAAGCGAACCGGGGAGGCGCCGCTCGTAGAGATCATGCACCCGCTCGTCGGTTTCGGCGAAGAGCTCCATCGCCTGCGCTCGATCACGATCGCGACGGCGGCCGAGGAGGAGGAGATCGACTACCTCGTCGGCACGATGATCGAGCTGCCGCGGGCCTGCATCTGTGCGGACGAGATCGCCGAGCACGCCGACTTCTTCTCCTTCGGGACGAACGATCTCACGCAGACCGCGCTCGGGTTCTCGCGTGACGACGCGGAGGGCAAGTTCCTCACGCGCTATCTCGAGGACGGCGTGCTCGAGCGGAACCCGTTCGAGACGATCGACCAGGCGGGAGTCGGGGAGCTGATGCGGATCGCGGTCGAGCGGGGCCGGAGCGTGAAAGGGGACATGAAGATGGGCATCTGCGGCGAGCACGGCGGCGAGCCCGGCTCGGTCGCGTTCTGTCACCGGCTCGGTCTGGACTACGTCTCGTGCTCGCCCTACCGCGTCCCGCTTGCACGGCTGGCGGCCGCTCAGGCGGCGCTCAAGGAAGCAGGCGTGGAAGCTGTCGCGACGGGCGGCTGACGAGCCCTAGCGCAGCGGGCGCGCTCCGCTACGTATAACCCTGAACGCGGAAGTACGCGATCGCCACGCTCCCGACCCCCACCGCAACGAGGCCGAGCACTCCGATCAGCCCGGGGCGGCCGTAGATCGCGTGCGTCCTGCCGAACCGCGAAAGCGCGAGCATGCTGATCGCGCCGCCCACGAGCCCTCCGACGTGGCCGCCAACCGAGATGTAGCTCGAGAACGCGAACGTGATGATCAGGTTGAAAGCGATCAGTCCGAAGGCCTGCCCGCCGAGCACGTAGTTGCGCTGCGCCTCGAGGACGAGGGCAGCGCCGAGGATCCCGAAGATCGCACCGGAGGCGCCGACGGTGATCGCGTTCGGGCTCAAGAGGAGCGCTCCGGCCGAGCCCGCGAGCCCCGAAACGATGTAGAGCGCCAGGAAGCGTCCGCGACCGATCGCCTGCTCGACTGCGGCGCCGACGATCCAGAGGATGAGCATGTTCATCGCGAGATGGATCAGGCTCGCGTGCAGGAAGGCCGCGGTGATCAGCCGGTACCACTCGCCCTGGTCGAGCCCGCCCGGAATGTAGAGCGCCCATCTGACGAAGAGCGTGCCCGAGACCTGGTTCAGGCTCGAGCCCTGGGCGAGGTTGACGAAGAAGACGAGGACGTTGAGCGCGATCAACGCTTTCGTGACGAGCGCGCCCGTGCCCTCGAAGGCCGCGCGGCGAACACCCTTGGTGACTCGCGCCGTGCCCTGCGCGCGCCCGGCGTGCTCGGGACACCGGATCCCGACGGGCGCGAAGACCATGCAGTCCGGGCAGATCCCGCGCCCGCACTCGGAGCACGACACGCCGGTTTCCCGGTTCGGGTGCCGGTAACAGTGCATCATCGCCTCGGCCACGGCGGTAGCGTAGTGGCGAGATGCGCGTCCACGTCGCGTTCACACCTGCGGAGGCGGCCAGCGCACCGGTAGGGATCGTCGTGGACGTCCTCCGGGCGACTTCGACCATCGCCCAGGCGCTGGCCTCGGGCTACGAGCGGGTGTACAGCTGCGCCGAGATCGAGGCGGCGCTTGCGTTGCGCGAGGAGTTGGGCGAGGGGCTGCTCGGCGGTGAGCGCAATGCCGTGCAAATCGAGGGCTTCGACGTCGGGGCTTCTCCGCGGGAGTTCGTCGGCGAGCCGCGGGCGAAGACGGTGATCTTCTCAACCACGAACGGGACGCGCGCCATCGTCCAGGCTGCTGCGCTGTGCGAGGAGGTGCTCCTCGGGAGCCTCCTCAATCTGGACGCCGTCGCTGCAGCCGCTCGCGAGCGCGGGAAGGACGTGGAGATCCTCTGCGCCGGGTTCCAGGGCACCTTCGCGATCGACGACGCGTACTGCGCCGGACGCATCGTCCAGCTCCTCGACAGCGAGGCAACCGACTCCTCGAAGGCTGCGGAGGCGATCGCCCGCGCCTGGCCCGACGCGCATGAAGGTCTCCTGGCGCGAACCTACGGCCCACCCCGCATGGAGGAGGACATCGCGTTCTGTGCCCAGGTGAGCCTGCTCGACGTCGTTCCGCGGCTCAGCCGGATGGTTCAAGGAGCCGCCGAGATCACCTCGGAGTAATGCGTCGCCGTTGTCCCATCGTCTGCGCCTGAACGGAAGTTCCGGACGCTCGGCACCGACAGGACGGCGATCGTGGTGACGACGATCCAGGCAGCGCCGATCCAGAGCGATGTCGAGATCCCGATCCTGTCGGCCACGGGCCCCGCGATCGCATAACCGGCCGGGAGGAAGATCATCGCGCCCATCCAGTTGTAGGCGCTGACCCGCGAGATCTTGTCCCGCGCGATTGTCGACTGGAGCGAGGTGTCCCAGACGACGGTGCCGTAGGAGAAGGCAAAGCCGGCGAGCACCGCGGCGGCGGCGATCGCAAACACGGGCGCCCGGAGCGCGAGCATTACGCACTGGAGCGCGGTGACCATGAAGAGCGCCCCGATCGTGAACATCGGTCTGCGGGGCCGCAGCCGCAGCCCGGCGAGCCCGCCGGCGAGCGAGCCGATCGCCTCTCCGGTCACGATCACGGCCCAGGCGGAGGCGCCGCCGAGGTCCTGCTTCGCCACGTAGGGCCCGAGCACGAAGAACGGGGCGTAGGTGACGAGGAAGTAGAGCGAGATCCACGAGGTCAACAGCCAGACCCAGGTGTGCTCGGTGAACGCCTGCCAGCCCTCGCGCAGCTCGTGGACGAGGTTCGTCGCGGCGGCGGTCGCTCTGCGGGGGAGGTGCATCATCGCGAGGAGTAGCGCGCTCACTCCGTAGGTCGCTCCGTCGAGCAGGAGCGCGTAACCGGAGCCGACGGTCGCCACGAGCGTTCCTCCGACGGCGGCTCCGAGCGGGAAGGCGGCGTAGCGGGCGATCGACATGAAGCTGTTCGCCTGCTGGAGCAGCCGCTCGGGAACGGTCTCGGGAACCAGCCCCGTTGACGCGGGCGAGTAGAACGCGACGGCGGCGCCGCCCACCGCCTGGAGTGCGATCAGCTCCCACACCTGGGCGTGCCCGCTGACGAGCAGCGCGCCCATCGTGACCCGGACGCAGAGGCTCGCCACGTCGGAGCCGATCATCACGAGGCGGCGCGGCAGCCGGTCGGCGACGACGCCGCCGACGAGCAGGGCCGAGATCTGCGCCAGCGTCCAGGCGGCGAAGGCGAGCCCGACCTCGGTCGCCGAGCCTCCGAGCCCGAGCACCGCGAAGGCGACCGCGATCGGCGCGAGGTTCGTCCCGAAGAACGAGATCGTCCGTGCCGCAAACAGGTAGCGGAAGTTCCGCTCTCTGAGAACGCTCACGTGCAGATCATCCAAGACGACCGGTACGCGAAGCCGGGCGAGCTCTAGGTCTCCAAGACGTAGAGCGCTTCCTCGATCTCTTCACCAAGCCGCTCGTCGAACTCGGTCTCGCGGCCCACGAGCGTGAACCCGCACTTCTCGAGCACCCGCATCGAGCCGACGTTGCTCGTCGCGACATAGGCGTGGAGAGGACGCTCGGTGACCTCGGCGAGCAGCTCGGCAAGAGCCCTGGTGGCGACGCCCTGGCCCCAGAATTCTCTGCCGATCCAGTAGCCCACCAGGCGCTTGCCGCCCCGATCGAACATCAAGAGGTTCCCGGCGACCTCACCCTCGAAGAGGATCGTCTTCTGCGTCGAGGCGTCGTCGGCGAGGATCTTCTGCCAATGAGCCGTGAAGGCTTCCTCGTCTCTGGCCGGCATCTTTGCCATGTCCATCGCTTCCGGATCTCGCTGATGCTCGAAGAAGACCGGGATGTCGGTTTCGATTACGTCGCGGATCACGCTCACGGTCGAATGTTCCCTCATGCGTCTGACGTCTGCCCGAGCTCCCGCTCGACGTCGTCGAGCCACTCGCGCTGCGTCTCGATCATGCGCTCACCGAGGTCATGCACGAGGAGGAGGTAGCGCTCCCGGTGGGCGAGCGACTCGATCCGTTTGCGGCCCTCGGCGAGTCGCGCCTTCTGGGCATCGAGCTGGGGGCGGAGCGTGAGCAGCGTCTCGAGCAGCCGAGCGTCGTCGCCGGTGATGTCGCCTGACAGGAGCTTGGGGATCGCCTCGTTCTGGATCCGGGGCGTTGCGGGGGGCTCGAGCGTCCAGCGGCGGAGTGCGGCGAGACCCTTCTTGGTGAGCGTGTAGAAGGTCTTCTCGCGCGTCTTGCCCGGCCGCTTGACCGAGGTCACGTACCCAAGCTTCTCCAGGCGCTTCGGCTCCGCATAGAGACGGGATGGGGCAACGGCGTAGTAGAGGTCGCCGCCTCTGCGGAGCATGTCGACGAGGTCGTGCGGTGACGCACCGCCCTTACCGATCAGGGCGAGCGTCACAAACGAGACGTTGTTCAGCCTGTCGCTCATTCCGTTTCCTTCTCTCTTGACAAAGCTCCTAAAGAGAGTATATAAGACTCCGAAAGAGAGTTTATCAATCCGAGAGGAGAAACGCGTGTCGACCATCGAACAGCCCCGAACGTTGGAGACCCTGTCCGAGCAGCTCCGAGGCGAGCTGATCACGCCAGACCACGCCGACTACGACCAGGCGCGGCGCATCTGGAACGGCATGTTCGATCGCCGTCCGGTCGCGGTTGCGCGTGTGCAGGGTGCGGCGGACGTGGTGGCGGTTGTCGACCACGCCCGCGAGACGGGCACCGAGCTGGCAGTGCGTGGCGGCGGCCACTCCTCGGCCGGCTACTCGACCTGCGACGACGGGATCGTCCTCGACTTCTCTCGCATGAAGGGCGTCTGGGTCGATGCCGATGCCAAGGTCGCGCGCGCACAGGCAGGAGCGCTCTGGGGCGACCTCGATCGTGAGACGCAGACGTACGGCCTCGCACTGCCCGGCGGCCAGATCTCTCACACCGGCATCGCCGGCCTGACGCTCGGCGGCGGAATCGGTTGGCTCTCCCGCCAGCATGGCCTGACGATCGACAATCTGCTCTCCGTCGATCTCGTCACCGCAGACGGACGCCTAGTGACCGCGTCCGAGTCCGAAAACCCGGACCTCTTCTGGGGCCTGCGCGGAGGCTCCGGCAACTTCGGCGTCGTCGTCTCCTTCGAGTACCGCCTCCACGAGGTTGGCCCGATCGTGCTCGGAGGGCCACTCTTCTATGACCTCGACGATGCGGATGAGGCGCTCCGGAATGCTCGTGTGTTCTGTCGAACTGCGCCCGACGAAGTCTCGCTCTGGCTCGTGCTCACACACGTGCCACCGGTCCCGCCGTTCCCCGAAGAGCGCTGGGGAGAGACCGTTCTTGCGGTTGTCCCGTTCTGCACCGACCTCGAGCGCGGGCCGGCGCTCCTCGAGCCGCTCACCTCATTCGGGTCGCCTTTGGCAAACCTCCACGGCCCGCTCCCCTACACGGCGCTGCAGTCCGTGCTCGACGTGTTCGATCCGCACGGCAACCGGTACTGGGAGAGGGGCGACTACCTCGCCGAGCTCTCCGACGGCGCGATCGAGGCACTCGTCGCCGGCGCGCGGTCGATGAGCTCGCCCCGGAACGAGATCCTCGTTTTTCCCATGGGCGGCGCGGTCGCGCGTGTCCCGGCCGACGCCACCGCGTTCGGCGAGCGCACCGCGCCCTGGGCAGTCTGGGTCGTCAGCCAATGGACCGACCCGGGAGAGGATGCGACGCATCGAGACTGGACACGCGCCGTCTCCGCTTCGCTCGAGCCGTGGACGACGGGCGGCGTCTACGTCAACGCGATCGGCGGCGACGTCACCGAGGCCCGGAAGCTCGCTGCCTTCGGAGGTGCCGCGAAACACAATCGGCTCCGCGAGCTCAAGCGCGCGTGGGACCCGGAGAACCTGTTCCACTTGAATCACAACATCGCTCCTTGAGAGGTCTTGACAGCGAACATACGTTCGTGTAGAACATACGTTCGATGGTCGCATGCGTTCTGATTCCAGGCTTTGAGCTGCGCGCAGCGCTCCGTGCCCGCCCGAGGCTTGCTCTGCGTCCCGCGGCGCTTTCGCCGGCTGAGGGCGAGGAGCCGCTGCTCGGCCCGGTGACCGCTGCGGCCGAGGCGAAGGGGGTCAAGCCGGGCATGCGCATGGGGGAGGGGCTCGCGACCTGTCCCGAGCTCGTCCTCGTCGAGCAGGATCCGTCCGCGGCCATGGAGGCCTGGGAGGAGATCCTGCGGAGCCTCGAGGACTCGGGCTTCGAGGTCGAGTCGGCCGACCTCGGTTGTGTCTATTTCGAGACGCGCGGGGTCGAGCGTCTCTATGGCGGCGTTGCGGCTGCGCTCGAGCGCGCTCTCGCTGCTGTCGGTTCTGCCTGGGATCCACGCGCTGGCGCAGCCGGGCGCCGGTTTGCCGCTCTTGCAGCGGCGAACGTCGCGCGTCCCGGGCAGGTCTTGATCGTTGCCGACGAGCGCACGCGCGATTTCCTCGCGCCTCTGCCGGTCTCGCTGCTTCCCCTCGCTGAAGAGCGGCGGCGTGAGCTCGAGGAGCTCGGTGTGCGCAATGTCGGAGAGCTTGCTGGGCTGCCGGGCGGCGCCGTAGCCGAACGACTGGGGCCGGACGGGCGGCGCGCCTGGAGCCTGGCGAGAGGACGAGACCGCGGGCGCGTGCGGGGGCGAAGGACTCCTGCTGAGCTCGTCGAGACGCTTGAGTTTCCCGAGGCAATCGGGAATGAGCTCACGCTGCGGCGCGCGCTCGCGGTACTCGTCGAGCGTCTCCTCGGGCGCTCGGAGCGCGGTGAGCGCTTCCTGCGGAAGATCGCGATCTCGGCGACGCTCGTCGGCGGTGGCAGCTGGCGGCGGACGCTGACGCTGCGCGAGCCTTTCGCCGAGGCGGGACGGCTGCGGACGGCGCTTGGGCCGAAGCTTGCCGAGCTGCCCGCACCGGTGTTGA
Source organism: uncultured Actinomycetes bacterium (assembly GCA_963728535.1). GTDB lineage: Bacteria > Actinomycetota > Thermoleophilia > Gaiellales > Gaiellaceae > VAXT01. The sequence goes on from CAVSKK010000001.1 coordinate 626,141, forward strand.
AGCTGAGGCTGGAAGTGCTCGAGCTGACGGAGTCGACGGGTCAGCAGCTGGCGCTCGTCCGCCCCGAGGGCGACGAGCTGCGCGGCCGGCTCCGAGAGGGCCTCCGACAGGTCAAGGCAAGCACCGGGGAGGGAGGTGTTTGCACGGTCGTCGAGGTAGCGCCGTGGTCTCGCATTCCAGAGCAACGCGCATTGCTCGTCGCAAGAGATGAATGACCGCCGGCGACCCAGCGGGATCCCGGATTGCAGTCGGCGGGCGGAGCCGGGCTTTGCCCGAGCGCAGCCCACGAGGTGATCGACCGCGGGAGGCAGTAAAGGAGGGGGCCCACGGGGGAACCCTGGGTTCCCCCGTGCGAAGCGCGGGACGACTAAACGCTCCGCGGCCTGTGCTCGTCGAAACGAATTTCGACGGGACGCCGTGGGAGGTCAACCGCCGGCCGGTAGCGCTCATCCGTGAGGAGTGGCGCGTCGTCGATCGCTGGTGGACCGACGAGCCGGTGCAGCGGCGCTATTTCGACGTGGTGCTGGAGGGCGGCGAGCACGCAGTCGTCTTCTGGGACGGAGAAGGCTGGTTCAGCCAGCGCGGAGTCTGATGGCGGTGTCCGCGAGCCCGGTCCACTCGTTCGCATGAGCGTAGGGCACCTGGACCCACTCCTTGAACGGCCTGCCGTTCCTGCCGGGATCGAAGAGCTTGGCGCCGTCGAGCCCGAGAGCCTTCTCGTGCTCGGCCGGGTCCGGGAGCTTGAAGACCATCTCGCCGCTCGATTCGAGCCCGACCACCATCTTGCCGCCGGACTTGATGCACGGCATGCCCATCATCTGGCTGAGCTCGATGTTCGGGTCGCGAGCCGCCAGGTCGTCGGCGATCTCGTCGAAGCGGGCTCTCGGGTTCATCTACTGGGCCTCCCGGAAGGAATCTACGAAACCATCCGACGGGGTGTGCAGGTTGAAGAAGCGAGCGTTGGTGACGCTCTTGAACCCGTGGACGACACCCGGCGGTGCAGACACGAAGGTCCCCGGCCCTCCTCGGAGGACCTCGTCGCCGTGAGTGAAGTCGAGCTCGCCCTCGAGCATGTAGAACGAATCGACCTGGCTGTCATGGGTGTGCGGGCCGGGGCCGTACGCGGGCCCGCAGGCGATCTCGACCGCGTCGAGCTCCTCGGAAGAGACCTTGACGACCATGCTGCCGACGCGCTCGCCCTCATCGGGGAGAGAGACGGTTGCATCCGACACGGGTCGTCCACCGTCGGCAGGCGGAGGGTGCTGATCGAAACGGTCCGCGTCCTCGTCGCGACCATCGCGTCGTGCGCGCAGCATGTCGCCGAAACCCATGTTGGGGGCGTGGATGTTGAGGAAGGTCACGTCCGCGCTGCTCTCGTTGGCGAACGTGTGCGCGACACCGGCGGGCGCCGCGAAGAACGCTCCTGCGCCGCCACGAGCCTGGTGCGCGCCGTCGGGGCCCAGGGAGAGACAGAGCTCACCGCTGAGAACGTAGAAGGCATCGGTATGCCGCTCGTGGATGTGCAGGTCGGGACCCGGCTCGCCGGGCGCATAGCGAAACCACGTCAGTGCAAGCACGTCCCAGTCGGCGAGAAGCCGGAGGGTCTTCTCCGGCTGGTCGGCCACGGTCTCGCCCTCGCCGGGGCGTAGGACGATCGCTTGGCCTACGTCGAGCTGCATTGCCATTCAGCCTATTCGTTTCTCGACGGGGCTTCACACCCTGAAGAGCTCGCCGCGCGGGCCGCTGAGCTCGGCTACGAAGCGCTCGCGCTGACCGACCACGACGGCGTCTACGGCTCGCTCGAGTTCGCGCACGCGGCGAAGGCGTTTGGAGTGCGGCCGATCACCGGAGCCGAGGTGACCCTGCGCGGCGGCGCGCACGTGACGCTGCTCGTCGAAAGCGCCCGCGGATACGCGAATCTCTGCAGGCTCCTGACCTCGGCGCATGCCGGCACTCGTCCCAAGCCGACCGAGCTGGTGCCGCCCGCGCTCGAGCCGGCGTTCCTGGCGGAGCTGAACGAGGGTCTGGTCTGCCTCTCCGGCTGTGCGCGAGACGGGCTCGGTGTCCAGGATCCGAATGCGGCGGCCGAGCTGGCCAGCGCGTTCGGGCGCGAGCGGTTCTTCGTGGAGCTCCAGCGCCCGTACGAGCGGGGCGACACGCGGCGGAACGCGAGGCTGCGCGAGCTCGCCGAGACGCTGGGCGTCGAGACTGTCGCCACCGGCGACGCGCATGCGCACAACTCTCGTCGCGCCGCGCTCCAGGACGCGATGGTCGCGATCCGCCATCGAACCTCCCTCGAGGGCGCCGAGCGCGAGCGGCGCGGCAACCACGAGGCGGTGCTGCTTGCGCCCGAGCAGGCCGCAGAGCGCTTTCCGCTGGACGCCGAAGCCGTCGCGCGCACCGGCGAGCTCGCAGCGCGGCTCGAGTTCGACCTGACCGAGGAGCTCGGCTACCGCTATCCGGACTTCTCCGACCGAGATGAGCCCGCGATCGCCGAGCTAAGTCGCGTCTGCAACAGAGCCTTCGAGGCCCGCTACGGCGACGCGAACGGCCACAAGCGGAAGGCGCGGGCCCGGCTGGACGAGGAGCTGGCGCTGATCGACGAGCTCGGGCTCGCCGGGTTCTTCCTGCTGCACTGGGAGGTGCTCGAGCTCGCCGCTGACGTCGCGCGGGAGGTGCGGGGCCGTGAATCGCCACGTCACTCACTCCCGCCCGGGCGGGGGCGAGGCAGCTCGGTCGGCTCGCTCGTCTGCTACCTGACCGGGCTCTCGCACGTCGATCCGGTCGCCGCCGGTCTCTCGCTCGGACGATTCCTCAACCGCGAGCTCGATTCAGTCCCCGACATCGACCTCGACTTCCCGCGCGACATCCGCGAGAAGCTGATCGTCGCGCTCACCGAGCGCTACGGACACGAGCACGCCGCCCTCGTCGCGAGCTTTTCCACCTACCGCTCGCGCGGGGCGATCCGCGATCTCGGCAAGGCGCTCGGGCTGCCATTCGCCGAGCTCGAACGACTCGCGCGCATCACCGACGGAAGCCCGAAGCGCATCGCCGAGGAGATCGGCAGGCTTCCCGACGTCGAGACGAAGCGCCGCTCGCCGCGGTGGCGCGCCCTCGCCGTGCTCTCGCGGGAAATCGCCGGCCTTCCGCGCCACATCTCGCAGCATCCGGGCGGGATGGTCATCTCGAGTCGCCCGCTCGTGGAGCTCGTGCCGGTCCAGCCCGCGGCCATGGAGGGGCGGCAGATCTGCCAGTGGGACAAGGAATCGTGTGCCGACGCGGGCTTCCTGAAGATCGACCTGCTCGGCCTGGGCATGCTCTCGGCGGTCGAGGACTGCGTCGTCCAGATCGCGACTTTGCACCACGAGACGATCGACCTGTCACGGATCCCGCTCGACGATCCCGCGGTCTACGAGGAGATCCAGCGCGCGGACACCGTCGGCGATTTCCAGATCGAGAGCCGCGCGCAGATGCAGAGCCTGCTCCGCACGCGCCCGGAGAACCTGGACGACCTGACCGTCCAGGTGGCGCTCGTCCGGCCAGGCCCGATCCAGGGGAAAGCCGTCCATCCGTACATCGAGCATCGCGGGCGGCTGCGCAAGGATCCGGAGTTCGTCCCGCCTGTCGACCACCCGCTGCTCGCGGAGCCGCTCAAGGAGACGCTCGGCGTCGTCGTCTTCCAGGACCAGGTGCTCGAGGTGGCGATCGCGCTCGCCGGCTTCAGCGTGGGGGAGGCCGAAGGGCTGCGACGGGCGATGAGCCGCAAGCGGAGTGAGGCTGCGATCGAGGCGTTCCGAGGGCGGTTCGTCGCGGGAGCTGCGGGCAAGGGCGTCGACGCGAAGCTGGCCGATGCGGTCTACGACAAGCTGGTCGGGTTCTCGGGGTTCGGGTTCCCGAAGTCACATGCGGCCGCATTCGGCCTGCTGGCATACCAGTCGGCCTGGCTGCGGCACCACTATCCGGCGGAGTTTCTCTGCGCGCTGCTGAACGCGCAGCCGATGGGCTTCTACCCGCCGGCGAGCCTCGTCCGGGATGCGCAGAAGCGTGGGGTGGAGGTGCGCTCGCCGCACGTGAACATAAGCGAGGCGAAATGCACGATCGAGGACGGCGCCGTGCGCATCGGGTTCGAGTACATCGCCTCGATCGGCGAGGACGATGCGCAGACCCTCGCCGCAGAGCGGGATCGCGGCGGGCCGTTCGACGATGTCGTCTCGCTCGCGCAGCGGGCGTCGCTCTCGCACGGCGGGCTCGAGAGCCTCATCGCCTCAGGAGCGTGCGACTCGCTGGGTGGGTCGCGGCGCGCGCTGCTCTGGGAGCTGGGCCTCGTTCCGCGTTCGCAAAGCGTCCCGGGCTCGGGCGGAGAGGAGCGCCAGCTGGCACTTCCGCTCGACCCGACTGCCGAGACACCCGAGCTGCGGGCACCCACCGAGTGGGAAACGATGCTCGCCGACTACCGCCAGACGAGCCTCTCCATCGGCGTGCACCCGATGGAGCTCCTGCGCCCGCATCTCCCCGCAGGTGTCCTTTCCAGCCATGACCTGTGCCTGGCACCGGACAGGTCTCGTGTGGCCGTGGCGGGTATGGCCGTCGCCCGTCAGCGGCCGTCGACCGCGAACGGCGTCGTCTTCATGCTGCTCGAGGACGAGTTCGGCCAGATGAACCTGATCGTCCCGCCGCCCGTATACGAGCGCTACCGGGCAATCGTGCGCGGAGAGCCGCTGATCCTCGCTCACGGCACCTTCGAGCGCATCGAGCGCAACCAGAATGTCGTCGTTCGAACGCTCGAGACGCTGGCTCCGATCGCCCGCAGGCTCTCCGGCGCGACCGACCTCGTCTCGGCTCTCCCGGAAGCGCATCACTTCGGACACCGATAGCATCGCCGCATGCGGCCCGTACGAGCCCTGGCTCTTCTTCTCTGCGTCTCGACGCTCGCGCTCGCAGCGGCCGGCTGCGGGGGCGGCGGGACGAGCTACTCGGGCACGGAGCCGAGCTCCTGGGCCGCGACCGTGTGCGGAGCGGTGGGCGACTGGACCCAGGAGCTGAAGGCTGAAAGCGCCAAGCTCGGCCCTAGTCTCGGCGGCGCGACCGACCTCAACGTGGTGAAGAGAAGGTTCGTTGCCTTCCTCGAGAGCGCCGAGCGCGCCACGCAGACCATGGTGAGGAAGATTCGCGGAGCAGGAGCCCCGGCCGTCAAGGACGGGGAGGCGATCCAGAACGAGCTCGTGAGCGGGCTCGAAGGGGCTGAGACGAGCTTCGCCCGCGCGATCGCACGGGCCAAGAAGGTATCCACGACCGATGTTCAGGCGTTCCAGTCGGGCGTTCAGGACCTTGGCAGCGACGTCCAGCAGGAGCTCAGCGAGGTGGGCGCGGAGTTCAACACGCTGGGCGACAAGTACGAGGACTCGACCCTGAACAAGGCGACGGCAGACGAGCCGGCCTGCAGCGAGATCTCCGGCTAAGAGCTCCGGGGCGTACCGTCGCCGCGAGCTATGAGTTTCCGATCTCGAGGGCGAAGCGTGGCAGCCGGCCGGCGACGGCGCGGTTGAAGGCCAGCTCGTACTCCTCGGCGGCCTCCTCGTCCATGGTCATGGCGAAGTTGTCGCGCAGGTCAGCCAGCAGATCGGTGCCGGTCTCGACGAGGTCGAGGTACTCGCTGTAGCGCTCCTCGGCATCATCGCGGTCGGCCGCGTCGTAGGCTCGTTCTGCGTGCTCGCAGTCGGCAATCAGCGCGGCTTGCTCGTCCTCGAACAGTCCGAGCTGGCGCTCGATCAGATCTGCGAAGCGCCCGCGACTCACAGAAGCTCCCGGTAGACCTCGAGGTGAGCGCGGGCAGCTGCATCCCAGGTCAGCTCGCTGCGCGCGCGCTCTGCCCCCGCTCGGGCCTCCTCGAGCGCCTGCGGGTCGTCGAGTAGCTCCCGAACAGCCGCGGCGAGCGCTTCGACGTCGCCCGGCGGGACGACGCGGCCGGCCCCGAAGGTGCGAACCGGCTCGCCGAGGCCGCCCACGTCATAGACCACCGCCGGCACGCCGGCGCCTAGCGCACGCATGAGCGCGCCGCTCTGGTCGATCTCCGGCCGGTAGGGGAAGAGCGCGACCGTCGTCTCGCCGAGCGCGCGGTCGATCTCGTCGTCCGAGAGATACCCGAGGCGCCACTCGGCCTTGTCACCCGCTGCGGCCCGGTAGCCGTCCACCGGCTCGAGCGGATCGCCGGCGACCAGGAGCCTTGCGCCGTCCACTTGCCGCGCGACCTCGATCGCGTCTCCCATCCCCTTGTAGGGGCGGATGATCCCGAGGCAGAGGAGCGTCCGTCCGTCGTCGCGTCGTTCCGGGTCGCTCGCGTAGACCGGGTGGGAGACGACTCGGAGCCGGGCGGGATCGGTCAACTCGGCCAGCTGGTCTCGCCCCCGCTCGCTGTGGACGATGATCCGCTCGAAGCGGGCGAACAGCCGCCGCCAGAGGTCGTGCTTTGCGGCGGTGCGGCGAGGGAGCAGGTCGTGCGCGGTGAAGACGAGCGGCGCACGCTGGCGCAGCAACCGGTCGTCGAGCTCCGGCGCTGCAAGCCACTGGACGTGGGCGACGTCGGCGCTGCGCCTGCGCAGGCGGGCAAGCCCGAGCGGATGCTCGACGAGCTTGACCGGGATGCGGAGACGGGAGCGGCGAAAGAGTTTCGAGCTCACTGGATAGAAGAGCTCGCTGCGCCGATAGCCGTCCGGCTCGGGCGGCTCGCCGAAGCGGAATGGGGAGGTGACGAGCTCGACCTCCGCGCCCGCCCGGACGAGTGCCGAGGCGAGCTCATGGTCGTACTGCGGGGTGAACGCGGGCGGATCGGCGAGGAGAACGCGCATGGCGCGCCTAGACTAGCCCTGCCCTTGCCGCCGACCTTCGACGAGGCACGCGCCGCCTTTCCGGTACTCGACCACCTCGCGTACCTGAACGCCGGCACGAACGGACCGCTCGCGCGGTCGACCGTGGAGGCCATCCTCGCGGAGCAGCTCGTCGACCTGACACAGGGCCGCGGCGGCGAGCCGTACTTCTCCCGCGCGCTCGGCTTGCGCGACGAGGTCCGGGCAAAGCTGGCCGCGCTCCTGTCCGTCGCTCCTGGGCAGGTCGCTCTGACCCGCTCGACGACCGACGGCTGCAACATCGTCCTGGCCGGCCTCTCGCTTGGGCCCGAGGACGAGATCGTGACGAGCGACGGCGAGCATTTCGGGCTCATCGGGCCCGCGCACGCATCCGGTGCCCGCGTCGTCGTCGCTCCGGAGGACAGGATCGTCGAGGCCGTCACCGACAAGACGCGCCTGATCGCGATCTCGCACGTCTCGTGGGTCAGCGGGAACCTGCTGGAGCCGGAGCGTGTGCAGGCGGAGACGGGCTTGCCCGTCCTTGTCGACGGCGCGCAGGCGGCAGGTGTGATCCCGGTCGAGGCCGGAGCTTTCGGCTTCTACGCGCTCTCGTGCCAGAAATGGCTCTGTGGCCCGGACGTGACAGGCGCGCTGGTCGTAGCCGACCCCGACGCGCTCCGCGTCGCCCTGCCGAGCTATTTCGCCCAGTCCGAGCAGCAACCGGACGGCTCGTTCGTGCCGAGAGCGGGCGCCGAGCGCTTCGACTCCGGCTGGATCGGCGGGCCGGCGCTCGCCGGGCTCTCGGCGGCGCTCGATGTTGCCCCCGAGTGGCGCTTCGAACGCGCAGCCGAGATGGCCGCCCAGTGCCGCGCGGCGCTGGCCGAGCGCTTCGAGGTCGTCACGAAGCCGGATCAGGCGGGCCTCGTCACGTTCCGACCAGAAGGCGACCCGACCGAGCTCGTCGATCGGCTCCGCGAGCGAGGCGTCATCGTCCGCGAGCTCCCGGGCCGCGACCTGATCCGGGTCTCGTGCGGCTACTGGACGAGCGAAGGGGACCTCGACCGCCTGGTCGATGGGCTGGCGACGGCGTCGTGAAGCGGCTGCTCGCGCTGGCGCTACTTGTGGGGACGTTCCCCGCCTCGAGCTTCGCCGACCCGACGCCATTCGCCTCGGTGAGCGTCACCTGCGACCCGGAGTTTCCGTCGAACTACGCCACGACGGCGCAAGCAACTGCGCATCCCCACGTGATCGGTCGCTTGACGATTCCCGACGGCCCAGGCTGGTGGTCCCCCGCTGGAGCCCCGTACCTGCACTTCAGCGGAGTGGGCACGATGTGGCAGGAGCACGGAAGCATCGCCGCCGGTGGGATGTCGACGGGAGTCGTCCTGTGCCCCCGCGTGCTCACCTACGAGGTCGCGTTCTTCGACGTGCCTACGACTCCTGCGACTTTCACAGGCGTGACCTCGCCCGGCTCCGATCCGAGCCGGCTCATCTTCCGCGCCCCGGCGGTCGCGCAGTACGCCGCGGATCTCGTTCTGCAGCAAGGCGGGGTGGAGCTTGCGAGCGGTGCGCAACGCGAGTCCTTCACAGCGACCGGGCGCTTCGAGCTGGGCACCCTCGCCGCTGGAGAGAGCACGCTGATCGTGAGCGCGCTGCCGGGATCCCGGGCTTCCTGGACGGTCGCACTCAAGGCATTACCGGTGACGATCGGGGATCTCGCATTCGACGTTCTCGCGGCCCGGCCGAGCGTGCTCATGACGGCGGAGTACGTCCTGAGTGGGCAGACGGCCGTGACCGCCCGCATACAGAACGTCAGCGGCGACGTCGTGCGTACGCTCGCCGAATCCACTCCACTCGGACCGGGGCGGCACTCGCTCGTCTGGGACGGGCTCGATGCGGTGGGAAGGCCCGCTCGGGATGGGCTCTACCAGCTGCGGCTCGACACCGAAGATCCAAGCGGATGGCGTCGCAACGCCGAGGCGTTCGTGATTCTGGACGGCACCGGTCCCTCGCTCAGCCTCGTCAGCCGCAGGAGAGGGCCGCGGTCACGCGCGATCCGGGTTCGCGTCTCCGATCGGTTGAGCGGCGTTCGTAGGGGCTCCCTCAAGGCCGACGGCCGCGTTGTGCGGCGCTTCTTTGGGGATGCGTCCTTCGCCTACCGCCCGCGTGGTGGGTGGCGACGCGGCAGGCACACGTTGCGGCTCTCGGCGACCGACTGGACCGGCAACAAGAACGAGGTCGTCCGGCGCTTCGTCATGCGCTAGGCGGCCGTGCGCAGCCCGAGCTCGGGTGCGATCGGCCGCAGCGCTTCGATCACGAACCGGATGTGGTCGTCGAGCTCGACGCCGAGCTCCTCGGCGCCCTTGTAGACGTCGTCGCGATTCACGCCGGCGGCGAAGGAGGGCTGCTTCAGCTTCTTCTTGACCGACTTCGGCTCGAGCGTCGCGATCCCGTCCGGTCGGACGAGCCCGCAGGCGTGGATGAACCCGGAGAGCTCGTCGCAGGCGAAGAGCGCCTTCTTCAGCGGTGTGTCTCGCGGAAGCCCGAGATGCTCGGCGTGGGAGAGCACGCCCTCGATCACCTCTTCCGGATAGCCCTCCTCGCGCAGGATCGGCGCTCCGTCCTGCGGGTGCTCGTCGAGCGTCGGATGCATTTCCCAGTCGAAGTCGTGCAGGAGCGCGGTCACGCCCCAAAGCTCCTCGTCGCCGCCGAGCTTGCGGGCATAGGTCCGGACGGAGGCCTCCACCGCGAGGGCGTGCCGGAGCAGCGCCTCGCTCTTGGTGTGGCGGGTCAGGGTCTCCCAGGCGCGCTCGCGAGTGATCTCCAAGCGAGGGGTACGATAGCCCGTCGCCCATGACTGAGACGATCGTCGGACATGAGCTGATGGAGTCCTTCGTCATCGAAGGCGGGCGTCCCCTGCACGGGCACGTGAGGGCTGCAGGGAACAAGAACGGCGTGCTCCCGATCCTGGCCGCCTGCCTGCTCACGAGCGAGCCGGTGGCGCTGCGAAATGTCCCGCGGATCCGCGACGTGGACACGATGCTGGCGCTCCTCGTCGACGTTGGCGCCGACGTCGAGTGGACCGGGGCGAACGAGGTGCGCGTCCAGGCCACCGATATCCGGAAGACAGAGCTCGACCGGGAGCTCTGCTCGCGTATGCGAGCCTCGTTCCTGCTGGCCGGCCCGCTCCTCGTGCGTTGTGGAGGCGTTGTCGCGGCGCCGCCCGGCGGCGATGTCATCGGGCGGCGACGGCTCGACCCGCACATCCACGGGTTCACGAACCTCGGCGCGCACGTCGAGGCCGGCGACCTCTACGAGATGCGCACAGATGGCTTGCGCGGCGCGAACGTCTTCCTCGACGAGGCCAGCGTGATGGCGACCGAGAACATCGTGATGGCGGCGACGCTCACGCCCGGGAGCACGGTCATCGGCAACGCGGCGTGCGAGCCACACGTGCAAGACCTCTGCCGTTTCCTCGTCTCGCTCGGAGCGTCGATCGAGGGAATCGAGTCGAACGTCCTCAAGGTCGAGGGCGTCGATCGCCTCGGCGGTGGCGAATGGACGATCGGGCCAGACCACGTCGAGGTCGCAAGCTTCATTGGCCTTGCCGCGGTCACAGGCGGCGACCTGACCATCGACGGCGTGAAGACCGACGATCTCGTCTCGATCCTGCCGACGTTTGCCAGGCTCGGCGTGCATGTCGAGCTGGGCGAGGACAGCGTGCGCGTGCCGGCCGGTCAGGAGCTGCAGGTCGAGGACGACATCGGCGGACACATTCCGAAGATCGAGGACGGCCCCTGGCCTGCGTTGCCCTCCGATTGCACGTCGATCGCGCTCACGGTGGCGACCCAGGCGCGGGGCACCGTGCTCCTGTTCGAGAAGATGTTCGAGAACCGGCTGTTCTTCACCGACAAGCTCGTCTCGATGGGCGCACGCATCATCCTCTGCGACCCACATCGCGCGGTCGTGACCGGCCCGGCCAAGCTACGTGGCCAGCGCATGGAGAGCCCGGACATCCGGGCGGGCATGTCGATGCTCCTCGCCGGTCTGTGCGCGGAGGGCGAGTCGACGATCGGAGCCGTGTACCAGATCGACAAGGGATACGAGCGCATCGACGAGCGGCTCCGTTCGGTCGGGGCCCAGATCGAGCGCGTCACCGGCGGCTAGTCGTTAGCTCAGCGGACGTGGACGTGCTTCACGCGGATGGCCGGCCGTAGGTCCGGACGGCCGCGATAGACAACGCGCACGAGATGGCGTCCCGGGCGAAGCCCGAACGTCCAGTGGATTCCTCCCCCGCGGCGGGTCGTCGTCCTCGAGATGCGATGCCAGCTTCCGCCGCGACGGATCTGGAGCGTGACCGCCCGGGAGTCCGGGGTCACGATCGGGGCAGTTGTCCGCAGGTGCACGGCGAGACGTACATTGCGGAGCCGCAAGTCTTGGGGCCCTTCGGTGCGCTGAGCGAAACGGGTATGAAGCCGGCGGACGCTGAGCCACGATGCAGCCCGCGAGCGCCGGGTGACCTTCTGCCCACGGGCGCTCGCAACGGCAGCGGCGACGTCGATCACGCCGTAACCGAGGCCTGAAGACCACCTTCCGCCTCCGGACGCCGTCGCCTTGAGGATTCCGGCGACTTGGGTTGCCGCGAGGGACGGGTTCGCCGCCCAGACGAGCGCAGCTGCACCGGCAACCTCCGGGCTTGCGAACGAGGTCCCGCTCGACCAGCCGTAGAGGCCTGCGAGCGAGCCGGGGAGCTCGTAGCGAGGCCACCAGGCGCGAGGAGAGCCGGCTGCGACGGCGCCGAAGACGTGGTTCCCAGGTGCGGCGAGAGAGATCTGAGAGCCGGTGTTCGAGAAGGGCGCGCGCTTGCCGGTAATCGTGCTGGCGGCGACCGAAAGGCCAACGCCGCCCTGGCCCTTCGAGCCGACCGGTTGCAATGCGGCGGCCGGATACTCGACCGGGTTGCCTTCCTCGTACTCGTTGCCTGCGGCTGCGACCAGGAGGACGTTGTGGCTTGCGGCGTACTCGATCGCGCGTTGCTCGAGTGGTGACGTGCCTTCGCCGCCGATGCTGAGATTGACGATGTTGGCCCCGTGGTCGACTGCGTACACGATCGCGGCGGCCTCGTCCACGTCGCTGAAGCTGTCGCCGGCACCAATCGCCTTGACCATCAGGAGCTGTGCGTCGCCGCCGAAGCCCGCGATGCCCTCGTTGTTGTCAACCGCCCCTGCGGCCAGCGAGGAGACGAAGGTGCCGTGCCCGTCCCTGTCGACGACGCTCGTGCGGTGGTGGACGACGTCCCAGGTCTCGGGCGCCTTGGCGGCAATGTCGGGATGGGTTACGTCCAGACCGGTATCGACGACCGCGATCTTGATCGCACTTGCCGCGCGGAGGATCTCTTCTGGCACTTCGTTCTCGCGGGTGACGACGTATTGCCACTCGTAGGGCAGGCCGGGACGGAACATCGCCGCCAGCGCGGGCTCGACAAGCGGCGTGCGCCGGAGGGGCGGGCCGGCGAAGGAGATGCCGGGGAGACCCGAGAACTCGGCGCCTGAGCCGGGCACCTCGATCACGACCGTCTTCATGTGCGGCAGCCGACGGACGATCCGCGCGCCGGGGAAGCGCCTCAGAGCCGCCCCTAGGTGCTGATTGGACTGGAAGCCGACAACGGCGTGAGACGTCGCTGGAGCGCTCGTCGAGCCGCTCGGCGCAAGGAATGCGGCCAGCGCGACGGCGGTGGCGAAAAGCACCGGTAATCGAGGAATTTGCTGGAGGAAGAAGGGCATGCAGGCGGCTAGGAGAGCGAGAAACGGCTCTACTCAGTGGTCGGCCTGGCTGCGGGGGTGCGGTACCCTCCATCGAGGGATGGCGTCCCCCGATCGAGTGAGCGAGAGGGAACACGTTCGCGTCCGCGTCTTGCTCGACGGGGTGGGCGAGAGCAACGTGAGCAGCGGCCTGCCCGTGCTCGACCACCTGCTGGGCGTGTTCGCGCGCTATGGCTCGATCGATCTCGAGCTCCAGGTTGCTCCCGAGCGGGCCGAGGCGGAGATCGCCTCCGCGGGCAAGGCGCTCGGCGAGGCCCTGCGTATCCCGCTCAGCTGGGAGGGCGCGCGCGGTCACGGATCCGCTGCCGCGGCCGCCGACGAGGCGCTCGCGCACGTCGTACTCGATGCGTCTGGAAGGCCGCTCGTGGTCTCCAACGTCGACTTGTCCGAGTCGAGGATCGGCGGACTTGGCACCGATCTCGTGGCCAGCTTTCTCCACGAGCTCGCGGAAGGTGGTGGGCTCACGCTGCACGTGCGGCTGATCGGCGGCGACGACTCCCAGCACGTGCTCGAAGCGATCTTCAAGGCACTCGGCGTGGCGGTCGCACAGGCCGGCCGGCCGCGGACACGAAAGGAGTGACGATGGAGGGCAAGACCGCCGTGCGCACCGAGCAGGCCCCGGCTCCATTTCAGGGGGCGCCCTATTCCCAGGCGATCAAGGCGAATGGCCTCGTGTTCGTGTCGGGCCAACTCGGCTTGGCGCCGGGCGGGTCGGAGATGGTCGGCCCGGGAATCGAGGAACAGACCTCGCAGGTCTTGGACAACCTCGAGGCGATTCTCACCGAAGCCGGTACCGGGCTCGACCGGCTCGTAAAGACGACCGTCTTCCTCGCGAACCTGGACGACTTTCAGGCGATGAACGGTGTCTATGCGGAGAGGGTGGGCGCTGTTCCTCCGGCCCGCTCAACGGTGGAGGTCGCGGCGCTCCCTTCGGGCGCGCTCGTGGAGATCGAGGCGATCGCGCTCCTCTGAGCCAGGTCATCTGAGGGCGGGCCCTCTCAGGACAGGCACCTCGGTTAGCCCAGCTCCCCACCCGGGTGGGGAGAAGGTCCACCCGCCACCCGCTGTGAGCGTAGCGGCGAGAAGCGCACACGTCTGTGACCGGGGCGTGCCAGGATCGCGCCGGTTTCGGCGGATAGCCCAGGCAGAATGGGGTCGCGGATGAGCGAGCTCACGCTGCCCAAGCGCCTGGACCCCGTCCTCGACGCCGTGACTGCGGTCGACGGCCCCTACGGCGGGGTCTACCTCGTCGGCGGCACCGTGCGGGACATCCTGCTCGAAGAGCCGAGCTTCGACGTCGACGTCGCCGTCGAGGGCGACGCGATTGCCTTCGCGAGATCGCTCGCGGAAGCACTCGCCGGGCGCGTGCGGGCGCACGACAAGTTCGGCACCGCCGTCGTCCTCTACGGCGAGGACGAGCGGGTCGACGTCGTAACAGCGCGCACGGAGTCCTACGAGTCCCCGGGCGCGCTTCCGACCGTCGCGCCGGGGTCGATCGAAGACGACCTCTTCCGGCGGGACTTCACGATCAACGCGATGGCCGCGTCGCTGGCCCGAGACGACAGGGGCCAGCTGGTCGATCCGTTCGAAGGCAGTGCGGATCTCGAATCCGGACGAATTCGAGTGCTCCACGACCGATCGTTTCTCGACGACCCGACTCGCATCTTCCGGGCGATCCGCTACGAGAATCGGTACGGCTTCCGGATGGACGAGCACACCGCAGCGCTCGCGCACGATGCCGTCTCAAAGGGCCATGTTCACGACCTCTCCGGCGCGCGCATGCGCGAAGAGCTGATCGCGCTCTTCGAGGAGGGCGACGTCGACCATGCGATCCCGAGGCTGGCCGAGCTCGGCGTCGAGCATGCGATCCACCACCACGCCGCGGCGGATGCCGAAACCGCGCAGTTGACCCGGCGCCTCCGCGAGCTGAACGAGCGCTACGAACTCGCAATCCCCTCCTGGCGGCTTGGGCTGACAGCCCTTGGGCGGAAGCTCCCACCGGATGAGACGCAGGCGTGGCTGGACGGGCTGAAGGTACGCAGGCGGGATGCGAGCCAGATCGCGGCGGCGATTGCCGGCGCGCCACGGATCGCGAACGAGCTGAGGAACAACGGCCTCTCCCCGGCGGACGTGGTCGAGATCGCGGAGCCCGATGCGCCTGACGCGCCGCTCCTCGCTCTTGCCCTCACCGATCTGCCGCGGCTCCACGAATACTTCGAGCGCCTGGCCGGAATCCGACTCGCGATCACGGGCGCGGACGTGGCAGCACTCGGCCCGGGCGAGTCGCCGCGAGTGGGGGAGATCCTCGCCGAGCTTCGACGGCGGAAGCTGGACGGTGAGCTCGACGGCCGGGAGGCGGAGCTCGCCGCTGCCCGCGCGCTGGTCGAGGGACCATGAGCGCTACCGTCCTCCGGTGGGACGCGCCGGGGCCCTACGACGTCGTCTTCTCGACCCGCCTCGGGGGAGTGAGCGAAGGTCCATTCGAGTCCCTGAATCTCGGCCGCCGCACGGGAGACGATGTCGAGCGCGTGGACGAGAACCGCAGGCGCCTGTGCTCGACCATCGGCGCTGACGAGGAGCAGCTCGCGCTCGGGTACCAGACCCATTCCACGATCGTCAACCGCGCGCAGGCAGGCTCGAGAGGCATTCCGGGCGACGCCCTCTGGACGGACGAGCCCGGCGTGCCGATCGTCACTCTCGGAGCCGACTGCGCGCTGATCGCCCTTGCTCGCACGAACGGTGGCGCGCCCGCGCTCGCGGTGCTCCACGCAGGCTGGCGAGGTCTCGTGGACGGCATCGTCGAGGCCGCTGCGCAGACGCTCGGCGGGCGCCTGGCGGCGATCGTCGGCCCGGCGATCGGGCCCTGCTGCTACGAGGTCGGAGAGGACGTGGCCGAGCGCTTTCGCGCCAGGTTCGGCTCCGGCATCGTGAGCGGCGGCAAGCTGGACCTGTGGACGGCGGCCGAGCTGGCCGTGCGTGAGGCCGGAGCCACGGAGGTCGAGCGCCTCGACCTCTGCACTGCCTGCCGCCCTGATCTCTTCTTCTCCGAGCGCCGAACGGGTAGGCCCCGCGGCACGCAAGGCGTCATTGGGCTTGTCCGCTGATCACGTGCGCGACCGGCTCGCGCGAATCCGGGACGAGGTCGGGTCGGAGGTGACGATCGTGGCCGCGACCAAGTACCTCTCCGTCGCCGAGCTTGGTGTCCTGGCCGAGGCCGGAGTCGAGGTCGTCGGAGAGAATCGCGCGCAAGATCTCGAGGCCAAGCACGCCGCCCATGGCGACGCGTTCCGCTGGCATTTCATCGGTCACCTGCAGAGCAGGAAGGCGAAGCTCGTGGGCGAGATCTGCGAGCTCGTGCACTCGCTCGACTCCGAGTCGGCCGCGCGGCGACTCCAAGTGCCGGCGCTGCTCCAGGTCAACCTTGCGGGCGAGGCCAGCAAGTCCGGCGTCTCGCCGGAGGAGATCCCGGCGTTTCTCGAGCTCTACCCGGGGATTGTCGGCCTCTCCGCGATGCCCCCGGCGACTGACGATCCCGAGCGGTCCCGTCCGTACTTCCAAAAACTGCGGGAATTGGCTCAGGAATGCGGCTTACGAGACCTTTCCATGGGAACGAGCCAGGATTACAAAGTGGCTGTAGAGGAAGGCGCAACCATGATTCGAATTGGGTCTGTGCTTTATCAGAGTTAATATTCCGCCGCTATGGGCTTCGCAGACGTCTGGAACAGAACCCTCGTTTACTTCGGCATCGCCGAGGAGGACGAAGACTGGGACGAGGACGGTTACGTCACGAACGAGGAGCTCGAGCGCTCATATAGCGAGCGCCCGAACGTGCGCCGGCTTTCGGCGCGGCGTCGGCGGGCCGAGTTTGAGGACTGGACAGAGCCCGAGGCCTCTCCAAGCGCACGCACGGCCGTTCTCAGACCGACACGTCCGCGGCCGGTCGAAGCGGCGCCCGGCAATCCGTCGGTGCGTGTCCACCTCGTGGTCCCGAGGAGCTTCAACGACGCCCAGCAGATCGCGGACAAGTTCAAGGAAGGGACACCCGTCATCCTCAACCTCCAGGGCTCCGACGCAGACCTCTCGAAGCGGCTGATCGACTTCGGAAGCGGCCTGACGTACGCGATGGACGGGGGCATGCAGCGCGTCGCCGACAAGGTGTTTCTGCTCACGCCGCGAAATGTCGAGGTCTCCGCCGAAGAGCGGGCACGCCTGCTCGAGCGCGGCGGCTTCTTCAACCAGGCTTAAACCGTAAGAGGAAGCGGCCTCCACGGGCCGAACACGGCCGCATGGGCGCTTCGCTTGTGCTTGCCGACGCGATCTCGTCGATCGAGAAGTTCGTGGACGTCTTCATCTCCGTCTACGTCCTCCTGATCTTCGCCTACATCATCACCTCCTGGGTCAAGCTGCCCTACTCGACGTGGCTGAACCGGATCCAACGGTTTCTCTACGACGTCTGCGAGCCGTACCTGCGCCTGTTCAGACGGATCCTGCCGGCGATGGGGCCGCTCGACCTCTCGCCCATCATCGCCGTCTTCAGCCTCTACTTCCTCGACCGCGTGATCAAGGCCATCCTCGACCAACTGCACTGAGAAAGGAGGTGGAGAAATGTCACTTTCACCTGTGGAAATTCGCCACGTCAAGCTCGGCCGGGGCCTCTTCGGATATCGCCGTGGGGCGACCGACCAGTTTCACGACGAGATCGTGGAGAGCTTCGAAGAAGTCTGGCGGGAGCGTGCCGACCTCCGGGACAAGCTCGAGCGGATGGAGTCGGACATCGCCCGCTACCGCGATCTCGAAACGCTCCTCCGGAAGACGCTCGTCTCTGCGGAGCGGAGTGCGCAGGAGCTGAAGGATGGCGCCCGCCGCGAGGCGGACGTGTTCCTGACCGAGGCGCACGCCGAGGCCCGGCTGATCAAGCAGCAGGCGCTTGCCGAGCGTGAGCACTTGCGAGGCGAGGCAAGCCGGATCCGGTCGTTGTTGCGCTCGGCGCTCGCGATGGTCGATGAAGGTAACGGTGAGGACGCGGCCGCCGAGGCCGCCTGACTTCACGATTACACTTGGGTCGTGGCGGTTGACGTCGAGCGGTTCAGGACGATCCTCGAGGAGGAGCGCCGCCGCGTGCTCGACGCGATCGACTACCTGCACCAGGAGAACCCGGGCTCGACCGAAAACGGCGCCCACGAGGAGAAGTCGGACAACAACCTCGCCGACACGGCGACCGAGACGCTCGACCGTGAGATCGACTCCACGCTCGAGGAGAACTCGGAGAATGTGCTGGCCGCGATCGACGCTGCGCTCGAGCGCATTCAGGATGGGACCTACGGCAAGTGCGTGAACTGCGGCAAGGAGATCGGCGAGGAGCGCCTCGGAGCGCTTCCGTGGGCGACCCTGTGCATCGACTGCCGCCGTCTCGAGGAGCGCCGTTGAACGAGCCTGCCGCGCGCCGGGCTGACGTGCGTGTTGGTTCCTCGACCGACGCCTTGACGCCGCTGGCGGGTGCTCATCGCTCGTTGGCCGCCCGGTCGCAGCAGTGGCTCGGCCTCTCCGCGATCGCCCTGGCCGCGCTGGCCGGGGACCAGCTGACGAAGAACATCGTCTCCAGCCAACTCGGGCTCGACGCTGAACGACACGTCGCTGGGCCGCTGTCCATCCACCACGTGCAGAACTCCGGAATTGCGTTCGGGCTCTTTGCGAGCGCGACGCCGATCGTGACCGCTTTGACAGCCGTCGCCGTCGTGTGGATGTTGTTCTTCTTCGCCCGCTCGGGTGCCCGGCATCCCGTGCTGCCGGTTGCTCTCGGCCTGCTCATCGGAGGCAGTGCCTCGAACCTCACCGACCGGATCCGGCTGGGCCATGTGACCGATTTCATCGATGTTCGCTACTGGCCGGCGTTCAACCTGGCCGACGCCTTCATCGTCCTCGGAGTCCTCATCCTCCTCGCCGCGCTGCTGCTTCCCCAGCGGACTCAGCCGCGGCCGCGGCCGGTTCCAGACGTTCCACGCCCGCGTTCCTGAGGAGGCGGCGGGCGACCGCCTCGACCGGTTCCTGGCCGAGCTGCCGGAGATCGGCTCGCGCTCGGCTGCCGAGCGTTTGCTGACGGCCGGCTCGGTGCGGGTGGACGGAAGCGCGCGGCCGAAGAGTTACCGGCTGGAGGGCGGCGAAGAGGTCGAGGTGGAGCTGCCTGCGGCGGTGTCGAAAACACTCGAGCCCGAACAGGTCGATTTCCGCGTTGCCTACGAGGACGAGCACCTGCTGATCGTCGACAAGCCGGCCGGCATCGTCGTGCACCCTGGAGCGGGACACGGAACCGGAACGCTCGTCCACGGTCTCGTTGGGCGGGCCGGAGGTGGGGAGGCCGACCGGCCGGGGATCGTCCACCGACTCGACCGTGACACTTCCGGGCTACTCGTCGTGGCCCGCTCGGATCAGGCCTACGAGCGACTTCAGGATCTGATTGCGCGCCGCGAGGTCGAGCGCCACTACCTGGCGCTCGTCCGCGGCAGGCCGCGCTCCTGGCGCGGACGGATCGAGGCGCCGATCGGCCGTGACCGGGACGATCCGACGAGGCAGTCGCTCGACACCGACACGCCGCGCGAGGCCGTGACTCACTTCGAGGTTGCCGAGCTGCTCGGCGGGAACGCGCTGCTGGACGTGCGGCTCGAGACCGGCAGGACGCACCAGATCCGTGTTCATCTCGCTGCGGTCGACCTGCCGGTCATCGGAGACCGGGTCTACGGGGTTCCGGACCAGACCCTCGGCCGCCAGTTCCTGCACGCTGGCAGGCTTGCGTTCGAGCACCCGTTCACCAACGCGCGGATCGACGTCGAATCGCCGCTTCCGCCCGAGCTGGACGCGTATCTCGGCCGATTGCGGGGCAGCGGCTAGAATCCAGCGACCTTGTAACCGTCCCGGCGGGACGGTCGGGTGGCGGTGCCGCTAGGAGAGCGGTTCCACCCGCACGCCGCCGGCTGTACTGCACTCAAACCACAGGAGGTTCCCACTTTGTCCGTCGTAACCATGCGAGAGCTCCTGGAGGCCGGCGTCCACTTCGGCCATCAGACGCGCCGCTGGGATCCCAAGATGCGCCGCTTCATCTTCGGCGAGCGCGGGGGCATCTACATCATCGACCTCGAGCAGACGCTCCAGCTCATCGAAGAGGCGGCCGCCTTCGCGCGCAACGTCGGCGAGCGCGGAGGCAACGTGCTCTTCGTGGGCACCAAGAAGCAGGCGCAGGACGCGGTCGAGGAGCATGCGAAGCGCGTCGGCATGCCGTACGTAAACCACCGCTGGCTCGGCGGCCTGCTGACGAACTGGCGCACGATCTCGAGCCGCATCGAGCGCCTCCACGAGCTGCGCCGCCTGAACGAGGAAGGGCAGCTCGACCTGCTGCCGCCAAAGGAGCGCCTGTCGATGATCGCCGAGCTCGAGCGGCTGGAGAGCCATCTCGGGGGCGTGGCGGACATGAAGCGGCATCCGGATGCACTGCTCGTGGTCGATCTCCGCAAGGAGGCGATCGCGGTGCGCGAGGCGAAGCGCCTCGGCCTGCCGGTGATTGCCCTCGTCGACACGAACTGCGATCCCGACGAGGCCGATTACGTGATCCCCGGCAACGACGACGCGATCAAGGCCTGCGCGCTCGTGATCAGCACGATCGCGGATTCGATCGAGGCGGGGAAGCAGAAGGTCAAGGTCGAGGAGTTCGAGTCGGCGCCTGCTGAAGAGACCCAGCCGGCCGCCGAAGAGCCCCAGGCAGCTGAGCCCCAAGCAGCCGCAGAAGAGCCCCAGCCGGCTCCTGAAGAGCCCCAAGCGGCCGGGGAGACAGGGGAGGCCCCAGCCGAGGTAGCAGCCCCCGAAGAGCCGGAGGAGGCGCCCGCCAAGGAAGAGGCGCCCTCCAAGGCGGAGGTGCCGGCCGAATGACCGAGATCACTGCCGAGCTCGTCAAGACGCTGCGCGAGATGACCAGCGCGCCGATGATGGACTGCAAGCGGGCTCTCCAGGACGCCGACGGGGATCTGGAAGCCGCGAAGCAGCTCCTCCGGGAGCGTGGGATGGCGCAGGCAAGCAAGCGGGCGGGCCAGGAGACGACGGAAGGCGTCGTGCTCGCTCGCGTCGACGACTCGAAGGGCACGATCGTGGCGGTCGGCTCCGAGACCGAGCCCGTCTCCAAGAACGAGGAGTTCCGCGCGTTTGCGGAGCGCGTGCTCGACGCGGTCGAGAAGGACGGCCCTGATGCCGTCTCCGCGCTCGAGGACGCACGCACCGAGCTCGTCGGCAAGATCGGCGAGAACATCGCCGTGCGTGGCGCCGCCCGATTCGAGTCCTCGAACGGAGAAGCTGTCGCAGCGTACGTCCATCCACCGGCGAACAAGATCGGCGTGCTCGTGAAGGTCGAGGGCCCGCCCGAGGCGGCTCGCCGGCTCGCGATGCACATAGCGTTCGCCGCCCCTCGCTACGCCACTCGGGGCGAGGTTCCGGAGGAGGAGATCGCGAACGAGCGCTCGGTCTACGAGAAGCTCCCCGAGGTCGAGTCCAAGCCGGAGCAGGCGCGACCGAAGATCGTCGAGGGGATGCTGGGGAAGCGCTTCTTCGGAGAAGCGGTGCTCGCCGAGCAGGCCTGGATCCACGAGCCGAAGAAGACCGTCGCCCAAGCGCTCGAGGAGGAAGGGCTGAAGGTGCTCGAGTTCGAGCGCTACGCTCTGGCCGAGTGACGATTCAGGAAGAGAGCCCGGCGAAAGCGGGCGACCGCCCACAAGTCTTCGACCGGATCCTGCTCAAGCTCTCAGGCGAAGCCCTGATGGGCGAGAAGGAGTTCGGTCTCGACCTCCATCGGATCGAGGAGATCGCCCGGGAGATCATCGAGGTGCGCGAGAGCGGAGTGGAGATTGCGATCGTCGTCGGCGGCGGAAACTTCTATCGGGGCATGGCCGCCGCCGCGGAAGGGATGGACCGCGCGACCGCCGACTACGCCGGAATGCTCGCAACCGTGCTGAACGGGCTCGCGCTCCAGGATGCGCTGGAGCGGTTTGGCGCGGATACGCGGATCCTGTCCGCGATCGGCATCGCCGAGGTCGCCGAGCCCTACATCCGCCGCCGCGGGATCAGGCACCTCGAGAAGGGCCGAGTCGTCATCTTCGCGGCGGGGACGGGCAACCCGTTCTTCACGACCGATACCGCCGCGGCGCTCCGTGCGCTCGAGATCGGCGCCGGTGCAATCCTGATGGCAAAGCACGCGGTCGACGGCGTCTACGACGGCGACCCGAACACCGACTCTGGCGCGGAACTGCTCCCCGAGCTCACGCATTTGGAAGCGATCGAGCGCGGGCTCAAGATCATGGACACGACCGCGCTCTCGCTCTGCATGGACAACAGCCTGCCGATCTACGTGTTCGGCCTCGAAGACAGAAGCCTGAAGCGCGTGATTTCCGGCGAGCGGGTCGGCACAATCATCTCCACCCCAAAGGAGAGCCCTTGATCGACGATCTGATCCAGGACGCGACCCGGCGGATGGACAAATCCGTCGAGGCCACGCAAGTCGAGTTCAACACCGTTCGAACCGGCCGCGCCTCGGCGGCGCTGCTCGACCGGATCTCGGTCGACTACTACGGACAGCCCACCCCGCTCAAGCAACTGGCGACGATCAACGTTCCGGAGCCGCGCATGCTGACGGTGCAGCCGTTCGATCCCAGCTCGATCAAGGAGATCGAGCGTGCGATCCTGGAGTCGGAGCTCGGGCTGACGCCGTCGAACGACGGCAAGGTGATCCGCCTCCCGATTCCCC
This sequence comes from uncultured Actinomycetes bacterium, assembly GCA_963728535.1. GTDB lineage: Bacteria > Actinomycetota > Thermoleophilia > Gaiellales > Gaiellaceae > VAXT01. The sequence continues at coordinate 648,583 of CAVSKK010000001.1, forward strand.
AGCTCACCGAGGAGCGGCGCAAGGAACTCGTCAAGATCGTACGCCAGATCGCCGAGGACGGCCGGATCGCGATCCGAAACGTTCGGCGCGACGCCGACAAGCACCTGAAGGACCTGAAGTCGAAGGGCGAGGTGGGAGAAGACGACGAGCGGCGCGCGGAGGATCGTGTCCAGAAGCTCACGGACGAGCACACGAGCAAGATCGACGACCTCCTGAAGCGCAAGGAAGCGGAGATCACCGAGGTCTAGGAGGTGCCGGACTGGACGGTTCTGCCGGCCGCCTTGACCGGCTACAAGAGCTTGCGCTCCGGCTCGACGCCCGGCCGCTCCTCGTCGCGATCGGGACGACCATCGTCCTGCTCGGCATCCTCGGCGTTCTCGAGCTCGTCTTCGGGTCGCCGTTCGGAATCTTCGACCTGAACGAAGAGCGGAATGTTCCGGCCGTGTTCTCGGCGACCCTGTGGACGGGCGTCGCGGTTGTCGCGCTGCTCCTGGGCCGGGCCGAGCAGCCGGCCGCCGTCGCGCACGTCTGGCAGGCACTGTCCGTCCTGCTGCTCTTCATCGCAGCGGACGAGTTCGGGGAGATTCACGAGCGGCTGGAGCGGATCACGGGAGTCGACTGGCAGCTCCTCTACGCGCCCCTTGGCCTCGTCGCGGCGGGTCTTTGGGTGCTCGTCGGGCGCCGGCTCCGAGGGCTGCGCGCGAGATTCGGGCTCTTCGTGGGCGGGACGGTCTGCGCGGTCGTCTCCCAGGTGCTCGAGGAGGTCGAGTACGGCGCCAACGACCAGCGGGTCTCGGGCTTCGACGAGCTCGTCGTCGGGGAGGAGCTGCTCGAGATGCTGGCCGCGGTCCTGATCGGGCTCGCGCTCGTGGCGGCGCTGCGCACCGTGTGCCGTCGGACGCAAGCGTAGGATCCTCCCTCTCTCTTGCGGTTTTTGAGGCAGATCCGTCGACCAACGCGCCCTGAGCTCGAGCCCGGGGAGGTCCCGGGGTCGGTAGCGATCATCCTCGACGGAAACGGCCGCTGGGCGGAGCAGCGCGGCCTGGCGGTGGAGGCAGGGCACCGCGAGGGCACGCGGGCGCTCCGGCGTACCGTCGAAGCGGCGATCGATCTTGGCATCGAGTCGCTGACGGTGTACGCGTTCTCGACGGAGAACTGGCTCCGCCCACCGGCCGAGGTGGACTCGCTGATGGAGATCTTCGAGGAGACGATCGAACGGGAGCTGCCGGACCTCGCCGAGCAGGGCGTCCGCACCCGCTTCATCGGCCGGCGCGACCGTGCACCGGACGAGCTACGCGCGCGGATGGCCGAGCTCGAGCAGGAGACGGCGGGCCGCGACCGGCTGCAGCTCTGGATCGCGTTCGACTACGGCGGGCGCGCCGAGCTCGCAGATGCGGCGCGCCGCATGATCGAAGCCGAGCTCACCGCGGCGGAGGTTGACGAGGACGTGCTCGCCCTCTACCTCTACGCTCCCGACATGCCCGACCCGGACCTCGTGATCCGGACGTCCGGCGAGCTGCGGATCTCCAACTTCCTGCTCTGGCAGCTCGCGTACTCCGAGCTGTCCTTCGTCGACACCCTGTGGCCCGACTTCGGCGAGGACGACCTGAAGAAAGGCGTAGCCGAGTATGCGATGCGGCGACGGAGGTTCGGCGCCCGATGAGCTCGATCTGGTCGCGGATCCTCATTTCGGTGGCCGGGATTCCTATCGTGCTCTGGCTGGTCTACCTCGGCGGCTGGTGGCTGTTCGCGCTCGTGCTCGCGGCCGCCCTCGTCGGGCTACACGAGCTGTATTGGATGACGCGGACGCTCCGGCCGGTCGTGCTCGCGGGCTATTTGGGAGCGCTGGCGGCTGTCCTGGGCGCGCAGATGGGCGGACCGGAGTGGGCGCTCGCGGGCTTCACGAGCACCTTCGCGCTCGCATTCGTCTTCAAGGGGGTCGCCGGGACTCGTCAGTCGACGGCCGTGTCGGTCTCGCTGACAGTGCTCGGAGTGGGGTGGATCGGTCTCGGCCTTGCGCACGCGGTGCTCCTCCGCGACATCCCGGAGCACGGGATCCTCGCGGCGTATGCCGTCCTGCTGGCGGTTTGGGCGGGCGACTCCGCGGCGTTTCTCATCGGCATGCTCTTCGGTCGGCACAAGCTCGCACCGTCGGTCTCGCCCGGCAAGACCTGGGAGGGGCTGCTCGCAGGAACCGTGGCGACGATCGGGGCCATCTTCTTCGCGTTCTACCAGGAGAAAGCCGACTTCCTGTCGATCCCGGAGATGCTGACCCTCGGCGTGGTGATCGCGGTCGTCGCTCCCCTGGGGGACCTCTTCGAGTCTGCCCTCAAACGCGACATGGAGGTGAAGGACTCTGGCCGTCTGCTGGCGGGCCACGGAGGAGTTCTGGATCGCATGGACGCCCTGCTCTTCTCGTGGGTCGCCGCGTACTACGTGATCGCAGCGTTCGGACAGGCTTAGACACCTACACTTTCGGGGTGAAGCGGATAGCCGTCCTCGGCGCGACCGGCTCGATCGGGCGCCAGGCTCTCGAGATCGTCGACGCCCACCCGGCCCTCGAGGTGTGCGCGCTCGCCTCGGGGTCGAACGAGCTCGACGCGCTGGCGGCAGAGCGTGGGGTCGAGCACACGCAGGTGGGCGGAGACCTCGCCGCGCTCCTGGACAAGGCGGAGCCGGACGTCGTCCTGAACGCGGTCGTCGGGTTCGCGGGGCTCCCGGCGACGATCTGGGCGCTGGAGCGAGGCATCACGCTCGCTCTCGCGAACAAGGAGAGCCTCGTCGCCGCGGGCGACCTCGCGCTTGGTGCCAGGGAGCGGGGAGGAGGACTGCTCCTGCCGGTCGACAGCGAGCATTCGGCCCTCTTCCAGTGCCTCGAAGGCCGGGCGGCCGAGACCGTCGGCTCGATCGTGCTGACAGCCTCAGGCGGCCCCTTCCGCGGCCGCACGCGGGCCGAGCTCCAGGCCGTCACACGCGCGGATGCGCTTGCGCACCCGACCTGGCGCATGGGCCCGAAGATCACCGTCGACTCGGCGACCCTCGCCAACAAGGGTCTCGAGCTGATCGAGGCCCACTTCCTGTTCGACCTGCCCTACGAGCAAATCGAGGTCGTCGTCCATCCGACCTCGGTCGTCCACGCGATCGTCCGGCTGAGGGACGGCTCTGCGCTCGCCCATCTCGGGTATCCCGACATGCGCGTGCCGATCTCGTTCGCCCTCACCTATCCCGAGCGCGCAGCCACTCCGGTCGAGCCACTCGATTTCGCCGAGGGACTGTCCCTCGAGTTCGAGCCGCCGGACCTCGACACGTTTCCGCTGCTCGCCCTGGCGCGCCAAGCCGGGGAGTCCGGAGGCACCTACCCGTGCGCCTACAACGCGGCGAACGAAGTGGCCGTGCAGGCGTTTCTGGCCGGGCGGATCCCGTTCCTCGGGCTGGCCGGCGTCGTCGAAGAGACCCTCGCTAGGGTGGACGGGGCACCGGCCGGAGATCTCGACGAGCTCGTGGAGGCCGATTCTGCGGCCCGCCGGCTGGCTGAGCGCTCAGCGGGAGCGCTCGTCACGTGAACATCTTTGTCGCGATCGTGGGGCTCGGCTTCCTCGTTCTCATTCACGAAGCGGGCCACTTCTACACGGCCCGCGCCGTCGGCATGACGCCACGCCGCTTCTACATCGGCTTCCCACCACCTCTTGTCCGCGTGCGGCGCAAGGGGATCGAATATGGAATCGGAGCGATCCCGCTCGGGGGCTACGTGAAGATCCCGGGCATGCATCGTCCGGCCCCGGCCGATCTGGACAACTACCTCGGGCCTGCGCTCGCTGAGGCTCCACGCCTGCTCGCTCCGCTGGAGCACTTCAAGCGCCGCCTCGCAAAGGGCGACATGGACGGCGCACGAGAGCTGCTGCCGGAGTTGGAGCGCGCACTCGAGGAGGCATCGCTCAGCCCGCAAGCAGCCAAGCTGGCGAAGAAGGGCCTCAACGAGCTGAAGGATGGCCTCGGCTCGGACGCTTACTGGCGCCAGAGGACCTGGAAGAAGGTGAGTGTCATCTTCGCCGGGCCTGGGACGAACTTTCTGTTCGCGATCATCCTCTTCACCGCTCTCTTCATGGTTGGGAGCGGCGGCTACCGTCTCGGTTTCTCGTTGGAGACGTCGGATCCCATCGTCCACGAGGTCCGAGCCGACCGTCCGGCCGCCGAGATGGGTCTGCAGGCGGGCGACAGGATCGTGAAAGTGAACGGCGTGGCGGTCAAGCAGGCCGAAGACATTCCGCCGCTCATCCAGCGCTCCCGCGGCGGTCCGATCACGATGACGGTTCGCCGCGACGGACAGGTTGTCGTGCTCGGGCCTGCTCGGCCGCGGGCCGAGCCCACGCTCGCCTTGCCGACCGCTGCGTGGAACGCCGTTCGTTTGACCGGTGTGATCACGAAGGAGATCGGTGCGTCGCTCACCCGTCTCGTCCAGGGCGAGCGCAAGGAGGTGTCGAGCCCCGTGGGAATCGTGGAAGGCTCGTCTGAAGCGCTCGATCAGGGCGCCCAGACCTACTTCTGGGTGCTCGGGCTCCTCAGCCTTTCGCTCGCGCTGCTGAACCTGCTTCCCCTGCTTCCGCTCGACGGCGGTCACATCGCGTTCTCGATCATCGAGGGAGTCCGCGGCCGCGCGGTCGGCCGGGAGGTCTACGAGCGTGTGTCGGCCGTGGGGATTGCGCTCGTGCTCTTGCTCTTCTTCATCGGGCTCTCGAACGACATCGGCAATCTGGGGAACTGATGGCCAGCGAACGGTCAATCAGGGTCGGAAACGTCGAGATCGGCGGCGGCGCCCCCGTCGTCATCCAGTCGATGACTCTCACTCCGACGCACGACGTGCCGGCGACGACCGCGCAGATCGCAGCCCTCGTCTCTGCGGGCTGCGAGGTGGTTCGCTGCGCGGTGCCGAAGATCGAGGACGCCGAGGCGCTGCGGAAGATCGTCCGTTTGTCGCCGATCCCGGTGATCGCGGACATCCACTTCAACGCGAGCCTCGCCCTGCGCGCGATCGACGCGGGGGTCGCCGCGGTGCGGATCAACCCCGGCAACATCGGCGGCCCCGACAAGGTCGAGCAGGTGGTCGAGGCGGCACGCGGAGCGGGAATTCCGATGCGGATCGGCGCGAACTCCGGCTCGCTTCCGAAGCACCTGCACGAGCTGGCTCAGCAAGACCAGGCGGAGGCGCTCGTCGCCGCTGCGCTCGAGGAAGTGGAGCTCCTGGAGAGCCTCGACTTTCACGACTTCAAGATCTCGGTCAAGTCGACGCACGTGCCGACGATGATCCGTGCTTATCGGCTCCTCTCCGAGCGCGTTCCGTACCCGCTCCACCTCGGGGTCACGGAGGCGGGGACCGCGTTCGCGGGGTCGATCAAGAGCGCGATCGGCATCGGCGCGCTGCTCGCAGACGGGATCGGCGACACGTTGCGCGTCTCCCTGACGGCGGATCCCGTGAAGGAGATCGAAGTCGCCTGGGAGATCCTCAAGGCGCTCGGCCTCCGTGAGCGAGGGCCGATCATGATCGCCTGTCCGTCCTGCGGCCGCGACAACGTCGGCGTCGAGAACCTCGCGGTCGAGGTCGAAGGCCGGCTGAAGACCTATCCGCAGGCCTTCGAGGTCGCCGTCATGGGTTGCGCGGTCAACGGCCCGGGCGAGGCGGGCGACGCCGACTTCGGCATCGCCGGCGGGCGCGACGTCGGGTTCATTTACGCGCACGGCCGCGTGCTGAAGAAGGTCTCGTCGGAGACTCTCGTCGACGAGCTCTTCCGCGAGATCGACGGCTGGATCGCGGAGGGCATGCGCCGGCCGAAGCGCCTGAAGATGGCGAAGCCCGCAGCGCTTGCGATGGCCGAGGCTTCCGAGATTCCCTTGGACTAGGGTTCGGGGTAGTGCGGCGCGCCTCCCAGCTCTTCCTTCCGACCCTGCGAGAGGACCCTGCCGACGCCGAGTCCGTCAGCCACAAGCTGCTCGTCCGGGGCGCATTCATCCGCCAGGTGAGCGTCGGTCTCTGGACCTTTCTCCCGCTCGGCTGGCGCGTTCACGAGAAGGTCGTGCACGTCATCCGGGAGGAGATGGATGCGATCGGAGCGCAGGAGATGCTGATGCCCGTGCTCACGCCTGCCGAGCTCTGGAAGGCGACCGGGCGCTACGGCATCTCCGAGCTTTTCAAGCTCAACGATCGCAACGACCGCGAGTTCGTCCTGCCGCTGACGCATGAGGAGACGGTGACCTTTCACGGGCGCGAGATCCAGTCGTACCGCGACCTTCCGCAGATGCTGTACCACTTCCAAACGAAGGACCGCGACGAGCCGCGTCCTCGTGCAGGCTTGATCCGTGTCCGCGAGTTCATCATGAAGGACTCGTACTCGTTCGACCGCGACGAGGAGGGTCTCGACGCCAGCTTTCAGCTGCACAAAGGTGCGTACGACAGGATCTTCGAGCGTTGCGAGCTCGAAGTGCATTACGTCGAGGCCGAGTCGGGGATGATGGGCGGGAGCGAGAGCATGGATTACCTGGCGCCTGCCGAGTCCGGTGAGAACACGCTCGTCACGTGCGAGCGGGGCGACTACGCGGCCGACCTCGAGATCGCACGCGCGGTTCCCCGTCCGGCCGAGTTCCCAGAGCGGCTCGACTCCCCGGAAACCGTGGAGACTCCCGGCGTGACGACGATCGAGGACGTCGCGCAGCTCCTGGGAATCGACCCCGCAGCAACCTCCAAGGCGATGCCGGTGTTTGCCGGCGGCAAGGTCGTGCTCGGCCTCGTCCGCGGAGACGATCGCCTAGACGAGGGCAAGATGACCGAGGCGCTCGGCGAAGCATTTCGGCCCGCGACCGAGGAGGAGATCCGCGAAGCCTTCGGCGCCGATCCCGGCTCGATCGGCCCGGTCGGGGTATCCGTCGAGGTCGTCGCCGACGAAGCGCTCCGCGAGGGCCAGTTCGTCGCCGGCGCGAACGAGACGGGGCAGCACCTGCGCGGCGTCGAGTCGGGGCGCGACTTCGAGCCGCGCTTTGCGAATATCCGTGAGGTGCGTGCAGGCGACACTTGCCCGAATTGCGGAGGGGCGCTGCGGCTTCAGACAGCGATCGAAGTCGGTCACATCTTCAAGCTCGGGACGGACTACAGCGAGCCGCTCGGGGCGAGCTTCCTCGACGAAGACGGCACGGAGAAGCCGCTGGTCATGGGCAGCTACGGAATCGGTCCCGCACGTACGATGGCAGCGATCGTGGAGCAGCACCACGACGAAGACGGCATCATGTGGCCCTCTGCGGTGGCGCCCTACGACGTGCATCTGATCGCATTGCCCGGGCTCGAGGAGCAGGCGGCCGAGGTCGCCGCGACTCTCGAGACGGCGGGCGACGACGTGCTTCTGGACGATCGAGACCGGCGCGCGGGGGAGAAGTTCGCCGACGCCGACCTGATCGGGCTGCCCGTGCGCGTCACCGTCGGCAAGAAGACGCTCGACGACGGCGCCGTCGACGTGCGCTCTCGTCGGACCGGAGAGGAAAGCCGCGTTGCGATCGCCGAGCTGGAGAGCCTGCGCTGATGGCCCGCCGGCGCCGCTTCAGCGACGATCCGTTCGGAGAGACCCTCGAGCGGCTGATGACCGAAAGCGGGGCGACGTACCGAGCGCTCGCCTCGAAGACGAAGCTCTCGGCCGGGTACCTCAATCACCTGGTGCACGGAAACCGGCCCGTGCCGTCGAACGAGATCGTCCGCGCACTTGCGTCAGCCCTCGACGTCGAGCCGGAGCATTTCCGCGAGTACCGCCTCCGCGTGATCACGGAACGGCTCGAGGAGATGCCGGCGCTCATCGATCGGCTGTACAAGCGCCTCGGCGAAGGGCGCTAGGGCCCGCTAGTCCTCGACGGCGTCCTCGGCCTGCTCGGCGAGCTCGACGATGTCGCCGTCCTTGAAGAGGATCTTCTCCAGTGCGACGTGCCACTTCTCCTTGCGGCGGATGAGGAACGCGAGGTCCATCGAGAAATGGAGGAACTCCTCGCGCTGTGCGTGCTCCATGATCCGGCGGGCCTCGTCGTTCGTCTCCACGGACATGCGCTGCTCGTACCAGCCGATCGCCTCCGCTTCCTCCTGAAGCGAGGCAATGACGCGGGCGAAGGTGCGCGTCTCGTTACTGAGATCCTCGGGCGGCTCGTGATACTGGTCGGTCGGCATCGCGGAACCATGCCAGACGCCGCCGCGAGCGGGCACGGCTCCATCACGCGGGCGCTAGTCTTGTCCTCCGACGGGGCGTGGCGCAGCCTGGTTAGCGCGCTTGTCTGGGGGACAAGAGGTCCCCGGTTCAAATCCGGGCGCCCCGACTGGAATCCGCCTGGAGCTGTGGCCCGACAGTGGCCTAAACGTCAACCTTCAGTTGCCTTCCACGTCAACGTGGAGGCTCGCCGCCGCGGTCTGAAATACTTCTCGTCTTCGCTGGTGTCCCGTCTCTCGGCTGGGGGCGAAGGCGGCCGCTAGAGCCTATCCCGGAAACTGGGCCGACTGGCTGCGAGTTCGAGCGTGGAGGGAGGAATGCCCGGTGCGCGGCTAGGCGCGGGCGTGCTCTATGCGGTAAAGGCGCACGGGCCGGTCGAGGCCCTTGAGGAGGTGTTCGCCTACATCGACGAAACGGAGTTTCCCGGCCAGATCGTCCTCCTCGTCCGAAACGAGGTTGTATGTCACGTGCGAGCAGAGAATCTCGCCGCCTGCCGCGAGAGCACAGATTCGGGCGGCGCGGTGGACACTCACGCCAAACTCGCGCTCACCCACCGACTCAGAGGCGCCGGTGTGGATGCCGATGCGGACTTTTCCGGGCCATTCCTCAGCCTCCAGCGCGAGTCGTGCCTTCTCAGCGGCTTGGACAGCTTCTCGGGCGGTAGGAAATCGCGCGAAGATTGAGTCCCCCTGGGAATCGATCACGCGCCCTCCGAAATGAACCACGGCAGAGCGGACCAGTCGTTCGTGGTGAGTAAGCAGAGATGGGTACCCGGATCCGTGTTGCTTCAATAGCGCCGTTGAGTCCACGACGTCGGTGAAGAGGAAAGTTGGCGTGCCTCTCTGAGATGGTTCTCCGCGCCGGCGCCTCCGATACGCAATCGCTTCAAGAGCAAGCACACCGACGGCGACGAAGACGACGTCGAGGAGCGAGGCGAGGAAGTTGTTGTTTGGCGAGATGATCCGGGTAGTGACGGTCGCGAGCCCAATCGCAGCGGCGATGACTGCGATGTAGATCCCTGTCGAGGCGCGCACAGTCCGGAGTGTCGTTGGCCGACAGACCCAGAACAAGTTGATGTCGAGCGCGGCGAATCCGAGCTAGATTCCTCGCTTGCCGTGCAGCGCGCTGGTTAACCCAATTCTTACTCGTTTTTGGCCCCAGGGCTCGACGCCAGAGTGCTAATGCATGGCTACGGCTAACGGCGATCTTCAGATCAGGGGACGAACCTCAGGGTGTAGTCGTCAGCGGTTGTGTCCAGCTCCCGCATGCCGACCTCGCGCGAGTCCGTGCTGGAGGTGTTCGCGCACCAGTCGAAGGCCCTCGGTGGAACGGTCTCGGTGAACGGACCAGTCCACTCCGCGCCGTCGGCTGCCTGGGCGTAGTAGTACCAGGACGCTTGCAGACCGCCGACGCTGCCCCCGTAGGCGACCTTCTCCTCGCCGGGCTCCATCACCCACCAGCCGGCCTTCTCCCAGTCGCTTCCGTCGGGGCAGTTCGGGTGGTGCCACTCGAGCATCGCCCAGACCGTCGTCGTGTAGTCGTTCCGGAACTTGAACAACTAACCGTCTCCTTTCTTGGGGCTGGGCTCGCGACGTGCGATGCCATCCGAGGATCGTTCTGTCGCGGGCTCGTGGTACCCAGGTGAATGGGCGCTCCCGCCCTCCTCGTCGATCGGCTCGGCGATATCGAACGAGGGCACGCCGCGCTCGAAGAGGTCGCTGTCCGCGTCCGTGCGCTTGTCCGCCGAGTGCTCTGTGTCATCCAACATGGAATCCTCCTGCTGTAAATCGTCGTCTCCGCGAGTCTCCCACCCAGAACGTGGGGTAGTCAACAGGGTGAGCGGTGCAACGCCTGGTCGCGTTTAGCCCTGTTCCTCCATGGAGTGACGAGCATGTCCTCCTCCGGGCCGAGAGAACCACGACTGCGGCTGCTCCCGGTTTCCCCGCAACCAAACGAACAGCCCATGGCAGTTCGTGCAGGATTCGCAGCAGCATCCGTACTCGGCGTCATCACCACCGCCGGGACGACTCTCTGGCTCGCAGCAGTGGCGGTGCTCGCTGGGCTCGTCATCGCCCTATTCGTTCTCGAAGCGCGACCGAGGCTACACCGTAAGCAGATCTAGATGACCTGGGGGACGCTGCTCCTCCTCTTCGTCCTCATCTCACTCGACATGCAGAACCTCGCCTCGAAGTTGGGGCGGATCATCGCGCTCGGTGACGCGACGACCAACGACTACACGATCGTCGTTCCGATCTTCGGTGACCCGAAGTACTTCCGAAACGGCGACCACCTGCGCCGGTACCGGAAGAACGCGCTGCTTGCCGTCAACATCGACAGTCCCGAGATGGAACAGTTCGTTCTGGACCTTCGCGCGGAAGGCTGGCGCGTCCATGCTGCGCGTCTGACCGGCCGGGTTTCGTGCCCCGAGCTCCTCTGCGAGGCGCTTGGGAGCGTGACGACGGAATACGTCGTCCGCATGGACGGAGACACGGTCTCCCGCGAGGACCCGGACGGGCCGTGGCGGCCGCACGGACGGCCGGAGCCGATCTCTGCAGCGTCAAGATCACCGTGTCTCGCCGGCAGTCGCTGATCGAGAAGCTGCAGGCAGTCGAGTACGACATGTCCATGCTCGGTCGACACAACCGCGCGTGGATGACCAGCGGCGCCTGCATGATCGCGCGGACGTCGGCTCTTCGCGGCATCCTCGCCTCGCACTCCTTCTGGTTCCCGGGAGAAGATCTCGAGACCGGCGTCATCGCCAAGCATTTCCGCCTGTCCGTTCGCCACCTCGACATGCGCTTCTACACCGACGCGCCGCCGACGTTTCGCACGTGGTTCCGGCAGCGCCGGATGTGGTGGGCGGGCAGCTTCCGGATGGCTTTCGTCAACGCCGACCAGACGATTCGCTTTCCTCTCACCTTCGTCTACACGGTCTGCGTCGTGTGGCTCCTCTGGGTCGCAAAATGGAACGAGCTCGGCGATCCGAGGCACCTGGCGGCGATCCTGCCGTTCATCCTGGTCGTGTACACGGGCGTCTGCTTCTTGTCCAACTGGCCCGTGCGAAGCCGCTGGATTCTACGCGCTCTTCCAGGTCCTTGTGCTCCCTCCGCTCGGGGCGCTCTTCTACGCGAAGAACCGCACGCTGAGACCGCCAGGCCGCTATCGAATCGGGTTCCGTCGTGAAACGCTCGAGTTGGACCCCGGCGCGAGCTTGCGCCACGCCGTCGCTCGGGTTCGAGAGGGTCTTTCGCGCCGCTCCGGCAACGAGGTGGTACAGGCGCTCAGGGAGCGTTCACGGCCCACGACCCGCTTACGCTGACGTCCCCCGACCCTTCCGACACGTACTGCGGCGCAACTCCTTGCCGGCCGCCGCCTGTCTGGTTCGTCGTCGGATCGACGAAGCCGACGAAGCCGAGGTTGTTTCGCGCGCTCTCGTACAGGCAGAAGTTGCCCTGGGCAGCTTGAGGAGGATCGGCTGACGGGCAGGCCGCCGTCGGCGGGTCGCCGACCGCGACTCGGTTCACTGCCGGTGGAACTGCCAGCGTGAAGACGAACGACACCGAGTCGGTGAAGAGCTCGCCCATGCCGTCCGAGTCACCGCCGACCGCCAGGACTCCCCGGATCGTCTTCGGCCTCGGCCCCTTGATGGTCGACGCACCGGAGGCGAGATCTCGCTTTTTGAGCGAGTGATCCTTGACCTGCTTGCTGGTCACGCTGTTTTTGGGCAGCGAAACCGCGGCATAGCTGACCCCGCCGAGAGCAACGGTCAAAGCAAGGCACGCGATGAAGAGTGCAGGCGAGAAACGGAAACGGCGGATCATTTGGAGCCTCCTCATGTGAACGGCGTCAGGTCGTCGATGAAGTCGCTGCCCGTCGTGGAGAAGCCCTCGGCGTTCGCGTTCAGGATCGCCCGGATCAAGCGTTCCTTTCCGTCGAGTAGCTGCCCGGTGACGAGCACGTAGTCGTCAACAGCGCTCTGGTCGTTGAAGTTCAGTGAACGCAGGCGCTTCCAGTTGACGCCGGCGATCGCTTCGGAGCCCTCGGGCGCCGATTCGAGGTACTGCCGGACGGTTTGCACTGCGCCCGCCTTACCCGAGCCGCCGGTGAGGAGGTAGAAGTCGTTCTGGACGACGACCGCATAATCGCGCCAGTCGTCGACGAGCGGATTGTCCGGAAAGTAGGCGCGAAGCTTCGCTTCGATCTGTGCGCTACGGCGCGCCCACTCGAGCGAGAAACGGTTGTACTCGGCCTGGCCGTTGCCGCCCGGGAACGCCTGATTCGCCACGTACTGCGACGTGACGAGCGCGTCCGACGCGGAGTCTCCGATATCTGAGACGAGCGCGACCTTGATCTCACGCTCCTTCTGCGTGTCCTGCCACTGACGCGTGAAAGCGGGGACTAGCCACGCGGAGATAGCCGCGGCGAAGAGCGTCAGCAAGATCGGCTTTGGGAGCCACCACCACCGTGACCGGACCGCTTTGGGAGGGACGCTCTCTCGAGCGCCTTCGGCGGGCTCGCCGGCTGCGGCCTCGGCGCTCATCGATCCTCGCCGAAGTTATCGCAGGCACAAGACGAGGTTGCAAGCAGCCCCACGGGGTCTCGTTTCGTCTCGGCCCGAGCAGGGCATCAGGCGGTGGACAGAGAGGAGGAATCTGCACATGTGGATCGTTGTAATCGTGATTGCGGTGATCCTGCTCGTCGGGATCATCATCGTCGGTGGCCGGCGTGCCAGGGAGCGGCAGTTGGCGAACAAGCGGCGGGAGGCGGGAGAGCTCCGGCGCTCGGCCGAGGAGAAGGCGTCACACGCAGATGAGCGGGCCGCCCTCGCGAAGGAAGAGGCAGAGCGGGCCGAACAGGAACGGCTCGACGCAGAAGAACGACGGCGCAAGGCGGACGAGGTCGACCCGGACGTGGAGACCTAGCCCGGCGTTGCAAATAGGGTGTGCCCGTGCCGCCGACACGCGTGGCGATCATCGGAGCCGCCCTCGATCTCGGCGCAGGGCGCCGCGGCGTCGACATGGGCCCATCGGCGATCCGCTATGCGGGTCTGCACGGACAGCTCGCCCGCGCCGGGATCGAGGTCGAGGATCGAGGCAACGTCGAGGCGGTTCTCGCGGAGACGCGGGCTCGGGGCGCCGAGCAGGCACGTTTCCTCGACGAGATCCTGGATACCTGCGCACGGATCTCTGGCGAGGTCGAGCGCGTTCGTGAGGAAGGCCTTGTCCCGCTGGTTCTCGGCGGCGACCACTCGATCGCGATCGGCACGCTCAGCGGGCTGGCCGCGTCTGGGTCGGGCGGAGTCCTCTGGCTCGACGCGCATGGCGACCTGAACACACCGGAGACGACGCCGAGCGGCAACGTGCACGGAATGCCGCTGGCGGCCGCTCTGGGGCTCTGTGGAGCGAAGTTCGCGAAGGAAGGGCTCCGGCTTCCCGCGATCGATCCGGAGCATGTGGCGCTCGTCGGTGTCCGCTCGCTCGACCCGGGGGAGCAGGCGCTCGTCCGCGAGCTCGGCATCGCCGTCTACACGATCAGCGACCTCGATCGGCGCGGCGTCGAGCCGGTGATCGAGGAGGCTCTCGCGCGCGTCTCGGGCGCTTCGTTCGTCCACGTCTCGGTCGATCTCGACGTCGTCGATCCGGAGTTCGCCCCCGGGGTGGGCGACCCGGTGCTCGGGGGGCTCTCGTACCGGGAGGCGCACCTCGCGCTGGAGCTCGTCGCCGAGGCAGGCATGCTGGACTGCCTCGAGCTGGTGGAGGTGAACCCGATCCGGGATCACGAGAACAGGACCGCAACCCTGGCGGTGGGCCTCGCCGCAAGCGCACTGGGTGTCCGGATCCTCTAGCTAGACGAAGACGTCCGCCGAGCAGCCGAAGACGAGCGCGCCCGGCATGTCCGACTCGGCAACCCTCGCCAGCGAAGGGTGCTCGAGATCGACCTCGACGTCCGCCCAGACCTCGAGCCCGAGCGACGCTGCACCTTCGCCGGAGCCGCAGGAGAGAAGAGTCTCGAGGGGGAGGACGTTCCTGCTCAGCGTCCGGCGGCGCGCGATGCCCTCCAGCTCGCGCAGCTCCTCCAGTGGGTCGATGCGGACATTGGAATCGGAGCCGATGCACAGGCCGAGCTGGCGTTCGCAAATACGCTCGACGGGCAGAAACCCGTCGCCGAGGTTCGCCTCCGTCGTAGGGCAGGCACAAATCCTTGCTCCCGCTTCGGCCAGCAGGTCGAGCTCCCGGTCGTCCGCGTGCGTCGCATGGACGATCGTCGTGCGCGGGCCGAGGCAGCCGGTCTTGGCGAGGAGCTCGATCGGCCGCATCCCGTGCTCTTCGACGCACTCGTCGATCTCACGCGGCTGTTCGTCGGCGTGGACGTGGAGGGGCAGATCGTGCTCCTGGGCGTAGCGGCCGATCTCCTCGAGCCAGTCGGACGGACAGGCGCGGACGGAGTGGGGGGCGAGCCCGACCCGGATTCCGCGCTCTTGGAGACGTTCGACCTGGTTGAGGTATTCGGCGGCCGAATGCTGCCGGAAGCGCTCCAGGCCGCCGCGCCCGTAGGCGGCGTAGAGGAGGACGAAGGCGATGCCCGCTGCCTCCGCAGCCTCCGCGGCCGCGAGCGCCTGCTCGAAGCCGAGGTAATGGAACTCGCCGACCGCGGTGTACCCGGAGGCGAGCAGCTCGCCGTACACGAGCTCGTAGTCGGTGCGCACCCGCTCCGACGTCTGCTCGTCGGCGAGGGCGAGCATGGCGTCGCGCCAGGCCCAGAAGTCGCCGCCTGCGGTGCGCCCCCGAAGTGCCCGCTGAAAGGCATGGCTGTGTGCGTTGACGAAGCCCGGGATCGTGAGACGCCTCGCCACGAAGCGAAGCTATCAGCCGCGCAGCGCATGTCTGTGCGCTGGTACCCGTGACCTCCTCCCCGATTTGATCGTAGTCGTGAAATGTGCGCGTGTCTGTCACGAAAGTCGAGCAAATCTGGAACAACAAGACGGGGCGCGCTCTATCCTTGACCCTGTGTCGGCTCCCGCGGTCCCCGCTCCGCTCGCCTACGTTCCGAACGCGCTCACGGTCGTTCGGCTCGCGCTGATCCCGGTCTTCGCCGCCGTCCTGATCTCAGCCGAGGGAGGCTACAGCTGGCCGGCCGCCATCCTCTTCGGCATCGCAGGCGTGAGTGACCAGCTCGACGGGTGGCTTGCCCGCCGGTGGCACGTGGAATCGGCGTTCGGCAGGGTCGCCGACCCGCTCGCCGACCGGCTGATGATCGACACGGCGGTCATCCTGCTCGTCGTCGTGCATCACCGACTGCCGTGGGTGGCGCTCGCACTCATCCTCGCGCGGGATGCCTTGCTCGTGGCCGGGTACAAGCTCATCGCGCCCCGCGGCTACGAGCTCTCGGTCAACTTCCTCGGGAAGGCCGCCACCTGGCTGCTCTACGCCTCCCTTGCCTTTGTCATGGTCACCCGCGACGGCACCCAGTGGCCGCTCTGGATCTTCTGGACCGGCCTCGTGCTCGCACTGGCAGCCGGGGCGCTCTATGGCATGACAGCCCTACGGGCGGTGCGGCGATGAAGGCCGTCGTCA
This sequence comes from uncultured Actinomycetes bacterium, assembly GCA_963728535.1. Taxonomy (GTDB): domain Bacteria; phylum Actinomycetota; class Thermoleophilia; order Gaiellales; family Gaiellaceae; genus VAXT01. Next base: position 664,385 of record CAVSKK010000001.1, read on the forward strand.
TGGCAGGCGGCGAGGGGACGCGCCTGCGCCCGCTGACCTCGAACCAGCCGAAGCCGATGGTGCCGATCGTCGGCAAGCCGTGCATGGAGCACATCATCGAGTTGCTGCGCGCGCACGACTTCGAGGACGTGATCGTCACGGTCGCGTTCATGCCGCAGGCGATCCGCAGCTATTTCGGCGACGGCGAAAGCCTCGGCGCGCGGATCGAGTACTCGGTGGAGGAGTCGCCGCTCGGGACGGCCGGCTCGGTGCGTCTCGCCTCGGACAAGCTCGACGAGACGTTTCTCGTCATCTCGGGCGACGCTCTGTGCGACTTCGACCTCACCAAGCTCGTGAAGTTCCACCGCAAACGGGAAGCGGCGGTGACGATCGCGCTCAAATCCGTTCCGAACCCGCTGGAGTTCGGGATCGTCGTCGTGGACGACAAGGGCCGGGTGGAGCGCTTCCTCGAGAAGCCGTCTTGGGGACAGGTGTTCTCGGACACGATCAACACGGGCGTTTACGTCCTCGAGCCGGAGGTGCTCGAGCACATTCCGCCCGACCGGCCGTTCGACTTCTCGAAGGAGCTCTTTCCGCTGCTGCTCGAGATGGGGCGGCCCATCTACGGGCTGCCGATGGACGGCTACTGGGCGGACATCGGGGACCTCGACCAATACCGGCAGGCGAATTTCGACGCCCTCGACGAGCGCGTCGGGCTCACCGTTCCCGGCATCCGGCTACGCGGGAACGTGTGGCTGGGGGAGGGGGTGGAGCTCGACGACCTCGACCAGGTCGAAGGGCCTGCGTTGATCTCGAACTACTGCCGCATCGGTCACGACGCACACGTCGGGCCGTACTCGGTGCTCTCGGCGAGCGTGACCCTGCGCGAGCGAGCGCGCACCGTCCGCTCCGTGATCGACGCGTCGACCCACATCGGCCGCGGGTCACTCGTCGAGGGGGCGATCATCGGACGCTCGTGCGACATCCGCGCGCACGTCCGGCTCCAGGAAGGGGTCGCGGTCGGAGACGAGGTCAAGATCGGCGAGGAGAGCGTGCTCATGCCAGGCGTCCGCGTCTATCCGAACAAGGAGGTGGAGAGCGGCGCCCAGATCTACGAGAGCCTCATCTGGGAGTCCCGCGCGTCCTCGCGCCTGTTCGGGAAGGACGGCGTGGCCGGCCTCGTCAACGTCGACCTCACGCCCGAGATGGTCTCGCGGCTGGCGGTCGCGTTCGGAACCGCGCTTCCGCGCGGCGCCCGCATCGTCGCGAGCCGGGAGGCGCCCGCGACCTGCCGCATGATCGAGCGCTCGATGATCGCGGGAATCAACTCGACCGGCGTGGACGTCGCGGACCTGCGGACGCTTCCGAGCGCGGTGGGGCGGCATCTTCTGAAGACGCACGATTACGCCGCCGGCTTCCACGTCGGCTTCAGCTCCGTCGATCCGGAAGTCGCGCAGATCCGCTTCTTCGAGGATCCTGGGATCCAGATCACACCGGGGTTCCAGAAGGAGATCGAGAAGCACTACTCGCGCGGTGAGCTCCGGCGGTCGGCCGCGTCTGCCATCGGCAACGTGGAATATCCGGTGCGGGCGCGGGAGAGCTACGCGGAAGATCTCCTCGCGACACTCGACATCGACGCGATCCGCTCGCGCAAGTTCCGCATCGTCGTCGACTACGGCTTCTCGTCGGCGTCGCTCGTGCTACCGCTCGTCCTGGGACAACTCGGCGTCGAGGCAGTCGCGGCGCATGCCTTCGCGTCCGACCAGCCGGAGGGAGCCGGCGGCGAGCTGCGCGGCCTGATCGGCCAGGCGAAGAAGCTCGTGGGCGCGGTCGGCGCGGACTTCGGCGCGGTTTTCGACCGTGCCGCCGAACGTCTCTACCTGGTCGACGAGAGTGGCCACGAGATCCCGGTCGAGCAGGCGCTGCTGCTGTTCCTGCGCTTGATCGGATCCGACGGCCGGGCTGGGAAGCTCGCGTTTCCGGTGACGGTGACGAGCCAGGTCGACCTGCTCGTCAAGGGCAGTGGCCTCCAGGTCGTGCGCACGCCGGCCTCGTTGAGCGAGCTGACGAAGGCCGCGTCCGAGGATGGCGTCATCTTCGCGGGCGCAGTCGGGGGCGGCTACGTCTTTCCGGATTTCCTGCCCGCGTACGACGCGATGGCGAGCCTGTGCAAGCTGCTGGAGTTGCTGGCGCCCGTCCGGCAACCGCTGTCCACCCTCGTCGCAGAGCTGCCAGTCTCGACCCTCGTGCACCGGCAACTGCCGTGCCCGTGGGCGAAGAAAGGTCTCGTCATGCGCGTCCTCAGCGAGCGGTTGAAAGGACGCGACCTCGACCTTCTCGACGGGATCAAGGTGAGCGACCGGCGCGGGTGGGCGCAGGTCTTGCCCGATCCTGACGAGCCGCTCGTCCACATCTACGCCGAGGGTCGCGACGAGCAGGCGTCGAACGCCCTTGAGAGCGAGTTCCGAGCACTCGTCGAAGACGTGCTGCAGGACGGCGACGAAATCTCAAGCTGAGGTTGAACCTTTAGCGTGCTACTGCTTTACTAGCCAGCGCTAGGCGTACTTCGAACGAAAGGCTGACCGCGTGGAACCGCTTCCCGACCTGTCCGAAATCTCCGATACCGACCTCAAGAAGCTGATCGACGACCTGACGGATGAAGAGCAGGAGATCTCGTACCGTCGCCGGCTCCTGCACGGCAAGATCGACATCCTGCGGGCCGAGCTCGTCGCCCGGCTCCAGCGCTCGGAGGGGAAGAGCGTGCTCGAGCAGGTCGACGTCGAGGGTCTCGCGAAGATTCTCGCCGGGAAGGCGTCGCCGCCGGTCGAGGATGACGCTTGAGCCACGTGTACTGCCCCGAATGCGGCTTCCAGAACCCGGAAGCTGCGAATTACTGCGCGAAGTGCGGCGCGTTGCTCGTCCGTGACGAGACCGGTTCGGATACGACGATGAGTTTCACCCCGGACGAAGCCGAGGACGAGGGGGCCACGATCCTCGACGAGATCAAGACGGAGGGCCCGGCACTCGTCGTCCGCTCGGGCGGAGGGCGCGCCGGCGAGCATTTTCTGCTTGAGAACGACAGCACGACGGTCGGCCGCTCGCCGGACTGCGACGTCTTTCTCGACGACGTGACCGTCTCGCGCCGGCATGCGCAGGTGCTCCGGCGGGACGGCCAGTTCGTGATCGAGGACAAGGGCAGCCTCAACGGCACGTTCCTCAACCGCCGCCGGATCGAGTCGGGACAGCTCGAGGACGGCGACGAGGTTCAGATCGGCAAGTACAAGCTGACCTTCCTCTCGTGAGCGCAGCAGCCCAGGCACCCCCTCGCAGCGGCCTGCTCCACATCGGGGCGGTCTGCCGGCATCTACGGGACGAGTTCCCGGACGTCTCGATCTCGAAGATCCGGTATCTCGAGGAGCAGGGCCTGCTCGCGCCGAAGCGGACGCGTGGCGGCTACCGCCTCTTCGACGAGGACGCGGTCGAGCGGCTGCGGACGATTCTGCGTCTCCAGCGGGATCAATTCCTGCCGCTGCGCGTCATCCGGCAGGAGCTCGCTTCGCCGGCGGCCGGCAAGTCACGCCGGCGACGGGAGGCGGCAGGCCTCGCCGGGCCGGAGGAGGAGGTGGACGCGCACGAGCTCGTGGAACGCTCCGGAGCCACGCCTCAACTGCTGCGTGAGCTCGAGGAATACGGTCTGCTCGAGGCTCGCGGGAATGGGGGAGAGAAGCGGTACGCAGCGGGCGATGCCGAGATCGCCGCCGTGTGCGCGCGGCTCTCGTCGTTCGGGATCGGGCCGCGCAACCTCCGCCCGTTTCGGACTGCGTCCGACCGCGAAGCGTCGCTCCTCGAGCAGCTCGTCGGGCCGACCCTTCGCACACGCAATCCCGAGCGCCGCGAGGCTGCCCTGGGCGACCTGCGAACCCTCGCCGAACTCGCGCAGGAGCTCTCACAGCTCCTCTTCTGGCGTGCTCTCCGACAGGTCGCCTCCGACTGATGGCCGTTGCCGGGGTGGAAGACCTGAAGGCGAAGATCCGCGACGTCCCGGACTGGCCGCAGGAGGGCATCGTCTTCAAGGACATCATGCCGCTGCTCGCCGACCCGGAGGCACTGACGCAGACGATCGACCTCCTTGCAGAGTGGGCGGAGGAGCGCCGGCCGCAGGTCGTGGTCGGCGGCGAGGCCCGGGGGTTCTTCATCGGGTCGGCGATCGCCTACAAGCTCGGCTGTGGCTTTGTCCCGGCTCGGCGGCCGGGCAAGCTGCCGTTGGAAACGATCAGCGCCGAGTACGCGCTCGAGTACGGCCGCAACACGCTCGAGCTCCAGGCTGATGCGTTCGAGGGTGGGACAAGGGCGCTCATCCACGACGACGTCCTCGCAACCGGGGGAACGTCGAAGGCGATGGCCGACCTCGTCGAGCAGTTGGGCGGAGAAGTCGTCGGAATGGCCTTTCTCATCGAGCTGGACTTCCTGAAGGGCAGGGAAAAGCTCACCGAGTACGACGTTTTTTCGCTGATTCATTACTGAGCGCGCCGGAGCAAGACTGAAGTCTGGCACCGGATTCCGGGGCTGATCCTTCAAGGAGGACGTCCGAGAAGCCGATTACAACGTCTAGAGAGGCATGTATGACGCGCTCACAACGCGGTACACGTTTGCCTGCCCCAGCAGGGGGGAGATCCGCGTGCGGCTCTCCGCCTTCCGCATCCTCGACCGGCTGCCGGGCGCCGAGCACCCGGCGGTCTTCCAGGTCGTGTTCGACTGCCCCTGCGGCGAGGAGCACCCGGGCCTCGTCTCGGACGCGGAGCTCGACTGGGCACCGCTCGGGCTGACCGAGGAGCGCTTCCTCAACCTGATGACCGCGCGGTTCGAGGAGACCGCGTCCGAGCTCTCTGACCTGGCGGTGCGCCGCATCCAGGCCGGCGACTGGCCGTGGAGCTTCTACTGCTACCCGGAGGATCGCTCCCGCCCCGTCTTTCCCTCCTCGTTCTTCCTGCTTTCCCCCGGCGAAGGCTCGCTCGGCCTGGCCGTGCGTTGCCCTGTCTGCGACCGGGTCTCGGTCAATCTCGTCTCGCACGAGCACGTCGACCTCCCGTTCCACAACGACCGCGAGATCGGTTTCGTCCCGCACGTGTTCGCCGGCGACGCGGAGCGGCTCCTCGAGGAGTTCAGGGACGATCTCGACTCCGGCCGCTTCGATTCGCGCCTGCTCGACTAAAACGACGCGAAACGGGCAGGACCGGGGTGGAGGTGGTGCTATGTACGGTCTAACACGAGGTGCAATAACCCTGATCGGCGTACTGGTCGCAGGCTTTCTCCTGTGGCTCGGAACGCAGATCCTGCCCGACAGCGGAGAGGCGACGAGCGGCGAGTACTGGGCCGCTCTTGGTCTCGTGGCCGCGGCGGGCTTGACGATGGCGCTCTCACAGCTACTCGGCGGGTGGACGAAGTGGGGGTGGCCGCGAGTTTCCGCCAAGGTCTTCCTGCTGGCCTTCCTGCCCACGCTGATTCTGGGCGGCTGGGTCCTGGCAGCCGGTGATCCAGGCGATTCCTGGTTCGGCCGGCATGTGGGGAGCTGGTCCGAGGACATCGGAATCGACGGCGTCGTCGCCGACTTCGGGACGATGATTCCGGCGATCGCGTTCGGGATCGGGCTCGTCTTCGGATTCACGTTCGACACGACAGGCCCGCGCGTCCGCAAGGCGACACCGGTCGCGACACCAATCGCGACACCGAAGCCGGTCGTCACCAAAGAGCACGTCGTAGCGACCGACCACGAGCAGGTCACGACGACCGACGCTGTCGGGGACGATCGCCGTGTGCACATCGGGAATGGGAGCGCGCAGGAGGCGCCGGCACAGGAGCCGGAACCTGCGCCGAGGACGGGGGAGCCGACTAAGAGCTAAGAGCCGCTCACTCCGGGGAGGGATCACCGGGCGGCGGGCCGTGGCCGATATTCGGTTCATGGACGCCGCCCCGCTCCAGACCAACCGAGGCCTCGCCCTCATCCTCGAGCATTGCAGTCGCCTGGACGGGATCGAGCACACGCCTCCGACAGCCGTCCTGCGCCTGCGCCAGGCCGCCGGCGACGAGCTCGCGCGCCTGCTCCTGAGCGCACTCGCCGGCGATCACCGAGCCCGGCCGAGCACGGTTTAGTCGCGTTACCGGCCCGCGCGCCGCGGGCGGTCTTCGCCGTAGATCCGGATGTAGAGGAAGATCGCTCCGGCCGCGACGAGTGCGAGGACGAAGGACGCGCCCTTGCCGACGTCGACGGCGATCATCCCGAGCCAGAGGTAGAGGAAGAAGCCGAAGGCCCAGAGGAAGGCGGACACGCCCTTGTCGATGCTCGGTGGTCGAACGTGGAACGTCATCGGCCAGCGATTCTAAACGGGGGAGAGGTCCCGGGCCACGGCGACAGCCTGACCGAAACGGGACCAAAAAAATTCGCCGAGCCGGTTTCGCTTTTGTCCGCTCAACCGACCAACTTTCGGCTTCCGCCTACGGCCGCCCGGCTGGGCCTCGACCTACTCGCGCTCCGTGCTCGGCGCAATCAGGACACTAGAGATGTCAAGGCGTCCGATCAAGACCTGTCGAAACGTCGACCCCGCAATTTGCAAAAGATTCAGTTTTCAACATTTTCCACATCCTCCGAGTCTCTCTGTGGACAAGCCTGGGGAAGAAGAGGCCGGCCCGTTCTCGTTTGGTCGAACTTGACATAACAATCGTTATCGTGCATTGGCTCGGGCCCAACGGTCAGGCAGCGCCTACAGCTATGGTGTTTGATCTGAGCATCGGCCTGGTATCTACAGAAGCAAGCGCATGACCGTTGAGATCGAGCACGTCCTAGGAGCGGAGGACGTCCGCCAGGTCATCGAGTCGGCCGAACAGGCTGGCTCTGTTCGTGCGTCCGAGCTCGCCGAGCTCGTCGAAGCGCACGAGTTGAGCGACCTCGAAGTCGACGCTCTGAACCGCGTGCTCGACCAGCGAGGCATCGAGATCCTCGAGGACAGCAAGGAGCCGGCACCGCCGCCGCAACCCGTCGTCTACGAGACGACGACGGACGCGCTCCAGCTCTTCCTGCGCGAGGCCGGCCGCCATGCACTGCTGACGGCTGCGCAGGAGGTCGAGCTCTCCAAGCGGATCGAGCGCGGCGACCCTGAGGCGAAACAGCACATGATCCAGTCGAACCTGCGCCTCGTCGTCTCGATCGCCAAGAACTACCGGAACCAGGGCTTGCCGTTCCTCGATCTGATCCAGGAGGGCACGCTGGGCCTGATCCGCGCCGTGGAGAAGTTCGACTGGCGCCGCGGCTACAAGTTCTCGACCTACGCCACGTGGTGGATCCGCCAGGCGGTCGCGCGGGCGCTCGCGGACAAAGCCCGGACGATCCGGATGCCCGTCCACATCGTCGAGCGCCTCCAGAAGATGAACAAGGCCGAGCGCCTGCTCTGGACGCAGCTGGGCCGCGAGCCCACGCTCGCCGAGATCGCCGAGGAGGCGAGCCTGCCGGTCGAGCAGGCACGCGAAGTGAAGGCGGCCGCGCGAGCGTCGACGAGCCTCGACCAGCCCGTCGGCGAGACGGAGGACGCGGTGTTCGGGGATTTCGTGGCCGGCGATGGGCCCTCCCCCGAGGACGAGGTCGAGATCACGCTGCGCAGCCAGGCGCTCACCCGTGGGCTGAACGCGCTGTCCGAGCGCGAGCGGAAAGTGATCGCGCTCCGTTACGGCCTCGCCGAGTCCGAGCCGAAGACGCTCGAGGAGATCGGCCGCACGCTGGGCCTGACGCGAGAACGCGTCCGCCAGATCGAAGTCCACGCACTTCGACGCCTGTCGAAGCTGCGCGAGATGGAATCCGTGGCGGGATAGTTCCGCGCCTCTAGGCGCCTGTTGACCCCTCGCTTGATGCGCTTTGCTGCGATTAACCGACTCAGTCGGTGAGGTAGAGCTGCAGCCCTGGCGCGACCTGGCGTAGCTCTCTCAGTGCGCGCGCTTCGAGTTGGCGGACCCGCTCTCGGGTGATGCCGAGGCCGTTGCCGACTTGCTCGAGGGTCTGTGGAGTCTCCCCGTCGAGGCCGAACCGCAGGGCCAGCACACGGCGCATGCGGGGATTCAGACGACGGAGGGCGCCGGCGAGCTCGCGCGAGCGAAGCATCTTCGCCGTCGCGGCGTCAGGCTGATCCGACTTCGTGTCCTCGATCAGATCTCCGAAGATGCTCTCCCCGTCCCCCACCGGCGTCTCGAGGCTGACGGGATCCTCGATCAGCTCGAGTAGCTCCTGGACGCGTTCCGGCGGGAACCCGCTCTCCTTGGCGATCTCCGGGATCAGCGGATCACGATTCAGCTTCTGGGCGAGGATACGGCGTGCGCGAAGCACTTTTCTCGTCTGCTCCGCGACGTGGACCGGAAGCCGGATCGTGCGGCCCTGGTCTGCGAGGGCGCGCGTCACGGACTGGCGGATCCACCAGGTGGCGTAGGTCGAAAGCTTGTAGCCGAGCTTGTAGTCGAACTTCTCGACCGCTCGGATCAGGCCGAGGTTGCCCTCCTGGATCAGGTCGAGCAGCGGGACGCCCGCCCGCGTGTAGTTGCGCGTGATCGACATCACAAGCCTGAGATTGCACTCGATCAGCCGGCGCTTCGCGGCCTCGTCGCCTTCGTCCTTGCGGCGGGCGAGCTCGCGCTCTTCCAGCGGAGTGAGCAACGGCCCGTCGCCGATCTGGCGGACGTAGAGCTTCAGCGGGTCCTGCGTGACGGCAGCGACGCCGTCATACGGATCTTTTTCCTCCACCTCGGCGGGCTCGTCGAGCGCCGCGGGGTCGGGAACCGCCTCGAGCTTCAGCTCCGGCGCGTGATCTGCCTCTGGCGGTTGCTGGGGAAGCGGCCTGGCCATCGAGCCGTGTTATCGGTCGCCAAGCGGGCTGGCTTAGTCGGGTACCCTCGATCGAGGGACTAGCGCGGCCCCGGCGAATACCGAACCCTGTTGTAAGAGCTAACTCCAAGCGATCGCGGTCGTCGTATGTAGCAGGGGTCCTCCCTAGGCCCGCCGCTACGAGCGAGCCGAGGTCGTCTGGCGAGGCTCCTACGATCAACATATGTGTGGAATTGCCGGATACAGCCTTCAACGCGCGAGCCGAATCGATCGGACGCTCGCGGCGCAGGCCCTGCTCGCCGGAATCGCCGAGCGCGGCGCGGACGCGGTGGGCTACGCGTATCGAGGCGATAGCGGGACGCTGTCGGTGCACAAGCAGCGTTCCGGCGCCAGCGCCCTCCTCGACCGGGTTTCGATCCCCGCCGAGGCCACCGAGGCGCTCATTCACGTGCGCGACTACACGAAGGGCCACCCCAGGATCACGGCCAACAACCACCCCGTCCGCCACGGCGCGGTGAAAGGGGTGCACAACGGGATCATCTTGAACGACGAGGAAGTCTTCGCCCGGCACGGCTTTGAGCGCCAGGAGCCCCAGATGACCGTCGATTCCGAGGCGATCTTCGCGCTTGTCAACGCCGAAGGGCCGCGCGCAAAGGTCCTGGAGGAGCTTCGCGGCTCGATGGCCGCTGCCTGGCTCGACGAGCGCATGCGCGACACGCTGTTCATTGCGCGCGGCGTCGGACGGCCGCTCTGGCTCGGCGAAGGCAAGAAGGAAGTCTTTTTCGCATCCACGAGGGACGCGCTCGAAGTCGTCGAGCGCTACGTAGGTCTACGCCTCCGGAAGCGTGAGCTCCCAGAGGGGATCCTGCTCTCGCTCGGCGAGGGCCGCAGGATCGGCGCAGACCGGTTTACGCCGGACCGCGCTTTCGAGGAGCAGGCCCTGCCCGCCGTGCGGGCGCCGGCCGAGGGCGCGTCTTGCTTGAGCCGCCTTGCGGCGATCGCCGCCGCTTTGTAAGCCGTCCCTCCGGCGACACCTCCACCCCATCTTCTCGCAGTCGCTCGCGCACGAGGAATTGGAACGTTGCCCAGGCTCCTCCCCCTGGCTCGAGCATCCGGTAGACCTGCCATTCGCTCATCAGTTCAGGATCGTTCTGGCGGGCGTCCTTCCAGTCTGAGAATTTCGGCAGCCGGCCGATCCTGCGGGCAATCGCAGCGCCCTGCTCAATCGCCCGCTCGAGCCGCTCCTCCCCCACCGGGACGTCGAAGCCGGCTTCGCGAAGCGCGTTCTTCAGCGATCCGAACATGTGCCAGTAGAGCGACTTCGACGGCATCGACGCGCGATGCTCGTCGAGGTCCTTGGCCGTCGGCGGGCGGCCGAGCTCGTCCCCGAGCTCCCGTAGAAGGCGAATCAGGTCGGCCGGCTCGGCGAAACGCCGCGGGACCAGCCCGGCCTGGCGCTTCGCGTCGTTCCAGCTCCCGAAGTGCTGGATGACCGTCTGCGGGTGCACGGTCGTCTCAGCGTCCTGCTCGAACTCGCGCATCGTCGGCGAGCGTCCCAGCCGCTCTGCGGATGCGCGCAGCTGCTCGAGGATCTCCTCGTTCGAGTAGCGCTTGCGGATCCCCGCCTGGAACTCGGCCAAAGCCTTGGGATCGATCCGCGAGAGAGCCGCCCGAGAGACCGGGCGTTTCCGGGGCATGGCAAGAAGAATAGATCAGAATGGAGCAACTGCAAAGAAACCCTAGAACGCTGGGCTACGAGGCGGCCAGCAACTCGTGCCGGGCAGCTTCGTTCGTGAGGATCTCCGGCGGTAGCACTCGCTGGAGCGCGCCGACACAACGGGGGCAGAACTGCGACCCGGCCGCTCGCCTCAGCTCGTCCATCGCTTCGAGAGCCGGCCGCGCTGCTCGATAGATACGGGTCGTGAGCATCGAGTCGAGCGCGTCGGCGACGTGGATGATGCGGGCGCCGAGCGGGATCTCCTCCCCCTTCAGGCCGTCCGGGTAACCGGTGCCGTCGAAGCGCTCGTGGTGGTGGCGGATCGCAGGCACGGCATCGTTCAGGAAACCAAGCCGGTCGATGATGCGGGCGCCCTCGTCGGAGTGGCGCTGCATGAGGGCCCACTCGTCGTCCGTGAGGACGGCGGGCTTCAAGAGGATGGCGTCGGGGACGGCGAGCTTCCCGATGTCGTGGAAGAGCGCCGCGTGGCCGAGCAGGTCGAGCTCCGTCTGCGAGAGGCCGAGCTCGCGCCCGATGGCGAGCGCGAGTTGCTGCACGCGGCGGGAATGCCCCGCCGTGTAGGCGTCGCGAGCGTCCACCGTCGCCGAGAGGCTCTCCATGGCTGCGGTCGAGCGCTCCTTGAGCAGCCGGTTCGCCTGCTCGAGCGACACGTTCTGGGTCTGGATCGTCTCAGCGGCGGCACGGAGCTTCTGGGCGCTCTTCTGCGTGTGCCGCAGGTACGCCTCCTGCGTCTTGCGCATGAGGAGCAGCGGCACGGCGAACACCGCGAGCGCGTACAGCCCAGCTGCGTGATAGGCGATTGCCATCACGCCGCCGACGAAGCCGTACACGATCCAGTGCGGCGCGAGCCAGGCGAAGCGCTCCTGCCACACACGCCACACGCGCTCGTGTCCTTCCATTGCGATCGCGACACTCAGGAGACCCGTGTTGACGGCGAAGTAAGCCAGCCCGGCCGCGAGACCCGCAGCGGCGGTGGCGAACTCGCCCATGGTTCCTTCAAAGCCCGCCATGAAGATGCCGGCGGCCGCGAGGGACGAAAGTGAGAGCGCGCCGACGTTGAACAGGACGCGGTGCAGCTCGGAGCGCCGTGCGCTCCACTCGACGATCGCTGTGGTCGCTGCGAGCACGAGCGCAGCGCGGGGGCCGAAAAGCGCGGCGCCCGCGAGTGAGCCCACGGCGCTGACGGAGATCGACCCGCCGTCGTCCACCTCGATCGCAAGGGCCTGGCCGAAGCCGACGAGAACGACGAGCGCGATGAGTGCGAAGACGTCGTGGCTCGCGCCGAAGACGATTCCGAGCACGCCTGCCCCGATGCCGACGAAGGCAACGAGGCCGACCATGAGCGCGAGCCGTCGTGAGAGCGTCAGGAAGTGAGGCCCGTTCATCGCGTGCGTCCGGGGGTGGCGTCGCTCTTCCGGCGGGATCAGCTCCACCGCCGGTGGCAGTGCCTCGAGTTCGGTAGGCGCTTGCGGGACCGCGACGAGCCTCGGCTTGCGATCGGCAGGTACGGCCAATGGCTCGGAGGTCGCGTCGAGCACCCGGTTGCGGCCCTGGAGCTTCGCGCGGTAAACCGCGAGGTCCGCCTGGTGAATGAGCTCGTTCGCGTCTTGCCCATCGCGCGGATAGGCCGCAACGCCGATCGAGATCGTGGCCCGGATGGGCTGGCTCGAGGTCTCGACGTCGATGTAGCGCTCGGCGACTGCCTTCCTGATCCGCTCTGCGATCTCCAGGGCCTCCTCGTTGCTCGTCTCGGGGAGGAGGATGCTGAACTCCTCGCCGCCGAAGCGCGCCGGCACGTCGTAGTGACGCAGCTCCGCGCGGAAGACGTCCGCGACGCCCTTGAGCACCGCGTCGCCGGCGAGGTGGCCGTATGAGTTGTTGATGTCCCTCAGGAGGTCGAGGTCGGCCATGATCAAGGCCAGGGGCCGGTCGAAGCGCTGGGCGCGAATGATCTCTTCGTTGAGCGCGAGGCCGAAATGACGGGCGTTGAAGAGACCGGTCTTCGAGTCGACGCGGGCCTCCGCCTCGAGCTTGGGGACGGACAGCGAGCGGTGGATCAGGAGGATCGGGGAGAGCGCAAACGGGATCAGCCAGGGGTTGATGTGCCAGAACGTTGCGAGCACAACGCCCAGAGCGGCGAGCACGAGCTCCGTGGAGAGGCCGTGGAACGAAAACAGGCGGGACTCACGGATCGAGTGCCCATGCCCGAGCATCAGCATCGGGGCCAGCGCCGCGTGGTTGATTCCCACGAGGACGACCGAGCATGCCAAGCCGGCGACCGCGAACCTGAGATTTCCGTCAGCAATCAGGCCGTCGGCCCCCAGAATCACCTTGACGATCCCCCACGCCGCGATCGTGGCGATCACGTAGTTGCAGATGTTGAAGAACTCGCGGTACCAGGACGTCCGGGTCTTCAGCCAACTCGGGATGTGCATGATGATCGCCACCGCGACGACTAGCTCCGGTGGTAGGAGCAGGATCGCTGGAATCAGGAAGACGTTTGTCGCGTGATAGGTCTGGTTCGGCGGATGCTCGACCAGGAGCACCTGAGCGATCGCCGCGCCCGCCGCGAGAATGACGAACGTGGCCCAGACGCCGACGCTGTGGTGATCGCTCTGGAGCCTGCCCATGAAGGGCAATGCGGCGAGGCCCGCGACGGCCGCGACCGCGACGAGGTAGATCATCGCCGGCAACGAGAGCTTGTGGCGGCCGTCTACAGGGCTTGGGTCGAACTCGCCGCCGAAGGACAAATCGGTGGGCACCGTGCTCAGGCCTCGCTCATGATCAGTCGCTCGTACCGCATGGTTGTTCTCTCCAGTCCCTTTCAGGGAGCCGCAAAGGAAGGTCGTTCAGGTCTCAACGTATGGGCGGCGCGGAGACCGGGCATCCCCCGTCCGAGGGAGACGGGGGCCGGCTCTGGAAGCCGGCCCCCGCTTTGCACTCGAATTAGGGAGCTGGAAGTGGCGCCAGGTCCGGGTCGGCCGCGGCTGCGGCCTCCTCTTCTGGCGTCAGCAGGTAGTCGTTGCTCGGAGCGGTGTTGTCGCCCCCGGCAGCGTCTTCCTTGGTGACATCCGAGGCTGCGAGCACGTCGCTCCACGAAACGTCTGACCAGGAAACGTCGCTCCAGGAAACGTCCGACCACGAAGCGTCGCTCCAGGAGACGTCCGACCAGGAGACGTCGCTCCAAGAGGCCGAGTCCCAGGACATGCTGTTCTTCGCCAGGTCAGACCAGCTGACCGAGTCGAAGACACGCGCTCCAGTGACGCTGCTGGAGGTATCAGAGATGATGAACCGGTTCAGCGCGAGGTTCGGGTTCGGTGGAGTCCTCACGTCCGCTGAGCGCTGTGCGTTGAGCTCGCCGACTCCGGCGGAGCCCGACGGAGCCTCAGGGATGAAACGGGCCCTCTGCATGAGTGCGCCCTTCACCTGGTCCGGCGTCCACGTCGGGTGCCGGGCGAGGATCTGCGCAGCCGCGCCTGCAACGATGGGAGCCGCGAAGGAGGTGCCGGAGAGCCGCATGTAGCCGGGGCCGACCACGTGGTCGGGCCGCTCGGCCGGCAGTGTCGCGTTCGCCGGCACCGGTCCGATGATGAACCGGCCGGCTGCCGCGATCTCGGGCTTCCGGAAGCCGTCCTTCGTGTAGCCGTAGGCCGACCAGTCGGCGATGTCGTGCTTCCTGGCATTCGACGAGTCCTCGAGGTCGACCGCGCCGACCGTGATCACGAACGGGTCGTTGCCCGGAGCGAACGGCACGCCGCTCGGCCCGTCGGGATTGCCGTAGTTCCCGGATGCGACGACGACCGTCACGCCTGCGAACCAGAGCTTCTCCACGGCCTTGTCGAGCGGATCCTTCGTGAAGTTGCTCGGGGTCGTGGAGTGGAGCGACAGGTTCGCGACACGGATGTTGTAGAGCGCGCGGTTCTGGTAGATCCACTCGACCCCCGCGATGACGTCGCTTGTCCGTGCCATGCCGTAGTCGTTCATGACATCGACCGAAACGAGGTTCGCTCCTGGAGCAGCCCCGGCTTCGCCGGGAGCGTTGCCCGCCGCGATGCCTGCGACGAACGTGCCGTGCCCACGGCCGTCACCCGGTGAGTTGGGCCCGGTTGTGGTGAACACCTTCTCCGCAATGACGCGGTTGCCCATGTCGAAGTCGGCCCGGTTCTTGTCGATGCCGGAGTCGACGATTGCGATCGTCGGCATCGTCGCCCGGTACTGCTCGGTCTGGGCGAAGAAGGGACGTGTGTTTTCAGCGGTCGGCCACAGGTGCCTCGAGGTCGGCGTAACCGAGCCGGACAGCTTGTACTCGGCGTCACTCGAAATCGTGAGCCCTTGGTATTTCTTGGCCAGGTCGAGCACCTTGCCCGCCTTCAGCGTGACTGCGATCGAGTTCACGAACTTGAACTCATCCTTCACACGCTCTCGATCGATCGACTCGTCTTCCCTCGCCGCAAAGCGAAACGCCCTGTCGGCATCGGTGACTCCGTCGGAGCTCTGGATGATCATCCTCGTGAGACTGTCGGGGTACATATGCGCCTTCGCGAGCAGAACGGGATCGACGTAAGTCGGAGCCTTCTGCTTCGGTGCCTTGACTGCGCCGCCCGCAAGGGGAATCGCCGCAACGAAGAGGACGCTCAGGATTGCAATGAAGCCTCGTCCACCCTTGCCCCACAGGGCATTGGCGCGCGAGTCGCCTCCACGGTTCCCGGTCCCCCAAAGTGCACTCGAGCGTGTCTCGCTGTGAGTGCCGCTGTTATCTCGTGACATGTCCCTCTCCCTTTCCGCGCAGTAGGCGCGAAGCCGCAGTTATGTCCAATAGAAACCTTGTTCCACCGTAGATTTCGCCCGCCGCCGGCTTATCACCCTTTGGGGTATGACTTTCAAAATCACTCGCGCGAGGGATTCCGACCGTCCGACGACCGGTGGGCGAGAGCGAGGGGGGTACGCTGGCGCGGTGAGATTCCACGTCCCTTTGCCGGCCGGGATCGCGGTTGCGCGGGCCGCTGCGCGTCTTTCGCGGCTCGCCGGGGCGGGCGGAGGCACGACCGTGCCCGGCAAGGTGCTTTCCGCGCTCGACCCCGATGCGCTCGACAGGCTTGCCGAGCGCCTTCCGCTCGGTTCGGCGCTGATCTCGGCGACGAACGGGAAGACGACGAGCGCCGCGATGGCTGCGGAGATCCTCTCCCCCGGCCTGCGCCTCGCTCACAATGCAGCGGGCGCGAATCTCGTCTCCGGGGTCACCTCCGCTCTCCTCTCCGCCCGGAACGCGGAACTGGGTCTCTTCGAGGTCGACGAGGCCGCTCTGCCGGAGGTCGCGCGCCGCGTCACGCCCCGCTCGGTCTGCCTCGGAAACCTCTTTCGAGACCAGCTCGACCGCTACGGAGAGCTCGAGCACCTCGCCGAGCGCTGGCGGGGAACGGTTGCCGAGCTCTCACCGGAGGCGGTGCTCGTGGTGAACGGCGATGATCCACAGGTCGGCGACCTGGCGGGCGCGCGCCCCGGGGGTCTCGTCTTCGGGCTCGACGATCCGCGTCACGCGAGGCCTGAGCTCCAGCATGCCGCCGACTCGAAATGGTGCATTTCGTGCGGTCATCCGTACGAGTACGCGGCCGCGTATATGGGCCACCTCGGGGATTATCGCTGCCCTGCCTGCGGGCACGGCCGGCCTCCGCTCGACGTTTCAGCGAGGGACGTCGAGCTGGGCGGGCTCGAGAGCGTGGAGTTCACGCTGGTCGCTCCGGCCGGCGAGTGCCGTGTTCGGCTCGGCGTCCCGGGGCTCTACAACGTCTACAACGCGCTGGCCGCCGCGTCGCTCGCGTTCGCGCTCGGCGCAGGGCTCGACGACGTCGAGGCGGGTTTGAGGCGGTTCGGCGCGGCCTTCGGGCGCTTCGAGCGCATCGAGGTCGGAGGGCGCGGTCTCCTCGTGTTGCTGGTCAAGAATCCCGCGGGAGCGAACGAGGTTGTGCGAACCCTCGTCACCGGCGGAGCCCCGAGGCTCGCCGTGATCGCGCTGAACGACGCAATCGCCGACGGGCGGGATGTCTCGTGGATCTGGGACGTCGACTGGGAGCCGCTTCTCGCCGGCCTCGACCGGGTCGTCGTCACGGGCGAGCGGGCCGCGGAGATGGCTCTGCGCTGCAAATACGCGGGCTTTCCGCCAGGTGCGATCGAGGTCGTACCGGAGCTCGATCGTGCGCTCGATCGCGGGCTCGAGCTGACCGCGGAGGACGGCGAGCTCGTGGTCCTCCCCACGTACACGGCCATGCTGGCCTTGCGCAAGATCGTCTCCGAGCGGGGATTCGTCCGTCCGTACTGGGAGCGTGCGGCGTGACGGCGCTTCGCGTCGCGCACCTGTACCCCGAGTATCTGAACATCTACGCCGACCGCGGCAACATCGCGGTACTCTTCAACCGGGCCGGGTGGCGCGGGATCGAGCTCGTGGTGGAGCCCGTCAGCGTCGGTGAGGCTCTTCGGCCCGGTGAGCACGACCTCATCTACGTCGGCGGTGGACAGGATCGGGAGCAGGCGCTTATCGCACCGGATCTCGCCTCGAAGGGCGGCGCGATCCGTGAGGCCGTCGAAGGCGGCACCGCTGTCCTGGCCGTGTGCGGCGGCTATCAGCTGTTGGGGGGCTTCTATCGCGACCGGGGAGGCGCCGAACTGCCGGGCGCCGGCCTCTTTCCGCTGCACACGGTCGCGGGCGAGCGGCGGCTGATCGGGGACTGCCTGCTCGAATGCGAGCTCGAGCCCGGCGAGAAGCGCACGGTGGCGGGGTTCGAGAACCACGCGGGGCTCACTCGCCTGGAGCCCGGCGCGGAGCCGCTCGGCCGCGTCGTGGCGGGCTTCGGCAACGACGGCGCGAGTGGTTTCGAGGGCTGCCGCGTCGGGACGGCGATCGGCACGTACCTCCACGGGCCGCTGCTGCCCCGGAATCCGTGGCTTGCCGACTGGCTGCTGGCTCGAGCCCTGACGCATAGGCTCGGAGAGGCTCCGGCTCTGGAGCCGCTGCCCGACAGCCTCGAGCGAGAAGCGCATCTCGTATCGGCGGCGCGGGCGCGCTCGCGTGGCGGCCGCTTCTAGGCGGCGGCCAGCCATCCGGCCGAGCTGCCCCTTGCCTTTTCTGTTTCCGCCTTTTACTACACGCGCGAGGGGGCCGTCCGCGACCCGCCGCCCGATTTTCATCGTATCGGGGAGATTCGCGCGTGTCTGTGCCGGAACGGCGCCAGAATGCCGTACGAGCCGCTGGGAGGCCTTACGGCGCCCAGAGAGCCCCGAGGTAGACCACGGGGTCACCTGGGCGCCAGCGGGTCAGGAAACGCTGGATAGGCGGATGGAGCACGATCTCGTCCAGCTCGGCGACGTCGAACAGCCGGTGGCCGCGCACGGCGGCGTCTCTCGACGTGACGGCCTCGAGCGAGCGCCCTTCGAGGTCGCCCGAGAAGATGATGTGGACGACGTGCTTCGCGGCGAAGCTACGCACCGGAGCGATCGAATCGACGATCGCGACCGGCCCCTCCACCGGTATCTCGTCGGCCACGCCCACCTCCTCTGCGAGCTCGCGATGGAGGGCCCGGACAAGGCTCTCGCCCGAGTTCACGCCGCCCCCCGGCAACAGCCAGTACTCGCGCTCCGCCTTCTCGTGCCGGCAGAGAAGAATGCGTCCGCCCCAGCGCAGGATCGCCGAGACGCGGATGCGGGGCTCGGTGGCCATCAGACGTTCGAGGAGCCGAAGCCGCGCACTCCCCGCTCGCTCTGCGGAAGCTCGTCGACCTCCGTCGGCTCGACCTCGGCGACCGGGACGACGACGAGCTGAGCGATGCGCATCCCGGGCTCGACGACGAAGAGGGTCTCGAGATCGGTGTTGTGCAGGACGATTCGCAGCTCGCCGCGATACCCCGAGTCGACCAGTCCCGGAGTGTTGACGATCGTGATCCCGTGCTTTGCCGCCAAGCCTGACCGTGGCTGAACGAACCCCGCGAAGCCCTCCGGGATTGCGACGGCAAGCCCGGTGCCGACAACAGCGCGCTCTCCGGGCCGGAGCTCGACGCGCTCGCATGCGGACAGGTCGAGCCCGGCGTCCCCGCGGTACGCCTGGGCCGGGACGACCGCGTCGTCGCGCAGTCGCTGGATCGGAAGCTCGGTCACCGTCGCGTCCCTTCGGATGCTGAATCTTCCTCGAGCACGAGGAAGGGCGCGAAGCGCCGGAGATCGGCGTGCCCGAGCCGCGCTCGCACGAAGACCCCTTCGGGCTTGTCGATGCGCTCGTCGATCGGCGCTCCGAGCTCGTAGAGCTCCGCGAGCTTGCCGCCGTCCTCGTAGGGCAGGAGGAGCCGGACCGCCTCGAACCGCTCGGCGAAATGCGCGGCGATCGCGGCTCGAAGCTCCTCGAGGCCCTCGCCGGTGTGCGCTGAGACCTGCGGCGCTCCGGGGAAGCGGTTTCCAAGCCGTCGTCGCCCGAGTGGATCGACGAGATCGATCTTGTTGGCGACGATCATCGACGGCAGCTCGTCTGCTCCGATCTCCGCGAGCACCGACTCCACGGCCTCCGCCATCGCCTCCAGCTGCTCCTCCGACACCGAGGCGTCGACGACGTGGAGCACGAGGTCGGCTCTGAGCGTCTCCTCGAGCGTGGCCGCGAAGCCCTCGACGAGGTCGTGCGGCAGGCGGCGGATGAACCCGACCGTGTCGGTCACGAGATAGCGGCGGCCGTCGTACTCGAAGCCCCGCGTCGTCGGATCGAGGGTCTCGAAGAGGCGGTCGTTGACCGACACGCCGGCATCTGTGAGCCGGTTGAGGAGCGTCGACTTGCCGACGTTCGTGTATCCGGCCAGCGCGACCGTCGGGACTTCGGAGCGCTCTCGTTGCTTCCGCCGCGTGGCGCGATGCCGGCTCACCTCCTTCAGCCGCCGGCGCAGGAGCGTGATCCGCCTGCCGGCCAGGCGCCGGTCGGTCTCGAGCTGTGACTCGCCTGGGCCTCGCGTTCCCACTCCACCGCCGACCACGCCCAGGCCGCCGCCCAGGCGCTCGAGGTGCTGCCACATCCCCCGCATGCGCGGCAGGTTGTACTCGAGCTGCGCGAGCTCGACCTGGAGCTTGCCCTCGGCGCTGCGGGCATGCTGGGCGAAGATGTCGAGGATCAGTTGTGTTCGGTCGACGACGCGCGCCGACAGCGCGTCCTCCAGGTGGCGCTGCTGGCCCGGGTTGAGCTCGTCGTCGACCAGGAGCGACTCCGCTCGCGTGTCCGCGAACTGGGCCTGGAGCTCCCTGAGCTTCCCCTTGCCGACGTAGCTGCGCTCGTCGGGGCGCGGACGGCGCTGGACCAGCTCGCCCACCGGCTCGACGCCGGCGGCGCGCGAAAGCTCACGCAGCTCGTCGAGCTCGTCCTCCTCGTTTACCCCAGGAGCCAGCACGGCGACGATGAATCCCCGCTCAGGCTCCACGCCCGGGGCGGGATCCGGCTGGCGCTGTCTCACGACTGAATTATGACCAGCGCTTCGGTGATCCGGCCAACGGCCTCTTCCAGGCGTGAGTCCGGAACTGTCAAAGAGAGGCGAACGTACCCTTCACCGCTCGGGCCGTAGGCATCACCCGGTGAGACGAGCACCGAGGCCTGCTCGAGCACGAGCTCCGTGAAGGACGCCGACGTGTGGCCCTCGGGGACCCGCACCCAGAAGTAAGGCGTGGCCCGTGGAGCCTTGAACTCGAGCCCGATCGCCGCCAGTCCTTCTGCGAGCACGTCGCGGCGGCGGGCATAGACCCGGGAGATCTCACGCGGGAACTCGCGCGCAACCGTCAGGGCAACCGCCGCCGCGTGCTGGACGGCCTCTGACATCCCGGAGTCGAGGTTCGTCTTCAATCGCCGATACGCCTCGACGATCTCCGGGTTCCCCGCGACGAGCGCCGCGCGCCAGCCCGTCATGTTCCAGCCCTTGGAGAGCGAGAAGATCTCGACGCCGACCTCCTTTGCGCCCGGCGCCTCGAGGAAGCTCGGAGGGCGATAGCCGTCGAACGCGACCTCGGAGTACGCGTTGTCGTGGACGACGACGAGGTCGCGCTCTCGCGCAAAGGCGACGGCCTGCTCGAAGAAGTCGAGCTCGGCGGTGGCTCCGGTCGGATTGTTCGGGTAGTTGAGGTAGAGGAGCCTCGCCTGCGGCGCGCTCTCGAGCTCGGGGAGGAAACCGTTCTCTTCGCGCAGCGGCAGGTAATGGACGATCGCGCCGGCGAACAACGGGCCGGAGGTGTATGGCGGATACCCGGGATCGGGAGCGAGGCAGGTCTCGCCCGGGTCCAGGCAGGCAAGCGCGATGTGGCCGACGCCCTCCTTGCCTCCGAGCACGGGGATCACCTCGCCGTCCGGGTCGAGCTCGACGCCGAAGCGGTCTCGGTAGAAGGCCGCTGCGGCGGCTCGGAACTCATCCGTCCCGTGATTCGTCGGGTACTGGTGCGTGCGCGGGTCGCGCGCGGACTCTGCGAGTGCGTCGATCACCGCCGGCGGGGTCGGCAGGTCCGGATCGCCGATGCCGAGGCTGATCACGTCGATCCCGGCCCGCTCGGCCTCGGACACCTTGCGCTCGAGCTCCGCGAACAGGTACGGGGGTACGGCGTCGAGCCGCTTGGCGAATCTCACAGATCCAGTTCCTCTGAGAGCTCGAGGCGGCAGATTTCCTCGGCTGGGCCCAGAAGGCGCGCGTTCATCGCCTCGTCGATGGTGACCACGAGGTCTCCGCCCGCGAGCTGGACGGTGACCGGGTTCTCGCACCACCCGTGGCGCACCGCGGCGCCCGCGACGGCGACTGCGCTCGTCCCCGAGGAGAGGGTCTCCCCCGCTCCGCGCTCCCAGACGCCGACCGTGACCTCGTTCGAGCCGTCGACCCGCACGAGCTGCACGTTGGTGCGCTCGGGGAAGCGCGCGTGGTTCTCGACGAGCGGCCCCAGGCGAAGCAGCTCGTCGCGATCGGGCTCGCGCCGGATGACCGCGTGCGGGTTGCCGACCGAAACGGGAACGAGCTCGACGGGCTCGCCCACGACGTCGATTGTCTCGGGCTCCCCCACCTCGACGGCGCCCATGTCCATCTCGACCTGTTTGCCCTCGCGCATCTCCGCGACGACCTCGCGTGGGCCGACCGAGATGCGCACGGTGCCGGCACCGCTCCGCCGGGCGAGCCAGCGGGCCGCGATTCTCGTCCCGTTGCCGGAGAGCTCGGCGGTCGAGCCGTCGGGGTTCCAGATCACGACCTCGGCCGCGTCGCCGTTCGCCGACGTGACCTCGACGATCCCGTCGGAGCCGACGCCGAAGTGGTAGTCGCAGATCCTCTGCACCCGTTCGGGCGTCAGCGGGAAGGCAAGCTCAGCCCGCTCGACCAGCAGGTAATCGTTGCCGAGCCCGTGCCACTTGGAGAATTGCATCTGCGATGTCGCCCGGAGGGCGATCGGCAGGCAGGCTAACAAGGCCCGGAATCCGCCGCATCCACTTGCGCTGGTACGCGGCGTAGCGCTTCCCGCGGGCGACAATCGCCTCGATCGCGGCCTCGTCGTCGGGATGCTCGGACACGTCTGCAACTCCGTGGGCGTACCGAGCGGTCGGAGAGATGCCGGCTGCGAGCGCGCGTTCCACCTCTTGGCGCACGCCCGCGTCGAACATTGCCCGGGCGCGCTCGGCGATCCGGCTCTCGAGCACCGCCTTGTCGATCTCGAGGCCGAACACGATCGTTGGATGTCGCGTCTCGTCGGTCCAGAGGCGGTCGCGCTCCCGACCGAGCCCGGCGAGCTCGAGCCCCCGTATGACCCGTCGCCGGTCGTTCGGATGAACGGCGGCGGCAGCCTCGGGGTCGGCCAGAGCGAGCATCGCATGTGCCCGCTCGGCGCCCTCGCGTTCGTAGAGCTCCTCCCAACGCTCGCGCGCGCCGGGCTCCGGGGCCGGAGGCAGCCGCAGGTCGGCCAGTGCGGCTCGCAGGTAGAGGCCGGTACCGCCGACGACGACCGGAGTGCTGCCGGCGGCGAGAATCTCGTCGATCGCGGCGTGCGCCAGCTGCTGGTACTCACCGACGGATCCCTCGTGATCGAGTGGCCAGATGCCGACCAGCCTGCCCGGAGACTGAGCGGTGAGAACCGGGAGCCCGCGATAGACCTGCATCGAGTCCGCCGACACGATCTCCGCGGGAATCCGCTCGGTGAGGGCGTGCGCAACGTTGCTCTTCCCAGAGCCCGTCGGGCCGAAGATCGCGAGGACGAGCTCAGTCACGAAGACGGGCCCGCGCGAGCGCGAGGTCCTCGTCGGTTGCGCCGGCGTCCTTGAGATAGCCCTCAACACTCCCGTGGCGTCGTTCGAGCTCGTCGAAGACGCCGACGATCGAGGCAGCCGGAGTCTGCGTGATGCGCTCCAGCCGCGCGCGTTCCTCCGCGGTTTCGGCCTCGGCGATCCAGGCCTCATGCCGGGGGCGGAGGCGCTCTTCGCTGAGGGCGTAGTCCGCAGCGATCTGCTCGGTGTCGACACCGGCGAGGTGAAGGAGAAAGGCGGCCAGAAGACCGGTTCGGTCTTTGCCTCCGGCGCAATGCACGACGACGCCGCCCTCGGGCGCCCGCGCCACCGCTTTGACTCCCGCGGCGACGTTCTTCTTGAAGTGCTCGAGGAAGATCAGATAGACGTCGCGGGTCGAGGTTGCGGCATCGGGCGCCGCCTTGGACGCCGCCTCGATCTCGGAGTTGATCTCCTCCCATTCGCTCTCGTCGTTCCCCATGAACGGGACGTGGAGGACCTCGACCGGCACCTCGGCCGGCGGGTCTTCGGCCAGTTCGTGGTCCCCACGCAGGTCGACGACGGTGTGGACGCCGTAATCGACGAGCGCATGCCACCCCTCGTCGGTCAGCTGGCGGACGCTGTCGGCGCGGACGACGGCGCCGTATCGAGTCTCGCCGCCATCCTCGGTCGTGTGCCCGCCGAGGTCGCGGACGTTGAGGCAGCCGTCCCAGGTGAGGTCGCGACTACGCAGCAACCGCGGCCAGCTCAGTGCCTTTGAGGGTCGTCGAGGTCGCGCCATCGATCCTCACGTCCACCAGTTCTCCCGCCACGCTCGATCCGACGAAGTTGACCGTGATGTTGCGCCGAGTGCGCCCTCGGAGCACCGTCGGGTCGGTGCGGCTCGGCCCCTCGACGAGCACCTGCTCGGTCCGCCCCAGGCGCTCAAGGTTCCGCTCATACGCGATTCGCTGCACCACGTCGACAAGCCGCTCGATGCGTCCCTTCTTGACATGTTCCGGGACCTGGTCCGGGGACAGGGCCGCTTCGGTCCCCTGTCGCGGGGAATAGACGAACGTGAAGGCGCCGTCGTAGCGCACCTCCTCGACGACCTCGAGCGTCTCCTCGAAGTCACGCTCGGTCTCGCCTGGGAAGCCGACGATGACGTCCGTGGTCAGCGCGAGGTCGGGGATCGCCGCGCGCAGCTCGTCGACAAGGCGTAGGTAGCGCTCGCGGCCGTAGGTGCGCCGCATGGCCTTGAGGATCCGGGTCGAGCCCGACTGAAGCGGCAGGTGCGCGTGCTCGCAGACCGCAGAGCAGTCGGCCATGGCGGCGATCACCTCACGCCGGAAGTCCTTCGGGTGCGGGCTCGTGAAGCGGATCCGCTCGATCTCTTCGACCGCATCACATGCGCGCAGCAGCTCACCGAACTCGGTCTTCAGATCGGGCGCGAGGTCGCGGCCCCACGAGTTGACGTTCTGGCCGAGGAGTGTGATCTCCCGAACTCCTTCGCGCGCGAGGCGTGTCACCTCGGCGAGGATCTCTCCGGGCCGTCGGCTCACCTCCCGTCCCCGCACCGCGGGCACGATGCAGTACGAGCAGATCGAGTTGCAGCCCATCGAGACCTGCACCCACGCCTGGAACCGGCGCTCGCGGTGCATCGGCAGCGTGCCGGCGAACTCGCGCTCCTCGCCGGTGCCGAAGCGCCCACGCGGCGCTTCACCGCCCGCGCCGAGCCAGTCGGCGAGGTGCGGGATCGTCCCGGGGCCGAAGGCGACGTCCACGTATGGGTAGAGATCGAAGAGTCGCTCCCGTTGAGCCTCTGCGTAACAGCCTCCGACCGCGATCACCTTGTCGGGATCGGCGACCTTCAGCATCCTCGCTTGGCTGAGGTGCATGGCGAAGCGCTGATCCGGCTTCTCGCGGATCGTGCAGGTGTTGAAGACGATGACGTCAGCCTCTTCCTGCGAGGACGCCTCCCCCAGTCCGATGTCCTCGAGCATGCCCTTGATCCGCTCGGAGTCGTGAGCGTTCATCTGGCAGCCAAATGTCGTGACGTGATACCGCCTCACAGCGCCTAGATGGTAACTGGGGAAAAACCGGTCTCGGAAGACCGCCCCCCTCTGACGCCGGAGCCGGGCTCTGCCCGGCGGGAGGCTCACAAGGAAAGCGGGAGAACCGAAGACCTAAACAACGAGTTACCGGCCCACTACACGGACCGAACCCGACCTACGGCGGCAAGGAGGGGGCCCACGGGGGAACCAGGGGTTCCGCCGTGAAGAAGAGCGAAGCTACTTCGCGAATTCGACGTTGCGAGACTCGCGGATGACCGTGACCTTGATCTGCCCGGGGTACTCGAGGTCGTTCTCGATTTCGCGAGCGATCTCGTGGGAGAGCAGCGCCGCCTGGTCGTCGTCGATCTCCGTCGGCTTGACGATGACGCGGATCTCGCGGCCAGCCTGGAGCGCATAGACCTTTTCGACCCCAGGCTTCTTCGCTGCCAGTTCCTCGAGCGCGGCGAGGCGCTTGATGTAGTTCTCGAGGCTGTCGCCCCTCGCCCCGGGTCGGGCGCCGGAAATTGCGTCCGCGGCGATCAACAGCACGGCCTCGACGGTCTGCGGCTGCACCTCGTAGTGATGGGCCTCGACGGCGTGCACGACGCCCGGAGCCTCGCCGTAGCGCTTCGCGTACTGGGTCGAGATCGCCGCATGCGAGCCTTCGACCTCGTGCGTCAGTGCCTTGCCGACGTCGTGGAGCATTGCGGCGCGCTTCGCGGTCTTCACGTGGGCGTCGAGCTCGGTCGCCATCAGCCCTGCGAGGTGAACGACCTCGAGCGTGTGCTTGAGGACGTTCTGCCCGTAGCTCGTCCGGTAGTTGAGACGGCCGAGAAGCTTCACGATCTCCTCGTGGAAGTCGCCGCAATTGGCCTCGAAGACAGCCTGCTCGCCGGCCTGCTGGATGTGCTCGTCCATCTCCGTCTTCGACTGGTAGTACATCTCCTCGATTCGCGCCGGCTGGATGCGGCCGTCCTCGACGAGCTTGAGCAGCGTGATCTTCGCGATCTCGCGCCGGATCGGGTCGAACGACGACAGGACGACGGCCTGCGGGGTGTCGTCGACGATCACGTCCACGCCGGTCAAGTGCTCGAGCGTGCGGATGTTGCGGCCCTCACGGCCGATGATGCGACCCTTCATGTCGTCTGACGGAAGCTCGATCAGCGACGAGGTCGTCTCTGCGGCGTGGCTCGCGGCGACCCGTTGGAGCGCGTCGGCGACGAGGTTGCGTGCGCGACGCTTCGCCTCGCTCTGCGCCTCCTCGTCCAGCTGGCGCACCCGGCGCGCGAGATCGTGCCGGACGAGCTCCTCCGACTGGGCGAGCAGCCTTGCCTTCGCCTCGGTGATGGTCATGCCGCCGATCCGCTCGAGCTCCTCGAGCTCGCGCTGCTTCGCTTCCTTCAGCTCCTCCTGGAGCTCCTTGACGTGGACCTCTCGGTCGGCGAGGCCCTGGTCGCGGCGCTCGAGATCCTTCTGTCTGCGCTCGACCTCGTCCTCGCGGGTCAAGACACGCTCCTCGATCTTCGTCATTCGCGCGCGCTGCTCTCCGACCTCTCGCTCGACCTCGGCCCGGAGGCGCACGGCCTCTTCGCGTGCCTCGATCTTCGCCTCGCGGCGAATCGTCTCCGCCTCCACGCGCGCGTCGGCCACGCTTGATCCTCCGAAGTGGCGCAGGCCTAGGAGCACGACGCCGCCGGTGACCAGGGCGCTGATCAGAACTGCCGCAATGACGAGCATGGTGCTCCTCGGGTCCGTGCCCGCGCAGCTCAGGTTCCGAATGAAGGCGGCCGAGACGGACCGCCACAAACACGGCTAGACCTGGTCGGTCAAGCCCCTCTCAACTGCGTCTCGCGTGGTCGTCAAGGTGCCTTTTCTCGTTGGTTCGATTGGTAGAGCGATTCGGAAACTGCGCTTGTGCAGGCAAAAATGTCGGTTACTGACTACTCATGGTACAGCGGGAGGGGCACCTTCCGCAATGGCCATTCCACACGTGCCTTCGATCGAGTGCTCGGCGAACCCCTTGCGTGCGAGGTGACGCGCGGTCTTGAGGCTCGGCCCCCGTCGCTCGACGATCCGCTCTGCTCGAGCGCTCTCCGTTTCCAGTGCGTCGACCGCGGCTTCGACGACCTCAGCTGCGATGCCTCGCCCGGCAAGATCGTGCCTGATCAAGGCGTCTCCGGAGCCCCGAGCGGCGAGGGTTTCCGCTCGGCTTCGGGCGAAGCGCCCGTCGTCGACCGCGCCGGTCCGAACCATTCGTCCCAGCGCCTCTTTGCGAGCAGCCGGAGGAACCGCCGCTCGCGCCAGCCGCTCCGCAAGCTCCTGCTCGGTGAGATCACGCCTCGCGACGGACCGAGCCGCTTTCGCCATCGCCTCGTGCCGGACGAGCTCACGACGCAACCGCCGCGCTCGCGAGCGGTCGAGCTCCACACCGACGTCGAGTCCCGCCGCGAGGACAGCCTCCGCCGGCAGCGTGCGCCAGGACTCCCCTTCGAGAGCGACCTCGATGCGCCCTCGGGGGCGAGCGAGGAGAGCGCTAACCCGTGGCGGCGACCTCTTCGCGGACAGCTTCGGCCTCCTTGGCCTTCTTTCCCGTGACGGCGACCTCTTCGAGGGCAGCTTCGGCCTCTTTGGCCTTCTTCCCGATCTGCTCGGTGTGCTCGGGTGACACATCCGGCAGCAGCCGCGCGGAGGCGATGCTGTCCTCTCCGAGCGCGGCCTGGATTCCCAGCACGATCTTGTCGGAGGCGTCGGGATGCTCACGCAGGAACGCTGCGGCGTTCTGCCGGCCCTGCCCGAGCCGCTCGTCGTCGAAGCTGAAGTAGGAGCCCGACTTCTGTACGACCTTGTGCTCCAGCCCGGCTTCGAGCACCGTTCCCTCCCAGGAGATCCCCGAGCCGTAGATGATGTCGAACTCCGCCTGCTTGAACGGCGGGGCGACCTTGTTCTTCACGACCTTCACGCGGACGCGGTTGCCGATCGCCTCGACGCCTTCCTTCAGCGTCTCGATGCGCCGCATGTCGAGTCGGACCGAGGAGTAGAACTTCAGCGCTCGTCCGCCCGGAGTGACTTCCGGTGAGCCGAACATGACCCCGATCTTCTCGCGTAGCTGGTTCGTGAAGAGCGCGATCGTGTCCGTGCGGTTGAGCGTCCCCGCGAGCTTGCGCAGCGCCTGGCTCATCAGGCGGGCCTGGAGGCCGACGTGGCTGTCCCCCATCT
The DNA here is from genome assembly GCA_963728535.1 of uncultured Actinomycetes bacterium. Taxonomy (GTDB): domain Bacteria; phylum Actinomycetota; class Thermoleophilia; order Gaiellales; family Gaiellaceae; genus VAXT01. The sequence continues at coordinate 692,467 of CAVSKK010000001.1, forward strand.
CACCTTCGATCTCCGCCTTCGGCGTCAGCGCGGCCACCGAGTCGACCGCGACGACGTCGAGCGCTCCGGAGCGGATGAGCAGCTCGGCGATCTCGAGCGCCTGCTCACCGTTGTCGGGCTGAGAGACGAGCAGATCGTCGATGTTGACGCCGATCCGGCGTGCGTATTGCGGATCCATCGCGTGCTCGGCGTCGATGAAGGCGCAGATGCCTCCTCGCCGCTGGGCCTCGGCGATCACGTGGTAGACGAGGGTCGTCTTCCCCGACGACTCGGGGCCGAAGACCTCGACGACGCGGCCGCGCGGGAGCCCCCCCACTCCAAGGGCAATGTCGAGCGACAATGATCCGGTCGAGACCGAGCCCGTCGTGACGTGCGCGTGGTCGTTCATGCGCATGACCGAGCCCTTGCCGAACTGGCGCTCGATCTGACCGAGGGCGACGTCGAGTGCTTCGTCGCGATCCAAGCTCATCCACCTCCTAGCGGAACTGACTCCAAGACTTCGTACTGCGCGCCTGTCGGCCGCAGCCGGGATATGTAAACAGCAGCGTCGGACATCGTCACCGGCCCGAGATCGGGGATCGGAGGCTGGAGACGCGGTCGCTCGCGAAAACGGACGACGGTGAGGTGCGGAAGCCACGGGCGCTGCTCGGGCTCGTAGACTTCGAGCCGGGCGAGCCGCCCGTGAACGTCTTCCGCAATCCGCGTCGCATGCCCGTCGTGGTCGTCGAAGACGAGCATGCCGACGGAACGCGTCTCTCGGTACCGAACCGGGGCGAGCACGGGCCGAGCGGAGCCTTCGGCCCCTGCACGCAGCGCTCCGGCGATCGCGGGGACCTCACCGGCCGGCCGCGGGCCCAGGAACGCGATCGTGACGTGCAGGTTCTCTTCCGGGACGATGCGAGCTCGTTCGGGCGCGCTGAGCTCTTCCCGTTGCCAGCGGGTGATCCCGCGCGCGATCGGGACGGGCAGGCGAAAGCCGAGAAAGAGCCGTAGGCGCTCATCGCCAACGACGCTACCGGACGAAGTCACTCCGAGCTGTGACCGCTTTGTGACAAAAGCGAACGCAAGAGATGGAGCGCCGCGGCGGTCGCACGGCGGCGGATCGCCTCCCGGTCGCCCGAGAACTGCAGCTCGCGGCCCTCCTCGGCTCCGGGCGCGCTCACATGCAGGTAGACGAGCCCGACCGGCTTCTCCGGCGTTCCTCCCGCCGGCCCGGCGACCCCGGTCACCGCGACCGCCACGTCGGCACCGAGGGACTTGCGTGCGCCGGTCGCCATCGCCGCGGCCGTCTCGGCCGAGACGGCGCCGTGCCCGGCCAGGGTCTCCTCCGGCACGCCGAGCTGGGCGAGCTTGACGTCGTTCTCGTAGGCGACGATCCCGCCACGGAAGACGTCGCTCGCCCCCGGGACCGAGGTCAAATGTGCGGCGACGAGCCCGCCCGTGCACGACTCCGCGGTCACGATCGAAAGCCCGAGAGCCCGTGCCGCGTCCAACACGTGCTCCTCGACCGCGCGCGCGTCCTCTGCGAACACTGCAGGCCCGAGCGCCTGCCGCATCGTCTGCGTCAACTCGTCTCCGTCGCCGAAGAGCTCGATCCAGATCTCGCCGTCGTGCGCGCAGATCGTGGCCTGAACCCCTTCGGGCTCGCCGCCGGCCTCCGAGAGCGCCCTCGCCACGGCCGACTCGCTCGTTCCGTACACGCGCAGGATCCGGTGCTCAGGCGCCTTCGCGCGTGCGAGCACCCGTTGCACGGCCTCGTCCTCCAGCGCGGCCTCCCAGAGGCGGCGCAGTTCGGGCGGAGGGCCGGGCAGGACGACGGCCACCGCCCCACCGGCTTCGACGACGAGGCCCGGCGCTGTCCCTGCGATTCCGATCGCCCGCCCGCCTTCGGGGACTGTCGCCTGCTTTCGCACTCCCTCTTCGAACTCCGCGTAGGGCCGCTGGAGGCGCTCGGCGATCCGCCGCGAGACACGCTCGATCTCCTGTGCAAGCTCGGGCTCGACCGACGCAGGCAGGCCGGCGGCGCGCGCCAGGAGCTCGACGGTCCGGTCGTCGTGCGTCGGCCCGAGCCCTCCGGAGACGACGAGCAGGTCGGCCGACAGGCCCTCGCGCGAGTGCCGCCTCCAGCTCCTCGGGCTCGTCTCCGACGAGCGTGACTCGCGCGGGCTCGAGACCCCGCCGCGTCAGCTCCTCGGCGAGAAAAGGGCCGTTCGCGTCGCGGCGCCCGCCCCGAACGAGCTCGCTGCCTGTGACGACGACCGCGGCCCGGGGTCTCAACGAACCGGCGGCGCGAGCGAGACGCGCTTCGGCGTCACCTCGAGCCACCGGCGTGCGCCGGTGCCGGCGCCCGGCACGACCTGTCGCTCCCCATTCAGGCGCAGGCGAAGGTTGGCGGGGGCGAAGACGTAGAGCCAGAGACGCCGGCCCTCGAAGGTCCGGGCATGCCCTTTCTCGAGCGTTCCCTCGTAGATCGGCTTCTTCCTCTCCCGCGTCCCCTTGTAGACGACCACGTACGACCCGCCCGCGACCGCCGAGGCGACCAGCTTGGCGGTCGGCTTCCGCGCGGCCGGAGCTGCCGGTGGGTTCATGACCAGGTCGGGCGTGTTCTTGTCGCCCCCCCACATCCAGGCCGCGAAGACGAACACCGTCAGGCCGGCGATGCCCGCGATCGTCAGTAGCACGGCCTTCCCCTGGGGACCGCCGCCGCGTGCTGAGACCGTTGTGCGGGGACGAAACGGCTGTTGCTCCGGCTCTTCTTCCAGCTCACCGCGTACGTAGCGCGAGTTGAACTCCTCGACGTACAGCTGGCCGTCGAGCCCGAGGTAGTCCGCATACGAGCGCAGGAAGCCCTTGACGTAGGTCTGCCCGGGCAGCACGTCGAACTGCTCCTCTTCGAGGGAGCGCAGGTACTTGCCACGAATCTTCGTCGCTTGCTCGATCTCCGGAAAATCGAGCCCCTGCCGGAGACGAGCCTCACGAAGGCTGTTGCCGATCTCGAACACGGAGCCTGAGTCTACGACAAGAGGTAGAACTCGACCGCATAGACGGCCACCGAGATGGACGCGGTTACCGCGAGATAGAGCGCGAGCCAGCCGAGCACCTGGCCTGCGCGGGCCGTTCGCCTGCCCCCGGCTCGGCCGAGCGTGCGGTCCAGCCGCCGCCTGGCGCGTCTCGCAAGGCGAATGGCGGCAATGGCGAGGGCGGCGGCGAGAGGCACGGCGAAGCCGGCGTGAACGAGGCGGAGGTCTCCTCGCGCCTCGGTGACGGCAGCCGCGGCAGGAATTGCGGCGAGGCCGAGCAGCGCAAGCACCACCGACCAGCCTGCCGCACGGTTTCGCGGCCGGGGCCCGTTACTGCTTGACGTACGGGCGACCAACAGCAGCTGGTGGGATCGAGCGGCCGATCACTCCGGCCACCGCGATCAGGGTCAAGAGATACGGCAAGGTCGAGATCAGGTTCGAAGAGATGTCCGCCTCACGCTGGAGCGGGATCGCGAGCGCAAACCCGAAGCCGAAGAGCAGCGTCGCCACGAACGCCCAACCCGGCCGCCATTTTCCGAAGATGACCGCTGCCAGCGCGATGTATCCGCGGCCGCCTGTCATGTTCTCGGTGAACCTGCCCGTGAACCCGATCGACAGGAACGCCCCTCCGAGCGCCGCCAGGATTCCCGAGGTGACCACGGCTGCATAGCGGACGCGGTACACGGAGATGCCAACCGTGTCTGCGGCGCGTGGATGCTCGCCGACCGCGCGGATCCGCAAGCCGATGGGAGTCTTGAACAGGACGACGTAGGAGAGCACCACTGTCACGAACATGAGCCAGACCAGGAGGCTCAGGTCTGCTCCCGGCACCCAGTCGAGAAAGCCGAACAGGCCTTCGAGACTGGGAACGCGTGTGATCTGGCCCTTCGTCGTCCCATTCGGGTAGATCGAGCTGTAGAGGTAGCCGGTGAGACCGAGCGCGAGCAGGTTGACTGCGAAACCGCTCACGATCTGGTCGGCCCGCAGGTGAATGGAGAAAACGGCGTGGATCAGCGCGAGTAGGCCGCCGGAGAGCATTGCCATCAGGAGCCCGACGACCCAGCTGCCGCTCCAGATCGACCCCCAGACGGCGAAGAAAGCGCCGACGAGCATCATCCCCTCGAGCCCGATGTTCACGACGCCGGATCGCTCGCAGAAGATGCCCCCCATCGCCGCGAACGCGAGTGGCGTCGCGAACCGCAGCGTCGAGGCCAGCAGCCCTCCCGTCAGCACGGCCTCGAGCGTGGTCTGGTCGACTCCCTGGGCCCAGAGGCCGCCAAGGGTGCCGAGGAACCCGAATGCCATCGCAAATCCTCCGAGTCGCCGCTCCCCCTGGCTCAGCGCAGCGAGGCCAAGCGCGAGCCCGGCCAGCCCGAAGACGATCGGGACCAGCGTCGTGCGGATCGTGAACGGCGGCATCGTCAGCAAGAAGGCGGCGACGCCGAGCCCGATGCCGACAGCCGCGACCGTTTGGACGTTGCGATAGCGATCGATCACAGCGGTGCAGGCTCCTCGGTCGACGGCCGCCCCAGCCGGAGATAGCGCCGGCTGCGCCAGATGTAGACGATCAGGAGCTCCGCGCCGACGAAGAAGATGACGAGCGCCTGGATCATCGTCGCCAGGTCAGTCGCGAGCGCGGGCTCGAAGACCTCGGGGTCAAGGTTGCGTGACGAGGTTCCTACGCTCAGCGCGGCGAACAGGAGGCCGGCGAAGAGGATCCCGACTGCCTTGTTGCGGCCGAGCAAGGCGACGGCGATGGCCGTGAAGGCCACGAAGTTCGTGTCGAAGTCGCTCTGGTCGACCGCTCCCTTGACGCCGAGCAAGTCGACCGTTCCGGCCAGTCCGGCGAACGCGCCGGCGATGGCGAGCGCGAGGAAGTAGTTCTTCCGCACGCCGATGCCGCTGTATCGGGCCGCCTCGGCGTTGAAGCCGACCGCGCGCACCTCGTAGCCGAGCGTGGTGCGGTTGAGGATGACGTAGTAGACGACGAGCGAGACGAGGGCGATCAGGAACCCGGCGTGCAGATACGGCGACCAGATGATCCAGAGCACCGATGAGTCGAAGATGATCGCGGAACGGGGCAGCGAGGGCGCCGAGCCCTGCAATGGCCCGTTGAGCTCGAATAACCACTTGCCTCCGTAGATCGCGATCCAGTTGAGCATGATCGTCGTGATCACCTCGTGGGCTCCGACCGTGGCGCGGAGGAAGCCGGCGATGCCGCCCCAGAATGCTCCCCCGACGATGCCCGCCACGATGCAGAGGGCGACGTGCAGGGGGCGGCTCAGGCCCTCCAGATGCGTCCCGACGATCAGGGCGAAGATGAATCCAACCCAGTATTGGCCCTGCCCCCCGATGTTGAAGAGGCCGCAGCGGAACGCGAAGGCGACGGCGAGCGCGCAGAGAATCAGCGGCGTTGCGGCACGGAGCGTCTGCTGGAGGTCGCGCCCCGACGCGCGCGTATCCTGTCCCGTCAACTTTTCGTACGGCCAGTTGAACCCTGCCCCTTCGAAGATCGCCCGATACGCAGTGATCGGGTTGTGGCCGGTGAGCAGGACGACGAGCCCTCCGATCAGGAAAGCGAGCACTGTGGCTGCGATCGGTATCAGTGCGCCGCCGGCACGCTCCTGGATGCCCGCCCTGAGGGAATAGACCTCCTGGGTCTCGGGCGCCGGCGGTGGCGGCGTAACGCTCACGCAGCCGCCTCTCGCGTACCACCTGTCATGGCGACGCCCAGCTCTTCCTCCGTGACATCCGGCCCGTATTCACCGACGATCCGGCCCTCGAACATGACGAGGATGCGGTCGGAGAGTGACAAGATCTCCTCGAGCTCGAGCGAGACGAGGAGAACGGCGCGACCCTCGTCCCGCTCTGCGACGAGGCGACTGTGGACGAACTCGATGGCGCCGACGTCGAGCCCCCTCGTCGGCTGGCCGGCCACGAGCACTCGCGGGTCGCGCTCCACCTCGCGGGCGATGACGATCTTCTGCTGGTTGCCACCCGACAGGGACGAGGCGAGCGTCGTCGGGCTCCCGCCACGCACGTCGAACTCCTTCAGCAGTCTGCGGGCGAGTGCGATCAGCCGACTCGGCCGCAGCCAGCCGAACCGTGAGTTTGGCTCGTTCCGGTACTCGTGGAGCCCGATGTTCTCGGCGAGGGTGAAGTCGAGGACGAGCCCGCGCCGCTGACGGTCCTCCGGGATGTGGCCCAGTCCCTCGTCGAATCGCTCGCGGGTCGAGTCGCGCGTGATCTCGTCACCGGCGATTCGGATGACGCCGTTCTTAGCCCTAGTCAACCCCGTGACGGCGTCGATCAGCTCGCTTTGACCGTTCCCGTCGACCCCCGCGATGCCGACGATCTCTCCCGCGCGCACCTGGAATGAGACATCCCGGACTGCCGGCAGGCCGCGGTGGTCGAGAACGTCCAGGCTCTCGACCTGAAGCAGCGGTTCACCGGGCTCGGCCGGTTTCTTGTCCACGCGGAGGAACACCTCTCGTCCGACCATCAACTTGGCCAGGCTCTCCTGGGTGGCACCCTCGCGCGGAAGCGTCTCGATCCTCTTGCCTCGTCGGAGAACGGTCACGCGATCGGCGATCTCGAGTACCTCGTGCAGCTTGTGGCTGATGAAGATGACGGACATGCCCTCGCGGGTGAGCGTGCGCAGGATCCCGAAGAGCTCCAGTGCCTCCTGCGGGGTGAGCACTGCCGTCGGCTCGTCCAGAATCAAGATCTCGGCGCCCCGGTAGAGAGCCTTCAGGATCTCGACCCGCTGCTGCTGGCCGACGCTGATGTCCTCCACACGGGCGTGCGGGTCGATGGCGAACTTGAACGTCGCGGCGATCCGCTTGACGCGCTCCTCCGCGGCGGACTGGTCGAGCAGCACCTTCTCGCGGGTCGGCTCGACTCCGAGCACGATGTTCTCCGCGACCGTCATCACCGGGATGAGCATGAAGTGCTGATGGACCATGCCGATTCCCAGGTCGATCGCATCTCGCGGTGACCCCATCGCAACCGGCTTCCCCTTGATCCGGAGCTCGCCCTCATCCGGCTGGTAAAGCCCGTAGAGGACGTTCATCAGCGTCGACTTGCCCGCGCCATTCTCCCCGAGCAGGGCGTGCACCTCACCGCGCTGTAGGTCGAAGTCGACGCCGTCGTTTGCCACGACGCCCGGGAAGCGTTTCGTGATGCCCTTCAGTTCGAGGAGGGGCGCTTCTTCGTTCATGTGGTGCGATCGTACGGGGGCGGACGAGTGCCCGCCCCCGTACGTCCATCTCCTACTTCAGCGTCGCCGGCGGGTCGATCGTGCCGTCCTTGAGGCCTGTCTCGGCCTCGCTCACCGCGTCCTGCACGTTCTGGGGCACGTCTCCCTGCCATGGAGCCAGCAGCTCAGCGTCGGGCAACTGTTCCACGCCGAAGGATTGATTCGTCCCACCCATGAAGCCTCCGTCGACGAACGTCTTGATGACCCCGAAGACCGAGTCCGTCAGGGGCTTGAGCGCGCTCGTGATCACGCAGTCGCCCTGGGCCGACTGGTCGGCGTCGACGCCGATCGCGGTCACGCCCTTCTCGCAGGCCGCGTCGATCGCGCCGAGCCCGCAGTCGCCTGCGACCTGGAACACGACGTCCGAGCCCTGCGAAATCTGGTCGAGTGCGATCTCCTTGCACTTGGCCGCGTCGTTGAAGTCGTTCGAATACGCGTTCAGGAGCTTGACGTCCGGCTTCGTCGCTTTCACCGCAGCCCGGAAGCCGGCGATCCAGTTGTCCACCGGCGGGATCTTGATGCCGCCGACCGTGGACACGGTGCCGCTTTTCGTCGTCAGCGCGGCGACGACTCCGGCGAGGTACCCCGCCTCCTCAGTGGGAAAGATCATGCCGAGCGCGTTGTCGACCGCGCACGTTTTGGACTCTTCGCAGGCCTCGTCGCCAGGAGGCCCGTAGAAGTGGTCGACCCCGGCAAACGACACGTCGGGGTTCTCCGTCGCGACCTTGATCACGGACGGCGCAAGCAGGAACCCGACGGCAACCACGAATTCGTTGCCGTCGTCGACGGCCGCCTCGAGGTTCGGCTCGTAGTCGTCGGCCGAGTTCGAGACGTACACCCGCTTCTCGATGTCGAGGTCCGTCTCGGCCTTGTCGAGACCCTTGATCGAAAACTCGTTGAAGCCGCGGTCGTCCACGCCTCCGGTATCCGTGACGAGGCCGACCTTGATCGTGTCGCCCCCGCCACCTCCGTCGTCGTCGCCGCCGCAGGCCGCAGCACCGAAGACGAGCAACAACGTCGTGGCGCCGAGGAGCAGCCACGTCCATCGCGTTCGTGTCACAACAACACCCTCCTCTGACCCGTTCGTGTGTTCAGGAGAGCGATGCTAAACGAGCGAGAAGGCGTTAGCTCAGCACTCGGTCGAGCTGTGCTTCATCCACGAGGACACGGCGAGGTTTCGAGCCCTCGTACCCACTGATGATCCCGCGCCGCTCGAGCATGTCGATCAGCCGTCCCGCGCGCGTGTAGCCAACACGGAGGCGCCGCTGGAGGAGCGAGGTAGAGGCGGTTTGCGCCTGCACGACGATCTCGATCGCGCGGTCGAGCAACGGATCCTCGTCCGGGTCGAAGTCGCCGTCGGCCGCATCCTCTTCTCCCGGCGGAGGCTCGGGTGCCTCGAGCAGCGACGCGTCGAGCTCCTGCTCTCGCTGGCCTCGGCACTGCTCGACGACGAGGGCGATCTCCTCCTCGCCCACGTATGCACCCTGGACGCGCTGCATGCGCGAAGTGCCAAGCGGCTTGAAGAGCATGTCGCCCTGGCCGAGCAGGCTCTCGGCCCCGCCCTGGTCGATGATCACGCGCGAGTCGGTCTGGCTCGAGACGGCGAAGGCGATCCGTGACGGGACGTTCGCCTTGATCATGCCGGTGATCACGTCCACCGAGGGGCGCTGGGTGGCGAGGACGAGGTGGATGCCGACCGCGCGGGACTTCTGCGCGAGGCGGATGATCGCGTCCTCGACGGCCTGCGGCGAGATCATCATCAGGTCGGCGAGCTCGTCGATCACCACGAGCAGGTACGGCAGCGGCGGCTCGCCGCGCTCGCGGAAGGCGCGGTTCGCCTCGGGGAGGTTTCTGGCGCGCACCTTGCTCAACTGCTCGTACCGGCGCTCCATCTCGGCGATCACGTTCGCGAGCACCGCGGTCGCCTCCTTGGGGCTCGAGACGACGGGTGCAAGCAGATGGGGAATCGACTCGTAGTGGCTGAGCTCGATGCGCTTCGGGTCGATGAGGATCATCCGTACGTCGTCAGGCGTCGCGCGAAGCAGCACCGACGTGAGGATCGTGTTGATGCAGCCGGACTTCCCCGAGCCCGTCGTACCCGCGATCAGGATGTGCGGCATCCTCGCGAGGTCGGTCCAGACGGCGGTGCCGGAGATGTCCTTGCCGAGCCAGACCGCGAGCGGGCTCGCCGTCTGCGGCAGGTCGTCGTAGATGTCCCCGAGCGTGACGAGGTTCGGCGACAGGTTGGGCACCTCGACGCCGACGGCCTGCTTGCCCGGGATCGGCGCCAGGATGCGGATCTCGGTCGTCGCGAGTGCGTAGGAGAGGTCGTCCTTGAGCGCTGCGACCTTCGACATCTTCGTTCCGGGCGCGAGCTGGAGCTCGTAGCGGGTGACGCGCGGGCCTGTAATCTCGCCGACGACGGAGGCCTGGACGCCGAAGTCGGAGAGCGCCTGCGTGAGCGCCTGGGCGACCTGCCCGTTGGCCTCAGCGGTCGGCTTCCCGCTCGTGCCGGATTTGTGCAAGAGGCTCCGGTCGGGCAGCTTGTAGTCCTCGACCGCGGGCGACGCATTGAAGAGGCTCTCGTGGTCGGGCATCTCCTCGGTATTCGGCTCCGGGAACGGGATCAGCGGCGCCGGCTCGGACATGCCGATGACGTCCGGATACGCAGAGGCGGCGTCGACGAGCGGGACCGGCGCAGCGTTCGCGGTCGAGATCAGCTCGGGGGGTTCCGAGATCGTCTCGCGCGGCGGCCGGTCGAGCGTGCGCCGAGCCGCGGTCGCTCCGCGGCGGATGATTGCGCCTGCAGACGCTCCGGTCAGAAGTAGCGACCCCGCGAGCAGCGCCAGGACGCCGACGATCGCGACGCCCGTCCCGCCGAGGGCAAGACCGAGCGCGCCGCTCAGGGTGCTGCCGAGGTAACCGCCCGAGTCGCCGAGCGTGAGCATGAGGCCGAGGGCGAGGATCGCGAGCCCGGTTCGGAACGGCCGGACGTCGACCAGGTCGCTGCGCGCGACCATGAGCCCGCCGACGACGACGAGCGCGAGCGGGAGCCCGTACGCCGCTCCCCCGATGAGAGCCTCGAGCCCGTCGGCGGTCCAGCGGCCGACGTAACCCCCGTTCCAGCCGGCCCAGAGCACCGAGGCGAGGAACAGGCCGAGCGCGAGCAGGACGAGCCCGGCCAGCTCGGGATGATGGTGCCCGCGAGTGGGCTTTCGCTTGGTGCGCTTGGTCTTCCTCACGCGCGAGGGCGTGCGAGGCTTGAGCACGCGCTTAGTACGTCGCCGCGCCATGGCAGCGTCGTTCTACGCGAGCCGGCCATCCCCTTTAGCGCTTCGCTTCGCTTGCTTCACGGGGGAAACCATGTTTCCCCCGTGGGCCCCCTTCTTCACAGTTCACGGTAGCGGGTCTGCGTGTCGGCCTCCCGCCGGGCGGAGCCTGGCTCCGGCCACGGTTCATTTTGCCTTCGGCCTACGGGTCCAGCACCGTGCCTAAACCGATGACCGCGAGCCCCTCTCGCAGTTCGAACGACTGCCCAACGAAGAGCTCAGGCAACGCCTCGACTGCCCAGAACGACAGCCGCCCGGTGCCCGACTCGCCCGCTGCCAAGCGGTCGGAATCGAGGTCCAACTCGAATCCGACGTCGGATTCCTGACCTTCGAAACGTGCGAGGCTGCGATAACCCGAGCCGACCGGAGAGGACCTCCCTCCCTCGTCGGCCCGGAGCAGTCGTACCCTGGCTCGGATTACGCGCCTCGTCACGGCATAGAAGAATCAGCGGTCGCGATCTTGGGTGGTGCTGGCTTGGGGATCTAGGCGGCGAGCGCTCTGAGGTCTTCGAGGGCGCCGTTCAGGAGGTTCTCGCGGAGATCGAACAGGCCTGCCCAGAGGGACGACCGGTCCGGCGCCGAGCGCATTCTCGCCGCGGATTCGAGACCTTCGAGCGCCCGGACGAGCACCGCGAGCTCGAGGTACGCCTGTGCCACTCGCACGGGGGACGCGCGGACGCCTGCCCGGCTGAGCACCGGCTGCCACTCGATCAGCTCGGCCCTCCCGGGCTCTCCGTACCAGGAACGTCCTTCTGCCTGATCGGCCTCGAGCTCGAGCAGATAGCGCCCCAGCGGCCCTTCGAGGCCGGCCAGAGCCGTCTCGGCACGCTCCGCCGCCCGAGCCAGTGCCGCTTCACGGCCTCCGGGCGTCGAGGGCGTGGCTTCTCCTCTCGCCCAGCGCTCCAGCAGCCGGCAGAAAGCCAGCGCCGAGACCTGGCATGCGCGGAGTTGCGCGACCAGCCGCTGGGCGGTCGCTCCGTCGTGCGCGTAATCGACCAATAGGTCGGGCCAGCCCGGTTGGGCGCGTAGCGTGCTCATACCTCCACTATGACCGGAAGAATCATGGGCCGCCTCCCCGTTCTGTCGTACACGAGCTGGGCGAGCCCGTCGTGGAGATGCTCCTGGAGGAGCTTGATCTCGGTCACCTTCTCGTCGAGGCAGTGGTCGAGCACCTGCGCCGCCTCGTCCCGCATCTCGTCCAGCAGAGGCTCGGAGTCGCCGAATCCGCGAACGATCAGCTCGGGCGGTGCGCTCAGCTTGGCGCCGTTCGTGCTGACGGTGGCGACGACGATGAGGATGCCGTGCTCCGAGAGGTGCCTGCGGTCCCGGATGGCCACGTCGCGCACATCCCCCACTCCCAGCCCGTCCACGAAGGTGACCCCCGTGTCGACCCGGTCGACGATCCGCACGCCTCGCTCGTCCAGCTCGACGACGGAGCCGTTCTCGGCGAGCACGATCGAATCCGCCGGGACGCCGCTGTCGCGGGCGAGCTGGGCGTGGGCCGCGAGCATGCGGAACTCGCCATGGACGGGCATGACGCCTTTCGGCCGCACGAGCCCCAGCACCGTCCGCAGCTCCTCGGCATTTCCGTGGCCCGAGACGTGCACGTTCGCGATCTCCTGGTGCAGGACCTCGGCTCCGGACTTCGCGAGATTGTTGATCGTGTCGTGCACGCGGAGCTCATTCCCGGGCACGGGCTTCGCAGACAGGATTACGGTGTCCCCGCGTTCGACGCTCACCGTCGGATGGTCGTTGTAGGCGATCCGCGTCAGCGCCGAGAGCGGCTCGCCCTGGCTGCCCGTGCAGAGCACGAGCGCCTGATGCGGCGCCACGTTGGCGAGCTCCTTCGGCTGGATAAAGGCGTCGTCCGGAGCCTCGAGGTAGCCGAGGTTCCGCGCGATGTTGACGTTCTTGCGCATCGAACGGCCGACGACGCAGACCTTGCGGCCGGTCTCCATCGCGACGTCGACGGCCTGCTGCATCCGGTGGACGTTCGAGGCGAAGCTCGCGATCAGCACCCGCCCCTCGCGCACCGGGATGATCTGCCGGAACGCCTCGCCCACCAACCGCTCCGAGCCCGTCACGCCCGGGCGCTCGGCGTTGGTCGAGTCGCCGAGCAGGAGGTCGACCCCGCGGTTCCCGACCTCGGCCAGTCTGCCCACGTCCGTTCGCAGGCCGTCGACCGGCGTGTGGTCGATCTTGTAGTCGCCTGTGTGCAGCACCCGGAGGTTTCCGGTCTCGAGCACGATCGCCACCGTGTCGGGGACGGAGTGGGCCATCCGGATGAACTCCGCCCGGAACCTGCCGATCTGCACCGGCCCGTCGTCCGGCCGCGCCTCCTTGAGCTCGGTGGCGTTCAGGAGGCCGTGCTCGTCGAGCTTGGGCTGGAGGAGGCCGAGTGTCAGCCTTGTCCCCCAGACCTCCGGGACCTTCACCTCGCGCATCAGGTACGGCAGCGAGCCGACGTGGTCCTCGTGCGCGTGCGTGAGCAGTACCGCTCGCACCCGATCTGCCCGCTCGCGCAGGTACGCGAAGTCCGGCAGGACGAGGTCGACGCCAAGATGCTCGTCACGAGGAAAGGCGAGGCCCGAGTCGACGACGACGATCTCCCCATTCGACTCGAAGACCGTGAGGTTCTTGCCGACCTCGCCGAGCCCGCCCAGGGGAATGATGCGTAGAGCTTCCATCACGTGGAGCCTATCGTGGCCGTTTGCGCCTTTCGGGCGAGTTCACCCTTCCGGGGGTGTTATCGCCGCCCGATCTGTCGATCCTTGGATGAGTCTCGTTCATCGACGGGTCTTATCTCCCCAAGGAGTCGAAAATGCTGCGGTCTACCCTGTTCCATTGGCTCGGTCTCGTCGCGGTCGCCGCGACGATTGTTCCCAACAGCATCAAGTGGCCCTAGGCCGCGCGTAAAGCGCGGCTCAAGACGGCGCCGTCTCGCGCCGATCCTCTGAGGGCCATGCGGTCCCCTATTCGTCGCCACGCGGCGGACGCGGCCACCATTGCGTTCGCCGGCGTGCTCCTGAGCGTCGCGGTCTTCGAGTCCCTCCAGAGCTCGACGTCGAAGCTTGCCCTCTTCATGGCAGTCGCGATCATCGCCGAGGCGCTCCAGCGTCCAGACGACGAGCTCCTCCCCGATGCGCTCGAGGGCGAGCGCTTCACGCTCACCGCGCCGATTCACCTCGCAGCGCTGTTCGTGGCCGGGCCTTGGATCGCGGCGGCGGTTGCAGGCTGGAGCGTCATCGCAGTCGGCCCGTTCCGGGGGCTCCCTCCGATGGAGATGGTGCGCCGCGCAGCGGCGTTCGGCGCATCCGCGCTGGCAGGAGGCGCAGCGTTCTCGCTGGCCGGTGCAAGCTTTGGACAACTGACCCTGCCCGAGGACCTCCTTCCGGCTGCTCTGGCCGGGCTCGTCTACATCACCGCGCGAACCTTGCTCGAGGGCTTGGTGACACAACGGCCGGCGCTGCCGGATCCACTCACAGCCGCAGCGGGCGTCGGGCTCGGCGTCGTGCTCGCCTTCGCGGCTCTCCGTGAGCTCTGGCTCGGGATCGCGTTGGTCCCGCTCCTACTGCTCGTCGAGCGCCTCTACGGACGCGTCGTCGGTCTCCGTCACGAGATGGCCACGGCACTCGAGACGTTCGCCAACATCGTCGACGAGCGTGATTCCTCGACCCACGGCCACTCCGTGCGTGTCGCACGCTACGTGCAGGACCTGGCGAGCGGAATGGGACTTCCTGCCGCGGAAGTGCGGCGCCTCTGGTGGGCGGGGAGGCTGCATGACCTGGGCAAGGTGGCAGTCGATGCCAGCGTTCTGAGCAAGCCGGGAAAGCTGACCCCGGCCGAATGGGGCACCGTCTGGCGCGCGCCGCGCCTCTCTGCCCGTCTGCTCCATCGGTTCCGGTTCGCCGCCCAGCAGGCCCAGGCGGTCGAGTACCACCGCGAGCGCTACAACGGCACGGGCTACTACGGGGTTCCGGAAGAGGACATTCCGCTGGCGGCGCACTTCCTGATCCTGGCCGATGCTTTCGACGCGATGACGACCGACAAGCCGTTCCGGAAGAGGATGAGCCGCGACGAGGCCCTCGAGGAGATCGAAAGCGCCAGTGGGACTCAGTTCCACCCGGTGATCGCGAGAGCCTTCATCGCCGTCCAGCGAGGCGAGGATCCGACCTCCGTGGTGAGGGCCGAGGAGCTGACCGCGGTCCGGGAAGCCTCTGCCCTGTCGCCCTCGACCGTCCGCGATTCCTTTGGGATGTTCGGGCGGCCGGATCTGGTCGCACTTGCCGGCGGCGGTGCCTGCCTCGTCGCCCTCGGCCTGGGGCAGCCGATCGTCGCGGCCGTCGGCGCGGTCGTGGCCCTGGTCGGGCTCGCGGTCTGGCAGAGGACCCGCAAGCGTGTCACCCGGCTAACGGCGACGCTCCAGGACGCCTGGGACGTCCAGAGCGATCAGGCACGCATCTTCGGTCGCGTTGCAGACGCAGTCGAGCAAGCCTGGCCACTGGAGTACACGGCCTTCGTCGAGTGGACCGAGGACGGGGCAGGCGGTTCGATCGCGCTGGAGCGCGGCGACCAACGACCGCCGGACACCTCCCTGATCAGCTGGCTGCTGCGCGAGGCCGAGTCCGGAGCCGAGATCGCAGTGGATGAAGGCCGCGAGCTCCCGGGAGCCGGCTATGCAGTCGCATTGCCGCTGCGGCGCGACAACAGCGCGCTCGTCGGCTTCATCGTTTTCTGCGGAGTCGGCCAGCCACCGGGTCACCTCCTGCCCGCTCTCGCATCCTCGGTCGACGAGCTCGGCGTCGCCTTCGCGGACGCGAAGCCCAACCTCGTCCTGCTGCCGAGACGAGAGACGACCGAGACGGAGCTAGACGCCGGCCTGGACAGTCAGGCCCGCACGCTCGAGGCCTGAGCGGATCTCGGCTCGCTCCTGCTCGCTCGCCTCGACGAGTGGAAGGCGCAGCCCCCCCACGTCGTGGCCGAGCATGTTCAGAGCTGCCTTGACCGGAATCGGGTTGATCGTCACGGCGAGCGCGTCGATCACCGGCTTTAGCTCTTCGTCGATGGCGCGGGCGCCGTCGACGTCTCCGTCCTTGTAGAGGCTGATCAGCTCCTTGACCCGCGCCGCGACGAGATGGGCGTAGACGAGGATCCCACCCACGCCGCCGAGCTCGAGAAACGGGTAGAGGAGATGGTCGCTGCCCGCGTAGAGGGCGAGGTCGGTCTCTGCGACGATCCGCCGCGCCTGGTCGAGATCCTCGGTCGCCTGCTTGACGGCCTGCACGCTCGGGATCTGGGCGAGCTCGATCATCGTCTCGGGCTCGATGTTGACGACGACCCGCTGTGGGATGTTGTAGACGACGATCGGCCTGTCGCTGGCGTCGGCGATCGCCTTGTAGTGCTCGACGATCCCGCGTGGCGGCGGCTTGTTGTAGTAGGGGGCGACGACGAGGAAGCCGTGCACCCCGAGCTCGTGCGCTTGCTCGGTCAGGTGGACGGAATGCGCCGTGGAGTAGGTGCCGGTGCTCGCGATCACAGTCGCACGAGCGCCGACCTCGTCGACGGCCGTGCTCCAGAGCTCGAGCTTCTCCTCGTCGGTCAGCGTCGGCGACTCGCCGGTGGTGGCCGCGACGACGAGCCCGTCGGAGCCGTTGTCGACGAGATGCGCGGCCAGCGCGCGGAAGCGGTCGTAGTCGATCGAGCCGTCCCGGCCGAACGGAGTGACGATCGCGATCAGAACCTCGCCGAGCACGCTGCGATCTTACCCCTGCGACCCGGCGAGCAGACTCTCGAGGCCGAGCGTCAGGCCGGGCGGCAGGCTGGAGAGCTGTTCGAGCGCGAGCAGGACGCCCGGGACGTAGGCCTCACGCGAGAAGGCGTCATGGCGGATCGTCAGCAGCTCGCCGGGCTGCGAGAGCAGCACCTCCTGGTGGGCAACCAGACCCGGCAGGCGGACGGAGTGAATCGGCGCGCCGCCGAGTGCCTCGGCCGTCGCCTTCGCCGTTCCCGAGGGCGCGTCGACCTTGGTCTCGTGGTGCAGCTCGACGATCTCCGTCCGGGGCAGGTAGCGGGCAGCCTCGGCAGCGAGCCGAATCATCAGCACCGCGCCGACCGCGAAATTTGGAGCGACGAAGACCTGCAGGCCCTGCTCCTGCGCGTAGCCGCCGAGGTCGTCCAGCTCCTTCTGTCCGAGGCCGGAGGTGCCGACGACGCTCGGCACGCCCTGCTCGAGACAGGCGCGGATGGTGCCGAAGGCGGCGTCCGGTCGTGTGAAATGGACGGCGGCGTCGAGCCCTTGAACCTCGGCTGCATCCTCGGGACCGATCCCCTTGACCTCGTGCCCGGCTTCTTCGAGCGCAGGCTTTAGGACCCGCCCAACCTTGCCCTCGTGCCCGAAGAGAGCGAGCCTCACGCCGCCGCTCGTGCGGACAGCTCGGGCTTGACCCTGCGCACCGCGTCGCGGAACCGCTCCTCCCCGGGGCCGATGCCGGCAGCCGAGAGCTTCTCGGGCGCGAGCAAGACTCCCGCGAGCTCGGCCACGGCGTCGGGTGTGACCGCGTCGATCTCGGCCGCGATCCGGTCGACCGAGAGCAGCTCCGTGTCGCTGATGAGCGACTTTCCGAGTCGGCTCATCCGGTTCGCAGTCGACTCCATCGAAAGCAGGATGCGCCCTTTCAGGTTCTCCTTGGCTCGGTCGAGCTCGCCCTTGCGGAATCGCGCGTCGGCGACCTCCGTGATCTGCTCGCTCGCGATCTCGAGGCAGTCGGCGAGGTTCTCCGCACGCGTGCCGACGTAGAAGCCGATCAAGCCCGTGTCGCTGTACTGCGAGGCGAACGTGTAGACGGCGTAGGCCATGCCGCGTTTCTCCCTGATCTCCTGGAAGAGCCGCGAGGAGGCCGAGCCACCGAGCAGCGTGTCCAGGACCGACGCGGCGAAGCGGCGGCGGTCCGAGCGGGCGATCCCCGGCGCTCCGAGACAGACGTGGTACTGCTCCGTCTTCTTGCGCTGGAAGCGCATGCTGGGACGCGGCGGTCGCACGAGCGGCGAGCGCAGGCGCGGTCCTCGTGCGGGCGCCTTAGCCTGCTTGCGCTGGGCTCGGTCGAGCCGTGCGACGAGGTCGTCGTGGCGAAGGTTCCCAGCCGCGGCGACGACGACGTTTCCGGCCCGGTACATCGTCTGGTGATAGCTCGTCAGGGCGCGCCGCCCGACCGACGAGATCACGTCTGCCGTGCCGATCACGGGGCGCCCGAGCGGGTGATCGCCGAAGATCGCCTCGCTCATCAGGTCGTGGACGAGCTCGTGCGGCGTGTCCTCGTACATCGCAATCTCCTCGAGCACAACCTCTCGCTCGGCATCGAGCTCGGCGAAGACCGGCGCGTAGACCATGTCGCTCATCACGTCGAGCGCCTGCTCGAGGTGGTGGTCGGCGACGCGCACATAGACGACGGTGTGCTCGCGGGAGGTCGCCGCATTCAGCTCTCCGCCGAGCCCGTCGAAGATCTCGGCGATCTCCTGTGCGGTGTACGAGTTCGTGCCTTTGAAGAGCAGGTGCTCGATGAAGTGCGAGACCCCCGCCTTCGAGGGCGTCTCGTCGCGCGCGCCGGCGCCGATCCAGAAGCCGAGGGAAACCGAGCGCACGCTCGGGATCCGTTCCGTGATCACCCGCTGGCCCGAATCGAGCTCGCTCAACTCGTATTTCTGCACGAGCCAAGCCTAGAGACTCTGATGGTGGAGGCGGCGGGACCTGTCTGGGGCCAGGCCCTGGACATGGCGTGACGGCACCTGCCTAGGGCCAGGCCCGGGACATGGCCTGTCGGCACCCGTCCGGGTCCCGCTCTTGAGCTCGTCCTGGATCCCTGCCATGCTCGAACGCAAGCCGGTGGTGTCGCGGCAGCCACCCCTTCTGTCAAATCGACCAAGGGAGAGGCACATGACCCTTCTCATGCGACACACGATCTTTGCCTTCGTGCTCGGGGCCGCCCTCGCAGCGGCCTTCCTTTCCGGGCGCGCCGCGCACGCGACCGACGCGACGATCGAGGCGTGCTTCAAGCCGTCCAACGGGACCCTCTACCTCCTCGGCGGCGGGAGCGGACGCTCGGAGTGCCAGTCGGGAGACATCCCGATCAGCTGGAACACGGCCGGCGTCAACGGCCAGGACGGCGTCAGCGTGACGAGCGATGCCCTCGATCCGGATGAGGATCCTGCCTGCCCGAACGGCGGGAGCAGGTTCACCTCGGTAAGCGGCGACACCTATGCCTGCAACGGCACCAACGGGCAGGACGGCGTCGACGGGCAGGACGGAATGGACGGCCAGGACGGCGTTGATGGGCAAGACGGCGTGGACGGGCAGGACGGAGAGGATTTCGCAGGCTCCTTCACGAGCCCGAACGGGCTGTACAGCCTGAACGTCGACAACGCCGGCGCGAGGATCGAAGGTCCGAATGCCCGGATCCTTCTCGACAGCAGCGGCATCAGGCTCCTGGGCCCGCTTGGCTCCCTCAAGCTCCAGGCGAGCGTCAACTCGCTCGAGGCGCTCAGCAATCTCGCGCTCGATTCGGCGGGCACCCTCAGCGCGCACGGGACCCTGCTCGCACTGAACGGCGGTGCCCTGACCTCAGTGACCGGCGGCCTGATCACCCTCAACGGGAGCGGCTGTGGCGTCCTGCGACCGCCCGACCTCAATCCGTTCATTGGTCCCGGCGGAGGCCCGGTCGTGCTCGTCCCGGGCTCGCCGATCGTTCGGACGGGTTGCTAGACCGAAACGACGAGGGGCGGCTCGCGCCGCCCCTCTCGTCTCCTCAGTCCCCGCGGCGCGGGCCGCGGTCTCTGCCGCCGCCTCCGCGACCGCCGCCGCCGTCACGCCTCGGTGGGCGTTCCGACCGCTCGCGGGGCGGGGCGTCCTTTGCCCGCTCGATCAACTCGTCCGGCTGGACGAGCGTGCCGTTCTCGTGCTTCGCGACGAGCTTGAGCCCGATCCGGCCGCGATCCTTGTCGACCTCCTGGACGACGACGTCGAGCACGTCGCCCCTCGAGATCACATCCTCGATGTGGCCGACGCGGCCCGGGCCCACGTTCGAAACATGGAGCAGGCCGTCGGTGCCCTTCTTCAGCTCGACGAAGGCGCCGAAGTCGGTCGTCTTCACGACCTTGCCCGTGTAGGTGTCCCCCACCTCGGGCGTCTTGGTGATCGACTCGACCGCCTCGATCGCGGCGGCCGCCTTCGTGCCCTCGGTCGCGTAGATGAGGATCGTCCCGTCCTCCTCGATGTCGATCTGCACGTCGTAGTCGGCTTCGAGGCCACGGATCGTCTCGCCGCCCTTGCCGATGATCATGCCGATCTGCTCGGGGTCGATCTTGACGCTCGAGATCCGCGGTGCGTGGTCGGCGAGCTCCGTCCGGGTCTCCGGAAGCGCCTCGGCCATCTTGTCGAGGATGAACTCGCGGGCCCGCTTCGCCTGCTCGAGCGCGTTCCGCATGATCTCCTGCGTAACGCCGGTGATCTTGATGTCCATCTGCAGGGCTGTGATCCCGTCCCGCGAGCCGGCCACCTTGAAGTCCATGTCACCAAGGTGATCCTCGGCGCCCTGGATGTCGGTGAGGATGACGTGCTCGTCGCCTTCCTTGACGAGGCCCATGGCGATACCGCTCACCGGGGCCTTGATCGGCACTCCGGCGTCCATGAGCGCAAGCGTCGAACCGCAGACCGATCCCATCGACGAGGAGCCGTTCGACTCGAGCGTCTCCGAGACGATGCGGATCGTGTACGGGAAGTCCTCGGCCGGGGGAATCATCGGCTCGAGCGCCCGCTGGGCGAGCGCACCGTGACCGATGTCCCGGCGCTTCGGTCCGCGCATGAAGCCGGTCTCTCCCACCGAGAAGGGCGGGAAGTTGTAGTGATGCATGAACCGGCGGTCGGTCTCGAGCGAGAGGTCGTCGATCCGCTGTCCCTCCTTCGCCGTTCCGAGCGTGAGCAGCGACATGATCTGCGTCTGGCCCCGCGTGAACAGGGCAGAGCCGTGTGCGCGTGGTGCCACTCGCACCTCGCAGGTGACGTCGCGAACGTCTTCGGCGGCTCGTCCGTCGGGACGCCGCTTGTCGATGGCGATCTTCTGCCGGACGAGGTGCTTGTAGATCGCCTCGGCCGCCTTCTTCACGAACTGCTTGGTGAGCGAGTCCTTGACGACCGGGCCCTCGCCGTCGACGGTTGCCGGCCCGACCGGGAACGGAAGCTCGACCGACTCGATGATCCGGTCGAACAGCAGCCCGCGCTTCGCCGACTTGAGCTCCTTCGAGTCCTGCTCGGCCTCGGTGAGGGCACGCAGGTCGTCCTCGAACTGCTCGCGCACGTGCTGCTCGACGATCTCGAGTCGTACTTTCTCGAGGATCGTGTCGAGCGAGGCGCGAACCTGGATCTGGCGGAGGATGTCCTCCTCGCCCGACTCCATGTTCAGCTCAGGAGCCAGCTCGCCCATCAGCTCCTCGACGACCGCTGCGGCTTCGCGGATGCCGTTCACCCGAATGCTCTCGCCAATGCGGTCGGCGTGCTGCGAATCGAGCTCTGCGGTCAGTCCAGGGTCGAGATACTTCGGCTTGCCCGCCTGGCGCCGGAGGTCTTCCTGCGCCTCGCAGATCTTGGCGACCTCTGCGTGGGCGAGCTCGAACGCCTCGAGCATCTCGTCCTCCGGGATCTCGTCGGCGCCCGCCTCGATCATCGTCAGCGCGTCCTTCGTTCCGACGACGATCAGGTCGAGAGAGCTGTCCTCCTCGATTGCGAGGAGCGTCGGGTTGATCACGAGCTGCCCGTCGATGCGGCCGATCCGGACAGCGCCCACCGGGCCGAGGAACGGCAGCGGTGAGACCATCAGCGCAGCCGAGGCCCCGTTGATGCACAGGATGTCGTGCGGGGTGACGAGGTCGGCCGACAGGGTCGTGCAGACCACGTGCACCTCGTTCTTGTAGCCCTTGGGCCAGAGCGGCCGGATCGGGCGGTCGATCATCCGGGCGGTCAGGATCGCGCGCTCGGTCGGCCGGCCTTCCCGCTTGAAGAAACCGCCCGGGATCTTCCCGGCGGCATACATCCGCTCCTCGACGTCGACCGTCAGCGGGAAGAAGTCGGCGCCTTCGCGCGCTTCCATCTTCCCCTGGGCCGTCGCCAGGACCATCGTGTCTCCCGACCGTACGACGACGGAGCCGTCGGCTTGCTTCGCCAGCTTCCCCGTCTCGAAGGTCAATTCCTGATCGCCGACGGTCACGGAGACCGTGGTCAGGTTCTCAGTCATGGTGCTCATCTATTCCTCCACTTCTCGTGGAAGGTGGGAGTTTGAGTCAGTCCTTCGCCAGGACTCGCTCAAACTTCCACCCTCCTGCGACTACGAGCTAGCGCCTCAGGCCCAGCTCCTTGATCAGTTCTCGGTAACCCTCGACGTTCTTCTTCTGGAGATAGTTCAAGAACCGACGGCGCCGGCCGACCAGCTTGAGCAGGCCGCGGCGGGAGTAGTGGTCCTTCGGATGTGCTCGCAGGTGCTCCGTCAGCTCATTGATCCTTGTGGTCAAGAGCGCGATCTGCACCTCGGGCGAGCCCGTGTCTTCCTGCGTCCGCCCATGGCGGCCGATGATCTCCAGCTTTGCTTCCTTGGTAAGGGTCACTCAACCTCTTTTCATTGTTCACCGAGCCAGGCTGAAGCCTGGCACGGAAAGGCAAATCCGCCGCCGTCCAAGCGCGCCGCGGGAAGCACCGCGCACGGCCGAGACTGCGGTCGCCGGTCAGGGTAGCAGGAGGCGCCTGAATTGTTCGTCTTCCGGCCGAGTTGCGTGCGCCGGCCCTCGATACGCTCTCAGCGGGTGGCGGGTGGAGCTCTCCCCACCCGGGTGGGGAGAACAGCCGATCAGCCGATAACTCGCACGGGGAGTGACCGCGTGGACGTGTCGCCCTTCTTCGTCGTGACGACGATCACGAATCGCCAGTCGCCCGGCATCACCAACGTGTAGGGACCTTCGTACTCACCGCGGGCCACCTCGGGAAGGTTCTTCTCGTAGAGGGGCATGTAATGCGGAACGGTCATCTCGCCGTGGATGACGACCTTCGCGTCGTGGATCGGCTTACCGCTCGTGCGGTCCTTCGGCCGGACGACGACGATCCGCTGGTAGGGGCCTCCTTTGGCTTTGGGCTTCGCGGGAGCGGCCGCGGAGATCTCCGCAGGGCCGAACGAGTTCGTCGACGTCGGTGATTGCGACGTGGGGCTGTTCGAGCTCTTGCCACCATGTTCGAAGAGGAGAAACCCGCTGACCACGAGCAAGACGCCGACTACGACGCCGCCTGCGATTGCCAACTGCCAGATACCACGCATTTACCCAAGGATAGGGACCCGATTTAGGCTCAGGGCATGAGAGCCGTCGCCGCCGGGCATCCCGCCACAGCAGACGCGGGCGCGGAGATCCTCGAAGCGGGTGGCAGCGCCGCCGACGCGGCGGTCGCCGCCTGCCTGGCCTCGTGCGTTGCCGAGACCGTCATGACCGGATTTCTCGGCGGCGGGCATGCGATCTACTTCGACGCGGAGAGCGGCCGGACGGCGAACCTCGACTGCTTCATCGCGATGCCCGGGCTGGGACAAGCACGCCGCGAAGTAGCGCTCCTCGAGCTCGAAGTGCCCTTCGGCACAGAGCTAGTCCGCTACGCCGTCGGGATCGGCTCGTGCGGCGTCCCGGGCCTTCCGGCAGGGCTCGACGCCATCTGGAGCGCGCACGGCCGGCTGCCGTGGGCGCAGCTCGTCGAGCCCGCGCTCCGGCTTGCGAACGGAGCCGTGCCCATGCCTGCGGCCCACGCGTCGTGCCTGGCGATGCTCGCGACCGTGATGACGATGAACGAAGGCGCGGAGATCTATGCGCCGGGAGGCTCGCTCCTCGCAGAAGGCGACCTCCTTCGGCAGCCGGGACTCGTCCCTGCGCTCGAAGCAATCGCCGACGAAGGGCCGCGCAGCGCGTACGAGGGCGCAATCGGCCGCTCGCTCCTCCGGCTGATCGAGGACCGCGGCGGCCTTGTCACCGAGGACGACCTTCGGGCGTACGAGGCGGTCTGGAGCGAGCCGGTCGCCGTCGAGTTCCGCGGCTTCGAGCTACGGACCCGGGCGGGACTCTCCGACTTCCCCTCGGTGCTCGGGGCCTTGCCGGAGCTCCAGGGGCTCGGGCAAGCGGAGCGAGCGCTCGCGCTCGTCACCGCGCTCGTCGCCGACATCCCGGCCCAGCAGGGAACGACAAACCTCACGGTGCTGGACGACGACGGCAACGCGTGTGTGCTGACGACGAGCCTCGGCCTCGGCTCCGGCGACTTCCTCCCCGGCCTCGATCTCCACCTGAACAGCATGCTCGGGGAAGCCGACCTGCTGACCGCGCCTCTCGAGCCCGGAGAGCGGATGGCGAGCATGATGGCGCCCTCGCTCGCGCTCGACGGGCTCGGAGTCGCTCTCGCAGCCGGAGCAGCAGGCGGCACCCGTCTCCGCAGCGCGTTGCTCCAGGTCGTCGCCGGGATCCTCGACGAGGGCCTCGACCCGCAGGCCGCCGTCGAGAGACCCCGTCTGCACCCCGCGGGAGCCCTTGTGCACCTCGAGCCCGGGTTCGACACGGAGACGACCGGCGTCCTCGAGTCGGCGGGCTTCGACGTACGCGAGTGGCCCGGTCGCCACCACTACTTCGGCGGCGTCAGCGCCGTTACGCGGAACGGCGCCGCGGGCGATCCTCGTCGAAGCGGCGCGGCTCGACTGGTGTGAGGCTCGAGACCGCCACCCACCCCGCGTACCCGCACTCCGGACAGCCTGGGTTCTCGTTCACGGTCCCACCGCCCGCGGGCTTGGTGTACGAAAAGTCGCAGGAAAGGCACCGAACCTCCTCCGGTGACTGCTCTGAGCTTTCCTTCATGCAGGAATAGATTCCGTCATCTACGGAAACTTGCGGTTATGCAGGTCGTTCGGCGTGCCTAGCCAACTCTACGTCGGCTCCGATCTGTTGGATTAGGTCGTTTTCTGTCTCGAAGGCCTGCTCGTCCCGCAGTCGCCCCCAGAGCTCGACGACGAGACGCTGTCCGTAGAGGTCGCCGGAAAAGTCGAGCAGGTGCGCCTCGACCCGGCGCTCGTGCCCCCCGTAATGGGGATTCGTTCCGATCGAGATTGCCGCGCGGTGCCCCGCAGCGGCTCCGGCGTAGATCCCGTTGCCCGGTACGAGGAGCTCCGGCCGCACGTCGAGGTTTGCGGTCGGAAAGCCGAGCGTCCCGCCTCGCGCCTCCCCCGCGACGACGGTTCCGTCGACCTCCGCGGGCCGTCCCAGGAGCTTCGCCGCGCTCTCGATTTCGCCCTCGCGCACGAGCTCGCGGATCCTGCTCGACGAGACGCCCTCGATCAGCGGCACCGGGCGCACGTCGAAGCCGAGGCTGCGCACGAGCTCCAGGTCGCCCTTCCGTCCATGGCCGAACCGGAAGTCGGCCCCCGCGACAACAACCTCGGCCTTGATTGGACGAAGCACCTGTTCCACGAACTGCTCGGGCTCGAGCCGCGCCACCTCGAGCGTGAACCCGACGACCAGCGCAGCCTGCACGCCGAGCTCTTCCAGGAGCTCGAGGCGCCGCTCCAGGGTCGTGAGCAGCTCGACCCGGTTCCCGAGGGCGGTGCGAGGATGAGGATCGAAGGTGACGACGGTCGGCTCGAGGCCTGCCTCGAGCGTCCGCTCGATTACGACCCGGTGGCCCGTGTGCACGCCGTCGAACGTGCCGAGGGCAACCGCGCGAGAGCCGTCGCCGAGCTCCTGTGGTGACCGCGCGACCTTCATCCCTCGAGGACCGCGAGAGCCTCGGCGGGCGGGACGATGCGCTCCGGGTCGGCGTCCGCCACGTCGAACGGGCCCACGTGTGTGCGGCGAAGGCTCACGCAATGTCCTCCGAGCGCCTCGGCGAGAGAACGCACGTAGCCCCCGGAGCTGATGTGCACGCCGAGGCGGGCGACGCGGCCGTTGTACTCGAGCAGGTCGAGCGTATGGACGGTTGTCCTGCGCATCGGCATCTCGACGACGACTCCTCGCCGGTGCAGCTTGTACGCGCGTTCGCCGCCGATCTTCACCGCCGAAGCCGTCGGGATGCGCAAGTCGACCTCCCCCCGCAGCTCGTCGATCCGTTCCCTTAGCTCGGCCTCGGACAGCGGCTCGTGCTCGTCGACGACCTCGCCCTCAGGATCGCCTGTCGAGGTGCGGGCCGAGAGGTCGACCGCCGTCTCGTAGCGCTTTGTGACGCCGACGAAACGCTGCGCCTCCTTCGTGAATGCCCCCAGCAGGACCAGCAGAAGTCCGGTCGCAAACGGGTCGAGCGTCCCTGCGTGGCCCGCTCGCGCTCTCGTCCGATCGCGAAGGTCGCGCACGATCGCGAACGACGACGGGCCGGCCGGCTTGTCGAAGAGCACGAGCCCGCTCGGGGTCAGAGCCCTAGGAGGCACGTATCGCTTCGACGAACTCGCGGCGAATGAACTCCGTGATCTCCTCGATCGACTCGCTGCTGGAGAAGCCGGCCGCCTGCCTGTGCCCTCCTCCATCGCCGGATGCCCTCGCGATCTTCGACACGTCGAGCTCGTCTGCGGAGGCACGAAGGCTGATACGCCTCGCCGGCGCGTCGCCCCGCGGTGGCTCCCGGATGAGCGCAGCCATGTCTGCGCCCTCGACCGCCCGCAGGTAGTCGATGATCCCCTCCGAGTAGGGCTCGGCCGCCCCCACCTCGGCGAAGTCTCCACGCAGGAGGTACGAGATCACGAGCCGCCCGCCCTCGTAGATCTGCGCCCGCTCGAGCGCTCTCGCGAGGAGCTTCAGTTTTGCGAACTGGACGCTCTCGTAGACGCCCTGGAAGACCTTGTGCACGTCGGCGCCCGCCTCGACGAGCTCGGCGGCGAGGCGAAGCGCTTTGGGAGTCGTGTTCGCGTACTGGAACCGGCCCGTATCGGTCACGAGCGCGATATAGAGCGCCTCGGCCATGTCGGGCGTCAGCTCGACGTCGAGGTGGCCCAGGAGGTCGCGCACGATCTCGCCGGTCGAGGATGCGTCCGCGACGACGGCGTTGACGCCGCCGAATCTCGAATTGTCGTGGTGGTGGTCGACGTTCACGACCAGCGGGGAGCTCGCGAGCACCTCCGGGTCCGGCCCGAGCCGGCTCGCGTTCGCGCAGTCGAGGGCGAGGAGCACCCGTCCCGCCGCGTCGTCCGGCAGGGAGCGGCGCAGGTTGTCGAGCGGCATCCACGAGTACTCCCGCGGGAGCGGCGTCTCGCCCGAGAGGTACATGACGACGTCCTTCCCGAGGGCGTCCAGGGCAAGCTTCACCGCCAGGAGCGAGCCGAGCGCATCGCCGTCCGGGTTCTCGTGCGTCGTGACCAGGAAGCGATCGTGCGAACGGATCGCGTCGGCGACGGCCGCGAGCTCAGGGTTTGTCGTCTGGGGCGTGCTCATCAAGGAGTTGAGATATCCGGACGCCGTAGTCGACGGAACGATCGTATTCGAAGGTGAGCTTGGGAGTGCGCTTCATCCTCAACTCATGGGCGACGCGTGCCTGCAGGACACCGTGAGCCGAGGCGAGGCCCTCGAGCGTCTTCTCCCGTTTCTTCTCCGTGCCGAGCACGCTGACGTAGACCCGTGCCTCCCGCAGATCGGGCGTCGTGTCGACCCCGGTCACCGTGACGAAGCCGATTCTCGGGTCCTTCAGCTCGCCGATGCCGGAGGCCAGCGCCTCGCGCACCGCCTCGTTCACCCGCCGCATCCGGTCAGACATCCGGCGTCACGACCTCTCTCTCCGCGCGAACCAGCTCGTACTCCTGCCCGTTCAGGTACCGCACCGCCTCCTCGAGCAGCCGCTCCGCCTCGTTGTGCTCACGGGCGACGCACGCGAGGGTCAGGCGCGCACGCTGCCAGAGATCGTGGTGGTCGACCTCGGCGACGGAGACCCCGAAGCGGTTCTGGAGCTGCGCCTTTGCGGAGGAGACGTGCTTGCGCTTGCCCTTCAGCGAGCCGGCCTCGGGAAAGTGAAGCTCCACGGAGAGGATGCCCACGTAGCCGGCGCCCATGGCTCGGGTTTACGTGTCTGCCGGTGGCGCGGGCGGAGGCGGTGGAGGCGCGGAGAGATCGGTGCGCTCGATCTGGCGCACCTCGTAAGCCTCGAGGACGTCGCCTTCCTTCACGTCGTTGAAGCCGTCGAGCAGGATGCCGCACTCGAACCCCTCCTCGACCTCGCGGACGTCGTCCTTGAAGCGCTTGAGCTGGGAGATCGTGCTGTCCTGAACGACCGCGCCGTCGCGAATGACCCGCACCTTGGCGCCACGGCGGATAACGCCGGTCGTGACCTGGCAGCCGGCGATCGTCCCCAGGCGGGAGACCTTGAAGAGCGCTCGCACCTCGGCCTCGCCAAGAGTCTCCTCGGTCGAGACGGGCTTGAGCATGCCGACGAGCGCCTGCTCGATCTCCTCGGTCAGCCGGTAGATGACGTCGTAGGTACGAATCTCGACGCCTTCGCGCTCGGCCAGGCCGCGGGCTTCCGCGTTCGGCCGCACGTTGAAGCCGACGATCATCGCGTTCGACGCCGTGGCCAGCATGACGTCGTTCTCCGAGATGCCTCCGACTCCCGTGTGGATGACGTTCACGCGTACCTCGGGGTGCTGGATCTTCTGAAGCTCGGAAACCGCGGCCTCGACGGAGCCGTCCACGTCGGCCTTGATCACGAGGTTGAGGTCCTGAACCGCCCCCTGCTGCATCTCCGAGAAGAGCGTCTCGAGCGAGGCGCCCGACGGCCGGCGCTGCGCCAGTTGCTCACGCCGGAACCGCTCTCCTCGCAGCTGGGCGAGATCGCGAGCGCGTCTGTCGTTCTCGACGACCCGCGCATACTCGCCCGCCGCGGGTGGCTTGTCGAAGCCGATGATCTCCACCGGATCGCCCGGGAGTGCTTCGAGAACCTTCTCGCCGCGATAGGTGTGCAGCGCTCGGACCCTCCCCCAGGCATCGCCGGCGACGATCGCGTCTCCGACCCGCAGTGTTCCGCGCTGGACGAGCATCGTCGCGACCGGGCCGCGGCCGACGTCGAGGCGCGACTCGATGATCGGCCCCGAGGCCTCGGCCTTGGGGTTCGCCGTCAGCACGAGCTCCGCGTCCGCGACGAGCAGCACCTTCTCGAGCAGGTCGTCGAGGTTCTGCTTCTCTCTCGCGGAAACGTCCGAGAACTGGGTCGATCCGCCCCACTCCTCGGGCTGGAGATCCTCGTTCACGAGCTCCTGGCGGACCCGCGTCGGGTCGGCGCCTTCCTTGTCGATCTTGTTCACGGCGACGACGATCGGCACCTCGGCCGCGCGGGCGTGAGCGATGGACTCCTGCGTCTGGGGCTTGACGCCGTCATCGGCTGCGACGACGAGCACTGCGATGTCCGTTACTTTCGCGCCTCGGGCGCGCATCGCAGTGAACGCTTCGTGGCCGGGCGTGTCCAGGAAAGTGATTTTGCGGCCGTCGTGCTGGGCCTGGTAGGCGCCGATGTGCTGGGTGATTCCACCGGCTTCGGTCTCGACGACGGAGGCTTCGCGAATCGCATCGAGGAGCGTCGTCTTGCCGTGGTCGACGTGGCCCATGATCGTCACCACCGGAGGCCGTGCGACGAGGTCTTCCTCGGCGTCCTCGTAGACCTCCGAGACCTCGTCCTCCTCGGCGACGTGCTTGATCGTCACGTCGCGCTTGACCTCGACGGCGATCAACGAGACGGCCTCGTCGGAGAGGGTCTGCGTGATCGTCGCCATCGTGCCGAGGCCCATCAGGATCTTGATGATCTGGGCCGCGGGAACACCGAGTGCCTGCGAGAGGTCCTTGACCGTGACGCCTGAGTTGACGGTGACGGGACCGGTCGGCTGGGGCCCCGGCGGCGACTTCGGACGGGCCTCCGCGCGATCGCGGGCCTGTCGCGAGTCCTGCCGGCCCCGGTTCGAGCCGGAATCGATGACGACGCGCCGCTTGCGACCGCCGGGGGCCTGACGCGGCCGGACCGGTCGTTTCGGGCGGTTATTTCCCTTGGAATCAGCCATTTCGTTCCGTACTAGTGTAGAGGCGAGACAGGGCCTGATCGACCCGGACGGGGGTCCGCAAGGTGCGCGCAAAGCCGCGATTGGCAGCGGCGCGCTCGAAGCACTGGAGCCGCCGGCACGTGTAGACGCCTCGCCCGGGCGCCTGCGCACCGGGTGTCAGCGTTCCCTCGTGCGCTGTGAACCGCATGAGCTCGCCCTTCGGCGCCTTCCGGCCACAACCGGCGCACGTCCTTTCCGGGCTCGAGCTCACGCCGCTGTTGGCTCGTCTTCCTCCTCGGAAGGAACGTGCTCGACGGCGACCGCGATTTCTGGCTCGACCGGTGCCTCCTGAGGCTCGACCGGTGCCTCAGGCGGAGTTCCGGCGGCCAGGACTTCTTCGACAGGCTCCGCTGGCTCTTCGGCGACCGGAGCCTCCTCGGTTGCCTCCTCGATCGGAGGCTCCCCGGCGACCGGCTCCTCAACGCCTTCCATCGCCTCGACGGCTTCGTCCTCGGGCTCGTCGTCGCTCGTCCCGCCGACGACCTGCGAGGCCTCGAGCGTCTCGCCTCGCGCCTCGCGCTCGGCGAGCTCACGATGCGCGGGGATCCCGCAGAAGCGCGAGCCGGGGACGGCTGCGTTCGGGCAGCGCTTGCCGTTGGCGAGAATCGCCGAGCAGCGGCCGGAGAACTCCTCGCCGTCTGAGCCGCCGGCGAAAGCGGCTTCGGCCTCCGCCTGCGCAAACTCGGCGTCGGACTGGATGTCCACCTTCCAGCCGGTGAGGCGCGCGGCGAGGCGGGCGTTCAGGCCCTCCTTGCCGATCGCCAGCGCAAGCTGGTCCTCGGGGACGATGACGGTCGCTTCCTTCGTCTCGTCGTCGACGAGCACTTCCCGTACGCGCGCCGGGGAGAGAGCCTTCGCGATGAAGCGGGCAGGCTCGGTGTTCCACGGGATGATGTCGATCTTCTCGCCGCGCAGCTCGGAGACGACCATGCGCACGCGCGACCCCCTTGGGCCGACGCAGGCGCCGACCGGGTCGACGCCCTGGGCGTGCGACTCGACAGCGATCTTCGAGCGATAACCCGGCTCGCGGGCGACGCCGCGAATCTCGACGAGGCCGTCCGCGATCTCGGGAACCTCGAGCTCGAAGAGCGTGCGAATCAGCTCGGGATCCCGGCGCGAGAGGATCACCTGCGGGCCCTTCGTGCCGGAGCGGACCTCGGTGATGACCGCCTTGATGCGGCTCCCTTGCTCGTAGCGCTCGCCGTCCACCTGCTCGGAGCGGGGCAGCAGCGCCTCGACCTTGCCGAGATCGACGAGGACGTTGTTGCGGTCGCCCGCCTGCTGGACGATCCCGGTGACGACCTCTGTTACGCGATCGACGTACTCCTCATACATCATCTCGCGCTCCGCCTCGCGGATCCGCTGGAGGATGACCTGCTTCGCGGTCTGCGCGGCGATGCGGCCGAAGTCGTGCGGGGTGACGTCGGCGCGCTTGACCTGCTCGGGCGGCACCTCCGACCAGTCGATGTCGAGGTCCTCGTCGTTGACGAGCGTGTGCGAGTGCTCCCCGTTCTCGGCCTCGAGCGCTTCGAGCTCCGTGATCGTGCGCTCGCGGGCCTCCTCGATCAGCGTCTCCTCGATGTCGGACGGAAGCTCGATGGAATAGACGCGGAAGTCACCCTCGTCGTCGAGCTCGACCGTGGCGTGGCGCGAGGCGCCCGGAGTCTTCTTGTAGGCGGCGAGCAGCGCGTCTTCGAGCGCGGCGATGAGCGTCGCCCCGTCGATTCCCTTTTCCTTCTCGATGACATGAACGGCTTCGATGATCTCGCGGGTCATCCGGTTCCCTCCTCCAGCACGTTTCCGCGCACGATCGCCTCGTACGGAATCTCGACAGGCTCGTCCTTGTCCGTTGCGACGAGCCTCAGCGAACGCTCTCCGACGGCCACGAGCTCCCCGCGGAACTTCTTACGCCCGGCGATGGGCGCCGCGGTGCGCAGGGCGACCTTGCGGCCGACCGCGCGCTCGAAGTGCGGGCGCCGCCGAAGCGGCGGCTCGGTGCCGGGCGAAGAAACGTCGATCGCGT
The DNA here is from genome assembly GCA_963728535.1 of uncultured Actinomycetes bacterium. Lineage (GTDB taxonomy): Bacteria > Actinomycetota > Thermoleophilia > Gaiellales > Gaiellaceae > VAXT01. The sequence goes on from CAVSKK010000001.1 coordinate 724,206, forward strand.
ACTCGTCGAGGTAGCCGCGCAGCGCGTCCGTCACACGCTCGCAGAGGGCATGGTCGACGCCCTGCGGATGATCGACGAAGACGGTGAAGCGCTCCGGGCCGGAGAGCTCGACTGCCAGGACCTCGACCGCGGGCAGGCTGCGCTCGACTCGCGAGGTGACCTCGCGGTAGAGGCTCCGCTCCTTGTCGTAGATGTCCGGCAACTTGCTCCCTTCACAAAAAACGGGCGCGGCGCGCCCATTTCAAACTGCTACGAAATGTGGTGCAGCAAGGATAGCAAGGAGAGGGTCGGCCGAACGCGATCATGAACGGGGATGCGTGGGCATTGCCGATGTGCAGAGAGGCCGCGTTTCCGCGACCTCCCTGCACGATTGGTCGAGAACTAGACCTGATCTGGGCCGCCACCGACGGTCGTCCGCTGGCGGCCGTAGTAGGCACCGATCTCGTCGCGGTAACTGCCTTCCCGATACCTGTTCTCATCGAACTCGGGGGCGTCCTTGATTTCGTCCTTGCTGCGGTTGACGTAGACCTTCTCGTCATCCCGATCAACGCGCTCGATCACGCCCGCCGGCAGCATCGCCTTCTTCCCGAAGATCCAGGGCCCGGTGTCGACGACGATGTAGCTCGACCCGACTTCCTTGGTCGTCTCGTCAATCTTCCCGATTCCTCCGTCAGTGGCTTCGACCGAGTATCCGGTCAAGTCCGCGGCGTAGGTCTGATCGCTGTAATCCCAGAGACCGACGTTACGTTCCATGATTGTCCTCCTCTTGTGATTGCGTTGTTCATTTTTTCCCGATCCGTTGAAGCCGAAACGGTGCGAGACGAAGCCAAGATTTGTGCGCTGCGAAGAAGCAGGAAGACGGGCGCGACTCGAGGAACAGCACGAGAGCCGGGACGCGCCGTCGCCCACAAATGGAGTCGCCCCTATCGCCGCAGTTTGGGTCCGACCCTCGGCGCGCCCCGGCTTACTCGCTAGCGCCTCTTACCAAGCAGCGCTCTCTTCGAAACACCCGGCATGTTCGAAGCGCGAGCCCCAACATTCGTCCGTTTGACGCTTTCGCTCCCGGGGAAGCACCGTTCGGCACACGTTGTTCAGTTCGAGAGGAGGGGTCCAGATGGCTGACATCGAGAGGTTCTCCGAGCGTTTGATCGATCTCGCGGAGCGATTTGCGGACGTCACGGACGCTGCCCAGGGACGAGGGAACCGACAGGGAGGGATCCAGGCTCGGTGGCTCGTTCTTCCCGCGGCGGGAGCGGGGCTCTACGCCCTCGGTGCCCGTGGCTCTTTCAAACGGCAGGCCAAGAGCATCGTCAAGCAGGCGAAGGAACGCGCCGCGGAGCTACCGGACGACCTGTTGAGCCGGGTGCACCAGGCAACCGGCTCATCGTCCAGCGCGAGGAATGGTTCGAATGGGCGCGGGCGTTCCAGCTCGAGCAGATCGACCGGGCGAGCGCGTACTCAGCGGCGTCGCAAAGCGCAGACGAGCTCGGCTCGCTGACAAGCGGTTTAGCTTGGGCGGGCGTCGTTCATGGCGCCCGCCCACACGACTCCGAGCCGTGTCGCCGGCGCTAGCTCCGCCGCCGGGTCGCCCGACCGTCGAGGACGATCGTGACCGGCCCCTGGTTGGCCAGGTCGAGCCGCATGCGCGCGCCGAAGGCGCCCGTCTCGACCGGGACTCCGAGAGCCCGAAGCGATGCGCAGAAGTGCTCGTAGAGCGGCTCGGCGACCTGGGGCTCGGCTGCTTCGGCGAAGCTCGGACGATTGCCCTTCTCCGTGTCGGCGATCAGCGTGAACTGGCTGACGACGAGCGCTGCACCGCCCATGTCGACGAGGTTGTAGTCGAACTTCCCGTCCACGTTCTCGAAGACACGAAGGCGGGCGACACGGCCGGCGAGCCGCTCGGCATCCTCGGGCTCGTCCCCGCGCGCAACGCCGAGCAAGACGCACAGGCCAAGCCCGATCTCTCCCACGATCTCCTCGGCGACCACAACCCGCGCCTGGGTGACGCGCTGGACGACCGCTCTCATGGCTGCTGACAATAAGGCCGATACAGGCCGCGATGGAGGCCGTAGAGCTACCGGAGCCGCTGCCCGCCACCGCGCTCAGGCGCCCCGGCGTCCGCGTGCAGCTTGGCGCGCTCTTGCTCCGGAAAAAGCTCCTCTCGGCAGAGCAGCTGGAGGAGGCGCTGGCCGAGAAGGACGAGACCGGCGACCGTCTCGGGCAGATCGTCATCCGCCACGGCTGGGTCTCCGGCCGCGCGCTCGCGCATGCCCTCGCCGAGCAGCACGAACTCGACTACATCGACCTCGCCCAGACGGAGATCGAAGCGCTGGCTTTGAGCTTGCTGCCGGAGCGGTTCGCGCGCCGGTACGCGGCGCTTCCGATCCGGTTTCTCGGCGAAGACGTCGTGCTGGTCGCCGTCGCCGATCCGGGCAACGTCCGCACGACGGACGAGCTCAGGCTTGCACTCGGCCTCAGTATCCGTCTCACCGTCGCCGCCCCGGACGACCTCAAGCAAACGATCGACCGGGTTTACCGGGACGAAGTCAAGGTCGACGACCACGACATCGCGCTCCACAGAGGGCACGAAACGGGGGACCAAAGCGGGGATCCGGCGGCGGCGAGCGTGCACGCGATCGAGCTCGTCAACTCGATCATCAGTCGCGCGATCCAAGACGGCGCCTCTGACATCCACTTCGAGCCTCAAGCGAACGAGATGCTGGTCCGCGCCCGCATAGACGGGGTCATGCGCCGGATGACCGAGGTTCCGTCGTCGATGCAGGCGGGCGTCACCGGCCGCCTCAAGGTTCTGGGCGAACTGGACATCGCCGACAAGCGCGTCGCCCAGGACGGCCGTGTCTCGATCCGCTACGGGGGCGAGCCGATGGACTTGCGAGTGGCCGTCCTGCCGACCACCCACGGCGAGCAGGTCGTCCTCCGAATCCTCGCCCGCCACGCCGGCATGATCGGCCTGGGCGAGCTCGGGATGAGCGCCGAGACCGAAGAAGCATTCCTGCGCGCGATCCGCCAGCCCTACGGCGCAGTGATCACCTGCGGGCCGACGGGAAGCGGCAAGACGACGACGCTCTACTCAGCACTCGATCTGCTGAACGACGAGGAACGGGTCTTGATGACGATCGAGGATCCGGTCGAGTACCAGATCCCGGGCGTCAACCAGATCGAGGTCCATCGACGCAGCGGGCTGACCTTCGCCCGGGGGCTGAGCACGATCCTGCGCAGCGATCCAGACGTTCTGCTCGTGGGAGAGATCCGCGACGAGGAGACGGCCAGGATCGCGATCACGGCGGCACTCACGGGGCGGCTCGTTCTGACGACCCTGCATACGAACAACGCCGCCAGCTCGATCGCCCGCCTCAAGGACATGGGCGTCGACGCGGGGTTGCTTGCCAGCGCCATCAACTGCATCGTCGCGCAGCGGCTGGCGCGCCGGCTCTGCCTCGAATGCCGCGAACCGCACCCCGCAACGCAGGAGGAGCGGGACGAGCTCGGGCTCGAGGAGATTCCCGATGACCTCGCCCTTTATCGCGCGGAGGGTTGCGCACTCTGCTCCGGCACCGGCTACCTCGGCCGCGTCGCGCTCTACGAGATCATGCCCGTGCACGGCCGAACCGGCCTGATGGAGGCGTCGACGGAGGAGATCCTCGCCGCCGCGCTCGATCAGGGAATGACGACATTGCGGCAGGACGGCATGCGACGCTGCGTCGCCGGCATGTCGACGCTGGACGAGATCCGCCGGGTAACCGGCGACCGACTGCTCTAGGTACCGTCAGCGCCGCCGAGGTCCCGGAGTCGGGATGCGTAGTGCTCGCTGTCGGGCCGGAGCGAGGTCGCCAGCTTGTAGTGCCCGCGTGCTTCGGCAATGCGGCCGAGCTTCTCCAGCGCGCGGGCAAGACCGTAGTGCGCGTAGTCGTCGGCCGGCGAGAGGTCCACCATCGCGCGGAACTCCGACTCGGCTTCCCGGTAGCGCTGCATCCGGAAGTACGCGATGCCCAGCGCTTCCCTGATCGAAGCCTTGTCCGGTTCCCGCCGTTTCGCCTTCTCGAGCGAGACGCTTGCCTGCGCGGCCATGCCCTTCCGGAGGTGTTCCCGCCCCTGCTGGAAGAGGTCGTAGGTCTCGCTCTCGCCCCCGCTCGTCATGTCCCTCCAAGATAAGGAAAGTTCTCGCGGACGAGGTCGGCCGGGGTGGTCAGCTGTCGCGTGCGTCCGATTTCGATCGCCGCGATCGGCTCTCCCGTGTCGATGACGCGCTGAAACGCCTCCGCGAGCTCGAAGGGAGGGCCGGGCAGCTCGTCGAGGCGGATCTCGCCCGTCAGGCCCCAGAGCGGCGCGGGCGACAGCTCTCCGGGCGTCGGGTCGACCACGCGCTGGACGCGATCGTCCTCCACGCGGATCGCGATGGGGCCGCTCCCGCGGACGTAGGCGATCGCGCCGGCCGCACCCGAGGCGGTGAAGCCTTCGGCAAAGCGAGCAAGGTCCCCGGCCCGAAACACGGAGTCAGCTGCGCTGACCACCGCCGGCGGCGTTGCGCCGCCGGCGAGGGCGTGCCTGACTGCGTCCGCCGAGCCGTCAGCACTGGGCTGGCGCGCGAACTGGACATCGAGCCCTTCGAGCAGAGCCTCGACCTGCTCCGCGAGGTAGCCGGTCACGACCGTCACCGGCCCGAGACCCTCCTCGGCAAGCTGGCGGAGAAGTGTCGCAATCACCGGCCGGCCGTCAATCGGCAGGATCGGCTTCGGCCACCGCTCGGTGATCGGGCGCAGGCGAGTCCCTTCGCCCGCCGCCATCACGATCGCGTTCACTTCAGGATCGAACGGAGCGAGAGGAGCCCACGCACGCGGCGGCCGAACGGAATTGCACGCCGCAGGCGCTTGCGCACCGAGTGGAGCTCGCGCCGAGCGTCGAGGGCGGCGCTCGGCGCCGTCGAGGCGGGCCCGTAGCGCGCCAGTCCGACCGCCGCGGCGAAACCGCCGGCCTCGACGCCGACCCTCTTCGACAGGAGCCCGCCGAGCTCACCGGGCCCGATGCTGCGAGGCACGTCGATTCGCTGGTCCTTCAGGAAGTCCACGACCTCCCGCCGGCAGGCGGCCGCCAGCTCCCGCGGGTCCTTCGTCAGGAACCGCGTCCGGCGAAGGACGAGCTTGCCGACCACCAGGAGGAAGACTCCGATGAGCGCGACGAGGGCGACGATCACCACAGCCCCCACCCCACCTCTGCGGTCGCTTCCTGCCGCGGCTGCGCGATCCCCCGCAGCGCCCGCTTCGGCCGCGGTCTTGGCTCGGGCCTCCTTGCCCAGTGGCCCGAGCTCGAAGCGAAGGAGACTGCGGCCCGCGAGCGCGCTTGCGGCCAGCACCTTCACGGCACCGCCCGCGTCAAACGAGATGGAAGAGGTCGTGTACGGGCCGCCCAGCGTCCCGCGGCCCGGCGTCGGGTCGAAGGGGAGCCAGCCGTAACCCGTGAACCACACCTCGACCCAGGTGTGTGCCTCCCGGTCGTTGACGCTCCAGGTCCCGGCCTCCTTGTCGTGGATCCCGCTCGTGAAGCCGGCGGCCACTCGCGCGGGAATCCCGAGGTAGCGCAGCATGAGAGCCATCGCGCCCGCGAAGTGCTGGCAGTACCCGCGCTTCGTCCTCGTCACGAACTGGACGAGCGGGGCCCCCTGGACTTGCGGCGGCGTCTCGTCGTACGTGAAGCCGCCGCTCGAGCGCAGCCACGCCTCGATCGCCACGGTCGCTGCGTAGGGATTCTTGGCGTTGCCCGCGATCCGCTGGGTCGCCTCATAGAGGGGCCGATAGCGCACGCCGTCGACGTCGTTCTCGAAGTAGTCGCGAGCCCAGACGGCCTGCTCCGGGGTACCGAATGCAGGAACAGCGGTGTGGCCGACGCCGAGATACCGGCTGTCGAAGATGATCTCGGGCGGGTAGTCGGCAGTGGAGTTCGCGAGCGCTCGCGGCGTCGGCTGAGCGGTGTAGCCCCAGACCGTGTACTCGGCTCCCCGGGTCACCGGGCGGAAGGCTTCGGCCACTCCTCCCTGCTGGTACTGGACTGCGCTGACCGAGCCGGAGTCGTACTGGACAGGCTGCGCCGGCCCGATGAGGTGCGTGTCGCGAAGCGCTGCGATCGTCACGTCGGCGCGACTCCAACGCTTCGGGTCCCGTGCGCTCGGAGGAAGCAGCGGATCCTGCGAGAGATCGACGGGATTCGGAAGCACAACCGAGTTGATCGCGAACAGGTCCTCGTCCCACTTGTCGCGGACGAATGCGTCGAGCGTTGTCGCGCGCCAGTAGACGGAGCGCGCAGGCGCGTGAACCGTGAAGACGCGGGTGCGCTTGCGCGGCCAGCGGATCCCGTTGTAGTCCGATCGCCACACGTACTCCACGCTCACCGGCTTCCCCGCCTTTTCGGACAGGTTCCAGTCCTGCCAGTTGAGGAACTGGCTCTTGGCGACTGCTCCGGAGCTCGAGGCGGTCAGGGCAAGGATGACGAGCCCGGTGCCGACGAGGATCTGCGGCGGAGCGCGCCGACTCCCTGGTCGCAGCCACGCGACGAGCGCGAGCGCGGCGACGAGGAGCAATGCGCCCCGCGCGAGGTCGTCCGTGCCCGGGAGGATCGTCGCGGGCCAGCCTGCGCCCGCGACGAGGACAGCGCTTGCCGCGAGCGGGCGGCGCGAGGCGACTGCGAGCGCGCCGAGGGCAGTGAAGACGAAGACGGCGAGGAGCAGCACGCCGTGCATCAGCGGATGCGCCGCGCCGTCGAACGGGACGAGCACGTCGTAGAAGTCGAGGAACCCGCGGCCGGCGCGGGCGGAGAGCTGGCCGAGGGCATAGGGCCGCGCCACCTCGAGCGCGATCGGCGCGGCGACGAACAGGGCGGCGAGAGCCCCCGCGAGTCGCCAGCGCTTCGAAGGCAGAAGCGCAGGGGCGAGCCCGAGCAGGACCATGAGCGCGAGCGGGCCGAAGCTCGGCCGCGGCTGCTCGAGGCGTCCCCAGTTCCAGGCGACGAGAACGCCGATCCCGGCGGCAAAGCAGATCGTCCTAGCCACTGGCCGAGGCCACCTCCTCGAAGCCGCTCAGCTTGGCGGCGAGGTCGTCGCCTTGCCGAAGGAGGGCTACGGGTATGCCTCCGGCCTGGAGCCGCAGCAGAGCCGGGTCCCGCAGCGGAGGTGCGCCGCCAGGGCGGAAGCTCGCCGTCTCGACGAGGATGAGAGAGGTCGGCTTGCGGGCGAAGGCGCGGTCGAGAAGCGCATCCGCGAGGCCGGTGTCCAGCGATGCCGTCACGGCGACGAGCTCGGTCGCATGGACCGCCGGAGAGGCATCGCGTCCCAGGAAGCGCGTGAGCGGCTCGCTGCCGGTCGGCTCAGCGGCCGCGAGCAACTCGAGCGCGCGGCTCCACTCGCCTTCGAACGAGGCCACGTGGCACGTCTCCGGCGGCGACGTCGTGATCGTCAGGCCCGAACGCCGGTTGCGGATCGCGTGCGCGAGCAGGATCGAGCCCGCGGCGCGGACCAGAACGTCGAAGGAGTCCCCGACAACCGATCGCCCGTCGGCGTCCAGGAGCACCGCCACCTCATCGTGCGGCGTGTCCTCGAGCTCCTTCACCATCAGCTCTCCGCGCTTCGCAGTCGTCCGCCAGTGCACCTTGCGAAGCGACTCGCCCTCCTGGTACTCGCGCACGCTGTGGAGATCGAAGCCGGCAGTCCGGCGCAGGAGCACCCTGCCTCCGCCCTGGCTCAGGCCGGCATTCTGCGAGAAAAGGCGCTCGAGATCGACGAGCCGTGGGTAGACCAGGAGCGTCGACTCGGTTCCAAGCTCGGTTTCGGCGCGTGCCAGCCCGAAGGGATCCTCGAAGACCGCCCTCACGGCCTCGAAGCGGTAGCGGCCGCGGGGCACGCCGGCGAGAACGTAGCGCGCGAAGAGCGTTCTTCCATGCCTCGTGAGCCGCACACGTCGCTCGCCGAGACGCCCGGCTTGCTCGACGACCTCGAGCGAGTGTGGCCCGGGGTAGCGCTGCGCCTGCGCCTCGAGCCCGACGGTCACGTCGCTGCCCTCCAGATGCTCCCGCCGCCCGAGCGTGCGCCGCAGGGTGACCGGCTGCCGCGAGGCCGTGACCCAGATCCGGGCGCCTACGGCCGCCAGGGCGAGCCCGACGGCGACCGGATAGAGCGACCGCGAGCCGAATCCCCAGGCGACGAGATAGATGCCGCCGGCCAGCGCCAGGACGAGCCGTCCGCGCTCGGTCAGCATGGGCCGGGCACTAGACCGGGACGGCCGTGCGCTCGACCGCTTCGCGCACCAGCTCTTGCGGAGACGTTGCGCTTGCGCGCGCTTCGGGGCCGAGGATGAGGCGGTGTGCGAGGACGGGTGAGGCCACGGCCTGGACATCTTCCGGGAGCACGTACTCGCGCCCGTCCGCGAGCGCGCGTGCCTTGGCGACCCGTAGAAGCGCGATTCCCGCGCGGGGGCTCGCCCCGAGATAGAGCCGGGGGTCGTCCCGAGTGTGCCGCACGAGCGCGACGACGTAGCGGTGCAGGCTCTCCTCCACGAAGACACGGGTCGCGTCATCGATCACCTCGGTGATCCCCGTCGCGCTCGTCACCGGCTCGAGGTCTTCGAGAGGCGGATCGCTCGTCTGCTCGGCCAGCATCTTCGCTTCCTCGGCGTGCGACGGATACCCGATGTCGATCCGCATCGTAAAGCGGTCGAGCTGCGCCTCCGGCAGCGGGTACGTGCCCTCGTACTCGATCGGGTTCTGGGTCGCCATGACCATGAACGGGCGCCCGAGCGCGTAGCTGACGCCGTCGATCGTGACCTGGTTCTCCTGCATGCACTCGAGGAGCGCGGCCTGGGTCTTCGGAGGAGCGCGGTTGATCTCGTCGACGAGGAGTAGGTTCGCGAAAATCGGACCGGGACGGAACTCGAACTCGTTCGAGCGCTGGTTGAAGACGTTGACCCCGGTCACGTCCGACGGGAGCAGGTCGGGCGTGAACTGGAGGCGCGAGAACGAGCAGTCGAGGGAGCGCGCGACCGCCTTCGCCAGCATCGTCTTCCCCACTCCGGGAAAGTCCTCGATGATCATGTGCCCTTCGCTGACGAGGCAGAGGACGGCCAGGCGGAGGGTCTCGGCCGGCGCGTGGATGACCTTGGCCAGGTTCTCGGCGAGCCGCCGGATGAGCTCGGCCGACTGGGTCGTCGAGACTTCGCGCTGCTCCTCCTGCATCAGACGAGCCGCTCGACCTCGTCGAGGATGGCGGCGGCAATCGCTTCCTTCGGGGCCTTCTCCACGCGGCGCTCACCCGTGGCGGAGAGTAGGACGACTTCGTTCTCGGTCGTGTCGAAACCCACGTCTTCCCGAGCTACGTCGTTGTAGACGATCAGGTCGACTCGCTTGGCGGTCAGCTTCTCGCGCGCTCGCTCGAGCCCACCCTCGCCGGTCTCGGCCGCAAAGCCGACGAGCACCTGGCCGTTCGTTCGCCCCTCACTGAGCTCTCGCAGCACGTCCACCGTCGGCTCCAGCTCGATTTTCCACGACTCCTGGTCTTTCGGACGCTTGGCTACTTCGGTTTCCACCGGCCGGTAATCCGAAACGGCCGCGGCCATGAGGACGATGTCGGCTCCAGCCCTGGCAGCGATCGCGCGTTCGACGTCGGCCGCGGTCGGTGCTTCGACGACCTCGACGCCCTCCGGCGCCGCAATCGCGAGGTTCGACGCGATCAGCGTGACCTCGGCACCGCGCCGGCGCGCCTCGTCCGCGAGGGCGACGCCCATTCGTCCCGAGGAGCGGTTGCCGACGAAGCGCACCGCATCGAGCGGCTCGCGCGTTCCGCCGGCGCTGACGAGCACCCGCTTGCCGGCGAGCGTCCCGTTCCGAGCACCGAGCAGCTCCTGGACGCGCTCGAAGATCTCTTGCGGCTCGGACATCCGCCCCACTCCGAGCTCTCCCTCGGCGGTCTCGCCCTCGTCTGGTCCGATCAGCTCGACGCCGCGCTCACGCAACGTCGCCGCGTTTGCCTGCGTCGCCGGGTGAGCCCACATGCGTGGGTTCATCGCCGGCGCGACGAGCACCGGCCCGCGGTGGGCGAGCGCCGCCTCCGTCAGCACGTCGTCGGCAAGCCCGTAGGCAAGCTTCGCCATCGTGTTCGCCGTCAGCGGAGCGATCACGAGCAGGTCGGCGCGGGTGAGGTGCGGATAGAGGTCCTCCCCAGCCGGCCGCCGAGCAAGTGCGGCAAAGGTCTCCCGGCGCACGAACCGGTCGGCGCCAGCCGTGACGAGCGGAACAACGTCGTGCCCCGCACACACGAGCAGGCGCGTGAGCTCGCAGGCTTTGTAAGCAGCGATGCCCCCGGTGACCCCAAGAAGAACCCGCGCCATATCTACATTCTGCCCACTTAGGCAAGCGACACTTCATCGGCGTCGGCGTTTCGCCAAACCCCCTAGGCAGAGGACGCTCGGAGACCGCCACCCACAAGCCGACGCCGGAGCCGGGCTTTGCCCGGCGGGAGGCCCGCTACGCCACAGTTGAACCACAACCACAGCCACCGGCCCACTACAACAGCCGCCGACCTACTCCGATGGCAAGGAGGGGGCCCACGGGGGAACCAGGGGTTCACCCGTGAAAGCGAGCGAAGCTACGCGCGGTACGTGTACTTGATCTTGCCCTCGGCGATTTCTTCGAGGGCCATCGTCAAGTAGTTCTTGGAGCGCGACTCCACGAGCGGCGGTGGGTTGTCGTCGAACGTGCCTTCGCCGAGCTGGTGGTGGTAGTTGTTGATCTGCCGCGCGCGCTTGGCGGCGACGATCACGAGCGCATAGCGCTCATTGACGTTTTCGAGCAGCTGATCGATGCGTGGATAGATCACGGTCTCGACACTGTACCTGCGCCTGAACGTTTCCCGCGAACGATCTCTGTCAGGTCGCCGAGAGCCCGGTCGAGATCGTCGTTGACGATCAAGTAGTCGAACTCGTTGGCCTGGCTCAGCTGCTCTCGTGCGAGCTCGAGGCGGTCCTCGATCTCGCCTTCGCTCTCGGTCGCCCGTGCGCGGAGCCTCCGCTCGTTCTCCTCGAAGCTCGGTGCCTCGACGAAGATCGTGACCGCGCCAGGGACGGTGTTCTTCACGTCGAGAGCGCCTTGCGGCTCCAGGTCGAGGAGGGGAATCTTCCCCGAGTCGGCGATGCGGGCGATCTCCGAGCGCAAGGTGCCCGAGCGCTGTCCCCACGGAAACTCGACGTGCTCCAGAAACTCGCCGGCGGCGAGCTTCTCGTCGAACTCCTCGTCGGAGATGAACCAGTACTCGCGGCCGTTCTCCTCACCCTCGCGCCGATCGCGGGTCGTCGCCGAAACGGCGAGCTCGACCTCGGGCATCCGGCTCAAGAGCTCCTTCTCGAGAGTGCCTTTGCCCGCACCAGAGGTACCGGTTACGACAAAGACCGGGGTCGGGCTCTTACCGATTGAAGAGCCCAATCAGCTCAGTCCGCTGACGGTCGGAGAGGCCTCCCACCGTCTTCGACTGACTGATGCGGGCCTGATTCAGGAAACGCGCCGCCTTCACCCGGCCGAACTTCGGCACGGCCATCAGCATGTCGAAGACCTTTGCGGTCGCGACGTATTCGGGTGGGTTGTTGAGGATCTTGTCGATCCTCGCGCGGCCCAATTTCAGGTCTTTCTTGAGCTGCGCGCGCTTCACCCGGATGTCGTTCGCGCGCTTGAGAGCCTCCATGCGCTGGTCGCGCGATCTGGCGGGAGCCTTCGCCTGAGTCTTGGTTGCCGCCACGGCGCGAGATACTAGTGCCCCTGGGTCGGGCGTGCAAACGGTGGGTTTTGGCCGCTAAATCCGTCTATTTTCTATTTGGGCAACACGGCCGACTCTTCGCGGTGGGCAAGACCGCGGGCGTCCTCCGAGCCGGCAAGGCCTCGCGCGGCGAGCTCGTCGGCCAGCTCCCCGCGGACTCGGCCCGGAGCGTCGGGGTCCGAGAAGAGGATCGTTCCAAGCGCAATCGCGCTTGCTCCGGCGGCAAGGAATTCGAGCGCGTCACGCCCGGTCCCGATTCCGCCCATGCCCACGATCGGGAGACCGGTCGCCCGGTAGCACTGGTAGACGGCCGCGAGCGCGATCGGCTTCAAGGCCGGGCCGGAGTACCCGCCGAGCTCGTGCTCGAGGCGCGGCCGAAGCGTCCTTTCGTCGAGGGCGAGGCCCCGGATCGTGTTCACGAGCGAGAGCCCGTCGGCGCCGGCGGCCTGGACGGCTCTCGCCGCCTCGGGGAGGTCGCTCGCAGCAGGTGAGAGCTTCGCGTAGAGCGGTTTCCGCGTCTCCGGACGGGCCGCAGCGACGAGCTCCGCAGCGCTTTCCGGAGCCTCGTCGACGTTCGGACACGAGAGATTGAGCTCGATCGTCGCCACCTCGTCACGATCGTCGAGCGCAGCGCAGATCTCGGCGTAATCGGACGCCGCAAAGCCACCGACGGAGACCCAGATCGACACTCCGAGCTCGCTGAGGCGCGGAAGCTTGTCGCTGAGAAGCGCCTCGATCCCGGGGTTTTCGAGCCCGATCGAATTCAGCATTCCGGCCTCGGTCTCGGCGATCCGCACCGGTCGGTTGCCCTCGCGCGGCTGCGGCGTCACGGTTTTCGTGACGAAGGCGTCGAGCGCGCGCGCCACCTCGGGCGCCTCGAGCGCGTCCAGGCAGCCGGAGGCGTTCAGGATCACGCGGCCTCCAGGACCGGGCCAGCCACGCAGAGTCGCTGGAGAACGCCGTCGATCTCCACCGAGCATCCGTAACACGCGCCGTAGCCGCACGCCATCGGCGCTTCCCAGGCAAGTTGGGCATCCGGCACGAGCTCACGCACGGCCTCCAGCATCGGCTCGGGGCCACACGCCAGGACGTCGCGGGTTGCAAGGTCTCGGAGGGGCGCCGTGACGAGGGTCGGTTCGACGACGACTTCCGCGTTCGGGACCAGAGCCGCGGCCTCCGCGTGCCAGTCGCTGCGGAAGCCCAGGAGCGCAGGTGGCGAGCCGAGCTGCTCGGAGAGGTACGGGAAGGGCGCCACGCCGATCCCGCCTCCGACCAGGAGTGGCCGCTCGACGTCCAGCCGGTAGCCGTTTCCGAGCGGGCCGAAGACGTGGATCGCCTCGCCGGCCTCGAGCGCTGCGAGCGCCTTCGTTCCAGGCCCGACCGCCTCCAACAGGAAGGTCAGCTCGCCGGGCGGTGCCTGGCAGAGGCTCATCGGCCGCGGCATGACGCGTCCGGGCGCCTCGAGCATGAAGAACTGTCCGGGCATTCCCGGATCGAGCCCGCCGCGCTCGAGACGAAGCAGCGCATAGGGGCCGACAGCCTCGTTGCCGAGAACGTTAAGCGCTTCTCTTCTGCGCACTGATCTGCTCCTGGAGCGAGACGGTGAGATCGCCCTGAGCGTCGGCGATCGCATGGACGGCTGCCCGCGCGCCGGCGATCGTCGTGATGCACGGGATACGCGCAGCCAACGCGGCCTCGCGGATGAGATAGCCGTCCGAGCGCGCGCCCGAGTCCCCGAACGGCGTGTTGAGCACGAGATCGCAATGGCCCCTGCGAACGAGGTCGACGACGGTCGGGCCGTCGCCGCTCTCCGCCACCTTGCGCACGTGCTCGACGGCGATCCCCGCGGCCGCGAGCGCACGAGCCGTCCCGGCAGTCGCGACGAGGCGGAACCCGAGCTTCGAGAGCGAGCCCGCGACCTCGACCGCCGCCGGCTTGTCTGCGTCGCGCACCGAGAGGAAGGCCGTCCCCGCCGCGGGAAGCGGCCGCCCGGCAGCCCGCTCGGCCTTCGCAAAGGCAGTCGGGAAATCGGCCGCGCTCGCCATCACCTCGCCGGTCGAGCGCATCTCCGGGCCCAGCACTGGGTCGGCCCCGGGGAAGCGTGCAAACGGCAGGACCGCGGCTTTTACTGAGACCTGCTTCGGCGTCGGATCGGCCGGCAGGTCGAGCTCCGCGAGCGGTATGCCGGACGCGAGTCGGCAGGCCGCCTCGACGAGATTGATGCCTGTCGCCTTGCTCGCGAAGGGCACCGTCCGCGACGCCCGTGGGTTCGCCTCGATGACGAAGACGTCGCCGTCGATGACCGCCAGCTGCACGTTGACGAGACCGACCACGCCGAGCGCCGGAGCGAGCCGCCGCACGACGTCCTCGACTTGAGCCGCCGTCTCCGGGGTGAGCGACGGCGCCGGAAGCACGCAGGACGAGTCGCCGGAATGGATTCCTGCCTCCTCGACGTGCTCCATGACCGCTGCGACGTAGGTCTCGTTGCCGTCGCAGAGCGCGTCGACGTCGACCTCGATCGCGCCCTCGAGGAAGTGGTCGACGAGCACTCGCTCGCCCGATGCTGCCGCTTCCGCGACCGCCTGGCCGTCGTAGCAGACCTGCATGTTCCGGCCGCCGAGCACGTACGAGGGGCGCACGAGGACCGGATACCCGATCGCCTCCGCGACGTAGACGGCATGCTCGGCTCCCTCCGCCATGGCCCAGGAGGGCACGGCGATGTCGAGGTCGTCGCAGAGGGCGGCGAAGCGCTCGCGATCCTCGGCGAGGTCGACTGCGTCGAACGGCGTGCCGAGGATCCGCCAGCCCTCGGCCTCGAGCTCGCGCGCGAGCTTCAGCGGAGTCTGGCCGCCGAACTGGATGACGACGCCGTCGGGAAGCTCGCGGGCGCAAATCTCCAGCACTTCCTCGGCGCCGAGCGGCTCGAAGTAGAGGCGGTTCGAGGTGTCGTAGTCGGTCGACACGGTCTCGGGATTGCAGTTCACCATCACCGCCTCGAAGCCGAGCGCTCGATACGCCTTCGCCGCGTGGACGCAGCAGTAGTCGAACTCGATCCCCTGCCCGATCCGGTTCGGGCCGGACCCGAGGATGACCACGCGCGGCTCGTCCGCCGCGGGAGCGGCCTCGTCTTGCTCGCCCCACGTGGAGTAGTAGTAGTTCGAGTTGGCCTCGACCTCGGCCGCGCAGGAGTCCACCCGCCGGTACGCAGGCCGCACTCCCCAGCCCCTCCTCTTCGCGCGCACGATCTCCTCGCTCGTCGCGCAGCGCGCCGCGATCTCCGCGTCCGAAATCCCTGCGCGCTTGACTCGAATCCAGTCGTCGGTGACGAGCTCGTCGACGTGGGTGAGGCAACGCAGAGTGTCCTCAAGGCGATCGATCTCGGCCCGGAACCAGGGGTGAACGCCGACGGGAAGGTCGAGCCCAGCCCAGGGGGTTTGCACGCCGGCGTCCAACTCACGGGAACGGCTCGCCTTCAAGAACGCCTCGCTGAACGTGCGGCCGATGCCCATCGCCTCTCCGACCGACTTCATCTGCGTGCCGAGTGTCGTGTCCGCCCCGGGGAATTTCTCGAAGGCAAACCGCGGGAACTTGACGACCACGTAGTCGAGGGTCGGCTCGAAGCTTGCGGGGGTCGTGCCGGTCAGATCGTTCGGGATCTCGTCGAGCGTGTAGCCGACCGCGAGCTTCGCGGCGACCTTGGCGATCGGATAGCCGGTCGCCTTCGAGGCGAGCGCGGAGGAGCGCGAGACTCGCGGGTTCATCTCGATCACACGGAGCTCGCCGCTTCGCCGCTCGCGCGCGAACTGGATGTTCGAGCCGCCGCAATCGACCCCGACGGCGCGGATGACGGCGATCGCCGCGTCGCGGAGCTCCTGGTAGGCCTCGTCCGAGAGGGTCATCTGCGGGGCCACGGTCACCGAATCACCCGTGTGGATCCCCATCGGATCAAGGTTCTCGATCGAGCAGACCACGACTGCGTTGTCATGGCTGTCGCGCATCAGCTCGAGCTCGAACTCGTCCCAGCCGAGGAGCGACTCCTCGACGAGCACCTGGCCGACGGGGCTCTCGGCCAGCGCACGCTCGAGCATGTGCTCGAACTCCTCGGTCGTCCGGGCCGTCCCGCCGCCGTGGCCGCCGAGAGTGAACGCCGGCCGCAGGATCACCGGGAGGGACAGGCCCTCCGGCACGTCCTCGGGCGCGGTCACGATCGTCGACTCGGGCACCCGCAACCCCGTCGCGAGCACGGTCTCGCGGAAGCGCTCGCGGTCCTCGGCGCGCTGGATGACGTCGATCGGCGCCCCGATCAGCTCGACGCCGAGATCATCGAGGATGCCCTCCTCGGCGAGTGCGACGGCGAGGTTGAGAGCGGTCTGGCCACCCATCGTCGGTAGCAGCGCGTCGGGCCGCTCGCGCTCGAGCACGCCGGCCACGCCCTCGAGATCGAGCGGCTCGAGATACGTCCGGTCTGCGAAGCCCGGGTCGGTCATGATCGTCGCGGGGTTCGAGTTCACGACGATCGTCCGGAACCCGTCCTCCCGCAGCACCTTGAGCGCCTGGCAGCCCGCGTAGTCGAACTCGCAAGCCTGGCCGATGACGATCGGCCCGGAGCCGATCAGGCAGATCGACTCGATGTCACGCCGCCTGGGCAACCGAGCTCACCTCCTCGATCCACCCGTCGATCAGGCCCCAGGCATCGTGCGGGCCAGGGCCTGCCTCCGGATGGAACTGGACGGAGCGCGCGCGCAGCTCCGGGTACTGAAGCCCTTCGACGGTCTCGTCGTAGAGCGAGATGTGCGTCGCCTCGCGGGCCTCACTCGGTGCAACCGCGAACCCGTGATTCTGGGAGGTGACGAGCACTCCGCCGGTGTCGCGCTCGACGACCGGGTGATTCGCGCCGCGGTGGCCAAAGGGGAGCTTGAAGGTCTCGTGACCGGTCGCGAGCGCAAGGAGCTGGTGCCCGAGGCAGATCCCGAGAATCGGGACACGTCCAACCAGGCGGGAGACGGTTGCAATCTCTTTTTCGAGGGCACTCGGATCGCCGGGGCCGTTCGAAAGCAGGACACCGTCGTAGCGCGCGAGCTCGTCGGCTTCCACGTCGTGCGGGAAGACCGTGACCGCGGCTCCGGACCAGGCGAGCCTATTGAGAATCGAGCGCTTGCAGCCGTAGTCGACGACGGCGATCCGTGCCCGGCCCGCGTCCGAGAACACGTAGGGCTCGCGCGTGGAGACCTTCGCTGCGAGAGCCCGCCCGGCCATCTGGGGCTGGCTGCGGACGCTCGTCAGCGCCTCCGTCAGCGAGGCCTCGCCGGCCATCGCGATCGCTCGCATGCTTCCCGCCTGGCGCAGGTGGAGGACGAGCGAGCGGGTGTCGATCCCGCTCAGCGCGACGACGCCGCGGTCGTGCAGCCAGTCCGTCCAGGCAGGCCCGCGCGCCTCGCGCATGACGACGGCCCGGGCGTGCGCGTGCCCGGACTCCGTGTGCTTCGTCGCGACGCCGTAGTTCCCGACCATCGTGGCCGTGAAGCAGACGATCTGGTCCGCATAGCTCGGGTCGGTGACGACCTCCTGGTACCCGGTCATCGCCGTCGTGAAGACCGCCTCGCCGAAGGCGTAGCCGTCAGCGCCGACGGACTCGCCGCGAAAGACCGTCCCGTCCTCGAGGGCTAGGAACCCGTTCATGCCTCGTGCACCAGCCTGCCCGCGGCGATCGTCGCGCGAACCCGGCCACGCAGCTTCTCGCCGATCAGCCAGGAGTTCTTCGAGCGGGAGCGGAAGCCGTCCTCGGCGACCTGCCAACTTGCCTGCTTGTCGAGCAAGACGACGTTCGCGGGTGCGCCTACTGCAATCTTCGGGATCTCGAGGCCATAAGCACGCGCCGGGCCGGCGGACATCCGCTCGAGCAGCGTCTCCAGCGAGAGGAGCCCGGGCTCGACCAGGTGCGTGTAGAGCGCCGCGAACGAGGTCTCGAGCCCGGTGACGCCGAAGGGCGCGGCCTCGAACGGCACCTCCTTCTCGTGCCGCGCGTGCGGCGCGTGGTCGGTAGCGACGCAGGAAATCGTCCCGTCCCGGAGACCTTCAACTAGGGAAGCGCGGTCCTCCGCGGTTCCCAAGGGCGGATTCATCTTCACGTTCGGGTCGAGCGAGCGCACGGCTTCGTCGGTCAGCACGAGGTGGTGCGGCGTAGCCTCTGCCGTCGCGCGGACTCCGTCCGAGTGGGCACGGCGCAACGCGTCCACCGAGGCCCTGGCCGAGAGATGCATCAGGTGCAGCGTCCGGCTTTCGTAGGTGGCGAGCGCGAGGTCGCGCTCGACCATCACGCTCTCGGCGATCGAGGGCCAGCCGCCGATCCCGAGCTCGGCCGAGACCGTCCCCTCGTGCATGTGCCCGCCGCGGGAGAGCGTCGGGTCTTCGCAGTGGACCGCGAGTGGCCGGTCGGTGATCGAGGCGTACTGGAGCGCGCGCCACATGAGCGAGGTCGCGACCACCGGGTGGCCGTCGTCCGTGAAGCCGACTGCGCCTTCGTCTGCGAGCTCACCCATCTCGGTCAGCTCGGCGCCCTGCTGTCCTTTCGAGATCGCGGCCAGGAACCCGACCTGCACCTCGGCCTGGGTATGGGCCTGCTCGATCAGCGCCCCGAGCACGGCAGCCGTGTCGACGACCGGCTCCGTGTTCGGCATCGCCAGGATCGCGCAGTAGCCGCCGGCGGCCCCAGCCGCAGTGCCGGAGGCGATCGTCTCCTCGTCCTCCCGGCCGGGAGTGCGCAGATGAACATGCGGGTCGACGAAGGCCGGTGCGAGCACGAGGCCCGAGCCGTCGAGCACGCGGTGGCCGTTGACCGGCAGGTTCGATCCGAGCTCGGCGATAACGCCCTCGTCGATCCGGACGTCGACCTGGCCGTCGACGCCTTCGACGGGGTCGAGCACCCGGGCGCCGCGAACGACGATGCTCTCCTTCGGCGCGTCCTTGACGAAGAGCATCACGCCACCTCCATCGGGACCTCGGCCTTGACCGGCTTGGGCCCGGACGTCAGGAGGTCGTACAGCACCGCCATTCGGACGACGAGCCCGGCGCGCACCTGCGTCTCGATCAGCGCGTCGGCCGCATCGGCCACCAGGGGGTCGATCTCGACGCCGCGGTTCATCGGGCCCGGATGCATGACCTTCTGCCCCGGGCGCAGGCGCTCCGGCGTCACTCCCCAGCGCGCCGTGTACTCGCGAAGGCTCGGCACGTAGTTCGCGCCCTCCTGCATGCGCTCGCTCTGCATGCGCAGGACGTAGACGATGTCCGCGGCGCCGATCGCGTCGATCTCCGTAGTCGTCTCGCAGCCCATCGCCTCGATCCCGCGGGGGATGAGCGACGGCGGGCCGACGAGCGTGACGCGGGCACCGAGGAGGACGAGCGCCTGGATGTTCGAACGGGCGACGCGCGAGTGCAAGACGTCCCCGACGATCGCCACGTGCAGTCCTTCGATGCGGCCGAACTGCTCCTGGATCGTGTAGAGATCGAGCAACGCCTGCGTCGGATGCTGGTGCTTCCCGTCGCCCGCGTTGACGATGCAAGCTTCGGTGACCCGGGAGACGAGCTGGGGCGCGCCGATGTGCGGGTGGCGCAGCACGATCACGTCCGGGTCGTACGCGCCAAGCGTGATCGCCGTGTCCTTCAGCGACTCGCCCTTGTCGACCGCGGAGCCGGACGCCTTGATCGACATCGTGTCGGCCGAGAGCCGCTTGGCCGCGAGCTCGAAGCTGGAGGACGTGCGCGTGGACGATTCGTAGAAGACGTTGATGACGAGCCGGCCGCGGAGCGTCGGCAGCTTCTTCATCTCGCGGTCGAGCGACCGCTCGAGCGTGCGCGCGGTGCCGAGCAGGCGCTCGACGTCCTCGCGCGTCAGGTCGCCGATCGAGATCAGGTGCCGCCTGGGCGGCGGCGCGGGCGGGCGCAGGTCGTCCCGCATGACGTGGAGATCACCCACTGGGCTCCTTCCTTGGGATGAGCAGGACCTGATCGACCTCGTCGATCTCGACGAGCTGAACCTGGACCCGCTCCTCATGGGCGGTCGGCAGGTTCTTGCCGATGTAGTCGGGACGGATCGGAAGCTCGCGGTGGCCGCGGTCGGCGAGGCAGGCGAGCTGCACTCGCGCGGGGCGCCCGTAGTCGAAAAGCGCCTCGATCGCAGCGCGGATCGTGCGACCCGTGTAGAGGACGTCGTCGACCAGCACGCAGGTCATCCCCTCGAGTGGAAAGTCGAGCTTCGTGGCGCGCACCACCGGCTGCGCGTGGATCGGCGCCTCTCCCCCGCGCACCTGGACGTCGTCGCGGTAGAAGGTGATGTCGACCGATCCGAGGCGCACCTCCTGGCCGCTGAAGTCGGCGATCAGCCGGCGCAGGCGCTGCGCGAGCGGCACTCCGCGCGTGTGGATGCCGACGAGCGCGACCTGCTCGAGATCCGGGTTCGCCTCGACGATCTCGTGGGCGATGCGAGCGAGGCTCCGCTGGATCGCTTCGCCGTCCAGCAGGACCTTCTCGGCCGAGATGCCTGCCTGGCTCAACGGCTTGGCAGCGTCTGGAGACGGACGGGGGCAGGCAGGTGCATCGGACTCCTTTCCGGCCTCTCGGGACCGAGTTAAAGGGGTTCGGGTCGGGCGGGACTTTAGCGGCTCCTGCGGACGGCATGCATGATTGCCCCCTGGCCCAGCGTCGCTTCACCGGCAAGGACATCCTGCGGGAGACCCTCGTCACGCAGTTGGCGGTCGCACCCGACGGATCCTCCGCGGTCTATGCGCGGCGGACGATCGAGGGCGGGAAGTACAGCATGCGGCTCTGGCGCGTCCCGATGACGCGAGGGCGCGGCGAGCAGATCACGAGCGGTCCTTACGACATGTGCCCGCGCTTCTCGCCGGATGGGCAGACCCTCCTCTTTCTCTCCACTCGCTCCGGGAAGTCGCAGCCCTGGCTGCTCCCACTCACGGGCGGCGAGCCGGTGCAGCTCGTCGAGTTCGACCGCCAGGTCGGTGCGGCCGAGTGGTCGCCCGACGGCAAGACGGTTGCCCTGCTTGCCGAAAGCGGCGAGCAGCGGTTCGTCGTCGGCGACCCGGAGCAGCCGACGGCGCGCCGAATCACGGATCTGAACTGGCGGCTCGACATGGTCGGCATTCGCGATCAGTTCACGAGTCTGTGGGTTATCCCCGTCCGTGGAGGAAAGCCCAAGCGCCTCACCGACCCCGGCTACGAGGTTGCCCAGGCCTTCTGGTCGGCCGACGGCAAGCGGATCGGCTACCTGGCCGACCCGAGGCCCGAGGCCGGGCTCCTCGAGCAGTTACAGGCGTGGGCGATGCCGGCCAAGGGCGGCCGACCCGTCAAGGTGGCGGAGCTCCAGGGGGAAGTCTCGTCCGCCGCGTTCTCGCCCGCCGGGAAGGTCGCCTTCATCGGCCTCGACGACCCGAACTACAGCGGCGCGACGAATCTGGGCCTGTGGGTGAAGGACGGCCGGTCTACCCGGCGGCTCGGAGAGCAGCTCGATCGGCCCTTCTGGTTCGCCGTCACGACCGATTTCTGCGACTTCGCCGCGCGGTTTCCGCCACCTGTCATCTGGCTCGACGAGGAGAACGTCCTCGCGCTCGTCACCGACCGAGGAGCCTGTGTTCCGTATCGCTTCGGGTTGGACGGCTCGACCGAGCGACTCGTCGACCGCGACGATGCCGTCTGCTCGTTGGTCGCGGTCGGAGCGGGCCGGATCGCGGCCGTCGCGAGCGTGGACGGCGGCGCGGGCGACGTCTACGCCGTCGAAGACGGCGATCTGCGGCGGTTGTCGCAGAACGGTGGCCGGTGGTTCGCACCGCATCGCCGGGACCCTGAGCGTCACGCCGTCCGACATCGAGACGGTCATGAGATCGACGCCTGGCTCCTGCGTCCGAAGGGTCGCCGGAGCCGCGGGCTCGTGCTCCACATCCACGGCGGCCCTCACCTCGCGCACGGCTCCGCGCCTTGGCTCGAGATGGTCGCGCTGGCGGACGCGGGCTTCACCGTGCTCTACGGCAACCCGAGGGGCTCGGTCAGCTACGGAGAGGCGTTCGCGAAGGCGATCGACGGGAACTGGGGCGATGCGGACGAATCGGACTGCCTGCGCCTCGTCGACTGGGCAGTCCGGAAGGGCATCGCGGACCGCCGCCACGTCGGTCTCCTCGGCCTGTCCTACGGCGGTTACATGACGAACTGGCTCCTCGGCCGCTATCCCGGCCGTTTCGCGGCCGCAGTCAGCGAGAACCCGGTCGTCGAGCTCGTGTCGTTCTACGGAGAGTCGGATTACGGGTTCACGATCGCCGAGCACGTGGCCGGAATCGACGAGCCCTGGGACGACTTCGCACGCATGCTCGACCGCTCGCCCGCGGCACAACTCCACCGCAACACGACGCCCCTCCTACTCCTCCAGGCCGAAGGTGATCTCCGCTGTCCCGCAGGGCAGACGGAGCTCGCCTTCATGATGATGCGCCGGCTCGGTCAGACCGTGGAGATGGTCCGGTACCCGGACGAGTTCCATCTCTTGCTCGGATCAGGACGACCGGACCGCCGCGTCGACCGCATCGATCGGATCGTGGACTGGTTCGAGCGGTATCTGTAGACCAGGCCTGACTTAGCGGCGCTCGGCCACGGCCACGATCCACTCCAGGCCGTACTCGTTCTGCTCCGGGAGCTCGGCCGCCATCCGCTCGAGACCGGCTTCGAGCTCGTGCTCGTCGAGGAGCTGGAGCGGCGAGATGAACCGGCCGCGCACGCGTTCGAGCGCTTCCTCGAGGTCGATCTCGGCTCGCTGAGAAAGCGGAGTCAACTGCACCGAGGAGAACCCGGCGGACTCGAGCTCTTCCTGGAGCACAGGCGGCTCGGGAAAACGCGCGCGGTCGATCGCCTCGAGCGATGGGAAGAAGCGGTTGAGCCAGTAGCGCTCGAAGTGCGCGTGGTCGAACGTAGCGACGGCGAGGCGCCCGGCAGCACCGAGCACGCGATGCGCCTCCGCGAAGGCCTGGGGCCGATCGAGCAGGTGGATGACGAGCACCATGACTGCGCGCTCGAACCACCCGTCCTTGAACGGCAGCTGCTCGGCCGGCGCGACCTTGACCGTGCTGATCCGTTCCCGGGCCAGGGCTGCCATCTCGGCCGACGGCTCGACGCCCCAGACGCGCGAGCCGCGTTCGGCGAGCGCCGCCGCGACGCGACCCGTTCCGCAGCCGATGTCGAGCAGCCGTCGCCCGAGCAGGTCGCCCTCGCGGACGAGGAGCTCGAACAGCTCCCACCAGTTCGAGTCCGCGGGCCGAAGATCGTCATACCTGGCCGCGATGCGGCCGAAATCAGGTTCCGTCGACGAGCTCCTCTGGTTCCGTGAGCGCCTCGATCGCGTGCTGCGCAGCCTCGAGCGACGTCTCCGGGACAAGCACCTTCTGGGGAGCGTCCTCGGTCTCGCGCGGGTGGTGGTCGACTGCGACCTCGAGCTGCGACTCGATCCCGGCCGAGGTCAGGATCGCCTGCAGCTCTTCTGCTTCCGTCACGTCCCCCGCCATGGCCACCTGAACCATTCGCGTCATTCCGGCGACTCCTCCCGTGTGGGCACGATCTCGCGTTCCGGCCGGTCGTGGAGAGCTCCGCCCTTCACGAGCTGCGGCCCTCCCCGCTCCTGGAAGCGGACGTCGATCGTATCGAAGTCCTTCGGCACGATCGCGTTCGGGAAGATCGTCCGCGCCTCGCGGGCGACCTCGCCGCCGAAGTACCTGTTCGACAGATGCGTGAGAGCCAGCATCTGAGCCTCGGCGGCCCGCGCGACTCCGGCTGCCTCGAGCGCGGTCGAGTGCGCGGTCTCGCGTGCCCGGTCGCGCTCGTCCTCGCAAAAGGTCGCCTCGTGCACGAGCACGTCTGCTCCGCGGGCCGCCTCGATCACCGTCTCGGACGGACCGCCGTCGCCCGCAATCACGACCTTGCGCCCCGGCCGGGCCGCACCGAGCACTTTGTCCGGCGTGATCGTCTGTCCGTCCGGAAGCGTCACCGATTCCCCGCGCTGGAGCGCGCCACGCTCGGGGCCGGGTGGAACACCGAGGGCGTCGGCCGACTGCACGTCGAACCGGCCTGGGCGCGGGTCCTCGACGAGCGCGTAGCCGACGGCCGAGACACCATGGGCGACCGCGAAGGTGGCGAGTCGATAGTCCTCGCGAATCAACACGTCGCCGGCCCGCAGCTCCTTCAACTCGACCGTGTAGGTCAGCCGCCCGAAGATGCGTCGCAGCGCCTCGAAGAGATCCCGCAGGCCGGGCGGCCCATAGACCGTGATCGGAACCTCCCGTCCGCGCAGCGCGAAGGTCTTCAGCATCCCCGGAAGGCCGAGGTAATGGTCAGCGTGGTAGTGCGTCAGGAAGATCTCGCGAAGCTCGATCAGCCCGACATTCGAGCGCAGGAGCTGCCGCTGCGTGCCCTCTGCGCAGTCGAAGAGCAGGCGCTCTCCCCCGCGACGCAGCAGCAACGCGGCCGGCGCCCGCTGTGCCGTCGGCATCGACCCGGATGTTCCGAGAAAGACGACGTCGAGATCCACGCGGTTTAGTTAACCATCACCCCCCGGTAGGGCCAGTACCTCGTTTGGGTGAGGCGGGGGCCCAATTCCCGCCGATACTCCCATTGAGGAGGCTCCGGCCCTGTGGCTACCCCGAATATCACCGAAAAGATCACCCGTTCGCTCACGCTCTTGCGGGCGTTCATCCTGGCGAGCGCCGTGCTGCTCGCCGCGGCTGCGATCGGCCTCGGGCTCATGCTCACCCATGCATTGCGTCAGCAGGCGATCGAAGACGCCCAGCTCAGCCTGACCGAGTACACGAACGGCCTCCTGCACCGGGAGATCGTGCACGGGGGACGGATCTCGGTCGGGTACCGGGCCAAAGGGATCGTCAAGACGAGCCTCGCGGCAAGACCGGACATCATCAGCGTCAACGTCTGGCTCCCTGACGGCGTCCTGGCGTGGACGAATGTCGGCCCGGAGCGTATGGGCAAAGCGTTTCCGGTCTCCGACCATCTCCGCGAGGCAATCGAGACGCGCAAGGCAGTGGCGAATCTCGAGGAGCTCGATTCTGCGGAGCACACGGCCGAGGCGGGGACGAGCACTGCCAAAGCTCTGGAGGTGTACGCCCCCGTCATCGACGGCGGGTACGTGATCGGCGCCTTGGAGATCTACGCCGACGCCTCGAGGATCGAAGCCTCGATCGCCGGCAAGAAGCACGTCATCTGGCTCGCGACCTTTGTTGTCTTCGCGCTCCTCTGGGGCCTCCTCGTGCTCCTGGTGCGAACCGCGTCGAGCACGCTGCGGCGCCAGACCGATCAGCTTCGCAAGCGCTCGAAAGACCTCATGGCCGCCTATGCAAAGCTCGAGGAGAGCTCGCTCGAGGCGATCGAGAGCCTGAACGCGACCGTCGAGGCCAAGGATCCCTACACAGCCGGTCACTCGCGGCGCGTGCAACGGATCGCAGTTGCGATCGGCGAGGAGCTCGAGCTGCCCAAGAGTCGACTCGACCCGCTTCGACTCGGAGCCCTCTTCCACGACATCGGCAAGCTGCGGGTGCCGGACGCGATCCTCACGAAGCCGTCCCGGCTCACCGCGGAGGAGTACGAAGTGATCAAGCGACACTCAGAGGATGGCGCGCACATCGTCGGCAAGTTCGGACCGCTCCGGGCGACCATGCCGATGATCCGGCATCACCACGAGCGCTGGGACGGTCGCGGCTATCCCGACGGCCTCGCCACAGAGGAGATCCCGCTCGAGGCCTCCGTCGTCGGGCTCGCGGATGCCTGGGATGCGATGACGACCATTCGCCCGTACCAGCCCGCACTCAAGCTCGAGCAGGCCTTCGCGGAGGTGCGCAACGGGCGCGGAACGCAGTTTGCGCCCGACGTCGTCGACGCCTTCTTCGCGGCCTACAGACTCCGCCCCGGAGAGTTCTTCACGACCGAGGCCGGCGAGACCAGCGGTCTGCACCTCGTCGTCGCCGATATCGCCTAGGCAAGCCCGCTACGGCAAGACCAGCCGCTCACCGGGCCTGATCACGGTCCCGGCAAGGTCGTTCCTTTGTTGGAGCTTCCAGACGCCTTCTCGCGGATCGCCTCCATACCGCGCGGCCGCAATCGACCACAGCGTGTCGCCCGGCCGGACGACGTACGGCTGTCCACTCCCCGCACCCTCCGAGGTGCGAGTCAGCAAGCTCCAGCCGAGAAACGTGGCCAGCAAGGCGATCAGGATGATCCGAACGAACATGTGTTCGCCATACTAGAACGAACAAGTGTTCGTGTCAAGGCCTGCGTAGCCCGCCCGAGACGCCTGTTGACCGAACGCTGAACGCCCGGCCGACGTAGGTCGCCTTTCGACGCGGATTCAGCTCCGCGACCATCCAGGCTCCGCACACATAGAAGCCGGGCTTCAGCCTCTTCGCGCGGAACGGGATCACCCGGTCCCAGCCGCCGCCCAGCTTGCCGCTCGACCGCAGAACGGCGCCGGCGCGACGGGCCGAACGGAGCGACCGGACGATCCGGGCGCGAACCGCGGGCGAGACCTTCCCTGGTCCCCGGACACGGAAGATCCCGGCGGAGTAGCGCGCGGCCTCCTCCGAGCCGGCGACGAAGCTCCAGGCGGTGTTCCGCGCGGAGCGTGGCCGGTTGCCTCCGATGAAGCCCAGGTGGACGCCGACGGGTTTGTATTCGTGCCGCCAGGCGACCCGTCGGCCGGGACAGCGCGTCAGACGAGCGGCAATCGCGCCCTTGACGATCGAGTACGAGGGTCGCCGCGTCCAGTCCGCGCGCATGAGCCCCGACTGCCAGCGGTCGAGGTTCGAATCGTCCACGAGGTTGAAGAAGAGGACGGACTTCACCGCCGGGTCGCACGCCATCAGCGGGATGAGGTTGCCGTAGATCGCGGCCTGCGTGCCCTCGTCAGTCGTCACGACGCTTTCCTTCCCGAAGTAGGCGCCGCGCGAGGCCGGCGGAATGGCGACCTGCCAGCCCACCTCGTTCAGGCGCATCTTCAGCGTCCGCACTGGCCCGCGAGGCATTCCCGCTTCCTCGAAGGTCGGCTGGGCCGTGCCGAAGAACGCATCCCAGACAGCCTGCTTGATGCGCGCGAGGTCCGGAACGCCCGCGTTGGGCCAGGAGTAGCCCTTCTCTAGCTGATCCGTATCGGAGTTCGGGTGGGCGTGGAAACTGAGCTCGTTCATGATCGGCCGCCTCCGCTTACTCGCGCGATAGGCGCGGCCCATGTCGCGGATGCAGCGCAGCGGGGAGATCGAGAGGTTGGCCGTCGCGAACGGATTGTCGCTTCCCCGTGGCCCCAGGCCGACGCCGATCACCGTGATGCTCGGGTCGACGGCCTTCAGCGCGTCGTAGGACGCCGCCAGAAGCGGCTCGTACGCGGCACAAGCTGCCCCCGTGCGATTCGCGTTGAACTGCGGCTGCCAGAAGCGCCCCTTGTTCGGCTCGTTGCCGACGATGAAGTCTTTGACCTGCGGGAACGCCCGCGCGACGAGGGCGGTGAAGGCGGCGAACTCTCCGGCGGCCCGCGGCGAATCCGTGATCGCCCGCGCCCGGTCCGGATAGATCGAGAGCGTGACATGGACGCCGTGCGCCGCCGCCACCGTGACGGCGTGCGCGATCTGGTTGCGGTCGCGGATCGTCGTCGGGGCGCGGGAGTCCCAGAGGATCGTGATCCGGTCCTCGGTGAGGCCCACGTCGTTCATGGCGTCGTAGAACTGCTCGGCGATCGCCGGGGACGTCTTCGGCTGGTCGTCGGCGACACCGACCAGGAGGTCGGCGCCGGCGGCCGGCGCGAAGACGAGCGCGGCCGAGGCACACGCGATCGTCAGCCTCACGGCTGTGTTGAGTCTGTCCTTCATCAGGCCCTCGCCCCTCAGGATTGCAGGACCGCCAGGACGGCGTCCAGGACCCTGCCGGAGCCGAACCGCACCGGGTCGTCGGCCGGAAGCCCGGTTTCCTGGGTGACCGAGCGGGCGGCGGCGCGCGCTTCGTCGTCGTTCAGCGCCCGTGTGTTGAGCGCGATCGCCGCGACCCGTGCGAGGCGCAGCGGGAGAGACACACGCTCGTGGAGCTCGATCAGCTCTGCGAGTGGCTGGATCGGATACCCGGGATAGCCCTCGATCTCGGTCGCACCCGCCACATGGCAGAGAACGTAGGCGTGCGGAGCCGAGCCGTGCATGAGCCCGAGCGTGACGCCGGAGTACGCCGGATGCGAGAGCGAGCCCTGGCCCTCCACGAAGAGAAGGTCTCCCCCACGCTTCGCCCCTTCGACGACGAGCCTCTCCGCTGCGCCCGCGATGAAGTCCGCGACGACCGCGTCGACGGCGATGCCCCAGCCGGCGATCGCAACTCCGGTCTGGCCGGTGGGGACGAAGACGGACTTCAGGCCGCGCCGCTGCGCCTCCCGGTCGAGCTCGATCGCGACGGTCTTCTTGCCGATTGCGCAGTCGGACCCGACCGTGAGCACGGTCATCGCGTCCAGCCGGAGGTTCTCGCCGGTCGGCACGCTCAAATCGGCGGGCGGCTTGCGGAGGTCGCGGAGCTCGACACCGTGCTTGGCTGCAAGGGCGACCAGCTCGGGATCGTCGGAGACGAACTCGTGGAGCCCGCTTTCGAGGTCGAGGCCGGCCTCGATCGACGCCTTCAGGAGCTTCCGCCAGGCGGGCGGGAAGCGTCCGCCCTGTGTGGCCACGCCGACCAGCGCGGTCGTCGGCTCGAGGGCCAGCGCATCCGCGACGGAGCCGACGATCGGGACTCCCTCGTAGCTCTCGCCGGCCCGCGTCGAGTCGACGATCGCAACCGTCCTGTGCGGGCTGTAGGCGACGACGCCCCGCATCGTCTTGCCGTAATGCGGATCGCCGCTCTTGCCCTCAGCGAGGATCAGGTACAGCTTCTCTGACACCGAGCCCGGGGCTTTCGGAGGGGAGTTGGACGCCGTCGACGAGCTCCACGCCCGGCCACGGGTCGTGGCGCAGCAGGAGGTTTCCGTCGAGGTCGACGTGGTCGCACAGGCTCGCGAACTGGGCGCCCGCGGCAACCGCGAGGCCGGACTCGTTCATGCAGCCCAGCATGACGCCGAGCCCGAGGGCGCGGGCGACCTGTGCGATCCGCACGGCCTCGCGGATCCCGCCCGACTTGGCGAGCTTGATGTTGATCCCATGGGCCCGCTCGACACAGGCCGGCACGTCGGCCGCGACGTGACAGTCCTCGTCGACGTAGATCGGGAGCGGCGAGCTCTCCTTCAGCGTCGCGCCGCCGGGGTCGCCGGCGGGGAGCGGCTGCTCGCAGTACTCGACGCCCAGCTCCGCGAGCTGAGGCAGTGCGTCGAGTGCCTCCTCCAGGGACCACCATTCGTTCACGTCCACCATCAGGGGGAGCTGTGTGACCCCGCGCACGGCTCGCACGCGCTGGACGTCGAGGCCGTCGCCGCCGCCGAGCTTCAGCTTCAGTCGCTTGAACCTGTCCGCGACTGCCTCCGCGCGGCGGGCCATGTCGTCGGGATCGCCGAGCCAGATCGTCCAGGACGTGGGCGGCCCGGCGCGGCGAAGCCCCAGCAGCCGCCAGACCGGTAGGCCCGCGAGCTTTCCCTGCAGGTCGTGGAGCGCCGCGTCGATGCCGGCCCGCGCCGCGTACTGCTCGCGTGGCAGGCGGGCTTCGATCTCCTCGACCGCCCAAGGGTCGTCGCCGAGGCTCTCCGCGTGCTCTTCGAGGTACGCGAGCGCCGACTCCGCTGACTGCTCGTAGCGCTCGATCGGCGTCGCTTCGCCGAACCCTGTCACCCCGTCATGCTCGACCTCGACGAACACGACCTCGGCGGTGTCCTGCGAGCTGCGGGCGATGACGAAGGTCTCGGCGAGCTCGAGCGTGGCGATCCGGGCCGTGAGTTTCACGGCTTGACCCTACCTTCGCGAAATATCGAAATCTGAACTACGCTTTGCAAGCTCAGAAAGCGATTCGATTGGGGGAGAGATGAGAGTGGTTTCGCTTCGACGCGCCGTCGTACTGACGGGCGTCGTGCTGGCGGCCCTTGCCGCTTCTTCGTTCGTGTCGGAGGCTTCAGCGGGAACATCCGCCGGAACGTCCGCCTGGTCTTCGACATGTGGCGCCTCCGTCTTCAGCAGCCTCGACCGACTGGCCGTCACCTCGACGGCTCGCGGCGAGACGGCGCGCGAGCCCGGCATCAGCCAGACGGTCGGGAACCCGGGCGCGCAGCAGGGCCGTGGCCGCACCTTCCGGGCCAACGTGCCTGTTTACGTCCACGTCGTCAGCCCCGACGGGGTGATCGGCAACCTGTCCGACCGCCTTATCCGCGACCAGATCCGCGTTCTGGATGCGACGTTCGGAGGTTTCGAAGGCGGCTACGCCACTGGCTTCGACTTCACGCTCGCCGGTGTCACGCGGACGGTGAACGCAGACTGGTTCTATGCCAGCATCAGTGGCGAGCGGCCGATGAAGCGCGCTCTCCACCAGGGTGGCGACAACGCGCTGAACATCTACCTGACAACCGCAGGCCCGTACCTCGGCTGGGCCTATCTGCCGGACATCGTCAGGCACGGGAACGCGTACCTGGACGGCGTGGTCGTCGACTGGGAGTCGCTGAAGGGCGCCTCGAACACGTACGCGGGCCGGTACGACCAGGGCGAGACGGCGACCCACGAAGTCGGTCACTGGCTCAACCTCGAGCACACGTTCTTCGGGGGCTGTAACCGGCACGGCGACTTCGTCGACGACACGCCGCCCGAGCTGACGCCGACCGCGGGGTGCCCCGCCGGCAAGGACACCTGTCCCGACCCGGGCCTCGACCCGATCCACAACTACATGGACTACTCGTACGACCAGTGCTACACGGAGTTCACCGCCGGCCAGACCCTGCGCATGCAGGATGCGTGGCTCTTCTACCGCGCTCCGTAGCAAGACACCTTCTAGTGAGCCAGGGGGCCCGCGCCGTGCGGGCCCCTGGTTTTTTCGCGGCTAGACTGGCCTCTTCCCCGCGCCTGTAGCTCAGGGGATAGAGCGCGCGCCTCCGGAGCGCGAGGTCGCAGGTTCGATTCCTGCCAGGCGCACTCTCACTTCCCTGAGCGGCGGCGGACAACGAATGCCGAGGGCCAGCTGAGACCCGCCGCCTCGCGCCGCTCAGCCCCTTCCTGCGAGCGGCCCGTGCGGCACAGCACTGTTCCACTCGCATACAGGGTCTGAGCGACGCGTCAGGAAACCGAGAGGGAGAGGCCCCACCGACTCGCGGGACCTCTCCTTTCCCTGACCGGTTTGCCGTTCCGCCCCGGGCAAGGAAGCGCGACAGATGGGGTGATTTTCGCCTGGCTCGCTTCTGCCGATAACACCTTTAGGCCGCCATGAAATTCGTTTTTCCTTTCATCGTCCTTACCGCCATCACGCTCATGTTCTTCAGCCGGCACGCAGACAGCGTCTTCCAGCGCGGGGGGAACGCGAAGGCGCCGGCGGAGAGCATGACGTCCGTAAGCGAGCTCCTGCGCCGCGCGACTGCCGGTGAGCCTCTGGACGGGCGGCCGCCACCGAGCAGACGGTGGGTTGGGCGGATGGCCGCAGCGTGCCAGAAGCGTGAGCGGAGTCTCGCGCGCCTCTCTCAGCCCACGACTCCCAGCGGCATAGCTGCCCGCGGAACACGGATCCTTGCGATCCACCGGGCTTATTCCGCGCGGGTCTCAGCGCTCGGCGCGCCGGCCGGTTACGCCGCCGAAGCTCGTCAGATCCACGACTTCAACGCGTCGCAGCGGCGAATTCTCCAGCGGGTCATCGGGGCGGCTCAGAGAGGCGATCTCGTGCGTGCGTACCGCAAGGCCGTCGCTCTACGAGAGCTTGCAGGCAGGGCGAACACGACGTTCCTCGGGCTCGGACTCGACCAATGCGCATTTCGCGGCTCTGGCATGCCGCTGTAGGTGGAGACGTAGAATGAACGCGATGACGATGGTGGTCTTCCGTGGCCGTTCAGCGACGACCCGTACAGGGTGCGTCCGGACGGCACTTTCTCCGTAGTAGCCGACTCGCAGCCGACTTCGTTCGCGAGGCTCGTGTCGCGCCCGGCGAGCTCGTCGTCGACATCGGGGCCGGCGCCGGCGCACTGACGCGCGCCCTCGCTGACGCAGGCGCCGAAGTGCTTGCGCTCGAGCTTGCTCCTGACCTTGTTCGACAGCTTCGCCGGCGCTTCGACTCGAATCACTCAGTCAGCGTGCTCGAGGCCGACGTGCTCGATTGGGCATGGCCGGAACGCCCCTTCGCAGTCGTCGCAAACCTGCCCTTCGCGCGCACAGGAGCGATCCTGGCCCACATGCTCCGCGATCCCCGTGGGGCGCTCCGGAGGGCGGACGTGATCGTGCAATGGGACTTCGCGGCGAAGCACACGGCGGTCTGGCCGGCAACGCTCAAGAGCACGTACTGGCGAAGCTGGTACGACATGGCGATCACGGGCCGCCTTGCCCGGACGGCTTTCTCACCGCCGCCGAGCGTCGATGCTGCGGTCGTTCGGTTCGAGCGCCGCCAACAGCCTCTCGTGCCGGCTCACGACTCCGAGCGGTACTGGCACTTCCTCTCGGACGCCTTTCGTTCCCCACTCCCGGTCCGGCGAGCTCTCGGCGCACGCCTCCCAGCGCTCCGGGTGAAGCGCCTCGCCCCCACCCTGGGCTTCGCACCCGACGCGCGCGCCCGGGATCTCGACGCGCGGCAGTGGGCGGAGTTGTACGTCCTCAGCAACCGGAGCTAGCCGAGTTGCGCGGTCAGGAGCGACGGCGGCCGCCTAGCCACCAGGGCAAGGGTGTCTTGTCGCCGGCGCGGAACGCGAACGTCCCACGAAGGGCCGAAGGCCCGCCTTCGCAGTGTTGCTCGAAGGTCACGCTCGCCGACCGCAACGTCCCGTCAGGCCACCACGCCGCCGAGTTCACGGTGAACTGTCCGTCGAGGTAGTTGCATCCTTTGCCCCGCGCCCCGATGTCCAGGCCCGGGTGGCCCTCATTGAACGACAACCGCCTGGCGTTCCGATACGTCGCGGGCGCGATCACCCCGCCCGGGGCCGGAGCAAATCCTGCGGAAAACGACTCCTCCGTGTTCGAGGCCCCGAACCCAACGAGCTTTCGCGTGCCGCCCCCTGAGATCTCCGCGTTTCCAAAGTTGAAGGACCACGGCCGGCCGCCCCCGATGTAGTCACCCGGGTCGCTCGTCAGGTCGACCGCGCTGCGTCCGCCAAACGCAAAGCCCTGCAGCGCGACGCTACGACCACGGCCGCGCGAGTCGACGACCCGGAGCGTGGCCTGGTGCGTGCCGGCCGACCGCGGGTCGTGGCGCACGAAGATCTGGCATGAAGCGCCCTTCGCGAGCGCGCGGCCAGAGCACCCGTCATCGCGGATGCTGAACGCGCCGGCGTTCCTGCCGACGATTCTCGCGCGGTTGAACATGGCAGGCGTGCGGAGCGCGAGCAGGGTCACCGGAACCGCCGTCGAGGTCCTCCCGACGTCGTTGGCCGGCCATCTCACCGTCCCGGGCATGACGACCGCGGGGTCGCGCGAGGCCGGCTCGCCGACGCGGATCTCTCCGAACAGCGCGGGTCGCCGCTCCTCGCAGTGATGCTCGTACACGACCCAGAGCCGCTTGACCGCACCGTTGCGCGCAAAGGCGATGTCTTTGACCTGGAAGGCCCCGGAAACCTTGTTGCAACCCCAACCTCCGCCGTAGATGTCGATCCCAGGGTGACCGCGGTCTCGAAACGGCGTACGTTGCGCGTGCGGGTAGACGCCACTCCGGAGCTTCCTTCCGCGCGCCGCGGCGAGCTCGAAGCCGTTGCCGTCTCCGGACTCCGATCCGGACGCGGAGACGAACACGCCTCGCCGATTGCCCGAGAGCTTGATCTGCCCGGTCCTCGACGTGTACAGGCGCGCGAGCCCGCCACCGCCCACCGTCGGCTCGTCGTCGCGGTACATGACGATGAAGCCCGACTTCGACGGCGCGCCCGACCTCGACGGGCCGGCCGTGCCGACACCCGCCGGCATCGCCAGCGCCGCGATCACCGCAACGAGAAACGCGCGGCCCACTTCGACGTCATTCCCGAAAGCCGACGAATGCCAACCTCGCGGGTGTTCCGGCAAGGCTTCGCGGGTACCATAGCGAATGGAAATGATGGTCGACGACCCCCTCAGTACCGATGCCAAGCCTGCCCCGCATCAAGCGCCAGCGCGCGCGCACGGCGGCCCAGGAGCCGGTCGTTGCCACGCGCCGCGAGCCGGCTGAGCTCTCCGCCAACGGCCTGACCTGGATCCATCTCGACGCTCCCGGCCCGGAGAGCGCGACCGAGCTCGCGGAGCGCTTCGGCTGGCATCCACTGGACGTCGAGGACGTCCTCTCGAAGCGCCAGCGGCCGAAGGTCGACGAATACCCGGACTACCTGTTCGCGGTGCTTCACTTCCCGTTCTACGACAAGGCCGTCCAGCGGCTGAACGCGGCCGAGCTCGACGTCTTCCTCGGCCCCGGCTACCTCGTCACGCTGCCGACCGTCGAGCTCCTGCCCGTCTCGCGGCTCTTCCAGCGCTGCCTCGCCGAGACCGAGCTGCGCGAAAGCCTCTTCTCGAAGGGCTCCGGCTACCTCCTCTACCACGTCCTCGACGACCTCTTCGACTACTGCTTCCCGATCCTGGACAAGATCGGGCACAAGCTCGACTCGATCGAGGACGACATCGAGGACCGCCGGTTCGAGGAGATCGTGCGCGACATCTCCCGTGCGAAGCAGGAGATCATCTCGTTCCGCAAGATCATCAAGCCGCAGCGCCCCACGCTGCGTCTCCTCGAGCGCAAGGTCGAGCGCTTCCTGCCCGAGGCTCTCGATCTCTATTTCGACGACATCGTCGACGCCTCGGAGCGGATCTGGGACCTCCTGGACAACTACAAGGAGGTCGTCGAAGCCCTCGAGAGCACGAACGAGGCGGCGATCGCGCACCGGCAGAACGACGTCCTGCGGCTGCTGACGATCATCAGCGTGACGATGCTGCCGTTGACCGTGATCACCGGGGCCTTCGGCATGAACGTCCTCTACCCCGGGGAAGGGACGCACACGGCGTTCTGGATCATCCTGGGCGTGATGCTCGCCGCCCTCGGCGGCATGATCGGGTTCTTCCGCTACAAGCGCTGGATCTGATGAGAGCGGCCAGATCGGCGGGAACCTGCGGCGACCGGGCTGTAACCGGCCCGAGCCGATGCTTACGGACCTTTTACCTGCACCTGCCCAGAACGGCCGATCATTAGGGGAGGCGGCTTCTGATGCGCCTTTTCCCTATTGAGGAGTACTTAATGCGAAAGTTGATTCTGCTCGCCCTCGCCACGGCACTCGTGGTGATTGGGACAGCTGCTGCGAAGACAGTTGCTGTGACGATTACGAAGGACGGCCTCGTTCCGAAGTCCACGGCGATCGTGGCGAACGATGTCGTCAGGTTCACGAACAGCGACACCGTCGCCCACACGGTCAAGTTCAAGACGACCACCGGCGTGACGTGCTCGCCGAGCCCGCTCGTCCTAGCGGCCGGCGCTAACGGCAGCTGCACGTTCAGGAACACGGGCACCTTCACCTACTCGGACCCCACGACCAAGGGAAACAAGTTCCGCGGTACCGTGACGGTCGCCGCGGCTGCGGACACGGTCAGCGTCTCCGCGAAGCCGGTTCTCCTCACATACGGGAGCCAAACGGTTCTGTCCGGGGTGCTATCGACGCACCAGGTAGGCGAGAACGTCGATGTGCTCACCCAGGAGTGCGGCGCGCCCACATCCACAAAGACGGCGACCGTCCAGACGACGGCCGGCGGCGCGTATACCGCGACCGTCAAGCCGATGATGACAACGGCGTACACGACGAAGTCAAAGGCCATGACCAGTAGCGCGATCAGCGTTCGCGTCAAGCCGCGGCTCCGCCTAGTGAAGGTCGCCTCGCACAGGTTCAAGCTCCGCGCGTTCGCTACGCGAAGCTTCGCCGGAAAGTACGCGAGCTTCCAGCGCTACAACAGCACGCGCGGCCGATGGGTCGTCCTCAAGAGAGTCCTTCTGAAGGCGAACTCGACCGGTGTCGCCCCCACCGTCATCACGTCCCGGTCCTTCCGGTCGTCGGTGCACAAGGGCCTTCGCGTTCGGGCCACCCTGGGGCAGACTCAGGTTGGAACCTGCCACGCGCCTGGGCTCAGCAACACGGTTCGCAGCTAGCGCACCCCTAGTCCACGCCGAGGGGGCGATCGATTCCGATCGCCCCCTCGAGCCGTGCCATTGCGTTTGAGCGCTCGGAGCCTCGGGTAGCAAAGGCCGGTGAGGAGGAAGCCCACGCAGTGAGCGCCATGCTGTTCGACCGCGACCAGGTCGATCACCTCGACGATCTGCCGGACAACCTGAAAGGGCTGAACGGCTCGAAGCTCCTCTGGGTCGACATCGACCGGGGCGAAGGTGAGAAAGCGGAGGAAGTCGCTCGCGCGTTCGACCTCGACGAGGCGACTCGTGACCACCTGGCGTCATCCCCGGGGCGAGCTGTCTTCGACGACTACGGCCGCTACATCCACGTGACGACGTACTCGCCCTGCGACGACGAAAAAGGAGACCTCGTCGCGCTCGAGTGTGTCGTCGGAGAGAACTGGGTGATCACCGCGCACGATCGCCCGGTCTCGGTCCTGGCTGAGTTCGAGGAGCGGGTCTCGGGGTCGGGCGGCACCGGCGTGCTCGACGGTCCTACCTTCCTCGCCACCCTGATGGACTGGGTCCTCGGTGCCTACTCGGGAGCGTTCGAGCGGCTGGAGGAGCGCCTCGAGGAGTTCGACGTCCAGGCGATGCGCGGAGACAGCACCGAGCAGGACATCGAACGACTCGTCACGGAGCGACAGGAAGTCGGCCGCCTGCGACGCGCGCTCGCTGCGCACCGCTCGCCCTTGACTGCGCTCACCCATCCCGACCTCCAAGCTCTCGGCGGCGACGCGTCCGCGGAGCGCTTTCAGTCTCTTCTAGGGCGCTTCGAGACCACAGTGCAAGAAGCGCGCGATGCGCGCGAAAGCATCGTTGGCTCCTTCGACGTGCTGATCGCCAGGACGGGTCATCGCACCAACGACATCATGAAAGTCTTGACGCTCGCGTCGGTCACGCTGCTGCCCGGGGCAGTGATCGCCGGCGTGATGGGCATGAACTTCCAGGTCGGCCTCTTCGCCATGACGTGGGTCTTCTACGTCGTCCTCGCGTTGATGGCGGCCGTCGCGATCCTCACCGTCGGGGTTGCCAAGCTCCGCGGCTGGCTCTAGGCCGCTACTAGGGGCAGCGCTTCTTCTTCTCGCCCACGCAGACGTCTCGGCCGCCCCCGCCGTCGACAGTGTCCTTGCCCGGGCCGCCGACCAGGCGGTCGCGACCGGGGCCGCCGAAGAGCCGCTCGTTCCCCTGCTCGCCCAGGATGAGGTCATTGCCTCCACCGCCGGTGATGCGGTCGCCGCCCTTGTGACCGTCGAGCACGTTCGGCCCGCCGTTTCCGACGAGGACGTCGCTCTTTTGCGAGCCGTGGAGGTCCTCGATCGAGCGCAGCGTGTCCGTTCCCCAGCCGCGAGTCGTGTGTGCCGCGAGGCTCGCGACTACCCCACGTGGCGCGTAGTCGTAGAAGGCCAGATCTCTTCCGGGCCCGCCGTCCAGGATGTCATTGCCGGCGTCCCCGTCCAGGCCGTCCGAGCCCTCGCCGCCCGACAGCGTGTCGTTGCCCAAGCGGCCGTCGAGCAGGTTGTCGGTCGCGTCTCCAGTCAGCAGGTCATCGTTGAGAGAGCCGACGAGGCCCTCGAAGTTGGCCAGCGTGTCCGTGCCCCAGCCGGTGGCCGTCTTCGTCGAGAGGTCGGCCGTCACCGGAGCGGGCGAGTAGTAGAAGAAGGCGAGATCGAACCCCTCGCCACCGTCCACCTGGTCGTCGCCGGCGTCACCCGAAATCGCGTCGTCGCCGGCGCCGCCCGCGATGGTGTCGTTGCCGTCCTCGCCGCAAAGGGTGTCGTTTCCGCCCGAACCGTCGATCACGTCGTCGCCGGCCCCAGCTTTGATCACGTCGTCCTCGGGCGTGCCGGTGATTACCTCGCTCGCGGGTGTCCCGTAGATCGTCACGCTCGAGTTGAAGCACTCGTGCTCGGGGTCGTGAAACGCCTGCACGGAAGAGGCCCCGCCCAGCGCGACGACGACAACAACGAGAAGTGCAAGCCCGGCCCGATTCACGAACTAGACGCTACCTGCTCCGTCAGCGGCGTCGTCCTGATAGAAGCGGCGTCGTGACGCGTCCGCTGTGGGCCCCGTGGCGACTCGAGTATGTCGGTAGCGCCGACGAGCAGGAGGGCTGCATCTTCTGCGCTGCATACGAAGGCGCCGACGAGGAAGGGCTCGTCGTCCATCGGGGGCAGCGAGCGTTCGTCTTGCTGAACCGGTTTCCGTACGCGTCGGGCCACTTGTTGATCGCGCCGTTGCGGCACGTCGCCGACTTCGGCCAGCTCGACGACGAGGAGGCCGTCGAGATCCACCGGCTCGCGAGCCAGGGCATGGGCGCACTCGCGGAGGTGTACGGGCCTCAGGGGTACAACGTCGGTTGGAACCTGGGCCGCATCGCCGGCGCGGGCATCACCGACCACGTCCATCTCCATCTCGTTCCGCGGTGGGCGGGCGACACGAACTTCATGCCCGTGCTCGCCGACGTCAAGGTTCTTCCGGAGCACCTGACCGAGACGCGCCGGAAGCTCGCCGAAGCCTGGCCCAGTTGAAAGGGAGAGTGCCGGGAGGACTTGGCCCTCCCGGCACTCTCGTCAGAACGAGCTAGCGATCGATGATCCTCGTCTTGCTGGACGCGGCGGTATAGCCGGGGACAGCCGTGACCCACGCTCTCGCACGGGTCGCGCCGCGCGGGAAGTTGGCGACGAACTGCGCCTGGCTGAATCGATTCAGCCGCACCTTCTTCGTCGTCACCCACGCACCGCTTCTGCTGAGGCGCTGGATGCGGACGAGGTTGTGGGCGTACGAGCGCTGCGCCTTCACGCGCACGAAGAACAGCTGCCTCGCGTTCAGCGAGCGGAAGGTAACGAGCGGACGCACGCCGATGACGGGAGCACGCGTGCTCTCACTCCCGTTCCAGGACGCCGAGACCTCGGTCCGGATCCTGGGCCGGTAGGTGAGCTCGTACGCGCCGTCGGTCGTGGTGACGGTTCGGGTTTGCGTCGAACCCCTGTACGGCTTGAGTGTGATCGTCACTTCCTTGCCGGATTCGCCGGTCGGGATGCTGCCGAAGATCGTCACCGGGCTCGCAAACGGGACGCGAAGTGCCGATAGACCGACCGTCACGTGCGACTCGATCGCGTCCACGATGCCCGAAGGCCCGGGCTTCATCCCGTCGTGGTACGAGTACGAGGCCTCGTCCGCGAACCGGAACGACCAGGACTGGTTCGGTGCCAGTACCGGCGAGCGGAAGTCCCCGGTGTCGGAGACGACCTGGTGTTTCGCGTTGTCACCGTTCTGCCAGGTGACGGTGTCGCCCGGCTTCACGATCACATGGTCCGGCCTGAAGCCGGAAGCCGTGATGGTAACGGTGGTGTCGGCGTTGTCTCGAGCCATGGCCGCGGTCGTCGCGCCCGCGAGAGCGAGCATGGCAATCAGTAGAACGATTTTCTTCATAGTGCGTATGACCCCCTAGTTGATCGAAGTACGACCGTGTTCTCCCCGCTCACGGGGAAAATCACGCGCCTCTGTGGCTTCTTTACAGACTTCTAAAAGGGCCGGATCACTTTTCGGCAAGTACCGGCAGGTAAGAGCGGACGACGGGGATCGAACCTGCGGCATCCTGCGAGAGGCGTACCCTCGCATCCGTGGCTGAGCCTGATCAGCGCGCCCTTCGCAACGACACCATCCGGACGTTCTTGACGCCGCTCGCGATCATCGTCTCGGCGCTCACAGTCTTCCTCGGCTTCCAACATGACGACGCCACGCAGCGGCGAGCGGCCCGGGAGACGTTCCAGCTCGAGGCCGCCAAGCTCGTCATGGCCCAACAGACCTGCACCCAAGCGAGAGAGAAGGCGGTCACACTCGTCAGGCTTTTCCCCGGACGGCTGCCCAAGGACTTCGTGAACCGGTCGAGCGCAAGATTGCTCAAGACTCGTACGATCAAGTCCGGTGCGCTGAAAGGCTCGACCGTCCACGAGGTCTTCAGGCAGGGCCCATGCGGCAAGAAGAGGGTCTCCGCTGCGACGGTGGGCCTGCCCGTTTTCCAGCCCGCCCCGACTTCTCGTTAGCGCTGCCGGAGCGAGGACGAGGGATCAGCCGCCCTCCCGGACGACCTTGCCGCCACACTCCGGACACGTGCCCTGCAGCGCGGGCTTGCCGTTCTTCAGCGTAATCCGTTGCGGGTTCAGGACTTCGACCATCTTCTTGTCCGTCTTGCAGTAGGCCTCGGCCATCTGGTTCTCCTCCTTGGAGTTGGCAGGCGTCAAGGGACTTTAGTCCCTGAGAGACAAGAACCCGCCGTTTCCAGCGGGTTCCCAGGAGCGGACGACGGGGATCGAACCCGCGACCCTCAGCTTGGGAAGCTGATGCTCTACCAACTGAGCTACGTCCGCGAAACAGGCTTCAGGATAGCCCAGCAGACGCGATAATCCCGGTGACGAGAAACAGGAGGAACAACATGGCGACCATGACCAAGCACGATCTTGAGACGACCGCGAAGGAGCTCGTCGCGGAGGGCAAGGGCATCCTCGCCGCCGACGAGAGCTCGGGCACGATCAAGAAGCGCCTCGACTCGATCGGCGTCGAGTCGACCGAGGACAACCGGCGGGGCTACCGCGAGCTGCTCTTCACCACGGAAGGGATCGAGGAGTTCATCAGCGGCGTGATCCTCTACGACGAGACGATTCGCCAATCAGCCTCGGACGGGACGCCTTTCCCGAAGCTGCTCGCCGACCGCGGGATCATCCCCGGGATCAAGGTCGACATGGGCGCGAAGCCACTGGCGGGCGCGCCCGGCGAGACCGTCACCGAGGGGCTCGACGGGCTGCGCGAGCGGCTCGACGAGTACCGCGAGCTCGGCGCGCGCTTCACGAAGTGGCGCGCGGTGCTCTCGATCGGCCCGGGCATCCCGACCGACTACTGCATCTGGACGAACGCGCACGCGCTCGCCCGATATGCCGCGCTGTCGCAGGAAGCAGGGCTCGTCCCGATCGTCGAGCCCGAAGTGCTGATGGACGGCGACCACACGATCGAGACGAGCTACCACGTGACCGTCAAGACGCAGCGCGCGGTGTTCACCGAGCTCTTCGACCAGCGGGTCGAGCGTGAGGGGATGCTCCTCAAGCCCAACATGGTTCTCTCGGGCTACGAGTGCCCTGACCAGGCCGACGACGACGCCGTCGCTGAGCTGACGATCAAGTGCCTCGCGAACGAAGTGCCGGCGGCCGTTCCCGGAATCGTCTACCTCTCGGGGGGCCAGTCGGACGAGGACGCGACGAGACGGCTGAACGTGATGAACGCGCGCGGGCCGCATCCGTGGGAGCTCTCGTTCTCGTACGGGCGTGCTCTCCAGGCTCCTGCGCTCAAAGCCTGGGGTGGCGAGCAGAGCAAAATGGAAGATGCGCAAAAGGCGTTCTACCGCAGGGCGAAGTTCAACGGCGCCGCGCGGTCGGGCTCCTATGCGCCGGAATGGGAGACGGCCGAAGTCGCTTAGCGAGGACCTCCTCCGGTCTCACGTCGAGCGGTTCAACGAGGGAGTCCGTTCAGGTGACTATGGACCGATGCTCGAGCAATTCGCCGAGGACGCGGAGCTCGCGTTCGAAGGCGTCCCGGTCGGGCCGTTCCGCGGCAAGCCCGCGATCGCCCAGGCGTACGTCGACCAGCCGCCGGACGACGAGATCGTGATCCTGCGCACCCGCGAGTCGGGGGACGATCTCGTCGTCGCGGACTACGCCTGGCGCGCGGAGCCTTCCTCGCGGGCCGGCACGCTCATCCTGCGCCTGCGCGATGCCGAGATCTCCCGGCTGCTCGTCACCTTCGGCTAGCGCAGTCGAACGACGAACCAGCCGTTTACGTCGTCGCAGAGCACCTGCTCGGGCTGCTCGTTCGCGTACGTGTAGACCGGTAGCCCGCGGTGCGTGACCTGCAGCCGGCCGTCAGGGCGCCGGATGACGCCGAAGCGCCCGGGGATGCCGGCGATGCGGCGAGGCACAGCGGCCCTGCGGCGAACGATCAGCGGCGGCCACGCCCTGGCGCACCCGCCCTTGCATCTGATCTTCCCGCCGGCGCGCTTCTCGACGTTCCAGTAGTAGAGCGCCTGCTTGCTTCGAGTCGTGAGAACCGGTCCGAACACGTTGTCCTGGTACTTGATGACCGGCGGACGGGCCGAGGATCCGGTCATCGCCGAAGGCGCGAAGGCCAGCGCGGCGAGAACGGCAAGTGGGAGCAACAAAAGCCTCATCTGCACATAGTCACACTAGAGCCCAGGGCATTACACCGCGGTTAACCCTTCATACGCCCAGGTCGGTGCCCGTCTGGAACCGACGGCCCGAGAGTTCTTCGAGCTTCGCGAAGGAATGGTGGGCTTCGATCCGGCGGACGGTCCCCGACTTCGAGCGCATGACGATCGAATCGGTGATCGCTCCATTGGGCGTGTAGCGAACGCCGCGCAGAAGAGCGCCGGTCGTGACCCCCGTGGCTGCGAAGAAGACCTCATTGCCCCCGACGAGATCGTCGGTCGAGAGCACCCGGTCGAGGTCGTAGCCGGCCTCGATCAGCGCCTGGCGCTCCTCGTCGTTCCGCGGCCAGAGCTTGCCCAAGAGCACGCCGCCGACGCACTTGAGCGCCGACGCGGCGAGAACACCTTCGGGCGTGCCGCCGACTCCCATCAGCAGGTCAACGCCCGTACCGGGCTGGGCTGCAGCGATCGAGGGAGCGACATCGCCGTCCGGGATCAGCAGCACCTGCGCCTCGACCGAACGCAGCTCCGCGATCAAGTCCTTGTGGCGGTCGCGCTCGAGGACGACGACCGTGACGTCGCTCGGCCTCACGCCCTTCGCCTTGGCGACTCGCTTCACGTTCTCGGCCGGCGGCGCATCGATGTCCACCACGTCGGCGCCTTCCGGGCCGCAAGCGATCTTGTTCATGTAGACGGCGGCGCCGGGGAAGAACATCGATCCACGCTCAGCCGCCGACATGGTGGCG
The DNA here is from genome assembly GCA_963728535.1 of uncultured Actinomycetes bacterium. Taxonomy (GTDB): domain Bacteria; phylum Actinomycetota; class Thermoleophilia; order Gaiellales; family Gaiellaceae; genus VAXT01. The sequence goes on from CAVSKK010000001.1 coordinate 767,242, forward strand.
ATCGCGTTCGGATAGCCCTTCGCGCAGAGCGTCGTCCCCTCGAGCGGGTCGACTGCGACATCCACCTCGGGGCCGGTGCCGGAACCGATCTCCTCGCCGTTGTAGAGCATCGGCGCCTCGTCCTTCTCGCCTTCGCCGATGACGACGACGCCGGCCATGTTCGTCGTCCCGAGCATGTGGCGCATGCCGTCGACGGCGGCCTGGTCGGCGGAGATCTTGTCGCCACGCCCGATCCAGCGGCCTGCAGCCATAGCAGCCGACTCGGTCACCCGCACGAGCTCGAGCGCGAGGTTGCGGTCGGGAGTCAGGCCGGAAGTTCCTGCTGGCGCGCCGGTTTCGGCAGCCTGCGTCACGCCGGGCATCCTACTTACATCCGCTCGGGAGCTTCGACGCCGACGAGGTCGAGGCTCCTTGCGATCACGGACTGGGTCGCACGCACGAGGCCGAGCCGGAACGCCTCGGTCTCGCTCTCGAGGACCCGGTGCTCGTGGTAGAAGCGATGGAAGTCGTCCGCGACCCGAATCGCATAGTTCGGGAACGCGTGCGGGCCTCGTCGACCAACAGCTTCCTCGACGACGTCCGGGAACTCGGTCAACCGCTTGATCAGATCCTTCTCCTCGGAGGCCAGCTCCGAGGGACTCTGCATCAGACCGTTCCCGGCTCCGTCAGGAGCATTCCGCAGGATCCCGGCGACACGCGCGTGTGCGTACTGGACGTAGTAGACGGGGTTCTTCTGCGTCTTCTCGGCGGCGAGGTCGACGTCGATCTCGATCGTCTGGTCGGGGCCGCGGTTGATCAGGTACCAGCGCGCAGCATCGACGCCGACCTGATCGACGAGCTCATCGAGAAAGACGACGTCGCCGCGGCGCTTCGAGACCTTCTTCTGCTGCCCGCCTTCGACGAGATGGACGAGTTGGTAGAGGAGCACCTCCACGCGCTCGGGGTCGTAGCCGAGCATGCGGGCGACCGCGGCATACCAACCTCGCGTGCCGTGGTGATCGGCGCCGAGCACATAGATCGCCCGGTCGAAGCCCCGCTCGAGCTTGTCGACGAGATAGACGACGTCGGCGGCGCGGTAGGTCGGTTCGCCGCCCTTCTCGGCAGAGCGGATGAGGACACGGTCGTCCTCGTCGCCGTACGCGGAGGACCGCGCCCAGACGGCTCCGTCCTTCTCGTACGTGTCCAGCCGAGGGAGCAGGCCGGGCAGGCGCTCTGCGAGCGCGCTCTGAAGCGCCCAGGAGTCGAAATGGATCCGAAAGCGCTCGAGGCTCTGCTCGATCTCCGCCAGCATCTTCGGCACGGGATCGCCCTCGACCGCGGCCAGGTCCGCGATGTACGCGCCTTGGTAGCCGTCCTCAGGGGGCTCCTCCCCGCGCCGGACCGCATCGACCGACGCCCGGAAGCGCTCCATCTGGGCGCCGGCATCGTTGTAGTAGTACTCCCGCTCGACCGTGTGGCCGGCATGCGCGAGCACCCGCGCGACGGAGTCCCCGTAGACGCCGTTCCGGGCCGCCGCGACCGTGATCGGCCCGGTCGGGTTCGCCGAGACCATCTCGACCTGCACTCGTTCCACGGGCTCGGCGAAACCGCCGCCATACCCCTCCCCCGCCTCGAGAATCTCCGCGAGCGCCTCGCCGTACCACGCAGCGCCGAGCCAGAAGTTGACGAACCCCGGCCCGGCGACCTCGGCGCGCTCGACGAGCTCCAACTCGGCCGCCTTGACGGCAAGCTCCTCCGCTAGCTCACGGGGCGGACGCTTCCGGTCCGGCGCGAGCTGAAGTGCCACAGTCGTCGCGAAATCTCCATGCTCCGAGCTCGAAGGCCGCTCGAGCGGCACGGGAAACCCGGCCACCTCGCCGAGCTGCTGCTCGAGCTTCTCGACCGCGTTAGCCGGCAACGGTCTCTCGAGGCGCGAAGAGCTCTTCGAGCAACCGCAACTCGTCCGAGCTGCCCGCGGCGATCATCACGTCGCCCTCCCCGAGAACAGCGTCGGGATCCGGAGTCGTGTCGAACGTGCCGTCCAACTTGCGCAGCGCAACGATCACGGCGCCGGTCTCGTGTCGGATTCGCAGACCGCGAATCGTCTTCCCCGCGTGGCCGCTCGCAGCCACCACCTCGATCTCCTCGTACTGGAGGTCGCCGCCGCCGGTGCCGGTCACGGTCGCGATGAACGCCGCCACCTGCGGCTTGAGCACGAGTGCCGCCATCTCACTGCCCGCGGTGGAGTACGGCTGAACGATGCGGTCGGCGCCCGCGCGGCGAAGCTTCTCGGCCACGTCCTCCTCCGAGGCGCGCGCAACGATCAGAAGGTCGGGACGAGCTGTGCGCGCCGAGAGCGTGATGTACAAGTTGTCCACGTCCGAATCGGACGAGGCGACCAGGCCCTTGGCGCGGGCAAGACCGGTGGCTTCGAGATCCTCGTCCTTCGTACCGTTGCCCTCGACGAAGAGATCGCCGTGCTCCCCGGCGTACGGCGATCGCGTCGACGTTGAAATCGAGCACGACGTACTTGGCGCCTGCCTCCCGGAACTCCTCGGCGACGCGACGGCCCACTCGACCGTAGCCGCAGATGATGTAGTGGTCAGAGAGCTGCTCGATCGTCCGCCGCCTCCTTCGCTCGGCCAGTGCGCCAGTGAAGACTCCGTTAGCGATCCCCTCGACAAGGATCGCCGCGATGAAGGCAAAGATAGTCAGTCCGGCTAGAACGAGGAGGATCGAGACGATGCGGGTCGCATCGTTGGCCGGCACCGTGTCCAGGCCCGTGAGCGAGCTGGTGACGACGGAGCGGTAGAACGCCTGGACCCACGACTCGTCGCTCACGGTGTGGAAAGCGACCGTCCCGGCGGCGATGACGGCCACGGCCCCGGACAGCGCGTAGGCCATCCGTCTCGGGGAGAAGACGTCGTCCACGCGTATATCGTAGGAGCGTGGAAGACGAAGGCCAGCAGCGACAGCTCAACATCCACATGGATCCCGACGTGATGGCGGGCGTCTACGCGAACTTCGCCAACATCGGCTTCTCGAACTACGAGTTCACGCTGACGTTCGCGCGCATCGACCACGAAGTCGAGGAAGGCGACGTGCCCGGCGTCGTCGTCGCCCGCGTGAACATGTCCATGCCGTTCATGCACGAGCTGCTCGAAGCGATGAACGACGCCTACTCGAAGTGGTCGAGCCGCGAGGGGATCCGGAACCTGCCGGAGACCCCCGGCCGCGAAGACTTGCCGGAGGCTCCCGGCCGCGAAGGCTCCTAGGGCTCTCGCGGTCCTTCCAGGCCTCGGCCATCGCGATCCGCTGCATGATCGTCGGGTGTGTCTCGAGGAAGAGGTAGTCCCAGGTGCGGCGGGTTCGGCTGCGCAAGGCTCGTCTCCTGGAACTTCTCGAACAGGCCGCGCCCCGAAGCCGGGTCGCGGGTCGTCTGCAGCGCCACCCAGTCCGCCTCCGCCTCGACGTGCCGCGAGACGACGTTCTGGGCCGGCGTCAGCGCGACCTGGAGCAGCAGGAGCACGAGGAACGCCGAAGGGCAGGACGCCGGGGTCGCCAGGCCGCCGCGCCGTCTCGTGATCTCAGCGAGCGCGAAGGCAAGCGGGAACCGAACAGGGCCACCCACCCGATGCCCTTCCACAAGTGGTGGCGCGCGACGTGCCCGAACTCGTGGGCAAGGACGACGCGGATCTCGCCGCGGCCGAACCTGCTGTCGAGCAGCGTGTCCCAGATCACGACCCGCGTCGGTCGGCCCGAGGCCGGTCGCGAACGCGTTCGCCTGGGTCGTGAGGTCGCTGACCTCCTCCACGTCGACTGGGGTGCCCGAGACTCCCTCGCGCTGCTCGAGGGTCCGCACGTCCTGCCGGAGCTGTGGGCTCTTCGGAGGGTTGACCCCGAGCGCGAGCAGGTAGGGCGAGACGAAGATGGCAAGAGCGATCAGCCCGACGAAGATGGAGGTCGCCGGAATCCACCAGTGCCGCGGGTAGCGCCTCGCGAGCAGCATCACGACCGTGATCTGGATCATCGCAAGCACGGCCGTGCCACCAAGCTCGCCCCAGGGCTCGAAGAACCAGTCGACCCAGGACCCGTGCGCGAGGCCGTACCGCTGTGCCCACCAGACGGGCTGCGACCGCGAAGGGGAAGCTCGCCGCCCAGATGACGGCGATCGTGACCATTCCGACGATCATGCCGGCGCCGATCGGCCCCAGCCCCGTGTTCCGGGCCAGGCGTGGAGCCCGCCTGACGAGGATGAGGAGCGCGATGATCGTGGCCACGAGCGAAAGAGCGGTATCGATGCGCAGGAACCGTTCGTAGTGCTCGGCGCGAGTCGAGCTCGGCGGCGCCGAAGTAGTCGCGCGGATCGAGGTTCGGAAGCTCCAGATCGCCCGGAACCCGTGAGCGCCAGAGGAGCGGCGCAGCGACTAGCCACGCCAGCGCCATGAGCACCAGGGATATCGTTGTCCACCGCGAGGACAAGCCATTGCGCGTAGCCGTCATCTCCGACATCCACGCGAACTTACACGCGCTCGAGTCCGTCCTCGAGGCGATCGACGCCAACCCCCCGGACGCCCTGTGGTGCCTCGGCGACCTCGTCGGGTACGGACCGCGGCCGAACGAGGTCGTCGCGCTCGTTCGGGAGCGCGCCACGATCACCCTCGTGGGCAATCACGACCTCGGAGTCCTCGGCGCGCTCGACCTCGAGGAGTTCTCGCCCGACGCGGCAGTCAGCGCCCGCTGGACGCGGACCGTCCTGCTCGACGAGCACCGCTCGTATCTCGAGAGTCTCGTGCCCGCGGCGAAGACCGAAGGAGCCGAGCTCTATCACGCGAGCCCGAGAGATCCCGTCTGGGAGTACGTCATCACCGAGGAGACGGCGCGCGATGCCCTCGAGTCGACGGTCGCGCCGGTCGTCCTCGTCGGCCACAGTCACATCGCGCTTGCGATCACGCTCTCCGACGGACGTCTCGAGGGCGATCTCGCACCCGATGGAACGGAGGCCGGCCTGAACACAGGGCGCTGGCTTCTGAACCCAGGCTCGGTCGGCCAGCCGCGCGACGGCGATGCACGGGCGGCCTGGCTCGAGCTCGATCTCCCATCGGGGCGGGCCCGGTTCCACCGGGTCCCCTACGACATCGCGCGGACGCAGGCCGAGCTCCGGGAACGAGTGCTACCCGAAGCGCTCGCCGAGCGCCTCTCGCACGGCGCCTAGAAACGGGTTTCTAGCCGGCGACGCCGGCGGGAGTGAGCTTCTCTTCCTCGCCGAAGGTGATGCCCTCGCGGGCAAGCGCGAGCTGGACCTCTTCGCGCGCCTTGTAGATGCGCCACTTGACGGTAGCGAGCGTGATCTCGAGCGAGTCGGCGATCTCGGTGTACGAAAGGCCGACGACATCGCGCAGGAGAAGCGCCATCTTCAGGTCGACCGTGAGATTCCCGACCGCACGCCAGACGGCGTCGACCGTCTCGACGCGTTCGAACGGAGCATCGACGACCTCCAGCGGCGCAATGTCCTCGAGCGCCACGGTCAGGTGCGGCCGGCGCTCGTTCGCGCGCAGCTCGTCGAGGACGCGGTTCTTCGTCACCTGGAAGAGCCACGTCGTGAACTTCGAGCGCAGCGAGAACTTCGGGAGCCCCTGGAAGACGCGGAGGAAGACCTCCTGGGTCAAATCCTCGGCGAGCGACCGGTTGCCGCCGACGAGGCGAAGAACGTAGTTGTAGACAGGCGTCTCATATGCGCGCACGATGAGCGTGAAAGCCCGCTCGTCACCGCGCTGGGCTTTCCTCAGTACGCCGAAGTCAGGTTGCTGCAGGGCCACAGGGAAGCCGGAGTATATCCCGCTATGGGCCCTCAGAAATCAAGGTTTTACCCGTCATCTGTAAAGGTTTTGCAAGGCTGAGCAGGGAGATCGCTGTAGGCATCAGATCGCTGAGTTCCCCATCGTCCCTTAAAGAAACATCATGGTCGGTCACAACTAACGGTACGGGGTTCGAGGTGTGAGCGGTTTGCGGGCGGCCGTCCGCGTCGAGCATCTGCTCGGCGTTTCCATGATCTGCCGTGACGAGCGCGACCCCTCCCTCTCGCTCCACTGCCGCCAGGATGGTCGCGAGGGCGGAGTCGGCCGCCTCGACCGCCTTGACCGCCGCGGGGATCGACCCGGTGTGTCCGACCATGTCCGGGTTCGCGACGTTGACGACGGCGAAGCCGTAGCCGTCGTCGGCCAGCGCACGGTCGAGCTCGTCGGCCACCTGTGCTGCGGACATCTCGGGCTTCAAGTCGTAGCTCGGGACGTCGCGCGGTGAGGGCACGAGGATGCGCCGTTCTCCGGCCCACTCGTCTTCCCGGCCGCCGTTGAAGAAGTACGTGACGTGCGCGTACTTCTCGGTCTCGGCGACGTGCAGCTGCCGGATGCCGTGCTCGGCGCAGACCTCGGCCATCGTCTCGTGGAGCTCTGACTCGGCGAAGGCGACGGGGCAGTCGAGGTCGTCCCCGTAGCGCGTCATCGTCGTCACGTCGAAGTTGGACGCGAGCAGACGCGCCGTCAGCTGCCGCGCGCGGTCGGGCCGGAAGTTGAAGAAGATCGCGGTGTCGTCAGGCCCAAGCCGCGGGCGGCTTTCGAGCACCACGGGCTCGATGAACTCGTCCGTCACACCTGCTTCGTAGCTTCGTTGCACCTCCTGCACGGGGTCTGACCCCTGAGCTCCTTCCCCGTGGACGATGGCGGCGAGGGCCCGGTCCGTTCGGTCCCAGTGCTGGTCGCGGTCCATCGCGTAGTAGCGGCCCGAGATCGTGGCGATCTTCTCGGCCGGCAGCTCGGCGAGGTCGCTCGCGGCCGAGTTCGGCGAGACGTCACGCCCGTCGGTAAACGCGTGGATCCACGTCTTCTCGGGCGCGAACCGCAGTAGCGCCTTCAGGTGGTTCATGTGCGAGTGCACGCCCCCGTAGGAGACGAGGCCGAGCAGGTGGACGCGCTCGCCACGCTCGAACGCGGACACGAGCGCCGGATTCTCGAAGAACGAGCCGTCCTCGATCGCCTTGTTCACGCGCATCAGATCCTGGTAGGGGATGCGTCCGGAGCCGATCGTGAGATGGCCGACCTCCGAGTTCCCCATCTGCCCGGGCGGAAGGCCGACCGCCTCCCCGGAGGCCTCGAGCGTCGTGTGCGGGTACTCGGCCCACAACCGGTCGAAGGTCGGCGTGTCTGCGAGCTCGACCGCGTTTCCGGGCCCGGGCGGGGCGAGGCCCCAACCGTCCAGGATGACCAGCGCTACAAGCGGGAAGCGGCCAGGCAAATCGCGCCGAACGATTCCACGTCGAGCGAGGCGCCGCCGACAAGCGCGCCGTCCACGGCCGGCTCGCCGAGGATCTCCGCCGCGTTCTCGGGCTTGACCGACCCGCCGTAGAGAACCGGGACGTCGAGCACGCTCTTGATCAGCGCGTGCGCCTCCTGGGCCATGTCCGGCGTTGCCGTCTTCCCGGTTCCGATCGCCCAGACGGGCTCGTAGGCGATGACGAGGTTGTCCTCGGCCTCGAGGACCGAGAGCTGTCGCCGAAGGACGTCTTCGGTCTCGCCGGCCTCGCGCTCGGCTTCCGTCTCCCCGACGCAGGCGATCACGGACAGCCCCGCGTCGAGAGCGGCCCGGGCGCGCTTGGCGGTCGTCTCGTCCGTCTCCCCGAAGTACTGGCGGCGCTCGGAGTGGCCGACGATCGCGCCGTAAACCCCGAGCTCGCGCAGCATCGGCGCCGAGATCTCGCCGGTGAACGCGCCGCCCTCAGGCTCCCAGTGCACGTTCTGCGCCGCGACGGCGACCTCCGTTCCCGCGAGCACCTGGACGGCGACCGCGAGCGACGTGAACGGCGGGCAGACGGCGACGTCGACGCCCTCGAGCTCGTTCAGCTGCCGTTTCAGCTCGATGCAGAACTCGGCCGTCTCGGCGGCGCCCTTGTACATCTTCCAGTTGCCAGCAATGAGCATTAGTCCTCCGGGATCGCGGTGACGCCGGGCAATTCTTTCCCTTCCAGGAGCTCGAGGGCGGCCCCACCGCCCGTGGACGCCCAATCTACGCGGTCGACGAGCCCCAGCTCGGAGAGCGCGCGGATCGAGTCGGCGCCCCCGACGACCGTGTACCCGTCGGCCTGCGCGACCGCCTCGGCAACCGCCTTCGTGCCGGCGGCGAAGCGCGGCCACTCGAACACGCCCATCGGCCCGTTCCAGAAGACGGTCTTCGCCGTTGCGATCCTGGCCGCGAACGCCTCGCCCGTCTCGGGGCCGATGTCGAGCCCGAGCCAGCCCTCGGGCAGAGCGTCGTAGGGCACGACCTTCACGTCGGCGTCCGCGCTGAACTCGGAAGCCGCGACGACATCGACCGGAAGCCGAACCTCGAAACCGAGCGGATTCTCGTCGCGCAGCTGCTCGGCCATCTTGCCCCCGATCAGCACCTCGTCGGCACGGCCCCCGAGGTTCTTCAGGACGCCGACCTTGTCGTCGACTTTCGCCCCGCCGGAGATCAGGACAAACGGATGCTCCACCTCGCCGAGCAGCCTGCCCAGCTGCTCCAGCTCGAGCTCGAGCAGCAGGCCGGCGTAGGCGGGCAGGATCTGCGCGACGCCGACGGTGGAGGCATGCGCGCGATGTGCGGAGCCGAAGGCGTCGTTCACGTAGAGATCGAGTTCGTTTGCGAGCTCGCGGGCGAAGTCCGGATCGTTCGTCGTCTCACCGGGGCTGAAGCGCGTGTTCTCCAGGACGCGGAGCCGCTCGTCCGGCAGAAGCTCGCGCAGCCGGGCCTCGACCGGTTTCATCGAGAACGCCGGGTCTTCTCCCTTCGGTCGCCCGAGGTGCGAGCAGACGACGACCTCGGCAGCACCGCGTTCCAACAGAAGCTCGAGCGTCGGCAGCGAGGCGCGAATCCGCGTGTCGTCGGCAACCTGGCCGTCCTCGAGCGGCACGTTCAGGTCGGCGCGCACAAGTGCGCGCTTGCCGGCCACGTCGGCCTCGCGAACCGACCGTGGCTTTCGCACTAAAGCAAGCGATCGATCAAATCGACGATCCGACACGAGTAGCCCCACTCGTTGTCGTACCAGCCGATGACCTTGACCTGGTTCCCGTGCGCCATCGTCGAGAGGCCGTCGATGGTGCAGGAGGCCGGGTTCCCGACGATGTCCGCGGAGACGATCGGGTCCTCCGTGTACTCGAGCAGCCCCGCCCAGTGGTCCTCGCCCGCGGCGCTGCGATAGGCATCGTTCACCTCGTCTGCGCTCGCCTCGCGGCCGAGCACCGCGACCAGGTCGGTCACGCTCCCGTCGGGCACTGGCACGCGCATCGCCATCCCGTCCAGCTTCCCCTTCAGCTCCGGAATGACCTCGCCGATCGCCTTCGCGGCGCCCGTCGAGGCCGGGATGATGCTCTGTGGAGCGGAGCGCATGCGGCGCAGGTCGGCCTTCCCCTTGCGCGTCATGGCGATCTGATCCTGGAGCTGCTGCTCCGTCGTGTAGGCGTGGATCGTCGTCATGAATCCCGACTCGAGCCCGAAGGTGTCGAGCAGGATCTTCGCCATCGGCCCGACCGAGTTCGTCGTGCAGGAGGCGTTGGAGATCAGGTGGTGCTTGTCGGGGTCGTACTTGTCGTCGTTCACGCCGAGGACGATCGTGATGTCGGGATCACTCGCCGGCGCCGAGATGACGACCTTCGACGCGCCGGCCGTCAGATGCTGCGAGGCGCCTTCGCGGTCGGTGAAGAGCCCCGTCGACTCGACGACGACTTCGACGCCCATGTCCTTCCAGGGCAGCGCCGAGGCGTCGCGTTCCGAGAGCACGCGAAAGGAGTGGCCGTCGACCGAGATCTCGTTCTCGGAGTGGCCGATCTCACTCTTCAGCACTCCGTGCGTCGAGTCATACTTGAGCATGTGCGCGAGCACATCCGGCGGCGCGAGGTCGTTGACGGCCACGAGCTCGAAGCCCGGGCTCTTCTCCAGCCACGCGCGGTAGAAGTTCCGCCCGATCCGGCCGAAGCCGTTGATGCCGACCTTGGTCGCCACGCGCCGAGTCTAACCGTCCCCTCATTCGAGGGATGGGCTGCTTCGAGTAGCGGTCGAGGAATGAGGACGGATGAAGCGGCTCGCTCTCACCTTTGCTCTTGCCTGCGCAGCGCTTGCGCTTGCGAGCCCGGCCCAGGCCGGCCTCACGGTCGGCGTCGCCGACGATCACCCTCTCGGCCAGCCGGACCAAGGCGCGGCCTTCTTCATGCTCATGAACGACGTCGGCCTGAGCCAAGTGCGCCTGACGGTGAACTGGGACGCCACGCAGCCGACGACGATCATGCACCAGGACGAGATCGAGAGCGTCCTGCCGGTCGCAACCCTGCGCGGTGTCCGCGTCATCTTCTCGATCAGGCCCCTCCAGGCCCGGTCGATTGCCGAGACTCCGGCGGCATCTGATGAGTTTGTCGCCTTTCTCGAGCACGTCGCCCGGACCTTTCCGACCGTCAAGGATGTGATTGTCGGCAACGAGCCCAACCTGTCGCGGTTCTGGCAGCCGCAGTTCAGCGCGACTGGGAACGGTGCCTCCGGCGCCGCCTTCGAGGCGCTGCTCGCTCGAAGCTATGACAGGCTCAAAGCCGTCGATCCGACGATCAACGTCATCGGCGTCGGGCTCTCACCACGCGGCGGCGACAATGCGCGCGCCTCCAGCAACATCTCCACCTCACCGGTGAAGTTCATCCAGGGCATGGGCGCCGCCTACCGCGCCAGCGGACGGACGAAGCCGATCATGGACCAGTTTGCCTACCACCCGTATCCGCAGAAGGACACGGATTCGCTGACCAAGGGGTACATGTGGCCGAACGCCGGTGTCACGAACCTCGACCGCATCAAGCAGGCGTTCTGGGATGCCTTTTCCGATACGGGCCAGAAGACGTTCGAGCAAGGGCTGCGTGTAAAGCTCGACGAGGTTGGCTGGCAGGTCGCAGTCATCCCCGCGTCGCTGCCGGCGTACTTCGGCGCCGAGAGCATTGCGCCGACGACCGAGGCCGCCCAGGCCGCGATCTACCCCGCGCTGCTCCGGTATGTCGCCTGCGACCCGGCAGTCGAAGCCGTGCTCTTCTTCGGGCTCCAGGACGAGCCGAACCTCGACCGCTGGCAGGCCGGGCTCATGCGCGCTGACGGCTCCGTTCGGCCTTCGTACGCCTCGGTGCGGGCGGAGCTCGCAGCGAGCGGCGGGAACTGCGCCGGCACGAAGCGCCTGTGGCGCCACTCGACGACCGTCGACGGCGCGAAGGCCACGTTCCCGAAGGTCCGCCGGCTTCCTCGCAAGGTGAACAAGTGGAGCATCCTCGCCCGCGCTGACGAGGACGCGCTCTTCACGGCCGGCATCTATCGCGTCACCCGTGGCCGCGCCCGTCTCAAGGGCAAGGCGCTCCTCAAGTCCGGTCGCCTCACGGCATACAGGACGCGCTTCGTGCGCTTCCCCTCGCGGCGCCTTCGCCCCGGGAAGTATGTCTACTCGATCCGCATCCGCGCCGAGGCAAGTGCGAAACGCTCGACCCGCAAGACGAGCCGCAAGTTCGTCGTCTTCGCCCCCCGCCACCGGTAGCCCAGCCATGTCCGGCGTCTGACACCGGACAGGTACCGAGTGGACAGGCCCGCCGCGCACCTTCGGCGTCGTTGACCCAAGCCGCGCGGCCGAATCGACATGTCCGGTGCCAGACACCACACATGTCCCGTTCAGCCGAGGCCAGAACGGCCGATGAGCAATCCGGCCGTGTCCAGGTGCCAGGCCAGGACATGTCGCGAAGGACGAGTGGCGCCCTCCCGCACAACCAATCCCCAACCCCGCGGCGGGCCCCGTCGTCGCCGTCTTGCGGCGACGACATTAGAGGCCGTACGGGCTTTGCCCGTGCGGCCGTCTTAAGCCCAACCGGCCCCAACCGCCAACGAGTCCCGGTCGGCGGTGAATGATGTTGGAGAAAAGAAGAAAGTAGGAATTAATGCGGCGGGCCGGAGGGGAAGCTCCGAGGACGACCTCCCCCTCCCGTTGAACCGCGCTCCGGACCTTGGCGGCGGACGGGGTCTGAATCCGCCGCCGGACGAGCACAGACCCGCCGCAAATCAAGTATTGCGCACTCGTGCCTCGCCCTACAACCCGGCCAACCGGACAAGGCTCGCGAGCCGCCGTTGCGCCGCAGATTTCGTCGCTGGGGGACTGCATTTGGAGGCTAGCTCCCGCAGAGAGAGCGACGGATGGCGGAGCCGGAGCTTCGCTATCTCACGGAGCTTCGGCGGCAGTTTCCCCAGCGTCCCTCGCCGCTCCAGGCGCTTGACCGCCCGGATCTGAGTCTGCGCCGCGCGACTTGTCCTGACGAGGTTCGCGTGATCGGCGTTCGCCAGCCGGTTGGCCCGCGCCTTCGTCGCTCCCATCACGCTCTGCTCCTCGAAGGCGAGCACGGCGTCGCTCGCACCCGCGGCGGCGAGCGCGTCCGCGATCGGCCCCAGCCCTTTGGCGTAGGCGACCGCGTGCCGGCCGCGCTCGAGCACGTTCAGCCGCACACCGAGCCGCTCGCCCACGGAGGCCAGGAACTCTGCGCCCTCGCGCGTGGCGCTTCGCACTTCCAGATGGGGCGCGCGCGGGCCGGAGAGCGTGCCGCTGCCGAGAAGGGCGCCGCGCAGGTACGCAGCCCGGCAGCACGCGCGAGCCACCACCCGCTGTGGCGGCCGCACGAGCGGCGCGAGACCGTGGCCGACCACGCCCGCCTCCCGCAGCACGCTCAGCGCCCGGTCGTCGCCCGCCACATGGAGCTGGTACCGCGTCTCCCGCCCGAAGGCATGTCGTTGATAGGTGCGGATCTCGGAGGTGAGGCCGAGCTCGCGCAGGAGACTGAAGGCGCGCCGGGCGGCAGCGGGGCTCGCGAGGTCGAGGTGGAGCGCGATCTCGCCGCGTCCACGGAGGTGCAGGCTGCCCGCAGTATGCGCGAGACCCGAGAGCTCGGCGAGCCGGTCGCACTCCTTCCGCGGCACGATCCCCGCGAGCTCGTTCCGGAGGTCCTCAGACAGCGACACCTTCGAGCTCCAGCAGCCGAAGCTTGTACCCGAGTCCGAGCGATCCGTACGAGCCCAGCCCGTCCGCGGCGACGACGCGATGGCACGGGACGACCAGCCCGAATCGATTCTGCGCGCACACCGAGCCGACTGCACGCTGCGCGTTCAGGTGTCCGGCCAGGGCCGCAACTTCCCCGTACGTAACCGTCTCTCCGTACGGGATCTCGCGCATCGCCTCGAGGGCCGAGCGCTGGAACCCGGTACACCACTCGAGGTCGAGCTCGACGTCGGCGAAGGAGTCTCGCGCGCCTCCTAGGAACGCAACCATCCGCCGCGCCAGCGGGTCAGCCTCTGTCTCCACGTCATCGCGAAACGCCTCGCGCGGCAGCTCGTGCCACGCCAGGAGCCCGTCCTCGAAGATGAGCTCACCCGTTCCCCAGCCCTCGGCCTCGTACGCCACGCGTCGAACCGGCACGAGCCGAATGTAGCGGCCCGCGCCGTAGCTCCGCGCGGGCCGCCTGCGATCTGACCGTTACTCGTTTTCGAGCTCCGCCTGAACGACCTCGCCGTCGCGCGTCGTGTAGGTCAGCTGGATCCTCTCGTACACGAACGTGACCTCTTCGAGCGGAATCGAGTCTCCGCTACCGGTTTGCTGGACCGACCTGATGATGACGTCCTCCAGCGTGTACTGCATGTACGGCCTGTTCGAGCCGCCGGGACGATTGACCGTGAGCACCACCTGCTGGATGTGCTGGCCCAGCGCGCATCTTCGCGCAAGCGCTGGCGATGCCTTGTCGATCGTCTTCGTGATCTTCAGGTCCTCCAGGGTGGCCTCGCCCGCTCCTCCTCCGCCGCCACCGCCAATCGAGCCCGACTGGGTGACGCCCCACGACCACGACTCGACGGCGATACTCGTGCTCCCCGGGTCGCCTCCCGTGACCCCCTGGATGACGACGTGGCCGGAGGTGCGATCGGCCGGGAGCTCACCGCCGCTGACGGCGTACGCGGCGGCTGCCGCGATGACCGCGACAACGGTCACGACCAACCCTACCCACGTGATCTTGCGCTTCATAGTGACTCCTTCGGGTCGCTTACGAGCTTGAGCGGAGCCGCATTCCACTCCCTACAATCCAAGACCGTGAGCAGCCCCGGCATCTTCCATCCGCCGAAGCCGGTCAACGAGCCGGTCAAGGACTACGCGCCCGGATCGCCCGAGCGCGAGGAACTCCGACGCCGGCTCGACCAGCTCCAGAGCGAGCGACTCGAGGTCCCACTGGTCATCGGCGGCGAGGACGTGACGACCGGCAAGACCGCCGAGGTCGTCATGCCCCACCGCAAGAGCCACGTGCTCGCCGACGTCCACCAGGGCGGGCCGCCGGAGGTCGAGCGTGCGATCGAAGCAGCAGGCGAAGCGTGGGAGGACTGGTCGCGCATGCCATGGGAGGAGCGGGCCGCGATCTTCCTGCGCGCGGCCGAGCTGCTGGCAGGGCCGTGGCGCTCGACGCTCAACGCCTCGACGATGCTCGGCCAGTCGAAGACGGCTCACCAGGCGGAGATCGACGCAGCCTGCGAGGTCATCGACTTCTACCGCTTCAACGTCGAGTTCATGACGCGCATCTACGAGGAGCAGCCGGTCTCCTCGCAGGGCGTCTGGAACCGGCTGGAGTACCGGCCGCTCGAAGGGTTCGTCCTCGCCGTTTCGCCGTTCAACTTCACGGCCATCGGCGCCAACCTCCCGGCGAGCGCCGCGCTGATGGGCAACACCGTCGTCTGGAAGCCCGCCGGGACCGCCTCGTACTCGGCGCACTTCCTGATGGGGCTCCTCCAGGAGGCGGGCCTTCCGCCGGGCGTGATCAACCTCGTCTACGGCGCCGGCGCGACGATCGGCGACTCAGCCCTGGCGAGCCCGCACCTGGCCGGCGTGCATTTCACCGGCTCGACCGGCGTCTTCAACTCGATGTGGAACACGATCGGCTCGAACGTCGGCAGCTACCGCAACTATCCGCGGATCGTCGGCGAGACGGGCGGCAAGGACTTCATCGTCGCGCACCCCTCCGCCGACGTGGACGCCATCGCGACCGCCATTGTCCGCGGCTCCTTCGAGTACCAGGGCCAGAAGTGCTCGGCCGCCTCGCGCGTCTACGCGCCTTCGAACCTCTGGCCCGAGCTCCGCGAGCGGCTCGCCGACCAGGTGGCTCAGATCAAGATGGGCGACGTCGCCGACTTCGAGAACTTCATGGGCGCAGTCATCGACGCCAAGTCGTTGCAGACGCAGAGTGAGGCGATCGAGGAGGCGCGCGCCCACAAGCAGACCGAAGTGCTGGTCGGCGGCGGAGTGAACGACGAGGAGGGCTTCTTCGTCGAGCCGACCGTGATCGAGACGAAGGATCCGGACTTCCGGCTGCTCCGGGACGAGCTCTTCGGGCCGGTCGTCACCGCATTCGTCTACCCCGAGGGAAAGTGGAGCGACACCCTCGAGCTCGTCGACCGCACTGCGGCGTACGGCCTCACGGGCGCCGTGTTCGCCGACGATCGCAACGCCGTGCTCGAGGCGAAGGACGCGCTCCGCTACGCCGCGGGCAACTTCTACGTGAACGACAAGCCGACCGGCGCGGTCGTCGGCCAGCAGCCTTTCGGCGGCGGCAGGGCCTCGGGGACGAACGACAAGGCTGGCTCGATGTGGAACCTCATCCGCTGGTGTAGCCCCCGCACGATCAAGGAAACCTTCGTCCCGCCGACGGACTATCGCTACCCGTTCATGGCGCCTGACGCGGACGGCGACAGCAGCACTCGGTGAAGCTCGCGGGCCTGCTCGTGGCAGCCGGAGTCGGGCTGCTCCTTGCTGCCTCCTCCGATGCGGGACGAGTCGCGGGCACCGCACGAGCGGGACCTCCTGCTCGGGTCTCTCCGCCCGGATCGAGTCGTTGCTCGTGCAGGCAACGACCGGATCGACGTGGCGGGGGGCGGCCGGGACCGCGTCGCGTGCGGTCTGGGCGCCGATCTCGTCGCTGCCGACCGAACCGACAGGCTGGCCGCTGACTGCGAGGTCGTGAGCCGCCGCATCGCCACGGACCCGTACCGTGACGGCGGAGGTCAGCATGCGACCCATGCCGAGCCGGACAGCTTCTCGTGGGGGGCGACGGTCGTTGCGACGTTTCAGGTCGCGCGCTTCGTCGACGGCGGTGCCCAGAACATCGGCTTCGCACGCTCGACCGACGCCGGCCGAACCTGGCGCAGCGGCCTCCTACCGCAGCTGACCCGCGCCTCCCGGCCTCGCGGCGCATCCCAGCGAGCCAGCGATCCCGTGGTCGCCTACGACGATGCGCACGGGCTCTGGCTGATCGCGACGCTCGGGATCACCGAGTCGGGCACCGCCGTCCTCGTCAGCTCGTCGGCGGACGGGCTTCATTGGAGCGCACCGGTCACGGCGGTGCAGAAGCCGGACCTGCCCAACAGCATCGCGCTCGACAAGGAATGGATCGCCTGCGACAACGGTGCTTCGAGCCCCTTCCGAGGGCATTGCTACGTGAGCTACAGCGACGTCGAGCGAGTGGAGCTCGTCACCCAGACGTCGGTCGACGGAGGGAAGACCTGGTCAGCCGCGGTCGGCGCCCCGGACCACGCCGGCCGGCGGGGTATTCGGGGGCCGTACGCACCCGGGCCCCAGCAGGTCGCACTTCCCGACGGAACGCTCGTGATCCCGCTCTTCGACGGCGAGCTCTCCGCCGTTCGCTCGACCGACGGCGGCGCCACGTTCTCGGCGGGAACGAGGATTGCCGCGGCGACTTTCAGCAGAGTCCCGGGTCTGCGCGCCGCGCCGTTACCGAGCGCGGAGGTCGGCGCTGACGGCACCGTGTTCCTGGCCTGGCCGGACTGTGCTCTCCGCCCGGGTTGCTCGGCGAACGACATCGTGTTCTCGAAGTCCCGCACCGGGGTGAACTGGCCCCTACCGGTGAGAATTCCGCTCGGCCCTGGGAGCCACGTGATCGCCGGGATCGCGGCCGACCCGACACGCACAGGCCGCGTCGCGGTCACCTACTACACCGCGTCCGGCAGCAAGCTCGACGTCCACCTCGTCTGGTCCCGCGACGGCGGCGTCAACTGGTCTCGGCCGGTTCGCCTTTCGCCCGAACGGATGCCCTACCGCCGGATCGCCTCGGCCGGAGGCGCCATGGTCGGCGACTACATCTCGACCTCGTTCGCGGCCGACCGGGCGGTCTCGGTCTTCACACTCGCCCAGTCGCGGCTGCGCGGGCGCTATCGCCAGGCGACGTACGCAAGCTCGATCGCCGTCCCGTGAGCGCCGTCCGCTGATCCAATCGATCTGGCACGCCGTCGGTGTCTTCTGGGACCATCTGGCGGATCTCGGCTGGGGCGCGCTCGGCATCGGAATCGTCCTGCACGTGCTCCGCCTCCTTTGCGTGAGCGCGGCCTGGCGGAACATCCTCCAGGCCGCGTATCCGAAGACTCGTGTACCGCGTCGGTCGATCCTGGGCGCGGTCTTCGCGGGCGTGGGCGTCAACGCGATCATCCCGGCCCGCGGTGGCGACGCGGTGCGCGTGTTCCTCGCCAAGCGCAGCGTGCCGGACAGCAGCTATGCGACGGTCGCCGCCACCCTGGTCGTGCTCACCCTCTTCGACTTCCTGATCGCGAGCTCCCTCGTGATCTGGGCCGCGGCGAACGGCTACCTGCCCGGCCAGGATGTGCTCGGGCCGTCGTTCGACTTCGGCTGGGTCGTTCACAATCCGATCACGTTCCTCAAGGCGATCGCGATCGGTCTCGTCATCCTGCTCGTGGTCGTACTCTGGTTCGCAGAGCAGATCGGGGATTTCCGGCGCCGGCTCGCGCAGGGGTTCTCGATCCTCCGGGACCGACAGGCCTACCTTCGCGGCGTCATCCTCTGGCAGGTCGCCGACTGGCTCCTGCGGTTCGCGGCCGTCCTCTTCTTCCTGCATGCATTCGGGCTCCCGGGCACGCTGCACAACGCGTTACTCGTCCAGGTCTCGGCGGCTCTTGCCTCGCTGCTCCCGATCAGCCCATCCGGGATCGGAACCGAGCAGGCGTTCCTCCTCTACCTGTTCGGCGGACAGGTCGCGGGGACGGCGCTCGTCACCTTCAGTGTCGGCATGCGGGTCACGCTCATCGCGGTGAACATGGCGCTCGGCTTTGCCACGATCCTCGTCACGCTGCGGACTCTGCGCTGGCGGACGGCGCACGGGGCTCGCTGAGATAGGCCGCTCAGGCCCGGCCCGCCTTGTGCAGCTGGGCATAGATCGAGCGCGCCGTCTTCGCCGGCACCCCGTTCACGCCCTCGAGCTCCTCCTGCGATGCGGCGAGGAATCGCTCCGCCGAGCCGAAGTGCTGGAGCAGCGCGCGCCGACGCACCGGCCCCACCCCTTCGAGCGTGTCGAAGATCGACTCCCTCGCCTTCGTCTCGCGCCGCTGCCGGTGGAAGCCGAGCGCGAAGCGGTGCGCCTCGTCGCGAACACGCTGGAGAAGCTGGAGGCCCGGTGAGTGCCGCTCGAGCACGACCGGCTCGGGCCTGCCGGGAACGAAGACCTCCTCGGCCCGCTTCGCGAGTGACACCACGGCCACCCGCGGCAGCTCGTAGGCCTGCATCGCGGCGAGCACGGCCGAGAGCTGGCCCTTGCCGCCGTCGACCAGGACGAGGTTCGGCGTCGAGGCGAACGACTCGTCGTACTCCTCGTCGGCGACATCGCGCATCCGGGCAAAACGGCGAGAGACGACCTCGGCCAGCGCCGCGAAGTCGTCCTGTCCCTCTGCGCCCTTGATCCCGAACTTCCGGTAGTGGGCTTTCTTCGACACCGCATCCTGGAAGACGACCATCGAGCCGACCGGCGAGGCCTCCTGGATGTTCGAGATGTCGTAGCACTCGATCCGTAGCGGCAGGCTCTCGAGGTTGAGCGCCTCGCGGAGCTCCTCGAGCGCCTCGACCCTGCGCAGGCGCGTCTGCTCCGCGGCGACGCCTTCGGAGTCGAGCGCCAGCCGCGCGTTCTGCGTCGCCAGCTCCTGAAGCCGCCGCTTCTCGCCTCGCTCGGCGGCACGAACCTCGACCCGGGAACCTCGTCGTGCCGTGAGGAACTCCGCCAGCACAGAGGTCTCCCCCACGTCCCGCGGGACAACGATCTGCGGTGGCACGCTCGGCGCGGAGCCGTAGTACTCGAGGACGAAGGCCTCGAGGATCGTCTCGGCGTCCTGACCTTCCACGTTCTCCAGGTGAAAGCTGTAGCGGTCGATCAGCTTTCCGTCCCGGAGCGGGAAGACCTGGACGACGGCGCGGTCGCCCTCATTCGCGATGCCGATCACGTCGACCGTCCCGACAGCGGCCTTGTCGGCGCCCTGCCGCTCGGCGAGATGCCGGACCGCGAAGAGACGGTTTCGGAACCGGGCCGCCTCCTCGAAGCGCTCCTCGGCCGCCGCGTGCTTCATCCGCTCCTCGAGTTGCCGGACGATTGGACGCGTTTCGCCGGAGAGGAACTCGATCACATCGTCGATCACCTTGCGGTAGTCCTCCTTGGACACGTAGCCCACGCACGGCGCCAGGCAGCGCTCGATGTGGTAATCGAGGCACGGGATGCCGGAGTGCCGGCCCGGTTGCGGCCCCTCGCAGGGCCGGTACGGGAAGACGCGGTTGAGCACGTCGAGCGTCTCCCGAACCTTCTTCGCGTTCGCGTACGGGCCGAAGTAGACGACACCGCGGCGATGTCGCTCGCGCGTGAACATGACCCTTGGGTACTCGTCCTGGACAGTGACGGCGATGTACGGGAACGACTTGTCGTCGCGGAGCCGCACGTTGAACGGCGGCCGGTGGCGCTTGACGAGGTTCTGCTCGAGATGGAGCGCCTCGACCTCGGTGTCGGTGACGATCACCTCGAGGTCGGAGATCCGCTCGGTGAGCCCGCCGATGCGGGGGCTGGCCCGAAAGTAGCTGCGCACGCGCGGCCGAAGCGACTTTGCCTTGCCGATGTAGAGCACCTGGCCACCGGCGTCGTGGAACAGGTAGACGCCCGGTTTTGTCGGCAGCGCCTTCAGCTTGTGCTCGAGCTTTGGGACCTGTCTGTTCACGGCAATCTAGGGTAGTGCCCGTGACGAGGCTCCTGCTCGCCGTCGCTCTGGCGGCCGCCGTGGGGGTCGGGGCCTGGGCTCTCTTCCTGCGGTCATCCGACTCCGAGCGGCCGCTCCTCGTGGGCGCGCTCGAGGATGCGGTCAAGTGGCCGCAGCCGACGATTGCCGACGAGCGGATTGCCCTGGCGTCGCAAGCGGGCTTCGACGCGCTCGGGATCACGACCCTGTGGACGCCCGGCCAGACCGAGCCGGATCCCGCCGAGCTCGCGATCCTGCGGAACGTCGCCACGTCGACTCGACGCCGCAACATCCGTCTGCTCATCACCGTCTACGCGCCGCGGCCCCGCTACGCCCCGGTCGAGGACGACCAGCAGGAGGAGTACGCGGGCTTCCTCGCTGCGTTGGCGCGCGCCCTGCCGAGCGTCCACGACTTCGCGGTCTGGAACGAGCCGAACCTGAACGGTTTCTGGCTCTACCAGTTCGACGACTCGGGCAACGACATCGCCGCGCCGGCGTATACGTCACTCCTGGCCCGCTCCTACGACGTGCTGAAAGGGGTCTCGCCGAAGATCCGCGTCTACGGCGGCTCGCTGGCCCCGCGCGGCGCCGACAATCCCGAGTCGTCTCGGCACACGCAGTCTCCGAGTGCGTTCATCCGCGAGATGGGCGACGCCTACCGGGCGAGCGGGCGGGCGAAGCCGATCATGGATGTCTTTGCGCTCCACCCGTACCTCCCGCGGTCGTCGGTACCCCCAAGCCAGGCAAATCGGGGAACTTCGATCGGCATCGCCGACTACGAGAAGCTCGTCGGCCTCCTCGGAACTGCGTTCGACGGAACCGCGCAGAAGGGCTCGGAGCTCCCGGTCGCGTACACGGAATTCGGGGTGCAGTCGAGGATCCCGGAGAGCGCGCAGGGCCCCTACACGAACCTCGACTCGCCGCTCGGCGAAGACGCGGTCGACGAGCGGACCCAGGCGAGCTACTACCGCGAGGCGCTCGAGCTCGCCGCCTGCCAGCCGACAGTGATTGCCCTCTTCTTTTTCCACCTCCTCGACGAGCCCGACCTGAATCGATGGCAGTCCGGTCCCTACTACGTGGACACGAAGCCGAAGTCGAGCCTCCCGGCGATCAGGGAGGCCGCCGAGAAGGCTCGCGAGGGGAAGCTCGCCACTTGTTCGTAAAATTGAAGATGTGAACGGTCAGTACGTCGCGTATCGCTTCTTCCGCGTCGACCCCGCGTGGCGGCGCCTGCCCGTCGAAGAGCGCGCGGCCGGCAAGGATGCGTTCGCCGAGGTCGTCGAGGACTGGGCCGGGCGCGTGGACTCGCTCCGCGCCTACACGGTCACCGGCGTCCGCCCGGACAGCGACTTCTTCCTCTGGAACATCACGGAGCGCTACGAGGATCTCGGCGAGCTGGGCGCGGCGCTCAACGGCACGCCCCTCGCAGGCTGGCTCGAGACGCCGTACTCCTATCTCGCCACGATGAAGGCCTCGGAGTACACGCAGGCACGAAAGGCGCGGAAGATCGTCCCCAAGGGGTCGCCGTACCTCGTCGTCTACCCGTTCGTGAAGCTGCGCTCCTGGTACTCGCTGCCGGCCGACGATCGCCAGCGCGCCATGGACGAGCACATGCGCGTCGGGCACGAGTTCAAGACGATCCTCAACCACACGACGTACTCGTTCGGGATCGACGACCAGGAGTTCATGACCGCCTTCGAATGCGACGAGCCGGCCGACTTCATGCACCTGATGCTGACGCTGCGCGAGAGCGAGGCGAGCCGCTACACGGAGCGCGACACGCCGATCTTCGTCGGCCAGCACGTTTCGATCCGCGAGGCGCTCGACGCGCTCGACGGCGCCGCTATTCGAACGGAGGCCCTGTCGTGAAGCCCTTCCAAAAGCTCCGCCGCCGGCTCCGCCCCGAGCCGGCGGACGCCGCCGCGATCGCCGAGGCAAAACGCATGGAGCAGGACAACGTCACCATCCGCTCTTCGCAGGCCGGGAGCCGGCAGCCGTGGGCCGGCCTCGCGCCGACGCCCGACGTGCTCGATCCGGACCGTGAGCACCACTCCGAGCGCTAGTAGCCGTAGGTGTGCTGGTCGCGCCAGACGCGCCACATGCCGAAGCCCGAGAACCCGAGGACGAGCAGGAAGGCGAGCGCGTCGAGCCCGCTCGGGTGGGTGGTGAAGTAGGCGCCGAGCGCAAACACGATCGTGAACGCGCCGAGGTAGAACGCGATCTTGGCCTGAGCTGGCCAGGTGGCGATCTCCTGGCGGCGATCCCTCCAGAGCAGGTAGACGAAGAACGCGATCGCAAGGAAGAACGCGATCCCGGCGATCGCATAAAGCACGGCCAGCGTGATGTACAGGTTCAGCGCGATGACGAGGAACGCGATCAGCGCGACGATCAGCAGCCCACGCAGGGTCGGGTTCATCTGCGAGAAGTAGCGGCGCATCAGGCTGTTGTATATGCGCGCACGGCCAGAGCGGCCGCGACGAGGGTGGCGCCCGAGAACCAGGCGAGGCGGCGGCGCGGTTCCTGCGGCGCGTAGAACCAAGGCGTGAGCACCGCGAGCAGCGCAAGCGTCCCGTAGGCGTAATGGAGCTCCTCAGGCGCGCGGCGGTGGTCGGAGAGGAGCAGCAGGCCGAGCCCGACCTGGGCGACGAGCAGCGTCTGGCTCAGCGTCAGGATGTGCGCGAGGACCGCTCCGGCCGCGCCGCCGCGGAGGTACACGAAGCCGCCCAACAGAGCGGAGAAGACAGTCACGCCCAGTACAAGGAATGCGAGCGTGTGGTGGGCCGTTAGCATCGCGATAACTCTACGGGGGAGAACCGATGGTCGAGGAAGGGAAGCCGGCTCCGGACTTCGAGGCGACGACGGACACGGGCAAGCGCGTGAAGCTCTCCGACTTCCGCGGAAGGGTCGTCGTCCTGTACTTCTATCCAAAGGACGACACCCCCGGGTGCACGCTCCAGGGGTGCGGCTTCCGCGACACCATCTCGGAGTTCGAGCGGCGGGGCGCGGTCGTGGTGGGCGTCAGCCCGGACGACGAGGTTTCGCATGCCCGCTTCAAGAAGAAGTACGCGCTCCCCTTCACGCTGCTGGCCGATCCCGAGCACGCAATCGCCGAGCAGTACGGCGTCTGGGGCGAGAAGAACTACGCCGGCCGCAAGTACATGGGCATCAGCCGCACGACGTTCGTGATCGACGCCGACGGGAACCTCGTCAAGGCGCTGCACAACGTCAAGCCCGACGGCCATCCCCAGAAGGTGCTCGAAGCCCTCCCGGCATAACCGCCCGTGGAGCTGCTGACGCTTTAGCCCGGCTCGCTCTCCGCGATCTCCTCGGCTTCGCCGAACTTGTCGACCACGAGATAGTCCGGTCGCTCTTCGACGACTTTCTCGAGCTTCGGGTTTTCGTGTCCTCTGAGGACGACGAAGCGGTCGTCCTGTGAGTGAACGTCGTTGTACTGGGCGATGGTCAGGCCGATGAGGCCCGTGCAGCCCGGCCGGCCGCACTCGCAGAGAACCTCGATCGCCCGGTGGGTTCCGCCGCCTTCTTCCTGCTCGGCATGCTCGATCTCGCGGTTGGCAGCCCGAAACACCGTCTCGTTCTTGGCGATTCTCTCGTCTCGCTCGTCCATCCAGCCGATCTTACGCCAGCCCTCGTGCCACCAAGAGTGCCTATGCGGAACGAATCACGCGATAGTCGACGAGCAGGGAGCCAGTCGGGGAGATCTCGCTTCGGATCGATTCGAGCTGAATCGATGGCAAGCCGTCGAGGAGTCGTCGTCCGCGGCCGGCGATGCTCGGCGCTATCACGAGCCTGAGCTCGTCGACAACGCCGGCGGCGAGCAGCGCCTGCGCGACCGAGATACTCGCGTGGACGCCGACATCGCCTCCGGGCTGCTGCTTGAGATCCCGAACGAATTCGACCAGCCCGCCGTCGAGCACCGTCGCGTTGGCCCAATCTCGGTCAAGGGGCGTCGATGTCGCGACGTACTTCGTGACCCCGTTGATGAATGTCGCGAATGGCTCGATCTGGCTGCTCGGCCAGAACTGCGCCCACTCGGTGTAGCTACGGCGGCCGAGAATGACCGCGTCCTGTGTCGCGATCACAGCGGCAAGGTTGGCGTCCATCGCGTCGTCCCAGTCGGCGAAGAAACTATCCGGGTCCTCGGCAACCCCGTCGAGGGACAACAACTCGTACACGACGATCTTTCGCACGCCCTACACCTCCGATTGGTCTACCTCGTCAAGAGAAAAGCCCTGCTCAGGCCGTTAGTGCGGATGAGAGGACTTGAACCTCCACGGGGTTTCCCCCACACGGCCCTGAACCGTGCGCGTCTACCAATTCCGCCACATCCGCGCAGAAGAGCCGATTCTAGCCGCGACTCTGCGAGGCGGATGGCGGGCGGAGCCGGGCTTTGCCCGCGCGCAGCCCCATAGTTGCGGCGACGCTGAGACAACAGCCTTCTCGAGTTGGAGCCGAAGGCGAGACTCGAGAAGGCGACGCCACGGGGTTTCCCCCACACGGGCCCTGAACCTTGCGCGTCTACCAATTCCGCCACATCCGCGCAGAAGAGCCGATTCTAGCCGCGACCTCGGGAACCGGATGGTGGCGGAGCCGCTCAACCGCGCGCGTCAACCAATTCCCGAACATCCGCGCAGCTAACCGATTCTGGCCGGGGTCGGTCCTAACTACGATGTCCGGTCTGACGCGGGTCGCCCTCCTTTCGACGCTCTTGCTCGTCGTGCTTCCGGCACTCGCCGGCGCGGCACCGCGTGTGCCTGCTCCTTCGGGCCGCCTGGTCGAGGTCGTCGTCACCTTCGACACCCCGCCACTGGCACGCGCCGCGCGAACTGGCGATCTGAGGACCCTCACAGCCCGTTCCTACATACGGGAGCTCTCCTCGACGCAGCGGGTGCTCACGGCCCGGCTCCGCGACGAGGTCCCGGGCATGGAGATCCAGCGCCGGTACTCGATCGTGGTCAACGGCTTCGCGGTCACCCTCCCACAGAGCGAGCTCGGGCGGCTCGCCGAGACCGACGGGGTCGCACGCGTCTACCCGAGCGTCGCCTACCGGGCGCAGCGCTCGACGAGCCCCGGCTTCATCGGCGCGACAGCTCTTTGGGGCTCCAAGCTGGCCACGGCAGGAGGCGGCATGAAGATCGGGATCATCGACGACGGCATCGATTCCACGCACCCGTACTTCAAGCCAAAGGGATACCGCATGCCGCGGGGCTTTCCGAAGGGGCAGAAAAAATTCACGACCGCCAAGGTGATCGTCGCTCGGGCCTTCGCGCCGCGGACGCCGAAATATCGCTACGCGCACAGGGCCTTCGATCCGCTGAAGTCCGAGCACGCAACGCACGTCGCGGGCATCGCCGCGGGCAACTACCGGACCAGGGCGCAGCGCTCGCGAATCTCGGGCGTCGCGCCGAGGGCCTATCTCGGCAACTACAAGGTGCTCACGATCCCGACACCCGGCTTCGGGCTCAACGGCAACTCGCCGGAGATCGTCGCCGCCATCGAGGCTGCAGTCCGAGACGGGATGGACGTGATCAACCTCTCGATCGGAGAAGCCGAGATCGACCCAAGCAGCGACATCGTGGCCGCCGCGCTCGACGCGGCAGCTGCTGCGGGCGTCGTGCCGGTGGTCGCCGCCGGCAACTCCTTCGGCGAACTGGGCGCCGGCTCGATCACCTCGCCGGCCACATCGCAACGGGCGATCTCGGTCGCCGCCGAAGCCGAGTCCGGCGCGGGCGTGCTGGCGAGCTTCTCCTCCGCCGGCCCCACCCCACTCTCGCTGCGGATGAAGCCCGATGTGACCGCTCCCGGAGTGGCCATCCTGTCGTCCGTCCCGCGCCGTGAGGGCACTTGGCAGACCTTCAGCGGCACGAGCATGGCGGCGCCCCACGTCGCCGGTGCAGCGGCGCTCCTGCGGCAACGGCACCGCGGATGGTCGGTCGAGCAGGTCAAGTCGGCCCTCGTCCAGACTGGCAGACCCGTGTCCCTCGGCGCGTCCGAGGGTGAGGCAGACGCGACGCGTGAAGGTGGCGGGACGATCAACGCCGTGCGGGCGAACTCGCCGCGGCTCTTCGCCTCGCCGACGGGTCTCTCGTTCGGTTTCGTGCGTCCCGGAGCATCTGCGACTTTGAGCGTCGTCCTGACCGACGCGGGCGGCGGCAGCGGAGCCTGGACTGTCGCGATCTCGGCTCAGCAGCCGGCCGCCGGTTCCTCGTTGAGCGCTCCGCCCGCGGTCAGCGTTCCCGGAGCGCTAACGGTGACAGCAACGGCCGCGCCGGGCGCGACCCAGGCCGAGCATTCGGGATTCGTCGTCCTCACGCGCGGAGCGGAGCAGAGGCGCATCCCGTACTGGTTCCGCGTCGCCGCGCCCGCGCTCGCGGCCGCCCAGGCCACGCCGCTTGCGGAAACCGGCACCTACAGCGGCGACACTCGAGGCCATCCTGCGCTCGTCGACACGTACCGCTATCCGGAGGATCCTCGTGAGTTGGGCGTGCCGCGTACGCTGCTCGGGCCGGAGCAGGTCTTCCGCGTGTCCATCAGGAAGCCGGTCGACAACTTCGGGGCAGCCGTGATCGGCGGTAGCAGCCTCGTCCAGCCACGAGTCGTCCGCGCCGGTGATGAGAACCGGCTCCTGGGAGAACTGGCGCTCCCCTACAACGCGAATCCGTATCTACCCGGCTACGGAGTTCCGACGCGCGTGGCCGGCGCGGCTCTGCCTGGAGCCGGCGATTACGACATCGTCTTCGACAGCCCCACCGCGTCGGGAGCAGGCCCCTTCACCTTCCGGTTCTGGATCGGCGACACGACGCCGCCGAGCGTCCGGCTCGTCTCCTTTCGGGGAGGGCTCTTGCGGATCTCGGCCCGTGACGCGGGCTCGGGGGTCGATCCCTCGAGAACGCGCCTTTTCGTCGACGGCAGGCGGCGCTCTGCGCGCTTTGACACTGGCCGCGGGCTCGTGCTCGCCTCCATCAGCAACCTGCGGCGCGGACGACACAGCCTCCAGGTTCTCGTCTCCGACTACCAGGAATCCAAGAACATGGAGAACGTGCACCGGATTTTGCCCAACACTCGGCGTCTGAAGACCGCGTTCGTCGTCCGCTAGCGATCCGGGTCGTTCGTTGTGGGTAACTGGGCAAGATCCCGTTCGACGCTCGCCGCGAATTCGTCGCTGTCGTCCTCGTCAGGCGGAGACTTCACGAGCCGAAATTCAGCTTTTCGGCGCGCGCGAGAGCGGGCGCGTCGCCCCTCCCAGCCGAAGCGAGTCGTAAGCCGAGGCCATTCCGCAGCTACGAGGACGGCGACTGCGCAGGCGAGCAACACGATCCAGAGCCAGCCCACGGCTCGATTCTAGCTATGCCTGAAAGAGGCGATCAGACCGGGACGAAAGGGATGTCCCAGGCATAGGCCGCCGTCACCGCTGCCGCGAGCACGAGAACCCCGAGCAAGCCAAGTATCACCCGCTGTGCGGTGTTCGTCCGCCTGACGCTGTCTGCCGCCTTGTTCATCTGATCGACCGTCCGTTCGAGCACCCGCTCGGCCCAGACGAACTCGAGCGCCAGGATCGCAAGCCCGCCGGCGGTGACCAACAAGCCCGGCCCCGGCAACGGGATCATCGCCAGCCCTATGAGCACCACGAGGAAGCCGGCCAGCGCAACGGCGGCGCGGACGACCTTGCTGCGCTCGCGATGGCGCTCGCGGCGCTCTTTGACCCCGTCGAGGAATCGGCGTCGAGGGCTCGGCTCGGGCTCCATCGGCTGAAGCGTACTCACGTGAGTTGCCCGCGCCGGCCCCGGGCATGCGTACGGGAGCGGGACTAGGCGGTCAACCCGCCCACCACGACCGCTCCCACGTGAGCCCGGCAAGCGTCGCCTGGCCGGACAGGCTCGGATGGAAGTAGTCGAGCGTGCTGATGTGGCTCGTTCTGAACTGGTAGTTGAAGACGGCGCCACCGTCGAAACGGCAGATCGCGTACTGGCCGCACACGTCGGCCAAGACCTGGTTGAACGACTGCTGGCGCGCGAGCACGAACCGACGATCCAGCTCGGTGTTGTACGGCGAGAGCATCGACTGGCAGATCTGGGCCGCCCACCAGACGAACCGAGCGGTGCTGTTGCCGTGCAGGAGCTTCCACAGCTGGTAGACGTTCGGGATGCTGCTCACGAAGACGTGCGATCCAGCCGGAAGCCCGGCGGCAAGAGTGTTCATCGCGGCCGTGAACTGCGCCCGGAAGTCGGCCACGCTCGTCATCGTCGACGGAGAGCTCGTGCAGACGTCGTTGGCGCCCATCAAGATCGTCACGTAGGCCGCCTGCTGCGCGACCGCGGCCTGTGCTTGCCCGTCGGCGTCCCGCATCTTGGCGCCCGCGCGCGCATCGTTGTAGTTGTGCCCGGAGATGCCGGGGTTCAGCTCGAGGAGCCGCTCGTAGTGGCTGCGGATCCCGTCGGAGAGGCCGTCGCCGGTGCTCCACGACTGGGCCGGGTGATCTCCATACCAGCAGCAAACATCGGTCGCGCGCGTGATCGAGTCCCCGATGCCGGCGATGCTGCCCGGCAGGGGCGGCGACCCCGAAGCTGCTGGCGCTCCGGCGAGGACAGCCGCCGCGAGGCCGACAAGGAAAAACCTTCGGACGTGCATCGCAAGCCTCCACACCGATGAGTTCTCGTCCGTGCAATGGTCAAAGTTACCGACCTCTCGGAAAGGAGACAACGTGCCACGCATCACGCAAATGGGCAGGGTGATCGTCCCGGTCGCCGACCAGGACGAAGCAATCGCGTTCTACACGAGCAAGCTCGGCTTCTCAGTCGTCGCGGACGTGCCCTTCGGCGAAGGCGACCGGTGGGTCGAGGTGGCGCCGCCCGGCGGCGGGGCCGCGATCGCGCTGACACCGCCGCAGGGCGACTACCAGCCTGGGCGCATGACGGGAATCGCACTCGAGTCGCACGACCCGCGAGCCGACCACGCCGAGCTGATGGAGAACGGTGTCGACGTCGACGAGGAACTGATGGGCGGCGACGGCACGGTGCCGCTCCTGTTCTTCTTCCGCGACCAGGACGCGAACCACCTGATGCTCGTCGAAGGCCAGTAAGCCCAGGGCCGGGCACGATGAAAGGTCTCTTCGTGCCCGGCTGGGGCGCGACCGCCGGCCTCTACGCCGCAGGCCTCCCCGAAGGCTGGGACGCGCTCGAGCTGCCCTCGTTTCGGACTACCCGCGGGGATCTGTCTGCGTACCGCCGCTGGCTAGGAGCAGAGATAACGCTCCGAGGAAGGCCGGTCGCGCTCGCCGGCCATTCGATGGGCGGTGCGCTCGCACTTCTGGCCGCAGTCGACCAGCCCGAGCTGGTCGAGCAGCTGATTCTCCTGTCGCCGGCGGGGCTGCCGCTCAACAAGTCGCTGTGGGCAAGCACGACCACCTTCGTCGGCCAAGTCAGGCGCAGGTGCTATCCGGCCGCGGAGCTCGGACGCGCTCTAACCGGCTTGGCGACAGCGCCACGTGCCGCGCTGCGAGTGGCGCGAAACGTGCACGGCTTAGACCTCACGCCGGAACTCGAGCGAATCCGCGCGCAGCGCATTCCCTGCACGGTCGTCGGATGTGTCAGCGACGAGCTGACCACCCCCGCACACTGCCGCCGACTCGCAACTCTTCTCAACGCAAGCTACCGGGAGCTAGACGCCTCGGAAGGACACATCTGGATGATCACCGAACCCCAACGGCTCGCGGACGAACTGGCACGCTGAGCTCGCGGCGGAAGGCGCCCGGACCTCTGCCATCGAGCTCGCACGCGACCACCGTCCGCACTCAAGCTCCAGCCGACTCGTGTGCGAGCCTCCGGCGAGTGATTGAGGTCTTCACAGCCGCCGCGTTCGCGCTAGCGTGGTTCGTGTTCCGCCACGATCGACATGGCCGGCAGCTTGAGAGGATTGAGGCTGCTCACTCGACGTTGCGAGCTGTCCATCACGCAATGGTCGAGGGGCTGACGCCTGGCCAAGCCGTTGGGTGGGGGTAGCGCTACTTCCAACAGGACTTCACTGATCAGAGCGCGCTTGAGCGAGCGGCTGAGACGCGCGCCCTCGTGCTTCAGCGAGGGCTAGACCAGATCTTCGTGGCACCCACCGAGCCCCTTGCAAGGCTCGCGACGTCCTCGCCGCAAGAAGGCTTGATCGACTACTCCACGGTCGCGGTCGCGGGCTTCGCTCTCTGGCGCGTGCATACCTTCAACCAGCACGTTCGGCAGTTGACCGCCTTCAACGCCGCGCACGTGATCGAGATCACCAACAGTGAAACAGATCTGGGGCGCCGCGAGGAGTTTGCAGAGGCAGCCGCTTGGCTCTCGTTCATGCTCCATCGGCACGGGATTGGGTGGGCGTGGTCGAACGATCCGGACGGGGGCGGCCGAGGGTGGTACGGGACCCTGGTTGAGACACTCGGCGGCAACATGAACCAGCTGACGGCTGAGCTGGATTCTCATCGGTGGCGATGGTTGCGGGAATGGCCGTATCCGGTAGTCGACGCGCTTGTGGTCGCCGGATTCGCGGCCGTAGTTATCTCGGTCATATCCTGACAGCCAGGTTCCGAACTGCCACTAGGGGCGTCGCGAGCGGTTTTCGGATTGGTGTCAGGTCTTGCGTTGCGTCATGGGTGTTTCAGCGCAAGACCTGACACGACGGCCGCAACGGCCCCGGCCCAAGGTGCCTTCGGCTAACCGAGCATTAGCTCGTCGTAGATCACGTCGTGGTCGTAGAGCGCGCGGATGACCTCGTCCTGCTCGCGGGCGAGGATCGACAGCCACTCGGTGAAGCCGCCGCCTAGCTTCGCGTAGAGCTTTTCCCCGCCTGTGTCTAAGTACGCGACCTCGTACTCATTACCCGAACGACCAGGCTCGAGGACGAAGCACCACTCGTTTCCATTCGAGTCAAGCCCAAAGGGGACGAGATTGCCATAGCTGGTTTCGCCTCCCTCACGAAACGGAATGACCTTCTCGGCCAGCCCCTCCATGAGGCGCTCTATGCGTTGGATCGCAACGATCTGCGGGTTTCCGTCGCCGACAGCGCTCACCTCCTGGACGCTGAACAGGTACGCGCCGTTACTGAAGCCGCTCGCGAATCTCTTGAACGATTCGGGGAGCGCGTGCCCGATCGCCGTCTCGGTCTTCTCGATCTCCTCGGAGGATGCGACTGGGTATGTGTTGTGCTCTCCCTCAGCGCGAAGCTGATCGATCAACGTGTCGATGTTCACTTCGCCTCCAGTCTGGTCATCGGTCGCTGGACGCTCCGAACGACGATTCTGAACCTGACGGGCCCTGCCAGTTTGGGAGGCACCGCGATCGGTTCAGGCTGAAGCTCCCCGGGTTGGACTCGAACCAACAACCCTCCGGTTAACAGCCGGATGCTCTGCCAATTGAGCTACCGGGGAACGGTGCTGCTCAGCCGCGGAATTGTAGCGGCGGCTTAGACGAGCTCTCCGACGGCTGCGCGGACTTTCTCGAGGGCTTCCTGGAGCTCTTTCGTGCGCTCGGGATCGGCGTTGGCGATCTCTCGGCGCAGGTGCCGCTCGCGCAAGCGTAGGAGAAGCTCCGTTCCCGTTGCCTCGTCGATTGCCTCCGCTTCCGCGCGAGCATCGAGCTCGGCGATCAGCGGAACGAGGTCCGTGTCGGCCTCGGTCTCGTCCACGAGGTGCTGCCTGAGCCGCCGGTTCTCGTCGCCGTCGAAATGATCAGGGCTCATTTCGGCAAGTAGGCGCACGAGCTCCGGGTGAGCGACACAGCCGGCGAGAGCCTCGCGCTCGAGCCTCTCCCCCGCGTCGATCAGTCTCGGCGAGGCGGCAGCGCCGGTTGCGCCGCTGCCCGCACGTTGCAGCTGGACGGTGAGGCCCAACCGGTCGTTCGCCAGCCGCCACGCGTCGTGGCGCTCGGGCGACTCGGGGATGCCGTTCAGGACGTCCTGGACACGCAGGTAGGCGTGCTGCTTGTCGCGCGCGCGATCGAGCTCGAGGCGCACGCGGTGGACGGCATACGCCTCGGCGTCGGCAAGTCGAGCTTCGAAGCCGGTCGGATCGTCGGCGGGATCCTTCCCCTTCGGCAGCGCGACGACGCGGATCTCGAAGCCGTGCTTCAGCGCGAGCTCCATGCCGCGAAGCGTCGCCTCTTCCCCGGCGGCGTCGGAGTCGAAGCAGAGAAAGACACGCTTGGACAGCCGAGACAACTCGACCAGCTGCCGTTCGGTGAGCGCCGTGCCCATCGATGCGACAACCGGCAGGAGGCCCGACTGGCGGAGCGCGATCACGTCGGTGTTCCCCTCTACGACGACGGCTCGGTCCTCTTTCGTGATCGCCGGCCGTGCGAGGTGGAGGCCGTACAGGACGTTCGACTTGTGGAAGAGATCGCTCTCGGGCGAGTTGACGTACTTGCCGCGGAGGGGATCGTCGTCGTGGAGCTTGCGCGCCTGGAAGCCGATCACGCGACCGCGCGCGTCGGTGAGCGGGAACATCAGGCGCCGCTGGAAGTAGTCGGTCCCACGCTTCGAGAGGAGGCCGGCGGCACCCAGCTCGTCGTTCGTGAATCCCTTCTCGCGTGCCTTCTTGGCGAGCGAGCCTCCGGACGAGAGCCCGAGGCGAAATTCCCGGCACGCGTCCTCTCTCAAGCCGCGGGATGCGAGGTACTCCTGGACCGGCTTCCCCGAGTCGGACCAGAGCACGCGTTCGTAGAACGACGCTGCCTGGCCGAGCAGCGCGTAGAGCCGCTCCTTGCGCTTGCGCTGCGCGTCCGCCTCCGGCGTCGAGTCCTCGTACTCGAGCGGGACCGAGAAGCGGTCGCCGAGCCACTCGATCGCGCCGACGAAGTCGAGCCCTTCGATCTCCTGCACGAACGAGATCGCGTCACCGCCGACCCCGCAGCCGAAGCAGTGGTAGGTGCCGCGATCCGGCGAGACCGAGAACGACGGTGTCTTCTCCTGGTGGAAGGGGCACAGGCCCGTGTAGCGGCCTCCGACCTTGCGCAGGCGCGTCCGTGCCTCGACGAGGTCGACGATGTTCGCCGCGGCCTTGACCGCGTCGACGGAGGTGTCCTTGATTCGGGCCACTAGAGGGCGGCCGCGTACTGGAGGGCGAAGCGGTCGGTCATGCCCGAGAGATAGTCCACGATCTCCGCCGGCGAGTCTCCCCGGTCGGCGAGCTGGCCGAAGATGCGGCGCACCGTCTCTCGCGCGCGCGTGTGCTCCTCGGCCGTGTGCGGACCGAGGTAGACGCGCTCGAACATGAACCGCCTGAGCGAGAGCATCGCCGAGGCTACGTCCTCGCTCTGGACGATGTCGCCCGCAGCTGCCGACGACTCGACGAGATCGTGGACGAGCGCGTCGATTCGCTTCGACCCGCTTGGGCCGAGTAGCGCGACCTCGTCTCCAGGAAGGTCGTCCACGCCCAGAATCCCATGGCGGATCGCGTCGTCGATGTCGTGGTTGATGTACGCGACGCGATCGACGATGCGCACGATCTTGCCCTCGAGCGTGTCCGGCTCGACCTCGCCCGTGTGCTTGAGGATGCCGTCGCGCACCTCCCACGTCAGGTTCAGCGTCTCG
Organism: uncultured Actinomycetes bacterium; assembly: GCA_963728535.1. GTDB lineage: Bacteria > Actinomycetota > Thermoleophilia > Gaiellales > Gaiellaceae > VAXT01. Next base: position 800,935 of record CAVSKK010000001.1, read on the forward strand.
GCGATCCGGTGCGACTGCTCGTTGTGGCGGAAGCCCAGCTCGAAGCGCTCGCGCAGGCAGGCGTCGAGCTCCTCCTCGCCGACGTGGCCGAACGGCGTGTGCCCCATGTCGTGACCGAGGCCGACGGCTTCAGTGAGATCCTCGTTCAGCTGGAGTGCCCGGGCGACTCCGCGCGCGATTGCCGTCGTCTCGAGGGTGTGCGTCATGCGGGTGCGGAAGTGGTCGCCGGCCGGGTCGATGAAGACCTGTGTCTTGCCCTTCAGCCGCCGGAACGCCTTCGAGTGCAGGATCCGGTCGCGATCGCGCTGGAACGGCGTGCGCACGCGGCACTCGGCCTCCTCGCGCGCGCGCCCGCGCGTCTCGTAGGAACGGACCGCGAGCGGGGACAGCCAGCCCTCCTCGTGCTCGCGAATCCGAGCTTCGAAGGCGTCCGCGACTCTCCCTTTTACTCCGGGCATCAATCCCGCCACGTTAGATGATGATCGGGACAGTGCCGCCGTCCGCGCTCCACGCCGAACCCGTCACATAGTTGGCGCGGTCCGAGCACAGGAAGACGATCACCGCGGCGATCTCCTCCGGCTCCGCCAGCCGACCGAGCGGGCGGCCCTTCGCGACCGCCTCGAGCACCTGGTCTCGCGAGTTGGCGGTCCGCTCCGCCTGCTGGTCGGCGAGCCCGCCGGACGCCAGCCACGCTTCGGTCGCCGTCGGGCCAGGGGCGATTGCATTCGAGCGGATGCCGTCCTTCGCGTAAAGATCTGCGACCAGCCGCGAGAGCGAGAGCACGGCGGCCTTGGTCACCGAGTAGTTCGGCATCGACGTCGAAGGGCGCTTCCCCGAGGTAGACGACACATTGACGATCACGCCGCGTCCTCGCTCGCGCATGCCCGGCAGCACGGCGCGGATCGCGCGCGCGAAGCTCATCACGTTGAGCTGCCACATCTCGTCCCATTGCTCGTCCGAGAGCTCCTCGAAATCGGCCTGGTACGCGAGGCCGACGTTGTTGACGAGGCAGTCGACCCGTCCAAGCGCTCGCGTGGCCTCGCCGATGAGCTGTTCCGGTGCGCTCGGCTCAGCCAGGTTGCAGACGACGCCGAGGGCTGCCCCGGTGCCGGCACGAGCGAGCTCGACGCGGCCGGGGTCGCGGCCGCAGACGACGACCTGCGCACCCTCGGCGGCAAGCATCTCGGCGGCGACGAGCCCGATCCCGCTCGTCGAGCCGGTAACGATGCAAACTCGGTCGTCGAGCCCCAGATCCAAGGAGAGCTAGCGTACAGCCCGTGACGACGATCCTCCTGGCACGACACGGCGAGACCGATTGGAACGCCGAGCGACGCGTCCAAGGACATACGGACCGGCCGCTGAACGAGGCGGGCATCGCGCAGGCGCGGGCGCTTGCAGACGAGCTCGAAGGCGAGCGAATCGATGCCGTCTACGCCAGTGACCTGGCTCGCGCTCTCGACACTGCGCGCGCCGTCGCGGAGCCCCGCGGCTTGCCGGTCGTGCCGGTCCATGACCTTCGCGAGCGAAGCTTCGGCACCTGGGAGGGTCTTCTCGACAAGGAGATTCTCGCCCGCTTCCCTGAGGCCCACAACGGGCCGTGGGGCGACGACGAGTCGCCTGAGGAGCTCGACGAGCGCGTGGTCGACGCACTGACCGACATTGCTGCGAGACATCCGGAGGGCCAGGTTCTCGTCGTCTCCCACGGAGGACCGCTCAGGGCGGTGTTTCGGCGCTGCGGAGTCCCGAACGCACGGGTCGCCAACTGCCACGTGGCCCGGCTCGCTGTCGAAGACGGCACGCTGCGGCGATTAGATGAGTGATGCCACGAGAATCGTGGCTTCGGGGCGTGATCTGGTCCCTCTGAGGCGCGGCGGCGAGACGTTGCCGATGCCCTCAGCATCGGTGACGACTCGACGGCGTGAAGCGGACGCGACGGACGGCGGCCCGCTTGCGGGCCGGGGGCCGGCGCGGGAGCGGCTCAGACGACCAGATCGCGCATCCGGAGCCGCGAGGTCGTGGCATCAACCATCTAGACTGAACCGCCGGTGGACGACTACACGAGCAAGTACAAAGGTGAGCAGATCGAGGTCGCGCTCTTTGGCGGGGACTACCACGAGGGAGTCCTGACCGCCTACTGCGCGGTCGACGAGGTGCCGCACATCGAGCTGAACGGGCACATCCTCATCCCGCTCCAGAACATCGCGTCGCTCCACTGCACAAGCCGCTGCGACGCGCCGGAGCCGGACTGGCCTCCGCGCGGGTTCGCCGAGGACGAGCGCGACACCTAGACCAGTGGGCTTCCTCCCCACGGCGAGGAACCTGCTCAAGGCGTGGCTCTTGCTCCTTGGCTTCTGCGCGCTCGTCGGGGGTCTCGGATGGCTGGTCGGCGGCTACCGAATCGCGTCCATCTCGTTCTTCTGCGCGCTTTTGGCCGCGGCCTCGCTCTACTGGTACCTGGACCGGGTCGCGCCCGGGATGGTCAAGGCACGCAAGCTGGCCGCTGCCGAGGCTCCGCTCTTCCAGGCGACCGTCGAGCGCCTCGCGGGGCGGGTCGGCGTCCCGCGCCCGCGTCTGTATCTGATCGCGGACGCCCATCCGCGAGCCTTTGCAGCAGGCCGTGGGCCGAACGGCTCGTCGCTTGCGATCAGCACCGGGCTCCTGGCGGCGGCGCAGCCTGCGGAGCTCGAGGGGATCGTTGCCCACGAGTTGGTGCACATCCGGAACCGAGACGTCCTCGTCCAGACGACCGTGGCGGTGCTGGCCGGCTTTCTGATCGAGTCGAGCCGGATCGGCGGGTGGCTCCAGCGTGCGCTGCTCTTCTTGCTGGCGCCGCTCGCGGCCGCCTTCACGCATCTGCTCCTCTCTCCCGGACGCGAGTTCGCCGCGGATCGCGAAGCGGCTCGGATCTGCGAGTCACCGCACGGGCTCGCCGACGGGCTCCTGCGCCTGGAGGCGGCCGGTTCGTTCGTCGAATTTCGCGCGAGCCCCGCGACCGAGCCGCTTTACACGGTGAACCCGTTTGCCGAGGAGGGTCTCGCCGCGATGTTCGTGACACACCCGCCGCTGGGAGAGCGCGTCCGGCGCCTGCGCGGGCTCGATCCCGATTGGCAGACGAAGCTCGAAGCGGCCTAGTCCAGGTCCCCCGGAAGCAGCGAGAAAATGACCGAGTCCCGGCGGCCCTCGCGGAACTTCGCATGGCACCTCAGAACCCCTTCGCGCGTGAAGCCGGCCTTCTCCGCGACGCGTTGGGAGGCGGCATTCTCCGGATGGGTCGTCAGCTCGAGCCGCTCGACGTCACCTTCCGTCACGGCCCAGCGGGCGAGCAGCGTCGTCGCCGTCGTCGCGATTCCGCGCCCGCGCGCCTGCTTCGTGACCCAGTAGCCGATCGATCCGACCTCGCCGAGCCGCACCTCGATTGCTCCTTGGACCTCGCCGCTCGGCGCGTCGACGATGAGAAACGTCCGTGCGAGGCCGCCCTTGTTGACCGACGAGATCCAGTCCTGTGCGTCCGCCTCCCGATAGGGGTTCGGGAAATACGGAATGAAGCGCGCAAGCTCTTCGTCCTGACAGGCCGCCGTCACCGCCGGCGCGTCGGACTCGGCGGGCGGCCGGAGCAGCAAGTCGCCGTCGCGGAGCTCCACGGGGGCGATCGTACCCCGAAAGAAAAATGGCCCGGAGTCGTGTGATTCAAAGGCACGGCGGAGCCAGACTGAAGTCTGGCACCGCGTGTTGGTGAAAAATAATTCGGCGGCGACCTACTCTCCCGGGAGGTTGCCCTCCGAGTACCATCGGCGCTGGCGGGCTTAACTTCTCTGTTCGGAATGGGAAGAGGTGTACCCCCGCCGCTATGACCGCCGAAAGGTTGCTGCATTCCCGTGCCAGACTTCAGTCTGGCTTGGGCGTGCAATCCCTTTCAAAGTTGTCAGCTCGACTGACGAGTGGTGCGTTGCGCACCCTCAAAACTCCATAGCAGCTAACACGTGTTCTAAATCAAGACCTCGGGCAATTAGTACGGGTCCGCTGAACGGATTGCTCCGCTTGCACGTCCCGCCTATCAACGTGGTGGTCTCCCACGGCCCTTACTCCCTCTAGGGGATGGGAAGCCTCATCTCGAGGTGGGCTTCCCGCTTAGATGCTTTCAGCGGTTATCCCATCCAGACGTAGCTAATCAGCAGCGCCGTTGGCACGACGACTGATACACCAGCGGTCTGTTCGTCTCGGTCCTCTCGTACTAGAGACGACTCCTCTCAAGCTTCCAGCGCCCATGGTGGATAGGGACCGAACTGTCTCACGACGTTCTGAACCCAGCTCGCGTACCGCTTTAATGGGCGAACAGCCCAACCCTTGGGACCTACTCCAGCCCCAGGATGCGACGAGCCGACATCGAGGTGCCAAACCCTTCCGTCGATGTGGACTCTTGGGAAGGATAAGCCTGTTATCCCCGGCGTACCTTTTATCCGTTGAACGACGGCAATTCCACTCTCTACCGTCGGGTCACTAAGGCCTGCTTTCGCACCTGCTCGACTTGTCAGTCTCGCAGTCAAGCTCCCTTGTGCCTTTACACTCTGCGCACGATTTCCAACCGTGCTGAGGGAACCTTTGCGCGCCTCCGTTACATTTTAGGAGGCGACCGCCCCAGTCAAACTGCCCACCTGACACTGTTCCCGACCCGGATTACGGCATCGGGTTAGAAGCCCAGAACACGAGGGGTGGTATCCCAAGGGTGGCTCCACGACGACTGGCGTCGCCGGTTCAAAGCCTCCCACCTATCCTGGACAACGCATCCCAGACTCCAATGTCAAGCTGCAGTAAAGGTGCACGGGGTCTTTCCGTCCAACCACGGGTACTCGGTATCTTCACCGAGACTACAATTTCACCGGATCCCTCGTTGAGACAGCGCCCAAGTCGTTACGCCATTCGTGCAGGTCGGAACTTCGCGTTCATCCTCTGTTTCCAGAGGCGCAGACTATCCCTTCACCCTGGCGAACCAGGGGCCGGCGTCTCATCAGACTTCTAGATTTGCCGAAGCAGTAAGTCCGATGTCACGTCCCGAAGGACGATCAGTCGTTACGGGGTCAAACTCTCTCGAGTCGACTTCCCACGGGATTACCCTTTCGCTATTACGGCGTCCTTGAAAGCGCCGCGTACGAGGAGGGCTTCCCCGTTATTAGCCGGTTTGTCACTGAGATCACTCCCAGATCGGGCAATTCGATTACCCGACAAGGAATTTCGCTTGAGGTCTTATCCAGCCATGTCCTGACTGGACGGATGTCACTCCTTGGATGAACATCCCTGCATGTCGCCATGCAGACGGGACCATCTCATCATCCGATGTCTCGGATGTCTGGCGTATGGCCTCTGAGGATTCTGACGAGCTCGTGCCTGGGTTTACGTCGATTCATCGTCGTCGCGATCTCCGCAATCTCCGCCAGACCATCGCTGGTCAGGTGGTGATCTTTTGCCATTAGCTCGACGCAATAAGCGAACTTTGCGAAGTCGAACCGCTTAGCTGTACGAAGTGAATTCTGCTGAAAGAACGGGATTATCCGCTCCAGCAACTCTTGACGGCGACAAACCACGTAGCGGTAGGGGTGCTCCCGATGGTTGTCAGACCTTCGGTTGATGTACACCTTTCCCACTCCAAAGAACTCACGGAGCTCGTGAAGACACGCGACGCTACTCGCGCCCTGAGTCACCACGAAGTCATGCGAGACTTGGTATCCGGTTCTGTAGCCTTTTTCGTCCCGTCCGGTCGTGTTGCCGAACCAGACCAATTGAGAAGCAACCTTCTCCGTCTACAAAACCAATCACCCAACCACGGAACTCGCTCAGCCTTTCCTGCTGATTTTCCGCACCCGACACGTTGTCACCATGGTAAACGTCCAACCGGACGTTACGAGGTAGTGCGGGATACACGGGTTTTCCAGCATATAGCCAAATGCACACCGCGCAGTTACCTACGCGGGGGGCAGCGAATTGCCTCCAAGGACATTACTCTGTCCTTTTCGGCCACGTTACCTTAGGACGGTTATAGTTACCGCCGCCGTTTACCGGGGCTTGATTTCAAGGCTTCGCCCCGAAGGACTAACCTCTCCACTTGACCTTCCGGCACCGGGCAGGCGTCAGCCCCTATACGTCGTCTTACGACTTCGCAGAGACCTGTGTTTTTGGTAAACAGTCGCTTGGGCCGTTTCACTGCGGCCCCCTCGAGCTAGACCCGAATGGGCTTCACTCTACCGGGGCGCCCCTTCTCCCGAAGTTACGGGGCCATTTTGCCGAGTTCCTTAACGAGGGTTCTTCCGATCACCTTGGTATTCTCTACCTGCCTACCTGTGTCGGTTTTGGTACGGGCACGCTCCACCTCCCTAGAGGCTTTTCTCGGAGGCATGGCTTCAAGAGCTTCGCCCCTTTCAGGGCTCGGCATCCCGTCTCAGACTTAATGGCCGGCGGATTTACCTACCGACCGTCCTACACGGTTACCCCAGGACAACCATCGCCTGGGTCTCCTTAGCCTACCTCGTCCCCCCATCGGTGATAACGGTGGATACGTGGTACTGGAATATCAACCAGTTGGCCATCGCCTACGCCTTTCGGCCTCGGCTTAGGTCCCGACTAACCCTGAGTAGATTAGCTTTACTCAGGAACCCTTAGGCATTCGGTGGAGGAGTTTCTCACTCCTCTTTCGTTACTCATGCCAGCATTCTCACTTCCCAGCTCTCCACAAAGGCTTACGCCTCTGCTTCACAGACCTGGGAACGCTCCCCTACCACTCCGCTTGCGCGAAGTCCGTGGCTTCGGCTCCTGACTTGAGCCCCGTTACATTGTCCGCGCCCGATCACTTGACCAGTGAGCTGTTACGCACTCTTTTAATGGTGGCTGCTTCTAAGCCAACATCCTGGTTGTCTCGGCAATCGAACATCGTTTCCCACTTAGTCAGGAATTAGGGGCCTTAGCCGACGGTCTGGGCTGTTTCCCTTTCGAGCACGAAGCTTATCCCCCGCACTCTGACTGCCATGCTCTGGAATACCGGTATTCGGAGTTTGCCTGAGGTCGGTAAGCTGGTAGGCCCCCTAGCCCAAACAGTGCTCTACAGCCGGTATTGAACGCATGACGCTATACCTAAATATATTTCGGGGAGAACCAGATATCTCTGAGTTTGATTAGCCTTTCACTCCGACCCACAGGTCATCCGCTCAGTTTTCAACCTAAGTCGGTTCGGTCCTCCACGGGGTCTTACCCCCGCTTCAACCTGCCCATGGGTAGATCACTCAGTTTCGGGTCTAACTCCCACGACTAACTAGCCCTATTCGGACTCGCTTTCGCTACGGCTCCGTTTCCTTAACCTTGCCGTGGAAGATTAACTCGCTGGCTCATTATGCAAAAGGCACGCCGTCACGGAATAAATCCGCTCCGACCGCTTGTAAGCACACGGTTTCAGGTGCTATTTCACTCCCCTTCAGGGGTACTTTTCACCTTTCCCTCACGGTACTTGTTCACTATCGGTCGCTGAGGAGTACTTAGCCTTACGGAGTGGTCTCCGCAAATTCCGACCGGGTTTCCCGTGCCCGGCCGTACTCAGGTGCCCACCAAGGAAGGCCATGCGTTTTCATCTACCGGACTGTTACCGTCTGTGGTGCGACTTTCCATTCGCTTCGACTAACGCATGACTTTGTAACTTCCCGACCCGCCGGCAGGCGGATCAAGGCAGGTCCTACAACCCCTGAGTGACAACGGCTGCCGCCTATCACATCACTCAGGTTTGGGCTGATCCCTTTTCGCTCGCCACTACTCAGGGAGTCGAGATTTCTTTCCTTTCCTCGGGCTACTAAGATGTTTCAGTTCGCCCGCTTACCGAGCTCGGCCCTATGTATTCAGGCCGAGCCACGTGCGCATTACCGCACGTAGGTTTCCCCATTCGGACATCCCGGCATCATCGATTGGTCAGCATCTCCACCGGGCTTATCGCAGCCGCCCACGTCCTTCATCGGCTCTCAGCGCCAAGGCATCCACCGTGTGCCCTTGTTCTCTTGATCGAAAAGAACACGTGTGTTGCCACTATGGAGTTTTCAAGGTGCGCGCGAGCTGGAGCGCCCGCCGAGGACCGCAACAGCGGTCTCTCAAAACTCAACAGCGCGGTCAGCGTCGCTTGCGATGCTGACGAAAAGCGGTTATGCCGGCTTTGCCGGCGTGACCGCTCTGCTTTCGCCGAGGTCAACGTATTTCTAGGCGACCTGGTATCCGGACGGAAGGTTCTCCATCAAACGGGCCAGGAGCCTCCGGAGTAATTGCTCCGGATTCCCTAGAAAGGAGGTGATCCAGCCGCAGCTTCCGCTACGGCTACCTTGTTACGACTTCACCCCAGTCACCAATCCCACCTTCGGCGGCTCCCTCCCTTGCGGGTTAGGACACCGACTTCGGGTGTTACCGGCTTCCGTGGTGTGACGGGCGGTGTGTACAAGGCCCGGGAACGTATTCACCGCGGCATTGCTGATCCGCGATTACTAGCAACTCCGCCTTCATGGAGGCGAGTTTCAGCCTCCAATCCGAACCGGGACCGGCTTTTTGGGATTCGCTCCCCCTCGCGGGTTTGCAGCCCTTTGTACCGGCCAATGTAGCACGTGTGTAGCCCTAGGCATAAGGGGCATGAGGACTTGACATCATCCCCACCTTCCTCCGATTTGTCACCGGCAGTCTCCTATGAGTCCCCGTCATTACACGCTGGCAACATAGGACAGGGGTTGCGCTCGTTGCGGGACTTAACCCAACATCTCACGACACGAGCTGACGACAGCCATGCACCACCTGTGCACCGGCCCCGAAGGGCTGCCGTATTTCTACGACATTCCAGTGCATGTCAAGCCTAGGTAAGGTTCTTCGCGTTGCGTCGAATTGAACCACATGCTCCGCTGCTTGTGCGGGCCCCCGTCAATTCCTTTGAGTTTTAGCCTTGCGGCCGTACTCCCCAGGCGGGGTGCTTAATGCGTTAGCTTCGGCACGGAGGGAGTTGACACCCCCCACACCTAGCACCCATCGTTTACGGCGTGGACTACCAGGGTATCTAATCCTGTTCGCTCCCCACGCTTTCGCGTCTCAGCGTCAGTTCCGTACCAGAGAGCCGCCTTCGCCACGGGTGTTCTTCCTGATATCTGCGCATTTCACCGCTACACCAGGAATTCCACTCTCCTCTTCCGGACTCTAGCCAAATAGTTTCCACCGACAGCTCGAAGTTGAGCCTCGAGTTTTCACAGCGGACTTATCTGGCCGCCTACACGCTCTTTACGCCCAATGATTCCGGACAACGCTTGCCCCCTACGTATTACCGCGGCTGCTGGCACGTAGTTAGCCGGGGCTTCTTCTGGAGGTACCGTCACCCTCTGGGCTATTAACCCGAGTAGCTTCGTCCCTCCTGAAAGAGGTTTACAACCCGAAGGCCTTCTTCCCTCACGCGGCGTCGCTGCGTCAGGCTTTCGCCCATTGCGCAAGATTCCCCACTGCTGCCTCCCGTAGGAGTCTGGGCCGTGTCTCAGTCCCAGTGTGGCTGATCGTCCTCTCAGACCAGCTACGGATCGTCGCCTTGGTGGGCCGTTACCTCACCAACAAGCTAATCCGCCGCAAGCTCCTCCTCAACCGAATGCCGAAGCCATCTTTTCTCACGAGCCCGAAAGCTCGAGAGGCTATCCGGTATTAATCCGGGTTTCCCCGGGCTATCCCAGTGTCGAGGGCAGATTACTCACGTGTTACTCACCCGTTCGCCGCTCTCCCCATAGCCGAAGCCATGGTTATCGCTCGACTTGCATGTGTTAAGCGCGCCGCCAGCGTTCGTCCTGAGCCAGGATCAAACTCTCCGTGAAGATGGTTGTCACGTCGACCCTCAAAAAGGGCCGGCTAGACATCTCTTACGTATGAGCTTGAGCTCAAAGTCATCACCCTCGGTACTTTGAGGGTCTGACAGGTTAAGTCCTCGAGCCGTGTGTGTAGCTCGAGGATCTCGACGTTTCACGCTGTTGAGTTTTCAAAGACCGTTGCCGTTGCAGTGGGCGTAAAAAAAACCTCCGACTCGCGCCAGAGGCCTCCAGAGTTCTCGGTTACTTGGGTCGTATCCGATTGCGTCCGAAGGCGCTCCAGTTTCGAGTTACAGGGACGTTCCTTACGCCACCCGTCGAGGCGGCTTGGGAATGGTACCAGCCGCGGGGGTAGTGTCAAGCGGCGCGAAGGCGTATGAAACGACGCTTTCCGGCCTGAACGAGAGCCCCTTCGAGCGCCTCCCGCGGCAGGTCGAGCTCCTTCACCACCTCGCCGTTCACCTTGACCCCGCCCTGGGCGATCATTCGCCGTGCCTCGCTCGTTGAGCCGATCTCCAGATGCTCGACCAGGAGCGCGGGCAGATGCACCGTTCCGTCGGCGGGAAGAACGGCCTCGGCAACGTCCTCCGGAGCCTCGCCTTCGCGGACCACGCGCGTGAAGTGGTCCTCCGCACGCGACACGGCCTCGTCCCCGTGGGCGCGGCGGACGATGAACCGTGCGAGCTCGAGCTTCGCCTCTAGCGGGTCGCCGGTGGGCGGCTCCGACTCCATCACGAGCCGGTACCACTGCGAGAGCAACGTGTCCGGAATCCGCATCGCCTTCCCGAATTGCTCCTCGGGGATCTCTCTGAGCCCGATGTAGTTCCCGCGCGATGCGCTCATCCCGGTGCCGTCCCAGCTGTCGAGGTACTCCACCGTCAGCGCGACTTGCGGCTCGAGGTCGTACGCCTGCATGACATCTCGCCCCATGAGCAGGTTGTAGAGCTGATCAGTGCCTCCGAGCTCGACGTCTGCCTGCACAGCAACTGAGTCGTAGGCCTGCATGAGCGGGTACAGGAGCTCGGAGATCGAGATCGGCTCATGCGCCGCGAAGCGCTTGGCGAAATCATCCCGCTCGAGGATCCGGGCGACCGTCGTCGTCCGGCTCAGTCTCAGGATTTCCGCGAAGTCGAGCTGTGAGAGCCACTCGCTGTTGAAGCGGACCTCCGTGCGCTCGGGGTCGATGATCGTCGAGGCGTCGTCGAAGAACCGCTGTGCGTTCTGATCGATGACCTCCGGGTCGATCATCGGGCGCAGCGTCTTCCGCCCAGAGGGGTCGCCGATCCGCGTCGTGTAGTCGCCGACGATCAGCACACCCGTGTGCCCTTCGCGCTGAAAGGCGGCCATTCGCTGGAGCGGCACGCCATTGCCGAGGGTTACGTCGGGTGCCGTCACGTCGATCCCGAGCTTGACCCGGAGGGGTCGCCCCAGCTCGAGCTTGCGCTCCAGCTCACCCTCCGGGGCGACGTGAACCGAGTTGCGAGTGAGGTCGTCGAGACTCACCCAATCGAGTGTAGTGGCCCTCCCGGCAATCCTCGGCGGGCTTCTGACCCGCGATCACGCGGCGCCAGAGTCCACCCTCGCCCTTGCCAAGGCTTCATTCAGCCTTGGCCGCGGTCGAGTGCGGCCTCTGACTTGGTGCTCGCGAGCCAGAAGCGCACCAGTATCACCGGAAGGGCCACTAGACTCCTGCTCTTGCGCCTACGACGCAAACCCCGGCCGGCCAAGAAGAACGGCCGCCGAATCCGCAAGCTCCGCCTCTTCGCGCTCGTCGCGGTGCTGGGCCTGCTCTCGACCGCGTCGTTCATCTTCGGGCTCGTCACCGCCATTGCCAGCCAGCTTCCGGAGTACAACCCCGCGCACCAGCAGAAGATCGCGCAGGACGGGTTCGTGTACGACCGGCACGGAAAGCTGCTCGCGGTCCTGCGTGGCCAGGAGAGCCGCGTCATCCTGCCCTCAGGGCAGATCGCGCCGATCATGAGACAGGCGATCGTCGCGATCGAGGACAAGCGCTTCTACGACCATCGCGGCGTCGACCTGCGCGCCATCGGCCGCGCCTTCTTGGCCGACGTCGAGAACAAGAGTGTCGTCGAGGGCGGCTCGACGATCACCCAGCAGTTCATCAAGAACGCCTACGTCAAGGACGACCGATCGGTCGCCCGCAAGTTGAAGGAAGCCGCGCTCGCATGGCAGCTGGAGCAGCGGAAGACGAAGGACTGGATCCTGACCGCGTACCTGAACACGATCTACTTCGGGAACGGCGCTTACGGGATCGAGCAGGCGGCGATCACGTACTTCCACGAGCACGCGAGCGACCTCACGCTGCCGCAGGCGGCCCTCCTCGCCGGCATCCCGCGTGATCCATCCCGGTACGACCCGGTCACGAATCCCAAGGCGGCGCTGGCGCGGCGCCGGCTCGTCCTCGACCAGATGCGCGACCAGGGCCGGATCGCCCCGGACGAATACCGGATGGCGCGGAGCGCGGCGCTCCCACATCCCGACGAGATTCACCTGCCCGGCACACAGGAGCGGCAAGGCCAGTACTTCGTCAACTACGTGAAGGAGCAGCTCATCCACGAGTACGGCGCCGGCCGCGTGTTCGGCGGCGGGCTGCGCGTCTACACGACCCTCGACCTCGGCCTCCAGAAGCTGGCCCGCGCCTCGATCGCGAAGGTGCTCAAGGATCCGGACGGCCCGCAGGCGGCGCTCGTGGCGATCGACAACGACTCGGGCGCAGTGCTCGCGATGGTGGGCGGCTCGAACTACCGCGAGAGTCAGTTCAACCTCGCCGTCCAGGGCGAGCGCCAGCCGGGGTCGGCGTTCAAGCCGTTCGTCCTGGCGACCGCGCTTGCCGACGGAGTCTCGCCCGCGACGCACTTCGAGTCGCACCCGGTGGTGATCCCGCTCGGCGACCGGCTCTGGCAGGTCAACAACTACGAGGGCTCCTATCTCGGCTCGATCGACCTCGAGACGGCGACGATCCACTCGGACAACTCCGTCTTCGCGCAACTGACGTCGCTCGTCGGGCCCCGGGACGTCGCCCGGCTCGCACGTGATGCGGGAATCACCAGCAAGCTGAACAGCTACTTCGCAATCGGGCTGGGCGCCGAGGCGGCGAACCCGCTCGAGATGGCGCGCGCCTTCTCGACCTTCGCAAACGGCGGCAGCCGGATCGACGGATCCATCCTCGGCAACGTGCCGCGGGCGGTGACCCGCATCGACACCAGCAAGAGCAGGAAGCTGAACAAGCCCGTCCCGCATCGCATCCTCAGCCCGGAGAACACCGCGATCCTCAACTCGATCCTCCAGAAGGTCGTGACCGAGGGAACAGGCCGCAGGGCCGCGCTTCCGGACCGGCCGGCCGCCGGGAAGACCGGGACGACCGAGAACTACGGCGACGCCTGGTTCGTCGGCTATGTGCCGCAGATGACCGTCGCCGTGTGGGTCGGCTACCCTCGCGAGCTGAAGTCGATGGAAACCGAGTACCACGGCGATCCGGTCGCCGGCGGGACGTTTCCGGCCGACATCTGGCGCACGTTCATGGGAGAGGCGTTGCCACGTCTCGAGGACGGCGAGCCGCAGTCGTTCCCGTCCGCTTCCATCCCTTATGCGTCACCCCAGGAGGTCGTCAACCGCGACGGGCGGCTTCAGGTCGACAACGGGAACTGTCATTCGCCGGTCAATGTTCTCTTCTTCAGCGACCAGCAGCCCCGGCAGACGGCGAACTGCAAGCCGAACGAGGTCGAGGTCCCGGATACCGTCGGCGAGCCGCTCGAGGCAGCCCGTGCGCACCTCATCGGGCAACCGCTCACTCCGGAGGTCGTCTTCCGCGAGGCGACGGCCGGCCAGCGAGTGAACGTCGTGCTCGGCCAGGTGCCGAAGCGCGGCCGGTTGTCGGCCTATGACAGGGTCAAGCTGATCGTGGCGAAGCCGACGCACGGCGTGGTGCCGGATCTCGTTGGCCAGCCCGTGAGCCGAGCCCAGCGCAAGCTCGAGCGCCGAGGCTTGCGCTACGAGGTTGAGAAGGCGGCCAAGGGGAGGCCGGGACGGGTGGTCTTCCAGCTGCCGCGGGCCGGTGTCGCCGCTGCGCCGGGGATGCTCATCAGGCTCGCCGTCCGCGCTTGAGCGGCCTGCTCAGGAACCTCGAGCCTGCCTCGCCGTAGCGCCACGGCCGTTCGGCCGCCTTCGTGATCCCGACGCGCGGTGCCGTCTCGACCTCCACGTCGTCCCTTCCATAGAGCTCGAAAGGAGGCCGGTCGAGCGGCAGGCCGTCGTGCTCGCGCGTGATGCCAAGCGCCTGCGCCAGGCGCCCCGGGCCGGCGGCCAGGAGCCTCGGCTCGGTGAGGCCTCGGCGGGCGGCCATCGCCTCCAGCCCGTGCGTCGGCTCGAGCGCTCGCAACAAGACTGCGCTTGCGTCCTCGCACACGAGATTCAGGCACCAATGGACGCCGTACGAGCGGTAGACGTACGCGTGCCCGGGCGGGCCGAACATCGACGCGTTGCGCGCCGTCTTCCCCCGATAGCTGTGCGCGGCGGGATCTTCGCGGTCGTACGCCTCGACCTCGACGATGCGCCCGCCGACGCCACCGACCAGGAGCTTCGCGCCGACGAGCTCGGGCGCAACCTCGTGCACGCTACGGGCGAAGAAATCCCTGCTCAGTTTCACTCTCGCGCCCGCTTCGCGTCGTAGCGAAGGAGGGCGGGCACGGCAGCTACGAAGAGCCAGCACCCGGCGATGCAGGCAAGGCCTCCCGAGACGACCGAGAAGCGGAGGCTCGTGACGGCCGCGAGTGCGCCGGCCTCCAAATTTCCTAGCGCCGGGGCACCCGCGACCTGGGCGAGCTCGATCCCCGAGAGACGGCCCCGCATCGGGTCCGGAGTCACGGTCAGGACAATCGTGGAGCGAAGGATGGCGCTCCAGTCGTCCGCGGCACCTGCGAGAGCGAGGAAGATCAGAGCGGGCCAGAGGCTGGGCGAGAGGCCGAAGCCGACGATCGCCGCTCCCCACGCCGAAGCGGCGACGCAGACGCCCAGGCCCTGCCTGCGGGAGCGCGTCACCCACCCCGAGAGCAGCGTGGCGAGGAGCGCGCCCGCGTACGGCGCCGCGTACAGAAAGCCGAGGGTGCGCGCACCGCCTCCGAACTCCTCCGCGAAGGCTGGGAAGAGCGCGCTCGGCATGCCGAAGATCATCGCCACCGTGTCGACGGCGAAGATCCCCTTCAGCTCGGGCTTTTGCCGGACGAACCTGAAGCCTTCGGCGATCGCCTTCAGCCCCGGGCGTGCCACGGCGCCGAGCGGTGGCATCTTGGGAAGGAGCATCGCCGCGATGAGCGACGCCGTAAAGGTGACGACGTCGATCGCGTACGTCGCCGTCAGTCCGACCGAGGAGATGAGAATCCCTCCGACCGCCGGCCCGCCCACGTGACCGAACGACGAGTAGATGCCCTGCACTGCTGCTGCCGAGGCGATGTTCTCCTCACCAACGAGGCGGGGCACGAGCGCATCCATGGCGGGCCGCTGGATGGCGTAGCACGCCGTGCCCAGCGCCTCCGCGGCGTAGAGCGCCCACAGGCGCGGGTCCACGACCGCCGCATTCACGACGAGGAGCCCCGAGATGGCGGCCAGCCCGATGTCGGAGAGGATCAGCAGGAGTCGCCGGTCGAGGGCGTCCGCGACCGCGCCGCCCCAGAAAGAGACCGTGAGCAGCGGGACGAGGGCTGCGATTCCCAGCAGGCCGACGGCGAGCGTCGATCCAGTGAGTTGATAGACCTGGTACGGAATCGCGACCGTCGTCAGCATGCTCCCGAGCAGCGAGACCGCGTTGCCGAACCACAACCGCCGGAAGTCGCGCGACTCGCGAAGCGGCGTCAGATCGATCGTGAGCCCGCGCAGGAACGCGATGCTGCCCGGGCGGTCGGCTTCGCCGGCCGGGTCCTCGACCGGGCCAAACGGATCAGCCAAGTGCTAGAAGAGCTTCTCGCCGTCGTCGGGGCGCGAGGTCTTCTCGAGCAGGTGCCGCGCCCGGCGACCGAGATCGTTCAGATCGACACGGCCTTTGTCGGCGTCGGCGACAATCCGCTCAGCGAGCTTCAATGCCTCGTCGATGATCGGCGCGCTCATGGCGGCGTCCTGGCCCATGTCATGCAGGATCGTTCGCTCGGTGCGGCCGGCGATGATCGGGTCGGGCACGCCCTCGATCCACACTCGCGTCCGGTGGCCCCCGCCGCGATCCTTGCCGACGATCGGCTCAACCGCGTAAATCTTGTCCGCGCGCGCGTACTTCCCAAAACCGAGGAAGATCATCCGCCCAGCACCGTCGGCCATGGCGCGGATTATGGCCTAGGCGGGCTGCCGGCCTCGTTGGGTCGCTCGGGCTCGTCAGGCGGCTCGACGGGCTTGGGCTCTTCCGGCTGGAGGGTCCGCCACGCTGTATAGACGGCAAAACCGACCCAGACAAGGTCGATCCAGTCGAACACGAAGTCGAGGTTCCTGCGGAAGAGGTTGAAGGCGTCGCCGGAAAAGACCGAAATGTCGAGACCCTCCGCGCCTTCCTGGAGCACCCACACGAAGGCCAGGTACTTGCCGAGGACGATGCCGAGCAACGCGCAGACGACGGCGATCACCTGCAAGGCCAAGCCGCGCGCGCCTCGGGTCGCCGTCAGCACGGCGAGCCCGGTCAGGAAGCCGATGCCCCACGCCGCGAAGCCGATCTCGTAGTCCGTGGACTTGACGATCAGGCCCCAGGCAACGCCACCGGCGATCGCGGCAGCGAGGCCGGCGAGGATGGCCGGAACGTACAGAGCCGCCGCAGAGCGGTCTTCGCTGACGAGGGGTCGATCGCCGAGCACGTCAGGCGCCGACCGCAGCTCGCAGGCTCTCGACGACGCGCTCCTGGTCCTCGGCCTCGAGCTGCGGGAAGAAAGGGAGCGCGAGGGTCCGGTCGCACGCGTCTTCTGCGACCGGGCACACGCCTTCGCTGAAGCCATAGCGCTCGCGCATGTACGGCTGGAGGTGGACCGCGGGTACGTAGTGGCCCGCCTCGATCCCCTGCGTGCCGAGTCGATCGAGGACAGCGTCGCGATCGATGCCCTCCGCGACCTTGACGACGTAGACAAACCACGACCGCTTGTGGTCCGCGTCGTCGGCGTGCGGCGGCTCGATGCCGTCGATCCCCTCGAGCAGGTTGCCGTAGCGAGCCGCGGCCTCGCTACGCATCTCCAGCATCTCGTCGAGCTTCTCCATTTGCGCGATCCCCACCGCCGCCTGGATATCCGTGAACCGGTAGTTGAACCCGACCCGGACGTGGTGGAACCAGCGTGAGTCGTACGAGCGCCCCTGGTTACGCAGGCTCTTCACGAGCTCCCACTCCTCCTCGTCGTGCGTCGTGATGACGCCGCCCTCGCCGGTCGTGACTTGCTTGTTCGGATAGAAGCCGAAAGCGCCTGAGATGCCGTGCGAGCCGATCGGCCGGCCCTTGTACTCGGCTCCGAGGGCTTCGCAGGAATCGTCGATGATCCAGAGCCCGTGTCGCTCGGCGATCGCCCGCAGCTCGTCGAGCTCGCAGGGGTAGCCGAACATGTCGACCGCAACGATTCCCTTCGTACGGTCGGTGATGGCCGCTTCGACCGCGGCCGGATCGAGATTGAGCGTCTGCGGATCGACGTCCGCGAAGACCGGTCGTCCTCCCTCGAGGATGAAGCAGTTCGCCGTTGCGACGAACGAAACCGGAGAGGTGATCACCTCGTCGCCCTGCCCCACGCCGGCGAGGTGGCAGAGCATGTGCAGCCCCGCAGTCCCACTCGAGACGGCGGCCACGTACGGGGCTCCGACGTACTCGCCGATCAGCTGCTCGAAGCGCTCGATCACCGGGCCGAGCGAGAGCCGCCCGGAGCGCAGCACTTCGAGGACGAGCTCTTCCTCGCGCTCTCCTAGATACGGGCGGCTAAGCGGGACCCGGGTTTCGGTCTTCACGCCTCGGCGGGCGTCGCGTTCCCGATCTTCGCGTACTCGAGCCACTGCGCCCAGCGCTCGCTCTTGCCACGGCACGTGTCGAGGTACGCCGTCTGGAGCGCTTTCGTCACAGGCCCGGGCGGGCCGATCTCGCGGTCGTCGATCTCGCGGATCGGCGTCACCTCGGCAGCGGTGCCGGTCATGAAGACCTCGTCGGCCGACACGAGGTCCGAGCGGATGAGGTTCTTCTCCTCGACCGTGTAACCGAGGTCCTGCGCGATCTGGATCAGCGAGTCGCGCGTGATGCCGGGGAGAATCGACGTCGACAGAGGCGGAGTAGCGATCTTGCCGTCCTTGACGACGAAGACGTTCTCGCCGGAGCCGTCGGCGATGAACCCGTCGGCGGTGAGCAGGATGGCCTCGTCATAGCCGGCGCGGTTCGCCTCGGTGACCGCGAGCATCGAGTTCAGGTAGATCCCGGTCGCCTTGGAGGCATGCGGAATCGTGTTCGGGCCCACGCGCTGCCAGGACGAGATCTTGACGCGGATCCCGTTCTTCAGCCCCTCCTCGCCGAGGTAGGCGCCCCAGGGCCAGCTCATGATCACAACCTCGACTGGGTTCCCGGCCGTGGAGACGCCCAGCTCGCCGTAGCCGGAGAACGCGATCGGCCGCAGGTAACACTCGGGCAGCCCGTTCGCTCCGATCAGCTCCATGCACGCGGTGTGCAGCTCGTCCACCGAGTACCCCAGATCCATGTACAGGAGATCCGCGGAGTTGTGCAGCCGCTTCAGGTGGTCGGTCAGCCGGAAGACGGCCGGGCCCTTGTCGGTCTCGTAGCAGCGAATCCCCTCGAACACGCCGGTGCCGTAGTGGAGCCCATGGGTGCCGACGTGGACCGTTGCGTCGGCCCAGTCGACGAGCTCACCGTTCATCCAGATCTTGTCGGTCTCGCGCACGCGCCTGCCTCCTTGGCGAAGTCGGTCAAAGGTTACGTGGCGGCCTCGACGGCGTCCATAGGCTGTGCTCTCGCGAGGCGCACGAGATCGGCGGCCGAAAGCACCGCCATGTGGCTGGGGGAGCCGGCTCCGACCCAGACACGCTGGTGAGCAAGGAGCCCGTGGTCGACGAAAACGCGGTCGACGCCGGGGAGAGGAAACGGTGCGACTGCGCCGGCGGCGAAGCCGGTCGCGCGCTGCACCTGTTCGGGCGACGCGATCCGCGCCCGCGCGGCACCCGCAGCCGCGGCGATCTTGGTCGGGTCGGCGCGGCGGTCGCCGGGCACGAGCGCCACCACCCAGCGCCCGTCACAGTCGAAGACGAGCGACTTCACGATCTGCCCCAGCTTGCAGCCGGCGGCGCGAGCAGCGTCGACCGCCGTCGGCGTGCCCGTCTGGAACTCTTCGATGCGCGCCTCGGCGCCCGTCTGGCGCAGGAAGGCCGAGACGCGCTCGACAGCTTCCGGCCACTCGCGAACCATGCAGTCAGAGTAAGCGAAACTTTCCGGGGCGCTGCTCCGTTTCTCTCTCGTACCCCCCGGATGAGAACCGAAGAGCTACGCATCGCCAAGACCGAGTCCTCGTTCCGCGACGTCAACGAGCGGATCGTCGAGACCGCGCAGCGCGTCGGCGCAAACGAGGCCGAGCTCGTCTGCGAGTGCGCGGACCCGGATTGCGGCGACCGCATCGCGGCGCCGCTCGAGGACTACGAGGAGACGAGGGCCAACGGGGCACACTTCCTCATCTCCCCGGGCCACGAGGAACCCGAGCACGAGCGCGTCGTCGAGACCCGACCCGGCTTCAGGATCATCGCCAAGCTCAGGGGCGTCGGCGAGGTCGCACGGCGCCTGAATCCACGGCGCGCCGAAATCTAGTCGGCGAGGGAGATGAAGAACGCGTCGTCGAGGCCGGCGGCACTCAGCGCCTCGATCAGGTCCGGCGGCGGGGGGCTGTCGAGCGAGAGCGCCATCAGCGCCTTCTCGCCCTTGCGCGTTCGTGAAACCGCCATGTTCGCGATGTTGACTCCCGCCTCGCCGAACAGGGTGCCGACCCGGCCGATCACTCCGGGCACGTCGTCGTAGCGGAAGAACGCCATCAGCGGCGCGAGCTCCATCTCCAGCTCGAAGCCGAGTGCGCTGACGAGCCAGCGGCGGTCTTCTCGGCCGATCGTGGTGCCCGACACCCGGAGCTCGTCCCCGTTCGCCCGTACTGAGACCCGGACGAGATTCGTGAAGTCGCGCGACGCGCGTCGGCGCTCCTCGACAACCTCGACGCCGCTCTCCGCAGCGATGATCGGAGCGTTCACGTAGTTCACCGGCTGGTCCGAGCGCCCCTGGAAGGCGCCGTTCAGCGCCGCCACCGTCAGCAATCGCGTGTCGTAGCCGGAGAGCGAGCCGTAGTAGGCGAGCTCGATCCGCTGGGCGGCTCCGCCGGCAAGCTCCATCGCCAGCCGCCCGAGCGTCGCGGCAAGCGGGATGAAGGGGCCGAGGATCTCGAGATCTTCTGCGCCGATCGAGGGGATGTTGACCGCGTTCGTGACCAGCGATCCTTCGAGCGCCGCGACGACCTGCTCCGCGACGATCACCCCCGCTCGATCCTGGGCCTCCTCGGTCGACGCGGCGAGGTGCGGCGTGGCGATGACGTTGTCCAGCTCGAGCAACGGGCCCGAGTACGGCTCCGTGTTGAAGACGTCGAGCGCAGCAGCCGCGACCTTCCCCGTTTGCAGCGCCTCGAGCAGGGCGTCCTCGTCGAGCAGCTCGCCCCGGGCGGCGTTGACGAGCCGGACGCCGTCGCGCATCGCCTCGAAGGCGTTCGCGTCGATCGACCCGCGGGTCTCGGCGGTCAGTGGGAGATGAAGGGTGACGAAGTCGGCGGCGGCGAGCACCTCCTCACGATTCTCGGCGCGCTCCACCCCCAGCTCGCGGAACCGCTCCTTCGCGACGAACGGGTCGTGCGCCACGATCCGCATCTCGAGAGCGAGCGCGCGGCGCGCAACCTGCTGGCCAATCCGGCCGAACCCGAGCACTCCCAGTGTCTTCCCGGCGAGCTCGAGGCCCCCGTACCTGGAGCGCTCCCAGCGCCCGTCCTTCAGCGCAGCGTGGGCCTGAGGGATGTTCCTCGAGAGGGCGAGCAGAAGCCCGATCGTGTGCTCGGCCGCGGAGATGACCGTCGACTCGGGCGCGTTGGCGACGACGATGCCTCGCCGGGTCGCCGCTTCGACGTCGACGTTGTCGACCCCGACACCGGCTCGTCCGATGACCTTCAACCGGTCGGCTCGCCCAATCAGGTCGGCGTCGAGCGTGGTCGCCGAGCGAATGACGATCGCGTCGTAGTCGCCGATCCTGTCGGCGAGCTCGCCGTTCGCGTCTACGTCCACGTCGAAGCGCTCGCGGAGGAGCTCGATTCCCGCCTCGGCGATCGGCTCTCGAACCAGAACCCTGGCGCGGCTCACGCGCGCCCCTCGCCGGCGGCGGCTCCCGCCGGGCAGAGCCCGGCTCCGCCACCGCCTGGCGCCGCTGCGGGCACGGTGCTCTCCGGGCCCGTATTGCGAATACTGTTCCCTCCGGCCCCGCACCCGCAGCGACGCCCGAGGAACGCGCGAACATTCACTCTTACGGCCAGCCTCACGCCGGAAGGTGCTCGTACGTCTCGAGCGCGCGGGTGACGGCGACGCCGCGCTCGATGTCGGCACCCGCTTCCGCCAGACAGAGCTCGATCCCGGCGAGCGCCGTCGTGATGTCGAAGACGTCGAAGAAGCCGATGTGCCCGATGCGGAAGACCTTGCCCTTGATCGGCCCCTGCCCGGGCGCGAGCGTGATTCCCATCCGGTCACGAAGGTCGAGCAGGAACTGCGTCCCGTCGACCGGCTCGGGAACTCGCACCGTCGTGACCACGGCGGAGGTGTCGTCGTCGGGCGAGAAGAGCTCCAGGCCCATCGCCTTGATCCCTTCCCGGCACGCGCGGCCGAGCCGCACGTGGTGCTCGAACGCAGCCTCGAGACCGCGCTCCAGGATCATGCCGAGCGCGACGTTGAGGCCGACCACGACCGAGACCGCCGGCGTGAACGGCGCATCGAGGCTCTCCTGGCCTTCGCGCATGCCTTCCCAGTCGAGATAGAACCTGGGGGCCGTTGCTTCTTTGTGCGCTTGCCACGCAAAGTCGGAGACCGAGACCATCGCCAGGCCGGGCGGAGCCATCAGCGCTTTCTGGGAGCCGGACACGACCGAGTCGAGCGACCACGCGTCGGTCTCGCACGGGATCGCGCCGAGGCTCGAGATCGCGTCGACTCCGATGAGCGCACCCGTCTCTTTCGCTGCGGCCGCGAACGCGCGGACATCGGAGACGACTCCGGTCGAGGTCTCGGACTGGGTCACGAGGACGGCTTTCACCCCGCCGAGCTCGGCGAGACGCGAAGAGAGATCGTCGGCAGCGGGCGTCTCGCCCCACTCGTACCGCATGTGCTCCACCTCGCAGCCGTAGACCGCCGCGATGTCGGCCCAGCGCTCGCCGAAGTAGCCGGCCGAGACGACCACGACGCGATCACCCGGAGACGTCAGGTTCGAGACGACCGACTCGAGCCCGGCGGTTCCCGACGCGGTGTAGAGCAGGACGTCGCCCTTGGTGCGAAAGACCTCCTGGAGCCGCTCCAGGCACTGCTTGTAGATCGGCTTGAAGTCGGGGCCGCGGTGATGGACGATCGGAAGCGCCGTCGCAGCGAGCACCTCCGGCGGCACCGGCGTCGGCCCGGGGGTCATCAGATAGCGCTTTTCAGCCAAGTCACGTGAGACTAGCTCAGGTTTAGGCTGTCGTCGTGGAAGCGCTCCTTGCGTTCGCGGCGGCGCTTCTTGCCTTGCGGTTGGGAGGCCTGCTGGCTGCTCGCTGGCGGGTCCGCCGGGCTCCGGAGCTCGCTGCTTGGGGTGCCGCGCTCGTTGCGTACGCCATCGCCTCGGCCGCGCTTGCCTGGGGAGCGGCAGCGGGGTGGGACGAGTGGGCCTTCCGCGTGTATTACCTCTTCGGCGGGCTGCTGACCGCGCCGCTTCTCGGGCTCGGCTCCCTGCTGCTCCAGCGCCGCCGGTGGGCGCTGTGGCCCGCCCTCGTCTACGTCGGCCTCGCGATCGGCGTTGCGATCGCCGTTCCCATGTCGGGCGGGTGGGGCTCGAGCATCCCGGCGGCCCAGGACCACCTCGATTTCTTCCCGGCCAGGCTCGTCGCTCTCGTCGGCAATCTCGCCGGGACGGCGGCAGTCGTTGGTGTGGCAATTGCCACGATCAAGCGTCGGCCACTCGGAAATGCACTCGTCCTCGCAGGCGTCGCTGTTGCCGCCGCTGGAACCGCTCTATCCGGCTTGGGAGCTGCGAAGACGGGCGTTTTTGTGGCAATTGCAGCACTTCTTCTTTACGGAGGATTTACAGCTTCGTCGCCCTCAAGGCGCTAACTAACGGCTACGGTCCGAGGTCTTACAGGGACTGACATCAATCCCGGGGCCCGCCCAGGGAGCTTGCTCGGACGACTGCGGCCCAGTCCGTCCAGCGAGCCGGGGCTCCGCACAAGGGGGTTCTCTTGTACCGACAACTACTGCGGCTTTTGCCCGCGCTCGTTTTCATATGTCTTGCGGCCGTGGCACTGAGCGGCCCGCGAGGAGCAGCGGCCGAAAACCAGAAGGCACAGTCGCCACAGAAAGCCCAGTTCTCCTATCCGGGCGATCGCGTGGTCCTCAAGCAGATCCATCGGTACCGGAACCGCACCTGGCGTTGGCAGAAGCTCATGGGCATGCGACGAACGCCCGCATCGCGCCTGGTCGAGACCGATCCGAGCCCGAGGTTCAAGCTCTGGGTGCGCAACCTCTGGAAGCGGCGTGCGCTACAGGCGAAGCGGAAGGCGGCCCGCCCGGCCCATCGCGCCGGCTGGCTCTGCATCCATCGCTTCGAAGGCGCCTGGACCGACCCGGACGCGCCCTACTACGGCGGCCTGCAGATGGACATCTCGTTCCAGCGAACGTACGGACGCCGAGCTACTGCGGCGCAAGGGCACCGCGAACCACTGGACGCCGCTCGAGCAGATGTGGGTCGCCGAGCGTGCCCATCGCAGCGGACGCGGCTACTACCCGTGGCCCAACACGGCGCGGTACTGCGGACTTATCTAGTCTTGTGATCCGTGGGACGTGGCTCAAGACCTATCCGCCGCTGGAAGGCGGACCGTCAGCGCAAGAAGAAGGAGCGCGACAAGCGCCACGCGTCAGCATCCGCGACGAGGACCGCCGCGCCTGCTCGCCGACGGAGCCCCGCTAGGGCCAAGCCGGTCGAGAAGCCCACGCCGGTCGAGGCTGTCGAGAGCACCGCGCCCGCCGAGGCGGTCGAGCCGGTAGAGACGCCTGTCGAGACGCGTTGAGCCCACCGAGCCTGTCGCGCCTGTCGAGCCGGCCGAGCCTGTTGAGCCGGCCGAGACGGTCGAGGAGCCCGAGGCGGCTGAGGAGCCCGAGACGCCGAAGTAGCCGAGCCGGCCCCGAAGGCCGCGAAGCCGAAGCCCAAGAAGCCGGCGGCCAAGAAAGCCGCGAAGCCTAAGCCGGCCGCGAAGGCCAAGCCGGCCGCGAAGGCAAAGGCCAAGCCGGCCCCGAAGGCCGACAAGCCCGACTAACTCAGGACTTCAGCTTCTTCCGCAGCAGCTCGTTCACAACCTGCGGATTCGCCCGCCCTTCGGTCTCCTTCATCACCTGGCCGACGAAGAATCCGAGGAGCCCTTCCTTTCCCGAGCGGTAGGACTCGACCTGTCCCGGGTTCGCCGAGAGGATCCGGTCGACCAATGGCTCGAGGTCTCCGGTCTCGGTGATCTGGCCGTCGCCGAGATAGCGCTCGGCCGAGAAGTCCTCGCCCGCGCTGGCCGCAAGTGCTTCCAGGAACGACTGCCTCGGGATTCGGTCGCGTGCCTCGATCAGCTTCGCGAGCTCGGCTGCGTTCACCTCGCCCGGGTCGATGCCGGTTGCGGCGAACTGGTTCATCAGGACATTGGCCACCGCCGTGCGATCGCCCGGCACCTGCTCGTAGAGACGATCCCGCCCGCTCGTCACGAGACCTTCTGCGGTCTCGAAGCCGACCTCGGCGGCCAGCCGCCTGATGCGCTCTCCCGGCAGCTCCGGAAGCTCTGCGCGGAGGCGCTCGACGAGGTCACGCGGCGGTTCGAGCGGCACGAGATCCGGCTCCGGCAAATACCGGTAGTCCTGCGCCTCCTCCTTCGAGCGCAGGGGCGGCGCCGATTCGTTGCCGGGGTCGAAGTGCATCGTCTCCTGCACGACCTCTCCGCCTGACTCGTAGATCTCGATCTGGCGCAGGATCTCGCGCTCGATCCCCTTGGCCGCGAAGTTGAACGAGTTCATGTTCTTGAGCTCGGTGCGGGTGCGAAGCTCGTCCGAGCCTTCGGGCCGAACCGAGACGTTGACGTCGAAACGCAGCGATCCCTTCTCCATCTCCGCGTCCGAGATGCCAAGCTCGACGACGGTCTGGCGAAGCAGCTGGAGAAAGCGCTTCGCGTGCTCGGCGGAGTGGAGGTCCGGCGCGGTCACGATCTCGACCAGAGGCGTGCCCGCCCGGTTGACGTCGACGAGCGTGCGGTCGGCACCGGAGATGCGGCCCTCGGCGCCGCCCATGTGCACGTTCTTCGCCGCGTCCTCCTCGAGATGCGCCCGGACGATGCCGACCTCGAGCTCGCCGTCGGCCGTCGCAAGCGTCATGTTCCCGTCGACGCAGAGCGGCTCGTCGTACTGGGAGATCTGGTAGCCCTTCGGCAGGTCGGGATAGAAGTAGTGCTTCCGATGGAAGGTTGCGCGCTCGACGATCTCGCAGCCGAGGCCGAGGCCGAGCAGGACCGTCATCTCGATCGCGCGCTTGTTTGGCACAGGTAGCGCGCCCGGATGCGCGAGGCAGACCGGGCAGGTGCGGGAGTTCTCGGGCGCGAAGTACTCGAGCTCGCAGCGGCAGAACATCTTCGTCCGCGTCTTCAGGTGGACGTGGATCTCGAGGCCGATGACCGGTTCCCAGCTCACCGCAGGCGCTCCGGGACATAGTCGAACTCGAGCGCGTTCTCGAGCGCATGGCCGGCGCGGAAGAGGAGGTTCTCCGAGAACTGCGGGCCGATCAGCTGGAGACCGACTGGCAATCCCTCCGAGAGCCCGCACGGGATCGAGAGTCCGGGCAGTCCGGCCATGTTCGGCGGGATCGCCAGCACGTCGGAGAGGTACATCGCTAGCGGGTTGTCCGTCCTTGCACCCAACGGGAAGGCGACCGTCGGCGACGTCGGGCTGACGAGCAGGTCGAACTGGCCGAGTGCGGCGGCGAACTCGTCGCGGATGATCGTCCGCACCCTCTGCGCCTGGCCGTAGTAGGCGTCGTAGTACCCCGCCGAGAGCGCGTAGGTGCCGAGCATGATCCGCCGCTTGGGCTCGTCTCCGAAGCCTTTGTCGCGTGTCTTCTCGTACATCGACCGGATGTCGCCGTTCCCGACGCGCAGCCCGTAGCGGACACCGTCGTAGCGGGCGAGGTTGGAGGAGGCCTCCGACGGCGCGATCAGGTAGTAGCAGGGCAGCCCGTACTCGACCGAGCGCGGGAGGGTCGTCTCCCCCACGTCCGCGCCGAGCTCGCGGCAGAGCTCGATCGTCCGGTTCACCGCGTCTCTCACTCCAGGCTCGATGCCCTCGGCTTCGTTCAGCTCCTTCGGGACGCCGATCTTCAAGCCTTTGAGATCCTCGGCCTGCGGGATTTCAACGGGCTCCGGCAGTTCGACCGTGGTCGAGTCGGCGGGGTCACGCCCGGCGATCACGGAGTAGAGGAAGGCGCAGTCGGCCACGGTTTTTGCGATCGGACCGACCTGGTCGAGGCTGGAGGCGAAGGCGACGATGCCGTAGCGGGAAACCGTCCCGTAGGTCGGACGGAGCCCGACGACGCCGCAGAGTGCAGCCGGCTGCTTGATCGAGCCGCCGGTGTCCGAGCCGAGCGCCCAGGGAGCGAGGCCCGCCGCAACGGCAGCCGCCGATCCTCCCGACGACCCTCCGGGGACTCGCTCTGGGTCCCAGGGGTTCCGGGTCGGGCCGTACGCCGAGTTCTCGGTCGACGAGCCCATGGCGAACTCGTCCATGTTCGTCTTTCCGATGGTGCGCAGCCCACGTGCCTTGCAGCGTGCCGCGACGGTCGAGTCGTAGACCGGCACATGGTTCTCGAGGATCTTCGAGCCGGCCGTCGTCGCGACGCCCCTCGTTCCGATCACGTCCTTCAGCGCAATCGGGATCCCTTCGCCGGGCGCGTCGTCGCAGACGGTGAGGAAGCAGTGCAGCTCCGTGTCGCGCTCGTCGATCGCTGCGCGGTAGGCGGAGAAGATCTCAGCCGAGGTGGCCTCGCCGGCGGTCAGCAGGTCGTTCGCCTGCTTCGCGGTCGTTCGCAAGGTGTCGATCACGGCCGCCCTCGTGGGGCCGGTACCCACGACCTCCTCCCCGCTATGAGCGTAACGAGGAAAAGCGCACGCGTGGGTGACGCAGGCGTGA
Source organism: uncultured Actinomycetes bacterium (assembly GCA_963728535.1). GTDB lineage: Bacteria > Actinomycetota > Thermoleophilia > Gaiellales > Gaiellaceae > VAXT01. The sequence continues at coordinate 828,249 of CAVSKK010000001.1, forward strand.
CGAAAGTGCGCCGATGCGAGGTGTTGCTCATGCCGGCGGCACCCTGAAGAAACCAGCCTCGCGGTCCGGCGCAGTGGCGAGTGCTTCCTCGACGGGCAGCGAGGGTTGCGGCTCGTCGTCTGCCCACACGTTCACGAGGTCGAGCGGGTGAGCGGTCGGCTCGACGGCTTCCAGATCGAGCTCGGCGACCTTGCCGACCGCTTCGAGGATGGCGTTCAGCTGCGCGCCCAGGCGCTCGATTTCCTCGTCGGTCAGCGCCAGCCGCGCCAGCCGCGCGACATGCAGAACCTCATCACTAGAGATCGCCATTGACCCAATCCTCCCAAATAGAAGCGGGCCCCTTCCGGAGCCCGCCGTTTGTCTCGAGTCCGGAAGTTCCTAGGCGGCGGTGACGTTCGACGCCTGCAGGCCCTTGTCGCCCTGCACGACCTCGAATTGCACCTGCTGACCTTCGGTCAACGACCTGTAGCCATCCATCTGGATCGCGCTGTGATGGACGAACACGTCGTCTCCATCGTCACGCTCGATGAAGCCGAAGCCCTTCTCGTTCGAGAACCACTTGACTTTGCCTTCAGCCAACCGTTCCTCCTTCTGCACAAACAACGACGGCCCACCTGCGAGCCGCCGACGCTTCTCTAAAGCGGCAGAAAGATAACGTCACGCTTCGGGGAACGCAAGAAGCCCCCGCCGGTAGCGGGCAGCCTGAACCGCGCCGCGCAGGAGCATCGCGATCGTCATCGGACCGACCCCACCGGGGACGGGGGTGATCAACCCCGCGCGCTCCGCCACTGCCGGGTCGACGTCCCCGACGACTCGATCGCCGGCACGGTTCATGCCCACGTCGATCACCGTCGCACCCTCGCGCACGTGCTCGGGGCCGATGACACCGGCCTGGCCCACCCCGACGACGAGGATGTCGGCATCGCCCGTGTGTTCGGCGAGATCCTTCGTGCGCGAGTGGCAGACGGTCACCGTCGCGTTCGCGTGCAGGAGCAGGAGAGCCGCCGGCTTGCCAACGATGTCGCTTCGCCCCACCACGACCGCCCGCGCGCCCGAGACCGGGACGTCGTACTCCTCGAGCAGCGCCATGACGCCGGCCGGCGTCGCACCCACGTGCGCGGGCCTTCCGAGGTAGAGCTGACCCGCGTTCAGTGGATGCAGGCCGTCGATGTCCTTCACGGGCGCGATCGCCCGGATGATTCGGGCTTCGTCGATGTGATCCGGCAGCGGCAGCTGCACGAGGAGGCCGTCGATCGTGTCGTCTGCGTTCAGCTGCTCCACCTCCGCGAGCAGCTCCTCCTCGGTGGTCTGGCTCGCAAGCCGGACGTCCCGGGCGCGCATGCCGACCTCGCCGGCCGCCTTGTGTTTGAGCCGGATGTAGATCTCCGAGGCGGGATCCTCGCCGACGAGAACGGTGGCCAGGCCAACATCTCCTAGCTCGCGAACCTCCTCGGCGACCTCGCCCCGGATTCGCTCCGCAAGCGCCTTGCCGTCCATGAGCTTCGCTGCCATGGCTGCAGGAAACCAGATCGCCGTCGGTCGCGCCCTATGCTTCGGCCATGCGCTTCGACGTCACCGACCGCGACGCTGTTCCGGTTATCTACACCGCGATCGCCGGAGCGCCGACCGACATCCCCGGGCTCGCCCGCCAGGCGTGGCACGACCTGGAGGCTCGGTTTCCGGTGAGCGGGCGAGAGCCGTATGGCTACTGGGATCCGGGCATTCAGGAGTATCGAGCCTGCTACTCACTCGAAGAAGGCGACGACCCGGAAGCGGCCGGCCTGCAGCGGTCTGTAATTCCGGGCGGTTCCTACCGCCGCGGTTCACTGAAGGGCGAGGGCGCCTTCGAGACGATCGGCCGCGCCTTTGACGAGCTCGCCAGGGACGCCGCGGTCGACGAGTCGCGGCCGTGGTTCGAGCTCTACCGGGGCCCCGACGAGGTCGACATCTTCGTCCCGATCCAGGAATAGAGCTACGTAACGGGCAACTCGACGTCGCTGACGTCGAGGCCGAGCGACTCGGCCAGCTTCACGCCTTCCAGGAGGTCCTCGCGGAGCCGCTGGACGTCCCGCTCGTACATGAGCCGTCCGATCACCGCGCGTTCCTTCGGCCGCCACATCGCGTGCTTCACGAAGATCGGCAAGAGTCGGTTCGCGGCATCGACCAGCTTCTGTTTCGTCTTCTTCGTCGCGTCCTGGAGCAGGACCCGCTCGTAAGCCATGCCGGCGCCGTGGTGGATGCCGTCGTCCGTGGCCAGCCGATTGCAGAGCTCCTCGAGCACCGTGCCACGCGACGCGCGCGCGATCAGCCGGAAGCGCGAGATGATCAGCCGCTCGTAGAAGACCTGCATCTGGAAGACCTTCTCCTCGAGCGTGTCGGCTTCGAGCGTCATGTGGGCGAGCTCGTCGAGATACGGATCGTGCTCGGCGGCCCCGCCCACCTGGCTGATCAGCTTCAACCACGCTTCGGTGTGGCGCGATTCGTCCTGCACCATCGTCGAGTAGTAGAGCTTCGCCTCGGGATCGGGCGCGACGTTCAGCAGCTGGGAGGCCATCTCGCACGCGAGCTCGTCGGCCTGCAACTGCTGCGTTAGAACCGAGCGCCACATGTCCTGCCGGCGCGCCTTGCGCTGCGGGCTCCCCTTGCCTTCCGGGATCGGCGGTATCTCGCCCCAGGGGAGGTCGCGCACTTGCCATTCCTGCTTTTTGGCGAGCTCGTAGAAGCGCAGAACGCCTGCGTATGCGCTCCGATCCTCCTGTTCGGTCTCGACGACTTGCTCGGTGGCCACTGAAGGCACATTATCGTCCCCTTCGTGGAACTCAGGAAATGGCCGCGTAAGAACGATCCCGACTCGATCGCAGCGCGGCAGGCAGCGCTCGACGGCCGCATCGACGCCGAGGTCTTCGAGCAGGACCTGACTCCATGGGTCGAGGCTCAGGAGGCGCTCACCGGGGTCTCGATGATTCCGACGGCCGTGATCGGTCCGCTCACGATCTCGCTTGGCGACTACGAGCTGACCGAGCCGGACGGCGCTCTCGTCGAACGCGGTCGCCAGACCGACGAGGTCTATGTCCCGCTTGCCCACACCGAGGGATCGCTCTCGGACTCGCTCTACCGCGGAGCCCGGGCGGCGGCCGAGTCAGGGGGCTTTCGCACCGAGGTCCTCCGGGACCGGATGACCCGAGCCTCCGCCTTCGTGTGCCGTTCTGCCGAGGACGCCGCAGCGCTCGCGCGCTGGATCGAGGCCGAGCTGCCGAAGATGCGCGAGTGGCTCGGAGCGCACGACGCGGAGTGGATCTCGCGCTACGCGAAGCTGCGCGAGGTCGAGACGTATGTGGCCGGCCCGCTGTGCCACGTCCTGTGGGCCTTCACGACCGGCGATGCCTGTGGGCCGAACATGATGACCCGCAACGCCTACGCGCTGAACATGGGATACGTCATGGAGCACGCGCCGCTGAAGCCGGAGCGCGCAATTCTCGAGGCGAACATGGGCGGCGACAAGAAGCCGTCGCACCGCTACTTCGAGCGCGGCGGCCACGGCAAGACGGTGATCGCCGAGGTGACCCTGACCGACGAGGCCGTTCGGCGTGTCCTCCGCACCACGATCGACGACCTCCTCGAGCTCTCCTGGGCGGGCACGCACGGAGCCGTCGCCTCGGGGATGCAGTCCGTCGCCTTCACGCCAGCGACCGCGATTGCAGCGGTCTTCGCGGCGACGGGCCAGGACCTGGGCATGGTCGGGACGAGCTCGATGGCCCACGGCACCGGCAAGCGCGTCGAGGGCGGGCTGAACGCAGCGATCCGCCTCCCCGGGCTCGAGGTGGGCACCGTCGGCGGAGGCACGACCCTCCCGTACGCCCGTGCCTGGCTCGGCCTCATGGACTGCGCCGGGCCGGGCAAGGTCTACCGCTTCGCCCAGATCGTCGCCGCCGCGACGCTCGCGCTCGAAATCTCGGCGTCGTCCGCGATGGCAACGTCGGGCTCGGAGAACTTCTTCAAGGCCCACTTCGAACGCGGCGGCCTGCGCTGAAGCATCAAGTCCCTGCAAACCGGACCTATTGGAAAGACTCGTGCGAGCCGATACGAGACGCATGGGAATGGTTCTCCGTTTTGCAGTCGTGTCCGCGGCCATCGCCGCAGCACTCGTTTTCGCGCAGCAGAGGCAGGTCCTGCAGCACGCGGGACTGCTCGGTAGCTGCTCGCAGATCGCAACGCCTACGGGTCAGAGCGGCGTCTGGCACCAGTGTGTGCCGGGCAAGCTGACGGGAACCCCGGGCCTCTCACGAGGCTCATGCGTTCGGGTAGAACACACCACGGCGCGAGACTTCTGGCGCTGCCCCACTCCGCTCGAGTCGAACCCGATCAGGCAATAGCGGTCCAAAGCCGCCTAGCCACTAGTTGAGCGAGTTCGCGAGAAGCGCGTAAACGAGGAGCCCCGCGGCGATGAGCCCGGCCAGACCGAGAGCCGGGAGGAATCGCTTCCGCGGGCGAGCGGCAAGCAGAAACGCAAGGAACGAGACGACGAGCGCCAGGGCGACGGCGGCGACAGTGATCCCGCGAGCGTCGTAGGCGTCCCACCGCGACGTTCCGTCGGCCCGGTAGTCGTCCTCACCGGCGACGTAGAACGCGAGGTAGATGCCCGCAACAGCGCTGAGGAGGCCTTGCGCGGCCAACGCGAACCGCGTGATCCCTGCCTCCCACAAAGCCGCGGCGCCGCCCGCGAGCACGAACAGCGAGACGAGAGCGAGGAGCAGGATTTCCAGGAGAAAGATCACAGAGGCGCCGAACCACCAAACTCGGAGTCAAACTCGGAGTCGGACACCGAATTCTGTCAAGGGTTTCTTGTGCCGACTTTGGAACAAAGTCGGCACCAGTAGCCCGAGTCGTTGCCCCCACTCTCGGTTTCCTGACGCGTTGCTCAGACCCTGTATGCGAGTGGAACAGTGCCGTGCCGCACGGGCCGCTCGCAGGAAGGGGCTGAGCGGCGCGAGGCAGCGGATCGCAGCTGGTCCCCTCGGCACTCGTTGTCCGCCGCCGCTCAGGGAAGCGAGAGAAGGCGCCGACCAGAATCGAACTGGTGTGCGAGGCTTTGCAGGCCTCTGCCTAACCACTCGGCCACGGCGCCCGAACGGGCGAATGGTATCCGGGGCTGAGATCGCGGCTTACGCAGGCTCCGTCGAGCGCGCCGACACGAGCAAGGACGCATAGGCGCCCGCGCTCTGCGGCCGGCGGTCAGGCTCCTTCTCAAGGGCGACGAGGACGGCCTGGCCGAGGTCCGCTCCGACCTCCGGACGATCCGCCGACGGATCGGGCGGCACGTCGTCGAGATGTGCGAGACCGATCTGCACGAGCGTCTTGTGGGCAAACGGGGTCTTGCCGGTCAAGCACTCGTAGATCATGCAGCCGAGTGCGTAGACATCGGTGGCGGGCGTCGCGCGTTGCCCTTTGACGAGCTCCGGCGCCAGATACTCGGCCGTGCCCAGCACCTGCCCAGGCCTCGTCAACAGCGTGTAGCTGCGTCCTTTCGCGAGGCCGAAGTCGGTCAGCATCGGCGTTCCCTCGCCGTCGAAGACGACGTTCGACGCCTTGACGTCACGGTGGACGAGGCCGGACGCGTGTAGGGCGTCGAGGCCGAGCGCGAGCTGCTCCACAAGACCGAGTGTCTCGTCGACGGTGAGCGTTCCAGTCTCGCGAAGCCGGTCGTCGAGCGAGCCACCCTCGGCGTAACGGACCACGAGGTAGTTCCTCCCGTCGGCTTCCCCCTGGCCGTGGATCGGGACGAGATTCGGGTGGTGGACCTCGGCCGCAGCGCGAGCCTCCTGGCCAAAGCGGTCCCGGAACACCTCGTCCTCGCCGAGCTCGCGCCTCAGGACCTTGAGCGCGACGACCTTGCCGTCGGCGCCGACCGCCTTGAAGACGAGACCCATTCCCCCCTCACCGAGGAGCGACTCGAGGCGGTATTCGCCGAGCCGGTCGCCGCTCTCCAGCTCCCGGGACGTCGTTCGCCGTGCTTTCCACACGGGCCGCAGGATATGCAGCACCACCGAACAACTGACGCGCTTCCCCTAATCGAAGGCGGGTTAGGGTTGCGCGCATGAAGGGTTTGCTCGCTCAGTTCCCCGGCCGGCGCTCGAGCTGGGGCGTGATCGGTGGCTGGATTCTGCTGCTCGTCGTGTTCGCGCCCTTCGGCTCGAAGATCCCGGATGTCACGAACGACGAGTACGTCCTGCCCGGCGGCTCGCAGACCGCTCAACTCCATCAGATCCTGCGCGACCGGTTCCCCGGCGGGGACCTCCGTCCCGCGCTGATCGTCTACCGGCACGAGGGTGGGCTGACCGACGCTGACAAGACCGAGATCATGGCCGAGGCCGGCGCGCTGGCCGGGATCGAAAAGGTCGCCCAGCCCGTCGCTCCCTTCCCCGAGCAGCCGCTGACCGAGAATCTGGTCTCGGCGAACGGCGAGGTCGCGCTCACGATCGTCCCGATCGAGGCCGGCAAGATCTTCCACGTCATCCCCACGATCGACGCGATTCGCGACGAGTTACCCACGGAGGGCCCGCTGGAGGCACACGTGACGGGTTTCCCGGGGATCACGGCCGACTACAACGGCGCGATCAAGGACGCCGACTTCAAGCTCCTCGGGGCGACGGTCGTGCTCGTCCTCTTCCTCCTGATCCTCGTCTACCGCTCCCCGGTGCTCGCGCTCGTGCCGCTGATCGTCGTCGGCGTCGCCTACATGGTCACGAGCGGCATCATCTATCTGCTGAACCGCGGAGCCGGACTGGCGGTGGACAGCTCGTCGACCTCGCTGCTCCTTGTGCTGATGTTCGGCGCAGGCACGGACTACTGCCTCCTGCTCGTGTCACGGTACGGCGCGCGGCTGCGGCGGACCGAGTCCGCGCCGGAAGCCTTGCGACAGGCGATCCCCGAAGCGATGCCGCCGATGGTGGCGAGCGGACTGACCGTGATCGCGGCGCTGCTGACGACGCTCGCCGGCGTCTTCGGCGTCTTCCGCACCTTCGGGCCGGTGACGGCGATCGGAATCGCCGTCGTCCTGCTCTCCGGTCTCACGCTGCTGCCCGCGATCCTCAGCCTCCTCGGGCGCCGCGCCTACTGGCCGAGCGCCAAGGCGGTCGCCGTCGCCCCGGGGGGCACTGTCGACGCCGAACGAGGCAGCGCCAGATGGCGCGGGATCGCCCTCCGCGTTCGCCGGCGGCCGCTGGCCTACCTCGGCGCCTCCGTCGCCCTTCTTCTCATCTGCGCCTCGGGGCTTCTGCTCTGGAAGACCGACCTCGACCCGCTCAGGCAGTTCCGGACGACGAACGACTCGAGCCAGGGCTACGAGATCCTGAAGTCGGCGTTCCCTCCGGGCACGGTCAACCCCACGTCGATCCTCGTCGACAAAGCGGAGGGGCCTGTCCAGTCCGGGGACCTCGATCTGGTCATTCGTCGCGTGACGACGGTGCCCGGCGTGGCCAGGGTGCTCGACTCCGGGCAGCGCTCGACCGACGGACGGGCGGCAATCCTCAGCATGATCTACACGGACGACCCGTTCAGCCCGGAGGCTCTCGATCGAACGGAAGAGGTGAGAGACGTCCTATCGGGCTCCCCCTCCAGCACCCTCCACGTCCTGGTCGGGGACGGCTCCGCCGAGCGCCTCGACGCGCGCATCGCACAGAGCCGGGACACGAAGGTGATCGTCCCGTTGGTCCTCCTCGTCGTGCTGGCGACGCTGATCCTGCTCCTGCGGGCGCTCGTGGCGCCACTCTTCCTGCTCGCAACCGTCGTCCTCTCGTACGCCGCCACGCTCGGCCTGACGGTGGCGATCTTCCACTTCGTGTTCGGCCAGGAGGGCTTCCACTCGGCGATGCCGCTGATCATCTTCATCTTCCTGGTGGCTCTCGGGTCGGACTACAACATCTTCCTGATGAGCCGCGTTCGCGAGGAGGCGGCGCGCTTCGGCACGCGCGAAGGCACCGTTAACGCGGTCGCGGCGACCGGGCCCGTGATCACGAGCGCCGGCCTGATCCTGGCGGGCACCTTCGCGGTGCTCACGATCATCCCGAGCTGGGACTTGAGCCTGATCGGATTCGCGGTCGCGCTCGGCGTGCTGCTCGACACGTTCCTCGTGCGCTCGATCTGCGTTCCTGCGCTGACCTGGCTCTTCGGCGAGCGAAGCTGGTGGCCATCGAGCGCCGAGAGCGGACGAAAGTCGACCCTCGTCACGAGCGTCTACACGACGCAGGAGTTGCTCGGAGTCGAGCGCGCGGCCGAGCTAGGCCCGGCGTCGCCGGCCGAAGAGTGACTTCAGCCGCGTCTTCGTGTTGAACAGCCCGAGCAGCATTCGCTCCTGAGCGCTGCGTCTGGCCGGAAGCACGCCGATCTGGCGAGCAATCGCCGAGTCGTCCCAGTAGGAGTCGAGGCGCTTGATGAGGCCGTCCTCGACCTGGATCAGATCGGCCCCCTCGGTGCTGATGGTCGAGCCGTTCGCGTTGATGCCGGCGTAGGGACGGCCGGTGAAGTGCCCGTTGGCGCGCCAGTGCACCGCCACGCGGTCACCCTGTTCGATGAGGCTCGTGACCTCGTAGGCGAAGTCCGGCATGGCCGCGAAGAGCTCCTCGAAGTACGCGCGCAGCTCGTCGGGAACGCGCAGCTCACCTACAGGTGCGAGATGGTCGATGCCGCCGGGCACCCAGCACGCCATCGCCTCGTCGAGGTCGTGCCGGGCGACCGAGTCGAAGTAGCGCCTGGCGACGGCGGCCGCCGGTGAGTCCGCCATTTACGTTCCCTGGAAGAGCTCGCGGAAGTACGAGTTCAGAAGCCGGTCGTTCGGGTCGTAGCGCTTCCGATGGCCCTCGAACTCGTCGATCCTGTCCCCGAAGGCCTTGCGCACCTGCTCGTGCGTCAGACCCCACGACTGGTTGAAGAGCGGCTTGCCGTCGTGGTCGCTGCAGAACTGGTTGTACTCCTTGAGGAACTCCTTCCAGCCGGGCGCTCCGGTCGAGACCGGATCGATCGTCAGCACGTTGCTGTGGAAGGTGTAGGAGAAGAGCGAGCTGTCGTCCTGCATGATCCGGTAGCCGACGTGGAGCATGTTGGGCCGGAATCCGGTCTTCTTCGCGTACTCCTTCGCCCACTTGAAGTAGGCGAGCAGCGTGTCCCCGTACTGGGCTTCCGGGAAGGCCCAGATGCTGAAGGTGTAGCGCGAGCCGCCGGAGACCTTCGGGTAACGGATCGTCTGCTCCATCGGAACCGTGTTTGCGGCGCTGAGGCGCGGAAGCATCACCGCCTTGGTCGTCCGGTTGAGCCCGTTGATCATGCGGTAACGCGCTCCGCGGCTCGGCACCCAGCGTTCGGTCAAGGCCCCGAACCCCGGCATGAACGTCTTCCACGCGAAGTTGCGCAGCTTCCAGAGCCTGTGCGTGGCGGGCTCGGCCGCCTGGTCGGCGGGGCCGGTGTACCGGCGGAACTCGACTCCGACGCTGTCGAGGTACGGGAAGATGTACATCATGATCGACTGGCCGCGCTCGAAGAGCTCGGGCAGCTTGCGCGCGTAGTCGTCGACCTTGAAGACCTTGTGCTCGACCGCCATCGCCTGGAGCGGACGGACCTTGAACGTCACCTCGTAGGCGATCCCGAAGAGCCCGAAGCTCGAGCGCGCGGCTCGCAGGAGGTCGGGGTCCTTCTCGTCGACCTCGAGGATCTCGCCTGACGGCAAGACCAGCTTCATGCCGATGCAATACGAGTTCACCTGGCCGAACTCGCCAGGCATCGACGCGTCCTTCGTCGCGCAGGTGGCGAGGCTCCCCATCGTGGCGTTCCCGAGCTCGATGTTGACGTACATCTGGAGATTGCGCTTCTGGAGCTCCTGCGAGACGTCGATCAGGAGCGCGCCGGCTTCGGCCGTGACTGTGTCCTCGCCGATCTCGACGATCCGGTTCATTGCCGTGACGTCGACGACGGTGCCGCCGTCGGCCACCCCGCAGATGGTCGTCGAGTGTCCCGAGCCACGCCCGCGTACAGGCGAGGGGTACTTGTCGGCGTCGCGCATGACAGCGACGATGTCCTCGACGCTCCGCGCTTCGACCAGGGCGCTCGCGTCCCAGGAGAGATCGCCGAACCAGTTCCGAACGTCCGGCTTCTCGGCCGTGGACATCGTGTCAGTGCTGTTGCCGACCTCGGTTGCCATCTAGCCCCATTTCGTCGAGTTTTGGTCCGCGCCCATTCTCAGGGCCACGTCGCGGGGAATCAAGTTCGGTCTGGCCTGGGCACGCCGGTCCTCTGGACGATGGAGGCGACGATGCGGGGAAAATGAGCTGCGACGCGCATCATCATCGCCACCGGCAACGGGGTCACGACGAAGCCTTGCTCGCCTTCGATCGCGCGCACGATCGTGCCTGCCACCTTCTCAGGGCTCAGAGTCTTCGTCAGCCGCCCGATCCGTGGGAGCTGCTCCTCGACGCCGGGATTGTGTTCGAAGTAGCTGCTCGCCACCTTCCCGGCGACGACCTGGCCCGCGCTGACACCGCTCCCGCGGAGGTCGGCTCGCAGCGCCTCGGTCAGCCCACGCAGCGCCCAGCGAGACGCCACGGATCCCGCCGCGCCCTGCCAGGGAACGAACGCGATCGGCGCGTTCACCATGACGATGTAGCCGCTGCCCCGCTCGATCATCGCGGGGAGGAAAGCCCGCGTCACGTACACGGCCGCGAAGAACGGCGCCGCCATCATGTCCTCGAACTCCCGCGGGTCGGTTTCCTCGAAGAAGAGCTGCCGGCCGGCGCCGGCGCTGTTGACGATGGCGTCCGGGATCCCGACGTCCGCCTCGATGCGTGGCGCGACCGCGGCGACCGCTTCCCGGTCCGCACAGTCGACGGCGTAGACGTGCGCGCGACCTCCCTCGGCGGTGATCTCCGCGGCGACGGCCTCCAGCTTCGCCTGTGTCCTCGCCACCAGGACGGCTGTGGCACCTTTCCGGGCGACTGCTCTGGCGGTCGCGGCGCCGATGCCGCTCGAAGCGCCGGTCACGAGGATGGATCGGCCCCCGAGCTGCAGCGAACTAGAGGTCTTCGCCGCGGTCGCGCTTGAGCGCTTCCACGTCGGGCACCGGCATCATGCTCGTTCGCGCGACGATCCGCTCGGTCGAGAGAAGCACGTCCTGAAGCTGATTCGCCTGGTCTTCGTGGAGCGCAAGCGTGCGCACGAGTGACTTCGCGCGCGCTGCGTCCGCACCTCTCCGCTCCAGCCACTTGCGCCCGAAATGGTCGCCCGCACCGATCGTCTCGAGCAGCTCGTCGCTGCCGTCGCTCCCCCGGTACACCTCGACTTCACCCTCGACGATGATGTGGACGAGCTGCACCGGGCGCGCACTCTCGGCGATCGCCTCTCCGGGCTGATAAACGTGATGGCGCACGTCGTAGGCCGCGGACTCGGACGGCCCCATCTGGACGATGTCTCGTCCGACGAACGGCCAGATGAGCCAGTCGGCGAGCAGCCGGAAGCGGCGGTCCCACGACGGAATCGCGTAGCCCCAGACGACCGAGCGCCACGAGACCCACGCCATCTTGCCCTTCATCGGGATGCCCTTGAGCGTCCCCACGGCGGTGCGGTTGCCGATCGAGATTCCCTGCCCGATCACGCTCCCGCGGAACGGCCGCAGCGGCTTCCCGGCGAGCGAGCGGACGAGGTTCTTCCCGATCTGCTGCCCCTCCTTCTTCGCGAACAGCGCGACCGGAGGGCACGTGCCGCCTTTCGGGTGAGGCACGGACCCGCAGTCGCCGCCGGCCCAGAGCTCGGGCCGGCCGTCGACGCGGAGAAACTCGTCCGTGACGAGGCGGCCGCGCGAGTCCTTCGGGAGATCGATCTCGTCCAGGATCGGCCACGGCTTCGAGCCGACCGTGCTGACGATCGTCCGCGTTGGGATGTGCTCGCCGTTCGACAGGTACACCTCGTTCGGCGTCGCTCCCGTCACCCTCGTCTCGAGCATCAGCTCGACCCCGAGCTTCCGGGAGTGCTTCATCCCGTACTCGACGAGCTTCGGATAGCCGCGCTCGTCGCGCTCGGTGTTCTTGCCGCCGTAGAGCTCCGGCAATAGCGTCGGGCCCGGGTGGACGACGACGACCCGGCACTCCTCGCGCTTGATCCCCTGGTACTCCCGTTTCGTCAGCCGGCGCACGAAGTCGGCCAGCTCGCCCGCGAGCTCGGAGCCGGAGAACCCGCCGCCCGCGACGAAGAAGGTCAGGAGGCGGCGTCGCTCCTCGGGGTCCTTCTCGATGTCGGCGAGCTCGAACATCTCCATGATGTGGTTCTTCAGGCGGAAGCAATCGTCGAAGCTCTTGAGCCTGTACGCATGCTCGGCGAGGCCCGGATAGGCCTCGAGGTTCTCGCCCGTGCCGACGGCCACGACGGCGTGGTCGTAGTCGAGCTCGGAGCGCGATCCGTCGAATCGGTTGCGCGTCACGACTTTCTTCTCTTCGATGTCGATCGTCTCGATCTCGCCGACGTGCACCTGCGCCGGCGCGAATACGCGGCGGGACGGATTCAGGATGTTGCTGGGCAGGATGCGCCCGGTGACCATCTCGCCGATCAAGGCGTGAAAGGTGAAGTAGTTGTCCCGGTCGACAACGGTCACGGCGACCTCTCCGCGCTTGATCGAGCGACGGAGCTTCTTGACAGCTGCCTGCGCCACGAAGCCGCCGCCAAGGATGAGAACGTGCGGAGGCGTCGCCACGGCCGGGAGACTACCTCAGGCGCGAAGCCAGGGCAGTGCGGCCGAGAGCCGAGTCAGCGACGCTTCGGTGGCCTGAACGCCGTCCTCGATGTAGCGCCTGCCGTCCTGCATGTTTCGCAGGCCGACGCCCGTCGGATCGAGCTTCGGCGCGATGGTGATCACCGTCGCGTCGGTCGGCTGGGTGGCGATCCCGCGCTGCATCATGTCGATCGAGCGCATGAGCACGCCGAGCACCGCGGGCGGCCTTCCGGTCTCCGGGACGGCCTCGACGTCCTGCTCCGCAGCCGGGCTGCCACCGCCCAGCTTGACCGCGATCACAGTCCCGGCTCCCATCTCGGCCGCGATGTTCACGGGCAAGGGGTTCAGCACGCCGCCGTCGACGGCTATATGGGGCCCGATCTTCTGGGCCGGATAGACACCAGGGATCGCAATGCTGGCCAGGACCGCCTGCCAGAGAAGCCCGCGCCGGAGCACCAACTCACGCTGCGTCACGACGTCCGCGGCCACTAGCGCGAGCGGCGTCTCGAGGTCCTCGATGCGCACGCCGGGCGCCATCGAGCGCAGGTAGGAGCGCATGCCACGGTCGGAGAGCAGGCTCGTGTACGGGACCTTGAGGCGGAACAGGCTTGGGCTGAACTCGTCGAGGATCCCGGCGATCTGCTCATGGTCGTTGCCGAGGGCCAGCAGACCGGCGACCGCGGCGCCAACGCTCGTGCCCGCGATGTAGTCGAAGTCCAGGCCGGCGTCGCGGAGCACCTGGATCGCGCCGACGTGCGCATAGCCGCGAACGCTGCCGGCGCCGAGCGCAAGGCCGACCTTGAGCCCCGTCAGGTCGCGGGCCGCCCAGCCGATTCCCCGGCCGGCCGTCGAACGCATCGACAGAAGCCCCGTGCGCAGCTCGCTCTCGTCCTCGCCCGTGAGCGCCGGAACCTCCAGGATCCCGTTCGCGTCCGGGTGAGCGTGCGTCTGCGTTGTCGCCCACGCCCGGATCGTCAACGGCCCGTCCGGCGTGCTCTGTGCAGCCTCCGCACTCGACTCGAGCCGAACCGCTCGGGCCCTCGCGAGCAGAGGCGAGTCCGCCGCGTCGCGCTGGACGACGATGTGGTGGAAGACGTGGAACAGCGCCTCGAGCGTTGCCGGCAGCGTGCGGCGCCCGAACGCCTCGTCGTCCGAGGCGATCATCAGGTCGGCTCCGATCTCTTCTGTCCCGCGGCCCGATCGCCACGGGCGCTCGCTCGAGGTCGTCGCCAGAGCGACGAGATCCTCGTGCGGGTCCTTCTCGGCGAGGACGAGCAGTAGCGTCCGCTCGCGCGTGTGCCACGCGATGCTGCAAGCGAGGGCGTAGCCGAGCAAGGGTGGTGCTCCGGCGCCGTCGAGCGCAATCAGATGACCCTCACGTCTGCCGATCGCGAGGCGGTCCGTGCGCGCAAGCCGTTCGGCCAGGATCGTTGCCAGGTTGCGGTAGATCCGCGGGTACTTGTCGACCAGCGACGCAGCGTCCGCCTCGGTCAACACGACCGCCTCGAAGTCGTCGACTGCGCGCACCGTCGCCACCGCCGGCTGCCCGGTCAGGAGTGCGATCTCGCCGATCGTCCCGCCTGGCACGACGTGCCCGACCGGGTGATCGGTCCCGTCTTCAGCCGCGATGACGACCTCGGCACTCCCGGACTGGGCGATGAACACCTCGTTCGTGCGGTCACCCTCGGCGATGACTGTCGCACCGGCGGGATACACGCGGGTCTCGAGGGTCGCCAGCAGGCGGGCAAGCTCTTCAGCAGGCAAGCCCTCGAAGATGGACAGGTGGCCGGCGTGGGTTCTTCGAGACAAAAGGTCTGAGCGAGTCGGGCGACTGATTCTAAGACCGGTGAGGGCAGGCCGGAAGTTGACCACCCTCGACCGCCTTGCTTTGATGGAAAGAAGTTCCGCCTCCCGCGGCGGACACGAATCTCGAAAGGAATCGAATGAGCGTCCGCGAGCGGCTGATAGAGCTGGCACACGTGATCGACCGGAAGGTGAGCTGGCACCGGCTCCCCTTGCCGCTGAGCCTCCCGCTGCTCGCGCTCATGCGGGACCGCCTGCGTGAAGCGAACCTCTACGACACCGGCCAGCCGTCCGGGCTGACCCCGCCCGAGACGAACGGAAGCTCCGAGCCCAGCTACCTCACCTCCCGCACGTGGGACGGGACGTTCAACGATCTCGACGACCCCGTGATGGGCGCCACCGGCTCGCGTTTCGGCCGCAACGTCCCGCTCGAGCACACGTTCACCGAGCCGGAGCCGCGCTTCTCGACGCCGAGCGTGCGCAAGGTCAGCCGTGACCTGATGACGCGCGACGAGCTGATCCCGGCGACGACGCTGAACATCCTCGCTGCCGCGTGGATCCAGTTCGAGGTCCACGACTGGTTCAGCCACGGCCCGAACGACCTGAAGGAGCCGTACGACGTCAGCCTCGGCGACGGAGACGACTGGCCGGAGAACCCGATGGTTATCCGGCGCACGCCCCGGGACGCGACGTGCGATCCGGGCGGGGCCCAGACCTGGTGCACGGGCGATACGCATTGGTGGGACAGCTCGCAGATCTACGGGCGCGACGCAGAGTTCGCTGCCAAGGCCCGGACCGGCGAGGGCGGCCACCTCCGGATCGAGGCGGACGGCACGCTGCCGGAGGATCTCGAGGAGGACCTCGACTACGCGGACGTGCCGGGGACGATGTGGCACGGGCTGTACGCGCTGCACGTGCTCTTCACGATGGAGCACAACGCGATCGCGGATCGGATTCGCGCCGAGTATCCGACCTGGTCCGACCAGCAGCTCTACGACAAGGCCCGGCTCGCAAACAGCGCGCTGATCGCCAAGATCCACACCCTCGACTGGACGCCGGCGATCGTGAACAGCCCGACTCTCAGGCTCGCGATGAAGGGCAACTGGTGGGGCCTCGCTGGCGAGCGGCTGAACAAGCGCTTCGGACGCATCAGCAAGAACGAGATCATCAGCGGCATTCCCGGCTCACCGGTCGACCATCACGGCACGCCCTACTCCCTGACCGAAGAGTTCGTTGCCGTCTACCGGATGCACCCGCTGATCCCGGACGAGTTCGAGTTCCGCTCGTTGGACGACAAGGTCCTCGCCGAGCTCACGTTCCCGGAACTGAACGCGCTCCATGCCCGCGAGCGCGTCGGCGAGCTGACGATGCTGAACACGCTCTACTCGATGGGCACGTCGCATCCGGGCGCGATCACCCTGCACAACTACCCGCGCTTCCTCCAGCACTTCGACCGGCCGGACGGGTTCAAGATGGATCTCGCCGCGATCGACATCCTGCGCTCGCGCGAGCGAGGCGTCCCGCGCTACGCGAAGTTCCGTGAGCTCTTCCACATGAAGCCGCTGACCTCGTTCGAGCAGATCACGCCGAACAAGCAATGGCAGGAGGAGATCAGGGAGGTCTACGACGGCGATCTCGACGCGGTCGACCTCCAGGTGGGTCTCCTGGCGGAGCAGGCGCCGAAGGGCTTCGGCTTCAGCGACACGGCGTTTCGCGTCTTCATCCTGATGGCGTCACGCCGCCTCAAGAGCGATCGTTTCTTCACGACCGACTACCGGCCCGAGGTGTACACGCAGGTAGGGCTCGACTGGGTCGCGGACAACGACATGCGGTCGGTCCTGCTCAGGCACTACCCGCAGCTCGAGCCGGCGCTAAAAGGCGTCAAGAACCCCTTCGCCCCGTGGGCCAGGACCGGCTCGGGGCAACATTCAAAGGCGAGAACCCACGCCGTCGCGGCGGCCGACTAGGCTTCGTCGGACGCACCCGCCGCTGACCCCAAGGTAACTCCGTGCGCGTCGGTCTCATCTCTGACATCCACGGCAACCGCCTCGCACTCGACGCAGTCGTCGCCGAGCTCGAGAAAGAGGATCTGGACCAGATCGTCTGCCTCGGCGATGTCGCCGTCGGCCCACAGCCCGCCGAGGCCCTGGCCGGAGTCCGCGAGCTCGGCTGCCTGACCGTGATGGGCAACTGGGACGCCTGTTTCCTCGAGGGCATGCCCGAGGCGAAGGACGAGGTCGGGCAGAAGCTCGTGGACACAGGCGAATGGTGGGCCCAGTTCCTCTCCGACGAGGACCGTGAGTTCATGCGGAGCTTCGCGCCGACGCTCGAGATCGACCTCGACGGCCTCCAAGCGCTCCTCTTCCACGGGTCGCCCGTTTCCTACGACGACTGGATCTTTGCGACCACTCCCGACGACGAGCTTCGAGCGATGCTCGACGGGCACTCGGCGCCGGCGCTGATCGGCGGCCATACGCACTTGCAACTCGTCCGCCGGTTCGAGAAGTCGATCTTCGTCAACCCCGGGAGCGTCGGACTGCCCTTCGTCGAGTGGTGGCCCCGCCCGGTACGGATCGCACCCTGGGCCGAGTACGGGATCATCTCGTCGCACGAGGGACGGCTCGAAGTCGAGCTCCGCCGAACGACCTTCGACGTCGAGGCATTCCTGAGCCTGAGCCGCAGCAGCGGGATGCCCCACGCCGACTGGTGGGCAGATTGTTGGGAAAGACCCTAAGGGCCGCGGGACCTACTTCGTCTTCAGGTATTCGATGATCGCCAGGCGCTGCGCGGACGGTAGCTCGGTGCCGTACAGGTGGCCCTCGTTGCCATTTCCGCGGACGCTCGTGTCGAAGCGGAATCCTTCTCGCTGCGCCGCGGTGCCAGAAGAGATGAAACCGACGTCCTTCCAGTCGTAGACGTCGTAGCCCGTGTAGAAGACGGCCGGACGCTCCTTCGGGAAGAGCAGCGTGCGGAGGGTCGGGACACTGCCGTTGTGCAGATACGGGGCGCGCAGCCAGATTCCGTCGAGCGGTGAGTTCGCATAGCCGTGCGTCTTGCGGAACGTGTGGAAGGCCCACGACCTCCCTTTGCCGATCGTGTTCAGCGACGCGACGAGCTGCGGCGTGAAGTTGTCGAGCCGCGCCCGGTCGGTGCCGATTTGCTCGATCGGGGTCACCATCCCGACCTTCGAGGCGCCGACGTCGTGGCACGACGCGCACTGCTGGTCGTAGATCCGCTCGCCCTGGGCGGCGAGCGTCTGGTCGACGCGGTCAGCCGGGAACTTCGGCGGCGGCAGGTCGAGGAGCCAGTCCGCCACGCGGTTCATCTGGTCCAGGTCCAATGAGTCGTCGCTGGCCCCGACGGCGCGCGCGGCCGAGATGTTGCGCTCCTGAAGGCTCGTGTTGTTGCCGTCCCAATGCAGGTGCATGCCGATCCGCTCGCGCTGGTCCCAGATCGAGGGGAAGTCGACCGTGCCGATCGTGTGGTCGGCTTCCATGTCGAACCCGGCGCGCTGCTTCAGGGGATTGAACGTATCCACCCGTCCCGGCCCATACGGCGGCCTGCTGTCGAGCCACGCGAAGTCCCGGTCGAGCTTGTCGAGCGCCTTCTGCATCTCCGGCATGACGGCGTAGCGGTAGAAGACCCGCTCCGGCCAGGAGAGCCTCCCGGGGAAACGACGCTCGATCGCGGGGAGCATCGTGTCGGCGTTGAAACGCTTGTCGCGCCCGACCTTCCGCAGGAACTCGATGTAGTCCCAGATCCTCATCCGGTTGGCCGGCATGCCGAGGACGACGTGCTGGGGCGCTCCCGGCTTGTCGCGGTACGTGCCCACGTGGCAGACCGCGCAGTTGAGCCCGACGAGCCCGATCGGCTTGTCGCGGTACGTCGTGCCGATCGGCGTCACGTGGTCCTTTTCGTAGATGAAGCCGAGCTTCTCCCAGCCCTTGCCCGGCGTTGACGGCAGGAGGTCTGGAAAGACGTCGGGAAGGACGACCCACGTCTCGTAGGGAACGCCCTGGCGCTCCTCGGTGCCGACAGATCCGTACTTGTACTGCTCGACGAGGTTGGAGTAGACGACGGGGTCGTCCTTCGTCAGGAATGCATAAGCCGAGACCCCGCCGGCGGCAAGCAGCGCGACCAGGATGGCGATTGTGAAGACGAGCACCTTCCGCCTTCGGGTCCGCCGCGCCATCGGCTCAGTGTAATCAGGTCAGCGGTGCGCGCTCACAGCACTCCCGGCCTGGCCTGCCGAGATCTTTCCGGCCCTGTAGAGCCACGCAACTGTGTCGACCAGCGTCGCCCGGTATGACCGAGCAGCGAAGCCGAGATCCGCCTGGGCTCGCGAGTCGCTTCCATGAGGGTCCCAGGCGACGCTGTCGACGCCCTCCGCGTCGACAGGCAGGCGGAACGGCAGGAAGCGTTGGAGGAATCCAGCCGCGTGGACGGCCGGCCAGAGACTCCAGGCGGGCAGGCTGAGGTGCGGGATGCGCCTTCCGGTCTCCTCCTCCAGCGTCCGAATGATCGACGCGAAGGGCAGGTGCGTCCCGCTCAGCACGTACCGGCGAGGGCCCCGACCCGGCTCCAGCATGAGCGCGTGCGCCGAGGCGAGGTCGCGGACGTCGACCACGCTCAGGCCACCCCGCGGCACCACGGGCAGCTGCCGCTTCAGGATGCCGGCAACGAGACGGGCGCTTTCGCCGAAGTGAGGGTCCTCCGGGCCGAACACCCCGCCCGGGTAAGAGGTGACGACAGGGACACCACGCTCCTGATAGTCGCGCGCGATCTGCTCCGCATTGGCTTTTGAGCCGTAATAGGGGCCGGGCGGTTCCTTGACCGGCGACTGCTCGTCCAGGATCGCGCCGTCCGGTGGGTAGAAGACGCCGAGACTCGACACGTACACCACCGGATCGAGCTCCAGCCTGGCGGCGGCACCCAAGACGATCTTCGTCCCTTCGACATTGACCCGACTCATCAAGCTGCCGGCGCGGGCGTCGAGGGTGTACACCGAAGCGGCGTGCACGGCGGCGTCGCAGCCGATCATTCCCTTCTCGACCGTCGCGGCGTCGGTCACGTCGCCGACCGTGTAGTCGACCTCGCCGAGCCCAAGCAGCTCCAGCGCCGCCTGGATGCGCTCCGGCTTCCGCACGAGCAGGCGCACCTCGTGACCTCTGCGTACGAGCTCCGAGACCGTGTGCGACCCGACGAAGCCCGTTCCGCCTGTGACGAAAACGCGGATTGTCGGGCCCTTAGGCGGAGGGCGAGGGCTCGACCGGCACCGGCTTGCTCTTCGCGACGATCACCCAGTAGATGCCCGCCGAGATCCGACCGCCGACCGTCAGCCAGGCAACGGCCTGAAAACGCTCGGGATCGATCGCCGCCACGACGTGGCCGGCCGTGATGATGAGGATGAGCAGCCCCGCGTTCCGCAGCCAGACCGTCTCGACCAGCGGGCGGAGGCTCGTCCGCTTAACGATGAAATACGGGAAGAAGAAGGCCGGAATGGCGAAATAGAGATTCGGCGGGACGCCGATCCAGAGCACGACGCTCGCCCACCCCCACCAGTGAAGCGCGAGGAAGAGCGCGGAGAGGCCGCCGAACGCGAAGTCGACATAGACGAACGGAGCAAAAGCCTTCGGGTTCGTCGTGATGTTGTCGGGAAAGAGGCGCACGTGACCGGCGAGTATGTCGCAATTCGGAAGGCCATCATGGGCTTGATTAATGCTTGATCAATGGAACGACGTCGACGTGGGTCGGGGACCCGTAACACGGATCGCGCTCCTGGCGACGCTCGCGTTGACAGCGGCCGCGGTGGCCGTGTTTCTGGGCGTGACCGAGGACGAGATCGACCCCGATCTCACAGCGGGGTTCCTCCTCATCCTCGCGTTGCTCTTCTGCGTGCGAGTCGTCGGGCAACTCTTCGTTCGCGCCAAGGCGCCTCGCTGGCTCCCGCCGATGGAGCAGTGGAACCTCCTCCCGTACCAGCTGCTCCTCCCGATCCAGCTTGTCTTCATCGCCGTGATGGCGGCCGTGATCATCGACTTCGCTGCAGGACCGTGGTTCTTCGCAGAGCCCAATCGCCGATTCGGCCTCGTGCTCATCGGGTTCAGCGCCGTCTATGCGGGAGCGATGCTCGTGCGCTATGCGGTACGCATGGCACGCCACCCGGCCGCGCGTTGGTTCGGTGGCACGATTCCGATCGTCTTCCACTTCGTCCTGGCGGCGTTCCTTTTCATCTGGGGGACCTACGATGCCTCCTACTGAACGCGAAACGTCCAGCGCTTGAAGAGCACGAAGGCGACCGGCATCACGACGAGGAGCGCAAGGCCGTTGCCGATCGTCGCGTCGATCCCGGTGAGTTCAACGAGCGCGGCGAGCACGAGCGCGTTCAGCGCGACCACGACTAGCCCGACTGCCATGTAGCGCAAGTATCCGGCCCAAAAGCCATCGTGACCGAGACGGAATGTGAAGTACCGGTTTCCGATGTACATGAGCGCGTTCGAGACGAGATACGACAGCACGGCGGCAACGACGTACTGGGTGCCGGCGCGGTGCAGAACCTCGAAGACGCCGAGGTTGACCAAATAACCCGCCGCGCCGACGACCAGGAAACGCAGCGGTTGTGCCATGGTCAGCCCGCCGCCGCCCGCAGTCCCCGCACGACGAAGCGGTCGAAGCTACGGAGGCTCCTCAGTTGCGCGACCGAGAACTGCGGCCTCGTGTGGTCGAGCGTCGCGGTCACCGTGAGGTGCGCGTTTGGCAGCGCGGCTGCCAGGGCCTTGGCCTCCCCGAGCGGGAAGTAGACATCGCTCGGCGGAACGACGATTTCGACAGGCGCAGTCACATTCCCACAGGCCTGGAGGGGCGAAAGCCGTTCGAGTAGCTCCTTCGCCTGCGGGTGCAGCGCTTCGCACGACTCGGCGAACCGATCTGGATGCTCGTTCCGGAGAACGGCGACGATTGCCCGGCCCTCCGCGGTCTCGAGGTCCGAGGGCATGAGTGCAATCGGGTCCTGGTCGTCGTCCTCGCTTGCCAAGGAGTCGAGAAGGCGCCGGCGGTCCGGATCGTCGGTGACCGTCGCGGCGAGCGACCGCGCGACGACGCGCCTGTGGAGGGCGGTCACGGGGTAGGCAATGAAACCTCCCTTCTCTTCATACGAGCTCGTCGTCGCCAGGCAGACCATTCGCGTCAGATCAGCGAACGGAGCGACGGCGGCGACGACCGAGATGCGCTCCCGCAACCCGTCATGCGCGGCGGTCAGGAGCGCGAGGGCCGCACCGGTCGATGCCCCGATGAGCGCGACGCGTCCTCTCAGAACGTCCGAGTGTTCTGTCGCGGCTGTCGCTACCGCGCATGCCGCGTCGAGCGTTTGCGTCGTGATCGTGCCCTCGCCAAGACCCGGAACGTCCGGGACGAACACGATGTAGCCGGCACGCGCAAGTCCGCGGGAGAGGCGAGTGACCATCGGTTCGCGGCGACGCTCCGGGTGTGCACCGTTGATGAACACCCAGGCCGGCCACGGGCCTTCTCCGCCGGGCCGAACGATCTCCACCGGCACTCCGGCGAGCTCGACCGCCTCGACGCGAGGCTCCTTCGTGCTCGCACGAACGAGCCGGCCGAGCCGGCGCAGGTCGAGGACGGTTGCGATCAGGATCAGCGCGCGAAGGCGGCTAGGCAAGCGCATCGCGGTAGTGCTTGTACCACTCACTCTGGAACACCTCGTCCGGGTCGTACGTCCGTTTCAACGCGAGAAACTCTCGAATCCTCGGATGGCCTGCCTCGAGCTGCTCGGGCGTTGCCCAGCGGTGGTAGGTGAGGAAGTAGCTTCCCCCGCGAGCGAGGGCGTAGTCGATCAACCGACGGAAAGCCGACGCAGCGTGCTCGAGACCCGCCGGCGTATGCACGGTGTGGATGTTGAAGATCACGCACGCCCAGCGGTCGCGCGCCCAGGTGAGGAACGCTTCGTCGTCGCGCTCGATCAGGCGGACCGTTCCGTAGATGACGTCGACCCCGGAGGCTGCGAAGTCGGCTGCGACCTCGGCCATGAAGTCCGTGAGCCGGTCCCGGGGCACGTAGATCTCCGTGATCATCTCGGTCGCCCGGTCAGTTGCGCCGAGCCGGTCGTCGAGCCACCTGTGGTAGTCGTCCTCGTAATCCGCGAACTGGTGCATGTCGGACAGGTAGATCTGGCCGTCGGTCGCGAGGTAGTGGGTCGAGTAGAGCTCGAAGGCACGTCCTTTGTCGGCGTGAGTCAGATACAGCAGGTTCTGCCAGTCCTCTCGGGTGAGCGCGCGCTGGCCTTCGGGGAGCGGAGTCTCGCCGGGGACCGGCCGATAACACGAGAAGACACCGCGCCGCAGAAAGGCCGCATCGGCCGGGTCGATGGCGAACTGGAAGTCGCCGTAGAGGAAGCCCTGCTCGACCCGTTGCTCGAGGGCCTCGACGATCCCGTCGATGTCTCTGACCTCGACAACGCGCTCGAGCTTCCGCAGAGGCACGAGCCGAAGCTTCGCGGAGTAGACGACGCCGAAGAGGCCATAGCCACCGCACACGAGCCCGAACAGCTCGACGTTCTCGGTGCGGCTGCAGCGCCGCTCTTCGCCGTCAGCCCCGACGAGCGTCAGCTCCTCGACGTCTGAGACGACCGGCTGCATCGAGAGCCCGCGACCATGTGCATTCGCGGAGATGGCGCCGCCGATCGACAGACGGTCGGCGCCGGTTTGCTTCTGCGCGATGCCCCAGGCAGAGGTCGCGTCACGTTGCGTTTCGTTGAGATACCCAAGCAGCGCCGGCCACTGGATTCCGGCCTCGACCTCGATGAACCCGCGTTCCTGATCGAAGTCGAGCACACGGTCGAGTTGACGCGTATCGATCAGCAGGCCGCCCTCACAGAACTGCTGGCCACCCATGGCGTGCCGGCCGCCGGCGATCGCAACCGGGAGGCCGCGCTCCCGGGAGCTGCGAAGGGCCGTTTTGATTCCGTCCCGTGAATCGACGACAGCAATGTCACTCACCCGCACTTCGTTGAGCTGCGAGTGGATGTCGTTCACTACGGGCATGCCAGGCCCCGACGACGCGAGGATGTCAGGCCGACTCGGCGAGCAGCGCTTCGCCCTCGCCGACGTAGCGCGTCGCGCCGACGGAGCGGTAGAAGGTGAGAGCCTGCTCGAGCTGGGCGTCGGCCTCTTCGCGCCCATCTGCACCGGCGAGCAGCTCGGCGGCGCGCAGCCGCGCGTCGGCCTCGTCCAGCAGTGAGCCGATCTGCGCGTAGAGCTCGGCAGCGGCGGTGAAATCGCGGCCGGCGTAGCACCTGGCCGCGACGATCCAGCGCGTCTGAGGCGCGTCCTCCGTTGCCGCGAGCAGTTCCTCGCCGAGACCGAGAGCCCCGAGGACGCGAATCAGGATCGGCCAGCAGCCCGCGAAAACGACCGCGTTCTGGCCCGCGAGCGCGAGCGCTTCCACGGCAGCACTCTTCGCCTCGTCCTCCCGCCCGCATGCGAGCAGGGCCTCTGCATAGAACGCAAGAGAAGGGCCGTAGATCGAGGCGCGCGCCCCGCTCGCGACCTCGAGCCCCCGCTCGGCGTCGGCCAGCCCTCCCAGGGTGTCGCCACGGGCAAGCCGGATCGCCCCGCGAATGTAGCGCGGAGTCCCTTCGTAGAAGTGCGGCGACCCTGCCTCCGTCTCGGCGATGAACTCGTCGGCGAGGCGGAATGCCTCGTCCCAGCGGCCGGCAATGAACTCGTTCTCCATCATGTTGGCTCGCAGTCCTCGCGTGATTCCCATGCCGCCGAACCGCTGGGCGGCGGCGGTCAGGCCTTCCTCCTCGGCGCGGGCGCTGCGAGCCCGGTCGCCGAGCACCCAGTAGGCCTGCCCTAGGTTCATGTAGGCGCGCACACACTCGCGCGAGCTCGCGGCGAGCGCGATCTCGATGCTGCGCTCGAGGTCGGCGACGCCGCCGGCGTCCCCCATGTTCACCCGCGCCACGCCGACGTTGTCGAGCGCGTGGGCGCGGATCTCCTCGAGCCCGAGCCGCTCGGCGAGCTCGAGCGCCTGGCGGCCGAGCACGATCGCCTCCTCGTACTCGTCGGCAAGCATCCGGAAGCGCGAGAGATTGGTGAGGACAAGCGCCTTCGATCGCGAATCGCCTGCATCTTGGACGAGTCCGGCCCCCCAATCGAGTAGCTCGTCGGCGTGCGTGCGGTCTCCCCGATACAGCGCGAGCTCGGCGAGCAACACCACCCCCTCCGCCGCCGTGTCGCGGTCGCCGACGTCGGCGAGAGCTTCGACGGCCTCGCGCAGCACCTCGTCACCAGTCTGCTCGGTGATCGCAAGTGTCCTCCCGTAGGCGAAGAGGAGCCGCGGCCGCTCGGCGTCGTCGAGTGGCCAGAGCTCGAGCGCAGCCTTGAAGTAGCCCTTCGCCGGGACGAAGGCGTTCAGCGCCTCCGCGCGATCTCCGGCATCCCGGAGTGCCCCGCGCGCGAGCGTCTCGAGCTCGTCGAGCGGTTGGCGGGCGGCGCGAGTGAGCTCGAGCGCGGCCAGGTAATGGTGGACGACGAGCTCGGCCTGATCGTCGGGCCGTCCGAGTGCCTCGATCCACTCCGCCACGAGCCGATGCTTGTCGGCGCGCCGGGCGCGCGGGATCTGGCCGTAGGCGACATCGCGGACGAGCAGATGGCCGAAGGAGTACTCGCTTTCGCCGGCAACGGATGAGCTGCGTTTCCGGCGGAGGAACTCCTTGCGCTCGAGCGCGTGCAGGCCCCGCTCGGCTGCACCGCGATCGTGTCCCGCCATCTGGGTCAGCGCTCCGAGCCAGAAGACCTTGCCGACCACTGCCGCATCCTGGATCAGCTCCTTCTCGTCCTCGGGAAGAGCGTCGAGGCGCGCGGCGATGATCCCCTGGACGCTCACCGGAAGCTCCTCGAGCTGCTTCCCCTCGCCGACCAGCCGCGCGAACTCCTCGGCGTACAGCGGGTTTCCGCCGGCGCGCGCAATCAGCGTCGCCTGGAGCTCGGCTTCGAGCAGCGGCTGCTCGAGAATCGCGTGCACGAGCTGCGCCGTCTCGTCATCAGAGAGCGGCGCAAGCGAGATGGTCGTTGAGTTCACCTTGCCGCCTCCCCACCCTTCCCGCCGGGCGATGAGCTCGGGACGAGCGGTGCAGAGGACGAGCAGCGGCACCCCGCTTGCCCACTCGGCCAGGTAATCGACGAAGTCGAGCAATCCTTCGTCGGCGAAGTGCAGGTCCTCGAAGACCGCGACCAGCGGGCGTGGCTCGGCGAGGGCCTCGAGGAAGCGGCGCCAAGCGGCGAACGACTCCTCACGGGTGCTCGAGAGCTCCTGGTCGGTCTGGAGACCGACCAGCGGGCGGAGGTGACGCTCGAGCCACACGACCTCGGTGGGGTCGGTGACATGCGACTCGATCGCGTCGAGCAGCTTGGCCGCCGAGCTCTCGGGGTCGTCGCTCTCGAGAATCCCCGCCTGGGTTTTCACGATCTCGGCCAGCGCCCAGAAGCTGACGCCCTCGCCGTACGGGAGGCTTTGCCCTTGGAGCCAGCTGAACAGCTCCGGTCCTTGCTCGAGAGCTCCGAAGAGCTCGAGAATGAGCCGGCTCTTGCCGATCCCCGGCACGCCGACGAGCGTGACGAGCTGCGACTCACGCTCTTCGCGCACTCGCGCGACAGCGGCGACGAGGGCCGCCAGGTCGCGATCCCTGCCGACGAGCGGCCCGATCTGGCGAATGTCCATGCCCAGTCCCGCCGCAAGCACCTCCCAGGCCGACTCCGGCTCCGCCGTGACCTTCAGCTGAACGGGCGTCGCCTCGCCGTAGTCGATCGCTCGCTCGGTCGCGCGATAGGTCGTCTCGTCGACCAGGATCGCGTCGATTCCCGCCGCAGCCTGGAGTCTTGCGGCCGCGTTGACCACGTCGCCGGAAGCGCTCAGGTCGCCCGTGTCGCTGCGGGCACCCAGCCGGGCAAGCGCCTCGCCGGTCGTGATTCCGATGCGCACCTGGAGGTCCCCCTCACCCGCAACCTCCCGGATCGTCTCGCGGATCGCAAGGGCCGCGCGCACTGCCCGCTCGGGGTCGTCATCGTGTGCGAGCGGGATCCCGAAGAGCGCCATCACCTCCTCGCCGACGAGCTTCTCGACGGTGCCGCCGAAGCGCTCGATCTGCTTCTCGACGCCGGCCTGGAACGGCTCGAGGCTCGCTCGGAAGTCCTCCGGGTCGGAGGCGCTGAGCCCGACGAGCTCGGCGACGAGCACGGAGACGAGCTTTCGCTCCTCGCGTACGGGCTCTGCAGGCGCGACCGGCAGGCCGTCCTCGAGGACGAGCGCGTAGATCCGCTCGGGAGCGCTGAGGTCCTTGAGCCGGCGCTCGCCGAGGTCGCGCAGCTCGAGCTCGCCGGCGAGCAGGTCGCGGGTCGTCTGCGAGATCAGCACCTGGCCGCCCTCGGCGGTGCCCATGATCCGGGCGGCGCGGTGGACGTCGAGGCCGGCAAAGAGCTCGCCGTGGCTCGCGGGCTCGCCCGTGTGGAGGCCGATCCGGACACGGAGCGGCTCACCCGGCCAGGGGTGGACGGCGTGCGCGCGCTGGGTGGCGGCAGCGGCGTCGACCGCTTGCCGTGCGCCTCCGAACGCAAAGTGGAAGCTGTCGCCCTGCATCTCGACCTCGAACCCCCCGTGAGCAGCGCAGGCCTCCCGCAAGAGCCGGCGATGCGCGTCGAGCGCCTCGACGTAGCGTTCGCGGCCCAGCGTTTGCAGGAGCTTCGTCGAGCCCTCGATGTCGGTGAAGAGGAGGGTGACGGTTCCGGTCGGGAGTCCTGTCATCGTGACCTCAGAGCGCGAGCTGCTGGCTCACCAGGTAGTAGTACATTCCCTCGCGCCTCATCAGCTCCTCGTGGGAGCCCTGCTCGGCGAGGCGCCCCCTCTCGATGACGAGAATCACGTCAGCATCCCGGATCGTGCTGAGCCGGTGCGCGATCACAAACGACGTCCGGCCGTGGAAGACCTGGTCGACGTTCGCCTGAACAGCCCGCTCCGATTCGGTGTCGAGGGCGCTCGTCGCCTCGTCGAAGACGAGCACCGGCGGCTTGTGGTAGAGGGCTCGTGCGATCGCGATCCGCTGACGCTGTCCCCCGGAGACCAGCATGCCCGACTCCCCGATCTTCGTCTCGTAGCCCAGCTGCATCCGCGCGACGAAGTCGTGGGCGTTCGCAACGCGTGCGGCCCACTCGACCTGATCCATGTCTGGCTCCTCGTCGCCGAAGGCGATGTTGCGGGCGATCGTGTCGTCGAACAGGTAGCTGTCCTGAAGAACGTAGCCGATCTGGCGCCTCAAATCGCCGTAGCGAAGGGTGCGCATGTCGACGCGGTCGTACTTGATGACGCCCGTGGTCGGCTCGAGCAAGCCTGAGAGGCACCGGACGAGCGTCGTCTTGCCCGAGCCGCTGCGCCCGACGATCGCCACCATCGTGCCGGGCTCGACGCTGAACGTGATTCCCTCCAGCACAGGCGGCGAGAACGGCGAGTACCGGAAGCCGACGTTGTTCAGCTCGACCCGCCCTTCGATCGTCTTCACGGGCGCGAGGGCGGAGCGATCGGAACCCTGCTCCGGCTCGTGCTCGACGATGTCGTTCAGGCGGTTGAGGAGAACCTTGCCGTACTGGAGATCGTCCCAGATGTCGAGCAGGACGAGCAACGGGCCGTTCGCCATCAGCACCAGCGTGTTGAACGCCACGAGCTCGCCGATATTGATAGCGCCGTCGATGACCCGGAGCGACCCGACCCAGAGGAAGAGGACGATCGTGACCAGGGTGACGGTCGAGATCATCGCCTCGTACGACATCATCGTGAAGTCCGCCCGAAACACCCGATGCGCGAGCGTGGTGAACTGGGCGAGCATCCGCTTGCGGAACGCAGTTTCGGCGCCGACCGACTTCACCGTCTCGATGCCCTTGATCGCGTCGATCTGCTGCGAGCCATAGCGTCCAAACGCCTCCTCGAGGCTGGCGAACATCGGACGCAGGCGCTTCGACGAAAAGCGCATCAGCCCGACGTAGGCCGGCGCAGTCGCAAGGAAGACGAGCGTCAGCAGCCAGTCGTACCTCGCCATCAGCGCGAGTGCGACGACGAACGTGGCGAGCGCCGTCAGCCCGGATACCCCTTGGATGACCATCGTCGACCGGATCTCCCGCATGCCGGTCAGGCGACGCTGGATGTCGCCCGTCCTGCGGGAG
Source organism: uncultured Actinomycetes bacterium (assembly GCA_963728535.1). Lineage (GTDB taxonomy): Bacteria > Actinomycetota > Thermoleophilia > Gaiellales > Gaiellaceae > VAXT01. The sequence continues at coordinate 857,025 of CAVSKK010000001.1, forward strand.
TGGAAGTAGCCCATCGGCAGAGAGAGCAGCTTCCCGGTCAGGAAGTCGAGCGTCCTCCGGTCGAGGGTCACGGCAGAGCGACTCAGCACGTAGCCCTGGAGGAGATTCGCCGCGATCATCAAGGTGAGAACGCCCGCCATCGCCCCCAGGAGCATGTAGAGGAAGCTCTTGTCGAGAGTCCCGGCGTCGAGCCTGTTGACGATCGTTTCCGTGAAGAGGGGCAGCGCCATCTGGAGGCCCGCGGCAATCAGAGCCAGGAAGGCGGCGAAGGCGAGCGTGCGCCTGAACGGGCGGAAGAACTGCCAGAGCCAGAGCACCTTTGTCTCACCGAGCGGTGCCTCTTCGAGGCCGGGCCCCTTGGCAAGGAGCGCCGCGTAGCCCGACCACTTCTTCTCGAACTCCTTGCGCTTCATGCGGATGACACCGACCGCCGGGTCGGCGAGCCGCACGCGGTGACCGTCCGTGTCGAAGACGACGACCCAGTGGTTGCCTTCGTAGTGGCAGACGGCGGGGAGCGGCAGCTCGTCGAGACGAGTCTTCGACGCCTTCACGGAACGCACGCGCAGACCGGCCGACTTGGCGCCGGCGGCGATCCCGGTCAGGCTCGTGCCGTCGACTCCCATGTAGACGACCTTCCGGAGGTACGGCAGGCTGACCGCCCGCCCGAAGTACCGGCAGACCATTGCCAGGCAGGCGGCGGCGCAGTCCATCTCGTCGATCTGCCAGACGTGAGGAAAGCGTCGAATCCGCTTGCGTCCGGCGCCGGTCTCCTCGGCCGTCCACTCCTCGGCTATGTGCGCGCCCGCCGGCGGGCCCTCGCGGACCTCGTCGACCTGCTCCAGGCCGACCTTCTCCGGCATCGCCGAATCCGCCGGCAGGAGCTCCTCGGCGAAATCGAGGGGAACGCGCGCGACGAACCGGAAGTCGTACTTGGCGATCTGATCCTCGAACACGGCGCGGAACGTGTCGTCGGCCTCGGCGAGTCGCTTGAAGTCACTTTCCGCCAGCGCGAGCAGCACCGCCGGCGTGACCGCCTCGACGTTCGCGGTCGCCGTGCCGCGGAGCAACGAGTGCTCTCCGAAGAAGTCTCCGCGCCGTTTGTAGGCGATGTCGCCCTGAGCGCTGCGGTCTTCGGTCTCCCAGACGATCCGCAGCCGCCCGCTCTCGACGAAGTACATCCGGCTCGAGCGCTCGCCCTGCCGGATGACGATCTCTCCCTCGTCGACCGTGACGCGCTCCAGAGCGTCGATCAGCTCGTCGAGAGTCTCTGCGCGGATCCGAGAGAGGTCCGAAGAGAGGCGGAAGAGGTAGCGGAGCCGGCCGCGCTCGGCCTCGCGCTCGAAATGGTCCTTGATCTCGGGTTTCAGGCGAACGAGCGCCCGGAAGACGGTCCCGTCGAGCCGGAGCGCGTCGACCGGGCTGTGCGCCCGAACGGTTGCGGTTCGCGGGATCCCGTCGAGCAGGGCCATCTCGCCGAAGACGTCGCCCGGGCCGAGCATCTCCACCGAGACCTCGCCGCCGTCCTCCGTGCGCTTGAGCACTCGTGCATCGCCGGAGAGGATCACGTAGAGCGAGTCGCCGGCCTCGCCCTCCTCGACGATCGAGGCTCCGAAGCCGAACGACTCGGGCTCGAAGCTCTCGAGAACGAGCCCGCGTGCGTCTTCAGGCAGCGCCTTCAACATCGGCAGCTCGGCGAGGATCGCCGCCGCGCCGTCTCGTCGCGTGGTCTCAGGGGCGTTCATGCCACGAGATCCGCTCTCCGATATCCGTGTCGGTCGCACGCCGTCGGACTTCTTCCTGCACCCGGGTCTGCACCAACGGGTCGTCGAGCGTGGGAATGCGCTTGCGGTGAACAGCCGCGAACACGAACCGGTTGCCCATCGTCACCGGGCCGACGACCTCTCCTGCGGTGGCACCGAGGAGAGCTTGCGCGAGCTCGGGCTCGGCTTCCTCGATGGCAAGGGTTCGCTCGGCGACCGGGGCTCCGGCTCTGACGGCGATCTCGGGCAACGACATGCCCTCGTCGGCGATGCTGAGCGCTGCTTCCTTGGCCATCCCCTTGTCGGTCAACTCGAGCAGCGTGCACTCGACCTCGACCCAGTCGGAGCGGCGCGCTGCGAGAACCTTCGCCGTCACCTCCCGGGTCTGCGCGCGCCGAGAGCGCTCCTCTGACGCCTGCGTGATTGCGGCCAGCTCGCTGTCCGGCGAGACACCAACGGCATCGGCGGAGGCGAGCTGCCCGGCGAGCTTCCACGCCCATTCGGCCAAGACCCCGGAGCAGACCGTCTCCGGCCAGACGACATCGGCCACGCGCCCCGGGTCCGGCGGAGATGAGGCGAACGACTCCTCGAGCCGACCGTCGAGCTTCGCTCGCGCCAGCGCGCGCCCGCTGTATGCGAGCAGATCGTCGTACTCCAGCTTCCAGCGTGCGAGCCAGGCCACCAGTTCCTCGGCCGCGAGCAGCTTGCGCTCGTGCCGGAAGTCATCCGCCTTGGCCTCGATCTCGGCTCCGTCGAGCGGTCGCCCGGCCGTGTCGGCGTGATCCAGAGCGGCAATGCCTGCCGCAGCCTGCTGTTCGACCGCGGCGAGGTCGCCCCAATCGCGACCCGCGTCGAGGATGTCCTGCCAGCGATAGGTGTGATCGGCGATCGAGAACACCCGCCGTTCGAGGACGGCTCGTGGCGCTGAGATCACGGGCGGATGCACATCTGCTCTCGGTTTCAAGTGAGAAACGATTGTCGCCATCATGCGGCCCCTTCGTCAATGTCACTGTGTGGCCTGTGATGGATAACGATTTGCAATTCCCTAGCGCCATCCGGTCAAGCGTTGTAATGTTTCTCGCGCATGACCCTCGACGCTGCCTGAGGAGGTGAATCTAAGTGAGCGAGAAGGAGATTCGTGATCTCGACGTCTCCGAGGAGGAAGGCGAAGACGTCAAGGGCGGAACGAAGGGCCCGATGCCGCCAGCACATAACCCGGGCAAGCCAGCAATTAAGAGCCCAGGAACCGCGACCGGCCGAGTTCCGGGAGCAACTGCGGCTCCGAAGTCACCGACGAAGCTTCCACCGGGCCGAATGCCCCCAAGCTGATTCACCTTTGCGGTACGCGCCGGGTGTCCAAGCCCGGCATTGAGAGGCGGGCCTGTGAGTGCCCGCCTCTCTTCGTTTCTGGGGTCAAGTGACGCACGCCAGGTAGGTCCCGGCCGAGAGCGCGCGCGTCCTCCTCGAGCGTCGCGGCTTCTTCAGTCAGGCCTAGAAGCCGACGAAAAGTCCGGCGCCACGAGTCGGTGACGGGGGCGGCCAGACGCCCAGGACGAGCCTGGAGAAGCCCGTCACGCCGCCCTGCCCGTCGACTCGCACGTGGTACCGGACGCCCGGGTCGAAGTTGAACGAGACCTCACTCTGCACGCCGCAGGAGTCGTCGTTGCCGGCAATCTGCGTCAGGCTGCCGAGGTCCGCGCCCGTGTAGACGCCGAGGACCGTATCGAAGGTCGTGCCGTTGCACGTGTTGGCGGTGATGCGCCCCCCGGCGACGAGCGTGAAGTGGTACCAGACCGAGTGACAGATCGAATCCTCGCCCGACTGGCAGGTGGCGTAAGTGGTGTTGGCGGACCTCTCCGCGAACCCGGACTGAAGCTCGCTCACCGTGCATGCAGGATCGAGGTCGGAGAAGTAGTCACAGACCGGCGGCGAGAGCGGCTTCGGCACCGGCGGCGGTGGTGAGCCCGGAGTCGTGGCTGCTGGCGCCGCGGCGGCGAGGACCAGCAGGGCCGCGGCCGAAACGGCGAGGCGAGCGATGTGGCTCTCGGCGCTCATGTCCTATCGGCCTCGGATCCTACTCCCGTGTCCAGCAGCGGTAAAGGAGTCGGCATGAGACGGCGATTCGGGAGATCTGGTGTCCGTGGCAATCAGCAGACCGCGTTGCGGAAGAATTGGGCTATCCGACTCACGCTCACAGTCGTGCTCGGCATGGTCATGCTCGCCGCGGGTTGTCGTGGGGATAGCGCAGAGCACTACGACCTCAGAGCGAGCATGGACTGCTTCGTCCAGAACGGAGATCGCGTCCACCGCGAAACGGATTCCGACTTCAAAGCCAGCGGCGGATGGCTGGTCGTCGACTACTCCGACTACGGCTTCTCGATCGCATTCGCCGCCGACGATTCTGAGGCAAAGCGGCTCCTGGAGAAGCTCACTGAAGACGTGCTCGACCTGGCGTTGGGGCCAGACGACGTTGTCCGACGCGGAAACGCAGTGTATTTCCCCAACAACAGCCGAACGATCGAAAGCGACACACGAGAAAAGATCGAAGCCTGTCTGAAGTAAGGGAGATTCGGTGTCCGACACCTCTTAGCGTCAAGGGTAATTCGTGCCAACTTTGGAACAACCTTGGCAGTCAGCAGAGTGAAAGTTCGCTCTGCCTCCTCCTCTCGGTTTCCTGAGGTGTCGCTGAGCGCCCGTAGGCGAGTGGAACAGGAAGATTCGGTGTCCGACACCTCTTCGTGTCAAGGGTGATCCGTGCCAACCTTGGAACAACGTTGGCAGTCAGGCAAGCGAGAGCTCGCTCTCGAGACGGCGCCTCCTCCCTCTCGGTTTCCTGACGCGACGCTCAGACCCCGTATGCGAGCGGAACAGTGTTTGAACACACGGGCCGCTCGCAGGAGGGGGCTGAGCGGCGCGAGGCTGTGGGCGGAGCCGGGCTCTGCCCGGCGGGAGCCCGCAGCCGAACAGGGAAGCGAGAGCGGATGATGGGGCTCGAACCCACGACCTTCTGCATGGCAAGGAACCCGCGCGAACTGACTCGAACTGACTGAGGCCGACAAACCCCTCCGTTACGCGAGGCAGACGAACGGCGAAGCGTCATGAGCAGACACCAGCCGACGCCGAAAGCTGACTCAGAAGCTGACTGCTGCGACGACGCTTGACGACTTGCACCCTGGGGATGGCGGTCATAGGCTCGGAATCCGAGCGCGTACCGCCGCGGTGGCGAGAGGAGGCTAGACATGGGAGACGAGATGGCAAGAGAATCCGGCGATCGATTCGACGTCGCCGTGATTGGTGCGGGCCAAGCGGGGCTCGCGCTGGGGTACTTCCTAGCGAAGGAAGGCCGAAACTTTACGATCCTCGAAGCCTCCGATTCGATTGGCTCTGCATGGCGAACCCGGTGGGACTCGCTCGTGCTGTTCACGCCCCGTCGGTACGACAGCCTTCCTGGTCTCCCATTCCCTGGCGACCCCGACGGTTACCCCGGGCGCGACGAGGTCACCACCTATCTCGACGACTACGCCGCGAGGTTTGAGTTGCCCGTCGAGCTCAACCAACCCGTGCAGTCCGTTGCACCCGCAAACGGGGGCTTCATCGTCAACCTTGGGGCACGGACCATCAAGGCCGGCAAGGTTGTTATCGCGACCGGTCCGTTTCAGGTCCCAAATGTGCCCGCGTTCGCCGCGGATCTCGCGTCTGACGTCGCCCAGATGCACAGCACGGGCTACCGCCGTCCGAGCGACGTTCCCGAAGGGACCGTCGTGGTCGTCGGCGGTGGTAACACCGGATTCCAGATTGCCAGGGAACTGTCGGCGACCCACTCGGTTCACCTTGCGATCGGATCTCGGCAGACACCGCTGCCGCAGCGAGTACTCGGACGCGATCTCTTCTGGTGGCTGACGAAAACGGGGCTCATCAAGAAGACTGTGGAGTCGCGCATCGGGCGTCGTGCCCGAGACCGCGACACGCTAATCGGGTCGAGCTCGCGGGACGTGCAGCGTCACGGCGTTCAGGTCAAACCGAGGGTTGTGGGTGCCTCGGGCGGTGCCGTGACCTTCGAGGACGGCAGCGAGCTCGGCGTCGATGCCGTGATCTGGGCGACGGGCTACCGCTCCGAGCACGGCTGGATCGAGGTTCCCGTCTTCGACCAGAACGGCCGCCTTCTGCATCGACGCGGCGTCACCGACTATCCGGGTCTGTTCTTCCTTGGGCTAACCTGGCAGCATACTCGCGGGTCCGCACTTCTCGGTTGGGTGAGGGACGATGCCGAGTTCATCTCTGGGCGCATCGCTGCGAACACGAACGAGCGCCCCATCCATGGGGGACTCGAAGCCGAAGCTGCCGCAACCTCGAGGAGCGTGACTTCATGAACAAGAAGGGGCATGAAACGATCGAACGCCAAGGCGATTTCCCCACTGGCACGAGCGGACTTCCACGCGCGGTTTCTCCCAGCGTCGTCGAACTCGCAGACGGCGATGAGACGCAACTCCACATCGGGCCGGTCGTCAAGCGAGTAGGTGATGCGGATGTTCGAATGCTCGCCTACAACGGCTCGATCCCTGGGCCGACGCTCAAGATTCCCGAAGGTGCCACCGTCACCGTCCAAGTCACGAACGAGGGCGACCTCGAGGCAACGGTTCATTGGCACGGCTTACGACTTGAGAACCGCTACGACGGCACTCATGACACGCAAGCGCCGATCCCGGTCGGGGAGACCTTCACCTACCAGGTGCATGTCCCCGATCCCGGCGCGTACTGGTACCACCCTCACATCCGCGAGGACTATGGCCAGGAAATGGGGCTATACGGCAACATCCATGTCGTCCCAACCGGTCCGAATTACTGGCCGCCCGTCCACCGCGAGCTGTTCCTGACGCTGGACGACGTTCTCATCGAAGACGGGAAGGTCGCCGGCTTCAGTGCTTCGGAAACGACACATGTTGCTATGGGCCGCTTCGGCAACGTCATGCTCGTTTCGGGAGAGCCAGACCTCGCACTGACCGCTAGGCGCGGCGAGGTCGTGCGCTTCTACTTCACCAACACTGCCAACACCCGCGTGTTCAACGTCACGCTGCCGGGAGCTCGCATGAAGCTCGTCGGCGGAGACAGCGGCCACTACGAACACGAGACGTTCGTAGAGGAGGTCCTCCTATCGCCGTCTGAGCGGTACGTGGTCGACGTCCTCTTCGAGCAACCAGGCGAACACGTACTCGAACACCGAACTCCCGAGCGCTCGTATCAACTGGCTTCGATCACGGTGACCGACGAACCCGCCGAGCAAGCTCTCGACGAACAGTTCGCCACACTCCGGACCAACGACGACCTGGCAGCAGAGCGACAGCGAACCGCCCAATTCATGAGCGCCGCCCCGGACAAGACGCTCGCCTTAGTCGCCGAGATGGACTTCGACACGCCCGAGAACGCCGTCTACACGTGTCCGATGCATCCGAACATCGTCAGCGAGGAGGCAGGACGCTGCCCCGAGTGCGGAATGAAGCTCCTTCCGGTCGAGGCGCCGACGAGCTACGTCTGCCCCATGCATCCACAGGTCACCAGCGACGCACCCGACCGCTGTCCCGAGTGCGGAATGAAGCTCATGCCAGCACATCTAGTCGACACGACACCCGAGCACACTGGGCACGACACGCACGCGTCTGCCGAGGATCATCACCACGAGTCACACGCGGCACACGAGAGCACGGACCCTTCCGCCCACCAGCATGGGCACGCGCAGGGCATCGAGTGGGAAGACGACATGGTGGAAGTAAATCGGGGCACGACGGCGGAAAACATGCGCTGGAAGTTCATCGATCGCGAGACTGGCGCAGCGAACGCCGCCATCGACTGGAAGTTCCGGGTTGGCGATCAGGTCAAGATCCGCGTGGTCAACGAGATGGACTCCGATCATCCGATGCCGCACCCGTTTCATGTTCACGGCGCTGGGCGATTTCTCGTTCTTGCGCGCGACGAGGTCGAGGAGCCGAACCTCGTCTGGAAAGACACGGTGCTGGTACGCACGGGCGAGACGGTCGACATCCTCCTGGACGTGACCAACCCGGGCCGGTGGATGGCGCACTGTCACATCGCCGAGCACCACGAGAGCGGGATGATGTTCGGCTTCGAAGTCCTGCCATGAGAGGGGTCCCATGAGCCAGCCACGACCCACCGATCCGATCGGCTCCATTGGATGGACCGAACGCACCGGCGGAGTACTGACCGCTCGGGAATGCCTAACACTTGCCCGGCCCCTGCTGCGGGGGGAGCTCAGCATTCTTGCCGGCCGTCTCGCGATGGTGCTGCGACTGCACTCGGGACGCCGGAGTTCCGTCGATCCGGCGAGCCTGGTGCCTCCCGACTCCCCTCTCGCAAGAGATGCCGAGGTCGCTGCGCAGGACCTCTTGACACCGGCACTCCTCAACCATTCCAGTCGTGCCTACACGTGGGGCGCGGCCATCGCCGCACTTCACGGGATCACGTTCGACCGTGAGCTCCTGTACCTGGCTGCAATGTTCCACGACACCGGGATCCCGAGCCCGGTGCCCGACGTCGACTTCACGGTTCGCAGCGCCGCGTTGGCACGCGAGTTCACCGACAGCCACCACGTTCCTGCCGATGTCCGCGAGCTCGTTGCAAACGCGATCGCCATGCACCACACCCCCGGCGTTGGCCTCGAATCCGGTGCCGAGGCCTACCTCCTATCTGCCGGCGCATCCGTCGATGTGTTCGGCCTACGCAGCAACGAGATACCCGATGCAGTCCGCCAGAGCATCGTCCAGGAGTACCCGCGGTTGGGCTTCAAGCGGGAGTTCGCCGGGCTTCTCCGAACCGAGGCCAAGCAAGTCCCTCGTGGCCGCGCCTGGTATCTGCACCGCTTCGCCGTAAGCGACCTAAGCATTCGGCTCGCGCCTTTCCGTGGTTGACGTGACGGCTACCGGCAAGGGGTGCGAGCCGGCAGTTCGAAGTCTGTCGTGAACTGAAGACCGCTGGCTTCCTTGGCTCGGAAGATGCATTCAGGTGATGAGGACGCGAGCCTCAACCGGCTTGCCGCAAGTGCGACGACGCACTGTCTCACGGGTTGTGCGATCGGGGAGGTGCTCGGGCTGGCCATCGGCACGGCACTCGGTTGGGGCAACTTCGAGACGATCGTGCTGGCGGTCGTGCTGGCGTTCATCTTCGGCTATTCGTTTACAGCCGTGCCGCTACTGCGGTCGGGCCTCGCGCTAGGCGCCGCCCTGCCAATCGCCCTCGCCGCGGACACGTTCTCGATCACCGTCATGGAGATCGTCGACAACGCTGTCATACTCGTCATCCCGGGCGCGATGGACGCGGGGCTCGCCGACCTCCTCTTCTGGGGCAGCCTCACCTTCGCGCTCGCGATCGCATGGGTCGCGGCGTTCCCGGTCAACCGCTGGCTCATCGCCAGAGGGCGCGGCCACGCTGTCGTCCATGGCCATCACTGACGCACGGGAGATTCGGTGTCCGACACCTCTTCGTGTCAAGGGTGATTCGTGCCAGCTTTGGAACAAGGTCGGCAGTCAGACAAAGCGAGAGCTGGCCCTCGAGAGGGTGCCCCTCTCTCGGTTTCCTGACGTGTCGCTCAGGCCCCGTATGGAGGGGGCTGAGCGGCGCGAGGCTGTGGGCGGAGCCGGGCTCTGCCCGGCGGGAGCCCGCAGCCGATCAGGGAAGCGAGAGCGGATGATGGGGCTCGAACCCACGACCTTCTGCATGGCAAGCAGACGCTCTACCAACTGAGCTACATCCGCGACTCAACCGAGTATAGCCACGCTTTTCACGACTCACTGGCGTCGAGGGCCTCGTTCACGAGGCGGTCGGCGAGCTCGTTGTGCTCGCGGCGAACTGCTCGGTAGCTGACCTTGCCGAGCTTGCGCTCGAGGTCGTTCGCTTCGCTCCAGAGCTCCCGTAGCGCCTCGTTCTTCACCTTCCAGTCGCCGCGCATCTGGTGGACGAGGAGCTCCGAGTCGGACACGACCTCGAGCTCGTCCACGTGGAGCTCGGCGGCCCTCCTCAGCCCCTCGACGAGCCCCCGGTACTCGGCCACGTTGTTCGTCGCGACGCCGATGGTCTCCCCGTGAGCCGCCAGCACGGTGCCGTCCTCGGTCTCGAGCACGTAGCCGTAGGCCGCGGGACCCGGATTTCCGCGTGCGCCGCCATCGGTGGAGAGACGCGCCTTCACGCGAGCGCGTAGAGGTCGAAGGCGGGCTCTTCATACGGGTGCGCGTCCCGAAGCGCCTGGACGACCTCGGCTTCGCATTCGGCCGGGTAGACCGTCTCCAGACGCAGCTCCGACACCCTCTCCTCACGGCCGCGCTCGCCGACCGTGGGTGCAGCGCCCTCGCCTGCGAAGAAGGTTCCCGTGCCCTCGGTGTACCAGGAGCACCGCTCGTAGTCGCCGATCCGGCCGGCTCCTGCAGCGAAGACGGCATCGCGCACGGCGTCGAGCGCCTCGGGCGGGACGAAGACGACCAGCTTGCGGTTCACCGTCCTGACTCTCACATAAAGTCGCTTCGACAATCATGGGAGGCAACGCATGAGCACGAATGCAAGCGCCAACACCGGCCCGCTCGGGCAACCACGGGGAGTCGGCTTCGGAATCTTCCTGTTCATCATCACGCTCGGCTTCTACGGCTGGTATTGGGTCTACAAGTCCCAGGAGGAGATGAAGCAGCACACAGGCGACGGCCTCGGCGGTGTTCTGGGCCTCGTCATCTGGATTCTCATCGGCGCAGTCAGCGCATTCGTCATCCCGTCGGAGATCGGGAAGATGTACAAAAGAGACGGGCAGGAGCCGCCGGTCACCGGCTGGACGGGACTGTGGCTCTTCCCGTTCGGGATCCTTCTCATCCCCGCGATCGTCTGGTTCGTGAAGGTGCAGGGATCCCTCAACCGGTACTGGGAAGGGAAGGGCGCAGCGACGGCGTGAGCCGGTAGAACCACTCGCGGCTACGCTCGCCGGGGAGATTGGTGGGACCTAAGTAGTGGCCGGCGCGGAAGGCCTGTGGACCAGGCTCGCCGCTGACACCAGCGCCCACGCTGCTTCGAGTACGAAGAACCCCCACTGGCGCTCGTCATATGCACTTCCGGCCAGGACGACGGCGCCCGCGAGGTTGAGGACGAGGAACGGCTTGCCGCGCGGCGCCAGTAAGCCGGCCTGCGCCAGCGCGTATGCGATCAGGATCAGGAATGCACCGGTGAGCTGGATCACTTGCGCCACGAAAACTCCTTTTCCGCCTTGTAGGTGACTGCACCTAGGCGCGAGGGCGCTCGTCCACCCGCCGGATCCAGGCCTCCACGCGTGGGTACTTCCCGTTCAGAGCGAGGAACTCGCGAAGAATCAGGTGGAACTCCTCGGTATCGCGTTCATCGTAAATGAGCGCGTACTTCAGAAACGGGAACGCCGCGCAGTCGGCGACACCGAACTCCCCGTAGAGGTAGTCCCGCCCGGCCAGGAGCTGCTCGAACAAAAGGAGCGAACCCGTCAACTCTCGCCCGAGCCCAGCAATCCGAGCCTCGTCGGGCTCCGCCTTGGCCCGCTCGGCCTCGATCTCGTTCGGCGGCCGCTTCCAGACGCGGTTGAACCAGTCGAGAAAGACGTCGACCTCGGCCTGACGCGCAGGATCCTCGGGCCACAGAGGAGGAACAGGAGCCTGCTCCTCCAGGTAGCGAAGGATCACCGTCGAATCCGCGACGACATCGCCGTTCTCGACGAGCACGGGTACGAGCGACTGACCGCTCAGACGCTCGACCTCGGTGCGGTCGGCCGGGTGTAGATCAGCCCAGTCCACCTCGAGCCCCTTGTGCCCCAGCGCCAGAGCGACCCGTTCGACATTCGTCGAGAACGGAATTCGATAGACGCGCATTACGGAGTCAGGCGGTAGAAGCGATAGAAGTCGTTCTCGATCGGTAGGACCTCGAAGCCTTCGAAGCCGGCCTCGTCCGCGTAGCGCTCGACCGTGTCGGCGCGCATCACCGTGCCGGTTCCGGCCGCGCCTTCGCCGACCATGCCGACGGGCAGACAGTGCAGGATGCTGAACCCGTAGTAGAGGCGCTCGATGTCGTCACCGCGCGCCGGGAACGAATCTCCGACCCGCTCGTCGCCGACGACGATCGACCCTCCCTCCGCAAGGAGGCCACGGCACGCCCGCAGGACGTCGACCGGGTAGGACATGTCGTGGAGCGACTCGTGCATGTAGACAAGGTCGTACCGGCCCTTGAGGCCCGAGTCGGCGGCGTCTCGGCACTGGAAGCTGACCCTGTCCTCGAGCCCGGACCCCGCTAGATGATTCTTCGCGGCCTCGATCGATGCCTCGTCGAGGTCGATCCCGTCGACGAGCGCGTTCGGATACGCACGCGCGATCGCCATCGTCGAGAAGCCCTGGCCGCAGGCGACATCGGCGACCCGAGCCGGAGGATCTGCCTGCAGGCGCGCATGCACCTCGGGGATCGCGGGCAGCCATTCGCTGCCGAGTAGGTGCTCGAACATCGGGCGTGTGAACTCCGCTTGTCCCTCGTGCAGGTCGGCGCCGTAGTCGGCGTAGGCCACTCCGTCGCCGCTTCGGTAGGCGGCCAAAACGGCGTCGATCGGCCGCACGCACGCGACCAAGAACTTCCCGACGGGCGCGATGTAGTTGAGGCTCGTCTCGTCGAGGAGCGCCTCGTCGTGGCCCGGAGGGAGCGTGTAGCGGCGCTCATCGTCGACCTCGAGGACGCCGGTCGTCGCCTGCTGCTCGAGCCACTCGCGAACGTATCGCTCATTCAGCCCGGTCCGCTCCGCGAGCTCTTCCGAGGACGAGGATCCGTGGTCGGCCAGAGCCCGGTAGAGCCCGAGCCGGACACCGATGTAGACCGAAACGACGTCCATCGCTCCGAGCGTCGCTGCGAACAGCCGCTCCACGAGCGCGTCGCGACTGGTCGAGGCGTCCGTCTCCGCCATGCCTAGTCCGTGTCGATCTGGGCCCGCTGGAGCTTCCCCGAGTAGTCGACGTAGATCGACTTCCATTCGGTGAAGAAGTCCAACGCGGCCTGGCCGGCCTCGCGATGGCCGTTGCCCGTGTCCTTGACCCCGCCGAACGGCAGGTGCACCTCGGCGCCGATCGTCCCGGCGTTGATGTACGTGATGCCCGCCTTCAGGTCGCGCATGGCGCGGAACGCCTTGTTCACGTCGCCGGTGAAGATCGAGGACGAGAGCCCGTACTTGATCCCGTTCGAGACCCGGATCGCCTCGTCGACATCGCCCACCTTGATGACGGCCACGGTCGGCCCGAAGATCTCCTCCTGGGCGATCCGCATCCCGGGGTCGACGTCGCCGAAGATCGTCGGCCGGTAGTAGAAGCCCTTGTCGAGCCCGTCGCCCGAGGCGATCTCACCGCCGGTCAAGAGCGTCGCACCCTCGTCGCGGCCGATCGTCGTGTACGAGTGGATCTTGTCGAGCGCCGACTGATTGATCACGGGCCCGACGTCGGTGTCCTCCTCCCAGCCGACGCCGAGCCGAAGCTTCTCGGCTTCCTGGACGAGGCGCGAGGAAAGCGCGTCGTAGACCGACTCGTGCGCGATCACGCGGCTCGCCGCGGTGCAGCGCTGGCCCGAGGTGCCGAACGCCGACCAGACGATCCCTTCGACGGCCAGGTCGAGGTCGGCGTCGTCGAGGACGATGATCGCGTTCTTGCCGCCGAGCTCGAGATGGACGTGCTTCAGGCGGTCCGCCGCGTCCTTCGTCACCTGGACTCCGGTCTCGCGCGAGCCGGTGAGCGTGATCACCGGGACGTCCGGATGCGTGACGATCGCGTTGCCCACCTGTCCCCCACCTCCGTGGACGACGTTCACGACACCGGCCGGGACTCCCGCGTCGTTCAGCAGCTCCACGAAGCGCTCGCCGAGCGCCGGAGTATCGGTCGCGGGCTTGAAGACGACCGTGTTCCCGCAGACGAGCGCCGGCAGGATCTTCCAGGAGGGAATGGCGATCGGGAAGTTCCACGGCGTGATCACGCCGACGACACCGATCGGCTGGCGCACGCTCATGTTGAACTTGTCGCGGAGCTCGGACGGGGTGGTCTGCCCGAAGAGCCGCCGGCCCTCGCCGCCCATGTAATAGGCCATGTCGACGGCCTCCTGGACGTCGCCGCGCGCCTCGGGCAGCACCTTGCCCATCTCGTGCGCCATCAGCTGCGCGAGCTCCTCCTTGCTCTCGGCCAGGAGCTGCGCGAAGCGGAACAGGATCTCGCCGCGTTTCGGTGCGGGCACGAGCCGCCAGTCCTCGTACGCCTCCTTGGCGGCGGCGACCGCCACGCCGACGTCCTCGGCGCTGGAGCGCGGGAAGACGCCGATCGTCTCGCCGTCCGCTGGGCTGGCGCTCTCGAAGGTCTCGCCGGAGGCGGCGTCGACCCACTCGCCGGCGATGTAGTTCTGGAAGGTTTTCGCGCCCGTTACGGCCACGGCGCGGAGTCTAGTCGCCGGCTTCCGGGGCCTCGGCGTCGAGGAACGTGCCGGGGATGCGCGGACGGCGTCGGTCGCGTGTCTCCCGCTTACCGCCGGTCTCCCGGCCATCGCGGCGATCTGGGCCTTCGCGGCGTTCGAGGATCACGGTCACGTTCGGGTTGTCCTTGTAGTAGTCGATCATCTTGTCGAAGAGCTCGGCCTCGAGCTCTCGTGGGATCACGCAATAGATCATCCTGCTCGGATTGTAGGGCCGTACGGCCGCTACAGGCGCGCGATCTCAGGGACGACCCGGCCGTCCGGATCGACCTGCGCGTTCCACGTCCTGAAAGAGGGCTCCAGCTCGTCCAGCTCGTGGCCGCGCTCGGCCAGCCGAACGGGTTGTGCTGAGTCGAAGAGGACGCGGTACTGATACCACGAGATGTCCCAGGCGACCGTGACTACGACCTCGGTGTTCACGCCAGAGAGCGGCACGACGCTTGCATGCGGCTTGCCCAGGCTCTTGCCGATCCCCCCGACGGTCCGCCGGTACGGGCTCGCGTTGAAGAGATCCGCCGCCTCGACCATCGCCCGCTCGGACTCCGATAGGCGGCGCAGGATCGGCTCGTGAGCGAGGGTGTCCTCGGGAGCGGCCCGGCGGGGGTCGAGAAAAGCGCTGAGGTTGAACCGCCTCCGCCGTGGCTCCTCTTCGAATGTCGGCGTGGTCGGGCTGCCTTCCTTGACCCAGCCCTGCTCAGCCGCAATCTCCTGGCAGAGCGGACAGACGTCCACGAAGTCCTCGCCGTACGGAGCAAAACGGGTCGTGCGCTCGCCGACCAGGAGTGTCCGGTCGCAGATCGCGCAGACCTCCGGGGCAAGAGTGCGAGAAGAACGCATCCGCGGCGACTATAGCCCACCCTGTCACGAGGCCTCGGGCTGCTACCCTAGGCTTTATCTGTGTTTTACACTGTAACTTGATTTACGGCGCATGAAGGGGCGCGCGAGTGTTCCCCGGGGCGCCCGCTGCCGCCGCCGGGTCGGCCCCGGCCGCTGGCGCGTTCGCGCACGCCTCGAACGGTTCATCGAGCCCGCCGTGCTGCTCGTCCTGCGGGACAGCCCCGGCCACGGCTATGAGCTCCTCGAGCAGCTCCAGACGCTCATGCCGGCCGAGCGGATCGACATGGGCAACCTCTATCGGATCCTTCGCTCGCTCGAGCGCGAAGGCCTCGTCGCCTCCACCTGGCACGAAGAAGCGCCGGGCCCCGCGAAGCGGATCTACGTGATCACGCCGTCCGGGAAGCGCGTCCTCGGCCAGTGGGTCGAGTCCTTCGAGAAGATCGAGCACCAGATCGCAGCCTTTACCGAGCGCTACATGGACGAGAGGGGGTGAACATGCATCACGGACACAGACGATTCCGCGGCCGCGGCGTCGGCCGACGCTGGTACGAGGCCGAGCGCGTTCTCGAACGCCTCGAGGAGTACCAACGCGACCTCGAACAGGAGATCGCCGACGTTGCCGACCTGATCGGCCGGCTCAAGAAGAACGAGCCGCAAGCGACGGCCCAGGTCTAGGAAGACGGCAGCGAGAGGCGAAGGCTCGAGCTTTCGCCTCTTCGCGCTCCTCCAGTCGAAGAACGCCGACAGAACCGATCAGGTTCTAAGAGGCCTCCGCGATCAGGATTTTGAACCCGCCCCCGCCCTCGTAGTCGTTCGTCGTGAACGGGCGCATCCGGTCGAGGCCGATGACCCAGGTCACCGTGTTCTCGAAGTCGCCCGTTTTCACGATCTCCTGGACAAACGACGACGGCTCCCCCTTGACGCGGTTCGCACCCGTGTAGGTCTTCGTCACCTGATCGCCGTTGATCCTGGCGGTCATTGCGGGCGAAATCCGCACAACGAGGAAGGCTGATCCCGCGATGTCGACGTGGTTCCCGGATCCGTCCTGGAGGCTCGCCACACTCGCGGGCTCGTACGAGACCTGGAAGCCGGGCCCGGGCGCCTGCCTCACGAAGTCGAAGATCACGAGTGCCTGGCACAGCCCCGAGTCGAAGTCGGCATTGACGCCGGTGAGGTACATCGTCTTCCGGGCCTGGAGGGCCGGGTTCGTGCGCGGAGTGAGGGCAGCGCCAGGCACGGACTCGCAGCTGCTTGTCGATGTCGCCGGCTCTCCGGATGACGAGCCCGAGGTGCTTCCGCAGCCCGTGAAAACGAGCACGAGCGTGATCAAGAGGCCCTGCCTGAGCACGCTACGAGAGTACTGCGCCTGCGTGCCGCCCCGCGTCAGACCTTGGCTTCCTCGCGCTCCTTCTTCGTCTCCGCGATCAGCTTCTCGGCAACGTGGCCCGGCACCTCGTCGTAGCGCAGGAACTGCATGTGGTAATCGCCGCGCCCGCCGGTCATCGAAGTCAGCGCCTGGCCGTAGGTGAGCATCTCAGCCATCGGCGCCTCGGCCTTGATGTGGGTCATCCCGCCGGTGGGCTCCATTCCCTGGAGCCGCCCGCGCCGCGAGTTGAGGTCGCCGTTCACGGCGCCGACGGTGTCGTCCGGGACGGTGACGTCGACCTCCATGATCGGCTCGAGCAGGACCGGGTCAGCCGCTTCGTAAGCCTGCTTGAAAGCCATCGAGCCGGCGATCTTGAACGCCATCTCCGAGGAATCGACGGTGTGGTAGGAGCCGTCGACGAGCCGGACCCGCACGCCTTGCACCGGCGCGCCCGCCAGCTCGCCCTCCAGCATCGCCTCCTGGATTCCCTTATCGACCGCGGGCCGGAAGCTCTGCGGGATGACCCCGCCGACGATCTTGTCCTCGAACTCGTAGCCGGTGTGCCCTTCGAGCGGCTCCAGCACGATGTGACAGTCGCCGAACTGGCCGCGGCCGCCCGTCTGCTTCTTGTAGCGCCCGTGGCCCCTGGACTCCTTGCGAATCGTCTCGAGATACGGGACGCGCGGCTGGCGGAGCTCGACCTCGACGCCGAAGCGACGCTTGAGGCGATCGACGGCGACCTCGACGTGCATCTGGGTCATCCCGGAGAGGAGTTGCTCCCCGGTCTGCGGATCGCGGCGCAGGTGGAGCGTCGGGTCCTCCTCGCTCAAGCGGCGCAGCGACGTGGCCACCTTCTCCTCGTCGCCCTTGGCCTTGGGCGTGATCGCGAAGCTCATCACCGGCTCCGGGAAGTCGAGGCTCGGCAGCTCGACGTCACGGTCGGCATCGAGCAGGAGGTCTCCGGTTCTGACGTCCTTGAGCTTGGACACGGCTCCGAGGTCGCCCTCGCCGAACTCGTCGGCGGGCTCGTGCTCCTTGCCCTGGAGCGTCAGCAGCTGGCCGACGCGCTCCTTGTCGTGGGTGCGCACGTTGGCGAGAGTCGAGTCCGAGCCGATCCGGCCGGTCAGCACGCGGAAGATGTTGATGCGCCCTGCGAACGGGTCGGCGACGGTCTTGAAGACGAACGCTGCATCCTGTGCGCCCTCGATCTCGATCGGAGCGCCCTTCTTGGCAGGCGACGGAATCCCCTCGACCAGCAGGTCGAGCAGGGCCGTCGTGCCGAGGTTCTTCGTCGCCACGCCGCACGCGACCGGGAAGAGCTCCCCGCGCGTGACCGCCGTCTTCATGGCGGCGGCCACCTCCTCGGGCGAAAGCTCCTGTCCGTCGAGATAGCGCTCCATCAAGCCCTCGTCCGTCTCGACCACAGAGTCGAGCAGTTGGGTGCGGTACTGCTCGACCTGGTCGGCCAGGTCGGCGGGAATCTCGCCCGGCTTTCCCTCGCGCTCGCCTTCGGGGCTCGTGTACGCCGTCATGTGCAGCAGATCGACGATCCCGGTCAGCTCGTGCTCGACGCCGATCGGCAGATGGATCGCCACGCACTGCGAGCCGAGCTGGGAACGAAGCTGGTCGAGGGTGCGGTAGAAGTCGGCGCGTTCGCGGTCGAGCATGTTGACGAAGACGACGCGCGCGAGCCCAAGCGCCTCGGCGCGGCGCCAGTTGCGCGCGGTCTGCACCTCGACTCCCATGACGCCGCTGACCGTGACGAGCGCGCCCTCCACGACGTGCAGCGACGAGATCGCGTCGCCCTGGAAGCTCGGCTCGCCAGGCGTGTCGATCAGGTTGATCTTCCGGCCCTGCCACTCGAGGTGGCACAGAGACGCCGAGATCGACATCTCGCGCTGCTGCTCGTCGTCGTCCCAGTCGGAGACGGTCGTGCCCTGCTCGACGACGCCGAGCCGGTTCGCCGCGCCTGCCTGGAAGAGCATTGCCTCGACGAGCGAGGTCTTGCCGGTGCCTCGGTGACCGACGACGGCGACGTTGCGGATCTTTCCGGGCTCGACTGCGGACATGCGGGCGCTCCTCCTGGGCTGGTTTCAGTCGATCTTAACGAGGCGTCCCTGGTTGAAACAGCGTCACGGTCCCGGCACGAAGCCGTCACACACGCGTGCGCTTCTCCTCGCTAGGCTCGCAGCGGGGAGGAGGCCGGGCACGCCTTGAAAGGAGCTACTCGACCGGCTCGCGCGCGGGCACGCCGCCGAGGTGGGCTTTCAGGCGCAGGACCGCCTTCGTGTGCAACTGCGACACGCGCGACTCGGTGACGCCGAGCACCTCGCCGATCTCGCGCAGGGTCAGCTCCTCGTAGTAGTAGAGCGTGACCACGAGCTTCTCCCGCTCGGGCAGCCGGGCGATCGCCTCGCCGAGGGCTTCCTTGAGCTCCGTCTGGGCTAGCGCGGACTGCGGCTCCGGCCCCTGGGTGTCCTCGATCGTGTCGATCAGGGCAACCTGGTCGCCGCCGGAGGACGAGATCGTCCAGAGCTCGTCGAGCGCGCCGATCGACGAGCGCGAGATCTCGGTCAGGCTCTCGTCGAGCTCCTCGACCTCGATCCCGAGCTTGCCGGCGATCTCCTCGTCGGTCGGCGCTCGGTGCAGCCTCGCCTCGAGCTCGGCGATCGCACGCTCGATCTGCCGCGCCCGCGCCCGCACCGATCGCGGCACCCAGTCGAGCGCGCGGAGCTCGTCGATGATCGCGCCCTTGATACGCGCGATCGCAAACGTCTCGAACTTGACGTCACGATCGGGGTCGTAGCGCTCGATCGCGCCGATCAGACCCAGCAGCCCGTACGAGACGAGGTCGCCTTCGTCCACGTGCGCGGGCAGCCCGCTGCCGAGGCGCCCAGCCACGTACTTGACGAGCGGCGCGTACGTCAGGATCAGCCGGTCGCGGACCCGTTTGTCGTGAGACTTCTGGAACTCCTGCCAGAGGCCGGTGGTTTCATCCGTCTGCGCCACGCCTAGAGAATACGGGGCGTCGCGGCGGAATCCTCAGCGCGCACGTCTCATCAGGAGCGCGCGGAGCCCGAAACTGCCGATCCAGAGCGCCAGGACCGCGCCCGCGACCGCGATCACCCAGACGCCCGCCACGACGGCCGCGTACGCGATGCCGGCGAAGAGAACCGCGAGGAACAGGAAAAGCGTCCCGAGCGCACGACGCTGAGGAGCAGCCACGGGCGCGACTCTACTGTCCAGGAAGTCGCCAGTACAATCGGTCCCCGAACCGAGGGGCGTAGCTCAATTGGCAGAGCACCGGTCTCCAAAACCGGGGGTTGCAGGTTCGAGTCCTGCCGCCCCTGTGGGTTAGGCGGCCATCGAAAAGCCCGGCTTGTTTCTGGCAACACGGTGGCGCTTGAGCTCGCCGCATGTCGTCTCCGGACGGGCTACGATGCCCTGCCCATGACGTCGATGCCGGGCTCGAAGCGCCTCGTGCTGGACGGTCTCGACCGGCTGGGAGTCACACCCACCGTCATCGAGCTCCGCGACCGCCTCAACTACCGCCGCGACCGCGCCGCTCAGGAGCGTAACGCGGCGTTCCAAGCCCCGGACGGACTGCCACTCCCACCACCGCAGATGGTCCACAAGGTGGTCGGCCACTTCGACCTCAAGGTGTTCTACGAAGGCGGCCAGAACCGCTACCGGTACATCCGGGAGATGCTGGAACAAGCCGGCGCGGATCCCGATGCCCCGCGTTCGGTGCTCGACTGGGGCTGTGGCTGCGGGCGCGTGCTACGGCAATGGCATGCCGCCCCGCACATCGAGGTTCACGGGAGCGACTACAACGCGGAGCTCGTCGACTGGTGCCGAAAGCACCTGCCGTTCGCTCGCCTTGCGACCAACGGGCTGACGCCCCCGCTCCCGTTCGCTGACGACTCGTTCGATCTGCTCTACGGCGTGTCGGTGTTCACGCACCTCGGCGAAAGCCTTCAGGAGCCGTGGATGGCGGAGCTACGTCGGGTCGTCAAGCCGGGCGGCTACATCCTGATCACGGTCAATGGTGGCGGCATCGGGACTTGGCTGCTTCCTGACGAGCAGGCTCAGTTCGATGCCGGCCAGCTCGTGGTGCAGGGCGGGAAGTTCCAGGGGCGCAACCCATGCAATGCCGTGCATCCTGAGGCGTACGTGCGGAACGTGCTCGCCCGTGGCCTCGAGGTGGTAGCTGTCCGGCCGGCGACGGATCCGGACTTCGACTACGGGCAGGACGGCTACCTGCTGCGCCTACCAGACTAGGGCGGGCCGGACACGTACCGATGGGCGACGCGAGCCACGCTCGACGATGAGATCCGCGCCTCGATGCCGTCATAACGAGAAAGGCACCACGAAAGAAAGGACGACCCCATGAAGCTGACGACCATGACGCAAGTCACCGTTGATGGAGTGATGCAGGGAAACGGCGGCGCGTCGGAGGAGGACCGCAGGAACGGATTCGAGCGCGGCGGCTGGGCCATGGGGGTGGCCGACAGCGAGACCATGACGTTCATCAACCAGACCTACCAGCGCGCCGACGCGTTCCTGTTCGGCCGGCGGACCTATCGAGCTCTTCGCCGGCTACTGGGGCGCGAGGGACGATCTGGAGCACCCCATCGTGGGTGCCTTGAACACGAAGCCCAAGTACCTCGCGTCGACCACGCTCACCGAACCGCGCTGGGCGAACACGACCCTCCTCTCCGGTGACCTCGCGGCGGCCATCGGCGAGCTGAAAGCCGAGCCGGAGGGTGAGCTGCAGGTGCACGGCAGCGGTGCCCTGGTCCGATGGCTGCTCGAAAACGAGCTCGTCGACGAGATGACTCTGCTCATCGTCCCCGTGGTCCTCGGCCAGGGCACGCGGCTGTTCCCCGACGCCGGCCCGGACATTGCGCTCGACCTGGTCGACTCGCACGTCGACTCGAAGGGCGTAACGACTCAGGTCTTCCGGCCCAACGGGCGCCCGCGCTACGCCGCCGAAGCACGTGACCGGACCGCCCACTCCTCGGATCGCGTCGCCGCGCTCGCCGGGCGGCTACGATCGACGATTCGCACCGACACGCGCTAAACGGAGGTGATCGGATGAACGACAAGCCGAACTGGCACCTCGCGCACCTCGACGACATCGAGCGGCGCGGCAGAGATATTCCGGTGCGGGAGCACCTCGGGATCCACGCATTCGGAATCAACGCCTACACACCCGGCGAGGACGGCACGCTGATCGGCGAGCACGACGAGGCCGGGTCGGGCCAGGAAGAGCTGTACATCGTGCTCGACGGGAAGGCGACCTTCGAGATCGACGGCGAGACGGTCGACGCACCGCCAGGGACACTCGTGTACGTCGGGCCGGAGGCGCGGCGGAAGGCGACCGGGGACGGAACTATCCTCGCCGTCGGCGGCACACCCGGGGAGGCGTACCAGGGGATCGACTGGGGTGAGGCCTGGCCTTTCCACAGCAAGTCGATGACGGCCTACAGCGAAGAGCGGTACGCGGACGCGCTCGAAGCGGTCCGCGGTGCCCTCGAGCACATGCCGGACCACGCGGGCCTGCATTACAACTACGCGTGCTTCGCAACGCTCGCGGGCGAAACCGGCGACGAGACGTTCGACCACCTCCGGCGGTCCGTCGAGCTGCTACCGCGGTTCCGCGAGGACGCGCGCAGAGACGACGACTTCGCCGCCGTCCGCGACGACCCGCGGTTCGAGCAAGCTCTTCGCTGAGCGCGCAGGCTCTGCGACTGAATCGGCCCGCGCAGGACGACGACGCTGAGCTCCGGGTCTGGCCGATAGCCGAGCTTTTCGTTCGGCGACCGCATCGACAGGTTTCGTTCCTCGTTCCCGGTGACCCTGCGCGACGTCCATGGTCGTAGGACCGATGTCCAATGGCGACCTCGACTAGATGCCTGCGACTCTCGTCGCGCAATGAAAAACGACAAACAGCATCGAGGAGGGGTCATGAAAAAGTTGCGAGGCACCGTGATCATTGCGGCATCGGCCGCCCTGGTCGCAGCAGGCGTGCTCGCCGCTGCCGGCGCCGCCGGCACGACTGCGATCGCCCCCGGGAACCTGGCGTTCGCCGGCGTCGATCCAAGCGACGGCATGCTCGACATCTATGTCGCCAAGAGCGACGGAACCGCACAGTCCAACATCACAAACGACACGTCGATCCACAAGGACTCGAGCCCGGTCTGGTCACCGGAGGGCAGGAGAATCGTCTTCACCCGCCAGACTGCGGATCGAGCCGGCTCGAACATCATGCTCGTCAACGCCGACGGTTCGGGGCTCGTGAAACTCACCTCGTCACCCGCGGCCACGACCGCATCGAACAACATCGATCCCAGCTGGTCTTCAAACGGCAAGCGAGTCGTCTTCGCCAGCAACCGTGATGGGAACTACGACCTCTACTGGCTCCAGCCGGGAAGTTTGCAGGTGCATCGCCTGACGAAGACCTCGGCTCCGGTGCAGAACGTCCACCCATCCTGGTCGCCGAACGGCCAGGCGATCGTCTTCTCGCGCCGCGGCAATAGCGCCACCACGCCTACAGCGGCCGAGCTCTTCCTGCTCAAGACCGCGACCGGGCAGACGGGCCGTCTCACGAAGACGACCCGGGGTCAGGGCGACCGCGGACCGGTCTTCTCCCCGACCGGCGCCGAGATCGCGTTCTACAGCGACCGGAATGGCAACAACGACGTCTACGTCCTGCATCTCAGCAGCAATCGGGTCGAGCAGCTGACGACGTGGGCGAGCAGCGAGACAGAGCCGAGCTACGCACCCGACGGTTCGGCACTCGTATTCGTGAGCACTCACAGCGGCGCGACTGAGCTGTGGGAGCAGAACCTGGCTGGCCTCGCTCTGACGAGCAACCCCATCCAGATCACGAGCGACAAGCGATTCAAGAGCCACCCATCGTGGGGACGCTCGGCCCCCGCGCCGATCTCGACAGCAACGAACTCCTAGGACCACCGTGCTCGACCAGGAGCCCGCGATCCCCGGTCCAACTCGGCCGGGAATCGCGGGCTCCTCAGCATCCTCCTCAAGCACAGGCTGCTGCGTAGAAGCGCAGGTACTCACCCATCCGGCCTGACCAGCCGCTATGTCCGCCGCCGTGGAGAACGAGGCGGACTTGGGTTCCTCGACCTCGCAACGCTCTGGCGAGTTCCGTATCCGCCTGCAGGAACGGATCGTCGCGTCCGACATCGATCCAGACCGGCACGCGGTAGAGCGTCCGCGCCCGGGCGAAGCCGATCAGATCGTGGCGCTCGAAGTCTTCGGCATCGTCAAACGCGCCCGCTGGCGTCTCGGCGCCGCTGAGCCAGAGTGCAGCGGAATGCGCGCCGACCGCGCAGAATCGGTTCGGGGCGAGCCGTGCGAGGTCGAGAGCCCCGAAGCCACCCATCGAGATCCCGCCGATCGCGATCCGGCGTTCGTCGGCGTGCGACCGCGCGACCGCAGCCGGGATCGCCTCGCGAAGCACGGACGTCCCCCACTTCCCATCCTGGCGGTCGTGCCAGTAACTGTGGTCACCGCCGTCGACGAGCAGGACGTTCGGCGCTCGACGGCCCAGATCGTGGAGCGCGTCGAAGAGCGGCTGCCTGAGATTCGAATCGGGCGGCGAGCCTCGCCCGTGCAGGAACACGAGCAACGCGCGACCGCGACCCCCGCCGTCCGGAACGACGAGGATCTCGTGCAGATCGCGTCCAACGAGGTCACTGTCCAGCGTGAAGCGCACGACCGTCGCTCCACGCGTGCTGACGTAACCGCGCCGCCAGTCGCGCAGCCCGATCCACGCCACCACCGCGACTAGCAGGATCAGCCCAAGGACTAACCCACGCCGCACAGGCTCTTCACCGTTGCCTCCCCGCCATGAGCGCCATCGTGCACGGGCTCGGAAACGTCCGCGTCACGTGCACGTAACGATTCCGAAACGGGGCTACGCCTGAAGTGGCCCCTGCAGGACGACGACGCTGAGCTCCGGGTCTGGCCGATAGCCGAGCTTTTCGTTGAGCGACCGCATCGGCAGGTTTCGTTCCTCGCTTCCGGTGACGAGTCGCTTCAGCCCCAGCTCCGTGGCGGCGGCGATCTGGGCGCGCTTGAGGGCGGTCGCGACACCGCGGCGCCGCCACGCTCGCTTGACGGCGGTGAACCCGTGATGGCCCTCGTCGCCGAAGAGGTCGGCGACGGCGTATCCCACCACCTCGTCGCCGTCGAAGGCGACGAATGCGAGGTCGGGTGACCGAGTCGGCCGGTCGATGTCGATTGCGCGCCACCCCTCGAGCGTCAGCGGGCCGCTGGAGCCCGGGACGTCCTCGTCGCACTCCACGTAGACCTCGTACATCGCCTCGACAACCCCGGGGCGCTCGCGGCGAGAGAAGAGTCGGATGCCGTCCGGCGGCGCCGGCGGCTGCGGCGGCGCCTCGAGTCTGAGGCTGACCGCTTCCTCGCCGCCCACTTTCTGAAAGCCTCGGTGCTCGAGGAACGAACGCGAGCTCTCGTCGCTGCGCACGACCTGGAGTTGAAGCACGTCCTTGCCGAGTGCCCGCGCTCGATCGGAGACATCGGCCAGAACCGCCGAACCGATGCCGATCCTGCGCCGGTCGGGCACAACGGCAACGTCCGCAGCCGCAAAGTCAGCCGTAGGGCCCTCGACGAAACCGCACGCGACGGGCTCGCCGCCCAGCCGGGCAACGATGAAGGTGAGTCCCTCGGTCGACGATTCGAGGGCATGGCGCAGGTTCGCCACGTTCGGGCGGGCACGTGGCGTCACGATCTTCCGGACCACGATCATGGCCTCGAGATCCGCGTCGGTCTCGGCTGGTGCGATCACGAGCTTGGACAGCTCGGGGCTTCCTACTTGGCGACGGCCTACTTCTTCTCCTTTCCTTTGCTCTGTTCCTTATCGCCCTTCTCGTCTTTCTGTTTCTCCACCTTCGGTTGCTTCTCGGACTTGGGTTGCTTCTCCGGCTTCGCTCGTTTCTCCGGCTTGGGTTGCTTTTCCGGCTTTTGTTTCTTCGCCTTCTTCTCGCCCTTCCCCCGGCCGGCCCCGGTCTCGACCCTCGCCGGTGGCGGCGGAGGCGGCTCGGGCACGGTCACCGGCGGAGGCGGCACAGCGGGTGCCGGTGGCCTCGGCGCCGACTGTGCACCCGCCACACGCGAACGATGGTTCGCTCGCCTGATACGAGCCGGACTTGGCTGTGGTGCCTCGACAGCGGCAATGGCTTGAGCGGTGTGGGAGCGGTAGGCCGGGCTCCTCCGCGGCGGCGTCGCGCGAGTGACGACTCGCCTCTTGACAGCCGGACGCGAGGCTCGCGGCACGCGCACCCGCAAATGGCCAAGCGAGCTGAACGGCGCGTCCGGCAGCTCGAACGCGATCGCAGGGACCGCCGCTAGCGAGACCGCTGCGGGCTCTTGCACCTCCACCGCCCCGCGCCACAGGTAACCCGAGGTCATGGCCGCCGCAACCAGCGCAGAGAGCCGCAAAGCGTTGGCCGGGAGCACGCACACGAGTATGGGATTCGCGCCAGACGCCGCACACTAGGAAGCCGGGGCCGTGGCGGCACGCGCGACGCGGTTCTTCCCCTGCTCCTTCGCCTGGTAGAGCGCAAGGTCGGCAGCCCGCAAGAGGCCGCTCCAGGACTGGTCCGCAGCGAGCTCGGCAACCCCGAAGCTGGCCGTCAGCGACACCTCGCGCCCTTCCCCGAGCCAGATCCGGAGCTGGGAGAGCGAACGGCACAACCGCTCGGCGCCGGCGGCGGCTCCATCGACGTCGGTCTCGGGCAGAAGCAGCGCGAATTCCTCACCGCCGAGCCTCCCCGCGATGTCGACGTCGCGCCCGTGGGCCCGGATCAGGTCGGCAAAAGCCTGGAGCACCTCGTCGCCCGCGTGGTGGCCGAACCGATCGTTGATCAGCTTGAAGTCGTCAAGGTCGGCGAGAACGACGGAGACCGGGCCATCGAGCCGCCGAGCGCGCCCGATCTCCGACTCGAGCGCGGCAAGGAAGCGCCGCCGGTTGACGAGGCCTGTCAGCTCGTCGGTCATCGCCTGTTCCTGGACGATGTCGTGGAGCCGAGCGTTCTCGAGCGCGATCGCAGCCTGCGACGAGAGCCACTCGGCCAGCTTCGTGGTCTCCTCGGCGAATCCGGCCTCGGGTGGGTGGAGCACGAGGATCGTCGCTCTCGTCTCGTCTCCGGCCGAGAGGTCGAACTCGACCGACTCTCGGGCACCCTCGACGTCGCCCACACGGCCGATCTCCCGCCCCTCATGCACGAGCTGTCCGCCGCGCGCGCCGGTGGCCTCGGTGATGACATTCAGGATGACGGGCAGGAGAGCGCGCGGATTGTGGGTTGCGGCAAGCGCTTCACCGACGAGTGCAAGTCCTTCCCGAGCGTCACGACGGCCGGCAACAGGAGTGCGCCGGCGGTCGCGCCGGCTTCGACGCCGATCTGTGCCGGCCCTGTGGGTCGCCGCTCGACCAATCGAGAAGAGGAGGACGAGTGTTACGACGGTTGTCAGGAGGGCCAGGGCGGCGAGCGGCCACCGGATCTGGATCGATGTGTCCGGGAGAATCGAGACGACGGTCGCCGTCACGAGTTCCAGGTCGGCCGCCGCTTCGCCATCCCTGGGGGGCGTTCTAGTCCGGTTGCGGGTCGCTCACCCTCGGCCCCGACTGACGACCAGGTTGACCGGGCTCCCGCGCGCGAGGCGCCTGCCCGCTCTCGGCTTCTGGGTCAGGACCTTGCCCCGGGCGCGCGTCGAGCGCGCGCGGCGGATGCGGCCGACCCGGCAGTGCCTGGCCCGGATCATCCGGCGCGCCCGGATCAGCGTCTTGCCGACAACTCGCGGGACGCTGCAGCGAACCGGCGGGGGTGCGCCCACCGCGACGACGAACGTGCCCATCATCGCCGTCGCGTGCACGTCGCACTTGAACCTGTACGTGCCTGCCCTGAAGGTCACGGTCCAGATGGGGTGCTCGATCTCGCCGACCGCGGTCTTCTTGTCCACCCCCGGCCCGCTCAGGTGGAAGTCGTGTGCGGTCGACAGATCGTGCACCTGAATCGTGTAGGTCCCCGGCGGAATTCGGGTCATGCGGCGACCGTCCGAATAGAAGGTCCCGATCCTCTGGTCCGGCCCGACCGTGAAGATGAAATCCGGCACTCCAGGCGGCGCCGGCGGCGGCGGAGGGTTGGGCGGAGGCGGCGGTGGCGGAGGCGGTGGCGGTCCAGTGAGGCACTCGGCCGGCGGCGGCCCGGGCGGCGGAGGCGGCGGCGGGTTCCCGGCGGGCGGATGCGCGGTGACGAGGCTGCGAAGGTCCCCAGGGTTCGCGTCCGACAGGTATTCGTAGTCGACGTTCTGCTCGAAGGTCGCCTCGAAGGTCACCGTCCAGTAGAAGGTCCCCTGGCAACCGGTCCCAGTCTTGTAGTCGAGATGCGTGCCGCCGAAGGTCAGGTCACGGAGGTGGAAGTTGTGCGTCGACGACCGGTCTTCGATCTCCACGAGATAGGTCCCCGATGTGATGTGCTGAGCATCGCGGCCGGCCTGGTAGTTGAACCAGATATGACCGCCGAATGCGTCGTCTTCCACGCCTCCGACGAAGAACGGATCATCAGTGGGTTGCTTCGGCTGCGCGCCCGCCGGAATGGCGGCGAGCAGCACGGCCAGGAGCCCCGGAATCAGGTAAATAAGGCGCTTCCTCAGAAGCACCAGATTACTTCAGATCGGCGATCCCGAGAAGGCTCTAACCGGGCAAGCGCTGGACGCTCACCTGGATGACCCGCCCATGGCCGAGGAGAAAGTCGGTTGCCCGAGTTCCCGGCTTGCCGCTTCCGAGACGACAGCGGCGGAAACCGCCTGACGAGCCGCAGACGACGGACGGATATGCCGCGCGGACGGCGGCCTCGGACGAGTCGACACCGACGCCCGAAGCGGTTCGCTCGGTCGAGCGGGTGGTTGTGATCTCGGTCACGCGGCCGAGACGAAAGCCGACCCACACGCGCGCGTAGTAGAAGCGTCGGGCCCCACTCCCGATCGGCGCTCCGAGACGCGCCCGGACCTGCGCCTTCGTCATCCCGAGGACGACGCGTGACATCCCGTGCTGCGGGCGGATCGTCGCGGCGGCGGGCTCGGCGGCGAGGAATGAGATCCCCACCACCGTGAGGGCGAGGAGGCGGCGCATGTGACTAGCTCAATCGGATGTTTCGGCCTCGCCCTCGACCCCCGACCGAGGGGACTAGCTAGAACAGGTGAGCCTCGACATCGGGGTGGCTGGCCTGCCAGGCCTTCAGGTACAGGTCGACCTCCAGGCGGGCCTGGTCCTCGCCGGCGTCCGGGACCTCGACGATGACGGCTTCGTCGCCGTCGGCGCGAGCCTCGCACTCGGCACGCCGTAGGAACGCGAGTAGCTCCTCACGGGCGTCTGGGTTGACCTTGATCCGCATATCCCCCTCCCGCTCACTGTGGGTGATTTCCGACCGTTTGTCGAGTTCCTCCGAATTGCAGGGAAGACCGACCTCCTCACCCGCTACGCTCACCTCGATGGGCGTGCTGAGCTCACATGTCGAGCGCGAATCGGACGTCTTCGCCGGCCGCAACGAGCAGATGTCCGCGCTCGTCGCCGAGCTTCGGGAGCGCACGGCGCAGGTCGCCGGCGGCGGCGGGGACAAGGCCGTCGAGCGTCACCGCTCACGCGGGAAGCTGACCGCTCGGGAGCGAGTCGACCGCCTGCTCGATCCGGGCACGGCCTTCCTCGAGCTCGGGGCGCTCGCCGCCTGGGAGATGTACGACGGACAGGCTCCCTCCGCCGGGATCGTGACCGGGATCGGCGTCGTCGAGGGCCAGGAGTGCGTGATCGTCGCCAACGACGCGACGGTCAAGGGCGGCACGTACTTCCCGCTGACGGTCAAGAAGCACCTGCGTGCGCAGGAGGTCGCCGAGCAGAACAGCCTGCCTTGCATCTACCTCGTCGACTCGGGCGGCGCCTTTCTCCCACTCCAGGACGAGGTCTTTCCGGACCGCGACCACTTCGGGCGCATCTTCTTCAACCAGGCGCGCATGTCGGCCAAGGGGATCCCGCAGATCGCCGCCGTGATGGGCTCGTGCACCGCCGGCGGCGCCTACGTCCCTGCGATGAGCGACGAGACGATCATCGTCAAGGGAACGGGCACGATCTTCATCGGCGGCCCGCCGCTCGTGAAGGCGGCGACTGGCCAGGACGTGACCGCGGAGGAGCTGGGCGGAGCCGACGTCCACGCGCGGCGCTCGGGCGTCGCCGACCACTACGCAACGAGCGACGAGCACGCCCTCGCCCTCGTCCGCTCGGTCGTTCGCAACCTGCACCGTCGCAAGGAGGCGCCCTGGGACATCGCGGAGCCGGAGGAGCCGACGGTCGATCCCGCCGACCTCTACGGCCTCATTCCCGAGGACTACCGGCAGACGTTCGACGCGCGCGAGGTGATCGCCCGCATCGTCGACGGAAGCCGCTTCCACGAGTTCAAGGAGCTCTACGGGGAAACGCTCGTCTGCGGCTTTGCGCGAATCGAGGGCTTTCCGGTCGGGATCCTCGCATCGAACGGCGTGCTCTTCGCGGAGTCGGCCCAGAAGGGCGCGCACTTCATCGAGCTCGCCTGCGAGCGGAAGGTGCCACTCGTCTTCCTCCAGAACATCACTGGGTTCATGGTCGGCACCGAGTACGAAGCGGGCGGGATCGCGCGCGACGGCGCGAAGCTCGTGATGGCCGTCGCCTGCGCGGAGGTCCCGAAGTTCACGGTCGTGATCGGCGGCTCGTTCGGCGCGGGCAACTACGGCATGGCGGGGCGGGCGTACTCGCCGCGGCAGCTCTGGATGTGGCCGAACGCGCGGATCTCCGTGATGGGCGGCGAGCAGGCGGCGATCGTTCTCACGATGGTCGGCGACGCGGACCCGGACGAGATTCGCGCCAAGTACGAGCGGGAGGGCAACCCGTACTACTCGACTGCACGGCTCTGGGACGACGGGATCATCGACCCGCTGGACACCCGCCGGGTGCTCGCGCTCGGAATCTCGGCGGCTCTGAACGCGCCGATTCCCGAGACGAAGTTCGGCATCTTCCGGATGTAGATGGCGCGCTACGACGTCGCCAACTTCTCCGAGCTCGACGGAGTCGTCAAGAAGGTGCGCAAGGCGCTCGGCGTGACCGCGTTCGGCGTCAACTACTTCGATCTTCCGCCTGGGGCCGAGGGCCTCGAGCACAACGAGACGCAGACGAACCAGGAAGAGGTCTACGTCTACGTCAAGGGCTCGGGAGTGCTGCGCCTCGCCGGCCACGTGATCGAGGTGCGGGCAGGCATCGCCGTACGGGTCGATCCGGAGGTCACACGCCAGCCGGTGGCGGGCGACGAGGGCCTCGCCTGGGTCGCGGTCGGAGCGCCGAAGGACGGTTCCTACGAGCCGCCCTCCTGGGGCTAGGGGAAGTACTGCTCGTCGATCCTGACGACGAGGCCGTCGTTGATCGTCACCCAGACCGGAATGCCTGGATAACCGGCCGCGTACTCCTTCATTTGCTTGGCCGCGGCGAAGAACTCGGAAGGGCTGATAGCGCAGTCAGCCCTCAGAGGCCGCACGCTGCACTGTTTGAGCGTCTCATGCGAGACGTGCGTCAATAGGAAGCTCGCCGGTGTTCCTGGCGTGACCTGAGCACCCGACGCGAGCGGGAGTAGCCGGACCTCCCGTTTACGGTCGCGCTCGTAGTGGTCGTTCGAAACTGGCTCGCCGGGAGCAACCGCTCCGTCCCTTTCCGCCGCCTTCTGCACGTCCTGCCCGAAGAAGAACTGAGCGATGTCGAAGCCGATGGTGCGCGGCTGAGACTCGCCGTCGGCCGCTCGGATGTATCCGAAATAGCGACCGGCGCCGGCAATTTCGGCAGGGGAGCTCCCTTCCCTCTTGATCGGGTTCGTGTACGGGTACGGATTCGAGCGAGTTGGTGTGGGCTGCGTCGAGTGGGCTCGTGTGGGTTGCGCCGCCGGCGACGAACCGCCGTCGGAGCCGCAGCCGGCGAGGACGGGGCCGAGCGAGCCGCCGACAACCATTGCGCCCACGAGTGCAACGAACTTCTTCATGACCGCCTCCTGTTAGTAGCTCCGTCGCATCGTGCTCGGGCTCCGAAACACCGACGTCACGGGCACGTAACGATTCCGATACAAGCGTTAGGCTCGCGTCATGCACACGATCGAGCTCACCGAAGAGGAGCTGCGACTCCTCCAAGCCGCGCTGCACTCCTATCTCGACGACTTCGGCCATGACGAAGCCGACGTCCTGCGCCAGATCAAGGCGTTGATCGCCAAGCTCCCGCCCGCGGGCTAGCTGGGTGCTCGTTCGCCTCGTCCTCTGGAACCTCGCCGACTCGAAAACGACGATCGGCGAGCTGCGGCGCTACCTCCGCGACGAATCCGTCGATGCGTTCGAGGAAGTTCCGGGACTTCGCTTCAAGGCGTGGATCTCGGACGAGGCGACCGAGCGCTGGGGAGCGGTGTACTTGTGGGAGTCGCGCGAAGCGGCCGACCAGGAGCTGCCGAGCCGGGTGCGCGAGCTGATCGGGAAGGAGCCGGACGTCGGCGAGGAGTTCGACGTCGAGGCGACGATCGAGGGCGGCTTCGCAATCGAAGAGCTCTCGCGCCGCGGGCTCGCCTTCGAGTAGCACTTTCGACACAGAGTCGTGACCCATGGCGCGAAGTTCCCGGATACGATCGAATCGGGGAGGAGGCCACGGGAACCTGCGCCGAGGTGCGGGTCGTCGTCTAGAGGACGAGGTCTTCGGGGAACACGGCGCCGTCGGCGAAACGCTCGATCCGGTACGGGCGAGAGGTCGATGGACGCGGAACCATCGAGCAGCTCCTCCGCGACCGACTTGCCGACGGCCGGCGACTGCATGAACCCGTGGCCCGAGAAGCCACACGCGGCGTATACGCCCTCGCCTACCCAGCCGATGATCGGGTGCGCGTCGGGCGTCATGTCGTACAACCCGGCCCACGCACGAGCCACCGGCGCACCCGCGGCCGGCGGATAGCGATGCGCGAGCCGGCCTCGCCAGTCCTCGACGAGCCCCTCGTCGACCTCTTCGCGGTCGGTCCACCGGGGCGACGGCTCGCTCATCGCGAGACGAAGCGTCTCGCCGCGGCGCCGGAAGTGGAAGCCGGTCTCGGACTCGAGCACCATCGGCAGATCGGGCGGCAGCGATGCGACCGGCCCGACATCGACGAGCTGGCGGCAGAGCGGCCGGATCGGAAGGTCGGGCCAGAGGTCGGGCGAACGCGCGCCGGCGGCGATCACGAGGATGTCCCGCTCGAGCTCACGGGCATCGACGTGCTCGCGGACCTCGACGCCCAACGCAGCCGCGCGCCTGACGAGCTCGCGGGTGACCTCGGCAGGCTCTGCGACACCGTCCTCCCAGCACGCGACCGCGCCCAGCATGTCCTCGGTGTTCAGCCCGCTGATCAGCGAGGCATCGACGGTCTCGACGGGCACCCCGAGCCCACGTTGCAGCTCGGCTCGGGCCTCGAGCTCCGCGAGCCCCTCGCCGGTCGTAGCGAAAAAGAGGTAGCCCACCTGCTCGAAGAAGGGCGGCCCGAGCGCCTCGAAGAAGCCGATCGACTCCCGCGCAAGTCGCACCTCCGCCTCCGTCGAAAACTGCTGGCGCACCCCGCCCATCGCCTTCCCGGTCGCCCCTGACGCAACCTCCGCCCGGTCGGCGAGCACGATGTCGGACGCGCCGCGCAGAGCGAGGTGGTACGAGATGCTCGCCCCGATTGCGCCGGCGCCGGCTACGACGATGCGAGCCACGTCTCGAGCTCCGCGCGCTCATCCGGCGTCAGCGTCCGCAGCGGAGCGCGCACGTCCTCGCGGATCGCAACGCCACGGTGGCCGAGGCAGATCTTCAGAGCCGACTGGAACGGGAATCGCTCCAGCACCGTGCGCACCTCTGCGACGTCGCCCGAGCGATCCCGAACCAGCCCGGCCACGAGCTCGGGGAAGGCCGCTGCCAGTCCGGAAACGGCCCCGGCCGCTCCGCGTTCGAGGCCCTGGAGAACGAGCGACTCGGCACCGACGAAGACGTCGAGCCCTTCGATCAGGAACGGCTCGACGTCCTCGAACGGCTGGTTCGAGACCTTGAGGCCGACCAGGTTGGGCGCGAGCTCGCGCAACCGCTCGATCGCGCCGGGCGGGATCGAATAGCCGCAGCGAGCACGAAACTCGTAGAGGTAGAAGGGGAGCGGTTTGCAGGCCTCGGCTGCCGCGGCGAAATGCCGAACGAGCGCTTCCTCGTCGAGCGCGTAGTACGGCGGTCCAATGACCGCGACGGCGTCCGCGCCCTGCCCGGCGGCATCCGCCGCGAGCTCCACGGTGTCGGCCGTCGTCTGAGCGCCGCAGTGCACGGCCACGTCGAAGCCGTCGCCGGCCGCCTCGATGAACAGGCCCGCCGCTCGTTTCCGCTCCTCCGGCGAGAGGAGGATTCCCTCGCCGGTCGTGCCGAGAGCCAGGATGCCGTCGAGCCCGCCCGCACACAGAAACTCGACGTAAGGCCCGAACGCCTCTTCGTCGAGCGCCGCCCCTCCCTCGCGAAGCGGCGTCACGGCGGCGGCGAGCGTTCCCTTGAGCACGCTGCGACTCTAAGCTCACGAGCGTGAGCGCGCTCCGAATAGAACGTGACGGACCGATCCTGCGAGTCACACTCGCCCGGCCGGAGCGGCGGAACGCCTTCGACGCGGAGCTGATCCAGGCTCTGACGGGAGCATTCGCCGACGTGGGCGACGCGCGCGCCGTCGTGCTCGCCGGCGAGGGCGAGAGCTTCTGCGCCGGGGCCGACATCGACTGGCAGCGCGCGGCGATCGACCTCTCCTACGAGGAGAACGTGGATGACGCGCTCGGCCTGTATCGAATGCTGGAAGCGATCGACTCCTGCCCCGCCCCGGTCGTTGCGAGCATCCAGGGCTACTGCCTGGGCGGAGGCTGTGGCCTTGCGACCTGCGCCGACATCGCGCTCGCCGCCGAGGATGCGACGTTCGGCTTCTCCGAGGCCAAGCTCGGGATCGTGCCCGCGGTCATCTCGCCGTTCGTACTGCCGCGGATCGGAGAGGGCGCCGCCCGGCGGTATTTCCTCACCGGTGAGCGGTTCGACGCGGCGGCTGCCCTGCAGATCGGCCTGGTCCACGAGGTCGCCGAAGACCTCGACGGAGCCTGCGCTCGGGTAGTCGCCGAGTTGCTCTCCTCCGGGCCCGAGGCCGTACGCGCGGCGAAGCAGCTCATCCGGACGCGCCCGGACGGTGACGAGGCCGCCCAGATCGCAGCACGGCTGCGAACGAGCGAGGAGGGCCAGGGAGGCCTGCGCGCCTTCCTCGACAAGCAACCAGCCCCGTGGAGCTCCGGAAGCTCCTAGTCGCGAACCGCGGCGAGATCGCGGCTCGCGTCTTCCGCACCTGTCGCGACGCAGGCATAGCGACGGTCGCCGTCGCCGCACCGGACGACCTCGGCGCGCTGCACACGCGCGTCGCCGACGAGACCGTCGAGATCCAGAGCTACCTCTTCTCCGAGGAGCACATCCGGGCCGCCAAGCAAGCCGGCGCAGACGCGATCCACCCCGGGTACGGCTTCCTGGCCGAGAACCCCGACTTCGCGGAGGCCGTCGAGGCAGCCGGCCTCGTCTTCGTCGGCCCGACCCCGGATGCGCTTCGCAAAGGTGGTGACAAGCTCGAGGCGAAGCGGATCGCCC
Source organism: uncultured Actinomycetes bacterium (assembly GCA_963728535.1). GTDB lineage: Bacteria > Actinomycetota > Thermoleophilia > Gaiellales > Gaiellaceae > VAXT01. The sequence continues at coordinate 892,225 of CAVSKK010000001.1, forward strand.
TGGAAGCCGGCGTTCCGGTTCTGCCTTCCGGAACACCGGCCGAGGTCGGCTTCCCGCTCGTCGTCAAGGCGGCCGCAGGCGGCGGGGGCCGGGGGATGCGGGTCGTCCGCACGCCCGAAGAGCTGGACGAGTCACTGGCCGCGGCCAAGCGCGAGGCGAAAGCGGCCTTCGGCGAAGACACCGTCTTCTGCGAGCGCTACGTCGAGCGGCCGCGTCATATCGAGGTTCAACTCCTCGCCGACGAGCACGGCACGGTGCTCTCGCTGGGCGAGCGGGAGTGCTCGATCCAGCGTCGCCACCAGAAGGTGCTCGAGGAGTCCCCCTCCCCCGCCCTCGATGCTGACCTACGAGCGCGCATCAGCGAGGCCGCGGTCGAATTCGGCCGGGCGATCGGCTACCGCAGCGCGGGCACGGTCGAGTTCATGCTCGACGGGCGCGACTTCTACCTCCTCGAGCTGAACGGGCGGATCCAGGTCGAGCACCCGGTGACCGAGCTCGTGACGGGCATCGATCTCGTCAAAGAGCAGCTTCGCGTCGCCACCGGCGAGCACCTGGACCTCGACACAACGCCGACGGGTCATGCCGTCGAGGTGCGGCTCTACGCCGAGGATCCGCGGACGTTTCTCCCCCAGGCCGGCCGGATCGAGCGTCTGCGCCTCCCGACGGGGATCCGGGTCGATGCCGGCGTCGAGGAAGGCGACGAGGTCGGAGTCGCCTACGACCCGATGATCGCCAAGCTGATCGCGCACGGCCCGACGCGCGACGAGGCCCTGCTCCGGTTGCGGGACGCACTCGCCGAGACGGAGGTCGGAGGGCTGACGACGAATCTCCCGTTCCTGCGCTGGCTGGTCGCCCATCCCGCTGTGCGGGCAGGCCGAACGACAACGGCGTTCCTCGCCGAGTACCCGCCACTGTCGGCGCCCCCTGTACGGCTGCCGAGCGGCCCGTGGGACGGCGCCTGGCGCCTGAACCTCCCTGCGCCTGCACCGCACTCACCCCCGGACGAGGACGACGCGGCGCACGCTGCGACCGGAGCGACAGGCGGCGAGCAAAGCGCCCTCACAGCTCCAATGCCGGGAACCGTGATCAAGGTGCTGGCGACGCCGGGCGATCGAGTCGAGCGGAGGCAAATCCTCTTGATTCTCGAGGCGATGAAGATGGAGACGCCCCTGCTCTCCCCCTACGAGGCGGTTGTCCGCGCAGTCCACGTCGCCGAGGGCGACCGGGTCGCCGGTGGCGCGCTCCTCGTCGAGCTCGAAGAGTAGGCCTACTCAGTCGCGAGAGCAGACGAGCGGCTACCGGGCAGAACGAGCAGCGCGGAGAGGGCCGCCGCTCCGGCGAGCGCGCCGACGATCGTCCAGCCGTCCGAGAACGACGGCTTGACGGACATGTCGAAGATGAGTAGGAAGAGGATCACGAGATCGATCCGAGTTAGAACGATGAGTCGTTTGATGCGCGCGGCGACCGCCGGTGAATCGTGGCCCTCTGCCTCGATCAGCTTCGAGACCCGTTTTGCTTCCGGGCTGAAGTAGCCGAAGCCGGCCAGGAACGTGACGCCGAAGAGGACGAGCCCGATCACGATCCAGTCGTCGCCCAGGCTCCAAAAGGCGGCGTTCCATACGAGCGCGAGGCCGAGCAGAAATGCGCCGAGAGCAGCCGGTATCAGCACGCGGACGCTGATCCACTCGATGTCTTGCACGAGCGCGACGAGCCGCTCACCGGTGCCCGCCGCGATCGCCCGCAACGCAAAGAACTGGTACATGGCGGCACCGCCGACCCAGAGCACCGCGCAACCGATGTGCGCGAACTTCAAGAAGTCGTACCAGGTCACGGCCACCTCTGAGCTCAGAACAGCTTCTGCAGCTTGAGCGCGGCGCCCATGTCACCCTCGACCTTGAGCTTGCCGGTCATGTATGCGGTCGTCGGGTTCTGCTCGCCGCTTGCGAGCGCAGTGAACGTCTCCGGCGAGGTTCGGATCGTGACGTCGGCCTCGCCTGCGCCCTCGGTGACGCTCACCTTGCCGTCGTCGACGTCGACCTTCCAGGTTCCGGCGCCCTCGATCTCGAAGAGATACGAGCTGGTCAGCCCGGCCGTCTTCGACGCATCGACGCGGGACTCGAGGGTGTCGAAGAACTCACGGGGCTCCATCGGCCCGCGACACTACCTCACGGCCGCCAGTCGGGATCCACGGCCTGGTAGCGCGCCGGAGTCAGGAACCGGAACCTGCCTCCCGCTTTCGGCACGATCGCGACTCGCTCCCGCTCCTGCAGCACGTCGAGAAAGGCGAGCTCCGCTCCATCGGGAGACCAGGCCGGCTTGTAGGCCCCCTCTCCACTCAGGGGGTCGCTTCGCCCGCCGTCTGTGATCAGCCGCGTTCGACCCGAACCATCCGCGCTCACAGCATGGATGCTTTCCCAAGCACCACGCGACCCGCACGAGAGATTTCCACCCTCCAGCAGCGAGTAGGCGATCTCCAAGCCGTCAGGAGACCAGTCGGGGCTCGAAGCGAGCAGGACGATGCAACGGTCCTGACCGCGATGAACCTCCGTGAATCGCTGAAGGTCGGTGCCACCGGCGGCAACGACCCAGATGTCCTTGTACTCCGCCGTCTGCCGAGCAAAGGCGATTCGAAGCCCTTCGGGCGACCAGGTGGGCTCGGTATCCAATTCCTGGCCCGAAGTGACGGCGCGATCGTTGGTTCCATCCCTGGACATGACATGGATGTCTCCGGCCCGCTCGAAGGCGATCTGCGCTCCATTCGGTGACCACGATGGATTCCGACCGCGAGCCAGCAGCCGGGCCCGCCCGCCGGCCTCGAGCAGCCCGACCTGGTCCCGGTTCTGCGTGAAGGCGATGGTCTTGCCGTCCGGCGACCAGGCGGGAGCTGCCTCATCGACGAAGTTCCTCGTCAGGGCTCTCGTACGCCCGCCCGCTGCAGGAACGGCGTGGAGGTCGAGATCCGGCGGCTCGTACTTCTCGCTCACATAGGCGAGGCGCTTCCCGTCAGGCGACCACGAGGCGTCGTCCTGGAACGGAAGCACGAAGCGGGGCGATTCGTGCGTGACGCGAATCCTTCCCCGCCCGTCGGCGCGGACGGCGTAGACCTCGCGGTAGGCAACCGCGAGCCGGCGCCCGTTGGGCGACCAAACCGGAGGCGAGGCCGGGATCTCGTCGTAGTCGTCTCTTGCGACGCGAGCCCGCTGCCCGCCGTCCGCGCTGAAGACGTAGACGTACCTGCCACGCTTGGCGGCAAAACGCCGGCCGTCCGGCGACCATGACGGTTGCACCATCATGCGTGCGACGCGGCGCTCGTGTCCGGAGCGCAGGTCGGCGAGGTAGATCTCGTAGATGCCGTTCTCCGTCGACGTGTAGCTGTACAGGAGGCGCATGCCGTCGGGCGAGAGAGCGATCGCGCTCACCGGAAGGCGAGCCCTGTAGAGCACCCGGCTCCGCCCGGTCTGAACGTTGACCGCACGGACAGTGCGGCGGCCGCGCATGTAGGCCAGGGAACGACTGTCGGGCAACCAGGCGGGAGCCGCCACGACGTGCCGGGCGAGAGGTCGGGCCCGCCAGCGACCGCTCTGCACGACGATGAGGTCGGTCGACCCGCCGCGCTGCGCCAGAAGGGCGATCAAAGATCCGTCCGGCGACCAGGTGAGGTCGGTGGTCGCCAGCCGCCCCGCGATCGGGATCGGTCGCCCTCCTCGCGCAGGGACGACGTACGAACGACGATGGTCTCTTTCGAAGGCGATCCATCGCCCGGTCGGCGACCATGTGGGCGAGCTCAGCTCCCGCCAGTTCGGAGTAATCCGACGTCGCCGCCGGCCGTCGATCCCGATCGTGTAGACGGCCGGCGCCACTGCAGACGCAGCCTTCGAGCTCGCAAAGACGATCGTCCCGCCGGTGCTCGCACTCGGTGTCGACGCGGCGGGTGCGGCGAGCATTGCCGAGACGGCCACGAGCCCGAGGGCGAAGCGATGAGCCATTGCGGCCCGACGATACGGGCCGGTTGTTAGATCGGCGTTAGCGAGCGGAAAAGGTTCGAGGCTACGCGGCGCTCTGCGCGGCTGCCGGCTTCGGCAGGTGGCGCTCGATCAGCGCGTAGGAGAGCTCCCACTGGGCTCGCGCGATCGCGACGCGGTTCTGCTCGAGGTCGACCGAGCTTGCGTCGCTTGCGCGCAGCGCCTGGCGCTCGCGCGTCAGGGCGCCGAGCTGATCGCTCAGCGATTCGACAGTCGGCGACATGCGCCGTCGACGGAAACGTAGGGGCCGCAGGGTGCTCATTGGCACAGTCTTTATCGGCGGATTCAAGAGAAAGTTAAGGGGAGTTGAAAGTTATGAAAACCTTTCTCCGTCCACGGTAGAAACCCTGTCGGATAGCATCGCGGCCCCGATGAGGGTCGAAGTTCCCCGATGAGGGTCGAAGTCCACGCCGCCCACGACACGCCGCCGGAAGCCGATGTCCTGGCTGTTCCGGTCGGCCCCGGCGGGCTGTCCGCAAGTGCGGCCTCACTCGACGCTCGCGTGACCACGCTCGCCGCGGAGGAAGACGTCGCCGGAGAGGCCGGCCGGACTGCGGTCCTCTACCCCGAAGGCGAGAAGTCAGGTCCCCGCCGTCTCGTGCTCGTCGGGCTCGGTCCGGCGGCAGAGCTCGACACCGACACGCTGCGAACGGCCGCAGCCGAGGCCGCGCGAAAGACCGAGCGCGTCGGCGGCTCGATCGCCTGGCTGCTCGACGACTCCCTCGGCCTGTCGCTCGCCGACCAGGTCCGCGCAGTGGTCGACGGGCTCCTGCTCGGGACGTACGACCCGGGACGCTGGAAGGGGAACGCCACTCCCGAACCGCCGTTTGAGCGACTCATCCTCGTCGGGAGCGACGACGACGCCCTGCGCGAGTCCGCCGAGCGCGCCGCAAAAGTCGCGACCGCCGCGAACCGCGCGCGGGACCTGGCCAATACCGGGGCGAACCTGCTCACGCCCGAAAAGCTGGCCGACCGCGCGCTCGAGCTTGCCGCCGAGCATGCGAACCTCTCGGCCGAGGCGCTCGGGCTGGACGAAACCCGGGAACTCGGGATGGGTGCCTTCTCGGCGGTCGCCCAGGGCAGCCACAACCCGCCGCGCATGATCGTCCTGCGCTACGAGCCGCCGTCGCCGGAAGGCGAGGTCCTGCTCGGGCTCGTCGGGAAGGCGGTCACGTTCGACACGGGCGGAATCTCGATCAAGAAGGCTCTGTACATGGAGGACATGAAGGCCGATATGGCCGGCGGCGGAACGGTGATCGAGGGGATCGGCGCGATCGCAGAGCTCGGCCTCCCACTGCGGACGCTCGCGGTCGTCGGCGCGACCGAGAACTCCGTCGGCGGCGGCGCCTACAGGCCCGGCGACATCCTCCAAGCCCTGAACGGCAAGACGATCGAGGTGACGAACACCGACGCCGAGGGACGCCTCGTGCTCGCGGACGCGCTGACGCACGCGCGGCAGCTCGGCGCGACCCATCTCCTCGACTTCGCAACGCTCACCGGAGCGATGAACAGCGCCCTCGGCGACCTCTACGCCGGGGTCATGGGGAACGACGATGCCTGGCGCGACGAGGTGGTCGCCGCGGGCGAAGCAAGTGGCGATCACGCCTGGCCGTGGCCGATGCACCGGCGTTACCGAGCCCTGATCGACTCGACGTTCGCCGACATGAAGAACTCCTCCGTGCGCGGACAGGCGGGGCCGACCTATGCCGCGTCGTTCCTCGAGGAGTTCGTCGGCGAGGGCCCCTGGGCGCACATCGACATGGCCGGCACCGGCTTCTTCACCTGGGGGCGGAACGACTACCTCTGGCAGAAGGGCGGAACGGGGTACGGCGTTCGCCTGATCGTCGAGCTCGCACACCGGCTCTCGGCGTGAACCTCGACCTCACCGAGGAGCAAGAGCTCGTTCGCCGCACGGTCCGCGACTTCGCCGAGCAGAAGGTCGCGCCGGTTGCCGAGGAGCTCGACCGGGAGCACCGCTTTCCCTACGACCTCGTCGCGGAACTGGCGGAGCTCGGGCTGATGGGCATGCCCATTCCCGAGGAGTACGGCGGCGGCGGCGCCGACACGGTCTCCTACGCGATCGCGATCGAGGAGCTGACGCGAATCGATTCGTCGGTCGCGATCACGGTCGCGGCGCACAGCTCGCTCGGGACGATGCCGATCTTCCTCTTCGGCAACGAAGACCAGAAGCGGGCTTGGCTCCCCGACCTCGCCTCCGGGAAGAAGCTGGCCGCCTTCGGCCTCACCGAGCCGGGAGCCGGATCCGACGCCGCCGCGTCGCGCACCCGCGCCGAGCTGACGGGCGGCGAGTGGACGATCAACGGCACGAAGATCTTCATTACGAACGCCGGCACCGACATCTCCGCGCTGGTGACGATCACCGCACTCACCGGCGAGGGCGAGATCTCGAACCTGATCGTCCCGAACGGCACCCCCGGCTACGAGATCTCACCGCCGATGGAGAAGCTCGGCTGGCGCGCATCGGACACGCGCGAGCTGTCGTTCAAGGACGCACGGGTCCCGGAGGGCAATCTCCTGGGCGAGCGCGGTCAGGGCTTCCACCAGTTCCTGGAGATCCTCGACGGCGGGCGCATCTCGGTCGCTGCGATGGGTGTCGGGCTCGCCCAGGGCGCGTACGACCTCGCCTTCAAGTACGCGCAGGAGCGCGAGCAGTTCGGGAAGCCGATCGCAAGGTTCCAGGCGATTCAGTTCCAGCTCGTGGACATGGCTGTAGAGATCGAGGCCGGTCGGGCACTGGTCTACAAAGCCGCATGGCTGAAAGACCAGGGGCGGCCGTTCGCCAAGGAGGCGGCGGTGGCGAAGCTCTACACCGGCGAGCTCTCACACCGTGTCGTCAACCAGGCCCTCCAGATCCATGGCGGGTACGGCTTCATGGAGGAGTCGGCGATCGCGAGGCTCTACCGCGACCAGAAGATCCTGGAGATCGGCGAGGGCACAAATGAAGTCCAGCGGATGGTGATCGCGCGGCACCTCGGCCTGTAGGGCTGGACTTCATTTGACTCCGCAATCCCGGCCAGGCTTTAGCCTGGCTTGGGCGTGCTCTAGCAAGCGGATGGTGATCGCCAAGCACCTGGGCCTGAGTTAGGCTCTTCTCCGTGCAGTTCCGGCAGTTCGTCGACGACGATCTCGGCTGCGCGTCCTACCTGATCGGCGACGAGTCCTCGGGTGAGGCCGTGGTCGTCGATCCGGCATACGCAATCGAGCAGTACCTGGCCGAGGCCGAGAAGCGGCACGTGCGCATCACGCGCGTTCTGGAGACGCACACCCATGCCGATCACGTTTCGGGCCACGGACGGCTGGCCCTCGAGCATGGCGCGACGATCTTCGTCCACCCCGCCGCCGAGCCGGAGTTCGACTTCGAGCCGCTCGCGGACGGACAGGAGATCTCCCTCGGCGAGGTCGTGATCCGAGTTCTGCACACGCCTGGGCACCGGCCCGAGCACTGCTGTTTCTCGGTCGTCGACGGCTCTCGCGGCGACGAGCCGTGGCTCGTGATCACCGGCGACTCGCTCCTGATCGGCGATGCGGCCCGGCCGGACCTCGCCTCGGAGGCGATCGACGGCGCGCACGGCCTGTACGGAAGCCTGCAGAAGCTGCTCGCTCTCTCCGACGGGGTCGAGGTCTATCCCGGCCATGTCGCGGGCTCTCTGTGCGGTGCCGGCATGAGCTCGAAGGCCTCCTCGACGATCGGCTTCGAGCGTGCCTTCAACAGAGCAACGAGCCAGGACGAGGACGAGTTCGTCCAGGACCGCGCCAACTCGTCGGCGCCTCGTCCGCCGAACATGGACCGCATCGTCGCGCTGAACCGCGGCCCGCTGCTTGCGGTCCAGCCACCGCTCGGCACGGTCGACTCGGCAGACGGCGTCGCCGTTCTCGACGTGCGAACGGCGAGCGAGTTCGTCGCGGGCCATCTACACGGCTCCTTCAACGTCCCTGTCTCGGGGTCGTCCTTTGCGACGAAAGCCGCGTTCGTCCTGACTTCCGACGAGCCCGTCGCGATCCACGCGTCCTCGACCGAGGACGCCGAGCAGGCCGCCATCGGGCTGCGCTCAGTCGGCCTGTTCGAGCTCCGCGGCTATCTCCCTCAGGCCGACGAGAGCGAGAAGCTCGAGCCGATCGACGTCGAGGAACTCGACCGCCTGCTCTCCGAGGGGAAGGTCGACGTGCTCGACGTGCGTGAGAAGTCGGAGCGTGACGAGGGCTACATCGACGGCACGCGGCACCTGCCGTATCGCCTGGTGCGCGCCTGCGTCGACGACCTGCGAAGCGATCTGCCCGTGGTCACGATCTGCTCCAGCGGTTCCCGCGCCGTGATTGCGGCGAGCGTGCTCGCGGCGAACGGCATCGACGCGCATCCCGTCATCGGCGGAGGCGTCGAGGACTGGGCCGAGCGCGGCGGCAAGACGGTGCAGTTCCGCCGCTGCGGTAGCTAGGCCGAAGCGGCCAGGAGAGCCTCGCCCTCGCGCACGTACGCGGTCGCACCGACGGAGCGCCAGAAGGTAAGCGCCGCCTCCAGCTCGACGTCGGCCTCGGCACGCCGTCCTTCACGCACGAGGATGTCGGCGGCCCGCAGACGCGCGAAGGCTTCGTCCGGCCCCGCTCCGATTTCACGGTAGATCTCCGCGGCAGCGCTCGGGTCTCCCGAAACGTAGGCAACGGCCGCCTGCCGCCATGGAGAGGGCTGCTGAGCACGCCCCGCACCGCCCAGGAATTCAGCTTCGCGGCCGACGAGCGCGATCACGACTGCTATATCCGGTGTCCATTCGCTTTCGCTATTCGGCGGGCATCCCAGGGCCTCCCATTCCGAGAGCGCCTCGGCGACGTAATCGTCAGCGCGCTGCCGGTCGCTGGGAAAGAAGGCGCGGGCCGCAAACGCGAGCGCCGGCCACAAGACCTGGGGGTCCTTGGCCACTCGCGCGAGCTCGAGCGCCCGCTCGGCATCTTCACATGCGCCTCTCGTATCTCCCCGAGCGAGCCGCATCCGGCCGCGGAGTACGCGGCAAGGCATCTCCATCCAGAAGGGATGCTCCACGAACTCGCCGATGAGCTCGTCGAGCCGGCGGGCTGCGTCATCCCAATGGCCGTCGCGGTACGGCGGCCAGGCGAGCTCGCCTCGCAGCCAGAGCAGCCAATCGTCGAGGCCGAATCGCTCGGCCCGACGACGTGCCTCGTCCAGCATCTCGCCTGCCCGCTCGAGCTCACCGAAATCGACCAGCGACGAAGCGAGATTTCCGTAAGCACGGGCGCTTTCCACCGAGTTGATGGCGTCGGCGATCGCGATGCTCTGCTCGAGGTCTTCGAAACCCCTTGCGTCGCCGGACCAGAGGCGGCTGGTCCCGATGTTCGTGAGTGCCTCTGCTCGGAGCTCATCGAGACCGAGCTCGTCGGCCATGGCCAGAGCCTCTCGCCCGACACGGATCGCGTCCTCGCTGCGGCCGGCGAGCATCCAGAATCGAGAGACATTGCCGATGACGTACGCCTTCGCATAGGAGCTGGCCTCGTTCTCGACGAGCGCTTCCGCTGCCCTCAGATGCTCGAAAGCGCTGTCTCGGCGGCCGAGCAGCCAGTACATCTCGCAAATGAGCGTCTGCGCCTCGGCCGCCTGCCCCGAGTCGCCGGCCGCGAGCGCAGCATCAACCGCTTGGGTGAGGAGCTCGGGTGCGCTGCCGAGCGCGACGCTGTTTAGTACGCGCCCGTAGCGAATGAGCAGCCCAGCGCTCCACGGCTCGTTCTCGGGCCACGCCTCGATTGCCGCAGCGTAGAACCTCCTCGCCGCCTGGTACGAGCCCAGGGCATATGCGTGGTCGCCGGCTTCATGGAACGCGCGCCTGGCCGGTTCCTCGAGCTCGGCCGTGTCGGCTCCGGCAGCTCGGGCGAGCTCAAGCGCACTGGAGTAGTGGTGCGCGAGCATCTCGGCATGGTCGTCGGGCCGGCCGAGCCTCTCGATCCACTCGCCGGCCAGCCGGTGCTTCTCGGCTCTGCGGGCACGCGGAATCTGGCTGTAGGCGACATCTCGAACGAGCAGGTGCAGAAAGGCGTATTCGCTCTCGCCCGTTACCGAGGGCCTCCGCTCGCGGCGGACGAACTCCTTCCGCTCCAGCCGGTGCAGGGACTCCTCGGCGGCCGCCCGCTCCAGGCCGCCGATGCCGGCGGCGGCGCCCAGCCAGAAGACCTTGCCGATCACGGCAGCGTCCTGCAGCAGGGTCTTCTCCTCCTCGGGAAGGGCATCGAGCCGGGCGGCGACTATTCCCTGCACCGACTCGGGCAGCGGCAGGTCCTCGCCGCCGACGACCAGCTCGCGGTCGGTCACCATGCGAACGAACTCCTCCGCGTAGAGCGGGTTCCCACCGGCTCGCTGGAGAAGAGCGGTTTGCGTCTCCGCGGGCAGAACGGACCGCTCGAGCAGAGCCGCGAGGAGGCGCGCCGTCTGGTCGTCGTCGAGAGGCGACAGGGAGAGCGTGGCCGTGTTCGGCTTTCCCCCGCCCCAGCCGGCGCGGCGCGCGAGCAGCTCCGGTCGCGCTGTGCAGACGACGAGGATCGGTACGCCTCCGGCCCAGTCGATCAGGTGGTCGATGAAGTCGAGGAGCCCGTCGTCCGCCCAGTGGAGATCCTCGAAGACAAGGACGAGTGGGCGCTCTTCGGCGATGCCCTCGAAGAATCGCCTCCAGGCCGCGAACGCCTCCGGCCGCCTATCTCCGTGCAGCTCCTGCTCGCTCTCGATTCCGACGAGCGCGCCAAGGTGACGCTCGACCCACTCGGCTTCGGAGTCGTCAACCAACTGACGCACGCTGCGTTTCAGCTTGCGTTCGGTCTCGTCGCGCGAATCCGTCTCGAGGATCCCTGCCTGGGCCTTGACGATTTCTCCGAGAGCCCAGAACGAGACCCCTTCGCCGTACGGAAGCGAGCGCCCCTGGCGCCAGTAGATGATCTCGGGATCCGCCTCGACAGCCTGGAAGAGCTCGTAGACGAGGCGGCTCTTGCCGATGCCGGGTACTCCGACGAGCGTCACAAGCTGCGGATCGCGCGCTGCGCGCATGCGGCCGAGTGCATCCGAGAGCACGTCCAACTCCCGCTCGCGCCCGATCAAGGGCGCCTGCGAAAGCTGCGCGGTGTCGACTCCGTACCGTGAACGCGCTTCGAGCGGCTCCCAGACGGCGATCGGTGCGACCTTGCCCTTCGCCGAGACCGGGTCGCGCTGCTCGTAGGTGATCATCTGGTCTGTGGCCCGATAGGTGGTCTCGTCGACCAGGATCCCGTTCACCGGCGCCGCGCCTTGGAGTCGCGCGGCCGTGTTCACAACATCGCCCGACGCCATTCCTTCTCCCTCCGCCGGCCGAGCTCCGAGCGCGACGAGCGCCTCTCCGGTCGTGATCGCAATCCGGAGTTGGAGTGCTTCCTGCTCGCGCACCCAGTCGCGGATGACGAGGGCGGCCCGCACCGCGCGCTCTGGATCGTCCTCGTGCGCAGTTGGCGCTCCGAAGAGGGCCATCACCGCGTCGCCGATGAACTTCTCGACCGTCCCGCCGTAGCGCTCGAGTTCCGAGCGCAGGCGGGCGTGGTACGGCTCGAGCACGGCTCGCACATCCTCGGGGTCCATCTGCTCGGCTCGGCTCGTGAAGCCGACGAGGTCGGCGAAGAGGACGGTCACGACCTTGCGCTCCTCGCGTGCCGAAATCGCTGCCTCGACGGCGAGCGGAGCCCCGCAGTTCGAGCAGAACTTCGCGTCAGCCGCGTTCTCGTGGCCGCACTCGGCGCAGATCTCCATCACTGCAAGCGGTCCACGTCGTATCCGCGACGTCTCATCGCGTCGAGGATCGCTTCACAGTGCTCTTCGTCCCTGGTGAGGAGCGTCGCCTCGACCTCGGTCTCGGTCACGGGGATGTCCATCCCCTCTCGGTGGTGCTCGACCGAGACCACGTTCGCGTGCTCCTCGGCGAAGAGCGCGAGCAGCTTGCTCAGCTCCCCCGTGCGGTCGGAGATTCGCGTTCGGACGACGAGGTAGCGGCCGGAAAGCGTGAGCCCGTGGCGCATGACCTGGATCAGCAGCGTCGGGTCGATGTTGCCGCCGGAGAGCAGCGCCGTCACCGGGCCGGTCCCGCCGATCCGACCGGAGAGCAGCGCCGCGATCGCTGCGGCGCCGGCACCCTCGACGACGAGCTTGACGCGTTCGAGGATGAGCACGATCGCCTGGCTGATCTCCTCGTCGCTGACGGTGACGATTTCGTCAAGGAGGTCCTTGACCAGTGCGGAGGTCAGCTCGCCGGGGTGCTTGACGGCGATGCCCTCGGCGATCGTGTAGCCATGGGGCTCTCCGCCTGCGAGCGGTGCGCACGCCTCCGCCTGCACGCCGATGATGCGAATGCCGGGCCGGACGCCGCGCAGCGCGAGCGCGATTCCCGAGGCCAGGCCACCGCCGCCGACCGGAAGGACCACCGTGCCGAGGTCGTCGACCTGGTCCGCGAGCTCGAGCCCGATCGTCCCCTGGCCGGCGATGACAACGGGATCCTCGAAGGCATGGATGAACGTCGTTCCGGACTGCGCGGCGTGCTCGAACGCCTCGCGCATCGCGTCCTCGAAGACGTGGCCGGTGAGCTCGACCGTGGCGCCGTAGTTCCGGGTCGCGTCCACCTTCGTCATCGGCGTCTCCGACGGCATGAAGACGGTCGCCTCGATCCCCTCCTCGCGCGCCGCCCACGCGACGGCCTGACCGTGGTTGCCCGCGCTCGCGGTCACGACTCCGGCTCGTCGCTCGGCCTCGCTCAGGCTCTCCATCTTGTTGACGGCGCCGCGCACCTTGAAAGAGCCCGTGCGCTGGAGGTTCTCCGCCTTCAGGAGGACGGGTCGCCCGGTCCGGCGCGTGAACGTCTCCGAGCTGTACACCGGCGTGACGCGGACGCCCTTGCCTGCGAGCCGCTCGCGCGCGGCCTCGACGTCAGCGAGTGTGGGTGCGGTCTTCGTCGCCATCCGATTCTCCGGTGCCAGCCTGAAGCTTCGCACCTGAAGGGAGTTGGAACACCTTCTCCATGATCTCCTGGACGGCTGTCAAGGGGTCGAGCTCACGCTTCTGAACCTCTTCGAGGACGCGCTGGAGCTCTGGATCTCCCTCCACGGCGCGCTCGAGATGCGCTTTTGCACGCGCGGATGCGACGGCGAACACCTCGCCGGCGAGATTCCTGCGACGCCGCTCGTCGAGCAGGCTTTCCTCCTCGAGGTAGGCCCGGTGCTCGGCGACCTTGTCCCACAGGTCGGCGACGCCCTCGTCCTGCACGGCCTCGGTCAGCACGATCGGCGGCTTCCAGGCGCTCTCATGGTCGAGCGTGAGGATCGACCGCACCTCGTTCAGCATCGTCTTCGCGGCGGGGTGATCCTTCTTGTTGATCGCGATCACGTCGGGGATCTCCATGATCCCGGCCTTCAGCGCCTGGATCGAGTCGCCGGAGCCGGGCATCAGCACGAGCAGGACCGTGTCGGCGATCCCGATCACCTCGACCTCGCTCTGCCCGGTTCCAACCGTCTCGACGAAGATGACGTCCTTGCCGGCCGCGTCGAGGACGAGCACCGCCTGCAGGGTCGCCTCGGCAAGACCCCCGAGGTGGCCGCGCGTTCCCATCGAACGGATGAAGACGCCCGGGTCGAGGAAGTGCTCCGCGAGGCGAATCCGGTCGCCGAGGAGCGCGCCCTGCGAGAAGGGGCTCGACGGGTCGACCGAGACGACACCGACGGTGCGGCCGGACTCGCGCACCAGGCGTACGAGGGCGGCAATGAGGGTCGATTTGCCGACCCCCGGAGGACCGGTGACACCGACCACGGAGGCGGAGCCGGTGTCCGGGTAGATGTCGCGGACGAGCTCGTACGCGAGCGGGTCGGCATTCTCGACGAGCGTGATCGCGCGGGCAAGCGCGAGGCGGTCGCCCGCGCGCACGCCGGCCGCGAGGGTCTCCCCCGTCCACTCTCGCCGCTTGGCCAACTATCCCGCCTGTTCCGGCGAAGGGACTGCCGCGTGGACCCTGGGGATCCCGCGGGCGAGCAGGTAGCCGACGAACGCGGCGCATGCGGCCAGACAGGCCGAGACGCCCCAGACCCAGCGCGCGCCGAACTCGTCGGTCAGAGGGCCGGCCAGGGCCATGCCGAGGCCGAGGACCGCGTAGTTCGAGCTCATCAGCACGGTGAACACGCGCCCGCGCAGGCGATCGGGCGCGCCCCGCTGGACCAGCAACGCATTGCAGACGACCGCGGCGCCGTTGCCCAGCCCGGAGATGACGACGCAGGCGGCGGCGACCCAGACGTTGGGAGCGATGGCCGCAGCTCCGATGCCGATCGCCATCAGCCCAAGGCCGGTGACGTAGACGCTAGAGAGCTCTCTCCGCTCGACGAGAGCGCTGACCGCGAGACTGCCGACGAGGAGGCCAACTCCGGCGCTTGCGAGCAGGAGGCCGAAACCGAAGTCGCCCGCCTGGAACGAGACCTTGGCGAGCACGACCTCGGCGACGTTGATTCCGGCGATCCCCAGCATGGCCACGTTCCACGCGATGAGCACCGTCAGCAGGGCGCGGGAGCTACGAATCAGCGCAAGGCCTTCCCCCACGTCACGCCAGTGACCCTCTGTCGTGGCATGAGCGACCTGGAGGAGGCGCGCCGGGATCCGAAGGATCAGCGCCGCCGAGAAGAGGAAGGTGAGCGAGTTGATCGCGTAGGCCCAGTCCGGGCTCGTTGCGGCGACGAGGACGCCGCCCGCGAGAGGGCCGAGAACGGTCGTCATCGCGTCGGACGCCTGGAGCATGCCTTGCGCGCTCGGCAACTCCGAGTCCTTGACGAGGTTCGGCAGTCCCGCGTAGACCGCCGGCCGGAAGAAACCGGTTGCGAACCCGGCGACCGCAGCCAGCACGACGATCTGGGTCGCGCTCTGCGCAAACGGGAGCGCGCAGAAGACGAGGAAGCGAACGAGGTCCGCGGCGATCATCACGCGGCGCCGCGAGAGGCGGTCGATGAGCGGGCCCATCGTGAGGCCGAGCACGATTGCAGGCAGGAAGTCGGCGATCAGCAGTGCGCTCACCCAGGTGCCGGAGCCCGTCCGATCCCAGACGTCGATCGTCAGCGCGACGAACGCGAGCCAGGTGCCGAGGCCCGAGCCGAAAGCGGCAAGGAAGAGCAGGCGGAGCCCACGGACTCGGCGGAGCAGGTCGACCTGCGTACCGAGGAGGCGGTGCGCGACTCCGTTGAAGACCCCCAGCACGATCCGGCGGGAGATTAGTCGAGGGTGGGGCTAGAAGCGGGTTTTGCGTGCGGAATGTCTCGAAGCCCGTACACTCAAGAAGGCAATGCCCGCCCCAGCCCGGTCGGTCGTCGCCGGGTCCGGCCCGCCCCGCGTCCTCCTAGTCCACGCGAACCCGTTCCAGCGGGTGACCCCTGTGCCTGCGTACGGCCTCGAGCGCCTCCGTACGGCCATCGAGCCGACCGGCGCAGAGGTCGAGCTGCTCGATCCCTACCTGGTCTCGGAGGACCCGCTGGGCGCGGCACGCGCAGCTGCCGAGCGCTTCCGGCCGGACGTGATCGGCCTCGGCATCCGCATCATCGACGACTGCATCGTCGTCGACCGCCTGGAGGCGCCTGCCGACGAGCCGATCGACGTCAGCTTTCTGCTGCCCGAGGTCCTCGAGCTGCGCAACGTCCTCGCCGCCGCCGCACCGCAGGCGACGTTCATCGCCGGAGGAGCCGGGTTCTCCGCCTGCCCGCAGGAGTGCCTTGAGTTCCTCGGCGTGGAGCACGGCGTCGTCGGCGCGGGCGAAGAAGCGCTCGCCGCCGTCTGCGAGGGCCAGTCCCTCGACGAGATCCCCGGGGTGATCCGCCGCGGGCAGAACCAGGGGATCGCCGCGTATCGCCTCGACTTCGGCGGCCCGACCCGACGCGAGCCCCTGTACGCGCCCGCCAACTCATTCCCGGTGCGGACCCGGATCGGGTGCGCGATGCAATGCGTCTACTGCACGGCCGCGAACCTCGGCCGGCAGCACGCGAACGGCGACCTCGAGACCGTCCTCGACGAGGTCGAGCAGACGGTGCAGGCCGCTCGCGAGCGCGGCGTCGGCCGGGTCTCGATCTTCTTCGCCGACGACGAGTTCAATCTCCCGGACGAGCGGCACCCGATCTCCATCCTCGAGGGCCTGCGGGATCGCGGCCTCGCGAAGCACCTCACCTGGCGCGCCTATTTCAACCCGACCCCGTTCTCGGCGGCGTTCGCCGATCTCGTGCGAGAGACAAATGGCCACGTCTCGATCACCGTCGACAGCGCAGCCGACAGCCTCCTCGAGACCGCGCAGAAGCCCTTCCGGCGCCGCCACCTGGACGACCTCGTCGCGCTTCTCTCCGAGCACGGTGTCTCGGCGGACCTCGGGCTCATCTTCGGCCTCCCGGGCGAGACCGAGGAGACGATCGCCGAGACGATTGCCTTCGTCCGCGCACTGCCGCGCTCGGTCGAGGTCGTCTACTCGGCCGGCGCCCGGGTCTACCCGCATACGCCACTTTCACGAATCGCCGAGCAAGAGCCCGAGCGGATCGTCGGCGCCGACGATCCGAGCTTCCTGAGGCCGTCCGCGTACTCGAGCCCGTGGCCTCCACGCGAGCTGGCGCGCTGGGTCGGCGAGCAGCTTTCGAGTCTCCCGAACGTGAGCCGGGTCGGAGTCGCCTATCGGAGCGGCCAGACGACCCTTTCCGACGCGTACCGTGCAGTCCTAACCCAACCGACCTCGCAACAGGATGTTGCAAAGTCGAACGGAAAGGGCCGCTGGGCAGAGATCCTCGACCGGGCGGCTCAGGACGACTCGCAGCGCAAGTCAGCCGAGACGATCGCCGCCTGCATGCAGATCGCGACCTGGCACGGACGCTATGACCTGGCGTCAACCGCGGCGGGTCGCCTGCTCCGGGAGGACATGCCTCCGGAGATGTCGCGAGCACAGTTGCGTTTCGCCCGGGTCGCCTACGGCGGGCTTGCTCTGGCCGATAGAGCTAAGACTGCGCTGCGGCGCTGAGCACGCGGCCAAGGGCGTGGCCGAAGAGCTCGTTCTCTTCCGGCGTACCGACCGTCACGCGGATCGCGCCCGCCGCGCCGAACCCGCCCGCCGGTCGGACGATCACGCCCTCGCGGAGCAGCTGTTCGAAGAGCGGACGTGAGTCTTCGCCGACCTCGGCGAAGAGGAAGTTCGCGACCGAGGCGGGCGGGTCGAGACCGTGCTCGCGCAGGATCCGGTCGAGCTCGACGAGCCCTTCCGCGTTGACGCTACGCCGGCGCGCCAGCTCGTCGGGTGCGTCGAGGCTCGCCAGCGCCGCGACCTGGGCCGCCGAGTTGACGTCGAAGGCGCGGCGCACCTTCCCGATCGCCGTCACGAGCTCCGCCGGGCCGACCGCGTAGCCGACACGCAGCCCGGCGAGCCCGTAGATCTTCGAGAACGTCCGCAGGACGACTGCCCCGCGCCCGGCCTGCACGTACTCGAGCCCGTCCACGTAGTCCGGATCGTCGATGTACTCGAAGTAGGCCTGGTCGAGGACCGTCAGCACGTGCTCGGGAACCGCGTCGAAGTAAGCGTCGAGCTCGGCTCGCGTGTTCATCGTCCCGGTCGGGTTGTTCGGATGGCAGATGTAGACGAGCTTCGTCCGCGGCCCGATCTCCTCGAGCATGGCCTCGAGGTCGTAGCGCTGCTCCCGCAGCGGCACCTTGCGAGGCACGGCACCGAGCTTCAGAGCATCGATCACATAACTCGGAAACGACGGCCAGCCGCAGACGATCTCGTCACCCGGATCGAGCGCGAGCTGGGAGAGGTAGTCGACGATCCCGTCGGAGCCGGCCCCGGGCGCGACCTCCTCGAAGCGCACATCGTGGCGCTCCGCTAGCGCCGCCCGCAGCCGGTAGGAGCCGCCGTCGGGATACCGGTTCAGCTCCTCGGCGCCCCGGGCGAGTGCCTCGAGCGCTTCCGGAAAGGGCCCGAGCGGGCCCTCGTTCGACGCGAGCTTGACGACGCGGTCGAGCCCGAGCTCACGCTGGACTTCTTCGACCGGCTTTCCCGGCTCGTAGGGAACCAGGTCCCGGACGGCCGGCTTGAAGAACGAATCGGCGATCTCGGCGAAGCCCACGATTCGACTCTAGTCGAGGTAGAGGGCCATCAGGATCGCGTCCACGTAGTGACCGGCGATTCGGTAGTGGCGACGCCGCTGACCCTCCTCCACGAAGCCGAGCTTGCGGTAGAGGGCGATCGCCGGCTCGTTGTGCGGG
This sequence comes from uncultured Actinomycetes bacterium, assembly GCA_963728535.1. GTDB lineage: Bacteria > Actinomycetota > Thermoleophilia > Gaiellales > Gaiellaceae > VAXT01. The sequence continues at coordinate 910,528 of CAVSKK010000001.1, forward strand.
AACACGTGCAGCTCGACCTTCTTCACGCCGGAGGCTCGGGCCCACTTGACCGCCTCCTCCATCAGCGCAGTGCCGATCCCGCGGCGGCGCTCTCCGGTGGCCACCATCAGCCCGAGCTCGGCGACGTGGTGGCTGACAGGGTTGCCGTCGCGCGCGATCGACATGCGCCCGACCACACCTGTCGGGGCCTCGGCAACGAAGACCGCGGCGTTCGGATCCCGCCGCAGTCTCTTCATGCTGCGCCGCTCGTCCGACGAGCTTCGGTTGTAGGTCAGCCAGAGCTCGGCCTCGGCGGCGACGCTGCGGCCAAGCTTGACCAGCGCATCCGCGTCTGCGCTTGTCGCGGGCCTCACGATGAGCCAGTCACTCATGCCGGAACGACAATGCCATGACCCCCGCGGCGAGGGTCGCCGGCCGCCGCGAGCTTTCCGTCCGGCAGCATCTCCACCGCCGAGACGCCGCCGAAGTAGAGATTGCGCTCCTGCCAGCGGACGACCTCGTACCCAAGCGATTCGAGCCGATCGACCTCGGCCGGCTCGCTTCCACCCTCGCACTGCACATAGCCGTCTTCCGCGTGGATGCGGGGCGCCGAGATCGCTTCCTCGACCGAGAGACCGTGGCGAACGACGTTCACAACGACCTGGAGGATCGCGCCCCGCAGGCGCGACGAGCCGGCGCTGCCGAGGACGAGCCGAGGCCGACCACGCTCGATGACCACGGAGGGCGACATCATGCTCGTCAGCCTCAGCCCCGGTCGAGGATTGCCCCCCTCGGGGCCGAGGTCGAACTCACCGAGCATGTTGTTGAGGTGGATGCCCGTCCCGGGAACGATCACGCCGGCGCCGGAGCCGGTCGACACCGTGAGCGCGGCAGCGTTGCCTTGCTCGTCCACAACAGAGATGTGTGTCGTGCCCGTCGGCGACGGGCCCTCCGACGCCGGTACGCGTGCACGGATCCGCTCGAGCCCCTCGCGCACCGCACCGGCCGCATGGAGGCGCTTGGCCAGGCCGCCGCGATAGAGCTCTCGTCCGAAGCGGCCGTCTCGTGCCCGCGCCTGCTCGCGCATGACCTCGACCAGAGCCGCGATCGCCTCCGCGCTGCCCGGCTCGCCGCCGGCCTCGAGCGCTTCGAGGAGCAGAAGGCCGTAGCCGATCAACACACCCCCCGATGAGGGAGGCGCGTTCGAGTCGAACTCGTGGCCGAGGTAGCCGACCTGGACCGGTCGACGCCTGATCGTCCGGTACTCGGCCAGATCCTGCGCGGTGATCGCTCCTCCCTGCTCCTGGAGGTGGCTCACGATCGCGCCGGCGATCTCCCCGCGGTACAGGTCCGCTGCACCGCTCTCGGAGAGCGTCTCGAGTGTCCGGGCGAGATCCTCCATCACCAACCTGTCGCCGGCGACGAGGCCGCTCCCATCCTTCTCGAAGATCGCCCGGCCCTCCTCGGTGCGCCGCAGGAGGACATCGAGGATCCCGTGCAGGTACGCCTGCTCGCGGGTCACCTCGACGCCGTTCCGGGCGAGCGCGATAGCCGGCTCGATCAGGCGAGCCCAGGGAGCGGATCCGTAGGCCCGGTGCGCGGCCTCCAGCCCGGCCGGCGCGCCCGGGACGGCGCACGACGCCGCGCCGATCCTGAAGACCTGTGTCGACTCGGGTGCAAAGACGACCTCGGCCGACTCCATCTCGGCGATCCTTTCCTCCCCGAGCCCGAGGCCGGGTATGGCGACATAGAAGTCCAGCAGCCTCGTCGTGCGGTCCCGGGCATGGTGGACGAGCATGAACCCTCCTCCACCCGGGCCCGTCAACGTGCTCTCGGTCACCCACGACGCGAAGCCCGCCGCGATGCACGCGTCGACGGCGTTGCCGCCCTCGGCGAGAATTTCGGCGCCGGCCTCGGCCGTCAGCCGGTGTCCGGCAGCTATCGCTCCCCTCATTGCGGAAAGCCTAGGTGGAGTAGGAAGAGGGCCGCCGGCCTCTATAGGCTTTCTAGGACTTGCGCCGCGTGGACTTTCTCCTGCGCGAGGCGATGTTCGCCGCCGGCTCCGCCGCCTCGCTTGCAGCACTCCTGATCTGGCTCGGGCCTCCTGGCAACGATCTGGCTGCCCACGTGTACCAGCGGACTGTTTTCCTCCACGACGGCTTCCAGCTCTGGAACAACTTCTGGTACGGAGGCCGCTACAGCTTCGTCACGTACAGCGTTCTCTACTACCCGCTCGCCGGCGTCCTCGGGATCAAGCCGCTCGCGGTGGCGTCGATCGCCACTGCGGCGCTCGCGTTCGCCGTCGTCGTCGGCCGGCAATGGGGACCGCTCGCGCGCTGGTCGAGCAGGACGTTCGCAGTCGTCTGGGCCGGCCTCGTCATCTCGGCGGCGTTCCCGTTCGCCCTCGGCATCGCGCTCGGCTTGCTCTCGATCTGGGCACTCCAGGCGGGCAAGCGCTGGCGCTTCGGCATCCTCGCGGTCCTGACGGCCGCCGCGAGCCCGCTGGCGTTCCTTCTGCTCGCGGTCTTCCTCGCAGGCATCGCGCTCGGCATGCAGGACCGTGGCCGGCGATTGCTTGCGCCCACGCTGATCGTCGCGGGCGTCGGAGTGACCGAGTTCCTGCTCGCTCGCGCATTCGCGGACGGCGGCCACTACCCGTTCTCGGTCTTCGAGCTGGGCGCCGTCCTGCTCTTCTGCGGGCTCGGCGCGGCACTGACCTGGCACGTCGAGACTGCGCGGGCGCTCCGTTGGTTCTTCGTCGCGTATGCCGTCACGTGCGGCGTCGCCTTCGCGGTTGCCTCTCCGCTTGGGGAGAACGTCGCGCGCGTCCGCTTCGCAGCGCTTCCGATTGCCGTGCTCGTCCTCTCGCTCCGCAGCTGGCGCCCTCTCTGGGTCGCGGCGCTAGCCCTCCTGCTCGCGGGCTCCTGGAACCTGAGCCCCCACGCGTGGAGCTTCTCCCGTGCGAGCGTCGAGCCCTCTGCGCACGAGGCGTACTGGCAACCAGCGGTCAACTACCTGCGGCAGAACCTCACGCCTTCGTACCGCGTCGAGGCCGTGGATACCTCCGGGCACTGGGCCGCGGTCTACCTTCCGCGCGCGGGCATCCCGCTCACGCGCGGCTGGTTCCGGCAGGACGACTTCCCCCAGAATCAAGTGCTCTACGACCGGTTGGACGGACCGACCTACCTCCAGTGGCTCCGGCGACTCGGGGTGCGCTACGTCGTGCTGACCGACGCTCCAACCGACTACAGCTCGAAGGGGGAGGCACGTGTGATCCGCAGCGGCCGCTCGGGGCTCGTCCGCGTGCTGCGTACCGAGCACATCTCGATCTTCGAGGTCCCGCGTCCGCGACCTCTCTTGACGGGCTCAGCGCCGGCGGAGGTGTTCTCGCTCAAGCAGGCCTACGTGCTCCTTCGCGTCGATGAGCCTGGCCGATACCGGCTCGCCGTGCGCTACTCGCCCTACTGGCGCGTCGCAGGAGCCTGCGTCTCCCGGGGCCCGGACGGGATGGTCCGGCTCACCACGCCCAACCGCGGGTTCCTCATGCTTCGGTTCAAGGTCGACGCCGGCCGGGCGCTCGCGACCATGGTCGGCAGCGGCCCGGGCGAGTGCGCGAGGCCACCGGCCGCTCCTAGCCCACGGAGCGGTCCTTAGTCCGTGAGGAAGGCGGGCGGCTCGAGAGGATCGAGCTCGCGCCGCTCTCGGGAAGGCGACTTCCGGCCGGTGATGCCCGAAAGGCCCGTCGCGATGACCGTGATCCAGACCTGTCCCGTCAGCCGCTCGTCGATCGTCGCCCCGAAGATGATGTTCGTATCGTCACGCGCGCCGCGGCGGACGACCTCGGCAGCCTCGTTCACTTCGTAGAGCGACAGGTCGTCGCCGCCCGCGATCGAAAGCAGGATCCCGCGCGCTCCGACGAGCTCGGTGTCGATCAGCGGCGAGCTGAGGGCGCTTTCGGCGGCCTTGACCGCACGGTCCTCTCCGGTCGCGAAGCCGATGCCCATCAACGCGGATCCAGCGTTGTTCATGATCGTCTTCACGTCCGCGAAGTCCAGATTGATGAGGCCGGGCATCGTGATCAAATCGGTGATCCCCTGGACGCCCTGGCGAAGGACGTCGTCGGCGATGCGGAAGGCATCGAGCATCGACGTCTTCTTATCGAGCACCTCGAGCAGCTTGTCGTTCGGGATCACGATGACGGTGTCGCAGGTCTCGCGCAGCGCCGCGATGCCGTCGTCGGCCTGGGTACGCCGCTTGGTGCCCTCGAAATGGAATGGAAGCGTGACGATGCCGACCGTGAGCGCCCCGACTTCCTTCGCGATCCGCGCAACGACCGGAGCAGCACCTGATCCCGTTCCACCGCCTTCGCCTGCGGTCACGAAGACCATGTCCGAGCCGCGCAGCGCACGCTTGATCTGGTCGTAGGACTCCTCAGCGGCACGGCGGCCGAGATCGGCCGAGGCGCCTGAGCCCAGACCCTGAGTCAGCTCGCGGCCGATGTGGATCTTGACCGGCGCGTCCGAGAGGGCGAGTTGCTGGATGTCGGTGTTGACGGCGACGAACTCGATGTCCTCGATGCCGGCGTCGATCATCCGGTTGACCGCGTTCAGGCCGGCGCCGCCGACCCCGACGACGCGGATGACCGCGAGATACGCGCCGGCCTCGGCACGTGGCGCCCGGTGGAGCCGTGGGGCTGGCTCCGGCATCGTCTGCACGCGCGGCAGCTCCTCGACTGGACGCAGGTCCGGTCGCGGCGCGGGTTCAGCAGCTTCCGGCTCGGGTTCGGGCTTGGGCTCGGGAGGGAGCGGCTTGAACGGAGGAGCGTGCTCGACCGTCTCCTCGAGGGGCTCGTCCGGAGCAGCCTTCGCGACGGGCTCCGGCTCGGGCTCCGGCTTGTCGCCATGCTGGCGCTGGGCGGCTTCCGTCGCTCGGAAGAGCTCCGCGAGCGGGCCCTCACGCATGCTTGCGCGCTTGCGCGCCATTGAGGACCTCCTTCGCTAGATCTCGGTAGGCGTTCGCCGCGTTTCCGGTCGGGTCGTACTTCAGCACCGAGGTGCCCTTGACCGGCGCCTCCGCGTAGCGGATCGTCTTCTTGATCCGCGTCTTGAAGACGAGGTCGCCGAAGTTCTCCTCGAGGATCTCGACCGCCTCGCGCGCGTGCAGCGTCCGGCGGTCGAACATCGTCGGCAGGATGCCCATGATCGCGACGTTCGGGTTCAGGTTCTCGCGAATCATCGTGAGCGTGTTCTCTAGCTGGACGAGCCCGCGCAGCGAGAGGTACTCACACTGCACCGGGACGATCACGTGGTCAGCCGCGACGAGGGCGTTGATCGTCAGCAAGCCGAGTGAAGGAGGCGTGTCGATGAGCACGTAGTCGTACTGGTCCTTCATCGGGAGGAGCGCCTTCTCGAGGGCGCGCTCCCGGCCGATCATGCTGGAGAGAGCGAGCTCCGCCCCCGCGAGGTCGATCGAGGACACGGCCAGGTCGATCTCCGCCTTCTCGATCACGTTCTCGATCGGAAGCCGGTGGACGAGGACGTCGAACATCGAGCGCTCGATCGAGTCCGGGTTCAACCCCTGGCTCATCGTCAGGTTGCCCTGCGGGTCCATGTCGACACAGAGGACGCGATACTCCTTCTCCTTGAGAGCTGCGGCGAGGTTCAGCGTCGAGGTCGTCTTCGCGACGCCGCCCTTCTGGTTGGCGAACGCGATGACCTTGGCGAGCGTGGGCGTGTCTGTCTGAACGGGCGTCTCCTCCACGGATTCCTCCACAGATTCCTGTTCCCGCGTATGCGGTCGCGAAAGAAGGCGCGTCAGCCCCATTGCTCGTCCCCAGTTCGACCGGTGATCGTGCAGTCCTGCACGCATCCATTGTGCAGCAAAAACCCGAAGTCGAACAGTATTCGCCCGAATTTGCGGGCGTTTTTCTCTCTAGGGGATCGCGAAGGCGGACTTTGAGCGCGATTCGCCCACCGCCAGCGCCTCTCTGGAACGTTCGATCGCCTGCATAGCGCTCGCCGGCACGGCCGGATCCTCGCGGACCCAGTCCTCCGCGTCCGAGAGCAGTGAGCGCACTGCCTCGAGCACAACTCCCGCCGGGGCGTCCTCGCGCCGCAGGCCGTCGATCCGCTCGAGCCCTTCCAGAATTGCGCGTTCAGGCTCCATGGCTTCCACGGTAACCGCGGGGCGTTGCCGCAAATGTGCCAGGTCTGAATCAGCTTGCCACCGCGTGGGCGATACGGCCCGCCGGCCGAGCGCGAACGCCGAGGAGCGACTCGTCGAGCTCGGCAACGAGCTTGGCACGGTCGCCGCGGCTGAGCGTCTCGACGAGGACACGCCGCACGAGATCGGCGGCCGCGTCGTCGGCAACGCCGTCCGGAAGGCGACGCAGGCCGGCGAGGCAGGTCGCCCGCTCCCGCCCGTTCTCCCCAAGGAGCACCGCCGCTCGGAGCGCCGCCGCCCACGATCCGTCGCCGGCGCCGAGAAGCGCGTCGAGCGCCGACCGCAGCTGTTCCGCCCGGAAGGGCGCGTCCTGGAAGAGGGAGAGCTCCCAGCGGTCGAGCGCCTCGCCCAGCTCGCGGTCGTCCTCGGCCAAAGCGAGGCGTTCGCGTAGGAGCTTCGCGACCCCGCCGCGAAAGACGTCGAGCCGGATCGGCTCTCCGGGCGGCGGCGCCGCGGCGATCGGGAGCATGGGACGCACGCCGAAGGGGCGCCAATCGAGCCGCTCGAAGAGGACCGGGCCGACCGCAATTGGCCCTGCGGTCGCGAGCCGCAGAGCGGTGACTGCGTCAGCGATCTCACCGGGCGCGTCTGGTGGCTCCGCGTCGGCAGACGGCAGCGAGCGCTCGAGCTCGAGCACACACATCCGGTCGGTCTCCCGGCCGAAGCTGTCCGGGACGAGCCGGGCGGCGTCTGGCCAATGCGCTCCGAGCTCGCCCTCGGCGGCGTGGCGCACACGCAACCCGACTCCCAGCTCGACGATTCCGCCCGCTTCGAGGCCGACGAGGGGAGCGACGGCTGCATACGCCCGCACCTCGCCGAACAGGGATTGCTCGAGGGTCCCGTACGCACGATCGAAAGACTCGTCGTCCCAGTCGAAGCCGCCGCATGCCTGGGCAACGTCGCCGACGAGGGGCAGGAGCACGGTCCGGAAGAGCGCATGCTCCGCGCGTGCGCCTGCGTGAGCGCGGGCGTAGATGGCCGCCGCCGGCTCCCGCCCCAGCGCTTCGAGGGCGATCGCCGTGTCGTCGAGCGCCAGGAGTCGCCCGCCGCGCGCGTCGACGAACGCGCGGACGAGAGGCCTGTACTCGTAGAGCGTCGGCCGGTCTCGCGCGCCGTGCTCCTCGAACACGAACTGGATGTCGGCTCCGTCGGCGAGCTCGCGGCCGAAGAACGCGAATGAGCCCAGGCAGAAGCTGCGCAGGGCCGAGTGGAGATGTGGGGCGCGCAGCGTCACGTGGTCCGCTACGCCGCAGGCGCGCCGTCTCCTCTAGGGGTTCAGGTTTGACACTCGGGGCACCAGTAGGCGATGCGGTTGGCGTCGCCCTGCCCTCGGGACTTGACTGCCGTCCCGCAGCGCGGGCAAGGGCGCCCGACCTGCCGGTAGACCGAGCGCTTTCTGAGACCCGAGTCGAGCGAGCGGCGCATCAGTTGCGCGGCCTCGGTCAACGTTGCGCAGAGCTCCTCCTCCGAGAGGTCATCGAGCTTCCTCCACGGAGAGATCTGTGCGCGCCAGAGCGCCTCCGCCCGCCAGAGGTTGCCGATGCCCGCGACGAGACGCTGGTCGAGGAGCGCTTCGCCGATCGCGGAGCGCTGGTCTGCTCCGCGCAGCTTCACGAGCATGCCGTCGAGGTCGGGCGGGTCGGCGAGGATGTCCGGCCCGAGAGTGCGTACGTGGCTCTCGTCCAGCTCGAGGACCGGGCCGTTCCACAACACCGCCTCGTCCTTCGCTCCGCGCAGCACGAGCCACGGGGTGCCCTTGCGTCCACCGTCGTTTCGCTGCACGAGCTGCCAGCGCCCGGTCATGCGGAGATGGCTGCGCAGGACGAGCCCGCCCTCGAAGCGGAGGAGGAGGTTCTTGCCGACGGCCTCGACGCGGAGAAGCCGTTTCCCGTCGAGGCGCTCCGCCACCCGGGTCACCCGCGCGCGAGGGTGCGGCGTCACCACCTCGAGCCGCTGGCCGACAAGGGGTTGGAGGCTGCGGGCCGCTCGGTGGAGCGCGTCGCCTTCGGGCATGCTGCAAGCGTATGCATCTGCGCTGGAAGAGGGCAGGAGCCGGGGCCGCGGCGGCGATTGTCTGGGGATTGCTCGAGCCGATCGACCAGCGGCTCTTCCGCTGGGACTACTCGGACGTTGCGGTTCTCGGAAAAGCGTTTACGCGCGGTCCGGCCTGGCGACCGCTCGGGTTTGGGCTCCACGCGCTGAACGGCGCGGTCTTCGGGGTCGCCTACCACGAGCTCGCACGCCGGGTGTCGCGGGATCCCCGCCGACTTGCTCTTGAGCTAGCGCTGCTCGAGCACCTGGCGCTGTTTCCCACGGGCTACTTCGTGGATCGCTTCCACCCTGCCCGCGGCGAACCGGGGGTTGCCAGGATGCTCAGCGTCCCAGCGTTCGGGCAGGCCACGGTTCGGCACGCTCTGTTCGGCAAGCTCCTCGGGGCTTTGGCCAACTGATGGGCGTTGTTGCGATCGTCTACGTCGGGGACGTCGCTGCCTCACTCGCCTTTTACGAACGCGTCCTCGAGGTCGAGCGGGATCACCTCGACGAAGATGGGTCGTACGGAGAGTTGAAGTCGGGCATCGGGTTCGCCGCGAACTGGCACGCTGAGCGCCACCTCGACCTACCGTTCCGGCGGGCCGAGCGCGACGGGATTCCCCTTGGCTTCGAGCTCGACTTTGCGGTCGACGACGTGGATGCCGTGTTCCGCCGTGCGTGCGAAGCCGGCGCGGTTCCGGTTTGGGAGCCTCAGGACAAACCCTGGGGCCGTGCGGCGATGTTCCGCGACGCCGATGGCGTGCTCGTTCACGTCAATCGCGCCTAGCGTCCATGCCCTGTGGAGCGCCGTCCGAAGCCCCCCACCCGGGTGGGGAGACGGTCCACCCTCCACCCGCGACGAGCGTAACCGGGAATCCGTGACGGCACTGCGCCGGGTTCGCAATGATTTAGCACCTGGACGGACTTAGGGCCGTAGGACTGCCCGGCGCGGGCCCGCCAGGAAGCCTGCCTCGAGCAGCAGCGGCATCAGGTCCGTCTCCCCCACCGGCTCGCCGTCGAAGCGCTCGACCGCGAGGCGCTTGCCGCCGCTTGTCTTCACTCGCTCGACGAGCGCGGCCAGGGCCGGTCGCAGCCAGTCCTCGTCGGGCTCGCGGAGCGAGACGATCGAGCGGCCGCCGCGCTCGACGAAGAGGGCCGGCTCGCCGCCGAGCAGGACGACCTGTGCGCCCGCAACTCGTGCCGCCCGTCCACCCGCGCGCTTAGGCCAAGGCAGCGCGGCGCCGTAGGGCTGAGCCGGATCCGCGGCGGCGATCACCAGCGGCTCGGCCTCCTCGCCCTCCCTCGGTCTCAGCTCGCGCAGCCGCTCCACCGCTCCGCCGAGCGCGAACTGGGCACCACCTAGCCCTTCGACGAAGTAGCCGCGCCGACACAGCCCGAGGGTCTCGAGCGCCTTCAGCTCGCCGTAGACCGCGCTGTACCCGCCCACGATCCCCTCGGCGCGCACCCCATCGCGCACCACGATTCCCTGCCGCTCGAGCAAGAGCTCGGCAAGCGCACGTCGGTCAGGGACATGTGCGGTGCCTGGCGCCGGACTGGTCTGGAACAGACGGTCGGCGAGCGACCAGCGGCCTTGCGTGGCGGTGATTCCGGTCGAGCGGCGCCGGGAGAAGCGCCTCGGCCGGCGCTCTGGTCTCGCGGCGCCGTAACGCCGGCCCGCACGCAGGGGAGTCCACGCGTCGTTCGTCACCTCGCCCGCCCAGACCAGATCCCAGAGCGCAGGAAGCGCCTGCTCCGCCTCGAGCTCGGCCGCGGCGAGCAGGTCGAACCAGAACTCCGCCCCGCGCCCGAGCACCTCGCGAATCCGGTCGTGCACGTCTCCTTCCGGTCGCTCGGCGCCGGCGGGCCGGCCCAGAGCCGGCGCGTCCTCGCGGAAGTAGACGGCAACGCGGTCGAGACCTGCGCCGATCCAGACGAGCTCGCCGCTGGCACACAGCTGGTCAAGCCAGGCGGGCTGATAGTTCGGGACGCGCCGCGGCAGCGCCTCGGACTCCCAGAGCGACACGGGAAGCGCGAGCCCCTGGAGCGGGACGAGCGCCTCGCGAAGCGTCGCGCGCCGATCGATCCCGTGCCAGCTCGGCAGGAAGCGGCCCAGCGTCGCCTGCTCGGCCGGCTCCACCTCCTTGCGCAAGGCCGCCAGTGAAGCTCGGCGCAGGCGCCGCAGGACGTCTGCCTCGCACCACTCTCGTTGCGTGCCGCCCGGGCGAAGCTCACCGCGGACGATTCGCTCCTCCCGCTCGAGCTCTCGCAACACGGGCTCGACATCGATACCGAAATGGTCGTTCGCCTCGGCCGTCGTGAACGGCCCCCGCCCTTTGGCGAAGCGGGCGACAAGGCTCTGGAGCGCGTCCGGCCCACCTTCGAGGAACGTCTCAGGCAGCCCGCCGGGAGGCATGGCGCCAAGCGCATCCCGGTACCGGCCGGCGTCCTCCGCGGCGACGAGTCGCTCCTCACCCGCGATCCGCAGCGTGATCGCACGGCGCTCGTCGAGCAGCGGCCCCGCGAACGCAGGATCGAACTGGCCGGGCCGCAGGTCTCCACGGAGGCGCAGGACGTCGTGCAGCTCGTCCGGGTTGCGGGGCTCGCCGCGGAGCTGCGCCTCGACCGCCTCGAGCGCGCCGGGATCGATCAGTTCGCGCAGCTCCTCCTGTCCGAGGAGCTCCTTGAGCAGGTCGCGGTCGAGGGACAGCGCCTGGGCACGCCGCTCCGCCGGCGGCGTGTCGTCCTCGTACATGTAGTTCGCGACGTAGTCGAAGAGCAAGGACGTGGAGTAGGGCGACGCGGTCGCGGTCTCGACGTCGACAAGATCGAGCTGCCGCGTCTTCAGGCCCGTCAGCAACCGTTTGAGGGCCGGCAGGTCGAACACGTCCTGGAGGCACTCGCGATACGTCTCGAGAATGATGGGAAACGAGCCGTACTTGCGCGCGACCTGGAGCAGACCCTGAGCCTTGAGCCGCTGCTGCCAGAGCGGCGTTCGCTCGCCCGGACGCCGCCGCGGGATCAGGAGCGCACGGCCCGCGTTCTCGCGGAAGCGCGAGCCGAAGAGGGCGCTGCCGCCGAGCTCGGCCATCACGAGCTCCTCGATCTCAGCCGGGTCGATGATCAGCTCGTCGATCGGCGGAGTCGCGTCGGCGTCAGGGAGGTGGAGTGCGATCCCGTCGTCGGACCACAGCGACTGCACCTCGAGGCCGAGCGCATCCCGCAGCCGCGCTCCGATCGCCATCGACCACGGCGCGTGCACGCGGGCGCCGAACGGCGTCAGGATGCAGACGCGCCAGTCCCCGATCTCGTCGCGGAAGCGCTCGACGACGACGGTCCGATCCGACGGCACCGCACCGGTCGCGGCCTGCTGGTCGCTGAGGAAGGTCATGAGGTTCTGCGCCGCCTGCTCGTCCAGCGAGTGGTCTTCGGTCAGCCGCGCGATCGCCTTCGCCTCCGGCAACGCCGCCAACTCGCGGGAGGCTTTGCCGATCGCCTCGCCGAGCTCGTACGGCCTGCCCGGCCCTTCTCCCTTCCAGAACGGAATCGCCCCCGGGACCCCCGGAGCCGGCGAGACCAGCACCCGGTCGCGGGTGATCTCCTCGATCCGCCACGTGGAGGCGCCGAGCATGAACGTCTGGCCCGCGCGTGCCTCGTAGACCATCTCCTCGTCGAGCTCACCGACCCGACCGCCGCCGTCAACGAGATGGACGCCGTAAAGACCGCGGTCGGGGATCGTGCCCGCATTCGTGACCGCGAGCTGGCGGGCTCCGCCGCGGCCTCGGATCACGCCTGCGGTGCGGTCCCAGACGATTCGGGGCCGAAGCTCGGCGAACTCGTCCGACGGGTAGCGGCCGGCGAGCATGTCGAGGACGTTCTCGAGCTGGACGCGCGAGAGGTCGGCGAAGTTGTACGCGCCGCGAACGAGATCGTGCAGCTCGTCGACCGTGATCTCCTCGTCGGCGCAGACGGCCACGATCTGCTGGGCGAGGACGTCGAGCGGGTTCCGCGGGATAACGGTCTCCTCGATCGCGCCTGCGCGCATGCGCTCGGCGACGACGGCCGACTCGAGCAGGTCGGCGCGGAACTTCGGGAAGATCCGTCCACGGGAGACGGCACCGAGCTCGTGGCCCGCGCGGCCGACCCGCTGGAGCCCGCGCGCGACCGACTTCGGTGACTCGACCTGGATCACGAGGTCGACGGCGCCCATGTCGATGCCGAGCTCGAGCGATGACGTGGCAACGAGACACGGGATCTCGCCCATCTTGAGGAGCTCCTCGACCTCGAGCCGCTGTTCGCGCGCGAGCGACCCGTGGTGAGCGCGTGCTATCTCCCGACGGGGAGCGCCCTCCTCGACGTGCTCGTTGGCCAGCTCGTTCATGCGCAGCGCCAGCCGCTCGGCGAGGCGGCGGTTGTTGACGAAGACGATCGTCGAGCGGTGCTCCTCAACGAGCTTCAGGATCTCGGGGTAGATCGACGGCCAGATCGAGTTCGACTCGCCCGGCTCGCGCATGTCCTCGAGCGGGACGACGACCTTCAGGTCGAGCTCCTTCGCGCGCCCTGCGTCCACGAGCTCGATCGGCCGTCCGCCGGAGACGAACCGTCCGATCTCCTCCATCGGCCGCTGCGTGGCGGACAACCCAATCCTTTGGACCTGTCCCGGGACCTGGTCCCGGGACATGGCTAGGCGGGTCAGTCGTTCAACTGAGAGCGCAAGGTGAGCTCCCCGCTTCGTCCCGGCCACGGCGTGCACCTCGTCGAGGATCAATGTCTCGACGCTCTTCAGCATCTCGCGCCCGCGCGAGGTCAGCAGCAGGTACAGGGATTCCGGCGTCGTGATCAGGATGTCCGGGTGCTCTCGCAGCATCGCCGCGCGGTCGCGCTGCGACGTGTCTCCGGTGCGGACGGCCACGCGGAGCTTCGAATCGAGCCCGGCCAACGGCCCGCGCAGGTTCCGTTCGATGTCGTAGTTCAGAGCTTTCAGCGGCGAGACGTAGAGGAGCCGGAGCCCCTCGCCAGGCTGCGCGGTGAGCTTGTCGATCCCGTAGAGGAAGGACGCCAGCGTCTTCCCGGAGCCGGTGGGAGCCTGGATGAGCGTGTCTTTCCCGCTCGCGATCGCCGGCCACCCCAGCTCCTGCGCGGGGGTCGCTCCTGCGAAGGCCCCTTCGAACCAGGCTCGCGTTTTTGGTGAGAAGACGTCGAGCGCGCTCACGTGTCCAGCCTAGCCAGCGGGCTCAACTCAGGGCCACTCCACAGGGTTAGCATCGCACCATGCCGGAGACCCCGGAGGAGTTGTACGCCCGTGCAGCCGACTCTCTGCGCATGCCGCCGGTCTGGGAGTGGGAGACCTTTCCGTTCGACGGCGAGATGACGCCTCGCGCCCTCCAGCCGCCGGTCGAGCGGGAACAGCCGCGCTACGGCGAGGGTGGCGTTGATTGCCGCCGCTGCCTGGCCTCGGACGACGAGTACATCTGGACGACGGAGCGTTGGCGGTTGCACGCGCTCCCCGAACCGACCGGTCTCCCCGTCGTCGTCCTTCTGGAACCGCGCGAGCACTACGCCGACCCCGGCGACCTCCCCGACGAGCTCGCGGCGGAGCTCGGTGTCCTGCTGGCACGCGTCGAGCGCGCGATCCGCTCGATCGGCGAGATCGGCCGCGTCCACGTCTGCCGCTGGGGCGATGGAAGCGAGCACCTGCACTGGTGGTTCATGGCCCGCCCGGCGAGAGTTCCACAGCTGATCGGCAGCTTCGCCGCGATCTGGGACGACATCCTGCCGCCGCTCCCCGAAGACGTCTGGCGCGCAAACCTCGATGCGGTCGTGGCCGCCCTCGAGCGCTAGGCTGCCAAGCATGGCAATTGCCGCGCCGGACCGGTTGCACTACACCGACAACGACGACGCGAATCAGCTCATCGCGACAGATCCACTCGCACTCTTGATCGGGTTCGCGCTGGACCAGCAGGTGCCCGTCCAGACCGCGTTCCTGGGCCCGCAGAAGATCAAGGAGCGTTTGGGCACACTCGAGGTGGCGCGCATGGACCCTGCCGAGGTCGAGGCGGCGTTCCGCGAGAAGCCGGCTGTCCACCGTTTCCCCGGCTCGATGGCCGCGCGGGTGCAGGAGCTCTGCGCACTCGTCGAGGAGGAGTACGGAGGCGACGCCTCACGGCTGTGGCGCGAGGCGAGCGATTCCGCGGACCTTCGCAAGCGGATCGAGGCCCTCCCCGGCTTCGGGAACATGAAGGTGATCGCGCTCGGCTCGGTGCTCGCGAAGCGATTCGGCGTGCCGGCTGCTGCAGGGCTCGTCCCCTCCCACCCGACGATCGGCGACGTCGACTCGAAGGAAGCCCTCGACAGCTACCAAGCCGCCAAGCGGGCCCACAAAGCGAAGATGCGGGCGCAACAAAGCTGACCGTTCGGCCGCACGTCGTCATCTACGTCACCCGTGAGCACCCGGAGACAGGTGCAGACGAATTCCTCGTCTTCGACGTTCCCGGCCAGACCGATTTCGCAGCCGTTGTGCCGGGCGGCGGCATCGACGGAGGCGAGTCCATTGAGGATGCGGCGGTGCGTGAAGCGCGAGAGGAAACCGGGATCGACGTCCAAGTCTTGCGGACGTTCGGAATGGCCGAGCACCCCGGACTGCGTGAGCCGCACCATGTCCATCAGAGCCACTTCGTCCAGGCGACGCCTCGCGAGCGCTTGCCCGACGAATGGGAGCACCACATCACAGGTCACGGGGCCGAGGCCGGATCCAAGGTCCGTTGCTACTGGCTTCCGGTGCAAGCGGACGCCGAGGTCTGGGGGTACCGAGGTCACTTCCTCGGCGACCTCGTGCGCAAGCGCGTGGTCGGATACGTCACTCGCGGCCGCGAGCTCCTCGTCTTCGACCACGGTGGGACGACGCAGCTCCCCGCGGGAAGGATCGATCCGCACGAGACCCTCGAGGAAGGCCTCGCCCGCGAGATCGAGGAGGAGACGGGCATCACCAGGGTGGACGTCGTCGGCGAGCTGGCCGATGCCGCAGAGTTCGCCAGGCTCTTCGGTCCCGGAGCGCACGAGAGCCATGCGTTTCATGCAGTGACCGACGCGGAAACACCCAACGCGTGGGACCACCACGTGACCGGAACCGGCATGGATGCCGGCATCGTCTACCCGTGCCGCTGGGTGCCACTCGACGCGTGTCCACTCCTTTGGGGGAGTGACGATCCTTTGGTTGAAACGCTCCGGCAGTCGATGACAGAGAAATGAGCCGCATCTTTCTGCTCGTGCTCGTGGTCGGGCTTGCGCTCGGAGGCTCGTCCGCAAGCGCGCTTCGCCTCCCGGGCGCGCCGCGCTGCCCGGTGTTCCCGAAGTCGAATCCCTGGAACCAGCGAGTCGACTCGCGTCCGGTCGCGGCGAACTCCGCGCAGATCGTCGACTCGATCGGAGCAGGCACCGGCCTCCACGCGGATTTCGGCGCCGGCCTCTGGGATGGCGCTCCGATCGGGATCCCGATCACCGTCGTCGGGCGCAGTCAGCCCAGGAGCCGCGTCTCGTTCGAGTACGCCGACGAATCCGATCGTGGCCCGTACCCCATTCCCCGCAACGTGAAGATCGAGGGCGGCCGCTCCTCCACGGGCGACCGGCACGCGCTGATCGTCGACCGCTCGTCTTGCCGCCTCTATGAGCTCTATGCGCTCTATCCGAAGGGGCGCGGCTGGCGCGCCGGGTCGGGAGCGATCTGGAGCATGCGCTCGAACAAGGTCCGGCCTGCCGGCTGGACTTCAGCCGATGCGGCCGGCCTTCCCATCTTCCCGGGCCTCGCGCGCTACGACGAGGTCAAGCGTGGGGCGATCGACCATGCGCTGCGTTTCACGGTCCAGCGGACTCGTCGTGCCTACGTCTTCCCGGCGCGCCACTTCGCGAGCGAATCGAACGACCCGAACCTGCCGGCAATGGGTCTTCGCCTGCGGCTGAAGGCGAGCTTCGACGTCAGCGGATTCCCGCGGCAGGCACGGATTGTCCTGGTCGCCCTCAAGCGCTACGGAATGCTCGTCGCGGACAACGGATCGAGCTGGTACATCACCGGAGCGCCCGACCCACGGTGGTCGAACGACCAGCTACACACGCTGGGTCGAGTGCACGGTTCGGACTTCGAAGTGGTCGGCCGGTAGGGAAAACCAATCGGGCGCGGTGCCCGAACTGCCAAGTGATGATTCGCAAGGGAACCTGTGTCATCGCCGGCGTTGTTTGCTTGATCGCGACGGGTTGCGGCAGCGAGAGTGGAAGCGAGTCGAGCGGCAGTGGGCCGGTGACCGTCAACCTCGCCGAGCAGAACGGCTCCGGCGAGTCGGGAACCGCGACGCTGACGGCGGAGGGCGACAGGACGAAGGTCGTCCTCGACATCCAGAACCCGTCCGCAACGATGGCCTCCGAGGCACTGCCTGCTCACATCCACAAGGGCTCGTGCGCCGAGCTCGATCCAACCCCGGCCTATGCGCTCGCGGACGTGAAGGACGGCGCCTCGACGAGCACCGTCGACGCGAAGCTCGACGATCTGCGCAACGGCGCCTTCGCGATCAACGTGCACAAGTCGGCCGCAGAGATCCAGACCTACGTCGCGTGCGGAGACATCGGCACGGGCGAAGGCGGAAGCGGCGAAGACGGCGGCAGCGGCTACGGCTACTAGGCCGGGGTCGCGCGCGCACCCTAATCGTCGCGATCGTCCCCCCGGGGGCCTGCGGCCCCTTACCCCCGCTGTTGACGCTAGCGGGAAATCTGTGACGCGTGGGGAACCGGACCGTGCCGAAAGCGTGACAAGTCGCTACTCGACGTCCGCGCTGGACTCAGCGCGCAGCGACCGTAGCGCCGGCCCCAAGGCCTGACCGCCGCGGAGCACGGGCTCGAAGAGGTCGCCGTGCTTCTCGATCCGCGCCAGCGCCTCCCACCGACCGAAGTCGCGCGGGCGCACTTTCTCGCCCAGCTCTTCCCAGCGCAACGGCGTCGACACCGGGGCTCCCGGCTTCGGCCGCACCGAGTAGGCGGACGCGATCGTCTTGCCGTGCCCGTTCTGGCGATGGTCGACCAACACGCCGCGCCGCTTCTTCTTGAGCCATTCGGTCGTCACGAGCCCAGGGTTGTCCGCCTCGAGGCCGCGCGATACCAGCTCGGCCAGCTCGTACGCCTCGGGGTACGAGTAGCGGCGCGCGATCGGCACGAGCACGTGTATTCCGTCGGCGCCGCTCGTCTTCACGTACGAGCGCAGCTCGAGGCGGTCGAGCGCTTCACGAACGAGGTGAGCAACGCGAATCGCCTGGACGAAGCCGTTCCGCGACTCCGGCGGGTCGAGGTCGAAGACGACGTAGTCCGGGCGGTCCGGCTTGTCGACGCGCGAGTACCAGGCGTTCATGTCGATGCAGTTCATCTGCACCATCCAGACGAGCGCCGCGGGCTCGTTGACGAGCGTGAAGTCGACGAGCCGCGACTCGCCCTTGCTTTCGCGGGGCCAGGTCCGGAACTGCCTCGTCGGCAGCCAGTCCGGCTTGCCCTTCGGCGCCTGCTTGTGAAAGTACGCCTGTCCGCGGATGCCGTACGGGTAGCGCTTGAGCGTGAACGGGCGGTTCTCCAGGTGCGGAACGATCGCCGGGCCCACCTCGGCGTAGTACTCGGCGAGATCCTTCTTGGTGACGCGCTCACCCGGGAAGAGGACCTTGTCCGGGCTCGTCAGCCGCACCCGGCGCCGGCCGATCTGGAGCTCGTCGCTCACGCGGACAGCCTCGTCCACGTGAGCTCGTGCTTTAGCGGCAACCGGTACGGCCTGGCGAGCAGCGGCCGAACACGGTCGAAGAGCGCCTCGCGCTCGTTCGCGGGAAGCGATGCGAACGAGCTGGTCGTCGAGTAGAGCGTAAGCAGCTCGTCGGGGTCGACCGTGATCTCGTCGGTGTCCCGCTCGACCTGGAGCGGCAGGAAGGGCGAGCCGGCGAAGGCGCCGTGCCAAGGCAAGCGCCGCTGTGGTTGGGAGCGGTCCCACGGCTCTCGCAACGGTGCAAGCGTCTCCTCGGGTAGCGGCGGC
The DNA here is from genome assembly GCA_963728535.1 of uncultured Actinomycetes bacterium. Classification (GTDB taxonomy): domain Bacteria; phylum Actinomycetota; class Thermoleophilia; order Gaiellales; family Gaiellaceae; genus VAXT01. The sequence continues at coordinate 928,808 of CAVSKK010000001.1, forward strand.
TCGGTCTCCCACCAGTGCGTCCACAGGATCGCGAGGCCGCCGCGCGGCCGGAGGACACGCGCGATCTCGGGGATCGCAGCGTCCGGGTCGAACCAGTGGAACGCCTCGCCGACGAAGACCGCATCCACGCTCGCGTCCTCGAGCGGGATCGCCTCCGCACTCCCGGCGAGCGCTTCGCTATTCAGCGCGCGCATCCGCTCGTCCGGCTCGACGGCAACGACGTTTTCGAAGCGCCGGGCGAGCTCCGGCGTCACGCGCCCCGTGCCGGCCCCCAGGTCGAGCACGCGCGCACCGGCGTCGAGCTCGAGCAGCTTCTTGGCGCGATCGAGCAGCACCCGCGAGTACGGCGGCCGGACACGGTCGTAGGTCTCGGCGACGTTCCCGAAGCTATGGCGTAGCTCAGCCAACACCGGCGAGGAGAAACGCGCGGTTTTCCTTCAGCATCTCGCGGGCGATGACGAGCCGCTGAATCTGATTCGTGCCCTCGTAGATCTGCGTGATCTTCGCGTCGCGCATCATGCGCTCGACCGGATACTCCTGCATGTAGCCGTAGCCGCCGAGGATCTGCACCGCGTCCGTCGTGACCTCCATGGCCACATCGGTGCAGTAGAGCTTCGCCATCGCGGAGATCTTTGTCAGCTCCTCGTCCGGCGCGCCCTCGTCGATCATCATCCCGATCTTGTAGAGCAGCCCGCGGGCGGCCTCGCACTTCGTCTCCATGTCCGCGAGCATCCCGGCGATCAGCTGATGCTGTGCGATCGGCTTGCCCATCGTCTCGCGGCTCTTCGCGTACTCGAGCGCGTAGTCGGTAGCACCCTGCGCGAGCCCGAGCCCCTGCGCGGCGATTCCCGGCCGCGAGCGGTCGAGGATCCTCATCGCGATCCTGAAGCCCTCACCCTCTTCGCCGAGCAGATTGTCGGCTGGGATGCGCATGTCGGTGAAGAAGATCTCGCCGGTCGTGGAGCCCTTGATCCCCATCTTCGGCTCGATCCGACCGACTTCGAACCCCGGCGTGTCCGCCTCGACGACGAACGCGGAGATGCCCGAGTGTCCGGCCTCGAGATCGGTCTTCGCGAACACGACGTACAGCCCCGCGACGCCCGCGTTCGTGATGAAGCGCTTGCCGCCGTTGAGGACGTACACATCGCCGTCGAGCCGGGCCTCGGTGCGCATCGCCGCCGAGTCCGAGCCTGACCCCGGCTCTGTCAGCGCGTAGGCAGCCAGCCACTCGCCGCTCGCAAGCCGCGGCAGGAAGCGCTGCTTCTGCTCCTCGGTGCCGGCGAGCTTGATCCCGAGCGATCCGAGCTCCTGGACGGCGAGGATGAGACCGGTCGTTGCGCAGACCTTCGAGAGCTCCTCGATCGCAACGAGCACCATGAGCGCGCCGGTTCCCGTGCCGCCGTACTCCTCGTCGTAAGGCAAGCCGAAGAGCTCGTGCTCCTTGAAGAGCTCGACCATGTCCCAGGGGAACTCACCCTGCTTGTCGATCTCGGCCGCGCGTGGAGCAACGCGCTCACGCGTGAGCGTGCGCACGAGGTCGCGGATCTCGCGCTGCTCATCGGTCAGCGGGTCGCTCGGCACGACCGAGATCCTATGGCTCGAGCTCAGCGCGAAACGCCCGCTCGTCCGCGACGGCGACGAGGAAGACGAGGATTGCGGTACCGAGGCCGGCCGTCAGCATCGTCCCGAGGATCCAGTCCGTCTGGTCGCTCGTCGACATGAAGCCGATCATCATCAGGGGGAAGTAGACGAGTAGGGCGAAGGCCGCACCGATCGTGAGGCAGTCGGCGACGAGCCTCAGCTTGTTGGCCGCCGATGGGAGCATGAAGTCGGCTTGCGAGACATCCGGGAACGGGTGCAGTGGATGCGTCTTCATGGTGATCGATGCTCGGTCCCAGCCTTTCGGCTCGTCACCGGTCTCCATGAATCCAGCTACGGGAGGATCGGCCCGCTCGTCCTCTGTCGTTTTCTCGTAGGCCACGTACCAAATTCTACTCGCGAAGCGAATCGACTCTGAGAATCGCGAGCATGCGGTCGATCGAGGCGAGCACCTCACGCGCTCCTTGTCCCGCCTTCGGGTCGTCGAAGGCCATGCTCAGCTCTTGCGCAAGCCCGCGTAGCGCGGTGAGCCGCGACAGGAGCTCGGCGTGGTCGGCTGCGGAGAGCTGGATCACCGGTCGTGGAACACCGCCTCGACGTTGTTTCCGTCCGGATCGAGAACGAACGCGCCGTAGTAGCCCTCGTGGTAGACGGGCCGCTCGCCAGGCGGGCCGTTGTCGCGGTAACCGGCGTCCATGGCCGCATGGTGGAACGCATCGACCTCCGCCCGGCTCTTGGCCGGGAACGCGATGTGGACGTTCTGCGCGACGGGTTTGTCGTCCGCGGCGATCGAGAAGTCGCCCCACTCCACAAACGGCACGGTGTCGTCCTCGTGGGGCTCGAAGCCGAGAGGCGCGAGAACGCACGAGTAGAAGGCCTTGCTCGCCTCGAAATCCGAGACGCGGATCGTCACGTGGTCGATCACCTGTCGTCGAGGCGCCTCAGCGGCTTCACGGTCGGGCCCTGGATCACCTCGCCCTCACCCGAATAGCGCGACCCGTGGCAGGGGCAGTCCCAGCTCCGCTCCGCCGCATTCCAGGCCACGTGGCAATAGAGATGCCGACAGACCGGCGAGAGGAGATGCAGCGTCCCGGCGTCATCACGGTAAGCGGCGCGCTTCCGTCCACGCACGCGCACAATCCCTCCCTCGCCGGCCGCGAGCTCGTCCAGCTCCTTCTCGGCCGGCCTGAAGCGATCGATGATCCAGTGCCGGCCGCTGGATGCGTTTCCGCTCACGAAGCGTTTGAACGATGCCTTGGGCGTGAACCGCTTGGCGCCGTACAGATCGGCCCACGGATTCTCGCGTCCGAGGATGACATCGGTGAGCAGCATCCCGGCCAGCGTCCCGGACGTCATGCCCCATTTGCTGTAACCCGTGGCTGCGTGAACATGGTGCGTCGTGCGCCGCAGGCGGCCGATGAACGGCACCCGGTCGACCGACATGTAGTCCTGAGTCGACCAGCGGTATTCGGGAGCCCCGGCCTGAGGCCAGTGCTCCCGCAAGAAGTCCTCCAGCGCCTGGTAGCGCGCGGACGTGTCGTCCTCCTCGCCCGGCTTGTGGCCCTGGCCGCCGACCTGGATCAGCAGCCGCTCACCGTCGCGAATCGTCCGCACGGACCGCGTCGGCGTGCCTGAGTTGATGAACATGCCGTCCGGGGCCAGTGCCTCGCCCAGTGGCGCGGCGACGGCGTAGCTGCGGTGGGGATGCGCCCTCGCGAAGAAGAATCCACTGTCCTCGAACGGAAGGTGCGTGGCGACGATGACGTCCTTTGCGCGCACGGTGCCGCGATCGGTCTCCACGACGCACGGGTCGCCGCTGCCGACGCCGGTCGCGATCGTCTGCTCGAAGACATGGCTGCCGTCGCCTGGAATCGACGCCGCGAGGGCCAGCAGGTACTTGCGTGGATGAAACTGCGCCTGGTTCTCGAGCCGGATCGCTGCCGCCACCCAGTACGGAAGCGGTGTCTTGTCCACGAGCGTGACGGGGAGGCCCGCCCGCTGCTCCGCATCGAACTCTGCCTTGAGCGCCGCCACTTCCTGGTTCGACCCGGCGTAGACGTAGTTGGCCTTGCGCTCGAAGTCGCACTCGATGCCGTCCTCCTCGACGAACTGCGCGACCCGCTCCAGGGCAGCCTGGTTCGACTCCGCGTAGACCTGAGCTGCCCCCGCACTGAACTTGTCCTGTAGATAGCCGTAGAGAGCGCCGTGACCGGCGGTCACTTTCGCTGTCGTGTACCCGGTCGCGCCGCGGACGATCCGCTTCGACTCGAGGAGAGCGACCGTCTTGCCTTCCCGCTTCAGGAGCGTTGCCGCAGTGATGCCCGTGATGCCGCCACCGATCACGGCGACGTCGACCGAAACATCCTCTTCGAGGCGTGGATAGCTCGTCTCCGGAGTGGTCTCGACCCAGTAGGAGGGGTTCGGCGCAGCGCTCACGGGGCGGGGAGCCTACAGTCCGATTGGTGATCCTCGAGAAGGGCGTCATCCACACGCTGGAGCCCGCCATGCCGGTCGTGCTCGCTCTTGCAATCGCGGGCGATCGGATCGCCGGCGGGGTCGGCACGCACGAGACTGCGCTTCCCTCGCCGGATCGCGTCGACCTCGGCGGCCGTTGCGTCCTGCCGGGCTTCAGCGACGCGCACGTGCACTTTCCGACCTGGGCGATCGCGCAGCGCGAGGTGCGCCTCGAGGACACGGGCTCGCTGGACGAGGCACTCGCGCGGTTGCGCGAGGCCGTCGGGTCGGTCGAGCCAGGTCGCTGGCTGCGCGGTCGAGGCTGGCGGAGCGGCGACTGGTCCCCGGTCGTCGAGCCGACGCGCCAGGTGCTGGACGAGGTGACCGGCGAGACGCCGGCCGCGCTCATGGCTCGGGACTACCACTCGCTCTGGCTCAACTCGGCCGCGCTTGCCGAGGCAGACGGCGACCTGGAGGTCGAAGGCGGCGTCGTCGAGCTCGATGACAACGGCGAGCCGACCGGAGTGGTGCGCGAGGAGTCGGCCTGGCAGTTCCGCGACCGGTATCTCCTGGCCACGGACGACGAGTTCGTCGACGCGATGCGCGACGGGCTGACGATCGCTGCAGCACGTGGCGTGACCGCGGTTCATGACAAGGACGGTTGGCTGGGCGCGCCCCGGTTCTGGCAGCGCCTCGCTGGCGAGGGCGCGCTAACGCTCCGCGTCTGGCAGTCGCTGCCGGCCGAGCAGGTCGACCGGCTCGAGGAGCTCGGCCTGTTCTCTGGTATCGGGGACGAGCTGCTGCGCATCGGCTACCTGAAGGTCTTTATGGACGGCACGCTCGGGTCGCAAACGGCTCGACGCCTCGACGGATCCGGCGTCAAGATCACAAGCCGGGAGGAGCTGGCCGAGATCGTTCGCTCCGGGGTCCGCGCCGGCTGGCCGGTCGCCGTGCACGCGATCGGCGACCTCGCCAACCGCGAGGCGCTCGATGCGTTCGAGGAGACCCGTGAGGAATGGGCGCCGCTCGGGCTGCGCCAGCGAATCGAGCACGCCCAGCTTCTGACCGAGGAGGACATGAGCCGCTTCGCCGAGCTCGGCGTCGCCGCCTCCGTTCAGTTCAGCCACGCCCCTTCGGATCGCGACATCGCCGACCAGATCTGGGCGGGCTCGACCGACCGTGCCTATGCGTATCGATCCCTCGTCGAGTCGGGCGCGGTGGTCGCGAATGGATCGGATGCGCCGATCGAAGAGCTCGACCCACTGGCCGGCATCCGCGCCGGCGTTCTTCGCTCCCTCGACGAGCGCGATGCCTGGCATCCCGAGCAGGCGGTCACGGTCGAACAGGCCATCGAAGCGACGATCCTCGCGCCCGCCTGGCTCGCCCGCGACGAGCGACGCCGCGGCAAGCTCGTCCCGGGCTTCCTCGCCGATCTCGTCGTGCTCGACCGCGACCCGCTCGCGGTCCCGCTCGATGAGCTGCCCGACGTTCAGGTCGTGGCCACCATGCTCGGCGGCCGCTGGGTCCACAACCCTCCGCCCTGGGACTAGCGACCTAACGCAGGTCCGCGAGGGACTTGTAGAGCTCTTTCGCGGTCTCCACGCCGAGGGCGACGTGCTCGACGCGGAAGCGCTCGTTCGGCGAATGGATGTTCCCCTCCGGCAGGTCGAATCCGGAGAGGATCGTCGGCACGCCCTTTTCCTCCAGCGCCGACATCACCGGCAAGGAGCCGCCGACGCGGAGCAGAAGCGGACGAGCGCCGATGACCCGCTCGAATGCATCCTGCCCGAGACGGATCGCCGGGTCGTCGGGCGGCACGAGCGCCGCAGGGGCACTCGCCATGAGCTCGATCTCGACGTCGGCGCCTTCCGGCACTGCTTCGCGCATGAGGCGCTCCATCTCGGCTGCGATCGCCTTGTCGTCTTGACCCGGCACGAGGCGGATGGAGACGTTCGCCTCGGCGACCACGGGGAGCACGGTCTTCTGCAAATGCGGCGAGCCGCCCTCGAGGCCGTGCACGTCGACCGCGGGCTCAACCCACGTTCGCAGGTAGAGCTCCTCGGCCGCGCGGTCGTCGGCCGGGCGGGCGCCCTGGGCAGCGAGGACCTCGGCGCCGGTGTCGAGCTCGCTCCAACCCGCGATCTCCTCGTCGCTTGGCCTGATGATGCCGGCGCGAAGCGGCTCAGGAACGCGCCCCTCGCGGGGCAGCACGGCGGCGAGCACCTGGAGCAGGACATGAGTCGCGTTCAGCGCCGCACCCCCGAAGATGCCGGAGTGAAGATCGCGCTCGCCGGTCCGCACGCGGACGTTGAAGTAGGCGATCCCCCGTGTGGCGATCTCGAACACCGGGACACCGGGCTTGAGCAAGTGCCCGTCGAAAATCACGCACGCGTCTCCCCCACGCTCGTCCGCTGCGAGGAACTCGACGATCGACTGACCTCCCGACTCCTCCTCCCCGTCGCACGCGAATCGGACGTTCACCGGCAGCGAGCCTTCCGCCGCGAGCAGCGCCGCGGCTTTCAACAGGAGGTAGAGCTGGCCCTTGTCGTCAGCGACGCCTCGCGCGTAGAGCCAGCCGTCCCGCACCGTCGGCTCGAACGGTGGCGTGTCCCAGCCCTCGAGCGGCTCCGGCGGCTGAACGTCGAAGTGCCCGTAGGCGATGATCGTCGGAGCAGTGTCGGCGTCCTCGGAGGCGCGGAGCTCGCCGATCACGAGCGGGTGGTTTGCCGTGTCCTGAAGCTCGGCCTCCCCGCCGGCGGCGCGGATGAAGTCGCGGACCCATTCCCCGGCGCGCCGAACGTCGCCGGCATGCGCGGGGTCAGCGCTGACGCTCGGGATGCGAAGCAGCTCGAAGAGCTCCTCCATCCAGTCTGCAGGCGGTTCCGCCACGACGGCGGAGTCTAAGTCAGGCGACTTCGCGAAGTTTCTGACAGTCAGCCAGCGCGCGGAGCTTCTTCAGGCACTGGTTCTCGATCTGCCGGATCCGCTCGCGGGTGACGTTGAAGGCCCGCCCGACCTCGTCCAGGGTGCGAGGCTGCTCGCCGTCCAGCCCATAGCGAAGCTCGAGGATCCGCTGCTCCCGAGGCGAGAGCGAGCAGAGAACCTGCTTGAGCGTGTCCCGGCGCAGTGCCTGCTCGGCCGACTCCTCCGGGAGTGGTGCCAGCTCGTCGGTGAGGAAGTGCCCGAACTCGGACTCTTCGTCGTCGCCGACGGGCTTCTCCAGAGAGACGGGCATCTGCGAGCTGCGGCGGATCTGCTCGACCTCGTCGGAGCTCAGATCCAGCTCCTTCCCGATCTCGAGCGCGGTCGGCTCCCGGCCCAGCTCGCCGCGGAGCTTCCGCTCCGAGCGCACGATCTTGTTCAGCTTCTCGACGACGTGCACGGGCATGCGGATCGTCCGCGACTTGTCGGCGAGCGCCCGGGCGACCGCCTGGCGAATCCACCACGTCGCGTACGTCGAGAACTTGAACCCCTTGCGGTAATCGAACTTCTCGGCCGCGCGCACGAGGCCGATCGTCCCTTCCTGGATGAGATCGAGGAACGGGAGACCCTGGTTGCGGTACCGCTTCGCAATCGAGACGACGAGGCGCAGATTCGCTTCGACCATCGCCTGCTTGGCCGAATGGTCGCCGCGCTCGATGCGCTTCGCCAGCTCGATCTCCTGCGGCGCGGTCAGAAGGTCGACCTTGCCGATGTCCTTGAGGAAGAGCTGGAGCGCATCCGTCGAGACGTCGGGCGCCTCGAGGTCGAGCGACTCTTCCTCAGGCTCTTCCTCGATCGGCACGACCTCGATGTGCAGCTCCTCGAGCATGCTGTAGAACTCGTCGATCTGGGCGGCGTCGAACGAGAGCTCGTCCAGCACGACCGTGATCTCTTCGGCCGTCAGCTTTCCCGCCTGTCGGCCTGCCTGTAGAAGCTCCCACGCCTCTTCCGCCTCGAGGACGGTCCCCTGTGCTCCAGGACGTGCTACGACTTGCTCCCCTCCGCTCAACTCGGTTCCTCCCCTACTCCCCACCGTAGTTGCGGTCTGCTAAATCGTCAACGTGCGTTCTCGCGGCTTTGGTCTGATGGCTGCGGCAGTCTTTCAAACAAGGTCAGTGTTCGTCTATAGGCCGTAAGACCCATCTTGCGGGCAGTAAGTCCTAGTGTCAATTATTTCTTCGGTTCGTTCGCTAGACGGGCCAGGAGGCGCCTTGCTTCCGTCGCTAGTGGAGAGCCAGGATCGTCGGCCTGGGCGAGGCGAAGCTGGCGCTTGCCCTCGTCCACGGACCCGGGTTGCGCTCTGGCCAGCCAGAGGAGGAGCAGCCCGAGGTGAAAGCGCACCGTCGGCGCCCTGGGGAAGCGACGGGTCAGCGGCCCGAGACGAGAGAAGGCTTCGGACGGCTGGCTCTTGTCGAAGCGAACGACCGCAGCGGCGACGAGCGCCTCGGGGTCACGCGGTGCGAGCTTCGCGGCCGCGTCGTATTGCCGCCTCGCGGAGAGCCGGTGACCGAGCCGCTGTAACGCCAACCCGTAGAGAAGCTTTGCGTGAGCGTCGCGCCGCCGTGCCTCACGCGCCAGAGCCGCGAACTGGGCAGGCGGCGCTAGGTCGCCCAGCCCGGCGGGTGGTCCGAAGGTCGGCACGAAGAACGGCTGGCCCGGCGGGAAGTTCGGGTGCAGCCAGTCGTCCGCCTGTTGCGCTGAGGCGGAGTCGGGTTGGGCCTCGGCGGCCTCCTGCCACGCCGTGGTGGCCCCTGCGTTCTGACCCGCCCAGAAATTCGCGAGGCCGAGGTGGAGGAGCACGAGCGAGTCACGCCGGCGCTCTAGGGCCAGGCGCTCGAGCTTCGCCACGCTCATGCTCGGCCAGGCCGAGAAGGCCGCCCCGATCCGGGCTTCCGGCGATTGGTAGCGGCCGAAGATCCGTCCGGCCGCTCCGCGTCGCTTTTGCGAGTAGAGGCGCTGGGCACGCCGGAGTGCGCGCGCCTCCGGATCGGCGCGCACGCCGAGGTCGAGGACGAGCGGCGGCGCGCCGGCCAGCGGCCGTTGAGCCTCTTCGGCACCGCCCTCGTGGTCCCCGGTGACCACGGCCAGGGCAACGGTGCCTCCCGCGGCCAGCGCGGCGGCTGCGCCGGCGATCAAGGTCATGCGGGTGCGAGGGCTCATCCGGCCCCGATTATCCTTGGAGCATGGCGAGTGACCGCGAGGTTGTCCTGCAGATCGATCCCGCCCAGGCACATGAGCTGCTCGCTGGGGACGGAAACCCCGTCCTCGTCGACATCCGGGAGCCCTGGGAGCTGGAACAGGGTCGGATTACAGGCTCGGTGCATATTCCGATGGCGGAGCTCGACGACAAGCTCGAGCCCTACCGGGAGCGATCGGTCGTCCTCTACTGCGCCCACGGCAACCGATCGCTGCGCGCGGCCAAGGCCTTCAGCGAGCAGGGCTACCGAGAGGTCGTCTCGCTCGCCGGCGGGATCGAGGCGTGGGGTAAGGCAGGCCTCCCGCTCGACCTCCCGGACGGCCTCGACGAGGCCCAGCGGGCGCGCTACAGCCGCCACCTCCTGATTCCCGAGATCGGCGTGCGCGGCCAGAAGCGGCTGCTCGATGCACAGGTGCTGCTCATCGGCGCAGGCGGACTGGGCTCGCCCGCGGCGCTCTACCTGGCGGCGGCCGGAGTCGGGCGACTCGGGATCGTGGATGACGACGCCGTCGACGAGTCGAACCTCCAGCGCCAGGTGCTTCATTCGACCGCCGAGCTCGGCGAGCCCAAGGTCGAGTCCGCCGGGCGCCGTCTGCAAGGGCTGAACGCCGACGTCGAGATCGTCCCCTACGCCGAGCGACTGACCGCCGACAACGTGGACGGAATCCTCAGCGACGGCTGGGAGGTCATCGTCGACGGAGCGGACAACTTCCCGACCCGTTACCTCCTGAACGACGCCTCCGTCTGGCACGGTGTCCCGGTCGCCCACGGCTCGATCTTCCGCTTCGAGGGCCAGGCCACCGTCTTCGCTCCCAAGCTTGGCCCGTGCTACCGGTGCCTCTTCCCGCAGCCGCCTCCACCGGAGCTCGCTCCGAGCTGCGCGGAGGGCGGGGTGCTCGGCGTCCTGCCGGGTGTAATCGGCTCGATCCAGGCCACGGAGGCGCTCAAGCTTCTGCTTGGGATCGGTGACCCACTGATCGGCCGCCTGCTCCTCTACGACGCGCTCGCCGGCGTCTTCGACGAGGTCGCGGTGCGTCGCGACCCGGCGTGCCCGGTCTGCGGCGATGCTCCGACGATCACCGAGTACGTGGACTATGTCGAGTTCTGTGATCGTCCCGCCTGAGCTCCGGCGCGAGCTGGAGCGCCACGCGGCCGAGGAGGTTCCGAACGAGGCCTGCGGCCTCGTCCTGCTGCGTGACGGCCGCGCAGTCGGGTACGAGCGTGGCCGAAACGCGGAGGCCTCGCCCTATCGGTTCAGGCTCGAGGTCGAGCCCGAGGTCTGGTTCCTCGAGGACGAAGGCTACGAGCTCGCTGTCTTTCATTCCCACCCCACGTCGGCGCCCAGGCCATCGCGCACCGACCTCGAACGGGCCGGGCTCTGGGCTTCGCGGCCGTGGCTGATCCTCCGCACGGACACCCGCGAGTTGGCCGCGTGGAACATCGAGGACGGCCGGGCGAGGGAGTTGACGATTGCGTAGCGCGATCGTCGTCGGCGCCGGGGTCTTCGGCGGCTCGCTTGCACTCCGGCTCGTGTCGAGCGGCTGGGAGGTCACTCTCGTCGAGCAGTACCCGCCCGGCCACGTCCGCGCCGCTTCCGGCGGCGAGTCGCGCCTGATCCGTTGCTCGCACGGCTCCGCCGCCTGGTACACCCGCTCGGCCCGGCGCGCGCTCGAGCTCTGGCGCGAGCTGGAACGCGAGTCGGGGACCGAGCTCTTCGTGCCGAGCGGCGTCGCCTGGTTCTTCCGCGAACCCGGCGGCTGGGGTGCCGAGAGCGAGCGTGTCCTCCGGCAGGAGGGCGTCCCGGTCGAGCGGCTCGCCCCCGATGAAGGAGCCAGCCTCTTCCCCAGCTTCGACGGCCGGGATCTCGACTCGATCCTGTACGAGCCCGAGTCCGGCGTCCTCCGTGCACGCGACGCGACGCGGGTCATCTCGGAGCAGGCGATCGAGCGTGGCGCGCGCTTCGTGGCGGGCACCGCCGCACCACAGGGCGAGGCTGTGCAAGTCGACGGGGAGCGGCTCGAGGCCGATCGGGTCGTCTGGGCCGGAGGCGCCTGGCTCGCCGGGCTCTTCCCGGACGTCGTCGACCTCCGCGTGACCCGGCAGGACGTCTACTTCTTCGGGGCGCCTTCCGGTTGGCAGGCGCCGTCCGTGCCGGCGTGGGTCGACTTCCAGGGCGGCGTCTACGGCGTGGGCGAGCTCGACGGGCGGGGGTTCAAGGCGAGCCCCGACAGCGAGGGCCCCGAGTTCGACCCGGACGGCGAGGACCGCGTCCCGTCGGCCGAGAAGGAGCACGAGGCCCGCGACTACCTCGCCCATCGCTTCCCGGCACTGGCCGAGGCGCCACTCGTCGGTACCCGCTCCTGCCCCTACTCGCTGACCGCGGACACGAACTTTCTTGTCGCGCCGCATCCGGAACACGAGCGGGTCTGGCTCCTCGGCGGCGGCTCGGGCCACGGCTTCAAGCACGGTCCCGCGCTCGCCGAGTACGTGCAGGGCCTCCTCGAGGAGAAAGACGCGCCCGACCCGGTGTTCGGTCTGGGCGCCCGCCCGCCGGGAGGCGGCTTGCGGGCGCCCTGGATCGAATCGGGCTAGGTGACCCGGAACGTGCGCTTCATGCCCTGAGCGGCATGGGGGTCACACTGGTACGTGTACTTGCCCTTCTTCAGGGTCACGGTGACCGTCTTCGTGCCCTTGAACGAAAGGGACGTGATCTGCTTGTTCAGGCCCGGGCCCTTGAGCCGAAAATTGTGGATCTTCGACTTGTCGACGACGGTGATCGTGTACTTGCCCGGCCTCAACGTCTTGGCCGCTGCGGTGCCCTTCTTGAGCGTGATCGTGAAGCCGGGACCGGTGGTTCCCTTCAGCTTCGTGGCGCTTGCCATCCCGGCTGACGTCGGCGCGGCAATCGCGACGAGCGTCGCGAGGCCGGCGATGAGATAAGGAATGCGAGTCATCGTCCTCCCTTTGTGGTTTCTAGTGGACTCCTTCGTGAGAGCGATCTCTTCGGATTGGAACGCGAGCGATACTAACCACGGTGCAACCGCCCTCTGGTTACAGCCTCGTTAAGGGTGCCCTGGAGCGCGAATTTCTATTCCGCGACTTCGCTGAAGCGCTTGCCTTCGTGAACCGCGTCGGCGAGCTCGCCGAGCGCGAGAACCACCATCCGGACATCGAGATCCGCTGGAATCGGGTGACGCTTCGCTGGTGGACGCACGTCGCGGACGCGGTCACCGACCGCGACTACGAGCTCGCCAACAGGTCAAACGAGCTCGTCCTCTAGCCAGAAGAGCCCGACCGTGCCCGGGCCCGCGTGGGTGCCGAGGACGGGGCCGAGGGTCGTCGTGATCTCCAGCTCGGCCTGGGGGCGCAGGTCGCGGACGAGCTTCTCGAGCGCGTCCAGCCGCTCCGGTGCGTCGGCATGGGCAATCGCGACCCGCACTCCGGGCGCGTCGCGCGTCCCGGCCTCCAGAGCGTTCGCGAACTCCTGGATGGCCTTCCGGTTTCCGCGGACGCGCTTGACGGGCAGGACCTCCCCGTCGGCGAGCGTGAGGATCGGCTTGATGTTCAGGAGCTGGCCCGCCCAGCCTGCGGCGCGGCCGATACGTCCGCCGCGCGCCAGGTACTCGAGCGTGTCCAACGTGAAGACGAGGCCCGAGTCGAGCGTGAACCGTGCGAGCAGCTCGTCCACCTCCTCGTCGGTCGTCCCCTGTTCGAGCCGGCGCTGAACCGCGAGCGCGAGCATCGCAATCAACGCGGAGGCGACGCCGGTGTCGAAGACGCGTACGCGCTCGCCCGCATCCGAGGCCGCCCGGCTCGCGCTCGCGAACGTCCCAGAGAGCTTCGAGGAGAGATGGAGCGAGAGCACGCGCTCGTACCCGGCGAGCTCCTCGTAGGCGGCAAGGAAGTCGGCCGGCGTCGGCTGCGAGGTCGTGGGCAGCTCGTCCGCCGTTCGCAGCCGCGCATAGAACTCGGCGGGCCCGATGTCGACGTAGTCGCGGTAGCTCTCCGTTCCGAACCGCACGTACAGCGGGACGATGCGCCAGCTGGGGAAACGGGACAGGCCCTCGGGGTAATCGGCTGTGGAGTCCAGGACGATCGCGGTGTTCTCGGCGGTGAGCTTCATCCCGTGCCCCGTCCGGCTGCCTTCTTGATGGCGGCAACGATCTCGTCGAGCGGCTCGTCCTTCGTCAGGCACGCAACCGCGCCGGCCGCGAAGAGCGCATCGACCTCGTGCGGGTTTGCAGATGCAGTCAGACACACGACGGCGACTTCCGGGCACGCGTCGCGGAGGACCTTCGTCACCTGAACGCCGTCGAGCGCAGGGAGCCTGTAGTCCAAGACGACGACCTCGGGCTCGCGCTCGCGGCAGAGCTCCACGACCTTCGTGCCATCCTCGACCGAGGCGACGACATTGACGTCCGAGCGTAGACCGAGCAGCAGCTCCAGCGCCTCCCGGAAGACCTCGTTGTCCTCAACCAGCGCGACACGGACGGGCTCGGACACCGTTTACTCCGCCCCGATCAGGAGCGGATAGTGCGGCTGGCCACCCGGGTGAACCTCGAGCTCGAGCTCCGGATGCCGCTCGGCGATGCGCGCGAGCAGGGGGCCGAGCTCCGGCTCGTCCTCGCCGGTGATGAACGTGAGCACGTCGCGCGGCTCGTCGAGCAGGCGCTCGACCACGGAGTCGGCGACCGCGGCGAAGCTCGTCCCCCCGGCGACCGGCTCGCCCTCGGCGAGGCCGAGGTACGCACCACGGGCGACCTGCATCCCGTCGATGCTGACGGCTCGTGAGGCGACCGTGACGGCTCCGGTCACAACAGCGGCCGCGGCTTCCTCCATCGCCGCTGCATTCGGCTGCGCTCCAACCGCCGGATCGTAGGCGAGCATGGCTGCCAGCCCCGTCTGGATCGAGCTCGACGGGACGACGTGAACGGGGATCTGGGCCAGCCGCGCCGCTTGCCGGGCGGCAAGAACGACGTTGTCGTTGTTGGCCAGCACGACCGCCTCCTCGGCGCGCGTCCCCTCGATCGCCTCGAGGAGCTCTTCGGTCGATGGGTTCATCGTCTCGCCTCCGTCGACGACTCCTGTGGCTCCCATGCTTTCGAAGAGGCGCCGGTTGCCCTCGCCTGCGACGACCGTCACGACCGCCGTCTTCACCTGCTCTTGCAGGCCCGTCTGGCTCGCGAGCCGATCCTCACGCTGGGCCGACTGGACGTGCATGTTCCCGATCTCGACGCCCTCGATCACGCCGAGCGCCGTCCCTGCCCGCAGCGCGGCACCGGGGTCGTCGGTGTGCACATGGGCCTTGAGCGCTCGCGCATCGCCCACGACGAGGAGCGAGTCTCCGAGGGGCGTCAGTTCACGCTCGAGCGCGGTTGCGTCCAGCCTGTCACCCTCGACGACGAAGACCGTGCAGTAGCGGTAGCGCGACGACTCCTGGTGGACGGCGTCCGGCGCGAGCCGCTCGACCTCGACCACCTCCGGCAGCGGCTCGCCGGCCAGGTGCGCCGCGAGGCCGCGCACGATCTCAACGAGCCCGGCCGCTCCGGCATCCACGACGCCGGCTTTGCGGAGGACCTCGAGCTGGTCGCGCGTCTGCTCGACCGCTTCGTCACCCCGGCGCACGAGTCCTGAGAAGAGCTGCGGGAGGTCCAGAGCAGTTCCGGCTTCCGCCTCCTCCGCGAGCGCGCGAACCACGGTCAGGATCGTCCCCTCCTTGGGCTCCTGCACGGCGGCGTAGGCCTCGTCGGAGGCCCGGCGGAAGGCTCTTGCAGTCGCTTCGGCATCGACCGGCTCGGCGCCGGCCAGGACGTCGCAGGCTCCGCGCACGATCTGCGACAGGATCACTCCGGAGTTCCCGCGAGCCCCGAGCAGTGCCGCGTGAGCAACCTCCTCGGCCAGGCCGGCCCTGTCCGACTCTGCCAGAGGCTGTTGCAACGTCTCCGTGACGGCCCGCACGGTGAGGAGCATGTTCGTTCCCGTGTCGCCGTCGGGCACCGGAAAGACGTTGAGATCGTCCAGACGCGCACGGTTGCGCTCGAGCGCAGTCTCCGCGGCACGGACGAGCTCGAGAACCGCGGCGCGCATCGGCCGGTTATATCGAGATCAGAGCGCTTTTTCGACTTTTCCGGCTTTTAGGCACCGGGTGCAGACGTTCGCACGCTGGGCGCGCCCGTCCAGGAGGACGCGGACTCGCTGGAGGTTTGGATCGAAGCGTCGCTTCGTCGCCACCATCGAATGGCTCCGGTTGTTCCCGAAGGACGGCTTCTTCCCACAGATAGCGCAGATTCTGGCCACGACCGCGGCAGTCTAGCCAAAGGCGTTGATTGTGACGCCGCCGTCAGCTGAGGGGGCCGGCCGCTTGCGCCCGGAGCTGCGAGAAGACGTCGGCCATCTCGAGGGCGCTTCGCACCGCGTCTGCGGCCCGGTCGATCCGCTTCTCTGCCTGCTCACGGTTCTCGACCGTGAGGACGCCGAACGCGACCGGGACACCGGTCTCGATTGCGGCCAGCTGAAGGCCGCTCGCGGTCTCGCCTGCGATCAGGTCGAAATGCGGCGTCTCACCGCGGATCACACAGCCGAGCGCGACGATGCACGCGTACCGGCGCGTCTTCGCGAGAGCCATCGTCGCCAGAGGAAGCTCGAAGGCTCCCGGGACGGGCATGATCATGATCGCCTCGCGCGGCACGCCGACCTCCTCCAGCTCGGCGAGCGCTCGCTCAAGCAGGCGATTGGTGATCTCGCCGTTGTAGCGGCTGACGACGATCCCGACCGCGCGACGGCCGTCGGCACCCCCGCTGAGAGCGCCGTAGCCCTCGGGAATGCGAAGCTCGCCCTCGGCGTGCTCGTCGCGCCCGGTCGGCGGAGGCGAGGGCGGCCTGAGAGCGGGAACCTCACCGTCCTCGGGAGCGTCGGGCGGTGCCTCGGGCGTCTCGGGCGCCTCGGGCGCCTCGTCTCCGTCCGGAGTCTCGGGAGTGTCGGGAGCCTCGGGAGACTCGGGGGACTCGGGCGCCTCGGGCCGCCCCAGCTCGTTGAGGCGAGACTCGATCTCGTCGATGCGATCGCTCATTCGTCCGCCGGCTCGGCGTCGAAGCGGAGGTCCTGATGATGCAGGCGGTGACCCAGCTTGGCGCGCTTCGTCTCGAGATAGCCACGGTTCTCGTCGGTCGGCTCGGTCTCGATCGGCACCTGCTCGACGACGGTCAGGCCGAACCCCTCGATCCCGGTCAGCTTCTTCGGGTTGTTGGTGAGGATCCGGATCGTCGTCAGCCCGAGGTCGGACAGGATCTGGTTGCCGATCCCGTACTCGCGCGCATCGGCCGGAAGTCCGAGCTCGAGGTTCGCCTCGACCGTGTCGAGCCCCGACTCCTGGAGCTCGTAGGCCTTCAGCTTGTTCAGGAGACCGATGCCGCGCCCCTCCTGGGTCATGTACAGGAGAACGCCGCACTCCTCGGCACTGAGCCGCGAAAGCGCTTGCTCGAGCTGCTCGCCGCAGTCACAGCGCAGCGAGTGAAAGACGTCGCCGGTCAGGCACTCCGAGTGCACGCGGACGAGCACGTTCTCGGCGCCGTCCACGTCTCCGCTGACGAGCGCGACATGGTGCTTGCCCGAGAGCTTTTCCCGGAACGCGATCGCGGTGAACTCGCCGTGGGCCGTCGGCAGGCGGACCTCGGCCGTGCGCTCAACGAGCTTCTCGGTCCGACGCCGGTACTCGATCAGGTCGGCGACCGTGACCAGCTTGATGCCGTGCTGCTCGCAATATCCGACTAGGTCGGGGACGCGCGCCATCGTGCCGTCCTCCTTCATCACCTCGCAGACGACGCCGGCGGGGTTCAGGCCGGCCAGACGGGCGAGATCGACGGCGGCCTCTGTCTGGCCGGCGCGGACGAGGACTCCCCCGTCTCGCGCGCGGAGCGGAAAGACGTGACCGGGCTGGATGACGTCGTGCGCGCCCTTCGTCGGGTCGACCGCGACCTGGATCGTGACCGAGCGGTCCTGCGCGGAGATGCCCGTGGTCACGCCTTCGCGCGCTTCGATCGAGACGGTGAACGCCGTCTGGAGAGGCGCCTCGTTGTTCTCGGCCATCTGGCGGAGCGCGAGCTCGTCGCAGCGGTCCTCCGTCAGGCAGAGGCAGATCAGCCCGCGTGCGTGCTTCGCCATGAAGTTGATCGCCTCGGGCGTTGCAAATTGGGCCGCGATCGTCAGGTCGCCCTCGTTCTCGCGGTCGGCCGCGTCGACGACGACGACGAACTTGCCCTGCCGGATGTCCTCGATCGCATCTTCGATCGCGGCAAAGTGACTCTTCTTCTCGGGCACCGTCTGGGTCATCCGGGAGAAATCGTATCGGGGTGGATCAGCTTCTCGACGTATTTGGCGAGGACGTCCACTTCCAGATTGACCTCGTCGCCCGCAGAGAGAGCGCCGAACGTCGTCTCCGCGAGCGTGTGCGGGACGAGTGCGACCTCGAACGCGCCGCCCCGGAGCCCCGAGATCGTGAGCGAGACGCCGCCGACCGCGATCGACCCCTTCTCGACGCAGTAGCGGAGGAGCTCGGGCGGCGCCTCGACCCACATCCGGGCGCCTTCCTCCTCCGGCTCGACCGATGCGACGCGTCCGACGCCGTCGACGTGACCCTGGACGTAGTGGCCGCCGAGGGGCTCGCCCGCACGGGTCGCCGTCTCGAGATTCACCTCGTCGCCGGGCTCGAGCCGCCCGAGGGTCGTCCGGCCGAGCGACTCGGGCACGGCCGTGACCGAGAAGCTGCCGTCGGAGATCGCGGTCGCAGTCAGGCAGCAGCCGTCGATCGAGACCGAGTCGCCGACCCCGAGCCGAGCCGAGGTGCCGGGCGCCTCGATCTGGAGGTGCCGAGCGTCGTCGGCGCCCTCGACGGAGGCGACGCGTCCTCGCTCGCGAACGATCCCGGTGAACACGACCGACAGGCTACAAGCGCCCTCGAGATTCACATTCTCGGCACGGTTCAGTGACCCACGCGCGCGGATTTCCCCGCTACGCTCACGGCGGGGGTGCGGGGGCGTCACCCCTAAGAAAAAGGGCTTACGGGCGTGCTCGCCACAGGCTCAAGGCTCGTGGACGTACGCGGTCAGGAGGACGTCCTCGCCCACCGGCCGCGCGCTCAGGCGCTCGAGCGCGACCGGGGCCGGCAGCGCCGGAAGCAGGCTCGGCCCCTCGCCGGAGAGCTTTGGGGCGACGAAGAGCATCAGCTTGTCGACAAGGTCGGCGGCGAAGAAGGAGGCGGCAAGCGTCGGCCCCCCTTCGAGCAGGAGCGACTGCACGCCCTCTTCCGCGAGGCGCCCGAGCGCTTCCTCCAAGGGCGCACTGAGCAACTCGAGCTCGGACCCGTCCGGCAGCGGCCCGGCACCGAACGCAATCCGCCGGGGCTGGCGCGCTGCGTCCACGTCGCGGGCGTCCAGCCGCGGGTTGTCGGCACGGACCGTGCCCATCCCGACCGCGACCGCGTCCGAAGCAGCACGCACCTCGTGGACGAGGCGCCGGCTCTTTTCGCCGGAGACCCACCGCTCCCCGGGCACGCTCATGCTGCCGTCGAGCGTCACCGCGGCCTTGTAGGTGACAAACGGGCGCCGCTTCGAGACCCACGTCCGCCACGCTTCGTTCTGCGCCCGCGCCTCGAACGAGTCGACCAGCTCGACCTCGAGACCCGCCGCCCGCAGCCGGTCGAGCCCTCCTCCGTGCTCCGGATGAGGATCGAGTGCGCCGGCAACGAGGCGCGCGACACCGGCCGCCAGCACGGCGTCGACGCACGGCGGCGTTTGCCCGTGATGGGAGCACGGCTCCAGGGTCACGAACATGGTCGCGCCACGCGCCGCCTCGCCTGCCGCTTCGAGTGCGACTACCTCGGCGTGCGGCCCGCCCTTCCGCTCGTGCCACCCTTCGCCGACGACCTCGCCGTCGCGCACGACGACCGCGCCGACCACCGGGTTCGGATGCGTCGTGCCGCGCCCTCGTTCGGCGAGCTCGAGCGCCCGCTCCAGCATCAGGCGATCGCCTGGGCGAGGCGCCGGTAGGCCCCGGCGATGTCCTCCTGGCCGAAGACGCTGGTCCCCGCGACGAGCAGGTTGGCACCGGCTTGACGGATCTCGGCCGCGTTGTCGGGGCCGACACCACCATCCACCTGCACGTGGACACCATCGGGCAGCAGCTCCCGTAGTCGCTCCACTCGTGACACGGCCTCGGGCATGAACGGCTGCCCCGAATACCCCGGATGGATGCTCATGCAGAGGACGAGGTCGACGAGCTCGCCGGCAGCGACGACGACGTCGTCCGGCTCGGTCTCGGGGTTGAAGGCGACGCCGACCCCGAGCTCGAGCTCGCGCGCCTGCTGGACCACCCCCGGAAGGTCGTCGCAGGCCTCGTAGTGCACGGTCACGCTGTCCCCGCCCGCCTCCGCTATCTGCCCGAAATGCTTCTCCGGCCGCTCGACCATGAGGTGGCAGTCGAGCACGCCGCCGAGCCGGTGGACGATGGGCGAGATCGACTTGAGGACGATCGGGCCGATCGTGATCGGCTCCACGAAGTGCCCGTCACCGACGTCGAAATGGAAGATGCGCACTCCCGCCTCCATGACCGTCTCGATCTGCTCGCCGAGCCGCGAGAAGTCCGCCGCGTAGATCGACGGCTCGATCTCGGCGGTGCGCACCCATTCGTTCCAGCCCATCGTCGGATCTTCTCAGCCGCGGAGGCCGCGGAGGTATTCCTCGCCCGTCATGCGACGCTTTCCCTCGGGCTGGACCTCGAGCAGCTCGAGACCGCCGGCGGTCAGCTTCGACTCGGGCGAGGCCGGGACCGCTCGCCAGACGGTCAGCGTTCGGCCGTCGACGACCCCGCGGGCGCCGATGTGCGGCGAGAGAGCCCGGATCTGGTTGACGAGGGTCTCTGCCGGTCGATCCCAGTCGAGCTCACGATCGGCCGCAGTCAGCCTCTGCGCATAGGTCGCCCCGTCGTCAGGCTGCGGATGAAATTCGGGCGCTGCGAGCACGCCGTCCAGGAGCTCCGCTGCGAGCGCTCCGGCCCTGGTGTAGACCGATCCCGCGTCGTCGTCCGGCCCGATCGGGAACGCCTGCTGGGCCGCAATCGGGCCTGCATCGAGCTCGGCCGTCGTGCGGTGGATCGTCACGCCGCTCTCGACATCGCCGGCCATGATCGCCCGCTCCACCGGCGCGGCCCCGCGCCAGCGGGGAAGGAGCGACGGGTGAACGTTCAGCCAGAGCGTGCGGTCGAGCAGGGCTTCCGGAATGAGCGCGCCGTACGCCGCGACGACGACCGCCTCGACCTCCCCCACCTCTGCCGACCCGTCCAGCTTCTCGGGCTGGCGCACTTCGATGCCGAGCCGCTCGGCGGCGTCCTTCGCCGGCGGCGCGCCTACTTGCCGGCCTCGACCCTGAGGCCGGTCCGGCCGTGTGATCAGGAACGCGATCTCGTGCCTCTGGCTCAACCGCTCGAGGACGTCAGCGCCGAGCGGCGCTGTAGCGGCCACGCCAATGTTCAAAGCGCGGCTGCCTGCCGCAACACGGCAAGCGCCTCGCGGCGGCCCTCGGGCGTCGTCCGGTCGACGATGAGCACGCCGTCGAGATGATCGACCTCGTGTTGAGCGACCCGGGCCGCCAACCCCTCGAGCTCTACTTCGACGGGTGCGCCCTCGGCATCGCGCGCCGCAACCCTCAAGCTCAAGGCCCGCTCGACCGGGACGACCACGCCCTGGAGGGACAGGCAACCCTCGGTCTCCTCTTCCGTCTCGTCCGAGCGGTCGAGGATCACGGGGTTGACGAGAACCGTCGGCTCCTCCTCGCCGTCCGTCAGCAACACCACGACTCGCCGGAGAACGCCAACCTGATTGGCGGCGAGCCCGACACCCTGGGCGTCCTCCATCAGCCGGGTCATACGCGCCACGAGCTGGGCGAGATCGGCGTCGAAGGACTCCACGTCCTGAGCCTCGAGGCGCAGCACGGGGTCCGGGTACTGGCGGATCTGCGCGAGCGCAAGCCGCCGCGTCGCCTCCGCCTGCTCGTCGCGCTCGTGAGTTCTGACCTGTCCTTCCTCGGCCACTGCCCCGAGTCTAGTCAGACGCTTTGCGGATCCACATCGACGACTGCCGAGAGTTTGGCTTCGCGCATCGCCGGGGCAGCGCCGGCAAGGAGCTGCGCGGCCCGGGAGGCGACCTCGCGCGGCCGGTCGGTCTTCACGACGAGCTGCGCCCGGTGCCGGCCGCGGACGCGAAAGAGCTCGGCCGGCCCGAGCAGATCTCCCGTGACGCGCTCGAGCCCCGCCGCGAGCTCGCGTCCCGCTTGCAGCACGTCGTCCCGGTCGGGGCCGGCGACGAGGACGCGCACGATGTGCCGGAACGGCGGATAGCCGAGCTCCTCCCGGCGCGCGAGCTCGCCCTCCAGGAATCCCGCCACGTCGTGCCTGGCGGCAAGAGCAACCGCTCGGGACTCGGGCTGGAAGCTCTGGACGAGCACGCGACCGGGCGCATCGCGCCCACTCCTCCCCGCGAGCTGGGTCACGAGCTGGAACGTTCGCTCCTCTGCGCGGAAGTCGGGGACGCTCAGGCCGGTGTCGGCGTCGATCACCGCCGCCAGCGAAACGCCGGCGAAGTGGTGCCCCTTGGCGACGATCTGCGTGCCGACGAGCACCGCGCGATCGGCGGCTGCGAACCGCCGCAGCGTGTCTGTGAGGGCTCCGCGCTCGGCGACCGCGTCGGCGTCCAGCCGGAAGCGCTCGAGCTCGGGAACGCGCTCCTCCAGCTCGCGCTCGAGCCGCTGCGTCCCCGCGCCGATCCGGGCGAGCTCGACCGAGCCGCACTCGGGGCAAACCGTGGTCGTCGGCTCGACGAACGCGCAGTGGTGGCAGTGCAGGAGCTCGTCTCGGTGGAGGACGAGCGCGACGTCGCAGTTCGGGCAGCGGCGCGTGACGCCACACGCCCGGCAGTGCAACGCGGGTGCAACGCCGCGGCGGTTCAGCAGCAGGATCGCCTTCCCTCCGGTCTCGGCCACCTTGCCGAGCTCGGCGAGCAGCGGAGCCGAGAGCGGATAGCCGGCCTCGCCCCTCAGGTCGACGATCCTCACGGGTGGGAGCTCCGCGCCGACCCGGCCGCCGAGGTCGAGCCGCTCGAGCGCCTGCCAGCTCTCCGGCCTCGGCGTCGCGCTTCCGTAGATCGCGACGGCTTTCTCGAGGGTGGCACGCTTTGCTGCGACCGTCCGCGCGTCGTAACGCGGATCGGACTCCTGCTTGTACGCGGCGTCGTGTTCCTCGTCGACGCAGATCAGCCCGACCCGCGGCAGCGGAGCGAAGACCGCCGAGCGCGCGCCGATCACGATCGGCGCCTCGCCGGAGGCGATGCGCTCACGCTCGTCGCGGCGCTCCGCCTCCGTCAACGACGAGTGGAGAATCGCGATCCGGTCGCCGAAACGCGCGCGAAAGCGGCCGACCGTCTGCGGCGCGAGCGCGATCTCCGGAACGAGGACGATCACGCCGAGGCCGCGCTCGAGGGCGTCCTTTGCAGCCTGGAGGTAGACCTCGGTCTTCCCGCTCCCGGTCGCCCCGTAGAGCAGGAAGTGGCCGCCGCCGCCCTCGGCTGCCTCACGCAGCCTCGCAAGCGCACGCTCCTGCGATGCGGTCAGGTGCTCCGGCTCGGGCTCGCCCGGCAGCGAGTCACGGTCGGCCGGCTGCGGGAGCTCTTTCCGCCGCACTCGCTTCGACGGAGCGACGAGCGCGAGCGCCCGGCCCGGTGTCGAGCCGTAGTAGTCCGCGACCCAGAGCGCAAGCTCGACGAGCGCAGGCGGAAGCGACTCCTCGATGCCCTCGATCGGCGCGGCGACGATGCCGGCCGGCGGGGCCTCGTCGACCTCGATCACGACACCGCGCTGCTTCGCGCCGCCCAAGCGGACGGACACGACGCTGCCGAGCTGTACCTCGTCGGGAGCCTCGTACGTGAACGGGCGTGAGAGCGCCCGCGTCGTCACGAGGGGGTAGACGGAGGCGTAGCGCGGCGACACTCGGGCGGAGGCTACCGCCGAGCTCGGCGTGTTAGACGCCGGCGGCTTCGATGATGAAGTCGGTCGCGAAGCCGAGGAACAGGCCCGCGAGCAGCATCCACCCGACGAGCTCCTTGTGGCCGAGCTGCCGGTTCACGTGCATCAGCTGCATGATCACGTACAGGAGCGAGCCCGCCGCGAGCGCAAGGAAGGCGACAGAGACGGCTTCGCTGACGAACGACTGGCCGATCAGCGTGCCGAGGAAGGTCGGAGCGCCTCCGATCAACCCGAGCAGGCCGAGGAAGCCCCACGAAGGCGTTTCCTCCGCACCGCTGAGTGGAGCGACGATTCCGAAGCCTTCCGTCGCATTGTGGAGCCCGAAGCCGACGATCAGGACCAGGGCGAGGGCTACCTCGTCCTGCGCTGCAGACTGCCCGATCGCCAGGCCCTCGGAGAAGTTGTGCAGGCCGATCCCGGTCGCGATTAGCAGCGCAAGCCACCGCGCCGGCGAGAGGCTGGCGACCCAGGACGGCGCGTACTCGGCGGCCGAGGCCGCACCAGGCCCAAGCATCGCCTTGTTGCGCTGCCGTCCCATCCACCGGTCGTAGTAGACGAGGCTCATCAGACCGGCACTTGCGCCCGTCACGAAGAGTGCAGCGAGCCCGGCAAAATCGGCCCAGGACTTCCCGTCGTCGACCGCTCCCTCGAGAGCCTCCTCCACCGGCCCCACACCGTGCTCCGTGACCTCGATCAGGAGGAAGAGCAGGATTCCAGTTGCGGCGGCGCTGAGCGCAGCTTTCAGGCGCGTGTCGGTGGTCCGAAGCCGGCCGATGGGCAGGCCGAGAAAGATTGTGAAACCGGCGAGCGCGCCGAGCGCAAGCAACTGGGGCGTGGACATCGAGTCTGGATCTCCTTCCGTTCGTTGTAAGGGTGACCTTACAAGTGCCGCGGAGGACTATATTCGAACCCGATGGCGCCGCGCCACTCCCACTCGGTCGACGAGTACCTCGAGACGATCTACTTCCTCGCGTTCCCGATCGGGGAGTACAGCCCGCTGTCGGGCGGCTCCCCCACGCTCGCGTCGCGTGTTGCCGAGATGCTCGGCGTCTCGCGCGCCTCGGCCGGCGAGATGCTGAAGCGGCTAGAGAAGGAAGGCCTCATCCGACGCGGGGAGCACAAGGAGGCGCTGCTCACGCCGTCGGGGCGCAAGCGCGCGGAGCGTGTCGTCCGCAAGCACCGGATCGTCGAGCGGCTCCTGACCGATTTCATGGGCTACACCGCCGGTGAGGCGCACGTCTACGCAGATGACATCGGCGAGACGTTCTCCGACGAGATGGTCGAGCGCATGGAGGAGAAGCTCGGCTTCCCCGACCGCTGCCCGCACGGGTGGCCGGTCGACCCGGCGTTCGAGCAGGAGGAGAACAAGGAGCTCGAGCCGCTCGCGGCACTCGAGCCTGGCAAGCGCGCGACCATCGTCCGCCTCGCCGAGCACGACGGCGAGCTCCTGCACTGGTTCTACGACGAGGGCTTCGTCCCGGGAGCGAAGATCGAGCTGCGCGAGGTGCAGCCGGCGGCCGGCCAGTTCACGGTGAAGCTCAAGGGCCGCGAGCAGGCGATCGGGGAGAAGGCGGCCGCCGGCTTGTTCGTCAGGCCCGGCTAGCTGCCGGCTCGTTCAGGCCTGCCGCGGCGCGCAGCGCTTCGGCCTTGTCGGTGCGCTCCCACGTGAAGTCGTGGTCGTCGCGGCCGAAATGGCCGTAAGCAGCGGTTTTCGAGTAGATCGGGCGCTGGAGGTCGAGGTCGCGGATGATCGCGCCGGGTCGCAGGTCGAAGTGCTCGGTCACCAGCTCCTCGATCCGAGCGACCGAGATCCCCTCTCGCTCGGTGCCGAACGTCCGGACGGCGATCGAGACCGGGTGGGCGACGCCGATCGCATACGCGACGTTGACCTCGATCCGGTCGGCGAGCTCGGCCGCGACGAGGTTCTTCGCCACGTAGCGGGCCGCGTAGGCGGCTGAGCGGTCGACCTTCGTCGGGTCCTTCCCGGAGAAGGCGCCTCCCCCGTGCCGGGCTGCGCCGCCGTAGGTGTCGACGATGATCTTCCGGCCTGTGAGCCCCGTGTCGCCCATCGGTCCGCCGAGCACGAACTTGCCGGTCGGATTGACGTAGACGAACTCGCGCTCTTCGAGTCGCTTCTCGTCGTAAAGGTCGCGCGGCAGGATCGGACGCAGAACCTGCTCGATGATGTCCGGCTTGATCATCGTGTCGGCGTCCAGCCCTTCCGAGTGCTGGGTGGAGACGAGGACGCGATCGATCTCCACGGGTCGCTGCACCCCGTGCTCGTCGACCTCGTAGCGGACGGTCACCTGGGCCTTCCCGTCCGGCCGCAGGTACGGGAGGATCCCCGCCTTGCGTACCTCTGCGAGGCGCTTGCAGATCTTGTGCGCGAGCATGATCGGCAGCGGCATCAGCTCCGGCGTCTCGCGCGTTGCGTAGCCGAACATCATTCCCTGGTCGCCCGCGCCGAGCTTGTCGAGCGGATCGTCGTCGCCCGGGTCGTGCTGCACCTCATACGAGGCGTCCACGCCCTGGGCGATGTCCGGCGATTGCTCGTCGATGGCCACGACGACACCGCAGGTCGTCGCGTCGAAGCCCCACTCCGAATGGGTGTAGCCGATCTGGGTGATCCGATCGCGAACGATCCGGGCGACGTCGACGTAGGTCTCGGTCGTGATCTCGCCGGCGACGACGACGAGGCCGGTGGTGATCAGCGTCTCGCAGGCGACGCGGCCGTTGACGTCGTCGGTCAGGACGGCATCGAGCACCGAGTCCGAGATCTGGTCGGCGATCTTGTCGGGATGACCCTCGGTAACGGACTCCGAGGTGAAGAGAAACTCGCGCGCAGCCACGGCGGCGAAGGCTAGTCGATCTGCAGGAAGGCGGTGAACGACCCGTTGCGACCGTCGGTCTCGGCCCAGGCGAGGAATGAGCCGAGCGGCTCGAGGTTGGCGCGGATGTCCGCGGGAATCGATTGGCCGGAGACCTCGGCAAGGCCGAGGATGAGCGGGAGGCCGTCCTCGAGGTCGACCCAGATGAAGCCCGCGCTCTCGTCCGGAAGGCCGGCCGCTTCCTGCGCGCCCGTGAAGTCCTCGTCGTCGCTCAGGCGCGGGCCGTCGCCGCGCAGCTCGGAAATCGCGTCCTGCCCGATCGTGACGACCACCTTGTCGTCGAAGGCGGCGGTTCGAAGCTGGACCGGGCCCAGGTCGATGCACGTGACGGGCACTCCCGCCTCTTCGGGCGGAGCCTGGCACGGCTGGGTCGGAAGCGTCCTCGTCAGAGCTCGCAACGTCGCGTTCACGCGCCCGAGGACCTCGTGTTCGTCCGGTGCGTCGACGAGAAGCGTGACCTCGGGAATAGGCGAGCCGGGGCGGACATAGAGGGCGACCTCGTGCGAGACGAGATCGATCAGGCTTTCGACGCGGAAACCGAGCATGCGCTCGAGCTCGCCGAGGCCCTCATCGAGGCTGCCGTCCCGCTTCATCTCCTCCAGCTGCTGCTCGAACTGCTCGCCGCCGCGGAACGTGAGAAACGCGACGGCATCAGCCGGCACATCGCTCAGGAACTTCGACTCGAACGGTTCGATCTGAGCCTTCGGCTCGGCTTCGGTACGGCCGGCGCCGACGAGCCGGAAGCCGCTGCCCTCCGCTGACAAGGCGGCAGAGAGGAACTCCGGCTTCTGGTCTGCCCTCAGCTGAGGCGGAGTCAGCCCAGGGAAGTCCTGAAACGGCTCGACGAGGCTCTCACCACGCAGGTAAACGTGGACCAATGCCTCCTCGGGAAGCTCCGCGAGCGCGGCCTTGTAGACGGGGTCGTCGGCTAGCTTCTCGCCCGACGCAGACTCTTCGCTGAAGCGATCGAGCGTCTGCTGCGTGTCCGAGAGAACGAACCAGCCGTCCTGCTCCTCGAACACGAGATCCAGGCCGCCTTTCTCGTTTCCCTGCTCGATCATCCGCCGGAAGGCGTCAGCATCCTTCGGCTCCGTCACCGCGACCACGTTCGACCCGCCGCCTGCGAGGTCGAGCCAGACGAAGTCGATCTCGTCGCCGAGAGCAGGCTCGACATCCTGCTCGTAGTCGAGACCTGACTCCTCTTCCATGGCCGCGCGGAGAGACGCGATCGCCTCGGAGCGGATCGGGAACTTGCGAAGCAGCTCGTCGACCTGCTGCCACTGGTCGGAGCTGAGATTGGAGTCGATCGAGACGAAGGCCGACGTGTTGGCCGGGACGATCTCTGCGCCGCCGCTCGTAGCTGCGTCTTTATTCGCCCCGCAGCCGGAAACGGCGAGCGCGAGAGCCACGAGCAGGGCGATGCGAATCAGGCGCACTTACGCATTCTATTCGGCGGTCGGTCGTCTGCCCATCAGATTTGCAGCCAATTCGTCGAGGCTCCGGCCGTCGAGGATCTCGCACACAGAGTTCGTGATCGGCATCTCGACGCCGACCCGCTGCGAGAGCTCGCGGAGCACGGGCGCCGTCGTCAGGCCCTCGACCGTTCCGATCTGCGCGGCGGCGTCCTCCGGCGACGTGCCACGAGCGATCAGCTCGCCCGCGCGCCGGTTTCGGCCGTGATGCGACCAGCACGTGACGATCAGGTCGCCGATTCCCGCGAGGCCTGCGAAGGTCTCGCCGCGGCCGCCGCAAGCCTCGCCGAGGCGCGCCATCTCGGCAAGCCCGCGCGTGACGATCCCGCTCTTCGCGTTGTCGCCGAGGCCGAGCCCGTCGACGCCACCGGCGGCCAGCGCCATCACGTTCTTCGCAGCGGCGGCCAGCTCGACGCCGACGAGGTCACGGTTGACGTACACGCGGAAGATGAGCGAGTTGATCTCCCGTTGGAGCCTCTCAGCGAGCTCCTCGTCCTCGCTCGCGATCACGGCTGCCGCGGGCAGTCCCTGACCGATCTCTTCGGCGAAGTTCGGGCCCGAAAGGACCGCGACGGGCCGGTCGCGCACGAGCGTCGAGAGCCGGCCGCCGGTTGCCGGGTCGAGCCCCTTCGTCAGGCTCAAGACCGCGCCGTCCTCGGGCAGCACGGCCACGACCTCGCCGAAAGCGCGGCTCGGAACTGCGAGCACGACGAGGTCTGCCCCGTCGAAGGGCGCGTCGTCGAGCGTGGCAGCGCGGACCCCCTGGAGGGAGACGTTCGGAAGGTACTTCGGGTTCCGCCCCGTCTCCGCGATCGCGCGCACCTGCTCGGGATCGCGGCCGGCAAGCGTCACGTCGTGACCGCGCTCCACGAGCAGATGCGCAAATGCGGTCCCCCACGCCCCCGCTCCGACGACGACGGCCTTCACGATCGCCTGACGAAGTCGATGGCCACGGGCACGCCCTCGAGGTCGAAGCGCTCGCGGAGCTGGTTCTCGACCCAGTAGCCGTAGTCGCGCGTGATCAGGCCGGGGTCGTTGACGAAGAAGCGGAAGCGGGGCGGGCGCACGGTCGTCTGGGTGCCGTAGAGGAGGTTCAGCCGCTTCCCGTTTCGCGACGGGGGCTCGCGCACCTCCCGCAGCTCGCTGAGGAAGCGGTTCAGCTCGCCCGTCGGGATCCGCGTCGTGTGCTTCTCGTACAGCTCCTCGACGCGGTCGAGGACCTTCCCCACTCCGCGGCGCGTCTTCGCGGAGGCGGCGACGATCGGCGGGCGCTGTCGGAGGCGCGGCTCCAGCCGCTCGCGAACGTCCTCGATTCCGACCTCCGCGATGTCCCATTTGGACAGGACGACGAGCGTCGAGGACATCGACTTGCGCGCGATGTCGGCGATCGCCAGATCGTGCTCGACGACGCCCTGGCTCGCGTCGACGAGAGCGAGCACGACGTCAGCGCGCTCCGCCGCCTGCAACGCGCGTAGCTCCGAGTAGTACTCGATGCCCTGGCGCTTTTTCTGCTTGCGTCGCAGCCCAGCCGTGTCGACGAGGACGAACGTCCGCTCGCCGCGCTTGAGGACCGTGTCGATCGCATCACGAGTCGTTCCCGGCTGCTCGGAGACGATCACCCGCTCCTCGCCGAGCAGCGCATTGAGGAGGCTCGACTTGCCCGCGTTCGGCCGCCCGAGAATGGCGACCCGGATCGCGTCCTCGCCCGCCTCGGCCGGGCCGCTCCCGGGGAGGCGGGCGATGATCGCGTCGAGCAGGTCGCCCGTGCCGTGTCCGTGCACGGCGGAAAGTGGAACCGGGTCGCCGAGGCCGAGCCGGTGGAACTCCAGGGCGTCCGCTTCGCGCCCGGGCTCGTCGATCTTGTTCGCGATCAGGAAGATCGGCTTGCGCGAGTGCCGCAGGATCGCCGCCAGCTCCTCGTCGCCCGGCGTGATCCCGGCCCGGGTGTCGACGACGAAGAGAATGAGGTCGGCTTCGGCGATCGCCGTCCGCGCCTGGTCGGCGACCTGCTTGGTGAGCGGCGAGCGGTCGGCGATATCGACGCCGCCCGTGTCGACGAGCAGGAACCGATGGCCGGACCACTCGCAGACGAGCTCCTTGCGGTCGCGCGTGACTCCGGGTGTCTCGTGCACGACGGCCTGGCGAGTGCCGGTCAGCCGGTTGACGAGCGTGGACTTGCCGACGTTCGGGAACCCGACGACGGCGACGGTCCCGAGGAGCTCCTCGGTCACGGGAGTGTCGGGTTGGGGGGTCGACCTTGCTCGTGCTGCTCGACCAGCCAGCGCCAGAGGCGATGGATCTCCTCCTGAATCAGCGTCGAAGCTCGCGGTAGCCCTTGCCCGCACGGGGCAGCCCCTCGAAGTGCATCGGCTCACCCCAGACGACCGAGACCGGGTGTCGGTTCCACGGCTGCCAGAACTGGCTGCCGTGGATCGCCGCTGGGATGACCGGCACGTCCTCCTGGAGCGCGACCATCCCTGCGCCCGGCATGGCTTCCCCCGGAACACCCGCCTTTTGCCGGGTGCCTTCGACGAAGAGCCCCAGCGGGTAGCCGTCACGAACGATCTCCCGCATCGCGCGAACCGCTTCGCGGTCGGACTCGCCGCGGCGCACAGAGCGTGTGCCGAAGGCGCGGATCAGTTGCCCCAGGCCGAAGTGGCTGTGGATCTCGCTCTTGGCCAGGAAGTGGATCGTGCGCGGACAGCACGAGCCGAACGCAGGCGGATCGAGCCAGGAGAAGTGGTTCATGGCGAGCACCACCCCGCCTTCGGGAGGGATGCGCTCAACCCCGTAGTTGCGGAGGGGCGTCGAGAGCTTCGTCAGCGGCTGGATCGTCCACCGGCCCACCGCCCAGACTGCGTCGATTCTGTTCATGCCGGCAGGCGTGCCCGCACGAGCTTCTCGATCTGGTCGACGACATCGGCGACGTCGAGGTCGCTCGTGTCGATCTCGAGCGCGTCCTCGGCCGGCTGCATCCGCACCATGTCGCTCTCGTCGCGCGCGCGCAGGTCGGTGGCGAGCGCATCGGCGCCGATGTCGGGCCGCTCGGCGAGGCGGCGCTGCTCTCGGATCGCCCGTTCGGCCTGCGAGGTAGACCTTCACATCCGCGTTCGGGCAGACGACGGTGCCGATGTCGCGACCTTCGATGACCGCGTCGCCGAGCTCGGCCAGTTCGCGCTGGCGCTCACGCATGACCGTGCGCACCTCCGGGTGCCGGGCGACGACGGGCACGAGCCGGTCGATCCGCGACTGACGGATCGCGGACGTGACATCGGCGCCAGCGATCGTGACGCGACCGGATTCGTCGAGGTCGACCTGGTGCTCGCGGGCAAGCTCGCCGAGCTTGTCGCCCTCCGCGAGCGGGATCCCTTCCTGCATCGCAAGCCACGTGAGCGCGCGGTACATCGCCCCGGTGTCGAGGTAGCGAAAGCCGAGGCGCTCTGCGAGCCGGCTTGCGACCGTGCTCTTTCCTGCCCCGGCGGGCCCGTCTATGGCAACGATCATCGCTGTGTGACCGACTCGAGAAGGTCGAAGAATCCGGGGAAGCTTACCCCGACCGCCTCCACCCCCTCGAGGCGTACTCCTTCGCGCGAAATGAGACCGGCCACAGCCCCGAGCATCGCGAGCCGGTGATCGCCGCCCGAGCTCATACCCCCGCCCTTAGGGCGGGTTGGGACCCCTCTCACCCTGAGGACATCATCGCTCGCGGAAACGCGCGCGCCAAGGGCTCGGAGCGAAGTTCTGACACTTTCGATGCGGTCCGTTTCCTTGACCCGGAGCTCTCCGGCCCCGCGGATGACGGTCTCCCCACGCGCGCAGGCGGCGGCAAGCGAGATGAGCGGCAGCTCGTCGATCAGCCTGGGCACTTCCGCAGGCTCGATCTTGGTCGCGACGAGCTCGGCCGACTGCACCTCGAGGTCGCCGACCGGCTCGCCACCGACCCGCCGCCGGTTGATGACCGTGATCCGCGCGCCCATCCGCGCGAGCACGTCGAGGAGGCCCGTCCGCGTCGGATTCAGCCCGACGTCGTGCACGATCAGCTCCGAGCCCGGGAGCAAGGTCGCCGCGACGATGAAAGGCGCTGCCGACGAGAAGTCGCCGGGCACCTCGACCCGGCCCAGTTCGATCCGCTCCACCGGAGCGACGGTCACCTGGTGCGTCCGGCGCCGAACTCGCGCGCCCGCGGCGGCGAGCAGGATCTCCGTGTGGTCGCGGGTCGAAATCGGCTCGACGACGGTCGTCTCTCCAGACGCGTACAGGCCCGCGAGCAGCACGGCCGACTTGACCTGGGCGCTCGCCACCGGCAGCTCGTAGCGGATCCCGCTCAGGTCCCTGCCGCCCTCGACGACGAGCGGCGCGTGCCCGTCCGTGGTTTTGATCGCCGCGCCCATCTGCGTGAGCGGCGCGGCGATGCGCTCCACAGGGCGGGAGCGAAGCGACTCGTCCCCCGTCAGCTCGAAGCGGCCGTCCTGCCCGACGAGGATGCCGGGGAGCAGCCGCAGAGTCGTTCCGGAGTTACCGAGGTTCAGCGGTTCGGCCGACGCTTTCAGCCCGCGCAGCCCGCGACCCTCCACCCGCACGAGGTCGACCTCGTCCTCGGCCACCTCGGCGCCGAGAGCCCGGACCGCGGCGAGCGTCGACTCGGTGTCCGCCGAGCGTCCGAAGCCGGCGATCGTCGTCTCATCCTCGCCGATCGCGCCGAGCAGCACCGCACGGTGGGAGATCGACTTGTCGCCGGGGACGCCGATGTGCCCGACGAGCGCCGTCGCCGGCTCGACTAGCGTCATCGGTCGTCGAGCACCGGCGAGACGACCACGCCGTAGCCCTGCTCGTCGAGCAGCGCCGCCGCACGTTCGGCCTCCCGCGCGCCCGCGACGAGCATGTGCAGCACACCGCCCCGCTCGGGTGAGGCGTGTTTGAGCTCGAAGTCCTCAATGTTGATCCGCTCTGCCCCCAGCGCCTGCGTGATTGCCGCAAGCACGCCGGGCCGGTCGGGCACGTGCACGCGCAGCTGGTGGAGGGTGCTGGGATCCGGGTAGGCGACCTCCAGCATCCGGCGCCGGTTACCCGCTGCCTCGCCGATCCAGCGCGCGAGAAACCCGGCGTCCCCCGCTGCGAGTGCGCCCTCGAGCTGCTCGATGCGGCGACGGTGCTCAGCGAGCGTCTCCGCGATCGCCCCAGCGTTCTCGAGGAAGATGTCGACCCAGATCCGCGGGTTCGCACCGGCGACACGCGTCATGTCCCGGAGCGAGCCACCCGCCGCCAGCAGCGGATCGTGGCGCTCGACCCGCGTCGAGCCCGCCTGGTTGACAAGCAGGTTGGCGAGTGCGTGCGGGAGATGGCTCGTCAGCGCGACGAGCCGGTCGTGCGTGTCGGGGTCGATCGCAACCGGGGTTGCGCCGAGATCGGTCACGAACCCGTGGACGAGGCGGTAGCGCTCGGCGTCCGTGCCGGCGAGGGGTGTCAAAAACCACGTCGCTCCCTGGAAGAGCTCGCCGCTTGCGTTGGCCGGACCGCGCGCCTCGGAACCACAGACCGGATGGCCGCCGACGAACCGCGCCGAGCCTTGCGCCGCCGAGCAGGCCGCGGCCTTGGTCGAGCCGACATCGGTGACCGTGCACTGCTCCGGGCTCAGCTCGAGCACCTCGGCGACCTGCCGAGCGAGCTGGGTGACGGGGGCTGCGACGATCGCCAGTTCGGCGTCGGCGAGCGCCTCGGCCAGCGAGGACGCGGCG
Source organism: uncultured Actinomycetes bacterium (assembly GCA_963728535.1). GTDB lineage: Bacteria > Actinomycetota > Thermoleophilia > Gaiellales > Gaiellaceae > VAXT01. The sequence continues at coordinate 962,201 of CAVSKK010000001.1, forward strand.
TGGTCGACGGCGCCCTTCTCCACGGCGACTCCGAGCGCGCTCTGGTCGGGATCGAAGCCCGAGACCCGGGCAACGCCCGCCTGCTTGGCGGCCAGCCCGACCGATGCCCCGATCAGACCCGTCCCGACGATCGTCAGCTGCTCGAGTGCCACTTAGCCGATGTGCTTGCCCATGACCTCGACGATCGCGTTCACCTCGGCTGCGAACTGGGCGAACTCGCTCGTCGGGATCTGCTGGGGTCCGTCCGAAAGCGCGTGTTCGGGCTGCGGATGGGTCTCGACGATGATCCCGTCGGCGCCGACGGCGACGGCGGCTCGGGCGAGGGGCAGCACGAGGTCGCGCCGCCCGGCCGCGTGCGAGGGGTCGACGATCACCGGTAGGTGCGTTTCCTTCTTGAGCACGGCGACCGCACCCAGGTCGAGGGTGTACCGCGTCGCTGTCTCGAACGTCCTGATCCCGCGCTCGCAGAGGATGATCTGCTCGTTCCCCTCCTTGGCCACGTACTCGGCCGCCATCAGAAGCTCCTCCACGGACGTGGAGGGCCCGCGCTTGAGCAGCACCGGCTTCGCTGCCCGGCCGACCTCGGAGAGCAGGAGGAAGTTCTGGCTGTTGCGCGCTCCGATCTGGATCACGTCCGTCGCCTCGACGACGGGCTCGACGTGGCGCGGATCCATGAGCTCGGTCACGACCGGGAGCCCGGTCTCGTCGCCTGCCTCCCGCAGGATCTCGAGCGCCTCCAGGCCGAGACCCTGGAACGTGTAGGGCGAGGTGCGCGGCTTGAACGCGCCGCCGCGAAGCATCGTCGCGCCGGCCGCGGCCACGGTGCGGGCGGTCTCGAGCGTCTGCTCCCGGTACTCGACCGAGCATGGGCCCGCGATCAGCCCGAAAGCAGACTCGCCGATCTGCCGGCCGCGCACGTCGATCACCGTCGGATCGGGGACGAGCTCGCGGGCGACGAGCTTGTACGGCTTCAGGATCGGGACGACCTGGTCGACGCCCGGATAGCCCTCGAGCGGCAAAGTCGCGAGCAGCTCGCGGTCGCCGATCACGCCGATCACGGTCGCGCCTCGGCCGGTCGCGACCCGGGCGTGGACGCCGGCTTCCTCGAGTCGTACGACGACATGATCGGTCTGCTCGGGCGTCGCGGCCGCGCCCATGACGATCAAAAGCTCGGGAGAGCCGTTCGTGGCCATAGCGCGGCAAGTCTAGTTGGGGTCCTCTAGGCTCCCGGGCCTACATGGACGAGAGCACAGACCCGGTCATCCGTCAGTTCCGCGAGCAGATCTCGGACAACGACCGCGCCCTCGTCGAGGCGCTCAACAAACGCCTGCGGCTGGTGGCGCGGCTCAAGGACTACAAGGAGTCCCGCGGGGTTGGGTTCGTCGATCCAGCCCGCGAGGAGTGGATCCTCAAGGACCTGGCCCGCGCGAATCAGGGCCCCGTCTCGACGGAGGGCCTGCACGAGTTCTACGGCGCAGTCTTCGACTTGACGAAGCGCGAGGTCTCGGGAGCGGACGAGTCGGGATAATCGGCCCGTGAGGATCTTCTCGGGCATCAAGCCGACGGGCGACGCGACCTTCGGAAACTACAGCGGCGGCTTCCGCCAGTACGCGCTGACGCAGGAGCAGGGCGACGCGTTCTTCTGCATCGTCGACCTGCACGCGATCACCGTCGAGCACGACCCCAAGGAGCTGCGCTCGCGTTCGCTCGACCTCGCGGCAATGCTCTTCGCGACCGGCCTCGACCCCGACCGGTCGACCGTCTTCGTCCAGAGCCACGTCCAGGCGCATGCCGAGGCTGCCTGGCTGCTCTCGGCAGTCACGAGCTACGGGCAGCTCGGGCGGATGACCCAGTTCAAGGAGAAGGGCGAGCGACGGGACTTCGTTTCCGCCGCGCTCTTCAGCTATCCGATCCTGATGGCGGGCGACATCCTGCTCTACGAGGCCGACGCGGTCCCGATCGGGGACGACCAGCGCCAGCACCTCGAGCTCGCCCGGGACATCGCGGAACGCTTCAACTCGCGCTTCGGCCCCACGTTCAAGGTGCCCGAAGGCATCTACCCGGAGGTCGGAGCGCGAATCATGGACCTGCAGGAGCCCACCGACAAGATGGGCAAGACCGATTCGAGCGAGTCGGGGACGGTCCTGATCCTCGATCCGCCCGACGTCGTGCGGAAGAAGTTCAAGACGGCCGTCACGGACTCGGGAACCGAGGTGCGCCACGACCCCGAGGAAAAGCCCGGTGTCTCGAACCTGATCGAGATCATGGCCGTCGCCACTGGGCGGTCGATCGCCGACGTCGAGACGCAGTTCGACGGCCAGGGCTACGGCGCGCTCAAGGGCGGCGTCGCCGAGGCCGTCGTCGAGCTGCTCGCTCCGATCCAGGAGCGCTACGGGGAGCTGCGCGCCGACGAGGACGAGCTCCGGCGGCTCCTGCGCCAGGGCGCCGAGAAGGCGCGCGAAACGAGCGCGCCGACGATCGACGCCATGTACGAGCGCATGGGCTTCGTCAGGCCCTGACGAGTCGGCGAAGGCTTTCCACTTCACCGGGGTTGAGCTCCCGCCATGCACCCGGCGCGAGGTCGTCCACGGTTAGTCCGGCATAGCGCGTTCGATGCAAGCGGCTGACCGGGTGGCCGACCGACTCGAGCATCCGCTTCACCTGGTGCTTGCGGCCCTCGTGGATCGAGAGCTCGACGCGCGACGGCTCGAGCCGGCGGGCCCGTGCGGGTGCGGTGGGCCCATCGTCGAGCTCGATGCCTTCGGCGAGCTTCGCGAGCGTCTCGTCTGACGGCTCGCCCTCGACCTCGGCCTCGTAGACCTTGGCCACCTGGTAGCGAGGGTGCGCGAGCCGGTGCGCGAGCTCGCCGTCGTTCGTGAGCAGGAGCGCGCCGGTCGTGTCCGCGTCGAGGCGGCCAACCGGGAGGACGCGCACCTCGTGCTCGACAAGGCCGACGACGGTTGGCCGGCCATACGGATCGCGCGCGGTCGTGACGACTCCGGGGGGCTTGTGGAGTAGCACGTACGCAAGCTCCTGGGGCACGAGAAGTCGCCCGTCGAGATCGACGACGTCGCCCTTCTCGACGAACGTGTTCAGCTCACCGCGCACGCCGTTCACGCGCACGCGCCCGGTCTTGATCAGCTCGTCCGCCCCACGCCGCGAGGCGACACCCGTTCGGGCCAGGTACGCGTTCAGGCGCATCGTGGGATTTTCGCTTTTGTCACGGTCCCGTCACCCACGCGTGCGCATTTCCTCAGTACGATCGCATCGGGGAGGAGGTCATGGGAACCGGACGCGAGGGGCGTTGCGATGGCCCCATGGCCGGGCTACAGTCGCCGCGTGCAGGACCCGCCGCGTAGAACGACGGCCGACCTCTCCGCCTACCCGGACCTCGTCGTCATCTACCTTGGCATGAGCGTCGAGGAACCACGCGGCGAGGAGACGCTCGAGCTCCTCGGGCCTCAGATCCTGGCCTCCGTCGAGGCGGAGCCCGACGGACTGCTTCTCCACGAAGAAGTCGTCTTCCCGAACGAGGATCGCCCTCATTACGGGATGCGGCAGTACTGGCGCGACTTCGATTCGCTCGAGGCCTGGGCGCGCTCGCTTCCGCACAAGGCCTGGTGGACGGACTACCTCCGAGACCGTGGCGGCACCTCTTTCTGGCACGAGACGTACTTCCGGAGAGGTGGCATCGAGTCCGCGTTCGTCGACGTGGCCGACGGCACGATCGGGCTCAACCGCATCGCACCGACCGTGCGCTCGGAAGGACCGATGTTCTCCGCCCGCCTACGAGCCGAGAAGGACCGCGAAGCCGCGAGCCAGACATAAGGCCACGTCGCAACGTCATGCTCTCGTAATGGACGTTGCGGGAAAGACCGCAGTGGTGACCGGTGCGGGCTCTGGGATCGGCCGCGTGATCGCCCTACGCTTCGCCGGCGACGGCGCCGCAGTGGTCGTGAACGACATCGACGAGGCGGCCGGTAGCCAGACCGTGGAGGAGATTGCCGGGCGCGGCGGCACCGCTTCGTTCATCCGCGCCGACGTGACCAGCGCGCCCGAGGTCGAAGCGATGGTCGGACAGGCGGGCGGCCTGGACATCCTCGTCAACAACGCGGGTGGTTTTCCTTACCCCGTCTTCCCCGAGGCCGAGCTCGAGCACTGGTCCAAGAGCCTCGACCTCAATCTGCGGTCGGCGATGGTCGCAACACACTTTGCGGTTCGTTCGATGGAGGCTCGCGGCGGCGGAGCGATCGTGAATATCGCCTCGTCGGCCGGTCTCGGCCTCGCGCCGCACCCCGCTCCCGAGTACGCGGTCGCCAAAGCCGGAATGATGCGTCTGACGGCGTGCCTCGCTCCTCTCGCTGAAGGTGGAATTCGCGTCAACTGCGTTTGCCCGCACACCGTCGCCACGCCCGCAGTCCGCGGAAGGATCGCCGAGTTGCTGGCCGACGGCGAGGAGCTCCCACAGCCGCTCCAAGACGTCCTGCTCGAGCCCGACGAGGTGGCGGACGCAGTGCTCGACTTGATCCGAGACGACTCGATGGCCGGTCGTGTCGTCGTGCTCGTCGGCGGGGAGAAGCCGAAGCTGCTCGCGGCCGAATGAGCGGCTAGGCCGGACGGCGCTCGGCGAGCGCCTCGAGCCGGCCGCGGAGCTCTTCCGCGTCGCCGCCCAGATCCTCCAGCCGCGGCAGCGCCCCCAGACTCTCGAGGCCGAAGACCCGCTCGAAGAGTGGGGTCACGCGATAGCGGACGGCGCCGAGGGGCTCCCGGCCCGCCTCGGCGATGAGGCCACGCTCGGCGAGCCCTGCAACGACGGAGTCGACCGCGACGCCGCGCAACCGCGCGATCTCCGGCCGCGAGCACGGGCCCATGTACGCGATCACCGCGAGTGTCTCGAGCGCTGCAGGCGAGAGATTCCGTTCCACGGGCCGCTCGAACAGCCGGCCGCACGCCTCGGCTGCCTCGCGCGAGGCCCGGAAAGCCCACCCGCCGGCGACCTGCTCCAGCACGATCCCGCTGCGTCCCTCGCGGAAGCGCTCGCTCAACAGCCCAAGCGCTGTCTCGACCCGCTCAGCGTCGTCTGCGGTCGCCTCGGCAAGCTCGTCCACGGTCAGTGGTTGCGATGCGACGACCAGAAGCGCCTCGACCGTTCGGGCGAGCGCATCGACCGGGTTGGCCGCGATCAGGCGGAGCGGGCGCTCCACGCTTCCACCTCCTCGACCTGCTCAACGGCCGCGCGGGCGACTCTGATCGGCGCGAACGGCGCCGCCTGCTCGAGCGAGACCTCGCCCGCACGGCGCAGCTCGAGCAACGCGAGAAACGCGACCGCCTGCTCGATCCGCGAGAGCCCGGCGACCTCGTGGTCGAAGTCAAACCGCTGACGGCGTCCGAGCACGGCGCGAAACCGGTCCAGAAACTGCGACACCGGCGGAAAGCGAAGCTCCAGGTGCGCGAGCGAGACCTCCGGGGGCTCGGCCGCAAGCACCCGCAGCGCCGCTGCCAGCGACTCGGGGTCCTGCTGCGCAATCCGTCGCTCGCCGCGCGGCGCAAGCGGAGCGGGCCCGAGCCGGAAGAACCGGTCGCGCTCGCCGGCCAACCGATCCGCGAGCCACTCGGCCGCACCCTTGATCCGCCGGTACTCCTCGAGCCTGCGCGCCAGCTCCTCGGCGGCTTCGGAAGGCTCGAGATCGTCGAGCTCGGCTTCGCCCGCGAAGAGGCCGCGCGCCTTCAGCTCGAGCAGCGCCGAGACGAGCACGAGGAACTCCCCGCAGGCATCGAGATCGAGCTCGTCCCGTTCCGCAAGCCGCTCGACGAACGCGAGCACGATTCCTGCGACGTCGACTTCGTGGAGCGGCAGCTCCTCCCTCAGGACGAGGGTGAGCAGCAGGTCGAATGGGCCCTCGAACGCGTCGAGGTCGAGCTCGAGCTCGCGAACACTCATGCGGTCAGAACCTAACGAGAGGGCCGGACGCGGCCAGCCTCACGACCCGGATCGGCCTTTGGGAATCGCCATGCGTGGCCGTTTGCGCGTCTCGCCTTCGGGGCTCTGGCGCCTACGCGGCCACTTGCCGTCGAAGAACTGCCACCAGATGAAGAACCCGGTGGAGCACACGAAGACGACGAGCGAAACCCACGCGTTCAGCCGCAAGCCGCCGAACTCGTGCGCGGGGTCGATCCGAAGGAGCTCTTCGAAGAAGCGGCCGAACGTATAGAGCGAGACGTACAGCGCGAACAGCGCCGGCGCACGGATCCGGAAGCGCCAGTCGATGAGCAGAAGCACACCGACCATCGACACGTTGTAGATCAGCTCGTAAAGGAAGGTCGGCTGGAAGGTGCTGTGACCCTCGTACCCGGGAACGCGGTGCTGGACGTCGATCTCGAGCCCCCAGGGCCTGTCGGTCGGCTTGCCGTAGAGCTCCTGGTTGAACCAGTTGCCGATCCGGCCGATCCCCTGCGCGAGCAGGAGCCCTGGCGCGGCCGCATCCGCGAACTCGCTGACGCTGCGGCCCGAGCGCTTGACGACGATCGCGCCGGCGATCGAGCCGAACAGGATCCCGCCCCAGACGCCGAGACCGCCCTTCCAGACTTCGAAGATGCCCTGCCATTTCGGATCGGGCACCTCGCTCCAGCTCGTGACGTCGTGGTAGAGGCGCGCGCCGACGATCCCGAACGCAACACCCCAGACCGCCACGCGGAGGACGAGATCCCAGTCGCCACCCCGGCGCACGTACCGAATCCCGGTCAACCCGACGCACGCCGCGATCGCGAGCAGGAGCATCAGCCCGTACATGTGCACGACGAACGGGCCCAGGTCGATCGTGCCTGTGTCCGGGGAGGGAATCGAGGCGATCACGGGCTGTGGATTCTGCCCGTCGGAGCCCGACCCTGCATCAGGCGGATGCCCGGCTCGAGCCGGGCATCCCGAGGTCGGCGCCGCGAGCGGCGCTTACAGCAGGATCTTCAGTGCGAGTTCGGGACTACAACCGCGCTCGAGGAGCTCGGTCGCGGTGTGCAGATCAACGTCTTGCCGTGCCGCAATTCGACCGGCCGCGCGGGGCTCGTACCCTGCGCGTTCGAGCTCTTCGGCACGCCACGACTGGATACGTTCGGTCTCCGTCGGTTCTGCCAGATAGATGTCAGTTGCCGCCACAGTGTCCTTTCTCGCCGATTGACCCCATATTCGGTGAGACGGCGTCAGCGGATGTCCCCATAGTGGGGGATATGGACATTTCACAAAGTCTTTACGCGAAAGCTGAAGAAGCGCTGATCTTTACTCGGCTGACCGTGCGATACGGAGTGCCTCGTCCTTCGAGAGCTCGCCCTCGAGCCGAAGGGTTACGTCGCCCTGTTGCCAGAGCAGCGTGTTCCCAGCAAGCCGGGCTGTGTCCTCGCGGAACTCGCCGTCGCGATCGAGGAACGCGAGGACGTGCGGCTCCTCGAGCCAGGCTCCGATCGACCCGACGTTGACCGGCTCGACCTTCGCGTCGGGTTCGATCAGCTTCTCGATGTAGGCGTGCCGGCCGGTGAACTCGGTGAGGAGCAGGCGCACGCTCGTCGGCGTTCCCCAGAGGAGGCTGACCTTGCCGCCGGGGACCGCGGCACTGATGTAGACGCTGTCCGGCGCGTCGTCCGGAACGAGGAGCCACGGCGCCCGGCGGCGCGCCTCGGCGAGGGTGACCGGCCGGCCCAGATCGAGATTGCCCGCGGCCGGAGCCGGCGGCAGCTTCTCGACTCGCACGATGTTCACGCCACGGAGCCCGAGCCAGTCGAGGATCGCCGTGCGCGCCGCCGGAACCGCAAGTGCCGCGCCGATCGCGACGACGAGCACGGCGAGCGCAAGCGCGACCGGCCGGCGCCAGGAGCGCCGCTTGCCAAGCCGCTGTCGCACTGCAGTCGCGAGATCCGGAGTCGGCGGAAACTCGACGCGTCGCCCGAGCTCGGTGAGAACGGCGTCCAGCTCAGGCATACGTCTCCCTCAGATGGTCGAGCGCACGCGAGGTGCGCGACTTCACCGTCCCGATCCGCACGCCGAGCGCGGCTGCCGTCTCCTCCTCGGAGAGCTCGAGGAAGTAGCGGCACGCGATCACGAGCCGCTCCTCCTCGCGGAGCTCGTTGACCGCCGCGAGCAGGCGCTCGTGCTCCTCGTCCGCGAGCAGAGCCCCCTCGGGGGACGGAGCCGCGCCCCCCGAGGATCCTTCAGCGGCCGCGCGCAGGGCCAGACCGGTGCGGCGTCCCGCCGAACGGCGGCGGTTCCGAGCCTCGTTGGCGACGATCTGGAGCAGCCAGGGCCGAAACGGCGCGCCGCGGCGAAACCGTCCCAGCGCTCGATGGGCCTTGACGAAGCCCTCCTGCGCCGCGTCCTCGGCGTCGGCGGCGTTCCCGGCCACGAGATACGCGGTCCGGAACGCGATTCCCTGATATGCGCGCACAAGTTCCTCATAGGCGTCGTCGTCGCCCCGCTTCGCCCGTTCGACGAGCTCTTCATCTGTGGGTGGCCGGCTCACCACCGCCCTACTTACACCGCGCGCGCGCGCAGAGTTCCCCCGTAGAGCGGCGTCCCCGAAATCCCGCGAGTCGGTTCCGCCACAAATGGGTAGGGTTCAATCATGTTCGCAAGAGTCGCACGCTACGAGGTTGCGCCGGAGCGGATGGACGAGGCGGTCGAGGCTTTCCGTGAAGCCGTAACGGAGATCACCGGTCTCGAGGGCCTCAAAGGCGGCTCCGTGCTCACCGACGCGGAAGACGGGGTGATCATCTCGTTGACCTACTGGGAGAGCCGAACCGCGATGGAGGACAGCGAGGTGAAGGCGGCCGGTTTGCGGCGAGAAGCCGCGAAACGGGTTGACGGTAGCGTCGTCTCGGTGCACTGCCTCGATGTCGTCGCCGAGATCGACGGCGCCGCAGCGCCGAACACGGCCTAAAGCCGACCCGACCGTTCCGGCCGTGTCCAGGGCCTGGCCTTGGCCATGTTGGGAGCAGACGTGTGTCCGGCGCGGCCATGTCCCGGTGCCTGGCACCTGGGCATGGCGGAAAGAGTCGGTTAGGCGTTCGTGTAGTCGAAGGTCGAGAAGACGGCGTGCCGGCCCGCGAGGTCCCAGCTCATCTCGGGAAGGTCGACGCGGAAAGTCTCGCCCTCGGCGATCTCGCCGTCGCGCCAGATAAAGCCGGTTGTCTTCACGATTCGCACCTCGTTTTCGTCTCCGGTGACCGGGTTCGTCAGCGGCGTCATCCGGCTGTCGGTCACGCCCTCGATCGAGACCTGTGAGTGCCTGCCCTCAACGGTTACACCAATCGTCGTCCGGTCGACGGCGGTCTTCTCGTCGAGCATCGAGTTGAAGATCTCGAAGAGCCCGTAGCCCTCTTCCCCGCGCCAGATCCGGGCGAGCGCCTCGTACTGGTCGTCCTCAGCGCAGTCGATATACGCGTGGCCACGGCCGCCTCCCTCATGGATCGGTCCCGGCCACCAGAGTGCCCACGACGCCTTGGCGCCGGCGAGATCGGTGCCGTCGAAGCTGCCGTCCTCGATCACGTGGCTGATCAGCGCCTGGCAATTCCCCTCCGGCGAGTTCGGCAAGCCCCGGAAGTTGCAGCCGCAGCCGGGGTCGCAGTTGCAGAACTCGAGATAGGTGCCGGCAATTCGCCAGTCGGCCACAGAACGATTATGGCGGCTTCTAGCGAAAGAACCACAACAGCAAGAGAAAGAACGCAAAGAGCGCTCCGATCACACCCACCGAGATCAGGAAGATCCGCCCGAAGAGCCATGCGCCGAGCGCTATGTCGTCTTCGTCCTCTCCCTCGAGCCTGAAGAGCTCCCGGCGGTGACGCCACCACGCCACGCCTGCGACAGCGATCGCCAGAGCGATGAGCGCCCAGCCTCCGTCAGGCAACTGCGGCTTCGCCGAGGAGTGACTTCACCTCGGCGAAGAAGTCCGGCTCCGGCTTGACCCGGTAGTCGGACCCCAGCGCAAGTGTCGTCTCGCCCTGCGACGTCGAGATTGCGACGATCACCGGCGTCTCGCCCGGGAACTCCTTCACGACCCCGGCGAGGCTCCGGACGATCCCGGCCGGCGCCTTGCGCCCGTCGACGCGCAGCCGCACCTCCTGTCGCTCCGCGGTTGCCTCGAACGCCGAGACCTCCATCGCAAGGAGCTTCGTCTCGCCCTCCTGCTTGTGGTCGACGCGTCCCTTGACGACGAGCACGTTGTCCAGCTCGATGAGGTCGCGCGCCGCCCCGTAGACCGAATTGAAGACGACGACCTCGACCGAGCCCGCCAGATCGTCGAGCCGCATGAAGACCATCGGCTCGCCCTTCTTCGTCGTCAGCGGCTTGAGCGCGCCGACGATGCCGCCGACGGTGACGATCTCGCCGTCGCGCCGCTTCTCGGCCTCCGCCAGGCCACAGTCCGTCTTGCGCCGAAGCTGCTCGCGGATCGCCTGGAGCGGATGCTCCGAGACGTAGACGCCGAGCGTCTCCTTCTCCATCCGCAGGAGCTCGCTCTTGTCGAGGTCGAGCCTCGGAACCGGCGGATGCTGAGGCGAAGCCGCCTGCGACTCCTCCTCGCCTCCGAGGTCGAAGATCGAGCCCTGTCCGGCCAGCCGATCGGCCTGCATGCGGCCGCCCCACGCCGTCGCGGAGTCGAGCACGGCGATCATGCCGCCGCGCGAGTCGCCGGTGGAGTCGAGCGCGCCGCAGCGGACAAGCGCCTCGAGCGCGCGCTTGTTCGCGACCTGCGGGTCGACGCGCTCGCTGAAGTCCCAGATCGACATGAACGCCCCGCCCTCCTCGCGCGCGGCCACGATCGCACGCGCCGCGGAGTCGCCGACGTTCTTGACCGCGTTCAGCCCGAACCGGATCTTGCCCTCGACGACCGCGAAATCGCACTCGGACTCGTTCACATCGGGCGGCTGGACCTCGATTCCCAGCTCGTGGCAGGCGCTCACGTAGAACGGCACGCGGTCTTTCGTGTTCATGACGGACGAGATCAGCGCCGCCATGTACTCGCGCGGATGATTCGCGCGGAGCCAAGCCGTCCGATACGCGATCATCGCGTAGCAGGCCGAATGCGCCTTGCCGAACGAGTAGTCCTGGGAGGACTCCATGTCCTTCCAGAGCTGGTTCGCGACAGCGGGCGGCGTGTCGGTCTGCGCGCAACCCTCGAGGAACTTCTCCTTGAGGGAGGCCATCAGCTCGTGGATCTTCTTGCCGATCGCCTTGCGCAGGTCGTCCGCCTCGGCAGGCGAGAAGCCCGCGATCTGCTTGGCGATCTCGAGGTACTGCTCCTGGTAGATGCAGATCCCGTGCGTGACGCCGGTGATCGCCTCGAGGCGCTTGTCGATGAACGTGACCGGCTCGCGCCCGTTCTTGCGCTTCGCGTATGAGGGGATGTAGCCCATCGGGCCCGGCCGGTAGAGGGCAACCAGAGCGATCAGGTCCTCGAACTCCGTCGGCCGCACCTGCTTCAGCGCCTCGCGCATGCCGGACGACTCGAACTGGAAGACGCCGATCGCGTCGCCGCGCGCGAGCATCTCGAACGTCTTCGCGTCGTCCATCGGGAGCTTCGCGATCTCGAGCCCGCCGCCGATCAGGTCGACCGCCTTGTCGATCACGTCGAGGTTGCGCAAGCCCAGGAAGTCCATCTTCAGCAGGCCGAGCGCCTCGACGTCCCACATCCCGAACTGCGTCACCGTCTCCTGGCCCTCGCCCTTGCGCTGGAGCGGGACGACGTCGGTCAGCGGCCGGTCGGAGATGACGACGCCGGCGGCGTGGATCGAGTCCTGGCGGACGAGGCCCTCGAGCGGCTTGGCAAGATCGACGATCTCGCGCGCCTGCGGATCGTTGTCGTAGGCCGCCTTCAGCTCGGCGCCGGGCTTGAGGCACTCGTCGAGGTAGACCTTCGGGCCCTCGGGGATCAGCTTCGCGATCTTGTCGACCTCGCCGTAGGGGATCTCGAGGACGCGGCCCGCGTCGCGCACGGCCGCCCTGGCCATCATCGTCCCGAACGTGATGATCTGGGCGACGCGGTCGCGCCCGTACTTCTCGGCGACGTAGTTGATGACGCGGTCTCGGCCGGCAACCGAGAAGTCGATGTCCATGTCGGGCATCGACTTGCGGCCCGGGTTCAAGAAGCGCTCGAAGAGGAGGTCGTAGCGGATCGGGTCGACGTCCGTGATCTCGAGGCAGTAGGCGGCGAGCGAGCCCGCGGTCGATCCGCGGCCCGGGCCGACCGAGACGCCGTTGCGCTTCGCGAAGTTGACGAAGTCCCAGACGATCAGGAAGTAGTCGGAGAAGCCCATCTCCCGGATGACCTTCAGCTCGTACTTGAGGCGTTCCTGGAGATCGGCCGTGACGCGGTCGTAGCGCTTGGCCAGGCCCTTCTCGCACAACTCGACGAGGTAGTCGAAGGCGTCGCGATCCTCCGGGACCGGATATTTCGGCAGGCGGATCGTTCCGAGCTCGATCTCGACGTTGCACCGCTCGGCGACCTCGAGCGTCCGCGCCACGGCGGCCGGGTACTCGGCGAAGTCGTGAGCCATCTCCTCCGGGGTCTTGAAGTAGAACTGGTCGGTGTCGAAGCGCCAGTGGTTCGGGTTCTTCAGCGAGTCGCCGGACTGGATGCAAAGGAGCGCCTCGTGCGCGCGCGCGTCCTCGTGGAGCAGGTAGTGGACATCGCCGGTCGCGACGAGCGGCAGGCCGGTTCCCTCAGCCATGCGCGCGAGGAGCGGGTTGATGCGCGCCTGCTCGCCGAGCCCTGCGTTCTGGATCTCGACGTAGGTCGAGTCACGCCCGAAGACCTGGACGAGCCGGTCGAGGTCGGCCGCGGCGTCTGCCTCGCGCGATTCCTCGAGCGCCTTCGAGACGCGCCCGGAGAGGCATCCGGAGAGTGCGATCAGCCCCGGCGAGTGGGTCTCGAGCAGGCTCCAGTCGACGCGCGGCTTGTAGTAATAGCCCTGCAAATAGCCCGCTGAGGCGAGCTTGATGAGGTTGCCGTAGCCCTCGTTCGACTCGGCGAGGAGCGTCAGATGGGCATACCCCTTCTCCTGCTTCGAAGCGTCGTCGCAGACGTAGACCTCGCAGCCGATGATCGGCTTGACGCCCTGCTGGCCCGCGTGCTTGAAGAGCTGGATCGCCCCGGCGAGCGAGCCGTGATCGGTGAGCCCGACAGCGGGCATCTCGAGCTCCGCCGCCCGCGCCGCCAGAGCCGGAATGCGGCAGGCTCCGTCGAGAATCGAGAACTCGGAGTGGACGTGCAGGTGGACGAACGATGCCTCGGACACGGGGAAGCCAGTCTAGAAATCCGATCGGGTGGCATCGGCCGGCCCGATTTGGATTTCCCCCAACTTGCGGCCGGTTCAGTCGACCAGCTTCCGCTCCATCGCGCGAATTGCGATCCGCCACATGATCAGCGCGAACAGGACGAGGACTCCCATGCGCGCGAGATCGACCCAGCTCACTTCCATGAAGACGAAATCGCGCACGAGCTGGACGCACTGGTGCAAGGGGTTGAGCTGGGCCAGCCCTTGGCCCCATTCGGGCAGCCCGCTCAGCGGAAAGAAGGTCCCCGCGACGAGAAAGAGCGGCGTCAGCACCGCGCTCACGATGTAGTTGAAGTTCTCGAACGACTTCGCGAAACCGGCGACCATGATCCCGAAGCCGGCCCAGCCCAGGCCCGCGGTCCAGGCGATCACCGGCACGAACAGCATCCCCCACGACGGATCGAGCCCGAACGGTATGGCGACGATGAGCGGCACGCAGCCGTAGAGGCCGGCTCGTGTCGCGATCCAGAGCGTCTCGGCGGTGACGAGCTCTTCCGTGTCGACCGGCGCCGCGAGGATCGCGTCGTAGGTGCGCTGGAACTGGTACTTGACGAACGTCCCGAACATGGCGGGGAAGGCAGCCGAGAAGAGGACCGCGGTCGCAACCGTCCCCGTGGCGATGAAATCGAGGGTCCGGTGGCCGCCGATCGTCCCAACGAGCGAGCCGAACCCGAAGCCGAACGCGAGAAAATAGATCGTCGGCTCGACGGTCGAGGAGAATGTGGTCGAGCGCCAGAAGGACGTGAAGTTGACGATCTCGCGCACGAGGACACCGGTCAGGGCGGGCCGCTCGAGCCGGCCGATCCCGGCCGCACGAGCCGCCATCAGTCGATCTCCTCGCCGGTGAGCAGGACGAAGACGTCCTCGAGGTTCGCCGGACGACGCTCGCCCTCGAATGGTTTCTCGCCGTTCGCATCGACGCCGAGTACGGCCACGCTGGTGCCGGTGCGCCGCGTGCGCAGGCCGGCGGCGCCCGCCTCCGACTCGACCTCGGCGAGACGCGGGGGCGGCCCGTAGACCTCGAGCACGTCGCTGCCCGCGTGCTTGCTCACGAGCTCGGACGGCGACCCGGCGGCGACCGCGCTTCCGTGCGACATGATCAGCACCGTGTCCGCGAGGCGCTGGGCCTCCTCGATGTAGTGGGTCGACATGAGGATCGTCGTCCCCTCGGAGCGCAACGCGTCGATCAGCGCCCAGAGCTCCTGGCGAACCTGCGGGTCGAGGCCGACCGTGGGCTCGTCCATCAGCACGAGCCGGGGACGGTGCACGAGCGCCCGCGCGATCAGGAGGCGCCGCCGCATCCCGCCGGAGAGCTTGTCCACGCGCGTGTCGCGGCGATCGACGAGATTGGCCATCTTCAGAGACCTCTCGATGGCCTCGGCGCGGTCGGCCCGGCCGATCCGGTACAGGTGCGTGAAGACGAGCAGGTTCTGCTGCACGGTGAGCGGCGTGTCGAGGTTGTCGAGCTGCGGGACGACACCGCATTCGGCGCGGGCAGGCTTCGACTCGCGCGGCAGCCGGAACCCGAGCACGTCGATCTCACCTTCGTCTGCGATCGACTGGGCCGTGAGGATCCGCATCGTCGTCGACTTGCCCGCGCCGTTCGGGCCGAGCAGGCCCACGCACGTGCCGACCGGGACGTCGAGGTCGAGGTGGTCGACCGCGGTGATCGTCCCGTAGCGCTTGACGACGCCGCGCAGGCGGATGGCGAGCTCGTCGCTCACCTGTCCAGCATGCCAGCCGCCGCTTACTGAACGACGGCGGGAGCCTCGCTGCGAATCAGCGCGAGCAATCCGCCGGAGACGAGCATCTCGCGCTCGCGGGCGGAGAACGAGAGCAGAAGCTCGACCTGCCCGCCGTCCGCCAGCTGGGCGCTCAGCGACTCGCCTCCGTTCGCGACCGCGCCCCGCGCACCGTCGATCCGCCAGACCTGCCCGAGCTCGGCACGGTCGAAGTCGCCCTCGCTCGCAAACGTGAGCGGCAGGACGCCCTGGCAGACGAGGTTCCGGCGATGGATGCGCGCGAAGCTCTTCGCGACGACGGCGCGGATGCCGAGGTAGACAGGCGCGATCGCAGCGTGCTCGCGCGACGAGCCCTGCCCGTAGTTGTGGCCCCCGACGATGAAAGCTCCTCGCCACTCGAGCGCACGGTCGTGGAACCCGGGATCCTGGCGGCGGAACATGTACTTCGCGCACTCGGCGATGTTCGGCCAGAGGCTCATCCCAACGGCGCCGTCGGGAGCCATGTCGCCGGTCGAGACGTCGTCGCCGACGACGATCGTGACGCGGCCCTCGATCACGTCGGGCACCGGGCGGCCACGCGGCGGCGGGACGATCGTGTCGCCGCGGACGAGCTCGACCGCGCGCGCCTCATCGGCCGGGGGCGGCGCGAGGATGTGCCGGTCGACGATCGACGGGTCGCTTGGCGCCGCTGCTATTTCGGGCGGCTTGCCGAGAGTGCGCGGATCGGTGATCTCGCCGCGGAGGGCGGTCGCTGCGGCGGTCGCAGGCGAGCAGAGGTACACCTCGTCGCCGGCCGTCCCGCTGCGCCCGGGGAAGTTGCGGTTGAACGTCCGCACAGAGGGCAGGCCGGCCGCCGGGGCCTGACCGACCCCGATGCACGGGCCGCACACGGGCTCGAGCACGCGCGCCCCAGCGGCGACGAGATCGAGGTAGACGCCGCTCCGCGCGATCGTCTCGAGAATCTGCCGTGACCCGGGCGTCACGGTCAGCTGCAGCTCGGGCGACAGCGTCTCGTCGCGCATGACGGCCGCCACGATCGCAAGATCCTCGTAGGACGAGTTGACCGAGGAGCCGACGCAGACCTGAGCCGTCTTCGTTCCGGCAAGCTCGGCCACCGGTACGACGTTGCCGGGCGAATGGGGCTTCGCGATCAAGGGCTCGAGCGAGCCGAGGTCGATCACCTCAAGCCGGTCGTACTCGCCACCGGGATCGGCGGCGAGCTCGGCCCAGTCGCTCTCCCGACCCTGCACCGCGAGCCACTCGCGCACCCGCTCGTCACTCGGAAAGAGTGCGGTCGTCGCGCCCGTCTCGACGATCATGTTGCAGATCGTCGCCCGCTCCGTCGCCGACAGGCCCGCGACGCCGTCGCCGTGGAACTCGAAGATCTTGCCGACGCCGCCGCGGACGTCGAAGCGCCGCAGCAGCTCGAGGATGACGTCCTTCGCCTGCACCCAGTCCGAGAGCACGCCCTCGAGGCGGACGCCAACGACCTCGGGACACGCGGTCGCGAACGGGTAGCCGGCCATCGCGACCGCGACCTCGAGCCCGCCCGCGCCGATTGCGAGGCTGCCGAGCCCGCCCGCGGCGGTCGTGTGCGAGTCGGCGCCGAGGAGCAGCGCGCCCGGCCGCGAGAAGCGCTCCAGGTGCACGTAGTGCGAGATCCCGTTCCCGGGCCGCGAATAGAGCAAACCGAATCTTTCGCAAAAGGACTTCAGGTAGCGGTGGGCCTCCATGTCCTTCGTGTCGAGCTGCAGGGTGTTGTGGTCGACGTACATGACCGCAAGCGGCACGACGCAGCGGTCGACCTCGAGCGCCTCGAACTGGAGACAGCACATGCTCCCCGTGACGTCCTCGATCAGGATCTGGTCGACCGCGAGCTCGATCTCCTCGCCGGGAACGAGCGAGCCTCCGACGAGGTGTGCGTCGAGCAGCTTTCGTGTCAGCGTGCGAGGCTCGGAGCTCAATGCCCGACTCACTTGGCGTCGAAGCTCGCAGGCTCGCGCTCGCCGCGGCGCTCACGCGGGAGGCCGGGCGTCTCGCGGCCGACTCGGAGAGCCTCGACGAAGCCGAGCGTGCGCTCGCCGGCGTCTCTCATCCACAGACCCGCTTCGAGCCACCGTATCCCGGCGACCGCGTTCGCGAGGGACCGGAGCGACTCGTGCTCGCCTGCACGGCGTTCCGGGACGACGCGGAGCTCGGCACGGTCTTCACGACGCTGATCGCCGAGCGCAGGCCGACCGTCTCGGTCGCCCCACCCGGAACGCCCTATCACTAGACGGCCATCGCAGCGTCGCGCATCGGTAGCCGCTCCCGGGCCCCGTCGGCGAGGACGAGTCCGAACCCGTGCTTGGCGACGAGCTCTCTGACGTCGTCCACGTCGAGCGACCCATGCCGCTCGAGAATCAGCGCCGCGTTCCCGGACTCGTCACGGGCGAGCTTGTGGAAGGCGAGGATCGACGTCGACATCGGCAGGTGCCGCGGGTACTCCGCGCGCGCCGCGGCCTCGTCGCGATGGCCGATGAGGACGATCCCGTCGCTCTCGCCGAAGTCCTCCTGCATGCCGCGGAGGTCGTAGTGCGCCGCCTCGACTCGCCCGGTCACGCCGCTGGAGACGTTCGCGGAGGTGATGAAGAGGTAGTCCACGCCCGCGCGCGCGAGGACGTCGTCGAGCAGCTCATTCGACGGGCACCGGTAGCCCGGCCCGATCTGCTGTGTTGTGCGCGTCTCGCCGTCGAGTGAGGTCACATGGTCCGGTATCCCGGGCGCGGCCGGCCCGCGGAAGCCCATCGGGCCGAGCTCGTAGAAGTCGTCGATCAGCGCCAGGACCTGCTCGCGCGAGAGGCCGTCGGGGAGCAGCGTCCAGTCGAAGAGCGTGTCGAACCGGTCGCGAGTCGTCGTCACGCTCCCGACCTGGTTCTCCGGCCGGCCCTTCACGAGGTTGACACGCACGACGGAGCGCTTATCCGGATGTGCGGCAATCGCGCAGAAGTTCCCAAAGCTGTAGAAGACCGCGGCGCCGAGCGCGGTCGAGTGCGCGGCGAGCTCGCGATCGGCCGGCTCCCCGAGATCGAGCGTCGTCTGCGTCCAGTCCGTCTCCTCGAGCGCCCGAAGGACCGCGCGGTCGGGGTCGCCAAGCTCGGGTCGCAGGAGCGCGGCGAGCTCGGTGAGCGGGATCGCAGTCGCATGTAGCCGCGCCTCGACGGCCGAGGAGACTCCCGCTCGGGTCAGGACGGCGTACTCGAGGCAGTCGGCGAGCGCGAGCCAGCTCGCGTGCAGGAGATCCGGAGCACTTCCGACGGTCGTCCACGGTTTCATGCCCGCCGTCTTGCCCGTGATGCGGACTCGCACAGAGCCGCGCTCGCCGTCACGGCCGCGGGCGATCTGCGAGCGGAAGTCGCTCAGCCACACGGCCGCGAGCTGCGGAAAGGCCGGGAGCAATGCCCGCCGCATCGCCTTCTCCAGCGCATCCACCGGGCCTCCACCCGTCGCCTCTCCTCGTAGAACGTCGCCGCCGAGGGCGACCTCGGCCGACGCGGTCGACTGGGTGGCCTCCTCCCCGTCGCTCTTGCGCGCGTCGACGGCGTACGCGAGCGGCTCGAACGGACGCGCGTAATCGCCGGCTGACCGGCGCACGAGCAGCTCGAAGGACGCCTCGGCGTCTTCGAACTGGAAGCCCTCGCTCTCGAGCTCCTTGATCTTGCTTGCGACCTCCCGCGCGACCGCGCTGTCGGGGTCCAGCTCGACGCCGAGCTCGCGCGCGCGCTCGATGACGTTGTTGCGACCGCTCAGCTCGCTGACGAGGATGTGCCGCGCATTGCCGACGACGGCCGGGTCGACGTGCTCGTACGTCGCCGGGTCGAGAGCCACGGCCTGCACGTGGATGCCGCCCTTGTGCGCAAAGGCGGCGGAGCCCACGAAGGGCAGGCGCGGGTTCGGCGGAAGGTTCGCCACCGAGTCGATCTCGGCCGAGAGCGTCGTCAGGTCGTCGAGGTGCTCGTGCGCCGAGCACGTGAAGCCCATCTTCAGCACGAGATTCGGGACGACGGAACACAGATTGGCGTTCCCGATCCGCTCGCCGTATCCGTTGACCGTCCCCTGGACGAGGCGCGCGCCCGCGCCTGCGGCGGCGAGCGTGTTCGCAACGGCAAGCTCCCCGTCGTTGTGGCAGTGGACGCCGACGCCCGTCTCGAACGAGGCGACGACGTCCTCGACCGCCTCGCCGACCTGCGACGGCAGCGAGCCGCCGTTCGTGTCGCAGAGGACGAGCCAGTCGGCCCCGGCCTCGGTCGCAGCGCCGAGCACCGAGAGTGCGTAGTCGCGGTTGGCGCCGTACCCGTCGAAGAAGTGTTCCGCGTCGAGCACGACTTCACGTCCCTGCTCCTTGAGGAACCGAACGGAGTCGGCGACCATCGCGAGGTTCTCGTCCAGGCTCGTCCGGAGCACAGCCTCGACGTGGAAGTCCCACGCTTTGGCGACGAGCGCGACAGTCGGGGTCTCTGCCTCCAGCAGGAGCCGCAGAGTGGCGTCGTCCTCGGCGCGGGCCTCCGCGCGCCTCGTGCTGCCGAAGGCGGTCAGCCGTGCGTTCCGCAGGGGCTGCTCACGCAGCGCGGCGAAGAACTGCGTGTCCTTGGGATTCGCGCCCGGCCATCCGCCTTCGACGTAGTCGACGCAGAAAGCGTCCAGGCGTTGCGCGATGTCGAGCTTGTCCTGGAGCGACAGCGAGACGCCGGCGCCCTGGCACCCGTCGCGAAGGGTCGTGTCGTAGATCTTGACGGCGTCCGGCACAGCAACTCCCCGGAGGGGTCTCCAGCCTAGGCCGTTCGTGACCCGGACTCAAGGCGGGCGTGGAACCTGCGGGCCTACTAAGGTAGGCCCTACAGAGCGAGCCAGGGGTCACGAAGGAGGGGTGCCAATGAGGCGTCGCCTTTCTCTGTTAGTTGCGTTCGCAGTGCTCGCCGGCACGCTGGTCCTTGCTCCCGGTGTGCTGGGAAGCCACGCGATCGTGGGACCGAACGTCGAGGTCACCGACGACAACAACAACGTCGACGGCGGGCTCGGCAACGTCACGCCGAGCAAGGACGCTCAGAACCGACAGTCGAACGAGACGACAGTCGCGATCAGCAACCAGGATTCGCCCGTCCCGGGCTTCGGTGTCGGCGACATCGTCGTCGACGGTGCGAACGACTACCGGATGGTGCCGCACACCACCGACACGTGGCTGGGGTTCCACCTCTCGTTCGACGGCGGGACAACCTGGTACGGCGCGCCGCCGTTCCCGAATGGCTTCAACACGATGGTTCCGGGCTTCCCGACCGACACGTCGGCCGCGGGGCAAGCGTCTCCGCTCCTCGGCCTGGACGGAGCCGGCGATCCAATCGTTCGCTTCGACCGCAACGGCAACCTGCTCGTCGGCGGAATCGCGTTCAACCGCAACCGCGATCCCGGTGAGCGTCCGCTCGACACAGTCGGTTTCGTCGCGAAGTACAACTACACGCCGGGGACGCCGGCGACCGCGAGCACGACGACAAGCGCAGGCTCACCGCCGCACTTCACCTACGCGGGGACGGTCATCGTCGACCGAGGCGCAGTCGGCTTCGCAGTCCCGAGTGGGTTCGCGGGCAACTTCACCGACAAGCCGTGGATGGAAGTCGATCTCAACTCACCGTCGGCGAGCCCGTGCTCGGGTTACGTCTACTACGCCGACACGAACTTCCACGGTCAGCAGGGCAGCTCTCCGATCGTCTTTAGCCGCTCGACCGACGGCGGCACGACGTGGTCGTCGCCGAGGACGATCTCGACAGGCGGGCCGCCGGGTGCGTCGCACAACCAAGGCGCGGACATCGCTGTCGCCGCGAACGGGACGATCTACGTCGCGTTCGAGGCCTTCAGCCAGCAAGGGGTGGACACGATCAACCTCGTCAAGTCGACCGACTGCGGACGACACTGGACGCAGCCGGTGACCGTGGGCACGATCGAGTCGCCGCAGGCGCCCGGCGTCGCGTTCCGGACGCCGACGTTCGCGTTCCTCGCGACGGACACGACGAACTCGAACCTCGTCTATGTCACGTACCAGAACTTCGTGGGGGGCGACTACGACGTCTACGCCCAGCGCTCGACAAACGGCGGGGGCTCGTGGGGGGCCCCGGTACAGGTGAATGACGATCCGGGGGCGCGACACCAGATCTTCCCGACGATCGAGGTGTCGAACCACGCGCTCCACGTCGCCTGGTACGACTTCCGGCACTCGGTTACACCCGACAACGAGGCGCTGGACGTCTACTACACGTGCACGAACTGCGACGGCGCGAACTGGCCCGCGTTCGATGTCTCGGAGCGCGTCACGAACGTCTCGCACAACGGGAACTGCCGCATGTTCGGCGGCGGCACGGTCGCGTTCCACGGCGACTACAACGAGCTCGACGCCTACTGGAACGGCACGAACCACATCATCCACGTCACATGGGCGGACAACCGTGACGTGCCGCCCGCTGAATGCGACCTGAGCGACGACCCAGGCCCAGCGACCAACAACACCGGAAACCGCAACCAGCAGATCTACGCGGCCAAGCTCACCGTCGGCCCGTAGCCGGCGGCAGCCGCGTCAGCGGAGGGAGCCCACGCGGGGCTCCCTCCGCTTCGATAAGCACTACGATGCTCGCGCTGCGGCGAGGACATCGATGGCGTCTAGCTCCAACCCAGGCCCCGGATTCGGCTTTCCGCCGCCCGACACGGGCAACTTCCTGCTCAACTGGATCAGCCGCGCGCTGGTCGGCGCGATCCGCATCGAACGCCGGATCGACCCGTTTTTCCGGCCCCTCGCCGACAAGATCTTCCGCGATCCTCTGTCGCGATTTGTCACGGCGCTCATCAACAAGCGGCGGAAGGACGAGGGCCTGGGGATCGCCGAGGAACGGTCCCAGCCGGACGAGGAGGCCCATCTCGACGACATCATCGCGAGCTTCGACGCCCAGATCCACAGGCTCTGGAACCCCGGCCATGCCGAACGCGGAGGGAACACCAAGACGCACGGCATCGTCCGTGGCGAGGTCACTATCCGCGACGACCTGCCGGAGACGATGCAACACGGCATCTTCTCGGAGCCCGGGCGCACATACACGGCATGGGTGCGCTACGCGGGCCCCGGCCCGTACGTACCGGCCGACATCGACGACGTCGGCTTCATGAGCATGAGCATCAAGCTGATGGGAGTGCCGGGCCCGAAGCTGCTCGAGCAGGAGAAAAACACGCAGGACTTCCTAGGCATCTCGACGCCGACATTCGTCACGCCGAACACGCGAGCCAACGCCCAGCTTCAGCGCTGGAGCTACAAGAACGCGCAGATCTACTACTTCCTCAACTTCCGCGAGTCGCACATCCTCGACTCGATCATGCAGCTGCTCTGGACGAAGACCCAGACGAGCCCGCTCGAGGGCGACTACTTCAGCTGCGTGCCGTACCTGCTCGGGGAGGGGCAGGCGATGCAGTACTCGTTCCGCACCAGGCTGAAGTCGAGAACGCGCGTGCCGCGGCTGCCCCTTCGCCCGCCCGACAACTATCTCCGTGACGCGATGGTCGCCACGCTCGCCGAGCAGGACGTCGAGTTCGACATCCTGCTCCAGCTCCAGACGGATCCGTTCCGCATGCCGATCGAGAACAACGCCGTCTTGTGGCCGACGAAGCTCTCGCCGCGCGTGCCGGCAGCCGTGCTCCGGATCCCGAAACAGCGCTTCGACTCACCGGAGCAGCTGGACTTCGCGCGGATCCTCTCGTTCAACCCCTGGCACTGCGTTCCCGAGCATCGCCCGCTCGGCAACCAGAGCCGGGCGAGGAAGCGGATGTACTACGAGCTCTCGAAGCTGCGCCAGCAGATGAACGACGTCGAGCACTACGAGCCGACCGGCGACGAGGTCTTTCCCGGCTAGCTAGGTCGAGCGGACGCGGGTGCTCGCTCCTTTGTAGCCGCCCTTGGCAGCGACCACGGTCAACAAGCCGGCCGGGACGTTGGCCGCGACCTTGCCATGCGAGTTCGAGATGCGCGTCTTGGCGCCGATCTTCACCTTCGCACCGGCGACCGGATCGCCCGCGTCGGCGACGGTGCAGGAGACGATCTTCCCGCCTTTGCAGCCGAGGCTGAGTCGCGGGCGCACCTGCGTGTGCCAGGTCGCCAGCGAGCCCGACGTCGAGACCGAGATGAGAAGGTCGAGCGTGCCGAGCGACCCTTCTCCAGAGACCTTCCAGATCGTGGTCGTGCCGGCCGGCGGCTTGATCACGGTCAGCGGCCCGAACCGGGTCACTGCGCGATTCGAGCGCTTCGCGTAGAGGCGCGTGCTCGAGCTCCGCTGCCACATGACCCAGATGCGCCCGCCTGGGCCGGGCGATGCGTTGACGTCCTCGATCGACCCGCCGGTCGCCACCGTCAACGGTTTTGCCGAGCCGACCTTCCAGAGCCGCACCGAGCGGCAGGTCGGGTAGCCCTTGCAGAAGGCGACATGGAGGCCTCCCGCGCTCCGCGCGACGAGCGGGGTGCGCTGGTCCGAAGGGATGAACCTGCCCTTCGTGAGCGTCGAAGGGACGAGCCGCCTCTGCCCAAGCGCCGGTCGGATCGTCTGGACGAAGATCCCCGGCGCCCCCTCGACGAGGGAATGGAAGGCGATGACGACCTGACCGCTGGCGCGGTCGCGCTCCACGTTCGGGAGGTAGAAGCAGCAGCGCGGGGACGGCCCCACGTCGAGGTCGGGATTGCCGGGGCTCAGGCCGACGTGAACGTAGAGATTCGTGCCCGAAGCCCACGTGAAGATCGGCGTGCCGTCAGCCAGTGTGGCCGCCCCGACGGGTCCACCTGCGCCGACGCTCGCCGAGACTCGGCTGCCCTGAGCAGTCCAGGAAGCGCCGGACGCAGGCGCGCTCGCCGACTGGATCCCACCCTGTGCGAACGTGCTCCCCAGACCGCCGAAGAAGAGACGGAGGCTGCCATTGGGAAGGACGACGAGGTCGGGGTTGACGACCGCGTCCCAGCTCCCCGTTGCGGCGGTTGCGATGCCCAGGCCCCCGGCGCGCGAGATCGGCCGGTGCAAGATCCCCCCTTGCGTGCGCCCTCGCCTTGGCCAGACGACATGGAGCACGCCGTCGGCGGTCCTGGCGAGCCCGACCTCGTCGATGTTCCGACCGCCCGGATCCGTCACCCGCGTCCAGGTCCCGGGCGACCCGGCGCGAACCGCCGAGACGAGCGCGGTGGCCGTCAAGACAGCCACCGCCGCAAGGCGAAAGCTGCGCATCGGACTCAGTCTCCCACGTCGGCGAGGTTTAGGCTCCGGACATGACGACTCAAAGCCCCGAGGAGCACAAGGAGCGCGACATCAGCCTCGGGCCTTTCTTCACGGCCGGTGTTCTCCTTCTCGCCTTCGGGCTCCTCCGCCGGAGGAAGCTCGCCGTTGGCGCCGGCCTGGTCTCCATCTGGATCGACCAACGGTCGGAGCTCGGCCGCGGCCTGAAGAAGCGGATCAGGGATCGGGCAGAACGGTCGGCCCCGGCCGACGGCGATGTGACTGCTGCTTCCTAGAGGGAGCCGCGCATCGCGCCCAGCGCCAGCACGACCCAGGTCGAACCCTGGGGTCAAGTCTTGCGTTGAAACGTTGCCCTTGCACGCAGCCGCGCTCTCCTCGCGAACCAAATCGGGGTCAAGTCTTGCGTTGCAACAGGACCGTCCCGCGCGCCTCGGCTCTAGGTTTCAATGCAAGACCTGACCCCGAGCTGGTGGCACCGCCGCTGCAAGCTGCGTCAGCGCGAGATTGACAGGGGCTGTGTTGCAACGCAAGACCTGACCCCGGATTAGTGGGAGCCGCGTTTTGCGAGCAGGGCCAGCGCGAGGTTGACCGCCGAGATCGTCGTCACCGTCTTCGCGGCTTTCGGCGGCAACGCGCCCAGCTTGCCGGCTGCCCACGCTGAGATCGTGTCCGACGCGTGGATGAGCGGGGCGGCCCGCACCGCGTGGCGCCGCACTTCCGGATCGCGCGAGAGCAGGTCGACGCCGATCAGGATCGTCCGGATCCCGAACATGCGGAACGGGTAGGACATCGGCCCGGCCGCCTCCCCGACCTCGAGCTTCTTCGACAACACGTCGGGGGCAAACAGCCCCAGCGTTCCGTTCGCGATCCGGATCCCCGCGAGCGTGACGCGGGCCGCGCCGCTCAGCATCAGCCCGCCGCCCCAGCGCCTGTGCGCACCCAGGGTGCAAACGGGTTCTCGACTCCTTCAAGAGCCGGCTCGAGATCGGGGAAGTGGCGAAGCAGCACGGAACGCATCGAATTCTTCTCGACCCAGTCGATGCCCGCCCGCGTGTACACCTCGGGCCGGTAGTCCCGCGTGAAGAACCGGTCGCTCTTCAACCGGCGCGACGCCATCAGGATGAAGACGCGGAACGCCGTGTCGCTGAACCCGAACCCCGCCGGCTTCGGCTCGGCGTACATGCCCACCATCAGGTCGACGCGCTCGACGTCCCCGTAGACCCGCCGCAGCTGTTCGGCCCATTCGGGGTTGTCGGTCATCTCGGCAAAGCTCTTGACGGGCTCGAGGTGGAACAGCCGCCGGAACTGGTTGTAGCGCGGCACCCCGCGCTCACGCGAGCGCAGGATGTCGATCGTGGCGAGGTCGACCAAAGACCCGTCGGGCCGATCGAAATGCTGGAGGAACCTCGGGTAGTTGTGGAGCGTGATCGCCCCGGGGTGCATCGTCCCGAAGGAGTAGAGGAGATCGGTCGTCGAGAGCTCGGTCATCAGCCCGCGAACCTGAACCGCTCCCAGGTCGGGCAGCGTCGCGCTCCGCAGTTCGCGGTCGTCCTCGATCGAGCGCAGGCTGAAATCGTCCGGGATCAGCGGGTGCATCCGGTAGACGGCCACGAACTCCTCCGTCAACGAGTACGGAACGCCGTGGTGGTCGGTGGCCGAGCCGGGGATCCCGCGCACCACGTCGTTCGAGGTGCGCCTGCCGAGGAGCTTGTCGAGCCGCTCCCCTTCGAGGCCCCACCAGTTCGCGCGCAGCGCGAGCACCGTTGTCGGGTGCGCGATGACCGCCGGCGTCCAGTCGACGGTGTGAATCTTCGCCATCAGCGCCGCCGTGACGAGGCGTGCCTTGTCGTAGAGATCCTGGTCGTCGAGCTCCGGATACTGCGCGTGCAGGTTGTCGCAGACCGCGTTGTGCTCGCGCATGAACAGCGTGTGCAGAAGGCCGAGCCCGAGCCAGAAGTTCCCGCCGACGCCCGTGAGGTCGATGAACTTCTCGAGCTCGACCGGCGGCAGGCCCGACTCGTCGATCTTGAGCTTGCCCTGGACGTGCGTCCGGAGCGCATCGGCGAACTTGGCGTCTCCTCCGTAGATCTGCGAGCCGTCCCACCAGTGCGTGTCGTCCGTCGTGAACGTCGTAGGCCCGTCCGGATCGGACGTCGGGTCGGGCCGCGTCCGCTGGATCGTCATCGGATGGTCGGGCCATGGGTCGTCGTCGGCGAGCGGGACCTTCCACGGCTTCTTCGGATCGCCCTTGCCGTGGCTGAACCAGTCGTGCACCTCGAACTGGATCCACGCCCCGGCGAGCAGGTTGAGCGTCGTCGCCGGCTGGAACTCGTCGCGGGTCAAGAGCTCCTGGCTGATCACGCGCGGGTTCGGATCGAGGATCGTCTCAGCCGACTCGCCGGCCGTGTAGCGAAGCGGGACGTTTCGGCCGAACCGGCTGCCGTAGCTTCCCATGAGCGGATCGCGCAGATCGTTGAACGTCCCGTCGATCGTGCGCGCCGTGAGATGGCGGTCGTCCGCAGGCTCCGGGACTTCGTGCGCGCCGCGCCCGGTGTCGTAGAGGTTCTTCGCCCGTAACCGGTCGCGCAGGCCGATCAGCGTCAGCATGCCGAGCGGCAACGGCATCCGGTGCCAACCGACGTGCTTGTCGAGCTTCTCGGTTACGCCCGCGAAGAGTGAGGAAAACGATCCGGCCATATGGGCATCCTTTCGAACCGACGGGGTAGCCGGGCCGCGAAGGGAGCTAAACATTCTCCTCGAATCGAGTCAACGTCCATGCGAGCGCCGGACAGTGGTAGGTTCGCCGCGCGGCCCCGCCCCACCGACCCCTCGAAGGGAGAACGAGATGGTTGTCGACGTGCCGCAGCTAGCCGCGATGTCACCCGACGAGCTCGACGCGCTCTTCCGCGAGAGCGGCGCTGGCGAGATCCCCGTCGGCAGGACGCAGGGGGCGGTCCTCCTCGCTCCGGGAACGGAAATCGCCTGGCCGGCCAAGAGGCTGATCCAGTGGCTCGTCTGGCGCGGAAAGGTCTTCAATCCGCAGAAGGGAGACCTCCTCAACGTCGTCGGCCCCTTCGGGATCAAGTCTGTCCGCGCCAAGGTCTACAAGGACCCGAGCTGGTTCGACCAAAAGGAGACGATCGTCCTCGACTATTCGAAGACGTCGCGGATCGCGCAGAAGATCAGAGACGAGATTCGCGAGGTCTCGCCCGGCGTCTACCTCGGGCTGGTCTTCTGGGGGCGCAACCGGATCCTGTACTTCACGCTGACGTCGAAGAACTGAGGCGCGGTGCCGCATCAGGTCGCATTGACGCTCGTCGCCAAGGTCCGGCCAGGAGAGGCCGGGAGCCTGAAGAAGCTCCTCGAGACGATGGGCGACGGAGTCGCGAACGGGTCGGTCGTCGACCTCGGCGCCCTTGACGGCGTCCATTTCGCACGCTTCGTCGTGCTCGACGAGGCGACCGACCTCCAAGGCGAGCCTTTGCCGGCCTCGCTGCTCTACCTGAGCGACCTCGACGTTTCCCGCGAGCACCACCTCGGCCAGCTCGTCGACCAGTCCGGCGAGGGCCTCGACCAGCTCTTCGGGCACTGCGAGGGCTATCCCGAAGGCAGGCAACGGACGCGCGAAGGGCGCCTCAACTATCTGCGAGCCCACCGTGTCAGGGAGCAAGCGTTCTACGTGAACACCGTCGGCCGCACGCGCCGCCAGATTCGCGAAGAGGCCGAGCTGCGCGACTCGCTCGAGGAGTTCCTCGACGGCGCGGAGCAGCCGCCGGGGCAACGTCCGGCGGCGGTCCGGCGAGCGGTCCTGGAGCACGTCGAGGCCGACCGCGTGCTCAGCCGCGCGCTGCAGCCGCCGGCCGGGCTCGACCTCGGCTTCCGGCTGCGCGAGCTCGCGCACCTCGTCGGCGTGGCGCTCCTCGTGCTCCTGCTCCTGCCTCTCCTGCTCCTCGCCGCGCCGGTCTTCCTCATCCTGCTCCGCCGGCACGAGCGCAGAGACAAGGCCCCGCACGTGAAGCCGCCCGTCGAGGTCGTCCAGGGACTCGCGGCGCTCGAGGACCATGTGGTTCAGAACCCGTTCACCGCGCTCGGCTTCGTCAAGCCCGGCCGCTTCCGGCGGCTGACGCTGACCGGGGTGCTCTTCGCGATCAACTACGTGACGAGGCACGTCTTCAACCACGGCAACCTGGCCGGCGTGAAGACGATCCACTTCGCGCGCTGGGTCTTCCTCGACGACAAGCGCCGGGTCATCTTCACCAGCAACTACGACGGCAGCCTCGAGAGCTACATGGACGACTTCATCGACAAGATCGCCTGGGGGTTGAACATCGTCTTCAGCAACGGCTACGGCTATCCGAATGCCCGCTTCCTGATCCTCGACGGCTGCCACGACGAGCTCGCGTTCAAGGACTACCTGCGCCTGCACCAGGTCCCCACGCGGGTGTGGTACTCCGCCTATGAGCAGCTGAGCTGCGCCAACATCGGCAACAACGCGCGGATTCGCGACGGGCTACGCGGCGAGCCCGGCCGAGAGGCGACCGAGAAGTGGGTGCAGGCGCTGTGAGCGCGCCCGAGCTGAACGACGTGCAGGGCCTCGTCGCCCGCGGCTACGGGAACCTGCCCTCGGCCCGGTTCCTGGTCATCGGGATCGACGATGCAGCCGCCGGCCGGGACTGGCTCGGCTCTGTCGCAGGCTCGCTCACGGCTTCGGACGCAGGCCCGGAGACGCAGGCGGTCAACATCGCGCTCACCAGCTCAGGCCTCGCGAAGCTCGACGTCGACCGGGAGACCGTCGCCCTCTTCGGGAATGAGTTCGTCGACGGAATGACCGCAGCGCACCGGACCCGGGCGCTCGGCGACCTCGCCGAGAACGCCCCGGAGCACTGGGACTGGGGCGGCCCCCGGACGCCCGACGTCGACGCGATGCTGCTCCTCTACGCGCGGGACGAGCCGACTCTGACCGACCTCGAGCGCGAGCAGGTCGGCCACCTCGGGGCCGGGCTGCAGGTGCTCGCCAGGCTCGACACGTCGAACCTCGACGGTCACGAGCCGTTCGGCTTCCGTGACGGCATCTCGCAGCCGTTCCTCGAAGGTCTCTCGAAACAGGGCCCGGCCAAGACGACGCTGCGCTTCGGCGAGTTCGTGCTCGGCTACCCGAACGAGTACGGCCGGTACACGGACCAGCCGCTGCTCGACGCCCGCCCCGAGCTCGCGCGCAACGGCTCCTACCTCGTCTTCCGCCAGCTGCGCCAGGACGTTCACGCCTTCTGGAGCTTCGTCGACCAGGCGACGAGGCGCGCCGACGGAAGCTCCGACCCGGAGCGCCGGCTTCGCCTCGCCGCGAAGATGGTCGGGCGCTGGCCGAGCGGCGCACCGCTCGCGCTCGCACCCGACCGCGACGACGCCGCACTCGGAGAGGCGAACGAATTCGCCTACTTCGAGCACGACCGTCACGGTGCGCGCTGCCCCGTTGGCTCACACATCCGGCGCGCGAATCCGCGAGACTCCCTCGATCCGAAACCGGGAACGTCAAAGTCGTGGGCGATCAACCGGCGCCACCGGATCCTGCGCCGCGGCCGCGAGTACGGACAGGAGGAGCTCTTGAAACCCGACGAGGCGCTCCGCAGAGATGTCGCCGTCGGCGAGCGCGGGCTCCACTTCATCTGCCTGAACGGCAACATCGCCCGGCAATTCGAGTTCGTGAACAACACGTGGCTGAACAGCCCGAAGTTCGCAGGCCTCTATGACGACGCCGACCCGCTCGTAGCGCCTTCGAGCCCGCACGGCGGGACGTTCACCGTCCAGTCGAGCTCCCTCCGCGAGCGCGTGACCGACGTGCCCCGGTTCGTCTCGGTCCGAGGCGGGGCGTACTTCTTCATGCCCGGGCTCGCTGCGACGCGCTCCCTGGCGAGGCTCGGAGCCTGATGGACGCCGACGACCGCCTCCGGCTCGACTACGAGCAGACCTCGCAGCTGCTTCGCACGCTCACCGACATCCGCTTCAGGCTGATCGCGTTCGTGCCGTCGCTTGCCGCCGTGGCGGTCGGATTCTTCGCCCGCCCACGGCCCGCCGTGGAGCTGCTTGCGATCGGCGCCTTGGGCCTTATCGCGACGTTCGGCATCTACCTCTACGAGCTCAAGAACTCACAGCTCTCCGCGGCCGCCGCCGGGCGCGCCCGCGAGCTGGAGCGGCGGCTCGAGCTATCCGGCGGGGACCTGGACACGCACGATCGCGGCCTGTCGCTCGTCTACGGAGCCGCACTCGCGGGCTGGAGCTACATCGTGGGCTGGGGCCTGTTCAGCGCGACCGGCCTCGACAGCGCGAGAGGAATCGGACTCGCGATCGGGGCTATTGTCGGAGCGCTCGTCGTCGCCGAGGCGAACCGGCTCCGTTAGCCGGACGGGCACTCGGGCACGTGCCGCAGGTAGGCGCGGCTGCCCTTGTTGCCGGTGGCGCGGACGAGATAGCCCGCGCACGCAGGCACCGAGACGCCGACGAAGCGCACGCGGAAGGTTCCCGTTGCCGTCGCGACGACCGCCTTCCCGTGCCGTCCCCTGACCTGGGCGACGATCCGAACGCGCTCCTGCGCCCGGAATCCGGAGCCGCGCACCGAAAACGGCGCAACGTCGGCGACGCGAACGGCGGTGCCGGGCGAGGTGGAGCTGCGTCCAGTGAACATGGCCGCCAAGAAGATGGCGAGAGCAGCGACGACTGCGCCTCTCATCGAACCGAATATGCCCTGCGCTCGATGGTTTGAAACGACGCGAGGGGCCGCCGAGCGACGGCCCCTCGCAGTTCGGTCCTAGTGTCGGAGGTTCAGCCTCCAGGCCCCCTGTCCGTGCGAAGCGGCGTAGAGGATCCTGTCGTTCCTATGACCACTCGGGACGAGCGTCAAACCCGCTACCTCGAGGTTCGGCATGCCCGTCGCCGCCACCGTCCACAGCCCCGAGCCCTGCCGGCTCAGGACGCCGAAGTCGGACGAGACGTAGATCGTGCCGCTGACGTCGTCACGAGCGACGTCGGTGAGCGGCAGGTCTCCGAGGAAGCCGTCGAGGCTGTCCCACGTCGCGGTCCCTGCCCCCGGGTCGTAGGTCACCGAGAAGATGTGACCAGGCGTCGTGGGCGTCGCGGCGCTGAAGCCGCTGTACGAGATCCACGCATGGTTCGCATTCGCCGGATCGATCGCGATCCCGGTGATGAACCGGTCGGGATCCGCCGTCGAAAGCGAGTCCAACCGCAGGAACGTGACCGCGCTGGCCGGATCCACGTCGGCGTTCGCCGAGATGAAGACACGGCCTGTCGTCGTCGCGGCCCACAGGGTCGAAGTGTCCGTCGTCGCCCGCTCGACGGCAGCGACGGCACCGCCGTTGCGGTCGCCGAAGCCGGCCGAGGTGAGCGGCGTCGTACCGAGCGGCTCCCAGTCACCGCACGTAACGGCGAAGTCGCCGGTGAACTCGTTGCAGTGCCCGCGGAACTCCTCGAGCGACATCGAGCCCATACCGTGCGTCTTCGTCCGTAGAGCGGTCGTCGTGCCGACGAACATCGTGCGGTGAACCACCGGGTCACTGATGATCGGCACGTAGAAGAGCCCGCCCGTTGCGTAGATCGGGTCGGCGATCCAGTTCCAGTCGGCGGTCTCGCCGTCCGAGAAGTTGACGTCCGGCGAGGCGTCGAAGTACGTGTGGAACCGGAAGTGCGGATCGGTGGCGTCGAAGCCGGACTGGCCTCCGTCGCCCCACATCGTCTGGAGCCACTCCTTCTCCGAACCGAAGTTCTCCCACGTGCCGTTGTCCTGCGTGCCGCCCTGGAGCTCGTTCGGGTCGAACGGGCTGACCGAGAGGCTCTGGAACTGGAGCGTCGGGAGGTTCCTGTTCATGGACTCGAGCTCGCGCGGAATCCGCGAGAGCAGCTCGTGGCACCGGCTGAGGTACGGCTCGGCCAGGCCGCGGGAATCGCAGTCCGACGAGCGATTCACGAAACGGCCGTCGCTGCGTATGAGACCGCCGTCGCCCGCCTCGAAGAACTGCATCGGATCCCGCGGATGCGTGACGAGGCGGTGCTCGTCCGGATGAATCCCGTTCGGGTGGACGGTGTCCGTCCCGTCGTAGGTCATGTCGGAGAACGTCTCACCCGCATTCGTCGAAAGAAGCACTGCACGGTGGTTGGCAACGTTCTCGCCGTACTGGTAGGAGCCGCCGAGATAGACGATGTCGGGCCGTCCCGGCGGGGTGTAGACGAAGTTGTCGTACCAGCACTGGCCCGTGCAGAAGTTGAACGAGTGCCAGGCCGGCGTTGACGGGTCGTTGCTCGTCAGCTGGTTGAACACCGGCACGCCCGTTGCGACGTCGTCGCTCCGGTAGAGCCGGCTGAACTCAGCCGTGCTCGTGTGGCCCTCGCCGACGTACATCCTCGTCTTGCCGTTCGGCAGGCGGGTGACGGCGATGTCGGGCCGCGTCGTGACGATCGTCGCGTTCAGCGACGGCTTGATCTCGGTCCACGTCGTCCCGCTGTCGCTCGATCGCCAGACACCGCGGGCGTAGGACGCCGCGTAGACGATGTCGGGGTTGCTCGGATCGATCTCGATGCGCCTGACGCCGCGCGGCGAGCATGGCGTGCCGTTGTTGGCGATCAGGAGGACGTCCGTGCCGCAATCAGACGGCGACGTCGATCCGTTGTGGACGAGCGTCCACGTCGCGCCGCCGTTCGTCGAGCGGTACAGGCCCCACGGGGGTGCGCCCGGGATCAGGGCCCGGTACTGGCTGACCGCGCCGTAACAACAGGACGACGCATGGCCGCGCACTCCGTACGTCGAGCCGGCGAAGATGACGTTCGAATTGCCCGGCTTGACGGCGATCGTGCCGACGCCACGGGCGTTGAACGCGTTCGTGCCGTACGGGCCGGCCCAGTGGTTACCACCGTCGGTCGACTTGTAGAGGCCCACGCCTGCGACACAACCGCTACCGCACGTGTTCCCCTCGCCCGTCCCGACCCAGAGCGTGTTCGCCGTCGGGTCGTTCGGGTCGATGGTGATCGAGCCGATCGAGTTGATGCCGAAGCTGCCCGAGAGGTACTTCCACTTCACGTTGTTCGCGAGTGCGTTCTCGGTGCGCCAGACGCCGCCGCCCGCGGGCGTGATCCACATTCGGCAGCCGTGGTTTCCGTGGCCGTGCGTCCCGCAGTTTGGATCGATGGCCAGGTCGGTCGTACGGCCACCTGCCGCGTACTCGTTCGGGACATAGTCCACCGCCCTGCGGAGCGGCGTGAACTGGTAGGTCGCCGTTTCCGGGCCGACCTGCTGCCACTCGCGGTTCCCGCGGCCCGGGCCGCGCTGAACGGCCGCCTTGAACGCCTGCCGTGCGGCCACGATGCTCGACAGCGGGACGTCCTTCTTCGGGTATGCAAGCTCGATGAACGCCTGCATGCCGGCCGAGCCCTTGCCTTCGGCAGCAGACTCGCCACCCGGCTCGCCACCGTTGCCGGGAATCGTTTTCGCAAGCTGGTCCAGGTGACGTTCCAGCGCCGTCGGCATCTCCCCGCCGGCGGTCTTCGCAAGCGGCAGAGCGCCTGATGCTCCGCGGCCTGACGACCCCGCGGCCACCACCGCAGCGACTGCCAAAGAAGCGGCAACCACAGCGGCGAGCGCGAGGCTCACGCGTCGCTCTCTCATTCCTGCCTCCCCTCACTGGGTTTCTACATGCCGGCCCCTGTGAAAGCCGGCGGCGCGAGTATAGGAAGCTTTGATCGGCCGCGCTAAAGACCTGCGGAGAACCCGATCCGGGGCGCCCACTCGGGGTGATCGATCAGCGGGTTCCGGTTCCCTTGCTTCTCGAAGATCGCCGCGTTGCGATGGCGCTCGTACTCGCTCACCGGTGCCGATTCGTGCCACTTCAGGAGCATCGCCAGGCTCTCTTCCGAATACGTGCCGAGGCCCGGATACCGGAGGATGAAGTAGAGCGTTGCCCGCGCGACGGTTGCCTTCTCGCGCCAGGGCTCGAATCCGGTCTCTTCCCGCTTGCCACAGTCCTCGCGCACGACCTTCTCGAAGTCCGCGAAGTCGAAATACTTGAAGTTGCCGCGGAAGCTGTTGCACTTGCTCTCGCACGTGAAGAGGTGGTGCAGGTCGCCGCGCATGGGCTCGTGGTGCTCGAACCACGACTGGCAGACGACGTGCTCGCAGTTGTACGGATGGAGGTCCTCGACGAGGGCCTCGGTGGACTCGGCGGTCGTGCCCCGTTCGCGGGATTTCACGGCCCGCAGCGAGGCGCGCCGATCTTCGACCTCGGCGGCTTCCTGGATCAGCGCCTCGGGCTCGAACTCCTCCCCGGTGTAGACGCTGCGGAGCTTCCCGTCGGGCTGGAGGTCGATCCAGGGGTAGAGCTCGACCGAGGGCCTGTAGGCGGGCCGTGTTCGATGGGTCTCCTCGAGCAGGCTCGAGAGCGCGGTAAAGAGCGCCGGAGCATCGGCCTCCGCGTCGAGCGCAGAGTAGTAGCCGGAGGCGGCCTCGACATCGGCCTCGTCCGCGAGATACTCCCGTTCCTTCGCGGCAGCGAGCTCCTCGAGTGCCTGGCGGACCTCCATGCTGGGCTGCAGTCTTGCAGCACCCGCTACGTTCGGAGTCGTGAGCGTCGACGTCGATCGCCGAGCGCGCCTCTTCCGACGGGGACGGATCGTCGTGCTCGCACTCGTGGTCGCGTACTTCTTCCTGCCCTACTGGATCCAGGCGGCGATCCCGGTGTGGCTGCTCTTCCTCGCCGCGCTCGGGCTGGAGGTGGAGTTCTTCCTCGGCGGCTACCTGCACGGACGGCGGGGGCAGCCCGCGCCCGCGCCCGATCGCGGGCCCCAGCAGCGCGACCTCTCCGACCTCGGCACCTGGGCCTGGTGGGACAAGGACGCGGCGACCGCGCAGGGAGTGGAATCGAGCCGTTTCCGCTGGATCCACATCGCCGAGGCGGCGGTTGGGATCGTCCTCGTCGCCGGGATCCTCTTCTACGCCTCACAGCCGAAAGGCTGGGACGCGGTCGGCCCCGAGGGCCGCGCGCGCACCGAGACAATCGTCTCGCGCGAGGCCTCGCTCGTCGCGGGCCATGAGGCGGTAGTCGGCTGCGACACGAGCGGCCAGTACGTCGGCGTCGTCCAGGACGCGGACGGCCTCGCGTTCGTCGGCGGCCGGCGCGCCTACCTGACGCCGTCGATCTGCAACACGCTCTACCAGCTAGCGGTCAAGCACCGCACGCAGTCGTTCACGCAGACGGCCCGCGCGCTCGCCGTCCTCGGGCACGAGTCGTGGCACCTCCGCGGCGTGCGCAACGAGGGCCTCGCGAATTGCTACGGCTACCAGAGCGGCGTCGAGATCGGCGTCCACCTCGGTCTCTCGGAGAACACGGCGCGCGCGATGATGCGCGAGCAGCTCGCGACGAATGCCTCCGACTCCGGCCTCAACGTGCAGTACCGGGTCCCGAGCGGGTGCCGCGACGGGGGCTCCGCCGACCTGCATCCAGCCGCCACGGGCTTCCCCTAGGCCGTCGAGGCCCCGTCATAGAGGCGGGGCCTCGCTCGCCTTAGTACGTGCTGCCGCCCGAGTTCTTCTTGGCCTTCTTCTCGGCGCGCTTCTCTTTCAGCGACTTCTGCGCGACCTTCTTGCCGAGCTTCTTCGGCTTCTCAGCGCCCTTCATCCGTACCTCCCAGTAGTGGTCGTGCCTACATGGTAAGCAGCAGAGCCGACGGTCAGTCGGGAAGCACGTAGAAAGCGATCGCCGAGAAGTGGCACGCGACGGCCGCGATCACGAGGACATGGAAGATCTCGTGGTAGCCGAAGACCCTCGGATAGGGGTTCGGGCGCCGGAACGCGTAGACGAGCGCGCCCGCCGTGTAGGCCACGCCTCCGGCGAGGACGAGGAGCGACCCCGCGAGGCCGATCTCGTCGAGGAGCTGCGGAAAGACGACGACCCCGACCCAGCCGAGGGCGATCCCGATCGCGGCCGCAATCCACTTGGGGGCATCGAGCCAGATGAACTTGAGAAGGATGGCCGCCAGCGCTCCGCCCCAGGCGATGGCGAGCATGACCGTTCGCCAGTGACCCTCCAGCAGAAGCAGGCCGATCGGCGTGTACGTGCCGGCGATCAGCCCGTAGACCCCGAAGTGGTCGATCCGCCGGAGCCAGCGCCGTTGTTGCTCGGGCCAGTTGAGGCAGTGATAGAGGGCGCTCGCACCGAACATCGTCGCCACGCTCGCCGCAAAGACGATCGCCGCGGCGAGCCCGAGGCCCGTGTTCGCGCTGAAGATGAGGACGAGCCCGAGCGGAACGGAGACCACGAAGGCTGCCGCGTGCGAGAGGCCCCGCAGGCTGGGCCTGATCTCCGGGACTGCTAGGCCGGCTCGGGCCTGACGATCCATATGGCGCGATCATAGGCACGGCGGCCGGAAGGGCCTTCGCGCGGTCCCAAATCGGTGTTATGGTTCTCGACGGGTAAAGAAAAGGGGAGCTTTGATGAGGAATTGGCGGATTGTTGTGGTCGTGGCTGGGCTTGTGGCCCTCGTCGGCGTGCTCGCCGGGAGCGGAGCCGCTTCGGACCCGCCCGGGGTCGTCGTCATGAGCGGCCTCGACAATCCCCGCGGCCTCGCTTTCGGCCCCGAGGGCGGCCTCTACGTCGCCGAAGCGGGACGCGGCGGGCCCGGCCCGCCGTGCGAGATGATCCGCGGCCAGCTCCAGTGTGTCGGTGCAACCGGCGCAGTGTCACGACTCTGGCACGGAGCCCAGGAGCGGATCGCCACCGGGCTGCCGTCATACGCGCCGGAAGACGGCGCCGGGGCGACGGGGCCCCACGACATCTCGCTGCACGGGCGAGGCGGCGCCTACGTGACGATCGGGCTCGGCGCGAACCCGGACCTCCGAGCGGAGTTCGGGCAAGGCTTCGGCCGGCTCGTTCGCCTGAAGCCGAATGGAACCTGGCTCGCCGACGACGACATCTCGTCCTACGAGGCCGAGCACAACCCCGACGAGAGCCCGGTGCCCGACAGCAACCCGTACGGCGTCCTCGCGACGCCGGGCGGCCGGGTCGTCACCGACGCCGGAGGTAACGACCTCCTTCGGGTGCGCTCGAACGGGGACATCTCGACGCTCGCGGTCTTCCCGTCGCGGCCCCAGGGACGGGAAACCGACTCCGTGCCGACGTCGGTCGCGGTTGGGCCCGACGGCGCCTACTACGTCGGCGAGCTCACCGGCGCGCCGTTCTTCGCTGACCTCGCGCGCGTCTATCGCGTCGTTCCCGGGACAGATCCCGAGCCCTACGGGCCGACCTTCAGCTTCATCATCGATCTCGCCTGGGGCCCCGACGGGAACCTGTACGTCCTCCAACACGGAAGCGAGGAGGGCCTGACCGGCCCCGGCCAGCTTTTCCGAGTGGAGTCGGATGGGACGAAGACGCTCGTCATCACCGACCTCGAAGCCCCCAGCTCGCTGCTCTTCAGCGCGGATGCGCTCTACGTCTCGAACCGCGGCGAGAGCGCCGGGACGGGAGAGGTCCTGCGCTTCGACCTTCCACTTCCGCCTCCCCCACCACCTCCGCCTCCTCCGCCTCCACCTCCGCCACCGCCGCCTCCACCTCCGCCGCCGCCGCCTCCGCCCCCACCTCCTCCGCCACCGCCGCCACCGCCACCGCCGCCACCTCCCCCGGCTCCTCCGCCGAGGTGCGTCGTGCCGAGGCTCATCGGACTGCGGCTGGCAGTGGCTGAGGCCCGAATCGAAGGCACAACCTGCCGCGTAGGCCGTGTGCGCAGAGGGCGCTCCATCAAGCGACGCATCGGCAAGGTGATCGGCCAGGCACCGAAGGCAGGAGCCCGGCGCCGAGTCGGAACCCGCATCAACATGGTCGTCGGTCGCGGTCCCCGGTTCAGCTAGCGGGCTCGGACTCCAAGATCCAGAGCTTCCCGTCGCCGCACTCGACGGCAGGTGCGCCGTCCCCCGGATCGGTCAGGCTCGTGCGCAGGAGCTTCACGCGCTCGCCGTCGAGCTCCGCGATCGGCCCGACGACCGGCGACATGCCGAACGAGAGGTGCCAGGCGCGCACCTGGTTGTGGATCGTCCGGGCGGGCTGAGACCAGTCGACGGTCGCGTAGTCCTCTTCGAACATGCCTGCCCACGAGACGCCCTCGGTCGGCTGCGGGTCGCCCGGATCGCCGGCCGCGAGGCGCTCGAAGACCTGCGGCAGAAGCTCGAACGCCGCCTGGAGCAGCGCCGGGCCCATCTCCTCGATCGTCGTCCAGTCATCCTCGATCGGAATCGTCTTCTGAGCGAGGATCGCGCCGGTGTCCAGCTCGGCGTCCATGCGGTGCCAGGTCATCCCGAACGTGCCGTCGTTCTCACGGAGCGCCCAGGCAAGCGGGATCGGCCCACGGTGCCGGGGCAGCAGCGCCGGGTGGTGGTTGACCGAGCCGAGCCGAGGCACGTCGAGCGCTTCCTGCGGCAGCTTCCAGCCGAAGCCCCAGCAGAGCACGAGATCGGGCTCGAGCCCGCGCAGCAGCGGCGCTACCGCCTCCTTGTCGCGTGCGAAGAGCAAGCTGAGCCCCTTGGGCGCCATCGAATCGGTGATCTCGCCCCAGGGAGGCAGGGGACGCTCGTCGCCTTCCTTGCGGCGGGCGATCAACCAGGCAACCGGCTCGTGGCCCAGCTCGCGCAGGTGCGCGATCAGCGGCTCGGCGACCGGGAACACCATCGAGATGATCACGATGCGCCAGCCCTTCGGTGTCTCGATGTCGGGCACGGCTCGATCCTAGTTAGGGTTGGCGCCCGTGAAGTCAAAGCAGGAACAGAAGGTCAAGGAAGAGATGGGCCCGTTCCTCGAGGAGGGCGAGGAGGTCCGCGCAGTCCTGATCGCGCGCCCGCGTGGGTGGACCCAGTCGACGGCAGGCAGCCAAGAACTGGGCGGGCGCCAACAGCAGAACGCGCATGGCGGCGCCGAGGACGCGGGAATCCAGCTCGCCTCACCGGGAGCGATCGTCCTCACCCAGAAGCGCCTGCTGACGGTGCAGACCGGTGAAGCACTCGGCATGGGCAAGGGAGGGTCGGTCAAGGAAATCCTGAGCGCGGTGCCGATCACGGACGTCGACTCGATCAAGGTCAAGCGCCTGCTCCTCGGCTACGTGGTCACGCTCAAGGTGCAAGGCTCGGAGTTCAAGCTGGAGGCGAACGCCGCGGCCGGCGCGAAGCCCATGGCCGAGGCACTCGACCGGGCGAAGGCCGAGGCGTAAGCCACCGCCGCCGACGCGGTATCCTCGACGCCGTGGAGCAGACGAAGTACCTGCTCGCCGAATCAGAGCTCCCGAGGCGCTGGTACAACATCCGCGCCGACATGCCGAGCCCGCCGCAGCCGGTGCTGCACCCGGGCACCGGCGAGCCGGTCGGGCCTGACGACCTCGCGCCGCTCTTCCCGATGGAGCTGATCCTCCAGGAGGTGAGCGAGGAGCCGGAGGTCGCGATCCCGGACGAGGTGCTCGACATCTACAGCCTCTGGCGCCCGACGCCGCTCTACCGGGCGCGCCGCCTCGAGCGCGAGGTCGGGACACGCTCGCGCATCTTCTACAAGTACGAGGGCGTCAGTCCCGCCGGCAGCCACAAGCCGAACACGGCGGTCGCGCAGGCGTACTACAACCAGAAAGAGGGCCGGACGCGCCTCTCGACCGAGACCGGCGCCGGCCAGTGGGGCAGCGCCCTCGCGCTCGCCTGCAAGCTCTTCGGCCTCGAGTGCAAGGTCTACATGGTCAAGATCTCGTACGAGCAGAAGCCGTTCCGGCGCTCGCTGATCCAGGCCTGGGGCGCAACGATCGTCGCCAGCCCATCGGAAGAGACGGAGTCGGGCCGCGCCGTGCTCGCGGAGCACCCCGATTCGCCGGGCAGCCTTGGAATTGCGATCTCGGAAGCGGTCGAGGACGCCGCAGGCCGCGACGACACGGCGTACTCGCTCGGCTCGGTCTTGAATCACGTGCTCCTGCACCAGACGGTGATCGGCCAGGAGGCGCTCGCGCAGATGGAGCTCGCGGGCGCGTTTCCGGATGTGGTGATCGGCTGCGTCGGCGGCGGCTCGAACTTCGCCGGGCTCGCCTTCCCGTTCCTGCGGGAGAAGATCGCCGGCCGCGAGATCGATGTGTTGGCCTGCGAGCCGACCGCGTGCCCGACGCTGACACGCGGGTTGTTCGCGTACGACTTCGGCGACACGGGGAAGCTGACGCCGCTCGTCCCCATGCACACGCTCGGGCACGACTTCATCCCGGAACCGATCCACGCCGGCGGACTGCGCTATCACGGCGTCGCGCCGCTGATCTCTCAGCTCGTGCTGGACGGCTTGATCCGTGCGGAGGCCTATCTCCAGAACGACGTCTTCGCCTCCGCAGTCAAGTTCGCGGGCAGCGAGGGGATCATCCCGGCGCCGGAGGCAGCGCATGCGATCCACGGCGCCCTGGAGGCGGCGCGCGCAGCGGACGAAGCCGGCGAGGAGCGCACGATCCTCTTCAACCTCTCGGGCCATGGCCATTTCGACATGGCCGCGTACGACAACTACTTCGCCGGCAAGCTCGAGGACGTCGCGCTGGACGAGGAAGAGATGCAGCGCGCACTGCGGGCGATCGATGGGCTGCCGACCCCGGCCTAGAGCCGGTCGGCGAACGCAGCGAGCCGATCGGGCTCGAGTACCCGATTGCGCTGAACCTGGATCCAGGCGAGCAGGCGCGTTCGGCAGACGATCCAGACCCCCTCGGAGCGGTAGGGAGCGTGGTCGCGACGCTGGTCGAGGCAGATCACGGGCGTCACCCAGACGCCGCCGAGCTCGTCGCGGAGCATCGCTGCCTGCCGCTTCGCCTTTCGGAGATCGGTCTTCTGGTACCGCCGGTTCTTCGTCTCGATCATGTAGACGCCGCTCGGACCGCTGACGAGGTGATCGATGTTCCCTGCGAATTCCTGCGGGATGTCGTGGAGGACCGCATATCCCTCTCCGGTGAGCGCAGCCAGGGTCTGTCCTACAGCTTCCTCTGATCGAGCTCCGCGCAACCAATTCGCAGCGACCTTTATCTGACGAGCACCCAGGCGCTGCACCACCAAGAGCAGCAGGAGGGCAAGGACGGTCAAGCCGGCGTTGCGGAGCCCAATTGCGAACCAGAGAACGTCTGCAATCAGGATGAGTGCGGCGCCCATGAGCAGCCGGACGACGCGTGCCTGGAATCTGGCCTGTGCGGCTACCCACTCCCCCGGCGGCTTGGCGGTGTCGTAGGCCACGAGAATCAGATCGGCACGGGAGCCGCCCTTCTTGAGGGCTTCGTCGTATCGTTCCCGCATGCAACTGCTCTTCCTCGACGAAAGCGGCAAGATCGACCAGGGCGGCCTCTTCGCGCTTGGCGGCATCGCCGTGCGCGACGCCGACTGGCCACAGCTGAAGGAACTCTGGCAGTCGACCCTCGTTGAGGCAGGCTGGCCCCTGGATCGCGAGATCAAGTGGCACGGAATCCGCAAGGGCGAGGTGCCACCCGCGCTCGCTGACGCCATCTTCGCGGCTCTCGCCGTCGCGCCATTCACGGCGTACGTGACGCTGCTCGACCTCGAACTCGGCCCGGAGCTCGAGCCCGACTTCTTTCGCACCCCCGAGGAGGTCTACGCGACAGGCCTAATGTTCCTGGCCGAGCGCTTCCACCACCTGCTCGACGCCGAGGACGACCTCGGCCTAATCGTCGTCGACAGCCGCTTCCGCGAGGACGACAAGCGGTTGCGCCGTTTCTTTGCCGACCTGACGAAGGACGGGACGCCCTACATGCAACTGCCGCGGATCGTCGAGGGCCTCTTCCTCGGCCCGAGCAACTACTCGATCGGCCTCCAGTGCGCCGATCTGATCGTCGCGATGACAGCCAATGCCGAGCGCGGGCCAGGGCAGGGACGTGGATATCTGAAGAAGGTGCTTCCCCGATTCGCGGTGCATCCGGCAACCGGCGAGCTCGACGGAGTAGGCCTCAAGCGATTCCCCGAAGCGGTTCCTCGGCCCCGAGAGCATCACCGGCTCTTCTGAAGACGCCAGAACTCCGGCCTGAGCGTGCGAATTTGTGTGCTAAGTTGTGGCCATGCGTCTACACATTACGTTGCAGGATGCGCTTGTGCGCGAACTTGACCGTCGAGTCGGGGCGCGGCGCCGCAGCGGTTTCATCGCGCGCGCGGTCGAAGCGGCACTCGACGACGAGCGCCGCTGGGACTTGATCGAGTCATCCCTCGGCTCGATCGAGGCGCACGGCCACGAGTGGGACGATGATTCGGCTTCCTGGGTGCGCGAGCAGCGCCGGGTGGACGAGCGCCGCGTCGGCTGATGGCTGCGATCCTGCTCGACACGACCGTCGTCATCGATCTCCTCCGCGGACGTGCTGAGGCAGTGCAGCGCCTGCGGGCGCTCCGCGAGGCCGGTGACAGGCCGTGCATCTGCGCAGTCAACGTCGAGGAAACCGTGCGCGGGCTTCGCTCCGCCGAGAGCGAGCCCGCGAGTCGCCTGT
Organism: uncultured Actinomycetes bacterium; assembly: GCA_963728535.1. Classification (GTDB taxonomy): domain Bacteria; phylum Actinomycetota; class Thermoleophilia; order Gaiellales; family Gaiellaceae; genus VAXT01. The sequence continues at coordinate 1,005,057 of CAVSKK010000001.1, forward strand.
TTCGTGGTTTGCGCATAGTCGTGCTCGGCGAGCGCGAGGGCTGGCAGGCCGGCGAGTGGCGTCGGGACCATGCGGCGCGCGGGCATACGCTGGCACAGGCCGACTGCCTCGTCGCGGCGGCAGCACTCTCCGTCGGCGGGCGCCTCGCGACCGGGAACGTGAAGGACTTCCCGATGAGCGAGCTCGCGGTCGAGCATTGGCCCGCCGGCGCGTAGCCCGCTCAGCCTCCGTCCTCAGCACCTTCGACGAACAGGCAGAGCGCGTTCGCCATGCGCATCTGCTCGATTGAACGGCACCCGACTTCCAGCAGCTTCGGGCTCGCGACCACATAGGCCAGACACTTCGCTCGCGACACGGCTACGTTGAGGCGGTTCCGCGAGAGCAGGAACTCGAGGTTGCGCGGCACGTCTCCCGCGCTCGACGTTGCCATCGAGAAGAAGACGACCGGCGCCTGCTGGCCCTGGAACTTGTCTACGGTGCCGACCCGGGCTCCTCGCGGCAGCGCGTCGGCCAGGCACTTGACCTGCTCGTTGTACGGCGCGACGACCAGGATGTCGTCGAGGCCGAGCGGCGCCTTGACGCCCTCCGCGTTCGTCCACTCCTGCCCGAGCAGCCGCTCGAACTCCTCGCGCACGCGCGCGGCCTCCTCGGGCGACGACCGGCGATTGCCCTCGTGCTCGACCGCTAGGAACCGAAGGCCCGTGCCGAGCGCAGTCGACTGGCGCGCGCACTCCTCCGCGGCCTCGAGCCGACTGTCGTAGAAGGCGTCCGAGATGTAGCGGCACACGTCCGGGTGCATGCGGAACGAGTGCTCGAGGAAGAGACCGCGGTCCTCCGGAATCGTCTGCGCATCGCCCAGCAGGTGCTCGAGCACCGACGCGCCTGAGCCGCCCGGGTGCGTCCCCTGCGAGACCTGCGCGAGCTGCACCGGGTCGCCGAGCAGGACGAGCGTCTTCGCCGACGGTCCCCATCGCGAGCGCGTCGGCGAGCGAGACCTGGCCGGCCTCGTCGATGAAGAGGTAGTCGAGCTGCTGGTCGAGCTCGGGCCGCGCGAAGAGCCACGCGGTGCCGGCGAGGAGTCGAAGCTCGGGGTCGAGAAACGGCTCGATGCCCTCCTCGCTCTCGATCGGCCCGCGCTCGTACTCGGACTCGGGACCGCCGCTCGACTTCTTCAGCCCAGGCACAGTTGAGGCCTGCTTCGACGAGCGCGTCGAGCAGGTTGTGGATCGCCTTGTGACTCGTCGCCGCGATCCCAACCCGCTTGCCGCGTTCCAGCAGGTGCAAGATCAGGCGCGCCCCCTTCCACGTCTTCCCCGAGCCCGGGGGGCCCTGAACGAAGAGGTGCCGCCCCTCAACGCGATCGACGAGCTCCTTCATTTCATCGAGCTCGGCGACCTGCACGCGCTCCCGGCCGAGCGGGCGGATCACGCCGCAGGACGCCCTCGAGCGCCGCGTAGCGCGCGTCGCCGTCGCGCACCGAACGGCCGAGCCGCATCAGCGCCGCGCGTTGGTACGTCGTGTTCCAAGCGCCGCCGGGAATCAGCGCTTGCGGCAGCGGCAGCCCCTCGAACTTCGGCCCGCGCCGGAGCGTCAGCCGACCGGCAACGTCGTCAAGCTCGACGAGCGACCCGGCGCTCTTGCCGGTCCGCGGGTCGACAACCTCGTCGCCGGCATCGAGCTTGTGCTGCTGGGTCGGGAACGAGAGCGTGTTGATGAACGACTTCTTGCTCGCCTCCGGCTCCTCCCCATCCCATTCGAGCCCGCCGATCGACTCCGCGTCCTCGATCAGCTCCGAGCTCGTCTTCTCTTGCCGATCGAAAAACGCCCACCACACCGGCTTCGCCTCACGCCGGTGGTACTCGAGCAGCAGACCCGCGAGTCGCGCCGTCTCTTCGTCGAGCGCGAGCAAGACCTCGCGCAAGCGCCTCTCGCTCGGCGAGCTCCTCCTCATCCTCTGGCTTGATCTCACGCACCTCAGGCGGCTCTCGCCAGGCGATCTCAGTCCTCCACGCCGCCTGGGCGTCGGCCTTCCGCTCGATCAGCCACTCGCGCAGGAGGTACGTCGAAAGACAGTCCTCGCGGTTGTACTCCGCGATCCCGTCGAGGATCGACTGGTCGCGCTCGTCGACCCAGCGCTCGTAGAGGACGATCGAGTCCTCGCCGGAGCTGAGCTCGGCCCCGCGCTCCATGTAGAACTGCTCGACGTTCTTGAGCCCGTAGCGCGGATGCGAGATCCGCAGCCCCTGGCGCACGACCGCGAGGAGGTCGACGAGCACCTCGCCGCGGAGGAGATCGTCCACGGCATCCTCGCGCGTGGCGTACTCGCCCATCAGGCGCTTGAGCGTCGTCTCCTCATACGAGGCGTAGTGGTAGACGTGCAGGTCGGGGTGGCGCTCGAGCCGCTCGCCGACGAAGTCCATGAAGTCCTCGAACGCGCGCCGCTCCTCGTCGCGGTCGTGAGCCCAGAAAGCGCGGAACTGCTCCTGGCCCTCCTCGTGCCAGAGAACGCCGAACAGGTACTCGAGCCCGCCGCTCGGCTCCCAGAACGGGTCGCTCTCCATGTCGAAGAAGAGGTCACCCGGCGAAGGCTTTGGCAGCAACGCGAGGCCGCGCTCGTCCTCCGGGGGAAGCGTCTCGTAGGCATGCTCGCCGGTGCGCCGATAGCGAAGCTGGAGCTCGGCCTGGTGGCGAATGTTCTCGAAGGTGCCGGTCGCGATGTGCGGCACATCGGTCTCAGGCGGCGTGTCCCCGAGCGCTGCGAGCGTCGTGATCCCGGCCTCGCCGAGGCGAACAATCTGGCGGCGACGAATGTTGGCGACGCGGGTCAGGTGGTCGTGATCGTCCCACCAGGCCTCGCAGAGCGGAAGGAAGTCGCACATCGAGCAATGCGCGACCGGCCAGGGCTCGGTCGGCCGCGGATTGTGAACGGCATCGAGAAAGCGCCCGCCAACGCGCCGGTAGTAGGCGAGGAAGTCGAGTACGCGGTAGCTCTCGGTCGCGCCGGAGCCGAGCGCAATGTGCATCCGTTCGGGCACCAGCCCCTGGACACGCCCGATCTGCTCCGAGTAGAAGCAGAGCTGAAGCACGTGCGCCGGCTTCCCGTGCCGAGCAAGCTTGGTGTCGTAAGCCTCGTAGGAGCCGTCGGCCCCGCGAATAACGAAATCGGCGAGCCCGCGCCACTCCCCGTCAACGAACGTGGCCTGGTAGACGACCTCACGCCCACTGTGCATCGCTTCCTCGGTCTCGCGCGCCGCGCGCTCCCACTCCCATTCGCCGTCCGGGCCCTCGAGCTCGATAGTGACGACGTCGCGCCCGTCCGCGAGCAACTGCGCGAGGTAAGCGCGCTCGTGCTCCTCCCCCTTGCGCCGAATCAGCTCGGACTGAGCGTCCTCGACCTGCGGCTTGACGACCTCGCCGTACGCGACCTTAAGCTCAAGCTGCGTAAGATGCTGGCAGGCGAGATAGGCCGTCACATCGGAGGGCGAGTAGGACAGTGGGCCGTCGGTTGCTCGCATGTGATGAGTCCCGCTAGCGAGTATTCGGTCTTACGTTAAGCGAAGGGCGGCGAGGCTTACTTCTCGCCGTTGGGCCTACGCCCCGGCTATACGGCCGGAGGCGTCTTCTTCTCGCAGAGAGCTGAGTTAGGAACGGTGGAAAAGCCACCACCACCAAGGGCGGTGCGGGCGGAGCTCGTCCACCAAGCGCTCGAGGCTCTCGCCGGTGGTCGTGCCGAGGAACGCACTCTCGTAGGTCTCCTCTAGCCGCTCGTGAAGTTCGGCGAGCTCGCGTGCGAAGGTTTCGGCGAGGGTGCGTGTGACGGTTCCCGGGGTTAGTTCTCGGAGCTCGGTGTGCTCGGCGAAGCCGGCTTCGATTAGCGCTGCGGCGCCACGCGCGGCCGGTTGGTTGCTCTCGGCGAGGTCCTTCAGGGTCGTGGTCACTCGGGGATTATCTGACACCGCCGTTCTAGACTCGACGCGTGGCAGTTACATGCGCCTCCTGCGGTGCCGAGAACCCGGCCGGCGCTCGCTTCTGTAGCGACTGCGGCGCGCCGCTCCAGCGAGCGTGCCCCGCTTGTGGGGCTGAGCAGCCGGCGACTTCGGCCTTCTGCTCGGCCTGCGGCATTGCCTTGCGCGACGACGCTCGTCGGGCTGCCGACACGACCGACGAGCGGCAGGAGCGGCGCGTCGTCACCGTGCTCTTCGCCGACCTCGCCGGCTCGACTGCGCTTGGCGAGCTGCTCGATCCCGAGGACATCCGCGAGCTTCAGGGTGAGCTCTTCGACCTGATCAACTCGGAGGTCGAGCGCTTCGGCGGCACGACCGAGAAGTTCGCCGGCGACGCTGTGCTGGCCGTCTTCGGGATTCCGCAGGCGCATGAGGACGACTCCGAGCGCGCTGTTCGGGCTGCGCTCGCGGTACGCGACGGCTTCGGCGCGTTTACCGACCGCGTCCAGGGCCGCCACGGCGCGGAGGTCGGGCTCCGGATTGGCGTGAACACGGGCGAGGTGGTCGCCGGTCGGGAGGCCGCGGCGCGTGGAGAGCTGATGGTCAGCGGCGATGCGGTCAACGTCGCGGCGCGCTTTCAGCAGCACGCTGAGCCCGGCGAGGTGCTCGTCGGGCAGCGCACACGGGCGGCCACGGCTCGTTCGATCGAGTACCGGTCGCACGAGGACCTCGAGGCTAAGGGCAAGCGGGCGCCTCTGGCCGCCTGGACAGCGCTTCGGGCGGCCACCGAGCACGCGGAGGCCGCTCCTCGCGGCGTCGCAGGGCTGACCGCACCGCTCGTCGGACGGGACGAGGAGCTCGCCGTCCTCCGCGCCGTTGCGGCCCGCGTCGAGCGCGAGCGTGCGCCCCAGCTCGTGACCCTCTTCGGCCCCGCCGGGGTCGGGAAGTCACGCCTGCTCTCCGAGCTCGTCCAGCGGCTCGCGCCGGCGCACGTGCTCATCGGCCGCTGCCTGCCCTACGGCGAGGGCATCACCTACTGGCCCTTCGCCGAGGTCGCCAAGGCGCACGCAGGGATCCTCGCCAACGATCCGGCCGAGACGGCTCTCGCCAAGCTCCAAGCCGCGATCGCGTCGACGGTGCCCGACGAGCACGCCGAGCGCGTCCTAGACGCGGCGGCCTGGACGATCGGGTTCTCGCTTCCGGGAACGCCGGTGATGGACACCGATCCGCGCGAGGCGGTGCGCCGGCTCGAGGACGGCTGGACCCGCTACCTCGAGGCACTCGGCCAAGACGAGATCGCCATCGTCGCAGTGGAAGACGTCCACTGGGCCTCCGGCGCGGTGCTCGACTTGATCGAGCGTCTCGCCGAGAAGCTCGCGGGCACGCGCGTGCTGCTCGTCTGCACCGCCCGGCTGGAGCTGCTGGAGACGCGCCCGACCTGGGGCGCGGGCAAGCTGAACGCGACGACGCTCTCGTTGACGCCGCTTCCTCCGGCGGAGGCCGCCGAGCTCGTCTCCTCGCTGCTCGGCGAGGCGCAGGTTCCGGACGAGGTGCGAGAGCGCGTGCTCGCTCACGCCGAGGGCAACCCGTTCTTCCTCGAGGAGATGCTGAACATGCTCATCGACCAGGGCGTGCTCGAGCGCCGGAACGGGGGCTGGGTCTCGGCCGCCGGACTGGGAGACGCTTCGATCCCGGATTCCGTCCACGGCGTGATCGCTGCCAGGATCGACCTGCTCGAAGCCGTCGCCCGCGACGCGCTCCGGCGCTGTTCCGTCGTCGGGCGTAGCTTCTGGCCGGCCGCGGTCGGTGTCGACGAGGACGTCGTGGACTCGCTCAGGCGCACGGGGCTCGTCACGGACAGCCCGGGCTCGGCGATCGGCGGGATGCGTGAGTTCGCCTTCAAGCATGCCCTCACGCGCGATGTCGCCTACTCGACGCTGCCTCGTCCGGAGCGCCAGGACCTCCACCGGCAGGTGGCCGAGTGGATCCAGGAGATCGCGCCTGACCGGGACGTCGAGGCCGCCGAGCTCGCGGCCTACCACTACGGTGAGGCGCTCGCCTACGGCGAGGGTGACCGCGGCGTTCGCCGGCGGGCGGTCGAATCGCTGCTGCGAGCGAGCGACGCCGCTTTCAGCCGGGCGGATTTCATAACGGCTCGAGCACAGCTCGAGCGTGCCCTGGAATTCGCTGACGACGACGTGCGACCGTCCGCCCAGCTCGCGCTCGCCCGACTGGACTACACCGAAGGCGAGTTCGAGGACGCTCTGAGGGCGCTGGACGTGCTCGAGACGCAGCTCGCACCCGACGACGCCGGCCTGCGCTCGGACATGCTCGCCTGGCGCTCTCGGGCCTGCTGGATCACGGGCCGCTGGGACGAGGCGCTCTCATCGGCGAACGCCGCTGTCGCTGCGCTCGACGGCTTGCCCGAGTCACCCCAGCTTGCGCGAGCACTCGCTCGGCTCTCGCAGATCGAGATGCTGAAGCACCGCGACGAGGCGATCCCGCACGCGCAGGAGGCGATCACCGTCGCGCTGCGGGTGGACGACTCCTTCGCGGAGGTGAACGCCAAGATCAACCTCTTCACCGAACAGGCGACGTGGGGGCAAGCTCCCGATCCCGACGACTTGATGGCAATCGTCGATCGGGCCGTCGAGGCAGGTTCCCACGAGGAGGCCTACCGGGCGATCGTCAACTTCATCTGGTCGACGCCCGGCTACCTCTCACTCGCCGAGACCGAGCAGGCTGCCGAGGAGGCTCGGCGCCGGACGGGAGTGGCCGCCCCGTTCGCGATCGGCCCCTACCTGGAGCTCTCCATCGCGGCAATGATCTTCCTGCCGGCGAGCCGCTGGCAGGAAGCCGAGGACGTGTTCGTCGCCGCAGACGAGGTCGGCGTGAACGCGGCGACGAGCCGAATCGTCTGGCTGGGCCTCGGAGGCGTACTCGCCCTTCGCCGTGGCGACCTGAACGCTGCGGAGCCGCTGATCGAAGAACTGCACACGGTGGCGCTCGCGAGCGGCGAGGCGCAGCGGATCGTCCCGATGGCCTGCGTCGTGGTTCCCTGGCTCGTCGTCGCCGACAGGGCGGAGGAGCTCGAGCTGCTCGTAGACCGGATGCTCCCGATCCTCGACGGGAAATGGCCATCCGTGCTCACGGCCGTCCCAGTCGTGCGGGCGCTTGCGGCCGCAGGCGCCGAGACGCTCCTGGAGCGCACTCTTGAATCCATACGTCGTACCCCGACGGAGGCGCAGACGGCGATGCTCGGGATCTCGCTGACTGCAGGGGACGCCCTGCTCGCGCTGCAGCAGGGTCGTACCGACGACGCCGTGCAGGGCCTGAGCGCCGCGATCGATGCAGAGCGCAAGCTCGGATACGACTATGACGCGGCCTGTCTCGAGCTCGACCTCGCTCGCGCGTTCGAGGCGCATGGCGACACGGACGCCGCCGAGCAGACGCGGGAGCGCGCTGCTTCGGTGCTGGAACCGCTCGCCGTCGTCAACGCCTTCTAGGCTCGTTCGAGCCGATCAACCAGCTCTCGCGCCGTTAGGACAAGCACCGGCGGCGCGGCGAGCTCGGTCAGATGTCGATCGCCGGAGATGAGCACGTCCGCCGCGCCACCTTCTGCGAGCGCGAGCAGGTAATCGTCTGCGGGATCCGGACTCCGTTCCTTCACGTCCTCGGGATCGCTGAGTTCGACGCCACGTTCGCGCAGCAACGCGATGAACGCGGCCGCCTCGCCGCGCGTGAAGTGACGCTCGAATTTCGGGCGCGCGAGGACCCTTTCGAGCTCCGCAAGAAGCGCGGGCGAGACGAGAAGATCGAGCGCGCCGTCGAGCCAGTGCCGAAGAAGACGGGCAGGCGCCCCGGTGCGCGAGATGAGCGCGCTGACGAGGACTCCGGGGTCGATGACGACTCGCGGCACTTACGGCGCCGGCGTATCTCGCTCCGCGCGCATCGCGTGCAGCTCGTCGTAGGCCAGCTCGAGCGCTTCTTCTTCGGTGAGGTCGCCCTTCTCCCAGATTCTCTGGAGGAGCGCGAGCCCGAGGTACTCGCGGAGTGCTTCCTCGACGACGTCCGAGTCGCGCCTTCCCGTCCGAGCTGCCTGCACGCGAGTTGCGCGAAGGACGTCCGGATCCAGGTAGACCGTTGCTTTCGACCGAGCCATTTCGCCCACTTTAGCGTTATGACGTTAAAGCGTCAAGAGGCAGATGCTCCAGTCTTCCATACGCAAGTGTCCCATAGCGCAATACGATCGCCAGATGCGGCCCGCCCCACACCGGATCGAGCGTCTTCCGCAGCAGTACTTCACCGCGCTGCTGGCACGCGTTTCCGCAGCCGCTGCGCTCGACGGAGAGCCGCTCGTCGATCTTGGGCGCGGGAATCCCGAGGTTGGGCCACCTCAGCATGTGATCGATGCTTTGGCCGCGGCGGCGAACGAGCCTTCCGCGCACGGGTACCCGCCGTTTCGGGGCTTGCCCGCGCTGCGCGAGGCGATTGCGGAGCGCTACTCGGCGCTGTACGGCGTCGAGCTCGACCCCCACTCCGAGGTCACGATCATGCCGGGGACGAAGACCGCGATCTGCGAGCTCGCGCTCGTGCTGGCCGAGCGCGGGTCGACGATCGTCCTTCCCGACCCCTACTACCCCGACTACCCCTCCGGGCCAGCGCTCGCCGGGGCTCAGACCGGGTTCGTACCGCTGGATCGTGCAGCGGGTTGGGCGCCCGACTTCAGCGCCGCACCGCACGACGATGTCTCCGCGATCTTCCTGAACTACCCCTCGAACCCCTGCGCGGTCTGCGTGCCCGAGGGGACGTTCGCCGCGGCCGTCGAGTATGCACACGAGACCGGCGCCGCGGTCATCCACGACTTCGCCTACGGCGACATCGTCTTCGACGGGCGCGCGCCGTCCTCGTTCCTGGCCGAACCGGGCGCGCGTGAGATCGGCGTCGAGATGTTCTCGATGTCGAAGACCTACGGGATGGCCGGCTGGCGGCTTGGCTTTGTCGTCGGGAACACGGAGATCGTCTCGCGGCTCGACCTGCTCGCCGACCAGGTGCGCGTCGGGATCTTCGCGCCGGTGCAGCAGGCGGGGATCGCGGCGCTGACCGGGCCGCAGGACTCGGTCGCCGAGCGCGTCGAGACGTACCGCCGGCGGCGCGAGCGCGTGCGGGAGGTTCTGCCGGACCTCGAGTGCGAAGGCTCGTTCTATCTGTGGTGGGAACTACCGGAGGGGCTGACGCCAGAGAAGCTCCTCGCAGAACACCGAGTCGCGGTCGCGCCGGGCGAGGGCTTCGGCTCGCGCGGCGCCGGCTGGGCGCGGCTCTCGCTCGCGGTCACGGACGAAGTGCTCGAGACGGGGCTCATGCGCCTGCGCGAGGCGCTCGCGTGAGTTGCTGAACTAGGTCGGGCGGAGCTCCGTGAATCCTGCAGCGGTGAAATCGCCGTCGAAAGCCAGCGCGTCGCGGATCTTCAGCGAACGCATGACCGCGAAGCTCGTCGCGTCGACGAACGAGTACTTGCGCTCGTTATGGCGCCGTAGCCAACTTAGAGCCTCCGTCTCGTGATCTTCGCTCGCCCTCAGGACATCGACCCAGGACGTCCGGGCAAGCATGTCGAGGAAGGCGACTGCGGTTGCGTGCCCGTCGCGGCGGCCGAGAAACGTCCAGGTCTCGCCTTGTACATGGTTGGACGTGACGAGGCGTTGCTCCGAGACATGCTCGAGCAGCGCGAGCGCGTCCGTATGGTGGTCGTCACGGCTTAAGCGCGCCGCGACCCAGAAAGACGTGTCGACGAAGATCAACGCGGATAGACGACGTCGTTCACGCTCATCGAGTCTCCCGGCGAGCCTTCCGACATCCCGACGAACTCCCAGAGCGCGTCTTCCTCGATCGGCGGTAATGGCTTGATCCGCTCACGAACGTACCGACGGATGAGGCCGGCCTTCGACGTGCCCTCCTCGCGTGCCTGGTGCGCGAGGGCTTCGTCGAGGTCCTCGTCGATCATGATCTGTAGCCGTCTCATGCTGCAATCATACATCAGTTCTAGTGATGTATGTGTAACAGGATGGTGTCAGATTCCGCTTCGCTCGACGGCTTACAGTAGGTCCCATGGAAGGCCCCGGCGAGTTCGTCGCTCTCGGACAGCCCGGCTCCGAGCACTACGCTGGTCTCGAGACGTTCGCCAACCCCGGCGTGGCGCACGTCGAGATGACGAGCGACGAGCTGACCGCAATGTGCCCCGTTACCGGACAGCCCGATCTCTACGTGGCGACGATCGAGTACTGGCCGGGTGAGCTCTGCATCGAGTCGAAGTCGCTCAAGCTCTACCTCAGTGGCTACCGCAACGAGGGGCACTTCTGCGAGGCGCTCGCGGTCAAGATCCGTGACGACGTCGCCGAGGCCGTCCAGCTTCCGGCCGACAAGGTGCGCGTCGCCTTGAAGCAGAAAGCGCGGGGCGGGATCACGATCACGGCGACGGCGTAGCGCTCTCTTGCGCCTGGCCGTCCTTACCAGCTTCTACGTCGCGGTGGTCGTTTCCGCGCAGGTCGGCACGAACAAGATCGTCGACGTCCCCTGGACCGACCTGACGGCTCCCGGCGGCACGTTTCTGATCGGGATCGCCCTCTCGCTGATCGAGCTCGCCCATCGGACGGCGCCAACCCGGCGTCAGGGCTTCGTCAACGCGCAGGTGATGGTCGCCTGCGGGTTCGCCGGCTCGGCGCTCCTCGCGGCCTACCTCGCGATCCTGAACGTCATGTCACCGGACGATCCGCTGTTCGACCGGCTCGCCGGGACCTGGCGGATCGTGCTCGGCAGCCTCGCCGCCTTCGCGATCTCGGAGACCATCGACAACTCCTTCGGCACGTGGCTGCGCGACCGCGTTCACGACGCCGTGCGCGTCGTCGCGACGAACGCGGTCAGCATCCCGATCGACAGTGTCGTCTTCCTCCTCGTCGCCTTCGGCTCGCTCGAGTTCATCGAGGGCCAGATCGTCGTCAAGTTCGCCGCGACCCTGGTCTTCGGGATCCCGCTCGTGCTCGGGCTACGGCGGTTCGTCCAACCGGCCCGCTAGCCGGCTTCCCAGTAGAACTCTTCCCGCGCCAGTGCCGGCGTCCCTTCGAGGAGCGGCCCCCAGACACTGAAGACGGCTGAGCGAGTGGGGTCGTCGACGAGCGCGCGGACACGATCTTCGATGCCCGAACCCTCGAAAACAAAGATCGCGGCCGTCTCGGCGAGAAACACGCTGTGCCGCCGAAAACCGGACGCTCCCAGATCGTAGGGCGCGCCCTCGGCGATGATTTGAGCGGCTCGGTCGCGCGAGCCCGGCCGGAGCTTGGCGACCACCGCCACGCGCTCAGTCACTTGATCGTTCATTCTCGATGGCTCCTTTCGCCTCTAGCTCTTCGACGCGAGACGGCCGAGACTAACTTAGGGTCTCCCAGCTCATGGCGGGTTCGGTGGAATCGCGACTCAGGGTCACGCGCCGGCAGATCCTGGCGTTCCGGCGACGAGTCGGTTCGCTCGACGAGCGCATGCCGATGAGCTCGAAGTCGTTGCGCCTGGCGGCGTGGGCAGGCCTCCAGGACAGCATGCCGAGAGCCGCGCTGCTCTCGTTGCACGCGCGGGTCGACGGGGTCGAGTCGTCGACGTGGGCGGATCCGTCTCTCGCCCAGCTGTGGGGCCCTCGTTACAGCACCTATGTCGTCCCGAAGCGCGACTTCGCGCTGTTCTCGCTCGGGAGGCTTCCCGACCAAGCCAAGGGCAGGCTTCGGGCCGAGCGCATGGCCAAGCGGGTGCATGCTCAGCTCGACGGCGCGCGCGCAACGGACCGTGAGGTTGCGAGCGCGCTCAACGTCGGGAACGCGATCAGGTACGCCGCGACGACGGGCACGGTCGCCATCCGCTGGGAGGGGGCGCGAGCGCCGACCGTCTGGACCGTGGCGGCTCCCGAGATCAGCCCGGCCGACGCGTGCAGCGAGCTCGCCCGACGCTACCTCAACATCTTCGGGCCGACCACGGCGACCAGCTTCGCCCGCTGGGCAGGGATCTCCCGGCGGTCGGCGAGTGCTGCGTTCGCGGCCCTCCAGGCATCGTTGCTGCCGGTTCGATCGCCACTCGGCGACGAGTGGCTGCTCGCAGAAGACGAGCCGGCGATTCGCGCCGAGAAGACGGTCGCTGCGCCCGCGCGCCTGCTACCGAGCGGCGATGCCTACTTTCTGCTCGACGGCGCCGAGCGGGAGCTGCTCGTCCCGCGCGAGGATCAGCGGCAGCGTCTCTGGACGCCCCGCGTGTGGCCGGGCGCGCTCCTCGTCGACGGCGAGATCCGCGGCACCTGGAGACGGGCGCAGCACACCGTACGGATCGAGGCCTGGACACGTCTCGCGCGCGGAACGCGCGACGCGGTCGAGGCGGAAGCCGCCACGCTGCCGCTCCCAGGCCTCGAGCGACCGATCGAGGTGATTTGGAACACATAGTCGAGCCTTTCCGATAGATGGACGCGGCGCGGCGGCTGGCGCTCGGCCGGTTGATCTCGCTGATGGGCGGCTCGGCTGCGTACATCGCGCTGATCGCCGCGCTCTACGAGGGGACGGGCTCGGCCGCCTGGGTCTCGGCGGCGCTCTTCGTCGGGGTCGTCGGCTCGGTGATCGGAGCGCCGGCCGCCGGGTACGTGGGCGACCACTACGACCGGCGACGCGTGCTGATCTCGACCGATCTCGCCTCGGCAGCGGTCGCCGGTGCGATGGCGCTCGTCATCCACGAGCCGGCTGCGCTCGTCGGGCTCTTCGGCCTGCTGGCGCTCGTCACGAGCCCGTTCGGGCCCGCGTCGGGTGCCGCGATCCCGAACCTCGTCGGAGCAGAGGCGGCCGCACAGGCCAACGCGCTCGTCGCGGCCACGACGTCGGCGGGATACCTGCTCGGCCCGCTGGCCGGAGGGCTGCTGCTCGGTGTCGGCGCATCGGCCCCGGAGCTGTTCGCGGCCGACGCCGCCAGCTTCGTCGTCTCGGCCGTGTTCGTCTTCTCCATCCGCCGCTCGTTCGGGACCGGGCGCGGCACGGAGTCGCACCCGGGCATGCTCGCGGGCGTGCGGCTGATCGCCCGCGAGCGCATGCTGCGCCTGCTCGTCGCGGCGTCGATGACCTCGCTGCTCGGAATCGGGATCGTCAACGTCGCGGCCTACCCGCTCTCGATTGACCTCGGAGGAGGCACCGAGGGCTACGGCGCGATGGAGTCGCTGCTCGGCGGAGGCGGCCTCGTCGGGGCGGCGCTTGCGGCGCGCGTGCTGACCACGGGCCGTGCCCCGACGGTCATCGCCGTCTCGTTCGCCGTGTCGGGCGCGGGGCTTGCGCTCGCCGCCGGTGCGCCCGTCTTGCTCGTCGCCCTGGCCGGGATGGCGGTGGCCGGCGCGGGCCGCGGGCTCGGCGAGGTTGCCGACACGACGCTCGTCCAGGCGAGGACGGACGATGCCGTGCGCAGCCGGGTCTTCGCGGCACAGGAGGGCGCGGCCCACGTCGCGTTCAGCATGGCGATGCTCGCAGGCGGCGTCCTCGTCGGGGCTGGCGGCGCGCGCGTCGCGATCGGGACCGCGGCTGGCTGCGCGGGCGCCGCTGCGCTCATCGCCTCGCGCATGCGAGCGATCCGTTAGGTCGCGGGGCCGCTCGCCAGCGAGCCGAGCGGGTCGAAGCGCGCAAGCGGGCACGCCGCCCAGAGGCCCCTGCGCTCGGAGCGGGCCTCTTCTGTTGCCTGGAGGAGCTCGCTCGCGTGGCGGCCGCGCTTGCCACCGTAGAACCAGACGCCCGCGGCGCCCTCGCGGACGAGCGTCACGTTCACGTCCTCGTCGCCCTTCCAGACGTAGGCGAGCGTGCGCTGGAAGCGGTCGATCTGGTCGAGGCCGGGGTCCTGCTCGATCCGCACACGTGTGCCGGCAGGAAGCAGCCTGCGCGTGAGCGCAGAGGCCGCGTCGCCGTAGCACTCCCCGCGCTTCTCCGGCGTGTCGATCTGCACGAGACGGACGCGCTGGCCGCCGACGAGCTCGATCGTGTCGCCGTCGACCACGCGGGCGACGACGGCGCTGCTCGACGAGTCGCCGCGGGTGACGAGAACGAAAGCGCCGAGCGCGAGGGCAACGAGCGCGAGGAGGACGACGAGCCTCACCGGCGGCGCGAGGCGAGAAGCACGGCCAGGATCGTGCCGGCGGCGGCGAGCTGGGCCCAGGCGGGGATGCCACCCTCACGGTGCCAGCCCTGCACGCGGTGGCTCGGGAAGAGCTTGCGCCCGCCGGGTCGCGGGAGCGACAGGACGTGCTCGATGTCGGGAGCCGAGGCTGCGAGAGCGCCGATCGTGACCGGATGGAAAGGCCCGTAACGAGCCGCGAGCGCGAGAACCGCGGTGGCGCCGCTCGCGATCTCGAAGCGCTGCGAATCGATGTCGTGGTGCGGAACGGCGTCGCCGAGCCCATGCAGGGCGAGGCCGAGGACCAGCGCGCCGGTGCGCGAGCCGACGAGCGCGCCGCCTGCTGCGCCGGTTGTGACGTGCAGCGAGACGATCACGCGACGAGCTCCGACCGCGTTGCGAGAGCTGCCAGGCGGCGGTCAGCCGTGACGAGGACAGCTTCTGTCCGCTCGGCGAGCACGAGATAACACGCGTCGTACGTAGAGATGTTCAGCCTGAGCGAGACCTCGAAAGCCCCTGCCACGAGCTCCTCGAGAGGCCGCAGGCGGAGTGGAAGCGCGAGCAGGTCCATGAAAGCGATGTCGGCGCGCTCACGAGGAAGGAGGCCCGAGCGGACATACCGCATCAGCGCTTGCGCGACCTCGACGAGTGCAAGCTCCGGCGCCACCGCCTGGGGAAAGTGCTTGCGGACCGGGTGTTCCGACTCGAGCAGGCCCCGAACGAACGCGCTCGCGTCGACCACCGGGCTAGTGCGAATCTCGATCTTCCCGGATGACGTCCTCGGGCGCCGGCCAATCGGGCCCGAAGCCGATCTCCTTTGCGTTTGCCTCGAGGCTGGCGATCACCTCGTCAATGCTGCGCCGCTTCCAGCGCAAGGCGCCCACCAGGATTGCAAGGGCTTCGCTGCTGATCGACGTACCGCGCTTCTTCGCCTGCTCGCGCAGGGCGCCGTAAACGTCTTCGGGAACGTTGCGGATATACAGAGTCGGCACCTCGATCATGCTAGCACTCTGCTAGCGCCGCTCAAGACGAGTCCTCGAGCCGTGGCGCGGGATGCCCGTTCTCGATCCGCAGGCGCTCGATCAGCTCGGAGGCGGCGCCGCGCGACTCCGGAAACTCCTCGCCCATCCGCTCGCAGAGCGCCGCGGCGAGGGCGTACACCTGCCGGACCGTTGGCTTGCCCGTCTTCTCCACCGTGGCTATCGAAGCATCGGACGGCACGCGTGACTGTGCCGATTTCGTGACACTTGGGCGCGTGCAGCGGCTGCGCCGGGCATACGAGTGGGTCGTGAGTCGCCGCTGGGCGCTCGTCACGATCCAGCTGACCGCGCTTGGCGTGCTCCTCTTCTTCCTCGGCTGGGCATTCCGCGGAGCCTGGCAAGAGGCGAAGCCCCTCCTGCGCGACGCCGA
The DNA here is from genome assembly GCA_963728535.1 of uncultured Actinomycetes bacterium. GTDB lineage: Bacteria > Actinomycetota > Thermoleophilia > Gaiellales > Gaiellaceae > VAXT01. The sequence continues at coordinate 1,020,578 of CAVSKK010000001.1, forward strand.
CCTCTCGGACGTCGCCATCTCGACCGCGATCCTCGCCGTCTACTACCTCCTCTTCACCGTTGGCTGGCAGCGAATCCTGCGAGCCTGGGGCCTGCGCATCCCCTATTTCCTTGCGCTCCAGGCAGAAATGGCCTCGGTGCTTGCGAAGTACGTGCCGGGAACGGTCTGGATTCCAGCGGCGCGCATCGCCGCGCTGAGGCGCGTCGGGATTCACAAGGGGCCGCTCATCGTCGCCTCGATGTTGATGGAGGCAGGGCTCTCGGCTCTCGCCGGCATCCTCGTCTTCTTCGTCAGCTTGACGACGGTCGGCTTCAGCGCCGCGCCGGTGCTGCCGCTCCTGGCTCTCGCTCTCCTCGTCGGTGTCGGCCTGCATCCCCGGATCTTCACGCCGGGCATTCGGCGCGTCATGCGCCGGTTCGGCGGGGCCGACCTGCCTGTCCTCCCCTACTCGACGATGCTCAGCCTGATCGTCTTCTACTCGTTCACGTGGCTCGTCGGCGGCGCCGCGATCTGGTTCCTGTTGCGGTCACTCGGCGGCGATCCGGCCGTCTCGGACATCCCGTACCTCGGCGGAGTCGCCGCAGTCTCGGCGATCGTGGCGGTCCTCTCGCTGATCACGCCTTCGGGCCTGGGCGTGCGCGAGGCCTCGATGTACGGGCTGCTGGTCGCGATCACCTCGGACGGTGTCGCGCTCGGCGTCACGGTCTTGAACCGGCTGACGATCACGATCGTCGAAGCGGTGCTCCTGGTCGCCGCTGGACTCGCCTGGCGCTACCTGCCGCACCCGCGCCCGAGCCCGGAGCCCGCACCCGAAACGGGACCATAAAAATTCGCCGAGCCGGTTGCGCTTTCGTCCTCTCAACCAACTGACTTTCGGCTTGCACCTACGGTCTACCGGTTGAGTCTCGACCTAGTTGCGCTCCGTGCTCGGCGCAAGAGGCAACCTATAGGTGCCCGGGAAGCGGTTGCAAGTGGGTTCGGTCAGAAAGTTTGCGCTCTTTGCGAGATCGCGAAATCGGGCGCGAAAAAACTTTGCGCAAAGAGCGTAGATCAGCTCTCGTCAGAGTCGGCGCGTCGGCGACTTCGAAACCAGAGAACGCCGCCGAGCGTGGCCAGCCCTGCCGCGATCACGCGCTTGGTCGGCTTCGTCGAGTCGTCGGAACGAACGGACACGGAAGCCTTCGCCTTCCGCTTGGCCGCCTGCTTCCCGACCTGCCACACCGCCCAGCCAAGGAGGGCGTTTCGCCTGTTCATGAGTGCCATGCCACGAGCCTACCCGTCGTCGCTTCGGGTCACACATAGCAGGACGCCGCCCCCCGAGCGGCGTCCTGATGATCCGGGCCAAGAGGAGGAAACAAGCAGGCCCGAATCGCCCACGCACAGAAGATGCCGCGGCGGCGCGAAACCTACGTTCTGCTCAGCGAGGCTTGGTTCTCGCCGAAGAATGATGAGAGCGATCGCGGGAGCGACACGTCAGCCAGAGCGCGCAGCGCAGCGCGCTGCGAGCGTTGTCCCTGCTCGAAGGCGGCGCAGTCATCGCACACCCGAGCGTGAGCGCGAAGGGCCCGGCGCTCGGAACGCTTGAGCAAGCCGTCCAGGTGACGGGAGATCGCACGCTCGGCCTCGTGGCACGTGAGCGCGCCCTCGAGCTCCTCGCGCAGGGCCCGGCGGGCCTGGAAGAGCAGAGTCTCGACGGCGGGCAGTGACACGTTCAGGATCTGCGCGATCTCAGCGTAGGAGCGCCCCTCGACCTCGCGCATGATGAGCGCGGCGCGTTGGTCGAAGCGAAGGCGGCCGAGCGCGCGCTGCATGTCGTTCCTCGTCGGGCCCTCCTCGTCGGGAACCGCCTCTGCAACCTGCTCCTCGAGGTCGACCTCGTCCAGCCGCGCCTCCTGTCGAGCCCGCTGCTGGCAGAGCTCGTGCGCGATGCCGATCAGCCGGGTCCTCGGCGAGTCGAAACGCTCACCCTGGAGGAAGACCCGGTAGGCGTTCAGGAAAGTCGTCTGGGCAACATCCTCCGCGTCTTCCGGGCTGCGGAGAACCACGAGGGCGTAGCGATAGACCTCGCGAACGTTTTGACGGTACAGCCGCTCGAATGCCCGGTCCACGCGCGGCCGCTGCGCAAGCAGTGGCGTCATCGCCTAGAAAGATGCGGCCGGGGCGGATTTCTTGCGGTTGGCTAGGGGAGGGGCGGCGGCGGCGGGAGTGGTGGTGGCGGCGGGAGTGGTGGCGGCGGGAGTGGCGGGAGGGGCGGTACGGGTGGGAGAGGTGGCACGGGTGGCAGGGGTGGCACGGGCGGCAGGGGTGGCACTGGCGGCAACGGAGGCGGCGGCAGCTCTACCGGGGGATCTGGGAGTCGCGGGAGCCGGATCGGAAGCCGCGGAAGTCCTGGAGCCCGTGCGCCAGCGTTCTGCTCCGCCCCCTGCTCCTGGTGTGGCGGACGAGCTCCCGCTGCGCCGGCGGTGGTGCCCTGCGCCCCGCCCGCCTCTCCCCCGTGCAGCCTCGCCTTCGGGCGGTGCGAGGGGCCGCGCGAGCCGGGGCCGGCGAGAGCGCGTCCGAACGCGCTCGCGCCTACGTCCCGACCTGTAAGGAGCGACACGGCGGAGAAGTGGCCGCCGTCGACAAAAGCCGCCGGAGTCGCGCGCGAAGAACTCGTGTCCTTCGCGGCCACGGCCTGGACTGCCTCCCGGCCGATGCCGGTTGCGACGACGCCCGCGACGAGAACGCCCGCGACCTTCGCGCCGATTCCCACACCGGCGAAAGCGGCACCGCCGCCTGCAGCAGCACCGCTGCCGAAGAAGGAGCCCAGCGAGGCCGGAAGCGGCACCCCGCCGAGGCCCTTGAGCGTGGCGCTCTGGGCGCGCTGGCGGCGCTCGAGGACGGCGCAGTCCTTGCACTCGCGCAGGTGGGCACGCAAGGCGCCGCGCTCCGAGCTCGGGAGGCGCTGCTCTTGCAGGCGCGTGAGTGTGAGCTCTGCTTCCTGGCATGTGAGGCCGCCCTCGAGCTGTTCGCGGAGGGCCCGGCGGGCGCGGAAGATGAGGGTCTCGACGGCGCCGACGGAGACATCGAGGATCTGGGCGATCTCGGCGTATGAGCGTCCCTCAAGCTCGCGCATGACGAGCGCTGCGCGCTGGTTGAAGCCGAGGAACCCGAGGGCGCGGCGGATCTCGCCGGCGCTCGGCACGTCGCTGTCGTCGGGGGTGGCCGGAGCTCGGCTCTCGTCGAACTCGACCTCTTGGGGCCGCCGCGAAGCGTCGCGGAAGCGCTGGCGGCAGACGTTGTGGGCGATCTTGATCAGCCAGTTGTGGGGGCGCTCTGGGCGTTCGCCGCGCTGGAACGCGCGGTAGGCGCTCATGAACGTGGTCTGAGTGACGTCTTCCGCGTCGGCTTCGTTGTGCATGACGGCCAGCGCGTAGCGGTAGACGGCGTGAACGTGCTTCTTGTAGAGGCGCTCGAAGGAGCGGTCGACGGCACGCGGTCGCTGCGTGAGTAGGGGAGTCACGGCTGGATAGACGCCGTTTCCTGCGATTGCTTGCGATTTGCGCTGGCCACAGTAGTTCTACAACGGTCGACGCTGTGCGACGGATACCGGTGCTGTCTCACAGTTTCCCCGATTTTGGCGCTTCGCGGTGTGATTTTCGCGGTTACGCTTGCGGCGGGTGGCGGGCGGAAAGGAGTCCTCCCCACCCCGGGTGGGGAAGTTGGGCGCTGGTGGGTGCCTGCGATGAGGTCGGAGATCTTGAGTTGAGGGTCGGCGAGTGCAGCTAACGCCTGCGGAAGCCGACGTCCAGGGTGACGATCGTCGTCGGCATGCCGCCGAAGACGCCCGAGCCGCTTGGCACGACGACCACGCCGATGCCCGCGTCGCGAAATCGCCTCGAGACGACGTTGGCGCGATGGGGCGGGCTCGCGAGCCAGTCTTGCAGCACCTCGAGCGCCGCCAAGCCGGGCTGCCCGTACTCGAGGTTCTCGCCGACCATCCAGCGCCGGTATCCGGTCTCCGGGTAATAGACCGAGATCCGGCGCCAGAAGGCCGCACCGTTGGGCGATGCATGTTCGAAATAGCCCCACCGCGCCATCTCGGCCGAGTGACGAACGGCGGCGGCGTGGAGTCGCGGGGACGACCGAAACGCACGGAGTCCGCGAGCGCGGCGGAAGCTGTTCAACTCCGCCATCAGATCGACCTCGAGAAAGTAGTCTGACCACCTCTCGCCCGCGGGCTGAGCAGGCGGAGCGCCCGCCGAAAGGGTCGGAACGAAAGCCGCCGCCGCCGCAAGCGTGGCGATAACGCACATTGGGGGTCGCAGTGCGCGTATGCCGAGAGGAGTGCCCGCAGACGCGCCAGGCCATGCACCTTCTCTGTAAAGAAATTGTAATTTCTGGGTGTGTGAGCGCCGGTCTTAGGCCTGGGCGGCGGCGCGGCGCTTGGGCGGGAGATGAATCGCGCGGCCGAGCGCGACGAGCCCCGCCTCCTTGATCGCCTCCGAGAGCGTTGGATGAGCGGCCATCCCGTCCGCGACCGTCTCGACCGTTGCTTCCGCGTCGAGCGCAACGACGCCGGCCTCGATCAGGTCGGTCACGTGCGGTCCAACCATGACGATCCCGAGCAGCTCGCCGTAGCGCGTCTCGTGGATCGACTTGACCCAGCCGACGGTCTCGTTCTGCATCACGGCGCGCGCGTTCGCGACCCACGGGAACATGCCCGTCGCCACGTCATCGCCGTACTGCTCGCGCGCCTCTTGCTCCGTCAGCCCGACGCCGGCGATCTCCGGGTCGGTGTAGATCGGGCGCGGCACACCGCGGTTGTCGACGATCGCGTCATGACCCGTCGCGTTCTCGGCGGCGACCTCTCCTTCGCGGAACGCGGTGTGCGCGAGCTGCCAGTAGCCGGCGCAGTCGCCAACCGCGTAGATGTGCGGAACGGTCGTCCGCCGATGCTCGTCCGCGGCGATTCCCTTGCGCTTGTCGAGCTCGACTCCGATCTCTTCGAGCCCGAGGCCCTCGACGAGCGGGCCGCGTCCGACTGCGACCAGCATGAGATCGCACTCGACGGTCTCGCCCTCGCCGAAATACACGCGCAGGCCCTCGCCGGTCTCCTCGACCTTCGTGCACTGCTTCTCGAGGTGAAGCGCGATGCTGCGCTTCCCGAAGTGCTTTGCGAGCTCGGCGGCCGCGTCGTCGTCCTCGGCCGGGATCAGCTTCGGGAGCATCTCGATGATCGTCACGTCGGTGCCGAAGCGGCGGAAGATCGAGGCGAACTCGCAGCCGATGATGCCGCCGCCGAGCACGACGAGCCGGCGCGGCACCTGCGTCTGCGCAAGCAGGCCGGTCGAGTCGACGCAGCGCGCCGAATCGAGGCCCTCGATGGGCGGGCGCAGCGGGAACGAGCCCGTGGCGACGATCGCGCTCTTGAAGCTGACGTCCTCCCCACCCTCGACCGCGATCGTGTTCGCGTCCTTGAAGCGACCGGCTCCCTTCACCCACTCGACGCCGTTGGCCTTGAAGAGGCCGGCGACGCCCTGGGTCATCTGCTTGACGACCTGGTCCTTCCACTGGTTCGCGGCGCCGAAGTCGAGCTGCGGAGCCCCGACCTGGACGCCGAGCTTGCCGAAGGTCTCCTGGGCTTCCTTGATCGCGAATGCGGTCTGCACCCAGGCTTTCGTCGGGATGCAGCCGACGCGGAGACACGTGCCCCCGAGCTCGGGCTCCTTCTCGATGCAGACGGCCTTTGCGCCAAGTTGTGCGGCGCGGATCGCAGCCGTGTAGCCGCCGGGCCCGCCGCCGAGGACGGCAACGTCACAGTCCATGGCGGCGATCCTATCGGTCGAGCGGCGGCAGCCCGAGAGCCTCAACCGTCCAGGGGAGCGCGACCTCGAGCTGCGCGAGTTGCAACGCACGGACGGTCGGGGCTCCCGCAGGCGGCGGCCGCCCGGCGATCGGTGCGAAGAACCCGCTGACGACCGCGGTCAGGTCGCCCGCGTCCGGGAGCAGCTCGGCCGGAGCCGGCCCGCCTTCCGTGTAGAGGCTCGGCAGCCAGAAGAGGAGGTCGACCAGGGGATTCCCGAGGCACGCCCAGTTCCAGTCGACGAGCACGGCGCGCCCGTCCGCGATGCAGATGTTGTCGCTGCGAACGTCGAGATGCAGGAACGCCTCGCCCCGGACGTCGCAGCGCTCCGACGCGGCGATCAGCTCCGGGAGGGCTGACTCTAGCCATTCGGACGAGCAGAGCCCGAGCGAGAGGAACGCCGCCGGATCGGACTCGACCTCTCGCCAGGTGTGCAATTCATGGCGAGTCAGCGGCGGGAGACCGTGCGGCGGCAACGCAGCGTGCAGCTCGTCGAGGACCTGGCAGACGAGCTCGACGTCGCCTGCGCGCCAAGGCGGTGGCCAGTGCGCACCGCTCAGGTCTTCGAGTACGAGCAGCGGCAGCTCACCGTCGTCGTCCCAGCCGAGCAGGCGCGGGAGATAGTCGGCCTCGAAGCTTCCGTAGACCCGGTGCTCGTCCCGCAGGAAACCGGCCGTCGGCTCGTCGACCGCAAGCTTCGCGAACGCACGAGCGCCGTCCGGGAGCTCGACGAGCCAGCGCTCCATGAGCGTGTAGCCGCGACCGGTGAGCCGGGCGAGCGGCCGGGCGCCGAGCCGCGCCGCTAGAACTGCGCGCGCATCGTCCATGCGCCGTCGCGCTCGTCGATCTTCTCGAAGCCGTAGCGCTCGTAGAGCTGCACGGCGGGGCTGTCCTTGGCGACGCTGAGGCTGATCGACGCGAAGCCGTCGGCGCGGGCGCGAGCAAGCAGCGCGTCCATCAGCTCGCCGCCGAAGCCGTGGCCGCGCCTGCTGGGAACGACCGCGATCGAGAGCTCCGGGGTGTGCTCGTCGACGAACCCGTACCCCTGCGCGTTCGACTTGAAGAGCCGGTACCACGCGGCTCCAACTGGGAAGCCCTCGTCGAGTGCGATCACCGCCGCATCGCCGGGGCGGCCCCAGTTCTCGACATAGCGCATCGGGTGCAGTCCGCTCTCGTCCTCGGCGCCACTCGCGCGCCAGTAGTAAGCGTGGCGGAGCATGTCGCGGAGGAAGCGCGCGTCCTGGGGAGTTCCCGGCCGGATCACGGCGTGAGTTGCTGAACGAGCTGCAGCCGGTTCCCGTCCGGATCGAAGACGTCGACGACACGGACCTCCTCGTGCAACTCGATGACAATGCCGACCTCGATCTGCTCGGCGCGCAAACGCTCGGCTTCGGCCTTGATGTCCTTGACGTCGACGCTCGCGACTGGGCCATCCGGTTGCGGCTCCCCCTCCGCGAGGGCGATCGTCATCTCATCCCGCTCGAGCTTCGACCAGCCGTCGTCGGCCGCGAATGTTTCCGTGAAGCCGAGCTTCTCCGTGTAGAACGCGCGCGCTGCGTCGAGGTCGCGGACGTGGTACCAGATGCGCGTCACAGCGCGAGCCCCGGCTCTTCGAGGAGCATCTTAAGCTCTCGCAGGAGCTCGGCAGCCTTGGCGCCGTCGACGGCGCGATGGTCGCAGGTGAGCGTCATCGACATCATCGGCCGGACGACGAGCTCACCGTTCTCAGCGACGGGGCGCTCCTCGATGGCGCCGACGGCGAGGATCGCGGCCTGCGGTGGATTGAGCACTGCGATGAAGTGCTCGACGCCGTACATGCCGAGGTTCGAGATCGTGAAGGTGCCGTCCTGGAGATCCTCTGCCGAGAGCTTGGCCTCGCGGGCGCGCTGGACGAGCTCGCCGCGATCGGCCGCGATCTGGACGAGCGACTTGCGCTCGCACTCACGGATGACAGGGACGACGAGGCCGCGCTCGGTGGCGACCGCGAGCCCGACGTTGGCGTTCGGGAAGATCCGGACCTCGTCGTCTGCGAAGTGTGCGTTCACCTCGCGATGCCGGAGGAGCGCGATCGCGGCGAGCTTCGTCAGGACGTCGGTCACGGTCACCTTCTCGTCGCGCAGTCGCTCCCGGAGGGCAAGTGAACGCGTCATGTCCGCGGACATGGAGATCTGGAAGACGGGTGCTTCCCAGGCCTTCGTCAATCGCCTCGCGATCGTGCGCCGGATCGAAGAAAGCGGCACGACCTCGGCCTCCAGCGGCGCCGCGCCGGCCGTCGCGTGGGCGGGCGCGGCGGCTGCGCGCTCGACGTCCTCGGCGACGACGCGGCCCTCCGGGCCGGTGCCGGTGAGGCTCTGCAGGTCGATGCTGCGCTCGCGGGCTATCCGGCGCGCAAGCGGCGAGGCCTTGACGCGGCCGTCAGCTGGGGCGGCTTCGGGTGCGGGCTCATCGGCGGACGCCTCTCGTCCCTGCTCTCGCTCCTCCTCCCGCGCAGGCCCGGGCGAGCCTTCCTCCTGCGGGTCCTCGTCGACCTCCTGGGCTGCCTCCTCCGCATCGGGCACCTCCTCGCCCTGCTCGCCGATGACCGCGATCCGCTTGCCAACTGCGATCTCCGCACCCTCCTGGGCAAGAATCTTGAGGAGCGTCCCGCTCGCCTCGGCCTCGACCTCCTGGGTCACCTTGTCGGTGTCGAGCTCGTAGAGCGCCTCGCCCTTCTCGACCGAGTCGCCCTCGGACTTCAGCCAGCGGACGATCGTCCCGGCCTCCATGCCCTGGCCGAGCCGCGGGAGGCTGACCTCAACTGCCATTGCGTCCGACCGTGCGCATGATCGCCTCGTGGACGTCGGCCTGGTGCGGGACGACGAACTCCTCCATCACGGGCGCGAACGGCACCGGCACGAACTTCGCCCCGACGCGCTCGATCGGCGCGTCGAGCCAGTCGAAGGCCTGGTGCTGGAGGATCGCGGCCACCTCGGCGCCGTAGCCCATCTTCGTGACCGCTTCATGTGCGACGACCGCGCGATTCGTCTTCTTCACGGAGTCGACGAGCGTCTGCTCGTCGAGCGGCTGCAGCGTGCGTGGGTCGACGACTTCGACGGAGACGCCCTCTTTCTCGGCCTCCTCGGCCGCAGCGAGCGACTCGTGCACGAGCCGGCCGGTCGCGACGACGGTCACGTCCTCGCCTTCGCGGTGCACCCGCGCCTTGCCGATCGGGATCGGCTCGAGCTCGTCGGGCACCTCCTCCTTGATCCCGTAGAGCGTGCGGTGCTCGAAGAAGACGACCGGGTTGTCGTCGTAGATCGCCGACCAGAGGAGGCCGCGCACGTCGGTCGGCGTGGACGGGAAGAGCACCTTGAGGCCGGGGATGTGGACGAACCACGCCTCGAGCTGCTGCGCGTGCTGCGCGCCGGGCGACCAGCCGGCTCCGCCCTGGGTGCGGATCGTCAGCGGCACCTTCAACTGCCCGCCCGACATGTAGCGGTGCTTGGCGGCCTGGTTGACGATCTGCTCCGCGGCGAGCGTCAGGAAGTCCTCGTACATGACCTCGACGACGGGCCGCATGCCCTGCATCGCAGCGCCGACGCCCGCGCCGACCAGCGCCATCTCCGAGATCGGCGTGTTGCGCACGCGCTCGGGCCCGAACTCGTCGAGCATCCCCTGCGTGACGCCCATCGAGCCGCCCATCTCGGCGATGTCCTCGCCCATGATGAAGACGTCGTCGTCCTTGCGCATCGCCTGGGCGAGCGCGTCGCGGACGGCCTCTCGGTAGCTCAGCTCAGGCATAGAGGTTCTTCAGGGCGTCTTCTGGTTTGGGGTCGGTGCCTGCTCTTTGCGAACTCGACCGAGGCCTCGACGAGCTCGTGCGCCTCGCGGTCGGCGTCCTCGAACTCCTCGTCGCTGAGCTCGAGCCGCTCGCGGAGCTTCGTGATCGGATCCTGCGTGGCGCGGAGCTCCTCGACCTCGCCCTTCGGCCGGTAGACCTGGGCATCGCCGATGTAGTGGCCGGTCAGCCGGTAGGTCTCGAGCAGCAGGAACACCGGGCCATGGGCTTCGCGTGCGTGGTCGAGCGCGGCCAGCGCCGTGCGGTAGACCTCCTCGACGTCCTGGCCGTCGGCGCGCATCGCCTCCATCCCGTAGGCGGCGGCGCGGTTGGTCAGGTCCTCGATCGGCAGGTGCTGGCTGGCCGGCGTCGACTCGGCCCAATGGTTGTTCTCGCAGACGAAGACCGCAGGGACCTGCCAGAGCTGCGCCATGTTCAGCGACTCGTGGAACGTGCCGATGTTCGTCGCGCCGTCGCCGAAGAACGCGACCGCGACGCGCGGCTCGTCGCGGAGCTTGAACGCGAGCGCTGCGCCGACCGTCGCAGGCAGCCCGCCGCCGACGACCGCGTTTGCCCCGAGGTTGCCGCGTTCGACGTCGTAGAGGTGCATCGAGCCGCCGTAGCCGTGCGAGGTGCCCTCGAGCTTCCCGTAGAGCTCGGCCATCACCTCGTTCGGGTGCGTCCCTTTCGCCAGCGTGTGCCCGTGGGCGCGATGAGTCGAGGCGATCACGTCGGCTTCTTCCAGCGCGCGGCAGACGCCGACGGCGCAGGCCTCCTGTCCGATCGCGACATGGAGGAAGCCGGGCAGCTCTCCGGCGCGAAACCGCTCCTCGACCTTCTCCTCGAAACGCCGGATGAGCAGCATCTCGCGGAAGAACTCCCGCAGGAGATCTTCGGACACGGCCCCCTTCTTCTCCACCTTGGCCATCTCGAGTTTGAGTTTATGCTCAGGCTCGTGAGCCTCGTCAAGCAGTGGCGGGAGATCGTTCGAGAGCTGCCCGAGGGCTGGGCGGATGCCCGCCTGCGGCTGACCGTCGACGACGAGCGCGCTGCCGCCCGGGCCGCCGCGATGCTGGCGCCCTTGAACCCGGGCCGGCGCGGGCCGGCACTGCGTTTCTTCGCCGCGCAGGGCGGGACGGCACATGCTCCCGCGCTTGTCGAGCGGCTGCTCGCGCGGCTCGACGAGGAGCGGATCTCGGGCGCGCTCGAGCTCGTCGGCGCGAGCGAGGCCGCGCCGAAGCCGGTCATGCACCGGTCGACCCTCGCCGGGACGTGGGACGAGGCGATCGCCGGGCTGCCACCCGACTGGAGCGACCTCTACGCCGAGGTCGAGCTCGTCTCCACCGATTGGCTCGATCGCGCCGCTCTCCTGATGGCGCCGCTCAACCCTGCGCGCTACGGCGAGGCCGCGGGCTTCCGATTCCGTGTTGCGCGCCGCTTCGGATACGGCGCCGCCCCGAAGATGACGCGCCGCTGCCTCGAGCGGGTCGACGAGGAGCAGATCTTCGGCGAGCTGCGCATCCTCCGTGTTCTCTCGGACACCCATCCGGTGGCGACGCAAGGGCCGGTCTGGTACCTGGACGGGCGGTCGGTGTGAGCGATCCCGTCTCCTGGTTCCTCATCGAGCCGGGTTGGAAGGTCGTCGACGCCGACGGCAAGAACGTTGGACGAGTCGAGGAGGTCGTCGGCGACACCGCGGAGGACATCTTCAACGGGCTCGCCGTCTCGACCGGACTCTTGGCGAAGCCCCGCTATGTCCCCGCCGAGCAGGTCGGGGAGATCACCGAGGGCGAAGTGCAGCTCAAGCTGCCCGCCGAGCACGTCGACCGGCTCGAGGAGCACGAGCCGCCGGCCGTCTAGCGGCCCTGGCGAAACCGCTCCACCTTCTTACTGCGGTACCCCCGACCTCCTCCCCACGACGAGCATAGTCGCGAAAAACGCACGCGTGGGTGTCAGATTTGCGCCGACATTGCCGCGCCTAGGGGCTGCCTCGCCACGATGGTGGAAGCCCCACGAATCCGCGGGACGCGAAGGTCCCCGTTGAGCCGTCAGCCGACGAGATCCGCGAGCTCGCGGGCCAGCGCGGCCGCGTCTCGAGAGTTGCGCGCGATCGCGACGCAGGTGTCGTCGCCGGCGATCGTGCCCACGATTCGCGGGTGCTCGAGGCGGTCGAGCGCGCGAGCGACGGCGGGCGCGGAGCCGAGCTCGGACTGGACGACGACGATGTTCTGGGCGGCGTCGACCCGCCGGCCGAACTGCGACAGCACACCCGCGAGCGCATCCCGGGGATTACTGCTCCGACGGGTCTGCGGCGCCACGTAGCGGGGGCGGCCGAGAACGTCGTGCGTCTTGTCGAGCCCGAGCTCGCGGATGTCCCGAGAGATCGTCGCCTGGGTGACGCTGCAGCCCGCCCGCACGAGCGCGTCCATCAGCTCGTGCTGCGTGCCCACGCGCCGCCGCGAGACGATGCTCGTGATCAACTTCTGCCGCTCGTTCTTCCCCAGCCCTTGCTCGCTGCGCATAGAGCAAGAATAAGTATGCAAGAGCCTCCGTCCAACGTTTCGCAGCGGCTTCTTCGCGGTAGGGTTGCATCGATGCTGCGAAAACTCCTTTGGACCGGTCTCTACGGCGGGCTCGCGGCGGTCGCGACTGTCGCGGCGCGGCGCACGGCCTCGAAGATCTGGCGCGTCACGACCGGCGAAGAGCCCCCGGTGAAGAAGAAATGACCAAGGCCGACCTGCTCGTCGACCGCGCCGCGGCCCGGCTCCAGGAAATCGCCAACAGAGCTGCCGCGGAGGGAGGCTTCGCCGCGAAGCTCGCGCAACCGCTGGCGGACGATGCCGAGTTCCTTCGCAAGCTGAAGCCGAGCCTCATCCTGGCAAGAGCGAAGGGAGAGGCGCCGACGAACGGGAAGCCCACGCACGGCGCTGTCGCCCCGTCGGGCCCGCAGCTCGGCACGCGCCCGAAGGGGAAGGGCGGGCTGAACCCGTTCCTCGTCATCGGCGTCGCCCTCGTCGCGGGGATCGTGCTCGCGAAGATCGTCGATTGGAGGGGCGTTGGCGACCCGCGCGACTGACGCCCAGCCCAGGGGCCTCGGCGCCCTGGCCAAGAGAGTCGCCGAGCACGCGAGCTCGCTCTTCAGGCTCGAGCTCGAGCTGGCGGCGCTCGAAGTCAAGCGAAAGGTGACCGTGCTCGGGGTCGGCATCGGGCTCGCCGTCGGAGCCGCTGTCGTCGCCGTCTTCGCGCTCGGGTTCCTGTTCGCAACCGCGGCCGCCGGGCTCGCGACCTTCCTCCCCTGGTGGCTCGCCCTGCTCATCGTCACCCTCGTTCTCTTTGCCGTGGCGGCCGTCCTCGGCTACATCGGGATGATCAAGATCAAGAAGGGAACGCCGCCCGTGCCCGAACAGGCGATCTACGAGGCGAAGCTCACGACTGACGCGTTGAAGAGCAATGGCCGGTAACAGCCGCACCGCCGAACAGGTCCGCCTGGAGATCGAGGGCGAGCGCGACCAGTTGACCGGCGCCGTCGACTCCCTTCGCGACAAGATCGGCGAGGCGACCGACGTTCGCGCCAAGCTGCGCGCGAAGCTGCCGATGGTGGCGGCGGGTGCCCTCGCCGCAGGGTTCGTCCTCGGGGGCGGCATCGGCGCGACCGTGCGACTGTTCATGAGCGGCAGCCGGGAGAGCCGAACGAAGACCCGTTTCGGCCGCTTCTCCGTTGGCGACCGCGACTGACGCACCCGCCGGCGACGGCCGAGCTCCCTCGGGCCCAGAGCGCCTACGCCGCGACGAGTGGATCGCCGTCTTCAAACGAGCGTTCCGGCAGTTCCTGGCCGACGACTGCATGGGCCTCTCGCAGCAGATCGCCTTCAGCTCCCTGCTTGCGTTCTTCCCCGCGGTCGTCTTCCTGGTGGCCGTGCTCGGGCTCGTCGGCGCGTACGACGCCCTTCTGACCTTCCTCGACCCCGTGGCGCCGAATTCGGTCACAGACCTGATCGAGCAGCTCGAGCAAGACTCGTCTTCTGGCGGCTCGGCGGCGCTCATGTTCCTCGGAGTCGTCGGAGCGCTCTGGGCCGGAAGCGGTGCGATGGGCTCGATCGTGAAAGCGGTGAACCGCGCCTACGACAGGCTGGAGACAAGACCGCTCTGGAGGGTGCGCCTGATCTCGCTCGTCCTGGTCGTTGCGTCGGGCCTCGTGCTTGCCGGGATGCTCCTCATGATCGTGCTCGGCGGGAAGCTCGGCGATGCGATCGCGCGCAAGGCGCACCTCGGGGGAGCGTTCATCTGGTTCTGGGACATCTTCCGTTGGCCGATCGCCTTCGTGACCATCCTGCTCTTCTTTGCGCTCATCTACTACCTCGCCCCGAACGCCGAGCAGCGCAGCTGGAAATGGCTCACGCCCGGCTCCCTCGTCGGCGGCCTGATGTGGCTCGCGCTCTCGGGGCTCTTCGCCCTCTATACCGCGCTTTCGAGCTCGTACTCGAAGACGTACGGCTCGCTCGCCGGTGGAATCGTGCTTCTCCTCTGGCTGAACTACAGCGCCTGGGCGGTGCTGTTCGGCGCCGAGCTGAACGCGGAGCTCGACCGCCAGGCCGACATCCGCGCCGCCGGCGGCCCGAACGCGGGGCTCGTCAAGCCTGCCCGCCGCACCAAGACCTAAGCAGGCGGTGCCGGCGTGACGGTGAAGGTGCCGCGCAGAGCGGCGCTTCTTGTCCGAGCGGTACGTGTACTTCCCGGGGCTGAGCTCGAGCGTCCACGTCTTCGTCATCCTCGCCTTGACGCCGGTCTTCTTGTTCACACCGGGGCCTGTGAGGTGGAAGTTCTGAGTCTTCGACGTGTCACTGACCGCGACCTTGAACGTGCCTTCGACCACCGAGCGCACCTTCGAGCCCGCACGCTTCAGCGAGATCGACTTCGCCGTCACCTTCCCGCTCAGCTTCGTCGGTGGCGGGGGCGGAGGCGCGATGGTGCCGACGGTGAAGCTGCCCTTCATCGACGTCGCATGCGCGTCGCAGCGGAAGTTGTACGTCCCGTCCGTGACCGTCACGTTCCAGGTGGCCATGCCGACCGTCTCGATGTCGGTGCGCTGCTCCACCCCGGGGCCGAAGAGGTGGTAGTTGTGAAGGACCGACTGGTCGTTGATGCTGACGGTGTAGTCGCCCGGATCGAGATGCGTGACGGCGCCGCCGTTTGCATCCGAGAGCGTGATCGTCATGCCGGGGCCGACGACACCGACGAGGCTGGTCGCCGCGGACTTGCCGGTGGCTGCCGCAGGCAGCGATACGGCTGCAGCAGCTAGCACGGATATGAGCAGCACTCGTTGCATTGACCCTCCTTCACCTCTACGGGCGTCGGCCCGAACCGGTTTTTCCCTACGCGGGAGGTGGGTTCGGTTCGACGGTGAACGTTTTGCGAAGCTTCGTGTTCCTGTCGGACTTGTAGACGTACTTTCCGGGGCGAAGGTTAACGATCCACGTGCGGGAGCTCGTGGCGGCGACCTTCGTCTTCACGTTCACGGACGGCCCGAAGAGATGGAAGTTCTGACCCTTCGCCGAGTCCTTGACGACGATTCGGTACGAGCGCTGGGCCAGTGACTGCACCCGCTTGCCGCTCGAGTCGGTCAGCGAGATCGACCGCGCCGTCACTTTTGCGTTCAGCGTCGGCTGGATCGGGTTTCCGCTCGCTCCCATCGGAACGGAAAGAGCCACGACTGCGGCGACTGCCAGTAGCGAACGAACCATGGTTACCTCCTTCCTACCAGCCCTACCCGAATCCGCGCTTTAAACTCATCCGGAATGCAGCTCCGCAAGAACGCCAAGATCGCGCTGATCCGCAAGATCCCGCTGTTCAAGCACTGCTCAACGCGCGAGCTCGGCGAAATCGCCGCGATTGCGGACGAGCTCGACCTCGAGGAAGGAAGCGATCTCACACGTGAGGGCAAGGCCGGCCGTGAGTTCTTCGCGATCGTCGAGGGGACGGCCGATGTCCTGGAGGGCGGGAAACGGATCAACTCGGTGCGCCAGGGCGATTTCCTGGGCGAGATCGCGTTGGTCACGGGCCGGCCCCGAACTGCGACGGTGAGAGCCACGACGTCCGTGCGGGTGCTCGTGATCACAGCGCGCGACTTCCGCAAGCTGCTCGAGAAGCATCCTGAGATCCAGCGCAAGGTGCTGCTCTCGATGGCCGAGCGGCTCGCGACAGCAACGCTCTAGCCGCGGAGCTCCGCGCCGAAGCGCTTGGCCAGCGCGTCGACGATCTTCTTGCGCAGCTTGGCGGCGTCCTCGTCTGCGAGCGTGCGCTCGGGCGACTGGAAGCTCACGGCGAACGCGAGCGACTTGCGGCCCTCCGACACCTGGTCGCCCCGGTAGACGTCGAAGACCCGCATCTCGTGGAGCTCCGGGCCGGCAGCCTCGCGCGCGGCCTCGATGAGATCTCCGGCCGCGACCTCCTCGGGCACGATGAAGGCGAGATCCTGATGGACTGCCGGATAGGTGATCACGTCCTCGTACTCAGGCGGCCGCTCGGGCACGCCCGCGAGAAGGGTCGAGAGATCGAGCTCGATCGCTCCCCACTCCCCCTCGAGCAGGCCGGGACGTAGCTCGCCGACGACCCCCGAGTCGACGCGAGCCGTCTTGCCCGGATGGAGCAGCGGATCCTCACCGCGCTCGAAGCGCGGTTCGAGGATGAGCGCGGCGTAGAGCGTCTCGACGACGCCCTTCGCGCGTGCGAAGCCGCCTTCGACGACCGCGCCGAGCGTCCAATGCTCCTCCGGGAGCTCCCCACCGGCCGGCAGGTAAACGCGGGCGATCTCGAAGAGCCTGATTCCCATGTTGCCGGCATCGAGGTTGTACCGGGCGGCCTCGACGAGGCTCGGGAGCAGCCGGGTGCGGAGGATTGCCTGCTCGTTCGACTGCGGCTCCGGAATGCGCAGAGCCTTCGGATTCGGATCCTCAGCAACGAGGCTCGGCGTGTACGCCTCGTAGAGTCCGGCGCCGAGCAGCACGTCCTCGACGACGCGGCGCAGGCGCTGTTCCGTCGAGAGCCGGCCGAACATGTCGCGCCTGGCGGGGAGTGTGTACGGGACCTCGTCGAGCCGGACGCGACCGACCTCCTCGAC
The DNA here is from genome assembly GCA_963728535.1 of uncultured Actinomycetes bacterium. Classification (GTDB taxonomy): domain Bacteria; phylum Actinomycetota; class Thermoleophilia; order Gaiellales; family Gaiellaceae; genus VAXT01. The sequence continues at coordinate 1,037,357 of CAVSKK010000001.1, forward strand.
GAGGTCGATCTCGCGGGTCACGTCTCGCGCGCGCCACGTGGGAACGGTTACCTCGGCAGCCGACACCTCGAAGCCGAGCCGCTCGAGAATCGCGTGCTGCTCGGCGGGCGGAGTCTCGATGCCCAGGATCTCGTCGGTCCGCTCCGGACGCAGCGTGATGACCGCCGGCGCGGGCAGCTCGCCGTGGACGTCGGTTTCGCCCGTCCAGCGCGTACCGGCCAGCTCGACGAAGAGCTGGGTCGCAAGTCGCGCGGCCGGCTCCGCGAGATACGGGTCGATGCCCTTCTCCCAGCGGCTCGACGCCTCCGAGCGCAGGCCAAGCCGCTCGGAGGTGCGAAGGATCCCGATCGGCTCGAAGTTCGCGGCCTCGAGCAGGAGCTCGCTCGTCTGCTCGTCCACCTCGCTCTCGAGCGAGCCCATGATCCCGGCGATCGCCACCGGCCGCTCGGCATCGGCGATCACGAGATCGGTCTCGTCCAGGGTGCGAACCGTGCCGTCGAGGGCGGTCATCTGCTCGCCCTTGCGGGCCCGGCGGACGACGATGCGTCCCTCACTGAGCTTCGCCCGGTCGAAGGCGTGGAGCGGGCTGCCCAGGGCGAGCATCACGTAATTCGTCACGTCGACGACATTTGAGATCGGGCGCATGCCGGCGCCGATGAGCCGCGCTTTCAGCCACGCCGGAGAGACTCCGACCTCGGCGCCGGTGAACGTGCGGCCGATGTAGCGCGGGCAACGCTCGGCGTCTTCAACGCGGACGTCGACCTCTTCCTCGCCTTCGCGCGCTGGATCGGTGCCCGGCGGGGGCGCCAGCTTGCTCCCGTAGAGCGCTGCGACCTCGCGCGCCACCCCGTAGATCGAGAGCAGGTCAGGCCGGTTGGGCGTCAGTTCGAGCTCGATGACGTCCTCCCCGAGCGGCAGCACTTCCCGCAGCGGCGTTCCTGGCTCGGGCCCGTCCTCGAGGACGAGGATGCCGCTGTGTTCCTGGCCGAGCTCGAGCTCCTGCTCGGAGAGGATCATCCCGCGCGAGACCTCGCCGCGGAGCTTCGCCTCCTCCAGCTTCGTCCCGCCAGGGAGCACCGCACCCGGAAGCGCGACCGCAACCGTTGCGCCCTCGCCGAAGTTCCAGGCACCGCAGACGATCTGGCGGAGCTCCCCCTCCCCCACGTCGACGCGGCAGAGCTGGAGCCGGTCCGCGTTGGGATGCTTCCCGGCCTCGACGACGCGGCCGACGAGATAGTGGTCGGCGTTCCCATTCGCGTCGGGAATCCCGCGACGAAAGATGTGCTGCACCATCGCGGTCGAGATCGTCAGACGCTTCGCGAGCTCGTCGGTCGGGACGTCGACCTCGACGTACTCGCGCAGCCAATCGAGCGGGACGCGCATCAGAACTGCTCCAGGAGCCGGAGGTCGTTCTGCCAGAGCATGCGGATGTCGGTGAGCCCGTGGCGGAGCATGAAGATTCGCTCCAGGCCCCAGCCGAAGGCGAAGCCGGAGACCTCCGCCGGGTCGTAGCCGACCGCCTCGAAGACGTTCGGATCGACCATCCCTGCGCCGCCGACTTCGATCCAGCCCTCGTACTCGCACACGCGGCAGCCTTGACCGTCGCACAGGAAGCACGACACGTCGGCCTCGACGGAGGGCTCGGTGAAGGGGAAGAAGCTCGTCCGGATCCGAACGTCGCGCTGGTCGCCGAAGAGCCGGCGCAGCAGGAGCTGGAGCGTTCCCTTGAGGTCGGCGAGCGTGATGCCCTTGTCGACGGCAAGCCCCTCGACCTGGTGGAAGATCGGGTACCGCTTCGGCTCGGGCGTGTCGCGCCGGTAGACGCGGCCGAGCGAGACCATGTAGACGGGCGGCTGCTTCGCCTCCATCGTCCGCACCTGCGAGGCCGACGTCTCGGTGCGGAGGACGACGTCCTCGCTCAGGTAGTACGTGTGCAGCGGCGAGCGTGTGACGTGTCCTTCGGGCATGTTCAGCTTGTCGAAGATGTACTCGACGGTCTCGACCTCGTTGCCGTCGACGACCTCGTAGCCGAGTCCGACGAAGATGTCCTCGACCTCCCGGCGGATCTGCGTGATCGGGTGCAGCCGGCCGCGCGGGATGCGCTCGCCGGGCAGAGTGACGTCGATGCTCTCCCCGAGCGCCTCTGCGAACCCCCGGCTGCCGATTCGCTGCGCGGCCTCCTGCTGTGCCTGCTCGAGCTTCGCGCGCAACTCGTTCAGCGTCTTGCCGGTCTCCCGGTCGCGGACCTGGCGCAACGCCTGCGGGAGGTCGGCTCGGCGCCCGAGGTAGCGGACGTTGACCTCGTTCAGCTCGTCGAGCGTGGCGGCCGCCTCGTAAGCCGCGATGGCTTCCGCCTCGTAGGCCTGCCAGTCCACGTCGGCGACTGTATCGCGTGGCTCAGTCATTGCCTGGGCCCCGACTTTCGCTTGAGGATCGGCCGCGCGTCAGCGCCGGTCCCCGGCGAGAAGCCGAGGCCCGGTAAAGAAAGAATGCGGTCGCGTCGCGGCCATGGGTAAACGATACAGCGAGAATGCACCGATGAGCGAATACGACCCCTTCGCGGACATCTACGACGAGTGGTCGCAGCACATGACCGAGGACGTCGCGTTCTACGTCGACCTCGCACGCGAGGCGGAGGGCCCGATCGTCGAGCTCGCGGTCGGCAACGGCCGCGTCGCCATCCCGGTCGCGAGGGAGATCGGGCGGAAGGTGATCGGCACCGACCTTTCCCCGGCGATGCTCGCCCAGGCGCGCGAGCGGGCCGACGCGGAAGGCGTCGATCTAGAGCTCCGGCAGGGGGACATGCGCGACTTCGAGCTCGAGGAGCCGGCGGGTCTCATCTACTCGCCCTTCCGAGCGCTCCTGCACATGCCGAGCTGGCAGGACCGCAGGCGCGTCTTCGAGCGGGTGGCGGCTGCGCTCCGGCCAGGCGGCCGATTCGCGTGGAATGTGTTCGTCTTCGATCCGCTGATCGCGGCGCGGTTCTCCGCAGAGGGTGTCAGTCAGCACGCCGAGAGCAGCCGGATCTGGCAGCTCACCGAGTACGACCCGACCGACAGCCGGATCGACATCACGGCGTGGGTCGGTAGCCCCGGCGAGGGCGAGCGGAAGCTCTCGCTGTGGTGGGTCAACCGCTCGGAGTGGGAAGGGCTGATCGAGGTCGCGGGGCTCGAGGTCGAGGCGCTCTACGGCGGCTTCGACCGGCGCCCGCTCGGCAAGGAGGACCGGGAGTTCATCTGGGTCGCACGGAAGCCGGCATGAGCCCGTCTGGTCAGCTGCGAGCCGCGTATCCAGCGCTCCGGCGGCGACCCCGATCGTCGCGGACCGCTCTCCTGTGGCGATGCCGATCGCCGCACCTTGATCTTCGGCGACGAGACCGATCATCGCACCTCGCTCTTCGGCAGCGATCATCCCGCCAATCCAGCCCATTCCACCCACCCGGGTGGGGGACCGCGTGCCGCCGGTTCGAGCGTATCGACGAAAGTTGGACGCGGCTGTGACGGATGTGCGCCAGGTTGGTGGCGGGGCGAGCCCCTACGACGCGATCGCCGAGCTCTACGACCCGTGGAGCCGCAGCGTGACCGAGGACGTCGCGTTCTACGTCGCCGAGGCGTGTCAGACCGGCGGGCCCGTCGTGGAGCTCGGCATCGGAACCGGCAGAATCGCGATCCCGATTGCGCAGAAGGGCGTCCAGGTGATCGGGGTCGATTCGTCGCGCGAGATGCTCGCGGCCTGCCGCCGGCGCGCGCAGGAGGAGGGCGTCACCGAGCTCCTCGACCTGCGGCTCGGTGATCTCCGCGCACCGCCGATCGACGCGCCGGTGCCGCTCGTCATCTGCCCGTTCCGCTCGTATCTCCATCTGGCCGACGACGGTGAGCGGGTCGAGGCACTGACGGCTGCCCGCGCCGCGCTCGCGCCCGGCGGGCGGCTCGTCTTCGACGTCTTCGCGCCCAAGCCGGACGACATCGAGGAGACCCATGGCCGCTGGCTCGAGCGCGAGCCCGGCATCTACGAACGCGCCGAATGGGACGAGAACGCCCGCACGCTCACCCTCTCGGTCCGCGGGCCCTCGGGCGCCGCGACGATGGGCCTCTCCTGGATCTCCCGCGAGGAATGGCAGCGGCTCCTCGAGGAAACCGGCTTCACCGTGGAGGCCTGTTACGGCTGGTTCGACCGCAGTCCATATCGCAGCGGCGAAGACATGATCTTCGTGGCCAGGACTGTTTAGTTAGGACATCTTGCGGCAGCCGCGAGTCGCGGCAACCATCCGTTGGGTGTTTCGCCGAACGCCAGCCCAACAGCCAATCGAACGGGACGAGACAGTAATAATCATGGCGACGTCGATGGAAATCCGAGCGGACGTTCGCGAGGTCCGCGCGCTCCTCGAGGAGGACGATGGACGAGAAGAAGAGGAAGAGGCTGGAGAGGGCTAAGCGGGCGGGCCAAGAGGCTCGAAACGATGAGCTCGGCCGCCGGCTCCAAGCCCGAATCGATTACCACGAGGGGAAGCTCGAAGAAGAGCGCCAAGCCCGTGAGCGCGCCGCTCAACGCGGATGGCGCTTCTGGCGCTTCCGTCGCGCAGGATAGGGCCGACTAGGGCAGCCAGTCGTCGCGGTACCGGGTGAGCTCGCCCCTGGGGAACCGGGCATACGCCTCGGCCGCGTCGGTCGTCTCCTCCTCGACGCCGGCACCATGGCGCTGCGCGGCTTCGTCCACGGTGTAGCCGCCCCAGTCCGGCCCTGTCGAGCGGTCGCGGGCGCCGACGGCGAGCACGAGGCATGGGCCGTCTCCCGCGCCGACGATCGTGTGGTTCGTGCCGGGAGGACAGTGCAGGAAGTCCCAGCGACGTAGCGGGCGCTCCTCGCCTTCGACGAGGGCCAGCGCCTCGCCGGCGAGCACGAGGAAATCCTCCTGGTCGTTCTCGTAGTGGTACATCGCCATCGGCTCCCCGGGGCCGAGGACGGTGATGTTGATCCCGAGCTGCAGGAAATCCGTCGCGCCCTCGAAGCCTGCGCCTTCGAACTCGCAGAGAGCGCCCCGGCCCTTGCGATCCCACCACTGGGTCTCACGCGCGTTGAGGACGAACCAGCCGTCCCCCTTCGGGACAAGTCCGTGCTCGGTCACCACGAGCTCCGACTCTTGCACCATCAGATCCTCAGAGCAGTTCGATCTCGTCGCCGACGGCGACCTCGCCGCTCTCGACGATGCGCGCCAACATGCCACGCCTGCCCTCGAGCTCGGCGCGCAGCCCCTGACGCAGCTCGTCCATGCGGTGGCACGGGTCGCAGACCATCGTGATCTCGAAGACGGCTCCACCGGCGCGAACCCGCTGACCGATCGGCCAGCGCTCGACGTCGTCCCCGTCGACGGTCAGGTTCTCCCGGGTCGCGCCCGGCTCCACGCCAACCGCGTCGAGATGCTCCTTCGAGGCGAAGAGAACTTCCCGCTTGGGCGGGTTCGCGTGCGCGCAGCCCTCGAAGCCTTGCCCGGCAATCGCCCGGCGGCGCTCGTGACCGTCCATGCGCCCGCTCTTGCGCGCCGGTGACGTCCAGACTCCAGCAACCTTCGCCACGCTACGACTCTACCGGGCGCGCCGATGCTCGTAGAGCGCGATTGCGCCGGCGATCGCGACGTTCAGCGACTCCGAGCCCGGCGCGAGCGGAATCGTCGCCGACTCGTCGCAGCCCGCGACGACCTCGTCCGGCAGGCCCTTCCGCTCCGCACCGAGCACGTAGGTGACCGGCACCCCGGGGTCGAGCTCCGCCAGGGGCCGCCCACCGTCCGAGACGAGAGCGATCCGCTTCCCCTCCGGCTCGTCGAAACCCGCGATCGGCACGCGGAAGACCGCGCCTGCCGAGGCCCGCAGCGCCTTCGGCCCGGTCGGATCGGCACACCCCGTGGAGAGAGCGACCGAGGCGCCGAACGCGTCCGCGCTGCGGAGGATCGTGCCGAGATTGCCCGGGTCGGCCACGTGCCAGAGCGCGAGCGACAGCGGCTCGACTCCTCTCGGCAACGCCTCGCGGCGGTAGATGCCCAGCACGCGCGGCGGATGCGCCATCGTCGAGACCTTTGCCAGCAGGTCCGCCTCGACGTCCTCGCCCGCACGTAGAAGCTCAACCGGCTCGAGGCCCGCATCGTCGGCGGCCCGAACGAGATCCTCGCCCTCGGCGACGAACAGTCCCTCGTTCGCGCGCTGGCGCCGCGACTCGAGCAGCCGGTGGACGAGGCGTAGCTTCGGATTGGAGGCGGACGTGATCACAGTTCCCAGTGGAGCCACGACCCGTGGAAGTCGGCATGGCCGGCAAACTCACGCTCCGCGCCGGGCCAGTAAACGATGCGCAAGCCCCAGCAATGTTGCTCGTTCCGCGGCTTGCCCGTCGAGATGAAGACCAGCGGCAACGAGCGCCCCGCTTCTTCGAGAGCCGCGCGCAGTCGCGCTCGCGCGATCGTCGTCCAGGTACCCCCACGTCGCCGTCTGGAAGACGACCGTCAGCCCGTCGCGCGGCTGGGCGGCGAGCGTCTCGGGCAGCAGCTCGACGAAATCGCCCTGCACGAGCTCCGGCGGGTCGCCGCGAAGAGCCTCGATCGCCCGGTCGAGCCGCTCGCGCCGCTCATCTTGGCCTGCCCAGACGAAGCAGCGCAGGAGGCGGGCGCCTTCCTCGCTCGTGACGTCGATCGGAGAGCGATCGATTCCGACCCGGCCGCGAACCTGCGGTGAGAGCTCGAGAAGGTCACCCGGAACCGGTCGCCGCTCCTCTCCCTCGAGCAGAAGCGACGCGGCCGGCGGGCCCCATTCACCCGCCTCGTACCGATACCGGTAGCGATCCCAGACGAGGTTCAGGCCCGCGCTCGGCCCGAGCTCGACGAGGTCGAGGCTCCGGGCTCCCGTCTGCCGGGCAACGCGCAGGAACAGCGGCAGCAACACCCAGGAGCGCTGCACCTCGTTCGTCTGGACACCCTGCTCGCCGATGAACTCATGCAGGAACGCGCGATGCTCGCCGAGCGCGTCGTCCCAGGTCGCCTCGCCGCCCAGCACGAGGTAGTGCAGCCCGCCGAGGAGACGCAGCGGCGCATCCCACGTCGGCTCGGGGCCGAGCAACTCGGCAGCCACGAGGTCCGCGGCGAATCTCCGGCAGAGATCGGCGTAGAGCGGCGAGCGCGACTCGCATTGAGCCGCCTGGGCTTCGAAGACCGAGGCGCTAGTCGCCAGCGCCGTCGCCGTCGCCGTTGTCGGCTGCGAGCGCCGACTTCGCCTGCTCGGCGATCTTGCCGAAGGCCCGTGGGTCGTCGACGGCGATGTCGGCCAGCACCTTGCGGTCGAGCTCGACTCCCGCCTTGCGGCAGCCCGCGACGAACTGGTTGTACGAGAGCCCCTCGGCGCGCGCGGCGGCGTTGATGCGGATGATCCAGAGCCTGCGCATGTCCCGCTTGCGTCGCTTGCGATCGCGATATGCATGGACGAGCGCGTGCTCGACGGCCTCGTTCGCCACCTTGTAGTGCGAATGCCTCGTGCCGACGAAGCCCTTGGCGGCGTTGAGCACCTTCTTGCGGCGCTTGCGGGACGCGACGGATCGCTTGACGCGCGGCATTACTTCTTCACTCCTCCGAGCATGCGCCTGACGGCGCTGTCGTTCGAGGCGTCCAGCGGTTGGTCGCGGCGGAACTTACGCTTGCGCTTCGCGGACTTCCCGCTCAGGTAGTGGCTCTTCATCGCCTGGCGGCGCAGCAGCTTCCCGGTTCCCGTCACCTTGAACCGCTTCTTCGCTCCGCTGTGATTCTTCTGTTTGGGCATCTTTTGCGACTCCTGCGTTCTTCGTTGGGCCGAGCAACATGACCATGTTGCGTCCGTCGAGGAGCGGCGGCGATTCGACCTGGCCGAGCTCCTTGACGTCCTCCGCGAGCCTCATCAGCAGATCACGCCCCCGCTCCGGGTGAGTCGTCTCCCGTCCGCGGAACATGATCGTGACCTTGACCTTGGCCCGCTGACCGAGGAAGCGAGCGACGTGGCCCTTCTTGGTCTCGTAGTCGTGAACGCCGATTTTTGGCCTGAGCTTGATCTCCTTGACGTTGATCGAAACCTGGTGCTTGCGCGCGATCTTGGCTTTCTGCTCCTGCTCGTAGCGGTACTTGCCGTAGTCCATGACCCGCGCAACCGGCGGGTCGGCCTGAGCCGCGACCTCGACGAGATCGAGATCCTTGCCGTGCGCGTAGTCGAGCGCCTCCTTGATGGGCTTGACCCCCAGCTGCGCGCCGTCTTCGCCGACGAGCCGGACCTGTTGCACCCGGATGTCTTCGTTGATCCGGCTGTGCGGGATGACCGGCCGCGTGGGCTCAACCCGACGTCGTGGCCTCAAAGGCGCTTCACCAAGCTGCTAGCTCCTCCCTCTCGAAACGACAAAACCGCTGCAAAAGCAACGGCTCGATCCTTTCCAACCTCCTGGGTTGAACCTCCGACAGGCTCTTGGGCCCCGGAGGTGAGGAACATGTCGCCCCTGCTTTGCAGACTTCAGAGGTTAGCAGCCGCGCCTCGCGCCCGTGACCAGCTTTCGCTGCGGTACGTTCGCCGCGATGCCTCGCGCGCTCATCGTCGGCGGCACCGGTTTGATCGGACGCGCCACGGCCCGTGCCCTGCTAGCGGCCGGATGGCAGGTCGACCTGACCGGGCGCAATCCCGCCCACATGCCCGCCGAGATCGCCTCCGCCGGAGGAAGGTTCATCGCGGCAGAGCGCGATGACTCCGATCAGCTACTAGCAGCGCTCGGCGGAGGCGCCGACCTGCTCGTCGACTGCATCTGCTACACCGCGGCTCACGCGAGTCGCCTGTTGCCGTTGGTGCGCAACGCCGGATCGACGGTGATGATCTCCAGCAAGGCCGTATACGTCGACAGCTCCGGGAACCACTCCAACTCGGAGACCGCACCGCGTTTCGACGGCCCGATCCGCGAGACGCAGCCAACGATGGCCCCGGGGGACGGCGACTACAACACCTGAGGGGTACGGCGCAAACAAGGTCGCAGCCGAGCAGGTTCTGCTCGCGAGCGGCGAGCCCGTCACCGTGCTGCGGCCTTCCAAGGTCCACGGTGCCGGAGCGCGGACGCCACGCGAGTGGGTCTTCGTCAAGCGCGCACTCGACCAGCGGCCCGCCGTCTTCCTCGCTCACCGAGGCGCCGGAGTCGACCACACGACGGCCGCCCTGAACATCGCCGCGCTCGTCGAAGCAGTCGCCGCGACACCGGGTCAGCGGATCCTCAACAGCGCCGATCCCGACGCGCCGAGCGCGCTCGAGATCTCGCGCACGATCGCAAGGGAGCTCGACCACGTCTGGGACGAGGTTCTGCTCGACGCCGGAGCCGACGAGACGCTGGGCAGACATCCCTGGGACGCGCCGCATCCGATCGTGCTCGATATGAGCGCGGCAGCCGAACTCGGGTACACGCCGGTCGGCGACTACGCGACCACGGTCTCCGACGAGGTCTCATGGCTCGTCTCCGCGGCCCGCAAGGGCGAGGGTGCAGAGAAGCTTCCGGGGCTCGATGACGATTACTTCGGGCCGCTGCTCGACTATGCGGCCGAGGACCGCTACCTCGCCGCGACCTCGAAGGGCGTTTAGGACACCGAGGCCTGTTCCCGCAGCTCCGCCATGAACTCGTCGAGCGAGCGCGTGGACTGCTCTCCCCCATGCTCCCGGACGGCGATCGAATCGTCGGACTCCTTGTCGCCCCAGACGACGACGTAGGGGACCTTCTCGACCTCGGCGTTCCGGATCCGCTTGCCCACCGTCTCGTCCGAGTCGTCGACCTCGACGCGGAACTCGCCCAGCTTCTCGGCGAGCGCCTTCGCCGCGTCGCGGTGGTCGAGCCCGACCGGGATCACGCGCACTTGCACCGGGGCGAGCCAGACCGGGAACGTGCCGCCGTAGTGCTCGATCAGGATCCCGATGAAGCGCTCGAACGACCCGTAGAGCGCCCGGTGAACGACGTACAGGTCGTGCTCGCTGTTGTCCGCGCCGACGTACTTCAGCCCGAAGCGCGACGGCATCTGCGAGTCGAGCTGGATCGTCCCCATCTGCCACTTCCGGCCCAGCGCGTCGTCCATGAAGAGGTCGATCTTCGGCCCATAGAAGGCGCCCTCTCCCTCGGCGATCTCGTACGGGATGTCATTCAGCTTCAACGCCTGCTCGAGCGCGGCCTCCGTCATGTTCCACTGCTCGTCCGTGCCGATCTTGTTCTCGGGCCGAGTCGCCAGCTCTGCGGACGAAGACATGCCGAAGACCCCGTAGAGATAACGCGCATAGTCGACGACGCCGGCGATCTCGTCCTGGATCTGGTCTTCGCTGACGAAGATGTGCGCGTCGTCCTGCGTGACGTGCCGAACGCGAAGCAGACCGTGGAGCGTGCCGGTGATCTCGTTGCGGTGTAGCGGCGCCGGCTCCGCGTAGCGAAGCGGGAGCTCACGGTAGGACCGGAGCCTGCTGCCGAAGAGGAGCATGTGGCCGGGGCAGTTCATCGCCTTCATCGCCCAACGGTGCTCGTCCACCTCCAGCTTGAACATCAGGTCCTCGTACTTCGGAAAGTGGCCCGAGGTGATGAAGGTCTCCTCGTTGTAGATGAGCGGAGTCTTGACCTCGAGGTAGCCGCGCTTGTCGTTCTCTCGTCTGCGGATCTTCTCGAGCTCGTTCCAGATCACCATGCCCTTTGGGTGCCAGAGCGGCGAGCCCGGCGAGTGCTCGTCGAAGTGGACGAGATCGAGCTCGCGCCCGAGACGGCGGTGATCGCGTTTCTTCGCCTCTTCGAGGCGCTCCAGATATGCGTCCAGGTCGGCCTGCGAGTAGAAAGCCGTCCCATAGATCCGCGTCAGCTGCTTGTTGTTCTCGTCGCCACGCCAGTAGGCCCCGGCCAAGCCCGTCAGCTTGATCGCCTTGATCGGGGCCGAGTCCTGGAGATGCGGGCCGCGGCAGAGATCGGTGAAGTCGCCCTGGGTGTACAGGGAGATCTCGCCCTCAGCGGTGTCGACGAGCTCGACCTTGTAGCCCTCGCCCTGGTCGGCAAAGAGGCGCTTTGCGTCCTCGGCGGAGATCTCGCGGCGCTCCCAGCTGCGGCCCTCCTTCAGCTCGCGCCGGATCTCCTCTTCGATGCCCTCGAGCGCGTCCTCGCCGATCGGCTCCGGAAACTCGAAGTCGTAGTAGAAGCCGTTCTCGATCGGCGGCCCGATGGCGACCTTCGTGCCCGGGTACAGCCGGCGAACGGCCTCGGCCAGGAGGTGCGCGGCGGAGTGGCGCAGGACGTACAGCGCATCGGGATCGTCCGTGTCGCGCGTCGTCAGGATCTGGATCGGCTCCCCGTCCGAGAGTGGCGCCCGCAGATCCTGCGCACGCCCGTCCGCGCGGATGAGGACGGCTTGCTTCGCCAGCTTCGGGCCGATTGCTGCAGCGGCGTCGAGCCCGGTCGCGCCGTCGGGAAGTTCGAGTTCCGAGGAGTCGGGAAGAACGACCTTCATGGAAGATCAGAATATGCCCCGTGAGGACGATCGCAACGAAGAGATTCCCGAGTCTCCGGCTCCCGATCCCGAAGAGGGAGAGCGACCCGGCGCCGAGGACGACCCCGGGGCTGACTAGCCGATTACTCTGGTCACTGAGGCCCGATCGTCCCTGAGCGTTGGCAGGACGCCTGGGAGGAGCGGAGCGAGCCGAAGCTCGCCCCGCTCCTTGACTCCCACCAGCGGGCTACGGCCAGATCGGGCCCTGGGCCGCGAACGCCGCCAAAACGCTTAGTGCAGCGAAAAATAGGACAGGGCGAACGTACACCGGGAACCATCCTTTCGAGTCGTAAGAACAACGGATAGCCCCCGGGCCCGAGGAGAGCATTAGTATAGGAAGAGGGGAGGACCTCATGCCACGACGCAAGTCAACACACGTCGACGACCCTCACGCTGTCGGTCGTCGACTCCGAGAAGCACGAGCGCGCGCCGGGCTCAGCCAGCGGCAGCTCTCCTTCCAAGGCTGCTCTCCCGCCTACATCTCTCGCATCGAGGCCGGTGACCGCATCCCGTCGCTCCAGCTCCTCCGTGAGATGGGCCGGCGACTCGGTGTCAGCGAGGACTATCTCGCGACCGGGAAGGAGCGCGACGACGACGCCTCCGTGCTGATCGAAGCGGAGCTCGCGCTCCGGCTGGACGAGCCGGAGGTCGCCGAGAAGCTGTACCTGGAAGCCCTGGATCGGGCTGAGACGAAGGACGAGCGAGCCCGGGCTCTTGCGGGTCTCGGGCAGATCGCGTTCCGGCTCGGCAAGCCCCGGGAGGCGATCACTCGATTCGAAGAGGCGCGCGTCCTCTGGCAAGACGGCTTGGCCAACCACCCCGGGACGGCGGACAGCCTCGGCCGCGCCTACGCGATGGTCGACCAGATGGAGTCTTCGATCGCGGTCTTCCGAGAGTCGCTAGCCGCGGCCGAGGGGCAGAACGACCCCGCCGAGACGATCCGCTTCGCTGTCCTGCTCGCGAACGCGTTGATCGACGTCGAAGATTTCGCGCCGGCGCGGGAGCTGCTCGAACGCACGGTCACCATCGCCCCAGATTCGAACGATCCGATCTTTCGCGCACGCGTCTACTGGTCGCACTCGCGCTTGCACACCGCGCAGGGCGACACCGTCCTCGCCGCCAAGTACGGACGGAAGGCCCTGAACCTGCTCGAGCTCACGGAGCACACCTACTACACCGCCATCGCGCACCAACTCCTGGCTCATATCGAAGTCGACCGGAAGCGTCCCGACGAGGCTCTCGAGCTCGTCGAGACCGGCCTTGACCTACTCGGCGATTCCGGGCACGAGATCGACCAGGCGCTGTTCAGGCTCGAGGGTGCACGTGCGCTGATCCAGCTCGGCCGGCTCGAGGAGGCCGCGTCAACCGCGATGGAGGCATCCGCACAGCTCGCGGACGGCAGCCCCCATGACGCCGGCCGGGGATACATGCTGATCGGCGACGTCTTCCGGGAGCTCGGCGACGTGGCGAAGGCACGGGAGCTCTACGAACTGGCGGCCGAAGTGCTCGAGGCCCTCCAGACCCGGTACCTCAGCGAGGTCTACCAGAAGCTTGCCGAGCTTCTCGAGGAGGACGGCAAGAAGGACGAGGCGCTCGTAGTGCTCAAGAAGGCCGTTGCCATCCAGGCGAAACCGCTGCGCTAAAGGTCCCGGTCAAACCGCTTTGTTGTAAGGGTTTGCCGGCCCTTTTCAGTACACATAACTGAAGGAGGACTGCGATCAGCGGCATCGCTCCGTGCGCCCAAAAGGACCAGCTTCGGCTGCGACCGTCCGTCGTGGCATCTCTTGTCGCGCTCGTCGCCGCCGGGCTGTGCGTGCAAGCGCTCCCCGGGGCGGGGCTCGGCCGTGAACCCCGGATCCGCGCGATGCGACCCAAGGCCGACGCGCACGTCAGCGCGGCCAGCCGCACCCAGAACTTCGGTCGCGCCCACGAGCTGAAAGTCGACTCCTCGCCCACGCTCCGGACGTACGTCATGTTCGACGTCGACTTGAAAAAGGGTCACGGCAAGGTCAAGCAGGTGACTCTCCTGCTCTACAGCGAGACTCGCTCGAAGGCCGGATACCAGGTTCGCCTGGTTTCCGAGCGCTGGCGGGAACGCAAGATCACCTTCGCCAACGCGCCGCTCGCCTCGCGGGAGTTCGTGCGGTCCGGGCCGCTGCGGGCAAAGGCCTGGCACGCCGTCGACGTCACATCGCTCGTCTCCGACAACCAGAAGCGCGTCGGCTTCGTACTGACGACGGTTTCCGCGAAGGGCGTCGAGCTCTCGAGCCGCGAGACCAAGGTGCACGGGCCTCGGCTAGTCGTCGAACGCGAGGACGACGCGACGACCAGCTCGTCGACCACGACGACGACGGGCGGCGGCGAGACTCCGCAGCCCTAGGAGGTCTGCTCGGAGCGAATGCTCCACTCCGCGAGGTCGCGGATGCTGACGATCCCGACGGCACGCTCGTTCTCGACCACGGGAAGGTGGCGGAAGCCGCCCTCGAGCATGATCTGAACGGCCTCGACGGGATCCGTCGACTCGGAGACGACCTGCGGGTCGGCCGTCATCCACTCCCGCACGCGGGCCTCGCTCGAATGAACCCTGCCGGCGACCGCGCGCGTGAGGTCGCGTTCGGTGACGATGCCGATCAGGCGGCCACCGTCCGAGACGACGATCGCACTGACTCCTTCGGCGACCATCTTCTCCGCAGCATGTCCGATCGTGTCAAAGGGCTCGATCGCGACTACGTCGCGTGACATGACTTCCCCGAGAGTGGCCATGTGGGCGAGCATATCCGCCTCGCAGCGGCCGCGCAGAGCGGTTACGACTGAAAGGGAGGCGAGGGCGGGACGGGCGCGATGTCCGCCGCCACGTCGTCGCTGCGGTGCTCGAGTTGATGCTCCGGCTCGGGCGGTCGAATGGATGGCTGCTCCAGGAATTCGGCTTCGGCGACGTCCTCCGCTTCCCACTCTGCGAGTGAGTCCGCCTGGAGGGTCGCTCTGTGCTCGAGCTCGGCTGCCTCGACGGCTCGACGCTCGAAGGCTTGCCTCTCGGTTGCAGCGAGGTTCTCGGCCTCCCGGATGGCGGCTTCACGTACCAACAGGCTGCGCTCGCGCTCCGACAGCTCACCGTCCGAGTGGCGCAGCTCTTGCTCGCGGAGGTCGAAGGCTTCCAGCCGGCGCTTGATCTCGGCCTCGCGGCCCTCGAGCTCGCTGCGAAAAGCCTGCTCGTGCTCGGCAGTACGGATGCGCTCGACTTCGATCTGCTCGGTGATGCGCTCCTCGCGATCGCCGGCCTCGGCCCGTGCCTTGGCGAGGTCGCCCTCGAGCTCCTCGATCCGAGCCCGTGACTTCGCGATCACGATGTTGCGGTGCTCGAGCTTCTCGACCAGATCCTCGGTGAGGCGCTCGGCCTCCTCGGCCCGGGGGCTGTGTCCTTCGAGGTCGTGGAGGACATGGGCGAGCTCCTCGCGACGCTCGTCTGAGAGATCGTCGACGATGTCGGCCGTGTTGCGGACGACGTAGGACTCGAGGCGGGTGCGGATCTTGGGCATGGGCGGCGGCTCGCCCTCCACATCGGCCGCCGAGGCCGAGGCTTCATCCCCCTTTTAGAGGTTTAGCGACGTCCGACGACGAGCCTGACGCGCGTTCCTCGCGGGCGGACGGTGCCTCCCCGCGGGCTCTGGGCGATCACTCGGCCGACGAGCCGGGATCGAGCACGGCGGATTCGACCCACGGCGCAGCGGGCGCGGCGGATCCTCGTGCGCGCAGGAGCGAGCCTCATCCCGATGACGCGCGGCACGCGGCAGCGCCGTATCGGGGGTGGCGGTGGCGGGGGTGGCGGCGGCGGCGGTGGCGGCGGCGGTGGTGGAGGTGGAGGCGGTGGTGGCGGTGGTGGTGGTGGTGGAGGCGGTGGCGGGGGTGGCGGGGGTGGTGGCGGGGGTGGTGGCGGTGAGGCGGAGGCGGCGGTGGCGGTGGCGGAGGCGGCGGTGGTGGTGGAGGCGGCGGTGGTGGTGGAGGCGGCGGTGGTGGTGGAGGCGGCGGTGGTGGTGGAGGTGGTGGTGGTGGAGGTGGAGGTGGTGGAGGTGGTGGCGGTGGTGGAGGTGGTGGCGGGCCGCTGATCGTGAAGGTGCCGGTCATGAAATCGGGGTGAGGGTCGCACTGATACGTGACAGGGTCGCCGCCGGTCGTGAAGTTGACGGTCCAGGTCTCGTGGCCCGTTCCCTCGATGTCCGTCGCGCAGTCGGTCTCCGGGACAGCATGAGACCGACGAGCCCAAGAGGAAGTCGTTGTCCGTGAGGTGGAAGTTGTGAACCGCCGAGTTGTCGTCGATCTCGAGCTTATAGGCGCCCTGCGGCAGGGACCCGCCGTCGAGCTCAGCGCCGTTTGGGTCGCGCATGTGGATCTCAGCGTTATCGTCGACGGTCCCGGTCAGCGTCGGCAGCGGGAACGCGTCAGGGCAGATGTCTCTGCGGCGGGTCGGTCGATCGAATGCGGAAGATGTTGTTGCCGCCGGCCTGCGCCACGAGATAGAGGTGGCCGCACGCGTCCTCGCCGAAGGAGATCGGGCACTGACCTCCGGTATCCCTTCTGACATGTCGTCCATCGCATCGGGGATCGCAGGGATGTTCGAACGGATCGTGCTCCTGCGCAGAGGTCGACGTAGAGGTAGCGGCCCGCCCGTGCTCGACGATGTCCGGGTCACGGACGACGTAGCCGCCGTCGATCGAGCAGCCAGCGCCGTGCGAGTACTCGAAGATCGGCGGGGTGTGATTCTCTGGCTCGGGACAGTTGCCGTTGTAGAGGTGCCGCCCCTCCATGCAGCTCCAGCCGAAGTTGACTCCTCGCCCCCACCCCACGTCGATCGGCCGCCAGTCGATCTCCTCCCACGCGCCCTGGCCCACGTCGCCGAGCACGAACGCGCCCGTGAGGCGGTCGAACGAGAAGCGCCACGGGTTGCGCACGCCGATACGACCAGATCTCCCCGTAGGCCGCGTCCCGATTCGCAAACGGGTTGTTGGCCGGGATCGTGTACGCCAGGTTCCCATTCTGGCGCGGGTCGATGCGCAGGATCTTGCCGCGGCGGTCACCGAGGTTCTGACCGCTCCGGAACGGGTCGCCGCCGCCAGCCACCATCGCCGGTGCCCATGTAGAGCATCCCGTCGGGCCCGAACTGGAGCTGGCCGCCGTTGTGGTTCGAGTACTGCCCGGGTGCAGGATAGAGATGACCTATCCGCCGCGTCTCGGATCGGCGATGTTCGGGTTGTCTCGTCACGCGAGGTACCTCGTCAACTGCCATCTCGCTCGTGCCGGCGAGTCCGTGTAGTAGACGTAGAAGCGGCGGCTCGTTGCGTAGTCGGGGGCGAAGGCCATCGAGAGCAGTCCGCGCTCGCCGCCGCACGAGATCAGTTCGTCGCGTCAGGAACGTCGTCGGCGGTCCGCCGTCGACCATGAGCTTGATGTCGGCGCTAGAATCGTTGCCGGACTGCTCGAACGACGAAGAGCCGGTCGGATGTCCCCCGGCGGCGCCGTCACGAACGTCGGCGACCGAGAAGTAGCGGAATGGGCTCCAGAGTGATGGTCTGCGGAGTCGACGACGCGCTGCTCTGCGCACCGAGTAGCGCAAGCGCGGCCAGCCCGATGACGAGCGCCGCGAGCCCTCCCCGAGTCCCCCTCCTCACCCCTCGAAGGATACGCCCCTCGGCGAAATAGGCAAAGCTCGATCCGACCTACGAAGCCGCGTCACGAACAGGGCCAGCACGGCCCCGGCGAAGGCGGCTACGGCGCTCATCCAGAAGGCCGTCACAAATGCCCCTTCAGTAGGGACATCGGTGCCCGGAATCGTCTTGGCCGTCAGGATCGCGGCACCCAGCTGGCCGCCGATCACGCCGCCGATCGTCCGCATGACCGTGTTCACGCCCGTGCCGACTCCGGTCTCGGTCGGCCGCACCGCATCGACGATCAGCTTCGCCATCGCCGCGAACGCGAAGGGCACGCCCGCACCGAGGACGAACATCCCGAGCACGATGTGCCAGGGCCGCGAGTGCCAGACGGCGAGGATCGTGATCCCGCCCGAGGCCATGAGCATCCCGAGCGCGAGCGGCCACTTCGAGCCGTAACGCCTGCCGAGGATCCCGGCGAGCGGGCCCGAGAAGAACCCGCCCAGAGCCCCGGGCAGGAGGTAGAGCCCGGCCTGCGTCGAGGTCGCGCCGAACCCGTAATCCACCATCGCCGCGACCGAAGCTGAAAGGCCCGTCGGCGTCTGCACGAAGTTCGGGATGAGGACGAACGAGCCGAACATCGCGAAGCCGGCGATCATCGCCGTCAGGTTCGTGAGCAGGACGGGACGGTGCGCGAGCATCCGCATGTCGACCATCGGCTCGGGAATGCGCAGCTCGACGAGCGCCCAGGCGATGAGAGCGATCGCCGCGCCGGCGAAGAGGCCCACGATCCGTCCCGACTGCCAGCCCCAGGCCTCACCCTCCGTCAGCGCGAGCAACAGGCAGACGAGGCCGACCGAGAGGAGCGCCGCGCCGGGGACGTCGACGCGCGACTTCGTCATGACCGGCGACTCGGGCACGAAGAAGTGGATGCAGACGGCCGCGATGCCGACGCCGAGCGCTCCGACGACGAAGAGCCACCGCCACGACACATGGTCGACGATCAGCCCGGAGAGCACGAGTCCGAGCCCGCCGCCGACTGCGAAGACCGAAGAGACGATGCCGACCGCGACCCCGACCTTCTCCGGCGGGAACTCGTCCTTGATGATCGCGAAGCTGAGCGGGAAGACCGCGCCACCGGTTCCCTGCACCATGCGGAAGGCGATCAGCACCCAGATGTTCGGCGCCGCGGCGGCACCGACACAGCCGACGAAGAAGATCCCCAGGCTGATCACGAGCAGCCGCTTCTTCCCGTACTGGTCGCCGAGCTTTCCGAGCAGCGGCGTCGCCACCGAGGCGGTGAGGAGGAAGCCGGTCAGGAGCCAGGTCGCCCACACGGTCGTCGTGTCCAATTCGCGCTGGAGCGCCGGGAGCGCCGGAATCACCATCGTCTGCTGCAGCGCAAAGGCGATGCCCGCGAGCGTCAGGATCGCGAGCGTGACGTTGTAGTGCTGCCGTTCTCTCAAGAGAGGGCTGTGCCGACGAGCTCCTGGAAGCGGGCGACGAGTTGCTCGCTCTTGTCGAGCAGTCGGCCCTCATCCAGGATCCTCGAGCTCACGCCTTTCTGAACGCGCTCGACGAGGACGCGGTCCTCCCCACCGACCTGCCGGTCGAACGCGAGCAGCTCCTCCACCCAGTCGCGGTCCGCATCCGCGGCGAAGAAGTAGTCGAGGAACGCCGTCGAGCGCTCCGGGCCGGCCGGCAGAAGCGGCCCGATCGAGAGGTTCGGCGTTCCCGCGAACACGTTGACCCTGAGGTTCGGCCAGACGAAGTGGAACTGCGCCCCGCCTGCCCCCGCCTCGCGCGTATGTGCGAACTGGGACAGGACGTGCTCGCCGGTCGGCTCGAGCCGGTACTCGTCGGGGTCGACGTCGTAGGCGGCGCTGAAGCCCTTGTGCGCGACCGGGCAGTGGTAGCACTCGAGGTAGTTCTCGCAGCCGATCTTCCAGTTCGCGGCGAGCTCGTACTCGTCGCGGGAGTGGAAGACGAGTTCGTCGACGGGGACGAGGTCCGGCAGTGGGCCGAGGGTCTCCGCGAGCGGCGTCGCCTCCGCGTCCGGGTTGACGAAGCAGAACGGGCCCCACGTCTCGAGGCGCAGCGGGAGCAGGGAGAGTCCTTCCGCCTCGAAGCCCTCCTCGCGCTCCGAACGCGGCGCGGCCCGGAGCGAGCCGTCGAGCGCGTATGTCCACGCGTGGTAGGGGCACTGAATCGATTTCCCCGTCCCCGCGCTCTCGGCGAGCAGCGAGCCGCGGTGGCGACAGACGTTGAGGAAGGCGCGAAGCCCATCCTCGGCGCGGACGACGAGGACCGGCACGTCGCCGGCCCAGGCGGCGAAGCGATCTCCGACGTCCTGCACCTGTCCCGCGTGGCCGACGTACTGCCACGCCCGCCGGAAGATCCGCTCCTGCTCGCGGCGGAGGACATCCGGGTCGGAGTACCAGCTCCAGGGCAGGGTGCGCAGCGCGGACACGCCGCGAATCTACCGGGCGGGACTACGGCTGGTTGGGCGCGGCGGTGTCGCCGCCCAGGGCGCTCGTGATCGCCTCCGCGAGTGACGGATGAACGCTGAACACGCGCTCGAGGCCTGTGATCGAGAGCACTCGTGAGACGACGGGGTTGCCGGCCACCACGATGAGCTCCCTGCCTTGTGCCTGCATTTTCTTCATCGAGGCGACAATCGTCCCCAGAGCGGTCGAGTCGATGAACGGCACCTCGGTCAGGTCGAGGATCACACGGGGATGATCGGTCGACTCGAGTACCTCGTCGAGTTGCGTGGTGTTGTGAAGATCGAGCTCGCCCTCGGCCGAGACCACCTGGACTCCTGAGCCCAGCGGAACCGTCCTCATGCGGACGACGAGCCCGTCCACCTCGGCGGGGCTGCGAAGAGGCGGTTTTCCGTCGCGCCGCGCGAGCCGGTAGGAGTGGCCGTCCAGATGGATTTGAGCGAAGTCGAGATCCGAGGATTCGAGCCAGCGCTCGATGCGCTCGAGGCTGTCGAGGAGAGCACGGTCCGAGCCCGAGCGGCCGTCGAGGTCGACGCGAACCTGGAAGCGCTCGTCGTCGCAGGGCACGACTTCCGCGTGAAAGCCGTTCAGGCGCTCGATGAGCGAGAGCGCCAGGGGCGCCGATGGAGCCTCTATGTGAAGCGATTCAGGCACAGACCCTCTTCTCCATCGACCAAAGTCGCCGCAGTCATATCGTTACCACTCAATGCAGCGATCCGCGAGGGCCTCCGCTGAGCCGAGCGAGCACCGGCGGAGTATCGGGCGAGTGGACGACCTTGGCGGCGAGGCTCTTCACATCGATCCCTTGCGAACGGGCGGCGGAGCGCAGAAACGCGCAGGCCTCGTCGAGCGTGACGCCGAGTCTCTCGGCCAGCATTCCCTTGGCCTGCTCGATCACCACGCGGCTCTCGAGCGCGGCCTGAAGCTGAATCGTCCGCTCGAGCAGGAACTCCGTCGCATCGGCGGGCTTGCCGTTGACGGGCGCCACGAACGTCAAGGAGCGGTCTCCGAACTGGATCTCGCAGGATGCTTCGTCCCCGTCTCCAAGCCAGTCACCGATCGCGCGAAAGAGCTGCAGGAGCGATGACGCAGTCTCCCTGCCCGGCCTGACATGCACCTCGTAGAGGCCTTCCTCGGAGAAGGCCGCACCACCGACGCCGTCGAGGGCGGCAACCAACTCGTGCGAGCGTGCTTCGCTCGTCGTGGTCACTCTTATCGTCTCGGCGGGCATCGTGCTCCCTTCGTCGCGGAACCTTACGGTTGCAACGAAGAGAAGTGCCGGCGACTTGCGGAGAGGGTCGTAGCCCTGCGTCTGCCCGACTGCTCGCTGTTTCCACCTCAGAGTCTACTCGCGGCATGCTCGAGGCACGTTCCGCCCCTGTTTGGCGAACCTCGTCGGAGCCCAAGCCTCCTTAGTTCAAGAGATCAGGGCGGGGGCCCCAGCGGGTCCCAAGGCTCTCCGGTTTGCCAAGGGCCTTCGTCCTTCGGCTTCTTCGACTGGCGACGTGGGTCGAACCAGCGCGCCATCTGCTTGAGGCTGTGCGCAACGCGGCTGGTGAACGTCGGGCGCTTTAGATCGCGGTACCGCATTGACCGAGTCTATGCCGTCTCGGCGGACCCTCCTACTAGCGCCTTACGTGCTCTTGTTCACGTACTTCCGGGGTCAGGTCTTGCGTTGCGACACAGAGATCCTGGCCGAAAGAGGTCTCGCCTCGCAGCCCAAAGGCAACGTTTCAACGCAAGACCTGACCCCAAGGTCGGTCCGGGGTCACATCTTGCATTGCAACACAGAGTTCCGGAGTAGGAGAGGTCGGGCTCGCGGCCTGAAGGCAATGTTTCAACGCAAGACTTGACCCCACCTGGGAGGCGGTTACTCGGCGGGTTCCGGTAGCTCTCGCATTTTTGGGATTGGGGACGGCAAAAGCCAGAGGAAGCCGGCGATCGCGCCGATGACTGCGATCCAGAGCGTCGGCCGAAGCCCGATCGCTGTCCCCAGGAAGCCGCCGATCAGCGATCCCACCGGCCGGACGCCGTTGTTGACGACCATGTACGCGCCCGACACGCGCGAGCGCAGCCGGTGCGGGACGAGCGCGGCGAAGATCGAGCCTGCGCTGATGTCGAGGATCATCACGCCGAGCCCGCTGCCGAACTCCGCGAGGAAGAGCATCGCGAGGACGAGCGGCTTGGGGCCGTCCGCCAACGGCACCAGCACGAGGGGCACCGGAAAGAGGATGCACCCGAGCAGGTAGGTCGGGCCGATCCCGATCCTTCTCCCGAGCCGGGTCGTGATCAGCGAGCCGATCACGCCGCCGACGGCGGCCGCGCCGAGGACGAGCCCGAGCGTGCCCGGCCCGACGTCCAGGGAACGGACGACGTAGAGGATGAAGAGCGCCCAGAAGATGAAGTTGAAGAGGTTGATCGTCGCGGTTGCGAGCAACGACGCCCGCATGGACGGATTCCCCCAGACGAAGCGCACACCGGCGACCACGTGCCCGCTCTCGGCCTCCTCCGTCGGGGGCTCCTCCGGGGAGATCGAGCGGAGAAAGAGCGCCGAGACGAGGTAGCTGAAGGCGTCGACGACCAGCGCGAACGGCGCCTTCAGGACCGCGACGAGGATGCCTCCGACGCTGGGCCCGGCGACGTACGAGAAGGCGCGGCTGCCGACGAGGAACGAGTTCGCCTCGACGTAACTCTCCCGCGGGACGATCGAGACGAAGAGCGAGCTGTACGAGACGTGGAAGAACACCGTCATGGTTCCGACGAGGAACGCGACGACGTAGAGCTGCTGGATCACGAGCGCGTCGAACGCGTAGGCGAGCGGAATCGTCGCGAGCAGAGCCCCGCGAATCAGATCGGTCGCGATCATGATCCGGCGCCGGCCGCCATGCCGGTCGACCCAGGCGCCCGCATGCAGCGCGAAGAAGAGGTTGGGCACCAGCTCGGCGGCGATCAGGTAGCCCATTTGCGACGCGTCCGCGTCGAGCACGAGCACGGCCGTGAGCGGCACGGCGATCATCGTGATCTGGTCGCCGAAGAGCGAGATCGTCTGGCCCACCCAGAACCGCCGGAAGACGAGATTCCCGCGCAGCAGCTGCGGAACCAGCCGCATCAGCGGCCGAAGCGGAGGAGCGCTGCGCGGGCAACGCGCGAAGCGAGAACGTCGGACGCCGAGCCGACGCCGCCCCCGTTCCAGGTGAACACCGTGACGACGAAGGCGCCGTCATGCGAGTAGACGAGACCGGTGTCATGCCTCGCCTTCTCGATCCAGCCCGCCTTGTGCAACACGGTCACGCCGCGGCCGCGCACGTACGTCAGGCCGCCGCGCGTGCGCGCGTGCGCGAGCAGGTAGAGGAGAAACCGCGCGTCGGCGGGGATGAAAGCGCCCCGGAAGCGCTGGACGAGAGCGCCTCGGGCGCCGGCGGCCAGATGGAGTGCGCGCTCGAGGCGCGCCATGTCCCAGGCGGTCGTGGCCTTGCCGATGAAGGAGGGGCGTCCGAAGATCTCGAGCGGGATCGGCGAGCGCGCGATCCCGTACTCCTCGACGATGTAGCCGCCGTACATGTCGCTGTCCGCGAGGCCGACCGCCCGCATCATCGTGTTCACGCGAGCCGAGCCCCCGGAGGTCGAGCCCCCGATCGCCGCGAGCAGCTCGTTCGCGGCGCGATCGTCCGAGTAGACCAGCATCTGCCACAGGAGGCTCGCGAGCCTCGTCCCGGGCTCGGGAATCCCGCGCAGGCCGCGCAGGAGCTCGACCGCGATCGCGAGCTTGAGCGTCGATGCAGCCGGAAAGCGGGCTCGAGCGTTCCAGGCTGCTCCCGCACCTGTTCGCAGGTCCTGGACGAAGAGGCCGCAGACTCCTGGAAAGCCGCGCGCGAGGCCGCGCACCTTGCGCGCAAGAGCCGGATCCTCGTACCCGCGCAGCGGCGGTGCCGGCCCGTCCGGCGCGGCCTCTCGAGGCAGCCCGAACACCGGGCCGATGCGCGTCGAGGAGCGGCGCCCGCGGGCGTCGACAGCCGTCACGCGCAAGGTGACGTCTCGCTGCGGCAGGGGAACGTCGAGCACGAACCTGCGTCTCAGCACGTTCCTCGTCGCCATGACACGTCCGTCGACGCGCACGAGGAGCAGGCGCGTGCCAGGCGCGACGCGGCCCTTGACCCGACCGAAGGACACCTCGCGGGGCGCCGGCGAGACGATCGCCGGCGGAGGGAGTGCCGCTATGCCCACTAGCGGCGCTCGGTCGCCAGGCGGATTCCGAGAGCGATGAGCACCGCACCGGTGACGGCCTCGATCGCACGCCGAATCGCCGGCCGGCCGAGCAGCTCGCCCGCTCCGGCGACCGCGAAGGCGTACGCCGTCAGCCAGACGAGCGTCATAAGGGAGAAGACGAGACCCAGGCCGAGTAGCGCGGCGAACGCGTGCTGCTCCGGCGCGAACTGCGGCAGCAGGCTCGGGAAGAAAGCCGCCATCTTCGGGTTCCCGAGGTTGCTGAGCAGCCCTTGCCGGAACGCGGCGCGGCCCTCGAGCGACCCACGCCTCACGGTTTCGGAGCGATCTCCCAAACGACCGCGAATCGCGGCTACGAGCGAGCGGGCGCCGAGCCAGACGAGGTAGGCGGCGCCGAGGAGCTTCACCGCCAGGAAGGCGGGCTCGGACGCGGCGAGCAGCGCGGCGATTCCGGCCGCGGTCGCCAGCGTCCAGGTCGCCTGCCCGCTCGAGACGCCGAGCGCCGTGAACACGCCTGCGCGCCGTCCCCCGAGGAGTGAGTTCCGGATCGTGAGCGCCGTGTCGGGGCCGGGCGTCACGATCACGATCGCGGAGACTCCCAGGAAGGCAGCGATTTGGCCGACCACGGCTCCAGTTTCTCAGAACGCCCGCCCTGGGCCATCCGCCGCCGTCGGGACACTGGAGACGTGATCCGCGAGGAGCTGACGCTCATCATGACCTGGGAGGAGCGGCATCGCCGCCTCCTGGCGCGGCTCGCAATCGTCCTCATGGCGACGCTCGCCATCGACGCGCTCGGGTCGGTCCTGGTCTACCTCCTCGAGCGCGGCGCTGACGGAACGGAGATCACGACCTTCGGCGACGCGGTCTTCTTCACGACGGTTCAGCTCTTGACCGTCTCCTCGCAGCTCAGGAACCCGCTCACTCCGTGGGGCCGGGTCGTCGACGTCCTCCTCGAGGTCTGGGCCGTGATCGTCGTCGCCGGATCCGCCGGAGCGGTCGCCGCGTTCTTCTCGGACAG
This sequence comes from uncultured Actinomycetes bacterium, assembly GCA_963728535.1. GTDB lineage: Bacteria > Actinomycetota > Thermoleophilia > Gaiellales > Gaiellaceae > VAXT01. The sequence continues at coordinate 1,062,280 of CAVSKK010000001.1, forward strand.
CTGAATCCGCCTCTGCGAGCCAAATACTCGCCCTGGAGCCCGATCGCGCGCAACCCGATACACTTCCCCGCAGAACAAGAACGTGTACCGGTGGCGCTCTGCCTCCTCGTGCGTTCATGAGTAGTAAGGGAGGTGGAATTGATGGCAACCGGAACCGTGAAGTGGTTCAACGACGCGAAGGGGTACGGATTCATCACGCCGGAAGACGGCGGGAAGGATCTCTTCGTACACCACACGAACATCGCGGGCGAAGGGTTCAAGACCCTCGCCGAGAACGCGAAGGTGGAGTACGAGGCCCGTGAGGGCGCGAAGGGCCCAGAGGCGACGAACGTCGTCGTGACTGGGTAAGGAACCAGTCGAGTTTCCCGCGTCGCCGGTGTTTTTCCCCCGGCGGCGCGGTATTTTATGTCGAAGGAGGTGACGACAATCGCCGGCAAGGAAGACAAGATCGAGTTCGAGGGTGAGGTCGTCGAGGCCTTCCGTAACGGGATGTACAAGATCCTCCTCGACAACGGCCACGAGACGCTCGGCTACACCGCCGGGAAGATGCGGCGCTACCGGATCAAGATCCTCCCGGGCGACCGGGTCAACGTCGAGCTCTCGCCATACGACCTCGATCGAGGTCGCATCGTGTACCGACACAGATAGGGCGACAGCCCTGATTTACTAGCCCGATGCCTCTCGGGTTGTTTCTCGTCCTTGCCTGGCTCGCCAACATCCTGTCGTTGGCGGTCGCCGACGCGATCTTCGACGGCGTGCACATCGGGCACTGGTGGCCGTTGCTCCTCGGAGCGGCCGTGCTCGGGATCGCGAACACGATCGTTAAGCCGATCCTCACGCTGATCACGCTGCCGATCGTGATCCTGACGCTCGGTCTGGCGCTCTTCGCGATCAACGTCGCCATGCTCGCGCTCGCCGAATGGATCGCACCGCGCTTCTCGATCGACGGGTTCTGGACCTATGTCGGCGCGACGATTGTCGTCTGGCTCGTCAACTGGATCCTGCACAGCGCGTTCGGCCTGCGTGAAGACTCGAGAAGAGCGCGCCGCAGCGCACGGAACGCCGTCAGCGGCTAGCCGACTGGCCTAGCCACGCTGCAGCGGCACTGAAGTCGACAGCACGGCCCGGGTCCAACTACTCTGAGTAAAGAGTCCATGCGGCGCAACACCGGGCGCGGCCCCGGCCTACCGAAAGGGGGGTCGTGATCGAGGTCAGGGCGAAGACCGCATCGGAAGAGCCCGGGGTGCTCAGGCTCGTGCTCCTCGTCACGGCAGCAGCAAGCGCCACGATCGTCGCCGCCGCGGTGAGCTTTGCGCAGATGGATCTCTCGCCATCGCTACTCGCGGGTCTCCTCGCACTGTTCGCGGCTGCCACGTTCACCGAGCTCTTCCCTCTGCCTATCCGCGGGATTCCGATTGGTCGGACGTCGCTGGCCAGCATCTTCCTGATCGGCGCGGCGGTGCTGTACGGATGGGCCCCTGCCACCCTGCTCGCGTTCCTCATGCAGCTGACGGTCGAAGCCGGCAGAAGGCGGCCTCTGGTTCGGGTCGCCTACAACAGCTCGGTCTATGCCCTGGCTGCAGCGGCGGCAGGTGCAGCCGCGGCAGCCGCCGACCGAGTGCCGCTCGACCCCGTGCTGACCGAGACGCCCCTCGCAGCGGCAGCCTTCTTTGCGGTCGATCTCATCCTGATTGCCCTCATCGTCGCCCGAGCCCGCCACGAGCCGTTCGGTCCGCTGCTGAGAAAGACGATCGGCACGACGAGCCTTCCGCTCATGCTCATGATCTGTCTGAGCGTCGTCCTTGTCGTGCTCTGGGACCGGTCACCGTTTCTCATCGCGGCGCTCTTCGGCCCGCTCATCGCGTTTGACCTCTACCAGCGCTCGCAGCTGCGGACACTGGAGTCGATGCGCACCGCAGCCACCGATCCGCTCACCGGCCTCGGCAACCGCCGCCGGTTCGACGAGCGCATCAACGCCGAGGTGCCGCCGGTCGACCGCGGTTCGCCGGTCAGCGTCTGCCTCGTCGACGTCGACGGCCTCAAGCGCATCAACGACAGTTACGGCCATCCACTCGGGGACCGGTTGCTCGAAGCCGTCGGCGGGCGGCTCGCTGCGAGCGGCGAGGCGTTCCGACTCGGAGGCGACGAGTTCGCGCTGCTCTTGCCGGGGGTCGAACCGGAACAGGCTCGCCTGCTCGTCGAGCTCGTTCTCGTCGACCTCGTGCTGGACGACGGCCACGACGAGCACGTCAACATCTCGGCCGGGGTCGCGGCCTACCCCCGTGACGGGGAGACACCGGTGGTCCTCGTCGACCGCGCCGACGAGGCGCTCTACTTTTCGAAGCGGCACGCGCCCGGCAGCGTCTCCGCGCACGCCGCAGGAGGACTCGCGCTGCAGGCGGCACCCGGCGCGGACGGCCCTGCCGATCGGGCGATGCGGCTGCAGGCGGCGACGAGCTTGGCTCGAGGTCTCGATTCGCAAGATGCGCTCGACGGGAGCCACTCGCAAGCAGTCGGCTCGCTCGCGGCCCGGATCGGCGCGCGCATGGGCTGGGAGGCCGAGCAATGCAAGCTGCTCGAGCTTGCGGGCCGGCTGCACGATCTCGGCAAGGTCGGAATTCCCGCCGAGATTCTCGAGAAGGACGGCCCGCTCGCGCCCGACGAGCGGAGGCTGGTCGAACGGCACCCGGCGATCGGCTCGAACATGCTCGCCTCGCTCAGGCTCGGAGCCGTGTCCGACTGGGTCCTCCACCATCACGAGCGCTGGGACGGAACCGGCTACCCGGATCGGCTCGCAGGCGAGGCGATCCCACTTGCCGCACGGATCCTCGCCGTCGCCGACGCCTTCGAGGCGCTGACCTCAGATCGCGTCTACCGGGAGCGGTTGACCGACTCAGCGGCCCTCGGCGAGCTCGAGCGAGGCACGGGGACGCAGTTCGACCCGAATGTGGTCGCAGCACTCGTCGCCGAGCTCGCCGATCCGGAATACGACTTGTAAATACCCCGCATTCGAGGGGTCAAGGGTCAGGGAGGTGCGCGGGCGATCCGATCAAAGCGGAGTCTCCGATCCTCGACCAGGAGCCCTGATGCATCGATTCACCGCTTGGACCGTTCGACTTGCTCTCGTCACCACTTCCTTGGCCTGTGCAGGCTGGAAGTGGGAGGGCACGCTCTTCTAGACACGAAGTCACGCGAGCCGGGCCCGACGGCCCGGTTCGTGTCCATGTCTCGCGGTCATCTCCTTACCTGGACGGACCGAATCTTTGCCCTGGCTTAGCCCGCCCTTGGGGAAGCCTCCAATAGCTTCAAGGCACTTGTTGTCAAGCACATTGGAGGTACGAAATGAAGCGCTCATGGATCGTCACGGGGCTGCTCGTAGCCCTCATCGGAGCCGCGACGCTCGCGCCGGCAGCCGTAGAGGCCAAGGGCGGTACGCGCATCGTGCTCAAGCCGTCGAACGCCTATCCCGGCGCCAAGGGCAAGGCGAAGTTCCAGGTCACGGGTCAGCGCGAGCTCGAGATCGAGGTCGAGCACGTCCGCAGGCTCGCGGGCAAGCGCGTCAACTTCTTCGTGGGCTCGACGAGGGTCGGCTCGGCGAGGATCAACGGCTTCGGCGCCGCCCAGATCAACCGGCGCGGGTCGAGCTTCCCGGCAGTCCGCGCGGGAACGGTCATCAAGGTGAAGACGGCCCGGGGCGCGATGGTCGTCTCCGGCAGGTTCTAAGGCGCAACGGCGATGAAGCGCGAGCTCAATCGAAGGCTCACCGGAGGGCTCGAGGTCGTGCTCTACTGGCACGGCACCGACAGGGTCAGCGTGTCCGTCCTGGACACGGCCACCGGCGAGGAGTTCGAGCTCGAGGTCGAGCCGGCCTTGGCCCTCGACGCATTCCGCCACCCGTACGCATACGCGGCCGGCTGCGGCGTCACACACGCCCAGCCGGCTGCGGCCTAGCTCGAAGCCTCGATCGAGGTACCCCGTTTGGGTGAGACGAACGGGCATCAGGGCCGATAGAGATTCCATATGCGGCTTTTCCCAGAGAGCCGGCGCGCGACGACAGCGCTCGCCGTGCTCACGCTCGTGCTCGTCGCGTGCACCCTCGAGTTCACGCTCCACGTAAACGACTCGTTGCAGCATTTCGTCGTCTACTGGCTCTACAACGGGCTCGTGGTCGCCGCGGGCGTCGTTTGCATTGCGCGCGGCATCTCGACCGCGCGTGAGCGTGCAGCCTGGATCTTGATCGGGGCGGCCGTCGTCTTCTGGGGCGTCGGGAACACGATCTGGACGTTTGCCTATGTCGCCCTCGAGTCGCCGCCCTACCCGTCCCTCGCCGACGCGTTCTGGCTGGCCGTGTACCCGCCCGTCTACGTCGCGCTCCTACTGCTGCTGCGCTCGCGGGCCGGCGGCGTCCGGCGCAGCGTCTGGCTCGACGGGGTCATTGCCAGCCTGGCCGTGGCGGCAGTTGGCACGGCCGTCGTGTTCCAAGCGGTGCTCGAAGCCACCAGCGGCTCAAAGGCCGCGATCGCAACGAATCTCGCCTACCCACTCGCCGACCTGACGACAATCGCGCTCGTCGTCTGGGTGCTAGCCGTCTCTGGCTGGCGAATCGGCCGAGCCTGGGGTCTGATCGCTGCCGGTCTGCTCGTCTTCTCGGTCAGCGACTGTCTGTACCTGTTCCAGACGGCTGCCGGCTCCTACGTCGCCGGTGGCGCAACAGACCTGGGCTGGGTCGGCGGCTGCGTGCTGCTCGCCTGGGCTGCGTGGCAACCGGCAGAGCGGGCTGTTCGTGCCCGCCTCGAGGGCTGGGCCGTGCTCGCCGCCCCGATCGGCTGCGGTCTCCTCGCGCTCACCGTGCTCGTGTACGACCACTTCTGGCAGGTCAATCCCCTGTCCCTCGTCCTTTCGTCGGCGGCCATCCTGGGGGTTCTCGCGCGGCTCGCGATGACGTTCGGAGAGAACATGGAGATGCTCGCCGGCTCCCGCGACGAGGCTCGCACCGATGCGCTCACGGGCCTGGGGAACCGACGGAGGCTGCTCGACGACCTGACGGCCACCGTCGAGGGCAAGACGCCGCATGTCCTCGGCCTGTTCGACCTGAACGGCTTCAAGCAGTACAACGATTTCTTCGGCCATCCCGCCGGCGACGTGCTGCTCGCCCGGCTGGGCGAGAAGCTCGCCCGTTTCATCGACGGCCGCGGCTCGGCGTACCGGATGGGCGGCGACGAGTTTTGCATCCTGTGCCCGGAGGACGTGGACACGGACGCCATCGTCGCGGGCGCGGTCCGTGCGCTTGCAGACCACGGCGACGGCTTCGCGGTCACGGCCGCACATGGCCGAGCGCTCTTGCCAGCGGAGGCCGCGACGCCGTCGGAGGCGTTGCAGCTGTCGGACCAGAGGATGTACGTGGACAAGCAAGGAGGGCGGATGTCGGCGAGCGAGCAGTCGAGCCAGGTGCTCATGCGCGCGCTCTCCGAGTGCCATCCGCAGCTCGACGACCATCTGCTCGGCGTCGCACATCTCGCCGAAGGTGTCGCACTCGAGCTCGGGCTACCCCCAGCCGAGGTCTTGCGCGTCCGGCTCGCCGCTTCACTGCACGACGTGGGCAAGATGGCGATCCCCGAGGCGATCCTGGAGAAGCCCGGGCCTCTCACCGAGCACGAGCGGCTTTTCGTGAACCGGCACACGCTCATCGGCGCGAGGATCCTGCACGCGGCGCCTGATCTGTCGCACCTCGCGGACGTCGTCCGCTCGAGCCACGAACGCATGGACGGCAAGGGCTACCCCGACGGCCTCCCCGGAAGCGAGATCCCAATCGCCTCACGCATCATCTTCGTCTGCGACGCGTTCGACGCCATGACCTCCGAGCGCTCGTACGCGGTGGCGATGACGGCCGAGGCCGCACTCGCCGAGCTGCGGCGCTGCGCCGGCACACAATTCGACCCCGTAGCGGTCGCCGCGCTCGGCCGCGCCCTCGAGCACACGACCGGCACCGAGCCGCTCGTCCCGCGCTCGCCCAGGGCGCTTCGCCTAACCGCCTAGGAACTTACGGCGCGCCGCCGCAGCGAGATGCCCCAGGCGCTGCTGCTCTCGAATAGCTCGTCGGCGTCGACTTCGTCCGCCCAGCCGAGAAAGTGCGGCTCGGGCTCATCCTCGGTCGAGCCGTAGACGGCCACTCGTTCGGGCGGAGCCTTTCGCGCTTCGAGCGACTCGCCCCGCTCGAGCGCATCCCGGCGCGCCTGGGCCGCTTCTGCGACCGGCCCTTCCTCGTATCCGCGCGGCATGACCCGAGTGTACGCACGAGACATCTGGGTACGTAACGCTCGTGCGCCGCGCCGGTCTTCTCGTGCTTGCCTCACTCATGCTTGCCTTACCCGCGGCTGCCGCGCCCGGAGGTCTCGATCGCACGTTTTCCGGCAACGGCTGGGTCCGGACATACGACATCACCGGCTACTCGAAAGGCTTCTTCCCGAAAGGAGCTGAGGACGTCGCGATCCAGCCCGACGGAAAGATCCTCGCGGTCAGTGAGCTCCAGGACGGGAACAGCCACTGGTGGTTCGGCGTCTACCGCTGGCTGCCGAACGGGGACCTCGACCGGTCATTCGGCTCGGGCGGCTGGGTGGCGAACGACCTCGGCGCCTTCCCGATGCCGCACTCAGTCGCGCTGCAGGCGGACGGGAAGATCCTCGTCGGCGGTCGGGTTGAGTGCCCGGGTCAGCAGCTCTGCTTCGGGATCGTCCGGTATCTCCCGAACGGCTCGATCGACGGCAGCTTTGGCGCCTCCGGAGTCGCGAGAGCCACTTTCCCGGGCGCGCGCTGCGCCTGCGAGATCCAGGAACTCGCCGTGCAGCGGAACGGGCGGATCGTCGCGGTCGGCTGGCGGTTACGCGGCGGCGATGCCCAGGACGACATGCTCCTCGCGGTCGCCCGTTTCCTCCCGAACGGCCGGATCGACTCCAGCTTCTCCCGTGACGGGCGGCTCTCCCTCGACTTCGGCTACGGCGACGACCTGGCTTCAGCGGTGGCCGTGCAGGCCGATGGCAGGATCGTCGTCGGAGGAGTGGCGTCGTATCGGTACCGGACCGAGGCTGATTTCGCGGTCATCCGCCTTCGGCCGAACGGCACGCTCGACCGCACATTTTCCCGCGACGGCGTCCAGAGCGTGAACTTCGCCCGACAAAGATACGACGACGCCTACGGACTCGCTCTCCAGCGGGACGGGCGCATAGTCGTTGCGGGCCTGTCGGCGGTGGGCTTTCTGCGGGAGGATCCGCGCATCGCGGTTCTTCGCCTCAACCGCGATGGCCGGCTAGACCGACGATTCGGCAAGCGGCTGCTCAAACCGGGAGCCCACGGGGGTTACGCACGCGCTGTCCTGACGGACGGAGGCGGAGGAATCATCGTCGGCGGGCTGGCCTACGATGACTCGGAGATGGATACGGCAGCCTGGGCGGTCGCCCGCTTTCGCTCGAACGGCGTGGTCGACCGATCATTCGGCAAAGGCGGGATCGTTCTCAGCGATTTCGGCACGGGAGCCGACTGGGTGGGTGCCCTCGCCGCCCAGAAGGATGGAAAGATCGTGGCGGCCGGCGAGGTCTACGGCGACCAGGCGATCGCGCGCTACTTGCCACGCTGACAAACGGCGCTGTCGTTCAGACTCGGGGGCATGAAGCTCTGGCGTCTCACCCGCGCGAGCCAGACGGCGCTGGACGGGGCGGGAACGCTGCAGCACGGCGGGCGCTACTCGCCGCCGGGGGTGCCGGTCGTGAATTTCGCGTCCGAGGCCGGGCTCGCCGTGCTCGTTGCACTGCGCTACTTGCCGGACGATCCGGCCGAGGTTCCAGACGACTACGTGCTCGGGTGGACCGAGGTCGATGCCACTCCCGAACGCGTCCCGGACGAGGGAGGCGAGCAGGCGAGCCGCGCGTTCGTCACCAGCTGGCTGAAGGAGCGCCGCTCCTTGCTCGCCGCGGTGCGCTCGAAGGTCTTGCCAGAGGCGGACGTGGTGCTGATGAACCCGGCTCACCCCGATGCAGCGCACGTCCCGCCACTGGTCACCCGGCCCTTCAGCTTCGCCGAATGCCTGCACATCCCGCCGATGAAGGCTCACTACTAGCCGATCTGCTCCGCGAGTCGATGAACCAGGGGTCGGGAAGCGGTGTCCGACCCGGAATCTCCGACGGGCGATCCCCTGCTTGACACAACGGGGCCTCCGTGCATTGTTGGAAGTAGTGATCGACAAGCGCCCGTGGCCAATTGGGGAGCTTCCGCCTTGGATCAACGACACGCAGCGACCCACGCTGTATGAGGTGACAGTCGCGTACCCGGGCCGTGCTCTCTACCACGCGGGCGGGGCGCTCTTCGAAGGCTTCGTTGTCGCCTGCTTCATCGGCTGGGCCATCTTCCACCTCGTCGTTGCGATCCCGCTGGCTGCAATCTTCATCCTGTGGCCCTTTGTATCGGCGGCGTTCTGGTGGCTGAACATGGACAGCGAAATTCGAGGCTGGATCATCTGGAGCGAGCCGGACTAGCCGACCCCGCCTCTGATTCCCCTGCTCTGGGGGATGACACTGCGTTCGGAGAAGAGGACGATTAGGGCATAACGCCACCGACGCTGACACCGCAACAGCTTCGCGCTGTCCGGAGAATCACCGCACACGAGAATGGGGCTTGGGCTCGGGCGTTCTTCGACGGGACAGCGGAGGCATTCTCGGCACACCGCGGCGGGTTGCGCTGCTTTGCCATCAGCCCAGACGGCGACTCACGTCTTGCCAAAGAGGTCCCCGCGACAACGTCGTTTCGACGCGCACTGTTCGCCTTCATCAGCCTCCTGGTGCTCGCCGCCCTCAGCGCCGCGGATCTCGTCCGCCGCACAACGGGTGGAGAGGACGTGGGCTGGTGGTGGCTGAGTCCCGGTGGCTATGTCGTCGTCGCGTTTCTGATCGCTGCCGCCTTCTTTGGGATTCACGCGCGGCTGCCGAGGTCGGGCCCTTACCACGGTGAGTGGGTCGGTCTGCCGGGGCCCTCGGAAGGAGACGCTTCCGGCCACACGATGCCGGGGTTCGTGAAGGCGGCGCCAGTCTACAGCGGCTTCATGCTGTTCTTCTGCGTATTCCTTGGCGCCAGAATTGCGAAGGACGTCGCGACCACGTCCCATCCACTTGTCTCGGTGCTCGGCGGCGTTGCCGGCGCCGTCGTGTGGTGGGCAGTCATGCTCTCCTATAGCCGAGGCTGGGCGAAGGTGAAGGACGGCGAACCCGACTAGGCCCTTCGAAACCGTCCGTCGCCTCCCTACGTGTCGGCCTCTCTTTCGACGAAGTCGCGGGAAGTGGTCGCCACCGCGCGGTATCTAGCAACGCTCGTCGCGATCGACCAGATCACGAGCGCCAGGACGCCAGGAAAGAAGCCGAAGCCGAACAAGCTGTCTTCACCTAGACCAGCGATGACGGCGAGGAACGTGATCAGGAATGCAACGGCGCCGATCAGCGCGACGATGCCAGTCCACCGCGCGAACGCACCCGTGCGAAGCGTGAGCAGCCCGACAGCTCCGAGGAGCGCTGCAAACCCCATCGCCGCGACCAGGAATGGCCCGGCCGAAGCACTCGCCACTGCCCTAGTCACGACGGGATTCACGGCTGCACCTTCGGAATTTGCCGAAGAAATGATGACGATGGCGGTCGTCATGCCTGTAATGCCAGTTAAGGCTCCTGCGAATGCGACGTGCGCAAGCTGTGCAGAGCCTCCACCGGGAGATTCCGCACGCCCGAGGACGCTTCGGATCATCCCCGCGAAGTGCAGAAAGACGAAGCCCGCGAGCAGCATCGCGAACGCGCCGATGCGACTCTTCCACTGGTTGTCGTCCGCCCAGTTCGTCCAGTCCTGATCCGATGCACCGTAGTCGGGCGCGTCGCCACCGCTCGCGAACCACCCGACAAGAAAAAGAATCGCGAACGCGACGCCGGATAAGGCCAGGAGCCGCTGCCACGACGGCGGGAGAGTGTCAGGCGGCTGCATGACCGCGCCAGGTCGGGCGAAGGATTGGAGAGTCCTTCCTGAACCCCCAGATGGCGCAGTAGATGCCTAGGAATGCCTCCCAGATGAACTCGGGGACGACCAGGACGTTCACCAAGCCGGTTTGGTCCCACAAGTCGAAGAGCACGCCTATGTTTCCAATCAGGAGGAGTGGCCCTCCGATCAGTCCGAGCCAGGCCATGCGGCGCGGGACGAGGCCAGACTTGTACATCAGGTAGCCGAGGATAAGCCCGTTCCCGAAGGGAACGACGAGTCCGGGGCCAAACAGGAACGTCCAGTCCTTGAGCTGCGCGAGCGAGACCGCGAGGTCGGCCGCGTCAGGAGAGTCCTGGCGGAGGCTGACGGCGCCGAGCACGAAGATGATCCCGGCGGCGATGAAGACGCACTCGATGATCCGAGCAGCGACGTAGCCGATGGCGAGGAGTTCGTTCTGTCTCCTCACGATCGGGTAGAGCACGACGGCCGTTCCGACGTTCGCGATGACGAGAAGGAAGTCCAAGAAGGCACCCAGGTAGATCTGGTTGTCCTTGCCGCCACCGGCGATGTAGCCGGCCGGGTCGTCGAGAACCGATTGGAAGAGAGCGAGCGCCGCGATCGACGTGATGAACGTGATGATGAACAGCACTCCGAATATCCGGGCATAGCGCTGGTCTTCGGCCACTCCCTGACTTCCTCCGATCTCCCGAGATCCGGGAATAGAGTCGATGCGGCGACCCTATAAAGAAACAAGCCCTGTCGCCTAGCGAAAGGGAAGCCGGTGCTACTTCCCGGACTGCAGCTCCCAGGCGCCGATCACGGCGTCTTCCACGGCATCGGCATTCCCGTTCTCGAGGTCCGCGACCACCATCATGTGCTTGGCGAAGCGCTTCGGCACCGAGAAGGTCTCGGGGAACGCCTGGAGCAGGAGGTCTCGAAACTCGAACGACGCACGAATGACGATGTGGCTGTCGTCGAGCTGCCGCGCCACGAGGCGGCCGTGATACCGCCAATCAAGCAAGCCCTCCCGACGACCCTCGGAGACACCGTCGAGCTGGGCAACCAGGCCGCTGAGGTCCGCGAGCGTCACCGGGTAATCGTCGCATGTCGGTCGCGCGAATCCGGAGTCGGACACCTAGTTCTGGGCGTCAGCACCCGTCGAGGAGGTGGCGCATCTCCGTTCGTTCGGGCTGGGTGAGCCACAACGCGTACTTCGTCTTGATTGCGATTTGCTTGGCGACGTATCGACACTGATACGAGACCCTGGGCGGCAGCCAATTGGCCGCATCGCTGTCACTCTTCGACCCGTTGGAGGGGCCGTCTACCGCTAGGAGTACGACACGGTCGTTCGCGTAGGTAAGTCGCCGGGTCGGTGTCCACTTCGCAGCGCCGGTTCGCCAGGCGGCGGCGAGTGCAACCAGATGGTCGATTTGCACCTTCGATGATGTCCTGACCCCCCGGACGAAGCGGATCGTCGTAGCGGTGTAACGGTCGTGCAACGTCCCCCTTGCGACGACGCAATCGGAACCCGCCTTCAGGACAACCAGTTTCAGGTCGCGGGCGAGAACGTCATTGCGCGTGTCGCAGCCGTTTTGATCCACATCCTTCCATGGGGTGCCGAACTTCTCGCGCGAGTATTCGGTCATCGAACCGGCCACCTTGACCGTGAGTTTCGACAATTGCCCCTTGGCGGTCTTCACCCAGGCGGGACTTGCTGCTATGGCCTCGGGTCTAGCGGCGCTCGGAAGAGCGGCAGCCAGGACGACCAGCGTCAGAAAGATAAGGAAGCGAACTGCGCGTGCGAGTTGGTTGAACCTCTCCATGGTTGCCGCCTTCGGTTGAAAGAGGAGAAAGGCTCGCGCCCTCTACACAAGAACCTGTGAGAAGCCGGAGATCGCTCTCCGAGCCAGTATCGCACGGATCGTGATTACTCGCACAAAATCCTCCGCATGGGGTCCGTGCTCATCTTTTGCCTCCCGGAAGAAGGCTGCCCTGCTGGCGCACTGGCTCGACGTGGCGATAGTCGTTCTCACATCCTGCAAAAGGAGGATCTCGAAGCGCGGAAACATACGCTGGCGGGTTCGACGAGCGCGACGATGCTTAGTCCATGTTTCGTTTCCGTCGCCAGAAGCGGTCGACGTGGCGGCCGTCGCTTGCCCAACTCCTGGTGTTGGCGCTGGCGACGATGCTGCTTCCCCTCGTTGCCCTCGCGGGCACGGGATTGACGACGTTCCGAGGGTCGGTTGGCGCCCTGGAGGAGTTTCGCAACGAGACGGTAGACGAGACGAAACTGATCGAGAACGTCAGAGACCTGCTGCCGAAGGCCGACGATGTCGGTGAAGAGTATGCCGAGGGAGGCGATCAAGCAGTCGGCCGGCAGTTCGACTCGCTCGCTCGGCGGATCGACCGTGGCTTTGACGGCTTCGCAACTCTGAGCACCGAGCGCGAGCGCGAGCTGGGGGCCGCCGGCCGCGACCTATGGAAGCAAGCGAGCGGCGATCTCGAACGCGCGGCCTCGCTGCCGCCAGGCGGTGATGTCAACGACGCACTCGACCCATTCCACGACAATCTCGACGCGGCGTCCGAAACTCTCGCCGATCTCCATTCGCTGAACAGCCAGCAAGTTGCAGGCGAGATCGCGTCGTTGCAGGCACGCGAGCGGGTCCAGCTGGTGCGGTCGCTCGCGATCGTCTTCGGCGGCCTGCTCGTGGCCGGTCTCCTGGCGGGACTCGTGCGTCGAACGATCTCCAGACCTCTCCTCGCAATTGAGGAGGCGGCAGTGCGGTTCGGCGGCGGCGAGCTCTCGCACCGGGTTTCGCTGACCGGTGACGATGAGCTGGGGCGCGTAGGCAGCGCCTTCAATGCCATGGCCGACAGTCTCGACCGGAGTACAGAGGAGCTCGAGACGAGCGAGCGGCGCTTCCGCTCACTGGTGGAATCCGCGCCCGACGGCGTGGTGATGCTGTCGAGCACCGGTGAGATCGCGCTCTTGAACGCGGAAGGCGAGCGCATGTTCGGTTACGAGCGGGATGAGCTTCTCGGCCAGACGATCGACGTCCTGCTGCCGGCCGGGCTCCGTACCGAGGAAGAGCCCGGACTCGAGCAGGTTGCGCGCCACAAGGATGGCAGCGAGTTTCCGGCCGATGTCAGCCTGAGCGCGATCGAGACGGAAGAGGGAACGATCGTCATCTGCTTCGTCCGCGATGTAAGCGAGCGCGGGCGCCTCGAGTGGCAGCTGCGCCAGTCCCAGAAGATGGAGGCTGTTGGTCAGCTCGCCGGCGGCATCGCCCACGACTTCAACAACATCCTGCTCGTCATCAAGGGCTACAGCACGCTCCTCATCGAGAGCCTGCGGGACACCGACGAGGCCGCCGACGCAGAGGAGATCGACCGCGCAGCCGACCGGGCCGCAGGACTGACTCGTCAGCTTCTGGCATTCAGCCGGAAGCAGGTCGTTCAGCCGACCCTCCTCGACCTAAACGACATCGTCGAGTCCTACGAGAAGCTGCTCAGCCGGCTCATCGGCGAGCACATCACGCTCGTTACGACCCTCACTGCCGACGACGTGCCGGTCGAGGAAGACCCGGCTCAGATCGAGCAGTTGCTCGTCAACCTGACGGTGAATGCGCGTGACGCGATGCCCGAGGGCGGGACGATGACGATCTCGACGGAGACAGTGACCGTCGACGACTCGCTAGGCGATGTGAACGGCGTCGCAGCGGGTCGTTATGCGGCCTTGAGGGTCGCGGACACGGGCGTCGGAATGGACACCGAGACACTCGGTCGGATCTTCGAGCCCTTCTTCACCACCAAGCCCACGGGCGAGGGCACCGGGCTGGGCCTCGCTACCGTCTACGGGATCGTTGCGCAGAGCGACGGCAAGATCGAGGTCGACAGCACTCCCGGGGAGGGAACTGTCTTCACGATCTACCTCCCACTCGCGACCGACGTCGAAGCGGAGCCGAAGCACCACGTCGTCGAGAGGCGGCGGCATGTCGGCTCCGAGACGATCCTCGTCGTCGAGGACGAGGATCCGGTTCGTTCGCTCGTCTGCCGCCTGCTGCGTGCGCGCGGCTACGACGTGATCGAGGCGGCGCGGCCGAGCCGCGCGCTGGCGATCGCGGACGATCAGCACTTCGACCTCCTGCTCACCGATGTCGTGATGCCGGAGATGCGAGGCACGAAGCTCGCGGAACGCCTCCGGGCCGGGCGGCCCGAGCTGCCCGTCGTGTACATGTCCGGCTACAGCGACGTTGCCATTGGCACCGCAGGCGTCCTCGGCGACAGCACCGTCCTTCTCCAGAAGCCCTTCGAGCCCGAAATGCTGGCGCAGAAGATCCGCCAGGCGCTCGACGCCTCGCACGAGGAGCGTGAAGCGGCGAACCGATCCGCGGTCGCCTAGCGCGGTCAACGAGGCGAGAAAGCCTGCCCTCGAGAGGCACCCTCGTCTCTCAAAGAGCGGCATGGCCCGGGTACGGTGCGATTCATGGAGGCACATCCCCTTCTTGATGACCTTGGCTTAACAGGCGCTGGTTACGCAGCTTCAGTGACCGGCGGCCCGGGCGTCGGATTCAACTCAGAGGATCCAGTCAGTCCCGCGTCGGTGATGAAGATCTAGATTGCTCTTGCCGTTGAACGCGCCATCGCTTACCGGTCGCTTGAGGGGTCCGCTACTCGCGTTTTATCGCCGCAGCGGAGAACGCCGGGACCCGTCGGCGTTTCTCTGATGCTGGACGAGGTCAGGATGTCCGTTCGCGACCTAGTTGCCGGGCTCCTCGGGGTCGTGCGGAACGAGGCTGGGGTTGTCACATTCCCCGATGGTGTGGCTCTCGCCGTTGCCGTCTTCACGCGCCGCGAGCCCAGCATCCGGCTTGATCCAGCCGTGATCGACACCACAATCGGCGCGATCGCACGCGACCTGATCGGAAGCCGTCTCTCGGTTTCCTGACGCGTCGCTCAGACCTAGTGTCGGCGCGCAGTATTGTGTAGCTAGATACAAACGCGGGTAAGCCTTCGCTACGCCGCTGCTCTGAGGGTCGGCCTTGCTGAGCCTCGGTGACGCCAGCGTTCTCTTTCTCGTGTCGTGCCCGGAATGCAGGCCAATTTGAGTGCCTGTCCACTGATGGGAGGAAGAGATGAGAGTGTGCATCGTTGGGGCTTCTGGGAAGCTTGGGCAGTACATGGTCCAGCAGTCGCTGGATCGCGGTGACGAGGTGGTTGGCGTGTGCCGCGAGCAAAGCGTGGGCAAGCTCGACGCGTTCAAGGGGCGCATCACTGTCATCCCGGGAGCGACCGACGACCGCGAGGTCATCAAGCGCGCCGTCGCGGGATGCGGCGGGGTTCTCGTCGTGATGACCCCGCGAGGCGTCCACGGGTACTCGACGGGAACGACCCAGGCGGTCCTCGACTATGCGCCTGCAGGCGCGCGCCTCATCTTCTCGTGCGGATGGCACATCACCCTCGACGGCCAGGACGTGTACTCGCTGAAGCTCAAGACCCTCGTGAAGGTCTTCGGGCCGCTCGCGCGTCTCGCTCGCTTCGCCGATCTCGACGACCAAGTGGAGGCGGCCCGGCGGATCTTCGCCAGCGACACGCGGTGGACCGTCGTACGCGGCAGCGACCTCGAGGAGGGCGAGAGTCAGGGCCTGCCCGTGTGGAGCAGGCACGTGGGTGATCCCATTCTCGAGAGCAACATCACGCGCCGCGTCGACTTCGCCCTTTTCATGGTCGAGGCTCTAAACAACGACGAACTGGTTCACAAAGCCCCCGCGATTGTGGGCCGCCAGACGCCTTCGGCGCTCGCGTACGCCGCCTAGCGAGCGCATCCTCCGGTGCTCCAGCGTGAGGAGAGTGTCGGGCGGCGCAGAGCGGCAGATATGTGCGGCTGATCCGGAAGCCGGAGTCGGACACCTAGTTCTGTCAAGGAGTGTTTGCGCCAACTCTGTAACAAGATCCGCGGCGACGCCGGCGCGGGGCGCGGAGCTGGAAAGCCGGCCCTCGAGAGGCCCCCCACTCTCGGTTTCCTGACGCGTCGCTCAGACCCTGTATGCGAGCGGAACAGTGCTGGCCCGCACGGGCCGCTCGCAGGAAGGGGCTGAGCGGCGCGAGGCTGCGGGCGAAGCCCGCAGCCGATCAGGGAAGCGAGAGATGGGCGGTACTGGGCTCGAAGCCGCCTGCTAATCAGCGATTTTTGCCGGGCCAGGGGGGCACGGAGGGGGGCACCGCACGCGCACGCCTGTCAGGTCATCTGGGCGTCGGAGCTTTCCAGCGACGGTAGCCGCTACATGACGTGCATGTCGTGTAACTCGACGCGATAGCCGTCGGCCTCAGGAGTCAGGTCAAATTCGACCGTCAAATCTGTTCGGCCCCGGTCGGCGGCCCACACATCGATGTGCAGCACAAGCACCTCTGGACGACCTCGAAGTGGGAAGCCCATCGCCCCAGTCCGCCACGTCGCCCGGCGGTAGAACAAGACTGAGAGGCTCGTCAGCGTAATTGTCCACATCCAGAAGTTCTCTGCGGGGGCGGCGTAGACGTTCTCGGGATAGCTTCGCTCAAGGAGGTCTCCGATGCAGCTTCGTCGCGCTCGACGATGGCCACCATCATCCGCCGGACGGCGGCTTGCTGCTCCTGATTCAACTCGATGGGTTCCATGAGCGCAGATTAGGCGGACCGCACACGGCCAGAAGCTCCGCGTAGTCGAGCTCCGGCTCGTCGGTGAGCACGTGGGTGTACGTGTTCGCGGTCACGGCCAGGTTGCGCTGGCCCACCTGCTCACCGATGCGCGCCCACGGCACACCGCGCAGGTGCAGCAGGCTGATGCGCCGGTGGCGCAGGTCATGCGGGCTGAACGGCGGGACGCCCTCCGCCCGGCACGCCTTGGCTATCGCCGTCCGCAGGGCATCGGCGCCGCTTGCGTCGAACAGCCGCGCCTCCGGGTCCCGGAACCTGCGGTGCGGCAGTCCGCCTCCAGCCGCTTCCGCCAGCGCCGGGTGCAACTCGATCCAGAGCGCCCTGCGCGTCTTGGTGGTAGCAGCCCGCAGGCGGACGCGCCGCCGTGGCTCGTCATAGTCACCCGACGAGCGTGCGGTCGACGGCGCTGACGCGGGCACCGGACCAGTCGAGGAACAGGAAGCGCGCAGCCGGTGCTTCGCCGGCAGCCGCCGGTAGACGCGCTTCCAGCGTGCGCGGCAGTGGGCGGGTTCGGCTCTTCGCGCCTCTTCGCGGGGCAGCTTGACGGGCACGCGGTCACGGGCTGGGTTGGGCTGCACGCCTGCGTGGTCGAGGACCATGGCGATGGCGGTCACCGTCTTGCGGATCGACTCGCGGGCCTTGCCGTCAGCGTGCAGGGCGGCCACGAGGTCGGCGACGTCTCTGCGGGGTGAGTGCATCGAGGCGGGTCTGGCCGAGGAGGGGCAGCGCCCGGTTGAGCGCGGTCCGGTGCTGGACCGCTGTAGCCTGGGCGACGTCAACACGGGTGGCCTGCCACCGCGTGGCCGCATCCGCGAACGTCGGCGCGAGCGTCGGGATCTCGATGGAGGGTAAGGTCAGGGACGCGCAGCGCGGCCAGCTCACCCGCGACCCACTGCCGCCGGATCGCCGCCTCGCGTCTCGTCTTGAAGGAGCCCGCGTACCGGCAGCGGCTCCGGTGGCCGTTGAGCTGGAAGCGAACCCGGTAGCGCAGGTGTCCGGCCGGTGTCTGCCGCCGCTCGATCCAGGCACTAGCCATGGTCGGGGCGGGATAGGGTTGGTCGCATCGATAAGGACCTCCTTGCAGGTCTTGGTCTAGTCCGGGCGGCGGCCGCTACTACGGCCCGTCCGGGCGCTCCTTCGGAGCACCAGGGGAAGTGTTCCTCAAGGCCGGACCCGATCGCCACAGCGGTCGCAGTAGGTCGATCCCTCCAGCAGCGCCAGGTACGCCTCGACCCTGATCAGCGGCCGGGAGTAGCCGGGCAGCACGATCACGGGGCACTCGCGGAAGACCGCATCGACGGCCTTGCGCTGGAGACCCAGCTCGCGCAGGTCCGAGCGGGTGAGCAGCGCCCCGGCGTCTCAGGAGCTCGGCTGCTGAAGGTCTCCGGCCCACGCTCGCTAAGCCTCTTTCCCGGCCAGCGGGATGCCGCTGGGGTCTAGCTCCAGCCCCGGGATCGCAGAGCCTCTAAGCCGGTTCCCATCGGTTCCCGGACCGCTGCACGGCCAGCCGCCAGCGCGACCCGCAGCCCGCACCGTGGCGCTCGAAGCGCGGATCATCCCGCAGGGCCACGAGCACGTCAGCGCGGCGGCGCTTGACCCGAGCCTGGAGCTCCCGCGCGAGAGGCCGACCTGCTCGCCGTGAGCACGCGGGCGAGGTCGTGAGCGAGCAGGTCGCGCCTCACGCCTCTGCCCCTCCTCGGCGGCCGGTGGTCGCAGCCCGGCGAACAGCTGCGCGAAGACCCGCAGCCGATCGAGCGCTGCATCCTCCTCGACCTGAGGCAGCCCGTCGAGGTGCGCGAGCCAGAGCTCGAGCTCCTGCTCCCGCTCGGCCTCGGAGAACTCGAAGCTGCAGAGCGCGAGCTCGGCGCGGCGGATCGCGGCGAGGGTCGCCGGGCCGAGCCTCGGTGCGCCCTCGTCGGACGGGAGCTCCGCGAGGTAGCCGTGCACGACGAGCCGTCGTTGCTCGGGCGAGAGGTCCAGTGAAGTTCACGGGCCAGCGTCCGCCTTCGGCACGTCGAGAGCGGGAACAGCCCCTGCTCTTGCGCCGCGCGGCGCGTGCCGCGCTCCAGCGGCTTGCGCACGGCCTCGCCGTACTCGTACTGGTACGTGCAGTCGGGCACCGCCAGCGCCTCGCGATGAAGGTCCTCGCGCCTGACACCGGGACTCCGCGGTCAGCACACTTCGGCGTCCCTCTCATGGCGACTCCTCCTCAGGCTCGGGCTCCTGGAACTGCCCGCTCGGGGTGACCGGTCGGCCGCCGATGTGCGTGCGGCGCAGGCCCTCGTAGCGGACGCGACCAGCGTCGTACTCGCGCTTCGCCTTCTCCTCGGCCGCCTCGCGCTTCGGACGCTCGGCTTCCTCCTCGGCCCGCACCCGCTGGAGCTCCGCGAGCCGGGCCGCGCGGCGCTCGATCCCCTCCTCGAACGCCCGGCCGAGCTCGCCCGCCAGCTGCACGAGGTCACCGGCCGACCGCTCGCGGAACGGCACGACTCGTGCGCTCGCGCTCGCCTGTTCCAGCCAGACCCGCTGGGCCGCAAGGCTCTCGGCCTCGATGAGCGCCGACCGCGCAGCGGCGACGAACTCACCCGCGCGGGCGACCTTCTCCTGCTCCCGCTCGCGGGCGAGCCCGGCCGCGTGATCGCGGTGATCCCAGGCGAAGGCGAGCAGGTTGTCGGCCGACTTCAGGAGCGCCCCCTCGAACCCGCGCAGATCGTCCTGGGCGACCTCCAGCTTCTTCTCGGCCGAGGCGACGCCCTGCGCCCGGGGGATCGGCTTCCCGGCGAGCGCGGCGGCCTGCGCCTTCTGCTCGTGCTCGGTCTTCGCATGCTCGACTCCGGCCGCGAGGTTCGTGACCTTCAGCCGCAGGTCGCGGACGCGGCCGGCGAGCGCCGCGTGCTGGGTGATCCGCTCCGCGACGTCGCTCGCGCCGATCTCCCCGAAGATCGGGGGCAACGGAGCCCCGAGCCCGAGCTCGCGACCCCTCGGGCCGACCTGCTGAAAGCGTCGTTGTGGTTGCGTCGTCATGCCTCCTCCTCTCTGGCCGCCCTCGGGCGGCCGGTGTCGGGCCGCGCGATCACGCGGCCTCTCCGTCGTCGTCGCCGTTCCACTCGTAGGCCCGCGCCTCGACCGCACTCGCCAGCCGCTCAAAGAGTTCGCGTGCCCGCCGTGCGTTCACCGCCTGGTCGGGCGGTGCCTCCTCCAGCCCTCGCCACCGCGCCATCTCGTCGGCGTGGCGCTTCGCTCGCCTGCGGTACTCGGTGAGGAGCACCGCCAGCGGCGGGAACCGCTCCTCGTTCTCGATCGTCGCCTGCACGACCTCGGCCATGAGCGCCGCGTCCTTGCACTTGGAAAGCTGCTCGGCATACAGCCCTCGCGTCCCGTCCGGGACGACCGGATGCGGGAACGCCGCCATCAGCACGGCGACCAGTTGCTCGGCCTCGGTTCGCGTCATCGTTCGCGCTCCCCGAATGCCTCGCGGATCGCCTTGTCCACCGGGTGCTCGCGCCGACTGGCTGATCCGGGACCAGCGACTGCCTCCGGGATCAGCGAGGGGAGCGTCGATGGATGCAGCCGCCGCTCGATCAGGAGCCTGAGCGCGGCGGCGACGACTGCCGGGGCTTGACCCTCGCGGAGCAGTTCGCCGACCTGTTGGGCGACCTGACCCCGAAGCCGTTTCGGAGGATCGACGCCGAGCGCCCGCACCGCATCGACGTAGAAGCCGACGAGCGCCTGCGCGGGTGGTCCATCGGTTCTGGGGGCGAGCTCTTTGCCCGAGGCCGCTGCGCCACCGAACGTAGTGAGGTGGTTCTCGGTCTCGGTCTCGGTCTCCGCGCGGCCGCGCGTGCGCGCGCGCGAGGTGTCCGAGGTGGCGGCACCCTGCGATCCCTCTCCCGATGCCGGCTCGCGCCCCTCCTGTGAGGAGGGGCTGTCCGAGGTCGCTTCGGGCCGAGGTGTCCGAGGCATGTCCGAGCCGGTGTCCGACCCCGTGTCCGACCCCGTGTCCGAGGTCGCGAGCACGTCGGCGCTCGTCAGCGCCCGCAGCGCGTCCGTCGTCTGCACCGCGAAGGTGGCGACTCCGTGGTGATCCTCGAACTCGATCAGGCCGAGCGTGCGGAGCGAGCGCAGGGCGCGGCGCACCGTCCGCTCGTTCAGTCCGAGTGTGCTCGCCAGGAAGGAGTTGCTCGTGACGATCCCGTCATGGCGATCGGCTCCCAGCTGCGCGACGAAGTTGAGGAGCGCGTAGGCGCTCGGGCTGATCCGCCGCCGAGCGAGCAGCTGCGCCAGCGCACGCGGGGCCTTCCAGAACCCGGCCACTACGCCGCCCTCCTCGGGGCGCGCAGGAGCCGCCGCTCTGCGGGGTGGAGCTCGGGTCCGCCTAGCGGCGGGGGACTAGGCCCTGGAGGATCGTCGTCGGACGATCGACGCGAACCAGCGCGACTGATCGCGCGCCGCTGCCGACGCGAAACGCGGACGACGCGACGAGGAGCGCGGCCGGTGCGTGGCCGCAGGTTGGGCGAACCGCTCGGCCTCGGCGCATACGCCCTGACGTATGAGCGCATCCTTCGCGTCCTGCTGCCTTTCGTCCTGGTCGCACGGAAGCGGTCGGCCGCCTGCGGATCAGTCGTCTGCTGACCGAGCAGGAACAAGGCGACCATCAGGCTCTGCTCTGGACCGAGATCGAACTCCTTCCCGATCACGCGGCAGAGGGTCGAGACGTCTGCTTCGAGTCGGCTGCGATCATCACTCGCCACCGCGAGGTCGGCGAGGGCGTGCTCAACCCGCTTGTGCATTGCGGTCGAGCGCCAGCTCAGCTGACCGCTCACGAGATTTTCGACGTAGCTCTCACGGACCTGTCTAGTCCGGGAGGTTACTCCGGCCGGATGACGGCATCGTCTCGTCCACTCGGACTAGTACCGTGAGCGCCAGCTACGCGGACTGTCTCGGCGGCGGCTTCGGCCGCCGTCGCCGTGCCTGGGGTCGGACTGCAAGGGTTTGGCGCAAACCGCGCCTCCTGCGCACTTGCCCATAGGCTCCTAGTCAATGAGAGGATCGCTCGCTGTCTCCCTCGTAGTTACCGCTGCCGTAGTAAGTGCAGTCGGTTGCGGGTCGAACCTCCGCGCTGACGAAGTAAAGGCGAACGAGATTCTGTTGCAACAGCTGCCCGTCTTCCCAGGTGCGCGGCTGGAAGAGACGGTCTCGTACGGCTACCGGGACGAAGAGAGCGGCCCCGTTGTCGGATACGCAACGCAGTACAACTTCTCGCTCCCGAGTGGAGCGCAAGCGGATGAGGTTGCGTCTTTCTTCACGCGGAGACTTCAACCCCCGAAATGGCGACTTTCCGAGCGGCTTGATGGACCCGTGGTGAACTTCCGCAACGGGCAATCGCATGTCTCGATCAACTTGGAGAACTCGCGCGTTCACATCCTTGAGATCGGCGTCGACCACAGAACTTGACGCGCCGCCGCCTGAACTACTCGATCCGCGACAGCCGGACTCGACCTCGGGCCTCGAACGCCGCCTGCCGCAGCAGGTCGTCGGCGCTCGCTGGACCGCGGCGAGCAGGAGGCGGCTCGCTCCTCGCGCCCTGCGCGACCAGCTGCCCGGGCGTGCTCGGCTCCTCGGGCGCGGGCTGCTCTCGCCGTTTCGCCGCGCGTCGGCTGAGAGCTCGAGCTCGCAGAGGATCGCTCACCTCTCGAACCCCGGCTGGCCACGGTTCGCTGATCGGCTGAGCCTCTTTCTGGAGATGGCTAGCTCCCCTGTCCTACCGGCGGCGCGTCTCGTCAAAGCCCTTGGGTCCTCCGAGGGTGTCCTGCTCGTCCATGAAGCCGCCGCCGCCCCTTCTTTGAGCATCGACTAGATGCCTTTCGTGCTCGGTGAGATGGCCTTGCTCGGCCTCCCACGCATCCCGCCGCTTCCGACGAGATCCCTGAATCCAATTCTTCAGTCGTGTGAGCATGCTCGCGTCACTTCCTTCCTGATCCAAGAGCGGGTGCTAGGACTGACAGGCGCGGCAGGCGCCAGACACACGCGCCGCAGCTACTCGCTAAGGACACCGGCAGCACGCTCGGCATCTCGACCTGCCTTTCCGAGTCTGGTAGTCCAGTGTGCGCCTCCGCTGGTGGGTGGTCAAGCGAGGGCCGGGCGGCGAGCCGAACACGACGGGCGCTTCCCACGAGGCTATTCATCGTCCGCCGCTCAGGGCAGTTCCGTTTTCTCGACCTCGTTTTTTCCCCGCGTCAGAGCCCGCCGGGTGAGCGCCAGGCCGGGTAAGGGGGCCCACCCCCCTCCATCGTCGCGAGCCGTCGCCGCGCTCTCGGTTGCAGGCGAGGCACGCGGTCGTCGTCAGGTGCCTAGACCATTATCTCGGCCGGGTGCTCGCATTCGTGCTCATCGCTGACTTCTTCAGCAACGTCGCCACGTCCGTCGCCGCCGGGCTCATCCTCCTGGTTGTCGCCTACGTCTTCGTCGATACCAAGTTGGCGCTTGGTGAGCGCATCGATCGCGAACGAGAGCGCGAGGAGCAGAGCCGCCAGACCCGCGAGGCCATTCTCAGGAGCGTCCACCACGAACTCGAGTCGAACGCGGCCCAGCTGAATCACGCCGCCACCGTGCTGCGGAAAAAGAAAGACCACGTTCCGGTCCCGTTGTTCGACGTCAGCGTCTGGCCGATCGTGTCCTCGATGGGTGTCTTCGCCACCCTCAAGCCGGAGACTGCGACAGCCCTCATGCACGCCTACAACCGGATGGGATCGGCGAACGATCAGCACGCCATCCTGGTCGACCTGAGCCTGGGCCCCACGTCGATCCTGGTCGCGATGGGGGCCGCGCCCGCCCTGGACGACCCGCGCGTGACGGAGGTCTACGCCAGGTTCGAGGAGAAGCGGACGCAGCAGCGGCTCGACCTCTTGGACAGGTTCAAGGACTTGAAGCCGTATCTCGATGGGGCGATCGATGCCGTCGAGCTCGAACTCGGACTCGACCTTCCGCCCAAGGCGGCTGACCGTCTGTACGAAGCGAAACCACGGCATGCCTGAGTTCGGCCGGGGCCGAGTCGGTGAGGCGAACAACCTTCGGGCCTGCTCAGGCGCTTCCCCGTAGCCCGAGCCCGCCGGGTCTGGCGGCGGCGGTCGAGGGGGCCCGCCCCCTACCCCTCGGAGCGCATGACCTCGGCGAGCTCGCGGAGTGCGGCGCTGGTCACTTCGGAGATCCGCTCCTTAGCGAGGCTGGAGGGGTCCGCGAACTCGTCACCGGCAGCGAGGCGATAACAGGCCGGTAGCGGATCGTCGAGTGGGGCGAGCAGCGCGGCGACCCTCTCGCGCTCGATCGTGTACTTCAGGTCGTAAGACCCGACGTCCAGCGCCAGCTGCCCAAGCTCAGCCACACGCTCGGGTAGCCGGGCAAGCCGATCCTCGCGTCGGAGCTCGCGCGTCTCCCGCACCGTCTGCCGCGCATACCGAAGCGCGACGAGCGCCGCGACGGCGGCGACGACACCGGCGAGCGTCGTGATCGCATCAGCGTCCACGCTTCTCTTGCCTCTACGGCGGCTCGGGTGCGAGCAGTTCGATGCGGACGATCGCCATGCTCAGCTACCGAGCAGCGTGACGGCGATCCCGACCGCAGCGCAGAGAAGGGCAAGGGTCGCGACCGCGAGCGTCCAGCGGGCGAGGCGCGTCGTCGCGCGGGCCTCGGCGAGCACGGCGAGCAGCGTGTCCCTGGTCACGAGCGGAGCCGTGTCCCGCTCGAACGAGTAGAACACCGCGTCCGGGCTCAGTCGAGAAAGCGACCTCGGCTCCCGCTCCTGCTCGCCCTCGTCGGGCGGCTGGTTCGCCAGAGCCTCTTCGAGCTCGCGCAGGGTCGGCATCGCTCCTGCACGGTAGAGCTCAGGCCGGTCAGCATCCGTCCACTCGCTAAGGCGAGTCGACGATCCGCCTTCGCGCGCAGCGTGCTCTAGCGGCGCCGCCGATTTCCGAGGGGAGGACCGGGGGGAGGACGATGTGGCCTCGACCGGCCTCTCCGGCACACCTGACCCATGGAGCAATACGGGCTCCCGCGACCCGATTGAGATCGAATGGGCGGTACTGGGCTCGAACCAGTGACCCCCAGCTTGTCGAGCTGGTGCTCTCCCAACTGAGCTAACCGCCCTGGAACGCGGATTGTAGCCTGGAAGCTCCGCCCCTCCCCAGTACGCCCGCAGGAGCCCGGTCGAGGCTACGCGTCGTCTTCGCGCAAGCGCCGGGTCTTCAACAGGTCCTCGTCGGCGCGGCCAACGATTTCCTTCACTCCGTCCTCGGGCTCACACTCGGCGAGGCCGAACGTGATCGAGTGTCCGTTGTTCGCGGCTGCCAGGAGCGCCGTGATCTTGTTCAGGCGCCGCTTGGCTCCGACCTTGCTGAGATTCGGCATCGCGCAGAGGAACTCGTCTCCGCCGTAGCGCACGATCACGTCGTAGGGACGGACATGGGTCTTGACGGTCTCGACGACGCTCACCAGCAGTGCGTCGCCGGCCGGGTGGCCGTGAGTGTCGTTGACCTCCTTGAGGCGGTCGACGTCCATGAAGGCGAGCGTGAGCTTGGTCCCCGTCCTCCGGGAGCGCTCGATCTCGCGGGCGACCTCGTCGAGGCCGATCTTGCGCGCCCGCGCGCCCGTGAGCTCGTCGTTCGCCGCCAGCTCGTAGTTACGCTTGGCTTCCGCAGCTGCACGCTGCGCCTCGGCCCGCTGCTTGCTTGCTTCCTTACGGTCGGCTGCGGCCCGGACCCGGTCCTCGGCGGCCTTGGCCCGGTCAGCCGCCGCTCTCGCGCGGTCGCGCTCGGCCCGGATCAGGATGTCCTCCCGACTCGCGTCCGCCTCGTCGTCCCCGCCATGCTCGCGGGCCAGGCTGTCGCGACCCTCGGCGTCCCGGTCGCGAAGCTCCGCCGACCGATCGCGATCCGTCCCAGTCGCCAATCTTTTCTCTGCGCCCTGCTCGCGCAACCTTGCAACGTCTTCCCGGTCGCGGCTCGCGCGGTTCCGGGCGGTCGTTGTCCGCTCGTGAACGACCGGGTCGTTGCCCGCTGCGAAGTCATCGTCGGCCGCATGCTGGTCCTCGTCCGAGCTTCGCTGGTCTCGCTCGCTCGCAGTCTGATCGTGGTCCGACCAGGTCTGGTCCTGGTCGCTCGTCGTCTGGTCGCGGTCACGGAGTGCTTCTTCGTCGACCACCCTCCCTGACGGATCCGCGAGGAAACCTGATCCGCCACACGTGGGACACGCAACCTCGGTCATGTCTATACGCCCAATCCGTCAAACCCCTCGGGCACGCAGGGTAGCGGAATATTTCGTGACACTTGTTTACGCGCCTCCAAACCGTGCGCTACGGACCGCGACCTCGTAGAGAAAAGGCTCAGAAGACCTGCGGGCACCACGGAGCGCGCGGAGTGCGAAAGAGGCTGTCGGCCCGGTCGATGGCGCCACTAGTGAGCTCCTCGACGAGCCCCGCCGCGGCAAGCTGGCCGAAGGTGAAGCCGCCGAGGTAGGCCGAGGCCAGGTCGCGGACGTCGAGTCGCAGCTCGGCATCGCCGGCGCGGCTCACGCTCGCGCCTTTCGGTCCCGCCTCGAGCGTCCAGGTCCCCGCGTTGTCGGGCAGGAACTCGTCGCTCAGCTCGATGGAGAGCGTCCCCTCGGCCGCATACGAGCGCGCCTCCAGTGCGCGCTCGACGTCCAGTAGGCGCAGCCAGAGGCCGTCGCTCACACGGACGCGGAGCCGCCGCGACTCGGTCACGGCCAGGAGCAGGGGATGATCGACCGGCAGGAAGTACGCATCGACGCGGGCGATGAGATCGATGCCGAAGAGGAAGCGCCAGAGCTCGCGCTCCGCGAGCGGGGTCGTCCCGACCGCCTCGATGACCTGCAGGCGCGAGGCGGCGAAGCCCTCGTCCCAGGACTCCTTGACGCGATACAGGGCATACGCCTCCGGGGTCCCGTCGAGCTCGAGCAAGGCGATGAAACGCGGCCCGGAGCCGCGGCGCCGGTGCTCGGGATCCGGAAGCCGGTACTCCTGCCACCACTCCAGGGAACGGGCGAAGACGCCGGCCCGGTCTGCCTGTACACGATCCCAGATCGGCGGGAGCACACGAGCGGCTTCCTCGACGTCGATCAGCCTCACGCGTGCGCCCGATGCCGGCTCGCCGCGAAAAGCGATGCGATCGCGGTCGGCGCTGATCGCTGCCTTGAAGGTCGCGACGCCGTAGCCGAAACGCCCGTAGATCGGCTCCTCCGATGCCCAGAGAATCGAGAGCGGCTCACCGCTGGCAAGCGCGTCGTCGAGCTCGCGGCGCATGAGCTGCGTCAGGATCCCGCGCCGCCGGTGGCTCGGCATGACGCCGACCATCGTCACTCCCGCGGCCGCCAACTCGCCGCCCGGGATTCTGAGGAGCATCGGCAGGTCGGCGGAGGTGCCGACGACCGCGCCGTCGTCGTAGGCGCCGAGCATCCGCTCGGCCGGGATCATCTTGCGGTCGCGCTCGACGTCCTCCTCGTGGATCTCGTCCGCGAAGCTCGCCTCGCAGGCACGGAACCAGTCCTGGACCTCATCCTGCTCGGGGTTCCGAATCTCGACGGTCATGGCCCGAGACTACAGAGGCCGGCGTAGCTCGGCGCCCCATCGCCGAGCTCGCCTGAAGGGCCCGGCTATCCGTCGTCGCCGCTGCCACCGCCACCCTTGCCGCTGTTCCCACCGTCATCTTCGCCGGTGGTCGTGCCGCTGGTGGTGGTGTCGCCGGTAGTGGTGTCGCCGGTCGTCGTCTGACCGGTCGTGCTACCGACGGTCGTGTTCGTCGTCGAACCGCCGTCGTTGTTGTCGTCGCCGCAACCCGCAAAGGCCAGCATGAAGCCGGCGAGCCC
This sequence comes from uncultured Actinomycetes bacterium, assembly GCA_963728535.1. Lineage (GTDB taxonomy): Bacteria > Actinomycetota > Thermoleophilia > Gaiellales > Gaiellaceae > VAXT01. Next base: position 1,089,850 of record CAVSKK010000001.1, read on the forward strand.
GGTTGCGGCGAGCAGAGCTAGTTTTCTCATGAGAGCCGGGGTACCCGCGCTGCTGGCCAGTCAAACGCGCTCGAGCGGCGCGTATTCGAGCATGAGCCGGCGCTCGACTCCGTCGGCGAAGCGAACCGTGACCACCCCGCCCGCGTCGATCGCCGTAACGACTCCTTCGCCGAGTGTCCCGTGCCGGACGCTGTCGCCTGTCGAGAGATCGGGGATGTCCGTCCGCGGCGCAACTGTCTGCGCGCCGTAGCCCGTCCAGGACGTGGGTCGTAGCCGATCACGCTCGACGTTCTCCTCGGGCAGCTCGTCGAGGAAGCGCGAAGGCAGGTTGTAGTTCCGGTTCCCCCAGAGGGAACGCTGGGACGCATGCGTGAGTGCGAGCCGCTCCCGCGCCCGCGTCATCCCGACGTAGGCCAGGCGCCGCTCCTCCTCGAGCATCGCCTCCTCGAGCGAGCGCGCGTGCGGGAAGATCCCCTCCTCCATCCCGATCATGAAGACGGCGCGGAACTCGAGCCCCTTTGCGTTGTGAAGTGTCATCAGCGTGACCAGGCTCTGCTCGCCACGGATCGCGTCCTGGTCGGAGAAGAGCGAGATCTCCTGGAGGAAGTTGGAGAGGCTCGGCTCGTCGGCGGCGGCCTGGTACTCCTGCGCCGCGCCGACGAGCTCCTGCAGGTTCTCCATCCGGCCTTGCGCTTCGATCGTGCGTTCGGCCTCGAGCGCATCCAGATAGCCGCTCCCCTCCAGCACCCGCTGGACCAGCTCGGGCACGGTCAGCTCCATCGCGCCGGCCATCAGGGACTGGAGCAGCGTGCGCAGCCCATGGACGGCGCGTAGCGGGGCCGCGCCGACGCCGGCCTCCTCGGGGAACTCGGTCGCCTCCCAGAGCGAGATCCCCCGGGAGTCCGCGTAGGTCTGGAGCCGTGCGATCGAGGTGTCGCCGATCCCCCGGCGCGGACGGTTCGAGACCCGAATCAGCGAGATCGAGTCGTACGGATTGTCGATCACCTGCAGGTACGCGATCAGGTCCTTGATCTCGGCCCGCTCGTAGAACCGCGGCCCGCCGACGACCTGGTACTGAATCGCCTGCCGGACGAGCACGTCTTCCAGGACGCGCGATTGCGCGTTCATGCGGTAGAAGATTGCGATCTCGGATCCGTTGAAGCCTTCCTCGACGAGGCGGGCGATCTCGACGGCAACGAAACGCGCCTCGGCATGCTCGTCCTCGACCTCGACGACGCGGATCGGGTCGCCCTCCCCCAGCTCCGACCAGAGCTCTTTCGGCTTGCGCTCGCGGTTGTTCGCGATCACCGCGTTCGATCCGCGCAGGATCGTGTTCGTCGAGCGGTAGTTCTGCTCGAGCGGGATCACACGCGTCCCGGGGAAGTCGTGCTCGAACTCCATGATGTTGCGAATGTCCGCCCCTCGGAACGCATAGATCGACTGGTCCGGATCGCCAACGACGAAAAGGTTCTTGTGCTTTTCGGCCACGAGCTGGAGCAGCCGGTACTGCGCATGGTTCGTGTCCTGGTACTCGTCGACGAGGACGTAGCGGAAGGCGTTGCTCCACTTCTCCCTCGCCTCGGGAAAGTTCTCGAGCACCCGGACAGTGAGGAAGAGCATGTCGTCGAAGTCGACGGCGTTCGAGGCGAAGAGCCGCCGCTGGTAGAGGTCGTATGCGTCCGCGACCGTCTGGTCGTAGAACGACGAGACCCGCGACCGGTACTCCTCGGGCGAGACGAGGTTGTTCTTCGCGGTCGAGATCTGCGCGTGGATGCCCCGCGGGACGAAGCGCTTCGGGTCGCGCTCGAGCTCCTCGAGGACGGACTTCGTGAGTCGAATCTGGTCGGCCTGGTCGTAGATGGTGAAGTTCGACCGATAGCCGAGCCGGGCCGCCTCACGGCGGAGGATGCGGCCGCAGGCGGCATGGAAGGTGAGGATCCAGATCGCGCGGGCGACGCCGCCGAGCATGTCCTCGAGCCGCTCGCGCATCTCGCCGGCAGCCTTGTTCGTGAACGTTATCGCGAGGATCTCCTGCGACTTCACCCCGCAGGCGTTGATCAGGTGCGCGACGCGATGCGTGAGGACGCGCGTCTTGCCCGAGCCGGCGCCTGCGACGACGAGCAGCGGGCCTTCGGTCGTGAGAACTGCGTCCCGCTGCGCGGGGTTGAGGTCATCCAGGTAGGTCTCGGGCGAGGCGATTGACACGCTGTGCCGATGCTAGCGATGCCGCCGCCACCGACCCCAGAAAGACGCTCGTGCCGAGCGAGAGAGCAAGCGTCGTGCCCGCTCCGGGCACCGCCTGCGCCCACTGGACGGCGCCGATCGTCCCGATCGCCGCGCTGACCGCGAGCGAGCCTCCGGCAATGGTGAGTGCGACGAGCGTCGTTCGCCGCCGGCGCCGCCAGGCCGCGGCGAGCGCCACCAACGCTGCCGGCACAGCGATCCCGAAGGCACCGGCGGACACGTAGAGCTTCCACGTCAGATAGTCGGGACGGGCGTCCCATGGTGCAGGCGGCAGCGTGTTCTCGGGGATTCCGTAGAGCGGCAGCGCGAAGAGGACGAGCGCCGTCAGGAAGACGAGCGTGGCCCGGAAGAGCATCACCGGATGGGCGGTCCGAGCGGCTTCGATCGCCAGTGTCCGCGACGGCCCGAACCGTGAGATCGCCTCCTCCTCGCCCTCGTCCGCGGCCAGCTCGAGCAGGTGGTCGCGCGCTTCGGCGCAGAGCCGCGCGGCTCTCCGTCCGCGGATGTTGTGGAGAGCAAGCTGGGCGGCGAGCTCGTTCAGGTAGCGGTCGATCATGCGACCACCTCCCTCATCGCCTCCGCAAACCGTCGCCAGTCTCGGCGCTCGCTGGCGAGCTTGGCGCGTCCGCGCGCCGTGAGCCGATACGTGCGTCGGCGACGGCCAGACGCCCTCGACCAGGTGCTTGCCAAGAGGCCCGCGGCCTCCAGGCGATAGAGCGCCGGATACACGGTCCCCTCGGCGAGATCGAAGATGCCTTCGCTCGTCTCGCGCAGCTCCTCGACGACCCCGTACCCGTGCAATGGTCCCCGTCGCAGCGTTGCGAGTAGGAGCAGATCGACATGACCCTTCAATACCTCGGAACGCAAAGTATCGTAATTCTAGGCTTCGCTCAGGTATTCGTCAAGCCGAGGTGATCCGCCAGCCAGCGACGCGAATCGGTCCAGGCTTTCGAGCCCGGTGCGTGGCCCGTGTCGTACCAGCGGATGTCCTTCGGTTCGCTACCGGTCTTTGCAAGCAGCGTCAGAGCGGGCTCCGGCACGATCTCGTCCGCGCGGCCGTCCTGGAAGAGCAGCGCCGAGGGCGACGCATGGCCGACGTAGCGCAAAGGGTCCGTCTTGCCGAGCACAGTCCTCAGCTCCGCACGCAGCTCCTGCGGTGCGAGGGCGACGTACTCCGACACCGGCGTCGCGCCGCCTGCGATGAGGTCGAACGCCCGGATCCGGTGATCGACGCCGGCGGCGACCGCGCCCATGCGGGCGCCTGCGCTCCAGCCCACGTAGCCGATCCGGTCGCCGTCCACGAACGAGAGCGAACGGAGGAGGTCGACCGACCGCCTGATCTCGCGCACGGCGTCAACTTCGGTCTGCGCTCTGGCCCGGACTCCCGCCATGCCGGCCGGAAGCGGCGCCGCCCGATCCGGCGAGTAGCTCATGTCCAGCGTGAGCGCAACGGCGCCCTGGTGAGCCATGGCGATCGCCTCGTCCAGCATCTCCGAACGGTTGCCGCCGGCTCCATGCGCGTAGATCACGGCCGGATGCTTGCCCGAAGAGGATGGAGAAGCGAGGTAGCCCTCGAGCTCCGTCCCGGCCGGCCCGGCGAACGAGATGTCGCGGACCTCGACCCCCTGCCCTCCGAGCGGCGTCGTCCGGCTATGGAAGTCGAGCGGCAGCGAGGATTCGTACTCGAAAGGCTTCGCGAGACCCGAATCGCCCTCGGAGCCGCCGCAGCCTGCGAGCATCGCTGCGGCGGCGAGCACGACGGCGGCGCAACGGTAGGTTTCACGCAGCACAGCCGTAACGATGGTACCCGTGAGCCACGCATTCGGATCGATCGAGGAGATGGGCGACGGCGCCTTCCGCAAGGTGCGCCAGGAGCTCGGCGTGACGGCTTTCGGTGTCAACGCGCTCGTGCTGGCGCCGGGCGTGACGGGCAGGCCCCACTACCACGAGCAGCAGGACGAGCTCTACTTCGTCCACCGAGGTCGGGCCCGCTTCGAGGTCGGCGGCGAGACACGAGAGCTAGGCCCCGGCGACGTGTGCCACGTCACCTCGACGACGCGCCGCCGCATCACGAGCGTCGGCGACGAAGACCTCGTCATGCTCGTGGTCGGCGCCAAGGACGGCTACGTGGGTCGCGACGGGCAACCCGCCGAGCCGGACGCGTTCGACTAACGCGTCGCCTCTTCGAGTGCGTGCTCGATCCAGGCCACAGCCGCCTCGAGGGCGGCCGGGTCTGCTGACTTGACGACGACCTCGACCGTCGCGCCGTCGACGTGGAACTTCGGGTATGAGCCGACCAGCACGCCGGGATAGCGGTCGCCCATCGCTTCGAGCACCCCGACGATCCGCGCCTCGGTCGTCTCGTAGACGCGGCGCCACGACGTGATCGGTCCCTCCGTCTCCAGCTCGGGCGTCACCGTCTGGAACATCGCCTGCATCTCGGCAGGCAGGCCCGGCAGCACGTAGACGTTCGCGACGACGAACCCCGGCGCCCCGCCCAGCGGGTTCTCGAGCGGCCTCGCGCCTCCCGGCAGGTTCGCCCAGCGCGCCGCGTATTCCGGGTCGGCGGGAAACCGGGCCCGGAGACGGTCGGCGAGCTCGACGACCTCGTCCTGCGGCGCTTCGAAGGCTGCGGCCATGGCCTCGCGGGTGACGTCGTCAGGGGTGCCGCCGAGGCCACCGGTGACGATGACGAGGTCGGTGCGCTGCGCCTCCGTCCGCACGAACTCGGCGATGCGCCCCACCTCGTCCGGCAGCGAGGCCATCAGCGTGACTGTGACGCCCAGCTCCTCGAGCTGCTGCGCGAGCCAGGCGGCATTCGTGTTGATCGTGTCGCCGGCGAGCAGCTCGTTGCCGATCGTGATGATCGACGCCGTAACTCGGCTTGCCATGGGCTGAGCGTACTAACGAAGCGGAAACGGGCGCCGGGCGAGCGCCGGGAGCACCTGGGAAGTGACCCAGACCGGCGTCGTCGCATAGCGCTTCGAGTAGCGGTAGCTGCCGTCGGGCCGGCGAAGACCGGCCAGGTAGCGAAACGACGCGCGGCCCGGTGCGCGGCGGGCTGCCACGAATGCCTGGATCGCCCAGGCGGTCGACTGGGCATCGGAGGCGCGTCCCCGGACGAGCGAGAAGCCGCCGTCCTTGTGCTGGAGCTTGCGGAGATAGGCGAGCGCTCTGCGGATCGGCTTAGCACGGGCTCCGACACCGCCTGCACGCAGCGCCTGGACCGCGGCCGCCGTGTCGTTCGAGTCCGGGGCGCCGCGCGGGTACCAGGCCCAGCCGCCGCTTCGGTGCTGGGCGCGGACGAGGTAGCGGATGCTCGGAGCGACGGGACGATCGGCCGCACGCAACGCGAGGACGCTCCAGATCGTCGAGTTGACGAGCGGGCCGACCCTGCCGTCCTGGCGGCGAAGGGCTTCGAGGCGGCTCACGTCTGCGGTCGCTTCCTGGCCGAGCGCCCGCAAGGCGAGGATGCGCAGCGCGATCTCCGTCGCGCCGGACTCAGGCCTCGCCCTCAGGTACTCCACCGCCGAAGGGCCCGGGTCGCGGCCCGCGGCGACGAGGCCGAGGACCGACCAGGCCGTCAGCGCCGGATCCGAGCTCCCGCCCGGCTCGGCGAAGCCGCCGTCAGGCTGCTGATGCGAGGCGACATAGTCGGCCGGCGAGGCTGCCAGGGTAAGCGCGACCGCTGCGACCGCCAGCTTCACGCCCAGACCACCTCCGTTCGTAACCGCCGCGCATAGCGCTCCAGCAATCGCCGCAGCTCAGGCCCGATCGCGAGGGCGATGACGACGTTCCCGACCGCGTGCGCGGCCTCGTACCAGACGCCCTGGGCGAGGACGACCGTGAACGCCTGCCAGGTGTGCGGCCAGAAGGCGACCCAGAACCAGACGTCCATCATCGCGCTGAACGCGAAGCCGAGCACGAAGCAGACCGCGGCGAACGGGACCCGTCCCCGGAGCAGGGGTGCAAGCGCAGCCCCGGCCAGCCCGCAGGCTCCCCAGCCGAGCATCTGCCAGGGAGTCCACGGCCCCTGGCCGAGGAAAAAGTTCGACGCGAGCGCGGCCAGTGCGCCGGTGGCAAAGCCCGCTCTCGCCCCGAGCGCAGCGCCGGCAGCGACCGCGATCACGGTCACGGGCTGCACGCCGGGGACGGCAGCGAACAGGACGCGGCCGGCGGCGGCGACGGCCGCAAGGGTCGCAACGAGCACGATCTCCTTCGAGGCGTCGGAGCCCGTCTCGAGCCACGCCGCACCGGTGATGACGAGCCCCATCGCGGCGATCAGGAGCGGCAGGCCCGAATGCTCCGGGGCGACGGCCACCCAGGCGGCGGCCGCCACCGCAGCGCCGCCGGACACAAAAGCAGCGAGCCTAGGCATGCACCGGCTCCCGCGCACCGAGCGCCACCTCGCGGTCCGCAACCTCGCCCGCGAAGACGAGATCGTGCGTGACGACGAGCGTGGCTCGGTGCGGTGCGTCTCGACGGAGCAGGGCGGCCAGCTCGGCCTTGCGAGGCGGATCGACACCGCGCGTCGGCTCGTCGAGAATCAGGATCTGCGGGTCGGCGACGAGGACGGAGGCAAGCGCCAGGCGCTCCCGCTCACCGCTCGAGAGATCGCGCGGATGACGCCGTTCGAGCCCGGCGAGCCCGACTTCGCTGAGCGCCGCACGCGCCCGGCTACGGTCGCCGCCGACCGCGAGTGCGACCTCGTCCTCGGCGCGATCCGTGACCAGGTACCGCCCCGGGTCCTGCGACAGGTAGCACGCGCGTCCACGACGCTCCACGGTTCCGTTCTCTGGCGTGACCAGCCCCGCCGCGATCTTCGCAAGCGTCGTCTTGCCGATCCCATTCGGGCCGGTGAGCGCGACGAGCTCCCCACGCCGAAGCGTGAGCGAGACGCCTTTCAACACCGGCTGGTCGCCGTAGCTGTACGTGACGTCCTGCAGACGGCACACCTCCTCGCCCTCGCCCTGATCGTCGCGGAGCGTCACGGCCTCCCCGGGCAGGTAGCCGGGACGGTTCGCGGCGAGCCAGCCGAGTGCGGAGTCGCGCGGCGCGTCTAGGAGGAGGCGGCCGGCTTCGAGGAAGAGCACGCGGTCGCACCGCTCGAGCGGCAACGCCGGGCGCTGCTCGGAGATCACGACGGCGCTCTCGAGGTCGACCGCGAGGTCGAGGAGCGCCTCTGCTCCCTCGGGATCGAGCTGGGACGTCGGCTCGTCGAGCAGCAGGAGCGCGGGGTCGAGCGCCAGGACGGACGCGAGGCAGACGCGTTGTAGCTCACCGGCCGAAAGCGTTTCGGTACGGCGCTCGACGAGGTGCTCGATGCCGGCCTCGGCGAGGGCTGCGTCCACTCGGGGCCAGATTTGCTCCGGCGCGGTGCCGATGTTCTCGAGCCCGAAAGCGACCTCGTTCGCGACCCGCCCGAAGACGACCTGGTCCTCCGGATCCTGGAAGAGCGAGGCGACGCGTCCCGCGAGCTCGGCCGGGCCCGTTCGCCGGGTGTCGCGACCGTCGATCTCGACCCTGCCCTCGAAGCGGCCCCCGTGGAAATGCGGGACGAGACCGGCAAGGGCGCGCAGGAGCGTGGACTTTCCCGAGCCCGACGGGCCGAGCAGGGCAACGACCTCCCCGGGCGCGATGCGAAGCGAGACGTTCGTGAGCGACGGGCCCGTCACGTCCGGGTACGAGAAGCTGAGCTCATCAACGCGAACTAGGCCCATATCGCCGCCACAGCGATCAAGACGGCTGTCGCCATCACCAGCCGGTCGAGCCACGACCAGGAGGGTGAGGGCGCACGCGTTCGACCCGGCCGGCCGAAGCCGCGCGCCTCCATCGCCTCCGCCAGGTTGAGCGAGCGCTCGAGCGAGCCTGCCACGAGTGGCGAGAGCAAGCGCGCTCGGCCGCGGACGCCGTTCACCTCCACCCCTCGGCCGCGCAACGCCTCCACCATCCCGGCGGCATCGCGCTCGAGGGTTGGGACGAGGCGGGTGGCCAGGCCCACGGCTAGCACGGATCGCCGCGCGAACCCGGCGGCGTGCAGCAGGCGGTCGAGGTCGAGCAGGAGCACGTACGCGGCGAAGGCGAGCCCGACCGCGGCGAGCCGGAGAGCCTGAGTCCCGGCGGTTACGAGCTCTTCGCTCGTCACGTCGAGCACACCGAGCACCGGCACGCGCGGTCCCTCCCAGATCACGTGCGAGCCCTCCGTCGAGAGGAAGGGGCTGAGGACGAACAACGACAGCGAGGAGACGAGCGTCCCCGCCAGGTAGACGAAGCGCCTCGCTCGCGGAGCCTGCAGGCAGGCGACGAGCAGGCCAACGGCGATCGCCGCGACGACCCAGGTGCGTTCGGCGGCGAGAGCCAGCGCGGCCAGCGAGGCGAGCAGCGCGGCTGCCGGGACCGGGCTCACGGCACCTGGTACCGGTAGCGGAACTTGTCCGGGCTTCGTGCGAGCTCGCCCGCGTCACCGGCAAAGACGAATTGCACCGGAGAGTCCGCCTCGCCACTCGAGTCGTCGCGGAGCGATGCTACGAAACGCTCCCTGCCACTAACAGTGAGAAACACATTCGCGTCCGGGGGAGCCGCGACCGAAAGAGGCTGGACCGAAGAGGCGCGAAGCAGGCGTCCGATCGACCGGGCGCCCCGGCGCAAGCCGGCTGCGTAGCGCACGGCGACGGGCCGCACGTTCCCGTCCCAACCGTGCAGGAACGGCTCGGGAAAGGCACCCACGACAACGGGCTCGCGCATCTCGCCGCTCCACGAGCGAAAGTCCCACCACTCCACGTCTCCCGGCCGAAGCCTGTAGTCGGCGGCGCTCCGGTCGGCCTCGATGCCGTTCAGGAACCAGAACCAGTCGCGGCGCTTGGAGATGTCGCCCTCGACGCCGTCGATCGATTGGACGTAGCGGCCGCCGTACCGGGTCGAGATGTCCGCCTTCCTGTCGAGCGCCTGCATCGCGGTCAGCCCGGCCGGCACTGTCTGGACGAGGAGCACCGACGCCCCGCGATCACGGGTGATCCAGAGCGAGGCGCTCCCGGAGCCTGTGCGCTCGTGCCCGCAACCGGCGAGCAGGACGAGCGAACAGGCGACGAGGAAGCCATGCTTCACCGGAGGGCGTTCGAGCGGACCGCATTCGCGGCAACGGCCCGTACGAGACCGCGGTGCCTGCCGACACACCAACGTCCGGAGCGGCCGGCGACGCGGCGCCCATCGACGAGCAGCCTCGCTCCTGGGGCCGGTTCCGTCTGCCCGAGGTCGTTCTGGGAGAGGACCGAGTAGCAGTTCTTCGCTGCGCGGCGCTTTAGGAGCAGTGTCGGCGAGCCCCCTTGAGGGGTGAACGTATTCCAGTACCAGAGCACCGTGTCGCCGCTTCCGATCGTGGCCTGGTCGGCACCGACCGGCGGAGAGACGCCGTTGATCTTGTAGCTCCAGCCGCTGAAGCCTTCGCCGGGGTAGCGGCCGATCTGATCGACGAAGGGACCGAATCCGGTCACGGTCACGTGGTAATAGAACTCGGCGGTGAGACTTGCCGCGTCGAGCGCCGTCAGCGCGTTCGTACCCGCTTCGAGCGTGGGCTGGATGGCCCCGAAGATCGTCGTCGTCTTGCCTTCGACCCGGATCTTCGCCTGCACGGCGAGCGCCGAGGGGACGAGCACGGCGAACAGAGCAGCCGTGACCGCCAGGGTGATGAGTCGTCGAAACACGAATCCTCCTTCCGCGAGGGGTTCGGATTTGCGGCGGCGCGGAAGGTCTTCTGACTCGGGGCTCCCCCCTCCGCCGCCTTCCCGACCCTTGGGCCAGTGGCTTCCGACGGAGGAGCAACTCCCCTTACAGCGGCGGGACCGTCCCGGATTTGCACCGGATTCCCTTACCGCGTGCCGTTGGCCGCGACCCTATCATGGCCGGATGCCAGCCTCTCGAGCGCTTTCGGTCTGGCTGCCCGTGCTCGCGTGGGCTGCGGTCATCTTCACGTTTTCGTCCATCCCGAGCCTCAGCACCGGGCTCGGCGGTTGGGACACGTTCCTGCGCAAGGGCGCGCACATGGCGGAGTACGCGATCCTCGGCGCGCTCCTGCTGCGGGCGCTCGGACGCGAGACGCCGGCGTTCGCCGCCGGGGTCGCGTACGCGGCAACCGACGAGCTGCACCAGCACTTCGTACGGGGCCGTCACGCGGCGTTCCTCGACCTCCTCGTCGACGCCGTCGGCGTGGCGATCGGCGTCTACGTCTATCACCGTCTGCGGCAGACACGTCCGGCGTCTGACACCGGACATGGCTCGTGAGAGAGGTGGCAAGCCGCATGCGGAGCGGGCATGCGGTTACGTTCCGCCGTCCGTTCGGGACCGGTCCGGCGTCTGACACCGGACATGGCCGATGAGGGCGGTGGCGATCGAGCTGGACGGCGTGCTCGGGGACACCCGGCCGCTCTGGCGCGACTGGCTCGAAGATGCTGCGCGGCGATTCCACACGATCGCGCCCCTCGACCCCGGGGCGCTGCCCGACGACCGGGGCGAGGCGGCCGCCGAGCTCGACCGCTGGGCAGAAGCCGGTGTCGGCGACTGGCGAGCGGCGCTGGCTCGGTTCGCCGAAGACCGCGCTCCCGTCTACCTACGGCCGAGCGCAGAGGTCAGCGCAGCTCTGCGTGCACTCGAGGACAAGGAGTGCCGGCTCGGCGTGTTCACCGATGCGCCCGACGCACTTGCGCGGATCGCCGTCGCGCAGCTGGGCGCGGCTCGCCGCATCGAAGCCCTCGAGGCGGGAGCAGGCGCGCTCGAGCGCCTCCGTGAGCGTCTCGGACCCGAGACGATCGTCGTTCGCGACCCCGGTGAGCTCGATTTACAATCCAGGTCGTGAAGGAAAGTGAACTGGGAGATCGCCAGCTCGACGCCCTGCTCGAGCGCCTCGACCGCTTGAACGCCGAGCTCCGCGCCCTCAACCGGAGGCTCGACTCCGGGGAGCATCTGGCTCCGATCGTGCACGAGCTCGGTGCGCTGAACGACTCGCTTCAGGCGCTCGCGTATGCGGCGCTCGGTCAGCAGGGCCCACAGATCCGCCGCCGCCGCACCGGTTAAGCGGGGAGGGTTTGGCGAAATATGGCTGAGCCGCGGGGCCGCGCTGCTCGCCCCGAGGCCGGGTCCTCAGTCGCCCCGGTAGTGGTGACTACCGGGACTCCCTGCGTCCGCGGCCTCGGAACGACCATCGCACCCCGGCGACGAGCAACATTCCACCAAACCCTCCCTAGCGCGCCAGCTTGTAGACCCTCCCGGTCAGGGAGGTCATGTAGAGCTCGCCGCGAGCGTCCTCGCCGAACGAGGAGAGGCCGTCGATCGTGAAGGGCTCATCGCGCGCCTGGGTCCCGCCTCCCGCGGCCACGCTGCGCACCCGGCTCGCGCAGTTGTCGCTGAAGAAGTACCGCCCGACCGCAGCCGGCACGGCCTTGCCGCGATAGACGAACCCTCCGATCACGCTGCAGTTCGGCGGGTTGGGCATGACGTAGTACGGCATGACGAGATGGCCCGCGCTGTTCGGGGCCTCGCTCGAATAGCGCTTCTTGCCCTCGTAGACGCGCCAGCCGTAGTTCTCGAGACCGGGGCTCCTCCGAGGCGTGAAGTTGAGCTCCTCCCACGAGTCCTGGCCGACGTCGCCGATGTAGAGGTCGCCCTTCAGCCGGTCGAACGAGAAACGCCAGGGGTTGCGGAGCCCATAGCCGACGATGACGGCCGGCGGACGCCGCTTCTTCACGTTGAAGCGCAGAATCTTGCCGAAGGTCGAGCGCAGATTCTGGGCGCGGTTCTCCGGATCGCCGCCGGAGCCGCCGTCTCCGGTTCCTGCATAGAGGTAGCCGTCCGGGCCGAAAGCGAGCTGGCCGCCGTTGTGGTTCGGATAGGGATCGTCCTGGAAGAAGATCTGGCGCACCTTCACCGGCGAGCGGGAGAGGCCGCGCGCGCGGTACTCCACGATCCGCGCGTCTCCATTCCGGTCGGTGTAGTCGACGTAGAAGCGGTGATTGCTCGCATAGCGCGGGTGGAATGCGACGGAGAGGAGCCCCTGCTCGCCACCACCCAGCACGAGCCTCGTGATGTTCAGGAACGGACGAGCACGGAGACGGCCGCGGACGATGACGCGGATCCGCCCGGGCTGCTCGACGACGTAGACGTTGTTCTTCTCGTTCCGGGGAGCGGACACGTGGACTGGCGAGTCCAACCCGCTTGCAACCAGCCGGATCCGCAGCTCGATGGCGTCCCCGCCGCCCCGTGCGGAGAACGCGACAGCGGCTGCAAGCAAGACGAGCGCGGAAGCGGCAAGGACGAGGCGACGCATGACTCCTACTTCTTTAGCAGAACTCGGCGCAGCTCGTCCTCCTTGCCGGGCTCCAGGATCGCCAGCACCTGGTCGCCCGGTAGAAGCTCCGTCTCGGCGTCCGGGATCTCGGCCTGGCCGCCGCGCATGACGGAAATGAGGCGCGAGCCGGCTGGCAGCTTCAGCCCGGAAACGCGCTTGCCCGCCGAGGGCGAGTTCTTGTCGATCTGCACTTCGACGATCTCGAGGTTCTCCTTGCGCAGCTCGAGCAGATGGATGAGCTCGTGCTCGGGCACCTCGTGCTCGATCAGCGCCATGATCGTCTGCGTGGCGCTGACGGTCGGCGAGATCCCGAGCAGGTCGAAATGCGCCTGGTTCCGCGGGTCGTTCACGCGGGCGATCACCTTGGGCGCGCGGAAGTGCTCGCGGGCCATCTGGCAGATGACCATGTTGTCCTCGTCGTCGCCCGTCACGGCGACGACCAGATCCGGTGGACGCGCGATGCCAGCCTGTTCGAGCACGAAGATCTCCGTGGCGTCCCCGAGAATCGCGCGATGCTCGAACTCCTCCTCCAGGGCTTCCCAGTGATCGCGCCGCTGCTCGACGATCGCCACCTCGTGACCCGTTCTGAGCAGGGTTCTGGCGAGGTTCGAGCCCACCTTGCCGCCGCCCGTGACGAGAACGAACATCGAGTCAGCTCGCGGAGGCCGTCGCCTGCGGGCGGACGGCACACGACTTGACCGCCTCGGTGAGAACATCGATCGCGCTGGAGGTCGGACAGACGACACGCAGGCCGAGCGTGGCGTAGAGCTCCGCACGTGCCGGGTCGAGGATCCGGACGACACAGCACTCGATGCCGAAGCGCTTCTGCGCCACCTGGCCGACGACGATGTTCGTGTTGTCGCCGTTTGTCGCCACGACGACGGCATCCGCGTCCTCGATGCCGGCCTGGCGCAACACCTTCGCGTCCATCCCGTGCCCGACGATGAATCCGCCCGGCCACTCCTCTCCAAGCCGACCCAGCGCCTCTTCGGCCTCGTCGATCGCGGTCACGTCCCAGCCCGCCTTCGCAAGCTTCTTCGCAACCTTCGACCCGACCCTGCCGCACCCGACCACGATCGCCTTCATACGCTCAGTGTACGCCTACTTCCTCGTCCTCCAGAACCCCCTGCGGGTAGGCGATCACCATCACCTCGCACGGCGCCTGGCGCAGCACGTGGTCCACGGTCGGGCTGAAGAATCTCGACTGGCGCCGCCAGCGCGGCGACGAGCCCATCACGATCAGATCGGCGCTCCGGTCAACGGCCAGATGGACGATCGCCTCGCCGATTGCCCGCGAGTGCACGATGACGCCCTCGACTGCGACACCCAGCTCGGCCGCGAGCAGCTTCGCCTCGGCGAGGGAGGCTTCGGCCCGCTCCTCCGCCTCGGTGAGCTCTGCGTCGATCGGCTTGTCGAGGGGCACACGCACGACGTGGAGAGCGGTGATCGCGGAGCCATGCTCCTCGGCGAGCTTGATCGCCGTTCCGAGCACTTCCTCCCCGATCAGGCCGATCTTCATCGGCACGAGGATGCGCGCGAACGCACCGGGCATCAGCCGGCCCACCTGGACATGGAGAAACGGAGGCAACCGGCGAGCACGAGGAGCGCGCCGAGCAAGAGCCCCAGGCCACCGCCGACTCCCTCGACGGCCGTGCGCACGAGGACGGCGAGCCCGAGCGCGACGAGCACGACGGAGAGTGCCCGCCCGATCACGCTGCTCGCCTCCCTGCCGCGACGAGCACACGGATCGGGCTGTGCTTGAGGACGTAGTCGACGGTGCGCCCGAAGATCGGCCTGCCCCGGCGGATCCTGGAACGCGGCGCGCCGACGACGATCAGCTCTGCGTCGCGCGCGAGCGCGTCCTCGACGATCGCCGGGCCGGCCGCCCTCGCTCGGACGACCCTCGTCACCGTGCGAACGCCGTAGCTCTCCAGCAGCGCCTCGGCGCCGTCGAGCGCCCGCTCCGCCTCTTCCTCGACTTCGTGCATGTCCGAGTCCAGCGCGCGGTCGAGCGGAACCTCGACTACGTTCACGAGCGCGATCCGGGAACGACGGTCGGCGGCGAGCCGCGCAGCTGCGAAGAGAGCCTCCTGGGCCTCCGGTGTGCGCAGAACAGGAACGACGATCGTGCGAAAGGCGACCTCGAGCGGCGCGACGAGGACGATGGCCGGCGCACGCACGGTCTCGGTGATTGGTGCCCGGACGAACCAGCGGCGGTAGATCGCGTAAGCGACGAAGCCGAGCGCGAGCCAGCCAAAGCCGGCCCAGCGCGTCTGGGCGTCCTGGAGAACGATCACCAGCCACGCGACGAGCGTCCCGATCCCCCCGAGGAGCGCGAACAGCGGCCAGTCCACCCCACGCCAGCGGATGTTCGGCTTCGCGAGGAAGAGGACCTCCTCGTCTCGTTTCCGATAGCGGATGACGATGAGCGCGAGGTGCGCGATCGTGAAGGAGAGCGTCGCGCCGAACGAGTACATCGTTCCCAGGAAGCTCAGCTCGCCCGGGAGGATCGCCAGCACCGGGAAGAGGCCGGCGAAGACTACGAGCGCGAGCCACGGTGTCTTGAACCTGCGGTGCAGCTTCCGGAACACGGACGGGAGCTGCCGGTACCCAGCCATTGCATACGTGATTCGCGAGGCGCCGATCACGCCGGCGTTGGCGGCGATGAAGAGGATCGTCGCAGCCAGGATGCCGACGTAGATCTCGGCGCCTTCGGCCAGCGGGCCATCGAGCCCGAGGTTCCGCACGACGCCGAGCACGGGGTCGGCGGCGTAGCCGCCCTGCTCCGGAGGCAGGCCAAGCAGCGTCACGTAGTCGCCGTCGGGCTCCTGGAAGACCGGCAGGGCCGAGAGCGCGATCAGAGGCAGCGTGAGGTAGATCGCAAAGGTCGCCCCGGCCACGAGCTTGTACGCCTGCGGCACGTTGCGCACGGGGTCACGCACTTCCTCGGCCAGGTTCGAGACGGTTTCGACCCCCGTGTAGGCCAGCATCGCGATAGGGATTGCGAGGAAGAACTGCCCCCACGTCGGAGCAACCCCGAGATCGACGTTGCTCGTGAGCGTCTCGGGACTGAAGACGAGGGCGAAGCCAAGGGCGACGAGTAGCAGCTGGGTCGCAAAGTCGACGACTGCGAGCACGATGTTCAGGCTCGCGGCCTCACGTACGCCAACGACGTTGATGCCAACCAGGATCACGATCACGACCGCCCCGCCCACGATGTCCCACGGGTTCTCCCGCAGCGGCCCCCAGAACACCGACAGGTAGTGCGGCACGAAGAACGCCGAGATGGCGACGGTCGCCACGTAAACGAGCATTTGCGCCCAGGCCGCGCCGAAGCTGGCGAGCTCGTTGAATCCGTGACGCGCGAAGCTCGACGACCCGCCTGCCTCCGGATAGCGCACCGTGCCCTCGGCGTAGGTCGCCGCAGTCGCCGCGAAGATCAGGCCCGCGATCAGGAAGACGACTGGGGTCAGACCGAGCGCGAAGGCCGCAGTGACGCCGAGCGCGTAGTAGATCGACGAGCCAACGTTGCCGTATGCGGTGGCGAAGAGAGCGGGTGTCCCGAGCACCCGCTCGAGGGCCTGTTGCTGCTGCCGCCGCCGGCGAGGCACCGGCGCACTCTATTAGCCTTCCGGGTCTCGATGAAGATCGTCGTCATCGGAGCCGGCCAGGTCGGCTCGACCGTGGTCGAAGCACTCCACGACGAGCACGACATCACCGTTGTCGACCTCGACGAACAACGGCTGTCCGCGCTCGCAGAACGCTACGAAGCGGGGGTCCTCGTCGGAAACGGCGCCAGCCGCCGCACGCTCGAGGAGGCGGGTGTCAGGGACGCCGACCTTCTGATCGCTTGCACCTCTCGAGACGAGATCAACATCATCGCTGCAATCTTCTCGAAGAAGATTGCCCCGACAACGAAAACCGTTGTGCGGACGACGAACGAGGAGTATCTGGAGATCTGGCACGAGCGCGAGCTCGACTTCGACCTCATTGTCTCCTCCGAGCGCGAGACTGCGCTGGCCGTCTCGGGATTGATCGGTGTGCCCGCAGCACGGCAGACCGACGTCTTCGCAGACGGACAAGTGCAGATCGTCGAATTCGACGTCGACGGCGGCCAGAGCGTGATTGGCGTTCCACTGCGTCACGCTGGGATCCCGCCTGACTCGAAGGTCGCGAGCATCATCCGGGGCGACTCGATCGTCGTGCCCCGCGGAGACGAGAAGATCCAACTGGGCGACCGCATCATCGTCATCGGATCGCCTCAGGCGGCGCAGGCGTGGAGCCTGATCATCGCTCCGGCAGGACGGCGGGTTGAAGACGTGGTCATCTACGGGGCTGGCCGGACGGGACTTGCCACCGCGCGGGTCCTCACCGAGCAGGGGATCCGAGTCCGGATCGTCGAGCCCAGTCTGGAGCGGGCCCGCACGGCTGCCGAGGAGCTACCCAGTGCGCGCGTCTTCCACGCCTCGGGCATGGACGTCGAGTTCATTGAGCGCGAGAACATCAACAAGGCGCAGGCTGCAGTCTTCGCGATGCGAGACGACGCGAAGAACCACTATGCGGCCACCCTCGTCAAGTTGCATGGAGTTCGCTACACAATCGCGATCGTCCACGACGCCCATTCGGTTGACGTTTTTGAACGCGTAGGCATCGACCGCGCCGTGAATCCCCGGATGATCACGGCCGAGGAGATCGTCCGCTTCGCTCACGATCCGCGCACCCAGCAGGTGACGATGCTCGAGGGCGATCGCTTCGAGATCCTGGACATCACTGTCCGTCCCGAGAGCAAGTTGCTCGGAACGCCCTTCCGCGATCTGCCTCAGACGGGCGCGCTGATCGGCGCAATCGTCCGAGAAGACAAAGCGGTCTTTCCGCACGGGGACGACGTCTTGCTCCCCGGTGACCGAGTGATCGTCTTCACCGAGTCGAAGCGCGTTCCGATCGTCGAGCAAGCGCTTTGAGACAACGTCTTGGCGTCGATCTCGCGGCGACCTTCAACCTCGTCGGCGGCCTCGTCAAGTACCTCAGTCTCGCCCCACTGATTCCCGCCGCGGTCGCAACCGGCTACGGCGAGTCTCCGGCGCCTTTCCTGGTCGCAACCGCAATTGGCTTCCTTTGTGGATGGGCGATGGAGCGGCTGTCCTACGGCAAGAAGAAAGTGGGCATGAGGGAAGGCTTCCTGGTGGTCTCACTCACATGGCTGCTCGCGGCCATGGTCGGCGCACTCCCGTACTGGCTGACGGCCGAGGCCCAGTTCGCAAGTCCGGTCGACTCGTACTTCGAGGCGATGTCGGGCTTCACGACGACCGGGGCCACGATCGTTACGGATATTGAGGGGCTGCCTCACGGCCTCGCGATCTGGCGCCAGCTCACGCAGTGGCTCGGGGGCATGGGCATCATCGTGCTCGCCCTCGCCGTGTTGCCTCGATTGCGCGTGGGTGGTCGGCAACTGCTCGAAACAGAGCTGCCGGGCCCTGAGATCGAGGAGATGACGCTGCGGATCCGGGAGACCGCCCAGCGGCTATGGCTGCTGTACATCGCGCTGACCGCCCTGATGATTGCGGTGCTGAGCGTCATAGCCTGGACGGGCCTAGACGCCACGATGACCTTCTACGACGCGGTTGCGCACGCATTGACAACGTTGCCGACCGGGGGTTTCTCGACCCGCGCCCGCTCGCTCGAGGAGTTCGGCGCAGCCTCGCAGTGGGCGATCGCCTTCTTCATGGTCGTCGCCGGCGTCAACTTCGCGCTGATGTACCGAGCCTTTTTCCGGCGACAGCCACGCGTGTTCGTGCGTGACGAGGAGTTCCGCCTGTATCTCACATTGCTCGGCCTCGGCTCGGCCGTGCTGGCGGTCGAGCTCTGGAGTGAAGGCGTCCTTCGGGGCGAGGCGGCAATCCGTCACAGCGTCGTCAACGCTGTCTCGTCGATGACGACAACGGGCTACGCGAGCGCCGATTTCAACGAATGGCCGCTCCTGGCAGCAATCGTGCTCGTTGCGCTCATGTTCGTCGGCGGCTCGGCCGGCTCGACGGGCGGGTCCGTGAAAGTCGTCAGACATCTCCTCCTCGGCCGTATCCTCACGCGAGAGCTCGATCAGACGGTGCACCCGGAAGTCGTCTCACGTATCCACCTCAACGGACGCCCCGTCGACGAGCGAATCGTGCGAGCGATTTCGAGCTTCGTCCTCCTGTATGTCGGAGTGTTCGCCGTGGGGACGCTACTCCTGATCATCGATGCCGCCCGCGTCGACTCGGGCCTCCGACTCCTGGATGCCGTGGCGGCGGCCGCAACGACTCTCGGCAACGTGGGCCCTGCCTTCGGCGTAGCCGGCCCGATGGGGTCGTTCGAGCCCTTCAGCGACTTCTCCAAGATCGTGATGATCGTCTTGATGTGGGTCGGACGGCTCGAGATCATCCCCGTCGCCGTGTTGCTGACCCGCAGCTATTGGCGCGTTTGAGTAGGCAACCGACCTAGTTGACCCACCTAGGCGAAACGGTCATTTAGACTCCATGCGTCGTGGGGTCAGGCCGCGCAAAGCTCCTGACCTCCGCGCTCCGACTCTCGTACTTCACGATTGCGTGGAACGGCATTGTGGGGGCCGTCGCACTGGTTGTGTCGGTGCTTGACGTTAGCCTCGCCCTGGCGGGGTTCGCATTGAACGCCGTGCTCGATTCGTGCGCATCAGTCGTGCTCGTCTGGCGTTTTCGGAAGGAACAAAGCGATCCCGCCGCCGCAGACCGATTAGAGAGGCGTGCCCAGTCGTGGATCGTTCTCGCGATGCTCGTAGTCGCCTTCTACGTGGGCTTGCAGGCCGTCCGTGCCCTCCTCGGCGGCTCGCATCCGCAGGCATCGGCGTTGGGCGTGATCCTCGCCGCCGGCTCGCTCCTCGTGCTGCCTTGGCTGGGCTGGATGAAGCTCCAAGTAGCTTCTCGACTGCCAAGTGTGGCGCTGCGCGGCGACGGCATCCTCAGCGTCGCGGCTGCGGCACTCGCTGCGATCACGCTTGTCACCCTCTTGGTGAACTCTGCGCTCGGGTGGTGGTGGGCCGACGCGGTCGCCGCCCTGCTGATTGCGACCGCGCTCCTCGCGGAGGCGTCGCGGGTAGCTGTGCGCCACCGCTTCGGCTAGGGCGACGCCGCGGAGCCGAACGATTCAGTTCCTCAGACGCCCTAACTAACCGTGAATGCTGACGATCAGCGGGATGATCAGGATGGCAACGATGTTCGCAATCTTGATCATCGGGTTGATGGCCGGGCCGGCAGTGTCCTTGTAGGGGTCACCGACCGTGTCGCCGGTGACGGCGGCCGCGTGGGCCTCTGAGCCCTTGCCGCCGTAGAGCCCGTCCTCGATCAGCTTCTTCGCGTTGTCCCAGGCGCCACCGCCCGAGGTCATTGCGATTGCGAGGAAGATCCCGGTCACGATCGAGCCGATCAGAAGCCCCCCGAGTAGCTCCGGCTTGATGATTCCGGCGATCAGCGGGAAGGCGATCGGGATCAGCGCGGGCAGCATCATCGCCTTGAGCGCAGAGCCGGTGACGATGTCGATCGCCTTGCCGTACTCGGGGCGGGCAGTTCCCTCCATGATCCCGGGGATCTCGCGGAACTGCCGCCTCACCTCCTGGACGACCTGGCCGCCGACGCGGCCCACGGCCTGCATGGCGAGCGAGGCGAAGAGGAACGGCATCAGGCCGCCGACAAAGAGGCCCGCGATCACCCAGGGATCCGAGAGCGTGAAGGTGACCGCGTCCAGACCTCGATCACGCAGCCCCCGCGTGTATTCGTCGAAGAGGATGAGCGCAGCGAGGCCCGCAGAGCCGATCGCGTAGCCCTTCGTGACGGCCTTCGTCGTGTTGCCGACGGCGTCGAGCGGATCCGTGATCGCGCGGACGGACTCGTCGAGGTTCGCCATCTCGGCGATGCCGCCGGCGTTGTCGGTCACCGGTCCGTACGCATCGAGAGCGACGATGAGGCCCGTCATCGAGAGCTGCGCCATGACGGCCACCCCGATCCCGAAGATGTCCTGTCCGGCCGCGTAGTACGACCCGACGATGCCGACCGCGATCACGATCACCGGAGCCGCCGTCGCCTGCATGCCCACGGCGAGGCCCTCGATGATGTTCGTCGCGTGACCGGTGCGCGAGGCGCTGGAGATCGATTTCACGGGGTTCCAGCGTGTGCCCGTGTAGTACTCGGTGATCCCGACGAGCAGGAAGGTGATGCCGAGCCCGATGAGCGCGGAGCCGTAGAGGTTCCAGAACGTGAAGGGGCCGTCGTCGAATGCCTTCGTGATCGGAATGAAGCCGATCGCGGAGAGGATGGTCGCGGCCAACACGGCCTTGTAGAGCGCGTTCATGATCGAGCCGCTTGCTCCCGATGCGGGCGAACAGCGTCCCGATCACCGAGGCGAGGATGGCGACGCCGCCGATCGACAGCGGATAGAGCCAGAGCTCACTCGTCGGAAACGCCCTGGCGAGGAGCATGACCGCGACGGCCGTGACCGCGTAGGTCTCGAAGAGGTCGGCCGCCATGCCGGCACAGTCGCCGACGTTGTCGCCGACGTTGTCCGCGATCACTGCGGGGTTGCGGGGATCGTCCTCGGGAATTCCGGCCTCGATCTTCCCGACGAGGTCGGCCCCAACGTCGGCGGCCTTCGTGTAGATGCCCCCGCCGAGACGGGCGAAGACCGAGATGAGGGAGCCGCCGAACGCGAGGCCGACGAGGTCCTTGATCGCGGAGTCGGAGGAGTGGTTCAGCCAGTCGGTGAGCACCCAGTAGTAGCCGGCGACGCCGAGCAGCCCCAGCCCGACGACGAGGAGGCCGGTGACCGAGCCCGCCCGGAAGGCGACGTTGAGCGCCGGCTTGACTCCGTGGCGCGCAGCCTCTGCCGTCCTCACGTTCGAGCGCACGGCGACGTTCATGCCGATGAAGCCGGCGGCGCCCGAAAGAACGGCGCCGATCAGGAATCCGATCGCCGTGCCCCAGCCGAGCTCGTTGTAGAAGCCGAGGAGCAGGAACGGGACGATGGCGACGATCGCGATCGTCTGGTACTGCCGCCGGAGATACGCCGATGCACCCTCCTGGACGGCGCGCGAGATCTCGCGCATCCGCTCGTTCCCGGTCGGCTGCCGGAGCAGCCAGACGGTCAGCCCGATGCCCCAGGCAATGGCGACGCCTGCACAGACAAGCGCGAAGAGGACTGCGTGGTCCCTGAAGAAGCTCAATGTTCTCCCCGTTACGGATTGAGCGCCGAGTTCGCCCGGCGCGCGGAGTTTCTAACACACGCGCGGCCCGCGTGGGTCGGGGTGGTCGCGCGAAGGGCGTTTAGCGGCGGCCGACGACGAGCTTGACCGGGAAGCCGCGACGCTTGAAGACGCCCGGCCGTCGGGCTCTGGGCGATGACACGGCCGACCCGCCTGGAGCGGGCGCGGCGGATGCGACCCACCGAGCAGCGTGCCCTGCGGATCTTCGTCTTCGCCTTGGCGAGCCTCAGTCCGATCACCCGCGGCACCTTGCAGCGTGCACGTGGAGGCGGTGGAGGTGGAGGTGGAGGCGGTGGTGGTGGCGGGGGTGGCGGAGGCGGTGGTGGTGGTGGTGGAGGTGGCGGAGGTGGTGGTGGAGGAGGTGGTGGCGGTGGAGGTGGTGGCGGTGGACCGCGTCGTTGGTGTGTACGTGATCTGGAGGTCGGGGTTGTTCAGCGTGCCCGTGTTGCACAGAACCTGGTCGCCGCGGGTCGCGCTCCCCTGGAGACCGATGGTGCTCGACGCAGCATGGTCGACGTCGGCGCCGAACCGCATCCTGATCACGTCGCTGCCTTCGTCGAAGATCGCTTCGAAATTGGCGTTGCCCGCCCGGTTGGCGTACCCGGTCCGCCATTCGATGACGAACTGCCTGTTCGGAGGCGACCCGGTCAGAGAGGTGAAGATTCCGTGGCCCCCGCCCGAGGTCAGGAGGTCGTCCCAGTAGACGATGACGGCTGACTCGAGCGCGCTCGTCGGCAGGCAGTTGTTGATGAACGCCGTGTTTGCCGTGTCGCCGAACTGGATGTTCCCGTTCGAGCTCACGAGCGCCTCGGTCTGCGACTGCCCGTAGAGCGTGATCGGGAAGGGGAAGGTGAGGGGCCTGATGCAGTCGTCGCACGAGCTTCCGAGGCTCGTCGTGCCCGGGATGATCGGCTGGCCCGTCTGCATCGTCACCTGGTAGCACGCCGGTCCGCCCTGGACGGTGAAGTCGACCTCGAAGTTGCCGCCCCCGGTCGTCACCGTGAGCCGGAGCTCGATGAGCGTTCCGCACGCGAGCGAGCCCGACGCGGAGCCGGCAAAGCGAGTCGTGTTGGTTCCCATGCCACCCGCGGGAATGTCTGCGTAGGCCGAGGTCTGCTGGGTGATCGTGATGCCCGGCGTGCTCGTTGAGAGCTGCGCGGAGATCGCGTTCGCGAGGTCGAAACCGGTGTTCGCAAGACGCTCGTCGAGCTCGAACGTCTCACCCGGTTCGACCGTTCCGTTCCCGCTCTGGTCGTAGAGCGTGGTCAGGCTGTGCTCGAGCACCGGGGCGGGCGGCAGGATGAAGTCCAGGTTCGTGATCTGGCCCTCGTTGACGACGACGTCGTCGGACGTGGTCACGTATCCGTGGGCCGTGACCGTGACGGTGTAGTTCCCGACCGGGAGCTCCATGCTGTAGAGGCCGTCGGGATCGGTCGCGACGCCGCGGTTCGCGGGTCCGGCGACGCGAATCTCGGCGCCGGCGATGGGTGGGTTCCCGCCTGCACCGCTGACGACGCCGCCGGTCAGCGTTCCCGGTCTCGCCTCGTGGCGCTGCCGTGACTGCCGCGAGGACGTCGAGCTTCCCCTCGCCCCACACGTTGTTGTTCTCGGCGGTACCGCCGCACGTCGTGTTGCTCACGTCGACGGCGGTCTGGTCGAGCAACGTCCGTGTGCGCGCCACATCGCCTCTGAGCTCCGGAGACGCCGACCAGATCAGCGCGACCGCGCCCGCGACGTGGGGCGAAGCCATCGAGGTCCCGCTGAGCAATCCATAGGTCGAATCGCTCCCGCTCGTCGAGGAGCGGACACCGGCGCCCGGTGCGGCAATGTTGGGCTTGATGATGCCTCCGAACGCAGACGGGCCTCGAGACGAGAAGCCTGCAATCGCGCCCGACTCCGAGAACGCGCCGGCGCTGTAGTTCTCCGAATAGTCCCCCGGAGACCCGGCCGTGCCACAAGCCGGGCCGTTGTTTCCGTTCGAGAAGGCAGGGAAGATCCCGGCCGCGATCCACGCCTGAACGGCCGGGCGGAAGAACGGATCGCCTGAGCCGCCGCCCCACGAGTTGTTGACGACGTCAGGGCGCAGGTCCGGCCTGGGGTTGTCGCCGTTCGAGTCGGTCGGCGCAAGAATGAACTGAGCGGACGAGATGAGCGCTACGTCGAGGCAGCAGCCCTTCGCCGAGATCCACTCCGCGTGGGGTGCAACACCGATCTGATTCGCGCCGGGATCCCCGTCGTCGCCGATCATCGTTCCCATCGTGTGAGTGCCATGAGTGTCGGTGTCGCACGGGTCGTCCGTCGGGCATTCGTCAAGCGGGTCCCACCAGTTGTAGTTGTGGTCGAAGGAGCCGCCGTTGTTCCCGCGGTACTTCTGCACGAGGGCTTGATGCGAGTAGCGGACCCCGGTGTCGATGCTCGCGACGACGATGCCTTCGCCTCGATCGTTGAAAGTCGACCACACCTGCGGCGCGTTGATCGCGTTCAGGCCCCACTCCGTCGTGCGGGGGCTGCTCGCGGGAACCTTGATCGGCTTCGGGACCGGGTAGGAGTGAGTCGCGCGGATCTCCCGGACGTCCGGGCGCGCGGCGACTGCGTCGAGGGTTGCCGGTCCGGCCGACTTCACGTGGATCGCGTTGACGATCCAGAACGGCTGATAGCGGATGCCCCGCGCATCCAGAAGCGAACGGACCGGCGCCTGGCTCTGTTTGGCGAACGCGGTCAGTCGCTTGTAAACGACCTCCCCGCGCGTCGCGCGATCGTGGATCCTCGAGGCCGCACCAACGTCAGCCTGGTCGCGCAGGACGACCCAGAACGAGGCGTGGCCCTTCGTCGCCAGCTGGCGCAGGACCTGCGCCTCGACCGGGGCTCGAGTAGACCCACCCGGCCCAGTGCCCGCTGCCAGCGCGGCGCCGCCGAGTAGCGCGGCCAGACCGATGGCGCCCAGAACACGACGGAATCTCGGTCTCCCTCCCACTCGGGGTCTTTTACCACTATCGACAGAGGAAAGCCAATAGGCCAACTGGCCTATACGCCCTCGCTGGAGGTCCTAGCGTCGCGAGGTGGTTAGCGCCGGCCGACGACGAGCTTGACCGGGAAGCCGCGGCGCTTGAAGACGCCCGGCCTCGGGTTCTGTGCGATCACACGGCCGACTCGCCTGGAGCGGGCGCGGCGGATGCGACCGACCGAGCAGCGTGCCCTGCGGATCTTCGTCTTCGCCTTGGCGAGCCTCAGCCCGATCACCCGCGGCACCTTGCAGCGTGCCCTCGGAGGCGGTGGAGGCGGCGGCGGAGGCGGTGGAGGTGGTGGCGGCGGCGGAGGTGGTGGAGGCGGTGGTGGCGGTGGCGGAGGAGGAGGTGGTGGCGGCGGTGGTGGCGGAGGCGGTGGTGGTGGCGGCGGTGGCGGCCCTCCGGGGCCTGAGTAGATGTAGTCCAGGAGCAGACCCGCCGACAGGACTACTTCGTTGCACCCGAACTCGGTGAAGTTCGGGCCGGAGCCGGCGGCCTGGACTCCTTCGGTCGAGCTGGAGCCGCCCTGCGTCGCCGTGCCGTAGATGACCTGGATGTTGTCGCTTCCCTCGGTGAAGATGGCTTCGGCGTTGGCGCTGCCGCCGCCGGAGAGATACGCCATGTTGAACCGGATGATGAACTGCCGGTTCGGCGCGCTGCCGACGGTCGCCGTGAAGACGCCCCGACCCGAAGGCCTCGTGTCCATGTCGTCCCAGAGAACGATGAGGGCCTTGCCCTCGACCCGCGCCGGCAGACAGCCGTTCGCGTACTGGAGGTTCGGACCGGAGAAGTTGACGATGCCGTTCGAGCTCACGTGCGCCTCGGTGTAGGTCTGGTTGTAGAACCGCACCGGGAACGGGAACGTGACCGGCCGGTAGCAGTCGTCGCAGTGAATGCCCAGATCCTCGGTGGCGTTGATGATCGTCCCGGTACCGGTCTCGATCGCGTAGTCACCCGTCGGAGGCGGGGGCGGCGGCGGTGGCGGCGGCGGCCCCGGTGGCGGCGGTGGCGGTGGCGGATTCGGCGGCGGCCCGCACGTCGGGATCGTGAACTTGCCAACGCGGGTCCGCCAGGTCGTCGTGCCGGTGGTCTGGATGTACTCCGTCGTGTAGAAGAAGGTGCAGTCGTCGTCCGGATCCACGGACATGCTCGAGTAGTCGCCCCAGCGGCTCGCCGTGCCGGTCTGCGATCCGGTGCCGACCATGATCGTCTCCTCCGAACCGAGCTCACCCGGCGGATCGGTCGCAAGGCGAGTGGCGTACCTGATGCTCGGATAGTTCGGCGCGGTCCCGTTGGCTGTGGAGTAGCCCACCGCGATGTTGCCGCTCTTGTCCATGGCGGCGCTCGGCATCCACCGGTTCAGCGCGTCAGCGGGCGCGTACGTGCCCTGGTCGCGCATTCCCCAGAGGTCACTGCCTTGCTTCTCCAGGTGGTACCAACGCGCGCCGGCGCGATCGCTGCCGACGTCAACCGAGTGGCTCGTGACGATCGTCTCCCAGCCGCCGAAGTTGCGGTACTGGGCTCGGAACATGATGCGGTCAGACAGTGTCTGGAGCCTGACGCCTGTCCCGGGCTGCGGGATGCAGGCCCCGAAGTCGCAGAGGTTCTCGTCGAAGGCCGCAGCCTGGACGTCGCTCTCGTGCGTGACCGTCATCGACGGCGACCCGTCCCAGTTCACCGTCGCGTTCCAGATCTGGAGCTGGTCGTCCGGAAGGCCGGACCCGTCCTGGTTGATCGAGACGAGCGGTGCCGGCGCGTCGGCCGGAGGCATCGTGTCGCCGTCAGCGTCAGCCGGCATGAGCGGTGACAGGTACGGCTCGATGTCGTTCATGTCCTGGTAGACCATGCGCGCCGCGGGGCAACCATTGGCGATCATCTGGTCGCGCTCGAATGCCCAGACGCCCACGCCGCCGAACCCAGATGGGGGGAACTGGTTGGCAGTCATCATGTACGCGTTCTGGGACGGCCACACGCCCATCTTCGGGTAGTCGTTGAACTTGGTGTTGTGGACGTTGAACTGGTACGCGCACCAGGTCCCTGTTGCGTCGTCCGAGGTCGAGACGGCGACGCACTGATAGTAGGGAGCGCCCGAGTCGCCGAACTGGCTCGCGACGAAGCGACCGGCATATTGGTCGTAAATGGTGACCGGGTCGCCGGCATTCTCGGTCCCGCAGACCGACAGCCCTGTGAAGAGCTGGTTGCCTGGGCGCGGCGCCTGCAACTGCGCGCCGGTGTTCTTGTCGTAGATCGCGAAATGCAGGTTGACCCACTGCATGTACTGAGTCCCGCCGACGTCGCCGTTTGTGTCCGGCGGGTAGCAGCCGCACATGTTGTTGACGCCCTCGAAGGTCAGGCTCGGAGCCGGTGTGTTGCTCTTGCCGGGGGTCGTCTGGAGTGCGCCGTCGCCCTCTGGAAGGCTCTTCAGCGGCACCCTGAGCGGCGGGCCGGCCTCGTTGAGCTCGTTCTGCGGCCGGGTGTTTCGCGGCACGTTCTTGACGCGCGGTTGCGATCGGATCGCGGGAACGAGAACGCCTTGAGCGATGCTCACCCTCTGCGCAGGCGAAAGCGTCGTCGAGGGGGTTGTGGAACGAACCGCGCTCGCTCCGCTCGGCGCGAGCGGCGCGGAGCCCACGGCGCGCTCCTGCTTCGCTGCGCCACCGCCCGATCCCATGCTGACGCCAATCGCCGCGACGACACCAGTCACCGCAAGCGCCAGTAGGACCCTGACGCGACCTCCCCTCACAGCAGGATTGTTAGCACCATCGCCGCCAAAAGCCAAGCGGCTCTCGAGCTTCCCTATTTAGCGCCGGCCGACTACGAGCTTGACCGGGAAGCCGCGGCGCTTGAGGACGCCCGGCCTCGGGTTCTGGCCGATCACACGGCCGACTCGCCTGGAGCGGGCGCGGCGGATACGACCCACGGAGCAGCGTGCTCTGCGGATCTTCGTCTTCGCCGCTCCGAGCCTCAGTCCGATCACCCTCGGCACGCGGCAGCGCGCCCGTGGTGGCGGAGGCGGTGGCGGTGGTGGAGGTGGAGGTGGAGGCGGAGGTGGTGGTGGTGGTGGAGGCGGAGGCGGTGGTGGTGGAGGTGGTGGTGGTGGTGGTGGCGGCGGCGGAGGTGGCGGTGGAGGAGGCGGCGGAGGCGGAGGTGGTGGTGGCGGTGGCGGTGGTGGCCCGTTCGAACCGCGGAGCCGGAAGACCTGATCCGGCGCGGCCGGGTCGAACCCGCAATCAGCGCTTCGCATCCAGCTCGTGCAGCCTGTTCCGAAGCCGTCGCCCACGTTCCTGAAGGCCCCTCCGTTCCCCGACTGGACTGAGCGGGTCATCCAGCCCCACTGACCGTTCGGGTCGAAGTCGAGGTTCGCCTGCACGGACACCCAGAACGTGCCGCTCTCGAGACCAACGGGAGAGCTGAGGTCGATGTCGAGGTTCCCGTCGTCGCCCGTGTAGCTCTGAGCAAGTCGCTCGGCGACGAGCGTCCCGGGCAGGTTGCCCGAATCGTTCGAGAAGAAGCGCGCGTTCACCGAGGCCGCCGGCCCGACGCCGTTGTAGTAGAGGCCCGCAGCATCGACGCCTTCGACCGTCCAGGACGCGCCGGACGGAACGACGAAGTCGTCGGCGAGCTCGCTGTCGTAGGAGTCGAGACCCGACTCGAAGTTCTGGGAGGTGATAGCCCCGCCAGTCGAATTGTCGTACTGGTCGTAGAGGGGCGGCGGTGGTGGCGGCGGAGGCGGTGGCGGAGGCGGCGGTGGAGGTGGCGGCGGGCCGCATTCCGGGAACCGGAAGGACCCGATCCGGGTGCGCCAATTTGCCCCGCCGGTCGTCTGGTAGTACTCCGTCGTGTACCAGAACGTGCAGTCGTCGTTCGGGTCGATCGCCATCGCGGAGTAGTCGCCCCAGCGGTTCGACTCGCTCAGCTGCGAGCCGCCGCCGACCATGATCGACTCCTCCCCCTGCGGAAGCGTCCCCGGCGGGTCGCCGACGAGCCTGCCCGTGTAACGGATGCTCGGATAGGTCGTCGAGCTCGAGACGGAGTAGCCGAGCGCCATGTTCCCGCTCGAGTCCTGCGCGATGCTGCCCATCCAGCGATGGAGCCCGTCGGTCGGGGCGAACGTCCCCTGCTGGTTGATTCCCCAGCCGCCGCCGCTGTCGGTCAGCTCGTACCACCGGATGCCCGCACGGTTCGATCCCGCTGTGACCGTGTGGTCGACAACCAGCGTTTGCCAGCCGCCGAAGTTTCGGTACGCGAGCCGGTGCATCAGCCGATCGGAGAGCGGCTCGAGGCCGACGGTCGTGCCGGGCTGCGGAATGCAGTTCCACGAACCACCGCAGAGATTCGAGCTGAAGGGCGTCGTCGAGAGCTCGGTGTCGTGCGTGACGCTCAGCGATGGCGCGTTCCAGTCGATCGTCCCGCTCCACACGCTGAGGCGGTCCGGAGCCCCGTCCCTCATGGAGACGAGCGGGATCGCCGCGCCGTTGGGCGGACCGGTCGCGCCGTCCGCGTCGGCGGGTAGCAGCGAGCCGAGGCTCGTGTCGACGTCGTACATGTCCTCGTAGACGAAGCGCGCGGGCTGGCAAGCCAGCATCTGGTCGCGCTCGAAGCCGTAGACGCCCGCCCCTCCCCACCCCGCGTCGTCGAACTGGTTGACCGTCATGAAGAACGCGTTCTGAGCGGGCCAGACGCCGAACTTCGGGTAGTCGCCGAACTTCGTCGGGTGGATCAGAAACTCGTAGCCGCACCAGGAGCCGGTCGGGTCGCTCGTCTCCGAGACCGACACGCATTCGTAGTTGCCGAGCGGGCCCGTTGCGAACTGCGAAGCGAGCCACCGGCCGGAGAACTGGTCGTAGAGGACGACAGGGTCGCCCTGGTTGTGGGTACCGCAGATCGGCGTGCCACCGAAGAGGAGGTTGTTGTTCGCCGGGCCGTAGGCAACCGTGCCGTCTCGGTTGTAGACCCCGAACGAGACGTTGACGATCTGCATGTAGTGGTTTGGGCCGATGTCGCCGTTCGTGTCGGGCGGCAGGAGACCGTTTCGGTTCGTCACGCCGTCGAAGCTGACGATCGGCGCCGGCATCGAGTGACCGCCGAAGACCTTCTGGAGCGCGCCGTCCTTCGAGGGAGCGGGCAGGTCGCCGGGAGTCCGTTCTGCTTCTTTGCCGCCGCGGAGCTGATCGATGGTCTTGTTGCCGTACCACCGCGGAGCACCGGGCGGAATCGTCCACAACGGAGGCGAACGATGCGGCCGGGCCACGCCGTGCGACTGGGCCTCGCCGGCCTGCGAACGCGGGGCTCGAGCGGGTAACGGCGACACTTGCCGTGGCCCGGCAACTTTGGGTCCGGCGCTCTCCGATGACACGAGTGTGAGGCTGCCGATGCCGAAGCCGGCAACCGCACAGACGAGCAGCAGTCGAGCCCGGCGGGTCCTCATGCTGTCTCCGTGGCGCTGACTAGCGCCGGCCGACTACGAGTTTGACCGGGAAGCCTCGGCGCTTGACGACGCCGGGCCTCGGGCTCTGGCCGATCACGCGGCCGACTCGCCGCGAGCGGGCGCGGCGGATGCGGCCGACGGAGCAGCGTGCCCTGCGGATCCTGGTCTTCGCCTGGCCCAGCCTCAGCCCGATCACCCTCGGCACGCGGCAGCGCGCACGTGGTGGTGGTGGCGGCGGCGGCGGCGGCGGTGGCGGTGGAGGTGGTGGTGGCGGAGGTGGCGGCGGTGGAGGTGGAGGTGGAGGTGGAGGTGGAGGTGGAGGTGGAGGTGGCGGTGGTGGCGGCGGCGGAGGCGGAGGCGGAGGTGGTGGAGGCGGCGGTGGCGGTGGAGGCGGAGGCGGCGGAGGCGGAGGCGGGGGCGGGGGCGGGGGTGGCGGGGGTGGTGGAGGTGGAGGTGGTGGCGGAGGTGGAGGTGGAGGTGGCGGCGGGCCGCTCGGACAGCTCGGGAACTTGAAGCTTCCGATGCGCGTTCGCCACGGGTTCGTGCCCGTCGTGAGGAGGTATTCCGTCGTGTACCAGAACGTGCACTCGTCCACGGGGTCCGTCGTCATCATCGAGTAGTCGCCCCAACGGAACCCAGTGCCGGTCTGCGAGCCCGTCCCCATGTGCATGATCGCCTCGCCCTGGGAGAGCTCGTTCGGCGGATCGCTGGCGAGCCGGCCGGCGTAGCCCACACTCGGGTAGTTAGGGGCGGCCCCGTTTCCAATCGAGTAGCCGATCGCGAGGTTGCCGTCCTGGTCCATCGCGGCCGGAGCCCATCCAGCGGTAGAGACCGTCCGCGGGCCCGAACGTGCCCTGATTCTCGATCGCCCAGTTACCGCTCGTCTTCCTCATCTCGTACCAGCGGACGCCTGCCCGGTTGCCGTTCGGCGCGTCGGCGTCGACCGTGTGGACGAACGCGAGTCGCCTGGTGGCTGCCGAAGTTCCGGTACGCCGCCCGGTACATCGGACGGTTCGGTAGAGCATCGACCTTGACGGTCGTGCCGGGCTGCGGGATGCACTGGCGGCCCGGAACAGCCGATGTTCTGGTCGAACGGCGCCGTCGGGATGTAGCCCTCGCGCACGACGCTGATCGTGGGGGTCGTGCCCCAGGTCATGGTCGCGTTCCAGACGTCGATCCGATCTGCCGGGAACCCGGCGCCGTCGTCGTTGTCCGTGACGATCGGCTGTGGCGCGCCGTTCGGCGGCGCCGTAACGCCGTCCGCGTCCGCCGGCAGCAGCCGCGGAAGCGTCGAATCGAGGGTGACCATGTCCTGGTAGACGAAGCGCGCCGTCGTCGCAGGCGAGCATCCGGTCGCGCTCGAAGCCCCAGACGCCTTGGCCGCCGTTCGAGTTGAACTGCGGCGCCGTCATCGTGTACGTGTTCTGCCCGGCCAGATCCCGAACTTCGGGTAGTCGTTGAACTTCATCTGGTGGACCAGGAACTCGTACGCGCACCAGGAGCCCGTCGGGTCGTCGGTGTCCGAGACCGCGATGCACTGGTAGAAGGGGCCCTGGCTCGTGCTGTTGAACGCGAACTGCGACGCCATCCAGCGGCCCGCAAACTGGTCGTAGAGCACGATCGGGTCGCCGTTGTTGTGGGAACCGCAGAACGGCGTGCCCGTGAAGAGCGTGTTGCCGGGTGGCGGGCCGAGGACCGGTCCACACGCCCGTCTTGCTGTAGATCGCATAGTGGACGTTGACCCACTGCATGTAGTGGTTCGGCCCGACGTCGCCCTCGGTGTCGGGCGGATAGCAGCCGCACAAGTTGTTGACGCCGTCGAAGTTCAGGATCGGGCCCGGCATGAGGTCGGTCCGCGCGCTGCGCTGGACGGCTCCGTCGACCGTGCTGCTGCCGGGCGACCGCGGTGGGTAGCTCTCGAACTCCTGCTCCGCCCTCGGCTTGTACTTGAACGGAGCCGGCTCGAGGGTACGGAGCGCCGGTATCCGGTACGCGCGGGAGAACCCGGTCATCTTCGAGGGCGATGTGCCGACGGTGGTCTTGCCCAATGCCGGCGCGTCTGGCGAGCCCGCTGAAACAGTGCTCTGCGCGGGCGTGCCCTTGCCCAGGCTGGCTACCAGAGCAGCGACAAGGAGCGCCAACCCGAGCGCGAGCAAAACCCTGCCCTGCTTCCCCCTCACGGCCAGGATTGTCGCAGTCGCGCTCGCAAAAGACAAATCGACGCGGGGACTGCCTTTCCTGCAAAAGAAAGCGGCCCGGCGAATGTGATCGCCGGGCCGCTCGGACCTTCGAGTTACGTGGTTGTGCCTAGCGCCGGCCGACCACCAGCTTGACCGGGAAGCCGCGGCGCTTGACGACGCCTGGCCTCGGGTTCTGGCCGATCACACGGCCGACTCGCCTGGAGCGGGCGCGGCGGATGCGACCCACTGAGCAGTTAGCCCTGCGGATCCTCGTCTTCGCCTGGCCGAGCCTCAGGCCGATCACCCTCGGCACGACGCAGCGCACCTGTGGCGGAGGTGGCGGAGGTGGCGGAGGTGGCGGAGGTGGCGGAGGTGGTGGTGGCGGAGGTGGTGGTGGCGGAGGCGGTGGTGGCGGAGGTGGCGGAGGTGGTGGTGGCGGAGGTGGCGGAGGTGGCGGTGGTGGCGGCGGGCCGCCACCAGGACAGCTCGGGAACTTGAAGGAGCCGATTCTGGTCCTCCACTCCGCCGAACCCGTGTCCCGGATGTATTCGTTCGTGAACCAGAAGGTGCAGTCGTCGACAGGATCGGTCGCGATCATCGAGTAGTCGCCCCAGCGACCGGCGGTGTGGGTCTGCGAGCCGGTGCCGGCGATGAGCAGCTCCTCGGCCTGCGGGAGCTGGTTCGGCGGATCGGTCGCGAGCCGGCCGACGTACTTGACGCTCGGGTAGTTCGGCGCGGTCCCGTTGGCGGTCGTGAAGCCGATCGCCATGTTTCCGTCCTGGTCCATGGCCGCGCTTCCCATCCACCGGTGCAAGCCGTCGGATGGCGCGTACGTGCTCTGCTGGTTGATGCTCCAGTTGCCCGTCGTCTTCGCCAGGTCGTACCAGCGGATCCCGGCCCGGTCGGAGCCGACGTCGACCGTATGGTTGACGACCATCGACTGGTGGTCACCGAAGTTCCGGTAGGCCATGCGGTACATGAACCGGTCGCCGAGCGTGTCGAGCTTCTGAGCAGTCCCGGGCTGCGGGACGCACTGGCTGAAGCCGCACAGAATCCCGTCGAACGGCGCTGTCGGGAGGGCGCCTTCGCGAGTCATGGTCAGCGTCCCACCTCCGCTCCAGTCCGCAGTCGCATTCCAGACGTCGAGGCGATCCTCCGGGAAGTTCGGCGGATCCCAAGCCGCGTCGTCGACCTCGATCATCGGAGCGGGTGCATTCGCAGGCGGCAGGGTCGGGCCGTCTGCATCCGCCGGAAGCATGCCGCCCCAGAGGGCAGGTGCCTCGGTGAACATGTCCCTGTAGAGCATCCGCGCGGCGCCGCAGGCGATCATCTGGTCGCGCTCGAACGCCATGATGCCGACACCGCCCCAGCCGAAGCTGGGCGCGACGAACTGGTTGATCGTGGCCATGTAGGCGTTCTGGGTCGGCCAGACCCCGAACTTGGGATAGTCGTTGAGCTTGTTCGCGGACACCGTGTACTGGTAACCGCACCAGGTCCCGGACGGGTCGCTGGAGCTCGAGACTGCAATGCACTGGTAGAAGGGCCCGTTCGGGAAGTTCGGGAACGCAAACTGTGACGCCATCCAGCGGCCCGAGTACTGGTCGTAGAGCACGACCGGGTCGCCGTCGTTGTTGTCACGGCAGATGGGGGCGTTCGAATTGTTCGCCCACAATGCATTCCCGGGAAGCGTCGCGCCGACCTGCGTGCCCGTCTTCGTGTAGATGGCGAAATGGGTGTTGACCCACTGCATGTAGTGATTCGGCCCCACGTCTCCATCCGTGTCCGGCGGGAGGCAGCCGCAGACTCGCGCAACGCCGTCGAAGTTCTGGAGCGGCGAAGGCATCTGGCCACCGCCGGCCTTCCTCTGAACCGCTGCCGTGCGGCCGGAAGATGGGAGAGATCCGAGCGCCTCGCCCCTCGACACCTCGATCTTGTTGTGGTGCTTGCCGGGCTTGACGTTGCGGAGGTCGCGAAGCGGCCGTGTGAGGCCTGGCAACGCGAGCTCAGTCCTCTGAGCAGGCGATGACTTCAACGCGCTGCCCGTGGACGCACTTGCCTGGGTTCCCCCAGCAACGCGTGGAGCAATGCGCTGCGTGGACTGATTCTTTCCCGCCCCGTTCGTCATGCCAATGCCGACGAACAGGCCGGCGATTACCGTCGCGCCCGCGAGCGCGACCCAAAGTCGTGCGTATTTGCGCAAAATTCCCCCTCGGTCCCCGAATGACGTGTGAGACCCATTAATAGCACGGGATCGAGGATCGCCTATGGGCCGAACGGCCTATCTTTCCCAGACTGCTGGCCTAAGTAGGGTCCGCCCGTGAGCCTCGTCGTCCAGGTCATCGTCACCGGGCTCGCCGCGGGTGGTGTCTACGGCATCTTCGCCGTCGGGCACTCCCTGATCTACCGGCTGACGGGGATCGTTTACTTCGCATTCGGCGACCTCGTCGCGTTCGCCGTCTTCGTCACCTTGCTCGTTGCCGCCGGCACCGCGCCCGTGAGCCAGACGAGTCTGGCGCCCGGACGATTCCTGATCTCGCTCGCCGTCGCGCTGGCCGCCTGTATCGGGCTGGGAGCAGCGACCTACGTCCTCTTCATCGAGCCCCACCTCCTGCGCGGCTCGACCCTGGGCTGGGTTGCCGCGACCCTTGCGATCGCGTTCGCCCTCCGGGGCATGATCGGCGCGACCTTCACCCGTCCGGCGTATGTCTTCCCGGACCCGATTCCGTTCGACGAGATCGGTCGCGACGGCATCGTCACGATCGCCGGAGCGAGCGTCCAGGTTCGTTCGTTCTTCGTCATCGCACTGGCCGCGGCGCTCGCCGCGCTGGCGGCCTGGGTTCTCGAGCGCACGAGGTACGGGCGGGCGCTTCAGGCGATCTCCTCGGACGTCGAAGGAGCCCGGTTCGTCGGACTGCCAGTCGAAGGGCTCGTCGCACTGACGTTCGGCGCCGTCGGCGGACTGGCGGCGCTGGCCGCCGTCGCAGCCGCTCCGTCCGCGCCGTTCACAGTCGACACGGGCACCTTGCTCGGCCTGAAAGGGCTCGTCGCCGCCCTGATCGTCCGGTTCGGATCTCCATGGGCCGCTTTTGCCGCGGGCCTGGGAGTCGGAGTCGCGGAGGCGGCGATCGACAACCTCCGCATCGGAGACTTCGGCCTCGGGCCTCAGTACGGCGAGATCCTTCCGCTCGCCGTCGCCCTCGGCCTGATCGCCTACCGCTCGCTTCGCTCCGACGCGGTGTTGGGTCGCGCATGAGCACGACAGTCTTCGAGCAGACGGGTAGGACGCTCGCCGCTGCGGGTCGGGAAATCCGCGCCGGGTGGACGCTCCGCGCGACGCTCACCGTGGTGGCGATCGCAGCCGCGCTGATCGCGCCCAGCGTGCTGCCGCTCTCCGGCCGCATGCCCGACCTCGCAGCCTTCGTCTACCTGGCCGTGGCCGCGGTCGGGCTCGCGTACGCGGTCGGCCTGGCGGGGATCCCGTCGCTCGGACAGGGCGCCTTTCTGGGAGTCGGGGCCTTTGCGGAGGCGATCGCACGGGCGAAGGGCGGGTGGCCGCTCCTGCCCTCGCTCCTGCTCGCCGTCCTTGCAGCTACCGCGGCGGGCGTACTCACGGGCGTTGCGACCGGCCGGCTGCGAGGTGCATTCGTCGCGGCCAGCACCTGGATCCTGACTTGGGTCGTCGCCCTCACCCTGATGTCGTTCCCCGGTATCTCGGGCGGCGCCCAGGGTCTCGTCCTCCCCGAGGCGAAACTGTTCGGCTGGACGCTGACGCCGACGGCGCACTACGAGCTGGGCATCGGGCTCCTGGCCCTGGCGATCGTCGCGTTCGCCGTCATCGCCCGCCGAGCCCCGGGCCTTGCGCTCGCGGCGGCCCGCGAGCACGCCGACCCCGCGCTCGCGCTCGGCGTCCCCGTAGCGCGGCTCCGGCTCGGAGCGTTCGCCGCCTCGGCTGCGATCGCCGGTCTCGCGGGAGCGCTCACTGTCGAGCTCGCGGGCGTCGCCGACCCGTCGGCGTACGGGCCTGTGCTCTCCTTCACGCTCTTCGTCGCAGTCATCATCGGCGGCGTCTCGATGCCGCTCGGCCCTGTCGCGGGACTCCTCCTCATCTCCGCGTTCTCGCATCTAGCCGAGCAGGTGGGGGCGCTGCGCGGGCTCCCGCCGGGGCGCCTCGAGGAGATGCTGACGAGCTACGGTCTGCTGGTCGTCCTCGGACTGGGCGGTGCCGGCCTTCTGCCGACCGCCCGCAGCTGGTGGGTCAGGCGCCGCGGATCCTCGCCGGACGTCCTTCCGCCAGCCCAGGTGGAGCCGCTCGCCAGCGTGGACAGTGCGGAACCGCTCGCCGCACGTGGGCTCTCCAAGCGCTTCGAGAGCCTCGTCGCGCTCGCCGATCTCGATCTGGACATCAGGCCGGGCGCGGTGCATGCGCTGATCGGGCCAAACGGATCGGGCAAGACAACCGCGCTGAGGGCGCTGTCGGGCGAGCTCAGGCCCGATTCCGGCTCGATCGCCCTCGGAGGCGACCGCCTCGAGGAGGCGACCCAGCGCGAGCGAGCCCGCCGCGGTGTCGTCGGCACGCAGCAGACGACTGCGACCTTTCCCGAGCTGACTGTGCTCGAGCACACCATTGTCGGTGCCGGCCTCCGGCGCCGGCACTCCGGCCCCTTTCGAACGCTCTTCCGGACGCCTCAGGCGAGGGCGGAGGAAGCAAAGGCGGAACGGCAGGCCCTCGGTGCGCTCGAGCTGGTCGGCCTGCTGAAAGATCGCGGCCGGCCCGCGGCCGAGCTCTCGGCGCACGGTCAGCGGCTGCTCATGCTGGCCTCGGCGCTTGCCACCCAGCCGCGTGTGCTCCTGCTGGACGAGCCGGCGGCCGGCGCGTCGTCGATCGAGCTCGACCGCCTGGTGGACTTGCTCAAGACGCTGCGAAGCAAAGGGCTCGCACTCCTGCTGATCGAGCACAACCTCAGGTTCGTCCGCCGGGTCGCCGACCAGGTAACCGTGCTCGAAGCCGGCAGGCGGATCGCGTCCGGAACCCTCGCCGAAGTCGCCGCGAACGAGGCCGTCCGTGTGGCCTATCTGGGCCGCCAATCCCTCTAGCTAGGATGCGCTGTCCGTTGAACCGGCTGCTCGTATTGATCGTCCTCTGCTCCCTGGCGACTGCATGCGGCGGAAGCGAGTCGAAGAGCACGGAGAAGACCCTTCTCATCGCCGTCAACGCCCCCTTCACGGGGACGCCCTACGTCGGCGAGACGATCGCCGACGGAGCCGCGCTTGCGGCCGCGAACCAGGTCGTGAAGACGAAGGAAGGCACGTACCGCTTCCGCATCAAGCGCTACGACACAGGCCTCTCGACGCAGAAAGCCGTCGGCAACATGCGGCGCGCGGTGGCTGACGGGGCGGTCGCGATCATCGACGAGGGCACGGGGGTCAACGCCTCCTGGCGGATCGCGGCCGACGCAGATCGGCCGATCGGCATCACCTACCAGGGAGGGGTCGGCCTCGTCGATCCGGTCGAGCGCGCCAATGTCTTCCGGATCGCGCCGACCGATCACGGAACGGCCTTTCGCTTCGCCGAGTACCTCATCCCCAAGGGCCTCAAGATCGGCCTGGTCGTCGACGACTCGTCCTACGGGCAAGAAGGCTTGAAGGCTCTCCAGCAGGCTTTCGCGGTCAACGAGGACTCGGTTGCGATCAGGCTGACCGTTCCCGCCGGTTCGCCGGACCTCGCTCCTGAGGTGCTGCGGGCAAGGCGCGCGGGCGCGACGGCGCTCCTGGTCTGGGCCGAACCGACCACGATCGCCGGCGTGATCACGGCCGCGCGCGGGTCGGGCTGGAACGTGCCCATCTACACACCGGCCTCGGGCGAGGATCCTCTCGTCCGCCAGCAGCTCGCGAACCGCCCGGAGTGGGTCGACGGCCTCACCTTCGCGGCCGGGCGGCCGACAGCCGAGGTCGGGTCCGCACCGTTTCTCTCGTTCCAACGCGACTACGAACAGCGCGTCGGAGTGCAGTACGTGGGTGTGAAGACACCTGACGGCGCGCAGGTGGCGCAACCTCCGGACTACGCGATGTACTCCTACGACTTCGTCAACGTGCTCGCCGCGGCGATCGAGCGCGCAGGCGGCGTCGAGGACCGGGAGAAGGTGCTCGCGGCAATGAACCAGGTCTCGGTCCTCGGCGTGAACGGCGACCAGCGCGGCTTCAACGAGAACAATCACGAAGGCGTTGTCGACGACGACGTCTACTTCGCACGCTTCAAAGGGATGACCTACGCCCCTGTGAAAGACGATCCGCTCTCGGCGAGTCTCGCCCCGCTCGACCAGCGGCGCTGAATCGCGTGACCAGGCTCCTGCTCGTCACGATCGGCGCGGGTCTGGCACTCGCGGTCGCACCAGGGGCGGCTGTCGCAGCGCCGCCGGTCGTCTCCCTGCCGTGGCCGCCGACGGTCCTTCCGACCATCCCTCCGCTCGCACCCGCGACGGAGGCCGTCCTGCCGCTCGCACCTCGGTTCTTCGGAAGGCTGGCGAGCCGTCAGCGAGTGGTCGTCGGTCTCGAAGACGACGGCACGCCCCATTCGGTCCGGGTCCTCCATACGATCATGGTCGGGGCACTCGGGAACTACGTCTTCGCGGTGCCGGCGCCCGTTCGATCCGTCTTGCCCGGCCCCGGAACCGAATCGCCGCCCGGACGACGTCGGAATCAGATTCTCTGGCAAGGGTTCTCTCGCGGGCACCGCGTGCTTGCTGCCTGGGCGGACCTGCGGCCGGCGGAGAGCGTGGGCTCGCTCCCGCTCAGTGTCCGGATAACGACCGAGGTGGACGGCTCCCGACTCGAGCCCGGCGAGAAGCGCAGCGGCGACCTGCGCGTGACGCTGATCGCCGAGAACGAGACCGTGGCGACGGCCAAGTCCTACACGGCGGAGCAGCCCGATGCGGTCGACCTCGCGCTCGTCCTCGGCCGGATCCGATCGGCGATTCGGCGCGGCGTCTCCGCAGAGGGGCTGAACATCCGGATGCGCTCGCCCATGACGCCGGTCACAGCTCGGGTCGCGGCGCCGCTGCGGCTCGAGGGCACCCTCACGTTTGCGCCCGGGACGGTGCAGCTTCGCGGAGCACCTGATGGGATCGTCCGCATCTCCAGCCTGCTGGACGGGCAGCGGCGCTCGCGACTACGACTTGTCGTGCGCGGTCGTGCGACCAATGCAGCGGCGCCGAAATTGAATCTCCGCGTGAGAACCGCTCCGATCCCGGACACCGTCACGCCGTCTCAGAGCCCGCGGACCCGGTTGGCGGGAACGATCGCGCTCGAGCTCGCCTACGCCCGGCAGCGGCAGTACGACATGTTCCTCGCGAGCCCCGAGCCGAGCGGCCCGAGCTCGACGACCTACGTCTACAGGACGACTGCGGCGGTGCGGCCTGCGACGCCCGCCGCAGCTACCGGCGGCGGCGACGAAGGTCACACGGCCGGCTGGGTCGTCCTCGGGCTACTGCTGGTGGCAGGACTTCCGGCCGCAGCCGTCATCTGGGCGCACTCGTAGCGCCTTCTTCGGGCTCCTCCGGGGCGGATTCTTCAGCCATTTCGTCCGCGGCCTTCGCGTACGCGAGCTGGAGATTCGCCGTCACCTGGCTGAAATCGCGCAAGACCTCCTCCGGGACTGACCCTTCGAGCACCGGGACGATGGCACGGAGCGACTCGATCGCGAGCTTCGCCTGCTCGAGGTCACGGCCGGCCGGGTCGAGCTTCGCGTAGCCGAGCTGGGCGACGGTCGAGATCGTCGAGAGCAGCAGGTCGGAAACCTTCATCCGCCGGATGTGCTCCAGGAGCTCCTCGGGGGTGAGCTCGCCTTCTTGCTCGTCCTCAGCCACCGACCGCTTCTCTCCGCCTGACCTCCTGGGCGTAGATCTCCTCGAGGCTCGCACCTTCGTCGTGAAGTGCGATCTGCCGCTCAGCCGCGTTCGCGGCCGGGATCGTCAGGTACTCGGCCGCGCCGAGCTCTTCGGCGACGGGTTGCACCCACTCGATCAGCTCTTCGATCGCGGCCCGCGCCGGCCGCACCTGATGCGTGCGCAGGTCGATGAGCTCTCCTCCGAGGCCCCAGCGAATCGCGCGCCAGAAGTTCTCCTCGATCTCGCGGTTGGGGGGCAGGAACGCCGGTTCCCCGTCGTCGATCGCACGGGCGACCCGCGCGGCCAGGGCGTACGTGAGTGCCGCGAGGGAGATCGCCTCCTCCTGGATCGGTTGCGCGTCGGAGATGCGAATCTCGACCGTGGGGAATGAGAGGTGCGGGCGGACGCTCCACCACATCTCGGTGGGATCGTGGATCGAGCCGGTGTCGAAGAGGAGCCGTACGTAGCGCTCGAACGTCTTCCAGTCCCCGTAGACATCCGGAACCCCGCAGCGTGGGAAGAAGCGGGTGAAGATCTGCGTGCGCGCGGAGTGCAGGCCCGTGTTCACGTTCTCGACGAACGGCGAGCTGGCCGAGTACGCGAGGAGCTCGGGCAGGTACGCCCGGAGCCCGTCGGAGACCTGCACGGCTCGGTCCAGGCCGTTGATAGCGACATGCACATGGAGGCCGAACGAGTTGTTCCGCCAGACGACGTAGCGCAGGAGCTCGTCGCGCAGGCGGTAGTGGGGCGTGTCGATGATTCGCTGTTCCTGCCAGGGGCTCCAGGGGTGAGTCCCGGTGGCGCCGAGGGTGACGCCCAGCTTCTCGGCGAGCGCGGTCAGCTGCGCGCGTCGCTCGGGCAGACGAGCGGCGATCTCGGCGAAGTTGTCGCAACGGCCGGTGCGGACCTCGACCTCGGATGCGATCAGCTCGCCGACGAGGTGCTCTTCGAGCTCCGTCCCCTCCGCGGCCGCCTTCAGCTCCTCGAAGCGATTCGAGAGCGACAGGGTCTCCGGGTCGAGGATCGCGAACTCCTCCTCGACCGCGACGGTGAAATCGTCGGCCGACTCGTACTGCTCACGCGCCAGTCGCAGCTGCTCATCGGCGGTTAGATGCTTCTCCTCCACGGGGTGGAGAGGTTACGCGAAGGGCTCGAGAAGACGTTGCGAGACGCCTTGCCAGCTCCAGCGGTTGACGACGGCACGCCGTGCCGCTGCGGCCAACTCGGTTCTGTCGCCCGGCGAGAGGGCCAGCAGCCGCCGAAGCTTTCCGGCCAGGTCGGCCGCGTCGCCGCTCGAGAAGCTCGTGAGGTCGCGATGGGCCTCGGGATACTCCGAGGCGACGCCGGATGCAATCTCGGCGAGGCCGGAGTGATTCGCGACGAGAGGAAGCGAGCCGGCGGCAGCCGCCTCGGCCGCGACCATCCCGAACGCCTCGGGGAAGATCGACGGCACGACGGTCACATCCGTGAGCGGGATCAGATGCTCGAGATGGCGGTGCTCGAGCGCCCCGGTGAACAGTGTGCGGTCCGGTGCCAGGCGCTCGAGCTCCGCCCGGTAGTCGCCGAAGCCGACGATGACGGCCCGCGCGTCCACGTCACGAAGCGCCTCGAGCAGGACGTGGACGCCCTTGTTCTCGAGGAGCTTGCCGAAGTAGAGAACTGTCGGCTCGTCGCTGGCGAAGAAAGCCTCGAGCCGCTCGGTGTTGCCCTCGTCCGGCAGGCGCTCGTTCGCCTTGCCCGGGTTGGGCGGATCGGCGCGGCTCTCCTCGAGCAGCCGGCGGAGTGCCTCGTCACGGGGAGCGGGGACGAACGCGTCGACGTCGACGCCCGGCGGAACGACATGGACCCGGTCGACATGCCCCGCGACGTCCTCGAGCACCTCGCG
The DNA here is from genome assembly GCA_963728535.1 of uncultured Actinomycetes bacterium. Lineage (GTDB taxonomy): Bacteria > Actinomycetota > Thermoleophilia > Gaiellales > Gaiellaceae > VAXT01. The sequence continues at coordinate 1,132,073 of CAVSKK010000001.1, forward strand.
GATGTGCTCGGAGCCGACGAAGACGGCCTCGGCGCCGGCGAGCGCCTCCTTCCCCCACGCCGAAAGCTCCTCGTTGTCGCGCATCGCGTACTCCAGCTCCGAGCCGTGCGCCTTCACTGCGTAGCGCGCGCCGCTCGCGGCCCCGACGGGCCCGCCGAGCAGAACATGGTTGGCGAAGACGAGGTCGGCGGGAAGGTGCTCGCGAAGGGCAGCCGCGTTCGCCGCCACGAAGCGCTCACGCTCAGCAACGCTCAGGTCGGCAAGACGGCGCACTTCGAACCCTTCGTAGCGATCGAGCACGAAGACGGGCAGTAGTCCGCCGATGTCCGGCCGCACGACCTCGGCGCCGCCCAGGTCGTACTGCTCGGGGCTCGGCTCCTGGGAGAAGACGACGACGTCATGGCCGGCGTCACTCCAGGCGCGCGCGAGCGAGCGTGTGTACACGTTGGAGCCTGTCCCTCCCAGGAGATATCCGTGCCAGAGGAGAATTCGCATCAGCGCATCTTCACCACTGCGAGCACGGCCGTCTCATTCGGCCATGCCTCCGTGCCTGGCACCGGGACAGGTCCGCGACGGACAGGTGACTCCGCCTCGGTTGGCGCTAGGTCAGGTGGAAGTACAGGGCGTACAGAAGATCGACGGCCGGGTTCGACGTGTGCACGGCGACATCCGAGGGGACGTCGAGCAGCGCTTCCGAGTAGTTGAAGATGATCTTCAGCCCCGAGTCGACCAGGTCCTCGGCAGCCTGCTGAGCGCTCGTGGCCGGGACGGCCAGGACGCCGACGATGATGTTCTTCTCCCGGACCAGGTCGGTGAGCTCACGGTAGTCGCTGACCTCGACGTCGCCAACCGTGCGCCCGACTTTCTCGGGATCGTTGTCCACGATCGCTGCGATGTGGATGCCGTGCTCGGCGAAGATCGGGGAGCCCACGATCGCCTCGCCGAGCCGCCCGGCCCCGACGAGCACGATGTTGTGCTGCCCCTGAGTCCGGAGGATCTTGCGGATCTCCCCGAGCAGGCTGTCGATGTTGTAGCCCACCCCGCGCTTGCCGAACTTCCCGAACGCCGACAGGTCGCGGCGGATCTGGGTGGCGTTGATGTTCGTGTAGTCCGAGATCTCCTGCGAGGAGATCCGGCTCTTCCCCATCTTCTTCGCCTGGGTCAGGATCTGGAGATAACGGCTCAGACGAGCCGCGACGCCGACCGTGAGTCGATCCGCAGGCGGGACCGGGCCTGGCGTAGGGGTTTGTAACACCACACAAGGATTCTTACACTTGGCGTCGCCGCTTGCGTCGGACTGTTACAAAGTCACCTCTCAGGGAGCCGTTTGTGCGAGCTTCCTGCGCAGCGCGTCAGGCTGGACGAAGTAGAAAAAAGCCTGTTTCCCGTCGATCTCGACTACCGGGATCAGCTCCCGGTAGCGCGCCTCGAGCTCGGGATCGCCGTCGATCGCGATCTCCTCGAGCTCGAAGCCGAGCTCGTCGCGAAGCTCTTCGACCGTGGCCCGCGCTCGGTCGCAGAGGTGACAGCCCTCCGCGCCGTAAAGGACGACCCGGGGACTAGGGATAGAGCCCGCGCGTCGTGGTCGCTTCGGAGACTCGCTGCACTGCCAGCCCGTACGCGGCCATGCGCATGCTCGTGCCCATCTTCTCGCGAGTCGCCCAGGTCTCGTTGAAGGCGCGCGTCGAGATGTCGTTCAGCCGGGCGTTCACCTCGTCTTCCTTCCAGAAGTACTCCTGGAGACCCTGGACCCACTCGAAGTAGGAGACGACGACGCCGCCCGCGTTTGCGAGCACGTCCGGCAGGACGAGCACGCCGTTGTCCTCGAGAATCTCGTCCGCCGCGGGCGTGGTCGGCCCGTTCGCGCCCTCGCACACGATCCTCGCCTTGATCTTGTCCGCGTTCGCGGTCGTGATCACCTGCTCGAGCGCGCACGGCGCAAGGACATCGCAGTCGAGGAGCAGAAGCTCTTCGTCGGTGACTCCCTCGGTTCCGTTCAACCCCGCCAGCGCGCCCGTCTCCTGCTTGTGCGCGATTGCCGTGTCGACGTCGATCCCATTGGAGTTGTAGACGCCCCCCGACGAGTCCGAGACCGCAATCACGGTCGCCCCTTCCTGGGCGAGGAACTTCGCCAGGAAGCTCCCCACGTTGCCGAAGCCCTCGATGACGACCCGCTGCCCCGCGATCGTCGCGTCCTGCTTGCGGACGGCCTCGCGGATGCAGTAGAGCGCTCCCCGCGCAGTGGCTTCGAGCCTTCCGAGCGAGCCGCCGATGTTCAGGGGCTTGCCGGTGACGACGCCGAGAACCGAGTGACCCTTGTTCATCGAGTAGGTGTCGAAGATCCAGGCCATGACCGCACCGTCAGTCCCCACGTCGGGGGCCGGGATGTCCTTCTCAGGGCCGATCTCGTTGATGATCTCCGTCGTGTAGCGGCGGGTCAGCTTCTGGAGCTCCATCGGCGAGAGCTTCTTGGGGTTGCACGCGATCCCGCCCTTGGCGCCGCCGAACGGGATTCCCATCAGCGCGCACTTCCACGTCATCCACATCGACAGCGCCTTGACCTCGTCGAGCGTGACGTCGGGGTGGTAACGGATACCGCCCTTGGACGGCCCCCGCGCGATGTTGTGCGTCACCCGATAGCCCTCGAACGCCTGGACCGAGCCGTTGTCCATGACGACCGGGACGGAGCAGACGACAGCTTTCTTGCACTGCCTCAGGACCTCGATCAGGTTCTGGTCGATCTGGAAAACGTCGCCGACCTTGCGAAGCTGATCCTGCGCGATCTCGAACGGGTTCTCTTGGAGATGGGAGACGGGAGCCGCAACGGTGGTCACTCTGTCACTCCTTGTTTTCGCTGCAAAGGGGAGAAAACTGCTTCGCGGCGAGTATAAGGCGCGCCGTCTCTTTAGCGAATGGCGAAGACCACCTCAGCCCTGCTGGGGGACCCTGAGCCGGTCGGGTGGGCGGTCATCTTCACGCGATAGCGGCCGGGCTCCAGCTTCTCGCCGTCCGCGTCGCGACCGGTCAGCCCGAACGCATAGCGACCCGGGAGCAGGTCACGGAGCTGCGCCAGGACGCCGAGCCGAGCACCGCCAGGGCCGCGCAGGTCGAGATCGAGGCGGGCGACCGGCTCGAGCTGGCCTCCGCTCGCGATGCGGCCGGCCTGGAAGGAGAGCACAGCCGGAGCGTTGTCCGACGGACGGAACGAGGCCGTCGAGAGCCGGACGGACCCCAGCAGCTGGTCCTCGCGGGGCCGGAATCGCACGAGCCACGGAACGCGGATCGGCGCACTGCCCCGGGGGGTCACTTCGAACATGCCCTCGACCGGCGGCCCGGCGGGGGTCAGCGAGCGAACCGCCACGAACACCCGCGCGATCCCGCCCGGCGGGATGCGCGTCCGGGCAGGGGCGAAGGCGAAGACGAGTCCGCGGCCGCCGCCTTTGTCGCGCTCGTCCGCAGAGACGCGAAGCCGCAGCGTCCGCGACGAGTGGTTGCGCAGGACGAGATTCCGCGTCGTGTGCCAGCCGTCACCGGTTGCGCGACCGAAGCTCATCGTCGTCGGCAATGCGGCCACTTCACCGGCTTGCGCCGCACCGAGGTCGAGCAGTCCCGCGCCCTGCGCCACGACCGATTCTCCGAGCAGCGGCCGCGCGGACCCCGCGAGCAGTCCCTTGAGAGCGGAGGCGTCGAGGTCGGGCCTCGACTGGGCGAGCAGCGCGGCCGCACCCGCGACGACAGCCGCGGCAGCGCTCGAGCCGCTGAGGCTGGAGTAACGCGCAGTGTCGTCTTCCGCTTTGCCCGGATCGGCCGTGAGCAGGCTCACGCCGGGGGCGACCAGATCTGGCTTGACGAAGCCGTCGAACGCGAGCCCGCGGGACGAGAAGGGCGCCACGTGCCCCATGACGTCGCTGGTCTCGCCCCTGGCCCGGCCGACCGAGACGAGGGGCTGCCTGCCCGAGCGGAACGAGTCGAGCGCGTCACGTCCGGCCCGGTCAGGAACGGTCACAACAGGGACCGTTACTCCTTCGTCGAGGCCAATGCCGCCGCCCGGGAGCGCATCGCCGTAGACGACGACGAGCGCCGCGCCGGCTTTCGCTGCCAGCGCCGCCGCGTAGCCGGGGTCAGCCCCCGCCGGGACGAGCGCCGCGCGGCCCGCCACGTAGCTGAAGCCTCGCTCGTCGAAGAAATCGCTGAGCCTCAGCGAGGTGGGATCGGCATTCGCCGAGCGCTCCAGCCGAGGCGCACCAAGGCGCAGGAAGAGGTCGCCGCGCGGAGCGACCGCGCCCACGAGCGGAACGCGCTGGTCGAAGGACACGCCGAGCCCCGTCCGGATAACGACGTGGACGGACACGGAGGACTCGCGGAGGTCCGCTGCGCCCACCGTGAGCGCCGCGCGCGAACCACCCGGCCCGGAGATGCTTCCGTACCCAGGCCCCGCGACCCCGTCGTTCCCGGCCGGAGTGACGACGAGGGTGTCGAGCCGGAGGGCACCGGCAACGGCGCGGGCGGACGGACTGTCCTCGAAAGCTGCGAAAGGCTCCGCGACTCCCACGAGTGCGACCCTCGCCGCATCGAGCGCCACTCCGTCAGCATTCGGGTCGACCGCTCGTTCGAGCCCCGCCACGAGCTGGTCGGTCCGGCCGAAGAGCGCCCACGCCCCACCTGCTTCCCGCTGCCAGCCCGCGACCCGGATCGGAAGGATCGTCGCGCCGTTGGCGATCCCGTTCAGGCCGGCGGGACCTTCCGACCCGACCATCAGCCCGGCCATCTGCGTCCCGTGGCGCTCGAGTCGAGTCGGATCGTCCGGGCTCGCGTTTGCGCCGGAATCGGGATCGGAGTCGACGACGTCGTAGCCCTCGGCAACCTGGCCGAGCAGATATGGATGCGTCGCCTCGACCCCGGTGTCGAGGAGCGCGATCGTCACGCCGCCCCCGTCGAAGCCCGGGAGGAAAACGTTTGTTCGCGACCCCGCGCCCGCAGCGAGCTTCCCTTTCTCGATCAGAGTCGACGACACGGAGGCCGGGTAGGCGATGCGGACGGGATAGACGCCGGCCACCTCCGGCGCGTGCTCGAGCAACGCGATTGCACTGGGATTGAGCGGTGCGGAGAAGCCGGTCAGCACACGCGCGAAACGGTGCTCGGGGCGGATCCGCACGCCCTCCTGGGCCAGGCGGGCGATCAGCAGGTTGTCGGCGGCGAGCGCAGCCGCTGTCCATTGGCGCTGCTGCGCCTCGCTGGCCGTCCCGCCGGCGGAGGCGAGGCGATCGGCGAGGGAGGGGCTGTTCAGGACGACGATGACGCGCTGCCCGACCGCGACCTGCTGTCGCGGCGTGCCCACGAGGCCGCGCCAGGCCGACGCCACAGTCGGGCGGTCTGCCTCATGACTTGCACCGCCCGCGCCCGAGGCGACCGACAGCAAGGTCGCGGCCAGCGCAAGAGCGCCGAGCACGCCGAGCTGCGGAGCCTCACGCGGCCGAAGACGCATACGCATCCAATGCAAGATAACGACCGACGGGGATCTCCTCGACATACCGCGCGGCCGAGGCGATCATCGCAGCGTTGTCGGTGCAAAGGGCGAGCGGCGCGAGGGCGGCCCCCGGAAGCGAAGCGCGCAACTCCGAATTGGCGGCGACCCCGCCGACGACAGCGACCCGATCGGCACCGAGCTGCTCGGCCGCTGCGATCGTCCGCTCGACGAGCGCCCGAACGATCGCCCGCTGGTAGGACGCAGCGAGGTCGGCCCGACGGAGCTCGACCTCGTCTGCCCCGAGCTCACGCACCTTGTAGAGGAGAGCCGTCTTCAGGCCGGAGAAGGAGAAGTCCAGGCCCGGTACCCGCGCGACGGGGAACGAGAACGCCTCGGCATCGCCCTCGCGCGCGAGCCGGTCGATCGCGGCACCACCGGGGTAGCCGAGGCCGAGCAGGCGGGCGCCCTTGTCGAACGCTTCGCCCGCCGCGTCGTCAAGGGTCGTGCCGAGCACGCGGTAACCGCCGCGGTCCTGGACGTCGAGCAGGAGTGTGTGGCCACCGCTTGCCAGCAGACAGAGGAACGGCGGCTCGACGGGTTCGGGCCGGAGGAAGAGCGAAGCGACGTGGCCGTGCAGGTGGTCGACCGGGACCAGCGGAAGCCGCAGCGACCAGGCAAGCGCCTTGGCCGTGGAGAGGCCGACCAGGAGCGCCCCGATCAGTCCCGGCCCGCGCGTGACGGCGATGCGCTCGACATCGGCGAGGCTTGCGCTGCCCTGCCCAAGCGCCTCGCGGATGACCGGCGTGACGAGCTCGAGGTGCCGGCGCGAAGCAACTTCGGGGACGACTCCGCCGTATTTCGCGTGCAAGTCGGCTTGAGAGGACACGACGTTTGCGACGATCTCCCCGTCCTCGGTGACGAGCGCCGCCGCGGTTTCGTCACACGACGTCTCGAAACCTAGGATCAAGCGCTCGCCGGCTCGCGGACCGGGTCCTTCCACATGATCAGCGCGTCCTCGCGGTTGTCCGTGTAGTAGCCGCGCCGGATGCCTCGAGCCTTGAACCCGAGCCGCTCGTAGAGGCGGATCGCAGCCTCGTTCGAGACTCGCACCTCGAGTGTGTACCCTCGGCGACTGTCGCGTGAGGTGTCCTCGAAAAGGCGTTCCATGAGGCCCGACGCGACGCCCCGCCGGCGATAGGGCTCGGCGACCGCCACGTTCATCACATGCCATGCGTCGACATAGCGGGAGATGATCAGGTAGCCGATGAGGTCGTTCCGCTCGGCGTCGACGGCGCCGAGGCAGATCGAGGACGGCTTCGCGAGCTCGCCCGCGAACATCGAGCGCGACCACGGCGTCGGGTACGAGCTGCGCTCGATCTCCTCGATCGAGTTCAGGTCGCGAAGCTTCAGCCTGCGGTACTCGATCACCGCTTGCGCACCCGGTCCGCATCGGGAACGCGGACGTAGATCGGCGCGACGAGCTCCGCCGGCCCGAAGTCGCGGGCGAGCTCGGCGTGCAGCACGGCACGTGGAATGTGCAGCTCGCTTTCATCGGGGGGGATCTCGGCCCCGGCACTCTCCAGGATCTCCCGGTAGCGCACCGCTCCGTCGCCGACGCAGATCCGGCCTTGCAACAGACCGTTGCCAAGCCGGTCAGGTCCGATTGCGACTGGCTCGCCGTCGATCAGGGTGAACACCTCCTGCCGGCGGGCGTCGATCACCGGCAGCGCGCCGGGGGCTCCGGACGCAAGCGCTGCGAGAGTCGAAACGCCCGCCACCTGGACGTCGAGGGCGAGCGCAAGTGCGCGCGCCGCCGCCAGGCCCATGCGCAGGCTCGTGAAGCTGCCGGGGCCCGTGCCCGCGACGATGCGGTCGAGGGCGGCGGGCTGGGCGTCGGCACCCGCGAACAGCGCGTCCACGTCCTCGAGCAGCCGCCCCGGCAGGCCGGTTCGCTCGCCGAGCGTCTGTCCATCTTCGACGAGGGCGCACGTCGCGACACTCGTCGCCGTGTCAAACGCCAGGAGCACTCTCGATCCCGATCAGCCGGCGGTCTTCTCCCCCATGGCGCAAGACGACGCGGAAGCGGGGCGGCGGAAGCGCGTCGCCGGCCGCCTCGGGCCACTCCACGAAGCAGACGGCGCCGTCGAAATAGGGCTCGAGGTCGCCCCACTCCGCGGGTGAGACGCTCTCGAACCGGTAGAGGTCGAGGTGGGACACGTCCACGTCTCCACGGTACCGATGGCCGATCGTGAAGGTCGGGCTCGTCACAGGCCCCTGGACGCCAAGCGCGCGGCAGGCTCCTCGCACGAAGGTCGTCTTGCCCGATCCGAGCTCGCCGGAGACGGTGACGACGTCACCCGGCCGCAGTTCCGTTGCTACCTGCGCGGCGATGCGCTCGGTCTCTTCCGGCGATGAGGACGAAAGGTCCACCCGGGTGGGGATAATTCCCGAGTGCGAGCATTTGCGGCGACCGTAGTCGTCCTCGTCGGGCTTGGCACAGCCTGCGGAGCTGAGGAGCGCCCGTCCGCGGCGGAGCCCGCGGGGTGCCCGGCCAAGATCGCGCAGACCGAGTCGATGGACATCAGTTGGGCGCCTCGCAGCAGCCGTGTGGCCTTCAGCACTGTCGAGAGAGGGATCTTCGTGATCGACGTGCAGACGTGTGCCGTCGAGCAGGTCACGCACGCCCGCTTCCATTTCACACCCGACTGGTCGCCGGACGGAGGGCAGCTCGTGTTCGATCGCACACTTGTGCCGGGGTCACGAAGCGACCTCCTGATCGCAGATCTCAAGGGTGGCGATACCAGGGTCCTCACGCACGGAAGCGACGACCAGTTCCCAAGCTGGTCGCCGCGTGGAGACCAGATCGCCTTCACGCGACGGGCCGACATCTACGTCGTCCAGAAGGACGGCCGGGGGCTCCGACGTCTCACGAGCGCCGGTTACAACGTTCAGCCCGACTGGTCGCCTGACGGACGCGCAATTGCCTGGGCTTGTGACGATGCCATTTGCACGATGGATGCCGACGGGAGCCACTCGCGTCGTGTGTTCGAGCCCTCGACCGGTGGCGAGTTCGAGGACCCGGCCTGGTCACCGGATGGACGCTCGATCGCATTCGACGGCGCCGCCGCGTACGAACCACCCACGCTAATGATCGGCTCCGCGCAAGGAGGTCGTGTTCGAACATTCCCCCTTCTCTCACCGCAAAGAGCAGACACAGCCCCCACGTGGTCCCCCGACGGCGACCAGATCGCTTTCGTCGGCGACGACGGAATCTGGGAGAACCTCTACGTCGTCCGCCCCGATGAATCCGGGCTTCGAGCGCTGACCGAGTCTTCCTAGAAGAGACCGAGCTGGACAGCCGGCTCCGCGACGAGGAGCGGCTCAGGCTCGGGCGCGGGCTCGACGACCCTGCCGAGGAGCTGTGGGAGACGGGCAAAGTCCTCTCGGAGAACGTCGAGCATCGACGGCGTGTACAGCGCCGCCGCCGGATGGTAGAGCGGATACAGCAAGACGCTCCGCCCTCCAAGCGTCACCTCCTGCTCCTGGCCGTGCACACGCGTGATCCCGAGCGGCTTGCCGGAGAGCAGCTTCGTCGAGAAATTGCCGAGCGTCGCGACGACCTTGGGTTGGATGAGCTCGACCTGACGGAAGAGATGGCTCTCGCAGGCCTCGATCTCGTCCGGCATCGGGTCGCGATTTCCGGGTGGGCGGCACTTCAAGACGTTCGCGACGTACACGTTCTCGCGGGTCAGCCCGATGCCGCCGAGCAACTGATCGAGGAGCTTGCCCGCCTGACCGACGAAGGGCACGCCCTGCTTGTCCTCGTGGAAGCCCGGCGCTTCGCCGACGAACATCAGGTCGGCGTTCGGGTCGCCGTTGCCGAAGACGACCTGCGTCCTGCCCTCGGCGAGCACGCATCGGGTGCAAGTCGCGGTCTCCGCCGCGTAAGTATCCAGCGGTGTCCCTGTCACCTGTTCCCCCGCGTGCTCTGGGGCGCCGCTGAGTGTGCGGGGCCGGAGGGCACAGTGCTGCATAGCACGGGCCCGGAGAGCACCGTGCGCTCAGCGGCGTCAGCGCTCTGCGGAGCCGGGCTTTGCCCGGCGGGAGCGGAGCGCGGCCAGTGCGCGCGGGGGTCTAGCTCAGTGCCGGCAGCCACAACTCCCGCCGCAACAACCGCCTCCGGCCGACATCGTTCCGCCGTAACTCGGTTGCTCGGCGGCGCCGTGAGTCGCGAACACGGAGAACTGCTTGCGGACGTTCGAGGCGTCGCAGTCGGGGCAGCTGACCGCTTCCCCGTTCCGGACGAGCTCCTCGAAATGCGACTCGCACTCCATGCAGACGTACTCGTAGATCGGCATCGCCGCGGCAGTTTAGGCAGTGAACCGGACGCATGCCAAAGAGAACCCACGAAGCCGGCCCCAACAGAGAAAGAGGCCGGCTTCGTTCCTTCGAAAAGTCGGGCCTAGTGACCGACCTCGACGATGGCCGAGTCGGACTTCAGATAGTCCAACTGGAGCACAGCGCCGACGAGATGGCAGTGAACCTTGACGCGCGTTCCGAGCGGGATACTCGAGAGATCGAGCCCTGCCGGGTAGCTGCAGGTGAACGTCGCCGCGTCCTCCGCGGTGACGGTGAGCGTTGTCCCGCTTTGAGCAGTGAGCATGCCGTAGGCGTACAACTCGACTGAGCCGTCGGCGCCTACCCTGTATCGCTCGCCGCCCACCTCGAGGAGCGTTCGCGCGCTTCCGTCGAGCCGGCAGCGGAGCTTCACCTGCTCGTTCGCCCGGAAGTAGCTCAGGTTGAGCTCGGCCGGAGCCTGGCACCCGAACAGCATGCCGTCAGACATGCGAACGACGACCTCCGGCCCGGAGCGGGCTTGGAGGACTCCGGACGCGTACTGCTCGATCGCGCCGTGCTCGTCGATCGAGGCCCTGTCACCGGACATCGAGGCGAAGATCCAGTCGCCGGCCTCCAGGTGGCAGCGGAGCTTGACCTTCTCGCCGAGGCGGAACAGCGACAGATTGAGCGCTGCGCGGAGCTTGCAGGTCGTGAGCGTCGTGTCCTCACGGCGGACGCTGACCGAGGCGGCCGACTTGGCGGTGAGCACGCCGTACGTGCCGAGCTCTCCCGAGCCGTCGCCGCTCAGCGAGCCGTTCTCCGTCTTGAGCTTGATCATTACGAGGTCGCCGTCACGCGAGACGCAGACCAGCGTGGCCTTCTCGCCGATGCGGAAGAACGACATGTCGAGCCCCGCCGGAATCGCGCAGGCCAACGTGCCGCGCTCGCCTCGGACGCTCACGGACAGCGTCGACTTGCCGACGAGGACGCCCTCGGCCGTGTACTCGCCTTCCTTGACCTTCCCGTAATCGCGCTCGTCCTGCCGTCCCTTGATGAAGGTGAAGGCGCCCTCGTTGCCGACGCGGACGAGTACCTCGATCTGGTCGCCGGCCTTGAACGTCGGCAGGATCATTCCGTCCGGAACGGAGACGTGAACGAGCCCGCGGTGGACGACCGCGAGGTCGAAGCCCTCGTTCGTCGTGTTGAGGAAGATCCCCTCGAGCTCGAGCACGGATGCGTGGCCGATCTCTTCGACCCCGCCCGGACCAGTCTGCAACTTGCCGTTCTCGATTCGCGCGTCGACCGCGACCTTGTCGCCGGCATCGAGCCCGCCGCCGTTTCCGGCCGCCGACGTGTTCAGCCCGCGGAGGCGAAGCGCGAAGACGCTACTGCCCGCAGCGACGATCAACTGAACGCGCGCGCCCTTCACGACGACTGCGCGAAAGCGGACCCGCTTGTCGCGGCCAACGATGCGCAGCGACTGCGCCCTGAACGTTCCGTCGGACAGACGGCTTGCCTTGCCGGCCACGCGCTGACCGACCTTGACGTGCGCGAACCGGGCCGGCGAACGCACTGTCCGGACGGCGCCGGGCGACGCGGTGACGAGGGCCTTGCGCTTCGCGTCCTTGGACACAACGACGCCTTTGAAAGTTGCCGCGCCCGCCGTTCCTGTGAGCATGACGGCAGCGGTTGCGAACGTGGCAATCGCGAGAAATCTCTTCATGGGTCTCTCTTCTCCTTGATCCGGCAGGCCGCATTGCACGGACCGGGCTCCCCGTACGCCACGTCACGTATCGGCAGCACCTCCTGGCTCCTGGCTCCCCCGTTTTACGTCACTCGATCGAGGGCGGCTAAACTGCGGTTGCCCGGTATCCGCTACGGAACTGGAGCTTTTTTTGCTTAGGAACATCCGCATCGTCGGCTCCGGCCGGGTTGGCTCCGCTGTCGCAGGACGGCTGCGTGAGCGTGGGTTCGTGCTGCGAGAGGATGAAGCCGAGCTCGTTCTGCTCTGCGTGCCGGACCGCGTGATCTCCGAGGTCGCATCGACGATCCCGCCCGGCCCGTGGATCGCGCACGTGAGCGGCGCAACTCCCCTGACAGCGCTCGACCCGCACGAGCGCCGCTTCGGCCTGCACCCGCTCCAGAGTTTTACTCGCGCGCGAGGGCCCGAGCAGCTCGACGGGGCCCATGCCGCCGTGACCGCGGAGACCGACGAGGCAAGCGCGGTCGGCTTCTGGCTCGCGCGCGAGCTCGGGCTCGATCCGTTCGAGCTCCTCGACGCGGAGCGCGCGCTCTACCACGCCGGGGCGGCCGTCGCGTCGAACTTCCTCGTCACGCTCCACCGCGCGGCCGCCGACCTCGTCGAGGCCGCCGGCGCGCCGCCCGAGGCGCTCGTCCCGCTGATGCGACGCGTGATCGAGAACGATTTCGAGCTGACGGGCCCGATCGAGCGCGGCGACTGGGAGACGGTCGAGGCGCACCTGGCCGCGATCCGCGAGCGCCGGCCGGAGCTCGAGCCTCTCTACCGCGCCCTGGCCGACGCGACCGCGGCGCTGCCGGTGCCATGAAGATCGTGCGGACGATCGCCCAGGTTCGCGAAGCCCTCGAGCCCTTCTCCGAGATCGGCCTCGTCCCGACCATGGGCGCCTTCCACGAGGGGCATCTCTCGCTGTTCGCCGCGGCTCGAGCCGACTCGGACGCGGTCGTGGCGAGCCTGTTCGTCAACCCGGCCCAGTTCGGCGCGGGAGAGGATCTCGACCGCTACCCCCGCGACGAGGAGCGCGACGTGACGCTCGCCGAGCAGGCCGGCGTCGACCTCCTGTTCGCGCCGTCCTCAGGGGAGATGTATCCGCCGGGCTACGAGACCTGGGCCGACGTCGGCGAGCTCGGGCGCCGACTCGAAGGCGAGTTTCGACCTGGGCACTTCCGCGGCGTCGCAACCGTCTGCCTCAAGCTCTTCAACATCGTCCGGCCCCGGCGCGCCTACTTCGGTCAGAAAGACGCACAGCAGGCTGCAGTCGTGAAGCGGATCGTCGCCGACCTGAACCTCGACGTCCAGATCCGCGTGCTCCCCACCGTTCGAGACGAGGACGGGCTCGCGCTCTCGACGCGGAACGCCTACCTCTCTCCCGATGAGCGCGAGGCGGCGCTCGCCCTGCCGCATGCCCTTGCGACGAAGGATCCGGCCAAGGCACGCGAGTTGCTGGCCGCGCTGGACGTCGACTACGTCGAATTGGCGGAGCTCGATGGCCAGAAGGTTCTTGCCGCCGCCGTTCACGTTGGTGACACACGTTTGATCGACAACGTCATCCTGGAAGGAGACAACCAATGAGCACACCGCCCCGAGGAAAGCTGGCTCTCCCCGAGCTCGCCGAGATGAAGCGACGCGGCCAGAAGATCGTGATGGTCACGGCCTATGACGCGCCCGGCGCGCGCTTCGCAGAAGACGCGGGCGTCGACGTGATCCTCGTCGGGGACACGGCCGCGATGGTCGTGCTCGGCCACGAAGGCACAACCGTGCCCGTGACGATGGACGAGATGCTTTTCCTGACGCGCACGGTCGCGCGCGCGGCCAGGCATCCGATCGTGGTCGGCGACATGCCGTTCGGGTCGTTCCAGGTCTCGGACGAGAAGGCGGTCGAGAATGCGATTCGCTTCTTCAAGGAAGCGGGCGCCGACGCGGTCAAGCTCGAGGGCGCCGGCCCCTCGCTCACGCGCGTGCGGTCGATCGTCCAGGCCGGGATTCCGGTCATGGGCCACGTCGGGCTGACTCCGCAGTCAGCGACGATGCTCGGCGGGTTCAAGACCCAGGGCAAGACGGCCGAGGCCGCACGGACGCTCGTCGACGACGCGCTCGCGCTCGAGGAGGCCGGCGCCTTCTCGGTCGTGCTCGAGGCCGTCCCCTCGCCGGTCGCGGCGGAGATCACGAGGCGACTGACGGTGCCGACGATCGGGATCGGAGCCGGTCGCGAGACCGACGGACAGGTGCTCGTCTACCACGACCTGCTCGGCCTGACCGAGGGTCACCTCCCCCGCTTCGTGAAGCGCTACGCGAACCTCTCACGGGAGATCCGCGACGCCCTCGAGGCCTATGCCGAGGATGTGCGGGCGGGCACGTTCCCGGACGAAGAGCACACCTACGAGATGTCCAAGGAGGAGCTCGAGAGCTTCAGCGACGGCGGGGCCAAGACAAGCCGCTGACCGTCCGGACGCCGACCACCACGAGGACGATCATCCAGGCGAACGAGGCGACGACGAGCGCCTCGAAGAGCGTGTCGCCGACGCCCGAGTCGGAACCGCCGCTTCGGAAGACGTCTCCGCCGTAGATCGCAAGCCGTACCGGCCAGACGAGGAGCAGCGAGAGCGCGAGCGGCGCGGCGGCGAAGGCGACGATGTGACGAGCCTGCCGATAGGAGCTCGAGCCGCCGAAGCCGCGGCTGAACGCGTGCACCATCAGGCCTCCCAGCCAGTAGCCGACGATTCCGTAGAAGGCGCCGCCGAGAAAGGCCCACGCGAGGACCGCGAACAGTGAGTCTCCGTAGACGGGGTCGTCCAGCACCCGCCCCGCGAGGGAGGTCGAGAGGACGCCCGCGAAGCCGGCGAGGAGAACGAGCGCGAGCACAGGCTCCTGCCGAGCATCCGCCGCCTCGTCGGAGTCGTCGCGCAGGCCCTGGAAGACGAGCGAGGGGCGCTGGAAGATCCCGAGCGCCCGCAGCCACCACTCGCGCTGGAGCGAGGCCCCTGGTTCGACCGCCGCGTTCACCGTATGAGCGTAGCCTGCGCCGCGTGCCGCGCACCGCCTTGATCGTCGTCGTTCCAGAGGCCGAGCCCCTCGTCGGCGACTGGCGCGAACGCTACGACAACGCGAGCCTGGGCATTCCCGCACACGTGACGCTGCTGTTCCCGTTCGTCTCGACGGACGTGGCGGACGATGCGCTACTCGAAGAGCTCCGGGCGCTCTTCGCCACCCGGCCCTCGTTCTCGTTCTCGCTCCCGCGAGTCGCCCGCTTTCCCGAGGTTGCATGGCTTGCCCCCGAACCGGCCGCGCCGTTCCGCGCCCTCACGGAGCTGATCCTTTCGCACTACCGGGACTACCCGCCGTACGAAGGGATCCACGACGAGGTCATTCCGCACCTGACCGTGGGCGTCGGCGACACGACGCTGCAGGACGAGATCGACGCTGAACTCACGCCGCACTTGCCGATCCACGCGGACGCCCGACACGTGACCCTGCTCGTCGAAGACGACGAGGGCCGGTGGCGGGTCGGTGAGGAGTTCCCACTCCCCCTTTAAGGGGAGGACGGTCGCGAAAGCGCGGCTCAAGGTTTGTCCAAGTCGGGCCGATAGGCGCGACCGGGCGTTGAGAGGCGCTCTTCCATGCGGCGACGAGGATGAAAGGCGAGCCAATTCAGACATCACCCCTGCCCGGCGGACGGCGGCACGAACGGCATCGTC
Organism: uncultured Actinomycetes bacterium; assembly: GCA_963728535.1. Lineage (GTDB taxonomy): Bacteria > Actinomycetota > Thermoleophilia > Gaiellales > Gaiellaceae > VAXT01. The sequence goes on from CAVSKK010000001.1 coordinate 1,147,332, forward strand.
AACGCTCGCGCACTCGCAAGCTCGTAGCCTCGATCGCCCTGCTCGGCGCGGCCGCCAGCATCGCCGGGCTCGGCACGTTCGCGACCTTCACGAGCACGACGTCCGCGAACCACACGGTCGCGTCCGGAACCGTGACGATCGCACTCGGCGCAACCGGCCCCGCGAACCGTCTGACGGTTGGCGCAACCGCGCTCGCGCCCGGTGACACGATCCAGCGCAACGTCGACCTGATCAACCAGGGCTCGCTGGACCTCGCCTCGGTCACGTTGACGACGAGCGCTTCACCGACGTCGCTGCTCGACAGTGACGCAACGAACGGCTTGCAGATGGTGATCGAGAAGTGCTCGGTCGCCTGGACCGAGTCGGGCCCGCCGTACACGTACACGTGCAGCGGCTCGACCACTTCCGTCCTCGCCACGCGCCCGGTGATCGGCGCGACGATTGCGCTGGCCAACCTCAGCTCGCTGATCTCCGGCGCGACCGACCGCCTGCGGATCACGCTCACGTTTCCGGTCGGCGCCGGCAACACACTCCAGAATCAGTCCTCGACGATCACGTACGCGTTCACGGGCACGCAGCGCACCGGGACGAACAAGTAGTCGCCGGCTATGGCCCGCGCGAGACCCAGGACCAAGCGGAGTGTTGCGGGCCGCTGCTCGGAGCTCGCGGTGTGGCTGTTCCTCGGAGCCGCCTTGCTCCTCTTCCTGGCGATCGGCGTGCTTCCGCGCACAGGCTGGTACCGGGTCGAGACCGTCCTCTCCGGCAGCATGCGCCCTGCTTTCGCCCCCGGCGACCTGATCGTCGTCACTCCGGAGCCGCTTCGAGAGGTCCGCGCGGGCCAGGTGATCAGCTACCACATTCCGATCGGGGATCAGCATGTCCAGACGCATCGCATCGTGAAGGTGCTGAGCGGCGGCGAGCACCCGGTCGTCCAGACGAAAGGCGACGCGAACGACTCGATCGACCCCTGGAAGGCGCGCCTCGACGGCACGACGGCCTGGCAAGTGCGAGCCGTCGCCCCCAATCTCGGCTGGCTGATCGTGTGGCTCCGCACGCCACCAGTCCGGATGCTGACCGTGTTCGGCGCCCCACTCCTGCTCGTGGTGCTCGGGCTCTGGCGGATTTGGCGAAAACCTGAGGAGGAGATCCGGGATGTCGCACCGGTCGCCTGACTCGCTCGTCTCGCGGCGCGCACTGCGCTGGGCCGTGCTGGCCGGCGTTGCCGCGGCGTCCTTCACGACGGTGTCGCTCGCCCTCGGCGGCTTCAACTCGTACGCGAACGGCGGCCCTGGAACGTACGTCTCGAAGAGAATCTTCCCCGGCATCCGTCCGAGCGCCGCCTGGAGCGTGCGCGACGCCTCCGGAGGCGGCGCCGAGACGAACGCGGACGACACGCTCTCGTACACGGACGCCCTGGTCAAGAACACCTCGAACTGGGCGACCGCGTTTGCGGCGAACCGGTGGGTTGAGTTCGACTTCAATGCTGCCAGTGCCGGCGGCGTGCCGGTGAGCTCTGCTCAGTTCAACTACCGCATGGCCGCAAACGGAGCCGGCGAGACCGCCTGCTTCTACTTCGAGGTCTATCGCGCCTCGACCTCGACGCTGATCGGTACCCACGGCAGTACGGGCACCCCCGTCGCGTGCAACGCGACCACCACACAGACGACCTACTCGACCACACTTGCCGAGGTAACGGACACGACGATCCTCAACGACCTGCGTGTGCGCGTCTACGGCAGGGAGTCCGGGATCCTGAGCCGGGTGATTAGGCAGGACCTGGCGACTGTCGCGGGGTCAACGGCGTATGGAAGCTTCACGACGTACGAGAAGATCTACCGCGATCAGGCGGACACATCGGTGGCGACGACGAACTGGAGCCTGGCGACCGCCGGCGACAGCACTGTCTACGTCAGCGCCGGCAACTGGGCGACGACGTTTGCGGCGGCGCGCTACATGAAGCACACGTTCGATCCCGACGTACCGAGCGGATCGGTGATCACGAGCGCTAGCGTCAGGTTCTATTACAAGGCGAACACGGGCGGCGACACCGTCTGCTGGTACTTCGAGACCTACAACGGCGTCACGCTGCTGGGCACCCACGGCAGCTCGGGCACTCCGGTCTCGTGTAACAGCACGACCAGCTTTTCGACCGACAACGTGACGCTGTCCGAGCTGACGAGCGTGACCGATGCGAACAACCTGACGATCAAGGTCTACATGAGGGACTCGACGGCCGCCAGGAGGTCGCAGACAGACCTCATTCAACTGGACGTCAACTACTTCCTCGATTGACTAAAGGTTCCCCCCTTTTGGGGGAGGTCTCCCCTACCGCCATCGACGAGAAAGAGCTAGCAATGCATTTCTCGCTGCACAAAATCGTCGCCTCGGTCGCCATCATCGGCGCTGCCGCCGCGATCGCAGGTCTTGGAACCTTCGCGACCTTCACCAGCTCGACGAGCGCGACCCACACGATCGCGAGCGGCACGCTCACCTTGTCGGCACCGTTCAGCCGTCTCGGCACCGGCGCCGGCCCGATCGCCGCCGGCGACACGATGCAGCGCGCGATCGACCTCAACTACGCAGGCTCGATCGATTTCAGCGCGGTCACGCTGACGACAAGCGCCGCGCCGAGCTCGCTGCTCGACACCGACACCACGGACGGCCTCCACATCGTGATCGACAAGTGCTCGGCCGCATGGACTGAGTCGGGCCCGCCCTACACATACACCTGCGGCGGCTCGACGTCTTCGGTGCTCGCCTCGAGCTCCGTGATCGGCACCAACGTCGCGCTCACCAACCTGACGCTGACCGCCGGCGCGACGGATCACCTCCGCGCGACGATCACGCTTCCGGGCTCGGCAGGCAACACTCTCCAAAACCAGTCTTCGACGCTCACCTACGCCTTCACCGGCACCCAGCGCGCGGGCCAGAGCAAGTAGCGCCGACCGGCCGGATGTCCGGCAGGGTCCTCAAGTCCGCTCTCGTCGTCGGCATTGCCGCGAGCATCGCCGCCCTCGGGGCATCCGCTGGGCTCGCAGGCGCAAGCCGGGGACAGGTACAGACGAAGCGACCGCCAAAGCTCCTGATCACCGGTCGGAGCCTCCAGCGGCCAGACGCCATTGCGCCGGGTGACCGCATCGAGCGAAGGTTCGTCCTACGTGTGCGGAGACCTCGTGCAATGCGGATCGTCGCGCTCACGGTCAAGGCGAAGCGCCCCTCGCGGCTCACGAGCCGAAACCAGGGCCTCCGACTCTCGCTGGCGCGCTGCTCGCGGCGTTGGAAGATCCGGCCGCAGGCGCATTCGTACAAGTGCCGTGGTAGGCAAACCCGGCTCCTCGCCAATGTGCGGGTGCTCGGCAGAAAGAAGCTCCGCCTGGTTCTGCGCCCACGAGCAAGGGCCTACCTGCGGCTGACGCTGAAGCTGCCGACCAGAGCAGGCAATGCGCTCGAGGGCCAGAGCTCGAAGCTTGCCTACCGGTTCACTGCGGTCGAGCGAACCAAGTCCTAGGCCGCAGCTTTGGCCGCTTTCCTCGGCGCCGCCTTCTTCGGCGCGGCCTTCTTCGCCGCCTTCTTCGGCAGCACCTGACTGAGATACCGGCCCGTCGCCGACGCCGCGACCTCGGCAACCTGCTCGGGCGTTCCGGTCGCGAGCACCTCGCCACCGGCCTCGCCGCCCTCAGGGCCGAGGTCGATGATCCAGTCGGCCTGCTTGATCACGTCGAGGTTGTGCTCGATCACGAGCACCGTGTTGCCCGCGTCGGCGAGCCGCTGAAGCACCTCGAGCAGCTTCTCGATGTCGGCGAAGTGCAAGCCGGTCGTCGGCTCGTCGAGGATGTACAGCGTCCGCCCGGTCGCGATCTTCGAGAGCTCCGACGCGAGCTTCACGCGCTGCGCCTCACCTCCGGAGAGGGTCGTCGCCGGCTGACCGAGCTGGACGTAGTCGAGCCCGACGTCGTGCAGCGTCTGGAGCCGGCGCCGCAGCTTCGGGATCTTCGCGAAGAACTTCAGCGCCTCCTCGACCGACATTTCCAGCACGTCCGCGATCGACTTGCCCTTGAAGCGCACTTCGAGCGTCTCGCGGTTGTAGCGGCGACCGTGACAGGTCTCGCACGGCACGTAGACGTCGGGCAGGAAGTGCATCTCGATCTTGATCGTCCCGTCGCCCTTGCAGGTCTCGCAGCGTCCGCCCCGGACGTTGAAGGAGAAGCGGCCCGGCTTGTAGCCGCGCACCTTCGCCTCCGGTGTGAGCGAATAGAGCTCGCGGATGTGGTCGAAGAGCTTCGTATAGGTCGCCGGGTTCGAGCGCGGCGTGCGGCCGATCGGCGACTGGTCGATGTCGATCACCTTGTCGAAGCACTCGATTCCCTCGCAGCTTGCATGCTCGCCGGGTTTCACGCGCGTGCGATTGAGCCGGTTCGCGAGCGCCTTGAAGACGGTCTCGTTGACGAGCGTCGACTTGCCGGAGCCCGAGACGCCGGTCACCGTGATGAACTTCCCGACCGGGAATTCGACGTCGATCCCCTTCAGATTGTGCTGGGAAGCGCCGCGCACCCAGAAGGAGCCCAGGTCCTCGGCACGACGCTCCGGAATCGCGATCTCGCGCTTGCCGGAGAGGAACTGGCCGGTCACCGATTCGGGGTGTCGCTCGACCTCCGCGGCCGTCCCCTCGGCGACCACGTAGCCGCCGTGCTCGCCTGCGCCCGGGCCCATGTCGACGAGATGGTCGGCCGCGCGCATCATCTGCTCGTCGTGTTCGACCACGAGCACGGTGTTGCCGAGATCGCGAAGCCGCTCCAGCGTGCCGATCAGCTTCCCGTTGTCGCGCTGGTGGAGGCCGATCGAGGGCTCGTCGAGGATGTAGAGGACGCCGACGAGCTGCGAGCCGATCTGCGTCGCAAGCCGGAGCCGTTGAGCCTCGCCGCCTGAGAGCGTGCCCGCCGCGCGGTCGAGCTGCAGGTAGCCGACCCCGACGTTGTCGAGGAACGTCAGCCGCTCGCGGATCTCCTTGATGATCCGGGCGCCGATCAGCTGCTCGGTCTCGCTCAGCTCGAGCGAGTCGAGGAACGCGATCGAGCGCGTGACCGACATCTTCGAGAACTTGTGGATGTTGCTCTCGCCGACGGTGACTGCGAGCACCTCGGGCTTCAGGCGTGCCCCGCCGCACTCCGGGCAGGGCCTCAGGCTCATGTACTCCTCGATTCGCTCGCGCTGCCGCGACGAGTCCGTCTCGCGATACCGACGCTCGAGGTTCCTGACGATCCCCTCGAACGCGAGCATGTACGAGCGCTTGCGCCCCATCCGGTTCCGGTAGCGCACGTAGATCCGTTCGCCATCCGTCCCGTAGAGGAAGAGCTCTCGCTCCTTGTCGGTCAGGTCCTGCCACGGCTTGTCGAGGTCGATCTCCCACTTGTCTGCGATGCCCTGGATGACCGCCTCGTAGAAGGCCGAGCCGCCCGTCGACCACGGGACGAGCGCACCCTCTCCGATCGACAGCGGTCGGGTCGGGGACGAGCAGGTCGGGATCGATCTCCTGCTGGGCGCCCAGGCCGTGGCAGCGCGGGCACGCGCCGTGCGGCGAGTTGAACGAGAAGATGCGCGGCTGGAGCTCCGGCAGCCCGACACCGTGCTCCGGGCACGCGAAGCGCTCGCTGAACGTGAGCTCATCTCCGTCGAGCACATCGATCACGACGAGGCCGTCCGCAAGCGTGGTCGCCGTCTCGATCGACTGCCAGAGGCGGGTGCGCAGGTCGGGCTTCATCACGAGCCGGTCGACGACCACCTCGATCGTGTGCTTGAACTTCTTGTCGAGGACGATCTCGTCCTCGAGCATCCGCACCTCGCCGTCGACCTTGACGCGCGTGAACCCGTCCGCGCGCAGCTCCTCGAAGACGTCCTTGTACTCGCCCTTGCGATCGCGGACGACCGGCGCATTGACCGTGAACTTCGTCCCCTCCGGGAGCCGGAGCACCTGGTCGACGATCGCCTCGATCGACTGCCCCGCGATCGGCCGCCCGCAGACCGGGCAGTGCGGCCGGCCGATCCGCGCGTAGAGCAGGCGGAGGTAGTCGTAGATCTCGGTGACGGTGCCGACTGTCGAGCGCGGATTGCGTGAGGTCGTCTTCTGGTCGATCGAGATCGCCGGCGAGAGACCTTCGATCGAGTCCACGTCCGGCTTCTCCATCATCTGGAGGAACTGCCGGGCGTATGCGGAGAGCGACTCGACGTAGCGGCGCTGCCCTTCTGCGTAGATCGTGTCGAAGGCAAGCGAGGACTTTCCGGAGCCGGAGAGCCCGGTGATCGTGGTCAGTTTGTTCCGCGGCAGGCGGACGTCGATGTCCTTGAGGTTGTGCTCGCGGGCGCCGTGAATTACCAGTTCTTCCGAGGCCATAACCGACCCAGTTTAGCGAGGCGGGTCGGACGAACAAGTGTTCGATTTGCCTAGGTCGCGAGCTCCTCGACGAGTTGGCAGACCTCTTTGGGCCCGGCGACGTGGCCGACCGTCAGCGGCCCGACGACGAGCGTCCCGTAGCCCAGGAGCTGCCCGAGCAATGACTGGTCGAGCTCGACCGCGTCCACTGCCCGCAGCTTCACCGTCTTCGTCCGACGGCGCAGCGTTCCGTTGATGACGTAGAGCTTTTCGGTCGTGACCACGATCCGGGTTCGCTCCCACTGCCAGACGGCGCGGAGCGTGAACGCCGCTGCCACAGCGATCAATACTGCCCCGACGCCGGCAGCAGCCGCCCAGGGCAACGTCAGGATGAAGATCCCGGCGATCGCGACCCCACCGGAACGAATGAGCGGGCGCGCGAGGACGACGCCGTGACGGCGCATTTCCAGGCAGACGTGCTCGTCCCGATCCGCGGGCATGTTTGCGGCTTCTGCAACCCGATCGGCATTCCTGCCGTTTGCGCCGGGGGTTCCCTGGCCAGAACAGGGGTGTGGCAGAGACTGCACGCCGCGTTTTCCTCTCGACGCTGATCGTCGTCAGCGTCGTCGTCGCCGTGCTCGCACTCTGGAAGCTGCGGGTCGTGATCGCCCTCATCTTCCTGGCGTTCATCCTGGCCGCTTCGATGCGCCCGAGCATCGAGGCACTTCGACGGCGAGGGTTGCCGCGCGGAGCCGGCATCGCCGTCCACTATCTCGTGCTCGCGGGCCTCATCGGGCTCCTGCTCTGGCTGGTTGTCCCGATCGCCGTCGACCAGGTTCAGGCGGCGGTGGGCGGGAACGCCCTCCGCAACGAAGCAGACAACGAGACGGGCTGGAAGCACGACGCGCTCGTGGCGCTCGACCGCTGGCTGCGAGACCTGCCGAATACGAGCGGTCTCGTCAGTCATGCGCTCGAGGCGACCAGGCTCGGCTTCGAGATCCTCGTCGGCATCTTCTTCGTCTTCGCGTCGGCCGCGTACTGGATCTTCGAGCGCAACCGCGCGATCGCACTTGTCGTCTCAGTGCTTCCGAAGGACAGGCGGCGCGTCGTGCGCGACACATGGGACCTGATCGACCTCAAGCTCGGCGCGTACGTCCGGGGTCAGCTGATCCTGATCGTGGCCGTCGCCACCGTGCTGAGCATGGCGTTCTGGGCCATCGGGCTTCCGTACTGGATCCTCATCGGGATCTTCGCTGGCATCGTCGAGATCGTTCCGGTGATCGGACCGCTCGCCGCAGGCGCCCTGGCGGTCGGCGTCGGCTTGACCGAGTCCTGGCAGCTCGCGCTCGCAGCGGGACTGATCGTGCTCGGAGTTCGCCTCGCGGAGGACTACCTTGTGATCCCGAAGGTGCTCGGCGATGCGGTCGGCCTCTCGCCGCTGCTCGTCCTGGTCTCCGTGACCGCGACCGCGATCCTGTTCGGCGGATTCGCCGTCCTGTTGGCGATCCCGCTGGCGGCCGTCATCGCGACGCTCGTCAGTGTCGTCGTCCTCGAGAAGGATCCCGCGGACGAGGAAGTCCCGGCCGTACTGTTCACGGCGCAGGACGTCGAGGGCTAGCCGGGGTCAGGCCTTGCGCCAGCGGCCGAACACGAGACCGCCGAGGGTGAAGCCCAAACCAAATGTGCCGATCGCGAAGGCGCCGATCGTCGCCGCCTTGCGTGCTCCCGAGAGCGACTCCCAGCGGCCGAGCGCCTCTTCCTCTTCCATCGTCAGCGGCTCGCCGCGCCGCTTCTTGCGCAACGCGCCGCCCGCTCGCAGACCCAGATAGAGGTCGTCGAAGATCTCGGTAGGCTCGTCAACCATCGGCATGAGTGTACCCAGTGCTTCGGTTCCCCCAACGCGGCTCCTCCATATCTCGGACCTGCACGTCGGAACCCGCGAGGCCCCTCAAGTGGAGCGCAGTCTTGCGACGCTCATCGAGCGCACCGCACCCGAGCTCGTCGTCGCGAGCGGCGACCTGACGCACCGGGGACGCCCGGAGCAACACGCAGCGGCGGCCGACTTCCTGCGCTCGCTCGGCCCGCCGGTGATCGCGATCCCCGGGAACCACGACATCCCGTACACCTTCCCGGCGCGCTTCACCCGGACGTTCGCCGAGTTCGAGCGGCATTGGGAGACGACCGAGCCCGTCTTCCGCTCGCCGACGCTCTGCGTGGTCGGGCTGAACTCCGTGCGCGCGTGGCGGCATCAGTCCGGCGGAATGCGCGAGACCCAGCTCGCGCAGGCCCGCGAGCTCCTCGCCGAGGCGCCGGAGGGCGCGCTGCGGGTCGTGACGCTGCACCACCATCTGATCGGAGCGCCGTGGCGCTCGCGCAAGAAGCCGGTCGCCCGCCGCTCGCACGTCCTGGCCTCGCTCGTCGACTCCGGCGCCGAGCTGATTCTCGCGGGCCACATCCACCAGGGCGCCGTCAGCGAGCGGCATGAGTTCGAGGTCATCCGCGGGGACGTGCAGGGCGTGGTGGTGTCGATCGCACCGGGTCTCGGCCAACCGCGTCCACAGCGACGCGGCGAGGCGCGCGGGCTGCACGTCTACGAGTGCGACGAGACGTCGATCCTCGTCCAGACCTACATCTGGCGCTCCGACGACTGGGGCTTGACCGCAGAGCGCCGTTTCGGCCGCGGCCCCAAGCCGCTCGGCGTCGAGCCCTAACTCGCACTGAATGGCGCTCGAGGCCGTGAGGCGTCTCGCCCCGCGGCCCCGAGCGCTGGTACTCGAAGCGGGCTACTAACCCGTCAACGGGCGCCGGTTGCGGCCCGCTACTGCTCGGTAGATGAGCAGCAGGACGATCGACCCGACGATTGCCGTCAGCCACGTGCTGACGTCGAAGAACTCATCCATTGGATCGGCATTGAACAGCGCTCCGGCGAGGAATCCGCCGATCAATGCGCCGGCGATGCCGATGAGCGCCGTGATGATGAAGCCGCCCGGGTCCTCGCCGGGAAGGATTGCCTTGGCGAGAGCTCCGGCAAGCAATCCGAGAATGATGAACGCGATAATGCCCATTACTTCCTCCTCTTCGGGGTTGTCCGGTGTCGGTTCCCGAAAGCCCCGCAGGAGAAACTCTTCCCCTGCTAGCGGCGCAGGCCCCAGCCGCGCGTCGGCTGGGCTCTCGCCTCCGGCCCCGTGATCCCTCGCTTCTGGACGAAACGGCGATAGAGGATCACGAGCGTGATCGCGCCCGCGTAGCCGAAGAGGAAGCCGCCGGGGCGTCCGAGCAGGGCATAGGCGACGAGGCCGCCGACCATCGATCCGCCAAGGCCGAACGCGATCGTGAGCCAGAACGGCATCGGGTCGGGGCCCGGGACAGCCAGCCGGGCCAGCCCACCGATCAAGAAGCCGCCGACGATCAGGCCGAGGAGGAATACGAGCATTCGCTGAGCTTACGCCGAAGGAGAGCAGAGGCCTGACCCGCCGCGCGGGACAGGCCTCTGCATCGAGTACCTGGAGGCGTGTTCGCTATCTCCGGTCGAGGATGCCCCTCAGGACCTCACCACTCGCGTCCGCAGGGCCGTCGACGTCCATGAGAAAACCGATCGTCGGCGCGAGATCGATCGCCCGCACGTCGTGCACGACGCGACCGCCTCCGCCGTTACCGCCTCCACCGCCGCCGCGGATTCCGGGGCCGGCTGCGACGAACGTTCCGTGCATGTTCACGTTGCGAGCGAGGTTCACGAGGTTCGGCAGGTACCCGTGCTGCCCGAAGAACTGCGAGAACGCGATCCGCTGTCCCGGCGTCGCCGCGTCGTACTGGTACGGCGGTCGCAGGACGACGACGACGTCTCCGCTTCGAGTCGCGTTGAGCGAGTTGGTGCCGTCGACGTTCGAGAGCTGTTCCTTGCGCAGGATCGTCAACACGACTTGCTTCCCGGGGTTCGCCGGGTCGGTCAGGTTCTGGAACGCCTGGATGATCTGGTTGCGGACGTTCTCGTACTCGGCAACCGGGACGATGCCTTCAGGGTGCCGGCCGACAAGGTTGATGTAGAACTGCGCTGTCCCGCCCGCGTAGCAGGCCTTGACCTTCTGCCCCGCAGGAAGGGTCGGGAACCAGCGGCAGTTACCGTTCTGCTCGACCGTCTGCAGGCCGGCGTCGAGGAGCACCTTGCCGGCGTTGACGGCGTACCACTGGGGCGCGAAGCCGTGATCGGACGACGCAAAGACCGTCGCCTCGTCCCCCATCAGCTCGCGGCCCAGCGCAAGCGTCTCGTCGGCCTCGTGATAGGCCGAGCGGATGTAGCCCTCGCGGTTCGCGACGCGGCCGTCCCTGATGCCGTCTCCCTCGACGTCGTCGTAGTACGGGTTGCGATCGTTGTCGATGTCCCTCGTCGTGACGAGCCCCATGAACTGATGCTGGAACTCGTCGGTGGTCGGTGTGCCGAGGAGGAGCAGGTCGGGATCGAGGCCGAGCGTGTCGAAGATGTAGTGGAGGTACGCGAAATGCGCGTCCTGCCACTTGAGCCCCTGCTCTGCGTACGTGTCCTCGTCGACGATGCCCCCTTCGAGCGGTGCGAAGTCGGCAGCCATCGAGGTCGGGAAGTCGTGTGCGAGCGTCTCCTCGAACGCGGCCGAGCCGGCCGACCCCAGCGCGTTGTACGTCGCGTTGACCCTGGTGACCGACGTGAAGTAGAGCCGGAACCGCGACAGGTCGGGCGCCAGATCGATGACCTTGAACAAGAGGCCCGCGGTCTGACCCGCCCGCGCGCCGATCAGCGTCACCTTGACGTCGGCCCACTGGTTCTGGCTCAGGTTGGCGACGGCCAGCAGGCCATTCTTCGTCGAGGCCGGGACGACGAGCACGTGGTCGTAGTTCACGGTGCTGTCGTTCGTCGAGTCATAGATGTAGAGGTCGTAGAGCCTCGTGGGGTTCACGGCCGCGAAGGTCGTGGTGACCGTCAGCCGCTCCTCCTGCGCCGGGCTGAACGACGCCGGCACGTTCGTCCAGCCGGCGGCCGGATCGAGCGTGACCCGGAAGTAATCGACGCCGAACGAATTCGCACGGTCGGGCTGCCCGGGGATGTCGTAGTTGAGCAGGATCCCGCGGCGCGAGAAGAACGACCGGAAGTCCACCACCGGCCCCTGGAGCGCGGGGACGTAGCCTCGTGCGGCAACCCACTCGACCGAGGCGACTTCCTTGCCGGCGCGCTCGGCGGCTTGACCGAGCGTGTCGGCCTGCAGCACGCCGGTCGCGGCGAAGCTCGTCGAACTGTTGAAGCTCGGGTCGGTCAGCCGGTGGAACGTGTTGTTCGTCGAGCCGTGCACCCCCGGCCACGCGCCGGTCGCGAGGGTCGCCCAGCCGACGCCGGTGTTGGGCGGAAAGCCCTGCGTGAGCCCGTTGTGACCGCGAACGCCTGCGTGCATCAGCGCTCGGTACGTGGGCATGCTGCCGTGCCTCGCGTACTCCTCCATGAGGTCGGGACGCATCCCGTCGGATGCGAACAGGATCACTTTTTCGGATGAAGCCTCGTGTCTCGTTCCCGCGGCGTTGCCCGCCCCGAGCGAGACGACGAGGGCAATCAGGAAACTGACGATGGCGGCGACACCGCCGAGTTTGCGGCTAGTGCGAATCACGCTATTCCTCCCCCTTCAAAGACGACGCGGCATCCTAACTCCGACCCTTCGGAACGGGTGTTTCCGTCCGGTGAACCGCGTGTTAGGACCCGGAGTGCCCAGTGGGCGCAGGTCTTGAAATGACACTTGCGGACATCCGCAATCGAGGCAACGATGGGTTCGTGGAGCCGCCGATCGAGCACCGAGACGTGACCACTATCATGGCGTTACTCGGCGATATCAAGAACGACGTCAGACGAATCAGAACGTTACTCGAGGACGAGAATGGCGAAGAGGAAGAAAACGGGGAATCTCACGGCTGAGGACCATGCCCGCCATGCCGAGATCCAGCGAATGGTGCGGGAACGGATCGCCTACCACGAGGCCAAGGCTCGCGAGCAGGACGAGCTGCGCGCTCGCAAGCAGGACGGCTAGAGCTTAGGCAGCGGTCCCGGCGGCGGCCTGCAGCTCTCGCCGCAGGTCCTTGATCTCGTCCCGGAGCTTGGCTGCGTACTCGAAGCGGAGCTCCTCCGCGGCGGCGAACATCTCTTCCTCGAGCGTCACGGCGAGCCGCTCGATCTCGATCGCGCTCATGCCCTCGACCTCGCGTGCGCCCTTGCGCCGGCGACGGGGCACGTGCGGCGCCTCCAGGGACAGGAACTCGGCGATGTCCGAGACGCCCTTCTGGATCGACTCCGGCGTGATCCCATGCTCCTCGTTGTAGGCGAGCTGGACGGTGCGGCGACGGTTCGTCTCGTCGAGCGCCCCCTTGATCGCCTCGGTCATCTTGTCCGCGTACATGAGCACTTTGCCGTTCGTGTTCCGCGCGGCGCGGCCGATCGTCTGGATCAGGGCCGTCTTCCCACGCAGGAAGCCCTCCTTGTCGGCGTCGAGCACGGCGACGAGCGAGACCTCGGGCAGGTCGAGCCCCTCGCGCAGCAGGTTGACGCCGACGAGAACGTCGTACTCGCCGAGCCGAAGCTCGCGGATGATCTGGATGCGGTCGAGCGTGTCCACCTCGGAATGGAGGTAGCGCGCCTTGACGCCCGACTCGAGCAGGTAGTCGGTCAGGTCCTCGGACATCTTTTTCGTCAGCGTCGTGACGAGCGTGCGCTCGCCGAGCTCCTCGCGCCGGCGGATCTCGTTCAGGAGGTCGTCGATCTGGTTCTTCGTCGCGCGCAGCTCGACCTCGGGGTCGACGATGCCGGTCGGGCGGACGAGTTGCTCGGCGACGACCGTCGAGTGCCGGATCTCGAAGGCCCCCGGCGTCGCGGAGACGAAGACGATCTGCGGCACTTTGCCGAGGAACTCGTCGAAGCGAAGCGGGCGGTTGTCGAGAGCCGAGGGGAGGCGAAAGCCGAAGTCGACGAGCGTCTGCTTGCGTGAGCGGTCGCCCTCATACATGCCGCCGATCTGGGGCACGGACTGGTGCGACTCGTCCAGGAAGACGACGAAGTCGGATGGGAAGTAGTCGATCAGCGTGTACGGAGCCGACCCGGGCGGACGGCCATCCAGAATCCGCGAGTAGTTCTCGATCCCGTTGCAGAAGCCGAGCTCCTTCATCATCTCGACGTCGTACTCGGTCCGCTGCCGGATCCGGTGCGCCTCGAGCATCCGGCCCTCGGACTCGAACTTCCTCACCTGCTCCTCCATCTCGGCGTGGATCTCGTCGACTGCTCGCTCGATCGTCGGCTTCGAGGTCACGTACTGCGTCGCCGGAAACACGTTCAGGTACTCGAGCTTCCCGTAGACCTCGCCGGTCATCGGGTCGAAGTGCGTGATCTGCTCGATCTCGTCCCCGAACATCGAGATCCGGTACGCCGATTCCTCGTGCGCCGGCTGGATCTCGATGACGTCGCCTTTCACTCGGAACTTGCCGCGCCCGAGCAGCGTGTCGTTGCGCATGTAGTGGATGTCGACGAGCTTGCGGAGGATGACGTCGCGGTCCTGGTCCTCGCCGACATGCAGCATGACGACCCGCTTCTCGTACTCCTCCGGTGACCCGAGCCCGTAGATCGCGGAGACGGAAGCGACGATGACTGCGTCGTTCCTGGAGAGGAGGCTCGAGGTGGCCGAATGGCGCAGCCGGTCGATGTCGTCATTCCGCGAGGAGTCTTTCTCGATGTAGAGGTCGGCCTGCGGGACGTACGCCTCGGGCTGGTAGTAGTCGTAGTAGGAGACGAAGTACTCGACGGCGTTGTCGGGGAAGAACTCCCGGAACTCGTTGCAGAGCTGCGCGGCCAGCGTCTTGTTGTGCGCGATGATCAGCGCCGGGCGCTGGAGCTCCTCGATGATCCAGGCCATGGTCGCCGTCTTGCCGGTGCCCGTGGCGCCGAGGAGCGACTGGTACTGAGCGCCCGACCTCAGGCTCTCGGAGAGTTGCTCGATCGCCTGCGGCTGATCGCCCGTCGGCTCGTACTCGACGGCTGTCTTGAACGGAGGCACGGCGACAGCGTAGCGGCGCCCTCAGCCCCTGCCGGCGGTCAGATAGGGGCCGGTGTAGGCGAGCTCCGTGGCGGTGTTGCCCCGGATCGCGAACACCCGCGCACGTCGTGCTTGGCCCGCCTCCGGCAGCGCGGAACGCGGAAGCTCGTAGCGGAAACCGTTGAGCGGAACGGCGTAGCGCCTGAAGATCCGCTTCCCGGTGAACGAGGGCGGCCAGGTCGCGACCGAGCGGCCGTCGACGAAGAGCACCAGGGAGTCGACGGGTTGACGGGCTCGAACGTCGCCGGCCCAACCCGTGATGACGAGGTTCTCGCCTCGGCTCTCCGCGTGGACCTCGCCCCGCAGGGCCCCGCGCTCGATCCGCACGACATTCGCCCCCGACTCGATCTCATCACCCTTCAGGACGAACTCGAGCTTCGTTCCCGGTAGCTCGTCGAGGACGACCGAGGCTCCAACGCTTCGCAGTACGTAGACCCGAACATCGTTCTGCCCGGAGCGGAGGGAGTCTTCGGGAACGAGCGCGGCGAATCGCTCGTCGCCTTGATCCTCGTAGGTCCGGGTCGTCGCGGCGACGACTCCGTTGACGGCGACAGCCAGCTCCTCGCCGGTCCCAGCCCCGCCGCGGACCTTCCCCGTCAGGTAGACGGGCACGACGTCGGAGGCTCGGTTGACGGACTGGAGCAAATCCGGGCTGTCGAGCTCGACTCGGGCGCCTTGGTCCTCCTGGACTGTCAGCCCGGAGACCCGCTTCTGCAGGAGCTCGCGATGCGGGCCGATCCGGTACACCCGCCCGATCGGCCCGGTCCCGAACGTCGCGATCTGCCGGTCGAGCGCGAGACGCCGCTCGGCGAGCAGGGTCGAGAGCGTCGCCGAGATCGGCGCGCCGTGGCTGTCGGGCAGCGTGACTTCTCCGTCCCGGCTCAGCGCTCGGTGGAGCAGCGAGCGCCCGTCGACACGCCAGGGGATCTTGGCGTTCACAGCGTCGGCGATCGTCGGCAGGACGTCGCTCGTCCGCGCGAGCCCGTCGACGATCCGTCCGCGCTTCTGGCCCGGCAGCTTCACGAACAGGGGCACGAAGGCGATGTCGGGCATGTTCGCCCTCGTCACGTTCCGCCGCGGCTCGCCGGCCCGGAAACTCAGGCCGTGATCGGGCGTGGCGATGACGAGGGCCCGGTCGTAGACACCGGTCGCGCGCAGTCGCGCGAGCACTCGTCCGAGAGCCCGGTCGGTATAGCTGAGCTGGAGCAGGTAACGCTGGTAGGCCTGGAGCGTCAGCCATTCGTCGTCCTGCCAGACGCCGGCGTCTTCCTCGATGCCGGGTATCCGGCGCACGTTCCCCGTGTAGCGCTTCCCGGAGGGAAGGTAGATCCAGGGGACATGGGGCAGCAGCACGTGCAGGACGTAGAGCGACGGCCTGCGCTCGGCCGTGATCGAATGGAGCAGGTTGCAGAACCCGCGTGCACACAGCTCGCCGCCCGCTTCGGGCTGAGCCTGCGACGCGTCCTGCCCGTCTCGCAGGCCCTTGAAGTCCCCCCAGGTATCGCCGAGCGGAGTCACTCGCGCGGCCAGCTGGTCGGGCAAGAGGAGGTGCAGGTAGACGACCGACGCGTCCGAGACGAGCGTGCGGGTGCCGCCGGGAACCGCCCGGGTCGCAGAATCTTCGTCTTCCGTCTCGGCCGGTCGCTGTGCTTTGGCGCACAGGGAGCGCGGACAGAGGCTCGTGAGCGTCTCGAACACGTGCAGCCTGTAGTTGCCTCCGAAGAGGGTGAAGATGTTCTGCGGATGGTCGGCGTAGGTCGGCAGTGAGTCGATAGCGGGCACCCGCCCGGTAAAAATGGCCGGGACCGCCCGCTCGGTATGCGTGTCGACCGTGGTCGCACTGCGATACCACGTCGAATGGCGGGCAAGCGCGGCGAAATACGGGAAGCGTCGCGCGTCGATCTGCCCGTTCCGGTTCATCAGTGAGACCGTGCTGAGCTCGTCCATGACGATCAGGACGACCGCCGTTCGGGCACGCGTTTGCGTCGTGCGTACCGGCGGTTCGTCTTTGAAGATGAGGCGGGAGACGTCGGAGCCGCCGAGAAAGAGCGCGAGAAACACGATCGGCGCAGGAGTCAGCAGGGTGAGGAAGGACTGAACGTGCCGGGCCCGGCGGTAGAGAACGGCGGCACCAAAGCCAAGGAGCCCCGCGGCCAGCAGCAGGAGAGTCGTCGGCCCGTCGAGCCTCTTCAGCACTTGGAGAGCGATCATTCCCGTCAGGACGGCGACGAACACGAGGTGCAGCGCCAGCGCGAGGAACCGGTCGATGAGGCCCGCGCCGAGCTCGAGGAGCATGAGCAGCGCCGGCGGCAGAAGCGTGACGGCGAGCGCGAGGAGCACGATCTGCGTGCCCGATGAGTCGCGAACCACGAAGAACGTCGCGTTTCGGCCGAGGATGTCGAACAACGGCTGCGCAAGCGCAAAGGACGAGAGCACGGCGAGGTGCGCCGCCCTGAGCGCGACGCCGGGAAGCCTCACCCGGCGCTCGACATGTCCGTGCGCAGCCTCGCTGCGGCGTCCGCGCGAAAGGCTCAGCCGACCAAGAATTTCCTGCGCTCCGGCGTCAGCGCCTTGCGGGCGCGCAGGGTCGCGGAGAGCTGCTCAATCGCCTGCGGCTGGTCGGTCGGCTCGTGCGCAACGGCGGTCTTGGACATCATGGACACGAGGACAGGCTAGCGGCGAGAGGGCCGCCGACGGGCTTCGGCCTTCAGCCGCGCGAGCCTCGCATTCGCGTACGGAGCAAGCTGCTTCGACCGACCGCAGAAGAGGCACTGGTACGTGCGCACCGTTCCGTCGCGGCTGCCCGTAAAGATCGTCCAGTTCCGAGGCGAAAAGGCGATGCTCGTCAGCTGGTTCTGCTCAGCGAGATGCGGTGCAACGAAGAACAGGAAGCTGCGAGGGAGGTCGTTTTCGCCGACCTGCCACATCCCGGCTTTCCGCTTACCGGCCGTAGCGAGCCATCGTCCGTCGGGGCTGAATGCGACTCCCCACATACCGTTCATGTGGCCCGACAGCCGCTTGACGAGTGTCCCCCTTTGTATGTTCCAGAGCCGTGCGTCACTGTCGTCGCTGGATGTCGCCAGCAGACCTCGTTTGCCGAACGCGACCCCCGTAAGATTTTCCTCGCTATCGGAATCCCTGAGTGGCTTTGCCTCGCCGCCCGCTACGGGCCAGAGAAACGCGGCCGATCCGCTCGTCGAAGCAATCGTGCGGCCGGCCGGATCGATCGCCACAGAAAGCACTGGGCCGTCATGAGGGAGGACGCGAAGAGGCGTCCCGCCTGGAAGACGCCAGAGCCGCACGTTGCCGTCCTGCCCGGCCGTCGCTGCGAGGGTGCCGTCCCTGGAGATCGCAGCAGCGCGGATCCGACTGCGGTGATGGAGCTCGCGCGCCATTTGGCGCCCTGAGTCCACCCTGATCTGCACACGCCCGCCGGCCGACGCGGCGAGAAGCGTTCCGTCCTTCGTCCACCCCACGCTCACGATCGAGCGGCTGCCGAGCGAAAACGTGGTGCGAACTTGGCCGTCTGGCGTCAGCACCTGCACGCCGCCGTTCGCCCTGGCGGTCGCGACGAGCGAGCCCTCCGAGTTCACCGCAACGGCCGTCACGGCTTGTTCGGCGCGGTTGAGGAGTCGCAGCGGAGGCTCACCGAAAGGATCCCAGAGGCGCGCAAAACGATCCTCGCTCGTCGTCAAGATCGAATCGTCGTCGCCGGGCCGGAACGACGCGCCGAGCACGTCGCCCTTGTGTCCGAGGAGTTGTACAGGGTGCTGGCCCTGCGCCCAGTAGCGAGCAGTTCCGTCGGCGCTTGCCGTGACGACCGGATAGCCCTCGGACGTCCCCGCAAAATCAACATCGAGGACGCCTTCCGCATGCCCGCGAAACGCATCTTCGAGCGCACCATTCGCAACGTTCCAGATGCGCGCGAGGGTACCGAGACATGCGGTGACGACGCGGGCGCCGTCCGACGAGAAGGCGACGTCGACGACTTGCCCGGAATGTGGACCAAACGTCGTCTGCAGATTGCCGCTCTCTGCGTCCCATAGCCGCGCCTGCTTGTCGCGACCTCCGGTGACCACAAGGTCGCCTCGCGGACTGAACGCGGCACTCGTGATCTCGCCGGTTTCAGCCGCGAGGGTCGAGAGCAACACGCCGGTGCCGACATCGAACACACGGGCGATACGCCCCTCGCCGTAGGTCACGATGCGACGGCCATCGGGGCTGAACACAGCCGCTTTGAGACGGCGCGGGTGCGCGAGGAGATGCAGGCGCATGCCCGTCTGGCCGTCCCAGATGCGCGCCGAAGGATTGGCCCCCGATCCGACGGAGACGAGCACATTGCCCTGCGGGGACCACACCACGCCCAAGGCGGGCGCCTCGTGCTCCAGATGCCGAAGAGCGCCTGTATCGACGTCCCAGAGCCAGACGCGCCCGTCGGCGCCTCCGCCGGCAGCAAGACTCCCGTCGGAACTGAGGGCGGCGTCGTTCAACACGACGCCTGCCGTAAAGGTGCGAATGAGACTCCCGTTTGCCCGGTAGATCCAGAGCGTCTTCGAGCCCCCTCCGACCACGATGCGCCGGCCGTTTCGGCTGAAATGCGCGACACTTAGCAGCCCCGCGCCCGGGAGAATGTGCTGGACACGCATGGCGACGAGAGCCTCTCGAAGGACGTTCTCTGTTGCCTGGCTGGGCTTCCGCTCCAGCTTGCTAGCCTGGACGGCCAGCCGCGCGCTCGTCTCGGGATCAGTGGCGAGCGCTGCCAACGAGCTTGCGACAAGCTCCCCTGCGCGAGCCCGGTTCCTCGCGGCACGTGCCTGCCTCGCCGAGTTCCTGGCCTTATCTCGGGCGCTCTGTGCGGCTTCCTTTGCCTTCCGCTCGCGCCGCGTGTGCTCGGCGGCGGCGAATCGTGCGCGCTCTGCATCCTCTCGTGCCTCGTCAGCGTCCTTCTTGCCAGCGATCGCGAGTGCCTCCTGGTCATTCGCCTCGACTTTGGCGTCATCGGCGAGTTGGGCCTGATGCTCAGCTCTCTTCCTCTCCTTCTCGGCGTTCTTCGTCTGCTTCTGTGCCTCCTGCGTGCTCTGCTGAGCGAGGTTCCGAGCTAACCGTGCGTCGTCCAGTAAGTCCAGCCGTAGCGCTGCGAGCCGGGTGGCCTTGCGGCGCTCGGCGCTAGCCTCGCTGGTCTGCTTCTGTGCCTCGCTGCGCTGAGAAAACGCATACGCGGCGAGCCCCGTCATCAGGACGAGCGCCACGAGCGCGCCTCCCGCAAGGAGAGCAAGCCGCCGGTTGCGCCGCTCGGCAGTGCGGCGCGCCCGCTCGAGCTCGCGCTCGCGGCGCCAGGCCAGGACGGCCCCGCCCAGGACGTCGTGGAAGATCTCGTAGCGGCCGCCGTCCCCGTTGGCTCCGTCGACAGGCCGCACGATGCGCTCTCGTCCGAGGGTCAAGAGCACGGGCAGCAGGCGCTGCTCGTCGACCGATGCGTACTCGGCGAGATCGCCGGCTCCGTGTGCGACCTTGGCGCCCGACGGCGTCACGAGGTAGCGGAAGACATCTGCCGCCAGATCCTTCTCGTCGGCCGAGAGAGCCTCGACAGCCCGGTGCAGGTGCGTACGAACGATTGCCTCGGCGCCGCCCAGTCGGGCGAGGGTCGCTGCGCACAGGAGACTCGACCCGGCCTCGCGCTCCTCCTCCCAGATCCGCTCGAGCACGAGCTGGAGGTAGGGCGCCTCGATGCGGCCCTCGTCCGTCTCGCCGGCGGCGAGCCCACGCCCTGCGTCACCGAGGTCGACCTTGCCGGCGGCTGTCTGATCGAGCACGGCCCCGATAAGCGCCGCCTCGACCGCGATCGACTGCCCCGTAGCTTCGTTGTAGCGCTCGACGGGCTTCGTGATCGCATCGCGCGCAGAGCTCCGGTCGAGGTGATCGAGCCGCAGGTAGTTGGCGAAGAGGTTCGGGATCCGCCCTTTGAACCGGTCGAGCTTCGCGAGCGCATCGTCGCGGAGCGCCAGCAGCACCCTCACCCGCAGACCGGGCCGCGTGACGAGCTCCGGCAGCTCGCGTGCGAAGCCGGTCTCCTCCCCGTGGTAGAGGAAGTACTCCTCGGCTTGGTCGAGCACGAGCAAGAGGTCGCAAGCGAGCGACTCCGTCCAGCGCCCGAGGGTGTCGGCAAGGGTTTCGCCCTCTCGTTCGTCCAGGAGCGCCGACCCGAACTGGCCACTGAGCTCCTCGCGCACCGCGGCACGGAGACTGCCGACCGGGTCGTCGCTCCAGGCGTCGAAGACGACGACCGCGAACTCCGGATGACCGCCCTCGGCCACGTTCTCCCGAGCCTGCCGGCGCAATCGATGCGCCACCCCAGCCCGAAGCACCGAGCTCTTTCCCACCCCGCTCGGGCCGTAGAGCACGGTCAGCCGTGCTGCAAGAACATTTGCCGCGATGATCTCGCTCTCGCGTTCGCGCCCGTAGAACAGCAGCGCGTCCAGCTCCGTGTCCTCGAACGGGACGAGGCCCTTGTACGGACTGTCGAGGATCACGCGGGCACAACTCCCGCGAGGTGGCGTTCTAGGTCGGCCACGAACTCGTCGAGGGGCACGTCGTAAAGATCCACGCCGCGCTGCCGCCAGAGCTCGTGCTGGATCGGCTGCGCACCGGGCAGCACCGCCCACGAGCGGTAGCTGATCGGCTGATCGCCGAACACGCGATGCAGGAAAACTCGCAGGCTCCATTCGACGACGGGATAGCTAATGAAGAGCAAATGACTACGTCGCAGCTTTGCGGCGAGGGTGACCGGGAGAACGTTTGCCAGCTCGCTCTGCGCGAGGTACGCGATGTAGTCGTCCTCGCTGACGACGAAGCTCTCGCGTCCCCGCTCGGGCCGCCGATCGACACCACCGTGGAGCTTGAGGATGACCGGACGGTTCGCAAGCGAGAGCTCGCCGTACGTGTTGGGAACCGCGATCACCGTCTCGGAGCCGTCCGGCGCGCGGTGGACGAACTTTCCGCGGTCCGGGCCCATCGCCACGAACGAGACGATGTCGGCCTCTTCGCCGCGCTCCTCGAACGCACCTTCGAGGGCATGGCCGTAGCCCGTCGTCACAATGAGCTGATGACCCGTCCCGCGGGCGCGGGCGAGCTCGGGTAGGCCCGCGAGGAAGCTTTCGACGGGGCCGGCCTCCATGTCCTCCGCGAAAAGATCGTGTAGCTGGTCGTACAGGGGCCCCGTGCCCTGAGTTGCCGCAACGTATTGCGAAACCCGCGTCAGGTCGCCGCGATGCTCTTGCGGACAGTCGAACGATTCCGCGAGCCTGCTCCCCAGATCCTGGCCGTCCTCGGAAGTCGACCCCGGCCCCAAGACCGGGACGAGCCGACCGGAGAGCAGCGCGCGGGCGACCTCTCCGACCCGATCCTCGGTCGCGGGGGCGCCGGCTTGTGGCTGGAGCGCGGACTCCTGACGCAGGATCGATGCGTGAAGCTGCTGGAGCGCGGGGCTCGGCTCGATCCCCAGCTCGTCGACGAGCACGCGGCGGGCTTCCTGGTAGGCACGTAATGCTTCGGCCTGACGCCCGGACCGGTAGAGCGCGAGCATCAGCTGGCCGCGGAGTCGCTCGCGGAGCGGATTCTGCTTGACGAGCCCCTCGAGCTCTCCGACGAGCTCGGCTGCCGCGCCACCTTCGAGATCGGCCTCGATTCGTTCTTCGAGGGCAGCCGACCGAAGCTCCTCGAGGCGGGCGATCTCGGTCTCGGCAAACGGCTCGAATGTGAAGTCGGCAAGCGGAGGTCCTCGCCATAGCCCGAGCGCTTCGCGGAGTTGCTTGTCGCGAGCCTCGGGCTCGAGCGACCGTGCCCCGGCAACGAGTCGCTCGAACTGGTTGAGGTCGATTTGCTCGGGAGCGACGTTCAGGAGATACCCGGGCGACTTGGTGACGACCAAGTCCGCGCCGACGGTCTTGCGCAACTGCGAGATGAAGTTCTGTAGCGAGGTGGCGGCCGTCTTCGGCGGCTGCTCTCCCCAGAGGAGGTCGATGAGGCGGTCGGTCGACACAACCCGCCCTGCGTTGAGAGCGAGAATTGCGAGGACGGCGCGCTGTTTCTGCCCACCGATCTCGAGCAAGCCGCCGCCACGACTCACTTCGAGGCTTCCGAGCAGCCGAAAGCTCAGGTCGTCTGCCGGAGTCCGCGCCCGCCTCGACTGCTCGACGCCGCGAAGCGGCGGGAATCGGTCGTCCAGGCCCGGTGCGACGAGCTGATAGAGGCGCACGGGCCGGTCGAAGTCCTTGATCAGGTGGTCGCCCAGATCCGAGAACGAAAGGTCGGGAACGAGCACCTCGACGTCTTCGACCATCGTCTGGGTCGATTGGGACAGCACGATCTGCCCACCGTGCGCCGCCGCCGAGATGCGGGCGGCGCGGTGCACCGCGATCCCGCGGTGTGTATCGGAGAGGTTCACCTCCCCCGTGTGGATCCCCATCCGCACCTTGACTGCTGCCTTCTCTGGCCACGGCTCGGCGGCCAGAGCGCGCTGAGTATCGACCGCGGCCGCGACGGCATCGCGCGCACGGTCAAAGACGACGAAGAAGCCGTCACCGGCTGTTTCGACCTCGGTGCCGTCGTGAGCGGAGAACGAGTCGCGAAGAATCCGGTTGTGCGCTTCTAGGACATCCTCGAAGCGGTCGCCTAGCGTGCGCGCAAGTCGCGTCGAGCCCTCGATATCCGTGAACAACAGCGTCAGGGCACCCGAGGTCGTTGTCATTGCAACGAATAGCGTGCCAGATCGCACGTGAGGCCGAGCGTCAACTCCGGATCCGTTGGGGCGAGGGCGCTGACGAGCCGGGCGGAGGCTGCGAATGGCCTGCAACGCCAGGCGCATGCGGGAACGGTGTGCATGCCACCACTCTCCTGTGAGGCCCTCACAACGTGCTCACAGCCCGCTCATTTGACACGAGCCGGGGTGCTCTGACGGCGCATCCGCTCTCTCAGCCGATCTTCCTTCGTACGACGATCGGACGCCGCCGACCGTCCCTCGGTTGAGTTTCCTGCGCAACGGTTGAGAGGTCGCGGGCGCGAAAGGTCATTCCGGCATCCGCCGACGCATGTAGCCGGTGACCAGAAGCTCGGCGCGCGCGCTCTCCTGGCCTGCTGACCGCCTGAGAGAGCGGAAAGTAGGCCGCCGTTAGCCCCGTTGGTGCCGCATGAGCGGGCTGTGAGCGCGCCGTGAGGGCCTCGCCGGACCGTGGCGGCATGCACACCGTCACCGCACACATCAGCAGGCGTTGCAGGCCGTTCGTAGCCTCCGCCGCCCTCGTCACAGCTCTCGCCCTCTTGGCCCAGGCCGCGACTGCGTCTGGGCAGGGTGCGGAATTCACGCAGACTCAGATCGTCGCCCACAGCGCTCCCGTTCGCCCCTCGTACGGATGGCCGGTCAAGCCCTTCAATCGCCAGCACCCGGTCCGCGGCTACCTGAACGACCCACGGAACGGCAACGGGAACGACTTCCATTTCGGCATCGATATCTCCGCTCGCGACGGGACCGCGGTCTACGCGGTCGAGGCGGGCCAGGTCTCCCTCGAAAACGAGTACGCCGTGGGCGTCAGGGCGGCGACACGGACCTTCAGCTACTGGCACATTCGCCCTGCAGTTCGTAGCGGGCAGGGAGTCCGCATGCACCAGCTGCTCGGTCACGTGCTTCCAAAGGCTGGGCACGTCCACTTCGCCGAGCGCGTAGGAGGTGTCTGCCTGAATCCGCTGCGCGCCGGCGGCATCGGCCCTTACATCGACCGGACGCCGCCGACCGTGTCCTCGGTCGAGTTCCTGCGCAACGGCCGACAGGTCGACGCCAGGAACCTCACTGGCCAATTCGACATCGTCGTCGAAACCTTCGACACGACGCCCATGCTCGTGCCGGAGCCCTGGTCGCGACTGCCGGTGACGCCGGCGCGAATTCGCTGGAGCCTCGCATACGGCGCGCGCTCAATCGTTCCTCCGCAGACGGTCGTCGATTCCAGCCGCCAGCTTCCGAAGGAGCGTTATGACTGGATCTTCGCCCCGGGCACCTACCAGAACCGCAAGGGCCATCCGGGCCACTACCGGTTCTATCTCGCTCACGGCTTCCGCGCCTCGCAGCTTCGGCCCGGAGTGGGTCGCCTGCGGATCGAAGCCTCCGATACGCGGGGGAACCGGGTTGTCGCGACTGTGAAGGTCGCAGCCGCCCGGAGGTAGGCGAGGATTTGCTCAAGGCGGAACTGGATATGCCCTGATCGATGGCGACACGAGCCGAAACGCCGCCGTACGCCAGCTATGCGGTGATCATGGCCACCTTTGCCGGTGGCCTCGCGGCGGCCGGCGCGCTCGGCCACGCCCTGCGACACGACCCAGAGTCTCAGTCGGCTCTCGACTTCGCCGTGCTCTCTCTGGCGAGCTTCAAGGCGGCTCGGACGCTTTCGCGGGACCAGGTGACGAGCTTCTTGCGCGAGCCGTTCGTCGAGGGACACGCCGGTGCCGTCGAGGACGAGGAGCCCGTCCACACCGGTGGCATGGATCAGGCGATCGGCGAGCTCGTGACCTGCACACGCTGCGTCGGCACCTGGGCTGCCGCGGGGCTCGCCGCGACGCAGATCGTCGCGCCCCGTTTCGGGCGCATGCTCACGTGGTCGCTCGGCGCGGCCGCCGCGAACGACTTCCTGCAGGCGGCATTCACCGCACTCACGACCAAAGCCAACGAGCTCGAGCCCTACTAGTCCAAGGCGAGCGCGGGCTGCGCGCGGTCTCGCGCGCTCAGCGACGCGGCGGCTACGCCGAGCATGCAGACCGACTGCACCGCGGCGAATCCGACCAGGACGGGGCCCGTGCCGAAGACCGACAGGACCGGTCCGGCTACAAGCAGGCCGAGCGGCATGCCGAGACCCCAGATCGTGGTGCTGGCGGCCATCGCCTTCGGACGGATCGCGATCGGCATGCGAAGCGTCCAGATCGAATGGATCGACGGATTGCAGATGCCGTTCGCAATGCCGCTCACGAGGATCGCGACGAACAGCACGGGCGCGCCGACGTCGAGGGGCAGCAGCCAGAGAGGCGCGGCCTGGAACGGCACGGAAAGCGCAATCAAGCGCAGCCCGTCCAGGCGCTGCGTGAGGAAGCGGAACGACAAGATGTTTCCGACGAGCGCGCCGGCGCCGAAGGCCGCGAAGAGCGCTCCGGCAACCCTGGCGTCGGAGTCGAAGCGCTCGACGGCAAGCACGGGCACCGCCGCGAAGAACGCCTGCCAGGCCGCGTCGCCGGCGACGAACAACGGAATCCAGACACGCAGCAGCGGCTCGTGGACGAGAAAGCGCAGCCCCGCGAGGATCCCGCGCGACTCCTCGGCCTCCGGCGTGGCGTGGCCCGCCGGAACGAAGAGCACGACGAGCAGGAACGAGACGACGTAGGTCGCCGCGTCGACGACGAGGACGTTCGCGGCTCCCATCAGGCCGATCAGGACGCCGCCGATCGGCGGTCCGAGGAGCATCGTCACGCGAATCGCGCCCTGGAAGAGCGCATTCGCCTGGCTCATCGTCTGCTCGTCCTCCCCGATCAGCTCCGGAAGGATCACCCTCTGAGCCGTGAAGTAGGGCGCTGCGAGAACGCCGAGCAAGAGTGCGAGTACCACCAGTGCCGCCAGCGAGAGGTGCCCGGTCCAGTGGAGCACGGGCACGAGCATCATCAGCGGCGCTCGCACCGCATCGGCGATGAGCATCGAGCGCCGGGCTCCGAGCCTCTGCACGAACGTCCCGGCCGGGAGGCCTGCGATGGCGAAGCCCGCGAGCTCGGCGATCATGACGGCCGTCATCCGGGCGGGCGACCCGGTCGTCGTCAGCACGAACCATGGCAGCGCGAGCCACGTCATCTGGGCGCCGGTCGTGGAGATGACCTCGGCGGCGAGCAGCGCCCGAAGCGGTCGGTGCCGGAGGATCTCTGCTCGGCTCACACCAAGTCCTCTTCACGCATTTGCGGCATCGGTGAAGCGAGCAGGAAGAGGACGCCGAAGAGGCAGCCCACGACCGCGATCCAGAGCGTCGGACGCAGCCCGATCGTGCTTCCGAGCACACCGCCGAGAAGCGCTCCGACCGGCCTCGTGCCGTAGTTGAAGAACCGCGATACGCCGACGACCCTGCTGCGAACTGCGTCGGGCGTGAGCATCGTGCCCAGGCTGTTCTGGTTGACGTCGAAGATCATCACGCCCACGCTCGCGAGGAACTCGCCGGCGAGGAGCATCGACCCGCTCAGCCAGTGCGAGCCGTGGGCCAGGGGAAACAGCGCCATCGGAGCGGGAAAGAGCACCGATCCGACGACGACAGCCCGGCCGATTCCCAGCCGGCGCCCGACGCGAGGTGCGATCAGGGCTCCCACGAGCGCGCCGACGGAGGCAGCGCCGAGGATCAGGCCGATCATCGCCGCGCTGAGCCCGAGCGTGCGGCTCGCGTACAGGACGAAGATTGCGAAGATGAAGAAGCTGAAGAAGTTGATCGTGCTCGTGCACGCCGTTCCCGCGCGCAGCACCGGATGGTGAATCAGGTAGCGGAACCCCTCCGCCAGGTCAGCGCGGGCGCTCGTCCCGTTTCGCTCGACCTCCGGCTCCTCGACCTTCACGCCTCGCAGGAGGACCGCGGAGGCCACGAAGGAGCACGCATCGGCAAGCAACGCGACCGGGGCGCCGAGAACCTGCACGAGGACCCCGGCGGTGCTCGGACCGCCGATGTAGGAGAGGGAGCGGGTCGTGTTGAGCTTGCTGTTTGCGTCCACGTACTGCGAGCGGGGTACGAGCGCGACGAAGAACGACACGCTCGAGAGGTCGAAGAAGACGGTGAACGCCCCGACCGCGAAGGCGACCGCGAGCAGGTGCCAGATCGTCAGCGTGCCCAACCACCAGGCCAGGGGAATCGTCGCCAGCGCAGCCGCCCGCAGGACGTCCGCGACGATCATGTTTCGCCGCCGGTGCGAGCGGCGGTCGATCCAGACGCCCGCCGGTAGCGAGAAGAGCAGGTGCGGTAGCCAGGCGAGCGCCGTCAGGATCCCGACCTGGACCGCCGAGGCGTGCAGGACGAGCACGGCCGTCAGCGGAATCGCGAGCGCGCTGATCTGGTCGCCGAAGACGGAGATCGTCTGGCCCGCCCAGAAGCGAACGAACGCGCTCTGCCGGTGCAGCGGAACGGGCCGTGGTGCCTGCGGCCGGGGCCGCGTGCTCTCAACGACAGCCGCCATCACGCCCTGCGGATTGCGATGTCCCCGCTCATGGCCGTCGCGCTGATCTCGACGAGGGGGCCTTCGCCCTCGGACGGTGTGTCACTTACCTCGAGGTCGGTACTCGTATCGCCGCTCATCGAGCGTGCGTCGATCCAGAGCTTCGACCCGTGCTTGACGCCGACCTCGATGTCGCCGGAGGCCGTTTGCAGGACGACGTCTCCTTCGCGGACGCTGCGGGCGGCCAAGTCGCCCGAGGCGGTCTGAATCTTGAGCGACGCTTCGGCCTCGTCGATCGCGACGTCGCCCGAGGCAGAGCGCACCTTTGCGTTGCCTCCGACGTAGCCGATCTCCAGATCGCCGGAGGCCGTGTTGACCGTGAGAGCGCCCTGAACCCGCTTGATGTTGACGTCGCCGCTTGCGGAGTTCACCTGCGCATCGCCGCCGACGTACTCGAAGGCGACGTCGCCCGACGCCGTATTCGCCTGCAGCCCTCCGAACTCGCCTCGTCCATCGACATCCGCCGAGGCCGTCGAGAGCTCGACATCGGCGCCCGTCGGCGCAGACACACGCACCCGGACGTCGCCGCGGAAGCGCTTGAACAATCCCCGGTCCTCGATCACGACGATCACCTCGTGCCCGTCGCGTCTCGGGCGGACCTCGATGCGCGCCTCCTCCTCGATCTCGGGCGAGCCGTCGAGCTCGACAGTCGTCTCGTCTCCCTCGACAGTCTCGAGATCGATGCGACCGGAGGGCACTCGAACTTCCAGGCGCAGCGGTCCGGGTGTGTTGAAGGTCTCGCGCCTCATGACCTCTTCTCCCCGGACTCCTCGAGCTGCCATTGAGGAACCTCCCGGTTCCCCCAGACGCCTTCCCCGCGTCCCACACGGGCGCTACGCGGCGGCCGCGGGTCGACGCGAACTTCGATGTGACCGAAAGGCAGTGGATAGAACTTCTTCATCGTGCTCTCCCTTCTCAGCTCTGGGCAAAGCCCCGGAGCCGTTTGCCGGATCGCTGGACCGGCCCGGTGACGCCCCTCGAGAGCGCACGCACGAGCCAGCTGTTCACGGACACGCCCTCGCGGTTGGCCGCGAGCTCGATCGAGGCCTTCAGGCCTTCGGGCAGTCGGAGCGTGATGCGCGCGGTCAGCCCGTCGTCGGCCGCCGGCTCCGGAGGGGCTTCCTCCTCGCCGACGTACACGAGCGCCGGATCCTGGCCGGACAACCGCACCTCGACATGCCCGGATTGCAGCTGAGCGTTGAGCTCCATCGCCGCTTCGCCGAGCGCATCCAGAAGACGAAGCCCGGCAGAACCGCGGATCGCTTGCAGGACCCGCTCGGCCGCCGCCCTCGTCTGCTCGTCGCCGACCGCCGCAATCGCGGCGAGGTCGGACTCGAGCGCTTGTACGAACCTTGCCATCTCCATGCCGTCATTATGACATCACTTTGATGTCTGTCAAGTGTCTTTGTGACATCTAGGGCACGAGCCCAGGCTCAGCGGCATGGTTACGCGCCGCAATGCGGCTACATTCGCGAGGTCGCCGAACTGTTCTAGAGCCCGTAGGCGTCGCGGTAGACGCCCTTCATGTGCTCGACCCGGTCGACGTACTCGCGCGTCTCCGAGAACTGGATCCCCTTGCCTTCGGCGCGCCACGTGTCGACGTTTCGCTGCCCCGCGTTGTACGCGGCGAGGGCGAGTTTCTCATCGTCGTATTTGTCGAGCAGGTGGCGCAGGTACCAGGATCCGTAACGGATGTTGATCTCCGGGGTGTAGAGGTCCGAGGTCTGAAAGCGGCTGCCTCCTGTTCGAATTGCGATGCCCTTCGCCGTGTCCGGTTGGAGCTGCATGAGGCCGATCGCGCCGGAGCTCGACTTGGCGTCGGACTTGAACTTGCTCTCCTGGTAGATGACGGCGGCGAGGAGGGCGGGGTCGAGCCGGTAGTTGCGTGCGTGGCCGCGCACGATCTGCTCGTAGCGCAGCGGATAGTGGAGCCGCTGGACCCAGGTCGGCTCGCCTGCGCGCAGGTAGACGAACCCCGCTGCGACAGCGGCGATCAGAACCACGCCAACGACCAAGCGCTTCATCGGTCCGTCAGCGTACGCACGACCCCGGCGATGAACGCATCGAGCTCTGCAGGCGAACCGTCGTTGACGTACGCGAAGTCGGCGCGGTCGATCTTCTCCTCGTCGGGGAGCAGGCGCTCCTCACGCTCGTCGACGCGCTCGCCGGCGCGCTCGACGCGGAGCTCGCGCGGCGCGGTGACCACGACGACTGCGTCGAAGCGGTCCTCGGCGCCGGCCTCGTACAGGAGCGGCACCTCGTTGACGGCAAGAGCCGGCGGGTCAGGCAAGCGCGCGAGCTCGTCACGCCACGCCTCTGTGCGAGCCAGCACGCGCGGGTGCAGAAGCCCCTCCAGCCAAAGCAGCGCGTCACGGTCGGCGACGACCTGCTTGCTCACTGCCTGCCGGTCGCTCGTCCCGAAGCGCTCTCGGAGAGCGGACTTGACCTCCTCGTCCCCGTAGAGCTCGTGCACGACCTCGTCGCTCGAGATGGTCGCGGCACCGTGCCGCGCGAATGCGGCCAGCGCCTCGCTCTTCCCCGCCCCGACGCCGCCCGTGACGGCGACCGCGAGCGGTCTAGCTCTCTTCTTGCTCAGCCTCGTCGGGAGCGGCCGGGGGCTCGCCCTCGGAATCGCCGGGGCCCTGTTCCTCCGGCGCAACCGCGTCCGCCTCGATGCTGGCGTCGGTCACCTCGGGCGGCACCTCGGCGTCGGTTGCGGGAACTTCGGGCTCCGACTCGGCGACCGGCACCTCGGGCTCCGCCGCAGCTTCGGGCTCCGGCTCCTCGGCTGGAGTCTCCGGCTCCGATTCGGCCACCGGAGTCTCTGCGAGTGCCTCGTCCGTCGCCTCGTCGCCGGTTCTCTCTTCAACGGCCTCCCCATCCTCCGGGAAGACGTCCTCCGAGAGATCCAGGCGAGGCGGCTGGGGAGTCTCGAGCGGCTCGCCGTCTGCCCGCGGCTGCACCTCGTCGACCTCCTCCACGCGCTTGAGCGAGAGCGAGAGTCGGCGGCGATCGGCATCCACCTCGATGATCTTCACGTTGACGACGTCGGCCTGCGAGACGATCTCGCGCGGATTCTCGACGTGGTGCTGCGCAAGCTCGGAGATGTGCACGAGCCCCTCGACCCCGGGCATGATCTCGACGAAGGCGCCGAACGTGACGACCTTCGTCACCTTGCCCTGGACGACGTCCTCCTCCTTGTAAGCCTCGACGACCTGCTGCCACGGATCGGACTGGGTCTGCTTGAGCCCGAGCGAGATCCGCTGACGGTCGCGGTCGATGTCCAGCACCTTCACCTTCACGTCCTGGCCGATCTCGAGCACCTCGGAGGGATGGTTGACGTGGCTCCACGAGAGCTCGGAGATGTGGATCAGGCCGTCCATCCCGTCGAGGTCGACGAAGGCGCCGAAGTCGACGATGTTCGAGATCTGGCCCTCGACGACGTCGCCGGGCGAGAGCCGGTCGAGAATCGCGGTGCGCATTTCCTTGCGCTCGTCCTCGAGCACGGCCCGGCGCGAGAGGACGACGTTGTTGCGCGAGCGGTTGAGCTCGATCACCTTGCAGCGAAGCTCCTGGCCGAGAAACTCGTCGAGGTCCTGGACACGGCGGATGTCGACGAGCGAGGCCGGCAGAAAGCCGCGGACGCCGAGGTCGAGGATGAGGCCGCCTTTGACGACCTCGATCACCTTCCCGATCACCGGCTCGCCGCTCTCGGCGGCGCCCTCGATCGACTTCCAGGCGATCTCGAAGCGAGCGCGCTTCTTGGAGAGGATCAGACGACCGTCCGCGTCCTCCTTCGTAAGCACGAGCGCGTCGATCTCGTCGCCGACCTTGACCTCGTCCTCGGGGTTGACCGATCGGCGAATCGAGAGCTCGGCGACCGGAATGACGCCCTCGGACTTGTAGCCGATGTCGACGAGCACCTCGTCCTTGTCCACGCGAACGACCTGGCCATGGACGACCTCACCCTCGTTGATGGTCGGGAAGGTCGCCTCGTAGTTCGGGATCTGCTCGCCGTCGGGGCCGGTGGTCCAGACGTTCTCTTCGGTAAGGGTTGTGGTCATGTTCGTGTCAACTGTTTCGTTGGCCATCTGGCGCGCGGAGTATATCCGCGGGCCGCAGACTCGTTTTTAAGGCGCAAAACCTCTGTCAGCCGCACTTGGTTGTGTTCGGCGGCGCAGCCTGGATCGTCGTGTCGTTCCCCGGCGGATCGCCGTCCAGCGAGACGACCTTGGCCGACCAGATCCGATAGCCGCCGCCGAGCGTGATCGGCCCCACGTCGAGGCTCACGCCGGAGGCCTTGAACGTCTTGCGATACGTGCCATCGATGCCGGTGCCGGCGCCCATGATCAAGGCCGGCGCACCGATGTACTGATCGGCGTGGTAGTTCGGCTTCCACGTGAAGCGGATGTACATCGCGCAGCCCCGCACCCGCACGTTGGGCTGTGTCCCCTCGAGGTAGAAGAGATTGACGTTCAACTCCGGCGTGGTCGGTTCCGTGGCGGCTTCCTCTTCTCCACCACGCACGACCGCGAAGACGGCTCCCGCAGCGATGAGCGCGACAAGGACGACGGCGACGGCGAGCAGTCGCTTCCACCCCACCCGCTCGATGAACAGCCGCAGCCGGATCACGCGACGGCCTCGCGCAGAAAGGAGCGAACAGCGCCGAGATAGGCCTCCGGCGCCTCGACGTAGCTCATGTGCCCCACATCCGGCACGACCGCGAGCTCACTGCCCGCAATACCCTCGTGCAGGACGCGCGCGGCCCGTGTCGTCGTCGTCCGGTCGTGCTCGCCGACGATGACGAGCGTGGGCGCCATGCCACACGGGCCAGGTCGGCCGTGTAGTCGAAGTCGCCGTAGCCGACGTTCGCACAAGTGCCGCAGAACCTCGGGGCTCCCGATCGTGTCCTCGGCGAAGCCCGCAGGTGGCTCGCCCGCGAAATGGAAGGGCAGCTGCGCGCGCAGAAGGTCCATCAGTTCCTCTTCGGACTGGACGGTTTTCTCCTGCTCCCAAGACTCCGCGATCGACACGCCTGCCTCGCCCATCCTGGCGAGCGAAGCCTCCACGTCCGCCATCAGGTTCGCCGTCGAGTCGCCGCCGCCGGAGATGACGTAGGCGGCCGCGCTTCCGAGCTCGATCGCATGCTTGGTCGTGATGATTGCCCCGAAAGAATGGCCGAGCAGAGCGAAGCGCTCCAGTCCGAGAGCGTCCGCGAGCAGATCGACGTCACGCGCGAAGACATTCAGCGACAGCGTGGCAGGATCGACACGCTCGCTCCGGCCCTGCCCGCGCTCGTCGACGTAGAGCAGCCGAAACTCGTCGGCCAGCGGATCGAGGTACGGCCTGAACGACGTGTGGTCGAGCCCCGGCCCTCCGTGCAGCACGATCAGCGGGAAGCCCTCCCCCAGTTCCTGCACGAAGACCGAGGCACCGTCGGAGAGCGTGGGGTTCACGTTCGACACGGTAGTCGAGGAGCGCGTTCACGGTGGTTCGACAGCCGCCTTGCCGGGGGCTGCACCCGGCAAGGCGGCTTCAGCGGCTGTTAGTGGACTTGACGACCTTTCACGTCGAGTCGCGCGACCTGCGGATCGTGATCGCTCGCCTGGTCGTGAAATTCCGAATTGACGTGGACGACGTCGTATTCGAACCGGTGGGCAAGCTCTTCGTTGACGAGGATGTGGTCGAGCGACTGCGAGTTGCCGTCGAACACGTAGGTGTAGCGCTCGCGCTGGGGCAGCGACTCGATCAGCGGCGTCAGCCCTGCATCCTCGAGGAGCTCGAGCGGCGTCGCGAACTCGAAGTCGTTCAGGTCACCGGCCACGACGACGTTGGCCTTCTTGTCGGCAGCCTGGATTGCGTCGACGAAGTCGTGCACGACCTGCGCTTGCTGGATCCGCTGCACCTGGCTGTACTCGACGGGCGGTTGGAAACGGCCGAACAGCGGGTCGTCGCCACCCTTCGAGTTGAAGTGGTTCGCGATCACGAACAGCCTTCGATCGCGGTAGTTGAACTCGGCGGCCAACGGCTTGCGGCTGCTCGCGAAGGCCGCGTTCATCGGGTCGATCCGGCCCGGGCTGTACAGGAGCTCGGCGCCGTGCCGCGTTTCGACAACCGCGTTCGGCGTCGTCGGGGTCGCGCCGGGCCGGTCGACGAACGTGAGCGGACGGTCGGTCCGGAAGAGGAACCCGACCCGGATGTTGCCGCCCGGCTCTCCGCCGTCCTGATCGTCCACGGGGTCGATCTGTCGGTAGTCGTAGACCGGGCCTCCGGCCGCCTCGATCGCCGCGATCAGGGTCCCCCAGGTGACCGAGGCGTCCGTCGTCGAGTCGTTCACGGGGCCGTTGTTGTCCTGGATCTCCTCCACGGCGACGATGTCCGGCGCCTTGAGGTTGTCGACGATCAGGCCCGCGAGCTCGGCGAACTTGGACGACGGGTCGCTCGGGTCGAGATTCTCGACGTTGAAGGTGGCGACGGTCAGGTCCTTGTGCCCCGGATCGTCGGTCACCTCGCGGCCCAGCATCCCGTCCACTGCGGTGGGCGCCGCCGTGACGAGGAACTTGAAGTTGCCGAAGCTGTAGTCGACGACGGCCGTGATCGCGCCCGGGAAGCGATCCCTGACGTTGACCAGGGGCGTGGGCGCGATCACGTCGTCGAGAATGATCCGCTCGGGATTGAAGTCGGACGCACGGATGACGATGCCGCCGCGACCCGTGCGCACTCCCGCACCGGCCCCGTTGTCGGCCAGCACCGGAATCTCGCCGAAGCTGTTCCTCGGACCGACCGCGATGCCGTCGTTCACCTGAACGAGCATCGCTTCGAGGCTCTCGTAGAAGTCGATGCCGTCCTGGGCGGGATCGAAGACCCCGCTCGTCTCGACGTCTCCCGAGGCGTCGTCCTCGATCACGGTCGTCGGCGGCACCCGGCCGCCCGCTCCGACAACCGTCGGTGCGATCACGGCACCGGGGCCGGTCGGGGTCACACTCGGATTGACGATCTCGGTCGTGGTCAGGTTCGTCGTTGCCGAGCCGCCCGGCCGGAACTCCTGAATCGTCCCGCTGACGAGCACTCCGTCCCCCACCGCAACCGTCGGAGCCGAGCTGGTGAAGACGAAGATCGCGTCGGAGGTGGCCGGGCTCCCGTCGCCCATCGCCGACTGCATGTTGAAGCCGTTTGCACGGACGGCAGTCACGACCCCGGGCACGTTGGACGTGTTCTCGCCGGCGAGCGGCGAGATGTGAGCGGCGCCCTGGATCTCGTAGATGGCATGTGTCGGCGCGACCGTGCTGAAGCTGAACACGTGGTCCGAGGCCATGTTGTCCGGCGGATCGAGCGTGTCCGTGTCGCTCACGCCCGTGTCGTCGACCGTCACCGTGCAGGTCTCGTCGGTCGCGAAATCGGAGGACGGGTCGAGCGTGTACGTGGTCAGGCCGCCGCTGAGGGCGAAGGAGTGCGAGCCGCTCGTCGCGCACTCGATGGAGAAGGTGGCAGTGCCGACCGAGACGGGCTCGCTGAACGTCACGTCTACATTCGCAGTCGTCGGAACGTCGATCGCCCCGGCGGCGGGCGAGGTGGCAGCGACGAACGGCGCTGCATCAGGCGGCGGGCCACCTGTGACGGAGATGTCGTCCACGCCGACCCACTCATCGCTTCCGGCGGCGTCGGCCGTGATCACCCGGACCTGGACGACCGGTTGGTTGTCCGCAGCGCCGGGCAGCGCGACCAGGACGGGCGTTACCTGCGTCGCCAGGTTCGGACCGGTAGTGGCATCCGCGACGTACCCGGCAGGCAGGTTGGTGTAAGCGCCGCTCGTGCCCACGCGGTACTGGAGGGCGACCTGCTGCACCGCGTTGTCGGCCGAGCCGTCGATGTCGCGGAGGTTGTAGGAGACCGTCACCCCGTTCTGGGAGGTCGTGTCGAGCGTGAGCACGACGTGCGGTGCGTCCGCCGTGCCCGAGCCCTGCAGGGCGACGACGGGGTTCGCGATCTCGAACTCGGAGACACCGCCCGTCGTGAAGGTGTTCGGATTCGTCTGGTTCGCGTTCACGTCGACCGGTGTGGCGCTTCCGTCCGCGGTGATCGTCTGGGGATCGGCGCCGGGCCCGCCGACGAGGGCATCGCCGCGGTAGCCGATCACGCCCGGCACGCCCGACCAGTCGTCGTTGACCGTGATCAGCCCCGTGTTCGTCCAGTCCTGCTGGAAGGGCAGCGGCTGCGCAATCGTGTCCGCTCCCACCGGCGCGGAGCCGACGAGCAGCGCGAAGAAAGCAACGAAAGCAATACCCGCAGAACGGGCGTGGTGATGGCGAGCGCGAGACAAGTTCCGACCTCCCTGAAGTGATCCCTCGGATAGCTCCATGGCCAAAACAGCCATGTCCGCGGGCGGCACTCTAGGCCATCTCTGTCGCTCTCGCAGGGCCGGGTACTAGACCGTTACCGGGCGGCTACGACTTAGCCTCGTGCCAGTCGTCGCCGGTCCCGATGTCGACCGCGAGGGGCGGGTCGAGGTCGAACGCGCGGCACATCTCCTCGCGCACGAGGTCCTTGATCGCCGAGAGCTCTGCGTCGGGCACCTCGAGCAGGAGCTCGTCGTGCACCTGGAGGACGAGCCGGGCGCCTCTCCCTTCCTCGCGCAGCCGGTCGTGGATCCGCACCATCGCCACCTTGATGATGTCCGCGTTCGAGCCCTGCATGACGAAGTTGACGGCGAGCCGCTCGCCGAGCGAGCGAGTCTGCCGGTTCGAGGCCTTCAGCTCCGGCACCGGGCGCCGCCGGCCCAGCAGGCTCGTCGCATAGCCGTCGCGCGCGGAGGCCTCGATCGTCCGCGCGATGAAGTCCTGGACGTGCGGGAAACGCGCGAGGTACGCGTCGATGTACGCCTGGGCCTCCTCGCGCGGAATCTCGAGGTTCTCGGAGAGCCCGAACGCGGAGATCCCATAGACGATCCCGAAGTTGATCATCTTCGCGATCGAGCGCTGGGCGGTCGTCAGCTCGGCCGGGTCGACGCCGAGCACCTCGGAGCCCGTTGCCGTGTGGATGTCCTCGCCGCGGGCGAAGGCCTCGCGCAGCTTCGGCTCACCCGAGACGTGGGCCAGGATGCGCAGCTCGATCTGCGAGTAGTCGGCCGAGAGCAGCTTGTGCCCCGGCTCGGCGACGAAAGCCGAGCGGATCTCGCGGCCGAGCTCGGTGCGGATCGGGATCGCCTGGAGGTTCGGGTTCGACGTCGAGAGCCGGCCAGTCGCGGCGACCGCCTGGTTGATCGTCGTGTGCAGGCGGCCGTCATCAGCGATCAGGCTCGGCAAAGGCCCCAGATACGTGTTCACGAGCTTCGTGTACTCGCGCCACTCCTCGATCACGGCGACGATCTCGTGGTCGCCCCGGATCGATCGGAGAACCCGTGTGTCGGTCGAGAAGCCAGTCTTCCCCTTGCGGCCCGGCGTCAGCTCGAGCTTCTCGAACAGGATCCGCGCGACCTGCTGGGTCGACCCGATCATGAACTCCTCACCCGCGAGCTCGTAGGCGCGGGCTTCCAGCTCCTCGGCGCGCTCTCGCAGGCGCGCCGTGATCTCGCCCATCCGGTACTCGTCGATCTTGACGCCGGCCAGCTCCATCGCGGCGAGCACCGGCGAGAGCGGGAGCTCGATCTCGCGGTAGAGCGGCTCCATGCCGCGCTCGCGCACGCGCTCGAGGAGCGGTCCAGCGAGCCGAGCAGTCGCGGCGGCCCGGCGCACGAGCGCCTCGGTCTCCTCCTCGGCGGCCGGCTCCGGCCTGAGCTCGAGCCCGTATTCGGCGGCCAGCTCGTCGACGGGGTACGCGGGGCGCGAAGGCTCGATCAGGTACGCGAGCAACAGCGTGTCCTCCTCGGCGGCGACGCGCTCCGCCTTGGCGTCGTGGACGACGAATGCGCGGTCCGTTCGGTCGAAAGGCGGAGACACGACCACGAGATCCGCTTTTGCCAACGCCACGCGCTCCTCGTCGCTCGCGTAGGCAAGCGACTCAGAACCTTGCAACAGACTGTTGCTGAGCTCCTCGCGCCAGGGCACTACGGTCTGCTCGAGCTCCATCGGCGCTGCAGGAACGGCGTGGTCGAGCTCGTCGACGCGGCCCAGCAGGTTGCGGAACTCGAAGCGCCGGAACATCTCCTTGAGCTGCGAGCGGTCGGGCGGGGCGAGGACGAGCTGGGTCACGTCGCAGTCGAGCTCGAGGTCGCGCCGCATCGTCGCCAGCTCCTTCGACTGCCGCGCCTGGTCGGCGTGCTCGGTGATGTTCTTGCGGCGCGCCGGAGACAGCTCCTCCGCGTGGGCGACGACGTCCTCGAGCGACCCGTACTGCCCGATCAGCTGTCCGGCGGTCTTGTCGCCGATCCCCGGGACGCCGGGGATGTTGTCCGAGGTGTCGCCCTTGAGCCCGATGAAGTCCGGGACCTGCTCCGGCCGGATCCCGTACCGCGCCTCGACTCGCTCCGGCGTGTACACGTGCACATCGGAGACCCCGCGCGGAGTCATCATCAGCGTGACGTTCTCCGAGACGAGCTGGAAGGCGTCGCGGTCCGTGGAGACGACGGTCGTCTTGATGCCCGCCTCGTCGGCGTGTGTCGCGAGCGTGGCGATGACGTCATCCGCCTCCCAGCCCTCGAACTCGAGGTTGCGGTAGCCGAACGCCTCGACGATCGGGCGGAAGTACGGGAACTGCTCGCGGAGCAGATCGGGCATCGGCTTTCGCTCCGACTTGTAGTCCTCCGAGACCGCGGCCCTGTGCACGGGCCGGGTGTCCCACGCGACGGCCACACCCTTCGGCTTGTAGTCGGCGAGCAGCTTGAAGAGCATGTTCGTGAAGCCGAGCAGCGCGTTCGTCGAGAAGCCCTCGGTCGTCGCGAGCTCCTCGGGCAGCGCGAAGAAGGCGCGGTAGGCCAGGTTGTTTCCGTCGACGAGGAAGAGCTCGCTGTCGCGCGCCGGCGCGTCATCGACCTGGAGCTCCTCGCCGGTCAAAGTCTTTGGCATCGGGAGCAACGGTATCGTCCGGCGGCTATGCCGGCCGTCCAGATCGAGACCTTTTCAGAAGGCCACCTCGGCGATGCCGCCGGGCTTCTGGAAGCCCGCCATCGGCGACACCGCGCGCTGGAGCCGCTGCTGCGCGAGCAGGCCGACTTTCGCGCCGAGGTCGAGACCCTCTGGGCCCGCGACGGCGCCTCCGGAACTGTCGCTCTCCGGGACGGCCGCGTCGTCGGATACCTGCTGGGCGCGCCGCGCGACGACTCCTGGGGACCGAACATCTGGGTCGAGGTCGCAGGGCACGCGGTCGAGGAGACCGAGGACGCGCGCGACCTGTACGCGGCCGCAGCCGAGCACTGGGTCGAGCAGGGACGCACGCGGCACTACGTCCTCGTACCGGCTGACGAGGCGCTCGTCGACGCCTGGTTCCGAGTCGGTTTCGGCGTTCAGCATGCGGCCGGCATCCAGGAGGTTCCGGCCGATATCGAGGTCGCAGTGCCCGACGGATTCGAGATCCGTCCCCCGCAAGAGAGCGAGATCGAGACTCTCTTCGAGGTCAGCCTCGCCCTGCCCAGGCACCAGCGGCAGTCGCCCGTCTTCTCCGAGCGACCGATTCCGACCGAGGCGCAGGAGCGGCAGGAGTGGCTGGACACGCTCGCTCATGACGACGAGCAGGTGCTGATCGGCTATCTCCGCGACCAGCCGGTCGCCTGCTGGTCGGTGACGTCGATCGAGCACTCGGGGGAGCACAACGGCCTCGCCCGGCCCGAGCGCGCCGCCTTCATCGGCTTCGCCGCGACGCTGCCCGAGTCCCGAGGCTCGGGGATCGGCGTCGCGCTCACCGATGCCTGCTTCG
The DNA here is from genome assembly GCA_963728535.1 of uncultured Actinomycetes bacterium. Classification (GTDB taxonomy): domain Bacteria; phylum Actinomycetota; class Thermoleophilia; order Gaiellales; family Gaiellaceae; genus VAXT01. The sequence continues at coordinate 1,186,905 of CAVSKK010000001.1, forward strand.
CGTGGGCGGCCGAGCACGACTATCCGACGATGGTCACGGATTGGCGCGAGACGAACTTGCTCGCCTCGCGCTTCTGGCCCAGGCGCGGCTTCCGCCGCATGTTCCTCCGCCTCTATCGCTCGATCCCTTAAGCGCGTGACCCGCCTGCCCCTGCCGTACGGCTCGCGGCTCGCCGTGGTGGACGCCGGTGAGGACGCCGTCGTGCTCGCTCCGCCGCCTCCGGTCGAGCCGATTGCCGACATCGCGGCTGCCGTTCGCGACGCGCTCCGCTTCCCGCTTGCCGGACAGCCGCTCGAGGCGCTCGTCACCCGCGGCGGCCGGGCGACGGTGGTCGTCGAGCCGCCCGCGCTCCCGATTCCGGGGTCGCCCAACGACCCTCGCCGCACCGCGATCGCCGCAACGATGATCGAGCTCGACCGTGCCGGCGCTTTGCTCCGCGACCAGACGCTGCTCGTCGCGGGAGGCCTGGCCCGCAAGGCGGGGCACCGCGAGTTGGAGCTCCTCGTTCACCCTGAGTTCGCGCGACGGTTCCATGGCCGCGTCGAGGTCCACGACGCGGAGAGCTCCGACCTCGTCGAGGTGAGCGGCCCCGGCGGGCGGATTTTCCGCGTCAATCGAGCGCTCGCAGAGGCCGACATCGTGGTGCCCGTCAGCGCCGCGGAGACTGTCTTGAACGGCGGCCCGGCCACGCTGCTCGCGGCGACCAGCCCGGACGGTCTGAGAGCGGCCAACGCGTACTCCCTGCTCGAGACCTCCGCATCGAGCGGATGGAAGCTCGGAGTCGAGCTCGAGCAAGCCCTGGCCACCCGGGTGCCGCTGCTCGGCGTCTCCCTGACCCTAAACACGCCTGCGCTGGGCGGTGTCCTCCACGGCTACCCCCACGACCCAGAGGCGGTTGACCGGATCGCCAACTCTCCTCTGCGCGGCCTGTTCCGCGTGCTCCCGGGGCCGGTCCGGCGAGGTGTTTTCCGGCACCTGCCGAGCGAGCTCTCGGCACTCGCGGTCTTCGCGGGACCACCGTCGGTTGCGCACGCCGAGGCTCTGCTCCGGGGTGTGGACTCGAAGTCCGCGAGGCTCGACGAGCCGCTCGACGCGATCTGCATCGGAATTCCGCACGTGACACCGCACCTGCCGAGGGAGGCGCCGAATCCCGCCCTCGCCGCATATCTCGGCCTCGGGCTCGCCCTCCGGCTCTGGCGCGACGCGTTCCCGCTCGTCGACGGCGGGACGGCGATCCTCATCAGTCGGTTCCGTCGGCGCTACCCGCACCCGACCCAGCAGCCCTACCGAGCCCTCTTCCAGGCGCTGAGGACGACCGGCGCCCGCGAGCCCGACGAGCTGGCGCAGGCTGAACGGGAGGCCGCCACCGACAGCCGGGCGCTCGATGCCTATCGCGCGGGCCGCTCATGCCACCCCGTCCTGCCGTTCCTGGAGTGGTCCGCCTGCCAGCCTGCCGTCGAGCGCCTGGGCGCCGTGCTCATCGCCGGCTGCCGGGACGCCGCCGCCGCGCGGCAGCTCGGCTTCGTCCCGACGCACGGGATCGGGGCTGCGCTCGCCATGGCACACGGCCGCGCCGACCGACCCCCGCGGATCGGCTACCTGCTTTCTCCTCCCTACTTCCCTCTCCGCGTCACGCCCGGCTAGTCGACGCCCAGGTAGGTCTTCTGGACCTGCTCGTTCTCGCTCAGCGCCTTCGCATCGTCGGCCAAAACGATCTGGCCCGTCTCCATGACGTAACCCCGGTTGGCCGTATGGAGGGCCATGAGCGCGTTCTGCTCGACGAGCAGGATCGGCGTCCCCTGGTTGTTGATCTCACGAACGATCTCGAAGATCTTCTCGACGAAGATCGGCGCCAGCCCCATCGACGGCTCGTCGAGCATGAGGAGCTTCGGCTCGGCCATCAGGGCCCGCCCGATCGCGCACATCTGCTGCTCGCCGCCCGAGAGCGTGCCCGCCTTCTGGTTCTTGCGCTCGGCAAGCCGCGGGAAGAGCGAGAACACTCGGTCCATCCCCTCCTTGATGCCGGAGCGGTCGCTGCGCTGGAACGCGCCCATCTGCAGGTTCTCGGTCACGCTCATCCGCGGGAAGAGCCGACGGCCCTCGGGAGACTGGCTGATGCCCATCTTGACGACGTTGTGAGGCGCCTCGTCGGTGATGTCCTTGCCCTCGAAGTGGATCGTTCCCTGGCGCGGATGGTTGAGGCCGTTGATCGACCGCAGCGTCGTCGACTTCCCCGCTCCGTTTGCGCCGATCAGCGTCACGATCTCGCCCTCGTGGACTTCGATCGAGATGCCCTTCAGCGCCTCGATCGAGCCGTAGAACGTGTGCACGTCCTTGAGCTCGAGGATCAGCTTCGGGGGAGTGCTCATCCGGCCACCGCCGCCGAGCCGAGGTACGCCTCGATCACGCGCTCGTCCTTCTGCACTTCCTGCGGCGAGCCCTGGGCGATCTTCTCGCCGTAGTCGAGCACCGTCACGCGGTCGGAGATTCCCATCACCACGCGCATATCGTGCTCGATCAACAGGATCGTCAGCTTCTCCTCGTCACGCAGCCTGGACACGAAGGTCGTGAAGTCCGCTGTCTCCTGGGGGTTCATGCCCGCGGTCGGCTCGTCCAGGAGCAGGAGCTTCGGCTGGGTCGCAAGGGCACGTGCGACCTCGAGCCGCCGCTGGTCTCCGTATGAGAGGTTCCGCGCGAACTCGTCGTCGCGACCCTGAAGACCGGAGAACTCGAGCAGCTCCTTGGCCCGCTTCTCTGCCCCCTCCTCCTCCCGTTTCACCCCGGGGGTTCGCAGCACGCTGCGCACGATTCCTCCGGAGAGTCGGCAGTGCATGCCGACGAGCGTGTTCTCGAGCGCTGTCATGTTCTGAAAGAGCCGGATGTTCTGGAACGTTCGACCGATGCCGCGCTCGGTGATCACGTGCGGAGGCTTGGCGGTGACGTCGTGGCCGTCGAAGACGATCCGCCCGGCCGTCGGCTTGTAGACGCCGGTCAGCATGTTGAAGAAGGTCGTCTTGCCCGCCCCGTTGGGCCCGATCAGGCTGACGATCGCCCGGTCCGGAATCGTGAAGTCGACGTTGTTGACCGCGACGAGCCCGCCGAACCTCTTCTCAACTCCTTCTGCAACCAGCAGGTCGCTCATTTCTGCACGTCGTACAGTGGCTCGTCGTGGACCCCCTCGTGGAACTCGGCCTTCCGCCGCGAGCTCGGGATCAGCCCTTCCGGCCTGAACAGCATCGTGAGGACGAGGATGACGCCGAAGATCCCGGACGAGTAGAGCGGAACGTCGATCGGGCTGCTCCAGACCTGAACCCAGGTCGCGTCACCGGTTGAGAAATGGTCGTTGATCCAGCCGCCGATGTTCCCGAGCCCTTCCTGATTCAGGTAGGCGAGAAAGCCGCCGCCGATGATCACGCCCCAGATGTTCCCCATGCCTCCGAGGATGACCATGCAGAGGATGAAGACGGAGATGTTGAAGAAAAAGTCGTCGGGGAACGTGCCGGACTTGAAGCTTGCGTAGTACGCGCCGGCGATGCCGCCGAAGAGCGCGCCCGCCGCATACGCCCAGGTCTTCGTGCGCATCAGCGGGACGCCCATCGCCGCCGCGGCGGTCTCGTCCTCCCGGATGGCGATCCACGCCCGGCCGAGGCGGGAGTCGCGAAGACGAACGCTGCAGAAGACGGTGAAGAGGACGAGCCCGAGCGCCGTCCAGAAAAAGAGCTCCACGCTCGTGATCGTGTGGTTGAGGAACGAGGTGCTGAAGGTCAGGTAGTCGGCAGGCAACCCGGTTGCATCGTTCAGCGTGTTCCCGAACCCCGGAGGATCGATCGGATTGATGCCCTGCGGGCCATTCGTGATGTTCTGACCGAAGATGTGGTCGCCGTTGCGGGCGACCTGGGGCATGATCTCGCCGAAGCCGAGCGTGACGATCGCGAGATAGTCCCCACGCAGTCGCAGCGTCGGGAAGCCGATGATCACGCCGATGATGGCCGTGAAGATCCCGGCGACGACAAGGACGAGCCACATCGAGACGTGGATCCCCGGCGCGCTCGGGTTCACGCCGACCGAACCGATGTGCAGGTTGGCCTGATGAAAGTGTTGGGACGCGAACCAGGCCGCCGTGTAGGCGCCCATCGCATAGAAGGCGACATACCCGAGGTCGAGCAGCCCGGCGTAGCCGACGACGATGTTCAGGCCGAGGGCCATCATGATGTAGATGAGCATCGTCACGCCGGTGTCGACGCTCGGGAACGCTCCGAAGATCGGCATCTCGAACAGGCTCGCCTGGTAGAAGGGGTAGAGGACAACGAGGACGACCACGCTGACGACGATGACCCAATTGCCGTACCGGACGTAGCTCCACGCCGGGACGTAAAGCGCGACCGCGACCAGGCTCACCATGACCAGCGCGAGCGAGGCAGCGCCTGTCGTAGCCAGGATCAGGAACGCCGGGACCCCAAAGATGAGGGCGCGTTTGCCGCGTCGCCGAACCTCCTGCTCCCAGTCCGGACGGGCCTTGAACCAGGTGCGGAAGAAATTCACGTCAGGCGCCTTCAGGAGTCCGCTCGCCGAGGAGACCCTCGGGGCGGAACACGAGGATGAGGATGAGGATGCTGAAGATGATCGACTGCGACCAGTCGCTCCCGGGCGTCGCCCAGCCGAACCCGTTGTTGAACGCTTCGATCATCGCGATCACCATCGCGCCCAGGACCGCCCCGGGAAGGTTGCCGATGCCGCCCAGCACGGCAGCCGTGAACGCGATCAGCCCGATCCGGAAGCCTTCGTCGAAGCGCACGTTCGTGAAGTACAGGGCGTAGAGGAGGCCGGCGGCGCCTGCCAATCCGCCTGCGAGCAGGAAGGTGAACGAGATCGTCCGGTTGACGTTGATGCCCATCATGGCGGCGGCGTCGCGGTCCTGAGCCGTGGCGCGCATCGCCTTGCCCTGCCTCGTCCTTTGAACGAGCCACATGAGGACGAGCAGCACGGGAATCGTGAAGAGCACGACGATGAACTTGTTCCAGGTGTAGCTCACGCCGCCGATGCTGAAAACCTCGCCGTGGGGAAGGATGTCCGGGACCGAGGTCGGCCGCGCGCCCTTCCAGCGGAGACCGATGTTCTGGAGGATGAATGACATCCCGATCGCCGTGATCAACGGAGCGAGACGGGGGGCGTTCCGGAGCCGGCGATAGGCGACGAGCTCGATCGTGGTGTTGATCGCGGCGCAGGCGGCCATCGCGATCACGAGCATGAGCAGGATGCCCGCCCAGAGCCCGAGCCCCGTCGCGGTCGCAAACCAGGCGGTCGTCATCGTCGCGACCAGCATTCCTCCGAGCATGAAGACGTCGCCGTGGGCGAAGTTGATGAGCTCGAGGATGCCGTAGACGAGCGAGTAGCCCAGCGCGACCAGCCCGTAGACGGCTCCGTTCGTGAGGCCGATCAAGAAGAGGTTGTAGAACTCCGCCGGCTCCTTGATGAAGTTGACGATCAGCCAGACGAAGAGCAGCGCGACCAGGAGCGCCCCGAACGCCGAGAGCGGACTTATCCGGCGGTAGGCGGGTACTGATCGGATCCTCGCCTGGTCGGTCGACACGGTCAGCCTCCTGAAACGCGCTGGGGGAGGACGGTTTGCCCTCCCCCAGCTCTAGATGTCTCTCTTTCCGACTAGCCCTTTACGAAGCTCAGCTCCGGGGTGATCAGCTTCACGAACGTCGGCTCGCCGTTCTTGACCTGCCAGACGCCGACCGTGCCGAGCGTGGTGTCGCCGTTCTCGTCGATCTTGAAATCGCCGAGGACGCCGCCCGTCACGTCGAGGTTCGTCAGGTTCGCGGCGACTTCACTCCGCTCGCCGTCCGCCTTCTCGATCGCAGACAGGAGCACCTGAGTGGCCTGGGCCGCATAGCTCGTGTACGGATCGGGCGCGTGCCCGATCTTTGCGGTGAAGTCGTCCACGAACTGCTTGCCCGCACCCGTCAGCTGATCGTTCGGGATACCGGGCTGCGTGATGTACATGCCCTCTGCAGCGCCGCCGGCTCCCTCGATCGTGGCCGAGATCGGGGTCCATCCGTCCGGCCCGAAGATCGTCACGTCCGGTCCTAGAGCGGTGCGCAGATCCTTGATCAGCTTGCCGCCGTTGTTGCAGATGATGCCGCCGAGGAAGACGGCGTCGGCGCCCGAGCTCTTGATCTTCGACGCGATCGCGTCGTAGCTCGACGCCTTCTTGTCCCAGGCCTCGGGCCGGCTCGGGAGGATTTCGATCCCCAGCTTCTTGGCGTACTGCCCGAAGAGGGTCGCGATGCCGTTCCCGTACGTCTCCTTGTCGGTGAGGACGTACACCTTCTTCAGGCCGAGGGACTCCGCGAACTCTGCGTCGGCCGCGCCCTGGAACTGATCGTTCCAGACGACACGCGCATAGTTGCGCTGGCCCGTCGGGTAGTAGTTGTCAGGCTCGCCCGACTCGGTGCCCGGCCCGCTGATCGTCAGGCCCGGGTACGTGTTCGCCGGGCTGACATAGGCGAGTGGGCCGTTCGGGGCCCGGTTGGCAACCGGAATCTCGAGCTTCGCGCAGCCCGAGTTGAAGGTGCCGACCACGCCGACGACAGACTGGTTGTTCGCATACGAGCGTGCGTTCGCCGAGCATTTGGCGGAATCCCAGCTTCCTGCCTGCGCGGTCGCGTCGTCGCAGGACTGGTAGCCGATCGTCTTGTCGCCGACCTTGAAGTCCTGCTGCGCGAGGATGAACTCGATCGCGTCGGCCATCTCGGTCGTGAGTGCGCGGTTCGCGCCTTGCAGCGGAAGATCCGAAGCGATCAGCAGCTCGGGCGAGCCCTCACCCTCGTACCTGATCGCCCCACACGAGGCAGCCGGGAGCGCGGTCGCTTCGCCGCCGCCCCCTCCGCTGTCGTCCCCTCCACAGCCTGCGGCTGCGAACGCGAGCACACCCGCGCCCACCACCGCCACGAGAACAAATCTGAACCTTTTCACCTGCGTCTCCTCCTCCGTCACCCGTTGAACCGTACGGCGGAGCGACGGCCACAAGAAGAAGACGTCGGCCCGCAACGCAGCAAGTATCGAGAGATTCGGCGCGGCTTTCAACTCTGACCCGCACAGCCGTCGATGCCGAAGGTGGGAATCGAACCCACACGGGGCGCAAGCCCCACTGGATTTTGAGTCCAGCGCGTCTGCCAATTCCGCCACTTCGGCGCGCTTTTTCAATGATAGCCCGGCCAACCTGAAAGACTTTTCGCCGTGAGCAAGCGAGTGGCAGTGCTGACGGGAGGCGGCGACTGCCCGGGCCTGAACGCGGTCATCCGCGCGGTCACGCGACGCAGCCACGAGCACGGCTACGAGGTCGTGGGCGTGCGTGCAGGCTGGCGCGGGCTCGTCGACGGGCTGTTCATGCCGCTCGGCCCACGGGAGATCTCCGGCCTACTGCCACGTGGCGGGACGATCCTCAGCACCTCGCGCACGAACCCGTTCAAGGTGGACGGCGGCGTCGAACGCGTGCTCTCGAACTTCGAGAGCGAAGGCCTGGGAGCGCTCGTCGCAATCGGCGGGGAGGACACGCTGGGCGTTGCCGCCCGGCTCTACGAGGAGCAGCAGTTTCCGGTCGTCGGAGTGCCGAAGACGATCGACAACGACCTCAGCGCGACCGACTACACGTTCGGCTTCGACACCGCCGTCTCGATCTGCACGGAGGCGATCGACAGGCTCCACACGACCGCCGAGTCGCACAACCGGGTCATGGTCGTCGAAGTGATGGGACGGCACACGGGCTGGATCGCGGTCATGAGCGGGATCGCCGGCGGCGCGGACGTGATCCTCATTCCCGAGCAGCCGATCACGGTCGAGCAGGCCTGCAACGAGATCCAGCATCGCCACGAGCGAGGGAAGACCTTCTCGATCGTCGTCGTCAGCGAGGGCTACGAGCTGACCTACGACTCGGGCGAGCGGCGTCAGGTCACGCAGGAGACGGCTGCCGACGAGTTCGGGCACGTCCGCCTCGGCGGCGTCGGCCACGAGCTCGCGCGCGACATCGAGGAGCGAACGGGCTTCGAGACGAGGGTGACGGTTCTCGGACACGTTCAGCGAGGCGGGACTCCGACCGCGCGGGACCGCGTCCTCGCTACGCGCTACGGCCTCAAGGCCGCGGATCTGATCCAGGAGGAGCGCTTCGGCCTGATGACCGCGCTCCAGGGCGACAGCATCGTCGAGGTCACCCTCGCCGAGGCGACGGCCGAGCTGAAGACCGTCCCGGAGGACTGGTACGCCGTAGCCAAGGCTTTTTTCGGATAGCTACAGCAACTCGACGAGCGGAAACGAGCGCCGGCTGCGCGGCGGTACCAGGAAGTTCTGGCGGTGGGTCGCCTGGAGCACGGAGTTCAGGCCCTGGCCGCGGGCGCGCGGCTCGAGCGGAATCGTCGTCCCGTCGGGAAGGACACCGTCCATCGCGAGCCGGTTGCGATGGAAGTCGTCGCTCGTCGGGTTGAAGACGACGAAGTGCACGCCGGCCGCGGGCTCCTCCTGCTGGGCGTCGCGCTCTGGGCTCGCGCTCCAGAAGAACGGGTTGTCGAGGGTGTTGAAGTCCGCGCGCTGCGGGATCGCCGTGCCCTTCTTGTAGACAGTGCCGTCCGCCGCGACCACGTCGCGTTGCAGCCTCGAGCTCGTCTGGATCGCAGCGCTGTGCCCGATCGCTCCGAAGCGCTGGAAGTTACGTGTCACCTGCTCGGAGTCGGCGATGTCCTTGGGGTCCTGCGGAACAGTCTGCGTCCCCGGCTTCGCCTTCTGCTCGGGGCTGAAGGTCGTCGTCACCCGCTCGTCGAAGTCGAAGTTGAGGTACCACGCCTCGAGGTTCTCGTAGATGTGCGAGACGTGCATGCTCGTGCCCGACCGGAAATAGTCGCTCGGCCCGAGATCGACGAGCCCGAGCGCCTCGTAATTCGCGATCCCGAGCGGGCCCAGCCCGGCCTTCTGCGTCGAGGTGAACCCGAGAAAGAGCTCGGATGTATCCGGGATGAGGTCCGCTCCGGGCACCCCGGCGGCGACCGCCATCCGCTTCGGCAGGCTCTGGCCGCCGTCGAAGCCGCCGGCCGCGAACCCTTTCCGGATGCTCGTCATCTCGAGCAGCCCGTCCAGCTCGTCGAAAACGGCGCGGGCGCCTTCGGTCACGTGATCGAGCTCGTCGCTGCGGAAGAGGACTGCGACGTGGTTCTCTTCGAGCACCAGGTCGTCCGGGTCGCTCGGAAAGCGGACCGCGTCGATCACAGAGCGCACCGGGCGCTTCGCCGAGGTCGTGGCGCGTCGGTCGACCGGCAGATGCCGGTCCGCGGGGGTTGGCACGTAACGGTGGAAGTAGGGCAATCCCCAGCCGACCGTCACCCCTAGCCCCTGCGCACTCGACTCGAACGACGAGTCGATACCGAGCAGGGCGTTCTCCAGCTCGGCGCGCGCTTGTCGAAGCTCGGCGCGACGCGGCTCGACCTTCAGCCGCGCGGTGACGAGCTGGTGGTGAAGCGGCGGAACGACGACCTCGACTCCCTCGTCCTCGATGACGCGCAGGCCGTGCAGGAGATGCTGCTCGGGGGCCCGGTCGGCCGTCGGCAGCCGCGCAGGCGCGCTGCCGAGCCGGTCGACGAGCTCGTAGATCCCTGCCGCGCCGAGAGCCGCCGTGGCCGCGCCCCCGGCCAGGAGCTCGCGCCTCGTCAGGCGCAACTCAGGCCTTCGGATCGACCAGGACGAGCCCCGCGACCGCCTTGTCGAGGTTCCGCACGACCTGACGGTAGGTGAGGGGCTTGATGACGTGCTCGCTGAGCGTGTACAGCGTGCCTCGCCTTCGCCACGCGTAGAGGACGTGCCACTGGTCGACCCCCTGGTTCACCGTGTACGGGGTGATCGCAAGACCGGCAATCCGGCGCACGGGATGCGGGTCGCTGAAGCAGGGCACCGTGCGCTTGAGCTTTCGCCCGGCGACGACGGTGTCAGCGTTGCAGCGCGGGATGCGAGTACGGCCCGGGTAGCCGCGCAGGTTGACGTGGACGTCCTGGCTCGGCGGCTCGTGCCAGAGAAAGCTGACGAGGTAGCTGCGGTCGGGGTCGACCGAGACACCGTTGTCCCAGTCGCCGCCGATCTTCCCGTCCAGCGGGCTCGGCATCCAAGACGGGCAGTACACCGGCGCTTTGACCCGGTTCGCCAGGCGCATCCAGCCGGGCTTCCAGCCTGCGGGGCAGCTCGGCGGCTGCGGGCGTGCGGCCGCCGACGGAGACGCGCCGTCGTCGGAGCACCCGGCGCCGATTACAAGCAGGGCGAGCGGGAGCAGCAGGAGGAGCGCCTTCCGCATTGCAACCAAGATTACAGCCGGTAGATCTCGACCCAGGGGCCTACGAGCTCGCCTCCGGGACGCACGGCGTAGACACGCGCTTCCCGGCGCAGGTCGCGTAGGAAACGCGTCTCGCGCGGGTAGTAGCGAGCCGCGGCGAGCACGCGGTCCTCGACGGCGCCCGTGACGACGACGTAGCGGACGCCGAGCTCGCGCAACCGGCCGACATCTCGCTTCGGGTCGGTCGGCTCCCCCGGTCTCGGCAGCGCGAGTGGAACCACGCGGAAGCCCGCGAAGTCCGGTGTGGAGGGATCTGCCGCGAGCGTCGCTCCGCGCGGCAGGTTTCGCTCGACCCAGGTGTGAGCTCGGACGCGCGCGTCGGTCCGCGTCAGGTCGCGGGCGTCCCGGACCGCCCATGTCAGCGGGACGACGAGCATGAGGATCGTCACCGGCGCGAGCGCGCGGAGCCTGCCGGCAAGTGCGCCGAGCGCGGGGACAAGCGGCAGCACGTAGCGGTCGAAGTGCGCGTCGACGGTGAGGAGAGCCGCGAAGTACGTCAGGACGAAGGCGGCGAGCACGAGGTCGGGCCGCCTGCGGTGGACGAGCGCGAGGACGAGCCCGGCGCCGGCGATGACGAGCGCCGGGCCGAACCCGTCCCAGATCCGCGCGACGAAGGCGACGGCCGCCGTGTGGTCGTGCTCGAAACCGAGCCAGCCGCCGCGCGCAACCTGGTAGGCGCGCCATGCGTCGCCGGCCGCCTGACCGAGGTGGAGGAGGACGTACGGGCTCGTCGCAGCGAACGCGACCAGCGCCAGTCCGACGGCGATCGCCAGTCTCCGCCACGCCCCCCAGGCGGCGACGGCCAGCGGTACGAGCAGCAGGACGCCCGGGTACTTCGCACTCGCCGCGAGGCCGACGGCGAGGCCGGCGAGCTCGATTCGGCTCGAGACCATGAGCGCGAGCGCGACGGCGACTCCGAGCGTCAGCGGCACGTCCGCGACGGCCGTCCGCGAGTAGGCGACGTGCGTCGTCTCCACGGCTGTCGCAGCGGCAGCGACCACGCCGGCCGTCAGCCCGTAGGCGCGCTGTCCCAGCCACCACGCAGCCGCGACCGCGCCCACCGCGAGCACGACCATCGTCAGGCGCGCCGTGAGGTACGACGGCTCGTCCTGCCACGCCTGAAACGGCGCCAGCAGGTAGATGCCGAGGCTCGGGAAGTCGAACCTGTGCGGGTCGAGGCCCCCACCGTGAACCATCGACCAGGCTCGCGGGACGACGTTTTCCTCGTCGGGGCTCAGGAGCGGAAACGGGAGCCCGTACTGGATTCCGGTGAGGCGCAATGCGCCGGCGAGCGCCAGGACGGCGGCGAACGCGACCGGCGGGCCTCCCCACCGGCTCTCGGGTCGCTCAGACCTCTGGTGGGGCGGCACGAACCAGCCCAGCGATGCTCTGGACGCCGACGATCACGGCGTCCACACCGGCGCGCTCGAGCTCCTCGACCTCCTCCGGGCTCGTGACCTCGAGGTCGGCGATCGCGAGTTTCCCGGCCGGGAGATCCGGGAGCAGGTCGAGCACCTGCTCGAGTGCCTCTTCGCCGTCGCCGGCTCTCCCGGGTGAGAGCAAGAAGATCTCCGGATCGAGTCGCTCGAGCGCCTGCTCGAGCTCGTCGGAGTCGCGCACTTCGACGACACAGTCGAGCCCGAGGTCGAGTGCCTCCGCATAGCGGCGCTCAACCCCTTCTGCGTCCTCGTCGAGCGCCTCCGCTGCGACCAGACAGGCGTCGGCTCCGATGGAGAGCGCTTCCGCGGGCGAGCCCTGGGCACGCCACAGGATCGGCAGGCGGGTCGCGTCGCGCAGACCGACGAGCACCCGGTCGACGATCACTCCCTCGGCCCCCTGCGCCTCGGCTGTGCGCGCAGCCTCCGCATCGGCCGCGGGCACGATCAGCGAGATCCCGTCCCCCTCGGAGATCGCCTGGCTCAAGCGGCGTTGCCCGGTCATCGACCGACCATGCTAACCCGACCTCCGGCGAATCCGGAAAAGCCGGAGGGCCCGCCTCACGGCGAGCCCTCGCGGTCGAGCGGCTCGGATCGAGCCTGGGAAGTCCGTTCACCCGATCGTTGGAGACGGAGCGGGGCCGAGTGGTTGCCAGTCCGGAGCACCCTTGTTGATCTTGTCGGATGTGACCTGCCACGCCGGGAGCGGACCTGGGCCCATCCCGATGAGTGAGGTCATCCAGAGCTCCGTGTACGTGGAGCGATCACTCAGGAAGACGAGCGAATCGCCCGCCGGCGACCATGAAGGCTCGCGATCGGCAGCCTTCGTGAACGTCAGCTGCGTCAGGCCGCTGCCGTTGAGGTTGACCACGTACAGGTCGTTGTTGCCTGCTCGATCGCTGTAGAAGGCGATCCGGTTGCCCTGAGGCGAGAAGGCTGCCCCTCGATCGCCGACGCCTGCCCATGGCTTCGTGAGCTGGACGGCCGGTGAATTGGGGATCGACCGCATCCAGTAGAGAGAGGCCGGTAGGACACGCTTCGCCACGGTGTTGACCCTCGAGAAAACGAGGAGCTTCCCGCTGGCGGAATAGTCCGGGTCGAGGTTCTGGACCGGGGCCTGGGTCTTCGTCATTCTCACCAGCTGGTTCGTCACGGTGAGCCCGATTCGGTACAGGTCGAAGTTCCCGTCCCGGTTGCTCGCGAAGACGAGGGAGCCGTCCGGCGAGAACGTCGGATGGATGTTCAGAACACGGCTGTTGAAAGCCGGGCCGGTCAGGTTGACGAGCCCCTTGCCGTTCGCGTTCACGACCATGATGCTGGAGCCGCCATTGGTGTGGTAGCGCGTGAAGGCGACCTTCAGGCCGTTAGCCGACCAGTTGGGGTCGACGTTCTGCTTGGCGGTCCCGTCGTGGGTGATGTTCGTCCCGCCGGTGCCGTCGGACTTGACGAGCATGACGTCGAGACCCTTGTCGCGCTGATCGAAACTGAAGTATGCGATCTGGTTTCCCGCCGGCGGTCCGATTGCGATTGGACCTGCCGAGCCGGTCGCGGCCAGTGCGGCCGCGGCGACTGCGATGATCGCTGTGATGAGTGTGCGTCGAAACTTCATCGAGTCCACCTCCGTTTGTTTGTCTTGTACGGAGAGGCTCGTTGCCCGACGCCGGAGATGTATCGGGGCGATAACTGATATCGCCTAAGCGATTTACCGCAAAATATCTTTCCTCATATACCTAGACACCAATCGGGTGCCATATGGTTTTCAAATCGAGAAAGGCAGCGACCTCCCACGGGCTCTGGCTATCTCGCGAGCCATGCACGACACGCTTGACGTTGTCCGCAGCCAGGCGCTCGAGCTCCTCGACCTGCCCGTCGGCACCGGCCAGGTCGATCGCGTTCACGTCCATGTGCGCGGCCAGGATGGGCGCCAGCTCGTCCCGGGGGCCCGTCAAGAGGTTCACGACCCCGCCCGGGACGTCGGAGGTAGCGAGCACCTCGGCGAGCTCGACGGCGGCGAGCGGTGAGGCCTCGGAGGCGAGGACGACGGTCGCGTTCCCTCCGACGATCGCAGGCGCGAGGCGCGAGACGAGCCCCGCGAGCGGCGGCTCCTCCGGCGCGACGATGCCGACGACGCCGGTCGGCTCCGGCACGGTGAAGTTGAAGTAGGGCCCTGCAACCGGGTTCGAGGAGCCGAGCACCTGGGCGAGCTTGTCGGCCCAGCCGGCGTACCAGACGAGGCGATCGATCGAGCGCTCCACCTCCTCCGGCCCCGTGGAGAGCTCCGCGAACTCCGCCCGGCGAGCCTCGAGCATCTCGGCGATGCGGTAGACGACCTGGCCCCGGTTGTAGGCGGTCATGCCCGCCCACTTCGGGAACGCAGCGCGGGCGGCACGAACTGCGTCGCGGACGTCCTTCCTCGATCCACGCGCGACGTTCGCACCCTGCGCCTCGTAGGTGCGGCCCGACTCGGAGCGCGGGAACGCGCCTCCGATGTAGAGCTTGTACGTCTTCCTGACGGGGAGTCGGCTACTCACTTTGGGCCGCCACTACTTTGGACGCCTCTGCCTCGGCGTCGAACCTCAGGTACGGCTCGAGGCCGTGCCGTCCACCCTCGCGGCCGAAGCCCGACTCCTTGTAGCCGCCGAAAGGCGAGGCCGGGTCGAAGCGGTTGAACGTGTTCGCCCAGATCACGCCGGCGCGCAGTTGCTGCGCCATCGCGAGAATCCTCGACCCCTTCTCGGTCCAGACGCCCGCAGAGAGCCCGTACGGCGTGTTGTTCGCCTTCTCGACCGCCTCGTCGGGCGTGCGGAACGTGAGGACGGAGAGGACCGGGCCGAAGATCTCCTCCTGGGCGATGCGGTAGCTCTGCGCGACGTTCGTGAAGACCGTCGGCACGAACCAGTAGCCCTTCTCGGGCAAGCGGCACGGCGGCTGGTAGATCTCCGCGCCTTCCTCTTCGCCCGACGCGACGAGCTCCGTGATCTTGTCGAGCTGCTGGCGCGAGTTGATCGCCCCGACGTCGGTGTTCTTGTCGAGCGGGTCGCCGACGCGCAGCGTCGTGAGCCGGCGCTTCAGCTTTTCGATCAGCGGCTCGTAGATCGACTCCTGCACCAGCAGCCGCGAGCCCGCGCAGCAGACGTGGCCCTGGTTGAAGTAGATCCCGTTGACGATCCCCTCGACCGCCTGGTCGAGTGCGGCGTCGTCGAAGATGATGTTCGCGGCCTTGCCGCCCAGCTCGAGCGTCAGACGCTTGCCGGTTCCCGCGAGCTCGCGCTGAATCGATTTGCCGACGTCGGTCGACCCGGTGAAGGCGATCTTGTCGATGTCTGGATGCTTGACGAGCGCCGCCCCGGTGCGCCCGTCACCGGTGACGATGTTGACGACACCAGGCGGGAGCTCGGCCTGGCGGAGCACGTCGGCGAAGAGCAGAGCCGAGAGCGGCGTCGTCTCGGCGGGCTTGAGGACGACCGTGTTGCCCGTCGCGAGTGCGGGCGCGATCTTCCACGAGAGCATGAGCAACGGGAAGTTCCAGGGAACGATCTGCCCGGCAACGCCGACCGGACGAGGCGTCCGGTTCGGGAATGCGTACTCGAGCTTGTCGGCCCAGCCCGCGTAGTAGAAGAAGTGCGCCGCCGCGAGCGGGAGGTCGACGTCGCGCGACTCGCGGATCGGCTTCCCGCCGTTCAGTGACTCGAGGACGGCGAACTCCCGCGCGCGCTCCTGGAGGATGCGCGCGATCCGGTAGAGGTATTTCGCCCGCTCGGCGGGCGCGAGGCCGGACCAGCCGTTCTCGAACGCGTCCCGCGCCGCGGTGACGGCCAGGCCGACCTCTTCGGACGACGCCTGCCCGACCTCGGCGAGGGCCTCCTCGCTCGAGGGGTCGATCGTCGTGTAGGTCTCGCGCGGCTCGAGCCACTCGCCGCCGACGAAGTGGCCGTACCGCTCACGAAGCTGGACGAGGTCACGCGCCTCGGGCGCGGGCGCGTAGTCCCAGCCCGCCGGAACGGGCGCCCGATCCTGCTTGCGCTCGAGCTCGGTCATGGGTTGCCCCTGGGTCGGGGCTCGGCACCGGTGCGGCCGGGCCCAACACCCGTGCCGCGGGTCCCACCGCCCACCCCCCACCCTTTAAGGGAGGGGTTTGAAGTTAGCCCTTGGAGTCGCGCGGGTGTGTGCCGGTTCTGTGAAAGATCAGTCAACGGTGAAGTAGTCCGGGCTCTGGTAGCGGCCCGTCTTCTCCTTTCGGATCTGCATCAGCACGTCGTTCAGGAGCGTCGAGGCGCCGAGCCGGTAGAGATCCGGCGTCAACCACTCGGGCCCGAGCGTCTCGTGCAGTTGGACGAGGTACTGGACTGCCTGCTTGGCCTGCCTGATGCCGCCGGCCGGCTTCATGCCGACGCGCCGGCCGGTCTCCTCGTAGACGTCGCGGATCGCCTCGAGCATGACGAGCGTGACCGGCAGGGTCGCCGCCGACGGGAGCTTGCCCGTCGAGGTCTTGATGAAGTCCGCCCCCGCGGCCATCGCCAGCAGGCTTGCCCGCCGGACGTTGTCGTAGGTGCCGAGCTCGCCGGTCTCCAGGATCACCTTCAAGTGCAGGGCGCCGGCCGCCTCCTTCACCTGGACGATCTCGTCATAGACCTTCGCGTAGCGACCGGAGAGGAACGCGCCGCGGTCGATCACCATGTCGACCTCGTCCGCGCCCATCTCGGCCACCTCGCGGACCTCCGCGACCTTGACGTACGTCGGTGTCTGACCGGAAGGAAACCCGGTCGCAACCGACGCGACCTTGACGCTCGTCCCGCGCGTCCGCTCGACCGCGGTTGGAACGAGGTTGGGGTAGACGCAGATCGCTGCGACGGAAGGGACGGTGAGATCGGCCGGGTCGGGGCGAATGCCCTTCGAGGAAAGCGCGGCCACCTTGCCCGGCGTGTCCGCGCCCTCGAGCGTGGTCAGATCCATCATCCGGACGGCGAGGTCGAGGGCGAACACCTTGGCCTCGCGCTTGATCGAGCGCTTCGCGAGCGTGGCGGACCGCTCCTCGAGCGCCACCGCGTCGACCGACCCGATCCGCGGCAGCCGAGGCTCGAGGGGAAGCTCGAAACCGGTCGGGAGCGCTGGCGCCTTGGCCATACGAGGAGTCTAGCCCCGGCGTCCCTTCTCTATTCCAGGCGGTACGTCCAGCCCTCCTGCCATTCGAACGGCGCCACGACGAGCTCCTCGAGCGCCGTCCCGAGCAGGAGGTGCTCCAGCGCCCAGCGATTCGCCGAATGGGCGATCAGCAGCACTCGGGCCTCGTCGAACTCCGGAGAGAGGTCGTCGAGAAAATCCTTCGTTCGATCGACCACGTCGCGGTAGCTCTCTCCGCCGGGAAAGGCCTCGTCGATCCGATGCGGCTTCTCGGCGTCGATCTCGGGAACGGGGCGTCCGTTCAGGTCGCCGTAGTTGCATTCGCGGAGACGCCAATCGTCGCGCACAGGAACACTCGAGCCCTCGAAGGCGATCTCGGCGGTCTCGACCGCGCGCGCCAGGTCGGAGGTGAAGACCGCCGCGAGGCCGTCGTCACGACGGCGCTCGCCCAGGGCGCGGGCCAGTTCGCGACCCGTCTCGGAGAGACGGCCGGGAAGCCAGCCGGTTGCTACACCGGTCTCGTTGTCGACCGTCATCGAATGCGTCTCGTAGACGAGCTCGATCAAGTCCTTAGATTCCCAGGCGCTCAAGCAGGCGAACGTCGCGCCGCCACTTCGGCATCACCTTCACGTGGAGCTCCAGGAAGATTGGGTGGCCGAGCAGCTGTTCGATCTCGGGGCGCGCGCGAATCCCGATCTCCTTGACAACGGAGCCGCGCTTTCCGACGACGATCTGTTTCTGCGACTCGGTCTCGACGTAGATGCTCGCCCGGACGACTTTCTCGCCCAGCTCCTCGACTTCGACCGAGATCGAGTGCGGCAACTCCTCGCGCGTCAGCTGAAGCGCCTTTTCGCGCACGAGCTCCGCGACCTGCGTCTCGGGCGAGAGGTCGCTTCGCTGATCGGGCGGGTAATACTCAGGCCCTTCGGGGAGCAGGCCGATGAGCTCGTCCCGCAACTCGTTGATCCCGTCGCCGGTTTTCGCGCTCACCGGGTGCAGCGCGTGGAAGTCGCCGAGCTTCGAGGCGGTTTGCATCTGCGTTGCGATATGGCCGCCGACGAGGTTGTCGACCTTGTTCAGGGCAATCACGACGGGTACCCCGAGGGAGAAGACGCGCCTGGCGACGAAATTGTCGCCGGCGCCGATCCGCTCGCGGGCGGAGAGGACGATCACCACCGCGTCGACGTCCTCGAAGCCATGGTCGACCGTGTGTTGCATGCGCTCGGTCATGGGGTCGAGCGGGCGCTGAAACCCCGGCAGGTCGACGAGCACGAGCTGGTGCCCGTCCCCGTTGGCGACTCCCGCGATCCGGCGCCTCGTCGTGTGCGGCTTGTCGGAGACGATCGCGACCTTCCCGCCGCACAGCGCGTTCACAAGCGTGGATTTTCCGACGTTCGGACGGCCCGCAACGGCGACGAAGCCGGACTTCACAGCTCGAAGGTCTCCGGCAGAAGCTCCGCAGGAGTCCGCGAGACGACCTCGCCGTCGGCGTTCTTGAAGGTCACGCGGTCGAGCTGGAACTCGTGGAGCCACTGGCGGCAGCCGCCGCACGGCGACGCCGTGATCGCGATCTCCTCGAGATCTCCCGGCCGGCAGCCTTCGCCGACCGCGCGGGCGACGGCGGACCGCTCGGCGCAGATTCCCAGCGGATACGACGCGTTCTCGACGTTCACGCCCTCGAAGATCCGCCCGTCGCGGGCGCGCACCGCCGCGCCGACGTGGAAGCTCGAGTACGGGGCGTAGGCTCGCTCGGCGATCGCGACCGCCCGCTCGTAGAGCTCGCCGCTCACGCGAAGACCTGGAACATGACGAGGACCGCGAGCGACCCGAGCAGGGCGCCGTAGCTGACCTCGAGGAAGGAGTGCACGCCCGACTCGACGCGCGTCTGTGCGACGAGCAGCGCCATCAGGAAGGTCAGCGACGAGATCAGGAACCAGTGGCGCGAGTCGCCGACGACGTTCGTGATCGCCATCCAGCCTCCGAACGCGATGGCGGCGTGGCCCGAAGGCAGGCCGCCGCGGAGCGGAGTTCCCCGGCCGGTGTAGGCCTTCGTCCCGAGGACGAGGATGATCGTGAGTACGAGCGCGATCAGAGTCAGCTCCGAGGGCGCGTCCCGGAGTCGGTCGATCAACCGCGTGCTGTGGTTGACGAGCTTGTCCGAGAAGACGAGGTAGCCGACCGCGACGGCGTTCACGGTCGCGATCAGCACCGCGCCAGCGGCGATGTCCTTCGCAAGCTTGGCCAGCGGGTCGAAGGAGGTCGTGGCGACGTCGATCCCCGCTTCGAGCGCCGTGTTCAACATCTCAGCGATCAGCACGAAGGAGATCGAGATCAGGAGCGCGATCAGCTCGATCCGGTCGACCCCGACCGCGACGGCCGCGATCAGAACGGCGAAGGCGGCCGCGAAGTGAATGCGCAGGTTGCGCTGCGTGCGCAGCACGTGGATCACGCCTTCGAAGGCGAAGTTGAAGCTCTCGAGCAGCGAGGGTGCGCGCCGGCGGGACGTGCTCACGAGGCCAGCTCCGCTTCGCGGCCTTCCATCTCGGCGCCGTGCTCGTAGCCGAGGAGGTGCAGAAGCGCGTGCACGAGCGGCGGCCGCCAGGCCTCGCCCACGACCTGCGGGCAGAGCACGGCGTCGCCGAGCTGGCGCGGAACGCCGGCGGGCAGCTCCTCACGTCCGTCGATCGGAAAGGCGAGCACGTCGGTCGCTTCGTCCTGACCCAGGTGCTCCCGCTTCAGGCCGCGCATCTCGCCCGGCTCGACGAAGACGAGGCCGAGATCGCCGTCCTCGATCCCCTCCGCCGCGAGCACTCCGCGGGCGAGCGCCGTAGCGGCCTCCTCGTCGACCTCGGTCCCGCTGCGGTTTGCGATCTCGACTGTCACCACAGCGTCACTTCCGACGCTGCGTGCCGGTCTCCTCCGCATGCCTGCGGTAGGCCTCGACGATCCGCTGCACGAGCTTGTGGCGAACGACGTCCTCGTTGCCGAAGCGGATGAAGGCAACCCCGTCGAGCGAACCGAGGATGTCCTGCACCTGGATCAGCCCGGACGCCTGTTCTCGCGGGAGGTCAACCTGCGTGACGTCACCGGTGACGACGATCTTCGACCCGAAGCCGAGCCGGGTGAGGAACATCTGCATCTGCTCGGGGCTCGTGTTCTGCGCCTCGTCGAGGATGATGAACGAGTCGTTCAGGGTCCGACCGCGCATGAACGCAAGCGGAGCAACCTCGACGATGCCCTTCTCCATGTACGAGGCCAGCCGGTCGGCGTCGAGCATGTCGTAGAGGGCGTCGAACAGGGGCCGCAGGTAGGGATCGACCTTCTCGAGCATCGTCCCCGGGAGGTAGCCGAGCCGCTCGCCGGCCTCGACGGCCGGCCGCGTGAGGATGATCCGGCCGACCTGACGGTCGGCGAGGGCCGCAACCGCAAGGGCCATCGCCAGGTAGGTCTTGCCGGTGCCGGCGGGGCCGATGCCGAACGTGACCGTGCAGTCGCGGATCGCGTCCACGTAGTGCTTCTGGTTGACCGTCTTCGGCGCGATCTTCTTCCCGCGGTGGCGCCACACGACGTCCTCGAACACCTCGCGCACGTCCTCGACCTGATCGAGCGCGACGAGCACGGCGTCCACCGTCGAGGGGCCGATCTCCTGACCGCCTTCCACGAGCTCGACGAGCTCGTCGACGACGGCGCGCGCCTCGTGCACGCGGTCGTCCTCGCCCTCGATCGTCAGCCGGTTTCCGCGCAGGCGAATCGTGCACCTGAGCCGGTTGCGGAGCGCGTCGAGCACGCCGTCGCCGATGGAAGCCAGTTCGGCGGCGACGTCGTTCGAGACAGAAAGCACCTGCTGCATGGCCCTCAGTGTAGGCGCGGCGGCAGACCCGACGGCTGTGACGCTTCAGGCACGAAGCCGACACTCACGCATGCGCTTTTCCTGGCTACGATCGCATCGGGGAGGAGGTCATGGGTACCGGCCCGAGGGAGCGAGCTCAGCCGGCGGAGACGAGCGGGCTCAGCCGGCGCTCACGCGAGCTTCTCGCGCACGAGCTGGCTGACCGCCGAACCGTCCGCACGCCCGGCGACCTGGGGCATCACGTCGGCCATCACGCGGCCGAGATCGCGCATGCTCGTCGCCCCGCACTCGGCGATCGCATCGTCGATGATCGACTCCAGGTCCTCCTCCGAGAGCGGCTCGGGCATGAACTCCTGGATGACGCCGAGCTCGCGCTCTTCGGCCGCAGCCCTCTCCTCCTGTCCGGCCCCGCGGAACGCCTCGGCGGCCTCAACTCGCTTCTTGCGCTCGCGCTGCAGCACCTGCAGCTCCTCCTCGTCGTGCAACTCCCGCTGCAGCTCCTTCTCCGCGGAACGGAGGTGCGACAGAATCAGGCGAAGCGCATCGCGCCGCTCAGCGTCGCGCTCGCGCATCGCTGTCGCCAGCTCCTCCTCGATCCGCACGATCAGGCTCATTCGGGCAAGCCTCGCACCTTGCCGCCGAGGACGTGCCAGTGAAGGTGGAAGATCGTCTGTCCGCCGCCGGGGCCGACGTTGACGACGACGCGGTAATCCTCGAGACCGGCCTCCCGTGCGGTGTCGGCGATGAACTCGAGCATCTGCTGCGCCTCCTCGGCGGGAAATTCTCGAATGTCGCGAAACGTCTCGATGTGCCGCTCCGGAATCACGAGCAGATGCGTCTCCGCGCGCGGGTTGATGTCCTTGACCGCGACGAAGCCGCCGGCGCTGCGCACGTGGTCCCCTTCCCGGTAGAGCCGGCAGAAGAGACACTCAGAAGGCACCGACGATCCCCTCCTCCCGGACAGCCGTCGCGCGGGCGCGCACGAGCTCGCCGACCGGCGCCTCACCGGCCAGGAGCCAGGGAGAGTAGTCGTCTCCGTAGCCGCGCCCCGGGCGGTCGACGAGCACGTCGTCCTCCACTCCGAGCTTCGTCTGCCAGCGGCGCAGGCAGGCCTCGTGCGAGTCGGCGCGGAGCCTCGCGCTGCGGCGCTTCTTCACGGACGGGGCGACCGTGTCCGCCGCTGCCGTTGCCGTGCCCGGGCGCGGCGAATAGGGAAAGACGTGCACCTTCGTGATCCCGGCCTCGCGGACCACCCGCCGAGTGCGCTCGAAGGCCTGCTCGTCCTCTGCCGGGAAGCCGACGATGACGTCGGTCGTCAGGTTGAAGTCGGCAAGCGGTGCCAGCCGGCGCAGGAAGGTCGCGGCTGTGTAGCGGCGGCCCATCTCGCTCAGCACCTGGTCGTCCCCCGACTGGAGCGGCACGTGCAGATGCCGGGAGACCGTGGGCGTCTCACGCAGGGCGCGGATGAGCTCGGCGCCGACGTGATTGACCTCGATCGACGAGAGACGCAGGCGGCTGAGCCCCGGCGTCGCGCCGGCTTCCCGCACGAGCCGGGCGAGCGTGTAGCCGCGCTCGCGGTCCCGGAAGCAACCGAGGTTGATCCCCGTGAGGACGACCTCGCGATGCCCCTGGCCAACGCGTCGACGCACCTCGCTGAGCACGGCATCCGCGCTTCGGCTGCGGGAGCTCCCACGCACGAGCGGGATCACGCAGAAGTTGCACGAGAAGCTGCAGCCGTCCTGCACGCGGACGAAGGCACGCACCCGATCGAGGCGCGCGTCCGCCTGCACGCAGCCGATCGCACCGACGTCGCCGGCGACGAATTCGGGAGTCTCTTCGCTCCGACGGGAGACGATCGTGACGTTCTCGGGCAGCCCGGCAAAGCCGTCCGCGCTGAGATTGGCGCCACAGCCCGTGACGTACACACGGCGATGGCTGCGCGCCGCACGAGCCGCAGCGTGACGCGATTTGCGAACCGCCTCGTGTGTGACGCAGCAGGTGTTGACGACGGCGATGTCTGCCTCGTCCTGCTCGACGTGGCCGTCGCGAAGCAGAGCCTCGCGGATCGCGTGCGCGTCCGCGTGCGACACCTTGCAGCCGAGGAAGCGGACCGAGAAGGTGGCCACGGAAGCGAGATGCTACTCGCGCTCGAAGAGATCAGCCGCCCAATTCTCTTGCGTGCGGCGCGCGACGGGCCTGAAACCCTGTAGCGCCGCGCAGTGTGTCTCGTCGTAGCCGGACGTGACCGCGAGCCGACATTCGAACTGCCGACTGAGCGAGCCGAGGGTCGGCAGATCGAGATTCGCGAGGACGATGTCGACGGGGCTCAGCCGATCGGAGCGTGCATCGGCGAGGGCGACCTCCAACCGGATGCCGTTCGCGGCGGCGTTTCTCGTCGTTGCCTCGATCGCGGCTGGATCCGTGTCGATCGCGACCACGGGACCGAACCCGAGTTTTGCCGCGGCGATCGCGAGAACGCCGGAGCCGCAGCCGACATCGAGCAGGCTTCCCCGCTCGAGCCCGACGAGGAACTCGAGGCACAGCCGGGTCGTCGGATGAGCACCGGTCCCAAACGCCTGTCCTGGATCGATCACGACGGCGGTCAGCTCGGGAGGCGACTGCTCCCAGGGCGGGCCGATCCAGAGCGATCCGACGACGGCGGGAACGTGAAACCGCTTCCACTCGTCCGCCCAGCCGGAAGCGACCGGGCTGCTCGTGACCACGCCGAAGCTCTCCCGCAAGCGGCCCGCCCCCGCCTCGTCCGTGAAGGCGAAGAGCTCGACCGCCTCCCCCGCGGGCTGCTCGGCAAAGCCCTCCGGGAACAGCTCGAGCATGCGCGCCGTCGCCTCTTCGATCCGATCGCGAGGCACCACGACCGAGGCCCGTACGAGGCTCAGCGGAAGGCGCTCTTCAGCTTCTCGAAGAAGCCCTCGTCCGAGCGATAGGTCTTCTCCGTCGCGAGGCGCTCGAATTCCCCGAGCAGGTTGCGCTGCTCGTCGTCGAGCTGGCGGGGCATCGCCACGTTCACGAGCACGCGCTGGTCGCCGCGGCCGAAGCCCTGGAGCACCGGCATCCCGCGCCCGCGCAGGACGCGCAGCTCTCCCGGCTGCGTGCCGGGCTCGAACTCGAGCTCCACCTCGCCGTCGAGCGTACCCACCTCGACCTTCGCGCCCAGGGCGGCCTGGGTCATCGTCAGGTCGACGGTCGAGAAAATGTCGTCGCCCTCGCGGACGAGCCGCTCGTGGGGTCTGATGCGGACGAGCACGTACAGGTCTCCGGACTGCCCGCCGACCGGGCCGGCGTGGCCCTCGCCGGAGAGCCGAATGCGTTGGCCGTCATGGATTCCGGCCGGGATCTCGATCTCGAGGGCACGCTCGTCGAGCACGCGGCCGGCTCCTTCGCAACGGGCACACGGGTGCTCGACGATGCGGCCCGCGCCGCCGCAACGCGCGCAGGGCTGGCTGCGGACGAACTCGCCGAGGCTCGTCCGCGCCACGTGCTCGATGCGTCCGGAGCCATGGCATTCCTCACAGGTCGCCGCCGTCGTGCCGGGCTCGACGCCGCTGCCTGCGCACTCGTCGCAGGCTCGCGCAACCTGGATGGGAACCTCGCGCTTGATCCCGCTCGCGGCCTCTTCGAGGTCGATCACGACCTCTGCGGCGACGTCGGCCCCGCGACCTCGGCGAGGGCGGGTGGCGACCCCGAAGGCGTCCTCTCCGAAGAAGGCCGAGAAGATGTCGGCGAGGCTCCCGAAGTCGAACGCGGTCGGGCGGAAGCCTCCGCTCTGGAGGCCGGCATGACCGAAGCGGTCGTAGAGGCCACGGGTCTCGGTCTTCGAGAGCACCTCGTACGCCGCGACTGCCTCCCGGAAGCGCTCCTCCGCGTCGGGCTCCTGCGAGACGTCCGGGTGCAGCTCGCGCGCGAGCCGCCGGAAAGCCCGTTTGATCTCGGCTTCGGTCGCCGACCGGCCGACGCCGAGGATCTCGTAGTAGTCACGCCCGGTCGTCGCCATCAATAAGAGCGTAGCCGGGGGACGAGCTAGTTCTCTTCGTAGACGGACTCGACGAAGCGGGAGAGCTCGTGGGCGGCGGCGCGCACGGAACGGATCGCCTTCTCGTAGTCCATCCGCAGGGGGCCGAGCAGGCTCACGGCGCCGAGCGACCTGTTCGCCAGCCCGTACGAGGCGCCCACGAGCGAGACGTCGCGAAGCGCCGGGTTGTCGAGCTCCCCGCCGACCCGGACATACGGCCGCCTGGAGCCGAGCGTCTCGCCGAGCATCTCGAGGATCGCGGCTCGCTTCTCCAGCGTCTCGAGGAGTCGCTGGCACGCTTCGAGCTCGTCGGCCCGCACCTCACCGAGCAGGCTCGCCGCACCGCCGACGAAGACTCGCTGCTCGAGGCCTCCGGCCAGCTCCGTGAACGCGGGTCGGAGCAGCTCCAGGACCTCAAGCTCCGAGCGAGCGAGGCTCGGGTCCTCGAACCGCCTGCGCAGGGTCGCGCTGCCGAGCTCGAGCCCGGTGAGCCGCTCGTTCAGGTACTCCCCCGCCCAGAGCGCGAGGCCCGTGTCGACGGGCTCGGCCAGGGCGAAAACGCGCTTCGAGACGCCGCCCGTCGAGGTGATGACGACGACCATCAGGACCTGTGGCTGGAGGACGAGCACCTCGACATGCCGGACGGTTGCCGTCTCCAGGGCCGGCGCGGAGACGAGGGCGAGCAGCCGGGTTGCCTGCGAGAGCGTCTCGGTCGTCTCCTGGAGCGCCGCCTCGAGCTCGCTCCGGGCGGCGGCAAGGTCGAGCGGAAACGGGCTTGGGCGCGGCTCGAGACGCTCGAGCAGCGAGTCGGCATAGAGCCGGTAGCCGGTCTCGGTCGGAACGCGCCCGGCGGAGGTGTGCGGATGCGTGAGCAGCCCGAGGCGCTCGAGCTCGGCGAGATCGCCGCGGACCGTCGACGGCGACACGGTCATTCCCGCTCGCGTGACGAGGTTCTTCGAGCCCACGGGCTGTCCCTTCTCGACGTACTCCTCGACGACGCGCCGCAGGATCTCGCGCTGCCGCTCCGTCAGCTCGATATTCGATGCCTCGGTCATGCCCTGTGCAGGGATTTTAGGTGAAGAGCACTCGGATTCACGCGAGCAGCTCGGCGGTGACCGCACCACCGAGACGCCGGCCTCGCGGTGTCAGGACCAGGGTCTCCGGGCCGTCTCCGCCCACAAGACGAGTGGCCAGCCCCAACCGCTCGAGACGGCCGAGTGCCGCCTGATCGAGCGACTCACCTGCATCCGCGAAGGGAAGGCCGGTGTCCAGGCGCAGGCCGAGCATCACCCGCTCGGTGGCCCGGACGCCCGCGTCGAGCTGCTCGACCTCTCTCGCCGGGGCCTCTCCGGCCGCGAGGGCAGCCAGGTAGGCGTTGAGGCGCGGCGTCGTTCGCCGCCGCTGCATGCCGAGCGTCGAGACGGCGCCGATGCCCAGCCCGAGATAGTCGCGCCCGAGCCAGTAGGCGAGGTTGTGCCCCGAGCGCAGGTCACGTCCCCGTGCGTGCTCGGGCGCGCGGCAGAAGTTGGCCGTCTCGTACCAGCGATAGCCGGCGTCGGTCAGACGCTCGATGACAAGCTCGAAGTAGCCCTCCATCGCTTCCGCCTGGCGCGCCAGTTCAGCTCCGTGGGCGTGGGTGAACCGCGTGCCCGGCTTCGCCTCCAGCTCGTAGTACGAGACGTGCTCCGGCGAGAGCGCAAGCGCTTCCTCGATGTCGAGCTCGAGGTCGGCGGTGCTCTGGCCGGGGATCCCGTGGAGGAGATCCAGGGAGATGTTGTCAAAACTGGCATCACGCAAATGGTAGAAGGCGCGACGGACGTCGTCCGGGCCGGCACGTCGCTCGAGCACGCGCAGAAGGTCCGGACGGAAGGTCTGCGCCCCAAGCGAGACGCGGGTCACACCGGCCTCGCGCAAGAGGCGGGCGAGCTCGGGAGTCACGGTCTCGGGATTTGCCTCGACCGTCACCTCGCCGGCGGTCGGCAGGGCGGCGAGCAGACGACGCAGCTCGCCGGCCTCGGTGAATGTCGGCGTGCCGCCGCCCAGGAAGACCGTCTCCAGCGGCTGCGCAAGCACCTCGCGCTCGAGGTCGAGCTCCGCGAGGAGCGCGTCGACGTAGCGCCCGTGCAGCCCTTCGCGCCCGACGACGGTCACGAAGTCGCAGTAGCCGCACCGATGCGCGCAGAACGGCACGTGCACGTACAGGTGGCGGACGGAACCGGTCATTTCTTGCTGGCGTCGTCGAGGTTGAGAACGGCGAGGAAAGCCTCCTGCGGCACCTCGACGGCACCAACCTGCTTCATTCGCCGCTTGCCCGCCTTCTGCTTCTCCAGAAGCTTCCGCTTGCGTGAGATGTCGCCGCCGTAGCACTTCGCGATCACGTCCTTGCGCTTGGCCTTGATCGTCTCGCGCGCGATGATCCGGGAGCCAATCGCTGCCTGCACCGGGACGTCGAACATCTGGCGCGGGATCTCCTCCCGCAGGCGGTCGACCAGCGCACGGCCCCGTGCGTAGGCCTCGTCGCGGTGGAGGACGAGCGAGAGCGCGTCGACCGGCTCGCCGCCGACGAGGACGTCCAGACGGACGAGCTGGCCCTCCCGGAATCCGGCCAGGTCGTAGTCGAAGCTCGCGTAGCCCTTCGTGCGTGACTTCAGCTGGTCGTAGAAGTCGAAGACGATCTCTGCGAGCGGAAGCTCGTAGATGAGCAACACACGCTCCGTCGAGGGGTATTCCATGTGGTCGAAGCGACCCCGACGCTCGTTGCAGAGCTCCATGACCTGGCCGACGCCGTCCTTGGGGACGACGATCGACGCGCGGACGTACGGCTCCTCGACCCGCTCCCGCTCCTCCGGCATGTCGGCGGGGTTGTGGACCTCGAGCCGCTCGCCGGTGGGTGTCTCCACGAGGTACGCGACGGTCGGGGCGGTCACGAGCAGGTCGAGGTCGAATTCCCGCTCGAGCCGTTCGCGCACGATCTCCATGTGCAGCAGGCCGAGGAAGCCGCAGCGAAACCCGAAGCCGAGCGCCTGTGAGGTCTCGGGCTCGTACGAGAGCGACCCGTCGTTGAGCTTGAGCCGCTCGAGCGCGTCGCGGAGCTGCGGATACTCGTCCGAATCGGTCGGGAAGAGCGCCGCGAAGACCATCGGCTTCACGTCCTTGTAGCCGGGCAGCGGCTGCTCTGGCCGGCCGTGCCTGCGAGGTGAGCGTGTCTCCGACTCGGAGCTTCGCGACGTCCTTGAGGCCGGTGACGATGTAGCCGACCTCGCCGACTCCGAGCGAGCCGGCCGCCTTCATCGTCGGCGAGAAGAACCCGACCTCCTCGGTCTCGAAGCGCGTGCCCTGCGCCATCGCGAGCACGTCTTCGCGCGCGTGGAACTCTCCGTCGATGACGCGGACGAACGCGACGACTCCGCGGTACTGGTCGTACGAAGAGTCGAAGACGAGCGCGCGCGGCGGTGCACTCGGGTCGCCGGTAGGCGACGGGATCCGCTCGATGATCGCGTCGAGCACGGCCTCGACGCCCTGGCCGGTCTTGGCAGAGACGCGCAATGCCCGCTCCGGGTCGTCGCCGACCAGCTCGGCGAGCTCGCGCCCCGCGCCTTCCGGATCTGCCTGCGGCAGGTCGATCTTGTTGACGACGGGCAGCAACTCGAGGTTGTTCTCGATCGCGAGGTACGCGTTCGCGACCGTTTGCGCCTCGACGCCCTGGGCCGCGTCGACCACGAGCACCGCGCCTTCACACGCCTGGAGCGAGCGCGAGACCTCGTACGTGAAGTCAACGTGCCCGGGCGTGTCGATCAGGTTGAGGACGTGCCCCTTCCACTCCACGCGCACGGCCTGCGCTTTGATCGTGATCCCGCGCTCGCGCTCGAGCTCCATCGAGTCGAGCACCTGCGCCCGCATGTCGCGGCCGGTGACGGTGTTCGTCACCTCGAGAATGCGGTCGGCCAGCGTCGACTTCCCATGGTCGATGTGGGCGATGATCGAGAAGTTCCGGATGCGTTCTTGGTCCATAGGCGATTAGCCGCGACGGAAGCGGCCGAGCAACGATAGCAACGCCTCGAGCTCACGAACTCCCAGCAAACGGCAGGAAATGAGGTAGGCGCCGAACCCCAGGACGAAGGCGCTACCAAGCGAGACGAGCTGCCCGCCGAGCGACCGGCCGAGCGCGTCGTCGAGGACGTACCAGACCGGGAAGGCGACCACGGCCAGCACAGCCGACGCGATCGAGACCCGCAGGGCCGCGCGTGCAGTCTCGCCGAACTCGATTCGGCCCAGGCGCCGGCGGAAGACGACGAGGAGAGCCGCCGTCCCAAAAACGTTGGCGAGTGACGTCGCGAGCGGTATCCCCCACACCCCGACCCGGTAGAGCGCGGCGGCGAGCAGCGTGTTGACGACGAGGTTGCCGAGCGCAATCGCAGTCGGTGTCCAAGGGGTCTGCAGGCTGAAGAAAGCGCGGTTCAGCATCAACATCGCCCCGTTGAAGGTGAGCCCGAGCGCGAATGCGGCGAGCGCGCCGGCCGTGACTGCGGTCTCGTGCGGGCCCCAGGCTCCGCGCTCGTAGACGATGCGCGTGATCGGGGTCGCCAGGACTGCGGTGAAGACGCTCGCCGGAATGAGCATGAAGGCGATCTGGCGCAGGCCGAGCGCAACCGTGTGGCGGAATCCGTCCATGTCCTCACGCGTGGCCAGGCGCGACAACCGCGGAAAGAGCACGGTCGCGACTGCGACCGAGAACATCCCCTGGGGGAGCATGTAGATCCGGAAGGCGGCGTCGATTGCACGCGGCGCAAGCTCGGGATCGATGAAGCGCGAGGCGAAGAGCGTGTTGACGACGAGGTTGAAGTTGATCAGCCCGAGGCCGATCGTCACCGGGATCATCAGCACGAAGACGCGGCCGACGGCCGGATCGCGCCAGTCGATCATGACCTGGAGCCGGCCGTCGAGGCCCCGCAGCCAGGGCAGCGGCAGAAGAACCTGGATCACGGTTCCGATGACGATCGAGACCGCATAGACGTAGAGCTTCCCGTCGATCGTGTCGGCGTTCGGGACTCCCAGGACGAGCCCGGCAATGATCGCGAGGTTCCAGAAAACAGGCGTCAGCGCCGGCACCGTGAACTGCTCGTAGCTGTTGAGGATCCCCACGACGATCCCCGAGACTCCGAGCAGAACGACGATCGGAAAGAGGACACGCGAGAGCCCGATTGCCAGATCGGTGTCGCCTCCCGGGTCGCCGAAGGGCGCGATCACGAGCGGAGCGATCACGATGAAGAGCGCCGTCAGCGCGCCGAGGCCGAGCAGCATCAGCCAGAAGAGGCTCGAGGCCACGCGCCAGGCGCGCTTGCGTTCGCCCTTCTCGAGCAGCTCGCTGAAGACCGGAACGAACGCGGAGGAGAGCGCGGCGTCCGCGACGAGCGAGCGGAGGAGGTTCGGCACCTGGAACGCGACGGTGAAGGCGTTGATCTTCCCCGCCGCACCGAAGTAGTACGCGGCGACGATCTCGCGGACGAGGCCGAGGACGCGAGAGAGCCCGGTTGCGAGCGAGAAGATCGCCGTCGACCGGGCGAGTCGCCGGCCCGAGGCTCGCTCCTCCACGTCGGCGAGTATAGGAATGCCGTCTGTCGAGATCGGGCCCTGCCGCCTCGAATCGCGCCCTAATTTAGGTACTGGCCACCTCCTCCCCGGTTCGAGCGTATTCGGGAAATGCGCGCGCGTGTGTGCCTGGACCGTGACGATTGTGTGCCGGCGGCCTCTGGTACCATCGCCGCGCCCGCGCTGTGCGGGCATTTCCTTCGATGCCGAACATCAAGCAACAGAAAAAGCGCGTCCGGACGTCCGAAGTCGATCGGGGCGAAAACCTCCGGTTCCGCTCGACGGTGAAGACGATGACCCGGCGGCTCGAGGCCGCGGTTGCGGCCGGCGACGAGAAGCAGATCGCCGCCGAGCACACAGCGCTCCAGCGGTGGATCGACCGGGCGGCGGCAAACGGCGCGCTGCACAAGAACACGGCCGGGCGCAAGAAGGCCCAGGCCGCGCGACTCGTCGCGGGACGCTCCAGCTAGCCGGCGCGGGCTACGGCCTGCTCGGCGGGCCGCGTCACGTCGACGAGCGCGCGCAGCAGCTCGAGCTCGGCCGAGAGACGAGAGCCGCCTTTGATCGCTGCATCGAGCTCCGCTAGCCGGACCAGCGCCGAGTCGAGCTCGGCCCGCGAGTAGCGCTCCGCGTGCTGGAGCGCCTTCCGGGCGGGGAACTCCTTCATCTTCAGCCGACTCGCCACCTCGCGGGCGCCCAGCCCTTGCTCGGCAAGTGCCTGAGCAGCGCGCACCCGCCCGACATGTGAGGCGAGGCTGACGGCAAGCAGGAAGGGCTCCTTCTTCTCGAGCGCAAGCTCGTAGGCCTCGAGGAGGGTGGGCAGGTCACGGGCGCCCCAGGCATCTGTCAGCGCCCAAGCGGCAGCCTCGCGTCCCGGCGCGGTGAGCTCTTCGACCTCGCGTCGACCGACCGGCTCCCCGTCGGCCCAGGCAGCGAGCTTCTCGAGCTCGGTCGAGAGCGCGATCGTGTCCTCGCCAACTAGCTCGACGAGCGCCCGTGCGGCGTCGGCGTCGGCAGAGACGCCGAGACGCTTGAACTCGGCGCGCGCCCATGTGTGCAGATTGCTCGCCTTCGGCACGTCGTAGCGAAGCACCTGCCCCTTCTTCTTACAGAGCTCGGCGAGCGTCGTGCCGCGCAGGGCTTCGTCCGCGACGAGGGCGAGCACCGCGCCCTCGACCGGGTCACCCAGGTAGCCCGCGACCGCCTCGACGTCCTCCTTCCGCCAGGCCTCGACCCCGTGCACGACCACGAGCCGGCCGCCGCCGGCTCCACCGAAGAGGCCGAGTGCGTTGCAGGCCGCAACCGCGTCGGCTCCGCTCGCCGACTCAGCTGCAAGCTGCTCGACTGCTTCGGGATCGAAGCGCGAGCGCAGCCGGCGGAGCGCGCGCAGGTGCTTCGGCCGGTCGCTGCCCATGAGGAGATAGACGGGCAGCAACGGCTCGGACGACATCGGGGCCAAGCATAGTCAGCGCTCCGTCCGAACCGTCATGGCGTCGCCGTCGGACTCGACGACGACGCGGCCGTCCTGATCGGTGCGATAGACGGCGAGCCCCGGCGCCTCGGCGAGCGTCGCGATCGTCGACGCCGTCGGATGTCCGTAGTCGTTGTTCGCCCCGACCGAGATCACGGCGAGACGCGGGTGGATCTGCTCGAGCAGCCGGGCGAGCCCGGGATCATCGGAGCCATGATGCGCGACCTTCAGGATCTCGACCGGCGGGACGTGGAGGTGCCCCGTGACATCGGATTCGGCGTCGGCGGTGAGGAGCGCATCGACCTGTCCATAGGACGCGAGGAGCACGATCGCGTGGTTGTTCGGGTCGTCTCCGGGCAAACCGGGCCCGTCTGGCCAGAGAACCCGGAGTCGAAGCTCGCCGACCCGAAACCCGTCGCCTGCTCGGGCGACGACCACGCGGACGCGATGCCGCTTCGCAGCAGCGAGCGCCGCCCGCTCATCGGTGCTCTCGCTGGGCACGGCCGGGTCGAGGACGGCGCCCACACGAACACGGTCGAGAACCCTCGCCGCCCCTCCGATGTGATCGCGCTGAGGATGCGTGAGGACGATCATGGACAGGCTCCGCAAGCCGAGGCCGCGAATCTGCGCCGCGACATCTGCCTCTGGCGGCCCCTCGTCGACGAGCACCGCGCCCTCGGGCACCTGGAGCAGCGCCCCGTCTCCCTGGCCGACGTCGAGGAACGTGATCCGCAATCCTTCCGGAGGGGGCAGCGGCGGATCGCCTCGCAGGCGCCAACCACCGGCGACCAGAACGGCGAGCACGATCAGCACCGCTAGGCGCGGTGCCCGCGGCGGACGAAGTCGGGCGACGACGAGGGGCAGACCGAGCACCAGAACCACCGCCATAAGCGCCGTGCGCGCCGTCACGGACGCAAAGGGCAGGCCGCCGACGAGTCGCGCGCAACCGGCGAGGTACGCGGCCAGCCACCCGTTCGCCCAGGCGAGCGCGGCCGCGACCGAGGGCAGGACCGGCGCGATCAGCGCCGTCACGAGGGCAAGCCCCAGGAGGGGTGCGACCACCGGCGCGGCGAGCGCGTTCGCAGGAATCGAATAGAGCGGAACGGTCCCGAACTGCATGAGGAGGATGGGAGCGGTCGCAGCCCCGCATGCTCCGGAGACGGCAACCACCGCCGCCAGCGAGCGCGGGACCGGGTATCCGGCGAGGCGGCTTTCGATACGAGGGACGACGACGAAGATCGCAGCGACGGCGGCGAACGAGAGCTGGAACCCTGCGTCGAACAGGGAGTACGGGTTCCAGGCGAGCAGGATCGCCGCTCCGACGAGGAGGAAGTACCAGCGGTCTCTCGGCCTCGCCGCGAGCCAGGCCAGCGATGCGAGCGATCCCGCAACTCCCGCGCGCACGACCGACGGTTGCCACCCGACCGCGAGCACGTAGCCGCCGATCGCGGCCAGCGCGGCGATCTCACCGACGAGCCGGGACAGGCCGACGAGCCACGCGACGGCGAGCGCGCCGCCGGCGATGAAGACGACGTTCTGGCCCGACACTGCCAGCAGGTGGTAAAGACCCGACGCGCGAAACCGGGTGCGCAGCTCCTCCGACAGGCCCTCGTCCTCGCCGAGGACGATGCCGGCGATCACTGCACGGCGCTCCCCGTGAACACCGGGCGCCATCGAACGCGCGAGCTTGGCCCGCAGCCGATCTGCGAATCCGGCGATCCCGCCGCGGTGGCCGACGATTCGCCAGCGATCTGCCGCCACGACGACGTGCACGCCGTGGCGGCGCAGCCAGGTGCGCTCGTCGAAGCCGTCCTCGGGCCCGCGCGGAAGGCGGATCTCGCCGATGAGATCGAGAAGTGCTCCCTGCGGTGGCGAGCGGCCGAGAGGAAGCCGGAGGAGCACGGGCTCCCTGATGGCGACGTCGCGGATTCGACGAGCCTGAGCCGGCACTCGCAGGTCGTAGCGTGATCGCCGCGCTGGTCCCGTGACCGCCACGGTCATCGGTCCGGCGCTCCCCGCCCGAGGAAGCAGAACACTGCGGTCGAGAGCGTCGAGCCGCGCGCTGCCCCACCACCAGCCGGCGAGCAGAAGGGCGACCGCGATGAGGGCGACCCGCGTGCCCGAACCGGCAATTGCCGACCCGAGCACGAGCACGACTCCGGCGCATGCGATCAGCGGAGAGGTCTCGCGCACGCCGTTCGCCGCGGCCAGCCCGAGGCAAAGACAGCCGGCGAGCAGATGGGGTCTCGCGCGCAGAAGGATCACGGCGCTGCGACGTCGCGGAGCTGCTCGATTCGCGCAGGCCCGATTCCAGGGATCGCATCGAGCTCGTCCAGCGAGCTGAACGCGCCGTTTTCCTGCCGGTAGTCGAGGATCTTCTGAGCCGTGACCGGGCCTACTCCGGGCAGCTCGTCGAGCTGCTCGAGGGTTGCGATGTTCAGATGGACCGGCCCTTCGGCCGCGGCGCCGGCGCTGGGCTGGCCGGCGGCAGCCTTCAACGGAACGACGACCTGGATCCCGTCCGCGAGCGGCGCCGCGAGGTTGACGAGCGAGACATCGGCACGGCGCGTCTTTCCGCCCGCGCGCGCAACCGCGTCGGCGACGCGCGAGCCCTGGGCGAGCCGGTACAGCCCAGGCCGGTGCACCGCGCCCACCACATGGACGACGAGCTCAGGGCCCTGCTTGGCCTCGATCGGCTGCGGAGCCGCCGCAGGAGTCGCTTGGGCAGCCGCTCCCGCATGCAAGACGTGCCGTCCGCCGACCAGAAGCACGAGCCCGAGAATGAGCGCGCCGGCGAGAAGCCGCCGGCGCGCGGGGGGGAGGGAGTCCAGCACGCCCTCCACCCTGCCGAGGAACCTGTGACGCGTGGGTGCCAGGACTGCACCGAAACCGTGTCGTCGAAAGATGTGACGCTATGAGCTCCGGCGACGTATAGAGGGAGCGTGAGCGCGGTGCCA
Source organism: uncultured Actinomycetes bacterium (assembly GCA_963728535.1). Taxonomy (GTDB): domain Bacteria; phylum Actinomycetota; class Thermoleophilia; order Gaiellales; family Gaiellaceae; genus VAXT01. The sequence continues at coordinate 1,221,731 of CAVSKK010000001.1, forward strand.
ACCTCATGGCCAACCAGCAGGCGAAGCCACCGGCAGGAACGGAGCTTCGCCAGCGTTGCCGAGGCGCACCTCGATGACGTCTACCGCTACTTGCTCTATATGACTGGAAACCCACACCTCGCAGAAGACCTCGCCGCCGAGACGTTCGAGCGGGCGCTTCGCCGCTGGCGGCGCTTCGACCCGCGACGCGCCTCGGCCCGCACGTGGCTCTGCCAACTCGCCCGCAGCACGGCGCTCGATCACTTCCGCGCGGAGCAGCGGCGTCGCAAGCGGGATGATTCGTACACGACCGACGAGCTGCAGACGACAGAGCCTGTCTTCGGCGAGGGTCTCTCCCCCGCGCTCGACGCCGCGGTCCGCAGCTTGTCGGCGGCCGAGCGAGAGGTCGTCGTCCTACGGGTGGTACTGGAACTGGACGGAGAAATGACCGCCCGCGTGCTCGGGATCAGGCCGACCGCGGTCTCCACGCGACTCAGCAGGGCACTTCAGAAGCTCGAGGAGAGGATGGTGAGCGATGTCCGAAACTAGGGACGACAAGGTCATGAGGGAACTTCGCGAGGCCGCTCCGACCGCGCCGGACAGCCTCCGCGAGCGCGTAGGCGCACTCCGGGAGCCGCAGCCAGGCCGTGCCTGGAGGCTGCGCCCTGCGCTCGTCGCGGCGACGGCAATCGTTGTGGCGATCGGCGTCAGTGCCGCCACGATCGGGGGGTTGACGGGATCGACGGCTCCGGCCCGGCAGAGTGCAAACGAGGCGCGTGGTACGAGCGACAACGCCGTCACCCTTTCACCGGAAGCCTCTCGCCCAGGAGCCACGGCGGGTGGCCAGGCCCTCTCGAAGAACGGCCGGCTGTTTTCCGCCGACCGCGCCGCCAAGCTCGCTGCGCTGCCTCCGGGCGAACGGCTTCAGCGCTTCGACGTCTCCATGGGCCTCCGCGTGCGCGACCTCTCTCGCGCCACGCAGACGGCAGTGCGCGAGACCCGCCGGCTCGGCGGCTACGTCGCGGCGGCCGACTACCAGACTGGCAGGAACGTCGGCGACTCGAGCCTCAAGCTCCGCGTGCCCGTCGGCCGGCTCCAGCAGGCGATCGCACGCTTCAACGACCTCGGAACGCTCCTGTCGCAGCACATCGCGGTCGCCGACCTCCAAGCGCCCCTCGACCGGACCGAGACACGGATCACCGCGCTGCGGAAAGTCATTACCGAACTGGAGGCGAAAAGCTCCCTGACCCCAGCCGAGCAGTTCAAGCTCGACCGCGCCAAGCGGACCGTGCTGCGCCTCTCGCAGACCGCGACGAGACTCGTCCGCGAAGGAAGCTTCGCGCGGATCTCGCTCCGGCTGACAACCCGCCAAGCAGCGGCAAAAAGCGTGGAACCAGGCCGCTTCGACAACTTCCTAGGTGATGCCGGCGAGATTTTGGGTAAAGAAGCAATTGCAGTGCTCTACGCTCTTGTCATCGCCGGCCCGTTCCTGATCCTCGCGGCCCTTGCCCTGCTCGCCGAGCGAGCACGGCGCCGCCGCGCCGATCACCGGCTGCTCGGGGAGACCGGATGAAGCGAGCAATCGGGCTCGCCATCCTGGGCACGCTCGTGCTGGGCTGCGGCTCGGCCGGCGGCGGGACGGCAACCGGGGGCCTGAAGGGCCGCGTCATGCGTGGGCCGATCATGCCCGTCTGCCGCGTCGGCGTTCCCTGCGACGAGCCCGCACGAGGCGTGAAGCTCATCTTCACCCGCTCCGGCAAGGTGATCGGCCGCACGACGACGAACCAGAAGGGCTATTACCGCATCGCGCTCAAGTCCGGCCCGTACTCGGTCCGGACGGACCGCCGCGCCTACGAGAAGGTGCCCTCACCTTCGCGCGTCACCGTGCCGAGCGCCCGCTTCAAGCGCGTTGTCTTCCATATCGACACCGGAATCCGTTAGCCAACAACCAGGTTGACGAGCTTCCCGGGGACGACGATCTCCTTGCGGATCTCCTTGCCGTCCAGGAACTCCTGAACCCGCGCTGAGCCCTTCGCCTGCGCGACCAGCTCTTCCTCCGACGCACCTGCGGAGACCTCGACCCGGTCACGAACACGCCCGTTCACCTGGATGACGAGCTCGAACGTTTCGCGCTCGAGCAGCGCCGGATCCGCCTCCGGCCAGGGATGGTCCCAGAGCCGCTCGCGCCCCAGCCGCGACCAAAGCTCCTCGGCGATGTGCGGCGCGTACGGCTGGATCAGCGTCACCGCGGTCTCGGCGGCGAAGCGCGCCGCCGGATCCTCCGGCGCGCGGCCCAGCTCGTTGACGAGCTCCATGACGGCTGCGATCGGCGTGTTGAACTGGAAGCGCCGGTCGATGTCGTCGGTCACGCGTGCGATCGTCCGATGTGCGGTGCGCGCGAGGTCGGTCGGCGCCGATGCGGCCTCCGGCGCGCGCTCGGCAACCTCGCTCACGATGCGCCACAGCCGCTTCAAGAACCGCGAGATCCCCTCGACACCCTCCTCCGTCCACTCCATGTCCTGATCGGCCGGGCCCATGAAGAGGATGTACAGCCGCACCGCGTCTGCGCCGTACATGTCCGCGAGCTCGCCGGGCCCGGTCACGTTCCCCTTCGACTTCGACATCTTCTTGCCGCCCTGGCGAACCCAGCCCTGGTGGAAGAGCCGCTGGAACGGCTCGCGGACGCTGACGAGCCCTTGCTCGTTCAGCACCTTCATGAAGAAGCGCGAGTAGAGCAGGTGGCCCCTCGCGTGATCGATCCCGCCGATGTACTGGTCGACCGGCATCCAGTAATCCACGATCCGGCCGTCGAACGGCGCCTGGTCGTTGTGCGGGTCGCAGTAGCGCAGGAAGTACCAGGACGAGTCGACGAAGGTGTCCATCGTGTCCGCCTCGCGCCGAGCGGGCTTGCCGCACTTCGGGCAGGGCACGTTCATCCACTCCTCGTTGGAAGCCAGAGGCGGCTTGCCCTTGGGCCGGTAATCCTCGAGCTCGGGCAGCACGACTGGCAGGTCTGCGTCCTGCACCGGCACGATCCCGTCGTCCTCGCAGTAGACGACAGGGATCGGGCAGCCCCAGTAGCGCTGACGCGACATCGACCAGTCGCGTAGGCGGTAGCTGATGGCCGGTGCGCCGCGCCCCTGCTCGCGCAGCCACTCGACGATCTTCGCCTTGCCTTCGTCGACGGCGAGGCCCGTGAACTCACCGGAATCGACCAGGGCCTTCGCCTCCTCGTCGATCACGGGCCGCACGGGCAGGTCGTAGCGCTGCGCGAAGTCGAGGTCGCGCTCGTCGTGCGCGGGGACGGCCATGATCGCGCCCGTCCCGTAGTCCATCAGGACGTAGTCGGCGACCCACACCGGGATGCGCTCGTCGTTGACCGGGTTGGTCGCGTAGTAGCCGGTAAAGACGCCGTCCTTTTCCTTGGTCTGGCGCTCTGCGACCGACCGCATCGCCGCCTTCGCCACGTAGGAGCGAACCTCGTCGTTGCCGAGCTGCTCCACGAGCGCATGCTCCGGAGCAAGCACGAAGAAGGTCGCGCCGAACAAGGTGTCCGGTCGCGTCGTGAAGACCGGGATGTCGAGGTCCAGATCCTCGACCCGGAAGAGCACGTCCGCGCCCTCCGAGCGGCCGATCCAGTTGCGCTGGATGGTCTTCGTCCGCTCGGGCCAATCCAGGAGCGCCAGATCGTCCAACAGCGCGTCGGCGTACGCCGTGATCTTGAAGAACCACTGCTCCACATTCCTCGCGACGACCTCGGTGCCACAGCGCTCGCACTTGCCGTCGATGACGTACTCGTTCGCGACGACGGTCTGGTCCTTCGGGCACCAGTTGACGGGCGACTCCTTCCGGTAGGCGAGGCCCAACTCGAAGAACTTCAAGAACAGCCACTGAGTCCAGCGGTAGTAGTCGGGCCGGTGGGCCGATTGCTCGCGGTCCCAGTCGATCGCCCAGCCGAGACGCTTCATCTCGGTCCGGATCCCCTCGATGTTCCGCTCGATGATCTCGCGCGGGTGACCTCCCTCGCGGATCGCAGCGTTCTCGGCCGGCAGGCCGAAGGCATCCCAGCCCATCGGGCGCATCACGGTCCAGCCTGTCCGCCGGCGGAAGTGGGTGAGGACGTCGCCCAGCGTGTAGTTGAGCACGTGCCCCATGTGCAGCGTTCCCGAGGGGTACGGGAGCATTTCCAGCATGTAGAACTTCCGCTCGGGCGCCTCCCCGGGCTCGGGATTCAGGACGTAGAAGGCGCGCTCGGCCTCCCAGACCTCCTGCCACTTCGGTTCGATCGTTCCCGGTTCGTACCTGTCCATTTCCGCCTCCGAGTACAAAAAAGCCTCTCGTCGAGAGAGGCCAGGGGGAAGCTCGCGCGGCCGGGCCGCGTTGGCTTCCTGCGCTACAGAAGGAGCTCCTGCATTGCCCGTCGATCGTACCAAGCTGGAACAATCCGCGCCATGAGCGATTACAAGATCGTCAACTTGAGAGAGGTCGAGGACCAGGCCCCGAACTTCGGGCTCTCGCCCGACCTCGAGGCGCGGTTTGCCCGCGTCGCACTCGATGCCGAGCTGGTCGGGCTGACCTATCAGCGGCTCGCGCCGAACTTCCAGGTCCCGTGGGGCCACACGCACAAGACGCAGGAAGAGGTGTTCCTCGTCATCAGCGGCAGCATGAAAGTGAAGGTGAACGACGAGATCAAAGAGCTCGGCCCATGGGATGCGATCCGGGTCGCAAACACGACGCCGCGCGGGTTCGAGGCCGGCCCCGAGGGCGTCGAGTTCATCGCGATCGGCGCGCCGGGCGGCCCTGGCGACGCCGAGAATATCGAGGGCTTCTGGGAGCAGTAGAAACAGACTGGCCGAGGCAGGGTCAGCTGTGCCCTGGATTCCGTCAGGGTTTAGAGTCGCGCGAACTCTCGACAAGGAGGCATTCATGGCGCTCGCACGAGTCGTGTCCTTTGATGGCGTAAACAGTGAACGGATGGCGGAGATGCAGAGCGAGATGGAGAGCAGCGAGCGCCCGGATGACGTGCCGGCCAAGGAGATTGTGGTTCTTCACGACCCGGAAGCCGAGAAGTCGCTTGTGATCGTCTTCTTTGAGACCGACGAGGACTACAAGCGTGGCGACGAGGCACTCAACGCGATGCCAGTGGGCGACACTCCCGGCACGCGCACTTCGGTTGCAAAATATGAAGTCGCATTCCGGATGGCCGACTAGGCCGGCCAAGTCAGGCTACGCCTTGCGAGGCAGCCACCTGGACACCCGGTTGCAGTAGTCCTCGTAGTCGGCGCCGAACCGGCGACGGAGACCAGGCTCCTCCTCGAAGACGACGAAGAGGTGGAACAAGAGCCACGCCGCTGCGGCCCAGGCGAAGAGAATCTCTCGGCCCAGGAGAAGTGCCTGACCGACGATCAGGGCGAGCACGCCCACGTACATCGGGTTTCGCATGACCCGGTACGACCCGCGGGCGACGAACTGTTCGGGCGGTGCCCAGGGCGCGGGCGTGCCGCGGCCCTGCAGCGCGAAGCGGGTCGTCGTTTCGAGGACGAGGGCCGCGCCGAGCGCGAGGAGAGCCACACCGAGAATCCGAAGCGCGACAGACTGATCGTCCGCGTGCCAGCCCGTCAGTAGCCAGGGCACGAGGACCGCCACGAGCGTCGGCCCGCCGAGGAACACGAAGCCCACTGCGCCCGCCGAGGCCCGTAGCCTCGACCTGACCACTTAGTGCCCCTCCCAGCAATACATGCCGGCCCCTGGCTCGCGATCACGCGGCGCCAGAGTCCACCCTCGCCCTTACCAAGGCTGCAAGCCTTGGCCGCGGTCGAGTGCGGCCTCTGGCTTGGTGCTCGCGACCCAGGAGCTCGGCGGCATTACTGGAAGGGGCACTACGCGCGGCCCTGGATCAGGTCGAGCAGCCGCCCGAGGACGCGGCCTCCTTCCTGGCGCAGCCCGTCGTGCTCGTACTCGTTCGTCAGCCACGGACGCAGGCCGCGGATGGAGGCGGCGGTCTCCTCGGAGAACGCACGTGGGACGTACATGTCCTCTGCGTAGATGACGGCCGCGGCCGGCACGCTGTTCTCGCTCAGGCGCTCGACGTCGTAGAGCTCGGGCCATTCGTGCTCGGCGAGGATCTCGGCCGCACCGGCCAGAGGGCGAAGCTCGCCGTACTCCTCGAACATCCAGGGATAGAGGTGCTCTCCGGTGAGCAGCGTCGGATCGTCCCGGAACTCGTCCGGGAAGAGGCGATTGGCCGACCAGCGAGTCGCCGCGCCGGACGCGTAGCACGCCTCGTGGATGACGGCGTAGATCGGGTTCCGGGAGAACGGGTCGGCCGCCTCGATGTCGTGCAGGAACGCGCGCGAGCCGAACGGCAGCTCGACGATGTAGTGCAGGCGCTCGAAGCCGTCGGCCATCCCGAGCAGCTGTCCGAGCTGGCGGAAGCGCCTCTGCGTCAGGCGGTCGCCGGCCGGGAGCCGGACCTCGTCCGCCTCGAGCCGCCCGAGGATGTCCACGACTCGCTCCTTGTCTTCGGGATACCGCTCGTAGTAGGCGCGGGTCTTCGCCGCTGCGCGCTCGTAGGTCGCCCGGTAGACGTCGTCCGGGTGCCGCTCGAGCGGCGGGAGCCCGCCCGTCAAGAAGCGCCGCGGCGAGGCCTTCCGGTGCCTGCGAGAGGTAGTTGACGACGCAGAAGCCGCCGAAGCTCTGCCCCAGCACTGTCCAGGGCTCGGCGCCGAGCTGGTGGCGGATCAGCTCGGCGTCGCGCACGATCGAGTCGGCACGGAAGTGCGTCAGGTACTCGGCCTGCTCCTCGGGGCTCAGCCCATCGAGGTCGCCAACCGGGGTCGAGCGGCCGGTGCCGCGCTGGTCGAGGAACAGCACGCGGTAGTCCTCGAGCGCACGTGCGAGCCAGGTCTTGTCGACGAGCTGGAGCGGGCGCGGCGACTCGCTTCCCGGCCCGCCCTGGAAGAAGACGAGCCACGGCAGCTCGTCGCTTTCCTTCTCGGGCAAGACGACCTCGCGCGCGAAGACGGTCAGCTTGCCGCGTTCCGGGCTCGCGTGGTCGAGCGGCAAGTCGAACTCGTGCTCGCCGAAGACGAGGTAAGGCGCACGGTGGGTTGCGACGCGCACGTCGCGATTATGTACAGGCGCGGAGCGAGGCTGTTACCGGCAGCCGGCGATGCGGCGAGGCAGCGTCATGCGGCGCGAGTCGTTGAGCGTCACGAGCGCCTCCAGGAGTGAGCCGCCCCGGCGGGCCATGCGCTTCGGGACGACGGCCGTGAACGGGGCACGCCGGTCGCGCTTGAGCAGGCGCCCGTCGAGATAGAAGCCGGTGTTCGAGATGCGCCGGTGCGAAGGGCCGCCGACGGCGACGAGGACTCGCGAGCGCCGGCAGTTCCGGCCTCGCCGGGACCGCGCCCGCAGGATGAGCTCCGGGCCCTGGCGGCACACTGGGCCGGCGCACGCTCGCAGGCGGGCGAGGCGGCGCGCAAGGTCGGCCTGCGTCCGGATGTAGCGCGGATCTAGGTGCAGGCTCGTGAGCTCGTCTGGGTCGCGCGCGAGGTCGTACAGCTCCCGCTCTCCGCCCACGTATTCGGCGTAGAGCCAGTTCGGCGTGCGAATGGCAGCGTAGTTCGGAGTCTCGAGCAGAAGGTCGCGCCCCGAGTAGTGCCGCGGGTCGGTGGCGAACGGCAGCAGCGAGCGGCCGTCCAGGATCCGACTCGGCTGCGCATGCGTCGCGGCGACGATCGTCGGCGCGAGGTCGATGTTGGAGACGAACTGGCTCCGATGCTGTCCCGCGGGGATGTTCGGCCCGCGGATGATCAGCGGCACGCGGATCGAAGGCTCGTACAGCAGCACCTTGCCGTTGGGCACGCGGTGCTCGCCGTGGAGGAACCCGTTGTCCGAGGTGAAGATGATGTACGTCTTGTCGAGCTCGCCGGTCGCCGCCAGCCGGTTGACGATCTGCCCGACGGCGTCGTCGACCGCGAGCAGCGACTCGAGCCGCTGCTGGTAGTTCTCGCGAACCGCGGCGACCTTCGCAGCGCTCATCAGCGGGCGGTTGCGGATGCCGGCCGGCTTGTCGGAGACGTCTGCCTCGTTGAAGGAGAGCGGGATCGGAAGCGCCTGCGTCGCGAAGAGATTGCGGTGGCGCGGCGCTGGCGACGGCGTCGCCTGGCCACTCGGATCGTCCGGGTCGCGCGGCCCGCCGCTATGCGGTGCGAGGAAGGCGACCCAGAGGAAGAACGGCCGCGGGTCGAGCGCCTGGCGCCCGATGATGTCGACCGCCTTCCGCGCCTCGACGTCGGTCTTGTAGTTGGCTGCGCTGTTGTCGTACGTGACGAGCTTTCCGTTTTCGTTGAACTGGTAGCCGCGGAAGCGGTACGTCGAGGGATCGGGAGTGCCGTACCACTCGCCCCAACCCGGCGGGATCTCCGTCTTGCTCCGGGTGCCGTATCCGTTCAGGTACTTGCCGAGGTGGATCGTCTGGTAGCCCGCGCGCTGAAGCCACACGGGAAGCGTGTTCGTGCTGTCGAGCTTGTAGTACCCGCCGTTCGGCGCTGCGTTGCCCCAGACGCCGTGGTTGTGCGCGTATTGCCCGGTGAGGAACGTCGCGCGCGACGGGCAGCAGAGCGGGTACGAGGCGAAGCTCGAGTCGAAGGTGACTCCCTGATCGGCGAGCAGGGTCTTGACGTTCGGCATCACCCGCATCGACTCGACCGTCTGGTCGTCGGTCATCAGCACGATGACGTTCGGACGGGTCACGGGCGACGCGCTCTGGGCGTCGCCCGCGAGCCCAGCGATGGCGACGATCCCTGCGGCTAGAGCCGCCATCACAGTCCACCGAGTCGAGACTGCCATCAAGGTGAGTCTCTCCTGGCGTCGTGAGCACTTTGTAAAGACGCAGTGAAGGTTTCGTACGACTACGAGCGCAGCGCTGCAGCGTCGATGACCGGTGCCTGGCAGGCGAAGCGCTCGCAGACGTAGACCGCCGGCTTGCCGTCGACCAGTCCCTTGCCCTGGAGAAGCGGGATCTCGTCCGCTGGCCCAATGGCGACGACCGTGTTGGGCGCGAAGGGCTCGAGCGCGGCGCGGGCGACCGGTGAGCCGACCGGGCCGACGATCGCGATCTCTCGCGGGGGCGAGAAGTGGAGGTCGAGCGCCGTGAGCGCATGGCCGAACGCGGCCGGCACCCGCGAGATCGCCTGATGGACGAGCCTGAAGACGCCGACGGCCAGGCGCTCGAGCTCGTCGTCGCCGTAGATCCGCGCCAGCTTCAGCAGGACGAAGGCCAGCATCGCGTTGCCCGATGGCGTCGGCTGGTCCTCGAGGTCCTTCTTGCGCGCGACAAGCTCTTCGCCGTCGGAGGGCGAGAGATAGAAGCCGCCCCGCTCCTCGTCCCCGAAGAGCTCGACCGCGAGGCGAGCTAGTCGGTTCGCCTCTTCCAGCCAGCGCAGGTCGCCCGTGGCGACGTGCAGCTCGAGCAGGCCGTTGGCTACGTCGGCGTAGTCCTCGAGGTAGCCGGTGCCCTTGGCCCGGCCGGCGCGGAAAGTCCGGTGCAGCCGGCCTTCGCCGGTCGAGAGCGGGCCGAGCAGGAACTCACCGAGCGCGCGGGCCGCGTCGAGGTAATCGGCGCGCTCGAGGCGGCGGCCGGCCTCCGCCAGCGCCGCGAGCGCGAGCCCGTTCCAGGCCGCGATTGCCTTGTCGTCCCGCTCGGGCTTCGGCCGCTGCTCGCGCAGCTCGAAGAGCCTGGCGCGCTCCTCGTCGGTCAGGGCGCCGCGGATGACGAAACGGCCGTCCTCGAACGGGTGCAGGAGCTCCTCGGGCACACCCTCGTCGGGCGTCCACGTGAAGGTCATCCCCTCGACCCCGTCCGTGTCGGCGTCCTGCGCCGAGGCGAAGCCGCCCTCCGGCAGGCGGAGCTCGCGGAGCAGGTAGTCGAGGGTCTCCTCGACGACGCGGCGATAGCCGTCGTCCCCGGTCACGACCCAGGCATGGAGGTAGATCGCGGCCAGGAGCGCGTTGTCGTAGAGCATCTTCTCGAAGTGCGGAATGAGCCAGGCCTGGTCGACGGAGTAGCGGTGGAAGCCGCCTCCGAGGAGGTCGTACATGCCGCCGGCGGCCATCGCGTCGAGCGTCGAGCGCACCATCGGGAGCGCGTCCTCGTCGCCGCGGAGATGCATGCGGAGCAGGAACTCGAGCGTCGAGGCCTGCGGGAACTTGGGTGCCTGCCCCCACCCTCCCCACTCCATGTCGAACTGCGCCCGGAGCGCGCGAGCGGCCTCGCCGAGCAGGCTCTCGGTGAGCGGCTCGCTTGAGGGGGCGAGCTCGCTAGAACGGCGAACAGCGTCGACGAGCGCCGCCGCCTGGGTGGCGACATCGCCGCGCTGACCGGTGTAGGCGTCCGAAACCGCCGTTAGCACCTGCCGGAAGCTCGGCAGACCGTGACGCGGCTCGGGCGGGTAGTACGTGCCGCCGAGGAACGGCTCGGCCTCGGGAGTGAGGAAGACCGTCATCGGCCAGCCGCCGTGCCCGGTGAGCGCGACGACCGCGTCCATGTAGAGCGAGTCGACGTCTGGGCGCTCCTCGCGGTCGACCTTGATGTTGACGAAGCGCTCGTTCATGAGCGCCGCCGTCTCGTCGTCCTCGAACGACTCGTGCTCCATGACGTGACACCAGTGGCAGGCGGCGTAGCCCACGGAGAGGAGCACAGGCTTGTCCTCCTCCCGCGCCTTCGCAAAGGCGTCTTCGCCCCAGGGGTACCAGTCCACCGGGTTGTCAGCGTGCTGGAGGAGGTACGGGCTCGTTTCCTCGGCGAGGCGATTCAACGTCTCAGCCTGCCCAGGTCCAAAGCTCGACGACGTTGCCGTCCGGATCGGTGACGTACGCGGCTCGCCCGTCCTCGAAGTCCTCCTCGTGTGGGTCGTAGCCGCGCTCGCGCAGCGCCGTGACCGCCGCGTCGTAGTCCGCCTCGGCGATGTGCATGGCGTAGTGGACATGCGACCCGCCCCGGCCGCCGGCGATGCCGACGTGCGGCGTCCAGAGCCCGATCCGGGTCCGGTCGCCGGCCAGCACCCAGACGCGCTCGTCCGAGCGGGACTGAACGGGAAGCCCGAGCGCCTCGGTGTAGAAGCGTGCGGCTGCGTCGAGATCGGCGACCTCGAGCACGAGCTCGTTGATGCCGGTGACCGGGATGCCGGTCAGCTTTGCGTGGCCGGTAGCTCGGCGGGCTCGTGCTCGGTGATTTCTCCTTCGCGGATGAGCACGATCGCGGAGACGAGCGCCGCTGCCCAGATTCCGACTCCGACCCAGAAGCCCCACGAGAATCCGCTCGTCAGGGCCACGGCCGGATCCGTTCCCTTTTCGCCCAGCGTCTGCGCGTGGGTGAACGCGACCGTGGAGAGGATCGCGACCCCGATCGCGCCGCCGACCTGCTGCGACGTCGTCAGAAGCCCTGACGCGAGGCCGGCATCGTCATCCTCCACGCCTGCGAGCGCGGCGATCGTCAGCGGGATGTACGAGAACGGAAGCCCGATGCCGACCGCTACGAAGCCGGGCAGCAGATCGACGGCGAAGGAGCCGTCCGGGCTGATCTGTGTGTACCAGATCATCCCTGCGACCATCAGGCTGAGGCCGGTCACCAGGACCGGCTTGACACCGATCCTGGTCGACAGCATCTGCGCGGGGCCTGCTGCGAGGACCGCGGTCCCCGCCGTCGCGAGGAACGCGAATCCGGTCTCGAGCACCGAGAGGCGCAGGACCGACTGCATGTAGAAGGTCAGCAGCAGGAACGAGCCGAAGATGCCGCCGGTCTGCAGCAACGAGACGAAGTTCGCCGCGGAGAGCAGCTTGATCCGGAAGATGCGGAGCGGCATCAGCGGCGCCCGCTCGCGGGCCTCCCAGAGCACGAACCCGACGAGCAGCGCCACGGAGAGAACGAGCACGCCGATCGTCTCGAACGAGGCCCAGCCCTTGTCAGGCGCCTGCGAGATGGCGTAGACGAGGCTGACGAGCCCGCCGGTGACGAGAATCGCCCCAAGCGGGTCGTACTCGCGCACGGCGCCTTCGCGGCGGCTCTCGCGCACGTAGATAGGCGTCAGCACGAGCACGGCGACGCCGACCGGGACGTTGACCCAGAAAATCCATTCCCAGCCGAGGTACTTCGTAAGGAAGCCGCCGAAGAGCACGCCCGCTGCCGCGCCGCTGCCGGCAACCCCGCCCCAGGCGCCGAGTGCCTTGTTCCGCTCCTCGCCCTCGGTGAACGTCGTCGAGACGATCGAGAGCGCGGCCGGCGTCACGATCGCCGCGCCGAGGCCCTGCACCGCGCGGGCGATGATCAGCATTGCCGACGAGGTCGAGAGACCGCAGACGAGAGACGCGACGGTGAAGAGCGCGAGGCCGCCCATGAAGATCATGCGGCGCCCGAGGAGATCGGCGGCACGACCGCCGAGGAGCAGGAAGCCGCCATACGTGAGCGTGTAGGCGGTGATCACCCACTGGAGGTTCTCGGGAGCGAAGTCGAGATCGCTCCCGATCGACGGCAGCGCGACGTTCACGATCGCGATGTCGAGCACCACGACGAAGATCGCGGCACAAACGAGGATGAGCGCCTTCCAGCGGCGCGGATCAGGTACGACGGCGTTCACTCGGCCTCGCGACCCTAACGGTTCGTAGACTCGACCGTATGGCAGCACTTCCCGGCGGCACGGTCACGTTCCTCTTCACCGACATCGAGGGCTCGACGCGGCTGCTCCAGGACCTCGGTGACGACTACGGCGAAGTCGTCCGCGAGCACCGCCGCCTTCTCCGCGAACACCTGGGTGCAAAGGGCGGCGCGGAAGTCGACACACAGGGCGACGCGTTCTTCTACTCCTTCCCGCGGGCAACGCAAGCGGTCGCCGGCGCGGTTGCGGCTCAGCGGGCTCTCGGCGGTCACACTTGGCCGCAAGGGGCCGCGGTGCGGGTGCGGATGGGCCTGCACACCGGCGAGCCGTCCGTCGGCGACGAGGGCTACCTTGGCCTCGACGTCGTCCGTGCGGCGCGCATCTGCTCGGCGGGCCACGGCGGCCAGATCCTGCTCTCGGAGACGACGCGGGCGCTACTCGGGAACGACCTGCCGGAGGGCGTGGCGGTCGTCGACCTCGGGCAGCAGAACCTCAAGGACGTGCAGCACGAGCGGATCTTTCAGCTGGCTCTCGAGGGCGACGAGAGCTTCCCACCGTTGAAGACGGAGACGCCGAAGAGCTCGTCGGACGCCCTCGCGGAGCGGATCGAGCGCCACGTCGAGGAGATGATCGAGCAGTCCTTCACCGGGTCGGCGGAGCCGAAGGCGAAGCGGAGCAAAGGCGCTCAGGAGGGGTTGCGTCGGACCGCCGTCGGCCTGATCGAGCTGCTGCTCGTCGTCTTGACGATCCTCGTCATCATCTGGCTCGTCCGCAAGATCCTGTGAGACTCGAGACCGAGCGACTCGTGCTGCGCGAGCCTGAGCAAAGCGACCGCGACGGGTACACGGAGCTATTCGGCGATCCGGAGGTCGTCCGCTTCCTCAGCGGGACGACGCTTCCGCCGGACGAAGTGCCGACTGCGATCGACCGGATGCTCGGCCACTGGCACCGGCACGGGGTTGGCCTCTTCAGCGTGATCCGAAAGGAAGACGAGCAGTTCCTCGGGCGCGTCGGGTACCTCCTCTGGAATACCGAGCGCTGGGTGAACGGGGTCTCCGAAGTGCTCGAAGGCGACCTCGAGCTCGAGATCGGGTGGACGATCCTGCGGTCCTGTTGGAACCAGGGATACGCGACCGAGGCCGCGATCCCCTGCCGCGATCACGCGTTCAACGAGTTGGGACGAGACCGAGTCATCTCCCTCATCGCGCCAGAGAACATTGCCTCGATCAAGGTCGCCGAGAAGCTCGGAGAGTCATACGAGCGAGACGTCGACCTCGGAAAGAGGGTGGTCGGCCTCTACTCGCTCGGGAAGCGGCCCGCCCGGTAAAGCTGGCCCTCAAGCGGACGGCCAAGGACGCTCTCGAGCCACTCGGAGATCGCAATCAGCGCGTCCAGGTCGACCCCGGTCTCGACGCCGTCTCCCTCGAGCATGTAGACGAGGTCCTCGGTCGCAACGTTGCCGGTCGCCCGCGGGGCGAAGGGACAGCCGCCAAGGCCGCCGATCGACGAGTCGAGCGTCGTCGCGCCGCCTTCGAGCGCGGCATATGCGTTCGCAAAGCCGGTGTTGCGCGTGTTGTGCAGATGAGCCCCGACCGGCTTTCCAACGCGCTCGACGAGGGCCCGCACCTGGCCCGGCGTTGCGACGCCGATCGTGTCGGCGAGGATGACCTCGTCCGCCCCGCGCAGCCGCTCGGCCAGGGTGACCACGATCTCCGGATCGACTCGGCCTTCGAACGGGCAGCCGAAGGCAACGCTGATCGTCGCCGTCGAGCGCAGACCGTCCTCGCGCGCCCGCGCGAGGACCTGCTCCGCGGCCGACACCGCCTCGTCGACCGAGGCGTTCGCGTTGCGCTTGCTGAAGCTCTCGGTCGCGGCGACCGCGAAGCGAACCTCGTCCAGGCCGGCCGCGCGCAGGCGGTCGTAGCCCCGCTCGTTGAGCGCGAGACCCGCGTAGATCGTGCCGTCTCGCCGCTCGATCCCGCCGACGACCTCCTCGGCGCCCGCCATCTGCGGCACGCGCTCGGCGCTGACGAAGCTGGCCGCCTCGACAACCGGGAGACCGGCCGCCGCGAGCTGATTGACAAGCTCGGCCCGGGTCTTGGGCGCCAGAACGTCCTTCTCGTTCTGGAGCCCGTCGCGCGGCCCGACCTCGCACAACGTGATGCCCACGTGCCCAGCGTACCGACCCAGGCGCCCTCGCTCTTTCCGCCGCCGACCAAAGAAGAGGGCGGAAGCTTGGTGCTTCCGCCCTCTCAATCCCTACGCCGTGTAGGCCTCATTAGGTGCCCGCCGGCGGGATCCTCGTCGGTGACGAAACAGCGAACTTCGCCGCGACGCACTTCACAGGCGGGCCAGGAGGCACACGCATGCAAACGGGCGGCGTGTACGCCGGCGGATCGGGGATCTGGCCCTTGCAGGTCAAACACCGGACGTGCGGTGGCGGCTGATCCGCCACGCACTTCATGGGGCCAGGAGGCACGCGCCTGCAATCGCGCTGAGTGGGCGGGCAACCCGTCGCAGTGATAACGCACGGGATGTACGAGGGCGGCCCGGGCGGCCCTGGCTTGGCCTGAAGAGTGGTCGCTCCCGCAAACGTCAGCGCGAGAGCGGAGAACAGAGTGATTGCGAACTTCGTCATGCCACTTCCTCCTTCGATCGTCGTGCATTGCGACGACGATGCGCCCAGGCCCTCACGGGCCACTCACACGACGCTCACACGGCGCCGCATGCGGAGACCTAAACGGGACGCCCAACGGCGACGCGCTTTGCCTCCAGAAGGGAGGTATTACGAGATCAAGAGACGCGTTCGGGCTTGACGCGCACGATGACGCGGCGCTCATTCGGCCGGTGACTCTGGAACCTGGGGTTGCCGGTGTACTTCTCGGACAGCTTGTCGATGTGCCGGTTCGCCTCGTCGCTCTCCTCGAGCTCGGCGATGCCGGTCACGGTCACGTACTGGTACGGGTCGTCCTGCGCGTAGACCTCGATCGTGACCCGGGGGTCGCGGCGCATGTGGTGCCACTTCGCGCGGCCGGTCGCGGTGTTGAAGAGCACGTGCTCCCCGTCGTAGTCGAGCCAGACGGGCGTCACGTGCGGCGTGCCGTCCTCGCGAATCGTCGCCACGGCCCCGAAGTTCTTGCCGAGAAAGAGCTGCGCCTGCTCGTCGGTTAGCTTCGCCACGGACGTTAGGCTAGCGACCATGGGCCACGCGATTCTCGTCGGCACCCGGAAGGGGCTCTTCGTCCTCCACGGCGACGACGACCGACGCGAGTGGAAGGTGGACGATCCGCTGCTGCCGGGCTGGGACGTCTTCCACGCGATCAAGCACGAGGACGACCTCTACGTGGCTGCAAACAACTGGGTCTACGGCGCGACCGTCCAGCGCTCGAGCGACTTGGGCCAGACCTGGGAACGCAGCGAGCCCCTCACACTGCCCGAGGGCAGTGAGTTGACGGTCGAGAAGGCCTGGCACGTCGAGCCCGGTGGGAACGGCGAGCTCTGGCTCGGCGGGGCGCCGGGCATCCTGTACAGATCCGAGGACAAGGGCAAGAACTGGGAGCCTGTCGCAAGCCTGATCGAGCACCCCACGCGCGAGCGCTGGAACCCGGGCGCTGGCGGGATGTGCACCCACTCGATCCAGATCGATCCGCAGAACGACCAGACGGTCTACGTTGCGATTTCGGCCGCCGGCGTGTTTCGCAGCGACGACGCGGGCGAGACCTGGGCGCCGAAGAACAAGGGAACGGCCACCGACTTTCAGGAGGAGAAGTTCCCCGAGGTCGGCCAATGCGTTCACAAGCTGCTCGTCCACCCCGCGCAGCCGGAGCGCCTCTGGCAGCAGAACCACTGCGGGGTCTACCGCTCGGACGACCGCGGAGACAACTGGGAGCGCCTCGAGGGCAACGGCCTGCCCACCGGCTTTGGCTTCCCGATCGCGCTCCACCCGACGGACCCGGACGTCGCCTACGTCGTCCCGAACGGCGACGGCGAGAACCGCGTCACCGCAGACGGACGGCTCGGGGTCTACAAGACGACCGACGGCGGCCAGAGCTGGGCGCTCGCCTCGAAGGGCCTGCCGGAGCGCGCCTGGGCTGTCGTGCTGCGCGAGAACATGGCTTACGACTCTCTCGACCCGTCGGGCGTCTACCTCGGCACGCAGAGCGGGTCCGTCTTCGTCTCGCCGAACGAGGGCGAGGAGTGGATCGAGGCGGCCTCACAGCTGCCGCCGATCCTGTCCGTCGAAGTCGCGGAGTGGCAGTAACCGTCCTCTTGCCCCGCCTGCTCGCCGACCAGGCGGGCGGGCAGAAACAGTTCGAGCTAGAGGCGCCGACGATCGGCGCCGCGCTACGCGCCCTCCCTGTACGGGATCTTTTGTTCAATGAGCGCGACGAGCTGCGCCCCCTCGTGAACGTCTACCTGGACGGAACGGACGCACGCGAGAGCGGCGGCCTCGAAGCCGAGCTCCGCGGCGGCGAGACGATCAGAGTCGTCGCCGCAATCGCGGGCGGCGCTAGCTAATCGCGACCATCCGGTCGATCGCGCCGCGGGCGCGCTCGGCGATCTCAGGCTCGACGGTCACGACGTGCTTCCAGTCGCGCAACGAATCGCGGAGCTTCTCGAGCGTGATCATCTTCATGTACTTGCAGATCGCCTTCTCCGAGACGGCCTCGAACTTCTTGCCCGGTGCCTCCTTGTTCAGCCGGTGGATGATCCCGGTCTCGGTGGCGACGAGGAAGCGCTTCTTCGGCGAGGCCTTGGCGAAGTTGACCATTCCCTCGGTCGAGAGGATGTGCGTCGTGTCGTTCCCGAAGGCCATGCACTGGCTCGCGCACCCGCACTCGGGGTGCACCAGGAGCTCGGCGTCCGGCGCGTCTTTCTGCCAGCGCTCGATGTCGGCGGGCCGGATGCCTGCATGAACATGGCACTCGCCCAGCCAGATCCGCAGCTTGCGCCCCGTAACCCGTTCGAGCCACACGCCGAGGAACATGTCCGGCAGGAAGAGGATCTCCCGGTCCTCCGGGATCGCCTCGATGATCGCCTTCGCGTTTCCGGACGTGCAGCAGTAGTCGCTCTCGGCCTTCACCTCGGCGGTCGTGTTCACGTATGACACGACGACGGCGTCGGGAAACTCGGCCTTCCACTCGCGTAGCTGCTCGGCCGTGATCGAGGCCGCCAGCGAGCAGCCGGCGTCGAGGTCCGGGATGAGAACGGTCTTCTCGGGGGCGAGGATCGCTGCCGTCTCGGCCATGAAGTGGACGCCGCAGAAGACGATCGCCTCCGCGTCGGTAGCGGCCGCCTCGCGCGAGAGCCCGAGCGAGTCGCCCACGAAGTCGGCGACGTCCTGCACCTCGGGCACCTGGTAGTTGTGGGCGAGGATGACCGCCTCGCGCTCGGCGGCGAGCGCGCGCACTTCCTCCTGAAGCGTCGTGATTTCGGCCGCCGCGCTCACAGCATCTCCAGTGAGACGTCGAGGGAGTGCGCCGCGTGAGTCAGCGCTCCTGCGGAGACGAAGTCGACGCCGGTCTCGGCGATCTCGCGGACGGTCTCCAGCGAGACGCCGCCGGAGGCCTCGAGCGTCGCGCGCCCGGCCACGAAGGCCACGGCTTCCCTCATCGCCGCGGGCGCCATGTTGTCGAGCAGGATCGAGTCGACGCCTGCAGCGACGGCCTCGCGCACGTCCTCGAGCGTCTCCGCCTCGACCTCGATCGGGAGAGTCGTTCCGGCAGCGCGCAGCCTCTCGACCGCGGGCTGAATTCCGCCGGCCGCGCTCAGATGGTTGTCCTTCACGAGGATCCCGTCATCGAGGCCGAAGCGGTGGTTCTGCGCGCCGCCGCAGCGAACGGCGTACTTCTCGAGCGCGCGCAGGCCGGGGGTCGTCTTCCTCGTGTCGAGGACGACGCAATCGGTGCCTTCCAGGGCATCGACGAAGAGGCGGGTGAGCGTGGCGACTCCGGAGAGGCGGCCGAGGAAGTTGAGCGCGGTCCGTTCGCCGGTCAGGACTGCGCGCGTGGAGCCGGTGATTCGCCCGATCACGGCCGGGGTCTCCGAGACCCGCTCTCCCTCGCGTGGCGAGCGCCTCGAACCGGATCGTGGGATCCAGCGCCCGGAAGACAGCCTCCGCAGCGACGAGACCGCAGACGACGCCCGGCTGCTTGAGCAGGATCTGCGCTTCGCAGGTGGCGGACGCATCGACGGTGGCCTCGGTCGTCACGTCGCCCGCGCCGACGTCCTCCGCGAGCGCCTCCCGCACGACGCGCTCGAGCTCGGGCGCGGGAAGCTCCATGGGGCGAGCCTCTAGGACCATTGCTCCAGCACGGGCGGCTGTTCTGGTCGGAGGACGACGTGGCCCGCGAACGCGGGATCCTCGTTCGGATAGTCGGCGCGGAAGTGCGCTCCCCGGCTCTCGGGGCGAGCGAGCGCGCTCTCGGCGATCAGCCTGGTCAGCAGATGTGACCTGTGGCGCAGGCGCTCGAGGCCCGCACCGTCGCGGACGAGGCCCGCGTCCTCCCAGAGAGCCCGGCGGAGGGCAGGAGTGACCGCCTCGGACTGTTCCGGCTCCGACACCGGCGGCGGGCCGAGCCGAGCGGGCAGATCGGGCTCGCCCAGTGCCGCGAGAGCGGCCCGGCGCCCGAAAACGAGGCACTCGAGCAAGGAGTTCGAAGCCAGCCGGTTCGCGCCGTGCACGCCGGTGCAGGCGCACTCGCCGGCGGCGTACAGCCCGGACAGCTCCGTGCGGCCCTCGAGGTCGGTGACGATGCCGCCCATCGTGTAGTGCGCCGCGGGCGCGACCGGAATCAGCTCGGCGGCGGGGTCGTAGCCGACCTTCTCGAGACTGACCATCAAGGTTGGGAAGCGACCGCGGTCGACCGGGCGCAGATCGAGCATCGCGGTCCCGCGCGCTCCGATCGCACGCGCGACGACGTCACGCGGAGCCAGCTCGTCGGTGAAGCGGTGCCCGTCGTTGTCGACCAGAAGCGCACCCGCTCCACGCAGCGCCTCACTGAGCAGGAAGCCGGAGCCGACGAGCGCGGTGGGGTGAAACTGCACGAACTCGAGGTCGGCCACCGCGGCACCCGCGCGGTAGGCCAGCGCGATGCCGTCGCCGACTGCGCCGCGCGGATTCGTCGTCCGCTCCCAGAGCGCAGCCGCCCCGCCGGTGGCGAGCACTGTCGCACGCCCCGCAACGAATCGGCTCTCCGTGCGAACGCCGAGGCAGCGACCGTCCGCCGTCCAGAGATCGACGACCCGCTCACCCTGGACGACCGAGATCCCCGGATGGCTGAGAACGCGCTCCGAGAGGACATTCGCGATGCGCCGCCCGGTCTCCGCGCCACCGGCGTGGACAACACGAGGACGCGAATGCCCACCCTCGAGGCCGAGCTCGAGATCGAACTCGACGCCCAGGTCGACGAGATCGGCGACCCTGGCCGGCGCCTCGGCCGTGAGAGTGGAGACTGCGCTTGGCCGACTGAGGCCCCGCCCCGCTGCGAGCGTGTCGGCAGCGTGCTCGGCAGGATCGTCGCCCTCGCCCAGCGCGGCAGCGACGCCGCCCTGCGCCAGATAACTGGCCGACGAGCGCAACGGCCCTTTCGCGATCAAGGTCACCTTTGCCTCGCGGGCGACACATAGGGCCGCGTACAGACCTGCGACGCCTCCGCCCACGATCACGAGATCGCCGCAGTTCACTTCGGGCTGCTGTGGTCGCGGATTCACGTCTCAGGTTGCCTCTCTGCTAGTTTTCGCCTCTGAGGCGATAACTATGACTGAGTCTAGCAGAGTTTCCGCTCATGAGTCGAAAACGCCGGCGCAGGTGACGCTTGCGGTGGTCTTCCAGGTTCGAGCGGCCAGCTGCAGGTGCTTCTCTGGCAGCGCGCAAAGGCGCCGTACGCCGGCGAGTGGTCCCTCCCGGGCGGCTACCTCGAGCCGGGCGAGACGCTCGAGGACTCGATCCGCAAGCATCTCGCGGACAAGGTCGACGTCCAGGAGGTCTCCCACCTCGAGCAGCTCGAGACGCTCAGCGACCCCGACCGGCACCCGCGCGAATGGCAGCTCGCCACCGCGTACCTCGGCATCGTCCCGCTCGGCGTCGACCCGGAGTTGCCCGACGACACGAGCTGGCACCCGGTCGACGAGCTGCCGAAGCTCGCCTTCGACCACCGGGCGATCACCCTCGCCGGCCGCGAGCGGCTACGCGCAAAGCTCTCGTACACGAACATCGGCTTCGCCCTCGCCCCGGAGGACTTCACCCTCAGCGAGCTCCGGAACATCTACGCGGCCGCGCTCGGGCACGACGTCTCGGCGACGAACCTCCAGCGCGTCCTGGTCCGGCGAGGCGTGCTCGAGCCGACGGGCAGACGCCGGGAGCCGGGCCGCTCCGGGGGCCGCCCCGCGGAGCTCTTCCGCTTCAGCACGCCGCAGCTCGAGGTGACCGACCAGTTCGCGGTGCTGAGGCCTCCGGGTTAGCGGCGGCCGACGACGAGCTTGACCCGGTAACCGCGGCGCTTGATTGCGCGGGGACGTGGGGTCTGGCGGATCACGCGGCCCACGCGTCTCGAATGAGTGCGGCGGATCCGGCCGACCGAACAATGTCTCGCGCGGATCCGCGACCGCGCTCGTCTGGTCTTCATGCCGAGCACTCGTGGGACGACGCATCGCGCGCGCGGAGGTGCTGGGGGCGGCGGAGCCGGCGGCGGCGGACGCGGTGGGGGCGGTGGAATCCCTGGTGGCGGCGGTGGTGGAGGCAAATAGGCAGTCGGCGAGTCCGTTTCGAAGACGATCACATCCCCCTCAGGTGACCACGCGGGCCCGTCTCGATAGCGCGGTCCGCCGGTCAGGTCGTGGAGACCGGTGCCGTCGGCGTTCACGACCGCGATCCTCCTCCATCCCCGTCCAAACGCGATCTGCGTGCCGTCCGGGGACCAGCTCGGGCTCGAGGCGAGGCGGAGAGGCGGAGGATCCGACGCGATCACATGCTCGTTCGATCCATCGGCGTCGACCACAGCAATGTCGGTGTAGTTGAAGGGCAGCCCGTTGTCCTTCGAGTACGCGAGTCGCGTCCCGTCAGGCGACCAATCCGGATCGAAACCGCGGAGCGATGTAGCCCCGAACGGCCGCTGACTGCTCCCGTCGGGGCTCATCACATAGAGGCTGTAGAGCCCAACGCCGTCACGGTTGCTCACAAATGCGATCCGGGTGCCGTCCGGAGACCAGGCAGGATGAGAGTCGAAGGCGACGTGGTTCGTAATGTTCGCCTGGCCGCTCCCGTCGGCGTTCATGACGTAGACGTCCGCCGGGGCACTCGGGCTGTTCTCCCTCGAGAACGCGATCATCGTCCCGTCAGGCGACCAGGCCGGCGCAAAGTCCCATTCCGAGCCGTCCGTGACACGCGCGACGCCACTCCCGTCGGAGTTGACGACGTAGATGTCTCCGCTGTCAACGAAGGCGACCCTGCCACCATCACGCGACCACGCTGCGCCCCAGGGCATTCCAGGCCCCGCGACCAGCGCCCTCAGATCCGTGCCGTCCGGGCTCATGGTCATCAAGTCGGAGCCGTACCCGGGGGCAGCCGGGGCTCCCGCTGCGAGAACCAGCGCGGCTGTGGCGATGCATCCAGCCGTGCTCTTCGCCAACTTCGTCCTGCCGGCGATTCGACCCATTCACGACCTCCCCGTTTCCCGGCCGATCGACGCTACCCGAGGGAGTTTACCGCCGGCCGACGACCAACTTGACCGGGAAGCCGCGGCGCTTGAGGACGCCTGGCCTCGGGTTCTGGCCGATCACACGGCCGACTCGCCTCGAGCGGGCGCGGCGGATGCGACCCACGGAGCAGCGCGCCCTGCGGATCTTCGTCTTCGCCTTGGCGAGGCGCAGTCCGATCACCCTCGGCACGCGGCAGCGCGCCCGTGGTGGCGGAGGCGGTGGAGGTGGCGGCGGTGGAGGTGGCGCTGGTGGAGGTGGTGGCGGTGGCGGTGGTGGTGGCGGAGGCGGAGGTGGTGGAGGCGGAGGTGGTGGTGGCGGCGGCGGAGGTGGAGGAGGCGGAGGTGGAGGTGGTGGTGGCGGCGGCTCCTCGCGAGCGCTCGAGAACGCGAGGTGCGCTCCGTCGGGAGACCAGGTCGGCGCGGAGTCGTCGGCAGGATCGTTCGTGAGGTTCGCCTGTCCGCTCCCGTCCGGGTTCATGAGATAGATCTCGGCTCCGTCGAAGCCCGTGAGGTCGTAACGGCCGTACGCGATCTTCAAGCCGTCGGGGGACCAGGAGGAAAAGTAGTCGTCGGTATTCGGATCGTTCGTGATGTTCGTCTGCCCACTCCCATCGGCATTCATCACGTAGATGTCGCCAGGTCCCTCGTCGTAGCGCGTGAACGCGATCTGCGTGCCGTCGGGAGACCAGGTCGGTGCTAGATCGGGGCCTAGCGGGTGGTTCGTGACGTTCACGGGGTTGCTGCCGTCGGCGTACATGACGTAGATCTCGTAGTCGTTCCCGTCGAAGCGGCTGAAGGCGATGTACTTGCCGTCCGGGGACCACGCCGGCAGGATGTCGTCGTAGGCAGGGTCATTCGTGAGATTCAGCTGCCCGCTCCCGTCGGCGTTCATGAACCAGATGTCCGCCGGCCCGCTCCCGTCGTAGCGGGCAAAGACCATGTGGGTCCCGCCGGGCGACCAGGAGGGAGTCGAATCGTCGACGGCCGGGTCGTTCGACAGGTTGGCCTGGTCGGTGCCGTCTGCGTCCATCGCGTAGATCTGTCCGCCGAAGTCGCCGAGGCGCGTGAACGCAATCCTCGCCCCGTTCGGCGACCAGTCCGCCGAGAAATCCTGCGCGGGGTCGTTTGTGAGGTTCGTCTGCCCGCTGCCGTCGGAGCCCATGGCGAAGATGTCGTAGTCGGGCGGCGGCGGGGGCAGCGTGAACCGCGTGAAGGCGATGTGCCCACTGTCCTGCGACCAGGTCGGCCACGAGTCGTCGTCTGCCGAGTCGTTCGTGAGGTTCGTCTTGTTGCTGCCGTCCGCGTTCATGGAGAAGACCTCCGCCGCGCTGAAGCCGTCGTAGCGGGCGTACGCGATCTTCGTTCCGTCCCGTGACCAAGCCGGCGAGTAACTCTGGGAGGCGTCGTTCGTCAGGTTCGTCGGATCCGAGCCGTCGGCGTCCATGGCATAGATCTGCGAGCTCGTCTCGCCGACCTTGGCGAATGCGATCCTCATCCCGTTCGGTGACCACGTCGGGGCGTAATCGTCGTTGACCGGATCGTTCGTGAGGTTCGTCTCGTTGCTGCCGTCCGCATTCATGACGTAGACGTCAGCCGGCCCGTCACTCCCGCGGGCGAAGGCGATCTTCGTCCCGTCCGGCGACCAGACCGGATAGCCGTCGAACCCCGGGTCGGTGGTCAACTGCGTCTGGTTGGTGCCGTCCGCATGCATGACCCAGATGTCGAAGTCACTGGTCTCCGTCGCACGAGCCCACGCGATCTTCGTGCCGTCCGGAGACCACTCCGGGTCGAAGTCGGCAGTTGCCGGGTCGTTCGAGACGTCCATCTGACCTGAGCCGTCGGGGTTCATCACGAAGATCTCTGCATCCGTCTCCGAGATCTGGGTGAAGGCGATCTTCGTGCCGTCGTAAGACCAGGCGGGGTACCCGTCGTCGGAAGCGGGGTTGTTCGTAAGGTTCGTCTGGCCGGAACCGTCGGCGTTCATCGCGTAGATCTCGCCGCCTCCGCCGGGGCCCGCCGTGCGGCCGGGGAGCACCGGCAGACCCGGCCGCGTCGCGCGGGAGAGGCCGGGCATCCGATCTCCGCGGCGGGATATGTCGTACCGCAGCGACGGCGCGCCTGCTCGGACGCCGCGGGCATGGCTCGCGCCGAGCAATCGCGCAGCTGAGCCGAACGTCGCGTGCGCGGGCGTCGGTCGAGCGCCGCGGGCATCCGCTAGGCCGAAGAGGAGAGCGCCTGCGAGCGCGGCCGCGAGCACGAAGCGACCCCGATGAGGGGAACTCTTGCCTCTGCTTGACACGAGGCAATCGTCGCAGGTACTGCGCGAGATTCCTAGGAACCAAGCAGGAGCGCCGGCTTTCGCCGGCGCTCCTTATTCGTTTCGCTTGCTGTGACTCGGTTTAGCGCCGGCCGACCACCAGCTTGACCGGGAAGCCGCGGCGCTTGACGGCGCCGGGCCTCGGGCTCTGGCCGATCACGCGGCCGACTCGCCGCGAACGGGCGCGACGGACGCGGCCCACGGAGCAGCGTGCCCTGCGGATCCTGGTCTTCGCCTGGCCCAGCCTCAGCCCGATCACCCTCGGCACGCGGCAGCGCGCCTGTGGTGGTGGCGGAGGTGGTGGCGGTGGTGGAGGTGGCGGCGGTGGAGGCGGAGGTGGTGGAGGTGGCGGAGGTGGCGGTGGTGGCGGCGGCGGAGGCGGTGGAGGTGGCGGCGGCGGGGGTGGTGGTGGAGGCGGTGGAGGCGGTGGAGGCGGAGGTGGTGGTGGCGGCGGAGCCTCGGATCGATAGAGATGAGCGGACAGGAACTGGAACGTCGCCCCGTTGAGACCGCCCGTCGACCAGATCTCGCCGCCGGCACGGCCGGTCGAATTGAAGCCGGCCGAGTTCGCCTGCCGCGCAGGCGCCGCCAGGTTCGGCGGTGAGGCCACCCAGCTTCCGCCCGGCCAACTCGCAGTGTCCAGCTCGTTGACGAGGTCGGTCGACTCGAAGTAGGCGCCGCCGGTCAGGTCGCCGCCGATCGCATACAGCTTCGTCCCCGAGGAGGCGAGCGCGAAGTCCGCCCGCTGCGGGGTGAACGCGGGACCGCTCGACCAGACGCCGGTCGACATGTCCAGGCGCATGGTCGCGGTCGAGTTGCTGGCCGAACTGGCCCCGAAACCGCCGACCACGTACAGGTAGTTGCCGACCGTCTGGTAGCCGGAGAGGAAGACGCCCTCGGGCGCCGGGTTCCCCGTCGACCAGCTGTTGGTTGCGATGTCGTAGATGGTCAGCTGCGTCTGCGGAGCGGCAGCCCCGCCGATCACGTACACCTTGTTGTTGAGCGCACCGGCAGCACAGCCGTAGCCGCTCGAGACCGGCCGCGGAGCACCCAAGGTCCAGCTGTCGGTCGCGATGTCGTAGATCCGGAAAGAGCTACCCGTGTCGCCCTCGGCGACGTAGATCTTGCCGTTCCAGTGGGCTCCGCAGGGCGCTTCGCTGGCGACCGGAATCGGGGCCAGTGGCGTCCAGGCGTCGGTGGTTGCGTTGTAGCGGTTGACGTCCGGGATCCGCGTCCCGTCCGAGACGCCACCGATCACGTACAGCATCTCGCCCAGGTCGGCGAAGGCGTAGCGGACGTTCGTGCGCGGATAGGAAGCGCCCGGTGTCCAGGTGCCGAACGGGCTCACTGACCCGTATGAGCCTCGCGGGAGGTTCAAGCCTCGCGGGAGGTTCGTCGTGCTCGACGAAGCGAATGCGGCGGCGCGGTCATTCGAAGCACCGATCGCCGTCCCGCTCAGCACCGTCGCAAGCAATACCAAGATCGCGAGCGCACCCGCCCACGACCACGGCCGAAGTCGTTGTCTCATTCTCGTACCCCTCTCATGTCCCCTGTTCTTGTTGTCCCCTTCATTACGTACACCGTTCGGGGGGACTTTGCAAGGGGTGCGATCGCTTGGAGCCGCTTCTACGCGACGCCGATGCCGGCAGCGAGCTCGCGCGAGATCGCGTGCTCGACCTTGCCGACGCGCACCGTGATCGGGCCGCCGAACGGCTCAGCCCGGCGCAGCTTGACCTTCTTGCCGGGGACGAGCGCGAGCGTCGCCAGGTACCGGAGAAGGCCCTCGTCCGTGTCGGGGACTCGTTTGATCGTTGCCTCGTCGCCGGGCTCGAGGCTGGCGAGAGACCGGAGCTGTACGCGATCGAGTCGCAGCTTCGCATCGGGAATCGGATCGCCGTGCGGGTCATGCGTCGGGAACCCGAGCGACTGATCGATGCGGGCTTCGAGCTCTTCTGAGAGCGCGTGCTCGAGCCGGTCGGCCTCTGAATGCACCTCGTCGAGACTGAGACCGAGCGCCTGCGTGAGGTATTGCTCGAGCAGCCGGTGGTGGCGAATCACTTCGAGCGCGACCCGCTCTCCGGACGGCGTCAGCTCGACGCCGCGATAGGGCTTGTGCTCGGCGAGCCCGGCCGCGGTCAGCCGCTTCAGCATCGCCGTCACCGACGGAGGCCGCACGCCCATGCGCCCCGCGATCGCCGAGGTCGTCGCGCGGCCGCCTTCCATATGGAGCTTGTGGATCTCCTTCAGGTAGTCCTGCATCGCGTCTGTCAGGTCGCCAACCATTTCCTATACTCTAACTGAGAAGTTCGACATGGCTAAACATTTCACGCGCAAGCAGGTGCTCGCCGGCTCGTTGCCGTTCGTGGCTGCGGCGCCTCTGGCGAAGCTCGCATGGCCGAGCACAGCCCAGGGAGGCGACCACTCCGCGATGCACCTCGGGCGAGACCACTCGCATGTCGGACACGCCGCGATGATCGGAGCCGAGGTTCCCGCTCCGGGCGGACCGCATGCCCAGGACGCCGCGCTGTACCCGCCGGAGCCTCTCCCCCATCAGCCCGGCCGGATCCGCGAGTACGACCTGACCGCTCTCGACCACTCGATCGAGGTCGCCCAGGGCGTCCATTTCGAAGCCTGGAGCTACAACGGCTCGGTCCCCGGGCCCATCATCCGCGCGACCGAGGACGACCTCCTGCGTGTCAACTTCACAAACGGCGGCTCGCACCCGCACACGATCCACTTCCACGGGATCCATCCCGGGAAGATGGACGGCGTCTTCGAGACGGTTCTGCCGGGCAACTCTTTCAGATACGAGTTCCCGGCTCGCCCCGCGGGGATGCAGCTCTACCACTGCCACGCGACGCCGCTGAAGAAGCACATCCACAAGGGCCTCTACGGCGCGTTCATCATCGACCCGAAGAAACCGCGTCCGCCCGCCCGCGAGCTCGTGATGGTGATGAACGGGTACGACACGGACGGAGACGGGGAGAACAACTTCTACACCGTCAACGGGCGTGCTTTCTACTACGCCAAGTATCCGATTCGCGTGAAGAAGGGCGAGCTCGTCCGCGTCTATCTCGCCAACCTGACCGAGTTCGACCTCATCAACTCGCTCCACCTCCACGGCGAGTTCTTCCGCTACTACCCGACCGGCTCGACCGATCACTTCGAGTACACGGACACGGTGATGCTCTGTCAGGGCGAGCGCGGGGTCCTGGAGATCGAGTTCCACAACACCGGCCACTTCATGTTCCACGCGCACCAGAGCGAGTTCGCCGAGCTCGGCTGGATG
Organism: uncultured Actinomycetes bacterium; assembly: GCA_963728535.1. Lineage (GTDB taxonomy): Bacteria > Actinomycetota > Thermoleophilia > Gaiellales > Gaiellaceae > VAXT01. The sequence continues at coordinate 1,249,670 of CAVSKK010000001.1, forward strand.
GGCTTCTTCGACGTGAGGGATTGAGTGGAAGCAGGTTCGCTGACGACGAGGCTGAGTGGCGCGCGGTGGCGCCTCTGGGCACTCGTGCCGATCCTCGCGCTCGTCGGCGCGGTCTCGCTGTTCGCGACCATGGGAGACTCCTTGCTCGACCTCGTGGGGAAGAACCCGCCGCCGGCGGACGAGCTCGACATCCGGCGCGTCGAGTTCCGACCCGGCGAGATCAAGATCAAGGTCACGAATCCGCAGCGCGACGACATCACCATCGCCACGGTGACCGTCGACGATGCGATCGTGCCCTACCAACTCGACGGCGACCGCACGCTCGGGCGGCTGCGCTCGACCGAGATCGTCATCCCGTACGACTGGGTCCAGGACGAGCCAATCTCGGTCGGAGTAACCAGCTCGAGCGGAATCCAGACGACGCAGGAGATCCCCGCCGCGGTGGAGACGCCGCAGGCTTCGAAGAAAGGATTTCTCGGGTATGCGGTGATCGGCTTCCTCGTCGGGATCGTGCCCGTGGCGCTAGGGCTCGCATGGCTCCCTTCGCTCCGACAGGCCAGCCCCGAGTGGCTCGCGGCGTTCATGGCCCTCACGGCCGGCCTCCTGACCTTCCTCGCGCTCGAGGCCCTGGCGGAAGCGATCGAGCTCCAGGCGGCGCTCCCGAGCGGGCTCGGCGGGGTCGGGCTCGTCCTCCTCGGCGTCGCGACGAGCTACCTGTTGCTGACCGCCTTGTCTCGCAGCTTCTCGAAGGGCGGCGGAGTCGTAGGCGGCGTCGCGCTGGCGACGCTCGTCGCCGTAGGGATCGGGCTGCACAACCTCGGCGAAGGGCTCGCGATCGGCAGCTCGTTCGCGCTGGGCGAGCTCGCGCTCGGGAGCTTCTTCGTCGTGGGGTTCATGGTCCACAACGTGACGGAGGGCCTCGGAATCGCCGCTCCAATAGCGGATCGGGCCCGCGTGGGGTTCGGTCGGCTAGCGGCACTCACGCTGATCGCGGGCGCACCGGCGATCCCGGGCGCCTGGATAGGCGGCTTCGTTACGAGCGACGTGCTCGGGGTGCTCTTCTTCGCCGGTGCGGCCGGTGCGGCGCTCCAGGTCGTCGTCGAGGTCGGGCGCTACGTCGCGCGGAAGGCGCCCGGCGGGCTCGGCTCGCGGCATGTTCTCGGCGGCTATCTGGCCGGAATTGCCGTGATGTACGTCACAGGCCTACTGATCTGAGCTCGCCTGGCGGAGACCCGCCGGCGGTCACGAGCCGGTCGCGGCCCGTGCGCTTCGCCTCGTAGAGCGCGCCATCGGCGCGGCCGACGAGCTCCTCCGCCGACTCACGCCCGTTCCAGCAGGCCACGCCCGCGGAGACGGTCTGATCTCGGGGCATCGCCTCGCGGAGGCGCTCGACGATGTCCTTCGCGTTGGCGAGGTTGCACCCTGCGAGGACGACAGTGAACTCTTCTCCGCCGTAGCGGGCGAGCGTGTCGCTCGCCCGAAGCTCGGTCACCCAGGCGGCAGCGCTCTGCTTCAGGAGCCGGTCGCCGGCCTGGTGCCCGCGCTCGTCGTTGTAGTTCTTGAAGAAGTCGAGGTCGAGCATCGCCACGCAGAGCGGGTCGCTCTGGCGGCGGGCCCGCGCCATCTCGCGCGGAAGCTCCTCTTCCCAGGCCCGGCGGTTGAGCAGGCCGGTGAGGTCGTCGGTGCGCGCGCTCTCCTCGAGGCGCGCAAGCAGGTCGGCGCGCTCGAGAGCCATGGCGGTCTCGGCGGCGAGCATGCGCAAGGACGCCGCGATTCGACCGGTGCCCTCGATCTCACTATTCCAACCGACCACGAGCACCGCGATCGCCTCCTCGTTCCTTAGCACGGGCTCAAAATGCATGGAGACCGCGCCGGTCGTCTGGACGACCTGTTGCGAGATCTCAGGTCGACCGCGAGCGTCGCTGACGAAGAGCGGCTTCTTCGAGAGGAACGCGGTCACCGCGCCGGTCGGATCACCGGTGAGCGGCATCTTGAGCGGAGGCGCTCCCTGCAGGCCGTAATTCGCGGTCATGACGAGATCGCCCTCCGGGTTCGCCTCCATCAGCTTCGCGAAGCGCGCGCCCGTGATCGTGCAAGTCGCGGAGCAGATCACATCGCGGGCGACGCCCGAATCGGTCGATCGGGCGATCTCCCTCGTCGCCTCGGTGACCGCAGCCATGCTGACGACGAGCTTCCGCGTTTCCTCTTGGCTCACCTGAAGCTCCTCGGCCCGTCTCAGGTTCTCTGCCGCCCGCTCACGCAGCTGCCGAACGAGCGACTGCACCGTGAAGCCGACGATCGGCGCCACGCAGATCCAGAGCAGGCCGCGCGTCCATTCGCTGGACGGATACTCGGGAGGCCCCACGAGCAGAAGCGGCGTCAGGAAGAGCGCTGCGACGCCCACGATGCTCAGTCCGAGCTCCCGGCGGGTTCCGTAGAGGGCAAGCCAGAAGACGGGCAGCATGGTCAGCACGCTGTAGGACGAGCGCGCCCCGCCGTCGGCCTCGCGGAGCAGGGCGATCACGACGAAGTACGCGAAGGGCGGCACGACCTGCGCGAGGTGCGGCAGCAGGCGCCACGGCGCCAGCAGAGCGCTGAGCAGAATCAGCGCATTGAGGGCGGTGGCGGTGAAGAGTGCCGACGAATCATTCCCGGCCGGCGGAAGCGGATAGACCAGGATCGCAAGCACCATTGCCCCGAGGAACGGGGCTGCCCGCGAGAAGAGGCCCTCACGCTCGAAAGCCTGGAATCTCGACTCTTCGAGCACGGGTTCTAACGCAGAACTGGAGGCCGCAAGGTTCATTTTTCGCTAACACAGGGATCGCCCCGGTTACGGCTTTTCTCCATACCCAATCGAGGGATGCCGCCCTAAAGGCTGCCGTTGGACCTACGGTGCGTAGAGCTCGATTTCTCTCCACGCGACCCAGGAGACGCTCGCAGTGGTTTCGACGCGCACATAGCGGACGTTCGTCCAGGGGATCACAGGCTCGTATTCGAGCACCTGGTTGTCGACTGTCGCGTCGACAAATGTGTGCCGGAGATCCCAGGAGTCACCGGTCGTCGCTCGGGTCAGGATCCGATGCGTCGTGGACCCGTCGGGGTACTGGAGAACGAACAGGAGGACGCGTCTGATCGAGGCCGTTCCGCCCAGGTCGATCTCGATCCACTGGGTTGGGGGGCCGCCCGAGTTCCAGAAGGTGGCGTTCAAGCCGTCGACTGCACGCGTTGGGGAGGAGCCTGCCTCGGTCGCGGACGCCGTCACGGGCTTCCCGAGCGCAATGTTCCCCGCGCCCAGGACCGCGGCGCAGGGGTCGGGGCGCTGGCCGGGACCCAGGCCGTGATCGATGAGGCCGCCGGAAGCGTCGCCGTTCCACAGCGGGGATTCGTGGTAGAGGCCGGTCCCGTACTCGGTCGTGTTCCAGCTCCAGTGCAGCCAGCCGTCCAGCCCGTAGTTGCAGGAGTCTGCCTGGACGTTTCTAAGGATCCGGTCCGCATCCGAGGCGTCCGGGTAGACGTACTTGAACGCGCCGAACTCGCCCAGCACGATCGGCTTGACGGCCGGCGTCGTCAGCTCGTAGTTCTCCATGTACTGCGGGATGGTGAGCTCGACGCCGGGATGCAGATGGATGTCGAAGAAGTCGAGCGTCGACGAATCGATCACCGGTCTCGCCCGCACCACGCGAGGGTCTCCGGGGCGAGCGGGGTTCGGTCCCTTCGGCCAGAGGAAGCCCATTCCGACGAGCGCCGTCGAATCGACCGAGAGAATCGCCGAGCGCACCTGGTCGGCCCACCAGACGAGGTTCTCGTCCATCATCAGCTGCTTCTGCCCGGGCACGGCCATGTCGTACGTCAGGCCGTTCCCGGTCGCGACGAGGCCGGCGCCGAGGTTGAGCGGTGGCGACGTTTCGCGGTAGAACTGCTCCGCGACGAGCTCGTAGCCCCAGACGGTGTCGAGCGGAGCCCCGATCGAGTTCATCGCCTGGATCAGGGCGGTCCAGAAGAGACGGTGCCCCTCTGACCCGTTCGCCGTGAGGTATTGGGCGTTCTCGTCGTCGAAGACGGCCCCTTGGTCGAGGTTCGCGCGCGTCTCGTAGATGCTCCCGTACGGAAGAGCCTCGGCCGCAATCAGCACGTAGATCCCCTCCAACTTCGCACGCCACAGGAAGTCGACGAGATTCGCGAGGTAGGGGCGCGAGAGATCATCGGCCATTGCCGGAGCGAAAAGGCACCCGGATGCACAGGTGACGTCGAGGAAGACGCGGACGGCGTCGTAGCCATCGGCCTGCATGGCCACGAGCGCCGCCTGGGCGGCGCCCGGGTTGTAGGCGTTGGCGCCGGTCACGGCAAAGGTGGAGCTCGAGAAGACGGACTGGCCGTCCGGCTTGAGGTTCAGCCGACGGCGCACGAAGACCGAGCCCCGAGGGACGAACGTGAGGTCGGTCTGGCGATCGTAGAACTCGCCGAGGCCTGCGACGGTGCGGACACCCAGCCGGTGCTCGGGCGGCGGGGGCGGCGGCCCGGGCGGCGGCAGAGGAGGTGGCGGAGGAGGTGGCGGCCCGCCGGGCGGAGGAGGCGGCCCACCGGGCGGTGGCGGCGGCCCGCCGGGTGGTGGTGGCAGCGGCGGCGGCGGGGGCGGCGGGGGCGGCGGGGGCTTGGTGGTTTTTGCCTTGTGGACGACGAGCGTCCCGCGCTTGGACTTCGTCACGCGACCTCCGCGGCCCGGCTTGCACGTGTAGCGGTACCGGCCCGGGCGGCGGATCGTGACCCGGAAGGTCTGTTTCCGACGGGGCTTGGCCTTACGGCTCCGGCGGCCGGCGATTACGAGCGAGTGAGCCACCTTGCTCCGGTTCTTGAGCGCGAAAACGAGCTTCCCGGCCGGCACTCGCTTGCGCGAGAGCTTGCAGGCGCGCGCGGTGATCTTGACCGACACGCGCGTCGCGGCGGCAGCCTGAGTGCTGCCTTCGGCCACAGGCGCCGCAAGTGTCATCGACACCGCGGCGATGCCGGCCAAAGCCACGCCGGGGAAATGTCGGTTCATAGAAGGCGATGTCGGCGTTTCGGGGCCAAAACCTAAGGATCTAAGCCCCGGGCGCTCAGCTCATCCTTGCCCTGAGGGCTGGCTGAGGTAGACCTGCGCCAGCTGGAAGAGGATCGAGTCCTCGGGCGAGGCGACGAATCGGACGCCGTGCAAGACCGAGCGCGTGCCGTGCATCGCGGCTATGTCCGTCGGGTCTGCAACTGCGACCACGGGCAGGCCGCGGGCGAAGCCGAGGGGCAGTGCACGGCTCTCTCGCGCGAGCGCGGCGGGAAGGAGCTTTGCCGCGGCCGGGTCGAGCGGGATGCCGCGCACGTCCACGAACGGGAACCCTCGTTGCATCGCGACGAGGCGAACGACCTCGGCCGGCAACACGAGCCCCTGCTCGACAAGCACTTCACCGAGCCGCTTCCCGTGTTCACGCGCGTACGCAAGGGCGAAGTCGAGCTCCCCGGGCTCGAGCAGGCCGGCTTCAGCCAGCAGAATGCCGAGCGGAGCATCGCGCGCAACAGTGATTTCGAAGGCTAGGTCCCCGAGCGAGAACCCCGGCGAGACAAGGTCGAGCTCGGGAGAGAGGTCCCGCCGCGCCGCCTGCTCGTGCTCGAGAGCGGCGGCAAGGTACATGGCCTCTTCGTTCCGCTTCCGCACGACGGCAAGCCGTTCCCGCAGGCCGGTGCCGAATTCACCCACCGATCGATCCAGATCCGCGAGCGCAGATGAGCTTGTTTGCCGCATATAACTCTCCTCATTGACCGTAGGTCGAATCTGGGCGGCGGGCCTCCCCCTTTTGGGCCCAAGCCCAGAGCACGAAGCCGCCTCCGTCGCTAGAACGCGCCATTCCCTTCTCGACGAGCCTGTCCAACGCCGCTGTCGCGTCCCGACGCGGGCCGCCGATGATCGCTGTGAGGTCGGCCGCCGAGAGCTCTGACGCCGATCGGAGCACCACCGAGGCCAGTCCGGTTCGGGCCTCCTCCGAGGACGGCAGGTCATGCAGCCTGTCCCCGTATCGGCGCGGAAGCAGATCGAGGACGACTGCCGGCCACCCGCGCTCGCGCTCCTGGCGCCCGGCGGCGGTGAGCACGAGCCGGCGTTGCAGGCGGTGCGTCGCGGCGTTCACCCGCTTGCGCTCGTGCCCCGCCAGCTCCGGGAGCTCCGCGGTGCTGATCGGCCCGCCCTCGAGCACGGCCTCGGCGACGTCGCGCTCGACCGGCGAGAGCTCCTCCTCGCGGAAGTCCTCAGCACTCCCGGCACGGCCCGTCAGCGCATAGAGGGAGGGCAGCAAGCGGAGGGAAACGAGCGAGGCCTTTCCTCCAAGGTGCTTCCCCGTACAGACGAGCCGTTGCTCGGGCAGCTCGTCCTTCCACCGCCAGACGCGCGCGAAGTCGGGCGTGAAGTCGACGAACCGGCCGCCGTCCTCACGCTCGGCCCAGTCCACGTCCTGCCGGCCGGTGAGGGCCTCCCAGAGCGAAGGCAGGACGAGATCGTCATTCGGGTAGAGCACGGCGAGCCCGACGCGGTCGACCCAGGCTGCGGCGCCGCGGATCGATGCGATGCGGCGCTTACCCGGAGAAGACGACCTGCTCGGCGTGGTCGATCACCTCGTGCGGCTCGGGCGGGGTCAGCATCATCTCGACGATCGCCTCGACTGCTGGGTCGTCGGTCGCTCGATAACGGGCGACTGCCTCGTCCACGTCGTATTCCGTCCGGCGAAGCTCCACGTCGGGCCCGAGCATGGCCCAGTAGGCGCCCCGCCTGCCCTCGTACGGCAGGCCGACGCTGCCCGCGTTGATGCTCCTGATTCCGCCGACCTCGCGGTCGAACTGGATGTGCACGTGAGCGGTGACGATCACTCGCTCGGCGACGCCGTCTGCGAACTCGCGCACTCTCGCTTCCGGCGTCTCGGGAGTGACGCACTCCTCGTCGCTGCGCGGGGAGCCGTGGCAGATGCGGACCGGGCCGAGGCCGTCGACCTCGGCCACGACGCTGTCTTCGAAGCCGCCGAGAAACTCGCGCATCTCCGGGGTGTGGTGCGCCTGCATCCACTGCTCGCGCTCGGTCGAAGACTCGTTCTCGAGGATGGCGCGCTCGGCGTTGCCGCGAACGAACCTCGCATTGAGGCCCGCGGCGAGCGCGAAGGTCTCCTCGGGCAGCGAGCCCCAGGTGAGATCGCCGCCTGAGACGATCAGGTCCGGCTGCTCGCGCTCCAGTTCGGCGAGCACGGCCGCGAGCGCAGGTGCGTTTCCGTGGACGTCCGAGAAAACCGCGATCCTCAATAGAGCACCAGCCTGTCACGGTGCACCGCTTCGAGGCCGCGCGGGCGTGTGGCCAGCTCGTCGGCACCGGCGCCTGCGATGCCCTTGCCGAAGGCGACACCGTCCGGCCCGACGAGCTCGACCGCCGCTCCGGGCTCGAAGCGGCCCTCGCAGCGAACGACTCCCACGCCGAGCAGGCTCGCCCCCTTGTCCACCAGCGCGGTCTTCGCGCCCTCGTCGACATGCAGCGCGCCGGCGACCGGCTTGCCGAAGCGAAGCCAGAGCTTGAAGGCGGACGCTCCCCGCTCGTCCGCCGTGAAGCGGGTCCCTCGCGCCTCCCCGGCGAGGATCGGCCCGAGCACGTCCGCGCCGTTCCCACCGGCGATCACGGTCGGGATGCCGGCCGCAGACGCCATCTGGGCGGCGACGACCTTGCTGCCCATCCCGCCGCGCCCGAGCGCTGTGCCGACACCGATCTCGGCCTCGTGGGCGAGCTCGCCCTCGGAGATGAGCTCCGCTCCCGGGGTCCCGGGCGCCCTCGAGTAGACGCCCGCCACCTCGGTCAGGAGAACGAGCAGCCTCGCCCGCACGAGCACCGCCACCTGGGCCGCGAGCGCGTCGTTGTCGCCGAACGTGATCTCGTCCGTCGCCGTCGCGTCGTTCTCGTTGACGACGGGCACCGCGCCGAGGCGAAAGAGCTCGGTGAAGGCCTGGCGCGCGTTCACGTAGGCGGCTCGGTCGGCGACGTCGCCGGCAGCCAGCAGGATCTGAGCCGCGGGGATGCCTTCGCCTCCTAGCGCCTCTTCCCAGGCGGCTTGCAAGCGGGCTTGCCCGAGCGCCGAGGCGGCCTGGAGCCGGGCCATCGTGCGCGGGCGCTGCCTCAACCCGAGCCGCGGAAGCCCAAGCGCGATGGCGCCGGACGAGACGACACACACCGGCTCCCCGGCTCCGACGAGCTGCGCGATCTCGCGCGCGCGCGCGTGAAGCAAGTCCGTGCGCACTTTCTCGTCTTCGACAACAAGGCCGGTCCCGAACTTGACGACGATTGGCGAATTCAACGGGTCTGTGTGCCGTCGCCGATGACGCGGTACTGGCGCAGCCAGAGGTCCTTGTACGTGACCGGGCCGCGCGGGCCGGGGACGTTGTCGACGTTGATTCCGGTCTCGGGCGAGCCCGTCAGCTCGAAGCCGTCGGTGAACCGCGTCGTCGCGTGCCAGAACGCCGCCGTGCCCCGGTAGCCGTCGAGGAACCGATTCGCCGCAGCTTCGTCCTCGGTCACGATTCCGGCCGCGAGACCCGATGTCTCCTCGTTGGCGATCCGGAGCGCGTCGTCCAGGTCGTCGACGACGTCCAGGGTCACGGTCGCGACGCGCTCGGCCTCGTTCGCCCACTCGTAGCCGAGCCGGTCTCGGTCGTGCAGGAGGACTCCGTCGCCCGCCGCCTCGATCGCCCGCTTCGTGCCGCGCACGTCGAGGCGCTTCTCGGCGAAGATCGCGAGCAGGTCGGGCAGAAGCGCGGCGGCTCCGCGATCGACGAGCGCGAGGTTGAGCCGGTTGCACACGCCGAGCCGGTCGAGCGTCGCCTTCGTCATCGTGAGCGCGCGGTCGCGGTCGGCCTTGGAATGGACATAGAGCACGCCGCCGCCCTCCGCGTGCGCCAGGGTGCGAACCCCGTGCTCAGCGGCGAGCTGTGCAAGCTGCGCCGTCGTCTCTCCGCTCCCACGCAGGATCACGATAGGGATCCGCTCCGGCATCGTCACGAGCACCCGCGCGCCCTCTCGCTCAGGTGAGCGGACGAGGCCGACCGCAGCCGGAGGCAGCCCGGCTCCCTCGAGAGCCGGCCTGAGCACGTCGTCGATGAGAACCGTCACGGTTCGGAGCGCCGCGCCACCGGTGCGCAGGACGGCCGTGTTCAGGCTCTTCAGAAGCTGCCCGGCGACGTCGAGGGCCACGTTGGGACGCGCTTCGAAATTCGCGCCGACGACGCCGATCGGGATCCGACGCTCGCTGACCTGAAGGCCGTTCGGCAGTGTCCAGGAGTCGATCTCGCGCTCGAGCGGATCGATCGCGGCCACTGCCTCGACCTGGTTGGCGAGGCCCTCTATCCGTTTGTCATCGAGCCGCAGCCTGTCGAGCATCCCCTCGTCGAGCCGCTCCCGTGCCGCCTCGTAGTCGGCCTCGTTCGCGGCCACGATCTCGGCGCGGCGCTCGACCACGAGCCTCGCCGCTGCCGCGAGGGAAGCTGCGACGGCATCGTCGGTCAGGCTCGAAGCGGCTTGGCTCGCCTCGAGCGCCTCGACGGCAACGGCGTCGCGTAGTCCCGCCACTCGCTCGACTGTAGCGCGGACGTGGCTCGGGACCATCTTTGCCGAACCGTTGCACTCCGCTGCCGAACCCTTACCCGGGTTTGACCGAGTGCTTGCAGGTCGCCGCCTAGCCTGGGACGACATTCGATTGGAGGTGCATTCGTTGAACCGCATTCACGTATTGGTCGCTTCGGTCATCGTCGGTCTTTCCGCCGTCTTCGGGCTCGCCGCGACGACGAAGACCGCCGGGATCGGCGAGACGAAGCCCGCGACGAGCCAGGTCTCCGACCAGACGGTCGCCGCGCGCAAACGCAAGCTCAGGCGGGCCCAAGTTGCACTCCGGAAGGCGCGCGCTCAGAAGCCGCCGCCCCTCCCCGCGGTCCCTCGACCACCCGTTTCGGCGCCGCGAGCGCAACTCGTTGCTCAGCCGGCGCCCCCCGTGACCGCTCCCAGCACCCGCAGCTTCTCCGACGACGACGATCACGACGACCATCACAGCGACGACGACCGCGACGAGGACGACGACCACGACGAGGACGACGATGACTAGCCCGGTCGGCCGCATCTACGCCGTGGCACTCACGCTCTTCACGTTCTTCCTGACGTGGACACTCATCGCCGCCCATCCGTGGCCCTCGAAGGCGAACTCCTCGCCCGACCCGCGTCTGCGAGCGCTCGCAGCCCGGGAGAAGAAGCTGCGACGCGAGAGCATCGCAACGCAGCGAATCGTCAAGCGCCGCTGGGCCGCTTATCGGAAGCAGCTTGCCGAGCGCAACGCGCAGATCTCCGCCGCTGAACAAGCCCCCGCCCCGGCTCCCGCTCCCACCGCCCCATCGGTTCAGATCGTCAGCCAACCGGCCGCCACGGCCACGAGCTCGTCATGACGAGACGGCACTTCGAGGCGATGGGCACCGATGTCGAGCTGATCGTCGAGGCCGACCGCGCCGCGCCGCAACTCGACGCCGCGGAAGCCGAGTTCCACCGGCTCGAGCGGCTGCTGACCCGATTCGACCCCCGCTCGGAGCTCTCGCGGCTCAACGAGCAGGGCTCCCTCGAGGCAGGCCCCGACCTGCTCGAGGTCGTCCGCCTCGCCCTCGCAGGGCGATCGGCGACCGAAGGTCGATTCGACCCCACCGTCCACGACGCCGTGGTTCGGGCGGGCTACGACCGCACCTTCTCGGAGCTTCCCGAGGACGGCCCCGCGCCGGCGACGGGATCCCCCTGCGGCGGCGCGGTGCGGATCGACGGGAATCTCATCGAGCTCGATCGCGGCGTCCGGCTCGACCTCGGCGGCATCGGCAAGGGCTTCGCCGCGGAAAGCGCCGCGACGATCCTGGCCACGGCCGGCCCGTGTCTGGTCAACGCGGGCGGCGACATCGCACTTCGTGACATCGCGTGGACAATCGCCGTCCAGCCGCAGCTGACGCTCGAGCTCGAGGGGGGCGGCCTGGCGACGTCCGGACGGGATCGGCGAGCCTGGCGCCGGGACGGCAGAGAGCTTCATCACCTCATCGATCCCGCCACGGGGGAACCGGCCGCATGCGACCTGCTGCGCGCGACCGTCGTCGCACCGGACGCGATCCAGGCCGAGATCTGGGCGAAGGCCCTCTTCCTCGCCGGTTCGCATGCCGCGGCGGCCGAGGCCGACACGCAGCGACTTCCCTGCGTCCTCGTCACTCGAAGCGGAGAGACCCGACTGGCAGGAGGCCTCGGATGAAGGAGCAGACCTTCTGGTTCCTCGCGCGCGCGAGCGGGTTCACCGCCTACCTGCTGATCACCGCTTCGATGGTCGCGGGGCTCGTGCTCAAGTCGCGCCCCTTCGGGGCAAAGCTCAAGGCACCGATCGCGCTGGACGTGCACCGCTTCATCACGACCCTTGCGCTGGCGGCGATCGGAGTCCACGGGCTCACACTCGTCGCAGACGCGACCGTCCAGATCACATTCGGAGACCTCGTGATCCCCTTCACGGCTCCGTACAAGCCGCTGTGGACCGGGCTCGGTGTGATCGCAGCAGACCTCGCGGTGATCGTGGCCGTCTCGTTCCCGCTCAAGAAGCGCATCGGCGGCAAGAACTGGCGCCGACTGCACTGGGCGACCTACTCGATCTTCGCTCTCTCCACTGCCCACGGCCTCGCGGCCGGAACCGACAGCGCGCAGCCGTGGGCCATTCGCGTCTACCTGGGCGCGGTCGGCGCAGTTGCGTTCGCCACGGCGTGGCGTGCGTTCGCCGGCCAAGCCCGTCCCGTAAACCCACCCGCACCGAAAGGAGCAACCCATGTACAAGATCCAAATCGACCAGTCGCTGTGTAGCGGCTTCGGAACCTGCGCCGAGCTGGCGCCGGAGATCTTCGAGGTCGACGGGGGCACGGCAACCGTGCGCCGCGGCGAGTCGGACGATCCCAACGTGCTCGAGGCCGCCGCCGCCTGTCCGATGGCCGCCATCATCGTCTCTCAGCAGGACGCGGCATGACCACGCCGCGAACAATCCTCATCGTGGGCGCCGGGTTGGCCGGCGCCCGCTGCGCCGAGACGCTGCGGGCCGAGGGGTATGAGGGCGTGCTCGTCCTGGTCGGCGAAGAGTCGCATGCGCCGTACGAGCGCCCGGCTCTCTCGAAGGAGTTCCTGGCCGGCAAGCGGGGCCTCGAGGAGATGGCTCTTCGCCCCGACTCGTTCTGGAGCGAAAAGCAGATCGACCTGCGGCTCGGCACGCGGATCGTCGCGGTTGACAGGGACGCGCGGACGGCGACCACCGGCGACGGCACAGAGCTCCGCTGGGACGCGCTCGTCCTGGCGACCGGCGCGCGCGTCCGGCGGCTTCCGTTCCCTGCTCCGCCCGGCACTCATGTCCTGCGGACTGCGAGCGATGCGCTCGCCCTGCGCGAGGAGCTAGTTCCGGGAACGCACATGGTCACCGTCGGCGGCGGCTTCGTCGCCACCGAAGTGGCATCGACCGCAATCGAGCTCGGCGTCAGCGTGACCATGATCGTCGGCGGCCTAGCGCCGTTCGCACGCACACTTGGCCCGGAGATCGGCCGGCTGCTAGCCCACCGCTACCGCCGGCACGGCGTCGACCTGCGTCTCGGCGTCGGCGCGGCCGGGTTCCGCACACGCCCGGACGGCCTGACGACCGTGATCCTCTCGGGCGGACGAGAGGTGGACTGCGACATCGCGCTCGTCGCAATCGGCTGCGACCCGGCCCGCGAGCTGACGCCCTTCGAGCCCGAGCCTCCGATCTACGCCTGCGGCGACGTCGCCGGCAGCGGCGGCCACTGGACAGCGGCTGCGTCCGAGGGGATCGCCGTCGCCCGAAGGATCCTCGGCCTCGAGCCCCTGCCGGAGCAGCCGCCCTTCTTCTGGTCGGACCAGTTCGGACTCCGGCTCCAACTCGTCGGCGAACCGGCCGGGGCCGACCGCGTCGAGCTCGAGGGCGGGCAGGACGAATTCGTCGCGCGCTACCTCGGCGCCGGCGGTGAGCTGCTGGCCGCCCTCGCCGCCAACCGCCCGGCCGAGGTCGGACAGCTCAGACGCGAGCTCGCCGTCGCCGCCTGAACCCATCGGCGGCGGCGTCGGAGAATGTCCCGATGCCGCCGCCGACTAGGATGGCTGCGAGGTGAGATCCGTCGTCTACACCGGAGCTGCGGTCGCCTCGGCGGGGCTCCTGCTCGTCGCCGCAGGCTGCATGGGCGAGGACAGCGCGAAGCAGACGGAGACGACCACGCCGCCCCCGGTGCCCACCGAGCTCGCCGACGGAACGACGCCGGCGCCAATGCCGGACGGAGTGCGCCGCTTCCGCGCCCGCAAGGTAATCCAGGCCAAGGTGCTGCCGGTACAGGCCGCGCAGCTTCTCTGTCCCGAGGCCGAAGAGCTCCGAGAGCGCGTTACTCCGGTGGGTGCCTGGGTCTCGACCGACGGGCTCTCGGTCGGATACTCGATCAGCGACGAGACGGCGCTTCACTCCTGCGACGCCGAATTCGTCGACGGACGCTGGGAGCGGTGCTCCCAAAAAACCCTCACGCTCGACGCTCTCTCCGCCGAGGAGCTGGCGAAGGATGAGCGTGCCGCCGTCTGCGAGGAGCCACCTCCGTCACGGGGATACGTTTGGGTCGCGGTACCCGATGGCACGGCCTGGGCGCTCGTCGACCACCGCTCGTTCTGGGTCGCGTACTTCGCGGTCAATCAGCCGGCGATTCGGGTCAGCACGACCGAGGGGCTGAGCTCCGACTCAGCACCCGGGACGCTCGCGTTCGTCGACCAGGACGGCCGCGTCGTCGCGGAGCAGGAAATCGAGGACGGACAAATCGTCCAGGCGAGCTTGCCGGGCTGAGCCCGACGACGATAGGGTCGGAGCATGGCGAGCGAGGAGGCAAGGATCGAGCAAACAGAGGAGGGCGCGGTCACCGCAAGCCCGGGTTGGTTCGTCCTCAACCTCGCCGAGGCCCGCTGGATGCGCAGCGAGGAGGGCGGCGAATGGGCGGACTTCGTTCCCCCGGAAGGCTTCGAGCAGTACGCGATCGGCCCCCACGTCCTCCAGCCGGGCCAGCCGAACGGCAAGTACCACTCGGAGAGCGTTCAGGAGGACTTTCTCGTGCTCTCGGGCGAATGCATCCTCATCGTCGAGGACGAGGAGCGGCACCTGAAAGCCTGGGATTTCTTCCACTGCGCCCCCGGGACGAACCACATCATCGTGGGCGCCGGCGACGGGCCTTGCGCGATCCTGATGGTCGGTGTTCGCAGCGAGGACAAGAAGCTGCACTACCCTGTGAGCGAGGTCGCGGCCCGATACGGCGCCTCGTCGCCTGTCGACACGGACACGCCGAGCGAGGCGTATCGCGACTGGTCCCGGGAATACAAGCCGGTGCGCGCCACCTGGCCGCTCTGAATGTCTGAGCGAGAAGCGGAGCTCCGAGCCGTCACCGTCGGCGACCTGCAACCCATCTCCGGGCAGATCGAGCTCGTCGACTACGACCCGGCCTGGCCGGGCCTCTTCGCTCGCGAGGCCGAGAGGATTCGGGCCGCGCTGGGCGAGCGCGCGGTGCTCGTCGAGCACACCGGGTCGACCTCGGTGCCCGGGCTCGCGGCCAAGCCGATCATCGACATCACGCTCGCCGTGCCCGACTCGGGCGACGAGAAGTCGTACGTACCGGCGCTCGAGGCGGCCGGTTACGTGCTCCGCATCCGCGAGCCCGACTGGTTCGAGCACCGCGTCTTCAGGGGGCCGGACACGAACGTGAACCTGCACGTCTTCTCGGACGGATGCGCGGAGATCGACCGGATGGTGCGCTTCCGCGACTGGCTGCGGATTGACCACGCGGATCGAGAGCTGTACGAGCGCACGAAGCGCGAGCTCGCCGCCAGGGAGTGGACCTACGTCCAGGACTACGCAGACGCGAAGACTCTGGTCGTCGAGGAGATCGTCGCGCGGGCGCTCGCAGGAACTTCCTAGACGAGTCATGTGCTCCGACCGGGGTCATCCGCGGGAGACCCCGGTCGGAGCCTGAGGAGTCGCTACGGCCGAACTTGGACGTTGCCGTCTACGTCCCAGGGGCCGAGGCGAGGGAGGTTCGGGCTGTTGCAGAAGGCCTCGTTCGCGGCCTCGTTCCCGAAACCGATGAGGCTCGAGCGATCCGGTGGGGCATTTGCGCCCTCTCCGTTGTCGAAGACCTGGAACCAGGCGTATCCATCCGGCGGGAGCGTCGGATCGTTGCTGTACGTGATGAGACCACCGATCTTGGCGCGGTGACCGTCGTAGACGTTCATGCACGTGACGTCGACGTGGAAGTTGAACGACTCCCCTTCAACGATCTGGTGATACACGAAGTTGCCGGCGACACCGCCGTCGGCGTACTTGTGGGCTACGAAGGAGAGCGGCTGATTGACCACCTCCACGCCGAACTGGTTCGGCAGCGGGATCGTCCAGTGGACGCCACCGCTCGCGGAGGCCACAGCCGGCCCGCCTCCCGTCGCCGCGGCGAATGGAACAGCGAGCAGAGCGGTCATGCCGGCAATCACCAGAGCATTGCGCACACGCATTGGTCGGTCCTCCTTGTCGAGGGTGCGCGAATGGCCGGCGGGCCACCCGCGAGACCAGCATGGGCGCAGGCCGGTGGGATGTCTTGAACCTGGGCTGCCTAGTCTGGAACGTGCCGAGCATCGCGCCGCGTCTCGGCTCGGTAGCGAGCCGGCGTGACGCCGACGTGGCGCTTGAAGACCCGCGTGAAGTGGCTCTGGTCGGCGAACCCGGCCTGCTTCGCAATCGTGGCGATGCCCGTGTCGCAGCGGGCAAGCTCCGTTGCCGCCCAGGCCAGCCGAACGCGCCGGCCGTACTCGCCGACGGAGGTTCCGTAGCGCGCGCGGAACGCGCGCGCTAGATGTGTTGGATGGACCCCGACAGCATTTGCCAGCTCGGTAAGCCCCGTGCAGTGGCCCGCGCGCAGCAGCTCCTCTGCAGAGCGCAGCCATGCCTGCGGCCGGCCGGCGTGACGCTCGGATCGCGTCTCGCGGCTCGTCGCGGCCAGCAGCTCCAGGGCAAAGCCCTCGGCGGCGAGTGGCGCAGCGGTGTCGGAGGCGCGCAGCTCACCGGCAAGACGCCAGGCGAGCCAGCTCAGGCTGCGCCCCCGAAGCTGAACGAGCCGGTCGAGACAATAGGCGACCGCTCCCGACGGGTCGCTGGGCCGAACGATCGCGATCCGGGCACCCTCGGCTCCGAACCGGGCGCTGTGCCACGCGCCGGCCGGCATCGTTACTCCGGAGGCCCGATCGAGCCGCATCGTTCGGCCGCGAAACGATTTCTCGAGACTGCCCTCGAGGACGAACGCGAGGTACGGCAATTCGGGGTCGAAGGCAACCTGAACGTATCCGGGCGGGAACCGAAGCTCCGAGAGCATGAAGCCGTTCACTTCCCGCGAGATGGCCAGAACGCCGTCCTCCTCGACAACGCTGGCGACGCCGGCTTCCATGTCTACATAGGACCTGTATGGGGAGAGCTGGTTAGCAACCGGAGGCGAAACCGGCTCGGTTCGAGGGCGGTAACGTAGGCATATGCGCGCGCAGATCAAGGAGAAGCGGGAGGTCGCGAAGGGGACGCTCATGGTCGTCTTCGACCTGCTCGGAGAGGAGGTCGACTTCGAGCCGGGGCAGTACTTCTGGGTTGAGCTCCTCGATCCGCCCTACGACGACGAGAAGGGGCCGCGACGGCACATCTCGGTCGTCACCTCGCCGAACGAGCGTGGTGTGCTCGGCCTCTGCACGCGCCTGCGTGACAGCGCCTTCAAGCGCTCACTCGCCGAGCTGCCTGTCGGCGCCGAGGTCGACGTCGAGCAGCCGAAGGGGAGCTTCCTCCTGCCCAAGGACACGGACCGGCATTACGTGTTCATCGCCGGGGGGATCGGGATCACGGTCTTCCGCTGCATGCTCCGCTACATCGGCGAGGAGCAGCTTCCGTACCAGGTCACGCTCGTCTACTCGAACCGCGACCGCGAGTCCGCAGCCTTCCTCGACGAGCTCGCCGAGCTCGAGCAGGCCATCCCAGGGCTCCAGCTCGTCCTCACGATGACCGACGACTCGTCCTGGGAAGGAGAGTCGAGGCGGATCGACGCCAACCTCCTTGGCGACCACCTCGACGAGGAGCTTCCGGGGCTCACGTATCTGATCGCGGGGCCGCCCGGCATGGTCGAGGGAGTGTCCGAGGCGCTGCAAGCCGCGGGCGTGCCCGAGGACCAGGTCCAGGCGGGCAAGTTCAGCGGCTACTAAACGCGCCTTGGAACGACCGCACGCGATCCTCTTCGACATCGACGGGCTGCTGATCACGACCGGCGGCGCCGGCACGCGGAGCTGGCGCTGGGCCTTCGACGAGCTGTACGGGATTCCCGCGGACATCGGGAAGTTCACCGAGGGCGGGATGACCGACCCGGTCGTCGGCCGGCTTACGTTCACGAGCGTCATCGGCCATGAGCCCTCCCCCGAGGAGTTGGCGCAAGTGATCTCGCACTACCTCCTGAGGCTGCCCGAGGAGGTCGCGGCCTCGCCCGGCTACAAGGTGCTCGCCGGCGTCGAGGAGCTGCTCCCGCGCCTGGCCAAAGCCGGCTTCCTGCTCGGGCTTACGACCGGAGGCATCGAAGCCGCCGCGCATATCAAGCTCGCGCGCGCCGACCTGAATCGCTTCTTCACGTTCGGAGGCTACGGCTCGGACTCGGCCGACCGCGGCGAGCTGACGCGCAAGGCGATCGAACGCGCCGGCGAGATTCTCGGCACGGACCTCGACCCCCAGTCGGTGCTCGTGCTGGGCGACACGCCGAACGACATCTCGGCCGCCCACGCAGCGGGCGCGGTCGGGGTCGGCGTCGCGAGCGGACACTTCAGCACGGACGAGCTGCGTGCTGCGGGCGCGGACTACGTACTCGGATCGCTTGTCGAAGAGCTGCCCGGCGTCGGCGCGAGCTAGGACGCACCGCCGATCGAGACGACCTTGGCCTTCCAGGATCCCTTTGGAGCCTCGACTTCGACCTTCTCGCCCGGCTTAGCTCCGATCAGGGCACGACCGAGCGGTGAGTCGGGCGAGACGCCGCCGACGCTCGAGATCTCGACCGTCATCCGCTGACCCTGCTCGTCCTCGACCTCGACCGTGGAGCCGATGCCCACCTCCCCACTCGCCGACGGCTCGTGGTCGACGAGCACGGAGCGGTCCAAGCGGTCGCGAATCGTCCTGATGCGGGCCTCCAGCAGACCCTGCTCGTTCTTCGCCGCGTGGTACTCGAAGTTCTCGGACAGGTCGCCGAAGTCCCTAGCAGTCGAGATCGCCTGGACAGCCTCGATGCGGCGAGGGCCCTCCAACTCCGCGAGCTCTGACTCGAGCTGCTGTTTCTGGGCAGCCGTCATCGGCTCCTGTTTGTCCCCGGGCATGGCTGGCAGCCTAGCGCGGCTACTGTGACTGTCGTGCCAACGCGTCCAACAGCCCTCGCGCGGCGCGACGATCTGAGGAACGTCGCGATCGTCGCCCACGTCGATCACGGCAAGACGACCCTCGTCGACGCCCTGCTCTGGCAGTCCGGCTCCTTCCGGGCGAACGAGGAGGTCGCCGACCGCGTCATGGACTCGATGGACCTCGAACGTGAGAAGGGCATCACGATTCTCGCCAAGAACACGGCGGTCCAGATCGGCGAGACGAAGGTGAACATCATCGACACGCCGGGTCACGCGGACTTCGGGGGTGAGGTCGAGCGCGGCCTGACGATGGTCGACGGCGTGCTCCTCCTCGTCGACGCGAGCGAGGGCCCGCTGCCCCAGACGCGGTTCGTGCTCCGCAAGGCACTCGAGGCGCGACTCCCGGTCGTGCTCGTGGTCAACAAGGTCGACCGGCCGGACGCGCGCCCAGCGGACGTCGTGAACGAGGTCTACGAGCTCTTCCTCGATCTCGACGCCGACGAGGCGCAGATCGACTTCCCGATCGTCTATGCGAATGCGCGTGAGGGCCGGGCCGGCTTCGAGGCCGACGAGCTCGCTCCGGACCTTCAGCCGCTGATCGAGACGCTGCTCGCAACGGTCCCTCCACCCTCGTATGACCCGGAGCACCCGCTCCAGGCGCTCGTCACGAACCTCGACGCTTCGCCATACGTGGGCCGCCTGGCCTTGCTGCGAGTCCTGCACGGGACGATCCGCAAGGGTGAGCAGGTCGCCTGGTGCCGGGCCGACGGGACGATCGAGAAGGCGCAGGTGACAGAGCTCTACGTCACCGAGGCACTCGACCGGGTCCCCGCGGACGAAGCCGGCCCCGGCGAGATCGTGGCGCTCGCCGGCCTGGCCGAGGTGACGATCGGCGAGACGATCGCGGATCCCGACGATCCGCGGCCGCTTCCGGTGAGCACCGTCGACGAGCCGTCCCTGGCCATGACCCTCGGGATCAACACGTCCCCGCTCTCCGGAACCGAGGGCGACAAGGTGACGGCGAGCGCGCTCATCGCCCGGCTCGAGCGGGAGCTCATCGGGAACGTCTCCCTGCGAGTGCAGCCGACGACGAGCCCCGACGTCTGGGAGGTGCAGGGTCGCGGCGAGCTCCAGCTCGCAGTCCTCGTCGAGATCATGCGGCGCGAGGGGTTCGAGCTCACCGTCGGCAAGCCTGAGGTGCTGACGCGCGAGATCGAGGGCAAGAAGAACGAGCCCGTGGAGCGGGTCGCAATCGACGTCCCGGAGGAGTACATCGGCGTCGTCACGCAGATGCTGGCGCTCCGGAAGGGCCGGATGCAGCAGATGGTCAACCACGGCACCGGCTGGGCGCGAATGGAGTACCTCGTCCCGGCACGCGGGCTGATCGGCTTCCGCACCGAGTTCCTCACGGAGACCCGGGGCTCCGGGATCCTGCACCACGTCTTCGACCGCTGGGAGCCGTGGCACGGCGAGCTGCTGACCCGGCCGACCGGCAGCCTCGTCGCCGACCGGCGAGGCCAGACCACGGGCTTCGCGATCGCCGCGCTCCAGGAGCGCGGTTCGCTCTTCGTCGCTCCCCGCGTTGAGGTCTACGAGGGCATGGTCGTGGGCGAGAACGCCCGGGGCGAGGACCTGGACGTGAACGCCACGAAGGAGAAGAAGCTGACGAACATGCGCGCCTCGAACGCAGACGAGCTGATCCGCCTCATCCCGCCGCGCCCACTCTCGCTCGAGCAGGCCCTGGAGTTCATCCGGGACGACGAGTGCGTCGAGGTGACGCCGAATAGCATCCGGCTGCGCAAGGTCGAGCTCTCCGGGACGAAGCGCCAGTCGATGACCTCGCGCCGCAAGCGCGAGCGCGACGCCACGCCGGCCTAGGAACGGTACGCCGATGCCTGCGCCACTTCGCGTAGCGCTCATCGGGTACGGCCTTGCCGGGTCGGCCTTCCATGCGCCTTTCATCGCGGCGATCCCGGACTTTCGCCTCGCTGCGATCGTGACCCGAAGCCCCGAGCGTCGGGCGCAGGCTCTCCGGGATCATCCGGCTGTTTCTCTCTTCGAGTCGGCCGACGAGCTCTGGTCGAGACCGGACGAATTCGACGTGGCCGTCATTGCCGCTCCGAACAAGGCTCACGTCCCGCTTGGGCTGGCCGCACTCGACGCCGGGCTGCCGGTGGTCGTCGACAAGCCGCTCGCCACGAGCTCCGCCGAGGGACGGACGTTTGTGGAGATGGCCCGCGAGCGAGGACTGATGCTCGCCGTCTTTCAGAACCGGCGCTGGGACGGCGACTTCCTGACGGTGCGCCGGCTGTTGTCAGAAGACGCGCTTGGGCGTGTTCTTCGGTTCGAGTCCCGGTTCGAGCGCTGGCGCCCAGAGGTCGGAACCGGCTGGCGAGAGAAGGCTGGCGACGAGGCGGGCGGGCTGCTCTTCGACCTCGGCAGCCATCTCGTCGACCAGGCGGTTCAGCTCTTCGGGCCCGTGCAGACCGTCTACGCCGAGCTCGAGACTCGCCGTCCCGGAGCACAGGTGGACGACGACGACTTCGTCGTGCTCGAACATGCCGGCGGCGTGCGCTCACACCTCTGGATGAGCTCGGTCGCCGCCCAGAGTGGTGCCCGGTTTCGCGTGCTGGGCGACCGTGCCGCATTTACGAAGCACGGTCTCGACGTCCAGGAGAACGCTCTTCGTTCCGGTCGGAGCCCGAGGGAGCCCGGCTGGAGCGAGGAGCCCGAGGACCGCTGGGGCCGGTTGGGCTCAGGCGAGGAACTCCGAGCCGTGCCGACCGAGCCGGGGAACTACAGCGCGTTCTATGAAGCTGTGGCCGTGAGCCTGCGAAACGGCACACCGCCGCCGGTCGATCCCGTCGACGCGGTCGAGGTGCTCGAAGTGCTCGAGGCCGCGAGGAGCTCGAGCCTCGAGCGGAAAATCGTTCGCCTCAGCCGCTCGACGCCGCCGCGAGCTTGAGGGTGTACACCTTGCCGGCGAACGTGCTGTCGTAGCCGGCGCACCAGACCTGCAGGCTCCGGTGGCCGGGGCCGGGGGCCCAGTGGTCGCACGCGTCCAGCTCGACTCCCCCCGAGTCGAGGTCGAGGCTCCACGTTTGTCCGCCGTCCCCCGAGAAGTAGAGGCCGCCGCTGCCCGAGTAGATGTTTCCGCCGGCTGCCCAGCCGAGGTTGCTCCTCACGAAGCGGATCTCCCGGATGGGCCAGGGAGCCTGCAGAGTTCGGCCGGACCACGTCTGGCCGCCGTCGGTCGTCCGGTGCACCCAGCCCTCGACCGTTGGCGAGATCGACCCGCCGCCAACCCATCCGGATTGGTCATCGTGGAAGAACGTCGGACCGTCGAAGACGTCGTCCACGGATTCACGGCAGTTCCAGGATGCACCGCCGTCGGGGCTGGGACAGTAGGTGATCCCCGAGGCCCACGCCTTGAGGTTGGGTAGGAAGCTGAACTGATTCCCGAACCAACCGCCGTTCGGGTCGAGGACGGACGTGCTCCAGTCGGCGGCGGTCTGTCCGCCGTTCGTCGTGTAGTGGGCGACGGACGGCCCGTCCAGATTGATCAGGTCCAGCACCAGGCCGTGCTGAGCATCGGCGAAGCGGACCCGCATGGACCAGCCCCTCGTGGTGAGCACCACGTCCGAGCTCCACGTCTGGCCACCGTCGTGGCTCCACCGAAGGAGCCCCCGCCAGTTGGAGTTGTCGAACCCGGAGATGACGAGATCGTTCTCCGAGAGCGCGTCGACGCCGTACCAGTAGTACGGAAAGCCCAGGTTCATGATCAGAGTCCAGGTCGCGCCGCCGTTCGTGGTCTTCCACACCTTGCCAAGCTCCCCGGCCATGTAACCAACGGTCGGGCTGGCGAACGAGATGTCCTTGATGACCGCGCTCGGAACCGTGGCCTGGAGCCGCCACGGGTTCGATTGCGGCACCTTCCTCGCCGGGGTCCCTGACCCCCCGGAGGCACTCGGCCTGTCGGCGGGGAGCGCGGTCGGCACCCTGGAATTGACCTGAGCGCCGGTGGCGAGCGTGGCCCTGTACGAGCCATCGGGCTCCCGCACCACGGTGACAGAGTGACCGGACCCGCCTCCCGTCGAATGTTCGACGAGTCCGGCCGCCGCGCCTGGGACAACCACTGCCAAGGCAGCGACCGTGATCAGGCTCAAACGTGCGCGCCGCTCCCTCATTGTTCCCTCCCCCCGCGAGACGGCAACGGAGCCAAGATAACAGACCGTCCGTTCATTGATTTTCGACTATTCGGGTGCTATGAACGTCAGTTACGGGTCAGAGCCACGGGGTTCTGCGCTGCTCGAGTACACGAGCCAACAGTGAGAGGGGCACTCATGCGTCGAATGCGGATCGTCTCCATCATCGTCGTCTGCGCGGCTGCGTTCGCCGCGCTCGTCACCGGAAGCTTGCACTGGACCGGCGCGAGCGCGTCTGCGCCGCCCCGCTACCTACCGATTCCCGGCGGCGAGAAAGGCGAGCAATTCGCCTTGATGGATTCCTACTGGAACGACCGGCTGACGTATCCGACCGGCCGCTTCAACCCGGCCTGGCTGCGCAATGCCGCGCGGCAGAACGCGCGCATGGAGAGCCGCGTGCCCTCGACCGCGGGCCCCCGCGGCTCGAGCTGGACAGCGCTCGGCCCGCAGCCGGAGCGAATGGACGGCTGCTCCGGTTGTTACAATTATCACAAGACCGAGGGCCGCATCAACGACATCGTGGCCGATCCGACGACGACCACGAACGGCTCGATCGTCGCCTACTCGGCGAGCATAGGCGGCGGCGTCTGGAAAACCACCAACTGCTGCAGCACCTCGACGACGTGGACCGGCCTGACCGACGACCCGCTGATCTCGGCGATCGCCATCGACACGCTCGACATGGACCCCAACGACCACAACACGATCTATGCGGGCACCGGTGATCTCAACTACGGCTCCTTCTCGATGGGCAGCCAGGGCATCCTGAAGTCGACCGACGCCGGCGCTACCTGGACAGTGCTGGGCGAAGAGGTGTTCGGCCCGGCCTACGACGAGCCACCGGGCCAGTTCCCGCAGTACGACGCGGTCGGCAAGGTGCGCGTCGATCCGAACAACAGCAGCAAAGTCGTCGCCGGCACCAAGAAGGGCATCTTCGTCTCCTACAACGCTGGCGTCGACTGGACCGGGCCCTGCACGACGAACGGCTTTCCGACGCAGCGTCAGGACATCACGGGCCTCGAGCTCTCCGACATGGGCGGCGGGGTCACGCGAATCATCGCCGCGGTCGGCGTGCGCGGCTTTGCGACCACCGTTCAGTACGACCTCGGGATGAACGGCGCAAACGGGCTCTACCGCGCGAACGTGCCTGCCAGCGGCTGCCCGACGTTCACGTCCATCGCATCGAATGCGAATGGGTTCGTGTACGGGAACGCGGTCTCCGGCAGCCCGTACACGACCGGCGCAAACATGAATGCGGGCACCGGCGTCGCCTATGCCAATCCAACGACGGGCGACCAGCTCGGCAGGATCGACATCGCAGTGGCACCGAGCGATCCGGACTACATCTATGCGCAGGTGCAGTCGATCGCACCGAACAGCGGCGGCTGCGGCAGCGCGCCCGGTTGCCAGCTCGGTGTCTGGGCGACGACGAACGGCGGGACGACGTGGTCGTACCTGGCCGGCTCGCAAGGTCCTTCGCTGGGCGGGTGCGGCGACGACTACCCGCAGAACTGGTACGACCAGGGACTCGCCGTCGACCCGAACAACCCGGACCGCATCTACGTCGACACGTACGACGTCTGGCTCGCGACCCGCACAGGTTCGACGTTCACTGACGTCACGTGCGGCTACGCCGGCGGGACGAGCGTCCACGTCGACCAGCACGCGCTCGAGTTCGTCAACGGCTCCTCGAGCATGCTGATTCTCGGGAGCGACGGAGGGGCCTTTGGAACCACGCAGGCGAACCTCAATCCGCCCGGCCCGACCAACTTCTTCAACATGGACAACGGCCTGAACACGATCGAGTTCTACTCGGGCGACATCAGTGGGAACTTCGCGACCTCGCCGAACCCGTCAGCCGCGGGCGGCGCGCAGGACAACGGCCCGAGCGTGGTCGGCTTCACGGGCTACCCGACAGGCCCGGCGCAATGGCAGATGACGATCGGCGGCGACGGCTTCTACGCACGCATCGACCCCGTCGGCACCGGATCGAGCCCGCGCTACTTCGTCGGGAACAACAGCGGCGGCATGTCGCGCTGCGTCAGCAACTGCCTGACCGGCGGCTCGGGTTACGCCGGCGTTACCGGCGGCTGGAGCGCCGACACACGGTCGTTCATCCAGCCCTTCGACATCTTCCACGGCGGGATCCCGGGAGGCGACGACTGCGCGCCCGCCGGCACGCCCGGAGGCTGCGGCCATCTCGTGGACGGCACGACGAGGGTCTGGGAGACGATCGCGGGCGGGAACCAGTCGATGGGCGGGACGTGGTACGTCACGAACAACCCGACGTCGCAGAACATGACCAAGCAGACGCTCGGCAACCGCTCCTTCATCAACCAGGTCAAGTACTCGCCCAAGTGGTCGAGCAACGCGATCGTCGGGACGAACGACGGCAACGTCTGGATCGGCTTCAACCTCGGGACGGGAGTTCAGGCGCAGGCGAACTGGGTGAACGTCACCGGCAGCAACACCGTCCTGCCGAACCGCCCGGTGCTCGGGATCGCACTCGACCCGTCCGCTCCTAACGCAACCCTGGCGACCGGTTACGCGGCCATGGGCGGCTTCAACGCCAACACGCCGACGACTCCCGGCCACATCTACCAGGTCACGTGCACCGCGACCTGCGCCACGTTCACCTGGGCCGACAAGAGCGGCAACCTGCCCGACATCCCCGCCGACTCGGTGATCGTCAACCCGAACATCCCGCAGCAGGTATTCGCCGGAACCGACTGGGGCGTGTACTACACCGACGACATAACGGTGGCCTCGCCGACCTGGTTCCGCTTCGAGAACGGGATGCCCCACTCGATGGTGTGGGATCTCCAGATCGACCGCGGCGCGACGACGCTCTCGGCCTGGACGCGAGGCCGCGGTGCTTACGTGTACCCGCTCGAGGGCGTCGGGCCGCCGCCTCCGCCACCACCACCTCCACCACCACCGCCTCCGCCTCCGCCTCCGCCTCCGCCACCTCCACCGCCTCCTCCTCCCCCACCGCCACCTCCACCTCCGCCTCCACCACCTCCTCCCCCACCGCCACCTCCGCCTCCACCTCCGCCTCCTCCACCTCCGCCACCACCCCCACCGGGGCCACCTCCGCCACCACCGCCTCCACCGCCACCTCCGCCACCCCCACCACGGGTGCGCTGCCGCGTACCGCGGGTGATCGGACTGAGGCTCGGAGCGGCGAAGACGAGGATCCGCAGGGCACGCTGCTCCGTGGGTCGCATCCGCCGCGCCCGCTCCAGGCGAGTCGGCCGAGTCATCGCACAGAGCCCGAGGCCAGGCGTCTTCAAGCGCCGCGGCTTCCCGGTCAAGCTGGTCGTCGGCCGGCGCTAGGCAAACAACCCAAGCGAATCGAGAGGGGCGCCAATCGGCGCCCCTCTCTCGTTTGCGCTCAGGCGGGGTCCGATCCCGAATCGTTTACGAATCTCTTGCGGCACCTTCATAACCCCGGCCCATACTCCGGGCATGCGCATCGCAGCGATGGCCGCGCTGCTCGGAGCCGTCATCGCGGTTGCGACCGCGCCGGGTGCGACCGTCGCCCGTCCACCCAGCCTCCTTCTCTTCAACGCCCTGCCCGATGACGAGACCGCCTTCGGGGTCGTGCGGCCGACCGGAAAGAGCCGGCGGATCCTGTCGCGCGAGTTCTCCGCGCACGGATGGTCGCCGAGCGGTCGGCAGATCGTCGCCTCCGGCGGGCCGACGGGCCTCGCGATCCTCGACGCTACCGGAGCCCTCGTCCGACCACTGTCCATGAAGAGCGGGTTCTTCGACAGCGCCAGTTGGTCCCCGCATGGATCCTGGCTCGCCGGCTTCATTTCCCGATGCAAGCCAACTCAAAGCTTTTGCGCCGATCTCCAGATCAAGAAAACCGACGGGAGCGAAGAGCGCACGCTCGTGGCCGCGGGAGTGCTATCGCTCGGAGCGGGGTCGATGTACGAGTGGGCCCCGGACGGCCGAGCTCTTGCGTACAGCGGCTCGCCCACGTCGGTGCTGGAGGGAGAACCCTCCTACAAGGGCCTCGTGATCGTCTCTCTGACAGGACAGACGAAGACACGGCCCGCTTTCCGCGACGGCGCCGAGCCGACCTGGGCGCCGGGCGGGCGCCGTCTTGCGTTTAGCCGAAAAGGGCACGTCTACGCCGTCGGTCGTGACGGAAATGGGCTCAGGCGACTGAGCCGAAGGCTCAACTCCTTCGGGCCGTCCTGGTCGCCCGACGGGCGCCGGATCGCTTTTCTCCAGGGCAAAGGACCCTTTGTCGTTCACGTTCTCGACCTCCGGCGTTCGCGCACAACGCGGATCGCCACCGTCCATTCGAAGGTCCCGTTCATCTGGTCCCCCGACGGCAGCCGTCTCGCGTGGACCGGCTTCTCTGACGGCGCCAAGCGCGTCGTTGTCGCACGAGCGGACGGACAGGGAAACCCACGCGCGATCACCGTCGGCGAAGCGGTCGATTGGCGCTAGCGCGCCGTCCCTAGCTCGGCGGCGAGTCGCTCTTCAAAGCAAATAGGGTTTCTGGGTGACGCGAGAGGACGTCAGCCAGTTGCTTGCCGCCTACAACGCGCAGCTGCGCGCGCACGTGCATGACCGGCTACCCGATTCCGTCCGGGTCGAGCGGGACGGCCCACTCGTTCGAACAATCGGCTTCGGCGACCAGGCATTCGTCGAATATCGCGACCTCGCCGGCCTCGACGGTGAGGAGCTCGACCTGCTGATCGCGCGGCAGGTGCAGGTTTTTGCGGAGCGCGGCGAGGCCTTCGAGTGGAAGCTCCACGGGCACGATCGCCCGGCCGATCTCCCCGACCGCCTGCGCGCGGCCGGCCTCGTGCCCGAGGACATGGAGACGGTGGTGATCGGCCGGGTGGACGCGGTGGCCGCCGAGCCGCGCTTGCCGGACGGAGTGGCCATCCGAGAGGTTCGCGAGCGAGGCGACTTCGCGCGGATCGCGCAGCTCGAAGAGTCGGTCTGGCACGAAAAGGTCAGCTGGGTCGACGACCTCGCCGACGAGCGTGCGGCCGACCCGGAGGGCCTCCGCATCTTCATCGCAGAGGCAGGCGATCTCACCATGTGCGCCGGCTGGGCGCGATTTCCCTCCGGCACGGACTTTATGACGTTGTGGGGCGGGGCGACGCTTCCGGCCTGGCGCGGCCGCGGAATCTACCGCGCGCTCGTCGCCCAACGGGCAAACCTGGCTGCGGAGCTCGGCCGGCGCTACATCGAGGTGGACGCCTCGGACGACAGCCGGCCAATCCTCGAACGGCTCGGGTTCGTCGCGGTCACGACGACCACGCCGTATGTCTGGTCGCCCCCGCCCACCGGCTGACGCCGCGTCAGCGATCGGTGTATTCGGTCTCGCTCGAGGCCAGCCACTTGCGATGGTGGCTAGCTGCCCAGGACGCCTTGACCGAGCCTTTTGTCATGCCGCGCAGCGAGTGACGGGTCGCGGGGCTGAGAACGGCCAGGTGGAGGTGACCGACGAGCAGGACGAGCGAGATCCACATCAACCCGTCGTGCAGGACGATCGTGCTTCCGAAGCGGAAGCGGATGTCACCTTCACCGAGCCAGAGCAGGAAGCCCGAGCCTGCGAATAGCAGGGCGAACGCTGCCGTCAGAGCCGCATGCACCTTCTGGCCCGCATTGAATCGTCCCTGCGGCGCCGGGACGCGTTGCAGCCACAGCCGATCGTCGGCATCGAACCTGTCGAGCTCGCGCAGCGTCTTGCCTAGACCGCGCCGGTCGCCCACTAGGACGACGAGTGCAAGCGCGATGATCCAGGCGATCGCGGTGTCGATGTGGACCGCCTTCACGACCGGCCGATGCCCGACCCACTCGGACAGGATCGGCAGGTAGAGCACGAGCCCTGATCCGAGCAGCACGAAAAACGCAGACGCATGGACCCAGTGCAGTGCGCGCTCCGTCTTCGAGAATCGGCGAACGTAACGGGGCCTAGCCATCCCTTTCGCCGATCCACGCATCCGAGTCGTATCCGCGCTCTTCCCAGTAGCCCGTCTCGAGGACAGGAGCGAGCGTGATCTGCTCGACCCACTTGACGCCCTTGTAGCCGTACATCTCGGGAATCACGAGCCGCACCGGCGCGCCATGCGCGCGCGTCAGCGGCTCGCCGTCCATCTCGTAGGCGAGCATCACGTCCGCGAGCAGCGCGTCGTCGAGAGTCAACGAGTCGACGTACGGGCGCTCCGTCGACACGAACGTCAGCGCCACTGCTTCCGAGGTGGGACGAGCGGCTGCGAGCAGGTCGCGAAAGCGAACTCCCGCCCAGTGGACGTTGTCGACCGACCAACCGGTGACGCAGTGAAAGTCCGAGACCTGCTCAGCCCGTGGAAGCGCAAGTAGCTGGTCGTAGGTCAGCTCGAGCGGCCGCTCGACCAGCCCGTCGATGCGGAGGCGCCAGGTACGGCGGTCGAACGTCGGCATGTGGCCCGAGATGGCGTAGATCCGCCAGCCCGGCCTCAGGCCCGGGGCAATCACGTCCACGATCGGCAGGACGATCTTCGAGGCCTGGCTCCAGACCGCGTTGCCCCAGAACAGTGACGAGAAGCCGGCGAGACTGGTCAGCAGGAACGTCCGCCGCCCGTAGCGCCGCACGTCACCACGCGTGTTTCCCTCGAGAGCGTCCACTTCTCGACTATCGGCCGCGGAAACGGCTTCGTTGAGCGATGAGCGCGCGGCGGTAGGGCCGCCGCCGCGCGCTCTGGGGAGGGAGAGCTAACCGGCAGCCGGGGTCTGCGTGCTGCGGCTCTTGCTGTACGAGTACCCACCCTGCTGCACGGTGGTGAGGCCGAGGAAGATCGCAGCGAGCCCCACAACCACGAAAGGCAGCCACACGTTGGCCGTCTCGTCTGCGAAGCCGAAGATCCACGGCGAGGCGGCGAGGAGGGTGCCGGCGGCGATGTCGATCAGGTTGTGCACGGCCATCGGCGCCACTTTCCAGATGCCGAGCTCGTAGTTCGTGAACAGGCTGTAGGCGATCAGCCCGATGCCCAGCACGATCGACACGACCGTCGGGGCAGTGTGCTCCGAGAACTGGAAGATCCACGGTGCGGCGATCAGCGCGGCGCCGACGATGTAGTCGAGCGGCGCGTGGAACTTCGTCGGGATGAAGCGCATCGAGACTCCTTTGTCGGGGCTAATTGCTTCCCCTCTGATTCGCACGGCGCGCCGTTCCGGTTCGGGCGCGCCGTTCCGGTTCGGCGCTTTGACCAGAAACAACGGGTTGCACCTGCATCCACGCTAAGTGAGAATCGTGACCCGGACGAAGGAGGAGGCGATGCTCGATCACGTTGCGATCCCGGTGCGCGATCTCGAAGCGAGCCGGAAGTTCTATGAACCGCTGTTCGAGGGGCTCGGCGCGAAGGTCGTGATGGAGTGGCCCGGCGTAGCGCTCTTCGGCACAGACGACGGCATGGTCGCGCTCCGCGAGCGCGAAGAGGTCGCGCCGATGCACGTCGCGTTCAAAGCGGACCGCTCAGGAGTCGACTCGTTCTACGAGACCGCTCTGGCCGCCGGCGCGTCGGACAACGGCCCTCCGGGCACCCGGAGCGACATCCACGACAACTACTACGCGGCTTTCGTCATCGACCCGGACGGTCACAACATCGAAGCGGTCTGCCACCGGCCCGAATAGCGTCTTGCGGGGCAGACCTGCCCGCGCCGCTCCCTGTGGCGTGGGGCGCGGCCGTGACGACCGCGCCCCACGCAAGCTCACTACCTCCGCGAGATCTCGTACACGGCCCCGGTTGAGATCGAGACCACGTAGAGGTTCCCGTTCGGCCCGGTCTCGATGTCCGTGCTGACACCGAAATTGGTGCCGAAGAGCAGGCTTTCGCTCTCGGTGATGTCGTGCTTCGCGTTGTTGTCGGCGACTCGGTCCTCGAGCCGCGGATCGTCGACGGCGACCTTCCGCCGGTTTCCCGTCAGGTTGAATCGGAAGAGATAGCCGCCCGCTGTTAGCGGTGTCGCGGCACCGGCGAACAGGTCGTTCTGGTATTGCGGTCCGAGTGCTCGGCTACTGAGGAAGCCGATCGCTGCCGGTGGCACGGCAAACTTCCAACTGAACTCCGGGTCGCTGTACTGCGAGCCGGGCAGCTCGAAGAGCCGCGAGAGCGCCTCCGCCGGCGTATTCGCGAGGTTCGTCGGAGGCCACCGGATCTGCTGGAGCTGAGCCCCCGGAATGCCGCCGGACGGCGGCAGCGTGAGCTCGATCTGCTTGAACTGCGCGATCCTCGAGACGGGCCCCATGATCTGGATCCAGCCACCGTTCATGCCGCGTTCGACGCGGTTCAGCTCGTCGAACGCGTCGTCGGCGTTCTGCTGGTCCCACAGACTCCCGGACACCGGATCGAAGGCGATCCCGAACGTGTTTCGCAGGCCGTAGGCGAAGAGGCGCTGGATGTTCGTTCCAACCTCGCCGCCACGCTCCGCACCGACGGCGAAGAACGGATTGTCGGCCGGTGTCGAACCGTCGGGGTTCAGGCGGAGGATGACGCCACTCAGATGCTCAGAGTCGGGCTCAGGCCCACCGAACTGGTCGTCATCGGTTGGGGGAGTAGGGCCTTCTTCGAGGTTCTGCATCTCGCCGCGACGCCCCAGGTCACCGGTCGCAACGTAGAGCTTGCCGTCGTGGCCGAAAGCAAGCACCCCTCCGTCGTGGTTCGCTCTCGCAGGCTGCTCGGAATCGCCCTGACCGGGCGGCTCAGGTGCTCCGTCGTTCTGGAACGATCGCAGCATGAGCAGGTTCTGCTGGTAGACGAGCGTCGAGCCTGTCCATACGAAGCGGTCGACGCGGTTCCCGCGCATGGGCACGAGGAGAACGTTGTCCGTGTCAGGCGACCCCGACATGCTGGCGTCCGAGCACACTTCCTCCTCGGGCCGGAAGGGGTCGCCGTCAAGCGCGGTCGTGCTGCGGCACGACCAGTACAGGTAGACGCTCGGATTCGCCGGGAAATTTGGATGCAGGGCGAGCCCTAGCAATCCTCTTTCGGACGAATTGTTGACCGAGAGGTCGAGGACGGTGCTCTGCACCGTTCCCCTCACTACGCGTTTGACCTGCCCGGTGTTCTTCTCGGCGACAAGAAAGTCGTTCGGGCCGAGAAATGCCATCGCGCTGGGCGTGACGAGGCCCTCGACGAGGGCCCTCACGCGCAGGTTCGGGTCGACAACCGTCGGACCATCCTCTGCCGCGACGGGTGAGCTCGTGATCCCGACGGCGAAAATGAGGCCGGCGACGATGGCCGTACTGAGAAGCCAGACTGGGCGTATTGCTGGTTTCAAACTCAAGACAAAGACACCTCCTGGATAGTCGAATACTCGAGTGACTAGTCCGAGAGGCGGGCCCCTGGCGACTGGGGCGGCGGCTCCTCGCTCCCTGCGCGGCATTTCCCCCAACCTGTTCCTACGAGAGTCATCTCCAAACGGTTTGGTCCCTGTGTGCTGCGTGGCGCACAGGTCGAGCTCGTTGAGGAAGAGAGCCCGCTTGAGCCGCTGCATTCCGATGCAGGCTTACGCTTGCGGCGCGCGGAGGCCGTCGTAGAGGACCTGGTGTCATGACCGACAAGTAGTTGAGCCGGCGCGGCGTGCCGCCTCCGCTAGCTTTGGACGATGCCCGGCCAAGCTTCGATCGAGACTCAGGGGCTCCGCAAGAGCTACGGCGACGTTGACGCGCTGCTGGGGGTCGACCTCCACATCGACGCGGGAAGTGTCTTCGGCCTCCTCGGGCCGAACGGCGCCGGCAAGACGACCACGGTTCGGATCCTGACCACGTTGCTCAGGCCGGACGCGGGCACGGCGCGCGTCACAGGCCTCGACGTGGTCCGCGACGCGCGCAAAGTCCGTGAACGGATCGGCCTGGCCGGCCAGTATGCGGCCGTCGACGAAAACCTGACGGGCTTCGAGAACCTGCAGATGGTGGGCCACCTCTACCACCTCGGCCGTCGTCCCTCCCGCGAGCGAGCACGCGAGTTACTCACCGCGTTCGACCTGACCGAAGCCGCCGATCGACTCGTTCGCACCTACTCGGGCGGGATGCGCCGCCGCCTCGACCTCGGCGCCGCCCTTGTCGCCCGCCCACCCGTTCTCTTCCTCGACGAGCCGACGACGGGTCTCGACATCCGCAGTCGCATCGGGTTGTGGGACGCGATCGAGGAGCTCGTCGCCAAAGGCACCACGGTGCTGCTCACCACCCAGGACCTCGACGAGGCCGATCGCCTCGCCGACCGAATTGCCGTCATCGACCGCGGCCTCGTGATCGCCGAAGGCACTTCGGACGAGCTGAAGGCCCAGGTCGGCGGCGACCGCCTCGAGATCCGGCTCGAGGACGGTGCGCAGCTCGAAGGAGCGATCAGCGTTCTCTCGGAGATCAGCGCCGAGGTCCCAGCCTCGGAGGACGGGCTGATCCGCGCTCCTCTTCGCCAACGACGAGGAGCGATCGCCGAGGCGGTCAGGCGGCTCGGAGAGGCCGGCATCGCGATCGACGACATCGCCGTTCGCCGGCCGACGCTCGATGACGTCTTCCTCAAACTGACCGGTCGCGCCACGGAGCCTTCCGAGGAAGACGGCGAGGCGGAGGCCGAGCGCCGATGAGCAGGCTCCGCTACGCCGCGTCCGACACCGTCGTGCTGGCCAGGCGAAGCCTCCTGCGGATCCCCCGCCAGCCCGACCTGCTGGTCGGCTTCACGGTGCAGCCCGTGATGTTCGTGCTGCTCTTCGTCTACGTCTTCGGCGGCGCGATCACGACGCCGGGCCTCGACTACGTCGACTTCCTGATCCCGGGGATCATCGTCCAGTCGATGGTCTTCGGCGGGTTCGTCACGGCGCTCGGCCTCGCGGAGGATCTGAAGAAGGGGTTGATGGACCGCTTCCGCTCGCTGCCGATGTGGGGCCCGGCCGTACTCGCAGGCAGGATTCTCGCGGATGTCGGAACGAACATGATCCAGCTCGTCGTCATGTTCACGGTCGGGATCGCGGTCGGCTTCCGCTTCTCGACCGGGGCCCCCGAGGTGATCGCCGGCATCGCGCTGTTGCTGCTGTTCGGATACGCCTTCTCCTGGGTCTTCGCCTTCATCGGGCTCACAGCGTCTTCCCCGGAAGCAGCCAACGCGTACGGCTTCACGATCCTCTTCCCGTTCACGTTCGTCTCCTCGGCCTTCGTGCCCGTGGAGACGATGCCGGACTGGCTCGAGCCCATTGCGGCGAACAACCCATTCACGACTATGGTCGATGCTGCGCGCGCCCTGTTTGTGGGGACTCCCGCAGGCAACGACGTCTGGGCGTCGATCGTCTGGGCAATCGTCATCACAGGA
This sequence comes from uncultured Actinomycetes bacterium, assembly GCA_963728535.1. Classification (GTDB taxonomy): domain Bacteria; phylum Actinomycetota; class Thermoleophilia; order Gaiellales; family Gaiellaceae; genus VAXT01. Next base: position 1,283,704 of record CAVSKK010000001.1, read on the forward strand.
GTGTTCGCGTCGCTCTCGATCTGGCGGTACCGCCGTGCCGTGACCGTCTGACGGCGGCTAGAGGTCCTTGCGCGAAAAGGCGGCGAGCGTCGCGGCAAGCACCACCGCGAAGTACGCGATCGCCCAGAGCGGGAGGTTGGTACCGCCCGCCTGCGAGCCCCCAAAGGGCCCAAGCTGGATCGCGAGGCCCGTGAAGCCGCGGCTCTCGGAGGTGATCCGGTACAGCGCGTCCTGGTAGAGCGCCTCGAACGGGAGCGCCCACGACGTCCGGTGGGCGACGGTCTGGAGCGTCTCGGAGTTGAGCGCCTCGCCGATCTGGCCGAGCAAGCCCGCAACGAGGCCGGCGCCGAAGACCATGAAGATCGCGATCCCGTTGGCGGTCGCCGACAGGACCACGGACCCGAGGAGCCCCAGTGCCGCGATCACGAGCACGCCCGCCGCGAGTTGGACGCCGGGCCGCAGGAACTGGTCGGGCCACCAGTCGCCGGTCGTTCGCGTGATCAGAGCGCAAGCCGTGTAGACGGCGAGCACGTAAGGGACGCAGACGGCGGCGGCTCCGAGGAAGCGCCCGAGGAGCAGTGCGCTGCGCCCGACGGGTCGCACAACGAGCGGCTGGAGCAGGCCACGCTCCGCGTCGCCGCGGACGACTCCCAGCGTCAGGAAGGCCGCTAGCACCGCTCCCAGAAAGAGCGTCCCGAACATCGAAAGGCCGAAGAGCGTCCCGCCGGTGAGCTCCTTCTCATCGACCGGGAGGCCGCCCCCGGCCTGAGCCACGTCCTCGAACGCTGTGTCGGCGCCGAGCCAGTAGAGGCCGAGATAGACGGCCGTCAGCAGCAAGACGACATGAAAGATTCGGCGCCGGAGCGCCTCCTGGAGGGCGTAGCCGGCGATGATCGGCAGCGCTCTCAGACCGTGTCGCCTCCCACCGCCTCGAGGTACTCCTCCTCGAGGCTCGTTGCGAGCACGCGTACCCCGTAGATCTCCCGGCCCTCGCGGACGAGCTGCTCGACAAGCCCAGGAACCTGATCGCGCGTCGCCTCGGGGAAGGGCCGGATTCCCTCGTCGGTCTCGATCTCCACACCTCGCGCGTGCGAGAGATCCTCCGGACGGCCCGCCGCGACGACTCGGCCGTGGGAGAGGATCACGACCCGGTCGCAGACAAGCTCGACCTCGCTCAGTAGATGCGAGTTGAGGAGGACGCCGATCTCGCGGGCGCGCAGCTCCTCGAGCAACGCGCGGACGGTTCGCCGGCCCGCCGGGTCGAGTGCGCTCGTCGGCTCGTCGAGCAGCAGCACCGGCGGGGACCCGACGAGCGCCTGTGCAATCCCGAGCCGCTGCTGCATCCCCTTGGACATCGCATCGACCCGCACGGCGCGGGCGTTCGCCAGCCCGACGAGCTCGAGCAGCTGCCCGCGCTCATCGGCGCCGCCCGGCGAGCCGGCGAGTCGCTGGTGGAGGCGCAATACCTCGTCGGCTGAGTACCAGCCCGGGAAACGGAAGAGCTCGGCGAGGTAGCCAAGCGCGGCGCGGGCTCGAGGAGATCCCGCCGGCGCTCCACAGATCTCCGCACGGCCGCGGGACGCGCGAATCAGCCCGCAGGCGATCTTGACGAGGGTCGACTTCCCCGCCCCGTTCGGTCCGAGCAAGCCCACGAGCTCGCCGGGCTGCACTTCCAGGCTGACCCCGTCGAGCGCCTGGACGCGCCCGTAGCGCTTGGCGGCGTCCTCCACGAGCAAAGCCGGGACCATCGCGGGAGTCTACGAACGGGCCGCGGGCTAGCGCCGGCCGACTACCAGGTTCACGCGGAAACCCGCGCGCCTGACTGCACCGCCCCTGGGGCTCTGCCGGATGACGCGGCCCACGCGCCTCGACTTCGCGCGGCGGGCCCTCCCGACGCGGCAGTTCGCCTTCCGGATCCGCTTGCGAGCCCGGGCCAATGGACTGCCGATCACGTTCGGCACGCGGCAGCGCGGGGCCCGTGGTGGTGGAGGCGGTGGCGGTGGTGGAGGCGGTGGCGGAGGCGGTGGCGGCGGCGGAGGTGGCGGAGGCGGTGGCGGCGGCGGTGGTGGCGGTGGCGGTGGCGGTGGCGGTGGTACCGGAGGCGGAGGCGGAGGCGGAGGTGGAGGCGGAGGTGGAGACGGCGGTGGTGGCGGTGGAGGCGGCGGTGGTGGCGGTGGAGGCGGCGGTGGAGGCGGTGGAGGTGGCGGTGGAGGTGGTGGAGGTGGCGGTGGAGGTGGAGGTGGTGGAGGAGGCGGTCCCGTCCCGATCTCAAGTGACCACCCAGCGAGTGCGCCGGCGTCGGGTGCGTAGTCGTCATAGACGTAGAGCGTCCACACGCCGTTCGCGTTCGTGCCGTCGAATGCGGACAACGCGACCGCGCCGGTCGGCGTCGGTGCAACTGGCCCGAAGTCGTCGCCCGCCGTCACGTTCGTGGGTCGGAAGGAGCCGCTCGTCAGCTCGCCGCTGTCGGGAAGCGGCCCCGCGGCCTCGTCGTCCAGCGTGAGGTCGACGCCTGCGACCGAATGCGCGCCCCCGACGTCCGAAAGCACAATTGCGTTCTCGCCGTCGGGACCGACGAGCAGCGCGTCGAGGTCGTCGGGGAAGGAGTGCGAGAGCGAGTGCAGCGTGACGTTCACGTCCGTGATCGGCCCCGGCGCACCCGCGACCACGCAGTAGGACGTGTACGGACTGCCGCCGCCGGAGGGCCGGATCGTCACGTGCGGGCCGCACCCCGGCGGCGGCGGCGGGGGCGGCGGCGGAGGCGTAGCCGGCACCTGCCGCAGAACCGTCACCGTGTCGTACGCACCGTCGGCGATCGCGACGTCGGGCCTTCCGTCGCCACTGAAGTCGCCGGCCGAGAGCGCACTGTCCCCGAAAACGATCATGTTCTCCGGGGTGGGGAATCCGCGCTCCGGCTCGAGGCCGCCGTCTTCGTTCTGGAGGTAGACGCTCAAATCGTCGCCGTACGACCACCCAGCCTGGACGATGTCGCTTAGCGTGTCGCCGTCGGCATCGACGGCGACGATCGCACCGTCGGCGCCGTCGGACGGATAGACGATCGGCAGTCCCAGCGTCCCGTCCCCGCGTTGCGGAAAGACCTGAATGCCTGCCGACGAGACCGCGACGTCGCGTCGGCCGTCGCCGGTGAGGTCGGCCACGACGACCCCCGAGGAGTAGTTCCCACCGCCACCCAGCGGCTCGTACACGACCGGAGCACCCCACGAGCCACCCGGAGCCTGGGCATAGACCTTGATCGTGTCCAGGTCGAAGCCGACGAGATCGGGCAGGCCGTCTCCCGTCACATCGCCGGCGTCGCGATCGAGGTGGTTGTCATCGGTAATAGTGATCCGCGTGAAGCCGACCCCTTCGTTGCGCATGAGCGCTGTGCCGTAGATGCCGCCGGCGACGATGTCGTTCAGGCCGTCGACGTCGACGTCCGCAACTTTCGGACGCTCGAGCCACCCGGTGTTCGGGATCTGGATGGGCTCACCGAGCCCGCCGTCCTCCTGGTAGAAGACCGTGAGGCCATTCTCGCCGGAGACGACGACGTCGGCTGCGCCGTCCCCGTTCAAGTCTCCGGTCGCGGGCTTGACCACAGATGACCCGCCGACGCCGGACCGGCGCAACGGTGCTGCAAGCGAACCGTCTGGTTGCTGGACGAAGATCAGCAACTTGCCGAGGTCCGGCGGGTCGCCGTAGAAGGCCGTCGCAAGGAGGTCGGCGCGACCATCTCCCGAAACGTCGGCGACGGCAGTGGTGTCCGGCTCGGCGCTGAGCTCGTACAGCTCGTAGTCGTCAAAGGCGATGCGCTCCGGCGGAGGCGGTGGCGGAGGAGGTGGCGGTGGGGGTGGTGGATCACCTGGAGTGACGAGTCGGATCGCCGCCCGCTGCGGCGCCTTTTCGCCGCCGTCGCGCCGCTGGTAGACAATGGCCGCGGTTCCGCCGCCTGCGCCGGCGACGGCGGGAGACTGCTCGCGGCGTGGATTGGTCGAGATCGGAAAACCGTTCGGGTCGAGCACGCCGCCCGAAGCCGAGACGCGCGTTCCATGGATGTCCGGAACCCGCGAGTCGTCGCGGGCGTCGCGCCAGGCGAGTAAGAAGTTGGCGCCGTCCCACGCGATCGACGGCGACTGGTGGCCGCGTCGCGCCGAGATGAGGAATCCGTTCGCATCCGCAACGACGCCATCGTCTGTGACGCGTGCGCCGTAGACGTTGCTGTTGCGCAATCCGTCCCTGAAGTCGGACCACGCGACGAGGTGGCTCGTGCCGCTCCAGGCCACGACCGGCGCTTGACGCAGGTTCGGCCCGGTCGCGATTTCGATTCCGGCCGGGTCGAGCACGACCCCGCCGTCGGTCACGCGCGCGCCCGCAATCGCCTCGCCCTGGGCTTCCCGCCAGACCACCAGGTACGCCGTCTCGCCCCACGCAACCTTCGGGCTGTCCGCGACACTTGCCTCCGCCACGGAGACGACGAATCCGTCGGGATCGAGCACCGACCCGTCCGGATCGACCCGCGTGGCTCTGACCTTGTTCGCGCTGTCCGACCAGGTGACCAGGAACCGCTCGCCGCTACTCGCCACCGAGACGCCCGCACCCTCGTGCCTCTCGCCCGTCGCAACTTCGATCGGTTCCGGGTCGAGCACCGTGCCGTCGGGCGTGATCCGTGCCCCATAGACGTTGTGGTCCCACCAGTACCGCTCGTCCCGCCAGACGACGAGGTACTCGGAGCCGCTCCACGCAACCGCCGGCTCGACCTGGTCTCCCCACACTGTCGCAACCGGGAATCCGCCGCCGTCGAGGATCTCGCCGGATCCGCTGACGCGGGCCGCATAGACGTCGTACTCACCGGCTGTGGGCCGGTCGTCGATCCACGTGACCAGATAGGTCTCGCCGTCCGTCGCGACGGCGACGTCGAACTGCGTCGTGAGGCCGCTGGACGTCAGGAAACCGTCCGGGTCGAGCACTTCGCCGTCGCTAGCCACGCGCGCGCTGTAAATGTCGGTGTCCTCCACCGAGTGCAAGTCGTTGCGGTAGTCCTGCCAGGAGACCAGATAGCGGTCGCCGCCGAAGGCGACCGCGGGGTTGTAGGTCTCCTGACCCGGCGTGATGACGAAGCCATTGGGATCGAGGACCGTGCCGCCCTGGATCCGGCTGCCGAAGATCGCGTACAACCCGCTTGCACGGCTGTCCTGCCAGACGACCATCAGCTTGGAGGAGCCCGTGGTCATCGACGGCTGCCATTGCTCGTCGACCGTCGTCGCAACCGGGATGCCCGACGGATCCTCGACGACACCGCCCGAGGTCACGCGCGAGGCGTAGATGTCGAGCGAATTGCTCTCGGTCCGTGAGTCGCTCCAGGCTGCGACAAACGTCGCGCCGTCCCACCCGACGACCGGCTCCCACTGCGTCCTTGGAGCCCCGGAGACGACGAACCCGTCCTCGTCGATCACAGTTCCCGAGGCGCTGACTCTGGCACCGCGGATGTCGGAGCCGTCGTCAGGCCCCGACGTCCAAACGACGAGCCACTGGTCGCCGTCGCTGGCAACAGTCGTGATTCCGTCGTTACGACTCGAGACCGCGATCTCGATGCCGCCCGGGTCGAGAACGGTCCCGGCCGGCGACACGCGCGTCGCAACGACGTCGCCGTCGTAGTTTTCGTACGTCGACCAGGCGACGAGGAAGTTCGTCCCGTTCCAGGCGATAGACACGTACCACGCGTTCCGTGGCCCGGCGTAGATCTCGATCGGGCGGGTGTCCAGGACCTCGCCGTCTTCCGTGATGCGCACGGCCTCGACCCGGTCGTTGCCGGACACCCAGGCGAGGAGATACTGTCCACCGCCCCAGGCGACGGCGGGACCAGCCTGGTTCGCGCTCGCCGGGTAGATGTCGAAGCCATCCTCCGACCCGACGATCGCGCCGTTCGCGCCGACTCTCGCGGCGCGCACGCCAGATTCCTCGTCGTCCCAGGCCGCGAGGAACTGGTCGCCGTTCCAGGCGATCGCGGGGGCGTCCTGCCAGCCGAGAGCGGACGCGTATGTCGGGTGGGTCACAGGCAACTCGTCGCCGACGATCGAGCTCAGTGCACGCGCAAGGTCGGGCGTCCGAACCGTTGCCGGCCCGCTGATGCCTGTGGGCTCTGCTGCCGGTGTCGCAGCGTCCGCCCCGACCAGCGTGAAGCAGAGGAGCGGCCCTGCCACCCATGCGGCGATGTACCGCCTTCGTCCCCCACTGCGAGCCATCGGTGAGCCTTAGGTCGGGATCCGAGCCTTCACTCGCGCACGTGCGGGAGGCCGAACACTTGGCCTGCCGCAGTGGCCCCCGATACAAGCACGGATTCGCGGGGCGATCAAGGTATTTGCCCACACAGCCCGCTCGCATGGGCTGTCAGGGAAGCGGGTCCCCGGTTTCCTGACGTGTCGCTCAGACCCCGTATGCGAGTGGAACAGTGCTGTGCCGCACGGGCCGCTCGCAGGAGGGGGCTGAGCGGCGCGAGGCGGCGGGTGGTGCCGGACTCTGCGAGGGCGAAACAACGCCGCCGCTCCGGGAAGCGGGTTCCCGGTTTCCTGACGTGTCGCTCAGACCCCGTATGCGAGTGGGACAGTGTTTGCCCACACGGCCCGCTCGCAGGAGGGGGCTGAGCGGCGCGAGGCTTTCCGCGGAGCCGGGCTCCGCCCGGCGGGAGCGGAAAGCCGGTCAGGGAAGCGGGATGGAGCTAGTCGGACTCGAACCGACGACCTCCTGGGTGCGATCCAGGCGCTCTTCCAGCTGAGCTATAGCCCCGCGAAGGCCTAGGGTAGCCGACTGGCGACCGTCCGACCCTCCGCCCGAGTGATGCCCAGCGACCTAGCCGGTCGGCGCCCTGACGAACCGAGCGAGCTTCCCGAGCGCCTTCATGACCCGCAAGCGCGCAGCAACCTCCGAACAGCCGAGGGCAGTCGCGATCTCCTCGTAGCGACGTTCCTCGAGCACGCGGAGCTCGAGCGCTGCCCGTTGTCCCTCTGGAAGCGTGTCGAGCGCGGCGGCGAGCCCCGATCCGTCAGCGAACAAACGATTCTCGACCTCCTCGAAGTCGGCCTCGTACGAGCGAATCGGCATCCCGAGCCGCCGGCGTGCCTCCTGCTCGACGCGGCCCCGCTCGTAGTAGCGGCGCAGCAGGTTTTTCCCGATGCCGTAGAGCCAGGGCCCGGCCGAGCCGCCTACTTCGTCGCGGAAGCGCCTCAGGTTCAGCGCCACCTGCGCGAAGAGCTCGGCCGTCAGCTCGGATGCGTCCGATTCGGGAACGCGACCACGGAACCAGAAGAAGATCGGCTGGTTCCAGCGCAGGTAGAGCTCGCCGAGCGCGTCAGGGTCCTCGCGCGCGCGACGGATCAGTTCCGCATCGGTTTCCGGCATGTCATTCCCATATACACCGGTGAGACGGAAACGTTTCCGCCGCTCAGCGCATAAGAGGAGAGATGACCGCCAAGAACACACTCCACGACGACCTCGCAGGGGCCTACGGCAGACATCTGGAACGGCGCCGTGCCCAGCGACGCAAGCTTCGCACCGCGGCAATTGTCTGCGTGTCTGCGCTCGTCGTCACGGGCGCCGCTCTGGGTACGGCGACGCTCCTCGGCTGGCCCGCCCCCGAGCACGTGAAGAAGGAGCTCGCCGCGGTCGATCGTGGGCTCCCCGAGGACCTGCGCCTGAACCCGGACGTCGAGCACGCAAGCGCAGTGGCTTCGGACGGATCCTCGACGCTGTATGCGGCGTCGCTCAAGGACGGCGGCCGCTGTACCGAGCTCGTGACTCCAGGCGATCGCGGACGGGGCGCCACGTGCTCGACCGGGGCCGACCAGGTCTCGCGTCCGATCGACGTCGCGGTCCCCTCCGACGAAGAGGCGGGAGACGAAGACCCGGTGATCTTTGCCGGCAGGTTGAACGCTCCCGAGGGAGCAGAGCTCGAGATCGCCTACGCGGACGAGGGGGTTGATCCGATCCCGCTCGGCGACGACCGCTACTTCGTGTTCGAGGTCCCTGGAGAGCGCCGCGCCTCGGCGCGCGCCTTCGGGTTCCGCTTGATCGCGCGCGACGACGGAGGCTCGATCATCGCGACAACGTCCGTCCCCGCCGACTGGGACGACCCGGCCGTTCCGGACGAGGCCGCTCCGCTGTTCGTCAGCACCCGCTCGGACGAGTCGGACTTGACGAAGGTCTACGGCATCGAGGGGCACGTGAGCGCCGAGGGCGCCGCCTCGCTCGAGCTCGACTACGGCGAGGGTGACCGGGTGCCGATCGCAATCGAGCCGGACGGGAGCTTCGAGTACACCGTCCCGCAGGATCGAGTGGGCGACTTCATGCAGCCGCGGCTGCTCGTCGCCCGCGATCGGGCGGGAACCGCGATCGTCTCGAGACCCGTCGCCGCCGTCGCCTGGTGGCGTGGCCGCGAGCGCGATCGCTAGTTACCTTTGCCGACCACCAGGTTGACCCTGAAGTTGCGAGCACGCACCACGCCTCCGCGCGGGGTCTGACGGACGACCCGGCCAACCCGTCTCGAGCGGGCTCGGCGCACTCTGCCGACGCGGCAGCGCCGTGCCCGGATTCGTGCTCGGGCCCGACCGAGCGTCAGACCGATCACGTTCGGCACTCGACAGCGCACCCGCGGCGGTGGTGGTGGTGGAGGCGGAGGTGGCGGTGGCGGTGGTGGTGGCGGCGGCGGTGGAGGCGGGGGTGGTGGAGGTGGAGGCGGCGGTGGTGGTGGAGGCGGTGGCGGTGGAGGCGGCCCACCAGTGGTGATCGTGAAGTTCACGTTCGAGACGTCGAAGAAGACGTTGCCGACGGCCTCGATCTTCACGCGAGCGGTAGTCGTCGGCACGTTCGGGATCGTCACGGTCTGCGAGCCGTCGTTTGCGGTACTGGCCGCGAGCACATGCGGGTAGGTGAGGCCGCCGTCCGTCGAGAGGCTGATCTTCACGTTCGACGCGCTGGTCGGAGGAATGTCGGTGTTGGCCTTGTTCCACGTGACCGTTTGCACCGAACCGCCGGGATAGACGACCCCGCTGTTCGGCGAGGTCACGAGGAACGGACCGGCGTTGTCCGCGAGCGTCAACGTCAGGTCGGCGCTGCTGTTGCCGCCACCCGCCGGGTTGAGGTCGCGCGCTGTGAAGCGGAAGTGCAGCGCCGCCGGCGCGTAGTCGGAGGTCGGCAGGAATTCGGAGAAGCACTCCTTGGTCGGAATCGACACCGGTGGCGCAATCGGGCCTGACGCGCAGGCACCCGTATCCGCATTCGTGTTGTTGCTCAGGACCTGCTCCAGATCCGGGAACACCCGCGTCGGGCTCGTCGTGACGTGGTTCTCGTTCGGCGAGTTGTAGAGGAGAGTGTCCTCTTCGCTCACCGGCGCCGACTTCGGGAACATCGCGAAGAGGGGGCCATTCACCTTCACGTTGAAAAGCAGCGACATCCCCGCCCCGGTGCCGATGTCGTTCTGCTCCCACGCGTACAGGATGGTGTCGCCGTCCGCGTCCGTTGCGCTCCCGGTGAGCGCAAAGGGCGTCCGCAGCGGAATCGTGGAACCGGCCGGCACGGTGACGACCGGAGCGGAGTTGCCGGTCGCCGTGACGCTGCCCTGGTTGTCCACGGGGCCGCCCTTGTCGGTCTCGCCCGCGAAGCCGGAAGCACCGGAGGTGAAGTCCTGCACCCCGATCAGCACCGGGTTGTTGATGAATGCAAGGGTGCCCGAGTACGTGACCTGGAAGCCCGTGTTGTCGAACGACCCCCCGCCGAAGCCGGCGACAGTGGCGAGGCCGCCCGCCGGAAGCAGGGGCAGCAGCGCGAGACGGATGTCGTCCGCCGTGTAGTTGACGCCGTTCGTAATCGGAGCAGAGACGTTGCCGTCGTAGTTGAGCCTGAACGAGTCGCTCGGCCCACCGTGGTTCGTCTCCTGGACGGAAGTGAAGCAGCTGCCGCAGCCGCGCTCGACTATCTCGAGGCTGGGAACATCGAGGCCCGCAGACGCTCCGGTGTAGGTGACCGTGAAACCCGTCGCCGCGGCGCCGGTCACCGTCGCCGTACCCGGGAAGCCGGCGATCGCATTGATTGCGGCGGTCAGGTTCGCGCTCGAGTACGGGATCCCGCTGCCGCCGATGAGGGCAGAGTCATTGCCGCCGATGCGTACACGGAACGCCGAGAAGTACGCTGCCGACCCACCGCCTGAGTCCGCCAGCTCGCTCGCGATCGTGTATTGGAACGTCCTCGCCGACGGGACTGCGGTGATCGGGAACGTGCCGTTGTAGCCTCCGACGCCGACGCCCGAGATCGTGACGACGTCGCCCACGGATCGATTGTGCACGGCGGTCGTCCTGATCGTTGCGGTCGTTCCCGAAGAGCTTGCTCCCGAGACGGCGGGCGTGACCGTTCCGCTGCCGGAAACCGGGAGCCCGGTCACCGCGCTCGTGTACTGGAACGACCTCGTCGTCGGAACCGCCGTGACCGTGAACGTGCCGTTGTAGCCCGCATTGCCGACTCCGGTAATCGTGACGACGTCACCGACCTGGAGGGAGTGCGGCGACCCGGTCGCGATCGTGACGATGTTGCCGTTCTCCTCGGCACCCCCGCGGGACGTCGAGCTCGGCGGCGGGTTGATGCTGACTGTCAGGGGGGCGATGCCTACGACGGGCCCGTAGCCTTGTCCGAACGTGACGACCTGAACCTCGTTGCCCCCGCCGAAGTGGCGAAGCGAGACCGTCTGCACCTCGCTGATCGGCGACTGATTCGACGAGACGTAAGCCGTGATCTCCTGCTGGCTGCGCTGCGAGAAGTACCCGTCGCTGTGCGGCTGCTCGTCGTCCGTCAGGCAGATGCCGGCATAGGCCATGATCGACTGGCCGCTGCCCGGCTCGACGGAGGTCGGACCGCTTCGATTGCCGCCGGAGCAATTGAGCTGGTTGCCGTTGAACGTGTGGTTGCCGGAGAACTGGTGGCCCATCTCGTGGGCGACGTAGTCGACGGCGAAGAAGTCGCCGACCGGTGTCGGGACACCCGTACAGCCACCCGCCTTGTTCGAGCGGCCGACCACGCCGAGATTGGCAACGCCGCCGCCGGGCTGACCCAGAGCGAGGTGGCCGATGTCGTAGCTCGATGCTCCGATGATCTGCCCGATCACGTAGCGCGCGCGGCTGATGCTCGTACAGCCGGTGACCTGGGCCTGGGTGAAGCAGCCCGCGCTGCCGCATGGCCCGTTGGGGGCAACCGCTGTGCCGTAGTCGTTGAGGTTGAGGAGATCGTTGTTCGCGATCAATTGCAGGCGGATCGTGAGGTCGTCCTCGTAGATCTGCGTCAGACGGTTCACGAGCGCGACCTTGGCTGCGGTCACGAACTGCGGCCCGCCGTGGTACGTGGAGTAGCCCGGGTCCGTGATCAGCGCCAACCGATAGGTCCGGAGCTCTTCGCCTGTGGATTGCGGGCCGCTCTCGTCGACCGAGAGCCCGGCCGAGCCGGAGTCATGCTCGATAAACGCACCGTTCGTGTTCTTCGCATCCCGACCGTAGTAGCTCGCATAGACGCCTCGATCTCGGCCGACGTAGTACGGATCGATGTACCAGGCGCCGCGCGCCGAACGGACCGAGACCCGGAAGCCGAGGGGAGTCAAATCGGCGTGGATCGACGCGGTCGGGTCCGTGATCCCTCGCCCGCTGTACGTCTTGATCCCGGGATGGAGCCTCGCGAGGCCTGGCGCCATGACAGCGGACTCCTGGAGGGCGAAGCTGCGGAATGAGCCGTTCGGCGCCGGGAGCTTGACGACGAGAGGGTTGGTGCGAGCCGCGACCGTCCGCTCGCGAGGCGCGAGAGCCAGTACGGACTTCAGGCGATCGGTCTCCAACGTGAGCGTGCGGAAGGCCCGTGCGTGGACCGCAACTCGCGATCCGCGTGCCGGCTGCGGCCTTGCGGCGTTCGCCCAGAAGCTTTTCGTTCTGTGCGCGTCCTCGAGGGAGCGCAGTTGCCCCGCCGCTTGAGCAGGGGCAGGTGCCGAGACCGTCGCCGCCGTAACGGCCACTGCGAGGACGAGCCCGAACACCAGGCCGAGCGTCGCGAAGCTCCCTCGCCGCGAGCGGCGTCGATCGTCGTTCGAGCGCAACATCTTCTCCCCCTTTGCCTCTTGCCTGACTTCCTAGAGTGTAGGACGGTTCGCGCTGCGCTCAAAACGCCGCGACGGAGCAAATGGCGATGACAGAAGTCCGGACCCTCACCCAGCGCGAGCTGAACCGTGCCTTGCTCGCGCGCCAGTTGCTGCTCGAGCGCGCGAAGACGCCAATCCCGAAGGCGCTCGACCGGATCGGCGGGATTCAAGCGCAGTACGCGCCCTCGATGTACGTCGGGCTCTGGTCGCGGCTCGAAGGCTTCGAGCGCGAGCAGCTCACGCGCGCGCTCGAGCGTGGCACCGTCGTCCAGGGAACCCTCATGCGCGCGACGATTCACCTCGTCTCGAAAGCGGACTACTGGCCGTTCGCAGCCGGCATCCGCAAGGACCAGCGCGAGTGGCGGCTGCGCGTCTACGGCAGGGGGACTGACCCACGCGAGCTGATCGCCGATGCCCGCAAGGTGAGGCGGGCCATGCGCGGGAAGTCGCTCCGTCGCGCCGAGCTCGAGGAGGTTCTCGGCAAGCGCCTCGGCCTGAGCGGCCTGGCTCTCGATCTCGTGCGCGTTCCACCGGCCGGGACGTGGGAGCGCCGGCGCGCCGACATCTATGCCCTTGCCGAGGATTGGGTCGGCCCGCCGAGCGCGACGGCAGCGCAAGGTGTCGAGCTGCTCGTCCGCCGCTACCTCCAGGGATTCGGCCCGGCGTCCGCGAAGGACATCGCCGGCTGGGCAGGGCTCAACGTCGCGACGATCCGGCCGGCACTCGACAACCTGTCCCTGCGGCGCTTCCGCGACGAACAGGGCAAGGAGCTCGTCGACCTCCCGCGCGCCCCGCTGCCCGATCCCGAGACCCCCGCCCCACCCCGCTTCCTACCGGTCTGGGACGCGACGCTGCTCGTCCACGCACGGCGCACCGGAATCCTTCCCGAGCAGCACCGGGCTCGCGTCTTCAACGTCAAGACCCCCCAATCCCTGAACACGTTCCTCGTCGACGGGCAGGTCGCGGGCACGTGGCGCCACGAGCAGGGCCGCATCGAGCTCGAACCGTTCGGTCGCCTCCCGAAGCAGGCCCGTGCAGAGTTGAACGAGGAGGCGGAGCGGCTAGCCGCGTTCCATGCGTAGATGCCGCTCGCCGTTTCCGAGCCGCTCGAGGACGTGCGTGAGCAGCTCGAACGAGTGCATGACGTGCTCCCGCGCCAGCATCCTCGCTCCTGGAGGGTTGCCGGCCCGTAACGCCGCGATGATCGCCTTGTGCTCGAAGTCGTTCCGCTCGTAGAGCGCATCGGTCTCCGAGCCGCCCGGCGCCCAGACCGCATGGCCCGAGAAGGAGCGCCGTGCGCTCTTGGCCAGTCGTTCGATCAGCGGCGACTCGGCGACGCGGTAGATGACGTCGTGGAAGCCGTGGTTCGCGAGCACCCAGTCGTGCGTCAGCCGCCAGCGGTCGACGCCCTCGCGTGGCCGCGCGCGCAATGCCTGCGTGGCGGCGCTGAACGCCTCCTCGGCCGCGTCGAGCTCGTCCAGCTCCGTGTCGGTGAACTTGGGCGCGGCGATCTCCGTGGCCAGCGACTCGAGCTCCGCGCGGACGAGGAACGCCTCCCGGAGCTCCTGCGCCGTGATCGTGCGGACGCGAACGCCGCGGTTGGGGATGAACGAGACGAGTCCGAGGGCGGCGAGCCGGCGCAGGGCCTCCCGCACCGGCGTTCGGCTGACGTCGAACCGCTCCGAGACCTCCTCCTGGCGAAGGACTTGGCCCGGCTCGAGCGCTCCGGAGACGATCTCCTCCTCGAGCACGAGGGCGATCTCGTCTGCCTTCGTGCGTTCGAGCGTCGTCATAGCCGCTCGTAGGCGGGGATCGTCAGAAAATCGACGAAGTCGCCGGCCAGAGTGACCTCGGCAAAGACGTCCTTCGCATCCTGGGGCGCATCCGTCCCGGCGATCTCTTCCAGCACACGTTCGCGCGAGACGCGCTCGTGCCGCACCCACTGCCAGAGCTGTGAGCGCGAGATCTCCGCGGTCGCCACGTCCTCCATCAGATTGTCGATCGCCGCCGCGCCCACCCCGCGCAGCCACGAGTCCAGATAGCCGATGCCGACCCGGACGTTCGTGGCCACACCGTCGTCGGTGACCTCACCGGGGGTGTCGGAAATCGACAGCAACTCGGCCGCCGAGACCTGCACGTCGTCGCGCAGGCGACCGACCTGGTTCGGCTTCTCACCCAGGATAGAGTCGAAGATCTCGGCCGCCACGGGCACGAGGTCCGGATGCGCGACCCACGTCCCGTCGAACCCGTCGCCGGCCTCGCGCTCCTTGTCCTCGCGCACCTTGGCGAGCGCGACCTCGTTGACGTCGGGATCCTTTCGGGACGGAATGAACGCGGCCATGCCGCCCATCGCGTGCGCGCCGCGCCGGTGGCAGGTCGCGACGAGCAGCTCGGTGTACGCGCGCATGAACGGGACGGCCATCGTCACCTCGGCGCGATCGGGCAGGACGAAGTCCGGTCGCAGGCGGAACTTCTTGATCGCGCTGAAGATGTAGTCCCAGCGGCCGGCGTTTAGCCCCGAGGCGTGGTCGCGGAGCTCGTAGAGGATCTCGTCCATCTCGAAGGCGGCGAGGATCGTCTCGATGAGGACGGTTGCGCGAATCGTCCCCTGGTCGAGGCCGAGCTCGTCCTGGGCCAGGACGAATGCGTCGTTCCAGAGCCGTGCCTCCAGATGGTTCTCGAGCTTGGGCAGGTAGAAGTACGGCCCCGAGCCGCGCTCGAGCAGCTCGGCCGCGTTGTGGAAGAAGGCGAGCCCGAAGTCGAACAGGCTCGCCGAAACCGGCTCCCCGTCGACGAGGGCGTGGCGCTCGTGCAGGTGCCAGCCGCGCGGGCGCGGAATGAGCACTGCAGGCTCCTCGTTCAGCCGGTAGGTCTTCCGCTCGGTCTCGAGCTCGATCGTGCCGCGCACCGCGTCGGCGAGGTTGCGCTGTCCCTCGACGACGTTCCGCCACGTGGGCGAAAGCGCGTCCTCGAAGTCGGCCATGAACACGCGCGCACCCGAGTTCATCGCGTTGATCGTCATCTTGCGGTCGAGGGGGCCCGTGATCTCGACACGCCGGTCGAGCAGGTCCGGCGGTGCCGGCGCGACGCTCCAGTCGCTCTCGCGCACGACGCTCGTCGTGGACAGGAAGTCCGGGAGCGCGCCTGCGTCGAGCTCGGCCTGGCGCTCGCCGCGGCGCTCGAGCAGCTCCAGGCGGACCGGGTTCAGCTCGCGATGGAGCCTCGCGACGAACGCGAGGGCGGACGGCGAGAGGATGTCGTCGTCGCCGGGAGCGAGGAGCTCGACGCCCTCGGGCATCGTCTCGACGCGGTTCACGGCGTGAATTGCGCTTCTTCGGTCGACCCCGCGAGCGCGAGCGTCGAGCTCTCGCCGAGCGCCTGGAGCAGGGCGTCGAAGTAGCCGGCGCCGACCTCGCGCTGGTGACGAGACGCGGTGTACCCGTGCTCCTCGAGCTCGAACTCGCGCTCCTGAAGGGCGACGTAGGAGGTCATCCCGTTACGCGCGTACCCGTGCGCAAGCTCGAAGAGCGAGGCGTTCAGCGCGTGGAAGCCGGCCAGCGTCACGAACTGGAAGCGGTAGCCGAGCGCACAGAGCTCGTCCTGGAAGGAAGCGATCTGAGCGTCGTCGAGCTGACTGCGCCAGTTGAACGAGGGCGAGCAGTTGTAGGCGAGGAGCTTGCCGGGGAAGCGCTCGTGGATCGCCTGGGCGAACTCGCGAGCCTCGCCCATGTCCGGCGTCGAGGTCTCGAACCAGAGGATGTCCGCATACGGCGCGTAGGCCAGCGACCGCGCAATGACCGGCTCGAGGCCGTCCCGGATGCGGAAAAAGCCCTCGGGCGTCCGCTCGCCGGTCAGGAACTCTTGGTCGGCCGTGTCGACGTCGCTCGTCAGAAGCGTTGCGCTCAGCGCATCGGTGCGCGCGACGAGCACCGTGGGCACGCCGGCGACGTCGGCGGCGAGACGGGCGGCCGTCAGCGTCCGGACGAACTGGCGCGTCGGCACGAGCACCTTGCCCCCGAGGTGACCGCATTTCTTCTCCGCGGCGAGCTGGTCCTCGTAGTGGACGCCCGCGGCGCCGGACTCGATCATCCCGCGCATCAGCTCGTAGGCCTGGAGCGGGCCGCCGAAGCCCGCCTCGGCGTCGGCCAGGATCGGCAGCATCCAGTCGACCTCGTTGCCTTCGACGGCCTCGACCTGGATCGCGCGCAAGAGCGCGTTGTTGAGCCGCCGAACGAGCGCGGGCGCGCTGTCCGCCGGATAGAGGCTCTGATCGGGATAGGTCTGGCCGGAGAGGTTCGCGTCGGCGGCGACTTGCCAGCCCGACAGGTAGATCGCCTTCAGTCCCGCTTTGGCCATCTGCACCGCCTGGCCGCCGGTCATCGCGCCGAGCGCCGCGACGTGCTCGTCGCCTTCGAGCAAGTGCCAGAGCCGCTCGGCGCCCAGCTGCGCGAGCGTGTGTTCGACCCGCACCGGCCCGCGAAGCCGCTCGACGTCCTCAGCGGTGTAGGGGCGCTCGATGCCCCGCCAGCGGGGGCTCGTCGCCCAGTCTGCGAGGGGTGCCTTACCGTTCGGCGACTTGCCGTTTCCTGACGCGGTCATGAGTGGCCTCCTAGTCGGTGTCGTGGTCGCGCTCGCAAGCCTCCGGGCACGTGCACTCGGCAAGCTCTGCTGTGCTGAGGCACCGCTCTTCGGACGACCGGCTGCGCTCGTTCTCAGCCACTCTTGGCGCTGCGGTGAGGGTTGTGGATCCGAGATCGGTCATTTGGGATCCCAAATAGGCTAACACCTAGCACCGGACAGACCTAATCGGAGATCTTGGATCCAGGAAGGCTGTTTAGGGTCTGATGACCTTGGAGCCGCCGACGATCGCCTCGCGGCCGCCCGCGAACCGCACGAGCGCCTTGCCCTTGCCGTCGTAGTCGGGCGACCAGACGACGACCACGGCTTCCTCGCCGTCGACTGTGCACGGCTCGTCGCCCTCCGGGTCGGCGCCGCGCCAGACCCGGACGAACGGGTTCTCCTCCCATTCGCGCCCGATCGTCGTTTCGTCGGTGTGGCCGGGTAGGACGCGCATCTCCGACGGGAGCTTCATCAGCACGTCCATCACGGAGCGCCGGATGGCCGGCACGTCGCTTCCCCCGCCGACTGCGTCCTTGAAGAGGATGTCGCCCGAGAAGCAGAGCTCGCCGTTCACGACGAACGCGAGGTGGTCTTCCGAGTGGCCCGGGGTCGGCAGCGCCTCGACGTGGAGCCCGCCAACCTCCAGTGGGCCCGTGACGACCTCGACTCCGAGCTCGTTCTCGTGCGCGACGTGATCGTGATGCCCGTGGGTTCGCAGCACGTGGCGCGGGTCGACGCTCCAGGTGCGAGCGAGCTCGACCAAGGGCTCCATGGGAGGACCGGAATCGACGAAGACACCCGTCCCGCCTTCCTCGTCCGCAACGAGGTAGGCATTCGACAACCAGCTCGGCTCCATGCTTCGTTCGGTGAGCATCGGTGGATAGGCTACTTCGACATCGACGAGGAGGACAGTGTGGCAGGGCTGATGGAACGCACGATGACGATTATCAAGGCCAAGTGGAACAAGGTCCTGAACAAGGCGGAGAACCCGAACGAGACGCTCGACTACTCCTACGAGAAGCAGCTCGAGCTACTCCAGAACGTCAAGCGCGGCGTCGCCGACGTCGTCACGGCCAAGAAACGGCTCCAGCTTCAAGCGGACAAGCTCGAGGCGAGCGTTCCGAAGCTCGAGTCGCAGGCACGCGAGGCGCTCGGTGCGGGCCGCGAGGATCTGGCCCGGTTGGCGCTCGAGCGCAAGACGGCTGCCCAGACCCAGCTTCAGGATCTCGATCGCCAGGTGGGCGACCTCGAAGCCCAACAAGAGAAGCTCGTGGCGAACGAGAAGACGCTCTCCGCGAAGATCGAGTCGTTTCGGAGCGAGAAAGAGGTCATCAAGGCGCAGTACTCGGCCGCCGAGGCCTCGGTGCGGATCGGCGAGGCGTCGACCGGGATCGGCGACCAGATGGCCGATACGGGCCAAGCAATCTCTCGCGCCCGCGACAAGACAGAAGAGATGCAGGCACGCGCCTCCGCGATGGACGAGCTCATCGCCGGCGGCACGCTCGAGGACTTCACGTCCGGCGGCGACACGCAGCTCGACCGTGAGCTCGCCCAGTTGACCTCGAAGTCGAAGGTCGACGACGAGCTCGAGAAGATGAAGGCCGAGATCGGCTCCGGTTCCGAGACCAAGGAGCTCCCGCAGTAGAACACGTCGCGCATTGGGACGACGTCGAGCCTGCTCGCCGCGAGAAGGGCGAGATGGCTGCGAGCTGGCAGCGGCTCGGCGATGCGGTCGGCTGCGTCGGCATCGGCGTCAATCGCGTCCGGATCGATCCGGGCCGGTTGTCGACCCCTCCCCACTCCCACGCGGCTTCCGAGGAGATCGTCTTCGTTCTCGGCGGGTCGGGCTTCTCCTGGCAGGACGAGCAGGTCTACGAGCTGCGGCCGGGCGACTGCGTCGTGCATCTCGCCGATCACGAGGAGCACACGCTGCGCGGCGGCCCGGAGGGGCTCGACGTGCTGATCTACGGGACGCGGCATCCCACGGAGCTGGGCTGGTTGCCGCGGTCGAAAGCGATCCGTCTCGGCTGGCCGTGGGTCGAGGGCCGGACGGACGATCCCTGGGACGTCGAGGCGCAGGCCGAGCCGCTCGTCTTCGGCGACCCGGCTCCGCGGCCCAAGAGCGTCGTCAACGTCGACGACGCCGAGGCCGAGGAATGGGAAGACCACGACTGCGGCGGCGTCGAGCGGGCGCTCGGGCGCCAGGCGGGATCTCTGCGGACCGGCATGCGCCACGAGCTCATCCCGGAGGGCAAGCTCAACTGCCCGCCGCATTGCCATGGCTCGGAAGAGGAGTTCTTCGTCGTGCTCGACGGCGAGGGCACGTGCCTACTCGGCGACGAGGAGCATCCCCTCCGGCCGGGCTCGATGGTCGGTCGCCCGCCCGGCACCGGGGTCGCGCATGCGTTCCGCGGCGGCCCGCTGACGCTGCTCACGTACGGCACGAACAACCCGAATGAGATCTGTTACTACCCGCGCTCGAACAAGATCGGCTTCTTCGGCGTCGGCGTCATCGGCCGCATCGAGAAGCTCGACTACTGGGACGGCGAACCACCGGCCTAACCAGCCACGTCTTCGGATCTGGTCCCAAGCCGGGTCCCGGGACCAGGTCCCGGGACAGGGCTCAGATGGGCGCGTCGAAGAGGGCTAGCCACCGGCTCAGGTCCGGCTCGACTGGTAGCTCCTTCTCGAGCTTCGACTTCAGCTCGAGCTCCTCGGCGTTGTCGCGTTCCTTGGCCTCACCAATCGGGATGAACGGCCAGAACGCGCCGCGCTTGAAGCCGTAGATCCAGTAGACCGGATGCTTGCCGCCCTGGAACTTGAAGGCCGCTGCCAGCAATTGCTCGCCGAAGCCTCGGGCAACGAGCTCGGAGGCGACGAGGTGAACTGTCGCCACGAGCTCCTCGAAGTCGTTGTCCCGGATGATCAGCCACTCGAAGCCGAACTCGTCGCCGCGGCGCTCGATCTTCGAGTGCGAGTCCGCAGCGGCGACGTCGAGCAGCTCCTGAAGCTCGTTCTCGGCCCGCACGAACTCGGCGGCCGACAGTGGCTTGAAGATGACAGCCGAGTCCCCGGTCGGCTTCAGCCCGAGGTCGGTCTCGAGCGTGATCCGCGCGGTCGTGATCGCGAAGAGCTTCTCCTGAACGGCCTTCTTGAGCTTCTTGCGCCCGAAGAGGACGTTGGTCAGGCCCAACTAGAGGTCGACGGGAACGGGCCGGCCCATCTCGCGCGAGATCTCGGCGAGGCGGGCGAGGCGCTTCTCGAGCGGCGGGTGGGTCATGAAGAGCTCGGCGCCGGACTTCTTGAGGCCCGCCGGGATGATGAAGAACGCGTTCATACCGGCGACCTCGCGCAGGTCCTTCTGCGGGATCTGCGTGATCCGGCTCGAGATCTTCTGGAGCGCGCTCATCAGGTTCTCCGGCGCACCGGTGATCAGGGCCGCACCACGGTCGGCCGCGTACTCCCGGTAGCGCGAGATCATCATGATCAGCACATAGCTGATCACGTAGGTGACGATCGAGACGGCAAACATGATCAGCCAGACGGGAGCCCCACCCCGGTCACGGTCCCCTCCGCTGAACATCCCGCCCCACAGGCCGAAGCGCGCCAGCATGGCAGCGAGCATCGAGAAGAAGCTTGCGATCGTCATCACGGCGACGTCTCGGTTTGCGATGTGCGAGAGCTCGTGGGCGAGAACGCCCTCGACCTCGTGCGGCTCGAGGCGGTTCCAGAGGCCTTCCGTGACCGCGACGACGGAGTGCTTTTGATTCCGGCCGGTCGCAAACGCGTTCGGTATGTCGGTCGGGATAACGGCGACGCGCGGCTTCGGAAGGTCGGCCATCGCCGCTAGACGCTCGACCATCCCATGCAGCTCAGGAGCCTCGTCCGGCCCCACGACCTTCGCACCGGACGCCATCAAGGCGATCTTGTCCGAGGTGAAGTACTGGACGAACGCGAGCACGCCCATGATCACGCCGATGAAGAGGAACGAGCCGACGAACTGAACGAGAACGATGAAGAAAGCGATGTAGACGATCCCCAGGAAGAACATCGTCAAGAACATTCGCGTCGAGAGGCCGAAGTCGCGCCCGTAAGCACTGCGTTTCATCGAGAATCGCGCTCCTTGTGAAGCTGAAGGGGACATCACTGATTGTAGCCGTGAGCCTGGGCGCTACCGCGCTCCTGGTTGCACCTGAGGCCCGCGCCGAGCACGTCAGAGTTCAGATCGCGCCAGGCGGGAGCGACGCCGCAGCACACGGCGCCGCAGGCCGCCTCGTTCCCGGGCGCGGGCCGACCTTCAGCCGCGAAGAGGCGCTCGCCGCACTCGAGCGGGTCCCCGCCGCGCGCTGTCCCTGCCCCTACACCATCTTCGTCTCGCTGCCCCGGCCTGGCGACCACGGGTACGAGGGCCTGGAATGGGTCTCGATCAGCGGGCCGGGTTACCCCGCCGGGGCGATGCTCGTCTCTGATCGGACACGGATCCCGGGGCTCGTCTCGATCTACGACCTGGAGCCGACCGTCGAAGCTCTCGACCGCGGGGAGCGCCCTCCGGTCACAGCGGAGCACGTCGGCGACGTGCTGCCGGAGCTCGAGCGGCTCGGTGAGCGCCTCGACGCCGCGCACGAGACGAGGGAGCCTGCGGCCTTGATGCTCGCCGGGGTCATCATCCTCTTCGCGCTCCTCGGGCTTCTTGTGCATTCGCCCCTCTGTGCGCGTGCCGCCCTGCTCGCCGCTCCGACCGGCCTCGCCTCCGCGCTCGCGCTGAGCGCCCTCGAGGTGACCGAGCCGTGGATCGTGGTCTCGTCTCTCGCGGCGATCACGGTCGTCGGAGCCCTGGTGCTCGCGGCACTGACCGCCCGGCGTCGCGCGCTCGCTGCGGCGCTGATCGCGATCTTCCCGCTCTATCTCCTAGTGCTCTCCTCGTCGACCGAGACGAGCTCGTTCGCC
The DNA here is from genome assembly GCA_963728535.1 of uncultured Actinomycetes bacterium. GTDB lineage: Bacteria > Actinomycetota > Thermoleophilia > Gaiellales > Gaiellaceae > VAXT01. The sequence continues at coordinate 1,305,428 of CAVSKK010000001.1, forward strand.
GCAATCGGGGCGAGGCCCGAGAACGGTGGACGCTTCTACGGGTTCCAGAACCAGGTCGAGACCATGCTCCTCGTTCCCGGGCTGCTCGGCGCCGCGCTCGCCGGCCGGAGGCTCTTCATCCCTGTCGCGCTGCTCGTGCTGGTTACCGTCGGCGCGAGCTTCGCAGGAGCCGACGGCGGTGGCGTGCTGGTCTTCGCGGCGGGCTTCCTCTTCCTGTGGCTGCGACTGCGAGCCGTTCCCCTGACCGCGCGGAACCTGGCTCTTGCCGGAGCCGTCGTCGTTGGAGCCGCCGTCGCCGTCATCGGGATCGATGCCGCGCTCGGCGGCTCGAGCCACGTGACACGCTCGCTCGGAGAGGGCCCGCTCAACGTGCTCGGCGATATGGCGCACCGCCTGTGGCTCTCCGCGCACGGGCTGATTTCCTCGCGTGACTCGGCGCTGATCATCGCTGCCTCGTTGCCGGTCTTCGCGTGGGTCGCCTCGCGCCGGCCTCGCTTTGCGACCGTCGACGCGGTCCTGGTTGCCGTCGCAGTCTCGCTGCTCGTCAACGATTCGCCACGGGACGTCGCGGGAATCGGAGCCCTCTCGTGCGCCGCTCTACGCATCTGGAAAGACGCTCGGCGCGTCGAGTAAACTCGCGTTTCGTGCGTCGTGCCGTTCTGATCGTGTTGTTCGGGCTCCTCTTGGCCGGCTGCGGAGGCGAGGAGACCATCTCGCCGACCGGGCCTGTGGAGGGCACCCTGCCCACGGCCGCAAAGGGGAATCCTGCAGCCGGCAAGACGACCTTCAACGATGCCGGCTGCGGCGGTTGCCACACGTTCACCCCGGCGGCCTCGAAGGGCTCGATTGGCCCGGATCTCGACGAGGCTCTGAAGGGCAAGGACGCGGACTTCGTCAAGGAGTCGATCACCGACCCGAACGCCGAAGTCGCATCCGGCTTCCAGCCGAGCATCATGCCTCAGGATTACGGCTCGCAGCTCACGTCACAGCAAGTCGCCGACCTCGTAGCGTTCCTCCAAACAGGGTGATCGACCTCAAGGCTGCGCGCGCCGACCCGGATGGGTTCCGGGCGGCCGTGGCACGCAAAGGCGCAGGCGAGACTTTCGACCGGCTGCTCGAGGCGGACGCCCGCTGGCGTGAGCTCATCCCGCAGGTCGACGAGCTGCGCGGCCGCCAGAAGATCCAGGGAAAGCCCACGCCGGAGCAGGTCGACGAGCTGAAGCAGGTGAAGGAGGACCTGCGCCGGCTCGAGGATGAGCTCGCCGCTGCGGAGGCGGCCCGCGACGAGCTGTTGCAGAAAGTGCCGAATCCGCCGCACGACTCCGTTCCCGACGTTGCTACCGAGGAGGAGGGCGAGGTCGTTCGCGTAGTCGGCGAGCCGCCGCAGCTCGCCGAGCCGAAAGAGCACCTCGAGCTCGGGCGCTTCGACATGGAGCGCGCGGCACGCGTCTCCGGCTCGCGCTTCGGCTATCTCGTCGGGGACACGGCGCTGCTCTCCCTGGCTCTGTACCGCTGGGCGCTCGATCGCGCGGTCATCGCGGGGTTCACGCCTGTCCTTCCGCCCGTGCTCGTCCGCGAGGAGGCCATGTACGGCACCGGCTTCTTCCCGGCGGAGAAGAACGAGTACTACGAGATCGGCGAGGACGGCCTCTACCTCACGGGCACCTCGGAGGTCGCCCTCGCGGGCCTGCACATGGGCGAGATCCTGGAGGCGGACGAGCTGCCGCTCCGCTACACGGCGTTCTCGACGAACTTCAGGCGCGAGGCGGGCGCCGCCGGGCGCGACACCCGCGGGATGTTCCGCGTCCACCAGTTCAACAAGGTGGAGATGTTCGCGTACACGGCTCCTGAGGCGTCCTGGGACGAGTTCGAGCGCATCCTCGCGCTAGAGGAGGCGAACGTGCAGGAGCTCGGCCTGCCCTACCGGGTGCTGAACATCGCCGCCGGCGACCTGAGCGCCGCGGCCGCGAAGCGCTACGACATCGAGGCCTGGTTCCCGAGCCAGGAGCGCTACCGGGAGCTGACCTCGGCGTCGAACACGACCGACTTCCAGGCCCGGCGGCTCGGGACCCGCTACCGGGCAGACGGCGGCCCTGAGCAGGTGCACACGCTGAACGGCACCGCCGTTACCGACCGGTGGACGCTCGCGATCCTCGAGAACTTCCAGGGCGGGGTGCCGGAAGTGCTTCGAGCCTACGGCGCGCCGGAGCGGATCCGACCCGACGCCTAGCATCGGAGGTTTTGGTGCAATGTTGCTCGTCGCTGGGGTGCGATGGTCGTTCCGAGGCCGCGGACGCAGGGAGTCCCGGTAGTCACCACTACCGGGGCGACTGAGGACCCGGCCTCGGGGCGAGCACGCGGCCCGGCGGCTCAGCCATATTTCGCCAAAGCCTCCTAGCTAGCATCCCTCTCCGGCGGGGTGCCGGAGCGGTCGAACGGGGCGGTCTTGAAAACCGTCGGGGCCGGCAGTCCCGCGGTGAACACCGCAAGCCTGCTCCACTTCTACTCTCGGATGCCGACAACCTCCTCCGGCCGATCGGCAGTGGGCCCGACATCGGCGCCTACGAACGTTAGAGGACTAAAGGCGATCCGTTCACCCACCAGGGGCGTATCGCCAGCAGAACGCAAGTTTTCGGCTCGTCAGACGTCTTATAACGGATGAAGCCCGTACTGCGGCGTCGCCTCTTTTTCAGCGCCCTGCTTTCTGTGGGGTTCCTTGCCGGCTGGTTCGCCTCGGCCGGGGCCGGCCTGGACATACCTCCTCTCCCACCGCCCCCGACGCTTCCGACGATTCCCACGTTGCCCGTCCTGCCACCCCCGCCACAGCTTCCGCAGCCTCCGCCGGTCCCGCCGCAGCTGCCTCGCATTCCGCCGGTCCCGCCGCAGGTGCCCCGCGTTCCGGTCCCGCCGCCCTCGTTGCCGCCTCGCGGAGATGGCGGCGGCGGCGCTCAGTCGACGTTGCCGCTCGGCGGCGGTGGCAGCGGCGCGGCCTCTTCGAACGGAGGCCCCAACGTAGGCGCCGGACGCCAAACGCCCGCCTACCACCAACGAGCAAGCCGGGCGCGAGTCCACAGGCTGCACTTCTCGCGTAACTGGATCTCGCGCACAGGACCGCGGCGAAGCAGGCAGACCATGCTTGTGTTCCGGCTCGGGCGCGCCGCTCCCGTGGAGTTCGTCGTCGTCCAGCTAGCGCCGGATTGCCGGCGAGTCGGCCGCTTCCGCGTCGCCGGTCATCCCGGGATGAATCGGGTGCGCTTCCGCGGTCACGTCGGTGGTCGACCACTCGGCCCAGGGACCTACCGCATCAAGGCGCGAACGCTGCCACGAGGCCGCGCCGTCGTAGATACCGAGTTCGTCGTCGTCGAGCGCCCAGACCGGCGCGTGATCGTGTCCTCCCGAGGCGCGGATGCATGCAACTCGAGGCAGGATTCGCAATCGTCCGCGCTCCCATTCAGCGCCTCCACCCCTGGAACGCCGAAGGCGGCAGCAGCACCGGGCCGAGTCAAGCGTGTGAGCGACGGGCGGCCCTCCCGTGCACGTGGCGCCCTCGGAGCCAGGTTCGCGCAGGATGCCGTCGGTGCTTTCACGAGCATTCCGAACTTCCTCTTCGTCCTCCTCGGGATCGCAATCGGGCTCCTCGGGGTCGCCGCGCTGCCATTGCGGTTGGCGCCGACCCAGCGAGCCGCCATGACTCTCGCGCTCCACAGGGGCGCGGTCGCGCTGGCAGGGACTGGCTTGTTGATCGCGGTGGCGGTTGCGATGACCGTCGTCTACGCGCTGCTCTAGGCGGCGCGGACGGCGTCCAGCTCGCGGCTGACGGCGAGCCGCTTGAGCGCCTCGCTCTCGATCTGGCGCACGCGCTCACGCGTCAGGCCGAGGGTCTTCCCGATCTGCTCGAGCGACTGCGGGCTGGGATCGCCGTTCAATCCGAACCGAAGCTTCAGCACGTCACGCTCGCGGTCGGGGAGCTCGGCGACCGCGCGGCGCAGTGCCTCCTGCCGGAGGCTCACCTCGAGCTCCTCCTCGGGCGGCGCCTCGTTGCCGGAGACGAGCTCGCCGAGCGAGGTCTCGCCCTCGCTGCCAACCGGGCGGTCGAGACTCGTCACCGCACGGGCCGCATTCTCGACGTCGCGCACCTGCTTCAGGGGGAGCTTCGCCGCCTTCGCGATCTCCTGCAGCGTCGGAGCCCGGCCGAGCTTCGCGTGCAGCTCACGCTCGGCCTTCGCCATCTTCCGCTCGCGGTCGACGATGTGCACGGGCATGCGGATCGTTCGTGCCTTGTTCGCGACCCCGCGCTGGACCGCCTGACGGATCCACCAGGTCGCGTAGGTCGAGAACTTGTAGCCGCGCCGCCAGTCGAACTTCTCGACGGCGCGAATCAGCCCGATGATGCCCTCCTGGATCAGGTCGAGCAACGACAGGCCGTGGCCCTGGTACTTCTTGGCGATCGAGACGACAAGGCGCAGGTTCGAGTTGACCATCCTGTCCTTGGCGGCCTTGTCGCCGCGCTCGATCAGCTTCGCGAGCTCGACCTCCTCCTCGGCGGTCAGCAGCGGATAACGCGCCATCTCGTTGAGGAAGAGCTGGAGAGCGTCGGTCGTATGGGTCGCCAGATCGCCGTTGACGTACGTGCTGCTCGGTGCCTTCTCGCGCCCGCAGTCGTCCCGCACGTCGATGCCGCGTTCCTCGAGCTGCTCGTAGATGCTCGTGACCTCCTCGTCGCCTAGCTCGAGCTGGTCGACGAGCTCGTTCAACTCGGAGATCTCGACGCAGCCGGTCTCCGAGCCGTGCTCGAGCAGGACAGCGATCGCATCTGTGCTCATCTCTCCGCCTATCCCCGTTCCGTGCCGCAGGCTAACGCGGCAACAAGCCCATTTTACGACAAGACCGCCGTATCCTGGGAACGTGGAGGTCTCTCCCGAGCGGGAGTTCCTTGTCGGGCTCGAGTCGAGGCTCGCCGAGGGCGAGTCGCTGGTCATCGAAGTCTCGCTCGTGCTGCTCGCCGGCCAAAGGGTCGAGCTCGACCCGGACGAGCTCCGCGGAGCCCGCCGGCGGGCCGTACAGCTCCTCGCGACGGCCGGCGATCCTCGTCGAGAGCCCGATCCGGACGGGCGCGCGGTCACCGCGCTGGCGGCCGACCTCGACACGCCGGAACACCGAGCCGCTCTGGCCGAGGGTCTCGAGTCGGTCGCCGCCGCGGCGGCGGGGCTGGAGGAGGTTTCGGCCCGCCTCGAGCGCCTCGCGGGCAATCAGGAACTGGCGTGGCGCTGGTTTGCCTGCACGCTCCTGGCCGAGGAGCTGGCGGACTGAGTTCATCCCTCGATCACGCAATGAGACTTTGGTTCCGCTACTTTCCGCCGATGTAAGAAAGGTCCGGCCCAGTCAAAACGCTCCTGCAGGGGGTCAAGATCATGCGCCATGGAGTTCTCATCGGGATCACTGCCGTCGCATTCGCGACGCTCCCTGCCGCGGCCTCCGCGTCCCAGATGATGAACCGCAACGCGACCCAGGTGAAGCTCGCCGTGAACCGCAGCAACGTCGCCCTCCTCACGTATCGGAGCGGAGGACGCCTCAACCACACGCTGGCCTGGGGCGCGATCAACGCCCGGACACCGACGCGCGGGATGAAGCAGGTCAGGTTCAGGATCGACCGCTCGGGCGGCTGGGGCTCGGGCCGCCAGGGCTACTGGAAGCGATTCAAGAACGCCTGCGGCCCGTACGAAGGGCCGCCGCTCCGCTACCTCGTCGCCGCCTGCACCGCCCCCGACGGCTCGCACTGGGCGATCCAGAAGTGGCAACGGCGGCTGCCCAACTTCGGCCTGCGCCCGACGGCTGAGCGGAGAGCCACGGAGATGCACCTCGCACACTGGTCGGGCGACCTCCCGGAGTTCGTCGTCAAGGTCGACTGGGTCTACGGGCGCTTCGACCACCTGTACGGCTGGCTGACCTACAAGGGCGAGGGTGTCTACGGATTCAAAGCCACGAGGTACGGCTCTCCGCTCGATACCTGGGGCCGCAACGTGATGATCGACACGTACAACTCGCGCTACGGCCGCGGCTGGAAGCGCGAGAACGCGTTCCTCACTCATCGCGGGAGCGGAGCGTTCTGTTATGGCTTCTACCCTCACGGGAGCCGGACCGGAAAGGGCGAGAAATACCGGGCAACCGTGATGGGGCCAGGCGTGACGCCGATCCTCTTCTGGCAGGGCCAGGCGCCCGGACCGTTCGACCCGGCGCTCGACGAGGTGGCGAACGAGGAGCAGAGGTCGATCTTCAAGAACTCCAAGTGCCGCCACAAGTAAGCGCGCCTCCGGCGACATAGGATCGGCCCGTGGCGGGCGACGAGCTGAAGGCGTTGATGCGCGCGGTGCCCCAGCCGGTCAGCGTGGTCACGGTCGACGCAGCCGGGCAGAAGGCCGGTCTCACGGTCGTCTCGCTCGTCTCGCTCTCCCTCGAGCCGCCGCTCGTCGGGGTCGCAGTCGGACGGCACGCCGCGCTGCACGAGCTGTTACGGGAGGCGAGTGCGTTTGCGGTCAGCATCCTCGCCACGGGGCAGGAGGCCCTGGCCCAGCACTTCGCGCGTGGCGTTCCGCCGATCATCCTCTGGCAAGGAATCGAAACGCGCACCGGCGAGCTCGGCGCGCCGCTTCTGGAGGGAGCGCTCGGGTGGATCGAATGCCACCTCGCGTCTGAGCATCCGACCGGGGACCACACCTTCTTCGTCGGCGACGTCGTCTCGGCCGCCCGCGGTCCAGGCCGAGAAGCCCTTGTGCACCACCGCCAGGCGTACACGTGATCGAGGCGGTGGTCTTCGACCTCGACGGCGTGCTGCTCGACACCGAGGAGATCTGGGATGAGGCCCGCCGGCAGATCGCGGACGAGCGAGGAGGGCGCTGGCGAGAGGACGCGCAACGGGCGATGATGGGCATGAGCTCGCCAGAGTGGTCGCGCTACATGCACGAGGAGGTCGGCGTGCCCGACCCGCCCGAGCAGATCACCGCCGAGGTCGTTCGACGCCTCGAGGAGCTCTACCGGCAGCGCCTGCCCCTCATTCCCGGCGCGCTCGACGCGGTGAGGCGGCTCGCTGCGCACCGGCCGCTCGCGATCGCTTCTTCTTCAAACAGACCGCTCATCGACCTCTTTCTGGAGCTGACCGGAACGGCCGGTCTCTTCCGCGCGACGGTCTCGTCAGAGGAGGTCGAGCGCGGTAAGCCGGCGCCCGGCGTCTACCTCGAGGCGGCGCGACGCCTTGAGGTCGATCCGACGCGTTGCGCCGCGATCGAGGACTCGGAGAACGGCATCCGCTCGGCCGCTGCGGCCGGCATGAAAGTGATCGCCATCCCGAACTCCGTGTTCCCGCCCGGCGACGAGGCTCTTTCTCTCGCAGCCGTCGTTGTCGCCTCTCTAGAGGAGCTTCAACCCGCGCTGCTCGAGAGCCTGGTTTAGCGCCGGCCGACGACGAGCCTGACCGGGAAGCCGCGGCGCTTGAAGACGCCCGGCCGCGGGCTCTGGCCGATCACACGGCCGACTCGCCGCGAGCGAGCGCGGCGGATGCGACCGACGGAGCAGCGTGCCCTGCGGATCCTCGTCTTCGCCTTGCCAAGGCGTAGTCCGATCACTCGCGGCACGCGGCAGCGCGCGCGTGGCGGTGGCGGCGGTGGCGGTGGCGGCGGAGGCGGTGGCGGCGGTGGCGGTGGCGGCGGAGGCGGTGGTGGAGGCGGTGGCGGTGGCGGAGGCGGTGGTGGAGGCGGCGGAGGTGGAGGTGGCGGTGGCGGTGGCGGTGGCGGTGGCGGTGGCGGTGGCGGTGGCGGAGGCGGTGGCGGAGGCGGTGGAGGAGGCGGTGGCGGTGGCGGTGGCGGTGGCGGTGGCGGTGGCGGTGGCGGTGGCGGTGGCGGCGGGCCGTGGTGGGGCACGTAGTTGACGCGCAGTCCGTTGACGAGCGTCGGCTCGCCGCACGAGAACTGAGTGAAGGCACCGAGATCGGAAGCCTGAATCCCGCTCGTCTCCTGTGCACCATCGTCGCCCGTGGCGCCGTAGATGACCGAGAGCGTCGGCGTGTCCTCCGAGAGAATGACTTCGAAGTTGGCGTTGCCCGTCCGCATGAAGTACGTCGTCCGCCACTCGATCACGAACTGCCGGTTCGGCTCGCTTCCGAGCACGGCGGTGAAGATGCCTCCACCGGTCTCGTCGGTGCGCAGATCGTCCTGATAGGGGATGAAAGCCCGGTCAAGGCCGTTGATCGGCAAGGACTGACAGCCGGTCGACCAGCCGCCGCTGTCTGTCGCGAACTGGATGTTTCCGTTCGAGCTGACCCAGGCGCTCGTGAAGGGCTGATCGTAGATCGGCACCTCGAACGGGAAGGTGACTTGCGTCGTGCAGTCGTCGCAGTGATTGCCGCTGTCGACCGTTCCCGGGATGATCGTCTGACCGGTCTGCGTTTTCGTCGAATAGGTGGTTTCACTGCCGCTGTCGACCGTTCCCGGGATGATCGTCTGACCGGTCTGCGTGTTCGTCGAGTAGTTGGTCTCACCTGCCGAGGCGAGGCCCGGCGCGAGTAGCGCCAGTGTGACGATCAGTGCTCCCTCTGCGCTCAGGCAGAGAAGGCGCTTGCGACTCCCCACAGTCTCCCCCTCCTTGGCTCCCCAGCTATGGGCTCACAAAGGTCGGCTTTCACGGTTTGTACAACATTTCCACCCGTTAGTGAAGGCCCCAGCGTCACGAGAAAGGACGAGGCGCCGGCTTTCGCCGGCGCCTCGTTTGGCTTCGTCGTTTGTTGGCCTACCTCTTAGCCCGTGAACGGCGGTGCGAGGAAGGATCCTCCCCCGCGGCTGACCACGAGGTTGACCCTCGTGCCGCGGCGAACTCGCCTACCCGCGCGTGGGCTCTGCGCGATCACGCGACCGCGAGCGATCCTCGAGCGGGCCGACCGTACACGTCCAACCCTGCACCCGCGCCTTCGGATCAGCTGCCGTGCCTTGGCGATCTTCTTTCCGATCACACGCGGCACCGTGCACCTTCTCACCGGCGGTGGTGGAGGTGGAGGTGGTGGTGGTGGTGGCGGAGGCGGCGGAGGTGGTGGTGGCGGAGGTGGCGGAGGTGGTGGTGGCGGAGGCGGTGGAGGTGGTGGCGGTGGCGGTGGCGGAGGTGGCGGAGGTGGTGGTGGCGGAGGTGGTGGTGGCGGAGGTGGTGGTGGCGGAGGTGGCGGTGGTGGCGGAGGTGGTGGTGGCGGAGGTGGTGGTGGCGGAGGCGGTGGTGGTGGTGGTGGTGGTGGAGGTGGTGGTGGCGGAGGTGGTGGCGGTGGCGGTGGTGGCCCACCGGAGCACAGCCAGTTACCCGCGTTTGCGATCACCTTGCCGTACTGACCACTCCAGCTACCTGCGTAGTCGCCCGCGTAGGCGCTGATGGCGACGGCGCGATCCTTGGTGGCGATCAGGTTGGTGCCGTCAGTCCACTCGGCGATCACCGACGCGCCGGCTGCGGCCGACATGGACATGCGGAAGAACGCGTTCAGCGTCGTCACACCCGCCATCAGCGGATGCCCGGCGTCGTAGTCCCCCAGCGATCCGTCGCTGAAGTTACCGCCGCCGAAGTCGTTGAACGGCGTGTAGCCGCCGGTCATCCAGCGTCCGGCCAGACCGAACGGCGGGCCGTACCAGTTGAAGTTCATCCCGACGACGATCCCGTTCTGGTCCTGATAGTCGGCAAGGACGTCGCCCATGCCGGTCGGATCGGCGTACGGAGAGTTCGAGAACGCAACCACTGTGCGATAGGGCTCCAGCTGCCCGAGCGTCGGTGTCGAGAGCCCGGCGTCGAAGGTATCGACGCTGAGGACACCCGGCTCTGCAGCGATGTCCGCCTGCAACGTGGCCGGCTGCACGTTCACGTCCGAGAACGCGATCATGACGTGGTTGTCGACGCAGCCTGGTGGTGGTGGAGGCGGTGGAGGCGGTGGCGGCGGAGGTGGTGGAGGCGGCGGCGGCGGTGGCGGCGGTCCGCCCCCATTGATCGCCGTGCTCGCGATGAACGAGCGGCCCTGGTTGAGATTCGGTGCGCTCGACCAGCTGTTGGTGCCCGGATCGTAAGTCACGACCTGGTTGGTCGTGTCCGGCCTGGAAGAGGACCGAGCTGTGAACGCGGATCGGTTGTTTCCGGTAAACGGATTGCCGCCTCCGATTGCCCACAGCTTGCCCTGGTAGATAGCGCTGCCAGGCACGTTGTTCGGAGAAGGCATGTTGGCCCGCTGCGTCCACGTGTTGGCCGCGATGTCGTAGTCGTAGGTGAGGTTCAGAGTGGTGTTGCTGGCATCCCGGCCGCCCGCGCTATACAGGTGGCCGTTGAGGATCCCGGAGGCTGCGCCGCCGAAACCGTGCGGATGCGTTGCGCGATTGGTGTACGAACCCGCGGCAGGATCGAATTCCCACGTCTGGTCATGTGCGGGCGAGATGTTGCCGGTGCTGTACCCGCCGACGAGGTAGATCTTGCCGTTGCCGGGGTTGTAGCCGGAAGACATGAAGGCGCGAACTTCCGGCATGGCCGGCCCCGCGCTCCATGTGCCGCTCGCGACGTCGTAGACGCTCACGGCGTTGGTGACCACGCCGCTGACCGGGTCCGAGCCGCCGAAAACGTAGAGATCGTTCGTCGGCGGGTAGTAGACCGCCGATTGCATGATCTGCGGAGTCGGCTGAGGCGCCAGCGTCGTCCACGAGTCGGCTGCCGGGTCGTACCGGAACAGCGTGTTCAACGTGCCGAGAGTGAACGAGTAGCCACCGGCCACGTACACATAGGTGCCGTCGGTATCAGCGCCCCCGCCGTAGAGGTCTCCCGGCATCGGGGCAGCGATCTCCCACGGACCTGATGTGAACACCTCTGTGGTCGTAACCGTCGTCGAGCCGTTGTAGCCGCCCGCGGCGACGATCGTGCCGCCCGGTGGTGGAGGTGGTGGTGGTGGCGGCGGAGGTGGTGGTGGCGGCGGAGGTGGTCCGCCCCCTCCTGGCGTGTACTTGACGCCGAGGCCGTTGCTGATCGCACCGCCGGCTCCGTTGCAGCCGTACTGGTCGAAGATGCCAGCGCCGGTGTCCTGCACGCCCTCGGTCGAAGACGAGCCGGCATTGGTCGTGTCGCCGTAGATCGTCTTCAGGACCTGGTTGTTCTCTTCGTAGACGAACTCGAAGTTGGCATTGCCCGTGCCCGGGAAGTACTGCGCCCGCCACTCGATGTAGAAGACGCGGTTCGGCGCCGAGCCGGTGGTCGTCGTGTAGATGCCGTACCCCTCGTTCAGGGTGTACAGGTCGTCCCAGTAGGGGAAGAAGGCCCGTCCGTGGCTCGGCCCCGGCAGGCAGACGTTCGTAAACGTGCTGCCGGAAGTCGTGAACTGGATCGTCCCGTTCGAGTCGACGTTCGCCGAGGTGTACGGGGTGCCGTAGATGTAGACCGGGAACGGCAGCGTGATCGGCGTCGTGCAGTCGTCACAGTGGTTCCCGGTATCGACCGTGCCCGGCACGATCGTCTGGCCGGTATTGGTCGAGATCACGTAGTGGTCGGGCCCAGGTGGAGGCGGAGGCGGAGGAGGCGGTGGTGGCGGTGGTGGGCCGCCGGTCGTCCCGCTCAGGCGGTAGACCTGATCCGGAACCCCAGGGTCGATGCCGCAGGTCGTGCCGCGCGCACCCCAGCTCGGACAGACGCCAAAGCCGCCGCCCGGGTTCTGCCAGGCAGCTTCCGAACCGGACTGGACAGTACGGTCGGTATAGCCCCACTGCCCGCCGATGCTGAAGTCCATGTTCGCCTGTACCGAGACCCAGTAGGTGCCCTGGCCCAGGACGACAGGCGAGGGGATCGGGACGACGAACGAGCCGCCCGAGTCGGTCATGGCCAGGTTCGTCCGCGTGGCGACGTTTCCGCCCGGCAGGCCGCCGGCGTTGTCGTAGAAGCGCAGGTTCACGCTCGCTGCCGGCCCGGCGCCGTTGTAGTAGACGCCCGCGGCATCGACCTGGTTGATGTTCCACGTCTGCCCTGAGGGCACGACGAAGTCGTCTGCCAGCTCGTCGTCGTAGATGTCGAACGAGGCCTCGAAGTTCTGCGACGAGGTCGAGTTCGCGCCGATGTTGTCGTACTGGTCGTAGAGCACGACCGCGGGCGCCTTCGGCTTGCTCAGCCGGTGCCCTCGGTTCGCGCGCTGCGATCCCCCGCGCGCTCCTGTTGCAGTTGCAGTGGCGGTGCCAGTGCTCGCGGACGGAACGCGCGAGGATTTGCCGGCGGCGCCGGCGCTCCCCACGAGTGCGGTCACCAACACTAACCCCGCGGTCCATGCGCCCAGCCAGGCCAGACGCTTTTGGGAGCTCCCCATCTCTTCCCCTCCCGTGCGTTAAGGGCACGTATACCGCACCCGTTGGGGTGTTTTTACCACCTTCGGACGGGAAAGAAAAGACCCTCGCTCAGAAGTCGACGAAATATGGCTTGAAAAGAACGAGGCGCCGGTTTTCACCGGCGCCTCGTCGTGCTTCTGATGGCTTGTTGCTTACCTGCGGCCGACCACCAGCTTGACCGGGAAGCCGCGGCGCTTGATGACGCCTGGCCTCGGGTTCTGGCCGATGACCCGGCCGACGCGCCTGGAGCGGGCGCGGCGGATGCGACCCACGGAGCAGCGTGCCCTGCGGATCCTGGTCTTCGCCGCTCCGAGCCTCAGTCCGATCACCCTCGGCACGCGGCAGCGTGCACGTGGTGGCGGAGGTGGAGGCGGTGGTGGTGGTGGTGGCGGAGGCGGCGGAGGCGGTGGCGGTGGCGGAGGCGGCGGAGGTGGCGGAGGTGGTGGCGGAGGTGGAGGTGGCGGAGGTGGTGGCGGAGGTGGAGGTGGTGGCGGAGGTGGTGGCGGAGGCGGAGGTGGTGGAGGTGGTGGCGGTGGCGGCGGAGGTGGCCCGCCCTCTGGCGTGTAGACGACGGCGAGGCCTTCGCTGATCGCGCCGCCGGCTCCATCGCAGCCGTACTGGTCGAAGATGCCCGCGCCCGTGTCCTGCACGCCCTCGGTCGACGACGTGCCGGCACTGTCGGTCTGGCCGTAGATCGTCTTCAGGACCTGGTCGTTCTCGTTGTAGACGAACTCGAGGTTGGCAGTGCCCGACCCTGGGAAGTACTGCGCCCGCCACTCGATGTAGAAGGTGCGGTTCGGGGCGGAGCCCGTGGTCGTCGTATAGATGCCGTACCCGTCGTTCAGCGTGTACAGGTCGTCCCAGTAGGGGAAGAAGGCCCGTCCGTGGGCCGACGCGGGCAGGCACGTGTTCGTGAACGTGCTGGTGTTCGTGACGAACTGGAGCGTTCCGTTCGAGTCGACATTCACGGACGAATACGGCGTGCCGTAGATGTAGACCGGGAACGGCAGCGCGAGGGGCGTCATGCAGTCGTCACAGTGGCTCCCGATGTCCACCGTCCCCGGCACGATCGTCTGGCCGGTTTGGGTCGAGATCGTGTAGTGCGCGGGCGGAGGTGGCGGAGGTGGTGGCGGAGGCGGCGGTGGCGGTGGTGGGCCACCGGTCGTCCCGCTCAGGCGGAAGACCTGATCCGGAACCCCAGGGTCGATGCCGCAGGTCGTGCCGCGCGCACCCCAGCTCGGACAGACGCCAAAGCCGCCGCCCGGGTTCTGCCAGGCAGCTTCCGAACCGGACTGGACAGTACGGTCGGTATAGCCCCACTGCCCGCCGATGCTGAAGTCCATGTTCGCCTGCACCGAGACCCAGTAGGTGCCCGGGCCCAGGACGACAGGCGAGGGGATCGGGACGACGAACGAGCCGCCCGAGTCGGTCATCGCGAGATCGGTCCGCGTGGCGACGTTCCCGCCCGGCAGGCCACCTGCGTTGTCGTAGAAGCGCAGGTTCACGCTCGCTGCCGGCCCGGCGCCGTTGTAGTAGACGCCCGCGGCATCGACCTGGTTGATGTTCCAGGTATCGCCCGAGGGCACGACGAAGTCGTCTGCCAGCTCGTCGTCGTAGATGTCGAACGAGGCCTCGAAGTTCTGCGACGAGGTCGAGTTCGCGCCGATGTTGTCGTACTGGTCGTAGAGCACGACCGCCGGAGCCGCCGGCTTGGCCGGGCGGTGCACACGGACGGTGGTGTTCTTCGCGCCCATGCTCGGCGTCTGACCGACCTTCTTGGCCGACGCCGTTCCGGTAGCGCTGATGACGGCCGTAGCCAGCAACAACGCTCCAATCCATGCGCCCAGCCAGGCCAGACGCTTCCTAGAACTCCCCATTCTCTTCCCCTCCGGTGCGTAGTGGTTGGGCGCTCCTCTCGCGCCCCAATCAGAAGGTTTTACCACCTTGCCAGAAGAAAACAAAGCCTTCCGCCATGTGATTTCAAAATGAGAAGGCGCCGGTTCTCACCGGCGCCTTCTCGTACTGCCAACGATCTTTTCGGTCTTAGCGCCGACCGACCACCAGCTTGACCGGGAAGCCGCGGCGCTTGACGACGCCGGGCCTCGGGCTCTGGCCGATCACGCGGCCGACTCGCCGCGAACGAGCGCGACGGATGCGGCCCACGGAGCAGCGTGCCCTGCGGATCCTGGTCTTCGCCTGGCCCAGCCTCAG
>CAVSKK010000001.1:1325000-2770466 GCA_963728535.1 uncultured Actinomycetes bacterium
CGCATTCACGCCGTACACCGAGTTGTTGGCGATCCGGCTCGTGCCGTAGTTCGTCGTGCCGAGCGAGATGCCGGCTGCGGAGAACGTATCCGTCTTGAGGACAGTGCCGATGATGTTGCCGGTGACGGTGACGTTGGCGACGTCGTTGTTCGTCGTAAACGCCGACCCGCTGACCGAGATGCTGCCGAGCGCGATGCCGAAGACGTCGGCGCTGTTGCTCGCAAAGACGTTGACGACGGTGTTGTTGATGACCTGCACGCCGTCGTCGAAGCCGACATAGACCCCGGCGCGGCCCAGCGCGGCAGCGCCGGCGCCGCCCAGCGTGTTACCGGTGATCACCGTGCCGAAGTTCTTCGCGTTGCTGAGGGCACCCTGCGAGATGACGCCGAACTGCACCGTCGTGACGCCGTTGTTCTGGACCCTGTTGTTGTCGTTGCGGGTACCCAGGGTGGTGGGACCGATGGTGGTGTTGCCGAAGCCGATGCCCGCGACCGTCGTTGTCGTCGCGTTGCCGGAGATGTTCAGGTTCTTGATCGTGTTGTTGGTGGTGGGATCGGCGATGCCGACGGTCTGTGCCCAGATGACTGCGCTGGTCGTGCTCGTGCTGTTGTTGGTGAGCGTCATGTCGCGGCTTGCGCCGCCGGAATTGGAGCCGTCGATGGTCACGTAGTCGCTGCCGTTCAGCGTGATCAGCGCCGTCGTCGAGGTCCCGCTGAAGGACGGCGTGGCCCCCGCCGCCGGCTTGATCGTCAGCGTGTTCGTGGCGCTCGAGCCGCCGTTCGGGTTGACGACGATCGGATAGGTCTCGCCCGCATACGTGTTGTCGGTCAGCGAGAAGGTGACCGGACCGGTCATGACTCGACTGTTGAGCGCCGCGACCGCGGCGGTCAGAGTCGTGAAGTCTCCGCCTGCCCCGACGTTGAAGCTGCCGCTGATCGTCGGTGCGCCCGTGAGCCGGCCGACGGCGAAGTAGCCCAGCGAAGAGATCGTGACGCTCGGGCCGATCGTTGCGCCCGAGGCCGCGCCGCCGATCGAGTCGTAGACGCCGTCCTGGGTGGCGGATTGGCCGATCGCGTTCGCACCGACCGTGCCCTGCTCCGTCAGGCGGACGGAGGTGTTCGTGAAGTTGCCTGCGCCGCCCGTGATCTGGGTCGACCAGTAGCGGTTCTGGTTCAGCGCGGCGAATGCCGGGCCGGCGGTGCCGCCTGAATCCGAGTCGAACGCCTCCGCCTCGATCGCAACGGTGCCGCCCGCACTCGTGGTCGGGTTGACGAGCTCGAACTGCTTGTAAGAGCCTTTGCCGACCGGGAACGTGTAGGTGCTGCCCGTAACGAGGCCGGCGGGCAACGTGCGAGTCAGCGGACCGTTGACATAGCTGGCCGCCGAGCCGCCCGACACTGCGGTGGTGGCGGCACCGGTCAGGAGCAGCCGGTTGGCCGCGTTGGTTGTCAGCGTGCCGGACTGGAGCAGCAGGCCGTTCAAGCCTGCGACGGTGCCGGTCGCGGTGAGGTCGCCGCCCGCCAACGTGACGCCGGTCGGGTTGAGGATCTGGATGCTGAGGATGCTGCGGGTGTTCGGGATCTCTGGCCCGGTCGTAACCGGAGCCCCTGGCGACTGCGCATAGACGAGGGCCAGCCCGCCTGCGCCGACGTTGAAGGTCGGCGCCACGTCGAGGCTGCCGGCGCCGAACCCGATGCCCGTAGCGCCGCGCTGGATGACCAGGGTCACGGCATCGGCATTGCCGATGAGGATCTTGTCGGCGTTGGTGACCGCGCCGTAAAAGGCGTTGATGCGGTTGACGTAGATCGGCGAGACGGTCGGGTCGATCGTGAGGCCGGCCGCGTTCTGCACGCTGAGGGAGCTCGGCCGCAGCGCGGGGGTGCCGAACGTGCCGGTGCCGGTGTAGGTCTGCGCATAGCCGCCGCCGAGCGTCTGCTGGCTGCCGGCGAAGTTCACGGAGCCGGTGTTGTTCGTGTTGACGACGATCGCGCCGTTGTTCGTGATCGTCGGGCCGATCTGCAGCAGGGTTTGCGCCGTACCCTGGTTCAGGTTGACGGTCGTGCCCGGATTGATCGTCAGGTTGCCCCAGACGTTCAGCTGTCCACTCAGGTTCATCGTCTTGTTGTTGGTCGTGTTGTCGACGACCACGTTGGGCGTCTGACCCTGTGCGCGGAAGACGAAGTTCGTGACGGTGGCGCCCGTGCCGACGTTCAGCGTTCCGCCGCTGTAGACCATCGTCCCGGTCTGGTTGTAGTCGGCTGTCGTCAACCCGTTGCTGTTGACGAGGTTGATGGCGCCGCCCGACATCTTCATTACTACCCCGGTCGCGCCCGTGAAGCCGAACGACGGCGTCGTGGCGCAAGGCGGAGCCATGCAGACGTTCACTGCGCCGCCCGACTGCGTGTAGGTGATGAACGTATTGGCGCTGGTCAGACGGCCAGCGAAGTTCAGAGTGCCGCCTTCGACGGTGAAGGCCGCACCGGTGCCGGCGCCCATGACGTGTGTTCCGAGGGTGCCGACGTTGAGCGTTCCGTTCGTCACGCGTAGCAGGCCGTTGTTCGTCGGGCTCCCGATCTGCCCGACGACCGTCGCATTGGCGTTGTCCAGCCAGAGTCCCCCGGTCACGGGGATGGTGTAGGCCGCGACCGAGAAGAGGGGGTTCGCGAACGTGTCGGAGCCGCTGATCCTGAACGTCCCGTTCCCGATCGTCAGGAAGCCGGCGGTGTTGGCTCCCTGGACGGTGATCGTCCCGCCGGGCAGGAAGTCGAGGGTGGAGGCACTGCTGGTCCCCTTGTTGAGGATGACGCCGTTGGTCGACCTCAGGTCGAGCGTGCCGAAGTTCGCGAACGTGACGTTGGCCGCACCGGTGAACGTAATGCCGGCGCCCGCGGTGTCGGCGTTTGTGCTGAAGTCGAGCGTGCCGGCGTTCGACAGGTGGCCGCCGACCGAGAGGACATGCGCGGTCTGCGTTCCCGCAGCGGCGGACTGGAAGATCCCCCCATCGCCGACGGTGACGTTGCCGGCTGCCGTGAGCGTCCGTGCGGTCGTGTCCTCGTACTGGAGAACGCCGCCGCTCATCACGGTCAGGTCGAGAGTCGTGGCGGCGGTGTCGATCGTGACGGTGCAGCCGCTTCCGATCATGACGTTGTCAGCCGCAGTCGGGACGATGCCTCCGGACCAGGTGGCCCCCGAGCTCCAGAGCCCACCGGGCGCGACACAGGCGATGTCCACGAGGGGCGCGTACGCAGAGGTGCCGAACGCGTGGCCGCGAAGGCGGTCGAGGCCGCTGGGGAGCATCGCGGGGGCGCTCGGGGCCGGCTGGGCGTGCACAGGGCGCTTCGTTGATCGGCGCGCGGCGTCGGAAGACTCCTTGGAACGGGAAGAGACCGGTTGCTGGACCTGCGCGGAGCGGACGGCCTGATCTGCCGCCGAGGACCGGATGGAGCCCGTACTCGCGCCGGCTTGCCCCGTGGAGACAACTCCGACGGCGACCAGCACGAAAAAGACGGACAGGCCGAGCCGCTTCCGGCCGAGTGCGCGCAGCGATGACAAGGTGACCCTCCCCTACTCCCCCCGGAGTTTCACGGGTATTACCACGTTCATTGCGTGTCTTTCAAGAGCAGCAGCCCGTGAGTCCGATCAGCTGAAAAGGAAGAGGGGCGCCGATTGGCGCCCCTCTCGTTTCGCTTGTCTTCGTTTTGACTAGCGCCGGCCGACCACGAGCTTGACCGGGAAGCCGCGGCGCTTGAGGACGCCTGGCCTCGGGTTCTGGCCGATGACGCGGCCGACTCGCCTGGAGCGGGCGCGGCGGATGCGACCCACGGAGCAGCGTGCCCTGCGGATCTTCCTCTTCGCCGGCGCGAGCCTCAGTCCGATCACCCTCGGCACGCGGCAGCGCGCACGTGGAGGCGGCGGTGGTGGAGGTGGTGGCGGTGGCGGAGGTGGTGGCGGTGGAGGTGGAGGTGGAGGCGGAGGCGGTGGAGGCGGTGGCGGCGGAGGCGGTGGCGGTGGAGGCGGAGGTGGTGGCGGAGGTGGAGGTGGAGGTGGAGGTGGAGGTGGAGGCGGAGGTGGAGGTGGAGGCGGTGGAGGCGGCGGTGGTGGCGGTGGAGGCGGTGGTGGAGGCGGAGGTGGCGGGGGTGGCGGTGGTGGCGGAGGCGGCGGGGGTGGCGGAGGTGGCGGTGGAGGCGGTGGCGGAGGTGGCGGTGGAGGCGGTGGCGGCGGAGGCGGTGGCGGCGGTGGCGGAGGCGGTGGCCCCGTCAGCTCCAGCGTCTCCACGCTTGCCAGCGAGGTCGAGGCGCCGTCACGGCCGCCGGCTGCGACGATCGTGTTCCCGACGAGCGAGGCTCCGGTGAAGGAGCGCTGCGCGTTCAGGGCGGGCTCCGATGACCAGGCGTTGGCGCCCGGGTCGAAGCTGACGACGCCGGTCGTCGTGAACGGGCCCGCGAAGGGCTCGCCGCCGCCGATCGACCAGAGATGGCCCTGGGCAACGACGCTGCCGGGGACGTTCTCTGCGACCGGCATGCTGGTCAGCTGCGTCCAGCTATCGGTTGCGATGTTGTAGTCCCAGGCCAGATCGAGCGTCGCGTCGGGATTCGTGCGGCCACCGGCCATGATCAGGTGGCCGTTGATCACGCCCGAGGCGGTCCCGCCCTGGAGCTGCGGGCTGGGCGCCTTCTCGGTGAAGGTGCCTGCCGCCGGGTCGAACTCCCAGGTCTGGCCGGAGACGGAGTCGATGAAGGCCGTCTCGTAGCCGCCGACCAGGTAGATCTTGCCGTTGGCGGAGTTGTAGCCGCGGGCCATCTGGCTGCGCGGGGCCGGCATCGTCGGGCCCATCGACCAGCTGTTGGTTGCGATGTCGTAGACCTGCGTCACGTCGAAGACGAGCTGGGCATCGCGGTCGGAGCCACCGAAGACGTAGATCTTGTTCGTCGTCGGGTAGTAGACGGCCGCGGCCACGATCTGTGCCTGCGGCATCGGTGCCAGCGTCGTCCAGCTGTCGGCGACGGGGTCGTAGCGGTAGGAGGTGTTCACGGTCTGGATCGTCGAGAACGAGTAGCCGCCGAAGTAGTAGGCGTACGTCCCGTCCGAGGCAGCCGCGCCGCCGAAGAGGTCGAGTGGAAGCGGTGCCACGGTCTCCCACTCGCCTGGGGGTGGTGGTGGCGGGGGTGGCGGTGGAGGTGGCGGTGGTGGAGGTGGAGGTGGTGGTGGCGGTGGAGGCGGAGGTGGCCCACCAGCCGGCGTGTAGATGACGGCGAGACCGGAGCTGATCGCTCCGCCCGCGCCGTTGCAGCCGTACTGCGCAAAGAGCCCCGTCGCCGAGTCCTGCACACCCTCGGTCGAGGAGCTGCCGGCATTGGTGGTCGTCCCGTAGATCGTCTTCAGGACCTGGTCGCTCTCGTTGAAGACGGCCTCGAAGTTGGCGCTGCCCGAGCCCGGGAAGTACTGCGCCCGCCACTCGATGTAGAAGGTGCGGTTCGGGGCCGAGCCGGTGGTCGCCGTGTAGATGCCGTAGCCGGAGTTCAGCGTGTACAGGTCGTCCCAGTAGGGGAAGAACGTCCGTCCGTAGGCGGCGGCGTTCAGGCAGGTGTTCGTAAAGACACTCGTCTCGCCGTCGAACTGGATCGTCCCGTTCGACTCGACGACGGCCGAGGTGTAGGAGTGGCCGTAGACGTAGACCGGGAAGGGGAAGGTGATCGCAGTCGTGCAGTCGTCGCAGTGGTTGCCGGTGTCGACTGTCCCGGGCACGATCGTCTGTCCGGTCTGGGTCGTGATCGTGTAGTTCGGGCAAGGAGCCGTGGGCACGGTGAAGTTGACGTTGTAGGTGCCCTCGGTCGCCGTCAGCACGAGGTGGAAGCTCGCCTCCCCGCCGCAGCCGATCGAGCCGGAGGCGTTGCCCTGGAAGCGGGTCGTGTTCGTGCCCATGGCGCCGGCCGGGATGTTCGGGTAGGCCGAGTTGCCGGTCGTGATCGTGATCCCGGGCGTCGGCGAGGTAAGCACGCCGCTGATCGAGTGGGCATCGGCGTTACCGGCGTTGCGGACGCGCTCGTCGAGCCCGAAGCTCTCGCCGGGGTCGATGTAGCCGTTCGAGTTTCCGTCGAAGAGCGTCGTCAGGTCGTGCACGAGGTTGGGGGAAGGCGGCGGCGGCGGCCCGACCGGGTGCTTGTCGAAGTAGACGTCCTGCTGGGCGGTGCCGCTGATCAGGACGCGCCCGTCGACCCAGGCCGTGTAGTGGGCGGTCGCGTTCGAGAAGCTGCGGTCGTAGTCGCCCGTGTAGCAGGCCTGGACGCTCGAGTCCGGCTGCAGCGGAAGCGGGCTGACCGCGTCGCTCATCACCTCGTCGTTGCCCCAGGTCGCGCCGTTGTCGGGCGAGAGGCGGGCGAAGCGCTCGAGGCTGTTGCCCGTCGTGTTGCGGGCGTCGTACCAGGAAACGAGCACGTTGCCGCCCGGCGAGACCGAGAGCGAGGGCTGCCACTGGGAGCGGGCCCCGCCGTCGGTGTTCATCTTCAGCGGCGCCGACCAGGTGGAGCCGTTGTCGGGCGAGCGCACGTAGTAGACGTCGCCGTAGTCGGAGCCCGCGCCGTGCTGGGCATAGGCGTAGTGGATGATCCCGCCGGGGCCGGCGCCGATGTCGCCCCAGCCCATGTGCCGCCAGTAGGAGGGGAACATGGCGGCGAAGTAGCCACAGGTCGACTGGCCCGGGCCCGGGAAGGAAGCACCGGTGTTCGAGGAGGTCCAGGTGGTTCCGCCGTTCGTGGAGCGGTAGATCGTGTTCGTGCGGCTACCGAGCCCGCCGCCGCCCTCGTTCATCGAGGCGATGAAGACGGTGCCGTCCAGGCCGACGGAGATCTGCACGTTGCGGATGAAGCCGGCGTTGACGGTCACGGGCGAGGTCCAGGTCGTTCCGCCGTTGTCGGAGGAGATGACCTGCAGGGCGCCGCCGCCGACTGCGAAGTTGTTCCAGGAGATGTACATGCGCCCGTAGAAGGGGCTGGAGGGGTTGTTGTCGACGTAGCCCGACTCGCGGTCGTCGCTCCCGCCGTTGTGCGCGCAGACGCCGGTCGTCCAGGTGACGGCGTCGGTCGAGGTCCAGATGCCGAGGCCCTGGCCTCCGCAGCCGGAGGCGAGGAAGACGGCGATCCACTTCGCGTGCGCCTGGTCGTAGAAGACGACCGGGTCGCCGTAGCCGGTGCCGTGGCCGCTACAGAAGGGCCGCGTGTTCAGCGGGACGAAGGTGGCGCCGTTGTCGAGCGAGTAGGAGCCGCCCGAGTAGCAGGAGGGCGCCGTGCGCGAGTCGTTTATGGCCGTGACGACCGTGTTGCCCTGCGCCCAGGTCTGGGTCTCGGACTGGGTCACGTGCGGGAAGGTTCCCTCACCGGAGGGCGGCCCCGTGATGATGTTGACGTCGGGACCTCCGTAGGTCTCGGGGGCAAGCGCGTCCAGCGACGAGAAGCTCGTCGAGTGAGCCTGGCCGCCTGCCTTGGAACGCCCGCAGGACGCGAGGATTTCCGCGGCGTGCGCGTTCATCTGCTTCTCGAGGTTGTAGCGCTCGATGTTTGCGCAGCTCGACGATCTCGTCGCTGCGGCCGAGCTCGACAGACCTCCGACGAGCGCCGCGATCGCAACGACGCTAGCGACGATCCCGCCGAGAAGAACACGCGAACTTGCGCCGCGTCGAGGCGACGACAAAAACGGATGCACAGATCTCACTTGGTTCCCTCCCTGAATTGGTTCCCCCTGGGTGTTAGGGCGTTCTTACTACTTCTCCCCCGCTATTTCAAGGCGTTCAGCCGTGAATATGCAGCGCGTCGGGCTAGCGACGGCCGACGACCAGTTTGACCCTGGCGCCTCGCGGCCGGACAACCCCGGCACGCGGGCTCTGGCCGATCACGCGACCGACCCGTCTCGAGCGGGCGCGGCGGATGCGGCCAACCGAGCAGTGGCGCGCTCGGATCCGCGCCTTCGCCCGGCCGAGCCTCAGCCCGATCACTCTCGGCACGCGGCAGCGCACCCGGGGTGGCGGCGGAGGCGGCGGAGGTGGCGGCGGAGGCGGAGGTGAAGGTGGTGGTGGTGGCGGTGGTGCCGGAGGCGGCGGTGGCGGCGGCGGCGGCGGAGGTGGTGGCGGAGGAGGAGGTGGAGGTGGTGGTGGTGGTGGCGGTGGTGGTGGCGGCGGAGCCTCGAAAGGCGTGTAGATGACCGCTAGGCCGGGTGAGATCGCGCCACCGGAACCGTTGCAGCCGTACTGGGCGAACACGTCCGTCGAGCTGTCCTGCACGCCCTCGGTCGAGGAGCTCCCGGCGCTGTCAGTCGTGCCGTAGATCACCTTCAGCACCCGGTCGCTCTCGTTGAACACCGCCTCGAAGTTCGCCGTGCCGCTGCCGGGGAAGTACTGCGCGCGCCACTCGATGTAGAAGACGCGGTTCGGCTCCACGCCGGTCGTCGTCGTGTAAATCCCGTAGCCCGAGTTCAGCGTGTAGAGGTCGTCCCAGTACGGGAAGAGCGTCCGTCCATAGTCCTCGCCGGGCAGGCACGCATTGGTGAACACGCTCGTGTCGCCCGTGAACTGGAGCGTCCCGTTCGACTCGACCACAGCCGACGTGTAGGGATGCCCGTAGACGTAGACCGTGAACGGGAGCTTGATCGCGGTCGTGCAGTCGTCGCAGTGGTTTCCGGTGTCCTCTGTGCCCGGCACGATCGTCTGGCCGGTCTGCGTCGTGATCGTGTAGTTCGGGCATGGGATCACCGGAATCGTGAAGGGAACGGTGTAGTTCCCCTGGGCCGCGGTCACGGCGAGGCTGAAGTTCAGGGTCGTCCCGCAGACGAGAGCGTTCGAGATCGCTCCTTCGAACCGCGTGCTGTTCGTTCCCGTTCCCCCCGCCGGGATGTCCGGGTACGCGGAGTTCGGCTGGGTGATCGACACGCCCGAGCTCGAGGAGGAGACGACGCTCGTGATGCCCGTCGCGGTCGCGCCTCCCGTGTTCCGGATTCGCTCATCGAGCTGGAAGGTCTCGCCTGGCTCGAGGTACCCGTCGCCGTCCTGGTCGTAAACCGTTGCCAGGTCGTGGATCAGCGAGGGGCCGCCGGCTCCGATGTTTCCGAGCAAGCGGAACACCTGGTCCGGTGCAGGAGCGTCGATGCCGCAGGTGGTCGACCTTCGGCCCCAGGCGGTGCAGTTCGTGTTGTAGCCGTTGCCCGGATTCCGCCAGGCGGCGCCGGAGTTGACGCTCACGGTGCGGTCGGTCCAGCCCCACTGGCCGGTGGTGGAGAAATTCTGGTTCGCTTGCACGGAGACCCAGTACAGGCCAGGGCCGAGCGCGACCGCCTGCGTGAGCGGGACAACGAAGTCTCCCGGATCGGGGCCCTGAGTGAACTCAAGGTCCAGCCGCGCGGCGACCATGCTCCCGGGCAACCCGCTCGAGTCGATGTAGAAGCGGACGTTCACGGAGGTCGCAGGGCCGGGGCCGTTGAAGTACTGGCCGTCGACCTCGACCTGGTTCACCATCCAGCCCGAGCCGTCCGTGACCACGAAATCATCGGCGAGCTCGTCGTCGTACGCGTTCAGGGACATCTCGTAGTTCTGCGAGCTCGTCGCGATCGTGCCGGGGTTGTCGTACTGGTCGTAGAGCGTGATGCTCGCCGACGCGACCGGCGCGGCGACGAGCGCGGCGAGCGCCGAAAGGACGGCAAGGCCGAGCTGGGCCCTACCTGACAGCGCCGTTCTCGCTTCGCTCGGTTGCACTCGAGAGCTCCCCCTAAGAGATCACAGAAATGAAAATGGGGGCGCCAATCGAGCGGGCGCCCCCATTTGGTCGTCGTCGTTACCTGCGGCCGACCACCAGCTTGACCGGGAAGCCGCGGCGCTTGATGACGCCCGGCCTCGGGTTCTGGCCGATCACGCGGCCGACTCGCCTGGAGCGGGCGCGGCGGATGCGACCCACGGAGCAGCGTGCCCTGCGGATCTTCCTCTTGGCCGGCGCGAGCCTCAGTCCGATCACCCGTGGCACGCGGCAGCGCGCACGTGGTGGCGGAGGTGGAGGCGGTGGTGGTGGAGGCGGTGGTGGCGGAGGCGGTGGAGGCGGCGGCGGAGGCGGCGGAGGTGGCGGAGGTGGCGGAGGTGGCGGAGGTGGCGGTGGAGGCGGTGGCGGCGGTGGCGGAGGTGGTGGCGGTGGAGGTGGTGGTTCCGCCGGTGTGTAGATCACCGCGAGTCCGGACGAGATCGCGCCGCCGGCTCCATCGCAGCCGTACTGCGCAAAGAGCCCCGTCGCCGAGTCCTGCACACCCTCGGTCGAGGAGCTGCCGGCATTGGTGGTCGTCCCGTAGATCGTCTTCAGGACCTGGTCGCTCTCGTTGAAGACGGCCTCGAAGTTGGCGCTGCCCGAGCCCGGGAAGTACTGCGCCCGCCACTCGATGTAGAAGGTGCGGTTCGGGGCCGAGCCGGTGGTCGCCGTGTAGATGCCGTAGCCGGAGTTCAGCGTGTACAGGTCGTCCCAGTAGGGGAAGAACGTCCGTCCGTAGGCGGCGGCGTTCAGGCAGGTGTTCGTAAAGACACTCGTCTCGCCGTCGAACTGGATCGTCCCGTTCGACTCGACGACGGCCGAGGTGTAGGAGTGGCCGTAGACGTAGACCGGGAAGGGGAAGGTGATCGCAGTCGTGCAGTCGTCGCAGTGGTTGCCGGTGTCGACTGTCCCGGGCACGATCGTCTGTCCGGTCTGGGTCGTGATCGTGTAGTTCGGGCAAGGAGCCGTGGGCACGGTGAAGTTGACGTTGTAGGTGCCCTCGGTCGCCGTCAGCACGAGGTGGAAGCTCGCCTCCCCGCCGCAGCCGATCGAGCCGGAGGCGTTGCCCTGGAAGCGGGTCGTGTTCGTGCCCATGGCGCCGGCCGGGATGTTCGGGTAGGCCGAGTTGCCGGTCGTGATCGTGATCCCGGGCGTCGGCGAGGTAAGCACGCCGCTGATCGAGTGGGCATCGGCGTTACCGGCGTTGCGGACGCGCTCGTCGAGCCCGAAGCTCTCGCCGGGGTCGATGTAGCCGTTCGAGTTTCCGTCGAAGAGCGTCGTCAGGTCGTGCACGAGGTTGGGGGAAGGCGGCGGCGGCGGCCCGACCGGGTGCTTGTCGAAGTAGACGTCCTGCTGGGCGGTGCCGCTGATCAGGACGCGCCCGTCGACCCAGGCCGTGTAGTGGGCGGTCGCGTTCGAGAAGCTGCGGTCGTAGTCGCCCGTGTAGCAGGCCTGGACGCTCGAGTCCGGCTGCAGCGGAAGCGGGCTGACCGCGTCGCTCATCACCTCGTCGTTGCCCCAGGTCGCGCCGTTGTCGGGCGAGAGGCGGGCGAAGCGCTCGAGGCTGTTGCCCGTCGTGTTGCGGGCGTCGTACCAGGAAACGAGCACGTTGCCGCCCGGCGAGACCGAGAGCGAGGGCTGCCACTGGGAGCGGGCCCCGCCGTCGGTGTTCATCTTCAGCGGCGCCGACCAGGTGGAGCCGTTGTCGGGCGAGCGCACGTAGTAGACGTCGCCGTAGTCGGAGCCCGCGCCGTGCTGGGCATAGGCGTAGTGGATGATCCCGCCGGGGCCGGCGCCGATGTCGCCCCAGCCCATGTGCCGCCAGTAGGAGGGGAACATGGCGGCGAAGTAGCCACAGGTCGACTGGCCCGGGCCCGGGAAGGAAGCACCGGTGTTCGAGGAGGTCCAGGTGGTTCCGCCGTTCGTGGAGCGGTAGATCGTGTTCGTGCGGCTACCGAGCCCGCCGCCGCCTTCGTTCATCGAGGCGATGAAGACGGTGCCGTCCAGGCCGACGGAGATCTGCACGTTGCGGATGAAGCCGGCGTTGACGGTCACGGGCGAGGTCCAGGTCGTTCCGCCGTTGTCGGAGGAGATGACCTGCAGGGCGCCGCCGCCGACTGCGAAGTTGTTCCAGGAGATGTACATGCGCCCGTAGAAGGGGCTGGAGGGGTTGTTGTCGACGTAGCCCGACTCGCGGTCGTCGCTCCCGCCGTTGTGCGCGCAGACGCCGGTCGTCCAGGTGACGGCGTCGGTCGAGGTCCAGATGCCGAGGCCCTGGCCTCCGCAGCCGGAGGCGAGGAAGACGGCGATCCACTTCGCGTGCGCCTGGTCGTAGAAGACGACCGGGTCGCCGTAGCCGGTGCCGTGGCCGCTACAGAAGGGCCGCGTGTTCAGCGGGACGAAGGTGGCGCCGTTGTCGAGCGAGTAGGAGCCGCCCGAGTAGCAGGAGGGCGCCGTGCGCGAGTCGTTTATGGTCGTGACGACCGTGTTGCCCTGCGCCCAGGTCTGGGTCTCGGACTGGGTCACGTGCGGGAAGGTTCCCTCACCGGAGGGCGGCCCCGTGATGATGTTGACGTCGGGACCTCCGTAGGTCTCGGGGGCAAGCGCGTCCAGCGACGAGAAGCTCGTCGAGTGAGCCTGGCCGCCTGCCTTGGAACGCCCGCAGGACGCGAGGATTTCCGCGGCGTGCGCGTTCATCTGCTTCTCGAGGTTGTAGCGCTCGATGTTTGCGCAAGCTGCCTGTTGGTTCTTGCTCGCGTTCGCCCCCGCCGCGAGCGCGCCCGTAAGCACGATCACGAGGGATAGGAACGCGGCGAGCCAGGGCCAGCGCGAATGCGGTTGCTGTTGCACTGCGAGACCTCCCCACCCTTGAATGATTCGCCCTCCGACCTGCGGAGCTTGAGGGGGTTCTACTACTTTCGGACCAGCTTTTCAACGAGTCTGCGGCTCGCTGACGAGCGAGCGCGGCTGTCCTTGGCCGGCCTCAGCTTGCGTCTGACAGAGGCTCGAGCGGCGCCCGTTCCTCCAGGGATGGAAATGGGGGCGCCCATCGAGCGGGCGCCCCCATTTGGTCGTCGTCGTTACCTGCGGCCGACCACCAGCTTGACCGGGAAGCCGCGGCGCTTGATGACGCCCGGCCTCGGGTTCTGGCCGATCACACGGCCGACTCGCCTGGAGCGGGCGCGGCGGATGCGACCCACGGAGCAGCGTGCCCTGCGGATCTTCGTCTTCGCCGGCGCGAGCCTCAGTCCGATCACCCTCGGCACGCGGCAGCGCGCACGTGGTGGCGGAGGTGGAGGCGGTGGTGGTGGAGGCGGTGGTGGCGGCGGCGGTGGAGCGGTGGCGGAGGTGGCGGAGGTGGTGGAGGTGGCGGTGGAGGTGGCGGAGGCGGTGGTGGCGGAGGTGGAGGTGGAGGTGGAGGTGGAGGTGGAGGTGGAGGTGGCGGAGGTGGTGGAGGCGGAGGTGGTGGAGGCGGAGGTGGTGGAGGCGGAGGTGGTGGAGGCGGAGGTGGTGGAGGCGGAGGTGGTGGAGGCGGAGGTGGTGGAGGCGGTGGAGGCGGAGGTGGCGGCGGCCCACCAGTCGGATGCTTGTCGAAGAAGACGTCCTGCTGGGCGGTACCGCTGATCAGGACACGCCCGTCGACCCAGGCCGTGTAGTGGGCGGTCGCGTTCGAGAAGCTGCGGTCGTAGTCGCCCGTGTAGCAGGCCTGGACACTCGAGTCCGGCTGCAGCGGAAGCGGGCTGACCGCGTCGCTCATCACCTCGTCGTTGCCCCAGGTCACACCGTTGTCGGTCGACAGCCGGGCGAAGCGCTCGAGGCTGTTGCCCGTCGTGTTGCGGGCGTCGTACCAGCTCGCGAACACTTGGCCACCCGGGTTGACCGAGAGCGAAGGCTGCCACTGGGACCGCGTTGTGCTGTCGGTGTTGAGCTTCAGCGGCGTCGACCAGGTGGAGCCGTTGTCGGGCGAGCGCACGTAGTAGACGTCGCCGAAGTCCGAGCCGGGGCCGTTGACCGCGTATGCGTAATGGACGATCCCGCCGGGGCCGGCGCCGATGTCACCCCAGCCCATGTGCCGCCAGTAGGAGGGGAACATGGCGGCGAAGTAGCCACAGGTCGACTGGCCCGGGCCCGGGAAGGCGGCACCCGTGTTCGAGGAGGTCCAGGTCGTCCCGCCGTTCGTCGATCGGTAGATCACGTTCGTGCGGTTGCCGAGCCCGCCGCCGCCTTCGTTCATGGCGGCGATGAAGACGGTGCCGTCGAGCCCGACCGAGATCTGCACGTTGCGAATGAAGCCGGCGTTGACGGTCACGGGCGAGGTCCAGGTCAGCCCGCCGTCGTCGGAGTGAATGACCTGCAGGGCCCCGCCGCCCACGTTGAAGTTGTTCCAGGAGAGGTACATGCGGCCGTAGTACGGGCTGGAGGGGTTGTTGTCCACGTAGCCCGACTCGCGGTCGTCACCGCCGCCGCTGTGCGCGCAAGGACCGGTCGTCCAGGTCACGCTGTTGGTCGAAAACCAGACGCCCATGCCCTGGCCTCCGCAACCGGAGGCGAGGAACACGGCGACCCACTTCGCGTGCACCTGGTCATAAAAGCTGACCGGGTCACCGTAGCCGGTGCCGTGGCCGGAACAGAACGGCCGGGTGTTCAGATTGAGCCAGGTGGCGCCGTTGTCGAGCGAGTACGACCCGCCCGAGTAGCACGATGGCGCGGTGCGCGAATCGTTGAAGGTCGAGACGACCGTGTTGCCCTCGGCCCAGGTGAAAGTCTCCGACTGGGTCACATGGGGGAAGGTTCCCTCGCCGCCCGTGATGATGTTGACGTCCGTGCCTCCGTAAGCCGTGGGGGCGAGTGCGCCCAGCGACGTGAAGTTCGTCGCGGCGACCTGCAGTTGTGCAGATCCGTGACCACAGGCCGCGAGGATCTCCGCGGCGTGCGCGTTCATCTGCTTCTCGAGGTTGAGGCGCTGGATGTTCGCGCACGACGCCTGCTCGTTCCTGCTCGCAGCCGTCTGACTGCTCTGGCTCGCATCCGCGCCCATGGCAAGCGCGCCAGTGAGCACGACTGCGAGACATAGGAACGCGGCGAGCCAAGGCCAGCGCGAATGCTGTCGCTGTTGCACCGAAAGACCTCCCCTACCCGTTGTTCGTTGGCCCTCGAATACGGAGCCCGAGACTGGGTTTTACAACTTTGCGAGTTACATTTCAACGCCCGCTTGTCTCAGTGCTCCCGATCCGAAGGCGCGCTGACCCTATTGAACCGCCGCGTGGACGGTGCTAGCGTGCGAGCAGGTTCCGGACTCAAAAGGGGGAGACGATGACGAAGAATCGTGCGGCAATCGCGCTTGCGACAGCAGCCCTCGTGGTCGCGGTTCTCGGCCAGACAACGGTCGGGCACGCGGCAGCGAATGCCATGCGAATCGCCCTCTTCGCCCAGAACTCGGGACGTGTGAACAACATCCAGGCCTCACGGACTCCGAAGCCGGGCCGCCTGCTGCCCCTGAACGCCAAGGGGAAGTTTCCTGCGTCCGTGCTGCCGGAGCCGGGTACCGGCGACGGCCAGGAGTCGTACACTCACACGTTTTTCGTCCACCCCGACCCGAACGTGAACAAGGCGGGCTCCGCGCTAGCCAGCATCCTGGCCAGCATCACGGACAACTCGGCGTCGAATCCTTACCTGATCAAGATCGAGCCCGGCACCTACCACCTCGGCAACGGCTCGGTCGCGATGAAGCCCTACGTCGACGTGGAAGGCTCGGGTGAGGGAGTAACAACCCTCACGTCTACCAACTCGAGCGGCTATGGCACCGTAATCGGGACCGATCACTCGGAGCTGCGCTTCCTGAGCGTGACGAACACGGGCGGCGGCCAGCAGTCGGTGGCTCTCTTCTCGGAAAGCACGTCACCGCGATTCACGCACGTGACCGCAGCGGCGTCCGGAGCGGCGGAGAACTACGGAATTCATATGTCGAACGGCTCACCCGTGCTTACGAACGTGACCGCGACTGCAACCGGCGGCGCCCAGTCGTTCGCCGTCGGGAACTTCAACGGGAACGTGACCGTACTTAACTCGACGTTCGGCGCATCGGATGCCGCAGGGCTCAACATCGGGCTGATGACGACTTACGGCGGCTCAGTCCGGCTCGTCAGCTCAGCGTTGACGGGATCCAACGGAACGATTGCGATGGGCATGCGCTCCTACAGCGGGAGCCACACCCTTCAAAACGTGACCGTCACGGGGAGCGGGGGCAGCAGCCAGAGCTACGGGATCTACAACGGGCAGAAGACCTCGGCCCCGAGCGTGAGCGTGCACCAGTCCCGGATCTCCGGGCAGACGAACAGCGTCTTCGCGCTCGGCGGCTCGGTCAGGCTCGGCGCGACGCAACTCTCGGGCCCAGCCGCTATCGATGAGCTGGGAACAGTGGCGTGCGCGGTGTCGTACGACGGCTCGTTCAACGCTCTGAGCCCCAGCTGCAGCTGACGCGTTGCGCTAGTCGCGCTTGCGGATCAGCGTCATGCCGTCGCGGACGCTGAGCATGACCGAGGCCACTCTCGAGTCGTTCTTGACGTGCTCGTTGAAGTCCTTGATCGCAAGAGTCGACTCGTCGCCGTCGTCTTCGACCACCCGTCCGGACCAGAGCACGTTGTCCGCGATGACGAGGCCGTTCTCGGCCAGAAGCGGTAGGACCGCTTCGTAGTACGCCTTGTAATTGGGCTTATCGGCGTCGATGAAGACGAGGTCGAACGGGCCCTCCAGGGTCTCGATCGTCTCGAGGGCTGGGCCGAGTCGGATGTCGATCCGGTCGCCGAAGCCGCTCTCGTCCATGTAGCGGCG
The DNA here is from genome assembly GCA_963728535.1 of uncultured Actinomycetes bacterium. Taxonomy (GTDB): domain Bacteria; phylum Actinomycetota; class Thermoleophilia; order Gaiellales; family Gaiellaceae; genus VAXT01. Next base: position 1,341,605 of record CAVSKK010000001.1, read on the forward strand.
GGCGATCGTGGTCGCTTCCGGGTCGACGTCGCAGGTGATGATCGACCCCCCGGGCGGCAGGGCCGAGGCCATCGAGATCGAGGAGTAGCCCGTGAACGTGCCGAGCTCGAGGATCCGCTGCGCGCCGCGCAGGCGCACGAGAGTCGCGAGGAACTGGCCCTCGATCCTGCCGACCATCATCTGCGGCGCGGTCGTCTTTGCGCGCGTCTCCTCGGCGAGCCGCTCGAAGAGCTCCCCGTCTGGCGAGGTGTGCTCCTCGGCGTACTCCTCGATCTGCGGTTCGACGATAAAAGCCAAGCTGGCCGGGGAGGCTACCGCCTCGGGCCCCGGCTGACGAGCAGGAAGACCTGCGTAGACTCGGGCAGGCGCTGCGCGGCGACGGGCTTCTGCGCGATGACGCGCCCACGGGGGACCCGGCGGGAGTACTTGCGGCGAGGAGTCCCGACCGAGCAGTTCGACTGTCGAACGATTCTTTGCGCGGCCCTGAGCGTGCGCCGCACGACGCGGGGAACGAGACAGACGACAGGCTGTGGCGCGTTGACGCCTTGGAGCAGGACCGTGACGGTCCGTGAGCGCCGGTTCGCCGTCACGACGTCGTACGTCCCGTTCTGGTCGAGGTCGTCGACTCCCATGGCCGTCGGCGTGCGACCGACCCTGACCCGGGACTGCACGCGAAACCCGCCGTCGTCCTGGCCCGAGAGGATCGAGATGTCGTCGGAGCCGCGGTTCGCGGTAAGCAGGTCGGGGAGGCCGTCGTCGTCCACGTCGGCGATGGCAACCTGGGCCGGCGTCCCGCCGACCGTGTACGCATTGAACTCCGCAAACGTGCCTTCGCCGTCGTTGAGACCGACGAAGACCTGATTCGCACCACCCGCGACGACGAGGTCAGTCGTCCCGTCGAGATCGACGTCGTCCCCGTCGACAGAGCGCAGGCCGGCCGGCGCGGCGAGCTTCTGCGCCGACTCGAAGGTGCCGTCGCCAAGACCGGCGAGCGTAAAGATCCCGCCCGCGCCTACCGCCGCGACGTCCGGGACCTCGTCACCGTTCAGGTCTGCCGTGAGCACCGACGTGACGGGGCTTCCGACGGCCTGCCCGACCGGCGCGTCGAAGTTGCCGTCGCCCAGGCCGTGCAGGACCGAGATCGCCGGCCGCGTCGAGCTCGTCACGACGAGGTCCAGGATGCCGTCGCTGTCGATGTCTGCTGCAGTCAGGGAGGCCGGTGAGTCGACTGCGTAGGTCTCGCCGCGGACGACGCCGGCGTCGAGGCCGGGGTAGATCGTGACCCCGTTCCCGGTCGCAAGCGCGAGGTCGACGGCCCCGTCGTCGTCGAAGTCGCCGGAGGCGAGCGCCCGGGCTCCACTGCCCGGCGCGAAATCGAGCGTGCGCTCGAAGCTTCCGTCGGCTCTTCCCGGGAGGACACTGATACCGGGCGAGGCGCTGTTCGCCGTCACGATGTCGAGCGTTCCGTCTTGCGTGGCGTCCGCGACGATGACGCTCAACGGCTGTCCGGCGATCGGAATGTGCGCGGCGCGGCCGAAGACGGCGGCCGAGGCGAGTGGAACGACGAGCAGCCCGGCCGCGACGACTGCGGCTGCCAAGAACCTCACATCTGATTAGACGTCGAGATCCCGTTTTCGTCCGTGCTCCCGAAGAGCACGCATCCGTTGTGGCCTCCGAGGCCCATGGCATTCGAGAGCGCGACGTTCACACTCGTCTTGCGCGCCTCGTTGGGGACGTAGTCGAGGTCGCACTCCGGATCGGGATTCTCATAGTTGATGGTCGGCGGGATCACGCCGTCGTGAATCGCGAGGACGCACATCATGGCCTCGATCGCCCCGGCCGCCCCGAAGCAGTGGCCCATCATCGACTTCGTCGAGGAGACGGCGAGCTCGTAGGCATGGTCGCCAAAGACATCCTTGAGCGCGTTCGTCTCTGCGAGGTCGCCGAGCGGAGTTGACGTCCCGTGCGCGTTCACGTAGTCCACGTCCGTTGGGTTCACGCGCGCGCGCGCGAGGGCGGCGCTCATCATCTCGGCAACTCCGACCGCCGCAGGGTCGGGCGCAGCCATGTGGTACGCGTCGTTCGAGGCCCCGTAGCCGAGGACTTCCGCGTAGACCTTGGCGCCACGCGCCTGCGCCGCATCGAGATCCTCGAGCAGGAGGACGCAGGCCCCCTCCCCCATCACGAAGCCTGCCCGGGTCGCGTCGAATGGACGCGAGGCCCGCGGCGGATGCTCGTCCTCGACGGCCAGCCCCCGCATCGCACAGAACCCCGCCAGGATGAGGGGGTGCATGCAGGCCTCGGTGCCGCCGGCGAGGATCGCGTCCGCGTCGCCCCTGCGGATGATCTCCGCCCCTTCGCCGACGGCGTGGGAGCCGGTCGCGCAGGCCGAGACGGGCGCGTAGTTCGGGCCGCGCAGCCCGAGTGAGATTGCGACCTGGCCGCTCGCGGAGTCGACCAGCACGCTCGGGATGAAGTACGGGGAGACGCGCGTCGGCCCCCGCTCGTTCATGACCGCGCTCTGCTCCATGATCCCGATGAAGCCGCCAATCGCCGACCCGAGGACAACGCCGACGCGCGCCGGGTCGAAGCCGTTCAGCCCCGCGTCCTCCTTCGCCTCGACGGCGGCGGCGAGCGCAAGCAGGACGTTCCGGTCGAGCCGCCGCGCCTCCTTCGCGTTGACGAGGCCGCCTGCGTCGAAGTCCTTGACCTCGGCTGCGACCCGCACCGGGAACTCGCTCGGGTCGAACGATTTGATGAAGTCGATGCCGCTCTCGCCGGCGACGGCGGCGCGCCAGGTCGAGGGCGCATCGTTGCCGAGCGGCGTGACTGCTCCCAGACCCGTGACGGCGACCCTCCTCATTGAGGCAAGCTTAGTGACCGATGCCCGGCCCGAAAGTCCCATTCCCCCCGATGGAGGCGGATCTCGTCGAAGAGCTCCCCACCGGCGAGTGGCAGTACGAGCCCAAGTGGGACGGTTTCCGCGGCGTGCTCGAGAACGACGGCGGCGAGCTTGCGCTCTGGAGCCGGAACGGCCGGCCGCTTCTGCGCTACTTCCCCGAGCTCGAGCCGCTCGGGAAGCTGCTTCCTCCCCACTCTGCGCTCGACGGCGAGATCGTCATCTCGAAGAAAGGACGCCTCGACTTCGACTCGATGCAGATGCGGCTCCACCCGGCCGAGAGCCGGATCCGGAAGCTCTCGGCAGAGATCCCGGCGCGGTTCATCGCCTTCGACATCCTGCTCTGGAAGGGCGAGTCGATTCACGAGCTGCCGCTCGAGAAGCGCCGGAAGGAGCTCGAGCGGAAGGCGAAGCGCTTCGAGCTCTCGCCGTACAGCCGGGAGCTGAAGGACGCCGAGCGCTGGCTCGACCGGCTCGAGGCCGCGGGACTCGACGGCGTGGTTGCGAAGAAGCTGGGCGCCGCCTACCTTGCCGGCTCGAGGGACGCCGTCGTCAAGGTCAAGAAGTACAAGACGGCCGACTGCGTGATCGTCGGTTACCGCGACAGCGACAAGGCGAAAGGGCGGATCTCGACGCTGCTCCTCGGGCTGTACGGCGAGGACGGCGAGCTCGACTTCGTCGGACATTGCTCGGGGATGCCGGCGGCGGTGCGAAAGCAGATCGAGGCGGAGCTGCCGAAGCTGCGCGAGCCGGGCTTTCTCAGCGACAAGCGGGTCCCCGGCGGGCAGAGTCGGTGGTCGGCCGGCAAGGAGCTCGCGTGGAACCCCGTGCGGCCGGAGCTCGTGTGCGAGGTGCGCTACGACAAGCTCGAGAAGAACCGCTTCCGCCACGGCACGAGGTTCATCCGCTTCCGCCCGGACAAGGATCCGGAGCAGTGCACGTGGCGCCAGGTCCGACCGCCCCGCCGTCGAGGCGACCCGACGGTCGAGTCGCTCCTAGCCGCGGGCTCGTAAGACCTAGGGCCGTACCGGGACCAGGTCCCAAGACTTGTCGGGACCGGGCATGTCCCGGGACCAGGTCCCAGGACGTGTCCTTACCTGGCGGTGCGACGTTGGCGCCAGTTGGCGCTCTGGTCGCTTTCCCAGCGCTGCGCGCTTCGACGGCGGCCGCTGTCGAGCTTCTTCGGATCCGCGGGCTCGAGGTCGAGCTTGGCAAAGAGCGGTTGCAGGCTCCTCTTCCTCCGCCACATCCCGGAGGTGAGGTCGCCGACCTCGTCGATCCGCTTGCGCATGGTCGTGAGCGTGAAGCGCTCCGGCTTCACCGTCGGCACCTCGTCCCAGCTCAGCGGCGCGGAGGCGCGCGCATCGGGAGTCGGCCGGATCGAGTAGGCGGAGGCGATCGTCCGGTCGCGCGAGTTCTGGCCGAAGTCGACGAAGACGCCACGACGGTCGGCCACCTTCCAGGTCGTCGTCGCCACCTCCTGGTCGTGGATCCGCCGCTCCACCTCCTGCGCGAGCGCTTTCGCGAACCGGCGCACCTCGGGGAAACCAAGCTCGGGCTTGATCGGCGCGAGGATGTGCAAGCCCGTCGCGCCCGAGGTCTTCGGGAAGCTCGCCAGGCCCAGCTCGTCCATCACGTCCTTCACCACCATCGCGATCTTGCGAACGTGGCGCCACGGGTTGCCCTCGCTCGGGTCGAGGTCGATGAGGAGACGGTCGGGCCGGTCGACGTCGTCCACCCGCGAGGCCCACGTATGCAGGTCGATGCAGCCGAGGTTGACGATCCAGGCGAGGGCCGCGGCCTCGTTGCAGACGGGGAAGTCGGCGGTGCGGCCCGACGGGAACTTGATGTGCACGGTCTCCAGCCAGTCGGGATGGTTCGCCGGAACGCGCTTCTGGTAGAAGAACCACTCTTCCGCGCCGTCCGGGTAGCGCAACATCTGCATCGGGCGGCGCTGGACATGGTTCAGAACGAGCGGCGCGACGTCGAGGTAGTAGTTGACGAGGTCGAGCTTCTTGAGCCTGCGCTTCGGGAAGAAGACCTTGTCCGGGTTCGAGATATTGACCTCCCGTCTACCGATGCGCAGCTTCACGGCGGCAGTATCGAGAATCACCCTTCAGGGGCATGTCCCGAACCGCCCGCTTTTGCACAATGAGTTCGCCGGCTCCCCCCTCTTATACCCCGGCAAAAAATGCGGCGCCCGCCCTCCGAACTGCGGCTCTTACAGCTTTTCGTGGCGGGCTTCGTGTTGTAAGGGCGTAAAGCGGAGCGGCTATCCTCTGTCTTCCGGAGAAGTGGCCGAGTGGCTGAAGGCGGCGCCCTGCTAAGGCGTTAAGGGGGACATTTCCTCCTTCGAGGGTTCGAATCCCTCCTTCTCCGTTTTCTCGCTTCCCTGAGCGGCGGCGGACAACGAGTGCCGGAGGGCCAGCTGAGACCCGCCGCCTCGCGCCCGCTCAGCCCCTTCCTGCGAGCGGCCCGTGCGGCACGGCACTGTTCCACTCGCATACAGGGTCTGAGCGACGCGTCAGGAAACCGAGAAGAGGGGCGACTCTTTTGTGGGCGGACATCTGCCCTGCCCGCGTCGGGAACCGCCCGGGGCTGCGGTACCCTTCGTCGTCCGGAGGGGTGGCAGAGCGGTCGAATGCGGCGGTCTCGAAAACCGTTTCGGGCCGTTAGGTCCGACGAGAGTTCGAATCTCTCCCCCTCCGCTTCCGTTCTATGGCCTGCTTCGCGGGCTTTGGTCTGTGACGGTCTAGTCCCTTATGCAGAGTGCGGCGAGGTCCATGCCGTAGACGGGCTGGAAGACCTGGCACCCGATCCGGGCGGAGAAGAAATCGCGCGATGTGCCACTCGCGTAGGCGACCCAGGGTGCCGCGTCCCGCGCAAGCTCGGCTGACAGAGTCTTGTACGCGCTGTAACGGGCTTCTCCTGAGAGGAGCGCGACGCGGTCGAGCCTCCGGGCAAAAGCTGCGTCGGTGAAGTAGGCGAGATTCGCGTTCCCTCGTGGCCTGATCCGCTGGTCGAGCAGAACGTTCAAGAAGTCTGCGGGATCGGCCCAGTCGGCGGCCCAGTGGGCGGCCAAGATGTCGAAGGGCTCGCCTCTCCTCCCTGCTCGCTCGAACATCTCGTTTATCGGAAATTCCCTGACGTCGACATCGAGGCCGATTGCTCCGAGGTTCGACCTGATGATCTGGGCCTGTTGCCGGCAGAACGGGAGGTTGCACGTGTAGAGGATGGCCTTGCCCCCGCCGGCGGGGGCAAGTCGGCGCGCCGCGCGCGGGTCGCCGGATAGCGGATAGAGCGATTCGCGACTTGCGCCCGGCATCGAGGGCGGGAGGTACTGGTCGGTGGGGATGGCCGAGAAGGGACCGGTGACGAGATTCCCCGTGCGGGCCAGCGCGCGACGGTCGACTGCGTAGTTGACCGCTCTCCGCCAGCGCACGTCCGAGAAGAGCGGCCGGCTCGTATTCAAGTTGAGGAATGCGAGCGCGAGCCAGGGACTGACGAAGTACTGCTGTCTGCCGTTTCGCGCCGCCTCGCTCGCCGGGCCGTACCGAGCGGCGAGCTTCGCCTCGAGGTCGCGGTCGGGGGGGATGAAGCCGTCCACTACGTAGTCGGATTTCTCTGTCCTGACCTCGGAGACGCTACGCGCGGGCGCCACCCCAATGGCGTAATGGATCTCCCTCAGCCGACGTGGCCGCGACCCGTGGTAGTTCGGATTCCGCATGAGTACGATCCGACGCTTTGGCTCGTGGGCGGCGATGTAGTACGGGCCTGCGGACGGGATCGCGCCTGGACCCGTCGGGTGCGTGGGCGTGTTGAGCGGAACCGCGCAGAAGAACGGCATCGCAATCTGGGCGAGAAAGCCCGGTGCCGGCTTGACGAGCGTGATCGAGAGCTTGCTCCCCTCGGCAACGACGCCCGAGATGTGTTCCGCCTGACCCGATTGGTAGGCGGCCTGCCCAACGATGCCGCTGACGAAATTGGACGCGATGCCGATTCTCGGATTCAGGCTCCGTTCGATCGAGTTCTTGAACGTCTCAGCGGTCACAGGCTCGCGGAGCGGAGGCGAGAAGGCAAACCCGCTCCGGATCGTGAAGGTGTAGGTCCTCCCATCGGGTGAGCGGGTGGGGAGCGACGCAGCGACCTCGGGCACGAGGCGACTGCCGGTCGGAGCCGGCGCGTCCGGGTAGTTGAGGAGCTTGGCACAGGTCGCATAGCTGATCTGGCGGTCCGGATAGAGCGCCGGGTCGGTCTCGAAGTCCTCTGAGGCGGTGAATCTCACGACGCCGTTTCGGCTGCTGCGCTCGGCGCTCGCGGCTCCCTCCTGGTTCGTGACCCACACCGAGCCTTCGGCGACGACGATGCCCGCAGGGCTGTCCCCGACCTCGATCGTCTCGACCACAGTCTTTGTTTCGGGATCGATCCGGGAAACAGAGCCGCTCCCCCTGTTTGCGACCCAGACGGCATCGTTCCCGACCGCGACCGCGCTCGGATAGCGGCCAACCTGAATCGTGGTCGGAAAGTTCGTCTCTCGGTCGATCCTGACGACCGTGTCGTCGAGGCTGTTGACAACCCAAACCGCGCCTTCACCGACTGCGACTGCGCTCGCCCCTTGGCCGACCGGGATCGTGGCGAGGACGGCTCCGGTCGGATCGAATCGCGAGACCGTGTTCTCGAAGCTATCGGTCACCCAGACGTCGCCCAGGCCGACGGCGATCGCCGTCGGCGCATCGCCAGTCGCGAACCTCGCGGCAACCCGTTTCTTCAATGGGTCGATGCGAGAGAGGCGAGGGCTGGAGAGGGCACCTCCGCTGACAGCCCAGACGGCGTCGCTTGACGCCGCAACCGCTCCGGCTGTTCGTGAGCCACCAAGCTGCGTTCCAACCTTGACCGTCTCGATCGCATCCCCAACATCCTTGAAGACCGGGTCGATCCGCAGCACAGCCCCGCGCGCGCCGCCGATCGTCCAGACGGCTCCGCTTCCTACAGCGAGGGCGTTGGGCGGGACGGGAATCGGGATCGTCCGCACAATCCGTCGTGCTTTCGGGTCGATACGCATCACGGTCTCGTCGTCGAGATTCGCGAGCCACAGTGCTCCGTCAGCGAAGACGACGCTCGCCGGCCTGGCGCCGACGGGAATCTGGGCTGTGATCCGATTCGTCTCCGGATCGATTTCGGCCAGCGAGTTCGGCAGAACGGACACGATCCCGGCGGAGGTTCGATCTCGCGTCATTTCGAGCACAGCGACCGCGAGAGCGGCGGCGAGCAGGAGCGCTCCGCCGAGGCCGAGCAGCAGCCCCCGGCGATCGGAACGCAACGGGAGGAGTTTCGGCGCAGTTGAGGGCGGCGCCGACAACGTAGGGTCGTCGGTGAGGATTCCCCGGTGGAGGGTCTGCAGGCCCTGGCTCGGCTCGAGACCAAGCTCCTCGGCCAGCGCGCGCCGTGTCTCTTCGTACACGCGCAGGGCATCCGCCTTTCGTCCGGAGCGATAGAGCGCGAGCATCAGCTGCCCACGCAGGCGCTCGCGAAGGGGATGCTCCGCGACGAGGCCTTGCAGCTCGGCGGAGACTAGGTCGTGTCGGCCGAGAGCCAGATCGGCGTCTATCCGCTCCTCCAAGGCTCCGAGCTTGAGCTCGTCCAGCCTCGCGATCTCGCCCTGTGCGAACGACTCGTAGCTGAAGTCGGCCAGCGGCGGACCCCGCCACAGCGCAAGCGCCTCCCGCAGAGTCTTCCCCGCGTGCTCAAGGTCATCGCGGGCGAGCGCACGCCGCCCCCCTTCCACGAGACGCTCGAAGCGATCGACGTCCACCTCACCGGGCACGACCTGGAGGACGTAGCCGTTCGCGCGCGTGCTGACGATGCCTTTCGCCGAATCCCCTACGCCCTCCGCTCCTCGTTCGAGTGCCTTCCGCAGGCGCGAGACATGAACCTGAACGTTCTTCACTGCGCCCGCCGGGGGCCGCTCGCCCCAGAGGGCGTCAATCAGCCGATCGATCGAAACGACCTCGTTCGGCTGCAGAAGCAGCATCGTCAGGACTAGGCGTTGCTGGCGCCCGCCAAGCTCAATTCGGTCGCCTTCGTCGTCGTAGACCTCGAGAGGCCCGAGTAGCCGGAAGTCCAAAATCCCTCCTGGCCCCGACGCTAACAGCGAAACGAGACACCAACCCCGCGCCTTCGACTGCAAATGCAACCAAACGCAGTCGCTTTGCAGCCCGACTGCAACCGCCGAAAACGAGCCTCTGAGCGATCGACCGCACAGGTGGTCGCTAAGAAGGAGGAAGATCGTGAACAGTCACCGTCAGTGGGTCCTTGGACTCCTCGCGTCGACCCTCACCACGGCAGCGCTGGCTGCGTCGATGGCCGGAGCAGCCAAGGGCGGCGGGTCGGCCGGCACGAGCTCGTCCGGGCGCCCGAACGCGATTCTGCAGAACGACAGCGCTCATTTCGGGACTTCGGGGCAGCCGCTGTCGGCGCCGGCCACCCCGATCGTCGTGCGTGTGGACGGAGGGTTCGACTGGGCAACGGCCGGCGTCGGCGCGGTCGGCGGGCTCGGGTTCGTGCTCGTGGCCGGAGTCGCTGCATCCGCTCTACGAAGTCGCCGTCGCGTTGGTCCCCCGCAGACCGTAGCGGTACTGAAGAAGGGAGTCTGAGATGTTCGAGACGCATCGGATGCTCGGGGAGCAACACGAGGCGGAGCTCTTGCGCGAGGCTCGAAGACTTCAAGCGGGCCAGGCCGGGAAGGACGGTGGTGTGCGGCGTCCGCCGGCAAGGCGGTTGGTGTCGATGTTCCGCAGCAAGGCGGTCAGACGCCGCATCGGGATTGCGGGCACGACGAGGTGGGCCAAGAAGCCGAAGGCCGCACCCGCTCCTCTCGACCCCTAACCTCCGGAGATCGCGCCCACCACCGCTTGCACACCTCGGCTCCCGACGCGACCTCCTCCCGGAGGGTCGTCGGCAGGACCTAGCGTCGGGTCGCGGCCGCAGGCGAAAGAGCGAATGGGGTCCCGGCGAACACGAGGTCCCAGAAGAGCTCGACCGGCCTCGTACGCCGCTAGTCCAGGGTCGCGATTATCCCCGGAGGCCGCTGCTACCCTCCTCCGGCCCGGAGAGGTGTCCGAGCGGCCGAAGGAACGCGACTGGAAATCGCGTATCTGCCGAAAGGTGGATCGAGGGTTCGAATCCCTCCCTCTCCGTATCTAGCCCGGTCGCAAGAAGGCGACGAGATCGTCGAGCTGCTCGGGCGTCAGCGTCTCGCCGAAGTTCCCGGGCATCACGCTCGGCGGGAACCCCGTCGTGATCTCCTTGTTCGGGTCGACGATCGACTCGCGGATGAAGGCGGCGTCCTTGCCCTGCAGCGACTCGTCCAGATCCGGCCCCACCGACCCGCTGGAGCTTGCGGCCGAGAACGCGTGGCAGCTGCCACAGCCCTGGGCGTTGAAGACCGACTTGCCCGCCGCCGGGTCACCTGTCGGAGCCGGAGGAGGCTGGGTCGCCTGGGTCGTAGTGCCGGCCGGCTCCGTCGTGGTCTCACCTGCTGTCGCCTCTTCTTTTGGCTCCTTCGCGAACACCTCGACCGCCGCGAGCGTCGCGACGAACAGGACGAGGGTGGCGACGACGAACCAGCGCAGGCCCTTGCCCGGGAAATCCGGCCAGCGGCGCGGGATGACGAGCGCCGAGGCGAGCGCGAAGACGACGAAGATCCCCGCGATGACGGAGAGACCCACTGCGTTGCCGGTCGAGAGCCCGAGCAGCACGCGCGGAACCTACCAGGGTCATTATCGAAAGCTGCGTCCTCTCGGTTTCCTGACGCGTCGCTCAGACCCCGTATGCGAGCGGAACAGTGGTGGGACCCACGGGCCGCTCGCAGGAGGGGGCTGAGCGGCGCGAGGCTTCCCGCGGAGCCGGGCTCCGCCCGACGGGAGCGGGAAGCCGGTCAGGGAAGCGAGAGCGTGGCTTGCTCGTCGACTGCGAATAGGTGCCAGGCGTCGGCGATCCCCTTGAGCTCCCTCGCACCGCGATCCTCGAAGCCGATGCCGGAACCCGCCACCAGGTCGCGCACGGTGCTGGAGACGAGCACTTCGCCCGGACCCGCCTGAGAGACGATCCGGGCACCGATGTTGACGGCGATGCCCCCGGGCTTCTGCCCGCGAAGCTCGCATTCGCCGGTGTGCAACCCGGCTCGGACCTCCAGCCCGAGGTCAGCCACTGCAGCCCGGATCGCAAGCGCGCAGCGGATAGCCCGCGCCGGCCCGTCGAAGGTCGCGAAGAATCCGTCGCCCGCGGTGTCGACCTCCCGTCCCGAGAAACGGTCGAGCTCCCTGCGCACGACCGCATGATGCTGCTCGCGAAGCTCGGCCCAGCCCTGGTCGCCGAGCGCCAGCGCACGCTCGGTCGAGCCGACGATGTCCGTGAAGAGAACCGTCGCCAGCACGGTGTCGGGCTCCTTCACGCCGGAGACCCTTTCGATGAAGGCTTCGAGCTCGTCTGCCGCTCCCGGCGCAAACCACAACGAGTTGTCCTCGCCCGCGAGCTCGACACGCTTCGCACCCGGGATGCGCTCCTCCATGAAGCGCGCCTGTTCTCCCATCGAGGCCTGATGCAGGATCATCGTCGGCACCCGGATCGCCGGCAGCACATCGCGGACGTCCACGTCCATGGCCATGCGCTGGATCGTCATCACCGCGCTCGGGCTCGCCCCGTAGCGCATCTGATTGATGAACCAGCGCCGAAACTCCTCGTCGCCCCTTTTGCTTGGGAAGCTCCGCTCGAGCACGCGGTCGATGTACGAGCCCGACGACCAGCTCTCCTCGAGCATCGCGAGCTCGTCGTCCCACTCGTCCGCGGTGCGGCCCCAGGGGTAGTCGGGGCTCTGGACTCCCTTCGCGTAGCCGTTGTACATCGCGAGGGCACTGACCTTCTCGGGATAGCTCGCCGCAAAGAGCGCAGTCATCGCGGCGGCCTCGAACGTGCCGATAACGACCGCGCGCCGCGAGTCAACGGCTGCCATGACCGCCCGAACGTCGTCCATCCGGGTCTCGAGCGTGGGAACCTCGCGCGGCCGGTCCGAGAGCCCGCAGCCGCGCCGGTCGAAGCGGATGACACGGGCGAACTCACCGATCCGGTCCAGGAAGCGGACGACGTCTGGCTGCTCCCAGGCATAGAGGATGTTCGAGACGAAGCCCGTCACGAGCACGATGTCGACCGAGCCGGCGCCCGAGACCTGGTAGGCAATCGCTACGGCGCCGCTCCTCGCGTACTCGACCTCTGGGACGTTCACGGCAACAGTGTGGCGTGCCGCGGTCGAAGTCGCCAGAACTTGCCGCGCCTCGAAGTCTCTGCCTTCTGCAACAGTTGTATATTGCAGGCTATGCCACGCCGCGAACTACGAGAGCTGGCTGCTGACCTTTCGCACAGCTGGCACGACCTCGGGCGGGTGCTCGCAAGCCGGCGTCTGCTGGCCTCGTTGCACCCGGGGGCGCCCACGATAACGCCGACGAAGCTACGCGCGCTCGACGTGATCGGCGAGGAGGGCGGCGTTCGAATCGGCGAGCTCGCCGACCGCATTGGCATAGACGAGACGACGGCGACGCGCCTGGTCGACCGCCTCGAGGCGGGGGGAGTGGCGGAGCGGCGAAGCGCCGAGGGTGACCGGCGGGCGATCATGGTCGATCTGACGCCCGCCGGCGTCGTCCTCGTCAAAGCAGTTGGGCGGCGAAGGCAGCGCTTCCTCTGCGAGGTGCTGACCGCGCTCGAGCCGGACGAGCGCACCGAGCTCGTGCGGCTGACGGCCAAGGCCGCCGAGGCACTCCGGGACCGGAGCGAAGAGCTGACCGCTCGGTGAGTGTCCCGGCACCGGCAGTGCTCGTCGACGATCTCTTCGTCCGCTTTGGCGACGTCGAAGCTGTTCGTGGCGTCTCGTTTGCAGTCTCGGCCGGCGAGGTCTTCGGGCTGCTGGGGCCAAACGGCGCCGGGAAGACGACGACGATCCGCGTGCTGACGACGCTGCTCCGGCCAGGACGGGGACGCGCCCGGGTTGCCGGGCACGACGTCGTCGACGACGGGCTCGCGGTGCGGCAGGCGATCGGCTACGTGCCGCAGGCGATCTCGGTCGACGGCGCGTTGACCGCCCACGAGAATCTCGAGTTCTACGCGCGCGTGACCGGTGTGTCCCGCTCGGAGCGCCCCGAGCGGATCGCAGTCGTCGTCGAGGCGATGGGGCTCGCCTCTTTCCTCGACCGGCTCGGCCGCACGCTCTCGGGCGGGATGCTGCGCAGGCTTGAGATCGCAACCGCCCTCCTGAACCGGCCGCAGGTGCTCTTCCTCGACGAGCCGACGGTCGGGCTCGACCCCACCGCACGGCGGGTCGTCTGGGAGCGGCTCCAGGTGTTGCGCGAGGAAGTGGGGACGACGCTGCTCGTGACCACGCACCAGATGGAAGAAGCCGAGCGGGAGTGCCAGCGGATCGCAATCATGGATTTCGGTGCGCTCGTTGCGCAGGGCAGCCCACAGCAGCTCTGCGAGGAATATGGCGTTGCCGACCTCGACGAAGTCTTCAGCGCAGCGACTGGCCACGGGATCGAGGAAGGAGGGACGCTCAGGAATGTCCGCGCCGGCCGCAGACTTTCAGGTCGCCTCGGCTGAGCTTCGGCCGCAGTCGCTCCTCGTTCGGCTCGACCGCCTGCGAGACGGAACGGCCGCGATGGGCTGGGCCGAGCTGCGCAAGCTCCGCCACGACCACCTCGACATCTTCACCCGCTCGGTGCAGCCGCTCCTCTGGCTCTTCATCTTCGGCACGGCGCTCCAGGGCAACCGCGTCCTGAGCGGCGGTCACGAGGACTACCGCGCCTATCTCGCACCGGGAGTGATGGCCCAGGCGGCGCTCTTCATCGCCATCTTCTTCGGCCTGGCCGTGATCTGGGAGCGGGACGTCGGACAGCTCCAGCGGCTGCTCGCGACGCCGATCCCGCGCCTGGGGATCGTTCTCGGGAAAGCGACCGGAGCGTGCATCCGAGCGCTGACCCAGGCGGTGGTGCTGCTCGCGGTGCTCGCCGTGGCCCGAATCGCGATTCGCTGGAATCCGCTCGACATCCTGGGCGCGCTCGTCCTGCTCCTGCTCGCAACCGGCGGCTTCGCGTGTCTCTCGATGATCCTCGCCTCGCTCGTGCGTACCCGCGAGCGCTTCATGGGCATCGGTCAGCTCGTGATGATGCCGCTCTTCTTCGCCTCCAGCGCGCTGTACCCGCTCGCGATCATGCCTCAGTGGCTGCAGATCGTTGCCCGCGTCAACCCGCTCACCTATGAGGTGCACGGGATGCGGCAGCTGCTCGTCGGCACCTCGGCCGGCGGCACGCTGTGGGTCGACTTCGTCGTCGGCGTTCTTTTCTTGGCTGTCGCCGCGGGGATCGCGGCGAAGACGTATCCGCGCGCCATTCTTTAGCGCTCCGGGGGGTCGAGCCTCGCGCGAAAGGCCGCGAGGCTCGACCCTGGCATCAAAGTCAGCCGGCGATCGCCTCGCCGAAGACCCGACAGGCGGCCGTGCCGCCGAGAGCGTCTTCGCGCCAGCCGTAGAGCGCCGTCACGCCGGTGCCGTTCGCCCGGACGTAGTGGGCCGACCCCGAGCCCCGGTTCTGGCTGTTGTTGAGATTCACGTTGGACGTCGAGAGGAAGTCCGCAGCGCCGCCGTTGAAGTCCGTTGCCGCGTGCCCGTCGAACCGGAGCTGGGCCGCTGCACCGGAGTTGTTGTTGGCGCGCAACGTCACCGACCCGGCAGGGCAGGTCAGCGTGACGATGAGGCCGTTCAGGTCGAGAACGGTCGCCTCGGCCCCTCCGGGTGCGACGGTGGCGGCGAAACGCCTGATCGTGTAGCCGCCGACCGTCGTCGAGTCGTCGGCCTTGGTCGCCGCAGGAACCTTGGCGAGGCTCGCCTCGCTGATCTGTTCTCCGGTCAGTGAGTCGCTCTTGACCTTGGCGCCGGTCACGGAGTTGATCTTGAGCTTGGCCGGACCGACCGAGTTCGACGTCAGCTTGAAAGCGGTCACTGAGTTCTTCTGTAGCTGCTTCGTGCCCACGCTGTTCCTGGGCAAGGTGATCGCTGCATAGCTCGTGCCGCCGAGAGCGACGGCGAGCGAAATGCACGCAACGACCATCGCCGGCGAAGGCATACGGCGCAGAATCTTTCTCATGGTTCCCCCTCGGAGTTGGGTGGTGGTCGAGAACGATCTAGCCCCGAGGGTAGGGAGGATCCGCCTGGCAAAGGCCCAAGATTTACGCTTCCATTACGGCGTACGCATCCCGCCCTGACAAAAATCGATGACGACCGGCCAGTATTGGTCAGGGACGTCTTTCCAGGGGAAATGGCCGGCATCCTCGATCACCTCGAGCCGCGCGATTCCGTCCGGCAGCGCGTGGACGATCTCTTCTGCAGCAACCACCGAGGTCATGGGGTCGAGCTCGCCCACGCAGACCAGCGTCGGACATTCGATGCCGCCTAACTGGTCGAGGACGTCGAACTCGCGGATCAGTTTCAGACCGGGCGCATTCAGCTCTTTGTTGGCGATCGTGCGTGCCTCCTCTTGGTCACCTGTGACCCAGGGGCCGAACACCGCCCAGCACCGGGCCCACTCCTCATCAGTCACCTGACCGTCATCTCCCCAGGCGCGCTCGGCGATGTCCGCGACCTCGTCGCCTCCGACGCGCCGGAAGTCCTCGACGATCCGGCCCAGATCGAACCGCGCAAACGTGGACTGCAGGACGAGCGCGCCCGGATGTTCGGGATGGCGAGCCGCGTACACGAGGGCGACGAAGCCGCCAAGGGAATGTCCTAGGACGACCGGCCTGGCAATCCCGAGGGCGTCGCAGAACGCGCGGACGTCGTCGGCGCACACCTCGAAGCTCCAGTCGGCCGGGTCGCCCCGCTCGGAGCGGCCATGCCCGCGCAAGTCCAGGTAGACGACCTGTGCTGCCTCCGCGAGCCGAGCGAAGTCGGGCTTGAAATACGAGTGGTCGAAACCACCTGGCCCTCCGTGCAAGAGGACGACCGTCGGCCGCTCGCGCATCGCCGAGCCGTCCGGCACGAGCGCCGGCCCGTCCACGTCGAACCAAAGTCGTGTCCCGTTCACCTCGATGTGCATGCGCTGTCCTGAAATCGGAGTCGGACACCGAATCTTGTCAAGAGCTTTCTGTGCCGACTTTGGAACAAAGTCTTGTTAGCGGGCCTCGCCCTCGAGACGGTGCCCCCTCCCTCTCGGTTTCCTGACGTGTCGCTCAGACCCCGTATGCGAGCGGAACAGTGCTGTGCCGCACGGGCCGCTCGCAGGAGGGGGCTGAGCGGCGCGAGGCGGGTCGCGGAGCCGGGCTCCGCCCGGCGGGAGCGACCCGCCGGTCAGGGAAGCGAGAGTGGGCGCGCCTGGGATCGAACCAGGGACCTCCCGCGTGTGAAGCGGGCGCTCTCCCGCTGAGCTACGCGCCCCGGACCACCAGATTAGCGGTGCTACTCTTGCCCCGCCCGGTCGCGCTAAGCGGGGAGCTAGCGGTTCCCTTAGCCCGCAATCCGCTCTAGCGGGGCCTAATTCCCTCTCGAGGGGGTGCAGTCCGAGACACGGGCTTGCGAGGTGAGTGTTGACGGCCAGGTTCCGCGCACTGGGAGCCTGCGAACCGCGTCAGATCCGGGAGGAAGCAGCGCTAAGCAATCCCTCCCAGGTGCCGCGGGTCCGCCTGGCTCGAGCAAGCGTCGCAGGCACCGGCTCGAACGAGCCTTCGGAAGAGGGTGCGCGACCGGGCTTCAGTCTCGAGGACGGCCGCGGCCGGGCGGACGCGGGCAAAGCCGGCATCGGCGGCGAACGTCGATCAATACAATCGTTCGAGCTTCGTGACTGCGCTCTACCGCAAATACCGACCGCAAGGATTCGACGACGTGGTCGGACAGGAACCTGTCGTGCGGACTCTCAAGAATGCGGTCGCGGCCGGCAACGTGCGGCAGGCATACCTCTTCGCGGGGCCGCGCGGGACCGGCAAGACCTCGCTCGCGCGCATCCTCGCCAAGGCGCTCAACTGCGTCCAGGGCCCGACGCCCGATCCCGACGGGACGTGTCACGCCTGCCTGGCGATCGCCGCCGGCACCTCGCTCGACGTCGTCGAGATGGATGCGGCCTCGCAGCGCGGCATCGACGACATCCGCGAGATCCGCGAGCGCGTCATCCTGCAACCCGTCGAGGGGCGCTACAAGGTCTACATCCTCGACGAGGCGCACCAGCTCACGGACGCGGCGTTCAACGCGTTGCTGAAGCTGATCGAGGAGCCGCCGCCGCACCTCGTCTTCATCTTCTGCACGACCGAGCTCCAGAAGATGATGGGCACCGTTCGCTCGCGCTGCCAGACGTTCGTGCTCTCGCGTCCGCGGCTGCCCGAGATCGTGCGCTACCTGAAACAAGTCGCCGAGGGCGAGGGGATCGAGGCGCCGGAGGCTTCGCTCGCGCTCATCGCGCGCTCGGCGCGTGGGAGCTTCCGCGACGCGGTCTCGACGCTCGACCAGCTCTCCTCCGCCACCGAGGGGAAGGTGACCGTGCAGGCCGTGCTCCAGCTGCTCGGAGCCGTCGAGGAGGAGGCGCTGTTCCGGCTCTGCGACTTCATCGTCGACCGCGACACCGCCGGCGCGCTCACCTTCGTCGAGGAGCTCGCCGACCAGGGCCAGGATCTTGGCCGGCTCGTCACCGAGCTGCTCGATCACCTGAGGCACGTGATGCTCGTGCAGCACATGGGCGAGGTGCCCGACTCGCTGCCCCTGACCGAGGAGACGCGCGAGCGGCTGCGTGCGCAGGCGAACCAGCTCGGCGAGGCGACGGTCCTACGCCTCTGCGACCTGCTCGCGGTCGCAGTCGACGACATGCGCCAGGGCGGCGATCCGCGCCTGCCGCTCGAGCTCGCCCTCGTGAAGGTTACGCGCCCGGCGGCCGACCTCGAGCGCGAGTCCATTGCGTACCGGCTCGAGCAGCTCGAGGGCCGTGGCCATTCCGGACATGAGCCGGTGCCCGTCACAGTGACCGTCACTGAAGCGGAGGCTGGCGAGCCCTCGACGTTCGAGGCGCCGTCCAGCGAGCCGCCGTCGCTCGAGCTCGAGCAACTCCAGGAGGCGTGGCAGCGGACGATCCTCCCGGCCGTCGAGCAGCGGTCGATCCCGACGGCGTCGATGCTCCGCGAGGCTCACCCGGCGCAACTCGCCGACGACAGGCTCACCGTCGAGTTCCCGGCGGCCGCGTCCTTCCATCGCCAGCTCGCCGAGGAGCCGAAGAACGCGACGCTCCTTGCCGAAGCGCTCTACGAGGTCACCGGCCGGAAGCTCGCTCTCGACTTCGCCGTCGGCGAGAACGGAGGCGAGGAAGCGGCCGAGGACGAGAAGCCCGCCGGTGAGGATGAGATCGTGCAGCTGATGAAGGACACGTTCGACGCCCACGAAGTCGAGGGGGAGCCGAAATGAACATGGACATGAACAAGATGCTCCAGCAGGTACAGGAGCTTCAGGCGCAGATGGCGAAGGCGCAGGAAGAGCTCGCAAGCGAGACGGTGGAAGCCTCGGCGGGAGGCGGCATGGTGACCGTCAAGGCGACGGGGGATCTTCAGATCACGGAGATCAAGATCTCGCCCGAGGCGATCGATCCCGACGACCCCGAGCTCCTGGCCGACATGGTGCTCGCCGCCGTCAACGAGGCGCTTCGCTCCGCGCAGTCGCTCGCCCAGTCCAAGCTGGGTGGGATGTCCGGGCTCGGAGACCTCGGCGGCCTCGGGCTACCGGGGATGTAGCGGCTACTTAGCCCCGGCGATCGTGCGCTGCCACTCGCGGCGCATCGCCTCACGCTCGCCGCGGCGCACGCCTTCGAGAACGTCCCGAACGGTCTCCGTCATCTCCACCGGGTCGAAGGGCTTCGTGATGTAGCCCACACCGCCCGTCCCATGGCCACGGACCTGATCCCCGCTCTCGGAACGAGCGGACAAGAACACGATCGGTATCTCGCGCGTCTCCTCGTGTGCCGCCAGCTCCTCGGCGACGTGCCAGCCATCCAGTTCGGGCAGCATGACGTCCAGGAGAATGAGATCAGGTCGTTCGGCACGGGCGAGGGCAATCGCGGAGGGGCCATCGGCGGCCTCGAGCGTGTCGAAGCCTGCGCTGCTGAGGTTGAGCCGGCAGATGAGGCGGATCGAGGTCTCGTCGTCGACGATGAGGACTCGCCCCACCATCGTGCCGCGCGCTCCTGGATCCCCGGACGCGTGGTATCGCTCGCCCAGCTCGCGGGGGCCCCACTGGTTCGCTCCGCGGCGGCGCGCCCCTGGGGTTTCGCGACGACGGGCGCGGAGGAGCGGCCCCTGTCGTTGCCTCCTTCTGGGTGGATCGAGCTCCGTGAGATGCGTGCGGCTCAAGGCGCCTGAGACTACAGTTTCGATTGCGCGAGACCAAGCGTGACTGCGGAAACCATCAACAACGTCCTGGGCTACGTCAGTGCGGCGGCGTTCGGGCTGCTCGGCTTCGTCTCGTTCTCGCACTGGCTGCGCCGCCGGGACCCGCCGAGCTTCTGGGCCGCACTGTGCTTCGGCACCCTTGGCGCGGTCGCCCTCGCAGGGCAGGTCCTCCCGGAGACCGCCAACTCCGACTTCGAGCTGGTCGCCCAGCGCGTGCTCGTCGTTGTCCTGCTGCTCTTCCCGTATTTCCTCTTCAGGTTCACCTCGGCCTTCGACCCATCGTCTCGGCGACTCGGCTGGCCCGCTGCCGCAGTCACGGCGGGCCTGATCGCGTGGACGATCGCCTTGCCCGACTTCCCGCAGAACGGAGAGCATCGATCCCTCGCGTTCAGCATCTTCCTCTACGCCCTCGTCCTGCAATTCGGGTCCCTCTCGATGATCGCGGCGTACAGGCTCTGGCGCGCGGGCCGCGACCAGCCGAGCGTGGCCCGCAACAGGATGCGGATGCTCAGCCTGGCCGCAGTCGCGCTGACTGCAGCGGTCCTCTTCGCCGTCGTCGCCCCCGCGGACGACGAGGGGATCCAGGTCGCGGTCTCGTCGCTGGGGATCGCAAGCGCGTTCGCGTTCCTGCTCGGACTGTCACCACCGAGGATCGTCCGCCTCATCTGGCGGCGTCCCGAGCAGGAACGGTTCCGCGACGCGATCGGGGGGCTGATGGTTGCGACGACGCCGGAGGAGGTTGCCGCGAACGTGCTCCCACCGATGACGAGGCTCGTCGGGGCTCGGGCGGTGTTCCTGCTCGACGGAAACGACGACGTGATCGCGAGTCACGGCGCAGACGCCCCCGCTCCGCCGACCGGCCCCGACGTCGTACGGCTCGACATCCCCGGCGGGGGCCTCGTCGTTTGGGCCGGCCCATACGCACCGTTCTTCGGTAGCGACGAGATCGATCTCCTGCGCTCACTCGGCGCGCTCACGGGACTGGCGCTCGACCGGACTCGGCTCTACGTCCGCGAACGCGAGCAGCGAGTCGCCCTGGAGCGAGCCGACGAGATGAAGACGAACTTCATCGCCCTCGCCGCGCACGAGCTGCGAACGCCCGTGACGAGCGTCCATGGGGTCGTCAGGACGCTCGACCAGCTCGGCGACCAGCTGTCTGCAACGGACAGGGACGAGCTGGAGAATGCGCTCCGCTCGCAAACCGAGCGCATGCGCAGCCTGGTCGACCAGCTGCTCGATCTCTCCCGGCTCGAGGCGGATACCGTGCCGATCCAGCCGGTACTGATCCCGGTACGAGCTCAGATCGAGGACCTCGTCGCGGCGTCTGCGAGTGGCAGGGAGGACGAGGTCGAGATCGAGATCCCGGACGACCTAGAGACGACGATCGACAGGACGGTCTTCGAGCGGGTGGTCTCGAATCTCCTGACGAATGCGCTACGGCACGGGTCCTCGCCCGTCCTGGTCACCGCTGCGCAGAGCGACAACCATTTCCGCTTGATCGTCCAGGACTGCGGCGAAGGCGTGCCGCCCGTGTTCATCAAGGACCTCTTCGAGCGGTTCAGCCGGAGCGACGAAGCCCGTGCACGCGGGCTCGGCTCCGGGCTTGGGCTCGCAATCGCGCGCTCCTACGCGCGGGCCCATGGCGGCGACCTCGTGCACGAGGACGTCCAGCCTCACGGCGCGCGCTTCGAGCTCGTAGTGCCGCTCGGCCGTGGCCGTAACAGCGGTCGCGACGACTAGTCTGGCTCCATGTTCTCCCCCGCGGTCGAGAATCTCGTCTCACAGCTGACGCGCCTGCCCGGCGTCGGAACGCGGACGGCCCATCGGCTCGCCTTCCATCTCTTGCGCGTGCCCAAGGACGAGGCCCAGGCGCTCTCCGACGCGATCGAGGACGTGAAGGAGCGCGTCCGGTTCTGCTCCGAGTGCGGGAACCTGACCGAGGAGGAGCGTTGCGAGATCTGCCGCGACGAGCGGCGTGACCGCGCGCTCGTCTGCGTCGTCGAGCAGCCGGCCGACCTGATCTCGGTTGAACGAACGCACGAGTATCGGGGGCTCTACCACGTGCTCGGCGGAGCGCTGTCGCCGATCGACGGTGTCGAGCCCGGGCATCTGCGCATCGACGAGCTGATCAGCCGCGTCGAGCGGAACGGCATCAAGGAGGTCGTGCTCGCGACGAATCCGAACATGACCGGAGAGGCGACGGCCGCCTACCTCGCCGACCGGCTACGGGGACGTGTTCGCGTAACTCGGCTCGCCAGTGGCCTTCCCGTCGGAGGAGATCTCGAGTACGCCGACGAAGTGACCCTGGGACGGGCTCTGACCGGCCGTAGGGAGATGTAGTCAACCGCCCTAGACTTCCATTCATGGCGACAACCGAATACGAGGCCCTCCCCGCTCTGGCGGCTGAGGAAACCGCAAGACGCGCCGGCACGATCGTCATGAAGTTCGGCGGGACCTCCGTCGCCGACGTCGAGCGCTTGAAGGCTGTCGGGCAGCGGCTCGTGGCGGCACGCGAGGCCGGAAACCGGGTTGTAGCGGTGCTCTCGGCGATGGGTGACTCGACCGACGACCTCGTCCGGCTTGCGCACGAGATCTCGGCGAGGCCGAAGGCGCGCGAGCTCGACATGCTGATCTCCGTCGGAGAGCGCATCTCCTGCTCGCTGTGTGCGATGGCGATCCACGACCTCGGGCACGAGGCGATCTCGCTCACGGGGTCGCAGGCGGGGATCGTCACCGATACCGCCCACGGCAAGGCGAAGATCGTCGACATTCGCGCGCGCCGGATCCACGAGGCGCTCGACGCGGAGCGGATTGTGCTCGTCGCCGGCTTCCAGGGAGTCTCGACCGACTACGACATCACGACCCTCGGCCGCGGCGGCTCTGACACGACGGCCGTCGCGCTCGCCGCCGCTCTCGGCGCGGAGGCGTGCGAGATCTACACGGACGTGGACGGCGTTCACACAGCCGACCCGCGGGTCGTGCCGAACGCACGCAAACTGCACGCGGTCAGTTACGAGGAGATGCTGGAGATGGCAGCCTCCGGTGCACGCGTCCTCCAACTGCGCTCGGTCGAGTTCGCTCGTAATCACGAGGTCAAGCTGCACGTCCGATCGAGCTTCTCGGAGGCCGACGGCACGTGGATTCGCAAGGAGGACGCACGAATGCTCGAGAAGGCCCTCATCTCAGGCGTGACCCACAGCCTCGAACAGACCGTTTACCGAGTCGAGGGCGCGCCGGTCGCCCAGCTCTTCGAGGCGCTCGCCGCTCAGGGTGTCAACGTCGACCTGGTCGTCCAGACCGGCCCGGAGATCGTCTTCTCCGCGCCCGAGCGCTCCGAGACGGAAGCTGCGCTCGAGGGCCTGGGCGCCGTGTGGTCGGCCCGCGACGACCTCGGTCAGGTCAGCATCGTCGGAGCGGGGATGAGGAGCCATCCGGGTGTGGCTGCAAAGGCGTTCTCGACCCTCGAGGAGCTTGGCATCAAGCCGGAGATCGTGACCACGTCGCCGATCAAGATCGCGTGCTTCATCCCTCGTGATCAGGTCGAGGATGCCGTCCGAGCACTGCATGCCGCCTTCGAGCTCGACAGCCCCGAGGCTCTGAGAGCGCATGACTGATCCGCGCATCGGCGTGGTCGGCGCGACCGGGGCGGTCGGGCAGGTCACACTGGCGCTCCTCGCCGAGCGTGGCTTCGGCCGGGTTCGCGCGTTCGCCTCCAGCCGTTCCGCCGGCACGACCGTCGCCTACGGGGACGGCGAGCTCGGTGTCGAGGAAGCAACGGTCGAGGCGCTCGGAGCCGGTGACCTAGACCTCTGCTTCTTCTCCGTCGGGACTGGGCCGAGCAGCGAGCTGGTGCCCGCGGCCGTCCAGGGTGGCGCAGTTTGCGTGGACAAGTCGTCCGCATTCCGGCTCACCGACGGCGTGCCGCTCGTCGTTCCGGAGGTGAACGGCGACAGGGCGACCACGCACGAAGGAATCGTGGCGAACCCGAACTGCTCCACCGTCCAGCTCGTCTGCGCGCTGGCGCCACTGCACGAGGCGGCTGGCCTCCGGAGCATTCGCGTCGCCACCTATCAGTCGGCATCGGGCGCCGGAGTCGAGCGGATGGAGCAGCTGCGAGCCCAGGCGCCCGGTGACGGTGACGTCGTCATGGACTGGGACTTCGACGGCGACGAGTCCGACGAAGAGTCGAAGCTGCGCGCCGAGACTCGGAAGATCCTCGAGTTGCCGGAGTTGCCGGTGAGCGCGACCTGTGCCCGGGTGCCGGTTCTCGTTGGCCATTCGCAAGCCGTATGGGTCGAGACGGACGAGCCGCTCTCGCCGGAACAGGCTCGTGAGGCGCTCGCTTCGGCTCCGTCGGTGCGAGTGAGCGACCGGCCGACCGCGCGCGAGGCGGCGGGCGGGGACGACGTGCTCGTCGGGCGCATCCGGAAAGACACCGCCGGCGGCGGGCTCGCACTCTGGATCGTTTGCGACAACTTGCGCAAGGGCGCGGCGCTGAACGCGATCCAGATCGCAGAGCTGCTGCTGGCGCGGCGCGCCGTCGCAGCCTAGTTTCAGGGTCGGAAGACCGGGCAGAAATCCCGGCATGGCACTCACACCACGTTGGATCGTCGTGGGCCTCGTGCTGACTGCGGTCGTGGCTGCAATCGTGATCTACGCAGTTACGGGCAGCAGCAGCGGAGGCGGCGGCGGCGGAGGGCCGTACTAACCGGTCGCTCGCACAGAGCCTTCAGCCAGCGTGAACCCCGAGCTCGCTTCTGTTGGCACCAAACGGAGTCAGGTCTTGCCGTTGGAGTTCGCCCCCGAATGGCGTAGCGCAAGACCTGACTCCGCTCTTACGTTTCGCCGCGCGGTAGCGCTTTTTTTCGAGCGCAAGGCCCGCTCCCGCACAACCGCTCACCTTGCGGCCCAGGTACCCATGACCTCCTCCCCACGTCGAGCCTAACGAGAAATTCCGCACGCGTGGGTGACGGAAATGCGCCGATTGTGTGTCGGCGCTACGGGCCCGGAGGCACGGGGGCGGGAGCCGGGAAGAACGCCTCCTTGACCACCTTCAGGACTTTCTCGCGGCTGCCTTCCACGACCGGCTGCAGCCCGCCGAGTTCGAGCCGCGCGAGCTCCACGCGTCCCTGCGTTCGAACCGTCTGGAACCCAAAATCCGAGAGGAAATCCCGCGGGAACACCGTGCGGTGCACGAGGAAGCGCTCGTGTGCGGACTCTCCTTCCGGATACCTGTACGCGAAAGTCTCGAGCGCCTTCGCCCGCTTGTCGCGTGCATCGCCGATCGCCGCGAGGAACAGCGACTGCAGGATCCAGGGGCTCGCCCGCTCGACGAGGTACGCGCAGGTGACGAGCACCGCGTCCTCGGACGGCGGGCCCGCGGGCAGCTCCCACGCGCGCGGGAAGAGCTCGGCCGGGCCGTATTGCATCGACCCGATCACGCTTCCGTCGTCGTCGCGGTAAACCGCCCCCCAGGCGCCCCAGTCGTCCTCCGCCTTCTCGATCCAGCGGCGCTTGTCGACGCCGCGTCCGTTCTTCGACTGCCACCACACGCAGCCGTGGCAAACGGCCGGCGCCTCCTCGAGCGTTAGTCCGGTCAGGCCGGCGACTCTCGTGCTCACTCCGGGGATTCTAGGACGAGGTGGTCCCGGGCCACGGGCCCGGGACTCGCGGAAAGTGCTTCGCACTTTCCGCGACTAAGAGCACAACTGCCGAGGGACGACGCCCGAATAGGCCCGCCCATGCCACGGTCGAACTATTCAGAGCACCCTAGGCGGAGCTCGGTCGCCTCCGGCCGGGCGAAGAACCGGAAGGGCACGAGCGTCGTGCCTAGACCCGGCGAGACATGCAGAACACCGCCCGGGCGACGGTAGAGCCCCTCCGCGTAGGTCGCGCGGAGGTGCGCGAGTCTGAGCTTGCCGCGTCCATATGGGATGCAGATCTGGCCGCCGTGGAGATGGCCGGCGAGAACGAGGTCGAACACGCCGGCCGGCACCTTGTCGATCACATAGGGGAAGTGGCAGAGCAGGATGCGGAGATCGGCGTCCGGGTCGACCAGCCGTTCCGGGTGAGCGGTGCCCTGCAAATACGACCGAGGATCGACCCCGACGACCTGCACTCTCCGACCACGAAGCTCGATGACTTGCGCCTCGTCCGCCAGGACGATGGTGGAGCCGAGCTCGGTGACCGCGCTCGGCTTCGAGAACGGGTCGCGGGAGCTCGCGTAGTCGTGGTTCCCAAGCACCGCGAAGGAGCCGGGCAAACAGTCGAGGAGCATGCGTAGCCGGGGCTCGGCTCGCGGCCGCGACAGCAGGTCGCCGGTGATCAGTGTCAGATCCGGCTGGCGCGCAGCCGCCCAGTGAACGGCCCGGTGGACGGCGTGCTCGCCGCGCGACGGAAAGCCGAGGTGAAAGTCCGACAGATGGACGATGCGTAGGCCGTCCAGTTCTGCCGGCAGGCCCGGGAGAGCCACGTTCAGCGTGCGGAGCCGCACCCAGCCGGCCTCGAACTGCCCCCACGCAGCGGCGGCGAGACCAATCGATCCAAGTGCGGCAAGAGGTCGCTTCACGGGCTTCTCTTTCTGTCTGGCGACCTGGAACTCTCTCGGTCGCCTCGGTGTAATGACGGCATGCGTCTGATTCTGGCCGCCTCTGTGGCGGCGCTCCTCTCACTGGCCACAGGCGGCGGCGATCCGCCGAAGCTCGTCGCGACCATTACTACCGGTAGCGCGCCGTGTGGCGCGGTCGCTGCCTTCGGCTCGGTGTGGGTGGCGAACGACGGCGGCACGCTCGTCAGGATCAACCCGAGCACAAACCGCATTACGAAGCGAATTCGCGTGGGACGTGGAGCCTGCTCGCTGACGGCAGGTGCGGGCGCTCTTTGGATTGCCAACTACAAGCAGGGGCTCGTCCGCGTGCTTCCAGGCGGGAAGGTCACGCGAGTCGCGGTCGGCGCCGCACCCTTCGACGTGCTCGTCGCGTTCAAGCGGGTTTGGGTGACAGCCTGGGAAGACGGCCGGCTCACGGTCGTCAACCCCCGGACACTTCAAATCGTCCGCCGGATCGACATCGGCCCGCGCCCGGTCGGGCTGATCGCGCGGAACGGCGCGGTCTGGGTCGGCTTCGGCCGCAGCGCGACCGCAATCGCCCGCGTCAAACCCCTCGACTTCCGGGTCAAACGCGTGGACGTGGGCGTTCGCTCGCCCGGATGGTTCGTCACGCGGCGGAACCGGAGACCTGTGGATTCAGGCGAACGACGGCGACCTGTTGCATTTCGACCCGGTCGGCTTGCGAGTTCTCGCCCGTCTCCGTGTCGGCCGCACGCTCGGGCAGGGAGCCGTCGCGCCCGGCGGCACGATCTGGATGCCCGACAAGGAGCAGAGCCTCCTCTACCGGATCGACCCGAGCGAGGAGCGTGTTCTCGACTCGTTCCCGGCCGGCCCGGGTGCATACGTTGTGTTGCGTGCCTACGGCTCGATGTGGGTCACGAGCTATGCGGGCAACGACGTCGGCGCTTCAGTCCCTAATACCTAGACCTCGAGCTTGTCGAGCATCGGCTTGACCGAGACGACGTGTCGCTTGAACTTCAGCTCCGACTCCTCGAGCCCGGCGGCCACGCCGATCAGCTGCGAGAGATGGAGGATCGGCATCTGGAAGTCGCGACCGGTCTTCGCCTTCAGCTTCGACTGCCACGCGTCGAGCGAGAGATGGCAGAGCGGGCAGGGCGTGACCATTGCGTCGGCCCCCGCCTCGGTCGCCTGCTCGATCGGCTGGATCAGCTCGCCGAGCGCTGTCTCCTCCCGCGCCTGGATGATCGGGAAGCCGCAGCACTTGATCTTGGCCGGGTAGTCGATCGCCTCTCCCCCGCAGGCGTCGATGATCGCCTCGAGCGAGTGCGGCTTGTCCGGGTCCTCGAAGCCGAGGAGCTTCGACGGCCGCAGGATCTGGCATCCGTAGAACGGCGCCACTTTCAGCCCCTTCAGCCCCTTGTGGGCGACTTGCTTCAGCTGTTCGTAGCCGTCACCCTCGGCGATCAGCCACAGGAAGTGCTTGACCTCGATCGACCCGCTGTACGGCGGGGCCCCGACGGTCTCGAGGTTGCGGTTCACGCGCTCGCGCAACTCCTCGTCGTTTTTCAGCTGCCAGTTCGCCTGGCGCAGGTTGAGCGTGCAGACGTTGCAGATCGTCATCAGCGTGTCGGCGCCTGTCTCTTCGCCGTAGGCGAGGATCCGCGCGTTCAGGTGCAGGTAGTAGTCCGGCTCGGCCTCGTGGATGTCGCCGGCTCCGCAACAGGTGACCGACTCCAGCTCGTCCAGCTCGATCCCGAGCTTCGGCGCGAGCGCCTGGGTGGAGGTGTCGAGCTCTTTCGCCGAGAGCGAGGCCAGGCAGCCCTTGTAGTAGGCGACTTTCATGAGTCGTCCTCCGGCGATGCCGTTTCGCCGTGCGCTTCCTCGGCCACGACGTGCTCGACGCGCGCGAGCCCTCGCTCGCCCTGCACGATCCCGGCCGCTCCGTCACGGCCCTGCTCCTTGACGAGGTTGTAGAGCCTCCGAGCTTCGTCGACCTCGGCCGCGACGTGGATCGGCCCCGGCGGCGGCACCTTGCCCCGGCGGGCGAGCGCGAGCGCGAACTTCGTCTCCTTCAGCGCGCCGAAGATTCCCTGCGTCTTCGGCACGAGCTCCGTCTCGCGCAGCCAGCCGCTCGTCTTCGTGGACGTGACGAACCACTGCGCGTGCTTGGCCCCCATGTCCCAGTTGATGTCGTGCTTGACCGACTCGGCGCCGAGCTTGGCGATCGCGTCGCGCGGGTCGACGCCCTTGGGGCAGCGCTCGTTGCAGAAATAGCACCGCGTGCAGTCCCAGATCCCGTGCTCGTCGTTCAGCTCGTTCAGCCGCTCGACCTCGATGTTGTCGCGCGGATCGCCGACGAAGCGCATGCCCTTGGCAAGCGCAGCCGGGCCGCGAAAGTCCGGGTCGGCCTCCATCGCGTTGCACTCCGAGACGCAGCAGCCGCACATGATGCAGAGCGACTCCTTGGCGATCACGTTCATCTGCTGCTGGGACACGACTCGCTCGCGCTCCGCGGCCTCGTCGTAGCCCGCGTCGAGCCAGGGCTTTACGTCGCGGATCTTCTTCCAGAAGGGATCCATGTCGACGACGAGGTCCCTGACGATCGGCATGTTCCCCATCGACGAGATGACCGGGACGTGGCCGCTCTCGACGATCGGCTTCATCCGCTCTTTACAGGCGAGGATCGCGCGGCCGTCCATGCGCATCCCGCAGGAGCCGCAGATCATCATCCGGCAGCTCTTGCGGTAGGCGAGCGTCCCGTCGTGGCGGTCCTTGATGATGTCGAGCACATCGAGGAGGCAAGCCCATTCGGGCGCCTCGACCTCGTAGGTCTTGAGCTCGCGCTCGCCGTTTTCGTCGACGCGCCAGATCTTGAGTGCGACGTCCATGGTCGCGCCTTCCCAGCTGTGGACTGCGGCTTCGCTCACTAGTACGTCCTCTCCTGCGGCTGCCACTTCGTAACAGTCACCGGCTTCCAGTCCAGGACCGGCTGGTCGGCGACCCAGCGCACCATCGTGTGCTTCATGAAGTTCTCGTCGTCGCGGTCAGGGTAGTCGTGAGGCCGGGCGTGCGCGCCCCGGCTCTCCTTGCGCTCGAGGCCCGAGACGAGCATGCAAGACGCGAGCTCGAGCAGGAACCCGAGCTCGAGCGCCTGCGTCAGGTCGTTGTTGAAGACCTCGCCCTTGTCGTCGACGACGACGTTCTCGTAGCGCTCGCGGAGGTAGCCGACGATCCGCTCCTGCTCCTTCATCTGCTTCTCGCGCCGGAAGACGCCGAAGTTCTCGTGCATCGTCTTCGCGAGCTCGTCGCGAATCTGCCACGGCCGCTCGCCGTCTCGCCGGTCGAGCAGTGTCTTCAGCTCGCGCTGCGCGTCTGTCTCGACGCCTGACGGAACGGTGACCGTTGTGTTGGTCAGCGCCCAGTCCGCGGCAGCCGCACCGGCTCGCCTTCCGTACGTGATCGTCTCCATCAGCGCATTGCCGCCGAGGCGGTTCGCGCCGTGCACGGAGACACAGGCACACTCGCCCGCCGCGTAGAGCCCCTCGAGCTCGGTCTTCCCTTCCTCGGTGTCCGTGTCGACACCGCCCATGTGGTAATGCGACCCGGGCCGGACCGGGATCGGCTCCTTGATCGGATCGACGCCCGCGAACACCATCGACAACTCGCGCGTCCCGTGCAGGCGCTCCAGGATCTTCTCCGCCCCCAGGTGGCGCAGGTCGAGCAGGACATTGCCGTCCACGCCCCGGCCCTCGTCGATCTCCGTCTGCTCTGCCCGCGAGATCACGTCGCGGCTCGCAAGCTCCATTGCGTTCGGCGCATAGTCCTTGAGGAAGCGCTCCCCGTCGGCGTTCAGGAGGTAAGCGCCCTCGCCGCGGCAGCCTTCGGTGATGAGCACACCCGTCGGCGCAAGCGTCGTCGGGTGGAACTGCATCATCTCCATGTCCTTCAGCGGCACTCCCGCCCGCAGCGCCATCGCCATCCCGTCCCCGGTGCAGGCGTAGGCGTTCGTCGTGCCCGCATAGAGCCGGCCCGCGCCGCCCGTGGCGAGGATGACCGTCTTGGCGCCGATCGTCTTCAGGCCGCCGTTCAGAAGATCCCACGCGATCACGCCCTGGCACCGATCGTCGTCGACCACCAGCTTCCAGGCGAAGAACTCTTCGTAGACCCGGAGATCGCGCTTCATCACCTGTTCGTAACAGACGTGGATCAGGACATGGCCCGTGATGTCGGCCGCATACGCGGTGCGGGGCTCGCCGGCCGCGCCGAAGGGCCGCTGCGCGATCCGGCCGTCCTCGGTGCGCGAGAAGACGGCGCCCCAGTGCTCGAGCTGGTAGACGTCGCCGGGCGCCTCGTTGCAGAGGATCTCGATCGCGTCCTGGTCGCCGAGGTAGTCGGAGCCCTTGACCGTGTCGTAGGCGTGCTTCTCGGGATCGTCCTCCGAGGCGTTGCCGAGCGCGGCGTTGATCCCGCCCTCCGCGGCGCCGGAGTGACTGCGTACCGGATGGATCTTCGAGAGCAGCGCGACGTCGGCGCCGAGATCGTGTGCCTCGATAGCGGCCCGCATGCCCGCCAGGCCGGCCCCTACGACGAGCACGTCGTGCGTCGCATCCACTAGCTCCCCACGCTATCGAAAGCGGGGCTGCGAAAAGTTCGTTACAGGTCGGGCAAGCCCGAGATGCTACGCCGCAGACTGACTGGCATCGAGCCCGCGACGGGCACGATGCCGGCGTTCGATCTCGGCGCGAAGACCGGCGCCGAACCCACCCTCGAAACGGAGCTCGACTCCGGACTGCTCCGCGAGTGCCCTGTCGAGTGCCGGACGACTCACCGTCCCAAGCTCGACGAGGATCTCACCAAGCGGATCGCCGTTCTCGACCTGAGTCTTGAGCGCATGATCGAGCTCGTCGCTCGAGACTTCGCCTTGCTGCGCGAGCAGTGCTCCCAGCAAGGTCCGATCGCCGCAGTTGTCGTCCATGTGGTCCCTTCTCCTCTTAAGTGCCGCAGGCCCGCTCCGTGCTGCCGAACGGATGACCTCTCTCAGGATGCTCGCTGACCGGCGAAATGGAATCCCTGAATCAAGTGATTCCCGCGAGCCGGGCCTGACTCGCATCCCCTGGATGGCGTTTTTCCCTGCTGCAGGGCCGGTAAGATGGCCCGTCCCGACCACTTTCGAAGGAGTCAGCCGCAGTGGCGAAAATGCTCTTCCGCCTGCCGAAGGCGGCCAAGGTGTACGAGAATCCGAGCGCCGCCGAGGTCAAGGAGCTCGCGGCGAAGATGCCGAACGCGAAGCCGACGCAGTACGGCAACCTGAACGTTCAGACCGACGTCGCCTCACGTTCCAAGCGCTCGACCTACATCGTCACCGACGAGCCCGACGGACAGAACCAGGCGATCACGCGCGAGGAAGGGCTCAAGTGGGCCGAAGCGCAGGACGCCTACATCGCCGGCCGGGAGATGGTCCTGATCGACGGTTACATCGGGAACGACCCGGAGTTCCGGACGCCCGCGCGCCTTTTCATCGAGGCCGCGAACGCCAACATCGCCGCCATGCAGCAGCAGCTCTACTTCGAGCCGAACGGTGAGAGCCATGAGCCGGAGCTGACCGTCGTCTACACGCCGAACCTGAAGGCCGAGGGCTATCCGGACGACCGGCTGATCGCAGTCGACCTCGACCAGGGCGTGACGCGGGTCTTCAACTCGGACTACTTCGGCGAGTCGAAGAAGGGCGGGCTCCGGATGTGGAACAAGCTCGTTCACGACCGCGGCGGGCTGCCGCTGCACGCCGGATGCAAGATCATCCCCACGCGCCAGGGCCGCCGCGTCGGCCTGATCGTGGGGCTCTCCGGGACGGGGAAGACCACGACGACCTTCACGCGCCAGAATGGATCCCTCCCCGTCCAGGACGACTTCGTGGGCTGGATGCCCGATGGGCGGATCATGGCGACCGAGAACGGCTGCTTCGCGAAGACGTTCGGGCTCAACCCCGAGGACGAGCCGACGATCCACGGCGCGGTCACGCAGCCCGACTCGTATCTCGAGAACGTGTCGCAGCACGGCGAGGACGTGGACTTCTATGACACGAGCTACACGCCGAACGGACGCGCGACCTTCCCGTTCCGCGTGATCGAGTCAGGAGTCGACGAGCAAATCGACGAGGCGCACTTCCTGCTGATCCTCAACAAGAACGAGAACATCATCCCGGCAGTCGCCAAGCTCGAAGGGCCGCAGGCAGCGGCCTTTTTCATGCTCGGCGAGACGCAGGGCACGAGCGCGGGCGGCGCCGACGAGGCCGGTGTGTTCCTCCGTGTGCCGGGGACGAACCCGTTCTTCCCGATGCTGCACGATCTCCAGGGAAACCGATTTCTCGAGCTACTCGAGGAGCACCCGCTCGAGGTCTACCTCATGAACACCGGACGTGTTGGCGGCGGGGAAGACGATCCCCGCTCGAAGAAAGTCAGGATCAAGCACTCGTCGGCGATCGTGAAGGGCATCGCCGAGGGCACGATCGAGTGGGAGCGCGACCCCGACTTCGGGTACATGGTCGCAAGCTCGGTGCCCGGCATCGACGCAGAGGACCTCGACATCCTCCAGCCTCAGCGCCTCTACGAAGCCACAGGGCGCCGGGACGAGTGCGACGCGGGCATCCAACGCCTCAAGGACGCCCGCACCGAGTTCCTTTCCCAGTTCTCGAGCCTGTCCGACGAGATCGTCGCGTCGGTCGAATAGCGGTTCGGCAGGCGAAGTCGCGCCTGGCGCGAACACCTGAGGGTGTCCGAGCGCGCCGCAATCGATCGCTTCCTGACTAGCCCTGCGCTCTCGACGGCTACGCGCCGGGCCTACCGCGTCGACGTCGAGGAATTCGCCTCCTGGTTACGCAAGCGGGACGCTCGGTTGGAGGACGTGGACGCGGCGATGCTGGCCGCCTACGCCGCCGAGCTTGCCTCCGCCCGCCCCGGGCGGCAGCCGCGCAAGCTCACGCGCGCCACCATCGCCCGCAAACTGGCGGCCGTTCGTGGGCTGCTCCGCTCCGACCTCGGGCCTGGACGAGTCCCGGACAGCCAGGTCGGGCCTCGCCGCGCCCGCCGGCTTCCGGCCACGCTCAAGCCCGAGGAGGTCGACGCCGTTCTCGAGCGGCTGAGCGGCGACGAGCCGCTCGCCCTGCGCAACCGAGCCCTGCTCGAGCTCGTCTACTCGGCCGGGCTCCGCAGCCGAGAGGCTGTCGACCTCGATCTCGGAGACGTCGACTTCGAGCAGGAGGCGGTTCGCGTCCGGGGCAAGGGCGACAAGGAGCGGGTCGTTCCGCTCGGCGAAGAGGCGGCCTACCGGGTTCGGCTCTATCTGGAGGACGCACGACCGCACCTGGCACGCGGCGCCGAGGATGCTCTCTTTCTCTCCGCGCGCGGCAGGCGGCTGGACACCAGCACGCTCAGGCGTCTTCTCCCCCACCCGCACCGGCTCCGCCATGCGTTCGCAACCCATCTGCTCGAGGGCGGCGCCGACCTGCGCGTGATCCAGGAACTGCTCGGGCACAGCTCCCTCTCGACAACCCAGGTGTACAGCCACGTCGACGGCCGGCGCCTGCGCAAGGTCTATGACCGAGCCCATCCACGCTCCTGAAGTCGACTCCTTCCTGGCGGTAGCGGCGGCGCGGCTCGCGCCCCGGTCGGTGGAGGCGTACCGGCGCGATCTCGCGGCCGTCTCGACGTGGCTCGGGCACTCTCCGGCCACCGCGACGCGCGAGGAGCTCGAGCGGTACCTCGCCGAGCTGCGCGCCGAGGGACTCGCCGCCTCGACGATCGCCCGCCGGCTGGCAGCACTCCGCTCGCTCTTCCGGCATCAGCTCCTCGTCGGGGCACGCACCGACAATCCGGCCGCCGAGATTGCCTTGCCGCGTCGCTCCCGCCGGCTCCCTCGCACGCTCTCCGCCGGCGAGGCCGAGCGCCTGATGGAGGCTGCCTCGGAGACGACGCCGCGAGCTCTCCGCGACCGGGCTCTGGTTGAGCTCCTGTACGGCGCCGGGCTTCGAGTCAGCGAGGCCGTCGGCCTCGAGCGCGCCGGGGTCGATCTCGACGAGCGGCTCGTACGCTCGGTGGGCAAGGGCGACAAGGAGCGGGTGGTCCCCCTCGGCCGAAGCGCCGTCGATGCCCTGCGCCGGTATCTAGCCCGAGGCCGCCCGTTCCTCGACCGCCGTCACCGTCCGGAGCTCTTCCTGAACGCCCAGGGCGGCGCGCTGACCCGCGCGGGCGCCTTCCTCATCCTCAAGCGGCTGGCCGAGAAGGCAGGGCTCGAGCCGCGCCGCGTCCATCCTCATCTCCTGCGCCACTCCTTCGCGACACACCTGCTCGAAGGAGGCGCGGATTTGAGGAGCGTCCAGGAGATGCTCGGGCACGCCGATCTCGCCACGACGGAGCTGTACACACACGTGACGGACCGGCGGCGCCGCGAGGCGTATTTCGACGCTCACCCGCATGCGCGGCGCAGGGTCAAGGTTTCCTCCGAAGCGCCGATGGAAAAGATGAAGAAGGATGGCTCCCCTTGACCCGCACCTCACAGTTCTGTTCGCGCTCACCAGCGGCGTGGGCTACCTGATGGTTGTGAGCGGCGTCGGCAAGAGCCTCCTCGTGTGGAAGCGGAAGCGCACCTGCCCGTCCTGTCGGCGCACTCCCTGCTCCTGCGTCTAATTAACGGCGGACCGCGGCCCGCTTGCGCAGCGTCTCGCTGATCTTCCTCGCTGCTGCCCTGAGCTCCTTGTCCTGTTCGTCGTCTTCGGCAAGGGTGGCCAGGATCAGGATCGTCTCGCGCTGAGGAGACCCGTTGCTGAGACAGAGGATCGAAAGGCGACGGACCGCCTGGTTTTCGTCGTGGCTTGCCAGCTCGTGCAGGCGCGGACGGACGTCGTTGACGAGCCCCGGATGGTCGCGGGAGAGGAGCTCGAGCGAGATGAGCGCCGAGCCGCGACAGGCCGGGCTCTCGTCCTCGAGGCCGCGGCGGAGTAGCTCGGCCTTCTGGCGGTAGCGGAACTGGCCGATAGCGCGATAGGCGACTGCCCGCTCGCGGTAGTCGGACGACCGGGCGAGACCTTCGACCTCGTCCTGCCAACGCGTTCGGAGCCCGGCGAGCTCCTGCTCCTCGCCGCGTTCGGCCAGGGCGGCCGCTTCGGCAGCTGCTGAAGCGAGCTCAGACAGCGGACAGCGACCGGGAGCTCGGCCCGATGTACTCGGCGCTCGGGCGGATCAGCCGTCCCGTCCGCTTCTCCTCGAGGATGTGGGCCGCCCAGCCGGCGACCCGCGCGCACGCGAACATGGCCGGCGTGAGGTCGGGCGGCACGTCGGCCAAGTCGAGGACAACCGCGGAGTAGAACTCGACGTTCGTCGCGATCACGTAGTCCGGCTTTCTCTCGACAAGCGCGGCCAGCGCCGCTTCCTCGAGGGCTTCGGCAACTTCCATGCGCGGCGAACCGAGCTCCTTCGCCGTCCGCTTCAGAATGCGCGAGCGCGGGTCCTCGGCCCGGTAGATGCGATGGCCGAAGCCCATGATGCGTCCGTGCTTGTCCAGCAGGTCCTTCACGTAGCCGGCCGGGTCGCCTGACGCGGCGACCGCGTCGAGCATCGGCAGCACCCGCGCCGGCGCACCCCCATGGAGCGGCCCGCTGAGCGCTCCGACGGCGGCGGACATCGCGGCGGCGCAGTCCGCGCCCGTCGAGGCGGTGATGCGCGCCGTGAATGTCGAGGCGTTCAGGCCGTGCTCGGCCGTGCAGATCCAGTAGGTGTCGATCGCCTTCACGTGATCGGGGTCCGCCTCGCCACGCCAGCGGAGCAGGAACTTCTCGGCCGCCGTCTCGCCCTGGGCGACGACGTCGTCCGGAGCGGGGTCGCGGCCGTCGTGAACCGCGGCCGACTTGGCGACGATCGACATCATCTGCGCCGAGAGCCGGGCGAGATCGTCGCGAGCGTCCTCGGCATCGATGTCGACGAGCTTCTCGAGCTTCCAGACCGCTCCTAGTCGCGCGGTCTCCGCCTGAAGGTCGGAAGGCGCGCTGCCGGTCAGGGCAGCCGGATCGTACGACTCCGGATCCGGCATTCCGGGCTCGAGGTTCTCGTCCACGAGCAGGCCCCACACCTTCTCGTACGGGACTTCGCCCACGAGCTCCTCGATGTCGACCCCGCGATAGCGAAGCGCGCCGCCCTCCCGGTCGGGCTCGGCGATCTCCGTCTGGAAGGCGACGACGCCTTCGAGCCCTGGTTTGAAGTCGCTCATCTGCCCGGAAATCTATAGGTAGAGTCGCCGCCTGATGGCGCACAGGGTGACCCTCATCCCCGGCGACGGCACGGGCCCTGAGCTGACCGAGGCTACGCGCCGCGTGCTCGAGGCGACCGGCGTCGACTTCGACTGGGACGTCCAGTACGCGGGCAGCGACGTCATGGACCAGTACGGCGGGAACCCCTTGCCGGACCAGGTGCTGGAGGCGATCAGGGAGAGCGGCATCGCGATCAAGGGGCCGATCACGACTCCCATCGGCGGCGGCTTTCGCTCGGTCAACGTGGCGCTGCGAAAGGGGCTCGACCTCTACGGGCAGGTGCGGCCGTGCAAGAGCTATCCCGGCGTCCGTTCGCGCTACGAGGACGTCGACCTCGTTATCGTCCGCGAGACGACCGAGGATCTCTATGCCGGCATCGAGTGGGAGGTCGGCAGCGACGAGGCGCGCGAGCTCACCCAGTGGATCCGCGAACGAGGCGGCACGCTACGCGACGAGGCGGGGATCTCGATCAAGCCCATCTCCGTCGAGGGCACGCGCCGCATCATCCAGTTCGCCTTCGACTACGCGCGCCGGCTCGGCCGCCACAAGGTGACGACCGTGCACAAGGCGAACATCATGAAGTTCACAGACGGGCTCTGGCTCCAGATCTCGCGCGAGGTCGCGGAGCAGAACACGGACATCGAGTTCGAGGACCGGATCGTGGACAACCTCTGCATGCAGCTCGTCCAGCGGCCCGAGGAGTACGACGTCCTCGTGCTCTCGAACCTCTACGGCGACATCGTCTCGGATCTGGCAGCGGGCCTGATCGGCGGGCTCGGGCTCGCGCCGGGCGGCAACATCGGGACCGACGCCGCCGTCTTCGAGCCCACCCACGGCTCGGCGCCGAAGTATGCGGGCCAGAACAAGGTGAACCCGATGGCGATGATGCTGTCCGGGATGCTGATGCTCCGCCACCTCGAGGAGGACGATGCTGCCGACCGGCTCGAGCAGGCGATCGCCGCGGTGATCGCGGAAGGTGAGAGCGTCACGTACGACATGAAGCCGTCTCGCGACGATCCGACAGCGGTCGGCACGAGCGAGGTCGCAGACGCTGTGATCGAGAAGCTGGGGGTGCGAGTGTGAGCGAGCGCCGGAAGGTGACGGTCGTCGGGGCCGGCAACGTCGGCGCGACCTGCGCGCAGGTGCTGGCGGCCCGCGACTACGCCGATGTCGTGCTGGTCGACATCGTCCCGAACTTCCCGCAAGGGAAGGCCCTGGACATCAACCAGATGGGCGCCGTGCTCAGCTACGAGCCGAACGTGGTCGGGTCGAACGGGTACGAGGAGACGGCCGGCTCGGAGGTGGTCGTGATCACCGCAGGCGTCCCTCGGAAGCCGGGCATGAGCCGCGATGACCTCGTGACGACGAACGAGAAGATCGTCGGCGCCGTGACCGACGCCGCAATCGCCGTCTCGCCCGACGCAATCCTGATCATCGTCTCGAACCCGCTGGATGCGATGTGTCACGTGGCGAAGAACGCGTCTGGCTTCCCCAAGGAGCGCGTGTTCGGTCAGGCGGGCATCCTCGACACGGCCCGCTTCCGCACGTTCATCGCCTGGGAGACCGGAGCCTCGGTGAAGGACGTGCAGGCCGTCGTGCTCGGCGGTCATGGCGACCAGATGGTTTCGATTGTGTCGGCGACGACGGTCGGCGGCGTGCCGCTGACGAAGCTCGTGTCGAAGGAGCGGATCGCGGAACTGGTCGCGCGCACCGCGGCGGGCGGCGGCGAGGTCGTCGAGCTGCTCGGGACGTCGGCCTGGTACGCGCCCGGGGCCGCCGCGGCTCAGATGGTCGACGCGATCATGCTCGACGAGAAGCGGGTGCTGCCCTGCACGGCATTTCTCGAGGGCGAATACGGGATCGACGGCCTCTACATGGGTGTGCCGGCGAAGCTTGGTGCGGGCGGGATCGAGGCGATCGTCGAGCTCGACCTGACCGACGAGGAGAGCGCAGCCCTGGAGGCGTCTGCGGAGGCCGTGCGCGAGGTCGTCGGCGTCCTCAGCGCGTAAGGCCGCCGTGGCTGACACAGATCCGGCACGATCCAGTCACTGACGTGTGCGCTTTTTCTCAATACGATCGAGTCGGGGAGGAGGTTGGCTGTGCCTAAGCAATGGCGGCCGGCCGGCTGAGCGTGGACCTCGGACTCAGCGGACGAACGGCGATCGTCTGTGGCGCCTCCTCCGGGATCGGCCTCGCCTGCGCAGAGGCGCTCGCCGCCGAGGGTGCCAGCGTCGCCATGTTCGCGCGCCGGCGCGACGAGCTCACTCGCGAGGCGGATCGCCTCGGCGGGCTGGCGGTCCGGGGCGACCTGACCAACCCAAAGGACCTCGCGCGACTCGTCGAGAAGACGATCGAGGCCTTCGGGGGCATCGACATCCTCGTCAATAACGGCGGCGGCCCGCCGCGCGGGCCGGCACTCGAGGTCACCGACGAGTCCGTGGAGAGCGCCGTCGAGCTGCTGCTGCTCTCTGCGATCCGCCTGACCAACCTCTGCCTGCCGCAGCTTCGCCGAAGCGGACACGGACGCATCGTCAACATCACGTCGAGCTCCGTGCGCGACCCGATCGACAACCTCGCGCTCTCGAACGCGGTGCGCCCCGGAGTCATCGGCTGGGCGAAGACGCTCGCCCGCGAGGTCGGCCCCGACGGCGTGACCGTCAACTCGATCGCGCCGGGCCGCATCGACACACCGCGCCTCGCCGAGGTCTACGTCAATCGCTCCCGCGCCGACGACCTCGCGACGATTCCGCTCCGGCGGTTCGGCCGGCCGAGCGAGGTCGGCGAAGTCGTCAGCTTCCTGGCGTCAGACCGAGCATCGTACGTCACCGGAGCCGTGATTGCCGTCGACGGCGGCCTCACGCGCGGGCTCCTCTAGCGCATCGGGCGAACCGGGCACGCCGCCTCGCCGTATCCTGAGTCGGTGGCCCGCATCTTCTCGCCAGTCCGCCTCCTCATCGCGGGCCTCGTCCTCTTCGGCCTGGCGGCGTCCCTCTACCTCATCCCGTCCGACGAATACATCCTCCTGCCGGACCGCGCCAGGCCGCTTGCGCCCTTCGTCAAGGTCAAGGGCGAGCGCTCCGACCAGGATGGAGGCGGCATCTACTACGTCGCCGTCGAGGTCAAGAAGGCCAGCCTCCTCGAGCACCTCATTCCCGGCATCCACGAGGGATCCACGCTGGTGCCGGCTTCGCTCATCCTTGGCCCCAAGGAGACCGAGAAGCAGCATCAGCGCCGTGAGATCCAGGCCATGTCACTCTCGCAGCAGGTCGGCGCGGCAGTCGCCCTCAAGGCGCTCGGCTATTCGGTCAAGCTTCAGTCACCAGGCATGGTGATCGAGGCCGTCGATCCGCAGGGTCCTTCCGCCGGCAAGTTGCGCGCACAGGACATCGTCGTCAGCGTGGACGGCCGCCGCACTCCTTCCGTGACCGAGCTGCGCCAGGTCGTTCGTGGTCACAAGCCGGGCGATCAGGTGCAAGTGACCGTCCGTCGCGGAGGGAAGCTTCACCGGGTCGACGTGAAGACGATCCCGGATCCGCAGGAGCCGAGCCAGCCGATCATCGGCGTTATCTCGTCGTGCGTCTCTCAGACGTTCACGAAGGTCAAGCTCCCGGTTCCGGTCAACATCGACCTCGGACAGGTCGGCGGCCCGTCTGCCGGGCTCGCCTTCGCGCTCGACGTCGTCGAGGAGCTCGGCCGCGA
Organism: uncultured Actinomycetes bacterium; assembly: GCA_963728535.1. GTDB lineage: Bacteria > Actinomycetota > Thermoleophilia > Gaiellales > Gaiellaceae > VAXT01. The sequence continues at coordinate 1,381,520 of CAVSKK010000001.1, forward strand.
CGTCGACCAGGGCTACAAGGTGGCGGCGTCCGGCGAGATCTGCGCGGACGGAACCGTCGTGGCCGTCGGAGGCCTGAAACAGAAGACGATCGGCGCAAGACGTGCCGGAATCGACGTCTTCCTCGTCCCAGCTGGGGAAAACACGGCCGAGGCGCGCCGCTACGCGGGCGACATGCGCATCATCCCTGTGAATAGTTTTCGACAGGCGTTGCGCGCGTTGGCAACACTCCCGCCGAAGCAGCCGAAAGCGTAAAGTTTTCGCAGGTTCGTTCCTGCCGGAAATTGCTCAGTTTTCCTTGCTGGCAACTCTTGCAACGAGGTCGGTCACACCTATGATCGCCCGAGTGCAAGGGGTTGTCTCAGGAGAAGCAAACAGCAAGCATCGCAACAAGAATAAAGCAACCTGCGAACTTTGCTACTTCAAGCAGGCGGGCCTGTGTGCCCTACCCGAGTCCCCCTGTCCGACCTACCGCCCGATCGGGCGAGGCACTCTCTCTCCCCCGCACCAGGCCCGCCTCATACCGCGTTTCGCGCCCGCGTAACGCGTCGCTGGCGCTCGCTTCACGGGTGAACCCCTGGTTCCCCCGTGTGCCCCCTCCTTGCGGCCGTGGGACGAGTTCGGCCTGGGTAGTGGGCCGGTTACTGGCTGTGTGGGTCATCTGTTCTTTCGTGCTGGTTGTGGGCCTCCCGCCGGGCTGAGCCCGGCTCCGGCGGTGGTTTGGGGGTGGCGTTGAGCGGGGCCGGTTGGTTTTAGACTCAGCTTCTATGGGTCTTTTTCGTCGGCGGCCTGAGGGGCCTATTGAGGATTGGCAGCCTCGGCTTTACGCGATCCTGATCGGGTTCGTGCTGGTCGTCGCCTGGTTGATTGCGTTCATCGCCAAGAACAACGACGGGGTCGAGATCGACTTCGTCCTCTTCGATGCGCACGCGTCCCTGATTTGGCTGATCATCCTGCTGCTGGCGATCGGCTTCGTCGGCGGCGTGCTGCTCTCGCAGGTGTATCGCCGACGGCGGCAGCTACGCGGCGGAGCGAAGGAGGATCGCGGCGCGGACGGCTGAGGCGAGCCGCCGCACTCCTTCCTCGATCTCCGTCGGCGAGGCATAGCTGAAGGCAAGACGTAGCGCGTTCTCCCCGCCCGCTCCGGCGAAGAAGTCCGCTCCGGGCACGAACGTGACGCCCTCCGCCCGCAGCTCGGCCGTCTCGACGCCACGAGGGAGCTCGAGCCAGAGGAAGTACCCGCCCTCCGGGACGGTCCAGACCGCCTCCGGCAGGTGCTGGTCGAGCGCGGCGACCATCGCGCCCCGGCGCGCGCGGAGAAGCGCGCAAACACGCTCGAGGTTCGGCTCGAGGTTGCCGCGGCGAAGGAACTCGTGCACGGTCGCCTGCGAGAGCAGCGCGGGCGTGATGTAGGCGGCCGCGGCGGCGGATTCGATCTCGACCGCGAGCCCCTCGGGCAGGACGAGGTAGCCGACCCGGAGTCCCGGCGAGATCGTCTTCGAGAACGACGAGCTGTAGACGACGTTCTCGCCGCCGGCGAGCTCGAACACCGTCGGCGGAACCTCGCCCTCGAAGCGCACGAGCCCGTACGGATCGTCCTCGAAGACGAGCATGCCCGCCCTCGCAAGAGCCGCGAGCCGCTCGCGAGCGTCCGCGGGGAGCGTGCGCCCCGTCGGGTTCTGAAAGGTCGGGATCGTGTAGAAGAAGGCGGGCGAGTCGACCATTCCGTCGTCGTCCAGCGGAACCGGAATCACCTCCGCGCCGAGGGCGGCGAGGATCTTCAGTGGGCGGTCGTAGGTCGGAGCCTCGACGAGCACCGGCCCTCTCGGCGCCAGGAGCTCGGCGAGAAACCGGAAACCCTGGAGCGAGCCGTTCGTGACCACGACCTGCGACGGATCGGCCTGGTGACGCTCCGCGATCCACTCACGCAGCGGCGCGTAGCCTGCCGCAGGCCCGTAGTTGAGCACGGTCGCCCCATCGCGCTCGATCGCCGCACGCGCACAGTCGGCGAGCTCCTCGACGGCGAGGCACTCGGGCGGCGGGATGCCGCGTGCGAACGAAATCGGCTCCACGAGCTCCACCCTAGAATCCCACCCGGACATGAGGCTCGTCGCCGCCTTCTTCGTCGCTCTCGTCCTGCCCGCCTCTGCAATGGCAGCGCTCGAGGTGAAGCTGTCGATCGCCACGGCGCCGAAGGCCGGGAGCCGCTCGGTCGTGCAGCTTCGCCCGTACTGGACGTACAAACGCATGGACGGGACCTGCTGCCGGCTCGTGCCCGCGAATGTCCGCTATCCGTTCCGGGTGCAGGCTGTCTCGCCGACAGGACGTGTCTCGCGCATCGCCGTCCGAAAAACGAGAAACCGCTTCATCTGGGCGGGGCGCTTCGTCTTCAGCACCGCTGGGCGCTGGACGCTCCGAGCGCCGCAATGGGGCCCGCGCTACAGCCGGCATTTCGGCGCCAGGCCGAAAATTCGCGTCACCGTGCGCTAGGCGCGAGCGCTCGCGGTCTCGGCGGCGAGCTCTGCAACCTCGGTCGGCGTCGTGCCGACCTTGACGCCCACGGCCTCGAGCGCTTCCTTCTTGGCCTGCGCGGTTCCGGACGAGCCCGAGATGATCGCGCCTGCATGGCCCATGGTCTTGCCGGGCGGGGCGGTGAAGCCGGCGATGTACGCGACGACGGGCTTCGACATCTCCGCCCCGATGTAGCGAGCGGCCTTCTCCTCCTCGTCGCCGCCGATCTCGCCGACCATGACGATCACGTCGGTCTCGTCGTCGCCCTCGAACTTGGCGAGGACGTCGATGAACGACGAGCCGACGACCGGATCGCCGCCGATCCCGACGATCGTCGAGTTGCCCAGGCCCATCTCGGCGAGCTCGAAGCCGATCTGGTACGTGAGCGTCCCCGAGCGGCTGACGAGCCCGATCCGTCCCTCATTCAGGACCTCCGCCGGGATGATCCCGACATTGGCCTTGCCGGGCGAGAGCGCGCCCGGGCAATTCGGGCCGAGCAAGGTGATGCCCTTGGGCCGGATGTAGTTGTAGATCCGCAGCATGTCGTGCGCAGGCAGGCCCTCCGCGACGCAGATCACGGTCTCGATCCCGGCGTCGACTGCCTCGTAGATCGCGTCCACGGCAAACCGCGCTGGGACGAAGATGACGGACGTGTTGGCGCCCGCTTCCTCGACAGCCCCGGCCACCGTGTCGAAGACGGGGATGCCCTTGACGTCCTGGCCGCCCTTGCCGGGGGTGACCCCAGCGACGACGTTCGTCCCGTAGTCCCGGTTGCGCGGGCCGTGGAACGAGCCTTCGCTTCCGGTCAGTCCCTGGACGACGAGGCGCGTCTCGTTCGTGACGATGACAGCCATTAGGGCTTCCGCCCTCTGAGAATGATCGCTTCGCTTTTGAGCAGCCCATCTTCCGTGCGGTCGGCGAGCAGCTCCCGCACTCGAGCGGCGTCGTCCGGCGGCGTCTCGGCGCGCTCGAGCCAGGGCTCGAGAAGCAGCCGTCGCGACAGGATGTCGATCTCGTCGACCTCGAGCCCGGCCGCCTCGAAGAAGCCCCGCCACTCGGCTTCCGTGTAGCAGCGGACGTGACTCGGGTCGCGCAGGCGCTCGGCCTCCTCGACCTCCTCGCTCTGGAAGAGGTTGTCCTGGACGACCACGCGGTCGCGAGCGACACGCGCCATCTCGCGCACGGAGAGGGCGACGTCGTCGAAGTGGTGCCCCGCGATCCGGCAGACGGCGACGTCGAACGACTCGTCGGCAAACGGGATGTCCTCTCCTCGCGCGATGACGTCGGGCTGCATGCCCGGTGCCGGATCGAGCGAGACGACCTCTGCGCCGGCCTCGCGCAGCCGGCGTGCAACGTGGCCGCCGCCGGTGGCGACATCGATCGCCTTGACTCCCGGCCCCGGTTGGCAGAGCTCGACGACGCGGTCGAGGTCCGGGCCCGCCTTGTGCGTCGGGCTCTCGCGCATCGCCTGGGCACGCTTCGACCAGGTGTCCGTCATGCCCCGAGCTCCACAGCGCGTTTCGCCGCGTCGAGCATCGTCGAAGCGACGTGGATGTTCGCCCGCCCGGCGTCCGTGAGGATCTGGCGCCCTTCCTCGGCATTCGTGCCGTCGAAGCGGACGACGATCGGGTGCTCGATCTTCGTGTTGTCGAGCGCCTGGAGGATCCCGCGCGCAACCTCGTCGCAGCGCGTGATGCCCGCGAAGATGTTGAAGAGGATCGAGCGCACCTGCGGGTCCGCGCTGATGATCTCGAGCGCATCCGTCACGCCCTGGGCATCGCCGCCCCCGCCGAGGTCGCAGAAGTTCGCCGCCCGGCCGCCCGCGAGCGCGATCACGTCCAGCGTCGACATGACGAGCCCGGCGCCGTTGCCGAGAATGCCGACCTCGCCGTCGAGCTTCACGTACGTCACGTCCTTCTCGCGCGCCGCGCGCTCCTCGGGCGGGTAGGCCTCGAGATCGCGCATCTCCGCGATGTCGGGATGCTTGTAGAGCGCGTTGTCGTCGACCGTGAACTTCGAGTCGAGCGCTTTCACCTCGCCGTCCGGCGTCACGATCAGCGGGTTGATCTCGCAGAGCATCGAGTCGGCGCCGACGAAGGCGTCGTAGAGGCGCTCGAAGATGCCGAGGATCTGCTTCTGCTCGTTCGGGTCGTCGATCCCGGCTCCGTAGATCAGGCGGCGTGCCTGGTAGGGCTGGAAGCCCTCGAGCGGATCGACGTGCAGGCGGGCAAGCGCCTCGGGCCGGTTGGCCGCGACTTCCTCGATGTCGATCCCGCCCTCCTTCGTGAGCATGAAGAGCGCCTTCTTCTCGCCCCGGTCGAACGTGACCGAGAGGTAGTACTCGTGCGCGATGTCGGAGGCCTGCTCGATCCAGAGCTTGCGCACGACGTGGCCGTTGATGTCCAGGCCGAGAATCGCCTCGGCGTGCTGCGCAGCCTCGTCGGGCGAGTCGGCGAGCTTGATCCCACCGGCTTTCCCACGGCCGCCGGTCAGCACCTGGGCCTTGACGACGACCTGTCCGCCGATCTCCTCGGCCGCCGCGCGAGCCTCGTCGGGGGTCTTCGCGACTCGCCCCTCGGAGACGGGGATGCCGAACCGCTTGAAGAGCTCCTTGCCCTGGTACTCGTAGAGATCCACCGCGCGGCGACTCTAGCGGAGTGAGGCCTCCTTACTTCAGGGCGAGCACGTTGTAGGGCGGCGCCTGGTAGATCGGTTGGTAGGCGAAGCTGCGCATGTCCACGCTGTCGCTGAAGAAGAACTGCCTTGCGGGCTGGCTCCAGACCGCCCACGGCGCGGCTTTGGTGACGAGATCGTGCTCGAGGCGCTCGTAGGCGCGGAGGCGGGCCGGGCCGACGAGCTTCGCCGCGCGATCCATGCGCCGGTCGTAGATCCGGCTATTGAAATAGGCGATGTTGTTGTTGTTCTCGTCCTGGATCGTCCCGCCGTAGAGAAGAACGTTGATGAAGTCGTACGGATCCGAGTAGTCCTGGCACCAGCCGCCTAGTGCGAAGGAATGCGGTGAGTTCCGCCTGCCGGCGGCGTCGTAGTACGAGTAACCGCGGAACCCCTGAGGCTCGATCTCGATCCCGATCTTCGCAAGCTGAGCTCGGACAAGCTCCATGCGTTGCGGGCCCGGGGAATAGAGGCTGTAGTAGTACTTCCACGGACCGCGGCTCGGGACGTGGCCTTCGGCCAGCTCGCGAGCCTTAGCGACGTCCGGACTGAACGGGTACGCATCGATGTTCTTGAAGCCCGGAAACCCCGCCGGCAGATACTGATCGGCCGGCAGCGCGGCGTACTCGCCGGAGAGCTCGACCATCGCCTTGCGGTCGAGCACGTAGTTGACCGCCCGGCGCAGCTGCGGGTTGTGCCGGAACAGCGCGGCGCCTGCACCCGTCCCACCGGAGTTCATCGCGATGTAGCTGATGCAGTTCACAGGCCGCACCCGGAAGCGGCCCTTGAGACCGAACTCCTCTTCGATCTCCTCCGCGACGTCTCGCGGAAGGCTGTACGCGTAGTCGGCCTGATTCGACTTGACCTCCTGGTAGCTCGCGTCGAGGTTGACGACGGTCCTGATGTTGATCTGGTCGAGGTTCGCCAGGCGTCTCGTGTATGCCCTGGCTACTCCCGCCGCATAGTGCGGGTTCTTCCTCATGGTTATGAGCTGATTTGGAAGGCGTTCGGCCACGTAGTACGGACCGGCCGACGGCAGCGGCCTGCCCGCGTCGACGTAAATGACCTTGTCGGTCTTGGAGAGCCGCGTAGGCAGCGCCTGGAAGAACGGCATCGCGATCTTCGAGAGAAACGTCCCGTCGGCCTTCTCGAGGACAACGACGAGCTTGTTTCCACGCACGCGCACGCCACTTGCCGAAGACGACCGCCCGTCCCGGACGGACTGGGCTCCGAGGATGTTCACCGCGTGCTCGTCGGCGACGAACTGGAACGCCGGCGACTGGAGGTCCCTGCCGAGGGCGCGATTGATCGCGAAGGCGTAGTTCTCGGCGGTCACCTTGGATCCGTCGCTGAACCGGAAGCCGGGGCGGATCGCGAACGTGTATTTCCTGCCGTCCCGTGAGACCTTGAAGCTCGAGGCGCCCTCCAGAACGAGTTGCGAGCGTCTCGCCCGCGGCGCATCCGGGTAGTTGAGGAGCTTCAATGCCGTCGAGTACTCGATGTGCCAGCTCGTATCGCCGTAGGCGAGCGACGGATCGATATCGTCGATATCGGTGACGGGCAGGTTCACCCGCAGCGTCCCGCCCGGCCTGAGCCGCCCCGTGGCAGAGCCGGTCGTTGCCGCAACGATCAGACACGTGCCGGCGACGAGCGCTGCGAAGGCGAGCAACGACGGTTTGTGCACCTAGCGACTAAGACCCGGCGCCGGCGACAATTGTTAGCCCGGCGGCCCTGCCAGACGTGCCTTAGAGTCGAGCCGTCACCGACAGGAAGGATCGCATGAGCGAGCAAGACAGCACGTTGGGCGACGAAGAGATCCAGCCCGGCATGGGCGAGTCGACCGAAGCACCGGCTGAGACCGACACCGACGACACCGACGGCGACAGCGACGGCATGGACAGTGGCGGCGGCGGCTCGGACTCGGACGGCACGGACTCCGATTCAGACGGCACGGACGCATAGCGCTTTAACACGCTGCGTCGGGCCCGTCGAGGCCGAGCGGTTCTTCGACGAGTACTGGGAGCGGAAACCCCTCCTCGTTCCACGTGACGAGGAGGGGCGCTTCGACGACCTGCTCTCGGTCGAAGAGGTCGAGGCGAGGGTGACAGGCGGCGGGCTGCGCCATCCTGCGTTCCGCGTCGTCAAGGAGGGCGCGAAGTTCACGCTCGGCGACTACGCCGAGGACGTCTCCTGGTCGCCGAAGCCCTTCTCAGCCACCGCCAAGGTCGAACGCGTGGCCGCCGAGTTCGAGCGGGGCGCGACGATCGTGCTCCAGGCGCTGCACGTCCATCACCCACCGCTGGCGGTCTTCTGCCGCGATCTCGAGCGCGAGCTCGGCCACCCGGCCCAGACGAACGCGTACTACACGCCGCCTTCGGCCCAGGGGTTCAAGGTCCATCACGACACGCACGACGTCTTCTGTCTCCAGGTGGCCGGCGAGAAGCGCTGGCTCGTGTATCCGCCGGTCCTCGAGCTGCCGCTGCGGAGCCAGAAGTACACGCCCGAGTTGGGCGAGCCCGGCGAGACGGTGCTCGACGTGACGATGCGGGCCGGCGACACCCTGTATCTCCCGCGCGGCTGGCTCCATCATGCGATGACCTCGGACACGCCCTCGCTGCACCTGACCGTCGGGGTCGCAGTCGCCACCTGGCTCGACGCCCTTCAGGCGGCGGTGAACGAGGCCGCGAAGGAGGAGGTCGACCTGCGGCGGGGCGTTCCCGCGGACGGAGAGGCCCCGGACGGGCTCCTCGAGCTCGTTGCGGCCCGTCTCTCGCCCGAGGCTGTCTCGTCCCGGACACGTCGCTCGTTCGTGCAGAGCCGGCGCCCCGTGCGAGAAGACGCCTTCGACCAGGTGCGAGCGCTCGGCGAGCTGGAGGTCGAGTCTTCGCTCGAACGACGCGAGACCGTGATCTTCGACCTCGCCGTCGACGAGCAGGAGGCGACGCTCAGCTTCGAGGGGCGGGATCTCCGCTTTCCGGCGAGAATCGGCGCGGAGCTCGAGTTCCTGGCCGCGGCCGACGGGCCTTTCACTCTCGCCGACCTGCCCGGCCGGCTGGATGACGCGGGCCGCCTCGTCCTGGGGCGTCGGCTCGTGCGCGAGGGCTTTCTCCGGATCAGCCCGGAGTGACCACGTAGCGGCGCGGCCTTTGCGCCGCCTCGGAGCTGCAAGTGAGCAACGTGAGGTCGCCCAGCTCCTCCTCGACGTGGACCGTGTGGGCACGTCCGCCCGCCTGGAACGAAACCTCACAGGAGCCGTTGTGCCGGTCGACCCTCTCGAGCGACAGGGCGTCGATCCCGGTCAGCCCGGTCGCCTCTCTGATACTGCGCTCGGCTGCCTGCACCGGGAACGTGTAGATGGAGCGGCCCCGGTAGTGCTCGAGCAGCAGACGACGGGCGAGATGCTCGTCCAGCACGGAACCGGCGGCTTCACGGTCGACGCGCCCGTAGTAGAGGCCCTCCGGCAGACAGACGAGGTTTCCCGCGAAGCGATCGCCGCCGATGTGCGTGACCTGCCAGGCCCACTCGGGGTCGAGCTCGTCCCGCAGAGCCTCGTACAACGGCCGACCGTAGCGAGCGCAGCACGGATCGTGCTTGCCGTGCGTGCAGACGAGAAAGAGCGGATGCCCCGCTGCGTTGCCCGCCCGCAAGTCGATGTTGCGGAGATCCTCGTAGGCCTCGAACTCAAAGCGCGTCAGGCTCTCCTCGCCCTGCCGGGACGAGGCGGCAAACGCGACGAGCTCCGGCCGGCGCCTGCGATCGGGTCGACGGATGAAGAGGAGCCGGCCGTGCGGGACCGCGGCAACCTGGTCGCGGAGGTGCTGCTTGACCTGGTCTGAGAGCCCGCTCCCCGGCAGCGCGTCGCGGGTCCAGAGCCCTCGATACTCGATCAGGAACCAATGATCGATCCGGCTGGCGGTCGCAGCCAGCGGCTCGTCGTTCTCGCGTGAGAGGTCGGAGCAGAAGGGCAGGCGGTCCGTCAATCGGCGTCCTGAGTGACGAGGCAGATGACCTGGCCGGCCGAGACCGCACTGCCGGTCTCGACGGAGAGCTCCGAGACGACTCCCGCGCGTGGTGCCGTGATCTCGTTCTCCATCTTCATCGCCTCGACGACGCAGACGACCTGCCCCGGCTCGACGTCGTCGCCCTCGGCGACCTCGACGGCGAGCACCGTTCCCTGGATCGGCGTGACGATTGCATCGCGCGCGGCGCCGTGATGAGCGTGGCGAGAGTCGCGGTCGCGCCGACGGCGGGCGAGCTCGGCATGCGGGGGCTCCGGGACGAGGAGCTTGACCTCGAAGCGCCGCCCTTCGACTTCGGCGTGGACGACCCGCTCGCGCACGCGTCCGTCCGATGGCCCCGCTACGCTTGTTGTCAGATGAGACAACTGCTCCGCACGCTTCGCGAGCTCCTCGGACTCGGTCACGCCCCGGCACGTCTCTCCGCGGGCGAAGCAGTCGTGCTCGAGAAGTGCGCGATGGAAGCCGACGAGCGTCGTCACTCCGCCGACCTCGTACTCGCCCAGCGCGCGCAGCATCCGACGGCGCGCGTGCTCACGGTCGTTGCCGTGCACGCAGAGCTTGGCGATCAGAGGGTCGTAGAGGCCGACGACCTCGCTCCCCTCGCGAACGCCGGAATCGACTCGCACTCCGGGTCCAGCAGGCTCCCGGTAGGTCGTGATCCGCCCGGGCGCGGGCAAAAAGCCCGTGGACGGATCCTCCGCGTTGATCCGGCACTCGATCGCGTGCCCGTTCAGCCGGACATCCTCCTGGCGAAGCGATAGCGGCTCACCGGCCGCGATCAGAACCTGCTCGCGGACGAGGTCGAGCCCCGTCACGAGCTCGGTCACGGTGTGCTCGACCTGAATACGCGTGTTCATCTCGAGGAAGAAGTACTCGCCCTCGCTGGAGAGCAGACCTTCGATCGTGCCCGCTGAGCGATAGCCCACGGCACTGGCTGCGTCGACTGCGATCCGGCCGATCCGGGCCCTGAGCTCGTCGTCGACCGCCGGCGAGGGGGTCTCCTCGACGAGCTTCTGGTGGCGGCGCTGGATCGTGCACTCGCGCTCGCCCAGGTGGATGACGGCACCATGCGCGTCGGCGAGCACCTGCACCTCCACGTGGCGCGGATCGTCCAGGTACCGCTCGACATAGACGGCCGCGTCGGAGAAGTAGGCCTCCCCCTCTCGCCGGGCAGTCTCGAACGCGCGCTCTACCTCCTCGGGCGAAGAGACGACCTTCAGGCCCTTGCCGCCCCCGCCGGCGGAGGCTTTGATCGCGATCGGCCATCCGAGCTCGTCGCCCAGGCGCCGCACGTCTTCGGCGGACTCCGCCGGCGCGGTCGTGCCCGGAATGATCGGCACGCCCGCGGCGCTCATCGTCTGGCGCGCGGCCACTTTCGAGCCCATCAGCTCGATCGCCGCCGGCGGCGGGCCGATCCAGACGATGCCCGCAGCCTCGACTGCGCGCGCGAAGTCGGCGTTCTCGGCGAGGAACCCGTAGCCGGGATGGACGGCCTCCGCGCCCGCGCGTGTCGCCGCGTCGAGGATCCGCTCCTGGTTCAGATAGCTCTCCGCGGGCGCGCCGGGGCCAACGAGATATGCCTCGTCGGCAAAGCTCACGTGGAGCGAGGCGCGATCCGCTTCGGAGTAGACCGCGACCGGCGCGATACCGAGCTCACGGAGCGTTCGGAAGACGCGAATCGCGATCTCGCCGCGGTTTGCAACGAGAACCTTGGTGAACGGGGCCATCTCGGGACGTATTCTCTCCGCCCGTGAGCTTTGCCGATCAACTGACCCTGGCGCGAGCCGCTGTCGCGCCGATCGTGGTCGTGCTTTACCTCTGGGATTTCAGCGGCCACGACTACTGGGCGACGGCGCTCTTCGCTGTCGCGATGGCGACGGACTGGGTGGACGGGCGGGTCGCCCGACGCACCGGGCGCTCCTCGGCGCTCGGGTCGCTCCTCGATCCGATCGCCGACAAGCTCCTCGTCCTGACCGTGATGATCGTCCTCATCGGCCGCGACGTCTTCCCGGCCTGGATGGTGGCGGCGATCGTGGCCCGTGAGCTCCTGATCTCGGGGTTGAGGCTCGCCGCGCTCGAGCGCGGCGTCGTGCTCCAGGCCCGTGAACTGGGGCGCCTGAAGACGTGGACGCAGGCTGTCGCCGCAGGCCTCGGCGGGCTTGCCGCGGCCGGCGCGATCGACGATTCGATCGCGGTGTGGGGCCTTGGAGTCGCGCTCGCGCTGACCTGGATCTCGGGGCTCGACTATGCCCGGCTCGCGCCGCGCCTGCTCCGTGGAGAACCCTCTGCGGCCGCCGGCGGCGGTGGGCTCACGCCGGACTCGACGTTCTCGAGCACGCCGGCCAGCCGCCAGACGCTGCCATAGGGGTCTGTGCGCCCGTGCGGCGCTGAAGCGAGTGCGGCGAGCAAGGCTGCGCGCTCGTCTTGGGTCGGCTCGGGTGAGATCTCGATCTCCATTCCGTAGAGACTAAAGGCCTCCCGCACAACCGACGATGAGTTGGTCTGTGGGACGTCTGCGCCTTCTCGCTCTCTTGTCATGCCTGCTCGTCGGCCTCGCAGCCGCTCCGGGCGCATTCCCTTCGCGGTCAGAGCGGTCCTGGGCGCAGCCCCAGATCCGCCTGGTCGTCGCGCGCGGCTTGATGGCAGGCAGCGTCGCCGCCTTCCGCCCGAACGACGCCCTCACCCGAGCCGAGCTGCAAGACCTCGTTGCCGGCATGACCGAGGAGCCGCCGAAGCAAGTGGCGAGCCCTGAGGCGCCGGTGACGATGGCCCAGCTCGACGCACAGCTCGTCCGTGCGCGCGGCCTCGGCGCCGAGGCCGCGACCTTCCGCCGGGAAGCTGCAGCGGCCGGCCTGCGTCCACCGGCGCGGTTCGGAACCGAGGTCGTGGCCCGCCTGCTCGGCCTGCGCACTAACCACCCCGCCGGCCAGGACGATCTCGAACGGCTCCCCTCGGATCCGGCCCCTCGCGCCGAGGCGGCTTACTCCGCCGCCGAGATCCTGCGCATGTCGGAGTGGGAGACGACGAGCGTGCAGGACGCCGCCGCCGCCTTCGAGATCCCGGCGCTCACGCCCTGGCAGCGCCGCGTGCTGACGACCGCGGTCGGCTTCATCGGCTTCCCGTATGTCTGGGGCGGCGAGAGCGAGCGAGCGGAATCGCCGTTCGGCCTACAGGCGAGCGGAGGGTTCGATTGCTCCGGTTTCGCCTGGCGTGTCTACAAGCTTCAGTCGTATGCCGGTGCCCCTCAGCTCGCCCAAACGCTGCGCGGCCGCACCGCTGCCGCGATGGCCGGAGAGGTCCCGCGCCGGATGAGGATCAAGGTCGCTCAGCTCGCCCCGGCCGACCTGCTCTTCTTCGGAGACGGGGGACGGCGCGCCAAGGCCGCTCGGATCGACCACGAAGCGATCTACCTCGGCAACGGCTGGCTGATTCAGTCATCGGGGTACGGCGTCGCACTCGCCCCGGTCGCGGGCTGGTACGAGAACCGGCTCGCCTGGGGCCGCCGGCCGCTGGCCGAAGCCGGGCTGTAAATCCCCTCCAAGCAGGGATTTTTCAAATCGATAACACGTTCACCCGTATGGGTGATGGCTCGGGCACTTGTGCAAGGGACACTTGCTGTCCGCACATCAACCAGGAAGGACCGCAAGATGCTGGAGTGGAAACCACGTCTGATTGCCCTGATCTTCGTCGTTGTTCTCATCGGCCTCATGGCCGGCATCGCCGACTCCACTGATTTCGTCGGCCCCATGAATTGGGAGTGGTAACCGAACGCGACTGAGAGGAGTGGATGATGCCGCAGCGCCTGACTCCAATCGTCGTGCCCGTCTGCCTCGCGGGGCTCGTCTCCGTGCTCTTCGCCGGGTACTCGTTCGCCACCGAAGTGCACACGACGTCCATGTTCTTGGGCGTGGCCGCGCTGCTCGCGGCCTCGACGCTCGCTAGCCGTTATCCGGCCCGGATCGAAGGGCCGAACGGCGGCGGCGTCTCCCTCTCGTTCGTCTTCGCGGCGAGCGCGATCGTGCTCTTCGGCTGGGACGCCGGCGTCCTCGTTGCATTCGCGGCGCCTGTTCTCATCCAACTGACCGAGCACCGGCCCCTGATCCGCATCGCCTACAACGGCTCCGTGTTCGCGTGCGCCGCGGCGATGGGCGGCCTCTTCGTCAGCTTCATCTCCGGAGGCGGAACCGACGCCCTGGTCGCGAAGGTCGGCGTCTCGGCAGTCACGCAGTACGCGCTGAATCTCGTGCTCATCTCACTCGTCGTCGCCGTGACGGCGAGGCGGCCGTTCTTCGAGCTGATCTACGCCAGCCTGCGATCGACGATGCTGATCTTCACGCTGATGGCATCTGCAGCGCTCGTGCTCGTCGTGCTCTGGCAGCGCTCGCCGCTGCTGTCGGCCGCGCTCGTCGGCCCGCTGCTCGCGATCGCCCTCTACCAGCGCTCGACCTACAGGGCACTCCGCGCCATGAGGCTCGCCCTGACCGATCCGCTGACAGGGCTCGGGAACCATCGCCATTTCCACGAACGACTCGAGCGCGAGCTGCTGGAGGCCGAACGGACCGGCGGGCCCTTCAGCCTCTGCCTCATCGACGTGGACGACTTCAAGCGCATCAACGACCTCTTCGGCCATCCCGTGGGCGACAGCGTCCTCTCGCAGCTCGCCACGGCGCTGCGCCAGAACGGCGAAGCGTTCCGTTTGGGCGGCGACGAGTTCGCACTGCTCCTGCCCGGCTCGGCCGAGGCGGACGCGGTCGACACCGCGGCCACGATCATCGAGCGAATTGCGGAAGTCCGGGTCGACCACGTTGGCTCGGTGACCGTCTCCGCCGGGGTTGCGACCTTCCCGCGCCAAGCGCCGGACCGGGGCGAGCTCATTCGACTCGCGGACAGCGCGCTCTACTGGGCGAAGGAGAACGGCAAGAACCGGGTGCACGTCTACCGGCCGGACGTCGTCGAGCTCGCGGAGTTGAGGCGCCTGGCGACAGGCCCGGACCGCGCGGCGCGCTTCCGAGCGGCTGCGAGCCTGGCCAAGGCCGTCGACCTCAGAGACACCTATACGGGTAGTCACTCCGCGCGCGTCGCCGAGCTTGCCGCGCGGGTCGCCGCCCGCCTCGGGCTCGACCAGGAGCAGGTGGAGCTCTCTCGGCTTGCGGGCAGCCTGCACGATCTCGGCAAGCTTGCAATCCCCGAGGAGATCCTGCGCAAGCCCGGGCCACTCACCGGGCCTGAGCGGCTCGTGCTCGAGCGTCACCCCCAGATCGGTTTCCGGATGCTGGACAGCCTGGGCATCGATCCCGTCGCCGAGTGGATCCTTCACCACCACGAGCGCTGGGACGGGACGGGTTACCCCGATCGCCTGCCCGGCCCGGAGATCCCCCTCGGCTCCAGGATCATCTTCGTCGTCGATGCATATGACGCCATGACCTCAGACCGCGTCTATCGAGGTCGAAGATCGCAGGAAGACGCGGTCGCCGAGCTCGAGCGTTGTGCGGGCACCCAGTTCGACCCCGAGGTCGTCGCTGCACTGGCCGAAGAGCTTCAGCCGGCCGAAGTACACGGCGGGTTCGTCGAAGCAATCGCCTCGTAGCTCTTCGCCGCGACGCGCGTGTGACACATTCCCGGCGTGAAGACGCGCGTTCTGCGCCTGCTCGAGCGGCTAGACCTTCTGCGGCCGACCTATCGCGCTTACGAGACGCTCAGGTCGTTCGGGAAGCGCGGGCCGCCGGCCGCCGGCGAGCTACCCCTCCCTCCGCGACGGCTGATGGTCCGGGTCGCAGGCACTCCGGATGTCGACTGGTTCCTGCGCAGCGGTCGGAGCTCAGCGGACACGGTCCGTGAGGCGGCGCTTCGGCACGGGTTGCCGCTCGAGAGCCTCGGCTCGCTGCTCGACTTCGGGTGCGGCTGCGGGCGGGTCACGCGCTGGTGGCACGAGCTCGACGCCGAGGTGCACGGCAGCGACCTCGACATCCGCGCGGTCGCCTGGTGCTGTGCGAGCCTCGATTTCGGCCAGTTTGCCGTGAACGACCTCGCGCCCCCGCTCCGCTACGGCGACTCGACGTTCGACCTGGTCTACGCCTTCTCGGTTCTCACGCACCTCACCGAGGAGCTTCAACGACCATGGCTGGACGAGCTGCGGCGAGTGCTGCGCCCGGTCGGGCTGCTGATCCTGTCGACCCACGGCGAGCGCTATCTGGAGCGTCTGAATGCCGCCGAGCGCGCGCGGTTCGAAGCAGGCGATCTCGTCGTGCGCTGGGGCGCGGTGGCCGGCACGAACCTCTGCACGACGTTCCACCCGCGCTCCTATCTCGAGCGGCTGGCAGAGGGTTTCGAGCTCCTCGAGTATCTCCCCGAAGGAGCAACCGGGAACCCCCACCAGGACCTCTCGGTGCTGCGGAAAGACTGACCTGGGAGCGGAGCTCGAGCTCCGGGCCGCTGTCACAGTCTTGGCCCAATCACGTCACCCACAGGTCCGGATTTCCTCGTTACGATCGCATCGGGGAGGAGGTCACGGGTACCGCGGCCGCGAGGCGGCGCGGTCTGTAGCGGGCCCGGACTACAGCGGGCGCGGTCTACTGGCAGCGCGGTCTGCAGCGGGCGCGGTCTACTGGCGGCGCGGTCTACTGGCGGCGCGTCTACTGGCGGCGCGGTCTGCATCGGGCGGTCTACGGGCGGCGCGGTCTAGAGCGGACGCGGTCTACAGCGGGATGTTGCCGTGCTTGCGTCGCGGGCGCGGCTCGCGCTTTGTGAGCGAGGTCTGCAGCGCATCGATCAGCAGCGGCCTCGTTCGTCGCGGTTCGATCACCTCGTCCACGTAGCCGCGCTCGGCGGCGACGTACGGGTTCGCGAACTGCTCGCGGTAGTCGGCAACGAGCTCTGCCCGGCGCGAGTCGGCGTCAGAACCCTCTTCGAGCTCCTTCCTGAACACGATGTTGACCGCGCCCTCGGGGCCCATCACCGCCACCTCGGCGGTGGGCCACGCGAAGTTGAAGTCGGCCCGAATGTGCTTGGAGCTCATCACGTCGTAGGCGCCGCCGTACGCCTTGCGCGTGATCACCGCGAGCTTGGGCACGGTCGCCTCGCAGTAGGCGTACAAGAGCTTGGCGCCGTGCCGGATGATCCCGCCCCACTCCTGGGCGGTCCCGGGCAGGAAGCCCGGCACGTCGACGAACGTGACGAGCGGGATGTTGAACGCATCGCACGTGCGCACGAACCGCGCCGCCTTCACGGACGAGTTGATGTCGAGCACTCCGGCCAGCGCGTGGGGCTGGTTCCCGACGATCCCCACCGAGTGGCCGCCGAGCCGGGCGAACCCGCAGACGATGTTCTCGGCGAAGCGCTCGTGCACCTCGAAGAACTCGCCGTCGTCAACGACGCGGCGGACGATGTCCTTCATGTCGTACGGCTTGTTCGGATTGTCCGGGATCGCAGAGTCGAGCTCGGCGTCCTCCCGGTCGACCGGGTCAGAGGGCTCCGAGTACGGAGGTGGGTCGAGATTGTTCTGGGGCAGAAACGAGATCAGGTAACGGGCATCCTCGAGACAGGCCTCCTCGCTCGGCGAGGTGAAATGCGCGACACCGGACTTCGTCGCATGCGTCGCCGCGCCGCCGAGCTCCTCGAAGCTGACTTCCTCGCCGGTCACGGTCTTCACCACGTCAGGCCCCGTGATGAACATGTAGGACGTCCCCTCGACCATGAGCACGAAGTCGGTCATCGCGGGCGAGTAGACGGCCCCGCCGGCGGTCGGTCCCATGACGAGGCTGATCTGCGGGATTACCCCGGACGCCTGGACGTTGCGCCAGAAGATCTCCGCGTAGCCTGCGAGCGAGACCACGCCCTCCTGGATCCGCGCGCCGCCCGAGTCGTTGATGCCGATCACCGGGCAGCCGTACTTCGCAGCGAGATCCATGACCTTGACGATCTTCTCGGCGAACGCCTCCGAGAGGCTGCCGCCGAAGATCGTGAAGTCCTGCGAGAAGACGAAGACCTTGCGACCGAAGATCGTTCCGTAGCCGGTCACGACCGCGTCCCCGTACGGCCGCCGCTCCATCATCCCGAAGAGCGGGTTGCGATGGCGAACGAACCGGTCGAGCTCGACGAACGAGCCCGGGTCGAGCAGCTTCTCGACCCGCTCGCGGGCGAGCATCTTCCCCTGCTCGTGCTGCCTCGCGACGGCCTTCTCGCTACCGGCATGCTCCGCTTCCTTGCGAAGCTCTCGCAGCTGCTCGAGCTTCCTCTGAGTCGAATCGTCTGTTGAGGCCACGGCGCAGGAGCCTAACGGCACCGTTAGGCTCGCGTTAGTGACGCGGATTGCCTCGGGCACTTACCTCGCCGAGCTAGTCAGGCGCCCGTCGGACTGGCCCGACAAGATCGAACGCACATTGACGCGCGACGGGTCCTGGTCCGCCTGGAACGAGTGGCGGATAGGAACTGTCACCGAGGAGCGGATCGAGCGCGTCCTCGAGGGCTATGAAGTCTCGTCTGCTTGCGACCTCCGCTTCACCGCCCGGCTTCCGAGCCTGGAGGATGCCCTTGCCGCTCGCAGGATCTTCGCTTTGCTTCACGGGCACCTCTTCTACAGCTTCGGCTGGCCGAGTTGGGCTGGATACATGCGTATGAAGCCCGAAGACGCCGCCAGGGCGCCGTATTCCGAAGATGCCGAGCCGTATCTCGTTCAGCTCTACGAGGAGGCGATCGGGGAACTCGAACCACGATTCGAGGAGATCAATCGGGCAATCGAACAGGACGGCGTCTGGGCTGAGGGTGGCAAGGAGATCCGCAGCGCCGACGGGTATCCGGAGATAGCAGCTGACGGGACCGAGTCCGTGGTGCCCGAGGCGTGGTTTGAGGTAAGCGTTCGGCGAGCCGCCGTTGAGGTCGGGTGGAAGTCACCGACATATGAGAGGGCGGCCTTGTTCGTCGGCATACTCGACAGGGTCCTAACGAACCTGATTCAGGCAGGCGTTTGGTCGGAGCCGAGCGTGGAGAGCGCAGGCTAGATGGCAGGCACCCCGCTCGACCGTTCGACGCTCTGGCCCTACGAGGACGGCGAGCTGGGCGAGTTCTACTACCAGCGCTACGCGCACCCCACCGGCGTCGCCGCCGAACGCGTCCTCGGGGAGCTCGACGGCGGCGAGGCACTCCTCTTCTCCTCCGGTGCAGGAGCGACGACGGCGGTCGTCCTGGCTCTCCTCGAGCCCGGTGCCACCATCGCCGTCGCCGAAGGCTGCTACTACGGGACACCGACTCTCTTTCGGGAGCTCGAGCGCTGGGGCCTCGAGCACGTGGAGTTCGACCAGACCACGCCGCCGCCCGAGGGCGTCCAGCTCGTCTGGCTCGAGGCTCCGTCGAACCCATTCCTGACGATGCCCGACCTCGAGGCCGCCGCCGCCCACCCGGCGCCGGTGCTCGTCGACGCAACCGCCGCAACGCCCATTCACCTGCGCCCGCTCGAGCACGGGGCCGACCTCGTCCTGCACAGCGCGACGAAGTACCTGAGCGGTCACTCGGACGTGCTCCTCGGGGCCGTCGTCTGCCGCGATCCGGAGACGGCGACGCGGCTCCGCGAGTTTCGGAGCCGCTCGGGCATCGTCGCAGCGCCCGACCCGGCGTGGCTCCTCCTGCGCGGGCTGAAGACGCTCGAGATTCGCGTCCGGCGCCAGACCGAGACGGCGCAAGAGCTCGCTCGCAGGCTCGAGGCGCATCCCAAGGTCGAGACCGTTCGCTACCCGGGCTTTGGCGGGCTGCTCTCGTTCGACGTCGCAGACGCCCGGAGTGTCGAGACGTCGACCCGGCTGATCAAGAACGCGACGAGCCTCGGCGGGGTCGAGTCGACGATGGAGTCGCGGTACCGCTGGGAGGGCGATCGCGTGCCCGAGGGCCTGCTTCGCCTCAGCGTCGGCCTGGAGGATGCCGAGGCGCTCTGGGGCGACCTCGAACAGGCGCTGTCGGGCTGAGCTCGACGACTCGCGTGACCCCGACCTGCTCGAGGAAGCGCCGGTCGTGCGTGACGAGGATCAGCGTCCCGTCGTACGCGCCCAGCGCTCGCTCGAGCTCCTCGACCGCCGGCAGGTCGAGGTGGTTCGTCGGCTCGTCGAGGACGAGGCAGCCGGCTCCGCGCGCAGCCTGAACCGCGAGCTCCGCACGCGTCCTCTCACCGGGTGAGAGGCTTCCGGCCGGCCGGAGGACGTGGCTTGCGTAGAGGTCGAACTTCGCCAGCAGCGTCCGAGCCTCGCTTTCGAGCATCCCGGCCGCCGCGCAGAACGAGCCGAGCAAAGGCTGGTCGGGGGCGAAGAGGGCCCGCGCCTGGCCGATCTCGCCAAAGACGGCGGCCGGGCCGACGCGGCGTGTGCCCGCCGTGAGCTCGAGCCGCCCGAGCAAGCCGTCGAGGAGTGTCGTCTTGCCGGCGCCGTTCGGGCCGGTAATCGAGATCCGCTCTCCCCAGCCGACGTTGACGTCGATCGGCCCGAGCCGGAACGAGCCGCGCTCGAGGACGGCGCGATCGAGAGAGACGACGAGATCGCCCGAGCGCCCCTCCGGTGCCAGGTCGAGTTGGAGCTCCCAGGGCTGCCAGGGCTTCTCGACCCGGTCGCGCTCCAGCCACTCGACTCGGCGCGCCGCCGCGCGCGTTTTCGACATGAGGGCATGCGTCCCGCGGCGGTTTGCCTGCTTGCCACCCACCCGGGCCTGCTCGCGACGGTCGCGGTGGAGCCGCGTGAAGCGCCCGCGCTCCTCGCTCCAGTGCGCAAAGGCCCGCTCGTGCTCGGCGCGCGCGTGCTTCCGCGCAGCCTCGAACTCACTCCACCCTCCCGCGTAGTGGTGGACGCGCTGCGTTCCGGACTCGAGCTCGACGATTCGGTTCACCGTCCGGTCGAGCAGAGCTCGGTCGTGGGAGACGAGCACGACGCCGCCCTCGACAGCGAGCAGGAAGCGCTCGAGCAGGTCGAGCCCGGCGAAGTCCAAGTCGTTCGTCGGCTCGTCCAGCAGGAAGACGTCGAACCGCGCAAGCAGGATCGAGGCAAGCGCCGCCCGGCCCTGCTCGCCGCCGGAGAGCGAGCCCGCGGGCCGGTCGAGCGGCGCGTCGAGGCCGACATCCGCGAGCACGCCGCGAGCGCGCGCTTCGAAGTCGGCGCCGCCGAGAGCAAGGAAACGCTCGAGGGTCTCGGCGTGGGCCTCGGCCGCATGCGGGTCGCCTTCGAGCACGGCCTCCAAGGCCGCGAGCTTCGCCTCGACCTCTCCCACGCCGGTCCGGCGCGCGAGATAGGAGGCGAGCGTCTCCTCAGGCGCGAGGTCGCGCTCCTGCGGGAGATAGCCGACGCGCAGGGACGGCGGATTGCGCGTAAGGGAACCACCATCGAGCGGTTCGAGCCCGGCGAGGGCGCGCAGAAGCGTCGTCTTGCCGCGGCCGTTCGGCCCGACGACGCCGATCCGGCTCCCCGGGGTGACCGCGAGCGAAACGCGCTCGAGAATCGCGTCCGCGCCGCGGTGGATGGTGATGTCTGTTGCGGCAAGCGTGCCGCCCTGCTGGTGCATCGAAGGACCTCCTGACCGATTGGCGGAGCCGGCGCTCCGCGCGAGAAGTTCGTGTGTCGGTCAGCGATCCGTCATGAGCAGGCACCCGGAGGCGCCACATTCATCGTAGCTATCCCAGGAGCCGGAGGAGGGATTCGAACCCCCGGCCCGCGGTTTACAAAACCGCTGCTCTACCCCTGAGCTACTCCGGCCGACACGCGAATCGTAGCGGGGCTACTGAAGAACCTGGCGCGAGCGCTGGTGCGTGTAGATCTTCCGCTTGACCCGCTGGAGGGCGTTGTCGATCGTCTTCGTGTCGCAGCCGAGCACCTCGGCCATGTCCTCGTAGCTCGCGCCCTCTAGATAGAGCTTCAGCGCGTCCGCCTCGAGCTTCGACAACCCGGAGCCCAGGCAGAACACGAGGCTCTGGAGCTCCTCCGTCGAGATCACCGAGACGACCGGGTCGTTCACGTGCGATCCGGGCAAGGCATCGCCGAGCGTGCATTCGCCGTCGTTGTCCTGCCCCGCCGGTGTGTGGCTGAACGAGACGTACGTGTTGAGCGGCGAGTGCTTGAACCGGGTCGCCGTCTTGATCGCCGTGATGATCTGCCGCGTCACGCAGAGCTCGGCAAACGAGCGAAACGAGGTCTCCTTGTCGTGGCGGAAGTCGCGGACTGCCTTGTAGAGCCCGATCAGGCCCTCCTGCACGAGATCCTCGCCGTCGCCGCCGGCCAGGAAGTACGAGCTCGCCTTCAGCCGGACGAAACCGGTGTAGCGGCGGATGAGGTAGTCCATCGCCTTCTCGTCGCCGTTCCGAGCCCTGATGACGAGCTGCAAATCCTCGAGCTCACGCTCCGCCTTTTGCTGTCGGCGGATTTCGGGGGCTGGACGGGCGGCGGCCATATGTGAGAAGGGGTCGGGGCGAGCACTTGCGATCTCACCCTTTCGCTAGCGCCAAAGTAGCACTAATGTCAAGGAATTACAATAAAACTGCAAAGGTCCCGCTTCTTATGGACCTTGCCCTCGGCGCAGCTGCTCGAGTCGTGCCCTCGTTTCCGGGTCGAGCTTGTCTTCGACACGCATCGGCTTTCCCTCCTCGTGGGACACGAGGGCGAAGTCGCGCGTGAAGGTGGCCGAAGAGAGCTTCATCACCTTCATGCCGGACGTGCCCCGCACCGCGGAGTCCGACGAAACGAGGCAGACGCGCTCCTGGTCGCGGTGTTCGGCGGCCAGCCGTTCGAGCAACGTGTCGGCGTCCTCGGCGAAGCGGACCTCCAGGGGTCCGTAGCTCAGGTCCTCGCCGCTCCCGTCGAAGACGAGCACGCCGCGGGCCCCTTTCTCCGCGACGAAGCTCGCCAGCTTGTCCGTCAGCTCCCGCGAATCCTCGAAGCCGCCCACGTGCAGGAGGTTGAACCCGTCGAAGAGGTAGAGGGTCGGATCAGGCATGTGCCCGCTGCCTGCGCGCCTCGTAGAGCAGCACGGCCGCGGCGACGCTCACGTTCAGCGATTCGACATTGCCCGCGAGCGGGATCGAGACGAGCGCGTCGCAGGTGCGCCTGACAAGGGGCCGCAGGCCGCGACCCTCTGCGCCGAAGACGAAGGCCGCCCCGCCCGTCAGGTCGGTCTCCCACATCGGCTTGGCGGATTCACCCGCATCGGCGCCGTAGGTCCACAGATCCGCGCCCTTGACCTCTTCCAGATAGCGGGCGAGGTTCGGCACGACGGCGAGCCTGACGTGCTCGACCGCCCCTGCCGAGGCGCGGCAAACAGCCGGCGTTACTCGGGCCGACCCGTGCGCCGGGACGATGACGCCCGTCGCCCCCGCCCCCTCGGCGGCCCGGCAGACGGCGCCGAGATTGTGCGGATCGGTCACGCGATCGAGGCAGACGAGGAGCGGGCTCGGCTCGGCCGCCAGCTCGAAGGCGTCCGCGTACCGGTACGGCTCGCAGAAGGCGAGGACGCCCTGATGATCGCGAGTCCCGGCCTTTTCGGTCAGCTCCCGTTCGGCCCTGGCCTGGGACCTGGTCCCGGGAGGTGGCTCCTGGAGCCATGGCTCGGCCGCTAAGGCCCGCTCGGTCACCCAGAGCTCCCGTACCTCGCGCGGGCCGCGGAGGGCCTCATGCACCGGCCGGCGGCCGTAGACGTGCTCCGCCGCCGCGGTCATCGCTTCGGGACGAGCTGGTAGCCCGGTTCGCCGGCGACGTCTCGCACCTCCCAGCCGGCGTCCTCGATCTCCTGGCGCAAGCGGTCGGCCTCGTCGTAGTCGCCGCCGGTCCGGACCTCGGCGCGCTGCCGGGCGAGCGCGTGCAGTTCGCCAGGAGCCGCTGTCTCCTCCGCGAGCGACCCGAGGCCGAAGAGGTCGAGCGCGCGACGCAGAAGCTCGTGGTCGCGCCAACCGTGCATCACGGCGAGCGCCTCAGGGGTGTTGAAGTCGTCCTCGAGTACCCGGACGAGATCGTGCCAGGAGCCTCCCGGCTCAGAGGGGTTGCGAAAAACCTCGCGGAGGCCGTCAGCCCGCGCCCGTGCCGCGACGAGCGTCTCGTCGGAATAGTCCATCGGCTTGCGCCAGTGGGCGCCGAGAAAGAGCATCAGAAGCGTCTCGGCGCCCCACTCCTCGACCGCCTCCTGCAACGTGACGACGTTGCCGACCGACTTCGACATCTTCTCGCCGCCGAAGCGGAGCATCCCGTTGTGCATCCAGATGCGCGCGAACTCGCGGCCCGCGCCGCGCGACTGGGCGATCTCGTTTTCGTGATGGGGAAAGACGAGGTCGAGCCCGCCACCGTGGATCTCGAAAGCGGGCCCGAGGTGCATCTCGGCCATCGCCGAGCACTCGATGTGCCAGCCTGGACGGCCGTTCCCCCACGGTGAGGCCCACGAGGTGTCCTCGCCGTCTTTGTGCGCCTTCCAGAGGGCGAAGTCACGCGGGTCCTCCTTGAGCGAGCTCTGTTCCTCTTCCTCGGACGGGTTGCGGGTCGCCGACTCGTCGTCGTGTCGCCCGGCAAGCCGTCCGTAGTCCTCGTAGCGTCCAACTCGGAAGTAGACGTCGCCACCGGCTTCGTAGGCGAGGTCTCGTCTGACCAGCTCCTCGATCAGGGCGACGATCTCGAGGATGGACTCCGTCGCGAGCGGCTCGAAGTCCGGTCGCCCCAGACCGAGCAGATCGGTGTCCTCGACATACCAGCGAGCAGCGTCGGCGGCGAGCTTCGCACTCGATCCGGGAGCCGCCCTGTAGATCTTGTCGTTGATGTCGGTGATGTTCTCGACCAGCGTCACCTCGTAGCCCTGCTCCAGGAGCCAGCGCCGCAGCCACATGGAGACGATGAACGGCCGCGCATTGCCGACGTGGATGCGCTGGTAGACGGTCGGGCCGCAGAAGTACATCCCGATCCGGCCTTGGCCCGGCTGTGGCAGCTCCTCGAGCCCTCGCGTCGCAGTGTTATAGAGCAGCATCGATCCTCCGGAGCGCCTCTTCTGCGGGCAGTGCGGCGACGATCGCCCAGAGCTCGGGGCCACGCTCCCGCCCGGTGAGGGCGAGCCTGAGCGCTTTCAGGTTCCCGCCGACTGCTTTCAGCTCCCGGACGATCTCCTTCGCACCGGCGCCGTTCGAGCGCAGCTCTCTGAAGCGCTCGAGCGTGGGCCTCGCCTCCTCCCCGAGCGAGACGGGCTCAGGCTCGAGCACCTGCCGGGCGTACTCGCGCGCCTCGACGAAGTCGCGCGCGCCCCGAAGGGCGGGAACGAGCTCGACGGGCGCCTCGGCCGCGGCCGCCAATTCCACGTCGGAAAGGCCGGCGATGGCCTCGATCGCGAGCCGTCGGATGCGAGAGAGGTCGTAGTGCACGTCGTGCTTCGGGAGGCCGAGCTCGTCGAGGTACGCGCGGACGGCACCGGCGGGGATTCCCGCCTCGCGGAGAGACGCAACTGTGGCGCCGAACTCGCGCTTGGAGAGCTTGCGCCCGTCCTCGCCGAGGATCAGGCCATGGTGGATGTACTCCGGTGGCTTTGCGCCGAGCGCTTCGGTCAGCCCGCGGTGCAACTGCTCGTTCGGCCGATGGTCGTTGCCGCGGATGACGTGCGTGATCCCGAACTCGACGTCGTCGACGACGCTCGCGAGCTGATAAGTCGCCGTGCCGTCGGGCCGGAGAAGCGTGACCCCTCCGTACAGGACCGCGCCGGCCTCGTCGGACGTGGCAACGGCCCGTTGCAAGGTCTGGACGGCGGCTCGATAGAGGTCCTGGCGCTCGCTCTGGCGGATCGGGCCCTCGTCCCAGCCGACGCCGAGCCACTCCAGGTCGCGCAGGATCTCTTCCTCTCCGCCGGGGACGTTGCGGGTGGGATCCGTGTCGTCGATCCGTAGCAGGAAGTTGTCGCCGAAATCGCGGTTGGCGACGGCGCTCAGGGCGTTCCCGACATGGAGCGAGCCCGTTGGGCTGGGGGCAAAGCGAACTCTCGTCACGTTCGCCAGTCTAGAAGTCGAGCGTGTACCCGACGTCGAGCGGATTGGGCGGGTACGGCACGACCCGGGTCCGACCGTTCTCCTGCCAGCCGCGCCGCTCGTAGAAGCGCTTTGCCCTGGTGTTCCCCTCGAGCACCCAGAGGTGGATCTGCGCCGAACCTAGGTCGCGCACGATCTCGAGCCCGCGGTCGTGGAGCTCGTCCGCGACACCCTTGCCCCACCACTCCGGGAGGACGTAGAGCCCCTCGAGCCAGTCGGGGCGCAGCAGAGCAACTCCAACCGCTTCCTCGGCCCGCTGGGCAAGAAGAACGGAGGCGGCCGGATCCTCGAGCGCCTGCGTCCAGCGCTCGTGCACGGCATCGCGCGGAAACGGAAAACGCTCCGGCGGAAAGATGTCCGGGAAAGCCGCGACCGAGGCGCGCTCCTGGAGCTCTGCCAGTAGGGTCGCCTCTGTGGCGCGGGCAACGCGCAGCGTGCTCATGCCGCGATCGTAGGCCCCGGCGGGAGGAGGAACGATGAAGATCGGCGTCCTGGGAACCGGAAGCGTCGGCAAGACGATTGGCAGCAAGCTCGTCGAGCTCGAGCACGAGGTGACGATGGGCTCGCGCAGCCCGACGAACGAGCACGCGGCCGAATGGGTGGCATCGGCCGGCGCCGGGGCGAGCCAGGGCACGTTCGCGGACGCCGCCGACTTCGGGGAAGCTCGTCTTCAACTGCACCGCGGGCACCGTCTCGCTCGAGGCGCTCGGCGCGGCCGGCGGGGAGAACCTATCCGGGAAGGTCCTCGTGGACGTCTCCAACCCGCTCGACTTCTCGAAGGGAATGCCGCCGACGCTCTCGGTGTGCAACGACGACAGCGTCGGCGAGCAGATCCAGCGAGCGTTCCCGGAGGCCAGGGTCGTCAAGGCGCTGAACACGATGAACGCGGGAGTCATGGTCGACCCGGCGAGCATTCCGGGCGAGCACGACGTCTTCGTGTGCGGAAATGACGAGGGTGCGAAGGCTCAGGTCTCGGAACTGCTGCAGAGCTTCGGCTGGCCCGCGGAGCGGATCATCGACCTGGGCGACATCACCGCTGCGCGGGGCGTGGAGATGTACCTCCCGCTCTGGCTCCGCCTGATGGGCGCAGTCGGTCCGCAATTCAACATCAAGGTTGTCCGCTAACTCTCGAGGTCCGCGGTAACGCTCACGAGCTCGTTCAGCTCGTCTCCGCCCTTGACCGCCTGCTCCTTGACCGTTCCGACCCCGCGGACGTAGAACTTGTGGTCGATCACTCCCGGTTCGAGCGGAGTCCATTCCTCTGTGAGCAGCGCCTCCTGCGAGGTCGTGTACGGAACGCTCACCGGCGCTGCGAGATCCTCGACCCTGAAGTGATCCTCGGCGTGACCTTCGTAGAACTCCTGCCTGAAGGACTGGCCTACCTTCGGCTCGGCCGGCATGTAGATCCCCGCCCTCGCGCCGTCGACACCCGCCTGCCACGAGCCTTCCCGACTCGTCACCCGGCCTTGCTCATCCAGCTCGGCGGTGTCTTCTCCGAAGTACCAGACGTTGCCCTTTTCGTCCTGGGCGTACCAGTCGGTCGTCCGCTCCTCGAGCCGGCCGCTCAGATAGAGCCGGTCATCGAGAACGGTGCAGCGGACGCCCTGGATCACCTTTGTCCGGTTCGTGACCCTGAGCACCTCGCGGGAAGGCTCGCCGTCCTTCATGCCGCGGTAGACGTACGTCGTCCCCGGAACGAGCGGGAACCAGGGGTTGTCGATGTGCTCGACGAAGCCTCTGGGTGCAGCAGCCTTGGACGGGCCGCCCTCGGAACCGCAGGCTGTGAGGGTAAACGCAAGGACGGCCAGGAGCGTGATGAGTCTCAATGGTTACGACTGGGGTGAGATCGCAAGGACTCTGCCATCGTTTGCGTCGACTTTGACCTCCTGATCGCCGACGTCGACCGAGTAGACGAGATGGCTGTCGTAGCGCTCGAGGTCGACCTGGCCCAGTGGGCCGGACGCTGCGCGCCTGGCTTCCGCGATCGCCTGACGAAGGCTGATTGACGCCTGCGGTTGCAAGTCCTTGCCATCGTCGAGCGAGCCTGGCTTGGCGTAATGGCCGTCATCGAAGATCAGCCCGCTCGGACCGCCGAACGCAAAGGTCGCACCCACGAGCATGAGTGACATCGCAGCGACCAGCGAGCTGAGGATGAGGACAATGCGCTTCTTCATGTTTGCTCCTTTTGGTTGCGTGCCCGCCGCAAGATACGACGACAATCTGAGGCGGCCATGAGACGCATGGCGCCTTCTCTCATCTTTTTCTCATCCAAATCCGCGACGCTGTGGGTGACGTGCGTGTACTGATCGTCGAAGACGAGCTGAAGATGGCGAGCCTCGTTCGCCGCGGCCTCGCCGAGGAGGGGCACGCCGCCGACGTCGCCGCGACTGGGGACGACGCACTCTGGATGGCCGAGTCCCACCCCTACGACGCGATCGTCCTCGACGTGATGCTCCCGGGGATCAGCGGCTTCGAGACGTGCCGGAAGCTGCGAAACGCGGGTGTCTGGGCGCCTGTGCTCATGCTGACGGCTCGGGACGGGGTCGATGATCGGGTAGCAGGGCTCGACGCGGGCGCCGACGACTACCTGGCGAAACCCTTCTCGTTCGCAGAGCTCCTTGCGCGGCTACGAGCTCTGGCTCGACGGGGCGGCGTCGAGCGGCCGACCGAGGTCGTAGTCGACGATCTCCGGCTGAATCCGGCGACCCGTCGCGTGTGGCGAGGCGAAGTCGAGATCCGGCTCTCTCCGAAGGAATTCGCGCTCCTCGAAACATTCATGCGCCGACCGGGCCAGGCTCTCTCCCGGCTTCAGCTGCTCGAACATGCGTGGGACTTCGCCTACGAGAACCGGTCGAACGTGATCGACGTCTACGTGCGCTACCTGCGCGAGAAGATCGACCGCCCCTTCGGGACGACCTCGCTCGAGACGGTGAGGGGCGTCGGCTACCGGCTCCGAAGCGAGAGCGACGGATGAACCGTTTGCCGATCCGCGTACGCCTCAGCCTCTTCTTCACGGTTGCGATGGCCATCGTCCTGAGCGCGATGGGGCTCTTCCTCTACGCACGTGTCGCCTCGGACCTCGACAACTCGCTCAACCTCGAGCTCCGTTCCCGAGCGCAGGATCTGTCCGCACTCGTACTCCGTGGCGGATCGCTCCGCCGCACCGGCAGCCCGTTCATCGAGCACGGGGAGACGTTCGCCGAGGTCGTGACGATCGATGGACGCGTCCTGGACGCCACTCCGTCCATCGGATCCAGCGTCCTGCTCTCTCCCTCGCAGCTGGCTCGGGCAAAGACTAAGCCGATCTTCGTGGATCGCCCTTCGGTTCCTGGTCTCGACGAGCCCGCTCGAATGCTCGCCGTGCCTCTTCGCCGCGAGGCACGGCCGGCGGTGCTCGTCGTCGGAGCGACGCGTGAGAACCGAGCCGAGACGCTGGCCAGCCTCCGCCGGGCATTCCTGATCGGCGGCCCGATCGCACTTCTCCTGACATCGCTCGGCGCTTACCTGCTCGCCGGTGCGGCCATGCGGCCGATCGAGGAGATGCGCACGCGAGCCGCCGAGATCTCCACCTCGTCGCTGGACGAGCGGCTGCCTGTGAGCGAGGCGTCCGACGAGGTCGCCCGCCTCGGTAAGACGCTGAACGAGATGCTCGCCAGGATCGAGGACGGGCTCGCGCGAGAGCGGCGCTTCGTCGCCGACGCAAGTCACGAGCTGCGAACCCCGCTCGCGATGCTCAAGGCCGAGCTTGACCTCGCTCTACGCCGCGCGCGATCACCGGAGGAGCTCGAGCGCTCGATTCGATCGGCCGCCCAGGAGACAGACCGCCTGGCGAGGATCGCCGACGACTTGCTCTTGCTCGCCCGGACCGACCACAAAGGGCTTCCCATCCAGTCGGAGCCCACCGACCTCGTCGACCTGCTCGAGGCGGTCTCCTCCCGCTTTAGCACGCGCGCGGAGACCGAGGGCCGTTCACTCTCCGTCGAATCCACAGCTGCCCCGGTCGCAAACGTCGACAGACTCAGGCTCGAGCAGGCACTCGGGAACCTGGTCGACAACGCATTCCGCTACGGCCGAGGGCCGATCACGCTTTCCGCCGAGGTCGCCGACTCGGCCGTCGAGCTCCATGTCCTCGACGGAGGACCCGGCTTCCCCGCCGCCTTTCGGGAGCACGCATTCGAGCGCTTCAGCCGCTCGGCCGAGCCCGGTGAGGAAGGCAGCGGACTGGGCCTCGCGATCGTCGAGACGATCGTCCGAGCGCACGGCGGGCGCGTGGACGTCGCCGACCGCCCCGAAGGCGGCGCCGACGTCTGGGTCTCGTTGCCCTTGTAGTGTCAGCTCCCGTGGAGGAGCTGCTCCTCGAGTGGTTTCGAGCCCAGGGTCGCGACCTGCCGTGGCGGCGAACGCGCGACCCCTACGCGATCCTCGTTTCGGAGGTCATGCTCCAGCAGACGCAGGTGGCGCGCGTCGTTCCGCGCTACCTCGCCTTCCTGGAGCGCTGGCCGACGGTCGAGGAGCTGGCCGCCGCGAGCCCGGCCGACGTGATCCGCGAGTGGCAGGGGCTCGGCTACAACCGGCGGGCGCTCAACATGCACCGCGCAGCTCGTCTCGTCGCCGCCGACGGCTGGCCCGAGGATCTGACCAAGCTTCCGGGGGTGGGCCGCTACACCGCAGATGCCGTGGCCCGCTTTGCAGATGAGCGCGATGTCCTGCCCGTGGACACGAACGTGCGGCGCGTGCTCGAGCGGA
Source organism: uncultured Actinomycetes bacterium (assembly GCA_963728535.1). Taxonomy (GTDB): domain Bacteria; phylum Actinomycetota; class Thermoleophilia; order Gaiellales; family Gaiellaceae; genus VAXT01. The sequence goes on from CAVSKK010000001.1 coordinate 1,411,470, forward strand.
CGCACGGCGAGTTCGGGCCGGCGAGCGCGCACGCCCTGATGGATCTCGGCGCCACGATCTGCCTCGCGCGGATACCGCGCTGCGAGCTCTGCCCACTCGCTGGAGGCTGCCCGTCGCGGGGCCGGCGCTACGAACCGTTGCGCAAGCAAGGCCGCTTCGAGGGCTCGTTCCGACAGCGCCGCGCGCAGGCTCTGAAACTCGTGGCCACGAGCCCACGGAAGCACAAGGGGCTCGACGGAGAGGCTGTCGCGTCGCTCGCCGCCGACGGGTTGGTGCAGGTTCGGAAAGGTTTGGTCAGCCTGCCTGACGGCTCGTAATCGTCTCGTAAGAGAGCGGTAACCCGGTGGCAAGGTCGGCCTCCTAGCGTCTTGCTGACCCAACGAAAGGAGACGCAATGCGCCGCATCGCCCTGGGCGCGCTCGTCGTTCTGACGGCGGCCGCCCTGCTCACCCCGTCCGCACAGGGAACGGGCAAGAAGAAGCATCGAAGCTGGGAGATCACGGTCACGAATCTGACCGCGGGACAGCCTCTCTCACCCCCACTGCTCGTCGTTCACTCGAAGAGAGCGGACGTGTGGAGCGTGAGAACGATCGCCAATCACGGCGTCGCCGCGGTCGCGGAGGACGCAAACAATGCGGTGCTCGAGTCGGCTCTCCCGCGCCTTCCGGGCATCCAGACGGTCGAGACCGGCGGCGGTGGACCGATCCCGCCGGGAGCGACCCGGACGTACACGGTTCAGACGCGAGGCAACTTTGACCGTCTGACTGTTCTCACCATGCTCGTGAATACGAACGACGGCTTCACGGGCCTCGACTCGGTGAAGGTGCGCAACTCCACCCGGTCGACGATGGCCTACGACGCGGGGAGCGAGCGCAACAACGAGCGGGCCGCCTACATCCCAGGCCCGTGCTGCAACAACCACTTCGTGCGCGATCCCGAGGGCGCGCCGATCGGCATGCACGAGGGGATCACCGGCCGCGGCGACCTCGACCCGGCCGTGTACGACTGGAACGGGCCGGTGGCCCGAATCCAGGTCTCCCGCTAGTCCCTATCCGGCCTGGGGCGGGCCATTCAACCTGCCCCAGGCCGAATTCAGGATCCGTTAACGCCTCTTTAGGGAACATCGGTCCCATGACTACCGTTCTCGTCGTCGACGACGAGCCGACGATCCGCGAGATCGTCGTCGGCTACCTCGATCGGGAGGGCTACAAGACACTCGAAGCCGCAGACGGCAACCGTGCCCGTGAGCTGCTCGAGGGCGACAGCCCGGACCTTGTCGTCCTCGACGTGATGCTTCCGGGCACGGATGGACTCGAGCTCTGTCGTTGGATTCGCTCGCGGTCCCGGCTCCCGGTGATCATGCTGACCGCTCGCGGCGAGGAGTCTGACCGTATCGTCGGCCTCGAGCTCGGCGCCGACGACTACATGACCAAGCCCTTCTCCCCCCGCGAGCTGGCCGCTCGGGTGCGTACGGTGCTCCGCCGCGCAGAGCCGGAGGAGATTCTCGATGAACGTCTCTCGTTCAACGAGCTCGCCATCGATTGCGCAACCCGAGACGTGACGAAGAACGGCACGTCGCTGCGTTTGACCGCGCGTGAGTTTGACCTGCTCTGGTTTCTGGCGAGCCATCCCCGTCGTGTCTTCTCGCGCGAAGACCTGATGCGGCGGGTCTGGGGCTACTCGGCGGCTCTCGACACTGGCACCGTCACCGTCCACGTCCGTCGACTCCGCGAGAAGATCGAGGATCAGCCCTCTCATCCGCGGCATCTGGAGACGGTATGGGGCGTGGGCTACAGGTTCAGCCCATGATCGCGCTCGCGTTGCTCGTCGCGGCCGCGACCCTCGCCGTCGGGCTTGCCGTCGCCTTCGCAGTCAGGCAGTTGCCGAGTGTTCGGCTTCAGCTCGCCGGCCTCGCCTTTCTCGCAGTCGTTCTCCCCCTCGCAGTCGTCCTGCTCTCGGGCTGGGTCATGTTCCACATGGGCGACGACGTGAAGATCCTGGCTGTCACGGCCGCCTCGGCCTCGGCGGCTGTGGTCGCCGCGCTGCTCGTCGCCCGGCCGATCGCCGTCGGCGTCGACCGCCTGCGGGACTCCTCCGCAGCTCTCGCCAGCGGTGACCTGAACGCGCGCGCCCCAGAAAGCGGCCCCGCCGAGCTGGCCGAGCTCGCGCGCTCCTTCAACGAAATGGCCGGCAACCTGTCCCGACTCTTCGACGCGCGCCGCGAGCTCGTCGCCTGGGCTAGTCATGACCTGCGCACGCCCATCGCTTCTCTCCAGGCGATGCTCGAGGCCGTCGAAGACGGAATCGCCGAGCCCGACCGCTATCTGCCGGCCATGCAGGAACAGGTGGGCATTCTCAGCCACCTCGTCGAGGATCTGTTCGAGCTCGCGCGAATCGACGCGGGAGCCTTGACGCTCGAGCTGCGAGAAGCAGACGTGTCCGGGCTCGTCGAGTCCTGCGTCCGCGGGCTCCAGGCTGAGGCTCAGGCGAAGCAGGTCCAGGTGGAGGCGCGACTGAATGGCGGTGCCCGAGCTCGCTGCGCGCCGGATCAGATCGAACGCGTGCTCTACAACCTGCTGACGAACGCGCTTCGCCACACGCCCGCGGACGGCTCGGTCGCAATCCTCCTGGAGCCCGAGGCTTCGGAGGTGCGCGTCGTCGTCGAGGACACCGGCGAGGGGCTTGCTCCCGAAGCGGCCGCCCGCATGTTCGAGCGCTTCTGGCGCGGCGATTCGGCACGGACGAGCGGAGAGGCGGGAGCCGGGCTCGGCCTGGCGATCGCACGAGGGCTCGTGGAGGCGCACGGTGGCCGGATCTGGGCCGAGAACCGCGCCGAAGGCGGCACCCGCGTCTCCTTCACGCTGCCCGCAGCCGCCTAGATCTCGTGCACCACCCAGACGTTCGGTTCGATGTGCCGGCCGACGCCGTCGCGAACCTCGACCGGAGCGAGGGCGCCCGGGATCAGGTAATCGCCGTCCTCGGGCATCCAGACACCTGTCCACTCCTCCCAGTCCGACACCGGCGCTTCGATCGTCATCGACACCGGGGACGGCGCCACGATCTTTCCGCCGACCCGCTCGTGCAGCCGGAGCCAGGGGTCGAAATGCGCCCCGTCCTCGCGACGCCACTCCATGTAGCGCTCGATCGGGATCAACGGGTATCGCGACTTGAGCGTCGGACGCACCGGAGCGGCAAGTTTCCCGAGGCCCGCATCACGAGCCGCGTCGCGCATCGCATTCAACACCAGGCTCGAAAGCCGCTGGCCTTGACGCTCAGGTAGCACCGAGATCGCGAGTGCAAACAGGGCGTTCGGCTCGCGCCCGCTTTCGTATGCCCGCGGGAAGATGTCGTCCCATCCGGGTGGCAGGTCTTCGACCGAGCCGTCCCAGGCCGCCGGTAGCGAGTGCAGCTCGGCAACTAACTCGTCTCCGTCGAGGAGAGCGAGCTGGAAGTCCGGATACGTCTCGTAGAGGCCGCCCCAGTACTTGGCTCCGGGCGCGTTGTGGTGCATGTACTCGGGGAACGTCCTGAGCGACAGGTGCTCGAGGCGAATCTCCCGCAGGTCCGGCCGGTCGGCGTAGCGGACGAGGTTCATGTCTTCTGCAGCAGCGCCACGGCCTGAGCGGCGAGCCCTTCGCCCCGGCCGGTGAAGCCGAGCCCGTCGGTGGTGGTCGCGCGCACGGTGACGCGGTCGATCTCGACGCCCATCGCACCGGCAAGCCGCGCGCCCATCGCGACACGCACCTCCGCGATCTTCGGCTTTTCTCCGATCAGGACACAATCCGCATTCACGAGCTCGAAGCCGGCGATGCGGACGACCTCGTAGCTCCGCTGGAGCAGTCGGATCGAAGATGCGTCGAGCCACTGCGGATCCGCCGAGGGGAAGAGCTCGCCGATGTCGCCCTTGCCCGCTGCGCCGAGGATCGCGTCGATGAGAGCGTGGGCGATGACGTCGCCGTCGGAGTGGCCGGCCAGCCCGGGCTCGCCGGGGAAGTCGACGCCGGCCAGGACGAGCGGGATCCCGTCGGCAAAGCGGTGCGCATCGACTCCGAGCCCGATCCGGAGCTCGCTCATCCGAGCGGCTCCTGGCGGGCTTCGCGCTGGTCGAACACCGTGACAGTCTCATAGCCGGCGGCCCGCGCATGCTCGATTCCACGGTCCAAATCGCGACCGACGTTCGCGGGCATGTGCGCGTCGGAGGCAAGCGTGATCGGGATCCCTTCTCTACGCGCGGCCGCGAGAAGGCCCGCGTTCGGGTACAGCTTCTCGTGAGGCTTGTAGAGCCCGTTGGTCGAGACCTCCAGGGCTACTCCGTCGAGGGAGTGAGCGACCTCGCGCCAGTCCCAGTCGATCTCCGGGCCGAACATCCGCACGAGGTCGGGGTGTGCCAGCGCGTCGAAGAGGCCGCTGCGCGCGCCTTGAGTGAGGGACTCGTAGTAGCGGCGCCACGCCTCCTCGACTCCCACCGCGTCGACAAGGTGGCGAGACCCCCCGTCGATGCCGTATCCGTCGAGAAAGTGGATCGAGCCGAGCAGGTAGTCCCAGGGATAGGGCGCCAGGATCTCGGCCGTCTCTCGCTCACGCTCGCGCTCGTAATCGACCTCCAGGCCGAGCTTGACCGGGTACCCGCGCCGCTTCGCCTCGACGACGGCATCGACATAGGCATCGAGGTCGTAGGAGCAGTGCTCGAGGTGGTCCGGGACCGACCACAGCGATCGCGTCTGCTCGAAGTAGTAGATGTGCTCCGTGAAGCCGATCTCGTCGATTCCGCGGCCGGCCGCGACTTCGACGTAGCGCTCGATCGCCTCGACGGAGTGGTCGATCGACTCGTCGGGTGCGCGCAAGTGCATGTGGTAATCGACGATCAAAGCCAGCTTGCGACAAGCTCGAGGTCTGCGGGCTCGGTCACCTTGAGCAGTTGCGGATCGCCCTCGACGACACGCACCCGGCCGCCTCGGGCCTCGACGAGGCTCGCACAATCCAGCGACTTGGCAACAGCCTCTTGCAAAGTCGGATCGGAGAGGGCGTCTCGGAGGGCCGATGCGACGAAGGCCTGCGGGGTCTGCACGGTGACGAGGCCTTCCCGATCGAGCGTCTCCACAACGGCGTCACCCTCGACTCGCTTCACAGCATCGGCAATCGGCAGGCCGGGAACCGCCCCGTCCCACCCGTCGGCGAGGCCCGTGATCACTCGCTCGATCACCTCGTCCGTCACAAGCGGGCGCGCGGCGTCGTGGACGAGCACGACGGTCACGTCCTCGGGCACCTCGGAGAGCGCTGTCCGCACCGACTCGCTGCGGCTCTCGCCGCCGGTCACCGTCGCGGCGACCTTGCCGGCCGCGACCTCCTCCGCGACGAGGATGCACGGCTCCTCCCACTCGGGCGGCGCGGCGACGACGATCCCCTCGATCCAGTCCGAGGCGTCGAGACGCTCGAGGGCCTCGGCGACGAGCGGCCGGTCGTTCAGCGGCGCAAACGCCTTGGGCCGGTCCAGCCCAAGACGGTCACCTCGCCCTGCTGCAGCCAAGATCGCCCAGACGCTCACGGGCGATCGACGTTATGCCTTCGCCGGGACCTTGGCTCGGGTCTTCTTGGTGCCGACGCCCGCGAGGATGTCGTCGAGCCACTCCGCGGCCTCTTCCTCGTCCATGCCCTTTGCGTACATGAGCTCCGAGACGAGGATCTTCTTGGCCTTGACGAACATCTGCTTCTCGCCGGTGGAGAGGCCCTTCTCGTGGTCACGCAGCGACAGGTTCCGAACGACCTCGGCGAGCTCGAAGATGTCGCCGGTCTTCATCTTGTCGCGGTTGTGCTTGAAGCGGCGGTTCCAGTTCTTCGGCATGACAGTGCCGCTGCCGCGCAGCGCCTTCAGCACCTGCTCGACAGTGGTCTCGTCAATGACCTTGCGGAGGCCGACCCGGTCGGCGTTCTCGGTCGGCACGTTGACCGTCATGTCGTTGTGGAGGATCTGGATCGTGAGGTACTCACGTTCCTCCCCGAGCACTTTCCGCTTGTCCTTCTTGACCACGGTGCCCGCTCCGTGATGCGGATACACGACTTTATCGCCGACCTTGTACAAGCCCGACCTCCCCAATCTGTGTGATTTCGTCAAGCCGCCGGCAGCTGGACACTGCCGGCGAATGACATCCAGGATATCAAAAGTTGCTGGAAAAAGCCACTTTTTCACCCCTTTGCCGCAAAAAGACCTGCTCAGAGGCGACTACGCGGCCTGCATCTTCGCCTTCACGAGAGCCGCAGACACCGCGTGAAGGAGCGTGTCGGCCTGCACCAAGTCGATCTTCGCCCGGGCTTCCGTGCCTGCAGGGACGAGCACGGCGCTCAGGCCGAGCTTGGCGCATTCCTGAGCTCGGCGCTCGGCCTGGGCTGCAGGCCGTAACCGGCCCGTAAGCCCGATCTCGCCGAACGACGCCGTTCCGGGGCGCAGCGGCAGACCGCGAGCCGCGGAGGCAATGGCCAGGGCGACGGGAAGGTCGGCGCCCGGCTCGTCGATCCGCACGCCCCCCGCAACGTTCACGAAGACATCGGCCTGCCCGAGCGCCAGCCCGGCGTGGCGGGAGAGAACCGCGACGATCATCGCCAGGCGCTTCGGATCGACTCCGGTGCCCACCCGGCGAGGCATTGCCAGATCGGTCGGCGAGACAAGCGACTGGATCTCGAGCAGCAGGGGCCTCGTGCCCTCGAGCGCGCAGGCGACCGCCGCGCCCACCTCACCGTCGCTCTGGCCGAAGACCGCGGAGGGATCTGGCACGCCCTGGAGGCCGGCGCCGGTCATCTCGAAGACGCCGAGCTCGTTCGTCGAGCCGAAGCGGTTCTTTGCGGCCCGCAGCACGCGGTGCGCGTGATACCGGTCACCCTCGAACTGGAGCACGCAGTCGACGAGGTGCTCGAGCACGCGTGGCCCGGCGACCGAGCCGTCCTTCGTCACGTGCCCGACGAGGAAGAGCGCAACGCCGGACTCCTTGCCGACGCGTAGGAGCCGGGCAGCAGCTTCGCGCACCTGGCTGACCGAGCCCGGCGCCGAGCTGACCTCGGCGGAATAGAGCGTCTGGATGGAGTCGATCACGCACACGTCCGGCCGCTCGCGCTCGAGCGTTGCACACACGACTTCGAGGTTCGTCTCGGCGAGGATCTCGACCTGCTCGGCGCCGCCGAGTCGCGCGGCGCGAAGCTTCACCTGGGCGGTCGACTCCTCGCCCGTCACGAGCAAGGCCCGCCGCTCGCGCGAGATCGCGGCCAGCGCCATCAGCAGCAGCGTCGATTTCCCCACTCCCGGCTCGCCGCCGACGAGTACGAGCGAGGCCGGCACGAGCCCACCGCCGAGCACGCGGTCGAGCTCGGGCACACCCGTCGGGATCCGCTCGGCATCCTCGACCTCCACGTCGGCGAGACGGAGCAGCGGCTTAGCCTCGGCTTGCCCGTTCGCGGTCGGCGCTGCCTCCTCCGCGAGCGTGCCGAAGCTGGCGCAACTCGGACAGCGCCCGAGCCAGCGGCCGGTCGAATAACCGCATTCGGAGCAGGAGAAGTGGAGAGAGGCAGCTTTCGCCATGCCGCCGAGTCTAGGCACGCGGTCCGACGCCAACTGTGCCGAAAGAGTGCCTAATGCTCCGGCACAGTCTCGAGCGGTCGTGTCGGCCGCCCGACCGAGGCGACGAGGAGCCCAGTGAGGATAAACGCGGCACCGACGAGCTGAAGCGGCGATGGGCGCTCGTCGATCAGCAGCGCGGCGAAGAGCACAGCGAGCAGCGGCTGCAGCGTGAGGAGGACGGACGTGCGCGCTGCGGGCAACCGCCCAAGCGAGACCGTGATCAGGAGCCAGCCCACGACCTGCGAGCTCAGCGCGAGCGATAGAAGCCAAGCGGTCGCCTCGAGCGACGGCGAGAAGTCGAGGTCACCCAGGATCAGCCCGATCGGGACGACGAACACGGCGCTCGCAAGCGTCGCGTCGAAGAGCGGCCCCGCGACCCGGCCGCGCTCGCCCGAGCCACGCCGCAACGACAGCAGGAACCCCGAGTACGCGATCCCGGTGAGCAGGCCGAAGATCGCGCCGAGCTTCGGGTCGCTTCCGTACGCGCCGCTCTCCAGGACGCCCGAGATGAGCACGATGCCGAGCATCGCGACCGGGATCGCGAGCAGGGCGTTCCGTGAGAGCCGCTCGCGGAAGAGCACCCACGCGAGCAGCCCGACGAGGACGACCTGCGTGTTGCCGAGCACCGTGGCCAGGCCGGCCCCGACTTTCTCGATCGCGTAGTGCCAAAGGATCAGGTCGGCCGCGAAAAAGGCGCCACCGATCCAGGCCGCGCGCCGAAGCGCTCTTGGCCGGGGTCCCAGGCGTCGCTCCTCCCAGACGACGAGGGCCCAGAGAAACGGCAGCGCCCAGAAGCAGCGATAGAACGCCCCGGTCGCCGGCGAGACATGCGACTTGCGATAGAGGATCGCGGAGAAGGCGATTGCGACGGCTCCGACGAGCACCCCGAGGGCAGGCCTGTCAGTCAACGCACGCCGCACCCTTGGAGCCTACGTAGACTCGCGTCCATGGCCGAGACAGTCGGCGGCAGCTGCCTCTGCGGGGGCGTCAAGTTCGAGGTGACGCTCCCCTTCACGCGCGCGATCCACTGTCATTGCTCGCGCTGCCGCAAGCACTCGGGCGCGTTCGGACTTACGGTCGGCCACATTCCCCGCGAGCAGTTCCGCCTGCTCGAAGGCGAGGAACTGATCCGCGTCTACGACCCGGGCGGCGCGGTCAAAGCCTTCTGCTCGGAGTGCGGATCCAGCCTTTTCGGCGGCCAATGGCCCGAGGGCGAGCGGATCTCGGTGCGTCTCGGCGCCCTCGACGGTGACCCGGAGGTCAGGCCGATGCGCCACTCATACGTCGACTCGCGTGCTCCATGGGACGAGCTCCCCGACGACGGCCTGCCCCGGTACCCAGAGGCTCCGCCCTCGCACGCGTAGGCTCTTCTCGAGGTCAGGCGCAGGCCGCGCACCGGAGGCCGGTCCTCAAGCGCGTCTCAAATGGAGCGCAATCGGTCCATCGGATTCTCAACCTCCGACGTAGAGAAGAGACCCCTGCGGACAGCCTGCTTGATTGCAGCGCACCACGCCAGGGGTGGCATGGCGCGTCAGGAATTCCTCCACCTCGAAGGCAGGTGCGAGCGGATGCAGCTGCAAGTAGAGCGCCGCAAGGCCAGCTACCTGCGGCGCGGCGAATGACGTCCCGTCAACGGTTTCAAACTCGAACGGATAGTTGCTGAGACTCGCAGTCTCAATGTCCACTCCGGGTGCATACAAATCCACGCACGGCCCATAATCAGCGAACGCGGCACGCTGGTCCACTCGATCCGGTGCGCGCTCGCTTGCGCTCACAAGCACGGCCTCGTCGAAGACGTCGACGGCCCAAGGGTCGCTGACGCATGCGTCTTGCCCGATGCCCGCATCGGCGGCGGCGACGATCCATGCAATCTGGTTCGAGTCTCTCGAAGCCTTCGCTGCTAGGGCGTTCACATTGTCGAGACTGCCAAGGGTGAGGCTCATCGTTACGACACCCGAAATACCCTGTTCTCGATAGTTCGGGTAATCGCCGGTAATCCAAGCAATGGCACTGCGGACCCGACGCGGATCGTGGCCCCCGTCACAGGTACTCGCTCGTACGGGAACGATTGTCGCCTCGGTGGCAACGCCATGAGTGGCGCCAGCCGCGACCCCGGCGACCTGCGTACCGTGGCCAGCGCAGTCCGCTCCACCGGGCTTACACACGTCGTAACCGCACGTCACCCCACTCGCCATTCGGCCTGAGAACTCACCGTGATCCAGCCGCACACCCGTGTCGAGGACATAGATACGCACCCCACTACCCGAAGCAAACGGAGTGAAAGGTTGTAGATCGAGCGGCAGATTGCGCTGGTCGATCCGGTCGAGATGCCAGAAGGGCGGCCCCGATACGAAGACCGACTTGAGCGCCTCGCCCGCTTGGTTTGTACATCTGATGCTCCATGTGAACCTCTGCGTGGGTACACGGTCGAACGTGTGGCGCTCACTGCCCGGCCCGAAAGCCTCGTTGCCCTCAATCCACCCATCGCTGGTTTCGTATTGGCACTGCCCTCCACTCGGTGAAAACACCTCCCAGGTCAGCTCCACCGCTTGGCCTAAGACGAACGGGTTCGGGCTTGCGCCGAGGACGACCAACGGGGCGTCTTCGGGCGGCGGCGGGGGAGGCGGCGGAGGCGGGTTGGGGTCGAGCGATACCAGAAGCGACTGTGAGCTTTGGCCGATGTTGTTCTGGCACGTCACGGTCCACGTGAATGTCTGCGTGGCACCCGGATGGAAGACGTAGTTGAACTCGCCCCCGTTTCCGAACGCGTCGGATCCGGCCACATGTCCGTCACTCGTGGAGTAGTCGCAGCTACCGGCGCTCAGCGAGCTCACGTCCCAGATCAGTTGGACATGCGTGCCCGAAGGGAAGGGGTTCGGTGCCGCGTTGAGCTGGATGTACGGGGCCTCCTCTGGCGGCGGGGGTGGCGGTGGTGGCGGCGGCGGGCCGGGGTTGAGCGTCACCAGGAGCGACTGCGAGCTTTGGCCGATGTTGTTCTGGCACGTCACGGTCCACGTGAATGTCTGCGTGGCACCCGGATGGAAGACGTAGTTGAACTCGCCCCCGTTTCCGAACGCGTCGGATCCGGCCACATGTCCGTCACTCGTGGAGTAGTCGCAACGACCCGCGCCCAGCGAGCTTACGTCCCAGATCAACTGGACCTGCGTGCCCGAAGGGAATGGGTTCGGTGCCGCGTTGAGCTGGATGTACGGCGGCTCCCCGCCTGCCGGATTCGCTTTGCGGGCGTCGGCCGGGCCAACCCAGACAACGAGCCACGCCAAGATGAAAAGAAGGGGAAGCCTTTTGCGCCGGATCGGCTGCGGCTCGTGCATTCCTTGCCAAGTTACCCGCGGAACACGAGATGCAAACGGCGTCGGTTCCAGGGAGCTACGCGCCGCTCACGCGGCCGTCGCGCAGCGGAAAGCGAGGCTACGCGGGAGTCTCGTCCGAGGAGTCGTCGTCGCCTTCGGCGGCCGGCTCCTCGGCGGGGACCGTGACTTTCTCGGGCTCCTCAGGCGGTGCGCCCGGGATGATCGTCAGCTCGACCTCGTCCTCGGTGTCGAGCTTCTTGTCGACGAGGATCGTCGCGCCCGGCTTCAGCTCGCGGCCGAGCACGAAGTCGGCCAGCGGGTCCTCGATGAACTTTTGGATCGCGCGGCGTAGCGGACGGGCACCCATCGTCGCGTCGTAGCCCTTGTCGACGAGCAGCTCCGTCGCCTCGTCGGTGAGCGAGATCTCCGCGGCGTGCTCGCCCATCTGGTCGCGCAGCCGCTGCATCATCAGCCCGACGATGACCTTGATCTCTTCCTTCGCCAGCTTGTGGAAGACGATGACCTCGTCGATCCTGTTCAGGAGCTCGGGCCGGAAGACCTTCTTCAGCTCACCGAGGACGCGCTCCTTCATGTCGTCGTATGAGAGGCCCTGCTCGTCACCGATCGAGAAGCCGAGCGTCTGGTTCTTGGAGATCGTGGCGGCGCCGATGTTCGAAGTCATGATCACGATCGTGTTGCGGAAGTCGACCTTGCGCCCCTGCGCGTCCGTCAGCTTCCCGTCCTCGAGGATCTGGAGCAGGATGTTGAAGACGTCCGGGTGCGCCTTCTCGATCTCGTCGAGCAGGACCACCGAGTACGGCTTGCGGCGGACGGCCTCGGTCAGCTGGCCGCCTTCGTCGTAGCCGATGTAGCCCGGAGGCGAGCCGACGAGCCGGGACACGGAGTGCTTCTCCATGTACTCCGACATGTCGACCTGGATCATCATGTCCTCGTCGCCGAACAGGAACTCGGCAAGGGTTCGCGCCAACTCGGTCTTCCCGACGCCTGAGGGGCCGAGGAAGATGAACGAGCCGGTCGGGCGCTTCGGGTCCTTGATTCCCGCGCGCGCACGGCGGATCGACTTGGAGACGGCGACGATCGCTTCCTCCTGGCCGACCACGCGCTTGTGGAGCTCGTCCTCCATGCGGATCAGCTTCTGCGACTCGGCCTCGGTCAGCTTGAAGACCGGGATGCCCGTCCACATCGAGACGATGTCCGCGATCTCCTCCTCGCCGATCTGCGGCTGGTCGACGCCTTCCTCGGCGTGCCAGCTCTCCTCGAGCTCGCGCTTCTTCTGCGTCAGCTTCCGCTCCTTGTCGCGGAGCGATGCTGCCTTCTCGAACTCCTGGGCCTCGATCGCGTCTTCCTTCTCGCCGCGGACCTTCGTGATCTCGTCCTCGAGCTCCCGGTAGCGGGGCGGCGCGGTCATGTTCTTGATGCGCATGCGCGAGGCGGCCTCGTCGACCAGGTCGATGGCCTTGTCGGGCAGGTGACGATCCTGGATGTAACGGTCGGCGAGGATCGCGGCGGCGCGCAGGGCGTCGTCGGAGATCTTGCAGCGGTGGTGCGCCTCGTAGCGATCGCGCAGGCCGCGCAGGATCTCGACCGTGTCGTCCACCGACGGCTCGTCGACGCGAATCTGCTGGAAGCGCCGCTCGAGCGCCGCGTCGCGCTCGAGGTACTTGCGGTACTCGTCGAGCGTCGTTGCGCCGATCGTCTGGAGCTCGCCGCGCGCGAGAGCAGGCTTGAGGATCGAGGCTGCGTCGATCGCGCCCTCCGCTGCGCCGGCGCCGACGAGGTTATGGAGCTCGTCGATGAAGAGAATGATGTCGCCGCGCTGCATGATCTCCTTCATGACCTTCTTGAGGCGCTCCTCGAACTCGCCGCGGTACTTGGAGCCCGCAACGAGGGCCGCGAGGTCGAGCGTGTAGATCTGCTTGCCCTTGAGCAGCTCGGGCACCTGGTTACCGGCGATGCGCGCCGCGAGACCCTCGACGACCGCGGTCTTGCCGACACCGGGCTCGCCGATCAGGACCGGGTTGTTCTTCGTGCGCCGCGACAGGATCTGCATCACGCGCTCGATCTCGGTCGCGCGGCCGACGACGGGGTCGAGCTTGCCCTCGGCGGACTGGCGCGTCAGGTTGCGGCCGAACTGGTCGAGGAGCTTCGAGCTCTTCGTCTTCTCGCCCGGAGCCGCGCCTCCGCCTTGCTGGCGGCGGCCGGGGCCGGAAAGCATGCGGATGATCTCGTTGCGAATCTTCTCGGCGTCGGCGTCGAAGTCGAGCAGGATGCGCGCCGCAACTCCCTCGTTCTCGCGCACGAGCCCGAGCAGGATGTGCTCGGTGCCGATGTAGTTGTGACCCAGCGAGAGCGCTTCGCGCAGCGCGAGCTCGAGCACCTTCTTCGCGCGCGGCGTGAACGGGATCTGACCGGTGGTCACCTCGTCGCCCTGGCCGACGATGCGTGCGATCTGCGCGCGGACCTCCTCGACGGTGATGTCGAGCGACTCGAGGACGCGCGCGGCGAGCCCTTCCTCCTCGCGGAGGAGGCCGAGCAGGATGTGCTCGGTGCCGATGTAGTTGTGCTTGAGCGCCCTGGCTTCGTCCTGTGCGAGGACGACTACTTGACGCGCTCTCTCTGTGAATCTCTCAAACAACCGTGTGACCGCTCCCAACAGATCGACCGACGGACTGGAAGGCCATGTTAGCTCAGAGGCCGGGCGCCACAGATGCCCCGCTTAGGTCAATCGGCACGGATTCACAAAGGCTTTACGTAAGGCGCAAGACCGCCTACGCTAAGAGCGGGTTTTACGGGGGAGGGGAAGTGAGCAGGGTTTACGCACTGGGACTGTTCGTGGTCGGCGAAAGCGTTCTCGCATCGCTGTCATTCGGCGTAGCAGCCGTACCGGCACTGGTCACATTCGTCGCCGGCAGCGCCTTGTTGGTCCGCAACACGTGACTTAGCAACAGTCTGTTGCAAAGTCCGCCGACCCGGCGGGACCAGTCCTACTCGACGTGTTTGGGGGTATGCGCGATCGCGAGGACCGTCAGCAACAGAACTTTGACGTCGAGCCAGAGCGACCAGTTCTCGATGTAGTAGTTGTCCCACTCGACCCGGTCGGAGAGGGATGTCTTGCCGCGCAGGCCGTTCACCTGCGCCCAGCCCGTGATCCCGGATTTGACCCGGAGGCGATCGCCGTAGCGATACACGCTTTCCTCGAAGAGGCCCACGAACTCGGGGCGCTCGGGCCGGGGCCCGATCAGGCTCATCTCGCCCTTGACGACGTTGATCAGCTGCGGCAGCTCGTCGATCGACAAGCGGCGCAGGAAGGTGCCTAGTGGTGTGCGCCGGTCTCCGCCCTCGACGCCGCCGGGCGCCGTGTCGGGAGGAAGCTCGAGTGACTGCGCCTCGAGCTCGGGCTCCACGTGCGGCTTCATCGTCCTGAACTTGAGCATCTCGAAGGTGCGGCCGTCACGGCCGACACGGGTCTGACGGAAGAAGATCGGACGTCCGAGCGTGAAAAGGATCGCAAGCCCCGCCGGGACCATCAACGGCAGTGCGATGAGCAGCGCCACGGCCGCGACGAGCCGGTCGGCGGCGTACTTGATCGCGAACTGGACGCCCTTCGGGTTCACGGGCCGGGCCGACATCAGCGGTAGGCCGCCGAGATGCTCGACTGTGAGCCGGTGCGTGACGGTCTCGAACAGGCGAGGCACGAACGCGACTTTCAGGCCGAGCTCCTCGCAGCGCCTGATCAGCCGGAGCATTACGTCGTGCGGCGCCCGCGAGAAGGTGACGATCACCTGCTCGACGTTGTACTGGGCGGCAACTCGGTCGAGGTCCCAGCTCGCGCCGAGTACGGGAAGCGGCAGCGAGTCCTCCTCGGCCGCCATCGGGTCCTTGTCGAGGAAGCCGATCGGCTTGAGGCCCAGCTCCGGGTGCGCGAGCAGCCTTTTCGCGGCAAGGCGGCCGACCTTCCCGGCGCCGATGATGAGCGTCGGTCGAACAGATTCGCCCTGCCGGTAGGCCTTTGCACGCGACCACTGGAGCGCCACGCGGCCGGCGGCCACGTACACGGTTGCGAACGCCCAGGTCCGGATCACCTGTGCGGAAAGATCAGGCGGCGCCGAGATGAGCTCGCGCAAGGAGAGCACGGCCATCGCGGCAACCGAGGTCGCGATCAGAACGACCCGGAGATCCTCGAGCAGCTCGTAACGGAGGCGGGAGCCGTACATGCCGCGCGCGCCGCAGAAGGCGAGGACGAACGCCGAGAAGACCGCGAGCCAGAACACCGACGGCGCCGGCACGTTGACCGCGCTCGACCCGAGGGTCGTTGCGACTCCGGCGATGACGAGCATCGTCGTATCGAGCGAGAACCGTGCGACCGACCACGCGCGCCCGGGGCGGACGCCGATCCCCGTAAAGCCGCGCGCGCGACGGCCGAGGGTCCCGAGACCGGTCGGCGCGTCGGCGACCGAAGCTCGAACTGCTCTGTCTGCCATCAGTGACGCCTACGCCGCAGAAGGGACATCTAGGTGGGCTCTCCCTGGGGCTTCACACGCACGAGGTGGCCCAGGCTCGCGCCAAGCAGGAGCAGCGGCACTCCGACGGCGCCGAACAGCGCGAGGTCGAGACCGCTGAACGGCAGCGACGCACGGTCGGCGGAAGCTGACGGTTGGACCGGAGGCTTCGGAGCGGACTGCGCCCTTTCGCGCCGCTCCTTTTCGTACGTTTCGAGAGAATCGAGGGCACGGTAAATCTGGGTAGGCGTGTAGCGCCGGTCCAGCCGGCCGTTGTCGGCCAGATCCGACAGGATCTTCTGTGTCGTTTGCTCCCGCGTCCCCGAAGCGGCCGGTCCTGCAAAAACCAGCGCTAGAGCGAACGCGGCAAGCATTGCGCTTGCCCCCCGTACCAATCTCTCTCCTTTCCCTCGATACTTCCCGATCCCCCCAGCTCTTCAAACTCATAGTGCGTGTGAAACAACCGATCCGCAAGGGACTTCGCTAACTCTTTACTTCTTTTTCGACCTGCGAGCGCGTTCGGTTTAGCTTCTGCTCCTATAGCCTTCGCCGCCGTGGTCGGGAAGGCACTCGTTACCGGTGGTGCCGGCTTCATCGGCTCCCATTTGTGCGAGCTGCTGCTCGACGAGGGTTGGGAGGTCTTCGCCCTCGACAACCTCTCGACGGGCGAGGAGGCCAATATCTTCCATCTTCGCGAGCGCGAGGGGTTCCATCTCGTCGTCGACTCGGTGCTATCGCCCGCCGTCGTCAGCGAGCTCGTGCACCGCTGCGACGTCGTCTACCACCTCGCTGCAGCAGTCGGAGTCCGGCTGATCGTCGAGCAGCCGGTGCTGACGATGGTCACGAACGTCCGCGGCACGGAGACGGTGCTCGAGTACTGCGAGCGCTTCGACAAGCGAGTGCTCATTGCGTCGAGCTCCGAGGTCTACGGGGACCACCGCGACGAGCGGCCCCTCGCCGAAGAGGACAGGCGCGTCTACGGCCCGACGACCCAAAAGCGCTGGCTCTACGCGGATTCGAAGGCGATGGATGAGTTTCTCGCGCTCGCCTACAAGCAAGAACGAGGCCTCGACTGCGTCATCGCACGCCTGTTCAACACGGTCGGCCCACGCCAAAGCGGCCAGTACGGGATGGTGATTCCCCGCTTCGTTCAGCGGGCGCTCTCCGGAGGGCCGCTCGAGATCCACGGCGACGGAACGCAAACACGATCGTTCTGCCACGTCTCGGACACCATCCGGGCGCTGAAAGGGCTGGTGGACGAGCGATCGATCTCGGGCGAGATCTTCAACGTCGGCTCGACCGGGCGGATCAGGATCGTCGATCTCGCCGAGCGCATCCGAGCCCTGGCCAAGTCCGAGTCCGAGCTCGTCTTCGTCCCGTACGACGAGGTCTACGAGGTCGGAATCGAAGACACGCTCCACCGGGAGCCGGCAATCGAGAAGGTCACAGCCGCGATCGGCTGGCAGCCCACGATCGACCTCGACGGCATCCTCGCCGACGTCATCTCACATCTACAAAAGACTCAGGCGCCCAGCCCGACCTGACCGCGTTCCGGGACAGGCCCGCCGGCGAGGATCGCGCCGGGGACCTCGACGGTCAGGTAGCGGGTTAGCGCCGGGTCCCCCAATCCGCGGGCGACAGCGCCGAGGCCCTCGCGGCGGATGTGTGGGCCATGGGAGTCGCTGGCGAGGACGTGCACGAGGCCGAACTCGAGCAGGCGGAGCGCCGCAGCCTGCGCGGCGGGGTCGCGCGCCCCCTCGAGCGAGGCGGCGGTGACCTGTACGAGCGCGCCGGCCGCGACGAGGCCGCGCACCCGGTCGGGGCGGTCCTGCACTTCCGGATTGCGCTCCGGATGGGCGAGCAGGGGCGTGACGCCGAGCGCGACCAGCCGTTTCACGGAGGTCTCGAGCGCGATGGGCCAGCGCCGGTACGGAAACTCCAACAGGAGATAGCGCCCTGTCTGTGCGATCGTCAGCCGCCGGAGGTCCACAGGCGGAATCGCCCAGAGGAGGCTCAGGTCGACCTCGGCTCCGTGGACGACCTCGACGGGGATGCGCTGGTCGGCGAAGTCGGCCCGCACCTCCGCGACGGCGTCCTCCATCATCTCGGGCGTCGTCGGGTAGTCGTCCCGCACGTGCGGCGTGGCGGCGAGCACCGTGATCCCCTCTGCGGCCGCCTCCCGCGCGAGCTCCCTCGAGTCGTCCAGGGAGCGCGCTCCGTCGTCGATCCCAGGGAGCACGTGCGTGTGGAGATCGATCACGCCGAAACCATAGTGGCCCGTCCGTGTCAGCCACGGCGTGCAAGATGGGCCGGATCCCAATGAGCGGCCCGATCACCATCCTCCACGTCTCACAGCCCACCGACGGCGGCGTCGCCAAGTACATCGAGGACGCCGTCGCCGACCAGACGCGGCGAGGTTGGCGCGTGGTGGTCGCCAGTCCCGCCTACGGCGACCTGGCCCCGCGGATCGAAGCGGCCGGTGCGAGGCATGTCGGGTGGACGGCAAGTCGCGCACCGGGGCCAGGCTCGCTGATGGACACGGTTCGCCTCGCCCGTGTCGTCGACCGCGAGCAGCCTGCGCTCGTCCACCTGCATTCGTCCAAGGCAGGGCTCGCCGGCCGGCTCGCGATCCGCGGTCGACGGGCGACGGTCTTCCAGCCGCATGCATGGTCATTCGAGGCAGTGACCGGCCCGGTTCGAGCGGGGACCCTGCTCTGGGAGCGACGCGCGGCACGTTGGGGGACCGCGATCGTCTGCGTCAGCGAGGCCGAGCGGCGACAAGGAGAGGAGCAGGGCGTCGCCGGGAACTTCCGCGTGATCCCGAACGGCGTCGACCTCGAAGCGTGGCCGGAGGCGTCCGGCGAGGAGCGATCCGCCGCCCGTAGCCGACTCGGGCTTGATGAGGGGCCTACGGTCGTCTGCGTCGGACGGCTTTCGCGGCAGAAGGGTCAGGACATCCTGCTGGCAGCCTGGCCGGCGATCCTCGCAGGAACGCCGGAGGCGCAGCTCGTGCTCGTCGGAGACGGTCCTGACGAGGAGTCGCTTCGGAGCAGCGCGGGGCCGCGTGTGCGTCTGGTCGGAAAGCGCGCCGACGTCACCGACTGGCTCGCGGCCGCTGACGTGGTCGCCTTTCCCTCCCGCTGGGAAGGCATGTCGATCGGGATGCTCGAGGCGATGGCCAGCGGGCGCAGCGTCGTGGCAAGCGACGTCGGCGGCGCCCGGGAGGCTCTCGGCGGCGAGTCGGGAGCGGTCGTGCCGCCGGAGGACGCCGCCGCGCTTGCCCAGGCGATCGACGAACGGCTGCGAGATCCGGCACGGACGGCCAGTGAGGGTCGTGCGGCCCGCGAACGCGCCGAGCGATTTCATGACCTGCGCACGACGACTGCGGCGCTCGCCGCTCTCTACGAGGAGCTGCTGACGGCCCCGAGTTAGTAGTAGTACGGGACGGACGACTCTTTGAAACGGTTCGCGACGATCCCCATCAGCGGCGCCTGAAGCGCCTCGATCGCGATCACTGCCTCGGTCATCGATCGCTGGAGCGTTCCACGCGACACGACGAGCAGGATCCCCTTCGCCATCGTCGCCATCGTGCGAGCATCGTCGGTCGAGAGGAGCGGCGGGGTATCGACGAGGATCAGGTCGAAGCTCTCCTTGGCCTCGTCGATCACATCGCTGAAACGGCGCGCGAGCAGGTCGCCCGCTTCGGGATCGTGCGCGGTCGCGAGGATCGAGACGTTCTCCGACCAGCCACTCTGCGCCGCCGCGAGCACCGACGTCTCACCGCGCAGGACCTCTGCGAGGCCTGGGCGTGGAGCGACTCCGATCACGCGCGCGAAGCCGGGCCGCCGCAGGTCGGCGTCGATCAGCAGCACCCTCATTCCGAGCCGTCCAAGCGCTTCGCCGAGCAGCGTCGTGACCGTGGTCTTGCCGTCGGCGGGCGAAGGAGAGGTCACGACGATCACGTCCACATTCCCCTCGCGCAACTGGGGCTCGAGGTTCGCGCGCAGGATCCGGAAGGAGGAGGCCGTCGCGATGTCCGTGAACGCTTCGGCGGGCCCCTTGCGCATGGCGCGCGAGGGCGGGATGCGGCCGACGACCGGATAGCCGCTGGTGCGGGCGAGCTCGCGCCAGGTACGCACCCGCGGCCGGCCGCGCTCGAGGAGCAGAGAGGCGACGACGCCGAGCATCAGGCCGACGAGGAGCGCCGCGGCCTCGAGCAGGCGCCGCGGCGGTGCCGCCGGGTTAGTGGGCGGGAGCGCGGGGGCCACGAGATCAGCAGTGAGCTGCTTGTCGGTCAGCGAGAACGCCAGCGCACTGTCGGCAAAGGCGTTGGCGGCGCGAGCCGCACGGTCCGGAGACGGGAGACGGACGGTGATCGTGACGTTCCCGGTATCCGTCGCCAGACTTGCACCGACGGCGTCCTGCAGCGTCTGCTGGTCCTCGTCGATTCTGAAGGCCACCCGCCGAACGGTGGCCGCAGCAATGACGTACTCCACGTACTTCGGTGCGCCGACCCGAACAGTGTCCGCGCCCGCGTTCGGTGCATTGAGGCGTGGAGAAATCGCGAGCAAAGCCTTGCCGTCGTATTGCGCGGGCAAGCGCTCGACGTAGATGGTCGCACCGAGGAAGAAGAGCGTTGCGATCAACATCGTCGGCCGCCAACGCCAGCGCACCGCGTCGAAGAGCTCGGGGAGGCCGCCTTCCTGAGCGGGGCCGCGAGAGCTGGAGCCTTCCCGGATCGGGCGCTCGGGACTTAGATCGGTTGTCGCCATTGAGAGAGGTTCGTCATCAGCGAAGACGGCCCTGCCCATCGTAGCCGCGCCCTCGGGAGCACCGAGGGCATTCGTTAACCTTGCGACCCGGGGCAGACCCACCGGCGTGACTTGACGTGAAGGTCGCCTATCTCATCCGCGCGCATCATGCTCCGAGCCTGCTCGAGCGGCTCGTGCGGCGGAT
Source organism: uncultured Actinomycetes bacterium (assembly GCA_963728535.1). GTDB lineage: Bacteria > Actinomycetota > Thermoleophilia > Gaiellales > Gaiellaceae > VAXT01. The sequence continues at coordinate 1,431,863 of CAVSKK010000001.1, forward strand.
TTCCGGGCCTGAGACGGGTGTCTTCATCCACGTCAGCCGCACCGCGGAGGACACGGTCTACGACGAGATGGTCTCGCGGCTGCGAGACGTCGACCGCGTGGCCTGGCTGCCGAGACGCACCTGCCGCTACGGCGGATTCAGCCTCGTGGAGGCGACGCTCGCCGGGATCGACGCGATCCTGGCTGACGGCCACCGCCCGGGCCACACGCTCCTCCTCTCGGGGCAGGACTATCCGTTGCGTTCTCATACGGACATCGAGGCCTTCCTCGGGCGGGCCGGCGAACAGAGCTTCGTCCATCACTTCCACCTCCCGTCGGACGACTGGCGCGACGAGGACGGCGGGCTCGACCGCATCCGCTACATCCACTTCGAGCGAGCGAGGGTTCGCACCCGGCTCCTCCGGCTGCCCCTAGTCGGCCGCCGCTTCCCAGAGGGTTATGAGCCGTATGGCGGATCTGCCTTCTGGGCGCTCTCCACGCCCGCGCTCGAGTACGTCCACCGCCACGTGCGCGACAATCCGGGCTTCATGAGGTTCTTCCGCCACGTGTTGATCCCGGACGAGCTCTTCTTCCAGACGATCCTGCTCAACTCACCGCTCCGCGACGCGACGATCAACGAGCAGCTCCACTACGTGGACTGGAGCCGCGGCGGCTCGCATCCGGCGACGCTCGGCGCCGCCGACCTGGAGCCGATGCTCGCCTCGGGCAAGCTCTTCGCACGCAAGTTCGATCCGGCCGACACCGAGATCCTCGACAGTCTCGACGAGGCCGCGCTCGCGGGTGAGCGCCGATGAAGGCGGTCATCCTCGCAGGCGGCTTCGGCACTCGGCTCTCGGAAGAGACGACCGTGCGGCCGAAGCCGATGGTCGAGATCGGCGAGCGGCCGATCCTGTGGCACATCATGAAGCTCTACTCCGCGCACGGGATCGACGAGTTCGTGATCTGCCTGGGCTACAAGGCCGAGGTGATCAAGGACTACTTCGCCAACTACTACCTGCGCGCCTCCGACATGACGGTCGACCTCGCCAAGAACGAGGTCGAGCTGCGCGCGAAGGACGTGGAGCCGTGGCACGTGACGCTCGTCGACACCGGCGTCGACACGATGACCGGCGGGCGCCTGAAGCGCGTCGCCGACCTGGTCGGAGACGAGACGTTCTGCTTCACGTACGGCGACTGCGTGACGGACCTCGACGTGACGAAGCTGATCGAGTTCCACCGGGCCGAAGACGCAGCGGCGACCCTGACGGCGATCCGGCCGCCGGGCCGCTTCGGCGCCCTGACTCTGGAGCACAGCACGAGCAGGATCTCGAGCTTCCACGAGAAGCCCGACGGGGACGGCGGCTGGGTGAACGGCGGCTTCTTCGTCCTCGAGCCCGAGGCGGTCGACTACATCGACGGCGACGCGACCGTGTGGGAGCGCGAGCCGATGGAGCGTCTCGCGGACGAGGGCAAGCTGTCCGCGTACCGCCATCCGGGCTACTGGCAGAACATGGACAGCCTCCGCGACAAGATGGTGCTGGAGGAGCAATGGGCCTCGGGCAAGCCGCCGTGGAAGGTCTGGTGAGCGCGACCGGGCCGGCCTGCAGGTTCTGCTCGGCTCCTCTCACGCAGACCTTCGTCGACCTCGGGCTCTCCCCACTCGCCAACTCGCTGCTGGCCGAAGAGGACCTCGCGCGCGAGGAGCCGCGCTACCCGCTGCACGCCTACGTGTGCGCCGGGTGCCTGCTCGTCCAGCTCGGGGAGTTCGCCTCGCCGCAGGACATCTTCGAGGACTACGTCTACTTCTCGTCCTACTCCGACAGCTGGGTCGAGCACGCTCGCCGCTACGTCGAGCAGATGATCGAGCGCTTCGGCTTCGACGGCGACTCGAGCGTCGTCGAGCTCGCCTCGAACGACGGCTACCTGCTCCAGTGGTTCGTCGAGCGGGGCGTGCCGGTGCTCGGCGTGGAGCCCGCAGCCAACGTGGCCGCGGTCGCCGAGGAGAAGGGCATTCCGACGATCGTGCGCTTCTTCGGGGCGCAGACCGCGCGCGACCTCGTCGGCGAGGGGCACCGTGCCGACCTCCTGATCGGCAACAACGTCCTGGCCCACGTTCCCGCGCTGAACGACTTCGTCGCCGGGATGAAGGTGCTCCTCTCCCCTGCCGGCGTCGCGACGATGGAGTTTCCCCACCTCCTGCGCCTGATCGAGGAGACCGAGTTCGACACCATCTACCACGAGCACTTCTCGTACTTCTCCGCGCTCACCGTCGAGCGCGTCTTCGCCGCGCATGGCCTTCGCCTCTTCGACGTCGAGGAGCTCCCGACCCACGGGGGCTCGCTGCGGATCTACGCGACACACGCCGAGGACGAGTCGCACGACGACACCGGGAGCGTTGCGGAGCTCGTCGAGCGCGAGCGCGGAGCCGGGCTCGCCGACCTCGCGACGTACTCGCGTTTCCGCGAGCGGGTCCGCGGGGTGCGGCAGGGGCTGCGCGAGTTTCTCGAGGGTGCGCGGGCCGAAGGGCGCTCCGTCGCGGCCTACGGTGCGGCGGCGAAAGGCGTGACGCTCCTGAACTACTGCGGGATCGGGCCCGAGCTCGTCGGGTACGTCGCCGACCGCAGCCCGCACAAGCAGGATCGCTACTTACCCGGCGTCCGGCTCCCGATTCGCTCTCCGGAGCACGTGGCCGAGACGAAGCCCGACTACCTGCTGCTCCTCGCGTGGAACCTCAAGGACGAGATCGTCGAGCAGATGAGCTACGTCCGCGAGTGGGGCGGCCGCTTCGTGACCCCGCTCCCGGAGGTCGCCGTCCATGAGTGATCCCGGCCGCCAGATGTACGAGCTCATGGAGCGCCTCTATCCGATCTGCCGCAGCCTCACGGGCGACGGGGTCCGGGAGACGCTCGATGTGATCGAGGAGCAGATCCCGCTCGAGCGCACCGAGGTGCCGAGCGGGACGCAGGTCTACGACTGGACGCTCCCGCGGGAGTGGAACATCCGGGAAGCGTGGCTCGCCGGGCCCGACGGGGAAAGGATCGTCGACTTCGCGGACTCGAACCTGCACGTTCTCGGCTACAGCGTCCCGGTCAGCAAGCGACTGCCCTTGAGCGAGCTCCGGGAGCACCTCTTCTCCGACCCGGAGCGCCCTGACGTGACGCCGTACCGAACCTCGTACCACAACGAGAACTGGGGTTTCTGCCTGCCGCACCGGCAGCTCGAGGCGCTCGAGGACGGTGAGTACGAGGCCGTGATCGACTCGACGCTCGAGGACGGCGTCGTCACCTACGCGGAGTGCCTCCTCCCGGGCCAGACCGAGGACGAGATCCTGCTCTCGACCTACATCTGCCACCCCTCGCTCTGCAACGACAACCTCTCGGGGATCGTGCTGCTGACGGCGCTCGCCAAGCACCTGCAGGCGGAGCAGCGGAGCTACTCCTACCGTTTCCTGTTCAGCCCGGCGACGATCGGGCCGCTGACCTGGCTCTCGCGAAACGAGGATCGGCTCCACCGCGTGAAGCACGGCCTCGTCGCCGCGTGCGTCGGCGACGCGGGCCCGTTGACGTACAAGCGGAGCCGTCGCGGCGACGCCGCCGTCGACCGCGCCGCGGGGCAGGTCGTGCTCTCAGCCGGCGGCGAAGTGCGCGACTTCACGCCGCTCGGCGGCGACGAGCGGCAGTTCTGCTCGCCGGGATTCGATCTCCCGGTCGGTGTCCTCTCCCGCACGCCTCAGGACGAGTTTCCCGGCTATCACTCGTCCGCCGACGACCTCGAGCTCGTCCGGCCGGAGCACCTCGCCGATTCGTTCGCGGCCTACCTCGCGGTCTTCGATCAGCTCGAGGCCGACGCGAGCGAAGGGAACGCGACCTACGTCAACCTGAACCCCAAAGGGGAGCCGCAGCTCGGGAAACGGGGTCTGTACCGTGCCGTGGGCGGCGGCTCGTTCGCCGAGGGCGCGCTGCTCTGGGTGCTGAACCTCTCCGACGGTCGCCACGACCTGCAGGCGATCGCGGAGCGCTCGGGCCTCCCCTTCTCCGAGATCAGGGCCGCGGCGGACCAACTGCTGGACGCCGGGCTCCTAGAGTCGGCGGTAGACGGCGTTTCGTAGCGCAAGCGCCCGGGCGCGGACCGGACCGGGCAGGGCGTGCACGGCACCGCGAACGCCGCCGTGCGTCAGGTCGGCGCCGCGGATGACCGCCCGCGCCCGAACGCCGGGCCGCAGCCAGAGAGGAACCGACTTCGGCTCCAGCCGCACGGCGACATCGTCCCCGAAGAGGAGCCGGGGCAGGAGCCGAACGTAGGCGTCGTCGCGCAGGCGGACCAGGGCCTTGCGCTGCCAGGCCTTCGGGGCAAGTGAGTAGTGGAGAATCGAGATTGGCTGCCCGTGGAGCTCGCAGCGCAAGGTGCGCTCGTCGACGACCACCGTCTCGAGCAGCTCCTCGGGATAGGCCTCGCCGTCTGCGGGCAGCTCGGCGATCGCCTCCTCTGGGACCTCGCTCGAGAGGATCGCGTTCAGGACGTCCTGGTCCCCAGCCCAGAACGGCTGCTCGAAGCGCCCGAAAAACTGCTCGCGCGGCACTCGCTCGCAGAGCTGCCACCAACGGGTGAGCAAGTCGGGCCAGTGGTCGATCGAGAGCGCAAGGAAGCCGGCGTTCAAGTACGTTCGCCGGCGGAGAGGAGCGCGCAGCTCCAACATCTCCTCCCATTCGGCGAACCAGCGGCCGCGATGCGGCAAGGGGTCAGGAAAGGCGCAGATCCGCCCGTCGGCCGCCAGCGCTGCAATATCCGCGAGCGACCGGGTGACGATCATGTCGCTGTCGATGACGAGCGATCGTGCCCGAGGCTCCGACCACACCCGGGTATGGCTTCAGCAGTATCGGGCTCCCGGCCGGCGCCTCTGGAAGCTCGACGAGAGACACCTGCCCTTCGAGCAAACCTCGTTGTGCCGTCGTCAGCCCTCGGTCGAGGACGACGAGCTCTCCGGAGTTCCCCGTCAGGCGGAGCGAATTGAACAGCGCGACGAGCCCGGGGAAGAAGCCCGCGTCCGCAATCGTGTAGAAGGTCGCCTCAGTGCCCATGGAGCCCAAAGAGCCGGCAGCTCAGCCTAACGGCGCACCGCCAGAAACAGGCGCCCGACGGATCCTCGCCGGCACCGCGTACCGCGCGCTCGGGGACCTCGGGTCGAAGGCTGCGTCGATCGTCCTCTTCGTCGTCATGGCGCGCGAGCTCGGCGACACGGGCTTCGGCGTCTTCACGCTGGGTCTCTCGGTTGCGACCCTCGTCACCGTCTTCGGCGGCTTCGGCCAGGACGGGATCCTGACGCGGGAGGTCGCGCGCGACCACGACCGCATCCATCTCTACTTCGCAAACACGCTCGCGCTGAAGGCGCTGCTCATCCTCCCCGCGCTCGCCCTCACGGCTGCTGTCACGTTCGCGCTCGGGGTCGACGCCGAGACGGAGGCCGTGATCCTGCTGCTGGGGATCGCCATCGCCGCGGAGCTCTTCACCGCCACCTGTCTCGCGGTCTTCCAGGCGTACGAGCGCATCGGCTTCCTGCCGGTGGTGATGATCTCCCAGCGGCTCGTGACGGCAGTCGTCGGCGTCGCCGCCCTGCTGGCGGGCGCAGGTGTCGTCGCCGTCTCGGCGATCTACCTGGGCGGGTCGGTCCTGGCGCTCGCTCTCGCGGCGACCCTCCTGTTCCGGCGGGTCGTCCGGCCACGGTGGGAGATCGACGCCAGGCGCTTCTGGCCGCTCATGCGGGTCGCACTGCCCGTCGGCATCGCCGGCGTCTTCGGGACGATTCTCTTCCGCGTCGACATCACGATCCTCGCGGCCTTCGAGCCCGACAGCATCGTCGGGGACTACGGCGCCGCCTTTCGGCTCTTCGAGGCCACGCTCTTCCTGAGCTGGGCCGTGGGCACCGCTCTCTACCCGGTGCTCTCGCGGCTGCGGCCCGACGGCAATCCTTCCTCGGGGCTCGTCTTCGAGCGCGGCCTGAAACTGGCGCTCGCGGCCACGCTTCCGCTCGGCGTGAGCGCGGCGCTGGTGGCCGAGCCACTCGTAACCTTCGTCTACGGGGCCGACTTCGCGCCGGCGGGAGACGCGCTCCAGTTGCTCGCGCCCGCGATCGCGCTCTATCCCGTCACCCACCTCGCGGGCGTCCTTCTTCTCTCGCAGGACCGGCAGATCGCGCTCGCCGCGGTCCACGGCATCGTCGCCGCTGTGAACGTCGTGGCCAACGTCGTGCTGATCTCGGTGTTCTCGCTCGAGGGCGCGGCGGCCGCGGCTTCGCTGACGCAGTTGCTGCTGGCCGTTGGGCTCCTCGCCGCGGCACGAGGGCTGGCCCGGGACGTCTCCTGGACTCGTGTCCTTGCCGGGCCGCTCCTGGCGGGAGCCCTCGCTGCTTTGGCGATGGCCCCCTTCCGGGACGACCTGGGCGCCGCGCTCGCCGTCGGTGCGGCCGTCTACGTGCCGGTCCTCGTCGTGTTCGAGTGGCTCGCCTTCCCGTCCGACGCGCGTGCGCTGCGCGACTTCGTGTTGCGGCGGGCGGAATAGAGTCCGCCGGTGGCAGTCGACCTGAGCGGGCAGTTGGCGATCGTCACGGGCGGGACGCGAGGCGTCGGGCAGGCAATCGCACAGGCGCTCGAGGCCGCAGGCGCGGAGGTGCAGAGCTGGTCGCGGTCCGGCGGAGTCGACGTCGCGGACCCGGAAGCGGTCGATTCCGCAATGACTGGGCTGGGCCCCGTCGACCTGCTCGTCAACAACGCGGGCACGTTCGACGCGATCGGCCCTGTCTGGGCGTCCGATCCGGACGACTGGCACGGCGACCTCCAGACGAGCGTGCTCGGCGCGTTTCACTGCTCGCGGGCGGTTCTCCCGGGCATGATCGAACGCGAGCGCGGCCGGATTGTGAACGTCTCGAGCGGCGCAGGGACCAGGCCGTATCCCTACGGCTCGGGCTACGCGGCCGGCAAGGCGGCTCTGCTCAGCTTCACGGAGACCCTGGCCGCGGAGACGAAGGACCACGGGATCGCCGTCTTCGCGATCACGCCGGGGTTCGTCTGGACAGCGATGACGGAGCGCCTGCGAGACGCCGCCGGGCCGGCGCCGGACATCAGCGGCGCCGAGCCGGTCGAGCCGGAGCGCGCCGGCGAGCTCGTCGTCCGGCTCGCATCCGGCGAGGTGGACGGTCTCAGCGGGCGGTTCATCCACGTGCGGGACGACCTCGACGAGCTGCTCAGCCGCTGAAGTCCGGCCAGGCTTTGTCCTTCTCGGACATGACGCTGGGCTCGTGCGGCCACTCGATGCCGAAGGCCGGATCGTCCCAGCGCACCCCCCGTGCTGCCTCCGGCGCGTAGGGCGCAGAGATCAGGTAGAGGGTCTCGCTCTCGTCCTCGAGCGTCAGGTAGCCGTGCGCCAGCCCCTCGGGGACGTACAGCATCCTGCCGTCAGACGCGGTCAGCTCGACGGCAACCCAGCGCTTGAACGTCGGAGACGCGGGCCGCAGGTCGACGATCACGTCGTGCACGGCGCCACGGATGCAGCGGACGAGTTTCGCCTCGGCGTGCGGCTCCGCCTGGTAGTGGAGGCCGCGCAGAGTGCCCCGCTCCTTGTTGAAGGCGATGCTGCCCTGCGCGAAGCGCGTTGCGAGCCCGCTTTGCTCGAGCTCGCCCTCGTCGTAGATGCGGGCGAACCAGCCCCGCTCATCCTCCACGCGCTCGCTCTCGACGACGAACGCGCCGGGCAGCTCGGTCTCGCGCCAGATCATCGCCAGCGAAGATCCTCGCCGAGCTTTCCTTCCGCCAGGAGGCTCTGGAGCCTCTTCAGGCGCGTGAACCGGGGCCCGTCGAACTCCTCGAAGGTCAGCTCGGCCGCCTCGTACGCGTCGTGGAGCTCCTGCGCGCTCTCGCGCGCGGTGCGGCGGAGGCCGAGCTCGGGCAGTGCCTGGGCGAGTTTACCGAAGTCCACTCGGTACGACCGCGGGTCGGGGTCGCCTGCGCCGCCGTACTCCACCTCGCTGCCCGGCACGACCTGCTTTGCGATCTCGGCCAGGTCGCGTACCTGGTAGTTCTCGGAGTCGGCCCCTACGTTGAAGGCCTGACCGTGCACGGCCTCGCGCGGAGCCTCGAGCAGCGCGACCGTCGCGTCGGCGACGTCGGCGACGTGGATCACGGGCCGCCAGGGAGTTCCGTCGCTCAGGATCCGGACCGCGCCGGTGGTGAACGCCCACCCGACCAGGTTGTTCAGCACGATGTCGATCCGTAGCCGGGGCGAGACTCCATGCACCGTTGCGTTGCGCATGAAGACGGGCGAGAAGTCGTCGTCCGCGAGCTCGGCGAGCGCCTCCTCGGAGCGGACCTTCGACTCAGCGTAGGCGGTGATCGGCTTGAGCGGCGCGTCCTCGGTCACGCGCTCATCCTCGGAGGCGCCGTACATGCTGCACGAGGAGGCGAAGACGAACCGCGAGACACCGGCCTCGCGCGCGGCCCTGGCGAGGTCGACCGTGGCCCGGAAGTTGATCTCGAACGTGAGCTCTGGGTCGAGGTCGCCGAGCGGATCGTTGGAGAGGGCGGCGAGGTGGACGACCGCATCGAACCCGCGCAGATCGTCTGCGGTCACGTCGCGGACGTCGAGCTCGAGCGCCGGCAAAGCGTCCTGGACGGGGCCGAGATCGCAGCCGCGGTAGTAGAGCGTGTCGAGCCCGGTCACGTCGTGCCCCGCCGCGACGAGAGCCGGCCCGGTCACAGAGCCAAGGTAGCCGTGGTGGCCGGTGACGAGGACTTTCAGCGGAAGCACGTTTCGAGTGTCCCTCATCCGAGGGGCACTTGGACGAGTGATCTCGCAGAACCGCTGGAGACCCGAATCCAGCAGCATGGAGCCAGCCTCGACTCGCTCGATCTTTACCGTGCTGCTCGCGATCTTTGCGGGCCTCGTGGTTACCGTCCCGACGGCTCTTGCCGCCACTCGCAGCGCTCCCGTCGCCGACCTCGTCGCCGCCCAGGCAGGCCAGTCCTACGTCGGGTCGGCTCGAATCCGCTCGCAACACCGCGGACGTGTCTGCCTCCGAATCCAGGAGCGGGCAGGCGGCGCTCGGATCGGCGCCGCATCCCGCTGTGCACGCACGACCGGGCGCTGGCAGCGGATCGCCTCCGTGCGCTATCGAACCCGCCTTGCAGGAAGCAGGTTGAGCGTGACCGTCCGTCGCGCAAAGTTGAGCGCAGGCCGCGTCGTCGTCGACTCGATGGAGCTCCGGCCGGCCAAGAGATGCAGAAGGCATTGCACGCCACCGCCACCGCCACCGCCACCGCCGCCTCCTCCCCCTCCGCCTCCACCTCCGCCTCCGCCTCCACCTCCGCCTCCGCCTCCGCCTCCACCTCCGCCTCCACCTCCGCCTCCGCCTCCGCCTCCACCTCCGCCTCCACCTCCGCCTCCGCCTCCGCCTCCGCCTCCGCCTCCGCCTCCGCCGCCTCCTCCTCCGCCTCCGCCGCCACCACCACCGCCACCGCCGCCACCACCGCCACCGCCTCCGCCGCCACCTCCTCCTCCACCCCCTCCGCCTCCGCCACCCCCTCCGCCGCCACCCCCACCCCCTGACTCGAACGTGGCAGTCGGCTCGCAGTTCCACTGCAACTGGGGCTTCTATACGAACCCCGACCGGCTGACCGTCCTCGACAAGCTCGCCTCGGCAGGCGTCAAGTGGGTGCGCATCGACACCTCCTGGGCCGGGATCGAGGACACGGCCAAGGGAGCGCGGAACGCGTGGTACATCGGGATGGTCGACTTCTGCGTCAACCAGGCGCGCGCCCGTGGCATGAACGTGCTGATCACGCTCTGGATGACCCCGGGCTGGGCGAACGGGAACCGGGGCAACCTCGTCCCGCCGACGAACCCGCAGGATTACGCCGACTTCGCCCGCTGGGCAGCCGGCTACTGGCGTGGACGCGTCGCCGCCTGGGAGGTCTGGAACGAGCCCGATCCGAACCAGTCCTTCTGGCAAGGCACCATCGACCAGTACGCCGGTCTTCTGCGCGCCTCGTATCCCGCCTTCAAGGCCGGCGATCCCGAAGCGAAGGTCGTCCTCGGAGGCCCTTCCGCGAACGACGACGCCTGGATCCGCCAGGTCTACGCCCGGGGAACGAAGGATTTCTTCGACGTCGTCTCGACCCACCCGTACCAGGGGATGGCTGACGCGCCTCCGGAGCAGGCCGACGACGGCAACCGCTGGTGGTTCACCCACCTCCCGGCCGTTCGCCAGGTCATGCTCGACTACGGCGATGCGGCAAAGCCGGTCTGGTACGGCGAGTTCGGCTGGTCTTCACACACGAACTGGGGCGGCATCCAGAACTGGGAGCGCGGTGTGACGCCGCAGCAGCAAGGCGATTACTTCGTCCGCGCACTTCAGTACACGGAGGCCCACTACTCCTACGTATCGGTCGCCTTCTGGTACAAGGAACGCGCCCGCCCAGGTGACACCGACGTGCATCAGTCGGGCTACGCGCTGCTCAACGCGGATATGACGGAGCGTCCAGTTCTCGGCACGCTCCGCACGTACCTGGCTAACCGCTAGTCCGCGACGCCGCGTTTCACACGGCCGCCCGGAGGTAGTGACCCTTCATCGCCTCGACCATCGTGTCGACGGAAAACCGGCCTTGGAGCCGCTCGCGACCACAGCTGACGAGCCTCGCACGGAGCGCGGCGTCATCGAGCACCCGGACGAGCGCATCCGCGAGCGCGGCACGGTCGCCTGCCGGAACCAGCACCGCACAGTCGCCGAGCGTCTCTCTGAGCGCACCGTCGTCGTAGGCCACAACAGGTGTGCCCATGGCGAAGCCCTCGAGCCCCACGTAGCCGAAGCCCTCTCGGCCGAACCCCCGCTCGTCGGGCACGCTCGGCACGACCACGACGTCGAAACCGCTGATCAGCTCGAGCGCGTCTTCGCGGTAGCCGAGGAACGAGACGGCATCCGTCAGTCCCTCGCGCGCCAGAGCCGCATGCAGCTCCGCAACGTACTCGGGCCGAGAGGAGCTCTCGGCGCCGACGAGGGCCACACGAACCTCCGGCACCCGCCGGACGACCTCGGGGAGCGCCGCCACGAGCTCCTGCTGGCCCTTCGCCTGCTCGAGTCTCCCAACCAGTCCAATGACTGAGGTCGGCTCCTGCCCGAGCGCCTCGGCCACAAGGCGGCGACCGCGTTCGCGGTCAACCTGCACGGCGGGAAGCCCGTTGTGAACCACGTGCATCTTGCCGCCCGAGCTCTCGGAACCGAACGTCTCGAGGACGGCGGCACTCACGCCGATGACGGCGCGGCACCGACCAGCGATCATTCGCGCGCGACGCCCGTCCATCGAGAAGTCGTGCTTGACCCAGACGACGGGTGTTCCCGTTCCGCGTGTCGCGAGCACGGACACCAGGGCCGCTTTGATCCCGTTGGCGTGAACGACGGCCGGGCGGTCGCGCCTGAGCAGTCTCCGTAGCCTCAGCGCGGACACGGCCGCGGCGAGACCTCGCCGGCCGGTGGGCAGCACCTCGGTCGCCAAGCCCTTCCCCCGAAAACGCTCGACGACCGGCCCCTCCTCGAGGAAGACCACGCTCGAAAGCCATTCCGGCTCCAGGCGATCGGTGAGCGTCTCCAGATAACGCTCGGCGCCGCCGAGCCGCGCGTGCGAGGAGACGAACGTGACCGGAACGGAAGCGTTCACCGCAGGTCGTTCACCGACGCGTCCGCGCGAGGCGCGAAACTCGGTCGGCCTCTCGCACGGCGACCAGCAGGGCCCCGATCAGCATCCAGACGGTGATGCGAATCACCGGATTGCCCAGCGTGTAGTCGAAGATCCCTCCGACGAAGATCGCAAAGAGCGCGGCGCCGATGCTGAGGATCACACCCCGGTGGCGTGGATCGATCCTCGCGACGGCTCGGCTGCCTCTGTACACCGCGGCGCCAAGCGCGAACACGAACGCGAGCACGAGCCCGACCGCCGGGAGCCCCGACTCGGCGCCGTAGTTGAGCAGCAGGTTGTGCGCGTGATCTGCGGCCACCGTGCTCGTCTCGGTCCCAGCGCGCCTGCTCGCGACGATGAAGCCACCCGGCCCCACGCCGGTCACGGGATCCTCCCGAATCTCGCGGAGCGCCTCGTTGTAGATCTGGGAACGCTGGTCGTACGGGCTGCGGGTCCCGATCGCCTGGACCCGCTCGCCAACGACCTTGACCTCGGGCGGCGCCGTCCCGGACGAGAAGATCAGGTAGCCGATCAACGCGAGTGGCACGAAGAGGATGGCGAGCAGCCTTCGGGCCTCCCGCATGGTCAGGACCATCAGCAACAGCGCAGCCCCGGTCCCGATCCAGGCGCTGCGCGAGAGCGAAAACGTGAGCGCAGCGAGCAGCGCGAGGAGCGCGACCGCGCCGAGGATCCGCGCGGAGCGTCGCGGCGACACGAACATGAGTCCCGCGGCGATGGGTATCACGAGCGCGCACCACGAGCCGAGCTGGTTCGGCGATTCGAACGCGCCCTGGACCCGGTTCTGGACCTCGGCTCCTCCGTGCCCGGCCTGGAGCTGATGGTTCGAGGAGAGGGACACCAGAGCCATGACCAAGCCTACGAACGTCAGGAAGCCGAGCAGGATCCGAAGGCGAGGGAGGTCCCGGCACGCGGCGAGGACGGTGCACGCAACCAGGATGGCTCCCACGAGCCCGATGACCTGCTTGATCGCGAGCGTCTCGTCGATCGCCGAGAAGAGCGCGACCAGCGTCCAGCCGAGCAGTAGGACCGGCCAGATCAGCTGGCGTGCAAACGGCAACGGAGATTGCCCGAGCGCGAGGCGGCGAACGACGATCAGGCCTCCGGTGGCGAGCACGGCTGCCTCGACCACCTGGATGCCGAAGATGCGTGCGCTTCCGAAAGGCAGAGTCGCAATGACGATCAACGGCGCGACGATCGGATTGATCATCACGGCGACGATCGCGAGCGGAACGAGCGGAACGGCGACCATCACGAGCGGGCTCCACTCCTCGAACGGCGTCGTGACGAACGCCAGGGCAAAACCCATCGCAGCCGCGCCGATCGCGACCCCGAGCCACAAGGCGAGCTCCCGCGCACGCAGGAGCGCCGGGGCGGCCGGCGCGCGCCTCACCGACTCGATCACACTCACCGTCTCTGCTCCGTCAGTTCTGGGCCCCCTCGCGGCGCGCCTGGTCTCGGCCGAGGGTATCCGCGCCACCGCTCGGACCGCCGTCGCGCCTGCCACGCCAGGCGTCTCTCGCCCCTTCCAGGACGCCCTGGGCCCCTCGCCACTGCCGGTTCGCGAGCCGGTGGGCCACGAGCATCCCCACGAACAGGGCGAATTGCGCCCTCGCCGATGCCGTTCCGGGAAAGTTCTTCCGGAAGAGGTAGGCACGGTTGACGACGACGAGCCGGCCGAGGCGCCGGGGATCATGCGCGCCGAAGCCGAGCTTCCGATGCTGGACGACGATCTCCGGTGCGTAGCGGATCCGTCCGAGCCGGGAGAGGCGATACGAGAAGTCCTCGTCCTCCGCGAGCGCGTACCCGGTCAACTGCTCGTCGAAGCGGACCGTCGTGGCGGCCTCCCGGCGCGCGCTCATGAAGCAGCCCTTCATGAACTCGACGTCGCGCGGCCGCTCGACATCCCCGAGGTAACGGGGATAGCCGTACCGGGTGAAGGTGCCCTCCCGGCCCCGGCCGAGAAGAAATCGACGGAGCGGAGAGAGAGGACCAAGGCGGCGCTGATCATCGGGCTCGATGACCTGTCCGGTCGCTCCGACCACGCTCGCGTCGTCGTAGACCTCCTGGAGCCGCGCAAAGAGCTTGGCCGGGACGTTTACGTCGTCGTCGAGGAAGACCACGACGTCGCCCGAGGAATCGTCGATGCCGAGGTTGCGCTGACGGGTCAGGCTGGGCGGGGTCCGGTGGTAGCGAACCGAACGCGAGAAGGCGTCGTCGAAAGCCGTGACGACGGACTGGGAGGAGCCGGCGTCGTCGGAGTCGACGACGATCACCTCGTCGGGAGGCGGATCGCAGCTCTCCAGGCTCGTGAGCGTGTCGGCCAGGATCTGTTCACGCCTCATGGTCGGAATGACGACCGAGAACCGCATCAGCGTCCCGGCCTCCGCAGCCCTGCGAGCTTGAGGGCAAGCCGTCGGGAGCCGTGGCGGGGAGGCGCCGGGAGCCGAGGCGCCTCGAGGGGATGCCAGGGGCCCGGCAGCCAGCCGAACGCGAGCTCGTAGCCTGCGGCGCGGGCGGCGTCCACGACGCGCTCGTCGTAGAGCCCATACGGGTAGGCGAGCGTGCGGCAGGGACGGCCGGTCAGCTGCTCGACTGCGCTCTTCGACTCCTCGAGCTCGCGGCTGAGCTCCCCGCCGTCGAGCAGCCGGAGATCGGGATGCGAAAGCGAATGGGAGCCGAGCTCCATCCCGGCTTCGAGGAGCCCCCGGGCCTCGCTCTCGTCGAGCAGTCGCCCCTCCTCTCCGTCCAGGTGCCAGTGCCGGCCTCCGAGGAGCCCCGGGCAGATGTAGAAGGTCGCACGGACGCCCAGCCGCAGGAGTAGCGGCGCGGCGGCCGTCAGCCAGTTCCGGAACCCGTCGTCGAAGGTCAGCACCGCGGTCCCTGGTCCGGGTGGCCCCTCGTCGAGCAGCTCTTCCGCCGTCACGAAGCGATAGCCGCGACCCTGGAGGAAGCGGACGTGCGACTCGAGCAAGTCCGCCTCGATCAGAAGCCGTGCAGGATCCGTCGCTCGCGGGCCGACCCCGTGATAGGCGAGCACGACCGGCGGTCGCAACAGGCGATCGATCACCGGAGCGCGCCCGTCAGCCGCCGGCCGAGCCGTCTCGCCGCGCGAGCGGGCGCGAAGCGCAGCAGCTGCTCGTAGCGGTCGTCGCGCTTCAGCCGCAGGCCGATCATGGTCGAGCCGTTCTCCATGTCCTGCCGGGGCAGGTTGTGCGGGTCGAGCCAGGAGCCGCGGCCGGTCGCCGAGCACGCAGCCAGAAACCCCGCGTCGCGGCAGGCCCGCACTGTCTCCTCGTTCGCACGGCCGTACGGGTATGCGGCGACCTCGACGGCCTCGCCCAGCACGGCCTCGAGCTCGCTCTTGCTGCCCGCAAGCTCCTCCAGAGCAGCCTCGTACGAGAGTGCGCTGAGATCCGGATGAGAGACGGTGTGGGCTCCGATCTCGACCCCTGTGGCGCGCAGCTCGCCGAGCTCTGTCTCGCTCATGATCCTGGTCCACGGCACCGATCGATGCGGACGGCCGAGCCAACCCGAGACCACGAACACGGTCGCGGGTGCGCCCTCCTCCTCGAGCAGCGGTGCAAGCGTCTCGGCGTTGTCCACGAGGCCGTCGTCGAACGTGAACGCCGCGTGGCCCGCCGCCTCCGACGCGGACGCGAGCCGTGCGAGCTCCCCGAAGGAGACGAGCCGGTAACCCCATGACCGCAGCTTCGTGATCTGCCGTCGTAAGTCCTGCGGGCGCACGAACAGCCCATGCCGGTCCTGCCGCAACGGGACGTCCGCTACCCCGTGATACGCGAGTGCGAGCGGCGGAAGCGACCTCGAAGCCATACGAAAATCGTACGCGCATACACTCAGCGCGCCATGCCCCGGGACGCGAGACCCACCGTTTCGGCGGTCATCATCACCCGCAACCGCAAGGACGCGCTGAGCCTCGTCCTCGACCGATTGCTCGAGCAGCCGGTCGGCGAGATTCTCGTCGTCGACAACGGATCGAGCGACGACACGGCCGAGCACGTGCGCGGCTACGGCGACCCCGTGCGGCTCCTCGAACCGGGCGAGAACCTCGGCCTCGGCGGCCGCAACCTGGCTGCCGGCGAGGCAGCCGGCGAGCTCCTGCTGATGCTCGACGACGACTGCTTTCCGCTCCCTGGCTCGGTCGAAGCGCTCGCCGACGCCTTCGCGGCCAATCCACGCCTCGGCGTCGCCGGCGGCTTCGTCCGCGATGTCGACCCGGACGGGAACGTCGTCCGGCAGACCGAGCTCGGCACCTTCGACTGGTGGCTGCGCGCGGGCCGAGAGGGAGAAGCACCGCCCGAGGGGTGGCTCGCCTTCTCCTTCCCGGAAGGCGCCTGCATGATCCGGCGCCAGGCTTATCTGGAAGCGGGCGGCTTTTTCGCGCCGTACTTCCTCGCCTCGTCGGAGGTCGACCTCGGCGCTCGACTGCAGGGAGACGGCTGGGAGGTGCGCTACTTCCCGCAGGCCGCCTTCGACCACATGAAGGCGGAATCCGAGCGCCAGTCCTCGGAGGTGAACCTCTACTACCGGGTCCGCAACCACCTCTGGTACATCTGGCTCCGCTTCCCCACGAGCGTCGCGGTCCGCCGCACGGTCGGCTACCTCGCGTTCGACCTCGTCGAGTCGACCTACCGCCACGAGACGCGCACCTGGGCGCGGGCGGTGCGAGATGCCTGGCGCCAACGCGATCTCGTGCGCCATGACCGGCGTCCTCTTCCTCGCGCCGTGCTTCGCCGGGCCGAGCGGAACCGTGGGCGCATGCACCTGCGCCTGCTGCTCGGTCAGCTGACGCGCAAGATGCGGCGCGCTTCGTGAGCGACGGCCCGCGGAGCATTCTCGCCAACACGGGCTACCGCCTCGTGGCGGATGTCGGGTCGAAGGTCGCCTCGCTCGTCCTCTTCGTCGTCATGGCCCGCGAGTTCGGCGATTCTCGCTTCGGGGTCTTCACCTTCGCACTGACCTTCGTGATCCTCGCGACGACGCTCGCGAACTTCGGGCAGGACCAGATCCTCACGCGCGAGGTTGCCCGCGATCGCAGCCGCTTCAGCGGGTATTTCGCGAACACGCTCGCCGTCAAGATCGTCCTGGCCACGACCTCGCTGGCGATCGCGATCGGTATTGCGGCCGTCGCCGGAATCGACCGGGAGACACTGGAGGCGCTGCTGCTGCTCGGGCCGGCGGTCACGCTCGAGCTGTTGATGGCGACGTGCTTCGCGTCGTATCAGGCGTTCGAGCGGCTCGAGTTCATTCCGATCGCCCTGATCTCGCAGCGTTTCGTCACCGCTGCCGTCGGCATCGCGGCGCTGCTGCAAGGAGCAGGGGTCGTCGCGGTCTCTGCGATCTACCTCGGCGGTTCTGCGCTGGGCTTCGGGCTCGCGCTCTGGTTCCTCGTGCGGAAGGTCGCTCGCCCGCAGCTCGAACTGGAGCCCCGGCGCTGGCCCGCGCTGATGCGGGCTGCGCTCGCGATCGGGCTCGCCGGGGTCTTTGCCGTCGTCCTCTTCAGGATCGACACGGCCATGCTGGCCGCCTTCGAGCCGAAGGACGTCGTCGGCGACTACGGCGCCGCCTACCGGCTGCTCGAGGCGACCCTGTTCGTCGCCTGGAGCGTGGGCGCCGCCGTCTATCCGGTCTTCTCGAGGCTGACGGCGACGAGCGACCCGCCGGTCGGCCTTGTGTTCGAGCGGGGCCTCAAGCTCTCCGTCGCACTGACGCTACCCCTGGCTGCAGGAGCGCTCGTGCTGGCCGGGCCGCTGATCGAGGTCCTCTACGGCTCCTCGTACGACGATGCCGAGACTGCCCTTCGCCTACTGGCGCCGGCGATTGCCCTCTACCCCATCTGCTACGTCACCGGCTACCTGCTTGTCTCGCAGGATCGGCAGCGCATCCTGACCTGGGTCTATGGGCTCGTCGCGCTGGAGAACGTCCTCGCCAACCTCGTGCTCATTCCGTGGCTGTCGCTCGACGGCGCAGCGCTGGGCACGTCGATCTCGCAGCTCCTCGTGGCCGTCGCCTTGGTCGCCTTCGCGCGGCGGACGACCGGCCTCATCCGGTGGGGCCGGATCGCCGGCGGGCCCGTGCTGGCGACGCTCCTTGCCGCCGGGACGATGGCGGCACTGCGGCACGACCTCGCTGTCGCAGTCTTGGCCGGAACTGCCGTCTACCTCGTTGCGCTCGTGCTCTTCGAACGGCTCCTGTTCCCCGAAGATGCGGACGCATTGCTCAAGATGCTCTCGCGGAAGGTCTAGCGGCCCAAGAGGCGCTTCAGTCGCGGGCGAACGCTGGCTGGAATCCGGCGCTTGACCTCGCGTGGGAGAAGCCGCAGCGACGTCAGCGGCTGCCCGCGGGGAACGACGAGAAGCCAGTCGAGCCGGTCCTCGTCTGCGGCGAGGCGCGACTTCAGGAGTTGGTCGCCCCCGCCGAAGTCGACGTGCCGGTCGCCGGACGCCCACGCGTGCTCGAGCGCAGCGACCAACGATTGGAGTGTCGGCGTCACCGCATGCCAGGCGTCATCGAACCCCGTGAGCCACCACGAGACCTCGCCGCCGGCCGCGAGCCAAAGATCCGCGGCGATCACCTTTCCGTCGATCTCGATCGTCCAGAGGCGGAGCCTGCCGGAGGGCCCGAGCTCCCGGGCAACCTCGGGGAGCATCCGCTCCACGCCCTCCGTCAACACGTCGGATCCGCCGCGCTCGTCCCAGCGGGCGCGGTGCAGCGCGGCGAACGCCTCGAGACCGCCGGCCAGCTCCTCCTCCGTTTTCGCAAGTCGAAAGCGAGCACCGGCCTCGTCGAGACGTCGGCGGTCGCGCCGGATCTGCGACCGGAAATGCTTGCTCTTGCTCGCGAGCCAGTCTTCGAAAGTGCCGCCCGCGAGGGTCAGGGCCGGCGCGACGAGGCTCAGCTCACGCCTGAGCCCGGCGCCCCCGGGCCAGGCATCCGCGAGGTGTCTCGGCCACGGTGAAGCCGCCCTGATGCCCTCGAGATCGAGAACGACCGACTTGCCGACGAGCTCCGGCGCGATGAGCTGGGCCGACTCCCGCTCCACGCCCTCCTTTGCCAGCGGCTCGACACCGAGTGAGGCTCCATGGCCCAGCAAGCGGTGCTGGTCGAGGCCGCCTTCTCGGCTCGAGTACAGAGGCGCGATCGCAACGAGCTGCTCGCCGTCCAGGACGACGACCGTCCGCAGGCGCGCCCCCGCGGGAGCCGCGTGTCGCCACCACGGCAGGAGCCACGACGGGGTGCAGTACGGCCTCGCGCACTCCACGGCGAGCATGTCCCAGCGGTCGCTGTACGCCGCAAGCACCTCGAGGTCTTCGACCAGCTCGGCGCGCACTACAACCCTGCCTCCGCTCTCAAGCCGGGAATCACGGCGAGCAGCTCGCGCGCCCGGACCTCGTTCCGGTCGAACTCCCGGGCACTCGCCAGCATCGTCGCGACTGTGCGCACGGTGAGCGCGTAGCGCAGGCGCAGAAGCTCCGGCCGGCTTCCGACGAGGTCGACGGTTGCCTCGAACAGCCGGTCGCGGTCCTCGGGCCGTTCGAGCGTCGGCCAGAACGTCATGAGGTCGTACCCGGCCGGCCGCAGCCCGGAAAGCTCCCAGTCCACGACCCAGAGCCGGCCATCCGCAAAAAGCACGTTTCGCGCATGGAAGTCTCCGTGGCACGTGACCTCGGGTAGGCCGGGATCCGCAAGCACGCGCCGCGACGCAAGGTAGTCCGAGAACGGCAGCGGCGAGAAGAGCGCGCGGATTCGGCGGGAAAGCGCGAGCCGACTCGCCTCCCGAGGGGCCGGCGCGCTGGGCAGGCTCAGCTCGGCGATGCGGGCGGCCGCGGCGGCAATCGCGTCGACTGCTCCGTCTCCCGCCGGCGTTTCGTGCTCGATGCGCTGCTCGAGCATCCATCCAGGCCCCAGATCGACGACCGCCGGAGAGCGCAGCGGCCCCTCCGTTCCGATGAGCTCACGCACGGCGGCCTCGTGCTCGAGGACGGCGAAATCGGCCGAGTTGGAGCTCGCGCGCCCGAAGAATCCGTCGGCGATCACATAGGTCCGCTCGGCTTCCTGCCAGGTCTCGACGACGCGCGCACCCTGCGCGGCCAGCGCCTCGGCGAGACCGGGAGCGATGTCGGAGCCCAAGCGCGAGAGACGATACACTCGCGCGCCGCTATGGCCCTGCGCAGACTTCATCCGGGCCGTCTCGTGCGATCGGCGGCCCTTCGCGCCCGCGGGGCGGCGATGAGCGTGGGAGTCTTGCCCTACCGACAAGGCGACACAGGAACGCTCGAGGACTGGAACCGCGAGTACTCGACCGGCGAGATCGACTATTACGACGAGCTGTACGAGCTCGGCCACTACAGCGTGCTGATCGGATACCTGCGCTGGTTCGGCGACAGTCTCTCGATCCTCGACCTCGGCTGCGGCGTCGGGCTGTTCCGGAAGAAGCTGGAGGGGCTCGACTTCAAGCAGTACGTCGGCGTCGACCCTGCGAGAGAGGCGATTGACCGAGCGAAGCCTCTCGAGGATGAGAGGACGAGCTTCTTCGTTGCCACCGAGCCGCGAGCCGGCGAGACCTTCGACGTCGTTGTCTGCAACGAGGTTCTGTACGTCGTTCCGGACGCCGACGCGATGCTCGCCGTTGCCCAGGGAGCGCTTCGACCCGGCGGCCACCTTCTGACCTCGATCTGGCGCCATCCCGGCGATCGCGCTCTTCAGCGCCTGATCGCGAACCGCTTCGAGCTTCGGGACGCCGTGGACGTCGAGAACGTCGTGCGACCGCGGACGAGCCGCATCGCCTGCTGGCAGCGCCCGGTTTAACGGTCCCGGAGCTGCGGAAACAGAATCGTGTCGCGAACGTTGTCCCGGCCGGTCAGCACCATCGCCAGGCGGTCGATGCCGAGGCCGAGGCCACCGGTCGGCGGCATTCCGTAGGCCAGCGCCTCCACGTAGTCCGGGTCGCCTTGCTGGCCGCCCGCGTCGGCCGCCTGCTGGGCGAATCGCTCGGCCTGCTCGTCGGAGTCGTTGATTTCGGTGAACGCGTTTCCGAGCTCCATGCCGCCGACGAAGAACTCGAAGCGCTCGACGATCGAAGGGTCGTCGTCGGTCGGGCGCGCAAAGGGAGAGAGCTCCACCGGGTAGTCGTGCAGGATCGTCGGCTCGATCAGCTCGGGCTCGACGAAGTGGCTGAGCGCGTGATCGACGAGCCCGCTCCACGTGTCGTTTGCGGCCGTGTCGACTCCGCGCTCCTCGAGCCGTCCGCGCAAGTCATCCGCATCCCGCGTCCAGAGCCCTTTCTCCTCGAGCGCGTCGATCAGCTTGACGCGCTTCCAGGGTGCCTTGAGGTCGACCTCGTGCCCGCGGAGGGTGACCTTCGTGGCTCCGGTGGTCTCTCTGGCGACGGTCTCGACGAGCTCCTCGATCCGCGCCATCGTGTCTCGGTAGTCCGCGTAGGCCTCGTACCACTCGACCATCGTGAACTCGGGCGCGTGCTTGTACGACACGCTCTCGTTTCGAAAGTCACGCCCCAGCTCGTAGACGCGCTCGAGGCCGCCGACGATCAGGCGCTTGAGGTAGAGCTCGGTCGCGATGCGGAGGTAGAGATCGGTGTCGAGCTCGTTCGAGTGCGTCACGAACGGGTCGGCGAGTGCGCCGCCGAACCGAGGCTGCAGGATAGGCGTCTCGACCTCGAGGAAGCCGTGCTCGTCGAGGTAGCGGCGGATCGCGGTGACCATGCGCGTCCGCAGCTCGAAGTCGGCGCGCGACTCTTCGTTCATCACGAGGTCGAGGTAGCGCCGGCGGTAGCGGGCCTCAGTGTCGGTCAGGCCGTGGAAGGTGTCCGGCAGCGGCCGCTTGATCTTGGCGAGCAGCTCGAGCTCGGTGACTGCGAGCGAGGGCTCACCGCGCTTCGTCCGCGCCGGGATGCCGGTCGCGCCGACGATGTCCCCGAGAGCGAGGTCGACAGACCCGGCCCGATCCTCCGAAACGAGCAGCTGGATCTTCCCGGAGCGATCGACGAGGTCGAGGAAGACGAGCTTCCCCATGTCCCGCCGGGCCATGACGCGCCCCGCCACGCGGCGAGCCTCGCCGGCCTCCTCCCCGGGCTCGATCTTTTCCGCCTCGACCCGAACCGCAGAAATCTCGTCCCGGTCAGGAAATCGTTTCGGCAAAGCCATAGCGCGCGAGTCTAAGCGGAATGAATGACTAGGTCAGCACGCGAAACACGCCGCGGAGGTGGGCTTTGCCCGCCTCCGCCCGCAAACGCTGGGATCAAACAAGTCGAAGAAAGTCGTAAGACTTTCTTCGAGGCCGTCAGGCCGCCTTGATGTCCATGATCTTGTACTTCAGCGCCTTGCCGCGCGGCGTCGTCACCTCAACCGTCTCGCCCTTCTTCTTGCCGATGATCGCCTTGCCGACCGGCGATTCGTTCGAGAGCTTGTGCTCGGCCGGGTTCGCTTCCGCAGAGCCGACGATGTGGTACTCGACCGTTTCCTTGGCCGAGACGTCCCGCAGCTTCACGTGCGAGCCGACGGACACGACGTCCTTGGCGACGTCCTTTTTCGTGATCACGCGAGCGTTCGCCATCCGCTCCTCGAGGATCGCGATGCGGTGCTCGAGCAGCGCCTGGTCATTCTTGGCGTCGTCGTATTCGGAGTTCTCGGTGATGTCACCGAACTGGCGAGCGACCCGGATGCGCTCTGCGACTTCGCGGCGCTTGTGGTTCGACAGGTGCTCGATCTCCTCCTTGAGCTTCTTGAAGCCCTCAGGAGTGAGGATGACTTCCTTCACGTCACTTGCCTCCTAAGAATAAAAAACGCGCGGCGCAAAGGCGCCGTCGCGGGCAGGCATAGTACCTGTGACCGTGGTCGACGTCAAACTCCCAATTCAGGACTACGATTTGCCCTCTGTGCAGGTAGATCTTCGCGAATCCTGGCGGATCGGGCCCGTCGAGATCCCAACCAGGCTCGTTCTCGCGCCGATGGCGGGCGTGAGCGTGCAGGCGTTCCGCCGCCAGGGCCGCAGGTTCGGCGCCGGGCTCGTCTGCTCGGAGATGGTCAGCTGCGCCGGGCTCTCGCACGGGAACGAGAAGACGCTCGGCTACCTGCGAATCGCCGCCGACGAGCATCCGCTCGCGGTTCAGATCTTCGGCGGAGATCCGGGTCTCATGGCGGAAGCGGCGCGAATGGTCGAGGACGCGGGCGCCGACCTCGTCGACATCAACTTCGGCTGCCCGGTGCGAAAGGTGACGAAGACCGGCGCGGGTGCCACGTGCCTCGACGAGCCGGAGCGCGCGTGCCGCATCGTGGAGGCGGTCGCGGAGGCGATCTCGATCCCGGTCTCGGTGAAGATGCGCCGCGGCATCCTGAACGGCTCACGGACGTGCCTCGACGTCGGGCCACGACTCGTCGCCGCAGGCGCGGCGACTCTCACCCTGCACCCGCGCTCGGCCCGCCAGATGTACACCGGCGAGGCAGACCACTCGCTCACCGCCGAGCTGGTCGAGCTCGTGGACGTTCCGGTGATCGCCTCGGGCGACATCGTCTCCCGCGCGAGAGCCCAGACCGTCCTGGCGACGACCGGGGCGGCGGCGGTCATGGTCGGCCGCGCAGCGCAGGGGAATCCGTGGGCATTGCGCCAGATCATGGGCGATGACGCCGAGCCCACCCGCGAAGAGGTCGCAGCGGAGCTGATCCTTTTCATCCGCGAGACCGCGCGCGAGCTCGGCGAGAGACGCGCGACCGGGTTCCTGAAGAAGTTCTACGGCTGGTACCTCGGACGCGGCCGCTTCCCGCGCCCGTTCAAGCAGGAGCTCGTCCAGCTGGACTCACTCGCGGCGGTCGAGCAACGCCTCCTGGCGGCGGCGCCGGGCGCCCGCTTCGTGCTCGAGCGGCTCGAGGACGAGCTGCCGCAGGGCGACGACGTGTTGCTCGACCTCCCGATCTCGGTGTACGGCGGAGGCTGAGCTGCCCGGACCCGTGCGCGTGGCACGGTCTAAGGCACAGCCAACCTCCTCCCCGCGTCGATCATAGGCGTGAGATCCGCACGCGTGTGTGACGCGTCCGCGCCGAAATTGCAAACAGCCGCCTAGCGGTTGAGAGCCCAGATCAGGCGCAGGCCCTCGAGGGTCAGGTCGGGGTCGACGCGCTCGATCGTTCGGGCGTGCGGAACCACGATCTCGGCCAGGCCGCCGGTCGCGATCGCCCGCGCCTCGGTGCCCAGCTCGTCGCGGATCTCCTCGACGATCCGGTCGACCTGGCCCGCGAACCCGTAGACGAGCCCGGACTGAAGGCTGTGCACGGTGGTCTTGCCGATCACGGACGGCGGCTCGGTGAAATCGACGCGCATCAGCCGGGCGGCCCGTGCAAAGAGCGCGTCCATCGAGATCTCGATCCCAGGCGCGAGCACGCCGCCGACGTACTCACCCTCGGCGGAGACGACGTCGAAGTTCGTCGAGGTCCCGAAGTCGACGACGATGCACGGGGCGCCGTAGCGCTCCTTCGCAGCGACCGCGTTCACGACCCGGTCCGGGCCGACCTCGCGAGGATCGTCGTACCGCACCGGCATCCCCGTTTTCGCACCTGGCCCGACGACCAGAATCGGCGCCTTGGCCCAGCGCTCGGCGAAGAGCTCGAACTCGCGGACGAGCGCCGGCACCGTCGAGGACAGGCAGATCCCGTCCACGGTCTCCAGGTCGAACATCTCACCGATCAGCGCGCCGAGCTCGTCGCTCGTGCGACTGGCAACACTGGCGAGCCGCCGGTTCTCGGTCAGGCGCTCGCCGTCGAACAGCCCCAGGACCGTCTGGGTATTGCCCACGTCGACGGCCAGCAGCATGTCGCGCCCGGGTTAGAGCTCGTCGTCGGTGCCGAGTGACTCGCCGATTCGCTCGGCGAGGGCCTCGGCTGTCAGCTTGGGCCCTTCTCCCTCGCCGCGCAGCTCTTCGACGGTCACGTCGCTCGACGTGTAGATCTCGGCCTTCGGGATCAGCCGGGTCGGCCGGTTCTTGTCCCAGACCCAGACGTCCTCCATCTGCACGTGGTAGAAGGGGTAGCTCGCCTGCGGCATGGGCTTGAACTCGAGCTTGTTGCAGAGGTAGGTCGCGTCCTGGGTGAGGACGCACCACCGGAACAGCTCAAAGACGTCGGAGTATTCGCGCTTCAGCCGGAGCTCGAGCTGGGCCTCGAACTCGTCGAGCTCGTCGATATGCGACATGACCGTCATTCTAGCTCCGAGAGCAAGGCTGAAACTGGGCCGCGGCCGGGGACGACGAGGCCCGGCTCGAGCTCGGCCAGCGGCTCGAGGGCGAACCGACGTTCGTGTAGGCGCGGATGTGGCAGGGCCAGACCCGGCTCGTCAGCGGTCTCGTCGCCGTAGACGAGCAGGTCGAGATCGATCGTCCGCGGGCCGAAGCGCACGTCCCGGACACGCCCGAGCCGCCGCTCGACGTCGAGCAGCCGCTCGAGCAGCTGCCGCGGCGGCAGGTCGGTCGACAACTGGACAGCGCCGTTCAGGAACGGCCCCTGCTCAACGGGCCCGACCGGCTCGGTCTCGCGCAGCCGGGAGATCGCGACGATCTCGATTCCGTCCTCGGCCGCGAGCAGGTCGAGCGCCCCGCGCAGATGAGTCTCTCGGTCACCGAGGTTTGAGCCGATACCGACGAAAGCTGTGGCCATGACTATTGCTATGTTCGCTGCCTTGAGGCGTCTTGGGGTCGTCCTCGCGTTCGCCGGGCTTGTGCTCGCTGCCGGGCCTGGCTCCGCCATGGCGAACTCGACCCTCACGCAGGGGCGTGCGCAGGAGCTTCGACTCTACGATTCGGTCCTCGTTCTCGCGCGGCCCGGAGCAGCCCCTGCCCTTCGCCGCGCGGGCGGCGTCAGGCTCGCGAAGACGCTCCCGGTCTGGCGGCTGCCCAGCGGCCCTGCGCTCCGCGCCCTTCCCGCGTTGATGCGCGCCGGCCTCGTGCCGGAGGTCGAGCCCGACCAGCCGCTGAGCCTCGCCAATCACCTGACGGACCCGATGGTCGGCCTGCAATGGTGGCCCTCCTTTGTCGGCCTCGATCGCGCCGAGCCACCGGGGCCAGGGAAGCCGCTGACGGTGATCGACACCGGTGTCGACCTCACGCACGAGGAGTTCGTCGGGAGACCGGCCACAGTTGCCCTGAACGCGCAGTCCACGGCCGCCCGCTACGAGGAGCACGGCACGGCGGTCGCGTCGACCGCGGCGGCGCCGACCAACGGCGTCGGGATCGTCGGCGTCTATCCGCAGGCGAACCTCCAGCTCTGGGACGCGAGCCCGTCCGGAGACGGGATCACCGCCGGCGACGTCATCCAGGGGCTGGACGCGGCGGTTCGCAGCGGGCAGGGGGTCGTCAACCTCAGCCTCGGCTCCCACGTTCGGAATCCGCTCCTCGACGCGATGGTGGCGGTCACCTTCGCCAAGGGCACTCTCATCGTCGCGGCGGCAGGGAACAGCCGCGAGGACGGCAGCCCGTTGGAATATCCGGCCAGCCTGCCCCACGTCCTCACGGCCGGCGCCATCGACCAGTCGGGCCAACCGACGTTCTTCTCGAGCGGGTCGCAGTACGTCGACGTCGCAGCGCCCGGCTGGGACATCCGGGTCGCAGTGCCCGTCGCCTACGGCCCCGAAGATGACGATGACTACGACGACTTCAGTGGCACGAGCTTCGCCTCGCCTATCGTTGCCGGCGCGACCGCCTGGGTGTGGACGGTCCGGCCCACGCTCGACATCACGCAGCTCTTCGAGGTCATGCGCCTGTCCGCCCAGGACATCTACAGCCCTGGGTTCGATCCTTTCTCCGGTTTCGGGCGGCTCGACATCCCGACGGCGCTGACCGTGCCCGCGCCGGCTCGCGACCCACAGGAGCCGAACGAGGACGTGACCTACCTCAAGCCGGGCGGACTCCTCCACCGAGCCTCGGTCCCGCTGACGACAGCTGGTCGCCTGAAGGGATCGATCGCGGCACGACTCGACTTCGGCGAGGATCCGCGCGACGTGTCCCGCGTCTGGGTCCCGGGCCGGCGGACTGCGGTCGTCGCCCTCCAGCCCTCAGGCGGGGACGTCGACCTGGCGCTCTGGGGACCCCGCACCGTGAGCGTCTTCGAGGCAGGCGCGAACCGGACGCGGGACTTCAAGGGCATCTCGGAGCGGCTCGGAACGAAACGCGAGGTGCTGCGGGTGAAGAACCCGACGCGGCGCGGCGCCTACTACTACGTCGAGGCGTCCGTGGGCGCAGGCAACGGCACCGTCGTCCGCAAGGTGGCCGGGCTCAGGTATCGCCTCTCGGTCTCGCTCGTCAAGAAGAAGAAACCCGCTCGACGGTAGCCGCCGAGTGGGCCGCCGGGACCCCGGCGGGCTGCGGCTTGCGGACGCGCACACGGACTCGCTCGACCTCGAACCGCGCGACGAGCGCATCGGCGACGGCGGCGGCAAGCGCTTCGATCAGATTGAACTGCCGCCCGTCGGAGACCTCGCGCACGCAGTCGGCGACTTCGCGGTAGTCGACCGCGTCCTCGATCCTGTCGGAGAGGGCGCCGTCGCCGACCTCGAGCCGGACGTCGTAGAGGAAGGTCATACCGTCACGCCGCTCCTCTTCGAGGACACCGTGCCGGCCGAAGACCTCGAGGCTTTCGAGCTCGACGACGATCATCCGACAGCCGCCGCGACCGTCAACGCCTCTACATGCTCGCGAACGTCGTGGGCGCGGAAGATCGCGGCGCCACGCTCGTAGGCCTCGACCGCCGCGGCGAGGCTCGCCGACAGCGGGCCGGTGGTTGCCTCCGGGTCGCCGAGGATGCGCCCGAGGGACCGCTTGCGTGAGAGCCCGACGAGGACCGGACGGCCGAGTGCGACGATCTCGCCCAGCCGCCCGAGCAGCTCGAAGTTCTGCCCGACGCTCTTGCCGAACCCGAAGCCAGGATCGAGGCAGATGCGCTCCTCGGGAACTCCCGCGTCGACCGCGAAGCGGAGCCGCTCCTCGAGGAAGGCAGCGACTTCACCGGCCACGTCCTCGTAGGTCGGTTCGTCCTGCATCGTCCTCGGCTCTCCCTGCATGTGCATGAGGCAAAGAAAGGCTCCCGAGGATGCGACCACGTCGGCCAGCTCCGGATCGCTCCGCAGCGCGCTGACGTCGTTCACGAGCTCTGCTCCTAGCTCCAGCGCGCGCCGGGCCACTTCCGCCTTCGTCGTGTCGATCGAGACCGGCACGCGGCCCTGGAGAGCCTCCAGGACGGGCTCCACGCGGCGCAGCTCCTCGTCCAGCGAGACCCCGTCGGAGCCGGGCCGTGTCGATTCGCCCCCGACGTCGACGATCGTCGCGCCCTCCTCGGCCATGCGCAGCGCGGCGGCCACGGCATCGCCGGCGTCGAAGTTGACCCCGCCGTCCGAGAACGAGTCTGGCGTCACGTTGACGACGCCCATCACGGACGGACGCGGAAACCGTTCTTCAATAGGGGTTAGGTCTTGCATTGAGAGCAAATTGTCGCAACGCAAGACCTGTTCCGCGCAGTGCCGGGCTTTGCCCGGTGCTGCTCGAGTCGGTCCGTCTTTGAGACACCTCGCAGGCAAGTGGTCATGGCGCCGGCGAAGCCGGCGCCGGACTTGCCTGCGCTCAGCTCTGGGCGCCTTCGGGCGGCGGCGGCTGCATGGCCTGCCCGGGCAACGGGAAGGGCTTGGGCTTCGGCACACGGGTGCGGCGCTCGGTCTTGGGCTTGGCCGGCTCGGAGCTCTCCGGGACCTCCTCCGGGAAGACCTCTTCATCCGTAGCGCCCTCGAGCAGCTTGATGAACTGGTCCTTGTCGATCGTCTCGCGCTCGACGAGGATCGCCGACAGCCTGTGCAGCTCGTCGAGATGCTCCTCGAGCACCCTGCGCGCCCGCACGTGTGCTTCCTCGATCACGCGGTGAATCTCGTCGTCGATGTCGCGGGCCATCTCCTCGGAGTAGTCCGGCTCCGAGTGCATCTCGCGCCCGAGGAACGGCATGTCCTGGTTGCGACCGAGCACGCGCGGGCCGAGCTTCTCGCTCATCCCGTAGCGCATGATCATCTGCTTCGCGGTGTGGGTCACCTTCTCGAGGTCGTTGGCGGCACCCGTCGTCACCTCGTTGAAGACGATCTCCTCGGCCGCGCGGCCGCCGAGGACCACCGCCAGCTGGTCCATCAGGGCGGTGCGGGTGGTCAGGTAGCGGTCTTCGCGCGGGAGCGAGATCGTGTAGCCGAGCGCCTGGCCGCGACTGATGATCGAGATCTTGTGCACCTCGGCGTCCTGGTCGGTGTAGTGACCGACGAGCGCGTGGCCCATCTCGTGGTACGCCGTGATCTTCCGTTCCTGCTCGGAGAAGAGGCGGGTCTTCTTCTCGGGACCTGCGATCACGCGCATGATCCCTTCCTCCAGCTCCTCCTGGCCGATCGTCTTCCGGCCGCGGCGCGCGGAGAGGAGCGCGGCCTCGTTGACGAGGTTCGCGAGGTCGGCGCCGGTGAAGCCCGGCGTGCCCGCCGCGAGCGTGTCGAGCTCGATCTCCGGATCGATCGGCTTTCCCTTCGCGTGCACCTCGAGGATCTTCTTGCGGCCGACCCGGTCGGGCCGGTCGACGACGATCTGACGGTCGAAGCGCCCGGGGCGCAGCAGGGCCGGATCGAGGATGTCGGGCCGGTTGGTGGCCGCGATCAGGATGATGTTGTCCTTCAGCTCGAACCCGTCCATCTCGACGAGGAGCTGGTTGAGGGTCTGCTCGCGCTCGTCGTGGCCGCCGCCGAGGCCGGCGCCGCGATGGCGGCCGACAGCGTCGATCTCGTCCATGAAGACGATGCACGGAGACGCCTGCTTCGCCTGCTCGAAGAGGTCGCGGACACGGCTCGCGCCGACGCCGACGAACATCTCGACGAAGTCGGAGCCCGAGATCGAGAAGAACGGCACGCCCGCCTCGCCCGCGACCGCGCGCGCGAGGAGCGTCTTACCGGTGCCGGGGGGCCCGTAGAGCAGGACGCCCTTGGGGATCCGCGCTCCGAGGGCCTGGAACTTCTTCGGGTTCTCGAGGAACTCCTTGATCTCCTGGAGCTCTTCGACAGCCTCCTCCACCCCGGCCACGTCCTTGAAGCCGATCTTCGGCGCATCGGGCGTCATCCGTTTCGCGCGGCTCTTCCCGAAGCTCATCACCTTCGAGCCGCCGCCCTGCACCTGGTTCATGAGGAAGATCCAGAAGCCGATCAGGATCACGAACGGGAGCAGGGAGAGGAGCGCCGAGCCCCACCAGGACCCGCCGGTGCCCTTCGAGTCGAACTTGACGTTGTGGGTTTCGAGGAGGGTCTCCAGCGGTGGAGCGGACTGGTCGGCCGGATAGTGGACCGAGCCCTTGTCCCCGGTTTCGAGCTGGAAATTGATCTGCCGCTTGTTCGGGTTGAAAACGGCGGTATCGACGCGGTCGGCCTTGACCTCGGAGATGAACTCCGAATAGGTGACCTTCTTCTCGTTCTTGTCCTTGCGGTTCAGCTGCGAGCTCGCCAGGTACACGAGCAGCACGATGACGATCAAGGGGAACAGTGCAGAGCGGAAAAAACGGTTCAAGAAGGCGCCTCCTGGATCAGCGTAGCAGCGGTCAGCACTCCTGCCTCCCCCGGACGAGGATCCTTACGGCTTCGTTACGCCCGCCTCGACTTCTTCCTGCAAAACGCCGACGTACGGGAGATTGCGGTAGCGCTCTGCAAAGTCGAGTCCGTACCCGACGACGAAGCGGTTCGGAATCTCGAAGCCGATGTACCGAACGGGGACGTCGATCTCGCGCCTGCCCGGCTTCGTGAGGAGTGCGCAGACCTCGAGCGAGGCCGGCTGACGGGCGCGGAGGTTGCGCATCAGATAGGACAGGGTGAGGCCCGAGTCGACGATGTCTTCGACCACGAGGACGTGCCTGCCGTCGAGCGGGATGTCGAGGTCCTTGAGGATCCGGACGACGCCCGAGGAGTCGCTCGCGGCGCCGTAGCTCGAGATCGCCATGAAGTCGACCTCGCAGGGAACCGTCAGCTGCCGCATGAGGTCGGCCATGAAGAAGACCGCGCCCTTGAGCACGCCCACAAGCAGTAGGTCGCGGCCCTCGTAGTCGCTCGAGATCTCCTGGCCGAGCTCGGCGACGCGTGCACGCAAGGCCTCCTCCTCCACGAGGACCTCCGAAATTCCTCGCTCGAGCTCAGTCTGCGACAAGCTCAGCCTGCACTCCCTCTGCCTCGACGATTCCCGGGACGGCGACGACTTCGTCGCCCCTGACAACAAGTGGCCATGCCTCACGCTCCGATCGCGGGATCTTGGCGTCCACGAACACGTCCTGGATCTTCTTCGTGCGCCCCGCCAGACGGTCGCCGGGACGCCACCCCCGTACCTTAAGGCCCTTCCGGTCGGACGCGATGCGCCACGCGCCCCAGCGCACCTCGCCGTGGAGGACGACGGGAGAGCGTTCGAGCCAGACCTGGTCGTACTCGCGCACGACGGCACGTCCGCTGCCGAGGTCGAGCCGCGTCGAGCCTTCGATCGACTCGAGGAGCTGGACGAGCTCCGGCGGCGCCGTCTTCCGGTCGGCCAGGCGGAGCAGATTGCCTTCCGCGGCCGGGTGCAGCTGGAGAAGCAGTGGCAGGATCTGCTCACGGATGAGCCCGCGCTTCGTGTCCGTGTTCGACGTGTCTCGCCGAAAGTCGAGGCCCTCGGCGAGGCAGTACGCCTCGGTGTCGTCACGCCAGCGGTCGAGCAGGGGCCGGACCACGCCGTCTGCGCGCTTCCGGTCGATCCGGCCCGGCGCGCCCGAGGCGACGATGCGGTAGAGCACGGTCTCGACCTGATCGGAGGCCGTGTGGCCTGTCGCCCGTAGCCGGTTGGTCGCGAACGAGTAGCGGATCTCGCGCAGCTCGTCTTCTGTCCGCCCACCCCGACCGTCGACAACCTCGGCTCCGAGCGCCTCACGGCAGAACACCGCGTCCTCGTCCGACTCGGGGCCGCGCAGGCCGTGGTCGACGTGAAGCGCCGAGACCACGTAGCCCAGCTCGCGCAGCACGTGCCAGAGGCAGGTCGAGTCGGAGCCGCCCGAGACGAGGCAGGTGACCTCGCCGCCGGGTGCGATCAGCTCGTGCCGGCGGATGTCGGCCTCGACCGCCTTCCGAAAGACCCTGGGCTCCATGGGTAAACGTTAGTCGAACAGGCCGCGGCTCAGAAGAGCACGCTGCGGTAGGTGCCGGCCCGGCGCATCCCGATCTTCTCGTACAGGCGGATCGCGGCGGCGTTCTCGGGGCGGACGAAGAGGCACACCGTCGGCGTCCGCTCGAGGAGCAGCCGGCAGAGATCGGTGATCCCGCGCGTCGCGTGGCCCTCCCTGCGCACCTCGGGATCGACCCAGACCTGCTGGAGCTGGACCGCGCTCGGAGTCCAGGCGGAGGCTTCTGCCTTGAAGAGGATCGTCCCGCCCTCGACCCAGAGCCAGGAGCGCCCGTCCCGGATCTGCGCCACGGTGCGAAGCCGGAACGCGTCCGGGTCACGCTCGAGCGGGTCGACACCGAGCTCCTCAAGGTGCGTCGCCGCGCAGGCCGGCAACAGCAGGTCGAGATCCTCGATCCTCGCCGGGCGTAGACCGCTCGAGCTCCCGTCGGGCGACTGCTCGATGGCGTAGACGGGCTGGCCGGGGCGATCCTCGCGCGGCCCGGGCATGACCCGTCGAGCCGCAGCCCAGAGGTCGCTCACCGCGCCCGCCTCGCCGATGATCATCCGGGTCGCATGGACGGCGGCCTCCCCGGCGAACGCTTCACAGCCTCGCCCGGACGGCACGACGTTTGCGCCGAAGTAGCAGAGCGCGGCGAGGCCCTGCTCGCCCTCGACCGCACGGAAGCGGGCAACGCCCCGCCGGGCGGCGTCCTCGAGGAAGACGCGCTCGATCGGATCCTCGGCGCAGAAGGCGAGGATCTCGTCCGTGGTGGGATCCGTCAGCATCCAGTGAACTATCGCAATAGGGTTTCCGCGTGCCGATTCACGTGAGAGCCGAGCAAGGCGAGTACGCCGAGGCGTGCCTGCTGCCCGGAGACCCGCTCCGGGCGAAGTACATCGCCGAGACGTACCTCGAGAACGCCGTCCAGCGGAACGCCGAGCGCGGCCTCCTCGGATACACCGGCGAGTACGAAGGCAGGCCGGTCTCGGTGCAGGCGACCGGGATGGGCTGCCCGACCGCTGCGATCGTGATGGAGGAGCTCGTGCAGCTCGGCGTCAAGCGCTTCCTGCGGGTCGGGACCTGCGGCGGCCTGCAGCCGGACCTCGAGCTCGGCGACCTGATCGTCGCGCTGACCGCGGTCCCGGCCGACGGCACCGCCCGCCACTACGTGGGCGGCGACCCGCACTGCCCGACCGCGGACTGGGAGCTCGTTCACGGGGCCGTCCACGCGGCCAAGGAGCTCAAGCAGCCGATGCGCGTCGGGGCGATCGCCTCATCGGACACGTTCTACGACCCGGACGAGGGGCGGCACGAGCGCTGGTCGTCGCGCGGCGTGCTCGCCGTCGAGATGGAGGCGGCGGTCATCTTCACGATCGGAGCACTGCGCAAGGTGCAGGCGGGCTGCCTGCTAACGGTCAGCGACATCATCGTCGGCGGATCGTTCACCAGGATCTCGGACGAGGATCTCCAGGCTGCAGTCGACCGGATGACCCGCGTCGCGCTGGCGACGGTCACGTCGGACTCTCATTAGCGAGATCGCCTTCCTCGTCAACCCAGCGTCCGACAACGGCGCGACCGGGAAGCGCTGGCCGGAGATCGCGCGGCTCGCGGCCGAGCGCGGCCTGAGCGGCGATACTTTCATCTCCGAGCGGCCCGGGCACCTCGTCGAGCTCGCCGGTCAGGCTGCGGCGGGAGGCGCGCGCCTCCTCGTCGCCGTCGGTGGGGACGGAACCGTGAACGAGATCGTCAACGGCATCGCGGCCTTCGAGGGAGTCGAGCTTGCGATCGTCCACCGCGGCACCGGCGGCGACTTCGTGCGCACGTTCGGCATCCCGCACGGCATCGAGGGAGCGCTCGAGGTCGCTCGCAACGGAAGCACCACCGCCGTCGACCTCGGGCGGGCGACCCTCCGGACCTGGGCCGGACGCGAGGACACGACCTGGTTCGCGAACGTCGCGAGCGCGGGGATGAGCGGCGCGATCGCCAAGCGCGTCAACGAGAGCGGAAAGGCCCTTGGCGGGAAGCTCAGCTACGCCTGGAGCACCGTTGCGGTCTTTGCCCGCTGGCGGAATGCAGAGGTGACGGTCTCCGTCGACGGCGAGGAGCGGAGTGGAGCGATGTACGACGTCATCGTGGCGAACGGCCGCTATCTCGGAGGCGGCATGAAGATCTGTCCGGACGCGGAGCCTGCCGACGGGCTCTTCGACGTCCTCCTGATCGGCGACATCTCGAAGCGAGACCTCGTCATGACGCTGCCGAAGATCTACCGGGGCACGCACCTGCCCCACCCCAGGGCCGAGCTGCTGCGCGGGGCCAGAGTCTCGATCGACGCCCCGATCGCCCTGCCCGTGCAGCTCGACGGCGAGCAGCCGGGAACGACTCCCGCGACGTTCGACGTCGTACCGGGCGCCCTGCGCCTAAGAGTTCCTGCCGCCTAGCTCGAGCTGGGCGGCCGGGGTGCCTTCGCGGTCGACGCGCGCGAAGAGGTGGTGCGCTTGGTCGCCGGTCGCTTACGGGCCTTCGGCTTGCCCTCGAGCTTGGCGACGCGCTTCTCGATCGACGTGACCCTCTTCTCGAGCGGGCCGAGGCCGCGAAGTTGCTTCTGGACGTCGTCCAGGCGCTTGGTGAGCTGAGTCGTTCGGTCGAGGAGGTTCTTTGCGCCGGGAATTTCGCTGATGCGCCCGACGAACAGCTCCCCGCGATCCGCGAGCCGGCTGAACAGGTCCTTGTTCTTTTGTTGCGCCATTTGCAGAGCCTTTCGTCGTGGTCCTCATGGACACCTTACCGCCGAGGCGCCGCCGCTAATCCTCCGTCGCTAACCAGCCGAAAGATTAAGCGTCCGAATGTTGAACAGATGTTCACCGAACCGTCACCGCTTTGGGGGACGCAACCACCGATGTGCGAGCTAGCCTGAGAGGAATGGCACAGATGAGTAACAAGAAGGTGCACCGCCACACGGAGGAGACGAAGCACGTCCTTCGCCAGCGGGCCGGCGTCCCGTACGAGGCCGAGCGCAAAGTGTGCTCGTCGTGCCGGGCAGTGCTGGACGAGCGGCTTCTCCGCCGCATGGCCGCCTAGCCACCTCTTCCGGGCGGCGTGCGCAGTGCGGACGCCGCTGCGATGCTAGGGGCGTGACCGACTTCAGGTTCTCGAACGATGTCACGGTCCGCTTCGCGGAGACCGACGCACAGGGCATCGCTCATCACGCCGCCTACCTCGTCTGGTTCGAGACGACGAGGATCGAGTACCTGCGCCGGTTCCGCGGCGGCTACCTCGGCCTTCGCGAGGAAGGCGTCGACGCCATGACGCTCGAGGCTCATGCGCGCTACCTCGCGCCCGCGGGCTTCGACGACCGGCTCACGATCCGGGCTCGCTGTAGCGACGTGCGAGGCGCTCGCTTCCGCTTCGACTACTCCGTCGAGCGCGACGGGGACACGGTCGCGGACGGCTGGACGACGCACGCGTGCGTCTCGGTCGGCGACCACCGGCCCACGCGGGTACCCACGTGGCTGGCCGAAGCGATCGCGGAGGCGGAGGCCGAGGCCTAGGGAGCCGGAGGCGAGGGCGGAGGCTCGACCGGAGGCGGTGGGGGCGGCGGTGCCTTCTTCTTCTTCTTGGCCGGGGGCTCCGGCGGCGGTGCGGGCTTCGTCCCATAGCGGACCACACGAGGCTCGGAAACGTACGCCGAGTACCAGGTGTGGTCGTACATCAGCTTTCCCTCCGACGTGTAGACACGGCGACGCACGTTCGTCGAGCGCGAGGGCGAGCCGTACTCCTCGAGCGCGGTCTCGCCGACCTGCAGATTCGGGTCCGGCACCCTCTTGACGCGCGGGTCGCCCGTGACGACGAGCGGTGAGACTTCGCTCTCGACGCGTCGGTGCTGGGGGGTTCCGTAGAGCGCCACCGTCAGCGATGACGAGCCGACGAAGGTCCGCAGCCACAGCCAGTGACCGGTGTCGTTCTCGAACTTGAGGTCGGTGTCGGGATAGTTCACCGTCGCGTCGCGCCCGAGTGGGTAGTGGCTGATGTACAGCGCGTGGTTCGTGCGCTCGGTGATCGACAGGCCGGCGTCGTAGGCGGCATTGAACGTCGTCGTCGAGACCTGGCAGATGCCGCCACCGAGGCCCGTCTTGAGCTCACCGTTGATGATCACGGGCGCCTCGAGGAATCCCTTGTCCGAGGTGCGTTCGCCCGTCGTCCCGTTGAACGAGAACTCTTCGCCCGGCGCGATGAAGTGGTCGTCGATCAGGTGCGCGACAAGCTGGACGTTGTGGATGCGGTTCGGTACGCCGCCGTAGACCGTCTCGTAGGCACCCACGAGCCCGGTGATCCCCATCGCCCTCGCGTCGCGCGTCGTGCGCTCGGGGGCGGCCGAGATGACCACGAGGTCTGCGCGCCGGTTCGAGCTCGAGAGCATCGCGGAGAGCAGGTTGCGCTTGGTGTCCTCGACATCGACCCTCCGTCCGGGCTCGGCCGGGACGACTCGAACGCGGTTCCCAGCGCCGATGCGGAAGGTCGCGTTCCTCGGCGGATGTCCGATTCGCTTCCGGAGATTGGTGAAGAAATGGGGCGCGAGCGGGCCGGCAAGCGTTAACTCGGTCGAGCCGTTCCGAGGCAGGGCGAGCAGCCTGGCGATCTTCGCGCGCGTCAGGTGCCAGGAAGCACGGCTTTCGAACGAAAGATCGACAGGGGCCGACAGGGCGGTCTCGGCCTTCACCTTGGCGCCGGCGAGATCGGCCGTAGAGAGCTGAGGGCGATCGGCTCGCAGGGGAAGCGCGACGGGCTCGCGCGCGAGCCCGGTCAGCGCCCGAACGAGCACTCGCTGCGCCTCGCTCCGGTCGAGAACCGTGCCAGCTTGGCCCGGCACGACCTCGGGCTCGGAGGCGCGAAGTCGGAGATAGGGCTCGGCTCGTGGGCGGTTGACCGCCTTGGCGAAACGCGTCACGTACGAGTCGATTGCGGTCTGGTAGACCGTCGCCCTCGGCGCGACCTCGCCGCCGAAGACCCGGACACCGAGACGCTTCAGGCCCCGGATCGGGCCGAAGCCCTCTCCCTGCTGCCGTGCGGCCTCGACCGCTGCCGCCCAGTCGACCTCGGCGACGACCGCGTCGGGCTTCACACGCCAGCGCTTGCCGTTGGCCGTGAAGACGACGGGCACCCGGCCGAGCTCGCGCGAACGCTGCTTGAGCATGGCCCGTGCTTCGGTGGCAGTCAGCCCGGAGACGTCGACGCCGGCGATCTCGGATCCGGCCGGCAACCGCTCCGGGGAGCCCGCGAAGGCCAGTCCGAGCGTAGTCGCGCCGAGAATCAGGACCGCGGCAAGGAACAGGCTCCACTGCCAAAGAAGCCGCACCCGGGCACGCCTACGCCGACGGGCGCGGGGAAGATGAGCGGCCCGCACCGACAAGACCCTCAGTGTAGCGCCAGCGTCAGCCGATTCATTCTCGGGGAAAGAAGATCTCTCTGGCGATGACGAGCCGCTGGATCTGTGACGTGCCCTCGTAGATCTGGAAGAGCTTCGCATCGCGCATCAGCTTCTCGACCGGGTACTCCTTCATGTACCCGTAGCCGCCGAAGATCTGAACCGCGTCCGTCGTCACCTTCATCGCGGTGTCGGAGGCGAATCGCTTCGCAAACGAGGACTGGAGCGTGGCCCGCTTCCCCTGGTCGAGAAGCCAGGCCGCCTGCCAGGTGAGCAGCCGCGCGGCCTCGATCTCCGCGGCCATGTCCGCGATCAAGAAGTTCACGCCCTGGTTCATCGCGATCGGCTGGCCGAACTGGACGCGCTCGCGCGAGTAGTCGACCGAGAGCTCGTACGCGGCGCGGGCGACGCCCACAGCACCGATCGCCGTCCCGGGTCGGGTGTGGTCGAGCGTGCGCATCGCGATCTTGAACCCTTCGCCTTCCTCGCCCAGGCGGTTCGCCGCCGGCACCTTGACGTCCTGGAAGGCGACCGCCGAGGTGTCGGTTGCCCGCTGACCCATCTTGTCGAGGTGCTTCTCGACCGTGAAGCCGTCGGCGTCGGCCGGGACGACGAAAGCCGAGAGCCCGCGCTGGCCCTTGCTCTTGTCGGTCGAGGCGAAGACGACCATCCAGGCCGCGTGACCCGCGTTCGAGATGAACATCTTCGAGCCGTTCAGGACGTAGTCGTCGCCTGCCCGCACCGCCGTCGTCTGGATCCCCGAGACGTCCGAGCCGGCATTCGCCTCGGTCAGCGCGAAGGAGCAGAGGATCGGCTCCTCGATCAGCGGCGAGAGCCATTCGCGCTTCTGCTCGACGCTACCCGCGAGCATGACCGGAGCGGCGCCGAGGGTGTTGGCGATGATCGAAACCGTAATACCGGCGCAACCCCAGGCCAGCTCCTCGCCGACGAGGATCCCGTCGAAGACCGAGAGACCGGGCCCGCCGAACTCTTCCGGGATGTTGATGTTCATCAGCCCGAGCTCGTGCGCCTTTGCGATCACGTCCGCGGGATGCGTCGAGTGCTCGTCGTACTCGGCGGCGCGCGGGCGGATCTCTTTCTCCGCGAACTCGTGCGCAAGCGCCCGTAGGTCTCGCTGCTCGTCGGTGAGCTCGAACGAGACTCCGCCTGTCGTCGTCTGCTCCACGGTCGCCATTCCGCCTGGCTCTCCGAGCCGAATCGTCGCGCTGATTGACTAGTCAGTCAATCGTACCCGGGTGAGTCGCAGAGTCAAAGGCGCCGACCCGTAGACTCCGCCGATGGACTTCGGGCTGACCGACGAGCAGCGCCTCACCCAGGACACGGTTCGTTCCTTCGTCGACGAGCGCGTGCTCCCGAACGCGATCGAGAACGACATCAACCACCACCTCGACATGGGCGTGATCGAGGGGATGGCGGAGCTGGGGCTGCTCGGAATCGTGATTCCGGAGGAGTACGGCGGCGCGGGCCTCGATTTCGTCTCCGAAGCGCTCGTCTGCGAGGAGATCGAGCGCGGTGAGGCCGCGTTCCGGACGCTGATCTCCGTCCACGTCGGGCTCAACTCGCTCGCGCTCCTCCGCTACGGCAGCGAGGACCAGAAGCAGCAGTGGCTCGCGCCTCAGGCGCGCGGCGAGAAGCTCGCCTGCTTCGGGCTGACCGAGCCCGCCGCGGGCTCCGACGTCGCCGCGATGAAGAGCACCGCCCGCCGCGAGGGCGACGTGTATGTCCTCAATGGCTCGAAGAACTGGATCTCGTACGCAACAGTCGCCGACCACGCGCTCGTCTTCGCGAAGACCGATCCGTCGGCGAAGCACAAAGGCATCTCGGCGTTCCTGCTCGAGAAAGGCATGTCCGGGCTCAGCTCGGCAGACACGGAGCACAAGCTGGGGATCTGGGCAGGCTCCACTGGCGAGCTCTTCTTCGAGAACGTCGAGGTGCCCGCGGAAAATCTCGTCGGCGAGGAGGGCCAGGGCTTCGAGATCGCGATGTACGGCCTCGATCAGGGCCGCTTCACGGTCGCGGCCGGCGCTTGCGGGGTCGTCCGGGCGATGCTCGAGCGCTCCGTCGAGTACGCGCGCGAGCGTCAGACCTTCGGGGAGTCGATCGGGCGCTACCAGTTCGTCCAGGACATGATCGCCGAGATGGTCCTGGGCTACGAGACGTCGAAGCTGCTGGTGATGCAGGCCGCGTGGCTCAAGAACGAGGGCAAGCGGAACACGCGCGAGACCTCACTCGCGAAGTGGCACGCGACCGAGTCCGCGTTCCGGGCGGCGCACCTCGCGATCCAGGTGCACGGCGCCTACGGGTACTCCGCGGAGTACGGGATCGAGCGCTACTTCCGGAACGCGCGGGCGCCGATCATCTACGAGGGCACGACGCAGATCCACAAGATGATGCAGGCCGAGCACGCGCTCGGCTATCGCAACCTGAACGGCGAGGGCGGAGACGTCTCGCCGATCGCCTCGTGGGCGCCTGCACTCGACCAGGCACGCGGCTAGTCCTATGCGAGCGCTTCTGGTCGCCTCGGCGGCCCTGCTCCTCACCGCGGGCGCAGCCGCCGCACCGCCGAGGGCCGGCATCGTGGTGCCGGGCAAGACCCTCGGTGGGCTTTCTCTGGGAGCGACGCGCGCGCAGGTGCGCGCTACGTGGGGATCGCGCTTTGGTGTCTGCCGCGACTGCCGACAGCAGACCTGGTACTTCAACCTGCGCCGATTCGAGCCCCAGGGAGCAGGCGTGGCGTTCCGGCGAGGTCGGGTGGTCGCGCTCTTCACCGTGTGGAGCCCGCGAGGCTGGCGCACCGACCGTGGGTTGCGGATCGGCGACCCGGCAGCTCGAGTCGCGGGGCTCTACGGCCCGTTGCTGCGCACGAACTGCGGGACCTACGCCGTGCTGAAGCTCCGCAGCGGGCGCACCGCGACATCGTTCTACGTCGTCGACGAGCAGGTCTGGGGTTTCGGGCTCAGCCGTTTGGCCGAGCCGACTTGCCGCTGAGGCCGAGCGCCGCCGGCAGCGCGCGGAGGTCGGGGAGACGGTCGTCGACCTCCGGGAAGCGGTAGTCGCGGTCGACGAGGAACGCACGCATCCCCAGCGCGCGGGCGCCCTCGATGTCGTCCTCGGGCGAGTCGCCCACCATCGCCGCCTCCTCCGCGGAGACCCCGAGCTCGTCGAGCGCCGCCTGGAAGATCGTCGGATGCGGCTTCGTCTTGCCGTGCGTCGCGGAGCCGAGGGCCACGTCGACGTCGAGCGCATGGTGGGCGACGAAGGCAGCGAGGTCGCGTCCCGTATTGGACACGAGCCCAATCTTCAGGCCGTGCGCACGGAGCTCCGCCAACACGGGCAGCGTGTCCTCGAAGAGGTCGAAGTTCGCCGCCTCCTCCCAGCCGCGGGTCATCTCGACCGCGCACTCGTAGGCGCGGTCCGAGTCGCCGCCCATGCCCCGGATGATCCGCTCGGTGAAGAGCACCCACACCTCCTCGTCGTGGTCGAGCTCGGGATTCCGCTCGATCGTCTCGATTGCGGCAACGCGCGCCTCGGCGTAGAGCGCCGGGTCGAGCTCGAGCCCGAACCGCCGTCCGAGCAGCTGGTAGCCGTCCGGGCCGAGGTCGGGCCCCGGCTTGACGAGCGTGAAGTCGACGTCGAAGAGAACCGCTTTGAGGGCCATCAGCCTGCTTGTAGCAGCCAGCGCGCGGTCTCGACGTGCCTCGACTGAAACTCGCCGCCCGCGCTCCACGCAATTGTTTGACCTAGAGCCCAGCCGCGGGCCCGCTCGCGGTCGAGGCCCAGCTCCGAGCTCAGCCGGTCCAGCCGCCCGACGACGGCGCGTCTGCTGTGACCGAGCTCGAAGGAGCGGATGATCGGCGCGAGACTGAACTCACGCTCGCCGGCGAGTGGCTTCGGGTCGATGACGAGCCACGGCTCGCGCTCGGCGGCGAGCACGTTGTCGGCGTGCAGATCCTGGTGGATCAGCACCTGCTCGCCCTGTGTCGGCGCCAGCTCCTCGAGCGCGGTCACGGCCGCATCGACGAGCTCCTCCTCGAACGGCCTTCCCGCCTTGTCCCAGTCAGCCCGGATGTAGCCGGCCCACCAGGCGGCCTCGTCGGCGAGCGATCCGAACGGGGGCCTGGCTGGTTTCCAGAGCCGGGGCAGGAGCCCGATCATGACTTCGAGCCCAGCGTCAGCGTCGAGCTCGCGGAGATACGTGCCGGGCCGGCAACGCTCGAGCAGCAGGGCATGGCGCTCCGCATCCTGAGCGAGCAGGCGCACTGCTCCGTCGCCGTCCCAGCGCTCGAG
Source organism: uncultured Actinomycetes bacterium (assembly GCA_963728535.1). Classification (GTDB taxonomy): domain Bacteria; phylum Actinomycetota; class Thermoleophilia; order Gaiellales; family Gaiellaceae; genus VAXT01. Next base: position 1,473,507 of record CAVSKK010000001.1, read on the forward strand.
CGCAGCAGCCTCGTGCTCGCTCTCGCGGTGCGGCCACTGGATCTTCAGCACCGCGTCGCCTGCCGGCAGAACGAGCGAGACGTTCCCGTCGGCAAACGGCTCCTCGAGGTCGAGATCCCACAGCTCCGCGCACTCCGCGACGAGCCGGGGAAGCCGCGCCTTCCAGGATCCGTCTACGCCGGGGTCGGCCAGCGGTACGCCTCAGGGCGTCGCTGCGAGAGCGACGGGAGCCGGCGGCGCACCTCGTCGAGCCAGGCGCGGTCCAGCTCGGCGGAGATCACCGTCTCCTCGTCGGGCGCCTGCGCGAGCACCGTCCCCCAGGGATCGACGATCAGCGATCGCCCGTAGCTCGGGCGACCGATGCCCGTCTCGCCCACCTGAGCCGGCGCGGCGACGTAGAAGCCGTTCTCGACAGCGCGGGCCCTCAGCAGGAGGTGCCAGTGGTCCTTGCCCGTGTAGAGCGTGAAATGGGCGGGGACCGTCGCGAGCAGAGCCCCCTCGAGCGCGAGCACTCGATAGAGCTCCGGGAAGCGCAGGTCGTAGCAGATCGTCAACCCAACGGGCCAGCCTTCGATCTCGGCGACGACCGGCTCCTCGCCATGCTCCTCCGCCTCCGACTCGCGGTACGTGAGACCGCCGACCTCGACGTCGAACAGGTGGATCTTGCGGTAGGTCGCGACGAGCTCGCCTTCCGGGTCGAAGACGAGGCAGGTGTTAGAGAGCTTGTCGCGCCCCTCGCGGCGCTCGGTGATCGAGCCGCCGACGAGCGTGACGCCGTGCGTCTTCGCCCAGCTTCGCATGGCCACGACGGACACGCCGTCGTCGATTGCTTCAGCGGTGTCGTGGAGGAGCGCCGGCGGGCCGATTACGTTCCATTTCTCCGGCAGGGCGACGATGTCGGCACCGGTCGCCGCCGCTTGCGTGACGAGCATTTCCGTCTTTTCGAGGTTCGCGTCCTTGTCTTGCCCACTTGTCAGCTGCACACAGGCAACTCGGATCCGATCGGCCATGCGAAGCAGGATAGCTTCAAAGATCTGGTCTAATCTGTGACCAATCTCGGGGTGTGGCGCAGCCTGGTAGCGCGCTCCGTTCGGGTCGGAGAGGTCCCCAGTTCAAATCTGGGCACCCCGATTGAAAGGCGGCACGACCTCAGCACAGTGCCGCCACATTTTTCGCTGTAGCGTTGCCTCCTCAGTCAACAGAGGAGGGACGCGTGAACGTCGTCACGCTGATTGGAAATCTCGCAACCGATGTCGAGCTCAAGGACGTCGGGGAGGACATGCAGGTCGCAACGTTCGTGCTGGCCGTCGACCGGCTCGGCAAGGATGAGGCGGACTTCTTCAAGGTCTCCACCTGGAACAAGCAGGCCGAGACGTGCGCCCGCTACCTGGCGAAGGGTCGGCGAGTCGCCCTGGATGGTCGGCTCAAGAGCAGCTCGTGGGAGGACTCGGACGGCAACAAGCGGAGCTCAGTTGAAGTGGTCGCGAACAGGGTGCAGTTCCTGTCTGGGCCTTCGGGGAAGGAGGAAGCTGCGGCGGACATCCCGTTCGAAACCGCACCCGCGTAGGATCGTGCCTCCGTGGCCGCCCGTGACGAGATCCTCGCGTACGCCGCCGAGCTCCTCGACCTCGACGCCTACCCGGACGGCGGTCCGATGGGGATGCAGGTCGCGGGCGCGCGCGAGGTCAAGCGACTCGTTTGCGGAGTTTCGGCGTCGCTCGAGCTCTTCGAGCGAGCCGGTGCAGCGGGCGCCGAGATGGTGCTCGTCCACCACGGGCTGCTCTGGGATAGCGCACCGCGGGTGATCGACGATGCCATGCGGCGGCGTCTGAAGGCGCTCATCGACCCGGAGATCACCCTCGCTGCCTACCACCTTGCGCTCGACGCGCATCCGGAGGTCGGGAACAACGCGCTGCTCGCCGGCGAGCTCGGCGTCGAGCCCGCGGATCGGTTCGCATCGATCGGGTTCGGCGGCCCGCTCACGACGCCCGCGACCGTTGAGGAGTTCACGGTGCGGGTCCGCGAGGCTCTCGGCAGCGAGCCGTTGGTCTTTGCGCATGGCCCGGATCGAATCGAGCGCGCGGCGATCATCACCGGCGGCGCGGGCCGATACGTGGCCGATGCCGCGCGCGAGGGCTATGACCTGTTCCTGACGGGTGAGCCCGAGGAGCCGACGCTGCATACGGCGCTGGAGCTCGGAATCCACTTCGTGGCCGGAGGCCATTACGCGACCGAGCGCATCGGGATTCAGGCGCTCACGCGCAGGTTGGCCGACGAGTTCAGCCTCGACTGGGAGTTCGTCGATCTGCCGAACCCGGTCTAGCGAACGCAGCCCGTTGCGGTCATCCTCGGACCCGGCTAGAGTGAAGTCAATGGTTCTCTCTCAAGCGCGGGATGTCTGAGTCCCGCGTGACATACAAGCCGGTAACCCAGCCCGATCGCGCCCTCGCGCCGTCGGGCTTTTTTGCGGACCTAGAAGGAGGAGCGGCATGCCGAATCACCTGACGCCCGAGGAACTATCGAAGGAGATGGGGATCGATCGCCAGGAGGTGATCCGCGTCTGCATGCAGGAAGGCGTGCCCATCTACCAGGGCAAGATCGACAAGACGCTCTTCCAGGCTCAGCTCCAGGCGTTGGGCGAGCCACGCCCGCCGGAGGCGCTCGCCTCCTAGAAGGTCCAGCGTTCGGCTGGCTCGATGCAAGCCGAACTCACGTCGGGCGCACTCAGGTCGGGAGATAAGAGGTGCGCGTCCGAAAATGAGCAATCAGCCCGGTACACCGACTGACAGCTCTGGCGAGCAAGAGCACCATGACGAGTGGTACGAGAAGGATGCCGAGCGGATCTTCAACTCCTGGCTCGTCCGCCTGGTCAATGAGCGTGTCGCCCGAGACTTCCTGCACCGAGCCGGGCTTGGCCCCGACAGTCGCGTTCTCGACCTGGGCTGCGGCGAGGGCCATATTGACTGCCTGCTGGCACCGTCAGTCGGGCAGCTCGTCGGCTATGACATCTCGCCGGTGGGGATCGAGCAAGCTCGGAAGAGAGCCAGCGACGCAGGGTTGAGCAACGTGAGCTTCGAGGTCGGTGACTTGAGCCGGCCCGAAGGGCTCGCGTATGCCGACGAGTTCGACGGTGTTTGCGCGTTCGGGTTCCTGCATCACCTCCCGCTTGGCGGCATCGCCGGGATCTTCGACCTGGCGCACCGGGCGCTTCGTCCGGACGGGGCCTTCTACTCCGTGGATCCCAATGCGCGTCGTCTGGTGCGGCACTTTTCCAGGCTCGTTCAGCGCAAATACGACCACTACCACAGTCCTGATGAGCACGAACTGGAACCACAAGTCCTGGTTGGCCTGGCACTGGAAGCCGGTTTGGCTTCACCCCACGTGCGGGCATCCGACTACTTCGCCAATCCGCTCGGCTGGATCCTGCCCGGTCTTCCAAGAGCCTTGGCCAGCCCCCTGGTCTGGTTGGACCACGGCCTTTCGGCACTGCCGGTAGTCAACCGGTACAGCTCGTCGTTCTCCCTGCTCGCCCGGAAGCCGGTCGCGGGCGTCTAGCGCACCAGTGGGGCCAGGCTAGGGCTCAGGCGCTCTTGCGAGCGGCGACGCGCTTTCTGGAACCGCTCTTGGTGGCTGCCTTTGTCTTCGCTGGGCCACCCTTGACCTCCTCGACGCTCCGCTTGAGCGCGTCCATGAGGTCGATGACAGGCGGCGTCTCCTCCACCGGCTCGGGCCTTGCGACCTCCTGCCCGGTGAGCTTCACCTCGAGCATCTGACGCAGGTTCTGCCGATACTCGCTCGTCAGCTCCTTCGGGTCGAACTCGCCGACGAGGCTCTCGATCACCTGGTGCGCGAGCGCAAGCTCGGCCTTCTTGACGTCGCTATCGCCGACGGCTTCCTCGATCTCGGCCTGCGAGTTCACGTCCTCGGCGAGGAACATCGTCTCGAGCGCGAGCGACTCACCCTTCGGGCGGATCAGGCAAAGATGCTCGGCGCCCTGGCGCACGAAGCGGCCCAGCGCTGCCTTGCCGGAGTCCTGCATGGCGCGAAGCAGCAGCACGTAAGGCCGCCGCGCTGCCGGCTCGCTCGCCGGCGCCAGGTAGTAGGTGCGGTCGAAATAGACGGGGTCGACCTCGGAGGCGTCCACGAAACGTGTGATCTGGATCGCCTTCGAGTCGTCGATCTGCATGATCGCCTCGAGATCGGCGTCCTCGACGAGCACGAACTCGCCCTTTGCGACCTCCCAGCCCTTCACGATCTCGTCTCGCTCGACCTCGCGTTCGTGCACCGTGCACCAGCGCTTCTGCTTGATCGGCGTCATGCAGTCGCGGTGCAGCTGGCGGAAGGACACATCCGACTGCCGGGCCGACGGCTTCGTCGCAAGCGCCAGCCCGACCGGGATGTTGACCAGGCCGAAGCTGATTGAACCGTTCCAGATAGTGCGCACGGGGAGAACGAATTGTACTTGGACCGCCCGTTTCCTCCCATAATCCTCGGGTGCGCACGATCTGGTCTCTCTGGCAGAGCGCCGTCGCGCAGGAGCGCTCGCGCCCGGCCTATCTCGTCGAAGAGCAAGACGGCTGGCGCGAGGTCTCCTGGGCCGAGGCAGCCGAAGCGGTCGACGAGCTCGCCAACGGCCTGCTCGCGCTCGGAATCGGCAAGGGCGATGCCTTTGGCATTCTTGCCCGCACCCGGCTCGAATGGTCGCTGCTCGACTTCGCGCTCGCGCAAGTCGGCGCGGTGGCGGCTCCGATCTACCCGTCGAGCAGCGCGGCCGAAGCCTGCTACATCCTCGAGCACTCGAACGCCGTCGGCTGCCTGGTCGAGAGCGAGGAGGACCTCGCGAAGATCGCAGACGCGCGCCCCGAGCACGTGTACACGGTCGAGACGCTGGACGAGTTACGGGCGCTCGGGCGCGAGCATGCCGCAGGCCAGCCGGGCGCCCTCGATCAAGCGCGCGCCAAGATCGGCGAGGACGATCTCTTCACCTTCATCTACACCTCCGGCACGACCGGGCCACCGAAGGCCTGCATGATCCTGAACCGGAACTACTACGAGATGGCGGGGAGGATCCACGAGGTCGAGGACTTCTTCCTCCCGACCGACGTGATGCTGCTCTACCTGCCGCTCGCCCACAACTTCGGCCGGCTCATGCACCTGCTCAGCGCGCACCTTGGATTCACGATCGCTTTCTGCCCCGACCCGCGGCGAATCGGCGAGATCCTGCCGGAGGTTCGCCCAACGATCCTGCCGACCGTGCCCAGAGTCCTCGAGAAGGTGCACACCGGCGTTGCTGGGAACTTCGCCGCCGCCACCGGCGTCAAGCGACGGCTGATCGACTGGGCCCAGCGCGTGGGACGCCGGGTGAGCGCGCTCCGGCAACAGGGACAGCCGGTTCCTCGTGGGCTCGCGGCCCAGCATCGCCTCGCGGACCGGCTTGTCTACTCGAAGGTCAAGGATCGGCTCGGCGGACGGCTCCGAGCCGCAATCTCGGGCGGGGCGCCGCTCGCCAAGGAGATCGCCGAGTTCTTCCACGCCATCGACATTCTCGTTCTCGAGGGCTATGGGCAGACGGAGGGGACGACGGCGTCGAACGTCAACCGCCCCCATCACTTCAAGTTCGGCACGGTCGGTCCCGCCATCCCCGGGATCGAAGTCACGACCGCCGAGGACGGCGAGATCCTCGTGCGCGGGCCGACGGTCTTCGCCGGCTACTACAAGGACGAGGAGGCGACGAGCTCGGTGCTTCCCGGCGACGGTTGGCTGCACACGGGCGACGTGGGCGAGATCGACGAGGACGGTTTCCTGACCATCACCGACCGCAAGAAGGACATCATCGTCACAGCAGGCGGCAAGAACGTCTCGCCGCAGAACATCGAGAACCTCCTCAAGGGCAGCCCGCTGGTCTCGCAGGCACTCGTCGTCGGCGACCGCCGCCCCCACCTCATTGCGTTGATCACGCTCGACGAGGAGGAGCTCGCCAAGTGGGCCGCCGGGCGCGGTCTCGAGGGCAAGACGGCCGACCTGGCACAGCAAGACGACGTGCGCAAGCTCGTCGAGACTGCCGTCGAGACCGTCAACGACGACCTGGCGCACTTCGAGCAGGTTCGCCGTTTCGAGATTCTCCCGCGCGACTTCTCGGCTGATCAGAACGAGATCACGCCGACGCTGAAGCTGAAGCGCCGAGTCGTCGAAGAGCATTTCGCCGACGAGATCGAGACGCTGTACGCGCCGATGTGACGCACGAGGTCACAGGGACGTAAAGAGGTCATGAGATCCCTCGTGGTGGGACTGATGGCCGTGTCTCTAGGTGCCTGCGGCGGGAACGCCGGGTTCCCGCCGCTAACCGGGCCGCCTGGCAAGCCTCCGTCGGCTCCGCGCGTGAACGGCCGCCCACCGCCGGCCTGGGTTCAGACCGCGCGCGGCGCACGCTGGCTCGGTTATTCCAGTTTCTGCTGGGATGGGCTATGCGCGGATTACGCCAGTCCTCGCTGCGGCGATGGGCACACGCCGACGCTGCATCTCACCCGCGGGGAGGTCATCAGGTTCCACCTTCCGTTCACGCCGACCGAGAGCGCGCTTTCCCGCGGCCTTCGAGCTCGTACGAAACGCCTAGAGCTTGCGAGGAGCCCGAGTTGGCGCGTCCGTGCTGCCGGCCCGTTCACGCTCTTCGTGCGACCCAAGAGGGGTGGCGACGCCAGCTATACGGCTTGTGTCCGGTTCGACTAGTGCGAGGCGTGGTTCACAGATTCGGTGCAGTGTTGGCACAGACGCGTCTGACCCCTCGCGGTACGCTCACCACGGGTGGCGGGTGGAGCTCTCCCCACCCGGGTGGGGATGTGGGCCTGGACTGCGTGAGCAGGTCTCAGCCGGAGGGCGCGAGGCTGATCTCCGGCTACCCGGACGAAGCCGGTGGCCCGGTCCGGTGAAGCGAGCGAATTAGAGGCGCCGGGCGCCGACCCAGGTGGACGAGTACCACCCGGACAGGCTCGAGATCTTGACCACGTCGCCGGTATGCGGTGAGTGGATGAACTGGCCGCCGCCGATATAGATCCCGTCGTGGCCGAGACCGTTGAAGAAGACTAGGTCGCCTGCCTGGAGTTGGTCACGCGAGACGGGCATCCCGTATCCGTACTGGGCGGCCGCGTTATGAGGAAGCGAGACGCCCACCTGGGCGAAGACGTACATGACGAAGCCTGAGCAGTCGAAGCCTGAAGGGCTCGCCCCTCCGTAGACGTACGGGGTCCCGAGATACTGCATCGCGATCCCGACGACGCCGCCGTATTTCCCGGGCGGAGGAGCGTAAACGGGGTCGGAGGGATTCGTGATCGCCCCGGCGCTTGCGCTGAGCACCTCGGCCCCGGCCGTTGAGAGCCTGGCCCGGGCCTGCGCCGCCAGCTGGGCCTGCTGGGCGCGCTCAGCGGCCTGAATCCGGTCGATCTCGCTCTTGATCGACGAGAGAAGCTGCCGGCGCTGCGCGAGCTGCCCTTCGATCGACGCCTTCTGAGCCGACCGCTCGGCGACGAGCTTCTCCTGCTGCACGTGCGCGTTCTTCAGACGTACTTCGCGGGTCTGAACCGCGGCGCGGAAAATCTCGACCTGCTTCAGGACCTCCGTGCTCTGATCCGAAACGCGATTCACGGTGTCGATGCGCGACATGAGGTCGTCGATCGAGCTCGCGCCGAGCAGGACCTCGAGATTCGTGTTCTCGCCGCCGGAGGTGTACATCGCAAACAGGCGCTCGGAGAGCATCGCCTGAGCGTGCCGGAGGTTCGACCGTGCAAGGCGAAGCGCCACCTCATTCTCCTGAAGATCCGCCTCGATGCCGGCCAACTTCTCGTTCGCGAGGTTGTAAGCGTCGATCGCATGCTCGAGGTTCGCGTCGAGCCCCTGGATCTGTCCGAGCACGGCCTGGGCCTCTGCCTGCTTCGCAGAGACCGTTCCAGGGGTGGCGAACGCAACCGGGGCAGCCACGAGGACAGCCACGACACTGAGCACGAACAGCCACGCCTGCCGCTTGAAAATGCCGGTACATGGGCGATCCCCGGCCGCGACTGGCGCACCGGAAGGGGGCCGGTACGTCACGTGATGGGACCCTAACAACGCGGACGGACGACCGCAAACGGCCTCTGAACTCCGGCTGAAAGGTGGTGCGGTGCCGCACAAACCTTCGCCGGGACTATGGTAGGTTCACCCCCGTGGGAGAGCCAGGTACCGCCCTTCGGGCTGGGCTCGCCGCTGTCTGCGTCGCCGTTCTCGCCGCTTTGCTGCTTCCGGCAGCACGTGGCGCTGATTCGCCGTCGAAGCTTCGCGAGCGCGCCCAGACGCTTCGGGCCCAGAATGGATCGCTGAGCACGCAGGCCGAATCGGCGTGGCTGAGCTCGGTCTCGCTCGGGACGCGACTCGAGCAGACGCGGGCCGCCCTCGTCCGGCTGCGCGCGAGAACACAGGCGATTGCGGGAAAGCGCGCCGAAGCGGAAGAAAGCCTCCGGCTCGCGAGGCGCACGATCGCCGTGTCCGAGCGGCGCCTGGCCGACCGTCTCCGCGTCCTCTACGAGCAGGAAGACGCAGACCCCATGGCGGTCCTAGTGGGCGCGACGTCGCTCGACGACGCGATCAGCGGGCTCGAGAATCTCCACCGAGTTGCCGGACAGGACCGCAACGTCATCGAACAGGCTGAGGCCGCTCGCGCCAGGCTCGTCCGCGCAACGCACCGACTAGCCGAGCAAGAAGCGCAGGCGCGAGAGACCGAAGCGGCGACTGCGGCAACCGTCGCCGCGTTGGACGCCGCACGCCGCGAGCGAGAGAGCCTGCTTGCGTCGCTCACGGCGAAGCGCAATTCGAACGCGCGAACACTTTCATCCGTCGGATCGCAGTTGGCGGCGGCCCAGGCTCAGCGCACGACGACCGAGCTCTCAGGAGCCGTCGCAGGGACGAACAGCATGACGGTGACGGCGACTGGCTACTCCCTGACGGGCAAGACGGCGACAGGCGTGCCGGTCGGATACGGAATCGTCGCCGTCGACCCGGCCGTGATTCCACTCGGGACGCACATGACGGTGCCCGGGTACGGCGAAGGCGTCGCAGCCGACACGGGCGGCGCCGTCGGCGGGTCCCGCATCGACCTCTGGTTCCCGACGCGGGCGGAAGCGCTCGCCTGGGGGACGCGAACCGTCACAATCACGCTGCACTGAGAGCACCGGAGACGAGGGAAGCGGCGTGAGCCAGAAGTCCAAGGGACAGGCCAAGGAGGAGAAGTCCGACCTCCGCGTCCTGCTCGTGGACGACCACGATCTCTTCCGGACCGGGCTGCGCAATCTGCTCGAGGAGCAAGGGCTTCAGATCGTCGGCGAAGCGTCGAACGGCAAGGACGCGATCCGGCTCGTGCGTGAGCTGGCACCGGACATCGTCGTCATGGACCTGAACATGCCGGGCATCACCGGCGTCGAGGCAACGCGGGAGATTACGTCCTTCGCTCCTCTCACCCGGGTCCTCGTCCTCACGATCTCGGACCAGAACGAGGACGTGATGGACGCGATCGTCGCCGGCGCCTGCGGCTACCTGGTCAAGGACTCGTCGATCCAGGAACTGATCCGCGGGATCACGGCCGCAGCGGTCGGGGAGTCGCTGATCTCACCCCCGATCGCGGCAAAGGTCCTCGAGCGTGTGCGCGCGGTGACTCTCGACCAGGGCGCCCAGACGATCCGTGCCGAGCTCTCGGAGCGCGAGCTCGAGGTCCTGCGCCTGATCGCGAACGGGAAAGACAACTCGCAGATCGCTGCGGCGCTCCACATCAGCCCGAAGACGGTCAAGAACCACATCTCGAACATCCTGATGAAGCTCCAGATCGAAAACCGCATTCAGGCAGCGGTCTACGCCGTGCGCAGCGGCATCGTCTGAACCGTCGAGCGGCGCGCTAAAAACGGTACCGCCCACCTCCCCCCACTGCGATCCTAGTGGTGAAAAACGCATCCGCGGGTGCCGCCTTTGTGCCGACTCTGTGTTGCGGCGATGGGCACACCACGATCCGCCGAAAGCGATGCGAGCGACTGGTTCCGACGACCAACGCCGCGGAGGCGGGCTTTGCCCGTCTCCGCCCACAACCGCAAGCCCTTGAGACACCTCGAAGAAAGTCGTCATGGCGCGCGCAGCGCGCCGGACTTTCTTCGACTAGCGCAGCGCGCCGGACTTTCTTCGACCTAGGCGGCGCGGGCGACGAGCTCGCGAAGAGGCGCGAGCACGGCGCGGAGGTCCACGCTTCGCTGCTCGGTCTCGTGGAGGCGGCGAAGAAGGCCCGAGAGCTTCCCCGGAGGCACGTCGTGCCCGTCTGCCACCTTCTGCGTCAGCTTGTCGATGCGATGCTCGAGCCGCAGGCACTCCGCGTCGAGCTGGAGTGCCCACGCATAACCATCGGTCAAGGTCGGCTCGACCTCGTTGCGTGGGAGACCGGCGCCCTGCGCGATTGCGTCGAGCAAAGCGCGAATGCGCTCCAGGAGTAGTTCTGCGTCCTCTGGCACGGTCGCTCGATTATGTGCAGCGGGGCGGTCGGCGGCTATGGGCCGCTCGGCCCATCTTTGCGATCGGAAGACCTACTCGATTTGCGGTGCCCTTCCCACGCCAGGAGAATGCTCTCGTGCCGCGCCGCCTCCTCGCCTTTTTCCTCGCCGTCGCGTTCCTGGCGCCTCCAGCCGCCGCCGCGAGCCAGACGCCGCTCTCAAAGCGGCTCTCGCGGGCGCTCGCGGTTCCCCACGTGGCGAAATCCCGCTCCGCTGCCTTCGCCGTCGATCTGGTCACCGGCGAGACGGTGTTCGCCCGGCATCCGAGCATGTCGCTCATCCCCGCTTCGAACCAGAAGCTCGCCGTCACGTACGCCTGCCTGCTCGCGCTCGGGCCGACCTTCCGGTTCGAAACCAACATCCTCGGCGAGGGCGAGCTCGACGGCTCGGTCTGGCGCGGGGACGTCTTCCTGAAAGGCGGCGGCGACCCGACCCTCTCCACGCTCGACCTGTTGCAGCTCGCCTCACAGCTCCACGCCCAGGGCATCCGCCGGGTCAGTGGTCGCGTCGTGGGCGACGAGTCCTACTTCGACGCCAAGCGGATGGGCCCGGGCTGGAAGCCGTGGTTCTTCATCAACGAATCGGCGCCCCTCTCGGCGCTCACCGTCGACAGGGCGCGGTACCAGGGCCGCATCACCCGCGAGCCGGCCCTCGCCGCCGCACTCTCATTCCGCGCCGCCCTGCGACGTGTCGGGATCCGGGTCGCCGGGCGGGCCGTCACGGGCGTGGCCGAGGTGGAAGCCCAGGAGGTGCCGTTGGCGACGATCGAGTCCGTGCCGCTTCAGCAGGTCCTCCGCTTCATGGACCACGAGAGCGACAACTTCACGGCGGAGCTCCTCCTGAAGCAGCTCGGAGTCGGCTTTGCGAACCAGGGATCCTCGGCGACCGGAGCAGCGGTCGTCCGGCAGCTGCTGACGGAACAGGGGATCCCGCTCGCCGGCGTGCGGATCGCCGACGGCTCGGGGCTCTCGCGTCTCGACCGGCTGACCGCCAACGCGCTGGTCGCAATGCTGCGCGCGAGCTGGCTCGACGAGGAGCTGCGCGAGATCCTGCTCTCGGCGCTGCCTGTCGCCGGGCGCAGCGGGACGCTCGACTCGAGGATGCGCGGAACCGCGGCTGCCGGGCGAGTCCGAGCGAAGACCGGCACCCTCAACGAGGCCTCGGCCCTCTCCGGCTATGTCAGGCGCCGCTACGCGTTCTCGGTGATCCAGAACGGCTCGCCCGTCTCACACTTCTGGGCACGCACGGCCCAGGACCGGTTCGCCGCCGTTCTAGCTGCCCAGTAGAGACTTCAGCGCCTGCTCGTCGAGGATCGGGACCCCGGCCTGCTGCGCCTTCTTGAGCTTCGAGCCGGGCTCCTCCCCGACGATCACGCCGGCCGTCTTCTTCGAGACGGAGTTCCCGACCTTCGCGCCCTTGGCCTCGAGGGCTGCGGCGGCCTCGTCTCGCGTGAACGACTCGAGCGTCCCGGTGAGCACGTACGTCTGGCCGGTAAGCGGGCCCTCGACCGGCTTCAGCTCGTCGCCGGTCTCGAAGCGGAGCCCGAGGCCGCGCAGCTCGTCTATGAGCCGTCGGTTCTCCTCGTCGGAGAACCACTCGGCGATCGCCTCTGCGCGGTCCGGCCCGATGCCCTCCACCTCCTGGATCTCCTCCTGGGTCGCGTCGCACAGCTTCTCGATCGAGCCGAAATGGGCCGCGAGGTTGCGCGCCGTAACCCAGCCGGTCTGCGGGATGTTCAACCCCGCCAGGATTCGGTGGAACGTGAAATTCTGCTTCGACTGCTCGATCGCCGCGACGGCGCTTCCGGCAGAGATCTCCGCGTAGCCGTCGAGCTCCATCAGCTGCTCCTTCGTCAGCCGGTACAGGTCCGGTATCGAGGTGACGATCCCTTCGCGCCAGAGCCTCCGGATTGCCTGCTCGCCGACGCCGTCGATGTCCCAGACCCAGTTGATGAGCGTCTCGAGGCCTCGCGACTCGCACTTCGGGTTCGGGCAGCGGTGCATCGCCTCGCCCTCGGGCTTGACGATCTCGGCACCGCAGAGGGGGCACTTCTTGGGCATGCGGAATCGCCTGCGAGCCCTTCGCATGTGGGCAGCACGGGGCCGACGACCTGGGGGATGACGTCGCCTGCCCGCTGGACGATGACGGTGTCCCCGACCCGGATGTCCTTGCGGTTGATGTCGTCCTCGTTGTGGAGCGTCGCGTTCGAGACGGTGACGCCGCCGACCTCGACCGGCTCGAGCTGCGCCCAAGGGTTGAGCGCGCCCGTCCGCCCCACTCTGATGTGGATTTGCAGGAGCTTCGTCTCGGCGGTCATCGGCGCCCACTTGTAGGCGCGAGCCCAGCGCGGCCGCCCGTGGAGGGCGCTGAGACGCTGCTGCTGGTCGAACGAGTCGACCTTGATCACGAAGCCGTCGATCTCGTAGTCGAGCTCGAGCCGTCTCGTCTCCCAGAGCCTGCAGACCTCGGCGACGGCCTCGACTGACTCGTGCCGCTCCGAGAAGGGGTTGGTGCGGAAACCGTGTTCCCGCAGCCACTCGAGCGTCTCCCAGTGCGTGCCCAGCTCGACTCCCTCTGCGGCGCCGAGCCCGTACATCCACACGGCGAGCGGCCGGGAGGCTGTGATCGACGAGTCCTTCTGGCGCAGTGATCCTGCGGCGGCGTTTCTCGGGTTCGGTGCGAGTTTCTGACCCAGCTCGGCGACACGGGCGTTCAGCTCGCTGAAGCCGGAGAGCGGCATGTAGACCTCGCCGCGCACCTCCGCAACCGCCGGCAAGCGATTTCCGCGCATCCTGAGCGGCACCGATGGGATCGTGCGCAGGTTGACCGTCACGTCCTCGCCTTGCACGCCGTCGCCGCGAGTGGCGCCACGCGTCAGCAGACCGTCCTCGTAGGTGAGATTGATCGCGAGCCCGTCGATCTTCGGCTCCGTCACGTAGGCGACGGGCTCGTCGGTCCCGAGCCGCTTCCGCACGTCGGCAGCCCACTTCTCGAGCGCCTCGTCCGTAGTCACCTTCTCGAGCGAGCCCATCGCGGTGAGGTGCTGCACTTTCTGAAAGCGTCCGCTCGCCGGCGCACCCACTCGCTGCGTCGGCGAGTCGGGAGTGACCAGCTCGGGATGCTCCTCTTCGAGTGCCTTGAGCTCGTCGTAGAGCCGGTCGTACGCGGCGTCCGAGATCTCGGGCTCGTCGAGGACGTGGTATCGGTAGAGGTGGTGCTCGAGCTGCTTGCGCAGGTCCTCGATTCGCCGCTCCATTGCCTTGGTCGCCACGAAGCTGATGCTAGCCGGGGCGGTTCCGTCGCAAGCCGGCAGTAGCATGTCTGTCTCGTGCGACTCGCTCTCGGCCTGCTCCTCGTCTCTGCTGTCCTCGCTTCGTCCGCCGCAGCGAGCGTGGTCGTTCAGTTTCGGACGCCGTCGGGAAACATCGGGTGCGCCTATTCGAGCGGCCTCGGGCCGGTGCCGAGCCTGCGCTGCGACATCCGAACGGGATTGCGCCCGCGCCCCGCGCGGCCTCGCAACTGCGACCTCGACTGGGGTGACAGCTACGAGCTGAGCCCGACCGGACGAGCGACCGTCGTTTGCCACGGGGACACCACGCTCGATCCCCGTTCGCGGGTCCTCCGCTACGGCTCGCGGTGGCAGCGGGGTGCGTTCACCTGCCTGTCGAAGAAGACTGGCCTCCGCTGCCGCAATAAGAGCCGCCACGGCTTCTTCCTGAGCCGCCAGCACTCGTACCGGTTTTAGAATCGGCCTTCCGTCTACAGGAAGGAACCTTCGATGCTGAAGGAGTTCCGCGACTTTCTCCTGCGGGGCAACATCGTCGAGCTCGCGGTCGCGTTCGTCATGGGCCTCGCGTTCGCGGCCGTTGTCAACTCGCTCGTGAACAACCTGCTCATGCCCGTGATCGCCATGATCATCGGAAAACCCGATTTCCGCGGGCTGACGTTCACGATCAACGACGCGGTGTTTCGCTACGGCGCGTTCATCACGGACGTCATCCAGTTCGTGGCGGTCGCGGCGGCGGTGTTCTTCTTCGTCGTGAAGCCGATGAGCGCGCTCCTCACACGGATGCGCGGCCCTGCCGAGGAGGGCATGCCTGACGAGGAACGGCGCCATCAGGAGCTCCTCAGCGCGCTCAGGGAGGTCTCTTCGCGTTAGTACTCGACCCGCTCCAGGTAGAGCCCGCGAGCCGGGGCCGTTGTCCCGCCTTCCTCTCGCGGCGCCCCTTCGAGTAGTCGCGCCAGATCGGCGGGCGACCGCTCGAGCATCGTGCCGACGAGGGTTCGCACCATGTGGCGCAGGAAGCTGTTCGCCGTGATCTCGAGCTCGACGGCATCGCCTCGCTCGAACCAGGCGGCCTCGCGAATCTCGCGCGTGAAGGTCTCATGCCCGGTGACGGTCTTCGTGAACGCGCGGAAGTCGTGCTCTCCGATCAGGATGTCGGCGGAGGCGGCCAGCGCGTCATAGTCGAGCGGGCGGGGATACCAGAAGCTCCGGTGGAGCTCGAACGGCGACGGCGTCTGCCGCCGCCAGATGCGGTAGCGGTAGCTCCTCGCGCGTGCCGAGTGCCTTGCATGGAAGTCCGGGGGCGCTTCTTCGGCCGAGATCACCGAGACGTCCGCGGGCAGCGCAGTGTTCAGCGCCTTCGCCGCACTCTCGACCGGAGGCCCGCCCTCGACGTCGACGCTCGCGCACTGGCCGAGCGCATGCACCCCCGTGTCCGTTCTCCCCGCGACCGCAAGCTTCTCGTACGAGGAGAAGACCGAGTAGAGCGCCTCTCGCAAGACGCTTTCGACCGTGCGTAGTCCCGGCTGGGCAGCCCAGCCCCGGAACCCGGTCCCGTCGTATTCGATCGTCAGCCTGAGGCGCATGGCCGCATATCATCCCGTTCCGTGTACAACGACGAATGGCGCGTGGAGATCGACCTCGACGACGAGGAGCACGGGCTCGGGCTCGGGGAGCGGCTGCGCGCGCACGATCTCGACGACGAAGCCCGCAAGCGGCTGGGCGGCCGGGTCGTCGTCACCAGGGACGGCCCACGGGTCTTCCTCTACGCGGGCCAGCGAGCAAGAAGCGCGCGAGGCCGAGCGGGTGGCGCGGGAGCTCGTCGCCGCTGAAAACCTGACGGCCGACATCGCCGTCACACGCTGGCACCCGGTGGAGGAGGCCTGGAAGGACGCGTCGATTCCGCTTCCCCAGACACCTGAAGGAGAGCGCGAGGAGCTCCGGATGCATGAAGCAGAGGCCGAGCGGGAGGGC
Organism: uncultured Actinomycetes bacterium; assembly: GCA_963728535.1. Classification (GTDB taxonomy): domain Bacteria; phylum Actinomycetota; class Thermoleophilia; order Gaiellales; family Gaiellaceae; genus VAXT01. Next base: position 1,489,320 of record CAVSKK010000001.1, read on the forward strand.
GCCTACGAATGGCTCGTCAAGCTCGACCTCCCGAGCCGTGCCGAGGCGGCTCAGCTTCAGGAACGGCTGGCCGGCGAGGGCCTCCGCGTGCACCGCCGCTGGCGCTACGTGACCATCGACGTGGTCACCGAGGAGCAGGCGAACGAGCTCGGAAGCAGGCTGCGCGGAGAGCTCTCGGACGAGATCGAGATCTGGATCGAGCCGAGCCGGGACGTTCCGAACCCGACGTTCGTGCTGCTCGAGTCCCGCCTCTAGCGCGTCCCGGCGAGCAGGATCGCCGTCCTGCTGCCCCCGTCGAACGAGACCTGGGCGCACGGCCGGTCATCCGTGAAGCCCTCGCCCGCGGTGTTCACGCTCCAGCCCTCGTAGCCATGCGCTGCGAGCTCCTCGAAGACGATTGCGCGCGCTCGCTCCTCACCGACGCAGGGCCCAGACCGCCTGGACGAGCCCGACGCGGGACTTCCGAGCCGCGCATAGATCGCGTCGCGCATCCGGACGAATCGCCTGCTCTCGGCCTCGCCCTCGGCGCTCAGCACGGCCAGTCCCATCTGCTCGCAAGTCTCGTCGCCCGCGCTCGGGAAGACACCCACGGGGCCGGTGCTCAGCACACAGGCCGCGAAGTGCGCAGGCACGGGCTCGCCGACCACTCCCTGCTGCCACAGATCTCGGCACTGGGCGACGGGGCTCCGTCCGTCCGGGCTGACGACCGTGACGTTGCCGTCGAGACTCGCCCGGTCGTAGCAGCCGATGCTCTCGAGGTGAGTCGGCTCGGTGCGAAGCAGCGTGTACGCGGTAAAGCCCGTCGCGGCCGTCAGCAAGATTGCGACCGCGGGCACCAGCGAGAGAGCGAGCCGTCGGCGCCGGCGAGTCGTCGTCAGCTCGCGAACGAGGTGATTCGCCCTGCGCTCACGCTGTCCGGGTGGGAAGTCGCGCTCGTTTGGGATCTCGAAGTCGTTCATTCGGCGAATGCCTCCTTTGGGAGCGAAGTGTCGGACTCGTCCCGGAGCCGGCGGCGCGCGCGGGAGAGGCGTGAGCGCACGGTTCCAACGGGCAGGTCGAGCGCAACGGCAGCTTCCTCGTAGCTGAGCTCCGACCAGACACAGAGCGCCAGCACGTCCTGGTCGCGCTTCGGCAAGAGCCGCAGAGCGTCCAGGACGCGGCGCATCTGCCGCTCGTCGTCGATCCGCTCGACCGCCTCGTCGGCGAAATCACCCTCGTGTTCGACGGGCAGGCGAGCGAGGGCCGAGCGGTAACGACGAAGCGACCGGCTGCGGTTGCGCAGGACGTTCGTCGCCACTCCGTAGAGCCACGGCAGCAGCGTGTCGCCGTGGATCCGGACTTGGTTCCGCTTCCGCCACGCCTCGAGGAAGACGATCGAGGTGAGATCCTCGGCCGCCGACCAGTCCGCAGTCCGCCTGAAGCAGTAGTTGTAGACGGCTCGCCCGTGCCGCTCGAAGAGCAGGCCGAACACGGCGGGATCGGCGTGCCGCAGAAGTTGACGATCCGTCTCCATCACCCGGTTCATGTCCGCAGCAGGGACCGGGTTCCCGTCGACGAGCAGTTAGCTCGTGACGCCCGGAACGCCTGACTCGGCTTCGATCTCCTCGGGCTCGCGCTCACGCACGACCTTCGCCTTCGGCGCCGGCGGCACGTAGTCGACGAGCTCGAGGTAGACCATCTCGGCCGCGTCGCCGTAACGGGGACCGAGCTTGACGATCCGCGAGTAGCCGCCGGGCCGGTCGGTGAAGCGTGGGGCGACCTCGGAGAAGAGCATCGTGACGACGTCGTTCGAGTGCAGGTAAGCAAGTGCCTGCCGCCGCGCGTGAAGATCGCCGCGCCGGCCGAGGGTGATCATCTGCTCCGCGATCGGCCTGACCGCCTTGGCCTTCGCCAGGGTCGTCTTGATCCGCCCGTGCTCGATCAGCGCGCCCGCAAGGTTCGAGTAGAGCGCCTTGCGGTGGGCTGAGGTGCGGCCGAGCTTCTTGCCTTTGCGGTGGTGCCTCACGGCTCGCCTACTCGTCGCCGCGGAGATTCAGGCCGTGAGTGGCCAGCGTCTCCTTGACCTCTTCGATCGACTTCTTCCCGAAGTTCGGGATCGCGGCCAGCTCGTTCTCGCTCTTGACGACGAGGTCGCCGATCGTCTCGATCCCGACCCGCTTCAGGCAGTTGTACGAGCGAACGCCGAGCTCGAGCTCCTCGATCGGGAAGTTCTCCATCCCGTGCGCGAGCGGCGCTTCAGCCGGAAGCGCCTCCGCAGCGACCTCGCCGAAGCCCTCGATCTTGTCGATGTCGGTGAAGATCGCAAGCTGCCGGATCAGGATCTCCGCCGCCTGGCCGATCGCCTCGCGCGGATCGACCGAGCCGTCGGTCGTGACCTCGAGGTTGAGCTTGTCGTAGTCAGTCCGCTGGCCGACACGGGCCGCCTCGATGTCGTACGAGACGCGCCGCACCGGCGAGAAGATCGAGTCGATCGGAATGACGCCGATCGTGTGCTCGGGACCGCGGTTCATCTCGCCCGGCACGTATCCGCGTCCACGCCCGATCGTCATCGTCAGCTCGAGCCGGCCCTTGTCCGACAGGGTCGCGATCTGGAGATCGGGATTGAGGATCTCGAGGTCGGCGGGTGCTTCGATGTCGCCCGCCGTGACCTTGCCGGGGCCCCGCTTGTTCAGGCGAACCTCGATCTCTGGCGACTCGCCGTGGAGCCGGCAGATCATGTTCTTCAGAGCCAGGATGATGTCGGTCACGTCTTCCTTCACGCCTGGCAGGGTCGTGAACTCGTGCGCGACGCCCTCGAGCTTGACCGAGGTGACGGCGGCGCCCTCCAGCGAGGAGAGCAGCACGCGGCGCAGCGAGTTGCCGAACGTGTAGCCGAAGCCGCGGTCGAGCGGCTCGATCGTGAACCGGCCGCGCTGCTCGTCCACTTCCTCGTGGACGATTCGCGGCACCTGGAAGTCCATCAAAGTCGTTCTCGTTGCCATGCGTTCCTTTCTACTTCGAGTAGAGCTCGACAATCAGTGATTCCTGGACCGGAGTGTCGATCTCCGATCGCTCGGGAAGCTTGAGGATCTTCCCGGTGAGCGCTTCGTGGTCGGCCTGGAGCCAGGGCGCGACGGACGCAGTGAGGTCGGTGGCGTCGCGGATCACCTGCTCGGCCGAGCTGCCGGGCGCCATCGTGATGATGGTGTCCGGGCGAACCTGGTAGCTGGGGATGTTCACGCGCCGGCCGTTGACGTGGAAGTGGCCGTGGCGGACGAGCTGGCGGGCCTGAGCCCGTGAGGCGGCGAAGCCGAGCCGGTAGACGACGTTGTCGAGCCGCGTCTCGAGCATGCGCAGGAGCTCCTCACCGGTGATCCCCGAGCCCTTCGCGGCCTTCGCGTAGTAGGTGCGGAACTGCTTCTCGAGCAGGCCGTAGAACCGGCGCGCCTTCTGCTTCTCGCGCAGCTGAAGCAGGTACTCGGACTGCTTGATACGTCCGCGCCCGTGCTCGCCCGGCGGGTAGCTGCGGCGCTCGATCGCGCACTTCTCGGTCAGGCAGCGCTCTCCCTTGAGGAAGAGCTTCATGCCCTCGCGGCGGCACTGCTTGCACTTCGGCGACCTGTCTCGTGCCACTACACGCGCCTCCGCTTCCTGGGCCGGACGCCGTTGTGCGCCTGTGGCGTCACGTCCTTGACGCCGAGGATCTCGAGACCGGCCGCCTGGAGCGAGCGGATCGCCGTCTCGCGGCCCGAGCCCGGGCCCTTGACGAAGACCTCGACCTTCTGGAGGCCGTGCTCCATGCCCTTGCGCGCGCACGAGTCGGCGGTCACCTGCGCGGCGAACGGCGTCGACTTGCGAGAGCCCTTGAAGCCGGCCGAGCCCGCGGACTCCCAGACGATGACGTTGCCCGAGGCGTCGGTGAGCGTGACGATCGTGTTGTTGAACGACGTCTTGATGTGCGCCTGGCCGATGGCGATGTTCTTCTTGACGCGGCGCCTGGTGCGACCACGCCCTGCTTGTCTGCGAGGGGGTGCCATTAAGTCTTAGACGGCGCCTTCTTGCCGCGGCCCACGGTCTTCTTCGGGCCCTTGCGCGTGCGAGCATTCGTCTTCGTGCGCTGGCCGTTCACCGGCAGGCCGCGGCGATGCCGCACCCCGCGGTAGGCGCCGATCTCGCCGAGGCGCTTGATCGCCTGCGAGCGCTCGCGGCGGAGGTCGCCCTCGACCTGCAGGTTCGTGTCGATGTAGTCGCGCAGCTTCGTGATCTCCCCGTCGGTGAGGTCGCTGACCTTCGTGTCGAGGGAGAGCCCGAGGGACGAGGAGATCTCACGCGACCTCGAGCGGCCGATGCCGAAGATGTAGGTGAGCGCGACCTCGATGCGCTTCTCGCGCGGGAGGTTTACGCCTGCAATTCGTGCCATTAGCCCTGCCTCTGCTTGTGTCTGGGATTCGTGCAGATGACCATGGTCCGGCCGTTCCGCCGGATCACGCGGCACCGCTCACACATCGGCTTGACTGACGCTCGAACCTTCACCTTGCTCCTCGCACGAGAACCGCGCCCTTGAGCGCGGTTGTAGGGACATAGAGACACGCACAGCGAAGCTGCGCGGTGAAAAACTATGGTAGCAAAAGGGCTCCCGCCCGATTCTTGTCGGTTGTCAGGATGCGGGGCTCCTCGTCGGTGATCGCGACCGTGTGCTCGAAATGGGCCGAAAGCGACCCGTCGACTGTCGAGATCGACCAGTCGTCGTCGTGCAGGTAGATGTCGTGCCCACCGGCGTTGATCATCGGCTCGATCGCGAAAGTCATTCCCGAAGCAAGCTCGGGCCCGCGACCCGGAGCTCCGTAGTTCGGGATCTGCGGGTCCTCGTGCATCGCCCGGCCGATGCCGTGACCGACGAGGCTGCGCACGACGGAGAAGCCTGACTCTTCAGTCGTCATCTGGATCGCATGCGAGACGTCGGACAGGCGGTTACCGGGCCGGCATTGCGCGATCCCCGCCGCGAGCGCTGCCTGACAGGCGTCGAGCAGCCGCTCGGCCCCGACCGAGACCTCTCCGACCGGGAACGTGAAGGCCGAGTCGGCCACGAACCCGTCGAGCGAGACGCCCACGTCCACGGACAGGATGTCGCCGTCGGCGAGCGTGCGCCCGCTGGGGATCCCGTGCACCACCATCTCGTTCGGGGACGTGCAGATGGAGGCGGGGTAGCCGCGGTAGCCCTTGAAGGACGACGTGCCGCCCTGCGCGCGAATGAACTCGTCGGCCAGCTCGTCGAGCTCCGCCGTCGTCACGCCCGGCCGCGCGTGCTCGCCAACGAGCGCGAGCGTGTCGGCGACCACGCTGCCGGCCTTGGCCATCGTCTCGATCTCGGCAGGGGACTTGCGAATGATCATGAGGCTACCTGCACCTGGTCGAGGGCCTCCTGGAGCTCGGAAAAGACCTCGTCCTCCGGCCGGTTGCCGTGGATCCCGACGAGATTGCCGAGCATCCGGTAGTGGGCGACCAGCGGCTTGGTCTCCCGATGGTAGAGCTCGAGCCGCTTCTCGATTGCCTCGGGCGTGTCGTCGGCCCGCCCTTCCTGCTCGGCGCGCCGATGCAGGCGCTCGAGAGCCACGTCGTCCGGGACCTGCAGCTCGAACACGATCGAGAGTGGCCGGCCGATCTCGGCCAGCATCGAGTCGAGCGCCTCCGCCTGCGTCATCGTGCGCGGGAAGCCGTCGAGGACAAACCCGTTCTCCGCATCCTCGGATTGGAGCCGCTCGCGGATCAGGTCGATCATCAGGTCGTCGGGCACGAGCTCTCCGCGCTCGAGGATCGGCTGCACGCGCTGTCCGAGCTCCGTCCTTTCGGCGATCGCGTGGCGAAGGATGTCGCCGGTCGCGATGTGCGCGAGCCCGTACTCGGAAGCGATGCGCTTGGCCTGCGTCCCCTTGCCAGCCCCTTGGACGCCCAGCAAAAGAACGTCTAGTGGCACGCTATTTGAGGAAACCCTCGTAGGAGCGCATCATCATCTGCGACTCCATTTGCCGCATCGTGTCGAGCGCGACGCCGACCGCAATCAGCACCGAGGTGCCGCCGAGCGCACCAGACGTCGTCTGGGAGAAGCCGAAGTACTTGATGAAGATGCTCGGCAAGATGGCGACGATCGCGAGGTAGAGCGCACCCGGGAGTGTGAGACGCGTCAGCACGCGGTCGAGATACTGCGCCGTCGGCGGCCCGGGCCGGATGCCGGGGATGTAGCCGCCATGCTTGCGCAGCTGGTCGGCCTGGTCGACCGGGTTGAACTGGACCGCGGTATAGAAGTACGTGAAGATGATGATCATGAAGCCCTCGAGCAACAGGTAGGTCAGGTTGGTCGGGGAGAAGTGCGCGTTGACGAAACTCTGCGTCTGCGGGAAGTACTGGCCAACCGTCGGCGGGAACGCCATCACGGCCGCCGCGAAGATGATCGGGATGACACCGGCCATGTTCACGCGCAGCGGCATGTAGGTCGAGCCACCCGCGGTCATGCGGCGGCCGATCATGCGTTTCGCGTACTGGATTGGAATCTTCCGCTGACCCTCCTGGATGAAGACGACGGCGACGATGATCGCGACCGCGATCAACGGGAAGAAGAGCTTCTCCATCGTGCCGCCGTAGTACCAGGCGCTGATCCCGGTTGGCAGGCTGACCAGGATTGACGCGAAGATCAGCAGCGAGATGCCGTTGCCGATGCCCCGCTTGGTGATCAGCTCGCCCATCCACATGAGCAGAGTCGTGCCCGCGGTGAGGGTGAGGACGATGAGGAAAGTTCGGCCGGCGCCCGCGTCGAGGATGCCCTGCCGCTTGAAGAGATAGGCGTACCCGAGCGACTGGAGAGCGGCCAGGATGACGGTCAGATAGCGCGTGTACTGGTTGATCTTGGCCATGCCCGCCTCGCCCTCTTTTTGAAGCTGCTCGAGCTTCGGGACGACGACGGTCATGAGCTGGAGGATGATCGACGCGGTGACGTACGGCATGATCCCGAGCGCGAAGATCGCGAACTGCGAGAGCGCGCCGCCGGAGAAGAGGTTGAGCAAGCCGAGCACCGTGCTGCCCTGCCCGTTGAAGTAATCCTTGATCGCGGTCGCGTCGACGCCGGGCGCCGGAATCCAGGACCCGAGCCGGTAGACGGCGAGGATCAGGGCCGTGAAGAGAACGCGGCGGCGGAGCTCTGGGACACGCCAGGCATTCGTGAGCCAGGAGAACATCTAGTTGTCGGCCTCCTCGTCGGCCGGCGGCTCTTCGGTGGGCGGCTCTTCGGTCTCAGCAGGCCCCTCTGAAACAGGCTCTTGCGAAGTCTCTTCGGCCTCGGGCTCCGGCTCCTCCGGGGGAGGAGCGGCCCTCGTCACCCGACGCTTCGGATGCTTCGGCTTCGGCTCGCCCCGGAGCCAGGTGATCGTCCCGCCGGCCTGCTCGATCTTCTCGCGCGCGCCGACCGAGAAAAGATGGGCCGAGACCGAGAGCTTCTTCGTGAGGTCGCCGTGACCGAGGATCTTGACGTCGAGGCGCGTGTTCCTGATCAGCCCCGCCTCCTTCAGCAGCTCGGGCGTGACCTCGCCGTCGAAGCGCTCGAGGTCACGCACGTTGACGGAGGAAACCTTCGTCCGGTGCGGCCCCATCGGCATCGCGTCCTTGGAGTACGGGCCACGCTGCTTGCCGAGGCGCATGTGGATCGGCATCTGCCCGCCCTCGAAGCCGGCACGCATCTTGTTCGAGCCGGAACGGGACTTCTGGCCCTTGATGCCCCGGCCCGAGTAGCGGCCCTTGCCCGAGCCCGGGCCGCGGCCGATGCGCTTGCGATCCTTGCGCGGCGCGGCGGGCTTGAGCGAGGAGAGGTTCAGCTTCTGAGCCATGACTGAGCTACTTGGTCCCGTCGTCGATCTCGACGAGGTGGCGGACTTTCCTGAGCATACCGGCGAGCTGTGGGCTCTCCGAGTGCTCCGCCGTGCGGCCGATCTTGCCCAGCCCTAGGGCGCGGAGCGTGCCGCGATGGCGCTGGCTTTGCCCGATCGAGCTACGAACTTGCTTGATCTTGACCTTCGCCACTCTCAGTCTCCTGCGGCTCCTCAGCCGCCTCGGCCACCGGCTCGGCAATAGCTTCCGCAACCGGCTCGGCAACCAGCTCTTCAGCCACCTTGGCACCCACCGGCAGCACCTGGTTGATGGTCAGACCGCGTGCCGCCGCCACGTCTTCGGGACGGCGCAGGTGCTGCAGCCCCTGGACGGTCGCCTTCAGCATGTTGATCGGATTCGTCGTGCCCAGGCTCTTGGCGAGGATGTCGCGGATCCCGCCCAGCTCGAGGACGGCGCGCACGCCGCCGCCGGCGATGACGCCGGTTCCCTCGCTCGCCGGACGGAGCATCACCCGCGCCGCGCCGAACTTGCCGATGATCGGGTGCGTGATCGTCGTTCCGTGCTTCGGGATCGTGAAGAGGTTCTTCTTCGCGTCGTCCACGGCCTTCGAGATCGCCAGCGGGACCTCGCGGGCCTTCCCGTAGCCAAGCCCGACGCGATCGACCTCGTCACCGATCACGACGAGCGCCGTGAACGAGAACCGCCGGCCGCCCTTGACCACCTTGGCGACACGGTTGATCTCGACCACGCGCTCCTTGAGCTCGCGGCTCTCTTCCCTGGACATGACTTCGCGCTCAACCGGTGTGGTGGTGCTCAAAACTTCAATCCCCCTTCGCGGGCTGCATCGGCGAGCGCCTTGACGCGCCCGTGGTAGAGGTACCCGCCGCGGTCGAAGACGACGGACTCGACGCCGGCCTTCTTTGCGGCCTCGCCGAGCGTCTTCCCGACCTCGGCCGCCTGGGCGGTCTTGTTGCCCTTGAACGACTTCTTCAGATGGAGCGAGCTCGCGGCGGCCAGCGTCTTGCCGGCCAGGTCGTCGATCAACTGCGCCTCGATGCCGGAGTTCGAGCGGAAGACGGCCAGGCGCGGCCGCTCCGCCGTCCCGACCACACGCTTGCGCACACGCCGGTGACGGCGCAGGCGGGCCTCTCTGACGGTGAGCGTCGCCATTACGCCCTCTTGCCGACCTTCCGGCGCACGTACTCGCCCTGGTAGCGGATGCCCTTGCCCTTGTAGGGCTCGGGCTTGCGCACGTCGCGGATCTCGGCGGCGATCTCGCCCACCAGCTGCTTGTCGATGCCCTTGACGAGAATCTCGGTCTGAACCGGCACCTCGAAGGTGATGCCGGGCGGCGCGTCGATCACGACCACGTGGGAGTAGCCAACGCTCAACTCGAGCGCCGTCCCCCGCATCGTCGCTCGGTAGCCGACGCCCTGGATCTCGAGGCGCTTCTCGTAGCCCTTCGTGACGCCTTCGACCATGTTCGCCACGAGCGAGCGAGTCAGACCGTGCAGCGCGCGATCCTCGCCGCGGTCGGTCGGGCGCTTCACGAGCAGCTGCCCGTCCTCCTTCTCGATCGAGATCCGGACCGGGACGTTCTGCGTCAGCTCCCCGAGCGGGCCGTTGACCGTGACCCGCCCCGGGTCCAGAGCAATGTTGACCCCGTCCGGGACTTCGATTGGCTGTTTTCCGATTCGACTCATTGGTTCACCAGATGAAGCAGACGACCTCGCCGCCGACTCCGCGTTCCTGCGCCGTGCGGCTCGTCACGAGCCCACCCGAGGTGGAGAGGATCGCGGTGCCCATTCCTCCGAGCACGCGCGGCAGGCGATCCTTGCGAGCGTACACGCGGCGGCCGGGCTTCGAGATGCGCTTGAGGTCGGTGATGATCCGCTCGCGGTTGCGGCCGAACTTCAGCTCGACCACGAGCGTCCCGTAGGCGCGGTGCTTCTTCTTGTTCTCCTGCGTTGCGTTGTACTCGTCCGGGCTGAGGACGCGGTAGCCGGTGATGTAGCCCTCGTCCTTGAGGATGCGGGCGATCTCCTCCTTCAAGCGCGAGGTCGGCATCTCGGTCGTCTCCTGCATCGCCTTGTTGGCGTTGCGGATGCGCGTGAGCATGTCTGCGATCGGGTCTGTGTGCATCTAGGTCACCAGCTCGATTTCGTCATGCCTGGGATGGCGCCCTCGTGGGCGAGCTCGCGCAGGCAAATCCGGCAGAGGCCGAACTTCTTGTAGACCGCGCGGGGGCGGCCGCAGCGGTTGCAGCGGCTGTAGGCGCGGACCTTGAAGCGAGGTGTCCGCTTGGCCTTGGCGATCAGGGACTTCTTAGCCACGCTACGCGTCCAAGTTACGTTGAGTTGCCATATGGATGCCCTCAGATCTCATGGTTGTTCCGCTCCTTCTTCTCTCGCTCGGAATGGAAGACCGAGGCCGCGCAGGAGCGCGAAGCCCTCGTCGTCGTTCTGAGCCGTCGTCGTGATCGCAACGTCGAGACCACGGACGGTCTGAACGTCGTCGTAGTTGATCTCCGGAAAGATGATCTGCTCGCGGATCCCGATCGAATAGTTGCCGCGCCCGTCGAACGACTCGGGCCCGAGCCCCCGGAAATCGCGGATGCGGGGCAGAGCGATCGACACGAGCCGGTCGAGGAACTCCCACATCTTGTTCCCACGCAGGGTGACGCGCGCACCGATCGGCATCCCTTCGCGCAGTTTGAAGCTGGCAATCGACTTCCGCGCCATTCGCACCTGCGCGCGCTGGCCGGCGATCATCGTCAGCTCCTCGATCGCGCCGTCGAGCGCCTTCGTCTCGGTCTTCGCCTCGCCGACGCCCATGTTGAGCGTGATCTTCGAGACGCGCGGGACGCGCATGACCGACGCGAAGCCGAGCTCGTCTTTGAGCTGAGGGCGCAGCTCCTGCTCGTAGCGCTCCTTCAGCCGTGGCACGTATCCGCTCTTGACAGCCATTACCTGTCGATCTCCTGGCGACAGTCGTCGCGCTTGCAGACGCGCACCTTGACGGTGTCCTCGCCGCTGCGCTCCTTGATGACGTAGCCGACCCGTGTCGGGCGGTTGCAGGTCGGGCAGACGAGCATCACGTTCGAGATCTGGATCGGCGCAGCCTTCTCGATCACGCCGCCGGGCGTCACCTGCTGCCCGCCCATCCGGCTCGGGTTCTTGATCGGCTTCGGACGCGAGTGCCGCTTGATCATGTTCAGGTTCTCCACGATCAGGCGCTTCTCGTCCGGACGCGCCTCGAGCACACGGCCTTGCTTGCCGCGGTCCTTGCCCGCCAGCACGTGAACGGTGTCGCCCTTCTTGATCTTCATTGCCTTCACTACAAAACCTCCGGTGCGAGCGAAACGATCTTCATGAAGTTCTTTTCGCGAAGCTCTCTCGCGACTGGTCCGAAAATGCGCGTCCCGCGGGGATTGCGCGCGGGGTCGATGATGACCGCGGCGTTCTCGTCGAATGCGATCATCGTTCCGTCGTCGCGGCCGTAGGGCTTCTTCGTGCGGACGACGACCGCCTGCACGACCTCGCCCTTCTTGATCGCGCCCTGCGGAGTTGCGGTCTTGACCGTTCCGACGATGACGTCTCCGACTCGCGCGTAGCGGCGGTGCGAGCCGCCGAGCACGCGGATGCAGAGGATCTCGCGCGCTCCCGTGTTGTCGGCCACTCTGAGTCGGGATTCCTGTTGGATCACTTCGCGACCTCGAGCACCTGCGCCAGGCGCCAGTTCTTCGTCTTCGACAGCGGTCGGGTCTCGACGATGAGGACGACGTCGCCGACGTTCGCAGCGTTCTGCTCGTCGTGCGCATGGAACTTCGCGGAGCGGCGAACGACCTTCTTGTAGCGCGGATGCGCCTTCACCGTGTCGACTCGGACGACGATCGTCTTGTCCATCGCGTTCGAGACGACGACGCCGCGACGCTCCACGCGCCGGCCGCGGTCATGCTCGGGCTTCGGGAGCCGCGTGATCGGCTTGCGGCCTTCGACCTGCTCTCGCTTCGGCTTCGGGCGCTGCCTGCGCTCGCTTCGGGGCTTGCGCTTCGGCTTCGTGGGCGGGGCAGCGGCCTCGGCGGGCGCTGCTGCCTCGGCCGCGGGGGCCGGAGCTGCTTCGCCCTCGGCGGCAGGGGCCTCCGCCGCTTCCGCAGCGGGCTCTTCGGCAGGGGCTTCCTCGGCGGCCGCAGGCTCCTCGGCGGGAGCTTCCTCGGCAGGGGCTTCCTCAGCCACAGGCTCCTCGGCAGGGGCTTCCTCAGCCGCGGGCTCCTCAGCGGAGGGTTCCTCAGCCACAGGCTCCTCAGCGGACGGTTCCTCAGCCACAGGCTCCTCGGCGGGGGGCTCCTCGCGCAGCCGGCAGGCTCGGGGTCCTCGGAGGCTCGCCACAGGCTCCTCGGCAGGAGCTTGCTCGGCGGGGGCTTCCTCAGCCACGGGCTCCTCGGCGACGGGCTCCTCGGCGACGGGCTCCTCCGCCACGGGCTCCTCAGCCGCAGGGGTCTCCTCGACCGGGGTGTCTTCGGCCTTCATGTCTTCTGGCTTGGTGTCTTCGGGCTTCTCTGCCACCTAAATGGTCTCCTTCGCGAGCTCGCGCTCGTTTCGAACGGTCAGGATGCGGGCGATCTCTCGCTTTGCGAGCTTGAGGCGCGCCGGGTTGTCGAGCGCGCCGGTTGCCGACTGGAACCGGAGGTTGAACAGCTCCTGCCGGCGCTCGGCGAGCGCGTCGTCCAACTGGTCGTCGCTCATTCCTCGCAGGTCTCTAGCTCGCAAAGAGATCCGCCTCCCGTTTCACGAACTTCGTCTGAATGGGCAACTTGCTTCCGGCGAGGCGAAGAGCCTCTTTGGCGAGGTCTTCGGGCACGCCGGCCAACTCGAACATGACCCGTCCCGGCTTGATGACTGCGACCCAGTGCTCCGGTGAGCCTTTGCCCGAGCCCATGCGCGTCTCGGCCGGCTTCTCGCTGACCGGCTTGTCGGGGAAGACGTTGATCCAGACCTTCCCGCCGCGCTTGATCTTTCGGGTCATCGCGATCCGGGCCGCCTCGATCTGGCGGTTCGTCACCCACGCCGCTTCGAGCGACTTGAGCCCGTAGTCGCCGAACTGGACTCGCGTCTGACCTTTCGAGATGCCTCTCCGACGGCCGCGCTGCTGCTTGCGGTACTTCGTCTTCTTGGGAAGCAGCACTAGCTACCCTCCTCGTCCTTCGTGGCCTTCTTCTTGGGCTTTGTCTCTGCCTTGGGCTCCTCAGCGGGCGGAGCTTCCGGGGCGGAATCTGCGGGTTCCACCGGAGCGGCCTCTACTGGTGCCGTGTCGAGAATTGGCGCCTGGGCAGCTTCCTCGACCTTCGCCTCGCTCCCGGCCTCGACGGGCTCCTCCCTCGGGGTGGACTCCCCTTCGGTGCGTGGACGCCGGCGAGCGCCTCGCTTGGGTCGCCGCTTCTGCACCGGGCCGAGGCCCTCGCGGTCGGCGGCTCTCGTCCGGCCGCTCTCGCGTGAGGCGGACAGGCCCTCCGTGCGCCCGCCGAGGCGTCGCGCGGTGTCCTGGTCGCCGAGGCGCGTCTCCTTCTGCTGGGCGACGCTCTCGAAGCCTTCGGGCATGATCTCGCCCTTGTTGATCCAGACCTTGACGCCGATGCGGCCGAAGGTCGTCTTCGCCTCGACGAAGCCGTAGTCGATGTCGGCGCGGATCGTATGCAGCGGCACGCGGCCCTCTGAGTAGCTCTCGGAGCGGCTCATCTCGGTGCCGCCGAGCCGGCCGCCGCACTGCACTTTCACGCCGTGTGCACCCGAGCGCATCGCCGAGGCGAGTGAGCGCTTCATCGCGCGCCGGAAGCTGACCCGGTTCTGGAGCTGCTCGGCGATCGACTGCGCGACGAGCTTCGCGTCGAGCTCGGGGCGCTTGATCTCGTTGATGTTGATGTGCACGTTCTTGTGCGTCATGCCGTGGATCTCTTTGCGGAGCGCGTCCACCTCGGCACCGGACTTCCCGATCACGATTCCCGGCCGAGCGGTGTAGATGTCGATCGTGATCCGCTGCTTGTCCTTGCGGATCAAGACGTCGGAGAGGCCCGCGTGCGAAAGCTTCGCGTAGATGTGCTCGCGGATCCTGATGTCCTCGAGCAGCGCCTCGGGGAACTCCTTGGTGCCGGTGTACCAGTTCGACTTCCAGTCGTGGATGACACCGATACGCATCCCGCCGGGGTGGACTTTCTGACCCATTAAGCGTCGCTCTCTTTCTTCTTGGTCGGAGTCTTCTTTGGAGTGGCCGCCTTGGCCTTGGGCTTTGCCGCCGCCTTCGCTTTCGGCTCGTCCTCAGGGGCCGTGTCCTTCTTGGCAGGAGCCTGCTTGGTCTCGGCCTTGGCCTTCGGAGCGGCCTTGCGGCGTGGCGTGCGCTTCGGCTTCTCCTCGGCGGCAGTCGGCTCAGCGCGTGTGACCGTGGCCGTGACGCCAGGGACGAGCGTGACCGTGATGTGACACGTGCGCTTCCGGACCTGGGCGGAGCGCCCGCGCGCACGGGGGCGCCAGCGCTTGATCACCGGGCCCGCGTCGACGAAGACGGTCTTGACGACGAGGTCGTCGCCGATCATCCCGTGATTGGCCTCCGCGTTCGAGACGGCGGAACGGAGCAGCTTCTCGACCTCGCGGGCCGCCGCGCGGTCGGTGAAGGCGAGCACGGTCCGCGCCTCGGGCACGGTCCAGTCCGCGGATGTGCTCGACGACGAGCCGAGCCTTCCGCGGAGAGATCCGCAGCCACTTTGCAGCGGCACGCACTTCCTGGGTCTGCTGCGCGTTCATGCGGTGCGCTTTACCTCCACCTTCCGGTCACCCGAGTGGGCGCGGAAAGTCCTCGTCGGCGCGAACTCGCCGAGCTTGTGGCCGACCATCTGCTCGGTGATGAAAACCGGGACGTGCTTGCGCCCGTCGTGGACCGCGATCGTGTGCCCGACCATCTCGGGAAAGACGGTCGAGGACCGCGACCAGGTCCGGATCATGTTCTTCGACCCCGAGGCGTTCATCGCCTCGATGCGGTTGAAGAGCCGTTCCTCGACGAAAGGCCCCTTCTTGGACGATCTACTCATCGCTTATCTCTTTCCTCTCCGTCGTCCGCGGACGATCAGGCGGTCGGAATCCTTGTGCTTGTCGCGCGTGCGCTTGCCGAGTGTGGGCACGCCCCACGGGGTGACCGGATGGCGTCCGCCCTTCGACTTGCCCTCACCGCCGCCGTGCGGGTGGTCGACCGGGTTCATTGCCGAGCCACGCACGGTCGGGCGCTTGCCGCGCCAGCGGCTGCGGCCGGCCTTCCCGCCCGTGATGTTCTCGTGGTCGACGTTCCCGACCTGCCCGATCGTCGCGCGGCAGGTGAGCGAGACGCGGCGAAGCTCGCCGGAGGGGAGTCGCAGGACGCCGTAGCCTTCGTCCTTCGCGACGAGCTGGATCCCCGCGCCGGCGCTGCGGGCCATCTGCCCGCCCCGGCCGGGCTTGAGCTCGACGTTGTGCACGAGGGTGCCCGTCGGGATGTTCTCGAGCGGCAGCGCGTTCCCGGGCTTGATGTCCGCGCTCGGCCCGGACTCGACGGTCGCACCGACCTTCAGGCGCGCCGGAGCGAGGATGTACGCCTTCGCGCCGTCCGCGTAATGGAGCAGGGCGATGTTCGCCGAGCGGTTCGGGTCGTACTCGATCGCAGCGACCTTGGCCGGAATGGCGTCCTTCGTGCGCTTGAAGTCGATCTCGCGGAAGCGGCGCTTGTGCCCGCCGCCCTTGTGGCGCGTGGTGATGCGGCCATTGTTGTTTCGCCCGCCGGTCTTCTTGACCTTCCCGGTGAGGCTCTTCTCTGGCTTCGAGCGCGTGATCTCCTCGAACCCGGAGACGGTCATGAAGCGGCGACCCGGAGACGTCGGCTTGAATTTTCTGAGCGCCACTAGACCTGGGCTCCTTCAAAGATCTCGATCGAGTCGCCCTCTTTGAGCTGGACGATCGCCTTCTTCCAGCCCGGGCGCCTGCCCTTCTTGTAGTTGCGCATCTTCGGCTTCGACGGCACCTGGACGACGTTGACGGCGATCACCTTGACGCCGAAGAGCTGCTCCACGGCCTGCCGGACCTGCGTCTTGTGTGCGTCCTTGTGCACCTTGAACGAGTACTTCCGGTCCTCGATCAGGCTATAGCTCTTCTCTGAGACCACCGGCGCGAGCAGAACTTCGTTTGGATGGAGGCTCATGCCGACCCCGCCCGCTTCTGAACAGACTCGAGAGCGCCCTCGCTGACGAGCAGCGAGCGGGCCCAGAGGATTGCCGCGACCTCGAGCTCCGACGGCGGCACGATGACCACCCGCTCGACGTTGCGGAACGACTTCACGAGTGCTGCCTCGTCCGTGTTCGCGACGAGCACGAGCGGGCGCTCCTTGCCCCAGGCCTCGAGGAAGGAGACGGCCTTCTTCGTCGAGGGCTCCTCGAACGCAGAGCCGTCGACGACCGCGAGCGTGCCGTCGCCCGCGTGTGCGCTCAGCGCACCCCGCAGAGCCGAGCGGTACGCCTTCTTGTTCACCTTGACCTCGTAGCTGCGCGGCGTCGGCGGGAACGCAACGCCGCCGCCCGTGAACTGCGGCGCGCGAATCGTCCCGGCGCGTGCGCGGCCGGTTCCCTTCTGCCGCCAGGGCTTGGCACGGCCGCCGGCGACGAGCCCGCGACTCTTGGCCGACTGAGTGCCCGCGCGACGAGCGTTCAGCTCCGCACGAACGGCCTCGTGGAGGAGATGCGGCTTCACGTCGACGCCGAAGACGCCCTCGTCGAGGGTCGCCTCCTTCGAGGACTTGCCGCTGATTCCGAGGAGAGGGGCTTTAGGAGCCGCCACGCTTCTCCTCCCTGATCTGGACGACGCCGTTCTTGGGCCCGGGCACTCCGCCCTTGACAAGGAGCAGGTTCTGCTCGGGGTCGATCGAGTGCACGGTGAGACCGACCTGGGTCTTCCGCTTGCCGCCGAGACGGCCGGCCATTTTCATACCTTTGAACACGCGCGAGGGCGTCGCCGAGGAACCGATCGAGCCCGGCTTGCGGATGTTGTGCGAGCCGTGGCTCTTGGGACCGCGCTGGAAGTTGTGGCGCTTGATCGTCCCGGCGAAGCCCTTCCCGATCGAGATCCCGGTGACCTTGATCTTGTCGCCCGGCTCGAAAACCTCGACGGTCACCGGCTCGCCGAGCACGGCCTCGCTCGTCCCGCTGAACTCGACCAGGTGGCGATGCGGAGCCGTCTCGGTCTTCTTCAGATGACCGATCCTGGCCTTCGTCGCCTTGCGCTCGGGGATCTCCTCGAACGCGAGCTGAACGGCCTCGTAGCCGTCGGTCTCCTCGGTCTTCAGCTGGACGACTGGGCAGGGGCCGGCCTCGATCACGGTCACGGCAGTCACCTGGCCGGTCTCCGCGTCGAAGATCTGCGTCATGCCCAGCTTTTTTCCGACGATTCCCTTCATGGCTACAACTTGATCTCGATGTCCACGCCTGCTGGCAGATCGAGCCGCATCAGCTGGTCGATCGTCTTCGGCGTGGGGCTGTGGATGTCGATCAACCGCTTGTGCGTGCGCACCTCGAAGTGCTCACGGGAGTCCTTGTCCTTGAACGGGCTGCGGATGACGCAGTAGATGTTCCGCTCCGTCGGCAGGGGCACCGGACCGGTGATCGTCGCACCGCTCCGTTGAGCGGTGTCAACGATCGACTGGGCCGACCGGTCGAGCTGCTGGTGGTCGTACCCCTTGAGACGGATGCGGATTTTCTGCTGCGCCATTCGCCGACTACGCCTTGATGTCCGTGACGACTCCGGCGCCCACCGTGCGGCCGCCCTCGCGGACCGCGAAGCGGAGGCCCTGGTCCATGGCGATGGGCTGGATCAGCTCGATCTCCATGTTCGTGTTGTCGCCCGGCATGACCATCTCCTGGCCGTCCGGGAGCTTGATCGCGCCGGTCACGTCCGTCGTGCGGAAGTAGAACTGCGGCCGATAGCCGTCGAAGAACGGCGTATGGCGGCCACCCTCGTCCTTCGAGAGGACGTAGACCTCGGCGTTGAAGTGCGTGTGAGGCGTGATCGAGCCCGGCTTGGCCAAAACCTGACCGCGCTCGATCTCCTCGCGCTTCGTTCCGCGGAGGAGCGCACCCGCATTGTCGCCCGCCTGTGCATAGTCGAGCGTCTTGTTGAACATCTCCATGCTAGTGACGACGGTCTTCTCGATCTTCTCGTGGATCCCGACGATCTCGACCTCGTTGCCCGACTCGATCTTGCCCTGCTCGATTCGGCCGGTGACGACCGTCCCGCGGCCCGTGATCGTGAAGACATCCTCGATCGGCATCAGGAACGGCTTGTCGATGTCGCGCTGAGGCTCCGGGATGTACGTGTCCACGGCCTCCATCAGCTCGATGATCTTGGCCTTGGCGTCCTCGTCACCCTCGAGCGCCTTCAGCGCCGAGCCGGTGACGATCGGAATGTCGTCACCCGGGAACTCGTACTTCGAGAGCAGCTCGCGGACCTCCATCTCGACGAGCTCGAGCAGCTCGGGATCGTCCACCATGTCCGCCTTGTTCAGGAAGACGACGATGAACGGCACCTCGACCTGGCGTGCGAGCAGGATGTGCTCACGCGTCTGCGGCATCGGACCGTCCGCGGCCGAGACGACGAGGATGGCGCCGTCCATCTGGGCGGCCCCCGTGATCATGTTCTTGATGTAGTCCGCGTGGCCCGGGCAGTCGACGTGCGCGTAGTGACGGTTGTCCGTCTCGTACTCGACGTGCGACGTGTTGATCGTGATGCCGCGCGCCTTCTCTTCAGGCGCGTTGTCGATCGACTCGAAGCTGCGGACGGCCGTGTTGCCGCCCTTCTCCGCGAGGACCGATGTGATCGCCGCCGTCAGCGTCGTCTTGCCATGGTCGATGTGACCGATGGTGCCGACGTTCAGATGCGGCTTTGTGCGCTCGAACTTCTCCTTGCCCATGTTCCTCCTCCGATTCCTTTCCTAAGTGTCGGCGTCGACGATCTCGCCAGCGATCGACTGAGGGACTTCCTCGTAGCGATCGAATTGCATGGTGAACGTGGCCCGGCCCTGCGTCGTCGAACGCAGGTCGGTTGCGTAGCCAAACATGGTTGCGAGCGGAACGCGAGCTTTGATCACCTGTGCGTTCCCGCGGGGCTCGAGGTGCTCGATATGGCCTCGGCGTGAATTCAGGTCGCCCATCACGTCGCCGAGGTAGTCCTCGGGAGTCACGACCTCGACGGCCATGACCGGCTCCAGCAGCTTCGGCTTCGCCCGCTGCATCGCGCTCTTGAACGCCATCGAGCCTGCGACCTTGAAGGCGATCTCGCTCGAGTCGACGTCGTGATACGAGCCGTCCACGAGGTACACGCGGATGTCCACGACCGGGTAGCCGGCCAGGATCCCCGACTCCATCGCCTCCTGGATACCGACGTCGACCGGCCCGATGTATTCGCGGGGAATCTTGCCGCCGGTGATCTTGTCGAGGAACTCGTAGCCTTCGCCCGGCTCGGCGGGCTCCAGGTTGATGACGACGTGGCCGAACTGGCCGCGGCCGCCTGTCTGGCGCACGAACTTGCCCTCGACCTTCTCGACGGGCTTGGAGATCGTCTCGCGGTAGGCCACCTGGGGGCGGCCGACGTTCGCGTCGACGCTGAACTCGCGCATGAGGCGGTCGACGATGATCTCGAGGTGCAGCTCGCCCATGCCCGAGATGATCGTCTGCCCCGTCTCGTCGTCGGTGCGGACGCGGAAGGTCGGATCCTCGTCGGTCAGCCGCTGGA
Organism: uncultured Actinomycetes bacterium; assembly: GCA_963728535.1. Taxonomy (GTDB): domain Bacteria; phylum Actinomycetota; class Thermoleophilia; order Gaiellales; family Gaiellaceae; genus VAXT01. The sequence continues at coordinate 1,508,966 of CAVSKK010000001.1, forward strand.
GGCCGGCGCCGAGCTTGTCCTGGTCGCCCTTCGTCTTCGGCTCGATTGCGACCGAGATCACGGGCTCGGGGAAGTCCATCGTCTCGAGCCGGATCGGCGCGGTCTCGATCGCGAGCGTGTCGCCTGTCGACGTGTTCTTGAGGCCGACGACGGCGGCGATCTCGCCTGCACCGATGTCCTCGCGCTCCTCGCGTGAGTTCGCGTGCATCTGCAGGATGCGGCCGATCCGCTCGGTCTTGCCCGTCGTCGTGTTCAGCACCTTGTCTCCGGCCTTCACCTGGCCGGAGTAGATGCGGACGTACGTGAGGCGGCCGACGAACGGGTCGGACATGATCTTGAAGGCGAGCGCGCTGAACGGCTCGTCGAGCGCCGGGCGCCGAGAAAGCTCGTGCTCGGTGCGCGGGTCGACGCCGTGCATCGGCGGCACGTCGAGCGGGCTCGGCAGGTAGTCGATGACCGCGTCGAGCAGCGGCTGGACGCCCTTGTTCTTGAAGGCGGAGCCCGCGAGGACCGGGGTGACCGTGTTGTCGAGGGTCGCGGCGCGAAGTGCCCGCTTCAACATCTCCGCCGTGGCCACGCTCTCGTCCTCGAGATAGGCCTCCATCAGCTCGTCGTCGTGGTCGGCGACCGCGTCGATCAGCTGGTGGTGGTACTCCTGGGCCTGCTCGGTCAGCTCGGCCGGGATCTCCCCGATGTCGACCTTCTCCCCGAGGTCGTCCGCCCAGGTGAGCGAGCGCATCTCGACGAGGTCGACGACGCCGCGGAAGTGCTCCTCGCCGCCGATCGGCAGGTGAATGGGCACCGCGCGCGTGCCGAGGCGATCGACCATCGACTGCACGGAGGCGAAGAAATCGGCGCCGGTGCGATCCATCTTGTTGATGAAGGCGATGCGCGGAACCTTGTAGTGGTCGGCTTGCCGCCAGACCGTCTCCGACTGGGGCTCGACGCCCGCGACGGCGTCGAAGACCGCGATCGCGCCGTCGAGGACGCGCAGGCTTCGCTCGACCTCCATCGTAAAGTCCACGTGCCCGGGCGTATCGATAATGTTGATGCGAAACTCCCGCCAGAACGCCGTCGTCGCAGCCGACGTGATCGTGATGCCGCGCTCCTGCTCCTGCTCCATCCAGTCCATGACGGCCGCGCCCTCGTGGACCTCGCCCATCTTGTGGGTGCGGCCCGTGTAGTAGAGGATCCGCTCGGTCGTCGTGGTCTTGCCCGCGTCGATGTGGGCCATGATCCCGATGTTCCGGACGTTCTCGAGCGCCGGCGGCGCCTTGGTCGCTTCGGCAGCCATTACCAGCGGTAGTGCGCGAAGGCCTTGTTGGCCTGCGCCATTCGGTAGAGGTCGTCCTTGCGCTTGAAAGCTCCGCCCTGCTGGTCGAGCGCGTCGAGGATCTCGCCGGCGAGCTTCTCTTCCATGTGCTTCTCGCGCCGCTGGCGTGCGAACGTGACGAGCCAGCGCACGGCCAGCGTGCGGGCGCGCCGCATGGGCACCTCGACGGGCACCTGGTACTGGGCGCCGCCAACTCGCCGGGGGCGAACCTCGAGTACCGGCGTCACCGTCTTCACGGCCTGCTCGAGCACCTCGACGGCCGGCTTCCCGGTCTTCGAGCCCACGCGATCGAGCGCGGCATAGACGATCTGCTCGGCGGTCGAGCGCTTCCCGCGCGTCATCACCTTGTTGATCACCTGGGTGACGAGCTGCGAGTTGTAGACGGGGTCCGGAACAGCTTCGCGGACCTGGATCTCGGCACGGCGGGGCATTAGGACTTCTTGGCTCCGTACTTGGAGCGGCCCTGCTTGCGATCGGGGACGCCGGCCGTGTCGAGCGCGGCTCGGATCACCTTGTAACGAACACCCGGCAGGTCGCGGACGCGACCGCCGCGGATGAGCACGACCGAGTGCTCCTGGAGGTTGTGCCCTTCACCCGGGATGTAGGTCGTGACCTCGAAGCCGTTCGTCAGCCGGACGCGCGCGACCTTGCGCAGCGCCGAGTTCGGCTTCTTCGGCGTATGCGTGAACACGCGTGTGCAGACCCCCCGCTTCTGCGGGGCGCCTGTAAGGGCCGGGCGCTTGTTCTTGCTCTTCGGCGCACGGCGGCCTTTACGAACCAGTTGGTTGACGGTCGGCATCTGCTCCCAGAGTTAGGTTCTGACACAACAAAGGTCGGCAGGCAGCGCCTGCCAACCGAGCGAGGAATGGTAGCGAAAACCGGTTCCCTGCCGCAAACCGCGCGGCTACAGGGAAATTTCACCCGCTTTCTCTATGGTCAACCGTCAGAAAGGCGATTACAGTGAGACGAGGCCCGGCCGCCCCCGGCCTGCGGCATTGGGGAGACCAATCGAGAGGAGCGGTAGCGTGAGGGAGCGGCAGTGACGATCGCCCTCGCGGTGGTTGGGGCGGCTTTGGTGACGCTGGTCGTGACGCTGCTCGTGCAGTGGTTCGTCCACCGTTCCGCGGGGTCCGACGACCAGCTGACGCAGGTCGTCCGCGATCTCGAATCGCGCATGGACGACATGGTCCGCGAGCTGACCGGTGCACTCGAGGCCTCCCAGCTCGAAGGACAGCGCACCCGGATGCTCGGAGAGCTCGCCGGCTCGATCGATCTCGACGAGGTACTCACGCGCGTGCTCGATGCGGCCGGCTCGATCGACGGAGTGGACGCGTCACTCATCTCGCTTGCTCCACAGGCGGGCGGCCAGCCGATCGTCGCCAGCCTCGGCCTCTCGGCGGAGGAGGCGGAACGCCAGTCGGTGACCGGTCAGCCCCAGGGGAGCGATGCTCGCGCAATCTCGATGTCGTACGACTACGGCGCCGAGCAACTCGCCGCTGAAGGTGACACGATCCGAGCCGGGGTCGCGGTACCGCTTCCGGGCGAGGTGGCGTCGCTCGGACTGGTGACGATCTTCACCCGCGCGTCGCAACAGAAATTCAGCGAGGAGCAGATCGGCGAGCTCGAGGAGCTCGCCACGCGGGCCGGGCCTGCAATCGAGAACGCCCGCCGCTTCCGGGAAGCGCGCCAGCTCGCGGATCTCGACGCGCTGACGGGCCTGCACAACAGGCGCTACTTCCACGAGACCCTCGCGCGGGAAGTCGCCCGCGCGCATCGCTACGACCGCAACCTCGCGCTCATCATCTTCGACCTCGACGACTTCAAGGCGATCAACGACCGCATCGGGCATCTCTCCGGCGACGGCGTCCTCGCCGAAGCGTCCGAGCGGGTGCGGGAGGTCGTCCGCTCGGCGGACATCGCCTGCCGCGTGGGCGGCGACGAGTTCGCAGTCATCCTCCCGGAGTCAGCGCTCGGGGACGCAGACCAGCTCTACGCGAGGCTGCAGAAAGCCGTGTCGGCCCGCCCTGTCGGGCAGGCCGGTCCGCTCACGATCTCGGCCGGCGTCGCCGAGCTCCAGCCCGACGACGATGCGATCGCCTTCTTCCAGCGAGCAGACCACGCCCTCTACGGCGCCAAGGAAGCCGGCAAGGGCCAGGTCGTCGCGGCAAGCCTGCGCCACCCGCAGCCGCCGTCGAACATGCCGCCGACACTCGCGCCGGCGCCGGAAGAGCCACCGGACATCAGTACCGGGCGATAAGGGTCAACGGCCCTTGGGGGTCAGGCTAAAGCCTGACCCCGGGGGAGGCTTTTCGTTCGCGGCTATTCGCCGTCGAGGGGCGAATCGACCTCTGGAACCTCTTCGGCCTCGACGGCGTCGCGCGGCTTGCCGTCGCCGTCGCCGCCGTTCGTTTCCGGCTGGCCGCCGAAATCGATGCCGAGCTCCTTGAGGCTGATGCCCTCGCCGCCGTCGCCCGTGCCGATCTCCTCGAGCGCGCGCAGCAGCTCGGCCCGCTCGTAGGTCTCCTTCGGCACCTTCTCGGACGGGCCGATCTCGACGTTCCGGTACTGCTTGAGGCCGGTCGCAGCCGGGATCAGCTTGCCGATGATGACGTTCTCCTTCAGGCCGAGCAGGTTGTCGACCTTGCCCTCGATCGAGGCGTCGGTCAGCACCTTGGTCGTCTCCTGGAAGGACGCGGCCGAGAGGAAGGACTCCGTTGCGAGCGAGGCCTTCGTGATGCCGAGGATCAGCGGCTCGAAGGTCGCCTGCTCCTTCTTCTCCTTCTTGACCCGCAGGTTCTCCTTCTCGAGCACCATCTTGTCGACGAGCTGGCCGGGCAGGAGCTCGGTGTCGCCCGCGTTCTCGACACGCACCTTCTTCATCATCTGACGGATGATCAGCTCGATGTGCTTGTCATGGATGTCGACGCCCTGCGACTTGTAGACGCGCAGGACCTCCTGCACGAGATACAGCTCGGTCGGCGTCGAGCCCTTGCCTGCCTTCGCATGCAGCTCGAGGAGCTCAGCGGGTGAGCGCGAGCCCTCGTGGAGAGGATCGCCCGGCTCGACCTGCTGTCCCTTCGTGACGAGCAGGCGCGTCCGTCGCGGGAGCGCGTAGGCGATCGGCTCCAGCTCCTCGCCGTCGGGGCCCTTCTCGTCGGGGACGATCGTCACCTTGACCCCGCGGTCGGTCTGCTCGATGTCGACGAGCCCGGAGACCTCGGCCAGCTTGGCCGCGCCCTTCGGATTTCGTGCCTCGAAGATCTCGACGACGCGCGGGAGGCCGTGCGTGATGTCCGCGCCGGCGACACCTCCTGTGTGGAAGGTCCGCATGGTGAGCTGGGTCCCCGGCTCGCCGATCGACTGCGCGGCGATGATGCCGACCGCGTCGCCGATGTCGCAGATCTTTCCGGTCGCGAGGAAGATCCCGTAGCACTCACGGCACACGCCGTACTCGCTGTGGCACTTGAGCACCGAGCGCACGGGGAGCGTGGACTCCTGGGCCAGCTCGCCGAACTCCTCGATGATCTCGTCGAGCATCGGCACCGTCACGATCGCGCCCTTGTCGGCGAGCTTCGTCTTGCCCGGCTTCCCGCTCGAGAGCGGCTTCATCACTTCGCCGGCCAGCGTGCGCCCGAGGAGGCTCTTGTTCGGGCCCTCGGGAACGAGCAGTGGCACGTCGATGTAGTCCTTCGTCTTGCAGTTGTCCTCGCGGATGATCACGTCCTGGGCGACGTCGACGAGACGCCGCGTCAGGTACCCGGAGTCGGCCGTGCGCAGCGCGGTGTCGGCGAGCCCCTTGCGGGCGCCGTGCGTCGAGATGAAGTACTCGAGCACCGACAGGCCCTCCATGAAGTTGGCCTGGATCGGGCGCTCGATGATCTCGCCCTTCGGATTCGCCATCAGGCCGCGCATACCGGCGAGCTGGCGGATCTGCTTGAAGGATCCACGGGCTCCCGAGTTGGCCATCATGTAGATCGGGTTCAGCTTGAACAGCGTCTTCTGCATGGCGTCGCCGACCTCGTCGGTCGCCTCGGTCCAGATGGTCACGATCTGCTCGTGGCGCTCCTCCTCGGTGATGAGGCCGCGCTCGTACTGCTCTTCGACCGTGACGACCCGCGCCTCGTAGCGCGCGAGGATCTCGCCCTTCTCAGGGGGCACCACGATGTCGTTCTTGGAGATCGTGATCCCGCCTTCGGTCGCGTACTTGAACCCGAGCGTCTTGATCGTGTCGAGCACGCCTCCCATCCCGTGGGCGCCGTAGCGCTCGGCGAGCGCCGAGATCAGGTCGTCCATCTCGCGCTTCGAGAGCGTGTGGTTGATGAACTCCGGCGGCTCGGCGTTCTTCTCCTCGCCGTATGACTCCATCAGCGAGCGCTCGACCTCGGAGTTGAAGATGACGCGTCCCGGCGTGGTGAGGATCAGCTCGCCGTGCCAGCGGTACTCGATCGGGTCCTGGAGCTTGATCTGCTTCGCGTCAAGCGCCATCTCCACTTCCGTCTCGGACTGGAGGCGCTTGGGCCGCGGCTTCATTTTCTCGACCGTCGCCTTCGTCAGGTCGTCCTCCGAGTACGTGAGGAAGTAGCCGCCGAGGACCATGTCCTGTCCGGGCGTGGTGAGGGGACGCCCGTTCGCGGGCGAGAGGATGTTGTTCGAGCTCAGCATGAGCAGTCGCGCCTCAGCCTGGGCCTCCGCGGAGAGCGGCAGGTGGACGGCCATCTGGTCGCCGTCGAAGTCGGCGTTGAACGCGTGGCAGACGAGCGGGTGGACCTGGATCGCCTTGCCCTCGACGAGCACGGGCTCGAACGCCTGGATGCCGAGCCTGTGCAGCGTCGGTGCGCGGTTCAGGAGCACCGGGTGCTCGGCGATGACCTCTTCGAGGACGTCCCACACCTCTGGCGTCATCGAGTCGACGTACTTCTTCGCCGCCTTGATGTTCTGCACGCTCTTGCGATCGACGAGCCGGCTCATGATGAACGGCTTGAAGAGCTCGAGCGCCATGATCTTCGGCAGCCCGCACTGGTGGAGCTTCAGGTACGGCCCCGAGACGATCACCGAGCGGCCCGAGTAGTCCACGCGCTTTCCGAGCAGGTTCTGCCGGAAGCGGCCCTGCTTGCCCTTGAGCATGTCGGAGAGCGACTTCAGCGGCCGGTTGCCCGGGCCGGTGACCGCGCGGCCACGCCGCCCGTTGTCGAAGAGGGCGTCGACGGCCTCCTGGAGCATCCGCTTCTCGTTGTTGACGATGATCTCGGGCGCGCCGAGGTCGAGCAGCCGCTTCAGCCGGTTGTTGCGGTTGATGACGCGGCGGTAGAGGTCGTTCAGGTCGCTCGTGGCGAAACGGCCACCGTCGAGCTGGACCATCGGCCTCAACTCCGGCGGAATGACCGGGATCGCCTCGAGGACCATCCACTCGGGACGGTTCTCCGACTTGATGAAGGCGTTGACGACCTTCAGGCGCTTGATTGCGCGCTGCTGCTTCTGGCCCTTCGAGGTCTTGATCGTCTCGCGGAGCGACGCCGCCTCGGCGTCGAGGCCGAGATCCTTGAGCAGCTCGCGGATCGCCTCCGCGCCCATGCCGCCCGTGAAGTAGACGTCGAAGCCGTACGTCGAGCCGAAGCGGTCCTTCAGCTCCCGGAAGAGCTGCTCGTCGCCGATGATTTGCTTCGGCTCGAGCTCCTTGAAGAGGTCCCACGTGTCGGCGAGGCGCTGCTTCGAGTCCTCGGCCGCCTCGCGCGCGTCCTGCCGTCGCGACTCGATGTCGAGGTACATCTCGCGCACCTTGAGCGACCACTGGACGATCGCGTCGAGGTCCTCCTTCTGGATCTTGCCGTCGGTGCGAAGGCAGAGATCGTTGGCGAGCTCGCGGATGTCGTCCGCGCTCGCCGCCGGCTCGGCCTGCTCGAGGACCTCGCGCAGGAGCCCCTTGCCGAGGTCGCGCGCCTTCTCGAGCTGCTTCTCGTCGATCGAGGAGACGAGCTCGAGGTCGTCCTCGTGGACCTTCGCCTTCTTGACGAGCAGCCCGTCGATGACACGGTTGATGTGCTTCGTGAGCGCGCCCTTCTTCGACCCGGTCGCCTTGGGGAGCTCCTTGTAGAGCCCTTTCAGCGCCTCACGGATCTGGACGGCGACGGTCGCAACCGTCTCCAGCTCCTTCGGCGTCAGCCGGCGGTCGTCGCGGATCGCGGAGTTGCGGACGAGCTCGCGGATCTTCTTCGAGTCCTCGGTCGTGATCTTGTTCGCAACCTCGACGAAGAGCTTGGAGACGAGCTCCCGCGCTTCCTCGAGCGGCGGGATGCCCTGCTCCTCGGCCCAGTTGGAGAGGCCGCGGGTCCAGAACTCGTCGTCCTCGTCGAAGTTCCGCTCCTTGCCCTTCGTGAAGTACTCGCGGCGGCGCTTGAGCCGATCCTCGAGCGCGGCGAGTGCCTCGTCGCGGTCGACGTCGATCCGCTCCTTCTCGGCCTCGACTTTGCTCTCGAGGTCGTTCAGGTCCTTCTTCCGCTTCGCCACGTCCACGGTGGTCACGATCGAGGCGGCGAAGTAGAGGACCTTCTCGAGCTCGCGCGGGGCGATGTCGAGCAGGTAGCCGATGCGGCTCGGGACGCCCTTGAAGAACCAGATGTGCGAGACCGGCGCGGCGAGATCGATGTGACCCATGCGCTCGCGGCGCACCTTCTGGCGGGTCACCTCGACGCCGCAGCGCTCGCAGATGATGCCCTTGTAGCGGACACGCTTGTACTTGCCGCAATAGCACTCCCAGTCCTTCGTGGGACCGAAGATGCGCTCGCAGAAGAGACCGTCGCGCTCGGGCTTGAGCGTGCGGTAGTTGATCGTCTCGGGCTTCGTGACCTCGCCCGACGACCAGTCGCGAATCTGCTTCGACGACGCGAGACCGATCCGGATCGCGTCGAACTCATTGATGTCGATCAAGTTCTCTCCCTCTTAACTGTCGTCTGGCTTGTCCGCGGCGGCTGGCTCTTCTGCGACTTCGACCTCGGCGAGGTCGGTCAGCGTCTCGTCGGCGGGCAGGATCAGCTCACCGGTCTCGTCCACGCGCTCCTGTCCTTCCTCGGTCTCCTGCGCGTCCGCGGGCCGTGCCGCTGCACGCAGAGAGCCCGGCGAGAGGTCGATACCGAGCTCCTCGGCCGCCCGCAGCAGCTCGTCGTCCTCCTCGCGGACCTCGACCGACTTGCCCTCTTCCGAGATGACCTCGACGTCGAGCGCGAGCGACTGCATCTCTTTGAGGAGCACCTTGAAGGACTCCGGAATCGAGGGCTCGGCGATGTTCTCGCCCTTGACGATTGCCTCGTAGGCCTTCACGCGCCCGACGGTGTCGTCGGACTTGATCGTCAGCATCTCCTGGAGCGTGTACGCGGCGCCGTAGGCCTCGAGCGCCCACACCTCCATCTCGCCGAAGCGCTGCCCCCCGAACTGGGCCTTGCCGCCCAGCGGCTGCTGCGTGACGAGCGAGTAGGGGCCGGTCGAGCGCGCGTGGATCTTGTCGTCGACCAGGTGGAGCAGCTTGAGGATGTACATGTGCCCGACGGTGATCTTGTTCGCGTAGGGCTCACCGGTCTTGCCGTTGAAGAGCCGGACCTTGCCCGAGGTGCGCCGCTTGTCCTTGTTGATGGACATGTCGATCGGCGAGTCCGGGTTCATCTCGGCCCACTTGATCAGCGCCTCGTCCACGTCCTTCTCGGTCGCACCGTCGAAGACGGGGCTTGCAACAGGTGTGGGCTCGTACTCACCGTTTCCGTTGGTCGTGGCGCTGCCGTTCTCGGCGAACACGCCGTGGGCGGCGGCCCAGCCGAGATGCGTCTCGAGGATCTGGCCGATGTTCATCCGGCTCGGCACGCCGAGCGGGTTCAGGATCACGTCGACCGGTCGCCCGTCCTCGAGATACGGCATGTCCTCCTCGGGGACGATCTTGGAGATGACGCCCTTGTTGCCGTGGCGGCCAGCGAGCTTGTCGCCTTCGGCGATCTTGCGCTTCTTCGCCACGTAGACGCGGACGAGCTCGTTCACGCCTGGTGAGAGGTCGTCGCCGGCCTCGCGCGAGAACGTCTTGACGTCGATCACCTTGCCGCCCTCGCCGTGGGGAACCTTGAGAGACGTGTCGCGGACCTCGCGCGCCTTCTCCTTGAAGATCGCGCGGATCAGCTTCTCCTCGGCGGTGAGCTCGGTCTCGCCCTTCGGCGTCACCTTGCCGACGAGCAGGTCGCCCGACCCGACCTCGGCGCCGATGCGCACGACGCCGCGCTCGTCGAGGTCCTTGAGGGACTCCTCCGAGCGGTTCGGGATGTCGCGGGTGATCTCCTCGTCGCCCAGCTTCGTCGTTCGCGCGTCGATCTCGTACTCGTGGATGTGGATCGAGGAGAGGACGTCTTCCTTGACGAGCCGCTCCGAGATGACGATCGCGTCCTCGAAGTTGTAACCCTCGAACGGCATGAACGCCACGAGCAGGTTCGCGCCGAGCGCGAGCTCACCCTTGTCGGTCGAGGAGCCGTCCGCGAGGACGTCGCCCGACTTCAGACGGTCGCCGACCTCGACGATGGGCTTCTGGTGGATCAGCGTCCCCTGGTTCGAGCGCATGAACTTCGTCAGGGCGTAGTTGTCCTTGCCGTCCTTCGTGTCGACGACGATCTTCTCGGCGTCGACGTCGATGACCTGACCCGCCTCGCGCGCGAGCACAACATCACCGGTGTCGATCGCAGCCCGGTACTCGAGCCCGGTGCCGACGAGCGGCGATTGCGTGATCATCAGAGGCACCGCCTGCCGCATCATGTTGGCGCCCATCAGCGCGCGGTTTGCGTCGTTGTGCTCGAGGAATGGGATCAAGGCCGTGCCGACGGACACGATCTGGGCCGGAGCGACGTCCATGTACTGGATGTCCTTGGGGTCGGCCGTGACGGCTTCGCCTTCCTTCGAGCGGCAGAGCACCTGGTTGTGAAGGAACCGGCCAGTCTTGTCGTCGACCGGCTCCGAAGCCTGCGCGATCGTGTACTGCGCCTCCTCGGCCGCGTCCAGATAGATGATCTCGTCCGTCACGCGGCCGTTCTTGACCACGCGGTACGGGGTCTGGATGAACCCGAACTCAGAGACGGTCGCCATCGACGCGAGCGAGCCGATGAGGCCGATGTTCGGCCCTTCCGGAGTCTCGATCGGGCACATGCGCCCGTAGTGGGTTGGATGCACGTCGCGCACCTCGATCGGCGCGCGCTCGCGCGTCAGCCCACCCGCGCCGAGCGCGGAGAGGCGCCGGCGGTGGGTGAGGCCGGCGAGCGAGTTCGTCTGGTCCATGAACTGCGAGAGCTGCGAGGAGCCGAAGAACTCCTTGAGCGCGGCCACTACCGGGCGGATGTTGATGATCGTCTGCGGGGTGATCGTGTCGACGTCCTCCGTCGTCATGCGCTCGCGCACGACACGCTCCATGCGGTAGAGCCCGACGCGGAACGCCTCCTGGATCAGCTCGCCGACCGTGCGCAGGCGGCGGTTCCCGAAGTGCTCGTACTCGTCGAGCTCGCCGCGGATCGGGTCACGTGAGAGGCCGATCGCCTCGGCCGCGAAGTCTTTCGAGTCCTCGGGCACGCCGAGCTTCGTCGGCAGGTCCACGAGTCGTTGGATGAGCGCGAGGATGTCCTGCGTCGTGAGGACGCGCGTGCCCTCGGGCACGTCGACCTCGAGCCGCTGGTTCAGCTTGTAGCGGCCGACCTTCGTCAAGTCGTAGCGCTTGGGGTCGAAGAAGAGCGAGTTCAGGAGGTTGCGCGCGTTGTCGACCGTTGGGGGCTCGCCGGGACGCTGCTTCTTGAAGACCTCGATCAGCGCCTCGTCCTCGCGCGTAGAGGGGTCCTTCTCGATCGTGTTCACGATGTAGATCGAGTTGTTGAACAGCTTCAGGATCGCCTCGTTCGAGCTCGTGTCGAGCTTGAAGCCGGTCGTCGGGTCCTCGTCCGGGAGCGCGCGGAGGAGCGTCGTGATCGGGAGCTTTCGCTTCCGGTCGATGCGCGCGTAGACAACGCCCTTCTTGTCGATCTCGAGCTCGAGCCACGAGCCTCGAGAGGGCATGAGGTTCGCCGTGAAGACCTGCTTCGTCGCGTCCTTAGGCTCCATCAGGTACGCCCCCGGGCTGCGGACGAGCTGTGTGACGATCACGCGCTCGGTGCCGTTGATGATGAACGTCCCCCACTCGGTCATCATCGGGAAGTCGCCCATGAAGACCCGCTGCTCGCGGATCTCGCCCGTCTCCTTGTTGACGAAACGGACCGTCATCGAGAGCGGTGCCTGATAGGTCAAGTCCTTCTCACGGCACTCCTGGATCGAGAACTGGGGGTCGCCAAACTCGTACTCGGCGAATTCGATCGCCAGCGTGCCTGTGTAATCCTCGATCGGCGAGATGTCGTCGATCGTCTCGCGAAGACCATCGTCCAGGAACCACTTGAACGAGGCCTTCTGGATGTCGATCAGATTGGGTAGTTCTAGAACGTGCTTCAGGCGCGAAAAAGTCTTGCGCGCGCGGGGCGCAGCAATTCTGCTGCTCAAATGAGGAGCCTCCCTTTGTATTACGGCGTGCGGGTGTGCGGGCCTACGACCGGAACCGACAAGAATAGCGAAAGTGACGGTCGCCGCGCAAGGGTTACCAAGGCGGTGATCGTCGCGCTGGTAAAAGTGTAGCGCGCGTGTCTAGGGCTACGCCGAGGGGGCTATGTCGAGGGCCCGGCGAACCGGGCCCTCGAGTACCACGTCCGGAGCCGTCCGCGGCCTAGGGGGCCGGGGGTGGAGGTAGCGCGCGAGCGGGATGACCCTTGACGCGCTTCGCGGTCAGGTCCGGCGTGCCGCCCTGCTTGAGGTCGGCCTTGCAGGCCTTCGCGTGGAGCTTCACCACGTCGTCCATGGCCAGCGACTCCAGCGTCTTCGTCGGCTCCGAGTCAGGCGCCTTGCGGCGGACCTTCGTCATCGCATCGACGTTGACGGTGATCGGCTGAGCAGCCGAGACGTACGCGCGGCCGTGCCGGTTTGACCTGGTCACGGTCAGCATGAGCGACGTGTCGCCGGCTGCCGGGTCGTTGGCGAGCGTGCCCTTGAGCACGACCTTGACCTTCGGCCGACAGTTCGGGCCAGAGCTGGGCTTGCCGGGCTTTGCCTCAGGCTTGCCCTTGCCCGGGTTGTCGTGCGCGAACGCAACCGACGCGCCGACGAAGGCGGTCAGGAGCGCGAGGACGAGAATTCGAAATTTCATCTGTTGAGCCTCCGTGTTGTTGGGTTCGGAATCAGTGTCGGCGATGTCCGGGGGAAACAGGTCCCCCGCACGGGGGAAATGGGTCTACCGACCTATTGAGTCGCGCTTGAAACCGTGTAAACGTTCTGTGAATGCGGCTCATGCTTGCAAGCTCGTTCATCTGCCTCTGCGTGACGGCTGCGGCCTTCCTCACGCTCGGCGGCGCGAGCTAACCCGCCGGGCTTAGCTCCGCAGCTCGGCTTCCTGCGCGCCCTCGCTTCCTGCCATAGTCAGGCATACCGGCGTGGCCGCCACGCTCCCCGAGGTAGTCGGCAGGGACAAGGAGCTCGCCGCCGTCGTTGCGTTTCTCGAGTCGACGGAGGCACTCCCAGGGGCGCTCCTGCTCGAGGGTGAAGCCGGAATCGGCAAGACGACTCTGTGGCGCGCCGGGGTGAAGTCCGCGCGCGAGCTGTCCTACAGCGTTCTGCGGGCTAGCCCTGCCGAGAAGGAGGCGACGTTCTCGTACAGCGGCGTGAGCGACCTTCTCGCGGACGTGCTGGACGAAGTGCTCCCTGGGCTTCCCGAGCCCCAGCGACGAGCGCTCGAGACCGCGCTTCTCCTACGAGACTCTGGCGGGCCGCCGCCCGAGCAGCACACGTTGGCCGTCGCCCTCCTCGGCGTGTTGCGCGCCCTCGCTGCGTCGAGTCCGGTCGTGCTTGCGGTGGACGATGTGCAGTGGCTCGATCGATCGTCTGCAGCAATGCTGGAGTTCGCCGGCCGACGACTTCGCAGCGAGCCGGTGGCGCTTCTTCTTGCCCGCCGGCAATCGTCGATGCTCGACTCGGACAGGCTCGAGTTCGCCATACCGGAGGAACGGCGCCTCGCGGTTCGGGTCGGGCCGCTGAGCATGGGCGCTTTGCACCGACTATTGCGCGACCGACTCGGGACGACGCTCGCGCGGCCGGCCCTGCGCCGGGTGCACGAGGCGTCCGGGGGAAACCCCTTCTACGCACTGGAGCTCGTCAGGTCGTTGGAGCGCTCCGGCGGCTGGATTCGGCCGGGCCATCCCCTGCCCGTGCCAGAGACACTGGAGGCAATCCTCCGCGAACGCATCGACGCCCTGCCCCCGAGCGTGCGTCAAGTCCTCGTCACGGCGGCGGCATTGAGACGGCCGACCGAGTCGATGCTTGGAGACTGGCCCGCGCTCGAACAGGCATCCGAGGCGGGCGTGATCGAGCTCACGAACGGCGAGGTCACCTTCACACACCCTCTGCTCGCTTCGGCCGCATACGGCTCGATCACCGCCGCGGAGCGGCGGGGTCTGCACCGCCGGCTCGCCGAGGTCGTCTCTGATCGGGAGGAGCGGGCCCGACACCTGGCGATGAGCGCTGAGGCGCCGGACAAGGAGGTCGCCGATGCCCTCGAGGACGCCGCGCGAGGGGCGGCTGCTCGAGGTGCGCCGGCAGCGGCCGCGGAGCTGGCTGAACTGGCCGTTCGCCTGACCCCCAAGTCGGAGCGAGGCCGGCTTCTCGAGCGCTCAGTCGACGGGGCCTGGTATCACGTTGCCGCCGGAGAGCTCGAGACGGCCGCCTCGATGCTCGAGCAGCTCGAGGAGCTATCCCCCGGTGTCGTTCGAGCGGACGCGCTACTGCTGCTCGCGAGCGCACAACAGAGCTTCGAGCAGTCTCTTGAGCTCGCGGAGCGCGCTCTGGGCGACGCTCGTGGTGACGATGCCCGCGTTGCAAAGCTCGAGTGCTACATCGGTGAGATCCTGCTCGTGCAGGGCTCCGCTGATCGGGCGCTCGAGCACGCGCGGGCAGCCTTGGAGCCGGCGGAACGTGCGGCCGATCGCACCATTCTCGCGACTGCGCTCTCCACGGTCGCCTGGTTCGAGACACTCTCCGCCGTCGAGCCGACACCCGGACTGCTCGAACGCGCCGTCGCCCTCGAGGAGGCGGCTGTGCAGTCCCGGGTGTACGACACCAGCAGTCCGGGCTTCGCGCTGGGGATGCGGCTGATGTTCGCGGGACGACTCGACGAGGCGCGCGCCCGGATGGACATGAGGTTCGAGCGAGCGGTCTCGCTCGGAGACGAAGCCGCGGTGGCGGCTGCCCTCCTTCATCAGGCCCAGCTCGAGTTCCGCGCCGGCAACTGGTCGCTCGCCGCGCGGAGGGCGGCGGAGGGGTATGAGCGCGCTGAGCAGATCGGTCGGGAGCAGGACATGAGCGCTCTCCTCTATGCAAGCGCGCTCGTCGACGTGCATCTCGGGCGCATCGATGAGGCCCGTGACGCCGCGACGCGCGGGATTGTGTTTTCGGAGCGCTGCGGAGACGAGGTTTTTCGGCTCCTGAATCTCAGCGTGCTCGGCTTCCTCGAGCTCTCGGTCGGCGATCCTGGGGCTGCCGACAGGATCCTGAGACCGCTGGCAGCGCGCCTCGCCTCGCACGGGTGGCGTGAGCCGAGCATCTATGGAGAGCTGCCGAACGCGATCGAGGCGCTCGTCGAGCTGGGCGAGCTCGGAGAGGCGCGCAGGCTCCTGGCCGAGTTGCAGGACCGTCTCAGCAGGATCGAGAGCCCCTGGGGCGAGGCCAGCGCCGGCCGCTGCGAAGGGCTCATTCTGGCCGCGGAAGGCGACTTCGCGCCCGCAGTTGCGGCCCTCGAGCGCGCCCTCAAAGTCCATGAGCGTCTTCCGCAGCCGTTCGACCACGCCCGCACCTTGCTCGCCTTGGGCGCGATCCACCGACGGACGAGGAAGCGCGGCGCAGCACGGGAAACCTTGGGGAGAGCGCTCGCGATCTTCGACGAGCTCGGAGCCGCCCTCTGGGTGGGAAAGGCCCGCTCGGAGCTCGCGCGCATCGCGGGCCGTGCGGCTACCGGCGACGAGTTGACGCCGACCGAGCAAAGCATCGCGGAGCTCGTCGCGATGGGGAAGAGCAACAAGGAGGTCGCCGCGCAGCTCTTCATCACACCGCGCACCGTCGAAGGCCACCTGACGCACATCTACGCAAAGTTGGGCGTCAGATCGCGTGCCGAGCTGGCGTATCGCATGTCCGTTCCCACCGGCTGAGCAAAAGTCAGGGGGTTTCCGGGATTTCCTCCCAGGGCGGACCCGCCTAGGTTCGGCTCACGCAATGCCGAGCTATCTCGTCGAGTCCTACGCGCCTGGGAGCGCCGCCGCCGATCACCGCGAGCGCGCCAAGCGCGCCGCCGAGCTTGGAGCGGGCGTCCGCTACCTACGGACGACGTTCCTGCCCGGCGACGAAACGCTCCTACACGTCTTCGAAGCGGAAACGCCTGAGGCAGTACGTGACGCCGCCCGCGTCGCGTTGCTTCCCTACGAGCGGATCGTCGAAGCCGTGGAAGGCACCGCCGAGCCGCATGAACTGGAGGCAGCGGAATGAACAGCCGTTGTCGCGCGGGCGACTCGAATGCTCGAACGGGTCTCGGACAGTCCAAGGGAGGCGGCTGGAAGGCTCGCCTCACAATGAACGAAAGGAGTACACCCATGCGTAGATTCAGACCCCCGACACGCGTTCTCGTGGTGTCAATCTCGCTCCTCGTGGTTGCGGCCTCGGTCCTCGCGGTTACCGCTTCCGCTCAATCGGGATCAGGGCCCAATCACCGAAACCGACCCTTCCACCTGACGAAGAACTGCCAGGACTACGGGTTCGGGATCGGTTCCTACTGCACGGTCACGTCATCGAACGTCCCGGCGATCACGGTCGGCACGAGAATCTTCTATGCCCAGGCCCCTGGTCCGGAGACCCTGGACAGTGACGTCATCCTCTACGCCGGGCGCGGCAAGACGGCGACCGGTCACTGCACGGTCGAACATGAGAGCGGCAGCGGCCTCTGTAGGCTCTTCGGCGGGACAAGGACCCTCGATGGGATCCGTGCCCGCGTCGACGTCTCGTACCTGGGCGGGTATGACTATGCGTGGGACGGGACGTACAGGTTCGAGGACGACTGATGAAGAAGACGCTGCGGCTTCGTCGGCCAACACTCGTCGCTCACGGTCGGCGCCGACGGGCTCGGACTCGTCAGCTACACGACTTGCTCAACAGCGATCTCAAGGTCGCGCACCTGTCCAACGCCTTTGGCGCCCCGTACTTCCGGCGCCGTTGACGGGCATCGAAGAGGGGCCGCTCACGAGCGGCCCCTCTTCCGCTACTTGACCTCGACGCTGGCGCCTGCTTCCTCGAGCTGCGCCTTGAGCTGGTCGGCCTCTTCCTGCGCGACGCCTTCCTTGACCGGGTTCGGGGCGCTGTCCACGAGCTCCTTGGCCTCCTTGAGCCCGAGGCCCGTGATCGCGCGCACGACCTTGATCACCTGGATCTTCTGGCCGCCGGCCGCCGTGATGACGACGTCGAATGCCGACTTCTCCTCCTCGGCAGCGGCGCCGTCGCCGCCCGCGGGGGCAGCGGCGACTGCCATCGGAGCGGCGGCGGTGACCCCCCACTCCTCCTCGAGCTTGTTCTTCAGGTCGACGAGCTCGAGGACGGTCATCCCGCCCAGCGACTCGACGAGCTTGTCGGTATCTGCCTTTGCCATTGCTACTGCTCCTCTCCGTCCTGGGATTTCGGGGCTTCATCGGCTACGGGTTCTTCCGCGGCCGGTTCTTCTGGTGCTGGTTCCTCTGCTGCTGGTTCCTCTGCTGCGGGCTCTGCTGCCGGCTCGGCTGGTGGTTCCTCTGCCTGCTCTTCCGGTGCGGCCTCGGGCTCGGCTTCCGCCGCCGACTCGTCAGCAGGTGCTTCCTCGGCCACGGGCTCCTCGGCGGGTTCTTCCTCGGCCGCGGGCTCCTCGGCAGGTGCTTCCTCGGCCGCGGGCTCCTCGGCGGGTTCTTCCTCGGCCGCGGGCTCCTCGGCAGGTGCCTCCTCGGCCGCGGGCTCCTCGGCGGAAGCCTCCGCCTCCTCTGCCGGCGCGCCTTCGCCCTGCTCTTCGAGCTGGCGGATCCGCGCGTCGATCACGCCGACCAGCTCGCGCATCGGGGCTGCGAACAACCCGACAACGGCGGTCAGCGACCCGGCGAGCGCACCCACGAGCTGGGCGCGCAGAACGTCCGTCGGCGGCAGCTTCGCGAGCTTCTTGACGTCGTCGGCGCCGATCTCCGCGCCATCCAGGAGCCCCCCACGGACGACGAGCACTTTCGTCTTCGTCGCGGCGTCCTCGAGCGCTTTCGCGACCGCGACCGGGTCGCCGTCGGATTCGAGGAACGCGATTGCCGTCGGCCCGTCCAGCAGAGCGAGGAGATCCTTGGCCCCGGCTGCCTCGGCGGCGCGCCGCGTGAGCGTGTTCTTGACGACGGAGAAGCTCGCGCCGTGCTCGAGCAGCTTGCCGCGCAAGTCTCCGATCTCGGTCACGGTCAGGCCGCGGTAGTCGGCCACGATCAGCGTCTCGGCGCCGCGCAACCGTTCGGTCAGCTCGGCAACCAAGCGTTCTTTTTCAGATCTGAGCATCCATTCACCTCTCTGAAACAAATCGACCCGCCACCGGGCGGGTCATGTCAACGAGAGGCGGATGCCCCTTCGACTCGACCGCACCTCGGCTGGACTTCCACCCTTTCGGGCTGCCAACTGTCTTTGGCGACGGGCTCTTACGCTGAAACTGCTTCGGCCTTGACCTCCAGGTCTTCCAGAATTCCCTTGGTGCGGCCCGGATCGACGCGAATCCCCGGGCCCATCGTGCTCGTGAGCGTAACGGAACGAATGTAGCGGCCCTTGGCGGCCGCGGGCTTGGCGCGCATGATCTCGTCGATCAGCGTCATGTAGTTCTCGGCGAGCTGGCGCTCGTCGAAGCTCTTCTTGCCGATCATGACGTGGACGTTCGCGCCACGGTCGGTGCGGTACTCGAGCTTGCCGGCCTTCGCCTCGCGGACGGCCTTGCCGACGTCCATCGTCACCGTGCCCGTCTTCGGGTTCGGCATCTTACCGCGGGGGCCGAGGATGCGGCCGAGCTTGCCGACGACTGCCATCTGGTCGGGCGTCGCGATCGCGACGTCGAAGTCGTCGAAGCCCTCCTCGATCTGCTTGCCGAGGTCGGCGGTACCGACGACGTCCGCGCCCGCCTCCTCCGCCTCTTTCGCCTTGTCCCCTTCTGCGAAGACTGCGACGCGGGACTCGCGCCCGGTCCCGTGCGGAAGCATCAAGGTCCCTCGCAGCTGCTGCTCGGCATGGCGGACATCGACCCCGAGGTGGAAGTGCGCCTCGACGCTCTCGTCGAACTTCGAGGTCTCGAAGCTTTTCAAGAGGCGGATCGCCTCGACCGGCGGGTAGAACTGCTCGCGGTCGTAGGCCGCGCGCGCGTTTCTGTAGTTCTTGCCGTGCTGGCTCACAGGTCCGTCTCCACGCCCATCGAGCGAGCCGTGCCGGCGACGACCAGCATCGCGGCCTCGATGTCTCGCGCATTCAAGTCGGGCATCTTCACTTCGGCGATCTGGCGGACCTGGTCGCGCGTCAGCCGCCCCACCTTCTCGCGGTTCGGCTCCGCAGACCCCTTCTCCAGGCGCAGCGCCTCTTTGATCAGCACTGCTGCCGGCGGGGTCTTCGTGATGAAGGTGAACGAACGGTCCTCGTAGACCGTGATCTCGACCGGCGTGATGCGGCCGTTCTCCTGCTGGGTCTGGGCATTGAACGCCTTGCAGAACTCCATGATGTTGACCCCGTGCTGGCCGAGCGCAGGGCCGACCGGCGGCGCAGGGTTCGCCTGCCCGCCCGGGATCTGGAGCTTGATCATTGTCAGGACTTTTTTCGCCATTTTTCTTAGTTGCGCCCAAGCCAGGCTAAAGCCTGGCACGGGATTTCAGTCGAGTTTCTTCACTTGATCGAACCCGAGTTCTACCGGGACCTGCCGTTCGAAGATGTCGACAAGCACCTTCAGCTTCTGGGCATCCGGATTGACGTCGACGATCTCGCCGTCGAAGTCCGAGAGGGGCCCGCTCGTCACCTTGACCGACTCGCCGAGCGAGAACTCGACCTGCGCGCGCTGCCGATCCGAGAGCGCGGCGCCAGTCTTCAGGATTCGGTCGACCTCGGGCTGCGAGAGCGGCACGGGCGTGTTGCCCGCGCCGACGAACCCGGTCACGCCCGGCGTGTTCTTGACGACCGACCACGCGTCGTCGTTCAGGTCCATGTTCACGAGCACGTAGCCCGGGAGGACGCGCTTCTCGGTCTGCACCTTCTGGCCGTCCTTCGTCTCGATCACCTGCTCGGTCGGGACGACGACGCGGCGAAACCGCGGCCCCTGGTTCATCGAGACGATTCGGTGCTCGAGATTGGCCTTCACCTTGTTCTCGTGCCCCGAATACGTGTTGATGACAAACCAGCGAAACATGACTACCTCAGCAGGATGTCCCGCACAAAGGGCCTGAACACTGCGTCGGCGACGTAGAGGTAAGCGCCGACGATCGCGCACGCGATGATGACCACGACCGTTCCCTGGATCACCTGCGACTGGGTTGGCCACTCGACCTTCTTCAGCTCGGCGATGCACTCGCTGATGAAGCGCCGGAAGCCGCCCCCGGGGACGCGCCGCGAGCCCGTCTGGGTCTTCGGCACCTGCGTAGCCGGGCGCACCGCCTGCTGGCGGGAGCGCGCGCGCTGGCTGACGCCCTGCTGCTGCTCGCCGTCCTGAGCGCGGCGGCGCTGGCGCCGTCGCTGCCTCGTATTCCGGGCCACGCTACGCGTCCACGTTACGTTGAGTTGCCATATGGATTCCAAGCATAAGTCTGGGTTACCGCGTCTCCCTATGAGCCGTGTGGCGACTGCACCATCGGCAGTACTTCTTCAGCTCGACGCGGTCGGGCGTGTTGCGCTTCGACTTCGAGCTCTGGTAGTTGCGGCGCCTGCACTCGGTGCAGGCCAGCGTAATAGTGTCTCTGACTCCGGTCGCCACGCTACGCGTCCATGTTTGTTTGGCAGGCCATGTGAATCACAACAGTTTTTCTGAAGTCCAACCTCAGTGTAGGGAGGTAGCGGCGGGAGGACTCGAACCTCCGACACGCGGATTATGATTCCGCTGCTCTAACCAACTGAGCTACGCCGCCTTGCCGAGGAAGATTAGCAGCGCCCTGAGCGCGACCGAGTCCTGTTTACGGTGCGCAGCGCCGATGGAATGGCGCCACGGGACCTGGCAGTGCGTCAGATGCAGGTTCAAGCTCGGTTGCTGCGAGGGCGAGCCGCAGAGTTGCGACCCGCCCCCACAGAAGAGCTAGGGCGCCAGGACCGGAGGCGCCTCCGGCACGGGCTCGTGCTCGAGCCTCGGTAGCCACTCCAGCCACTTCGGCAGGTACCAGTTCCACTCTCCAAGCAGCTTCATCGACGCCGGCAGCAGGATCGCGCGGATGATCGTCGCGTCGATCAGGATCGCCGCCGCGAGCCCGACGCCGAACTGCTTGAAGATCATCGCCTGCAGCGCGGCGAAGATGCAGAACACGGCGACCATCACCAATGCGGCGCTCGAGACGACGCCTGCGGTCGTCTTGATCCCGTGGGCGATCGCTTCGTCGGTCCCCATGCCCTTGTCGTGGCCCTCGCGGATCCGGCTGAGGATGAAGACGTGGTAGTCCATCGACAGCCCGAAGAGGATCACGAACAGGAGGATCGGCAGGAACGGATCGATTCCGCCAGTGAACTCGAAGCCGAGCAAGCCTTTCCCCCACCCGTGCTGGAAGACCATGACCAGGATGCCGTAGGCAGCGCCCACCGAGAGCAGGTTGAGCAGCACCGCCTTCGTCGCGATCACGATCGAGCGGAAGGACAGAAGCATCAGCGAGAACGCGAACAACAACACGAACCCGAAGACGAGTGGCGCGACGGTCTTCATCTGGTCGGCGAAGTCCTTGGCGTAGGCCGTGTTACCGGCGACGGCGACCTCACCGCCTTGGATCGTGCCGAGCGTCGGCGGGATGATCTCCTCGCGCAACGCGGTCAACGCCTGGTTCGAGGTCGCGTCCGTCCCGCTGCCCTCGATCGGGACATTGATGACTGCGACGGTCTTCGCGGCGTTGACGTCGACGTCGATCGGCTCGTTCATGACCCCGCTGTCGATCGCCCGCCACTTGAGCTGACCGATCGCCTCCTTGACCGCGATCGTGTCGACGTTGGGCGCCTTGATGACGACCTGAGCCGCGTTTTCCGTGCCCGGGAACGCCACCTTGAGGCGGTTGTAGGTGACGAGGAACTTCTGCGGGTACGTGTCGATGCTCGGCAGCGCCGTCTTCAGCTGGTAGGCCGGCAATGCGATGGCCACGAGCAGCCCTCCCGCAAGCACGACCGACACGACCGGGTGCCGAAGGACGCGATCGATGATCGCTCCCCAGATCTGGCCCTCGCCGTCCTTCCGGCGAAGCCGATGGATGAGCGGCACGCGGAGGCGGTCGACGTTGTCACCCAGCTTCGAGAGCAGGGCAGGTAGGACCGTGAGCGACCCGAGCATCGCGACCGCGACCACCGTCATGGCCGCGAGGCCGAAGGAGGCGAAGGTCGGGTCTGCGGTGAAGAACATGCCCGCCATGGCGACGAGAACGGTCAGCCCCGAGATGAGGACGGAGCGCCCGGAGGTAGCCGCTGCGGCTTCGAGGGCGGCCTCTTCGGTGCGGCCCGCCGCGCGCTCTTCGCGTTCCCGCTTCAAGTAGAACATCGTGTAGTCGACGCCCACGGCAAGCCCGATCAGAAGGATGATCGCTGGCACCGACTGGTCCATCGGAAGCACCTGGCTGATGATGGCCACGAGCCCCATCGCTGCGAAGACAGCCGTCAGGCCGAGCAGGAGCGGGATGCCGGCCGCGACGAGCGCGCCGAACGCCAAGAGCAGGATGCCGAGCGTCAGCGGCAGAGAGTAGAGCCCGGCCTTCTTCAGATCGTCGAAGAAGCCGGCCTTGACTTCCTTCTTCGTACTCTCGCCGAAGGAGCCGATGTAGAACTCGGGGTGCGCCCGCTGCAGCTCTTTGACACGGGCGACCACGGCGTCGATCTTGTCCGGCGCATCGGCAATCTTCCCCCTGATCTCCATCGGGACGAGCACGGATTTCCTGTCGGCGGAGACCTGACCGCTGTTCTCCGTGACGAGCGGCGATTCGACCTTCGCGATCTCATCGAGCGTCGAGACGCCGGCAAGCACGTCCCGGACGGTTGCCCTGAACTCGGGGTCACTCGCGGTCAGCGTTGCGCTCTGGATGAGAACGGCCTCGTTCCCGGGCTGTTTGAAGTCCTCATAGATGATCGTGCTCGCCCGCCCCGACTCGCCGGGCCCAGCGGTCTCGAAGACGATCTGCTTCGCCGGCGAGACGACGCTAAGCGCCAACAGCGCGATCGAGATGGCGAGCCACCCGAAGATGGCCTTCTTCCGATGGTGCGCGCTCCAGAGGGCCATGCGCGCGGCCAGGTTCCTGGATGGGCGTGTTTCGGGCTCAGACATACGGCTCCTCACGGCAGGCGTTACAGAGACGCCGGCCCGGGGGTTCTGAAGCCGGAAGGGATTGCCCGCCAGGGGTCACGGCGAGGCAGCCCGACACTAGCACTCTGCAGCCGAAAAGTCACACTCAGCACGAAGTCGACTACGGGTGGCCGTGCTCGATCAGAGCGCGCGCACGAGGGCCGTAGTAAGGGCCGCGGCGACGATCGCCACGATCAGCGGCGCGCGCAGGCGAATCGCCACGATCGCGGCCCCGAGGCCGACGAGTCTTGCGTCGAGGACGATCCCCTCCTTCCCGCCAACTGCCTGCGTGACGACGAGCGCTGCCAAGAGCGAGGGGCCGAGCAATTCAAAGGCGTTGGTCAGGCGCGCAGGAAGCTCGCGGCCGGCGAGGAGGACCGGCCCTGCAGCTTTGAACGCGATCGTGAACGCTCCGACGAGCGCTACGACGAGCCAGGTCGTGCTCATCGGCTCCTCAGTCCCACCAGGCAGACGGCGCCTGCCGCGATCACAGGCACGCCGGCCGGGGCAATCGGCAGCAAGACAAGGGCAATCACTCCTCCCGCAACAGCCGCGAAGATCGTCCTCCGACTTACCGTGAGCGTGAGCAGCAAGACGAGAAAGAGCGCGGGAAACGCGGCATCGAGCCCGAAGCGCTTGGGGTCCCCGAGAATGTCTCCGCCGAAGACGCCGAGAGCTCCGCCGGCTACCCAGCAGGGGTAGAGGAGGAGCCCGGCGCCGACGAGCAGGCGCCGATCGATGCGACCTCCGCCGACTTGGGAGACCGCCCATGCCTCGTCCACGATGAGCTGCGACTCGAAGAAGCGCCGCAGACGTGAGCCCTCGAAGGCAGGCGCTGTCGCCACGCCGATCGCCAGGTAGCGCGCGTTCAGGAGGACCGCCGCCCCGACGGCCGCGAGGACGCTCCCGCCGTCCCGGATCACCGAGGCCGCGGCGAATTGCGACGCACCCGCGAATGTCGTTGCAGACATGACGATCGGGGCGAGGACGCCCATCCCTGCGGTGACAGCCAGGACCCCGTATGCGACGCCGAAGCTGGCGGCCGCGGGGGCGAGCGGCGCCACCTTCTTAGCCCCTTCTCGGTAGCTATGCGCCCGGCTCAACCCAATCCCGCGTCAAGTACAGCCAGAAGGCGAGGCCGGCATACGGGCCGTACCGCCGGAAGCGGCGCTCGATCGTCGCGTCCTTCGCCTGCTTCGCGCCCGAGACGCGGAGATACTTCGGCCGCGTCCAGGAGTCGAGGATCAAGGGCGTGTACCGGCCGATCAGCATCATGATGTGCGCCGCGGCGTAGGGGCCGACTCCAGGCAGTCCGAGCAGCTGCGCAGCGACCTCGTCGTCGGAAAGCTCCTCGACACTCGCACGCCCGAGCGCCTCCAGATCGAGCCTTCCGGACGCGACCGACCTCGCCAGCGACTGCAGGTACGCGCTTCGGTAGCCCGCGCGCACGACGTCCTTGTAGAAGCCGAGCTTCGCTTTCGCCATCGCCTCCGGCGTCGGGAATGCTCGCCCGTAGGGGCCGTCGGCCTGCTCACCCGGCTCACCCAGGTGCTCGACGAGAGAACTGACCATGCGCACCGTGGCCGACCAGGTGCAGTTCGTCGTGCAGATCGTCTTCACGACCTCCTCGAAGACGGTCGGGCTGCGGATCATCCGGCCGGCACCCGTTGTCACCCAGGCGAGGTCGGGATCTGAGGCGGCGGCTGCGTAGAAGGGGCTGAGGTCCTCGTCGAGTCGAAGGACGTGCGCTACCGCGGTGCGAAGCCTGGCCCGATCGGCGCCACCCGAGAGCACTCGGATCTTCGCGTGCCCATTGCGCCCTTCCGAGACGAGGACCGTCGTCGGTTGCTTGGCGCCGAGCGGCAGGGTCAGCTCGAGCGTCCATGCTTCCTCATCGATCCGGTTGGGCGGTAGGTCGGCGACGCCGTGCGAGGCGATCGTCCGGCGCAGGTCGACGGGCTCGCCGCCTGCTCCCCGCAGCGCAATCTCGAAGGCTCGTGCCGCCATCTCCTACTTCAACGCTGCGCCCACCGCGTACATTCGCCGCGTGGGCATTCTCGGCGTCGACGTCGGCGGCACGTTCACGGACGCTGTCCTGATCGAGGACGGACGGATCGCCACCGCGAAGGTGCCGACTGCCGGCCGGCAGGAGGAATCCGTGCTCGCGGCGGCTGCCGCCGTCGGCGCTCACGACCTCCAGCGCTTCACCCACGGGACGACCGTCGCCACGAACGCGCTCCTCGAGCGCAACGGCGCGCGGACGGCTTTCGTGGCGACCGCCGGCTTCGAGCACCTGCTCCATCTGCGCCGTCAGGACCGAGCGCACCTCTATCGGCTCTGCGACGACCATCCCGCGCCGCTCGTCCCGCTCGAGCGGTGCTTCGGCGTGGACGAGCGGATCGGGCCGGAAGGTGTGCTGCGGAGGCTCGACCTCGATTCACTGCCCGCAGTCGATGCGGACGCGGTCGCCGTGTGCCTGCTCTTCTCGTTCCGCGACCCGAGCCACGAGCAGGCGGTCGCGGACGAGCTCCGGCGCCGCCTGCCCGGCGCCCGGGTTGTCGCCTCCCACGAGATCGCACCCGAGTTTCGCGAGTACGAGCGCGCCTCGACGACGGCGATCGACGCGTATCTGGGGCCGGTCCTCGCGCGCTATCTCGAGGCGCTTGCGGAGCGCTGCGCCGAAGCTGGGCTCCCCGAGCCTCTGGTCATGCGCTCCTCCGGCGGAGTTGCGACGGTTGCGGAAGCGGCTGCCCATCCCGCCTTCGCGCTGCTCTCGGGGCCGGCCGCAGGCGTGGTCGGTGCAGCGATCGCGGCGCGGTCGGCGGGCGTCGAGGACGCGATCTCCTTCGACATGGGCGGCACCTCGACCGACGTCGCCCTGATCTCCGGCGGCACGGCGGAGCGGAGTGCGCAGCGCGACGTCGCCGGGTTTCCCGTCCGCCTGCCGAGCGTCGACCTGCACACGGTCGGTGCCGGAGGCGGCTCGATCGCCTGGGTGGACGAGGGCGGTGCCCTGCGCGTAGGGCCCGAGAGCGCGGGCGCCGAGCCCGGGCCGGCTTGCTACGGACGGGGCGGCACGCGCCCGACCGTGACGGATGCGAACCTCGTGCTCGGCCGGCTGCCCGAGCAGCTCGTGGGCGGCCTCGAGCTCGATCGCGCGGCCGCGGAACGTGCGCTCGGCGAGATCGACCCGGCGGCGGTCGTTGCCGTCGTGAACGCCGAGATGCTGCGCGCGCTGCGCGTCGTCTCGGTCGAGCGCGGGCACGATCCGCGTGAGCTTGCGCTCGTCGCCTTCGGCGGCGCGGGGCCGCTGCATGCGTGCGAGCTCGCCGAGGAGCTCGAGATCGGGACCGTGCTCGTGCCCGCGGCGGCCGGCGTCCTCTCCGCACTCGGGCTTGCGGCGAGCGACGAGCGGCGCGACCGCGTCCGCTCGTATCTCGTCCCACTCTCCGAGGCTGGCGAGCTCCCGGCGAACGGTGAGGCCGACCTCCGCTACGTGGGTCAGTCGTTCGAGCTGACGGTGCCGCTCGGGGGCGATCTCTCCGAGTCGTTCCACCGGGCCCACGAGGAGCGCTACGGCAATGCCGACCGCGGCCGGGCGATCGAGCTCGTCGCAGTCCGCACCGCCGAGATCCGCGCAGGCCCGCGACTCGCGCCGAGCAGGTCGACCCCGCAAGCCGTGACCGGCCCAGCCGTGTTGGAACTGGACGGCTCGACCTGCTGGCTGCCCCGTGGGTGGGTGGGGGCTAGGGATGGTGACACGTGGCGACTGACGAGAAGTGACGAGAGCGTGACGAGAGCGTGAATATTGAGCTCCAGGTGCTCGGCAGCGCACTGCGCTCCGTGGCCGAGGAGATGGGCGCGGTTCTGATCGGCTCCTCCTTCTCCGCAAACATCAAGGAGCGGCGCGACTGCTCGGCCGCGCTCTTCGACGAGGGCGGCCGCATGATCGCGCAGGCCGAGCACATCCCCGTCCATCTCGGAGCGATGCCGGACGCGGTCGCCGCCGTCATGGAGCACGACCCGGCGCCCGAGGACGTCTTCGTCCTCAACGACCCCTACGCCGGCGGGACACATCTCCCCGACGTGACGCTCGTCTCGCGCACCGAGGTGGGTTTCGCGGTCACTCGCGCCCACCACGCCGACGTCGGCGGCAATGAGCCCGGAAGCATGCCCGCGGGCTCGCGCACGCTCGCGGACGAGGGAGTCGTCATCCCCCCGACCCGCCTCGACGACGACGTCCTCGCCGAGCTCGTCGCGCAGATGCGGAACCCTGAGGAGCGCCGCGGCGACTTCCGCGCCCAACTTGCCGCGCACCGCCTCGCGGAGCGGCGCGTCGGCGAGCTCTGCGAGCGGCGAGGGCGCGACCGAATCGTCGCCGCGATGGACGAGCTGTACGCCTACTCCGAGCGCGTCGTGCGGGCGGCGCTCTCCCGCCTGCCGGACGGCCGCTTCGAAGGAGCCGACGTGCTCGAAGGGCCCGAGGGCGACCTCGTTCTGCACGCCGCCGCCACCATCTCGGGCGACGAGATCGCGTTCGACTTCGAGGGGACTGCGCCGCAGCACGACGGCAACCTCAACTGCCCGCTCTCGGTCACCCGCTCGGCCTGCTATTTCGTCGTGCGCTGCCTGACCGCGCCCGACCTCCCCTCCTCGGGAGGCGCATTCGCCCCCGTGACCGTGCGCGCCCCGGCCGGTTCGCTCCTCAACGCCCAGGCGCCCGCGGCGGTGGCGGCGGGGAATGTGGAGACCTCTTGCCGGATCGTCGACTGCCTCTTCGCTGCCCTCGGCGCCGCGCTCCCGGTCCCGGCCCAGGGCCAGGGGACGATGAACAACCTGACGTTCGGGAACGAGCGGTTCACGTACTACGAGACGCTCGGCGGCGGCCAGGGAGCCTGCCCGGACGGAGACGGGCCTTCGGGCGTGCACGTGACGATGTCGAACACGCTGAACACACCCGCCGAGGCGCTCGAGCTCGCCTATCCCCTGCGCGTCGAGCGCCACGCGCTCCGCCTGGGCTCGGGGGGAGCAGGCCGGTTCCGGGGCGGAGACGGGGTCGTCCGCGAGCTGCGTGCGCTCGAGCCTTGCCGTTTGTCGGTCATCTCCGAGCGGCGCCGGGCGAGGCCGCGCGGTGCGCACGGCGGGGAGCCCGGGAAACCGGGGCGCAACCTCTTGAACGGCGACGAGCTGCCGGCGAAGGCGACCCGGGACCTCGCCGCCGGAGACGTCCTCCGGATCGAGACCCCGGGCGGCGGCGGCTTCGGGCCTACGAAGGAGTGATGCGCAGCGCGGGCGGGATCCGCTTCTCGAGCAGCAGCGCCCCGCACCCCGCGAGCACGCACACAAGCGACGCGATCGGCCACAGCGCGTTCGGTTCCGCGTGGAGGATGAACCCCGCCGCAGTCGGGCCGATCACGAAGCCGATCTCCCAGGAGAGCGTCGAGAGCGCCATGTACCGGCCCCGCAGCCGCGGCGGCGCCAGGTCGGCGACGAGCGCGCCCTGCGTCGGCCCGTGGAAGCACTCGCCGAGCCCGAAGGCGATCCCCGCCAGCCCGAAGACGAGCGCCGCGGAGCCGGCGTAGAACCAGACGCCGCCGGCGAAGACGATCATCCAGGTGGCGGCCCAGATGAAGGTCATGAGCGCGAGAGCCGGCATCCGGCGCCTGCCCTCGAGGACCTTCGTCAGCGGAAGCTGCGCGAGGACGATGGCAAGCGTGTTCACGAAGAAGATGAAGCCGATCTGCCGCTCGGTCACCCCCGCCTCGTTCTTCGCGAACACGGGGAAGACCTCGAGCAGCGCATAGCCGGCGGCGACGTAGACGGCGTTCAGGCCGACAACTCCGAGAAACACACGATTGCGCAGGACCTCGCGGTACCGTCCTGGCTCCTCGGACTCCTCGCGCGACAGCCCGGGATCCGGGACGAACCAGAGCACGAGCACGAAGATGAGAAACGTGACCGCGTCGAGCGCGAAGAGGACGGTGTAGCTCGTCGGATTCGAGGTCGTCGCGATCAGGCCCCCGGCCACGCCGCCGAGCCCGACTCCGAGGTTCCGCATCACCCGCTGGAGCGCGAAGGCGGCGTGCCGCCTTGCCGGAGGCGTCAGCCCGATGATCAGCGCCGACTGGCTCGGCCAGAAGGCGCCGTTCCCGACCCCGACGATTGCGGCGGCGCCGAACGCCTGCCAGGGCTCGTGCACCTGCGTGTAGGCGGCGAAGCCGAAAGCGAGCAGGAAGAGCGCGCCGATCAGCGTCGGCTTGCCCCCGACCCGGTCGACGATGATCCCCGCCGTCGGGATCGAGGCGATCCCCACGGCCGCGCTCGTCCCGGCGATGAGGCCGACCGTCGGCAGCGAAAAGTCGCGCACGTTGTGCAGGTAGATGAAGAGGAACGGGAACGCGAGGCCGTTTCCGAACGCGTTCGCGAACCCGCCGACTTCCATCGTCCAGACCGACCTCGGCAGCCGCGGGTCGAGACCGCGCAGGTAATCAAGAAGCGACCTCACCTGTGGTTAGTCTCTCGTCAATGGCCGTCGTCGAAGCGCAGGACCTCCACCGCACGTACCGCACCCACACCGGGACGATCCGCCGCCGCGTGAAAGAGATCGAGGCGGTGCGCGGCGTGAGTTTCGAGATCGAGAAGGGCGAGCTCTTCGGCCTCCTCGGCCCGAACGGCGCGGGCAAGACGACGACGATCAAGATGCTGATCACGCTGCTCATCCCGACGTCGGGGAGCGCGCGCGTGCTCGGCCACGACGTCGTCAAGGACGCGAGGGAGGTGCGGAAGCGGATCGGCTACGTCTTCGGCGGCGAGCGCGGGGTCTACGAACGGCTGTCCGGCTACGACAACCTGCGCTACTTCGCCGAGCTCTACGGAGTGCCCGCGAAGATCCAGAAGGCGCGGATCGACGAGCTGCTCGAGCTCGTCGGGCTCAAGGGACGGGAGCACGAGCGTGCCGAGGGTTACTCGCGCGGGATGAAGCAGCGCCTGCACGTCGCCCGCGGGCTGCTCCACGACCCGGAGGTGCTCTTCCTCGACGAGCCGACGATCGGCCTCGACCCCGTGGGCGCGCGCGAGCTCCGCGCGACGATCGCTTCGCTCACTGACGCGGGCAAGACCATCCTGCTGACGACCCACTACATGTTCGAGGCCGACGCGCTCTGCGACCGGATCGCGGTCATCTCGCAGGGCACGATCGTCGCCGAGGGCACGCCCGGACAGCTGAAGAGCCGTGTCGCGTCCGGAAGCGTGACCGAGGTCGAGGTCTACGGCGTGCCGGACGAGACGGTCGAGCGCCTGCGCAAGCTGGAAGGCGTGATGGCCGTCTGGGTCGAGGAGCGTGATCAGGCGCAGGTCCTGAGCGTCCAGACCCGCGCCGACATCCAGCTCACGGCCGCGATCCTCGGTCACCTGAACGGGACAAACGTCGGCCGCGTGTCCCACCGCGAGCCGACGCTCGAGGACGCCTACGTGGCCCTCGTTACGGCCGAGTGAAAACTCTCCGCCTCCTCGGAGTCGGGTGGCTGTACCACATGAAGATGATCTCCCGATCGCCGTTCGAGGGCGTCGGTCAGGTCATCTACCCGCTTTTCTTCGCGACGGTCGCCTTCTTCGTCTTCCGCGCCGGCGACAGCCCACGGACGCTCGTCTACGCGTCGCTGGGCGCGGCCGTGATGGGCATGTGGTCGGCGACGAGCACGACCGCCGGCGGGGCCATGCAGCGCGAGCGCTGGCACGGCACGCTCGAGTTGCTCGTCGGGACTCCTCGCCATTTCGCGCTCGTCCTGCTGCCCGTGACGCTCGCGATGGCCACGATCGGGATCTACAGCCTGGTCGCGACCCTGCTCTACGGACACTTCCTGTTCGGGATCGACCTGATGGTTCAGCATCCGCTGCTGTTCGCCGCGTCGATCGCCGTCACGGTGCTCAGTTTCGGCGCGCTCGGCTTCGTCTTTGCGGTCACGTTCGTCCGCTTCCGGGCGGCCTGGGCGCTCGGGAACCTCTTCGAGTACCCCGTGTGGCTGATCGGCGGCTTCCTCGTCCCGCTCGGCTTCTTTCCCGACTGGGTCCGGCCGATCTCCTGGGTGCTCGCGCCGACCTGGGGCATGAACGCGATCCGCGAGTCCGCGCTCGGCGGCTCTCCGCTAGGCGACCTCCTGCTCTGCGTGGGGCTCGGTGCCGTCTACGTCGGGCTGGGCATCATCCTCACCGAGCGGGTGCTGCGCTCCGCGCGCGTCCGCGCCACGCTCTCGCTGTCGTGACCTCGCTGCGCGTCTTCTTCGTCGGCGGGCGCATGACCTACCGGGCGCTCTTCTCCTGGCTGTCGCCCCAGATCTACATCCCCAGCCTGCTGATGGCGCCGATCTTCCAGATCCTCCTCTTCGCGTACATCGGACGATCCGCCGGCCTGGAATCGGACGAGTTCTATCTCGTCGGAAACGCCCTCCAGTACGCGGCGATCCCGTGCCTGTTCGCGATGACGCAGATGATCGGAGGCGAGCGCTACCAGAACACGCTGAGCGCGATCCTCGTCAGTCCCGCGCGGCGGATCCCGCTCTTCTTCGGGCGAACGCTCCCGGTCGTCGCGAACGCCGCGTTCGTGTCGGCGTTCTCGCTCGCGGTCGGAAGCCTCATCCTCGGCGTCCACATCCCGCTCTCATCCGTGCCGGCGCTCGCGCTCGTCATCGTCGTCGCAGCGTTCTCGTGCACCGGGCTCGGGCTGATCAACGCGGGGATCTCGCTGCGGGTCCGCGAGAACGCCGTGCTCTCGAACGTCATCTTCGGGTTCCTCCTCATCTTCACGGGGGCAAACGTGCCGCTGTCCGAGCTTCCGGACTGGATGGCCACGCTGTCCGGGGCGCTGCCGTTCACGCATGCGATCAAGGCGGCGCGGGAGTTGGCCGACGGCGCGTCGTTCAGCTCGGTCTCGGGGCTCGTCGGAACTGAGGCCCTCATCGGCCTCTGCTACGCAGCCATCGGGTACGCGGTCCTGCGGTTCATGGAGGTTCAGAGCCGCCGCCACGCGAGCCTGGAGCGCTCATGAGGAGAAACCTGCGGCTGCTGCGGGTCGCCTGGCTGTTGAACGTCAAGCAACTGACCCGATCCTCCTTCGACGGCTTCCTGGCCATTTGCTGGCCGCTCTTCTTCGCCACGGTCGCGTTCTTCATGTTCCGAGCGGGCGGCGATCCGGAGGCGCTCGTCTACGCCTCGCTCGGCGCCGCGGTCATGGGCATCTGGACGGCGACGAGCGTGTCGGCCGGGTCGGCGCTCCACCGCGAGCGCTGGTTCGGGACGCTCGAGCTGCTCGTCGCGGCGCCGGCCCACTTCTCGCTCGTCCTCCTGCCCCTCGCGTTTGCCACCTCAGCGATCGGGATCTACTGCATGGTGACGACGCTCCTGTGGGGGCGATTCGCCTTCGGGATCGACGTTCCCCTCGAGCACCCCCTGCTCATGGCCGCGGCGATTCCCGCGACCATCCTCTCGATCGGCGCGCTGGGATTTCTGATGGCGGTGTCCTTCGCGCGCTACCGGACTGCCTGGGCGCTCGGCTCGATGGTCGAGTATCCGATCTGGCTGATCTGCGGCTTCCTGGTTCCACTGGCGCTCCTCCCGGCCTGGGTGCACCCAATCTCGTGGGCGCTCGCACCGACCTGGGGCATGCGCGCGATCCGCGAGTCCTCGACCGGCGGCACGCCCCTGCCGGACATCGGCATGTGCGTCCTGCTGGGCGGCGTCTATGTCGCGATCGGCGTCGTCGTCACCGAGAACGTCCTGCGCGCAGCCCGCCGCAGGGCCAGCCTCTCGCTGACATGACGGTCGCCCTACGGATCTTCTTCATCGGCGGGCTCGTGTCGTACCGCGGGCTCATCAACTGGCTCTCGCCGTGGATCTTCATCCCGAGCCTCGTCGTCACCCCCATCTTCCAGATCTTCCTGTTCGTCTACATCGGGCGGACCGCAGGAGTGCAGTCGGACGAGTTCTTCGTGATCGGAAACGCCGTCCAGTACGCATCGATCCCCTGCCTCTTCGCAATGACCCAGGCGATCTCAGGCGAGCGCAGTCAGCAGACGCTCACGTACATCCTCGTCAGTCCCGCGGGGCGGCTGCCCCTCTTTCTCGGGCGAGCGCTGCCCGTGATCGCCAACTCGATGTTCGTCGCGGCGTTCTCGCTCCTGGTGTCCGGTCTCATCCTCGGTATCGATGTGCCGGTCTCTACCTGGGGGCCGATCGCTCTGGTCATCTTCGTCGCGACGTTCTCCTGCACCGGGCTCGGTCTCATCTGCGCGGGGATCGGGCTGCGAGTCCGGGAGACGGCGGTGCTCAACAACATCATCTTCGGGCTCCTCCTGATCTTCACCGGCGCGAACGTGAGCATCGAAGAGCTGCCGGGATGGATGCAGGCCATCTCGGAGCGCGTCCCGCTCACGCACGGGATCGAAGCGGCTCGACGCGTGGCGGACGGCGCGACGCTCGGCGACGTGAGCGGCCTACTCGCTCGTGAGGCCGCGATCGGGGTCGTCTATACGATCCTCGGGTACCAACTCCTGCGCTTCATGGAGCGCGAGAGCCGGAAGCGGGCATCGCTCGGGATCGCATGAGGCACGCGCTTCGCCTCTTCTGGACCGGCTGGCTCTTCAACCTGAAGAACCTGACCCTGTCGGGCTTCTTCATGCTGAACGCGGCCATCCTCCCGGTCTTCTACGCGACGATCGCGTACTACATGTTCCGCGCCGGCGCGCGTCCGGGGTCGTCGCTTCTCTACGTGTCTCTCGGCGCGGGGATGATGGGCATCTGGTCGTCGACGCTGTTCGGCTCGGGCGGTCTGATCCAGTGGCAGCGCTGGCAGGGGACGCTCGAGTACGTGATCGGCGTCCCGACGCCGCTCATCCTCGTCGTCCTGCCGATGACGATCGCGACCGCGTCGATCGGTCTCTACTCGGTGGCATCGACGCTGCTCTGGGGCAGGCTGATCTTCGACCTGCCGCTCGACCTCGCCCACCCGGTGTGGTTCGCAATCGCCCTCCCCGCGGCAGTTCTCTCACTCGGGCTGATGGGCCTCGTCCTGGCCTCGACCTTCGTCTTGCTGCGGAACGCGAACTCGCTCTCGAACCTGCTCGAGTACCCGGTCTGGCTCGTGACGGGCCTCCTCATCGGGCTCTCGCTGCTGCCGGGATGGACGCGGCCGATCTCATGGGTGCTCGCTCCGACCTGGGGAATTCGCGGGATGCGACAGGCCGCGATCGGAGGCGAACCGCTAATCCCGGTCGCAGTCTGCCTCGGGCTCGGCGCGGTCTATCTCGTAATCGGCCACTTCACTCTCCGCTACTTCGAGCGGCTCGCGCGCGAGCGGGCCACGCTCGCCCTGGCATGAACTCGATCCGTGTCTTCTTCATCGGCGGCTATCTGGCCTACCGCGCGCTCTTCAACTGGATCCACTGGTCGATCTACATCCCGACGATGCTCGGCGGCCCGATGTTCCAGATCCTCTTCTTCGCCTATATCGGGCGCTTCGCGAAGCTGCAGTCGGACGAGTTCTTCGTCATCGGGAACGCGGTTGCGATCTCGTCTCTGGGCGGGATCTTCGGCATGGCGATGACGATCGGCGGCGAGCGCTGGACGCAGACGCTCTCCTCCATCCTCGTCACGCCGGCGAACAGGTTCGCGCTCTTCCTCGGCCGCGCGCTGCCGAACATCGCGAACGGGATCTTCGTCTCGGCGGTGGGCTTTGTGGTCGGCTGGTGGCTGCTCGACTTCTCGCTGGAGCCCGCCGAGATCCCGGTGATCGCGCTCATCGTCGTCGTGACGGCGACTTCCTGCACGGCGTTCGGGACGATGATCGGCGCGTTCGGCCTGCGCGGCCGCGACGTCTTCTTCTTCGCGAACCTCATGATCTTCGTCTTCCTGCTGTTTTGCGGCGTGAACGTGCCGTTCGACTCGCTGCCGGGCTGGATGCAGGCGATCGGCCGAGTGCTGCCGCTGACGCACGGCATCGACGCGGCCCGCCAGGTCGCCCAGGGCGCGTCGCTAGGAGACGTATCCGGACTCATCTGGACGGAGGCGGGGATCGGCGCGTGCTACGCGGGGCTCGCCTACGGCCTGCTCAGGTTCTTCGAGATCGACGGCCGCCGCCGCGCATCGCTCGAAACGATGTAAAGGTGGAGCTACCGCACGCCATGCTTCGAAAACTTCGCGAAAGCGACGCAGGAGAGGTCGCCGACCTCTTTCGATCGGTGTACGGCGACGAACGTCCGATCGACGCCGAGGAGATCGTCTCCTGGGTCAACAACGCGGAGCTCAGACCCGAGTGGCTGCGAGTGCTGGAGCTGGACGGTCGCGTTGTCGGCTACGGCGACATCATGATCGAGGACGACGAGGTCGCACTCGATGCGGCAGCGCAGGTGGGCCATTGGGACACCTTCTTCGACTGGGCCGAGGAGCAAGCACGGGGCGCAGAGGCGGGGCGGGTCAGGCTCTATTTTCCGGCCGGACATCACACCGAGGACCTGGCGAGGGACCGCGGATACCGGCTCTGGCGCTCTTCCTACACGATGAACATCGACCTCGGCGACGAACCGCCCGAGAAACCGCTCCCTCCGACCGGGATCACGTTTCGCCCGTACCGTCCCGAAGACGAAGACCAAGTGCGTGCGGCAGTGAACGAGGCCTTTGCCAACGACCCGTTCTTTCACGAGGAGACGCCGGAGCGCTTCCGCGAGTTCACTCTCCGAGCGCGCGGGTTTGATCCATCGCTCTGGCTCCTGGCGTGGGACGGGCAGGAGCTGGCGGGCGTCGTACTCGCTTTCCTCGAGCGCGCCGGAGAGCCCGATCTCGGGTGGATCGGGTCGCTTAGCGTCCGCAAGCCCTGGCGCCGGCGCGGCCTCGGCGACGCCCTGCTGCGAACGGCGATCGCCGAGCTACACGCGCGAGGTCTGCGACGCGTCGGCCTCGGTGTCGACGCCGAGAACGAGACTGGGGCTCTCAGGCTCTACGAGCGCGCCGGCATGAATATTGTCCGGCAAGGCAACAACTGGGTGCTCGACCTGTAGCCACTAGTCGACGGAGAGCAGATCGACGACGAACACGAGCGGCTCGTTGGGCTTGATCGCTCCGCCGGCTCCGCGCGCGCCGTACGCCATGGCGGACGGGATCGTGAGCTTGC
Organism: uncultured Actinomycetes bacterium; assembly: GCA_963728535.1. GTDB lineage: Bacteria > Actinomycetota > Thermoleophilia > Gaiellales > Gaiellaceae > VAXT01. The sequence continues at coordinate 1,545,098 of CAVSKK010000001.1, forward strand.
GGCGGCCGCCGACCTTCATGCCCTCCACGCCGGCGTCCCAGCCGGGGATCACCTGGCCCACGCCCAGCTTGAACTCGAACGGTTGCCCGCGATTCCACGAAGCGTCGAACTCCTCGCCGGTGGAGAACGCGACCCCGACGTAGTGCACCGAGACCTTCTTGCCCTTCGCGGCCTCGTCTCCGTCGCCGACGGTGATGTCGTCGGTAATGAGCTCGAAGGGGATGTCGCCCTCCGGCTTCTCGATCTGCGGCCGTTCGAGTGTCACCGGCGCAGCGTACCCCTATCCTGCTCGCAGACGAGCCGTGGTGACGATCGACGAAGTCCGCGCGATTGCGAGCACGCTTCCTCGCAGCAGCGAAGGGCTCGTGCGCGGCCGAGTGAAGTTCCGGATCGGCCAGATCGTCTATCTGTCCCTCTCGCGCGACGGCTCGACGATGGGCTTCGCGTTTCCCAAGGAGTTGCGCGAGGCGCTCGTCGAGTCCGAGACCGAGAAGTTCTCGCTGCCGGGCGAGTCCGACATGCGCTACCACTGGATGCACGTCCGGCTCGACGCAATCGACGCGGACGAGATGCGTGAGCTGGTCGAGGACGCCTGGGCGTTCTGCGTGCCGAAGCGTGTCGCGGAGGAATACGCCGCGTCGCAGGGCTACACCTAGCCGGTGTCAGCAGACCGCTACTTGACGAGCGTGAGCATCTTGAACATCGGGAGGTACATCGAGATGATGATCACGCCGACCATCAGACCGACGCCGATCATCATGATCGGCTCGATGATCGAGGTCAGCGTCTGGATCGACGCGTCGACCTCGTCCTCGTAGAAGTCGGCGATCTTGCCCAGCATCTTCTCGAGCTCTCCGGTCTCCTCGCCGATCTTGACCATGTGGCCGACCATCGGCGGGAAGATCGGGTTCTCGACGAGCGGCTGGGCGATCGGCGTCCCGGCGTGAACCGCGGCGCGTACATCCGCTAGCGCCTTCTCGACGACCCAGTTGCCGGCCGTCTGGCCGGTGATCTCGAGCGCCTTGATGATGTCCACGCCCGCGGCAGTCAGAGTCGAAAGCGTTCGCGAGAAGCGGGCAATCGTCACCTTGAGGACGACGGCGCCGATCTTCATCGGCGCGCGCAGCTTGAAGCGGTCCCAGAGCTGACGGCCGAGCTCGGTCTTCTTGAAGCGGCGGAAGCCGAAGAAGGCTGCCGCCAGGCCGGGGAAGACGAACATCCAGTTGTGCTTGAGGAAGTCCGACATGGCCACGACGTACAGGGTGAGGGTCGGCAGGTCGCCGCCGAGGGTCGCGAAGATCTCGACGAAGATCGGGACGAGGAAGAGGAGCATTCCGACCAGGACGAGGGTCGCGAAGATGAGGACCATCGTCGGGTAGATCATCGCGCCCTTTACGCGGCGCTTGATCTGCGTCTCCTTCTCGATCTGGAAGGCGACGCGGTCGAGGACCTGGTCGAGGATTCCTGCGGCCTCACCGGCCTCGACCATCGCCACGTAGAGACGGTTGAAGATCTTGGGGTGCCTGCCCATCGCCTGCGAGAGCAGGAGACCGCCCTCGACGTCGGCGCGTAGCTCGGAGAGGACGGCGCTGAGGTACTTGTCCTCGGTCTGCTGCTCGAGGATCACGAGCGCACCGACGACTGAGAGCCCCGCGTCGATCATCGTCGCGAACTGGCGCGAGAAGATCTGGAGCGACTTCGGCTTGACCTTCTTGAAGACCGTGCGGACACCATCTTCGCCCTGGGCCGGTAGCTCGTTCAGCCACTGGGCGAGCATGCCGCGCATGCGGAGCTGCTCGCGCGCCGCCTCGGGATCCGGGGCATGGATTTCTCCACGCAGCTCGAGGCCCTGCGCATCAATCGCGCTGTATCCGTAGGCCGCCATTCGCTCTACAGGGGGATAGTTGCCGCTAGAAGCACCGAATCCGTTATCGGCAGAGGGATGGCGGGGCTTGAGCGATAGCCACAGGCTGCCGATAGCCTCAACGTGCGTACGGTCCTTCGCCGAGAGGGCGGCTTCGGCTTGATCGAGCTGTTGCTTGCCATGACGATGTTGAACATCGGCCTGCTGGCCGTGGTCGCAGCGTTCTCTTCGGGCATCGTGTCCCTCAATCGAGCGAGCCGCATCACGACCGCCGCCGTGCTCGCAGACGGCCAGATGGAGCTCTACCGCGCGATCACCTACACGTCGATCCGCCTCGAGCCCAGCTCGATCCCGGGCGCCGCCCCGTACACGACAGACGCCGCGTACAGCGGCTCACAGGTGACCGCGTCGTGCCCCGGCCCGCCGGATGAGTGCAACGCGAGCCGCGCAGCCACCGGCGCCGACGGCAAGACCTACCGGATCGACACGTTCATCGTCTCGACGACGCCGACCGGCGGCCGACCGGTGAAACGGGTGACGGTGGTCGTTCGCGACCCGAACAACCTGTCGATCACCTTCGCGCGCCAGATTTCCACGTTCGACCAGAGCACCGGCTAGTTCAAACCTGGCCTTTCGTCCCACTGTTCATTGCGCCGAACACGCACTAACGTGCTGTGGGGAGGCGATTCGTGGTGGAAACGACGCCAGCGGTAGGTGTCGGCCGCCGCCGAATCATCAAGCGGCCCCGGCTGACGCGGATGCTCGATGAAGGCGGCGCTCGGATCATCCTGCTCGTGGCGCCGGCCGGTTATGGGAAGACCACGTTAGCCCGTGAATGGCTAGATGAACGCCGCACGGCCTGGTACCAGGGCGGCCCCGCATCGGCAGACGTCGCCGCACTGGCCGTCGGCCTCGCGACAGCCGCGGCGGAAATAGTCCCGGGAGCCGGCGACCGCATGAGACACCGCCTGCGAGCCACGGATCGCCCTGAGGAAGACGCGCAGATCCTGGCCGAAATGCTTGCCGAAGATCTCGCAGAGTGGCCTGAAGACGCCTGGCTCGCAATCGACGACTACCACTTTGCTTCAACGTCCCCAGCGTGTGAGGCATTCGTGGACGACGTTTCTTCTGCCCCTTCGCTGCGCCTTCTCGTCACGAGCAGGCGGCGCCCGGGCTGGGCAACAGGACGACGACGAATCTACGGTGATGTCCAAGAACTCAACAGCGCGGCGCTCGCGATGAACGACGACGAGGCTTTTGACGTCCTCGAACCAAGCGGTATCGATGTGACCGCCGAACTACTCGAACAGGCAGCAGGTTGGCCCGCGGTCATCGGCCTTGCCGCGCTCACTGGAGCCCTGGCGTTGCCTGCCGGCGACCTACCTAGTGCGCTGTATGACTACTTCGCCGAGGAGCTGTATCAAGCCGCTGAGCCTGGCGTGCGTTGGGGTCTGTGCCAGCTCGCCATTCCTCCGTCGATCGACCTTGAACTCGTCCAGTTTCTGTTTGGCACGGAAACCGCCGATCTGGTTTTGGACCATGCAGTTAGGTTGGGTATCGTCGCTCCCAATAAGGGGAATTTCGAGCTCCAACCGCTCCTTCGCCGCTTTCTCGAAACAAAGCTCAACGAACTCGGCCGAGGCGTCGCCTACCCAGCTGTCGAGAAAGTCTTTGAATTCCTAATCGATCGAAAGCGGTGGGATGAAGCTTTCTCTCTAGCACTCCAGTTCGGAGTCCAGCCACTACTCGTCCGCCTCGTCGAAGCAGGCTGGCACGATCTACTCTCAGAGGGACGGGTTGCGACACTCGCTCGATGGCTCGACCAGGGCGAAGAACTTCGCACGCGGTCGCCGATACTCGATTTCGCAAGGTCTCAAGTCGCATTCCGAGAAGCTGCGTACTCCCACGCTGAAGGCCTGGCGCTAGCGGCTGCATCAGCTCTCGGGCCCCACCATCCATTCACATCGCAGGCGTGGGCGCGAGCTGGCCAGAGCGCTCATTTCGACGCACGAGAAGAGACTGCCTTTGAGCATCACCGAAACGCGACTCAGACTGCGCAAACACACAACGACTTGGCAGAAGCTCTATGGGGAGAGTTCGTCTCTGGCCTCGAGCTAGAGCGGCTAGAAACCGCCGAAACGTTCGAGAGGCTCGCGGCGCTTGGCTCCACTTCGCCGGCCGAGTCAATCAGACTCGGGGCAGGCAGGCTATTCCTCGCTGTTCGGACGGGAAGCGGCCTGCCACCGGAACTTTACTCAGTTGGAGCCGTTGTCGAACAGGTCGATGATCCTCTTGTTCGCCTTTCGTTCCTCCATGCTCGGGGTGCTGCTTTAGCGTTTTCAGGTCGGTACGACGAGGCCCTGGCTGCGATTACCGAGCACATCTCCGAACTAGAGAAGTATCGACTCGTCTTTGCCTTGCCACCTTCTTACCTTCAAAAGGCGCTCGCCTTTCAGGGGGTTCGCAAGTATCGCGAAGCGCAGAATTGTCTTGAGACAGCCGTCCGGCTTGCGCCTGGGGCGTCCTATGTCATCTCATCCGCCAGCACGCTACGAACGCTCATTTGCCTTGACTCCGGAAACGTCGAAGAAGCGCAGCGGCAACTTGGTTCGGATATCTACGACTTTCCTCTACTGACTTTGCGCGGGGAGTCTCTTGCGTGTCGTGCGTTAGCGCTTGCTTGCTACGGCGAGAGCCACGCCGCCGAAGCTTTGAGGCACGCGGATCTCGCAACTCAAGCGTCACGCACTATCGAGCCAAGAGTGATCGCTGAGTTTGCACGAGCCGTCGTGGCACTCTCCCAAGGGGATCCTGGCGCTCGGGCGACAACTCACGAAGCATTCCAACTGGTACAAGCATCCTCCAACTTCAACAACCTTGTGCGCGCCTATCGTGCCTGTCCCCAACTTGTCGAAGTTCTCGCAACCATCGATGAGTGTCGACCCGACCTAACAGCCGTCATGATCCGGGCTGGCGATGACAAGTGGGCACAGCGCCTCGGTCTATCAGTCTCTGCCACCTCCCAGCGACACGCAGCCGTGGCTGACCTATCGCCTCGCGAAGGAGAAGTCTTTGAGCAGCTGTGCCAAGGACTTTCAAACAAGGCAATCGCTCGCGCTTTGTTCATCAGCGAGTCGACTGTGAAAGTGCATGTCCGGCGCATCCTCGAGAAGCTAGGAGTTAGCACCCGAACTCAAGCGGCACTGAAGGGCCGACCATCCGATCCTTAGGTGCAAATTTCCACGCCCCCGCTTGGACACGCGCACGACGGTTTGAGCGTCACATCCCGAGAGGAGAGCCGAGTCGGCGGGCTGAAACCGCTTAGGACTTGCGGCTAGGCAACGTCTTCGACCGCGCGGAGAGAAGATGGCTCGATAGCTACGTCAGATTTAGATTCCTCGAACCCAAAATCGGACCTTGTGCCCGTACGGTACGTCTCGTCAGCACTGGCGAGGATCGCCTCGAACGCGGCGGTAACGGACGTGTCGAACTGACTCTCGACGGCTTGGGCGAGGCGCATTCGTGCCACTTGACTGGGCATCGCATCGCGGTACGGCCTATCGGAAGTCATCGCGTTGTACGCGTCCGCGACAGCAATGATCCGCGAAAGAAGCGGGATTTCGTCACCAACCACGCCGTCGGGATAGCCCTGCCCATCTACCCGTTCATGGTGGTGACGGACGATCTTTGCGATCTCGGCGTAGTCATCCACGTTCGCGAGAATGCGCTCTCCGATGACAGGGTGGTCCTCCATTTGCCGGCGTTCGTCGAGCGTGAGCGCGCCGGGCTTTTCCAGGAGCCCCGGAGGAAGACCGATCTTTCCGATGTCGTGGACGAGACCGCAGAGATGGACGAGCTGCACCTGGGCCGCGGAAAGACTCATGCGTTCAGCAATGTCTCGGGCATAAATCGCTACTGCGGACGAATGCCCGGCGGTGTAGCGATCTCTTGCGTCGAGCGTGGCCACCAGAGCTGAGGCGAACGAGAGGTTGGCCCGTTCGAGCTGCGTATTTGCCTCCGCCAAATCGGCTGCCAGTCTTTTCTCCGCCTGGTAGAGGACGAACGACCTCTGTGCCGCAAGAGCGGGAGCAAGGAACAACGGCAGAACCCATGGAGAAACGGTCTCATAGCCCAACGCCAAGACTGCAACGCCGGGAACGTACAGCGGCATCGAGCTGAAAGCGAGGGGACCAAGGGTTCGGAACACCTTCAGGGGGCTGCCATGTCCTCTGAGGGTGAATACAACGGCGGCAAAGGCGAGGTCGAGGAACTGAGTCGACGCCGCCGCTGCGGCACTCGCAGCGAGAATCGAGGGCAGGGTTGAGTTGCTCAGCTCGATCGCTATGAGGCCGGCCACGGCTCCCGTCAGTGATCTACTCGATGCGTAAAGGACCCACCGTGTTCGCGGAGTCCGCTCTTCTCCGAACATCGACGAAACCGAGACCAGCATGGCCGCAAGCGGCCCGAAGAGCACGGCCGCCAGGAGGATCGGAAACAGGGAGATTGAGACTTTCAGGCTGCCCGAAAGCTGAACCTGCCCCCGTTGAGCCATTGCAGCCGCGACACAAAGCGCGCCCACACCCCACGGGTTCGTAAGTCCATATCCGCCTAACGCAAGGCCGGTAGCAACTGCGACGCTAAGACCGACCAAAACGCCAGCGTAAATCTGGACGCGTCCCTGCGCATCTGAAAGTAGCTTCTTCAGTGAAATTTCAGACAAACTGTTGAATCCTCCCCCAATTGGGGTACCTTCTGAACCAGCCGTTAGTCCCAACAGAAGGAGTGAGTGAAATGAAGAAAATTATGCTGCGTCTAGCTTCCCGGGCTGCCAACCCCGGTGGCGTCATCGCCTGGTAGGCATCCTAAGTAGCTTGCGTTCTCCACAATAACCGGGCATCCCCCTGATGAGGGATATCCACAAACTGGGGAGAACTGAAGGAAGTTAGAAGCCGGCGCCTAGGCGATGATGCCGCGACGGAAACCCACCGCGACTGCGTGTGCACGGGAGCGCGCTTGCAGTTTCGCCAGTAGGTGCCTCACATGGCTTTTCACCGTCTCTTCCGAAAGGAAGAGGCGGTGACCAATCTCTCGATTGACTAGGCCCTCTGAGATCAGCTGAAGCACCTCGACCTCGCGTGCTGTGGGCTCCTGCTCGAGCTCCCTGAGGGGCGCGGCGAACGGAATGACCTCCGCGTTGCCCTGCCCCCGCTTGGCGGCCACCTCGTCAAAACGACGCGAGTGGTCCACATAACGGGACAGGATCTCTTTTCGCTCTGCAGCATCCACGACAATCCGCGTATCGGCGCGGTGTGCCGCCTGCTTGAGGCGCCAGAGGCCTCATTCGAGGGTTACCGTTTTCGCGTAGTAATGCCCCTAAACGGGTGGCAGATCCGGCTCTGGCGCCCGGATGCCCGGATCGAAGACCGCTTCGACCTCCTGAGGCTCGATGCGGCCCGCTTTGATCTCCTCGGCCCAGTGACACGCCGCCAGATGGCCATCGGCGAGCTTTCGGAGCTCCGGGACGTCCGTCTTGCACCTAGTCGGCTGCACGTACGGGCAGCGCGTGTGGAACCTGCAGGCCGGTGGTGGGTTCGCCGGGCTCGGCAGGTCGCCCGGCAGAAGGATCGTCTGGCGCTGCCGCTCGACCTCGGGATCGGGGATCGGCACCGCCGAAAGCAGCGTGATCGTGTACGGATGGAGCGGATTGTCGTAGAGCTCGTCCGCAGGCGAGATCTCGACGATCGTCCCCAGATACATGACCGCGATCCGGTCGGAGATGTGGCGGACGACGGCCAGGTCGTGTGCGATGAACAGGTAGGTGAGGTCGAACTCCTGCTGGAGGTTCTCGAGGAGGTTGATGATTTGCGCCTGGATCGAGACGTCGAGTGCGGAAACCGGCTCGTCGGCGACGATGAAGTCCGGATTGAGAGCGAGCGAGCGGGCGAGGCCGATGCGCTGGCGCTGCCCGCCGGAGAACTCGTGCGGGTAGCGCGATGCCGCGTCGGCGGGGAGCCCGACGATCTGAAGCAGCTCGCGGACGCGCGCATTGGCCGCGCGCCGGCCCGCGAGCCCGTGCACGCGCATCGGCTCGCCGATCATCCGGCTCACCGAGTGGCGCGGGTTGAGCGAGGAAAACGGGTCCTGGAAGACCATCTGCATCCGCCTGCGCAGCGTGCGCAGCTCTGCCTCGCCGAGCTTCGAGATGTCCTGCCCGTCGAAGATGACCTTCCCGGCGGTCGCCTCGTAGAGGCGGAGCATTGCCCGGCCAACCGTGGACTTGCCGCAACCTGACTCGCCGACGAGCCCGAGGGTCTCGCCGCGTTGGATCTCGAACGAGACGCCGTCGACCGCCTTGATGTCGCCGACGTGACGGTCGAGGACGAGCCCGCTCTTGATCGGGAAGTAGACCTTGAGGTCTTCGAGCTGGACGAGGTTGCCGTCGACACTCATCGGGCGAGCGCCGCCTCCTTCAGCTTCTGCCACTCGTCGGTGGGCACCGGGTTGAAGCAAGCGACCTTGTGCCCGGGCTCGATCTCCTCGAGCGGCGGCACCGACTGGGTCGAGGCCTCGACCTCGTAACGGCAGCGGGGCGCGAACGGGCAAGCCTGGGGCGACTGCAGCATGTCGCGCGGGCTGCCCTCGATCGGCTGGAGCGCCGTCTTGCGCGTGGCGTCGAGCCGAGGGACGCTCTGGAGCAGGCCGAGCGTGTAGGGGTGTCGCGGGCGCGCGAAGACCTGCCGGGCCGTTCCTATCTCCATGAACAGGCCCGCGTACATGACGTTGACCCGCTCGCACATGCCTGCGACGACGCCGAGGTCGTGCGTGATCAGGATGAGAGCCGTTTCCTGGTCGGCGACGAGCTCGCGGAGGATGTCGAGGATCTGCGCCTGGATCGTGACGTCGAGCGCCGTCGTGGGCTCGTCCGCAATCAAGATCTTCGGCTGGCAGGCCAGCGCCATCGCGATCATCGCGCGCTGGCGCATGCCGCCCGAGAACTGGTGCGGGTAGTCGCGCAGGCGCGCGCGCGAGCTTGGGATGCCGACCCGGTCGAGGAGCTCGGCGGCACGGTCGTTCGCCGCGTCCTTGTCCATCCCGAAGTGGGTCTCGAGCACCTCCCGGATCTGACGTCCGATCGTCAGCACCGGATTCAGGCTCGTCATCGGGTCCTGGAAGATCATCGCGATCTCGCGGCCGCGGATCCCGCGCAGCTCCTCGTCGGAGAGCTTCAGCAGATCCTGCCCCTCGAACCGCGCAGTGCCCGAGGTGACCCGGCCGGCGCGGGCAAGGATCCCGAGCAGGGCGAGCGACGTGACGCTCTTGCCGCAGCCAGACTCGCCGACGATCCCGAGCGTCTCGCCCGGCGCGATGTCGAACGAGATCCCGTTGACGGCGTAGATCGTCCCGCGTTCGGTCCAGAACTCGACCTTCAGGTCCTGGACATCGAGAAGCGGCTCTCTAGGCACGGCCCCGGAACTTCGGGTCGAGTGCTTCTCGGAGGCCGTCGCCGATCAGGTTGAAGCCGAGCACGGAGATGACAATCGCCGCGCCCGGGATCAGTGCGAGGAACGGCGCCGTCTGCAGGTAGCGGGTCGTGTCGGTCAGCATCGTCCCCCACTCCGGCGTCGAAGGATCCTGCGGGCCCAGGCCCAGGAAGCCCAGGCCGGCGACGTCGATGATCGCGGTGGCGAGCGCGAGCGTTCCCTGGACGATCACGGGCGAAAGCGAGTTCGGGAGGATGTGCGCCCCGAGGATCGAGCGCTTCTTGACCCCGACCGCCCTCGCCGCGAGCACGTAGTCCGCCTCGCGGGTCGCGAGGATCGATCCGCGTAAGAGCCTCGCGAAGATCGGGATCTGCGTCACGCCGACCGCGATCATGATCTGTCCCAGGCCGGGGCCGAGCGCGGCGACGATCCCGATCGCGAGCAGCAGGCCGGGAATGGAGAGCATGATGTCCATCAGCCGCATGAGAACGGAGTCGACCCACCCGCCCAGGTAGCCGGCGGCGGCGCCGATGAGGGCACCGATCGAGAGCCCGACGGCGACCGAGACCACGCCGATCACCAGCGAGTAGCGGGCGCCGTAGACGACCCGGGAGAACAGATCTCGCCCGAGGGGGTCAACGCCGAAGAAATAGTCGGCCGACGGCCCCGGACAGCAGGTTCCTTGCAGCAGCGAGAGATCCTGCTCGCGCGGTCCGTGGGTGGCGATGAGCGGCGCGAACACTGCGACGGTCACGAACATGCCGACGAGGACGAACCCGGCGATCGCGCCGGGGTTGCGGCGAAGCCGGCGCCAGGCGTCATGCCAGAGCCCACTCGACGCCTCGAGGCCGACCTCTCGAGCCTCGATCTCGGCGACCGACATCAGGACACCCTGATCCGCGGGTTGATGAGCGCGTAGGCGACGTCGACGAACAGGTTGATGAGCACGAAGATGAACGAGACGAAGAGAATCCCGCCCTGGAGCACGGGGAAGTTGCGCGCCCTGATCGCGTCCACGAGCCAGGTCCCCATGCCCGGCCAGGCGAAGACCGTCTCCGTTAACACGGCGCCCGAGAGGAGCAGGCCGGCCTGAAGGCCGACGATCGTGACGATCGGGAGCAGCGCGTTCCGGAAGACGTGCCGCTCGTCGACGACCCGGGGCGAGAGCCCTTTTGCTCTGGCAGTGCGTACGTAGTCCTCGTTCTGCACGTCGAGCACCGACGCGCGGGTGATCCTCGCAGTGATCGCCAGCGGGATCGAGCCGAGGGCGATCGCCGGCAGGATCATGTGCTTGGTGACGTCCCAGAGCGCATACATATCGCCGGCCAGCAGGGCGTCGAGCAAGTAGAAGTTCGTCGGGTGCTCCAGGTCGATGGTCGCGGAGATCCGACCAACCGTTGGTAAGAGCCCGAGCTTCACCGCGAAGACGTACTTCAAGAGGATCGCGAGGAAGAAGACAGGGATCGACACACCGAGGAGCGATAAGACGAGGCTGGCGTGGTCGGTCGCGGTTCCGTAGCGTTTCGCGGCGAAAAACCCGAGCGGGATGCCGAACAGGATCGCGAACGTCATGGCGGCGATCGTGAGCTCGATCGTGGCCGGGAATCGCTGCTTCAGCTCGTCGGTGACCGCCCGCCTGGTCGTGATGCTCGTGCCGAGGTCACCGCTCGCCGTGGTCTTGACGTAGCTCCAGTACTGGACGATGACCGGCTTGTCGAGCCCGTACTGCTGGTTGATCTGCTCAATCGACTCCTCGGTCGCCCGCTCCCCGAGGAGCGCTTCCGCGGGCCCGCCCGGGAGTGCCCTGATCCAGATGAAGACCAGGATCGAGAGCCCGAGCAGGATCGGAATTAGAAGCAGCAGCCGACGGACGACGAATTTCAACATTGCGTCGTCCGCCGGCTGTGAATCAGCTCAGTTCATTCCTCGATCGAGACTAGGGAGAACGGCTCGAGCGAGACCGGGCTCGGGACGTATCCCTTGACATTCGAGTTGAATGCGAGCGCAGGCTTCGTGTGCACATAGGGAACGCCCGGGAGGAATCGCATGATCTCCTCGTTCGCCTCCATGTACAGCTCCGTGCGCTTGGCAGCGTCGGTCTCCGTCTCTGCCTCGTTGAGCGTGTTCGTGATCTCGTCGTTCGTGAACCCGAACTGGTCGGTCGGCTGCTGGAAGAAGACTCCGATGAAGTTGTCCGGGTCTCCGTAGTCGCCCGTCCAGCCGATCAGGTTCAGAGCACCGGCCGTTCCTCCGTCGACGCGGCCGACGTAGTCCGGGCTCCACGGGGCGCTGTGCGGCACGACCTTGAAGCCGGACTTGTTCAGGCTGGCCGCGAACGCCTCGAAGTTGCGCTTCGGGTCTGGCATGTACGGCCGTGAGATGTCGGTCGGGTACCAGAAGTCGACCGTGAGCGGGATCTTGACGCCGGCCTTCTGGAGCAGCGACTTCGCCTTCGCCGGGTCGTAGGTGTACGTCTCGACGTTGTCCGAATAGCCCTCGAGCGAGGGTGGCATGAACTCCTTCGCCACCTCGCCGCGCCCGCCGTAGAAGTTGGTCACGACGGACTCTCGGTCGAGGCCGGCAGCAACGGCTTGCCGAACCTCGATCTGGTCGAAGGGCTTCACCTTCTGGTTGATGGTCACGTACCCGACGTTGAACGCGGGCCGGTCGAGGAGCTGCAGATCGCTTTCGCCCTCGATCGTGGGCACGTCCTGGGGCTCGACGAGGTCGTAGCCCTGGAGCTCGCCGCTCTGGAGTGCCTGGAGGCGCGCTGCGTTGTCGCCAATCGGCCGGAAGATGAGCTTGTCGAGCTTGGCCTTGTCGCCCCAGTAGTCGTCGTTCTTCACCATTACGAGCCTGTCTCCCCGAGTCCACGACTCGAACTTGAACGGGCCCGTTCCGGTCGGATGCTCGGTGCCGTACGTGCCGGTCGGCTTGAAACCGGTCTCTTCGTCGACCGAGCCCTTGTCCGCGTCGTACTGCTGAAGCGCTTCCGGGCTTGCGATCGTGAAGTTCGTCAGCGCGAGCGCGCCGAGGAACGAGGACGACGCCTTCGTCAGGTTGAGGACGACGGTGTTCTCGTCCGTGGCCTCACAGCTTGCGTAGAGACTGGGCGTCTTCTTGTCCGAGAAGCCGCCGAAGACCGTCTGCCAGTAGTAGGTCGCACTCTGCTCCTGGAACGGTCCCTTGAAGTTGTACCAGCGGTCGAAGTTGAAGCAGACCGCCTCGGCATTGAAGTCGGTTCCGTCGTGGAACTTGACGCCGCTGCGCAGGTGGAAGGTCCACGCCGTGCCGGCCGTGTCAGCCTCCCACGACTCGGCCAGACCAGGAACGACCTCGGTCGTGCCCGGCTTGAGCGTGACCAGGCCCTCGAACATCTGGTCGATGGCCCGCAGCGACTCGCCGTCGGACACCAGCGCGCCGTCGAGCACGACCGGATCGGCGCTGGTCCCGAATACGAGCTCTCCGCCGTTTCCTCCGCTCGAGCTCTCGTTGTCGTCTCCCCCACAGCCCGCCGCCACGAGCACCAATGCGAGCGTGAACGCGGCCAGCAGGAGGACGATTCTCAGCGGCTTAAAAGCCATGAACTTCCTCCCCTCGTTATTGCAACCGCCCTCGTGGCGGATGAAGAGGGCAGTATCGCCACGCTCGCGCCAGACGGCAAGCCGGAAGCGTGCGCTGCGTGCGTCTGCGGCTAGGCGACTGCGACTGAGCTGAGCTCGCGCAGCGCCGAGAGGCGGGCGAGAGCCTGCGCCTCGAGCTGGCGGACGCGCTCACGTGTCAGGTCGAGCTCGTGACCGATCGCCTCGAGCGTCCAGGGCTCGCCCTCGAACCCGAAGCGCAGCTCGAGGATGCGCCGCTCACGCTCGGGGAGAGCGTCGAGTGCCTTGCGCACGCCCTGGCGGCGAAGTGACTCCTCCGCCTCTTCAAACGGGTCGGCCGCCTCGCGGTCTGCGAACAGGTCGCCGAGCTCGCCCTCGTCGTCTGCGCCGACCGTCTGGTTCAGCGAAACTGACGCCTGGGCGGCACCGAGCGCCTCGTCCACGTGCTGCATCGGAAGGCCTGTCGCCTCGGCCAGCTCTTCCTTCGTCGCCTCGCGGCCGAGCTCGACCTCGAGCCGGCGCGCTGCGCGCGAGAGCTTCTGCTGGCGCTCGACCACGTGGACCGGCACGCGGATCGTGCGCGCATGGTTGGCCACGGCGCGCTGCACCGACTGGCGGATCCACCAGGTGGCGTAGGTCGAGAACTTGAAGCCGCGGCGCCAGTCGAACTTCTCGACCGCGCGGTTCAGGCCAAGGGTGCCCTCCTGGATCAGGTCGAGGAACGGGACGCCGAGGCCGCGGTAGCCCTTGGCGATCGAGACGACCAGACGCAGGTTCGACTCGATCATGCGGCGCTTCGCGATCAGGTCGCCGCGCTCGATCGACTTTGCGAGCGTGACTTCCTCGGAGGCGGTCAGGAGCTTGTGACGACCGACGTCGGCCAGGAAGAGCTGAAGGCTGTCCGCGGAGCCGACGACCGCGCTTGGCGCGGGCGCCTTGGGCTCAGGCTTTACAACCTCTTCAGCCGGCGGCTCGCCAACCTCGAGGCCGATGGCCTCGAGCTCGCGCGTGAGCTGCTCCACATCGGCCTCTTCGAGCTCGTGCTCGAGGGCGAATGCCTCGAGCTCGGTCGGCTCGACGTGGCCGCGCTCTTCCGCTGCTTCAACGAGGGTGCGGGCTCCCTCAGTCTCGAGTAGTTCGGAAATCTGCTGCTGCGTCAACTGCGGTTCCTCTTCCTTTGCTTCTGCGGGTTGCTGCACTGTAAGACGGCGCTCGGTCATCGAACCTTCTCACTGATAACAGGGTCTCCTCGTAATTTCCAGGGAGAACCGGCCTCCAGTGGGCCCTGATGGTGAAAACGAGTACTCGTACTTCGTTATTCCGTTGCTGCGGGCTCTTTGGATCTCGCGCGAGCGGGAAACTCGAACTCGACCTTGCCCTCACCATTCAAGACGAGACGCGCGCGAAAAGGTTTGCCGGCTTTGGAACGGAAGCCGGACAAGACTTCCTTCGTCTTGCCCTCCTCCATCAACTGGCGGGCGACTTCGGGGGTCAGCGTCCGGCCCGCGACCCGCTTCCAGATCACGAACCCACAGCCCGTCTCCTCCCGTGACTTCCAGCTCGTGCAGCCGAAGGCCTTCGAGTTCTCGCGAATGATCTCGCCCGTCTCTGCGCCGCACCGCGGACAGAGACCGAGCTCGACCCGCTCGGGTCGCAGCTTCTCCTTGTCGAGGGCGGCGATCGCCTCCACGGTCGCTTTCGTGAAGTCCGCGATTCCCTGGATGAAGTCGTCCTTCTCGCCCTTGCCGTGCTCGATGTCGCCAAGCCGCTTTTCCCAGTTGCCCGTCAGCTCGGGCGAGGTGAGCAGGTTCTCCTCGAGCATCGTGATCACCTGAAGCCCCTTCGGGGTCGGGAGGAGATCCTTGCCGGCGCGCTCGATGTACTCCCGGCGGATGAGCGTCTCGATCGTCTCGGCGCGGGTCGCGGGAGTCCCCAGGCCGTGCTCCTTCATCGCCTCGCGCAGCTCCTCGTCGTCGATCAGCTTGCCGGCGGTCTCCATCGCCGAGAGGAGCGTCGCCTCGGTGTACCGAGCCGGTGGGCGAGTTTCCTTGGGCTCGCTCTCGGCGGCGACGACTTTCACTTCCTGACCCTTCTCGAGCGGCGGGAGCTCGGCGCTCTCCGGGTCCTCCTCCCGGGCTTTCCCGTTCACGTCCGCCTCGACGCCGTAGACGCCGCGCCACCCGGCCTCGAGCGTCACCTTGCCGCGGGTGCGGAAGCGCTCATCCTCGACCAGGGTGACGATCTCAGTTCGCGCGTAGCGAGCCGGCGGGTGGAAGATGGCGAGGAACCTGCGTGCGACCAGGTCGAAGATCCGGCGCTCGTCCGGGGAGAACGTGCTCACGTCGTGCGGGACGTCCGTCGGGATGATCGCGTGATGGTCCTCGACCTTCGCATCGTTGACGACGCGTCCGAGCGGAAGCTTGTCGAGCTTCATCACGAAGTGGGCCGCGGTCTCGTACTCGGCAATGTCGGCGAGCGTCGCGGCCGTCGGTTTCAGCTGCGGCACGAGGTCGCCCGAGAGGTAGCGCGAGTTGGTGCGTGGATAGGTGATCGCCTTCTTGCCCTCGTACAGAGACTGCGCGGCCTGGAGCGTGCGGCGCGCGGAGAAGCCGAAGCGAGAGTTCGCGTCGCGCTGGAGCGAGGTGAGGTCGTAGAGGAGCGGCGCGCTCTGGGATTGCTCCTTGCGCTCAACGGAGTCGACGATGCCCGTCTTGCCCGAGACCTTGGTCACGATCTCGTCGGCGCGCTCGGCCTCCTTGAGCCAGGTCTCCTGGCCGGTCGGCGTGTCCTTGTCGTCAGCCTTGAGCGGATCGAACCAGAGCCCTTCGTAGCGGGGGTCGAAGCTCGCGTGGACGAGCCAGTACGGCTCGGGGACGAAAGCCTGGATCTCGCGCTCGCGCCGGACGATGATCGCGAGCGTCGGCGTCTGCACCCTGCCGAGCGAGACGACGCCGCCGACCCACGCGCGGCCGCGAATCGTCGCGGCGCGGGTCGCGTTCATGCCGACGAGCCAGTCGGCCTCGGAGCGGGCCCGCGCGGCCGACTCGAGCGGCTGGAGCTGCTCACCGGGGCGGAGCTTCTCGAAACCCTCGCGGATTGCCTGCTTGGTCATGGAGCTGATCCAGAGGCGCTCGACCGGCTTCGGCGCTTCGGGGTGGTTCGGCGCCACGCCGAAGACCGACTCGTAGAGGTACGCGAAGATCAGCTCGCCCTCCCGCCCGGCGTCGCAGGCATTCACGACGTGCTCGACGTCGTCACGGTTGAGAAGCGTTGCGACGAGCTTCAGCTGCTTCTTCGACTTCGCGTCGCGCGGGACGAGCTTGAAGCCGTCGGGCGGGACGATCGGGAGATCCTTCATCCGCCATTTCTTCCATTTCTCGTCGTACTCCTCCGGCTCGGCGAGCTGGACGAGATGGCCGACGGCCCACGTGATCACGTAGTCGTCGGACTCGAGGAAGGTGGGATCGTCCTTGCCGCCCTTCTTCGCCTTCGGGCTCAGGTCGGCAAGCATCCTTTTCTGGAAGACGCCGTCGAGCGCTCCCGCGATGTCGCGGCCGACCGACGGCTTCTCGGCGATTATCAGGGTCTTCATCAGCGTCCCAGGTTAGCGTGGGTCACGACGGCTGCCGCGACGATTCCGTGCCAGTCTTAGGACTCACACCGTTCAACGCCTGATGGTTTCCCCCTTTTACTTCATACTCGGAGCGCTCTCGATCCCGCCGTTCAGGCTGCTCTACCGCCTCCGTGCCAGCGGGCAGGAAAACCTCCCCGAAAGCGGCGGCTACGTGCTCTCGGCGAATCACCTCTCCAATGTCGACCCCTGGCCGCTCGGGCTGCCGCTGTGGCCGAAACGGCAGATCCGGTTCATGGCGAAGTCCGAGCTCTTCCGCCCTCCTTTGAGGCCGATTCTCGAGCTCGCCGGGGCGTTCCAGGTCCGGCGGGGCTACGGAGACGACGGGGCGATCAAGACCGCGGTCGACTTCGCGCGCGAAGGGAAGGTCGTCGCGATCTTCCCCGAGGGGACGCGCCGCGAGAAGGGGCTCGCCAGGCGGCGCCGGCCGCGGCCGCACACGGGCGCCGCGCGGATCGCCCTCGAGGCCGAAGTCCCGCTGATCCCGGCCGCGATCGCGGGCACTGACCGGCTCACCCGCTTCGCCCGGCTCCGGGTGGTCTACGGGCCGGCCGTCGAGCTGCAAGATCTCGGCGACCTCGAGATACGCAAGGCGGCGCGCGTTGCGACCGACCGGCTGATGACCGCGATCGGCGAGCTCGAGAGCACGCTGTGAAGCCGCTTCTAGTAGTGGACGGCGACTCGCTCGCCCATCGCGCCTACCACGGGCTCCCGAAGACGATTCGCCGCGCCGGGGGGCGCCCTTCCGGCGCGATCGTTGGCTTCACGAACATGCTGACGCGGTTGTACGAGGCCGAGGAGCCGCGCGCGGTGCTCGTCGGCTGGGACACGCTCACTGTTCCGACGTACCGGCACGAGGCGTTCGCTCCGTACCAGAGCGGTCGCGTGTTCGACGCCGCGCTCCTCGAGCAGCTCGACATGCTCCCCGAGCTGGTCCGTGCCTTTGGCTTTGCCGCAGCCAAGGCGCCCGGATACGAGGCGGACGACTTCCTAGCCGCGGCCGTCGTGGCGAAGCGCCGCTGGCGGAGCCCGATTCTCGTCGTCACGTCCGACCGGGACCTGTTCCAGCTGGCCTCGGATCGCGTGACGCTCCTGATGCCGACCCGGGGCGTAAGCGAGCTCGTGCGCGTAGGGCCCGCGGAAGTGCGCGAGCGCTACGACGTCGAGCCCGAGCAGGTGCCCGACTTCATCGCGCTCCGGGGTGATCCCTCCGACAAGCTGCCGGGCGCGCCGGGCGTCGGTCCGAAGGGCGCCGCCCAGATCCTGCGGGAGTGCGGCTCGCTCGAGGCGGCGCTCGAGGCCGGGCGCTTCCCGCAACAAGCAGAGGAACTACGCCTGTTCAAGCGAATAGCCACGCTAGACGCCTCCGCCCCTCTCCCTCCCCTCGAAGATCAGTCCCCCCTGTGGGCGGAGGCGTCTTCTCTCCTTTCGAGCTGGGGGATGAACCAGGTGGCCGAGCGCTTGGCCGCCCGTGGGGAGCAACCATCAGGGCCCTGACCAAGCCGGAGCTGGAGCAACTCCACCCGACCGGACACCATCCGGACACGCCCCGTCGGCTCGAGGTGCTGCTCGACTCGATCGAGGACTGGGGTGAGAAAGGCAGCCCTGCGTCACTCACCGACGTACAGCGGTGCCATACACCGGAGTACGTCGCGCGAATCCGATCCGTGCACGAGCCGACCTGGCTCGACGGCGACACGATCGCGTCCGGAACGACCTTCGACGCTGCACTGCTTGCGGCGGGAGTGGCGATCGCGGCAGCCGAGCAAGGGGACTTTGCGCTCGTCCGGCCCCCCGGCCACCACGCTTTGGCCGACGCTGCGATGGGCTTCTGCATCTTCAACAACGTGGCGATCGCCGCCCGGTACCAGCAGGCGGAGAACGGCATCGGGCGGATCGCGATCATCGACTGGGACGTCCATCACGGGAACGGGACGCAGGCGATCTTCTGGGAAGACCCGACGGTCCTCTTCGTCTCGCTGCACGAGTGGCCGTTTTACCCCGGCACAGGAGGGCCGAACGAGCAGGCGGAGACGACCCTCAACATCCCGCTCGCCGCCGGGTCGGGGGACGAGGAGTACGTGCACGTCTTCGAGCACGTAGTCGAGCCGGCGGTGCGGGCGTTCGAGCCCGAGCTCGTGCTCGTCTCGGCAGGGTTCGACGCCCATCGGGACGATCCGCTCGCGAGCATGACCGTCACCGAGGACGGCTTCCGCGAGCTCGCCCGCCGGAGCGCCGCCCTGGCGCCCAGGTGCGCCGCGGTGCTCGAGGGGGGCTACAACCTGAGCACGCTTCCGCGCCTGGTCGCGGCTGCCCTCGAAGGTTTCTCCTAGAGGGTTTGACGCAAACGAAGACCGGCCCCTGAGGGGCCGGTCAAGGAGAGAGAGCCACCGAGTCCTCATCGCGCGACGAACGAAGGAGAGAAGCTTCGGTAGTTCGAAGTATCGGCCTCTGTACCCAGCGCGCATCGCCCGGGCATCCCCCACGGTGGGTGAATGGATGGGTGAATCGGAGGCTTACGCCGCGCGGGCGTGCGCGAGCGCCTCGAGCGCCTCTCGACGCGAGGAGACCTCGAGCTTTCGCAGCAGGCTCTTCACGTGGGAGCGCACGGTGTGCTCGGAGATGAACAGCCGCTTGGCGATCTCATCGGTCGCGAGGTGCTCGTCGAGCAGCAGCAGAACCTCGAGTTCCCGCGCAGAGACGGCCTCTGCGATCGCATCGGGCACGCCCGAGTGCGCGGTGCCTTCGCGGACCTGGTCGAGCAGGCGACGGGCAATCGCGCCGGAGAGCGCAGCCTCACCGTCGGCCACGCCGTTCAGGAACTCGACGATCCGCTCCGGGGACTCGGTCTTGAGCAGATAGCCCGCAGCCCCGCCCCGGATCGCAGCGAGCAGGTTGTCCTCGGTTCCCGAGGCGGTCAGCACGACGACTTCGCACTCCGGCGCCGCTTCACGCAAGCGCGGGAGGGCGGCAAGGCCGTCCAGCTCGGGCATTGACAGGTCGAGCAGCACGAGATCGGGTTGGAGCTGCCGGGCGGACTCGATCGCCTCGTAGCCGTCAGCGGCCTGGCCCACGACTCGGAACCCGTTCTGCCCGAGCAGGGCTGCCAGGGCATCTCGGGTCAAGGGGTGGTCGTCCACGATCAGGATTCGAGTAGGCACAAAGCGCTTATCGGCGGTTGCGCGAGAAGGTTGAAGGCCGATGCCTAAGCGGAAACCGCTCTCCTGCCGATCAGAGAAGGGTGCGGCGCGACGAAAACGCCTATCAGGCCTGGCTCTGGGGCGAAGTCCTGCTCCTCAGCCTGCTCGGAGCTGCGCTCGCACTCTTCGTGACGTATCCGTCCCTTCGCGACACGTATGAGCTGCCGCAGCTCCGCCTCGTGCTCGACACGGGCGTCATGTTCGCGGCCGCGATCGTCGCCGTGCTCGCCGGCATCCGCTTCACCGTCGAAGGCAGACGGCTCGACTTCTTGCTCTGCGGCGGTTTCTTCATGGCCGCAGCCTCCACGATGGTCTTCGCAGTCGCCCCGGTCTTCGGCGGCGGCACGGTCGGCAAGAACGAAGCGTGGGCCGGCGTGGCGGCGACTCTCGTGGCGACGGCGTTGATCGCGGCTGCACCGTTCTCGCGCGGCAGGATGCTCGCGCGCCGCTCGGCCCTGCGCTGGTGGATCTTCGCTCTCGTCTGCCTCGAGGTCTCGATCTGGCTGGTTGCGCGCTCGCTCTCGACCGGCATGCCCCAGGCCCTCACCGGCGACGACCAGCCGTTGCTGCTCATCGTCGCCCTCGCCGTCCAGGCCTTCCTCGGCCTGATCGCGCTCATCGGGTTCGGCCTCCGCTTTCGAAACTACGGGGACGATCTCTACCGCTGGCTTGGGCTCGCCGCGACCCTCGCGCTCTTCGCAGAGCTGCACTACGTGTTCACGCCGGCGGTCTCCAGCTCATTCGTCTCCCAGG
Organism: uncultured Actinomycetes bacterium; assembly: GCA_963728535.1. Classification (GTDB taxonomy): domain Bacteria; phylum Actinomycetota; class Thermoleophilia; order Gaiellales; family Gaiellaceae; genus VAXT01. The sequence continues at coordinate 1,565,629 of CAVSKK010000001.1, forward strand.
GCGACTTCTTGCGGCTCATCTCATACGGCGTCCTGATGGCCGGCGTCTGGCGGGCCATGCGGTTCGCCGAGTTCGGGCGCGCGGTTGCCGAGGAGCGCGCACGCGTCGCCCGCGAGATTCACGACGGGCTCGCCCAGTACCTCTTCACGATCTCGACGCACGCGAGCATGCTCGAGGCCGGCACCGCACCGGAAGGGAGCGTCGCGCAGATCAAGGCGGCGGCCGGCCTCGCCCAACAGGAGGCGCGGTTCGCGATCCTTGCCCTCTCCTCGGCGAGCGGCAGCGCGCCATTCGACGCCGCCCTCCGGCGCTACGTCGACGTCCTCACTTCAGACGGCGCGCTCGACGTGGAGCTGGAGGTCGATCCAGCCCTTTCGCTCGCACCCGACGAGCAGATCGAGGTCTTCCGGATCGTGCAGGAGGCGCTCGCGAACGTGCGCAAGCATGCGGGCGCGCGGCGTGCGTGGGTCCTGATCGGCCAGCGCGGTGTCGAGCGGGTCGTCGTCGTGCAGGACGACGGAACCGGCTTCGACGGCGAGACGGATCCGGCTGGACAGGGACTCGGGAACCTGCGGGAACGGGCGGCTGCGATCGGCGGCGTCTTCTCGCTGCGCTCGACTCCGGGCCAGGGGACCGCGCTGGAAGTCACTCTTCGCGCGTAAGCGAACAGCGCCCGAATTGATCTCGGCCGGTTCCTCACGTACTCTTAGTGCGTTCCGCGACGAAAGGAGGCCATCGATGACTGAGTTTTCCGTTGCCCGGGCCTCCGGTCGCGCGCGTTAGGTCGATCCAGCGCTCCTGAGGCTCATCGCTCGCGCCCGTTCCGGGTGCGTTTTGGTGTCCCTACTGCCTAAGGAGTTCGTTTGAACCTCGAAGAGCTCGGCTGGGATGCGTTCTTCGCAGACGCGTTCGAGCCACACGGAAAGAACAATTTGATTCCGGCGCGCGTCTCCGCGCGCCATCACGGGCCGTGTGAGCTGTTCACGGAGCTCGGCCCCATGGGCGGCCTGCCCTCCGGCAAGCTCTCGGACGAGGACCTGCCGGCGGTCGGCGACTGGGTCGCGGTCCGGCCGGTCCCGGGTGAGAAGAAAGCCATGATCGAGGCGGTGCTCCCGCGTCGCACGTCGTTCACGCGCAAGGAGGCCGGAACGAGGACCGTCACCCAGGTGATCGCAGCCAACGTCGACACCGTCTTCGTCGTCACTGCCTTCGGATTCGATCTCAACCCGCGGCGACTCGAGCGGTACCTCACGTCGGCCTGGGACAGCGGCGCGGCCCCGGTGATCGTCGTCAACAAGAGCGACCTCGCCGACGACCCCGAGGCCGAGCTCCTGGAAGTCGAGCCGGTCGTCATTGGCGTGCCGGTCCATTCGGTCAGCGCCGTCACGGGAGCTGGGCTCGAGGCGCTCGAGCCCTACCTCGGCATGGGCCGAACGATTGCGCTGCTCGGCTCGTCCGGTGTCGGAAAATCGACGCTCGTGAACCACTTTGCCGGCCGAGAGCTGCTCGCGACCTCCGCGACCAGCGCCGGCGGCCGGGGGCGACACACGACATCGCATCGCGAGCTCGTTCCCATGCCTTCAGGCGCCGTCCTGCTCGACACGCCCGGCATGCGCGAGCTCCAGCTCTGGGCCGACGAGGAGGTTCTCGACACGACGTTCGGCGAGATCAGTGAACTCGCGGCGAAATGCCGCTTCTCGGACTGCGCCCACGAGCAGGAGCCCGGCTGTGCCATCCGCGAGGCTCTCAGCACCGGCGCGCTCGCCGAGGAGCGCTTCACGAGCTACCGAAAGCTCCAGCGTGAGCTCCGGGCGTTGGAGATCCGCAAGGACAACCGCCTGCGCTCGGAAGCCCGCAAGGAGCGAGCCCGCTTCGCGAGGAGCCAGCGAAAGAGCCGCTGGTGAGTTAACTAGGTTGGTACGGCGGGGCTGGGAACTGTCTGCGGGCCGGCGCCGTCGACCGAGGCTTCGGCCGCTTGCGCAATCAGCTCGTCTGCAGAGAGCGCGCGCGCTGTCCCGAGCGTATGGGGAAACCGGGCATCGGCGCGGACCGCCGTCAGGAAGCGCTCCTGGATCATGGCCTCGGCCGGGTAGAGCTCGGCGCCGGTCGTCTCGCGCAGCGCCTCGGCGGTGGCACAGAGGCGGCCTGCATCCTCGGCGCGACCGTCCAATGCATAGGCCGCCGCGAGAGCCTGCGCCCACTCGGCGCTGAGACGGCGGTCGCTGCGCTCGCGGGCGAGTCGCAGGCCCTCGGCAAGGAGCGACGCCACGCGGCCGCGATCGCCGCCCGTGCAGAGCAGGACGCGGGCCAGGTTCCCGAGAGCGACCGAGGCGACCCACGTGTCCTTCACGCGCCGGGAGAGCGTGAGCGCCTCCTCGAGGAGCGAGGTCGCGCGCGGATAGTCCTCCTGGAGGAGCTGAGCGCGGCCGAGGCCGACGAGCGAGTTCGCGACGAGGCGCTGGTCCCCGAGCGAACGGCGCAGGGCAAGACCGCGCTCGTAGAGCTGGATCGCATCGTCGCTCTTGCCGTCCGCGACGGCGAGATCGGCGAGGGTCGTCACCGCGCCCGAGGTGGTCAGCTTGTCGCCTGCCTTCTCAGCCAGCTCGGCGCTCTGCTCGGCCAGCTCTCGAGCCCGATCGCCCTCGCCGGCCGCCATCGCGAGCCAGGCGAGCTGAGCCAGAGCGGCGCCCTCCGCGCGCTCGTGGGACGCCTCCCTTGCATGCTCGAGGCTGAGCTCGAAGTCCGCGCGCGCCTGCGGGAAGTCTCCCTCGCCGACGGCCGCGTACCCGGCCGCGAAGTGAGCCTTCGCGAGGGTCGCAGGGGCGACCGACCCCGGAGCGGCGAGGGCCTCGGCAAGCCGGACACGGCCCTCGCGCATGAGCCCGCGGGTGCTCCAGAAGCGGACGAGCGCCCCGGCCAGCCGCAGAGCGAGCTCGACGTCTCCGGCCCCGGTTGCCCAGGCGAACGCGGCGCGGATGTTGTCGTTCTCCTCGTCGAGCCGGTCGAGCCACATGGCCTGGTTCTCGCGCGTCAGCTCCGGTTCGGCCGCCTCGACCAACTCGAGGAGCCGCTCCGCGTGGCGACGGCGCATCTCTTCGAGCTCACCGCGTTGCTCGAGTTGCTCGAGCGCGTACTCGCGAATCGTCTCGAGCTGGCCGAAGCGCGGCTCGCCCTCCGGTCCGTCCCATTGCCGGACGAGGCTCTTGTCGACGAGCGACGCGAGCGTGTCGAACGATTCGCCGAACGCCATGCCTTCGCCCGCAACGGCATCCGCGAGCTCGACCGTGCAGCCGCCGGCGAAGACGCCGAGCCGGGCGAGGAGCGTCTGCTCGGTCGGCTCGAGCAGGTTGTAGCTCCACTCGATCGCGTCCCGCAGCGTGCGCTGGCGCTCGGGCAGATCGCCGGCGCCGCCGGTCAGCAGGTCGAGCCGCTTCTCGAGCCGGCTCACGATCGCTTGCGGGTTGAGCAGCTTCACGCGCGCGGCGGCCAACTCGATTGCCAGCGGCAACCCGTCGAGCCGGCGGCAGATCGCAGCAACGGCTTCCTCGTTCTCGGAGGTGAGCTCGAACCCGGGCTTGACGGCCTGCGCCCGATTGAGGAAGAGCTGCACCGCGGGAACGTCTGCCAGCGGCACGTCTCCGCCCGGGAGATCGAGGGGCGGGACCGGAAACTCATGCTCCTCGCGAAGGTGCAGCGGCGCCTGGCTCGTCACGAGCACCTTCACCGTGGGTGCCGCGCCCAGAATCTCGTGGACGAGCGCTGCCGCGGGCAACACCTGCTCGAAGTTGTCCAGCACGAGAAGCGCAGGCGTGTTCGCAAGCCGCCGCGCGATCGCCTGAGCAACCGACTCCTGCGGCGACTCCTGGACACCCAGCACGTGTGTGATCGCGGACCCGACGATGCTGGGCTCCGAGATCGGAGCCAGGTCGACGAAGAACGTCTGGCCGAGTGTCGGGGCCAGCTTGCCGGCGGCGGCGAGCGAGAGCCGGGTCTTCCCGGTTCCGCCCGGGCCTGTGAGCGTGACCAGGCGCACGTCCGCTCTCCCGGCGAGCTCGACGAGTGCGGCCAGCTCGATGTCGCGCCCGATGAGCGGCGTAGGCGTCGTCGGCAGGGTCGTCGTGATCGCCGGAGTCGGCGCGGTGGGCGTCGCACCAGGCGGCGGCACGAGCAGCTTCCCGCCGAGGCATGAGCGAGCGGCCTCGACGAGCTCGCGGCACGTGTCGAAGCGCGCGCCCTCCTCCTTCGCAAGCGCCTTGTTGAAGACCGCCTCGAGTGACGCTGGGAGGTCGGGACGCACAGCCAGCGGTGAGGGCGGCGGATCGAGAAGGTGCGCGTGCATGACCGCGACGTCCGTCTCGCGATCGAACGGCTTGCGTCCCGTCAGGCACTCGAACATGAGGCAGCCGAATGCGTAGATGTCCGCGGGAGGCCCGACGGACTCGCCACGAATCTGCTCGGGGGCGGCGTAGTCGAGCGTGCCGACGAAGAAGCCCTCCTGGGTCAGGCCCTGGCTCCGCGCGCGCTTGGCGATCCCGAAGTCCGTCAGGTAGACCCGCCCGCCGGTTTCGAGCAGCACGTTCGCGGGCTTCACGTCGCGGTGGACGAGATCGTGCGCGTGTGCCGCGTCGAGCGCGCCGGCGACCTGCTCGAGGATCGCCACAGCGCGATCAGCCGGGAGCGGCCCGGACTCGAGCAACTGGTGGAGGTCCCCTCCGCCGACGTAGCGCATCGCGATGTAGACGATCCCCTCGGCCTCTCCTGCGTCGTAGATCGGAATGATGCTCGGGTGGTCGAGAGCCGCGACCATTTGCGACTCCGCGATGAAGCGCTCACGGAATTCCCCGTCTTCGGTGAGGTCGGGCAGGAGCGTTTTCAGCGCGGCCTTGCGCCCGAGGACGCTGTGCTCTGCCTCGTAGACAAAGCCCATGCCGCCTCGACCGAGCGTGCCCGCGATGCGGTAGCTGGCGACATGCGCTCCGGGGGCGAGCGTGTCGCTCATGGGCAACAGCAGGAGAGTTTGGCCGTCAGCACCTCCTGTCCTATGCTAATCCGCGCTACTGGAAGCACAAGCCCAGAAGGGATGGAGGCAATGCCGGAATACGTGCTCGAGATCGTCGAAGGCCCGGAGGCGGGGCGGCGCATCTCGCTGGACCAGCCGTTGGAGCTGGGTCGCGATCCGGCTGCCGGCGGGCCGCTGCTCCAGGACGAGCTCGTCTCGCGCCGGCATGTTCGCATCACCCCCGTCGAGGACGGCGCCCGGATCGAGGACCTCGACTCGCGCAACGGCTCGTTCGTCGACGGAGACCAGATCTACGACCCGGCTCACCTCGCGGTCGGCGGACAACTGCTCGTCGGCGTCACCTTGCTCGAGCTGCGGCCGGCCGACGAGGCCGCCGGGCTGACGAGCGTGCGCGCGATCCCGTCGAGCCTGACCCAGTTTCGGGCGTTGCCGGCCGAGAATCCGGGGTTGACGACTGTTCGTCAGGTGCCCACGCTCGCCACCGAGGAAGCGGAGCCCGACTACGTGCCTGCGAACGCGCTGGACAGCGGCTTGTCGTCCAGTGGGCTCCTGCCGCTGCTCGACACGCACACCAAGGGTAAGGCTCGCGGCGCGCCGATCGGGATCTTCGTGCTCGTGGCGCTGGCCGTCATCCTGTATCTCGCGCTGCGGTAGCTAAACGGGCTCAGTGGTTCGCGAAGTAGATCGCCAGCGCGACGGCGGTCCCGGCCACAGCCACCCACGAGGCCAGCATCGGCAAAAGCTGGCGGCTCGCGATGCCGCGGCGGCGGCCCATGCCCTCGGGCGCCGCGTACGTGCCGAACGGTTCCGACGGCACGCCCGACGCAGCCGGTGCGGCAGCTTGCGGCGCGGCGGCCGGGGTTGGAGCGGCTGACATGACCGTCGCAGGCGCGCTCGCCCCTTCGAGCTCCAGGACGCTCTGGCCGAGCTTGACCGAATCGCCGCCGGCCAGGCGGGTCGGCGCAGTGATCCGCTGGCCGTTGACGAACGTCCCGTTGAGCGAGCCCAGGTCTTCGATCTCGATCCCGCCCTCCACGGGCCGGACGGCCGCGTGACGGCGCGAAAGCTCGGAATCCTCGATCGTGACCGCGGCGCCCTCACGCCCGATCACGAGCTCGCCCTCGGGCTCGAGTCTCTCGCCGGTACGCGGCCCCTTGGTGAAGATGAGAACAGCGGTCATGAGGGACTCCCTTCCTCGTGTGCGCGCCGCAGCGTGTCTGCGAACGCTCCGGCACTCGCGGGGCGGTCCGCCGGGTCCTTCTCGAGAGCGGACAGAAGAGCGGCTGTAAGACCGGGCGAGAGCTCCGGCCGGTCAGCCGCGGGATCGGGCGGCGGTTCTTCGAGGTGGGCAAGCCCGACCTCGAAGATGCCCTTGTCGGCGAACGGGGCCTTGCCGATCGCACATTCGAACGCGAGGCAGCCGAGCGCATAGACGTCGGTGAGCGGCGTCGCCGGCTGGCCGCGGATCAGCTCGGGCGCGAGGTAGTCGAGCGTTCCCATCACCTGTCCGGGCCTTGTCAGCACGGTGTAGGCAGGGCCTTTCGCCAGGCCGAAGTCGGTCAACATCGCCGTGCCGTCGGCGGAGAAGAGAATGTTGTGGGGCTTGATATCGCGGTGGACGATGCCTGCTCCGTGGAGCGCGTCGAGCCCCGCGGCGACCTCGGAGATGACCCGAACGAGCTCCGCGATTCCCAGCGTCGTCGACTCCGAGATGCGATCGCCGAGCGAGCCCCCGGGGACGTAGTCGACCGCCAGGTAGTGGCGCCCATCCGCTTCGGAAGCCTCGATGATCGGGACGAGATGCGGGTCGTGCACCTCGGCAGCGGCCCGCGCTTCCTGGCGGAACCGGTGCTGGAAGACGAGATCGCCGGCGAGCTCGATCTTGAGCACTTTCAGCGCGACCTCGCGGCCGTCCTCGGCCCGGGCCCGGAAGACGAGCCCCATCCCTCCCTCACCGAGAGCCTCCTCGAGCGTGTACCCGCCGAGCCTGTCGCCGGGCTCGAGCTCACGCCTGGTGCCACCGGAAACCGCCATGCGGCCAAGCATACGGGCGCCCCGCCGAGAGTTCCAAAGTCGTTGAACTATTGGTTCAAAGCCGGCACAAGCGCGGGCCCGATCCGGCGTTACGCTTGCGGCGGGTGGCGGGTGGAACTCTCTTCCCCACCCGGGGTGGGGCGTGCGGGTGTACTTACACCGGGCCACCGGCCGAATCTCGCGTCTTAGGCGGAGGCGCTCGGGCCGACGCGCGACCACGCGAACTGTGTCACGTCACCGGTGCGCGGCGCGAGCGCGCCGGCACGAGTTCCTCGGCGGACGAAGAGGATCGGAGCGGGCGCCGCCTTCGCAATTGCCGCCCGGACCGGCCCGAGCCCCTCGCTCTTCCAGCGCTCGGAGAGACCGACGACGAGCAGGCCCGCCCCCTCGGTCGCCGGAACGATCCCACCGTTCGACAGGTTGACGAGCACGGGCTCGGTCTCGATCCCGGCGAGCTGCCGGACGACGAGCGCGGCCGAGTCGAGCACGCGGCTCGCGTCGCCGCCGTTGCCGTTGGCGGCGCCGAGGAGCTTCAGCGGCGCCCCGGTCGACGACGCGATCCAGGCGGCGAGCTCGAGGGCGGCCCAGTCGTGGTCGCCGCCGCCGAAGGGCACCATCACCGCATGGTCGGTGTCGATCGTCGGCATGTCCTTCCGCTCGACGAGCACGGCGACGTCGCAAGGCGCCTGCTCGAGCACCTGCCCGACGGCTCCCTTCGGAACGCCCTCGCCGAGGAGCGGCCGGCGGCCGTCCATCAGGATCAGGTCGACCTCCTCCTCCGAGGCGAGGCGCACGTAGTCCTGCCCGGGAAGGATCGTCGTGAAAGCGGCGACTCGAGCGGCAATGCCCCGTTCGAGGAGGGCGGCACGCCGCGGCTCCAGCTCTTCCCCGACCGTGGCCGCATCGTCCTCGTCGCGCAAAGCGCCGGTCACGAAGCGGGCGGGCATGATGGCCTGAGCAATGATGATTTCGCGCGGAGGCGTCGCCTTCGCGAGCGGCTCCGCGAGCGCCAGGAGCGCATCGAGGTTGACCGGATCCTGTGGAGCGACCATGACAGAGCGGCTCGGCACGACCGGGATGTCGTCCGAGGTCGCGCGGCGCGCACGGCGCACCTCGTCTTGCACCGGATCGCACAGCTCCTCTCGCGGGTCGATGAGCTTCAGTATCGGCCCGGCCATGAACGTCGTCACAAGCGCCATCACGACGAGCATCGTGAAGAGCTGCTGCGAGATCATGCCGAGGTCGAGCCCGATGTTCAGCACGATCAGCTCGGTCAATCCGCGCGTGTTCATCAGCGCACCGATCGCCGCCGAATCTCGAAGCGAGAAACGGCTGAAGCGCGCCGCGGCCATCGCGCCGACGAACTTCCCGACGATCGCCACGGCGATCAGGAGCAGCGTCAGCAGCCAGAGCTCGGGGCGGTTCAGCGCGTTGACCTCGGTCTTGAGACCCGTGACCACGAAGAAGAGTGGCAGCAGGACGAGGACGACGAAGTTCTCGAACCGACGCGTGACGTCGCCGGTCAGGCCGTGGTGCCGCGGCATGATCAGCCCCATGACGAACGAGCCGAAGATCGCGGCGATCCCGATCTGCTGTGCCACGAAGGCCGAGAGCAGGACGGCCACGAAAATCATGCCGAGCCAGAGGATCGTGACCTCGCCCACCTCGTCGTAGGCCTTCGAGAGCCGGCCCAGCAACCGGCGGCCGATCAGGAGCATCGCCGCCGTGAAGACAGCAGCCAGGATGATCACCTGCGCGACGTGCGACGAGCTGCCGGTGCCTGCAACCGCCGTGGCGAGCGCGAGGAGACACCAGGCCGTGACGTCGTCGATCGCGGCTCCCGCCATCGAGAGCGCTCCGACAGGTCGTTTCAGCATGCGCCGCTCGATCAGGATGCGGGCCAGGACCGGGAAGGCGGTGACCGACATCGCAACGCCCATGAAGAGGGCGAACGGGAGGTAGCGAACGTCGGGCGAAAGCAGCTTGTAGATGGGGATTGCGACCAGGAAGCCGAGCGCCATCGGGAACGCCACGCTCGTGTTCGAGATGAACGCCGCCTGTCCGATCCGCTCACGGAGAACCCGCGGATCGAGCTCCATGCCGACGAGGAACAGGTAGAAGGCCAGTCCGATCTGGGCCGCCCCCGACAGTAGCGGGACGATGTCCGGCGGAAAGAGGTACTCCTGGGCTTCCGGCCAGACGGCTCCGAGCAGCGTCGGCCCGAGCAGGATCCCGGCGAGCACCTCGCCCATCACGCGGGGCTGGCTCAGCCTCCAGATGAGCGTCCCGACGAGCCGGGCGGCCAGGAGCACCGCGGCGATGGCGAGCATCAGCCGTCCGAACGTCTCCTCTCCAGTCCGCTTCTCGGGCTTCTTGGCGGAGGCACCGGGCTCGGGGAGAGGCTCGACGAACTCGGCAGTCACGTCCTCGGAACCGACCGTGCCGGCGAAGGAGGCGTCCTCTCCCTTCCCGGTGAGCGCCAGGTCAACCGGTGCGGTGTCGCCCCCGGCGCAATTCGCCGTACCGTGCAGGCGTCCCGACTGGAGGCGCAGCTTCCCGGTCGACGAGCCGCTCAGGTCGACGAACTGCCCGGACTGCTGGAGCTCGAACCTCTCGCCAAGGCATTCGGAGTTCGAGCTGTAGAAGCCACCGATCGCCGGCTCCGCTTGCCGATCGCTTCCGATCGAGATCGACGTGCCGATAGCCGCGATTAGAAACGCAGTGACCGCGATGTAGCCGGCGATCAGCCTCGTCCCGCCGAACTTCTCGGGCATCGCTGGTGTCTGGCTGATGGCTATGAGTTTCCCTCTCCGGCTACGATCGCGTGAACATACGACTTTCTTTTCGTGATGTCTAGGGCGCCCTCAGAGACCCGGTCTTGGACCTTCGTGACGAACCACGCAGCGGTCCTGCTCTGCGTTGCAAGCGACCCCGAGATCCGGATGCGCGACATCGCAGACCGGGTAGGCATCACCGAGCGAGCGGCTCAGCGCATCGTCGCGGACCTCGTCAGGGAGCGATATGTCACCCGCCGGCGAGTCGGCCGTCGCAACGTCTACACGGTGCAGCCCGCTCGCCTGATGCGACACCGCCTGGCCCGCCACCGCCAGGTCGGGGCGTTCCTCGAGCTGATGCTCGAAGGGCTCGACCTGGACGACCTCGAGGGATAACCGACGTAGCGTTCCCTGGAAATGCAGGCAAGGGGAAAGTACGCTTGCGCAGATGCCAGTCTCAGCGCCCCGTGACTCGACGATCGCAGTCGTCGGCGACGGATTCGGCTCGCTGATCGTTTACGCGACCGCCGTCTATCTCGGCTTTCGTCCCCAGGAGATCACGATCTACGGGCCGAGCGACAACCCGGTCAAGACGTACCAGCAGTTCGCGTTCAACCTCGGCCAGACGGTCCTGCGGTCGGAGTCCGAGTCGCACTTCCTGCCGGCCGACTGGCCCACGTTCGCAGAGCTCGAAGCCTGGTCGCGGCGGAGCCTCAGCCCGCTGATCCGCTCCGCGCGGAGGCAATACAACCCCGGCGTCCCGGACATCCTGGGCATGGCGAACGTCGTCGCGCGGCGGCTCGGCTGGAACGACAACCGCTACGACACGAAGGTCGGCTGGCTCCAGCGCGCCGATTCAAACAACGGCGACTCGCCGCATTTCGTCCTCTTCGACGAAGACGCGCAGTTCATCGGCCGCGCAAAGCACGTCATGCTGGCCTGCGGGCACGGTCCGTTGTCCTATCCGCCCGTGCTTGCGAAGGCTCGGCAGGATCCCGCCCTCGCCGACCGCATCGTTCAGGCGTACGCGCCGAAGACCTACGACGGCAACGGACGCTACATCGTGATCGGCTCGGGTATCGCCTCGGTCAACGAGTGGGCGAACGCGATCGACGTCGGCGCGAAGTGCATCTCACTCGTCCGCAACCCCACGCCGGACGAGCAGGACCTGAATACCCCCCGCTGCTTCTTCGAGGCACTCGGGATCGACGCCTTCCAGACACTGGACTTCGATCAGCGGATGGAGTTCCTCGGCCGCATCCTGAAGGGCACGTCACCTCACCGGCGCGGTTGGGACGCAAAGATCGCCACGGGCCGGAAGGAGGGCCGTTTCGAGCAGATCATCGGCGAGATCGACGAGATCGAGCCAGGGCCGCTCGGCCTACGGGTGCACATCATGAGCAAACACGGCGAGGACCCGGGCTGGCTCGACGTGACCGGCGTCGTTACGGGAACGGGCTTCAACAAGTCCGCGCTCTCCGTGCCGATCCTGCGTCGGCTGATCGAGTTCTACAACGTGCCGATCGACGCCGGCCGCATGAAGCTGCAGTCCAACTGCGGTCTGCCCGGCCTGGACCGGCCCGACTCGCGGTGCGCGGCCATGGGCATTCACGCGAATTCGGTGATCACGCACGGCGACACGATCGCCGGACTCAAGTACATCGGCCGCCGGTTCGTCTCCGATGTGTTCGAAGCGGAGAAGCCCAAGCCGCGGCGCTTCCCGTCGAGGCTCTCGATGCAACTGCGGCTCTCGGGTGAAACCGCGCGGGTGATTCGCCAAGTCCGCAAAGCGGAGCAGCTCGCCTAATGTGCCCGACGGTCCTCGGCCGCGTACAAACACGGGTAGTGATCCTGATCGGTCCGGCGATCCTGGCCACGATCATCTCGCTGATCACGCAGAACGAGGGCTGGATCGTGACGATCGGGATCTACCTGCTCATGGGGGTCGCCCTGGACACGGTCGTCTACCCGTACCTGATCAAGTGGCAGCCGCCCTGGCTGACGTTCTTGCTCGCCGTCGGCGAGTTCGTGCTGCTCTTCCTCCTCGTCAAGACGCTGGAGCCGGGTCACGCGCCGTACGGAGACCCCAACAACTTCCTCGGCTGGGACGACTGGCGCCCGATCGTCCTCTACTGGGTGAGCTGGCTCATCGCGATCTGGACGAAGATCGTCATCCTGCCGCTCGTCTCGCTCTCCTGGATCGAGAACGGCGGCGAGTTCCGCAAGGTCGGCTGGTCGGTGGCACCCGACTACCAGCCCCTCCCGGTGCTCGCGGCGATCGACGAGCGGCCGTCTGACGGGGCGCTCACAACTGAGTTCTCCGCCACGCACTCGGTGCCGGACCTGAAGATCGCGCGACCGCTCACGAGCGTGCACCAGGCCGTCCCGCGTGAGTAGTGACCTAACGTCGGCGCAACCGCTCGCCGAAAGCCTGGGGCGGCTCGCTCTCTTCGCAGACCTCCCGCCCGAGGAGCTCGCGGCACTCGTCGAGAAGGTGCGGGACGAGCAGGTCGACGAAGGAGCCTGGGTCCTGAGCGAGGGCGACGAGAACTGCGACCTGTTCGTGATCCTCGAAGGAGAGGCCGGCGTCGTGCTCGACGAGATGGAGCAGTCCGTGATGCATGCGGGCATGTTCTTCGGCGAGATCTCCGTGCTCCTGGACGAGCCGGTGACCGCCGGCGTCGTCGCACGTACGGCCCTGCGCCTGGCGGTGATCGACCGTTCCGCGCTCATGCCGTTTCTACTCGTACACCCGACCGTGACCGTGCGGCTCCTCCAGGCCGAGGCGCGCCGCATCTCCGACCTGCACCCATGGCGCGCATAGACGAACGCTCTTTCAGCGGGGCAATCGACCTCTCGTTCTCGGCGGCGAGCCAGTACCTGCCGATCGGCGAGCACGGCGTCGTCGGTGACCTCCGGACGGTCGCGCTCGTCGGCACCGACGGCACCATCGACTGGTACTGCTGCCCTCGGTTCGACTCGCCGAGCGTGTTCGGAGCGATCCTCGACCGCCGCCGCGGCGGCCGCTACCGGATCTCGCCGACGGTCGGTGTCGGCACCGTCAAGCAGCTCTACTTCCCCGACACGAACGTCCTCATCACGCGCTTCCTCACCCCGGTCGGCGTCGGCGAGCTCCAGGACTTCATGCCGGTCGGACCGCGGCAGCGGCTGGTGCGCCGGGTCCTCTGCGTGCGGGGCGAGATGAGCTTCCGAGTAGAGGTCGACCCTCGCTTCGACTACGGGCGCGAGTCGCACGAGACGGTCGTGCACGAGCACGGCGTCGTCTTCAAGACGCCCACATTGTCGCTCGCACTGGCCTCGGGAATCGGCTTCCGCGTCGGGGATGAAGGCGTCCTCGGCGAGTTCACGCTCCAACCCGGCGAGAGCGAGTCATTCGTCCTCGAGACGGTGACCGAGAGCCACATACCCCACGCCTTCACGCCCGAGGAGACGTTGCGGGACTTCGAGGAGACGGTCGATTACTGGCGGCGCTGGCTCTCGCAGTCACGCTACCGCGGGCGCTGGCGCGAGACCGTGCACCGCTCCGCACTGGTGCTCAAGCTCCTCACCTACGAGCCGTCGGGGGCAATGGTCGCGGCCCCGACGACGAGCCTCCCGGAGCAGATCGGCGGCGGGCGCAACTGGGACTACCGCTACACATGGATCCGCGATACGGCCTTCTCCCTCTATGCGCTGCTCCGGCTCGGCTTCACCCACGAGGCGGCCGGCTTCATGGACTGGCTGACGGACCGCTTCCGCGAGCGCGTCGGCCACGAGTCCGGCCCGCTCCAGATCATGTACGCCGTCGACGGGAGCGCCGAGATTCCCGAAGAGGTGCTCGACCACCTCGAGGGCTATCGGGCCTCGGCGCCGGTCCGCATCGGGAACGGCGCGGCCAACCAGCTCCAGCTCGACATCTACGGCGAGCTGATCGACTCGGTGTATCTCTTCAACAAGCACGCGACTCCGATCTCGCACGGTGCCTGGAGCGACCTCGCGCGCATCGTCGAGTGGGTCTGCGAGAACTGGGACCAGGCCGACGAGGGCATCTGGGAGACGCGCGGCGGACGCCAGCACTTCACGTTCTCGCGCCTCATGACCTGGGTTGCTGTCGAACGCGCGATCCGGATGGCGCGTCAGCGCGGCCTGCCGGCCGACATCCCGCGCTGGTCGGCGGTGCGCGACGACATCTACCGCCAGGTCATGGACCGCGGCTGGAACCCCGACCGGGGCGCCTTCGTCCAGCACTTCGGTTCCGACGTCCTCGACGCCTCCGTGCTCTTGATGCCGCTGACGAAGTTCATCGCACCGACCGATCCGCTCTGGCTCTCTACGCTCGATGCGATCTCCGACGAGCTCGTCTCGGACAGCCTTGTCTACCGCTACAACGTCGAAGCGTCGCCCGACGGCCTCGTGGGCGACGAGGGGACGTTCTCGATCTGCTCGTTCTGGTACGTCGAGGCCCTGGCGCGCGCAGGCCACGTGGACGAGGCGCGGCTCGCGTTCGAGAAGATGCTCACGTACGCGAACCACGTCGGCCTCTACTCCGAGGAGATCGGGGCGACCGGCGAGCAGCTCGGCAACTTCCCGCAGGCCTTCACGCACCTGGCGCTGATCAGCGCGGCAGCGAACCTGGACCGCCAGCTAGGCCCTTAATCAGGAAGGCGGCGCCGAGCCTCCGTTTCCGCTGGTCTTGATGGCGTGGCCGCCGAACTGCTCGCGCAACGCAGCCGAGACCTTGGCGGCGAAGCTCTCGTCCTGCCGCGACGAGAAGCGGGCAAACAGCGCGGCTGCGATCACCGGCGCCGGCACGTCCTCGTTGATCGCCTCCTGGATCGTCCAGCGCCCCTCGCCGGAGTCCTGAACGAAGCCCGCGATGTCGCCGAGGCCCGACCCGTGCTGCTCGAAGGACGAGTGCAGGAGCTCGAGCAGCCACGAGCGGACGACCGAGCCGTAGCGCCAGATTCCGGCGATCTCGTGCAGGTCGAGGTCGTACTCGGAGGCGTGCATGATCTCGAAGCCCTCGGCGTAGGCCTGCATGAGCCCGTACTCGATCCCGTTGTGGACCATCTTCACGAAATGGCCGGCACCCGCCGGGCCGCAGTGCGCGTAACCGTCCTCGGGCGCAAGGGTGCGGAAGGCCGGCTCGACGATCGCAACGGTCTCGTCGTCGCCCCCGGCCATCAGGCAATAGCCGACCTCGAGGCCCCAGATCCCGCCGGACACGCCGGCATCCGAGAAACCAATTCCCTTCTCGTGCGCCTCTGCGTGACGACGCTTCGAGTCCCGGAAATTCGAGTTGCCACCGTCGACGATGACGTCGCCCTGCTCGAGCAGGCCAAGCAGCGTGGTGAAAGTCGCCTCGGTGGCCTCCCCCGCAGGGACCATCATCCAGGCCACGCGGGGCGGTTCGAGCTCCGAGACGAGCTCCTCGATCGTCGACGCGGTACCGCCGCCCGACCGCGTGTACGTCACCACCTCGTGGCCGTCCTGCTCGAGCCGCTGGACCATGTTTCCACCCATGCGGCCGAGCCCGATCATCCCGAGCTTCATCGCCATCCTCCTTGCGCTTTGAGTCGCCGGTGGAGCTTAGGCCCAGGGCCCAGCCACTTCAAGCGCCCGCTTGACTTCCCTCCGGCACCGTGCCACAACATTGACCGACCCCTTGGGAGAGGAGAGCTACATGAGCATCGGGAGGACGAAGTTCCGCAGACGCGGAATCCTGATCGGCTGCCTGGTGATCTGTGCTGCGGCGCTCTTTGCACCGACCGCGCAGACCGTTCCGACCGTGGACACAGGCGGAGGCAATGGCGCGGTGTACGTGCAGACGAACACGGCTCCAAACAACTACGTCATGGTGTTCAAACGGAATCACAACGGCACGCTGACACCCGCAGGCCAGGTCGCCACGGGCGGAGTCGGCAAGCCGGCCGGGAACCCACCGCTCGGGATCCCGTTCCTCGACACCGCGGGCTCGGTGACCCTGAGCCACAACGGCCGGTTCCTGTTCGTCGTCAACGCAGGCGACAACACGGTCTCGTCGTTCCGGGTCGGCCCCCACGGGTTGCAACTGGCCGACGTCGAGCCGACCTTCGGCTCGAGGCCGGTGAGCTCGACGACAGACGACCACCTGCTCTACGTGCTCAACTCGGAAATGGACAGCGCGAACATCTCGGGCTATCGCATCGGCGCGCACGGCCAGCTGACACCGATCCCGGGCTCGGTCCGGGACACGAGCCAGCCGAACGGCGGCATGCCGGCGCAGATCCAGTTCGATGCGACCGGGAACCTGCTGACCGTCACCGAGCGATCGGCCGGCGGGACGGGACTGATCGATACGTTCCGGGTCAATCACAACGGTGTCGCAGGACCCGCGGTCGCGCATCCCTCGTCCGGCGAGGGACCGTTCGGGATCGCGTTCACGAAGCGCAACCAGATGATCATCTCGAACGAGCACTTCCCCGACGTGCTGCTGAGCTCGGTCTCGTCCTACGACGTGTCGCGTCACGGTGACGACGTCACGCCGATCGACACCGAGGCGGCGAACGCGGGCGGCGCCTGCTGGAACGTGATCACGAACAACCAGAAGTACGTGCTCGTCACGAGCCCGTTCACGTTCCAGATCAACAGCTTCCGCATCGAGAACAACGGTCAGCTCACCCCGGTCAACGGCGATTCAGTCGTCGCGACCGCTCAGGGCCTGACCCTCGACGAAGCGCTCAGCAACGACAGCAAGTACCTCTACGTCCTAGTCAGCGAGCCCACGGCGTTCGCGTTCGCGGAGATCAACGCGTACAAGGTCAACCACGACGGCACAATCACGCTGATCCAGACGGTCGGGCCCTTTGAGGGCTCCTCGTCCGGCGCAGCTGCGTGGTAGACGCCACTGGTAGCAACGGGGGTCGGCCTCGGTCGGCCCCCGTCTCCTACCTGCGGGCAGTCAGCGGCCCGGCGAAAGGGCTCACTCTTCCGATCGGCGACGAGCTTCTGATCGGTCGTACCGCTACCGGGCTCGAGCGGCTCGCCGACGATCCGGAGCTCTCCCGGCGCCACGCGTCGATCGGCCGCGACGACGAGGGCCGACTCGTCATCGAGGACCTCGGCTCCCGCAACGGGACCCTGGTCAACGGAGCCCCGGTCGACCGGCAGGCGCTCGCCCCCGGCGACCGGATCCATCTCGGAGCGACGACCTTCGAGCTCGTGGAGGGCCCGCCGCTGAGCGAGCTCTACGACGACGAGGTGATCCGGCCCTGGTACGAGCACGCGATGCACGAGCTCGCCGCCCCCGGAACTCCCCTCCTCGACGTCCACGGTCACGTCGGCTTCAACGACCCGGACGGCTTCACGTTCTCCGGTGACCAGCTCATCGCCACGCTGACCGCAGCCGGGGCCCGGGGCGTGGTCATGCCCATGCACGAGCCGGACGGGTATCCAGCCGCAAACGACCGCATCCTCGGCGAGGCCGAAGCCGCCGACGGTCGCCTCTACGCCTTCTGCCGGATCGACCCGAAGAAAGACGCGGTGGCCGAGGCGCGCCGCTGCATCGACGCCGGCGCGCGGGGGATCAAGCTCCACCCGCGGGCGGAGGGCTTCGAGCTCTCGGACCCGGAGATCGAGCCGCTGCTCGCCTTCGCGCACGAGCGTCGGCTGCCCGTGCTCGTGCACGCCGGGCGTGGGATCCCGACCCTCGCACGCGACGCGGTTGCGCTCGCCGGTCGCTTTCCCGAGGCGAGAATCATCCTCGCCCACGCGGCGATCTGCGACCTGAGCTGGATCTGGAGAGTCGCGCCGGATCATCCGAACCTCTTCATCGACACGGCGTGGTGGCACCCGGACGACCTCGCTGCCCTCTTCGCATTCGTCCCGCCGGGCCAGCTCCTGTTCGGGAGCGACCTCCCGTACTTCACGCCTTTCATGTCGGCGACGATGGCCGTGCGATTCGGCCTCCAGGCAGGCCTGTCGCAGGAGCAGCTGGCCGGGATCCTCGGAGGCCAGGCCGAACGCTTGCTCGCAGGCGACGAGCCGCTCGACCTCGGGCCGGCTCCCGGCCCAGGGCGGTTCGCCTACAGCCTCCTGCTCGAGCGGCTGACTTCCGTCCTCGTGATCGCCGTCGGGCGCATGCTGATGGGACGGACCGGCTACGAGCCGCTGGCCCTCGCCCGCCTGGCATGCAACCTCGGAGACGACGACGCGCCCGAGGCGCCGGTCGCGCGAAGCGTGCTCGCCCTACTCGAGCGACAGGAGCAGTTCGCACGCGAGAATCCAGGCGACGGACCGCCGCTCGGGACCGGGATCCGTTCGATCATGCTCGCCGCGTGTGTCTCGCGCACGCCCGACGTTCCGCTGCCGGACGTCCCGGGTCTCGCCAGAGGCGCCGAGCTCCAGGCCGAAGCGGACGCCGGTCACCGGCCGTTCGAAGCGACCAGGCTGCACCGTATTCCCGTCGTCCGGTCGGACCTCCGCCACTCGTCGGCGGCCGACCACCTGATGGTCGACGGCGAGGGTTATTGAATCCCGGAGCAGCGGTGTAGGCTGGCTCGAAACGAGAGGAGGTGCCGTCGTGGCAAGCCAGATCGACATCGGACAGGAACTTGCGGGCGTGACGCTGTTCGCAGACCTGTCCCCGGCCCAGCTCGACAACGTCGGGCAGGCATTCGAGGAGCAGTGGTTCCAGCCCGGAGAGCGGGCGCAGCGCCAGGGCTTCGTCGGCACCGGCTTCCACGTCATCCTCGACGGCGAGGCCGAATGGCGCGTGGACGGTCAGCTCGCCGACCGCACCGCGACCACGTTGCTGTCGACCAAGCCGATGACGCTCAAGCGGGGCGACTGGTTCGGAGAGCTCTCGATCCTCTTCGACGAGCCGTCGATCTCTGACGTCGTCGCCGTCACGCCACTTCACTGCATCGTGCTCGCCTCCCAGGATCTCGAGGCCTTCCTCTTCCGTTACCCGCAGGTGATGTTCCGCCTGCTGCTCGGCGAGGCGCGGCGGCTCAGAGACCCGATGCGCTGGAAGTGAGCGACCGTCCCCATCCCCCCGGCGACTACCCCGTCGTCGTCGTCGGCACGGGCCCCGGCGGCCTCCAGCTTTCCTACGAGCTGAGGCGAGTCGGCATCGAGCACGCCCTCATCTCGCAGGACGAAGGCCCTGCCGGGATGTTCCGCCGCTTTCCGCTGTTCCACCGGCTGAACACGTCGTCGCGCCGCTTCGCGATTGTTCCACGCGAGTCGATGGCGTTCTACCGCTACGACTGGAACAGCCTCGTCTCGGAGGTGCCGGAGCATCGCGCGCTCGTCCCGGACTTCATGGACGGCGAGCACTACTTCCCGCGCCGCGTCGAGATGCACGACGCGCTCGTGACGTTTGCCGAGCGCGCAGCGATTGACGCTCGCTACGACTGCCGCTGGGAGTCGACCCGGCAAGAGGACGGCGCCTTCGTGCTGGGGACGACCGACGGCGACTACCGCTGCCAGATCGCCGTCTTCGCGGTTGGCATGTCGGACCCGTGGCGCCCGCCGACGCCCGGTATCGAGCTCGTGTCCCACTACGACGACCTGAAGGATCGTGCCCCGGAGTCGTTCGAGGGGAAGAAGATCTTCATCATCGGCAAGCGCAACTCGGCGTTCGAGATCGCCGACTCGCTGCTTCCGTGGGCCGCACAGCTCATCCTTGGCTCGCCCCACCACGTGCGCCCGTCGATCATCACCGGCGTTCCGACGCCGCCCCGGGCGCGTTATGTCGAAGTCCTCGAGGACCATTTGTTCGGCGGCGGCAGCTTCGTCGTCGACTGCGCGATCGACCACATCGAGCAGACGTCGGACGGCTGGCGGGTGCACGCGGAGGGCACGACGAACCCTGGCTCGATGGTCTTCGACGTGGACGAGGTGATCGCGACGACCGGGTTCGGCACGCCGCTCGGCGACCTGCGAGAGCTCGGGGTGGAGACGTTCTACAAGGACCGGCTTCCCACGCAGACGCCTTTCTGGGAGAGCACGACCGTGCCGGGGATCTTCTTCGCCGGGGCGACCACCCAGGGTCAGGCCGGCCTGCGCAAGTACGGGTTTCCGACCGGTTCTGCTTCCGTTGGAGGCTTTCGCCACAACGCCTGTGTTCAGGCCGTCGAGATCGGGCGCCGACTCGGCGTCGAGCCGGCGCGACCCGAGATCAAGGAAGACGAGGTCATCCCGTACCTCCTGGAGCAGGCGACACTCGAGGGCGCCCTGTGGCGCCAGCAGGCGCACCTGGCCAGAGTGGTCAGCCTCGACGACAAGGAAGGGATCCGCGACGAGGGCATCCTGCCGCTCGCGCCGTTCATCGACTCGGGAGGGGTCGCGGGGGTCGCGATCACCGTCGAGACCGACCCGGAGAACAACATCCAGCCGGCCGTCTACGTGCGCCGAAAGGGGCGTGTGACCGAGCACCTGCTCCCGCCGGGTTTCCTGCACGATTTCCGCACCGACGAGCACCGCGCGGAGCTGGAGAGCCTCCTCAAGGGGCTCGTTCGACAGCCCGTCGCATGACGAGGTCTCCGGACGACCTGCGCAAGCTCTACGCCGAGGCGAAGACGATCGCCGTCGTCGGCTGCTCGCCGAGGTCGCGCTGGCCGAAGCCCTCAGCCGTCGTGCCCGCGTACATGCAGGCTCACGACTTCCGGATCGTGCCCGTCAACCCGAACGAGACCGAGATACTCGGCGAGCCGGCCGTCGCCTCGCTCGCAGATCTTCGGGAGCCGGTGGACGTCGTGGATGTGTTCCGGCCGGCCGACGAGGCGCCGGCGATCGCGCAGGCTGCCGTCGACCTGGGCGCACGCTATCTCTGGTTGCAAACGGGGATCGTCTCCGAGGAAGCGCGGAGCGTGGCCGAGGCGGGCGGTCTCATGGTCGTGATGGATCTGTGCATCGCGATCACCTACGCCGACCTAGGCCTCGGGCCGACCGTGCCCGAGTGGAAGGCAGCGCAGCAGGAGGAAGCCGACTCGTGCGAGGTTCCCGCCCGCACCCAGGAATGACAGCGCGTTAACCTGGCGCGGACGGCGATCCGTTCGAGGAGCTGCGCTCCGAAAAACATCAGACTGGCGACAACCATGATCGTCGACGCGCACAACGACCTCTTACTCGAGCTCGTCCTTCGCCGCGACGAGGACCAGCCGCTCGAGCTCGTTCTGCGGCGGGGCGAGGAGCGACTCTTCGAGCGGTACTGGCTGCCCCGGCTCATGGCGGGCGACGTCGGCGTCCAGGTCTGCCCGCTCTACGCAGCGGACTCGCCGCGCGAGGAAGCGCGCGGCCGGGCGCTTGCCCAGGCAGCCGAGTTCGCGCGTGCTGTCGAGGAGAACGCCGGGCGCGTTTGCCAAGTCGGCACGCGCGCCGAGCTCGACGATCCTCGCTTGAGGCTCGTGCTCTCGATGGAGGGCGTCGAGCCGCTCGAGGGCGATCCCGGTGCGTTCGAGGAGTGGTACGAGCTCGGTGTGCGGTCTGCGAGCCTGACGTGGAACTACGCGAACGAGTTCGCGGGCGGCATCGAGACGCCGACGCAGGGGCTGAGCGATCGCGGGAGACAGCTCGTCCGCCGCTTCCGAGAGCTCGGCGTCGTCCTCGACCTCGCGCACGCCTCCGAGCAGACCTGGCGCGACGTGCTCGAAGAGGACGTGCCCTTCTCGGTCACGCACGCGGGCTGCCGCTCGGTGCACGACCATCCACGGAATCTCGCCGAATGGCAGCTCGAGGCGCTCGCCGCACGCGGAGGCGTGCTCGGGGTGATGGCACTGGCGTTCGTCGTCGATCCCGAGTCGCCGACCCTTCCCCGCTGGGTCGACCATGTCGACCACGCGGTCGCCGTGATGGGCGACGAGCACGTCGGGCTCGGCGCCGACTTCGTCGATCAGGTCGCGGATGCCGAGAAGGAGCTCGGCGTCGAAGAGCCGCCACAAGCGGAGACCCTTGCGGGAGGCAAGGCCCGCTTCGGGCTGGAGGGCTTCACGGGGCCGGACGACTACCCCACGCTCGTCGCCGTGCTCAAACGGCGCGGCTATGACGGCGAGCGGCTGGGCGCGATCCTGAGCGGAAACTGGCTCAGAGTCCTTGGAGAGTCACTGCCCTCAGGCTAATGATTGCGCCGTGCGAGAGGACCTCCCGACCGGCTCCATCACCTTCTTCTTCAGCGACGTCGAAGGGTCGACGGCGCTCCTGCACGAGCTAGGCGCGGAGGCATACGCGGACGTCCTCGCCGAGCACCGGCGAATCGTGCGCGCGGCGTGCACGGCCGAAAGCGGAGTCGAGGTCGAAAACCAGGGAGATGCATTCTTCTTCGGGTTTCCCTCGGCACCGGCGGCACTGACCGCAGCGCAGACGGTGACGGGCGCCTTGGCCGCGGGCCGGATCCACGTACGGATCGGCGTGCACACGGGCACCGCGCTCGTCACCGACGAGGGTTACGTCGGAGACGACGTCCACCTCGCGGCGCGGGTCGGGGCCTCTGGGCACGGCGGCCAGGTCGTCCTCTCGCGGGCGACTCGCGACCTCGTCGACGGGCTGCCGCTCACCGATCTCGGCGAGCATCGCCTGAAGGACATCGCGGAAGCGGTCTCCATCTTCCAGCTCGGCAACGAGCGCTTCCCGCCGCTGAAGACGATCTCGAACACCAACCTCCCCCGTCCGGCGAGCTCGTTCATCGGCAGGGAGCGCGAGCTGGGGGAGTTGCTCGCCGAGATCCGCGGCGCGCGGCTGGTGACGGTGACGGGCCCGGGCGGGTCGGGGAAGACGCGACTCGCGATCGAGGCCGCTGCAACACTTGTCCCGTCCTACAAGGCCGGCGTCTTCTGGGTGGGCCTCGCCACGCTGCGCGACCCTGCGCTCGTCAGCGAGACGATTGCCCAGACGCTGGGAGCGAAGGACGGCCTCGCCGAGCACATCGGCGAGCGCGAGCTGCTTTTGCTCCTCGACAACCTGGAGCAGGTGATCGAGGCGGCGCCCCAGTTGTCGGCGCTGCTCAGCGCCTGTCCCAATCTGAACGTGCTCGTGACGAGCCGCGAGCTCCTGCGCGTCCAGGGCGAAGTCGAGTACGAGGCGCCGCCGCTCGCCTCGCCCGAGGCCGTGGCGCTCTTCTGTGAGCGCTCCCGCCTCGAGCCGAGCGAAGAGATCGCCGAGGTCTGCATCAGATGGGCGCCGCTCGCCGTCGAGCTCGCCGCCGCGCGAGCCAAGGCACTCTCACCGAAACAGATCCTCGAGCGCCTCTCGCAGCGGCTCGACCTGCTCGAGGGCGGCCGCGACGCCGACCCGCGGCAGCTGACGCTGCGGGCGACTATCGACTGGAGCTATGACTTGCTCTCCGAGGAAGAGCAACGTGTGCTCCGCGCGCTCTCGGTCTTCGCCGGCTGCACCCTGGTCGCCGCCGAGAAGGTCTGTCCCACCGAGATCAACACGCTGCAGTCGCTCGTCGAGAAGAGCCTGCTCAAATTCTCAGCCGAGCGCTACTGGATGCTCGAGACGATCCGCGAGTATGCGGGCGAACGGCTGGACGAGGCCGGCGAGAACGATGCGCTCGCCCGCCGTCACGCCGGCTACCACCTCGCGCTGCTCGAGGAGCGCCCAATGCTTGTCATCCTCGGTTCCCGCCGTCGAGAGCTGCTGGCCTGGTTCGGGGAAGAGGAGGACAACCTCCGGGCAACCCTCGACTATCTCGAGGGCGCTGCGCCGCAGGAAGCAGCACATGCGGCGAATCTGCTCACGCCGTTCTGGCTGCCGCGCGGCCGGGTCGTCGAAGCACAGGAACGCCTGCTTCGGCTCCTCGCCCGGACCGATTTCGCCGCGGGCACGCGCGCAGTGCTGCTCGACCACCTCTGCGATACCGAACTACGCCTTGAACAGGTCGACAGCGCCGAGGCTCATGCCCACGAGGCTGTTACGCTCGCCCAGGAATCGGGGGAGCGCCGAACGCTCGCCTGGGCCCTCTGGACCCTCGCCCAAGTCGCCTTCCGCCGAGGCGACTTCGACGAAGCGATCCGTCTCTACACCCGCGTGATCCATGAGGCGGCCGACGACGAGTGGCTGAGGTCGGCTGCTCTGGGCGACCTGGCGTCGCTTCACATGGAGGCTGGCCATGACGAGAAGGCGCGCCGCATGTTCCAGGAAGCGAGCAGAGGCTTGCGGGCAACGCAGGACGAAGCGAACGAGGCAATCACGAGCATGAGTCTCGCGGGCCTCGAGCTCTACGTGCACGATTTCGAAGCGGCCTATGTCGTGGCGGCCTCCGTGCTCGAGAAAGTCAGGGAGATCGGAGACCTCTACAGGACGATCGGCGCTCACGTGATGCTCGGCTTCGCCGCCGTCGGGCTCGGTCGCCGAAGCGAGGCGAGAGAAGCGTTTACGGAGTCGCTCGATCTCCTGCTCACCTCGGACACGCGATCCGATTCCCTGCCGGAAACGCTCACAGGAATCGCGCTCGCGGCGAACGCGGCGGACGCGCGATCGGCCGCGCAGCTCCAAGGCGCAGTCAACACGCTGGACGAGGCCAACACTCGCAGCCCGCGATTCCTCGAGCTCGAGCGATATCTCGCGCAGCCGCTCCTCGACGCCCTGGGCGCGGACGAATACGCGACCGAGCAGGCACGCGGCGCCGGCATGAATAGAGACGACGCGATCGACCTGGCGCGAACCCTCGCCAAGCCGGAGCGCCAAGGAACGGTCGCCGAGTCGTGAAGGACTGACGGTGTTAGGGTCGGATCACTGGACAGATCCGCATCGTCCATCGGTGTCTAAGCCGGAGGCCCGTCGATGAGTGAGTACGTCCCGACAATGCCACAACGTCTCGGCGCCGAGTTCCTCGGCACGTTCGTGCTGGTCTTCGGAGGCTGCGGCGCGGCCGTCCTCGCGGCGAACTTCCCGGGTGAAGACCCGGGCAACCCGCTCGGCATCGGGTTCCTCGGCGTCGCGCTGGCCTTCGGGCTCACCGTCGTCGTGATGGCGTATGCCGTAGGGCACATCTCAGGCGGCCACTTCAACCCGGCCGTCACGCTCGGTGCCGCCGCGTCGGGCCGGTTCGCCTGGCGGGACACCGTGGGCTACATCGTCACGCAGGTGGTCGCAGCGATCGCGGCAGCCGCGGCCCTGCTCCTGATCGCGTCCGGGAAGGACGGGTTCTCCGCGAAGGCGTCCGGGTTCGCGACCAACGGCTACGACGACCGCTCGCCTGGTCAGTACAACCTGCTCGCCTGCCTCGTGATCGAGGTCGTCCTGACGGCAGTCTTTCTCTACGTGATCCTCGGCGTCACCGACACCCGTGCACCCAAGGGGTTCGCGCCGCTCGCGATCGGCCTTTCACTGACTCTGATCCACCTGGTCAGCATCCCGGTGACCAACACGTCCGTGAACCCGGCGCGGTCGATCGGCCCTGCGCTCTTCGCCGGGAGCGATGCGATCTCGCAGCTCTGGCTGTTCCTGCTTGCTCCAACGGTGGGAGCACTGCTCGCCGGCGCCACCTACAAGCTGTTCCTCGGCGAGGGGGAGGCGGCGCCGTTCGAACAGGCGACCGAAGGCTGAGGCGAGGGCTTCGACCGGAACCAGGTCCGTAATGAAAAAGCCCCGTTTCCGGGGCTTTTTCCGTAGCAGGCCTGTAAGCCGGATTCTGTCGAGGGTGACCATCTCTCTAGGCCGTCGGTTGCCCGACGGCTCGAGCGGTGTACCCGGCTCCTCGGCGGGCAGCGTCGGCGGAGCCTGTTTCACCTTGCACCGGACGGAGTTTGGCTAGCCGCTGTGTCGCCACAACGCTGGTGGGCTCTTACCCCACCGTTTCACCCTTACCGTCAGCGTCTCCGGAGAGAGTGTTTCGCTGCCGGCGGTCTCCTTTCTGTGCCACTTTTCGTCGGCTTTCGCCGCCTGGGATTTCCCCAGCGTCCTGCCCTTCGGTGTCCGGACTTTCCTCGAGCCGCGAACGGCTCGCGGTCACCCGGCCTGCAAGCTCAATTGTAGCCGCGCCGCCTCGGGCGGGTGGATCGCGGTCCCGCATTCGGCGCACGAGATCGCTCCGCCGCGCCTGAGCACGAACTCGCCGCAGACGAGGCACTCCAGGCTCGCGCCTCGCAGCAGGGCGAAGAGCTCCTGCTCGAGCGTCCGGTTCAGCGTCTCGACGGTCATACCTGGCGAAACACCCCGATGACCTTGCCGAGCAGCTCGACGTGCTCCGCGTAGATCGGCTCGAGGGCGTCGTTTTCGGGCTGGAGCCGGACCCTCCCGTTGTCTCGGAAGAGCCGCTTCACGGTCGCCTCGGTTGCCGAATCGTCGTCCCCGGCCAGGGCGACGACGATGTCGCCGTCATTAGCGTCCTGCTGCCGGTGCACGACGACGATGTCGCCGTCGAGGATGCCCGCATTCACCATCGAATCGCCCTTCACGCGCAGGAGGAACTCCTCGCCGCCGCGCGAGAGTGGCTCGGGCACGGCGAGGTACTCCTCGATGTTGTCCTCGGCGAGCAGCGGCCCGCCTGCGGCAACCTCGCCGACGAGAGGAAGCCTGTGGACGTCCGGCGTGGGCAAGGGCTTGGGCTCGCGGCGCAGCTCGATCGCGCGCGGCTTCGTTGGATCGCGCTTCAAGAGGCCGGCGCGCTCGAGGTTCGCAAGGTGTGCATGGACGGTCGACGGCGAAGCGAGACCGACGGCCTCGCCGATCTCCCGGACGGTCGGCGGATAGCCATGGTCGTCGACGTACTTCGTCAAGAAGTCGAAAATCTGACGCTGCCTGTCGGTCAGCACGGGGTCTCCTTCCGCGAACATGTGTTCGATCAGGCTAGCGACAGCCGCGGACGACGTCAAACGAGCAAGAACACGAAAACCACAGCAGCGACCCCGACCGGGAATCCCGCCAGCTCGCGGCTGTACGGCGCGTGCAGGGCCAGCCAGAAGGTCGCGAACACAGCCGCCGGGAAGAAATAGAGGCCGACGCTGAGGCCGGTCAGGACGCTGAGGCCGGCCAGAGCACCGGCCAGCGCCCATGCGGCGAACCACAGCCACCCCCTCTGCCCAAGGCCGCGTTGACGGCTCTTCACGACCAGGACGACTGCACCGGCAAGCGCGAGCGGCCAGAGAACGATCATGTCCGAGAGAGGCGTTCGCGCCGGAGCAGAAGCAGCGGAAGGCCCAGCGAGGGCCCGATCGCGAGCGTGGCGACGACAACCGACCAGGCCCTGTCCCGGAACGCGAGCGCGATCACGACGAGCCCGCAGACGATGACGTCCGCCCAGGCGAAGAGCGAGATGTCGCTTCCGGTTAGCTGGTCGAAGAACGCGTGGACGTCCAGCCCCTCGTCCGCGACGAACGACGCGAGGAACCAGAGAGGAACAACGGCTCCCACAACACAGAACGCCAGGTACACCCGAGCCACAAGGCGATCGTAAACCGCGCGGGCACGGGCTCGGCCCCGTGCCCGGCGACATGCGCTGGAGAGGACTTGAACCTCCACGGGGCTTTAACCCCACAAGGCCCTCAACCTTGCGCGTCTACCAATTCCGCCACCAGCGCGCGCGACGGCCAGTGTAGCCAGGGTTAGGGTAGAGAGGTGAAGGCGCTGGCCGAGGCGGCGGTCGATGCAGCGTTGGGGGCCGGGGCCTCCTATGCCGACGCGCGCGCGGTCCGGCTCCGGCGCCAGCACGTGGTCACGAAGAACCTCCAGGTCGACGACCTGAGCGACTCCGAGAGCGAGGGCATCGGCGTCCGCGTCCTCGTCGACGGCGCCTGGGGCTTCGCCGGCGAGGGCCGACTCGACGAAACCGGTGCACGCGAAGCCGCACTGAGGGCAGCCTCGTTCGCCAAGGCGGCGCCTGGCCGTCACGAGACCTCGCTCGTCCCGCTCGACTCCGTGAGCGGCGACTACCGAACGCCGCTCGAGCGCGACCCCTTTGACGTGCCGCTGTCCGAGAAGGTCGACCTCTGCCTGCGCGCAGAGGAAGGGCTGCGCCTGCCGGAGGTCAAGGTGACCCTGGCGATGGTCCGCGCCCAGCGCGAACACAAGGTGCTCGTCTCCTCCGACGGAGTTGCGATCGAACAGGAGCTCGTCGAGTGCGGCGGCGGCATCGACGCCTATGCAACCTCCGAGGGCGTCTCGCAGATCCGGAGCTACCCGAGCCAGCATGGCGGGGTCAGCGGCCAGGGCGGCTGGGAATTCGTCGAGGGATTGTCCCTCGCGGGAGAGGCGCCACGGGTCGCCGAGCAGGTCGTCGCGCTCCTCGGTGCCGCCGAATGTCCGGCCGGCCGGACGACGATCGTCCTCTCGCCCGAGCAGGCGATCATGCAGGTGCACGAATCCGTCGGCCACCCGACCGAGCTGGACCGCGTCTACGGCACGGAGGCTGCGTACGCGGGGACGAGCTTCCTCACGCCCGACGACCTGGGCACGCTCCGCTACGGCTCGCCGAAGATGAACATCGTCTCCGACGCGACCACGCCGCTGGGCCTCGGCACCTTCGCCTTCGACGACGAAGGGGTGCCGGCACAACGGGAGCCGATCGTCGAGGAGGGAGTCCTCCGCGGGTTCCTGACCTCGCGCGAGACGGCCGCGCGGATCGGAGCCGGTAGCGGAGGCTCGATGCGGGCCGACGGCTGGAGCCGCATGCCGCTCGTGCGGATGACGAACCTCCATCTCGAGCCAGGCGAGGGCTCGTTCGAGGAGCTCCTCGCCGACGTCGACGACGGCCTCTACCTCGAGACGAACAAGAGCTGGTCGATCGACGACAAGCGACTGAACTTCCAGTTCGGGACACAGATCGCCTGGGAGATCAAGAAGGGCAAGCTCGGGCGGATGCTGCGGGACGCGACGTACACCGGCGTGACGCCCGTCTTCTGGGGCAAGCTCGACGCGGTTGCGGGGCCGGACGAGTGGCAGCTCTTCGGTCTCACCAACTGCGGCAAGGGCCAGCCGGGCCAGGAAGCCCACGTCTCGCACGGCGCCGCGCCGGCGCGCTTCCGCGACGTCGAGGTCGGGGTCTCGGGTTGAGTCGTGCGCTGGATCTGGCGGAGGCCGCGCTCTCTGCGGCGGGGGGCGACGAAGCCGAGGCGCTCGTCCATGCGGAGCGCTCGGGAGTCGCTCGGTTTGCGGGCTCCGTCGTCCACCAGCCTACGCTGATCGACAACGCGGTCATCCGCCTCCGCGTCGTTCGTGACGGGCGCGTCGGCTGGGCCGCGACGAACCGGACCGACGGCCTGGCCGACCTCGCGCAACGAGCCCGGGAGGCCGCCGACCAGGTGCAGCCCGATCCGGACTTCCCGGGGCTCGCTCCGCCCAGCGAGTATCCGGCGCTCGTCAGCTTCGACGAGGAGACGGCCGCGCTCGGCCCAGAGGACCAGGCGCGGCTCGCCGGAGTCGCGATCGAGGCGGCCCGAGACTTCGAGCTCTACGGGTACTTCACGAGCGGGGTGACCGAGATCGCTCTCGCGTCGTCCACCGGGCTCGTCGCAGATCAGGCGCTCACCGACGCGAACGCCCTGTGTTTGGCGGCCGTCGACGGCGCTTCCGGCTGGGCGGAGCAGACCCACTGGCGGGTGGCGGACGTCGATCCCGCCGCGGCTGCGGAGGAGGCCTCCGCGAAAGGCGCACGGACTCGCGGCGCCGTCGAGATCGAGCCGGGGCACTACGCCGCCGTGCTCGAGCCGTACGCCGTCGCCGAGCTGCTGCGCTGGTTCTCGTACGACTCGCTCGGCGCCCAGGGCTTCCTCGAAGAGCGCAGCTACTTTTGCGGCCGGATCGGAGAGCGGGTCTTCGACGAGCAGGTCTCGATCGCCGACGACGCGCTCGACGAGACCAACATGCCCAAAGCGTTCGACTTCGAGGGCACGCCGAAGCAACGGGTCGAGCTCGTCGAGAACGGGGTCGCCCGCGACGTCGTCTGGGACCGCGGGACGGCGGCCAAGGCGGGCGCTGGACGGGTCTCGACCGGCCATGCTCCGCCGGACGCGTGGCGTTTCTACGGGCCGTTGCCGACGGC
This sequence comes from uncultured Actinomycetes bacterium, assembly GCA_963728535.1. GTDB lineage: Bacteria > Actinomycetota > Thermoleophilia > Gaiellales > Gaiellaceae > VAXT01. Next base: position 1,595,420 of record CAVSKK010000001.1, read on the forward strand.
CTTCTCGATGGCCGGCGGCGATGCAGCCTCGCTCGACGAGCTCGCCGAGCGCGTCGGCGACGGCATCTACGTCACCCGCCTCCACTACCTCAGCATCGTCGACCCTCGGGGCGGTGTGCTCACTGGAATGACCCGTGACGGGACGTTCCGGATCCGGGACGGCAAGGTCGCGGAGCCGCTCGTGAACCTCCGCTTCACCGTGCCGATCGCCGAGGTCCTCGGAGACGTGCTCGGCCTCACGAACGAGCCGCTGCTCATGAACATGAACGAGCTCTACGACGAGCGCTTCCCGCATGCGGCTCTCGTGCCGGCGCTCGCGACCGCCCGTTTTCACATCAGCGGAGCCGGTTCCGGGCCCGGCCTGTAGTAGCTACGCGAGCAGCTGGTAGAGGACGACGGAGTTGACGAAGAAGATCGTGCCGACGACGACCGTCAGGCGCGTCAGGTTCCGCTCGACGATGTGAGTCCCGCCCTGGGACTGAGGGACGTAGCCCATCCCGGCCATGCCGGCATCGCGGCCGGAGTGCATGAGCACGAGCCCGATCAGCGCCAGCGCCGTCATGAAGTGGAAGAAGACGAACGCGGGCCGACCGACATCACTGGCGAACGCGAGCAGCGGAAGCACGTGAACAGGGTAGCGCAGAAGGGCTAGCGCGACCCCAGGTCGATGATCGCGTCCAGGAGCTGCGTCCCGAGCCTGTCCTTCGTGAGGAATGCGGCGACCCCGGCCTGGCGGGAGCGGTCGATGTCCGCGGAGATGCTCGAGCCGGTGAGCACGAGGATGCGCGCAGCCGGCACGTGTTCTCGAATCTTCCGCGCCGCCTCGATCCCGTCGAGCGTCGGCATCGAGATGTCCATCAGGATGACGTCCGGCTCGAGCGAGCGGGCGAGCTTGACAGCCTCCTCCCCGTCGGCGGCCGTTCCGACGACCTCGACGCGGTCGTCCTCTGCGAGCAGCGCTTCGATCGTCTCGACGAAGAGCGGTTCGTCATCGGCGATGAGCACGCGGACGCGCTGTGGTCGGGGGTCAGGTACCGGTTCCACTGATTGAGCCTCTACCCAAAGATGTCAAAGCTACGCTTCCTCTTGTGAATAGCCCCGACGCTCGCGAACAGATTCAGAAGCTTCTCGTCACCGGGGACAACCGCTTGAAACAGGGCGTCTCGCCGCAGAAGGTCCGTGAGAGCTACGAGCAGGCGCTCGTCGTCGCGCGCGAGGCTGGGCTCGAGGAAAGCGTGCGCCCGCTCGTCGAGGTCAGGCTCGCCGATCTCGAGCGGCTCTCGCCAGGATCGACTCGATCTTCTCCGCCTGACGCCTGACGTCGTGCTCGGCCGCGGCAGCCTGGGCCGCCGGGTTCGGTCTCGGGAGCGTCGCCGCGCGACGCATCGCATCCGCGAGGGCGGCCGTGTCGAGAGGGTCGACGAGGACGCCGGCATCGGGCGGCACGAACTCGGGCGGCCCGCCGACTAGCGTCCCGACCACCGAGCGTCCGGCGGCCATCGCCTCCAGGAGCGCCTGGCCGAACGGCTCGACGGTGGACGGCTGGCAAAGGACGGTCGCCTCGGCGAGGTAGCGCGGGACTTCGTCGTGCGGGACGCGCCCCGTGACCTCGACGTTCGGGCGTCCTTCCAGCTTCGAGCGCAGCGGCCCGTCGCCTACGAAGACGAGGCGGCCGGAGTCCAGGGTCGCGAACGCGTCCGCGAGCCGGACGACGTTCTTGCGCGCGATCAGGCTGCCGACGCAGACGAACACCGGTCCATTCGCAGCACCCTGACCAGGGTCTGACTCCTTAAAGAGGTCGAGGTCGACGCCGCAGTCGACGACTTCGGTCTTGCCGCGCGCCTCCACGATCTTCGTCTCGAGCTCCCGGCGGAGATAGTCGGAGACGGCGATCAGAGTCGACGCGCGCCGAGCGACGACACGGGTGGCCGCCGCGATCCCTGGGTAGGCGCCGATGTTGCGGACGTCGCGTCCGTGAGCCGTGACGACGAGCGGAGACCGGGTGAAAAGCGCCGCGGAGAGACCCGTCGGGACGAGGAAATGTGCGTAGACGACGTCCGGCCGGAATCGCCGCGCTGCCCGGGCGGTCTGGCGGGCGAGACGCAGATGCCGGCGCTTCCCGCCCCCGCGCCCGCGCAGGACGGCCCGCTCGATCTCGTGCCCGCGTTCGGCGAGCGCACTCTCGATGCCCTGGACGAAGGCACCGAGGTCCGGGTCGTCCGGCCCGGGGTACATCTGGGAGACGAGCAGGATCTTCATCGGCGGAGCGGGCTACGCGCGCTGGGCGTCGTACGTGCCGAACGCGTCGCGGAGCTCGTTGCAGATCTCGCCGATCGTGCAACGGGCCCGCAACGCGTCGCGCATGGGCGGCAGCAGGTTCACGTCGGTCTCGGCGACGCGGCGCACCTCGGCAAGGGCTTTCGCAGCCTCGTCGGCGTTCCGCTCGGCGCGCACCTTCGCCGTGCGCTCGAGTTGCCGCCGCTCAGCATCCGGGTCGAGCTTGTGGAGCTCGATCGGCTCCGCCTCCTCCTCGCGGAAGCGGTTGACGCCGACGATCACCTTCTCCCCCGCCTCGACTTCGGCCGTGTGCTTGTACGCGGCGTCCTCGATCTCCCGCTGGACGAAGCCCTGCTCGATCGCAGCGACCGCGCCGCCGACCTCGTCCACGCGCTCGATCAGCTCGCGGGCGGCCGCCTCGAGCTCGTCGGTCATCGCCTCGATGAAATAGGCGCCGCCGAAGGGATCGGCCGTGTCCGTCCCGCCGGCCTCGTGCGCGAGCAGCTGCTGAGTGCGGAGAGCGATCTTCGCCGAATGCTCGGTCGGGAGCGCAAGCGCCTCGTCGAAGGCGTTCGTGTGGATCGACTGCGCGCCGCCGGCAACCGCCGAGAGCGCCTGGATCGCGACCCGCACGATGTTGTTCTCCGGCTGCTGCGCAGTGAGTGTCGAGCCTCCCGTCTGGGCGTGGAAGCGCAGCGCCTGGGCCTTCGGGTTCGTCGCACCGAAGCGCTCTCGCATGATCTCCGCCCACAACCGCCGCGCCGCGCGGAACTTCGCCACCTCCTGGAAGAAGTGGTTGTGCGCGTTGAAGAAAAAGGAGAGCCGCTCGCCGAAGTCGTTCGGCGAGAGGCCGGCGTCGACCGCCGCCTGCGCGTAGGCGATCCCGTTCGCGAGCGTGAACGCGAGCTCCTGGACCGCGGTCGATCCCGCCTCGCGGATGTGGTAGCCGGAGATCGAGATCGTGTTCCAGCGCGGCAGCTTTTCGTTGGCATAGGCGAACAGATCGGTCGTCAACCGCATCGAGGGCCGAGGCGGGAAGATGTAGTTCCCCCGGGCGCAGTACTCCTTGAGGATGTCGTTCTGGACGGTGCCCCGCAGCTTGTCGCCGGAGACGCCCTGCCCTTCGGCCACGAGCTCGTACAGGAGGAGCAGCAGCGCGGCGGGCGCGTTGATCGTCATCGAGGTCGAGACCTCGCCGAGCGGGATCCCGTCGAAGAGCAGCTCGACGTCCGCGAGTGAGTCGATGGCGACGCCCGTCCGCCCCACCTCGCCCTCGGCGCGCGGGTCGTCGGAGTCGTAGCCGAGCTGTGTGGGCAGGTCGAACGCTACGGAGAGGCCGGTCTGCCCGCGCTCGAGCAGATAGCGAAAGCGAGCATTTGTGTCCTCGGCCGAAGCGAAGCCTGCGTACTGGCGAATCGTCCACGGCCGCCCGCGGTACATGTCCTTGTGGGGCCCGCGCGTGAACGGGAACTCGCCCGGGAGCTCGAGCTCCAGGTCTGCTACGTCCTCGTCCGTGTAGACCGGCTTGATCTCGATTCCGGAGTCGGTCTCGCGGCGATCCTCGGTGGTCGCCATGACTTCAATCTACGTGACTCAAGCGAGAGCCCGCCTTGCGGCGGGCTCTCGCTACTGCTCGTGGCAATCGGTTCGGATCAGCCGCTGACCGCGTAGCCGAAGACGCGGCAGGCCACTCCGAGCCCCGCGAAATCGTCGTTGCGGTAGCCGTAGTGCGCAGTGACTCCCGTCCCGTTGAGCCGAATGTAGTGGGACGCGCCGGAGCCGACGTTGTCGACGTTGACCTGGAGATTGGCAGCGGCTCCCAGGTTCTGGGCCCCGCCACCGAAGGCCCCCGTGGCTGTTCCTTGTCCTTCGTACCGGAACTGAGCCGCCGCTCCGGAGTTGTTATTGGCGCGCAGCGTCAAGACACCTGCCGGGCATGTCAGCGTGAGGGTCAGCCCATTGAGGTTGAGCACGGTTTGCGCCGCAGCGCCGGTCGTGACCGCGGTAAAGAACCGCCTGACGGTGGCGCCACCGACAGTGGTCGCGTTGCCGGCACTCGTGGCGGTCGTGGCAGTCGTGGCCAGGGCCGCGGTGTCGGCGGCAACGGCCGCCGGAACCTTGCCGAGGCTCGACTCGTTCACATCTGCTCCAGTGATCGCGTTGCTCTTGACCTTTGCGCCCGTGACCGCGTTGGCCTTGATCTTGGGGCTCGTGACCGCGTTCTTCTTCAGCTGCTTTGCTCCGACGCTGTTCTTGGGCAGCTTGACCGCGGCGTAGCTCGTCCCACCGAGAGCGAGCCCGAGTGCGAGACAAGCCACGACCATGGCCGGCGAGGGCCGGAGCCGAATGAGGTGTTTCATGATCCTCCTAAGGGTTGGCGTACGTGCTGACGACGGCTGTAACTATCGCAACAGAGTTGGATTACGTCCAACCGAGGCTCAGAAAAAGGTCAGGCCTTGCGCGGGTGTTGCAACGCAAGACCTGACCCCGGGTGCTCTTAGTTGCTGATCGCGAAGCCGTGGAGGACACAGGTTGTGGAACCGAGGTCGTCCTCCTGGTTGTAGGTGACGTCGACGAACTTCCCGCCGGCGCCGCTGAAGCTCAGCGAGCCCATCTCGTCCGAGAAGCTGAGCTGCGGCGCGGTAAACGTCTCCGTCGTCATGAAGGCGTCGTCGTAGTTGCGGGCGCTTTGGGTGGAGGCGGCGCCATCGCTCGCGTCGAATGAGACTGCCGAGATCTCGCTGTCGTTGAGCGTGGTCTTTGCCGTAAGCGTCACGTCGCCGGTCGTGCAGCTCGCATAGAGCTGCAGGCCGTTCAGGTCGAGGATCTGTGCGTTCGGGATCGAGCCTGTCCCCACCTGACTGAAGAAGCGGACCTTGTTCCCGCTCACCGCGGCCGCGTTGGTGGCGTTGGTCGCGTTGGTCGCGTTGGTGGCGGTCGTTGCGGTCGTGGCGGTCGCCGCGGTCGCAGCCGCAGGGACCTCCGCAAGGCTCGACTCGAGCACGTCGGCACCGGTGATCGCGTTCGCCTTCACCTTGGGGCCTGTGACCGCGTTCGCCTTGAGCTGCTTCGCGCCGACGCTGTTTCTCGGCAACTTGATCGCCGCATAGCTCGTCCCTCCGAGGGCAACTGTGAGAGCGATGCAGGCGATGACCATGGCCGGCGAGGGCCGTAGCCGAAGTAGATGTTTCATGTTCCTCCTAAAGTGGGTGTGAGTAGTGCTGACGGGCCCGGCGACCCTACCTGTAGCTCCCGCAACATGGCCGATGGCGCCCGGCCGGGCCATACGCTAGGGGCGTGAAAGTCACCATTCGACTCTTCGCCGGCCTCCGCGAGCAAGCCGGGGCCGGGCGGCTCGAGGTCGAGCTGCAGGACGGCGCATCTGTCGCCGACGTCTGGCCCGCGCTCGACCTGGGCGAGGAGCCGCCGGGCCTTCTCTACGCCGTCAACCGCGCCTATGCCGAGCCCGACCGGCCGCTCGCCGCCGACGACGAGGTGGCGCTGATCCCACCGGTCTCGGGCGGAGCGTTCCGACTCACCGCAGGCCCGGTGAACCTCACTGCCGTCATCGTCGAGGTCGTCGACGAGCGGGCCGGCGCGATCGCAACCTTTCTCGGCACCGTCCGCGCACAGTCACGGGGCCGCGAGGTGATCGCGCTCGAATACGAGGCCTACGAAGACATGGCCGAGCAGGTGATGGCCGAGATCGCCGGCGAAGTCGAGGAGCGTTACGTCCTCTGCAAGGTGGCGATCTCACATCGCACGGGCCGGGTCGAGGTCGGCGGGACGAGCGTCGCGATCGCGGTCTCCGCGCCGCATCGCCAGGATGCACTCGCGGCGTGTGCGGACGTGATCGAGGCCCTCAAGGCACGGGTGCCGCTCTGGAAGAAGGAGTTGTACGAGGGCGGCGAGGAGTGGATCGGCCGAGGCTCGTGACGGAGAAGACGGAGGGCCCCCGCTCGGCGGAGGCCCTCCGGACAGTCGTCTTGGTTGGTTAGCGCCGGCCGACCACGAGCTTGACCGGGAAGCCGCGGCGCTTGAGGACGCCGGGCCTCGGGTTCTGGCCGATGACACGGCCGACTCGCCTGGAGCGGGCGCGGCGGATGCGACCCACGGAGCAGCGTGCCCTGCGGATCTTCGTCTTCGCCTGGCCCAGCCTCAGTCCGATCACGCGTGGCACACGGCAGCGCGCGGACGGTGGTGGCGGCGGAGGTGGAGGTGGTGGTGGAGGCGGCGGTGGTGGAGGCGGAGGTGGTGGCGGGGGTGGCGGGGGCGGAGGTGGTGGCGGAGGTGGCGGTGGCGGAGGTGGAGGCGGAGGTGGCGGTGGTGGCGGAGGCGGAGGCGGAGGTGGTGGCGGAGGACCGCCGCCGGTGACCAGGAACGAGTCGTACATCTGCCCGCTGTGCAAATCGCACTGGTACACGTACGTGCCGGGTACAAAGGTCACTTCCCACGTCACGTCTCCCATCCCGGCGATGTCCGTCATCTCGTCGACACCGGTCCCCTGCAGGTGGAAGTTGTGGATCGTGCCGAGGTCGTGGACGAGGATCGAGTACTGACCCTCCGGAAGCGTCGTCACGTCGTCGCCGTTCGGGAATCGCAGGTTGATGATGAAGCCCGTGTTGTCCCCCACGGTCGCAATCAGGTCCGGGGTTCCGCCGTTCACGGCCGCGAGCGCGTCGACCAAGCCGTAACCGAAGTGGTTGTTCGGCACGTGGTCTTGCCCGCCGCACTGAGTCCCGTTCGCCGCGGTGAGATTCGGGTTGGCAGTGTCCTGCAGAAGCGCCTTCGTCGCGGCGATGTCCCTGACCAGCTCGGGGCGAGCCGACCAGAGCAGCGCGACGACGCCGACGACGTGCGGGCCGGCCATCGAGGTGCCGCTGAACGACGCATAGGCGGTGTCGCTCGAGCTCGTCGAGGAGCGGGTTGGATTCCCCGGCGCGGCGATGTTTGGCTTGATCCGGCCGGAACCGTCGACCGTGACCGGGCCGCGGCTCGAGAAGCCTGCGACGGTCGTCGCGCCGGTGTTCAGCGCTCCCGTCGAGAAGGCCGCGTTATAGATCGCAGGCGGAGCCGAGACTGTGCTGCAGTTCGGGCCGCCGTTGCCCGCGGAGGCCTCGACGAAGATGCCGGCGGCCTCGGTGTTCTCGACGATCGTCCGCAAAGTGTCCGGTGCGCAACCCTCGCCGGGGGTGCAGATCCAGCTGTTGTTGATGACATGCGGCCGGAGGTCCGGGTTCGGGTTGTTGCCGCTCAGGTCGGTCGGTGCGATGAAGAACTGGAAGCACTCCGTGTACGTCGCAGGAGTTCCGTTGCCCTGGTCCATGTTCCGGCAGCCGATCCACTTGGCGCCCGGCGCGACGCCGATCTGGTTGCCGGCACCGTCGTCACCGGAAGTCGTGCCGGTCGTGTGCGTCCCGTGAGAGTCGTCGTCGCAGGGCTCCATGTGATTGGGGCTGCAGACGCCGCCGCCCGAGTGGATCGAGTCGTGCCAGTTGTAGTTGTGGTCTGCCGAAGAGCCGTTCCAGCCCCGGTAGTGCGGCTTGAGCGCGTTGTGCGTCCAGCGCATGCCCGTGTCCTCGTTGGCGATGACTATCCCCTCGCCGGTGTGGCCGAGCGCCCAGACGCCCGGAGCGTGCACCTGGTTGATGCCGGGCTCGATCGCGCCCGGCGAGTCGACCGTCTTCTTCGGGGCCGGTGCGTCGACGTGCGTGAGCCAGTTCGACTTCGTGCTCGCCTCGAGCGTCTGCACGTCCGGGCGCGCCGCAAGCGTGTCGACCAGCGAGCGGTCGCCCGTGGCCATGATCACGTTCGCGACCCAGAACGACCGGTAGCCGATGCCGCGCGAGGCGAGCATCGCCTTGATCGGCGCCTGTGTGCGGGCCGCTTCGGCCTTGAGTGTCTTGTACACGTACCAGCCTCGCGCGTCCTGGTTCTTCATGCCGTACGCGGCGCTCAAGTCGGCCTGGTCCTTCAAGTAGATGACGAACGAGGCTTTGCCGTTCACGGCCAGCTGGTCGAGGATCTTCCCGTCGACCGTCGCGGGCGTGAACCGCGCGTCCTCACCTCGCGTCGCCAGAACAGGCGCTGCGCCGGCGATCAACGCGGCCAGTGCCAGAGCTGCGCCGAGCCCGACGCGCGGCATTCGCCCCATCTTTCTTCTACCCATGGAATCTCTCCCCCTCGTGTCGCTGAAGCAGTAAGCGATTGACGTTAGCCCGTTCGCTCAACTTGCACAAGACAACGCGGGTTTTACTGGGCAACCACGCCGCTACCGGCGAACTGGCAGCGGCCGCTGACCGCGCCCAAAGGCATACCCAGGGGCCGTGAGTACCATGAGCTTGTGACCGAGCTCACACCCGAAGAGCGCGCCCGTTTGGCCGAGCTCGCCTACTACGAGCCGCCGGAGCCGGTTCGCCATGAGCCGCGCTTCCCGTTCCTCCGCAAGCTCTTCGCCCCGCTCCTCGCGCTCGGAGCGCTCATCGTCAAGTTCGGCGGTGTGCTGCTCAAGGGGAAGTTCCTCCTCTCGATGTTCGTCTCCGCCGGGCTCTACGTCCTGCTGGGAGGCTGGTGGATTGGCATCGGCCTGATCGTGCTCCTCTTCGTCCACGAGATGGGACACGTCCTCGAGGCGAAGCGACAGGGCCTGCCCGTCTCGGCTCCTCTCTTCATCCCATTCCTCGGCGCGATGATCCTCTTGAAGGAGATGCCGCAGGACGCCTGGAACGAGGCGAAGGTTGCGATCGCGGGGCCTCTGGTCGGCTCGGCCGGGGCCGGCGCGATCTGGATCGCCGGCGAGGTGACGAACTCGAACCACCTGCGGGCGGTGGCCTTCCTCGGCTTCTTCCTCAACCTCTTCAACCTGTTGCCGGTCGTGCCGCTGGATGGAGGGCGGATCGTGGGCGCCCTCCACCCCGCGCTCTGGCTCGTCGGCTTCGCCGGTCTGCTCGGGCTCGTCGTCCTGCGCCCGAACCCGATCCTGATCATCATCCTGATCTTCTCCGGGATGGAGCTGTGGCAGCGCTGGCGCCAGCGGAACCAGCCGGGGGCCTGGTCCTACTACCGGGTCACACCGAGGCGACGGGTAACGATCGCCGTCCTGTACTTCGGGCTCGCGGTCCTGCTCGTGCTCGGCATGAACGCGACTCACGTCGACCCAGACCGGCTGCGTTGACCGACGACGAGCGACTCCTCGCGTCCCACGAGGGCGCGCTCCCCGAGAACGTTCTCTCGATCGCCCGGGAGTTCTGGGCGGGCTTCGCAGCCGTGGACAAGATCGACCGGCCCGCGGTCTCGATCTTCGGCTCCGCGCGCGTGGGCGAGGACTCCCAGGCCTATCGCGACGCCCGCGAGGTCGGGACGGCGGTTCGGCGAGGCGGGCTGGGCGGTGATCACCGGCGGCGGGCCGGGAGTGATGGAGGCGGCCAACCGCGGCGTGAAGGAAGGCGGCGGGCTCTCGGTCGGCTTCAACATCGAGCTTCCGCACGAGCAAGGGCTCGAACGCCTACATCGACATCGGCTACACGTTCAAGCACTTCTACGCGCGCAAGGTCTGCTTCGTGAAGCCTGCGGAGGGCTTCGTCATCTTCCCCGGCGGCTTCGGCACGCTCGACGAACTGTTCGAGGCGCTGACGCTTATCCAGACGGGCAAGGCCGAGAACTTCCCCGTCGTCCTCGTCGACACCGACTACTGGGGCGAGCTGATGGACTGGGTCCGAGGCGAGGCGCTCGCCGACGGGATGATCTCGGAGGACGACCTCGCCCTGTTGCACGTTACGGACGATCTGGACGAGGCCGTCCGAGCCATCCTCGACAGCTACGGAACTCGCAGCGCCGAGACTCCGGTCGAGTCCCAGAAGGCGGACGCCCAGTGAAGCTCCGCGATCTGCCCTCGGTCGACGAGCTCGCCCGCTCGAGCGACGACCCGCTCTCCATCCAGGCCGCTCGCAACGTTCTCGCGCGCGCACGCGAGGAGATCCAGGCGGGCGCCGAGCCCGGCGACCTGGCAGACCGTCTGCGACAGGAGCTCGAAGCTGCTCGGGAAGCCCGGCTGCGCCGCGCGCTGAACGCGACCGGCGTCATCGTCCACACGAATCTCGGCCGCGCACCGCTCGCGGAGGCGGCCCTCGAGCGCGTGCACGAGATCGGCCGCGGCTACTCGAACCTCGAATACGACCTGAGCGCGGGCGCGCGCGGCTCACGCCAGGATCACGTCGCCGGCGTGCTGCGGCGGCTGACGGGCGCGGAAGCCGCCCTCGTCGTCAACAACAACGCGGCGGCGGTGCTGCTCGCGCTCGCGGCGCTCGCCGAGGGACGCGAGGTGATCGTCTCTCGCGGCGAGCTGATCGAGATCGGGGACGGCTTCCGGATCCCGGACGTGCTCGCCCGCTCGGGAGCGCGCCTGGTCGAGGTCGGAACGACTAACCGGACCCGAGCCGCCGACTACGACCGTGCGGTCGGGCCCGAGACGGCCGTCCTGCTGCGCGTGCACCAATCGAACTTCCGCGTCGTCGGCTTCACGGAGCTGCCGTCGGTGGCGCAGCTGGCGAAGGTCGCTCAGCGACACGAGCTGCCGCTCGTGGACGACCTCGGGTCGGGCGCGCTGGCGCAGGTCGAGGACGAGCCGTCGGTGCGCGAGAGCCTCGAGGCCGGTGCCGACCTCGTCTGCTTCTCGGGCGACAAGCTGCTCGGTGGCCCGCAGGCGGGAATCGTCGTCGGCAGCGCAGAGCTCGTCGAGAAGTTGCGCCGGCATCCGCTCCAGCGCGCAGTCCGGGCGGACAAGCTGACGCTCGCCGCGCTCGAAGGGACGCTCACGCTCTATCTCGATCCGGAGCGCGCCGCGCGCGAGGTGCCGGTGTTGCGCATGGCGAGCGAGGATGCGGGGGAAGTGCGGGCGCGGGCCGAGCGGCTGGCGGAGCTTCTGGGCGGAGAGGTCGAGGACACCGTGGCGCGAATCGGCGGCGGCGCCCTCCCGCTTGCGGAGCTACCGAGCTTCGCGTGCGCGGTCGAAGAGGAGCTCGCCGGTCCGCTGCGCCACGGCGAGCCGCCGGTGATCGGCGTCGTCCGGGACGGCCGACTGCTCCTGGACTGCCGCACACTGAGCGACGACGAGATGAACGAGGTTGCCGTGGCGGTCACCGCCGTCCGCGAATGAGCACGCGGGCACCGGAATCTCTGCTCTGGGACGCTCTCCGTGGAGCCCTCGGCTCACGGGCGCTCGCGATCGTCGCCGACCTGCATATCGCGGAAGCCCTCGCTGCCGGGCCACGGCCGGTGGAAGAGCTGGCGCGCGAGGTCGGCGCAGATCCGGACACGCTGCACCGCTTGCTCCGGGCACTTGCCAGCGACGGCATCTTCGCGGAGAGCGAGCCTGGCGTCTTCGGCAACACGGACGCCTCCGACCAGCTCCGGCACAGCGGCTGGGGTGCGTTCGCGCATCTCTTCGGCGGCGCCTTCTACCAGGCCATGGGCGGCCTGGACGCATCTGGCAAGGCGGCTTTTCCCGAGATCTACGACACGGATTTCTGGTCGTGGCTCGCCGAGAACCCTGACGAGCGCGCCCTCTTCGACCTCGCGATGGAGCAAGGCAAGCAGCAGAGGGTCGAGCGGTTCGACAGCGTCGAATGGCGCGGCGACGAGACGGTCGTCGACGTCGGCGGCGGAAACGGCTCGTTGCTCGTCGCACTCCTGCTGCGACAGCCGGGCCTGCACGGGATCGTGTTCGACCTGCCGGAGACCGTGCGCGACGAGGAGGCGCTCGGCGAGCGGATCGAGTTCGTCGAGGGCAGCTTCTTCGAGACTGTTCCGGAAGCCGACGTCTACGTCCTGTCCACGATCCTCCACGACTGGGACGACGAGCGAGCGGCGGCGATCCTGCACACGATCCATGCGGGCGCGCCACCCGGCGCTCGTTTGCTGATCCTCGAAGCAGTCGTCCCGGCCGGCAACGAGCCCGGCGGTGGGAAGTGGCTCGACCTGCTGATGCTTGCGCTCTTCGCAGGCCGCGAGCGCAACGAGGCTCAGTGGAGGACGCTGCTCGAGGCGGAAGGCTTCGAGGCCCTGAGCATCGAGGACGGCCTGATCCAGGCGCGATGCCGCTGACCGTCGGAACCGCCGGCCACATCGACCACGGCAAGACGTGGCTCGTGAGAGCGCTGACGGGAAAGGACACGGACAGGCTTCCCGAGGAGCAGGAGCGCGGCATCTCGATCGACCTCGGCTACGCGCCGCTCGATCTGCCCGGTGGGCGGCGGGTGTCAGTGATCGACGTGCCCGGCCACGAGCGCTTCATCCGCAACATGGTCGCGGGCGCGAGCGGGATCGACCTCTTCCTGCTCGTGATCGACGCGACCGAGGGCGCGCGTCCCCAGACGCACGAGCACCTGGCGATCCTGCGGCTGCTCGGAGTCGACCGAGGCGTGGTCGCCGTCACGAAGACCGACGCCGCCGATCCCGCGCTGCTCGAGCTCGTCGTGGCCGAGGCGCGCGAGCTCGTCCCCGGCGCCGAGGTCGTCCCGGTGAGCGCAAAGACCGGAGAAGGGCTCGCGGACCTACGCGCCGCGCTCAAAACAGCCGCCGCGAGCGGCGAGCACGAGGAGCTCCTCGGCGCGACACGCCTCTATGTCGACCGAGCCTTCACGCTGCACGGGATCGGCACCGTCGCCACGGGCACTCTCTGGTCCGGGTCGATCGGCGAGGGCGACGAGCTTCGAGCCGAGCCCGCCGGCCTCGACGTCCGCGTGCGCAGCGTGCAAGTGCACGACCTGCCCGTCGAGCGCGCGGAGGCGGGGCAGCGCGTCGCGGTGGCGCTTCCCGGCATCGAGCGAGAGGCCCTTGGCCGTGGCGACGCGCTGATCGAAGCAGGCGCGTACCCGGTCAGCTACCGGCTCGACGTCGAGCTCGAGGAGCTGGAGCCGATTCCCGGCCACGCCCGGATCCAGGTTCTGCACGGGACGGCCGAGATCGCCGCTCAGCTCGTGCGGGTCGGCGACCGCTTCGGGCAGCTTCGCCTGGCCACGCCGGTGGTGGCAGCCCGTGGCGACCACCTCGTCCTCCGCGACAAGACCACCCTCGGCGGGGGCCGTGTCCTCGACCCGGCGCCGCCGCGTGCGCCCGACATTGCACGCCTCGAGCTGCTGGCGACGGACGACCCCGACTCGATCGTGCGGGCACTCGTCCACGAGCCCGTTCGCGCCGGCGATCTGGCCGCCCGTGCGCTGCTCTCGCCGGTGGACCTCGCCGCGGGCCTCGGCTCCGTGGAGCAGGCTGACGGCTGGCACTTCTCAGCCGACTGGCTCGACCACGCCCGGCGCGAGGCGAGGACGAGGCTCACGCTGCGGGCCGAAGCGGCGCCGCTCGACCCCGGCCTCCCCGCTGGAGATCTGCTCGCCGGAGCACCGTGGGCCGACGCCGTCCTGCCGCTCCTCGGGATCGAGCAACGGGACGGCAAGGTCTACCTCGCGGGCGCGGCCGCGTCTCTTGGCGACAAGGCCGCCGATGCGGAAGCCCTGGAAGCGAAGCTCGATGAAGCCGGCCTCGAGCCGACCCCGGTCGACGACGCCGACCTCGCACGCTTCCTCGAAGCCCGGGGCCGGCTCGTTCGCGTGGGAGACGGGCTCGCCGTCGGCATCGGCCCCTACGAGGCGGCCAAGCGCGCTCTGATCGAGGAGTGCGAGCAGGCGGGCAAGATCACGCTCGCCCGCTTTCGCGACCTGCTCGGCAGCTCACGCAGGCCGGCGCAGCTTCTGCTGGAGCGCTTCGACGCCGACGGCCTCACGAGGCGAGTCGGCGACGAGCGGGTGCTCAGGCGCTCAGCCGCCCGGAGCTAGTTCAGGCCGCAGTCCCATTCGCCGGCGTCGTACCTCGCGAGCCTGACGACGGCGTCGCCGGCGGGCAGTCGCACGGGGAACGACGTCGGCAGGTCGTGGTCGAGATCGGCGCGATAGTCGTACAGGATCAGAACACCGTCGGCCTGGCCCAGATACGTATAGGGGCCAGGCCGCAGGAGCGCGGGCCGCGGTACCCCGGTTCGCTCGAGGCAGACAACGTTCGCGCGCACCGAGAGCACGCTGAAGCGCTGCGGGTAGATCTGGTCACCCATCGCCGCCTGCTTTGCGAGGTTGAGGCCGCGCTGCCATGCGAGGAACAGGGTGAGCGTGACGACGAGCGCAACGAACAGCGCAACTGCCGGGGACATCTTGAGCTGTCGCGCGACGAGCGACGGCCAGATCGTGAAGCTCCCGAAGAGCAAGACGGCCCAGAGCACGAGTGCGGCGACCACAGCCCGCGACCCCTCCTCTTCGATGAACCTCGGGATGTTGGGCGCGAGAAAGCCCAGGAGCAGAGGGAGGACGACGATGAGGGACGCGATCGGCCACGGGGAGCCTCGCGAGCGGCGCCACCCCAGGCGGCTGCCGACTGCGATCAGACCGCCGCCGACCGCGAGCAGGAGAAGCGCCAACACGGTCCACCAAACGAGCGACTCGTGGTTGAGTAGCTCCGACGACGGGTCCTGCACGTGCGCGTCGCGCAGCTGGGCCAGGACGTGCGGTGCCAGGAGCGCCGCACTGAGCGAAGCGGCGGCAAGCGCACCAAATGCGCCGATCGCCGCCCGGCGCGCGCGCGCCGACCCGGTGCGACTGATCACCGGCACGAGCGCGGCGGCGACGCAGAGAAAGACGAGTGGAAGCCCGACGAGCCAGGCCGGCCCGAGCTCGGTGACGTGCCAGCCGGGATGCTCGGACGTGTTCCTCTCTGCGATGCCGTTCAGCGTGTCGAGCGTGCTCTCGTCGAGCGGCTGGAACTTGCAACGCTGGAAGCAGTAATAGGCAAACTGCCGCTCGACGAGGAGGTCGCGCACCTTGTCCGCGGCCGCGACGAGCGCCACCGCTGCGACCGCCGGGACCAGGATCACCGCCGCGAGCCCCGCCGGCGGCAGGCCGCTGAAACGCGGCAACGCGAGGCGAACCGCGCCGAACCAGAGCCCGCCGAGGATGGCTGCGACCGACGCCGTCAGCGCGAGGTAGAGGACCGCGCGACCGAGGATCGTCGTCTCGGTCAGCCCAACCGCCTCTGGAAAGACGCCCAGCCTCGAGTAGTACGCGTCGTAGGAAACGCGCACGACGCCGTAGACGAGCAGGCCGACGAGGCTGGCGACAGCCTTGTAGTCCGAGGCGAGGCCGCGAATCAGCCCGGTCGGCGCCGACGCCGGGGCGACGACGACCGCCGCCGGTTCAGGCGGTTCGCCGGGAGCCGGTTCTGGCTGCGCTGGCTCGGGAACGTCGGGTCGATCGGGTTCTGGCACCGCCGCCGCCTCGGGCTCAGGCTCCTCCGGCTGCCGTCGTTCGGAGCGATCTCGCGCACGCCGCCCGAACGCGAACGCGACGAGTGCCGCGACCGGAGCAAGGACGCGGTTCCTCCTCGTATGCGACGACCCTGTCGCCACGGTCTACGTACTTATGATCGAGGCGGTCGGGCTCGGCGAGTCACTACCGCCCGCGGTCATCCCGATTACGAGCGGGATGATCATGATCAAGGCGCCGAGCATGATCAACGCGACCGGGAACCGGTACGCCTTCGGCACCCACTTGAAGATCGTCTCCAGGACCTGCTTGACGATGTCCCAGGGGCCTGTGCCTGCATCGGGTCCGCGACGCCTGCCGGCCTCCGGCGCCCAGCCCATGAAAATCGCGACCACCATCAAGAGCCCAACCAAGGCAACGGCCGCGCCAACGCCCATCACGACATAGAGCGGGCCCGTGAAGTCCGAAGCAAGAACGCCCATGTGGTCCCGCAACTATGACCCTCGACAAACGGATGTCAAGAGACGGAACCCCCTCGGCCGCACATTGTTGACAGCCCTCAGCCGAGGTCTTACGGTGGACGATCCCGACGCTGCGGCAAGGAGGAGAGATGGCCACCGGACGCTCGATTCACATTGGTCTCAACAGTGTCGACCCACAGCACTACGACGGGTGGGACGGCACCCTGGCGGCGTGCGAATTCGACGCCAACGATATGCAGGCAGTGGCAGAGAGCCGTGGCTTCCAGTCCACCAAGATGCTGACCCAGGAGGCGACCGCAGACGCCGTCCAGGCCGCGATCGAGGAAGCCGCGGGCGAGCTTTCCGGCGGCGACTTCCTGTTCCTCACGTACTCCGGCCACGGCGGCCAAGTGCCGGACAAGAACGACGAGGAGGAAGCCGACCGCTCCGACGAGACCTGGGTGCTGTACGACCGTCAACTCGTCGACGACGAGCTCTATGCGCTGTGGGCGAAGTTCCAGCCCGGCGTCCGCATCTTCGTGCTCTCCGACAGCTGCCACAGCGGGACGGTCCTGCGCGGGATCGAAGACGAGAACGTGGTGCCGAACGTCCTGGCCAAGAGGGAAACGGCCGACGCGCAATCACCCCGGTATCGCGCGCTGCCGCTCGACGTGATGGTCAAGACGTATCGGGACCACCGGGACGAATACGACGAGATCCAGAAATCGGTTCCCACCACGTCCAAGGCGGACGTCGGCGCGACGGTGTTGCTGATCTCGGGTTGCCAGGACGAGCAGACGTCGCTCGACGGCGTCGCCAACGGGCTCTTCACCGAGAAGTGGCTCGACGCCTGGGACAAGGGCGCGTGGAAGGGCGACTATCCCGCCTTCCACAAGGCGATCATTGCCACGATGCCCGCCGATCAGCAGCCGAACTACATGTCGGTCGGCGCGGCGAACCCGGCGTTCGAAGGGCAGGATCCGCTCACACTCGACTCCGACTGAGCTCGCAACACGATCGTGAGTAACTGGGCCGTCGTCATCGGGGTCGACGAATACGGCGACGACGCGCTGGAGCTGTCGGGCGCCGTGCGCGACGCCGAGCTCTTCCGCGCCTGGGTTCGCGAGGAGAACGGCGGCCCGGTCCCGGAAGAGAATCTCCGCTTTCTGCCGGCCCGCACCGACGGGGGTGATCCAGGCGACGGCGTTCCGACGAAGGACAACATCGTGGCCGCGATCAACGACGTGCTCGAGCGCAGCGGTGGCGTCGGCGAGGCGTTCTACTTCTTCTTCGCGGGCCACGGCCTCGCCGCCTGGGTGTCGAAGCGGGAGGAGGGCGCGATCCTGACACCGGGCTTCGACAAGGAGCATCCCGAGCACTCGCTCGCGATCCGATCCGTGCTCGAGTACTTCGAGACAGTCCAGTTCGCCGACCAGTTCTTTTTCATCGACGCGTGCCGAAACGCGCCGAAGCAGGACTTCGAGATCGGTCGCTGGCCGATTCCCCGCCGGCGCGACCCGGGCAAGCCGCCGGTGCAGCAGTTCGTCCTCTACGCCACGTCGCCGGGCCTGACGGCAGCGCAGGACACCTGGGAGGGCATAGGCGAGTTCACCAAGGTCCTCAAGGAGGGGCTCTTCGAGGGACACGCCAAGGCCTGGTCCTGGGATCGCAACTGCTATGAGGTTCGCTGGGAGAAGCTGGCCACCTACATCAAGGACGCGATGGAGGCGGCGAAGGTCGCGACGAAGCCGGGCCACACGCCGCCGCCGGAGGGCTGGCCCATCCAGGTACCGCAAGACACGGGAAGCCGCGGCGTCGAGGGGCGCCAGCGCGACGCGCTGCTTGCTTCGATTCCCCGCGCGTCCGTCGATCCGCTCGAGCTGACGATCAAGCTCGAGGCCGACCCGGTCTACGACGAGGCCGAGGTGAGCGTGCTCGACGCCGTCGCCTCCCCTGTCGCGAGCGCGCTCAAGGTCACGGGCGACTCCCACGTCTTTACCCTTCCGCCGAAGACGTACGCCGTGCTCGTCCGGACGAAGGACAAGCGGGTGGGCCGGGTCGAAGCGCCGATCGAGCTCTACGACAAGCCGCTGACGAAGGTGGTCGGGCTCCAACCCGACCAGCCCGCGGAGGGCGACGTGTCGGAGCAGGTCGGTCCGGGCGAGCCGAGACAAGGCAACCGGCCGGGCACGATCATCGTGAAGACCGCGGACCCGTTGACGGTCGTCGAGCTCCGTGACGAAGCCGGCGAGGTCCTCGACGCCAAGAAGGTGGAGGGAAAGACGGGCGCGGCGTCGTTCGAGCAACCGCCGGGCTTCTACCGCGTCAGGTTGATCGGTCCCGAGGGACCGGGCGAGGAGCAGTTCGTCGTCCTGGACTCCGGCGGGGAGGCGGTTCCGGACAAGCTCGAGTCCACACAGGTGAGCGACCGGACGATCGAGCTCGCGGAGGCGGCCGGGGGCCACTACGACGCCGGGACCCACGCGATCGCCTTTCCCGGGAAGGGGGAGTCGCTCGAGTGGGCCGATCCCTCGACGATCATGGCCGTGGCACTCGGCCGGGCGCTGACCGGCGAAGGCGAGAGCTCCTTGATCGCGGCACCTGCCGAGACGGTCAAGCCCGGGAAGTCCGGTATCGGCTTGTACGGTGTCGGCTCGGGCGTCCCGCTGGACGGGATACGGGTCCGGGTGTGGCCGGCCGGCACGGGGATCCCTCCCGAGCCCGAGCCGCTCGAGATCTCGGACGCAGGAACCGTCTCCTTCGTGACCCCCGCGGAGCCCGGCCCCCATTGGGTGTCCTTCGAGCAAGGCGATGCAGTCACCGTTCTCTCGCTTCCGGTCCTCGATGGCCGGCTGGCGACCGTGATCGCCCAGTTCAGCATGGAGCGGCAGCGCGTCTACCAGTTCCATCCGCGGACAGAGGCGGACGCTTCGTCGACCGCCGGCCGGTTGAGACGCGTCGAGCACCTGCAACGGCTGCTGCTCGGGGGGCGGATCGACGGTGCGCGCGACCTCGCCGAGAACCTGGCGGCCGTTTCAGCCGAGGATCCCTTCGCCGGCGTGCTCTCCGGCTACGTGCTGCTCCGCATCGGAGTCTTCGACGGGCTCTCGGATCTCGCAGACGTAGTCGTCTCCGCCGCGCCGCGTTTGAGCGACCCGTACATCCTGCGCGGCGAGTACGTTGCCCACGGTCCCGATCCGGATCTCGCAGCGCGAGACCAGGCTTTCGCCCAGGCGGTGAATGCGGGGGTCCCGGCGTTCGGCGAGGGCCTGACCAGACTCATCGAAGGCCTCCGCACGAGCGGGCTCAACCATCCACGAGGAGCCCTCGTCCGGCACATCTTCCAGCAGCACGCCCGCGGCTTGATGTGGTCCGCCTTCACGCCGCTCCGCCCGCTCGAGCACAAGCAGCTCGTGATCAACGGCTCCGATCTCGGGTACGAAGGGTGACCTGATCGTCGAGATCGACACTCCGCGAGGTCCGGCACGCGCTCACTTGCACCTCGCCGAAGAGCCACGCGGTGCACTGATCCTGGGGCATGGCGCCGGCGGAGGCGTCGAAGCACCGGATCTGCTGGCGGCGACTCAAGCCGCGGGGTCGGTGGGAATGAGCGTCGCGCTGGTCGAGCAGCCCTACCGGGTCGCGGGAAGACGCTCTCCGCCCCGAGCGCCGCAGCTCGATGAGGCGTGGATTTCCGTCGTCGCGCACCTGCGGGCGACCGAACTGGCTGACCTGCAGATCGTCGTCGGCGGTCGTTCGATGGGAGCTCGTGTCGCCTGCCGCACTGCGGAGGAAACCGGCGCCGTCGCTGTGCTCTGCCTCGCCTTCCCCCTTGAGCCGCCGCGCCGGGCCGGAAAGCCGCCGCAGAGTCGGCTACCCGAGCTCGAAGCCGTGACCGTCCCGACGCTCGTCGTTCAGGGCGTCCGAGACCCGTTCGGCATGCCGCCGCCTGGAGCTCGACGCCAGGTCGTGAAGGTGGAAGGCGATCACGGACTCAAGGCGGACACCGAAGCCGTGGCTGCAGCAGTACGAGCATGGCTTCCCGACGTAACTGCCGAGGCAGTCCCAGCGATACGATCGAGCTAGGGAGCGGCATGGGCCCGGTGGCCCAGCTGGTCTTCAAAACCGGTGCGGTCGTGTAACCCACGGCTCGGTAGGTTCGACTCCTGCGCCGCTCCGTTGCACCGAAGACGTCGATTCCCAAGCGATTTGGCCGCCTCACTAACCCCCGGCCTCGCGGGTGCCGAAGATGTACTAAGGCGGCTTGGGACCCCTGATGGGCACATGAACCGGCGCACGACCGACGGGCCCAGACCCGGAGACGCAGGTTGCCAAGGCGGTCGCGCATGACAGCGAGGCCCTGGAGCGGCCCTCCGATCCTTGCGAACTTCTACCGCGGCAGGGCTTGCCTCGACGCTTTGTGCGAGACGAGGCCATAAACGGTTGCGCGCCCGACGAGGTAGACGCGCCTGTCGTCGGCGACCAACGGTGAGTAGTGCCCGTCCGGGAACTGCCAGACCAGCTTGCCCGTGCGCGCATCGAGGGCGAATGTCCTGTAGGGCCCGTCCTCGACGTGACGTTGGTGCCTGTTCCCAAACTTGCCAAACGTTGAGAAATAGACCAGCCCGGCCATGACAGTCGGCGCCCCTGAGATTCCGCCGGGCGCATCGTGACGCCAGCGCACGTCGCCCGTCGCGGCATCGAACGCCACGAAGTAGCCGTCCCAGGTGCCGACGTAGATCGTTTTTTGCCACGCTGCTGCCCCGGTGTACACGTAGGTGCCCGCACGCTGCGCCCAGAGGAGCCGCCCGGAGGTGGCGCCGAATGCATAGACCATCCCGTCCGCATTGCTTATGTAAACCCGGCCATAGGCGACGGTCGGCGCCGCATAAAAGTATTCGCGGCGGCCGAACCGAGCGAATGATGCCGCCTGCCAGCGCAGTCCTCCTGTTCGTGCGTTGAGTGCAAACAAGCGTCCGCTGTCCGAGCCGAAATACACCGAGCCGAGGGCGTACGCCGGCGAACTCGTGATTCCGGCGCCGGCATTAAAAGTCCAGCGCACCTTGCCCGTACGCGCGTTCAACGCGTAGAAGGTCCCGTCCCAGGATCCGACATAAAGGAGCTTGCCGACGAGGAGAGGCGAAGTCTCCATCGCTGCGGCGGCGAAACTCCACAACCTGCGCCCGGTGGACGCATCCCAGGCGAACACCAGCCCTCGCGCGCCCGGCGTGTGGCGACCGCAGGGCAGCAGATGCTCGTACGCCTGGTACACGACGCCGTGCGCGAGCATCGGAGAGACCGGCGAGCAGTGCGGGATCCGCTTCTTCCAGACGACTCTGCCGCTCGTCGCGTTGAGCGCATAGAAGCGCCCTTTGAACGTGCTGAAATACACCCGCCCGTACGCGATCGTCGGCGGGAACTCGATCACACCTCTTGCAGGCTTGCGCCACACCACTCGAAACGGTGGCCGGTGCCGGAACGGTGACAAGTGCGTCCGCTGCGGGTCGTGTCCGTAGGTCGGCCACGGCTCCGTTCGCAGAAGCTTCTGCGGCCGTTTCTTGTCCTGCGGCTTTAACTTGGGGGAGAACTCGATCGTCGGGGAGCCACGCACTTCCCGAGACCGAGTCTCATGCCATGCCCAGGCGCCGAGGCCCGCACCGCCCGCCAGCGCGAGGAGCGACATCGCGAGCGGCAGAAGCGCAAGTCGGCGACGGCTGCCTCGAAGAAGCAACCCGAGCACGAGCAGCGCGGCTCCGGCCACGAGCAAGAAGACGGCTGTGCTCTCGACGGCTCTTTCAAGGCGCAAGGCGACGGGTGGCCACACTAGCTGCGGCGACGGCGAACGCCGATGGTCTCCCTGCTCGTCATTCGTTCATGGTCGCCGCAGCCAGAACCAGAGATTTCTCAGCATTCGGTACGTCACGCCCGACTGCGGCGTCTGGAAGTTCATGGCGCCCGCCGCGAAGACTTTCGCTCCGCGTGGCGTTTCGTAGTACGTCATCTGAGCTGTCTTGCCGGGGCCGAAAATCTCCCGCAGATCGGCGATGACACGCGTACTAGAGGGCGACTGCTGAGTAGTCGCGTCGATCTCGACGCCGTAACTGAAGCCGAAACGGCTGCCGTTCTTCAATCCCGTTCCCCGAAAGAGCCATGGCGCCGCATTCACATCGCGCACGACATACGGCTTGCTGGGGTACTCGCCGCGATACCAATCGACGTATTGGACGCCGATCACGGACGCTTCAGGCCGGTCGATATCGCGAAAGTGGCCAAGGCACGTCATCCGCTGCCCGTGCACCTCGACGTACGCATAGAGGTTGTTCGCCGACAAGAACGCGAGGTTCCCGCCGAGGTTCCGATAGCGCCGAATGATGTCGAACGCGTGCACTGTCGTGTACTCCTCATGGCCCGAGAAGACGATCAGGTCGTACCGGCGAGCGAGCTCGTCACCGCTGCGGACAGCCTGTAGGTCGTCATCCGAGTAATGGTCGGCCTTCAGATCGGCCTTGGCCAACCAGCGGGTAAAGCCGCTCAAGTGCGGGGGCACGCCTTGGTCGAGATAAGGGCGTGTAAGGCGAACGGTTCGAACGCTGGGGTTTGCATACCACGTATCTCCGGTTCCGTCTCCGTCTTCATCCCGAAAGTTGTAGGCCTGCCAGGTGTTCGTCGGCAGGACGACGGCCACGCGGCTATCGCCGGGCCGCGGACGAACGACAAAGGGGGCGAAGCCGACGGTTCGGCGACTACCGGACAGCTTGGCGAAGTAGAGGCCACTCGGCCAGGGGCCGACAGGAACGTGGATGGTTGCTGCGCCGTTCCGGAGCAAGACGGTCCGAGCCTGCGTGACGGGACGACCGGCCATCAGGTTCCGGGCCCGCGCGCGCCTCCCGTCCAGCACGAAGACCTGTGCGACCACTCGCGAGGCATGCGCCCTGATGTCAAGCGTCGCGATTCCACCAACCGAATAGCTGCGACGTCTGAAGGACGCACGAATGGGATCCGTTGGGACGGGTCGATCCCGGACAAGCACATTGGGGCCACAGGGGTTCTTCGCTAGAGACGACCGGATAGCGGCCGCGCCCTGTCCCCGGACAGTGGTGCTTCCCATTGCCGAGGCGCTTGCGACGGAGATGAGCAGCAGGACAATGATCCAGGGATTTCGGGCCCGGCGCGACCGCACAAGTCTTGGCTGGAACATGCGCCGAACATGCGTCGTGCATCTCACGCGGCGCTCACACGCGGCTCACGTGAGCCACCCGCCTGACGCGTTCAGAACGTCTTGCTAGCGACTCAGGCGCCGACCGGAGCGGCGATCGTCATTAGCGATTCGTGAGTCCGCCGTGACTTGCCCGTTTGGCCTCCCCTCGAGCGTGGCCTCCAGAAAGGAGGCACGCAAATGGGCAAGAAGATCCTCGTCTCTCTCATCACCACCATGGCGGCTTTCGTCATGGCGAACTACGGCGGAGGCGGCGGCGGCCCCTGAGTCTCAGCCACCGCGGCCCGTCGGCCCTCACGCCACACTTCGGAAAGCCCCGATCGGGGCTTTCCGAAGATCTGCGCTCACGCCACCGGAAGCTCGCTCAGCAGCGAACGGCCTGCTCGTGCCGAAACGATGTTTCCCTTGCGATCGAACAGGCCTATCGCCTGGTGAATGTAGCCCGCCGCGTCGTTCGGACTGCCGGAGGCGCGCAGTACGTCAGCGAGGTCGAGCAGGACCGTGCCGTGGTCGTTGATCGCATCGGTATCGCCCACAATGCGAGCTGCCTCGAAGGCGAGTGCGCTGGCCTCGGAAAACGCGCCTTGTCGGGCCAGGAGCTTCGCTCGAACCCGTCGCCACGTGTGCTGAGCGTTGACATCGTCGTCTGCCGCACGCTTCTGGGCAAGGTCGATCCAGCCGCCCGCTTCTTCGTCGCGGCCAAGTACATAGAGGGCATCTGCGAGCTCGGCCGCCACCGTCGAGAGTCCCGCCTGATCGTGAATTTGCTCAAAGGTAGCGCAGCATTCGCGAAGAGCATGCTCCGCTGACGCGGCGTCGCCTGCGAGCTGCTCGACTCGGCCAAGGACTCGTCCGCTGTTATTTGCGAGCGCGTACGTGTCGCCGATCTCTTCATATGTTGCCCTCGCCTCTCCGAGGAGTCGTCGAGCTTCGTCAAAGCGATCCTCGAGGGCGACGAGCCCTCCCATGAAGGAGACGACGTTCGCCCGCCCCGCTCGATCGGTCGTCAGTTCGAGGAGCTCATCGCAGCGGGCAAGAGCTTCAACGACCGGCGTCGGCCCGTGCAGCAGCGCAGCTCCCAGCTCCGCTAAGCAGCCCGACGCTGACCATCCAGAGCGGCGATAGTGGACGAGCGCGCGCTCGGCTGCTTCTCGCCAGTCTGCGAGACGGCCCTGGATCCCGCCGCGAACGTATCCGACGTGCCGCCACGCGCGTCCAAGGCTGCGGTCATCACCGAACTCCTCGAAGATCGGGATCGCCTCGGCAGCGATGTGGAGCAAATCGTCAGAGTTCGTAACGGATTCGCTGAAGAGCCGAACGTGGGCCTGTTCGAGCCGGGCGCGGAGCTCGGCTCGGCGATCCTGCGCCGAGTCGATCGCTTCGTTGAGCGTTCTCTCGGCTCCATCAAAGTCACCCGACCACCTTTGGGCGATCCCAAGCTCGCACAGGACTTCGGCATGCTCGGGCCGTTGCCGTGACAAGAGACCTGCGGCTCGTTCGAGGAGATTGATGGTCGCCGGAGTGTCGGCGCGCTTCCACGCGCGAATCCCCGCAGCAGCGAGTCGCTCGCCTGCCCAGGCGGCGAGCCGCGCGAGCTCCGGGTCGCTGGCCGACAACTCGCCCCGATAGCGATGCGCCTGCTCGGCGTGATAGCCGACGAGCTCGTCGGCTTCGTTTCTCTGCTCGAGCCAGGAGCCGTGCCGCTCGTGCAGGTCGGCCCGTTGCTCCTTTGTGATCCCGGCATATGCCACCTCGCGGAGAAGGACGTGGTGGAAGCGGAACTCGTCTTCCTGCGACTGGCGCAAGCGTCGCGCCTGGATCATCCCTCTGGCCTCGAGCGCGGCGAGGCGGCCGTCGACCGTGGCTAACGCCTCGGGGGGCGACAGATGGAGCACTGCGCTCCGGGCGAAGTCCTTCCCGATCACAGCCGACCGTTCGAGGACAACGCGCTCCTCTGGCTCGAGACGGTCCAGGCGGCTGGCAATCAGTGCCTCGATCGAGGGTGGAACGACCTCGTCGAACCCCTCGGGGCCAACGTCGTCGGTCATGTAGGCGAGCAGCTGCTCGACGAAGAGTGCGTTTCCCTCGGCAACCTCGACGATTCGCGCGCACGCGCGCTCGGAAAGCTCCTCCGCGCCGGGAAGCTCGGCGAGGAGAATCCCCGTCTCGCTCCCCGTGAGAGGTTGGAGCGGGACCGTCTCCCCGCTCGAGCCCCAGCCTGGACGCTTTTGGAGTAGATCCGGCCGCGCGATGCACAGCGTCAACACGGGCGCCTCCGAGGTCCACGCCCGGAGGTACTCGATCAGGTCGAGCAGCGTCGGCTCGGCCCAGTGGATGTCCTCCAGCACGACGACCAGCGGCCGCTTCGCTGCGAGTGCTTCGAAGAAGCGCCGCACGGCCCAGAAGAGCTCCCCGGTACGCGCAGTGCTGCCGGCCTGATCCGTGAGCTCGGCCATGCGCTCCGCAATCAGTTCCGAATGCTCGCCGCCTTCGAGCAGCTTGGCAATCGTCGCTTGCGGTCGCTTCGGGGCCGCCTGTCGCACGATCTCGGCTAGCGGCAGGTACGTCGCGCCCTCGCCGTATGAGACGCAGCGGCCGACAAGCGCCTCGACCTCGGTGCCGAGCGAGGAAACGAACTCCGAGGTCAAGCGGGTCTTGCCGATGCCGGCTTCGCCGAGTATGACCATGACTCGGCTGCGCCGTTCGTCAACGACAGACTCGAGGGCTCGCTGCAGAAGGGCGAGCTCCTCGTGTCTCCCTACGAGACGGGCGCCGGTCGACCGACGAAGGCCGCTGCTTTCCTCGAGCGCTACGAGACGGAATGCTTGTTGTTCCCCGAGCCCACTGCCCGCGCCAATCGCCTTCAGAGGTTCGGTGGTCACTACATCGCGCAAGAGTGTGTGCGTCGCTTCCCCGAGCAAGGTCTCGCCCGGTACGGCTGCCTGCTGGAGATGCATTGCCACGGTGACGGCAGCGCCGGTTGCAAACGGCTGGCCCGAAGCAGCGTCCCCGGCGAGCACCTCACCCGTGTTGATGCCCGTGCGGATCTGAATGACGAGCATGTGGTCCCGCGCCAGCTCGGCGTTCAGCCCCACGAGCGCCTCGCGGAGCTCAGTCGCCGTGCGCACAGCTCTCAGCGCATCGTCCTCGTGCACCCGCGGGATTCCGAAGACAGCCATCGCTGCGTCGCCGATGAACCTCTCGACCGTTCCACCGTGGCGCTCGACGATCGTCCGCACCGTGTCGAAATAGCGCCGCATGATGGCGCGCAGGACCTCCGGGTCGAGCTGGGCACCAAGGCTCGTGGAGTTCACGATGTCGGCGAAGAGGATCGTGACGGTCTTGCGCCGGTCTCCCCCAGACCACACTTCCGGCGCCGCCGTCCTCACTAGATCGAGCTCGCTGTCGTGGCGCAGGATCGACTGCTCGAGCCGCTGGAGATCGGGGGACGGCTCGATACCGAGCTCCTCGACGAGAGTCTCTCGGGCCTGCCGGTAGGCTTCGAGCGCCTCGGCCTGCCTACCCGACCGATAGAGCGCGAGCATCATCTGCCCGCGCAACCGCTCCCTCAGCGGGTGCTCGGCGACAAGCATCTCGACCTCGCCGACAAGCTGAGAGTGATGCCCGAGCTCGAGCTTCGCCTGGATCAGCTCCTCGCGCGCGACGGTGCGCAACTCCTCTAGACGCGCGATCTCGACGTCGGCGAACGGCTCGTAGGCGAGATCGGCCAGAGGGGACCCACGCCACATGGCGAGTGCCTCGCGCAGGAGAGTCGAACGTCTCTCGGCGTCGCCGCCTTCAGCCGCCTGGGCGACGAGCCGCTCGAATCGGTGCAGATCCACTTGCTCGCGATCGACTTCGAGGACATAGCCGGGCTGGCGAGTCCGCACGAGGTCGCGTCCAAGTGCCTTTCGCAGATCCGAGATTAGGTTCTGGAGGGAGCCGACCGCCGCTTTCGGAGGTTTCCCGGCCCAAACCTCTTCGACGAGCCGGTCGGTGGAGACGACCTCGCCGGCGTGGAGCAACAGCAACGCCAGGACGGAGCGCTGCTTTCGCCTTTTCAGCTCGAGCGCTCGCCCGTCCACCATGACCTCGAGCGGACCGAGGACGCGGAACTCGACGTCGTGCACCGTCCCCGGTTCTACCACTGTCAAGCACTCTTTCCTAGCATCCGTTCGTGTGGTGCGTGCGACGGGGGCAACGGCGCGCGGCTCCGGCATCCGGGTCGCTCAAACGCGGTCGTGCAACCCACGGCTCGGTAGGTTCGACTCCTGCGCCGCTCCGTAGAACCAGGAAGCGCTGAGCGGGCTTGGTTAGCGGCCCACGAACCTGAAGCTGCTCTTGCCGGCCATTCGGCCGTAGCGCGGGTTCGCCCGCGTACCGAACGCAGGCCAGACGACCCACGCATACGTGCCCGGGCGGAGGCGTTGAGGCCGCCCGTTGAACGTCCAGCGTGAGTGCAGTTTCAGACGCGTTCGGGCCGGCCAGAGGCTGAAGACCTTCCGGCCTCGGCGATAGAGCTGGACGTTGTAGAAGCGCGCCTTCCGGACCGGGCGCCAGGCCAAGAGCGGCGGCGCCTTGAGCAGAGCTCCGGCGGGTGGCGCATAGAGCGCACCTCGCCGGGACGGTGGCGGAGGTGGAGGTGGAGGTGGAGGTGGAGGTGGTGGCGGTGGAGGTAGAGGCGGCGGAGGTGGAGGAGGCGGCGGTGGTGGTGGCGGTGGCGGCGAGGAGGTGGCGGTAGGAGGCGGCGGTGGCGGTGGAGGAGGCGGAGGAGGCGGCGGTGGCGGTGGAGGAGGCGGAGGAGGTGGTGGCGGCGGAGGAGGTGGTGGTGGAGGTGGTGGTGGAGGTGGTGGTGGAGGTGGTGGTGGAGGTGGTGGTGGAGGTGGTGGTGGCGGCGGAGGAGGCGGGGGCGGTGGTGGCGGAGGTGGTGGAGGTGGAGGTGGCGGTGGTGGCGGCGGTGGTGGGGGTGGAGGCGGCGGCGGCGGCGGAGGCGGAGGCGGCGGATCCCCGACGTTGACCGTGGCGGTCATGAACGGGTGGAGGTCACAGTGGTACGGGTAGCTGCCATCCGCGTCGAACGTGTGCGTGTAGATCTCGCCGGGCTCGATCACTCCGGAGTCGAACTGGCCGGTCGTATCCGAGGTGACCGTATGCGAAGCCTCCCCCGTGTTCGTCCAGCACACGGTCGTCCCGGCGTCGATCTCGGTCGTGTCCGGGTCGAAGAAGAAGTCGCCGATCGCCACCTCGGTCGATCCCGTCGGGCACGCCGGCGGCGGGGGTGGAGGCGGCGGAGGCGGAGGTGGTGGAGGCGGCGGGGGTGGAGGCGGCGGGGGTGGTGGAGGTGGAGGTGGTGGTGGTGGAGGTGGAGGTGGAGGTGGAGGTGGAGGCGGAGGAGGTGGTGGCGGCCCGTCGTCGTTGACGATCGTCCCCAGCCCCTGGCCGTCGGCGATCGTGGCGTTCGAGGCGTCGGAGAGGTTGACGAAGTAGGTCTCGTCCTCCTCGGGGAGCGTGTCGCCGTAGTACCGGACATTCAACGTGCGCGTCGTCGATCCGGCCGTGAATGAGAGCGAGCCGCTCTCCTCCCGATAGTCGCTGTCCGCAGTCGCAGTCCCGTCCGCGGTCGCATAGTCGACCGACACGGACCGTCCGCTCGGCGCACTCAGTGAGACTGTGAACGTCGCGTTTCTATTGCCGGAATCGCGTTCGACGACCGAAACGTCGTCGATCGAGAGCGCAGGGGTTGGGTCGTCGTCGTTGATCCTGCCTTGCCCCTGCGCGTCGGAGATCGTTGCGTCGACCGGGCTCGAGAGATTGACGACGAAGGTCTCGTTCGTCTCGTCCAGCAAGTCGCCGTTGACCGTGACGCTCGCGGGCTGCGTCGTCTCGCCCGGATCGAACACGAGCGTCCCGCTCGCCGCCAGATAGTCACCGGGCGCGAGCGCGGTCCCGTTTGCAGTTGCGAACTGGACGCTGACCGTCTGGGGGCTCGGCGCGCTCAACGTGACGTCGAAGTTGGCGCTGACCGTGCCCACGTCGCCCTCGGTGACGGTCACGTCGGCGATCGAGATCGACGGGCCGTCGTTGTCGACGATCGTGCCTAACCCCTGGCCGTCGGCGATCGTGGCGTTCGAGGCGCCGGAGAGGTTGACGAAGTAGGTCTCGTCTATCTCGTCGAGCGTGTCGCCGTTGACCGTGACACTTAGTGTCCTAGTCGTCTGGCCCGGCGCGAAGGCGAGGTTCCCGCTGGTGGAGACGTAGTCCCCCGGCGCGATCGCAGTCCCGTCGGCCGTCGCGTAGTTGACCGCCACCGTACGCCCGCTGGCCGCGCTCAACGAGACGGTGAACGTCGCGCTGGTCGTGCCGCCGTTGCCTTCGGTTACGGAAACGTCGTCGATCGAGAGCGCAGGCGGCGGGTCGTTGTCGTTGATCGTGCCCTGGCCCTGTCCGTCGCCGACCGTCGCGTTGACCGGGGCCGTGAGGTTGACGAAGTAGTTCTCGTTTGGCTCGTCGAGCAAGTCGCCGACGACCGTGACGCTCAGGGACTGCGTCGTCTCGCCCGGATCGAACACGAGCGTCCCGCTTGTCGAGAGGTAATCGGCCGGTGCGATCGCCGTCCCGTCGGCCGTCGCGTAGTCGACCGACACAGCACGCCCGCTGGCCGCGCTCAGCGAGACGATGAACGTCGCGCTGGTCGTGCTGCCGTTGCCTTCGGTCACGGAAGAGTTGTCGATCGAGAGGGTCGGCGACGGGTCGTTGTCGGTGATCGTGCCCTGGCCCTGGCCGTCGGCGATCGTCGCGTTGACGGGGGCCGTGAGGTTGACGAGGTAGGTCTCGTTCGCCTCGTCGAGTACGTCGCCGTTGACCGTCACGCTCACGGACTGCGTCGTCTCGCCCGGGTCGAAGGCGAGGGTCCCGCTCGTCGAGAGGTAGTCGCCCGGTGCGATCGCCGTCCCGTCGGCCGTCGCATAGTTGACCGACACCGAACGCCCGCTCGCCGCGCTCAGCGAGACGGTGAACGTCGCATTGGTCGTGCCGGAGTTGCCTTCGGTGAGTGTGACGTCGTCGATCGAGAGCGTGGGCGACGGGTCGTCGTCGGTGATCGTGCCCAGGCCCTGGCCGTCGGCGATCGTCGCGTTGACCGGGCTCGTGAGGTTGACGAAGTAGGTCTCGTTCGCTTCGTCGAGCAAGTCGCCGTTGACCGTGACGCTTACGGACTGCGTCGTCTCGCCCGGGTCGAAGGCGAGGGTTCCGCTCGTCGAGAGGTAGTCGCCCGGCGCCGTCGCGGTCCCGTCCGCGGTTCCGTAATGAACACTGACGGGCTGAGGGCTCGGCGCGCTCAGAGTGACGTCGAAGTTCGCGCTCACCGTTCCCGAGTTGCCCTCGGTGACAGCCACGTCATCGATCGAGATCGACGGAACGTCATCGTCGGTGATCGTGCCGAGCCCTTGGCCGTCGGCGATCGTCCCGTTGACCGGGCTCGAGAGGTTGACGAAGTAGGTCTCGTTGGTCTCGTCGAGCAAGTCACCGTTGACCGTGACGCTCACGGACTGCGTCGTCTCACCCGGGTCGAAATCGAGCGTCCCGCTAGCCGCCAGGTAGTCGCCCGGAGCGGTCGCGGTTCCGTTCGCCGTTGCGTAGTGGACGCTGACGGCCTGAGGGCTCGGCGCGCTCAGGGTGACGTCGAAGTTCGCGCTCACCGATCCCGAGTTGCCCTCGGTGACGGCCACGTCGTCGATCGAGATCGACGGGCCGTCGTCGTCGGTGATCGTGCCGAGCCCTTGGCCGTCGGCAATCGTCGCGTTCAGCGGCTCCGAGAGGTTGACGAAGTAGGTCTCGTCCACCTCGTCGACCGTGTCGCCGAGGACCGTCACGCTCAGCTGCTGCGTGGTCTCCCCCGGCGCGAAGATGAGTGGGCCGCTGGCCGGCAGATAGTCGTCCAGTGTGGTCGCCGTGTCGTCAGCGGACGCGAAGAGGACCGCAACTATCTGGTCGCTCGGCGCCGAGAGCGTGACCGTGAAGGTGGCGGTGACCGTGCCCGAGTCGCCTTCGGCCAGTATTGCATCGTCGATCGAGAGCTCCGGCAGTGGGTCGTCGGCGTTCAAGGCCAGCCACTGCGGAGCCCCGCCGAACACGACGACACCGGGAGCGGCCGACGCGAGCGGAGCCGCAAGAGCGAAGGTCAGGACGAGCAGGATGAGACGCTTCATCATCGGTTACCCGGCCAGGAAGAGCGCACCGATTGCGAGGAGGGCGGCGACGCCCATGAAGGCGAGGTTCTCTCGCCGGTTGTAGAGCGCACGCTCGGCCCACCAAGGCATCACGCGAGCGGGAACCGCGGCGAGGCTGAAGAGCAGGAGCGCGAGGCCCATGAGCACGAGCGCGAAAGGCAGTACGCGCGCCACTTTCGATTCCGGCTGGAGCTGCGCCGCAAGCGGATGACGCGTGCGATCGAGTGCCACGCGCGCAGCCGCAGGGACAGTTCTGGAGCTCTGTGCGCGCCGGCTGGCGCGAGCACGCGCAATCGCCTTGGCCTTCTTGACCTTGGCGTGTTTGACCTTCAGCTTCGCAGCCCGTGTCCGCGCCCTTTGTGCCCGCCTTTCGGCGGCTTGGCGCGCGGCTGCGTTCTCATCCACGCCGCTTCCCTGACCGACGGGCGGCGGCGGCGGTTGTGGCTGTGCAGGCGGCGGCGGCGCGGGTATAGAAACCGCCGGTGGCGGTGGCGGGGGTGCCGGTTTCGGCGGCGGATCAGGTTTCAGCCCAGCAAAGGCCGGCCCTGCTGTGAGTCCGAGAATGACCGGAAGCACGCAGAGCAGGACCTTGCGAGCAGGTCTCGATGGGCCGCAGCAAATCCGCAATTTCACAGGAACCCAGAATCATTGCACGAAAGGGTCGTTTCCTACAAGTTCGCGTAGTTTTCTACAAACTGACGAGAGACGGCTTCGGCTAGCGGCCGCGCCGGCTCGTTTCGAGTCGTGTCGCGCTAGGCGGCGATGTGGTGCGACACGTGTCCGTGTGGGCCGGTGACCCACACGTGGTTCCCGTGCTGAATTTTCGTGGAGACGACGTCGACCCAGCCCGCGCGCCCGATTCGCGGCCTGCCCACCACGATGCCGTCCGCGAATAGCTGGACCTGCTCGTGCGCCCGGCCCCAAATGCGGACGACGATCCTGCCCTTCGAGACCTTGCTGTGGAGCCAGAGAGGATGAATGAAGCTCACGACGCCGGGCTTTTGCGGTCGAGCGGTCTGACGGTTCGCCTTGATGCGGCCTCTCACCTTGCAGCGGTAGATGCGTAGCGCATCACGCATCTTCGTGCCGAAAGCGAACGATGCCTGCCCGTCGTTGTCGGTTCTCAGACGCGCAGCAAAGCGTCGTCCCGGGCAGGTGATCCCGAGCGCGACCTGGGCGCCGGCAAGCGGCTTGCCGCGCCACGTCGCGCGCGCCGTGATCGTCGCCCGCTCCTCAGGCAAGTGGTAGACGAGCCTCTTGGGGATCTGCAGGCGAAGCGCGAGCTCGCGCACGAAGCGAGCGTGCACGAGGCGCGCCCGGCTCATGGTCACGGTGCACGTTTTCTTCCGGCCGCTGCAGGCTCCCGACCAGCCCAGGAACCAGCGGCCTTTCTTCGCTTTGGCCTTGAGCGTGACATGCGTGCTGTCCTCGAACGTTTGCGCGCATGAGTGTGCGCAGCGGATTCCCGCGGGCGCGGAGCGAACGGTGCCTCGCCCGTTAACAGTCACCCTCAACCTGACGAGGCCGACAAACGTGGCCGTGACGGCGCGGGACTTACTCATCGTCACGGTGCACGTTCCGGTGCCGGTACAGCCTTCGCCCGACCACCCGACGAAACGCGAGCTTGCGATCGGCACGGCAGTCAGCGTGACGGTCGTGCCGGCGTCGTAGATGCTCGCGCAGGCCGCGCCACAGTCGATCCCTGCCGGCCCGGAGCTCACCGAGCCTCTGCCGGAACCGGCTCTCGAGACAGTCAACGTGTGTACGGCGATGAAGGTGAGGGTGACGTTGCGGGCCTGAGTCAGCGTGACGGTGCAGGTTGTCACCGTCCCCGAGCAGGCGCCCGACCAGCCTGCAAAGCGAGAGCCGGCTCCGGCCGTTGCGCGGAGTGTGACGGAGGTGCCTTCGGGGTAGCCGTGGCTGCAGGTGGCGCCGCAGTCGATCCCGGCGCCGATCACGGTCCCGCCGCCCGAGCCGGTCTTGGCCACAGTCAGCACGTGGAGGGCGACAAAGTTTGCGGAGACGTTGCGGGCCTGGCTCATGCTGACCGTGCAAATGCCGGTTCCCGAGCAGCCCTCGCCCGACCAGCCGGTGAAGCGTGACGCCGCCGAAGCCGCCGCAGTGAGCGTGACCGGCGTACCGGCGCCATACACGTCGCTGCAGGTGACACCGCAGTCGATCGCACCAACGTCGGAGCTGACCCTGCCCGCGCCAGAGCCGGTCTTCGAGACCGTCAGCGTGTGACCGCCCGCCATGAAGCTCGCAGTGACGTCACGCGCTTCGGTCATCGTGATTGTGCACGTGCCGGTGCCGGAGCAGCCCTCGCCCGACCAGCCGGCGAAGCTGGATCCAGCCACTGCCGCTGCGCTCAGCGTCACGGACGTGCCCTCGTCGTAGTCGTCCGCGCAGGTGGAGCCGCAGTCGATCGCGCCTACGTCTGAGCTGACTGTGCCGCCGCCCGTACCGGTCTTCGTGACCGTGAGCGTGTGCAGCGCGACAAATGTCGCGGTGACCTCGCGGGCCTCGCTCATGGTGACGACGCAGGTGCCCGTTCCGGAGCAACCTTCGCCGGACCAGCCGGAAAGGCGGGATCCGGGTGCGGCCGTAGCGCTAAGCGTGACGATGGTGTCCTCGTCGTAGTCGTCGGAGCAGATGGCGCCGCAGTCGATCGCTCCCACGTCCGAACTGACTGTGCCGCTCCCTGACCCGGCTTTCGTGACCGTCAAATTGTGGAGAGCGACGAAGCTGGCGCTGACTGTGCGCGCCTGGCTCATCGTCACGATGCAGGTGCCGGTGCCCGAGCAGCCCTCGCCCGACCAGCCGGCAAAGCGGGAGCCGAATGAGGCCGTGGCGCTGAGCGTGACCGATGTCCCCTGGTCGTAGTCGTCCGTGCAGGTAACACCACAGTTGATCGCACCTACGTCGGAGGTGACAGTGCCCACGCCGGAGCCGGTCTTGCTGACAGTCAGCGTGTGCAAGGCGACAAAGGCGGCGCTGACGGTGCGTGCCTGGCCCATCGTCACGGTGCAGGTGCCCGTGCCGGAGCACCCCTCGCCCGACCAACCATTGAAGCGCGAGCCAGGCGAGGCCGTACCCGTCAGGATGACCGAGGTGCCCTGGTCGTAATCGTCGGTGCAAGTCACACCGCAGTTGATCGCTCCTACGTCCGAGGTGACGGTGCCAACGCCGGAGCCGGTCTTGCTCACGGTCAGGGAGTGCAAAGCGACAAAGGCGGCAGTGACTGTGCGCGCCTGGCTCATCGTCACGATGCAGGTGCCGGTGCCCGAGCAGCCCTCGCCCGACCAGCCGGCAAAGCGGGAGCCCGCCGAGGCCGTCCCCGTCAGCGTGACCGAGGTGCCCTGGTCGTAGTCGGCGATGCAGCTGGCGCCGCAGTTGATCCCGCCGACGTCGGAGGTAACGGTGCCGCCACCGGAGCCGGTCTTGCTGACGGTCAGCGTGTGCAAGGCGACAAAGGCGGCGCTGACGGTGCGAGCCTGACTCATCGTCACGATGCAGGTGCTGGTGCCCGTGCAGCCCTCGCCCGACCAGCCATCGAAGCGTGATCCGGCCGAGGCCGTGCCCGTCAGGATGACTGAGGCGCCCTGGTCGTAATCGTCGGTGCAAGTCACACCGCAGCTGATCCCTCCCACGTCGGAGGTGACCGTGCCCTCTCCGGAGCCCGTCTTGCTCACAGTCAGCGTGTGCGTGGCGACAAAGGCGGCGCTGACGCTGCGGGCCTGGCTCATGGTCACGGAGCAGGTTCCCGTGCCCGAGCAGCCCTCGCCCGACCAGCCGTCAAAGCGTGAGCCGGCCGAAGCAGCCGCGGTCAGCGTGACCGGGGTGCCCTGGTCGTAGTCGGCGCTGCAGCTGGCGCCGCAGTTGATCGCTCCCACGTCTGACGTGACGGTGCCGGCGCCGGAGCCGGTCCTGGTGGCGGTGAGTGTGTGAACCAGTAGGAAGCTGGCAGAAACGGTACGGGCCTGGCTCATCGTCACGATGCAGGTGCTGGTGCCCGTGCAGCCCTCGCCCGACCAGCCGGCAAAGCGGGAGCCCGCCGAGGCCGTCCCCGTCAGCGTGACCGAGGCGCCCTGGTCGTAGTCGGCGCTGCAGGTGGCGCCGCAGTTGATCCCGCCGACGTCGGAGGTGACCGTGCCCACGCCAGAGCCGGTCTTGCTGACCGTCAGTGTGTGCAGGGCAACAAAGCTGGCGCTGACGGTGCGAGCCTGGCTCATGGTCACGGAGCAGGTGCCTGTGCCCGAGCAGCCCTCGCCCGTCCAGCCGGCAAAGCGTGAGCCTGCCGAGGTCGTGCCTGTCAGCGTGACCGAGGTGCCCTGGTCGTAGTCGGCGCTGCAGGTGGCGCCGCAGTTGATCGCGCCGACGTCCGAGGTGACGGTGCCGGCGCCGGAGCCGGTCTTGCTGACCGTCAGCGTGTAAACGAGTACGAAGCTGGCGCTGACCGTGCGCGCCTGGCTCATCGTCACGGTGCACGTTCCCGTGCCCGAGCACCCTTCGCCCGACCAGCCATTGAAGCGTGAGCCTGCCGAAGCAGCCGCGGTCAGCGTGACCGAGGTGCCCTGGTCGTAGTCGGCGCTGCAGGTGGCGCCGCAGTTGATCGCGCCGACGTCGGAGGTGACCGTGCCCACGCCAGAGCCGGTCTTGCTGACCGTCAGTGTGTGCAGGGCGACAAAGC
This sequence comes from uncultured Actinomycetes bacterium, assembly GCA_963728535.1. GTDB lineage: Bacteria > Actinomycetota > Thermoleophilia > Gaiellales > Gaiellaceae > VAXT01. The sequence continues at coordinate 1,631,593 of CAVSKK010000001.1, forward strand.
TGGCGCTGACGGTGCGAGCCTGGCTCATGGTGACCGTGCAGGTGCCGATGCCCGAGCAGCCCTCGCCCGACCAGCCGGCAAAGCGTGAGCCTGCCGAAGCAGCCGCCGTAAGCACAACTGGACCGCCTGTGTAGTCCGCGCTACAGGTAACGCCGCAGTTGATGCCGCCGACGTTCGAGGTCACGGTTCCGGTGCCCGATCCCGTCTTGGTGACGGCGAGCGTGTACGTGACGACGAACGTCGCTGTCACGTTCCGTGCCGCGCTCATCGTGACGGCGCAGTTGCCGGTTCCGGAGCAACCCTCGCCCGACCACCCGGTGAAGACGGAGCCGGAGGAGGCGACCGCGGTCAGCGTGACAACGGTGCCGTCGACGAAGCTCGCGCTACAGGTCGCGCCGCAGTTGATGCCCGCGACATCGGAGGTGACAGTCCCGGTGCCAGACCCCGCTTTTGTGACTGTGAGCAGCTGCGTGGGCGGGCCGAAGTCGGCCGTCACATTGCGCGCCTGGGTCATCGTCACGATGCAGGTGTTGACCAACCCGGAGCAGTCGCCGGACCACCCGTTGAAGAAGGAACCGCCGGAGGCGGTGGCCGTCAACGTGACAAGCGTTCCCGAGGAGTACGTCGCGCTGCAAGTGGCGCCGCAGTTGATGCCGCCGACGTTCGAGGTCACGGTGCCGGTACCCGATCCACTCGTTCCGACATCGAGCGGATACGACGCCGTGCCGCTGAACGTGGCGATCACGGAACGCGCCTGGTCCATCGTGACAACACACGCGCCGCTGCCGGAGCACGCTCCCAACCAGCTCAACAGGGTCTGTCCCGCTGCGGGAGTCGCAGTGAGCGTGACGAGAGTTCCCGCGCTGTAGATGTCGGAGCAGAAGGTGTCGCCGTTACCGCAGCTGATCGCTCCCGCGTTCGCGGTCACCACTCCGTTGCCGTTGACGGTGAGATCGAGCGCGTAGGTCTGCTCGATGAAAGTCGCAGTCACCGAGCGCGATTGGCTGATCGTCACGGCGCAGGTCCCGGTGCCCGAGCAGCCTTCGCCGGACCAGCCGCTGAAGGTCCAGCCGGCGCTCGGCGCGGCCGTCAGCGTGACCAGCGTGCCACTCGCATAGTTGCCGGCACACGTCGCACCACAGTTCACCGCGCCGACGTCGGCGTTGACCGTGCCCGAGCCGACCTTGGAGACGTCGAGCGGGTACGAGGTCACGCCCGTGAAGGCGGCGGTCACCGAGCGGGACTGATTCATGGTCACGATGCAAGTGAGGGCAACTCCGCTGCACCCGCCGCCCGACCAGCCCGTGAACGTGTCGGTCCCGAGCGCCTGCGCGGTCAGCGTGACAACCGTGCCGGTGCCGTAGCCGACGGAGCAGATCGTGCCCGCGCCGCCACAGTCGAGTCCGCTCGAGCTCCCACCCGTGAGCGTGCCCGCCGGAGCCGACGTGACCTTTCCGTTGCCCGTTGTCGCGCCCGCCAGCTCGTAGCGGACTGTGAGTGGCGTGGTCGTGAGGGTGACCGAGTCGAAGTCGGAGTTGTAGTGATAGCTGGCGCCGGAGAAGTCGTAGATCGTGGCTCGCAGCGTCCCCGAGCCGGGCGCGATCGCCTTGAGCATGTAGGTCACGACGACCCGGCCGCCGGCCTTTCCGCCGACGATGTTCTCCGGTCCTACGCAGGCTCGTGTTATGGGATTCCAACCGCAGGCGTCGGCATAGAGCGAGGTCGAGCTGGCGCCGGTCGGATTGCTGTAGATCGAGCTCGTCGAGAAGACAGGCACGACCGCCGACGGGAAGTTGGCGAACGTCTCGAGCTGCTTGTAGGCCGTCGAGGTCTCCGCGTACAGCTTGTACGTGTACGTTCGCCCGACGACGATGTTCGCCGGAGCGGGGTCGCACACCGTGTAGGCGAGGTTGCAGCCGTTCGGCCCGGAGAGCTTCTTCGTGTTGTTCCGGCCCTGCGACACGAGCCCCTGGATGTAGAGCGTCCGCTGGGCTCCCGCCGTGCTGAGGCCGCCGTCCCCCGTGACCGTGACCTGGTAATCCCGGGCCTTCTTGCGTGAGGCCGGCGAACGGTTGAGCGTCACCTCGAAGTACGCGTGCGTGCAGGCGCCCGCCGCCATCGTCCCGACGCTCACCGTCGAGCCGTCCGCCGGGCCGGTGAACGAGTTCTGCGTCGTCTTCCACGCCCAGGTTGCAACCACGTTCGTTGCCGGGTCCGAACCCGTGTTGCACACGCGCACGCCGACGGGAAAGACGTTCGGGCCTGTGTTGACGTTGTTCGAGTCGAGGCCGAGCACGTCCCAGGTGATCGGGGCGATCGTCAGTGGGCCGGCTGCTGCACGCGGGGAAGCCGTGACGACGCCGAACGCAAGCGCGGCCAGGGCGGCAATTAGGGCGACAGCCCGAGCATGTCGCGCAGGCGCGCGAAGAGGAGTAGTCAAGACATTCAGTTCGTGGCAGCCGACGACGCCGAGGCAAATCGTGCTCTCGCAATGGGTATCGCTGGCTCACCTGCCGCTCAACACCCCCTTAAAGGGTGACGGCGGAGCCGATCGGCCGACCGAAATGTGTCCGTTGGTCATCAACGAGACCATCACCTACGTGGATCGTGGGCACGTCTCGCAGACGTACGCGCGGGAACTCGCGCAGCCGTTCCGGACCGCGTTTCGGACGGAGCTCTTCCGCTAACCGCGACCGACCGCTAGACGGCTTGGCGCTCGAGCCAGCGCGCCCGGGCCTTCGCCGCCTCGACCTCGCGGTCCTTGGGCGGTGCGGAGGTCACGAGCTCACCGAGGAGCTGCCTCGAGGTGGCCGCGACTTCTTCGACGGCGCGCTCGAACGCAAGCTCATTCGCCTTCGACGGCTTGGTGAAGCCGCTGATCTTGCGGACGTACTGGAGGGCTGCGTCGTGCACCTCCTCCTTGGTCGCGGGCGGCTCGAAGTTGTAAAGCGTGTGGATGTTTCGGCACATGGCCAGAGCCTAGCCGCCGGCCCTCGTGCTGGTTACGCTCATGGCATGGACGATCGGGAACTCGAGCAAAAAGCCGAGCTCGCGGAGCTTCTCCTCCACGCGGCCCGGCAGCTCGGCGAGAGCCTGGAGCCGGAGCGTGTCTACGAGCGCTTCCACGAGCTCCTCACCGACGTTGTCCGGCACGACGGCCTGGTCGTCTCGTCCTACGACGAGCGAGACGATCTCATCCGCGCCGAATACGTCTGGACCGAGGGAGAGATCCTCGATCCCTCTACTCTGCCCCCGGTCCCACTGAACCGCGAGGGCGGCGGCATGCAGAGCCGCGTGATCGTCAGCGGCGAGCCGCTCCTCTTCAACGACGTCGCGGAGCGCGTGACCAAACCGGACGGCGTCTACTACAACGTCGACCGGGAGGGAACGATCGAGAAGCTTCCCGAGTCTGGCCCGGCCGGGACGAACGCGGCGATGATGGTGCCCGTCAAGGACGAGGGCCACGTCGTCGGCGTCGTGCAACTGATGAGCGACAGCGGCGCGTACTCGAGCAAGCAGCTCGAGGTCTTCGAGGGGCTGGTCGCGCAGATGGCGGCGGCCGTTCGAAACGCACGTCTTCAGCAGGAGCGCCGGCGCCTGGAGGCAGCCGAGGCGGCGGCCCGCGCGGTGGCCGCCGAGCGGGAACAGGCCGCCCGAGTGCTCGACGCGGTTGGCGACGGGATCTTCCTCCTCGACCGGGAGGGGACCGTTCGCCTCTGGAACAAGGCCTGCGAGCTCCTCAGCTGCCTGCCCGCGGAGCGCGTCCTGGGCAAGCCGCTCGGGGCACTCATTCCCGAATGGCAAGGGCTGGCCGCTCGCATCTCGATCGCCGAGGACGGCGCCAAGGCCCGGTCGTCGATCCTTCCTCTTCAGATCCGCGAGAAGGACCTCTGGCTCTCGTTCGCGGCGGTCCGCACGGCGGACGGAGTGATTTACGCCTGCCGCGACGTCACGAGCGAGCGGCGGTTGGAGGAGGAGAAGACCGACCTCGTCGCGACGATCTCGCACGAGCTGCGCACCCCGATGTCCGCCGTGTACGGCGCGGCCAAGACGCTGCTCCGCGAAGACGTCGAGTTCCCGGCCGAGCGAAGGCGGCAGCTCCTGGAGATGATCGCCACACAGGCCGCCCGACTGAGCCAGATCACGGATGAGCTCCTGCTGACGAGCCGGCTCGACCGCGGCGAGCTGCCGGTCGATTCAGAGCCGGTCGACATCGCCGGCATCGTCAGCGAGACGGTCGAGGCGATGGGCCCTCAGCTTCCAGAGACGGCTGCGATCGAGGTCGACATCCCGGCGGACGTCGGAGCCGCGTCCGGCGACCGCGACCGGATTCAGCAAGTCCTCCTCAACCTGCTCGACAACGCCGTCAAGTACGGCGCCGAACCGGTCAAGGTCAATGCCTACCGCAGGGACGGCGTGATCCGGATCTGCGTTGCCGATGCGGGGCCGGGGATTCCCGCGGCCGAGCAGTCGAAAATCTTCGAGAAATTCTACCGAGCCGATCCGCTGCTCGCACGCTCGCCGGGCGGCACGGGTCTCGGGCTCTACATCTCTCGCGAGCTCGCCCAGCGCATGGGCGGCCGGCTGGAGCTCAACTCCGAGCTCGGCGCCGGGGCGACGTTCGTCGTCGAGCTTCCGCCGGCCTGACTGCCGCTCGGGGCGAACTGGCCCTGCCTGCTCGTCGAGGCGTTAGCTTGCGCCCGTGCCGGCAAACGCACGTGGCGAGCAGCGGGTAACTCCGCTCGAGCTGTTCTTCGACCTCGTCTTCGTCTTTGCGATCACGCAGGTGACGAGCATGCTCTCGGACGATCCGACCTGGGGCGGTCTCGGCCGCGCGATCCTCGTCCTCGGCGCGCTCTGGTGGGCCTGGACCGGCTACGCCTGGCTGACGAACACGGTCAACCCCGACGAAGGCGCCGTGCGCCTGGCGATCCTCGGCGCGATGGGCGCGCTGCTCCTCGTCGCGCTGGCGGTGCCGGACGCCTTCGGCGACGACGCGATCCTCTTCGGGGTCGCCTATCTCTTTGTCCGCCTGCTCCACATCGCGCTCTTCGCGCTGGCGGCGCGAGGGGACCGCGACATGCAGCGCAGCGTCCTCCGCCTCGGCGTCGGCTCGACGATCGGCCCGGTGCTCATCATCTGCGCGGGCTTCACCGACGGCGCGGCCCAGGCTGCCCTCTGGACGATCGCGCTGACGCTCGACTACCTGGGCGGGGCATTCTCGAGCGGCGGCTGGCGCGTCTCGCCGGGACATTTCGCCGAGCGCCACGGCCTGATCATCATCATCGCCCTCGGCGAGTCGATCATCGCCATCGGCGTCGGAGCGAAGGGCGAGGCGCTCGACGCGGGGGTGATCGGCGCAGCGCTCCTGGGCATCGCAATGGTCACGGCCCTGTGGTGGGCTTACTTCGACGTCGTCGCAATCGTCGCAGAGCGGAAGCTGACCGAGCTGAGCGGCGTCGCGCAGGCCTCCCTCGCGCGCGACACGTACAGCTACCTGCACCTCCCGATGGTCGCAGGCATCGTGTTTTTCGCACTCGCACTCAAGCAGACCCTGGGCCACATCGGCGACGAGCTCGACACCGTCCCCGCCGTCTCGTTGTGCATCGGGCCCGCGATTTACCTCCTGGCCCACGATGCGATGCGCTTCCGTACCTCGAGGACGTACAACTGGCGCCGCTCGCTGACGGTTCTCGCCCTCGTCGCTCTGATCCCGGTAGCGCTCTCATGGCCCGCGCTCGCAGCGCTCGGCGTGGTCACCACCGTCTGCTGGGCCCTAGTCGCGTGGGAAGCGCTGCGCTACTCTCAGACGAGAGCACAGATACGCCGCGTCTGAGCTGTAACGCTCCGTTCCCCCACTTAAGCGTCTCTTTCACAGCACAGGCCGACGATACGACGTATATGCGGAACCTCGTACTGATCGCCTGTGCGGTGGGCGCACTCGTTGCAGCCCAGGCCTCCCAGGCGGCGATTGTCACACGCCATGACCGGTCTGGACGCGTCGTCACGTTCGACGTGCAGGTGCCAGGCGTGCAGGTCGGCTGGTATGCCGCGATCCTCGGAAACGCGATTCACGGGGACGAGATCAAGACCGCCCGCATCCGGATCGTCTCCCACAGTCGGATCTCGAAGCTCTGTGGACGCATCGATGCCCGGGGTTGCTACGAGGGCAACGAGAAGAGGGGCGTTCTGATCATCCCTGCAGGGCGTTCAGCCGCAGCCGCGCACCGGCTCCTGCATGAGTACGCGCACCACATCGACATGGCGCGTTCGAACTTCTTGCACACGAACGTGCCCTGGGCGAGCTCGTGGTGGGCTGCCCGCGGGATGAAGAACTTGCTCGCCAGAGGACAGGTGTCGCCCACCTACAGCCTCGGTTGGGGACGCGCGGTGGGGGAGATCTTCGCCGAGGACTACGTGCAGGTGAATATGAGCACCAACTACTTCATCACGTCGGTCGCCCGACCGGACCGAGCGGTCAGGGCCGCGCTCCGGCGCGACCTGCGCTCCACCGGTATCTCGATGAGCCGTTAGTCCCAGGAATCGAGCACGGGGTAGGCGGCTCGCGCCTCGAGGCAGTCGGCGGCGTAGAGAGCAGCTCCCACGTCTCCGGTCCAGAGTGAGTAGCGCCCGTGGCCGCGACGGGCGACCTGCTCCAGCGCGTGCACGGCGAACCGGCGGGCGCGGTCGAGCCAGAGGTCGTCGCCGGTGCGCTCGAAAGCCTTGAGGAACGCGTAGCCGTTCCCGGCCGTCCCGTGGCAGAGGGCGGGGCCCTTCTCCATTCCGGGCGGGCCCGCCTGCCAGGTGAGCTCGGCGCCGGCGAGGAGCAGCTCCTCGTCCAGGTACGGGGCCGTCGCCGTCACGATTCCCGGCGCCCCGTAGCACCACTGGAGGCGCAGGCGATGCTCGTCTGCACTTGCCCGCGACGGCCAGTTGGCGAGCCCGTCCTCGGTCACGGCCAGACGTTCGAGAATCGCGGCTGTCTCCTGTTCGAGGCGCTCGACCCGATCCGGGGCGAGGAGCCCGCCGGCTCGCAGCACAAGGACGTTGCCGACCAGGCCATGCGGCGGGCCGAGGCTGCGGAACGTCTCGCCGTAGAGCCGGTTCGTCCAGAGCCCATCCGCATCGCGGGCGTCCCAGACCGCCTCGGCGCTCTCTCGCCACGCTTCGGCCCAGCGCTCCTCGCCCGTCCAGTCGAGCATCGCCCGCGCCGCGAGCATCGTCCCGGGCGCGCCCCACATGATCTCGACCGCCTCGCTGTCGGCGTTCTCGCGCACGCGCGCGTGGAGGCGATCGGCGAGCTCCGCGCTCGGGGCGACCCGCCACGCGGCGAGGAGCGGCCCGCTCTCGCCCATGAGGAGCGCCGCCGGCGCCCGCGAGGGGACGTCGTCCCATTGCGCGTAGTCGGGCGTCTCGCGCCAGGCTTCGAGGGTGCGATGCGCAGCCGAGGCGAGGTCGAGCGTCGTCTCCGCGTGCCCGCGCCTGCGCAATGCGTCGAGTGCCCAGACGACGCCGGAAGCCCCCACGTAGAGGTCCTTCATCGGAGCCGTCGCCTCCCAGACGTCCCACTCTGCGGCGGGCCAGAGCGTGTCCGGATCGTAGGCCGCGTCGGCGTCGGCGACGATCGTGCGTATCCGGCCGGCCACACGACCCGCGTCCCACGGCTCGTCGGTCAGCGGCTCGAACGCCTCTGGCTCGTAGAGCACCTAGCCTGCCCGGGCGACGTGGTCGCGCGTGACCTCGGTGGGGGACGTGCAGCCGCAGAGCGCGAGAGCGAGCTCGATCTCCTCGCGCACCAGGCCGAGCACGCGTTCCACACCGTCGGCGCCTCCGACCGCGAGCCCGTAGACCGGCGCGCGTCCCGCGAGCACGGCACGGGCGCCCAGCGCGAGCGCCTTGACGACATCGGCCCCCCGGCGGATGCCGCTGTCGAGCAGCACCTCGGCCTGGCCGCCGGCCGCCTCGACCACCTCCGGCAACGCATCGAGCGAGGCCGGGGCGCCGTCGAGCTGGCGGCCGCCGTGGTTCGAGACGACGATGCCCTCCACTCCCGCCTCGACGGCGAGCGCCGCGTCCTCGGCAGTGAGGATGCCCTTGACGAGGAGCGGCAGCGACGTGACCGAGCGCAGCCACGCGAGATCACCCCAGGTCAGTGAGTTGTCGACCATGGAGTTGATATCGGCCGGCGTCATCGAGGCGCCCTTGGACAGGGCGAGGAACGCCGGGACCGGAATGTCTTCCGGAATCTCGAACCCCGTCCGGAGATCACGCTCGCGTCGGCCCAGCGCCGGGAGGTCGACGGTCACCACGACCGCTCCGTACCCTGCTGCTGCCGCACGTTCGACGACATCGCGCACGACGTCGCGGTCCCTCGACCAGTAGAGCTGGAACCAGCGCGCTGCCTCCGGCGCGGCGGCGGCGACCTCCTCGATCGTGGCCGTGGCGAGCGTCGAGAGACAGTTCACGGCGCCGGCGGCTGCGGCTCCGCGCGCCATCGCCAGCTCCCCGTCCGGATGGGCCATACGCTGGTAAGCGGTCGGAGCAACGAGCACCGGCAGGGAGGTCTCCGTCCCGAGGACGGTCGTCGCCGTCGTCACCTCCGAGACGTCGACGAGCATTCGCGGCCTCAGCACCCAGCGCTCGAAAGCCACGCGATTCTCGCGCATCGTCCACTCGTCGCCTGCCCCGCCGACGATGTAGCCGAAGGCGGCGGGGTCGAGTCGCTCCTCGGCCGCGCGCTCGTAGTCCAGGACGTTGAGGAGCTCCTCCCCCACGCCCTCCAGTATTTACGAGCGGCGGCGCTCGATGCTGCTCAGTTGATCCACCCGGTCCGCGTGTGCGGTATCGAGGCCGTCCCCGCCGGAGACGACGTCGGGCACTCCATCCCGGGCGTAGAAGACATCGTCGCCGGCTCCGCCGAGCATCGTCTGGCGCCCTGGCCCGCCGACCAGGTAGTCGGCAAACGGGGTCCCGAACATCGTGCCGTTCACGACGTGCACCGGTTGCCAGTCCGTGGCTCCTTCGTCCATCGAGGGGGTCTTGGTGATGCGCTGGAGGTGGGTGCCGTCGCGGTTCTTCAAGTAGATGTCGCCCTTGCGCGAGAACACGATCTTCCGCCCGTCCGGAGACCAGCGCGGGCCGCTGTCGAAGCGATTCGTGGTCAGTCTCCGCAGGCCGGTTCCGTTCGCTTTGATCAGGTAGATGCTGCTGCTTCGGTCGCCCCGCCTGCGTTCGAAGACGATCGGCTTGCCTGCGGCCGACCAGTCGGGAAGATCGTCCCTCCGCGGTCCGCTCGTGAGGCGCCTCAGCCCGGATCCGTCCACCCCGATCGAGTAGAGATCCGTGTTGCCTCCGGGCGTACCGCGAGCGAAGACGATCCTCGTGCCGTCGGGCGACCACGCCGGACTCGATCCTCCCGCGGTGAGCAGGCGGCTGTTCGAACCACCGGCGTCGGCCACGTAGATGTCCCTGACCTGGACGAACGCGAGCTTCGTGCCGTCAGGCGACCAGGCCGGCCAGTACCGGTCGACCTTCGGCTCGGTGATGGGCCGGTGCAGCCCGCTGCCGTCCGCGTTCGCGATGTAGATGTCCGCCAAGGACCCGCCGTAGCGACTCGACACCCAGAACGAGACGGCGATCTTCGTCCCGTCGGGCGACCAGTCCGCGCCGACGTAGGTTCCGACGTCTTCGGGCGGCGAGAGGATCGTCTGCCTTCGGGCTCCGTTCGGATCGCTGACGGCAAGAGTGCAGTACGCGTCGATGCTCTGGGGATCGCAGATGCTGAACGCGAATCGCCCGTTCGCCAGGCGTTCCGAGCCCGTGACGCCCGCCGGCCCGGTCGCAGCCGCAGCCAATGCGATCGCGGCACAGCCGGCGATTGCGACCCAACGCATGCCCGGCACGCTAACCCCGGCTTGTTAAGGCCCGGTCAGGGCGACGTAACGATGTTCGAAATCAGCGATGTCGAGGGCCGGCGCCACGAGTGGCGCCGGCCCTCAGAGCATCAGGCGGCTAGCGCTGTGGCTCGCCCGCCTCGACCGTGCCGCGCCAGGCGCCGGTCTCGGTGCCGAGCGTCTCGATCAGCGTCCTGAACCGCTCGAGGTCCTGCTTGACCCCGCGCGAGTCCATCCCGACCTTCGAGCCAAGCTGCTCCTTGAGGCCTTCCGGCTCGTAGGACATCTCGACGATGACCATCGTCTGGTCCGCGCCCAGCGGCTCGAAGGAGACGACGCCGTTCGGGCCGTTTCCGTCGACTGCGCGCCACGCGACCTTCTGATCGGGCACCTGATCGACGATCTCCGCCTGCCACTCACGGCGCTCGCCGCTCACCTCGGCGACCCAGTGCAGGTGCGTGTCGTCGAGCTGCTCGACCGACTCGACGCTCTCCATGAACTTCGGGAACTCCTCGAACTGCGTCCATTGGTTGTAGGCCTTGCTCACAGGCACGTTGACCTCGATCGACTCTTTGATCGTCTCCATGATGCAACCCCTTTCCTCGGTTTTCCGTTAGGGGTTGCTTTCCGAGCGACGGCTTAGCTAAACGTCTGGGCTCAGCGAGACCGAACCGTCTTCACCGAGTTGCCAGTGCGGGTTGTGCGCGACCTCCCACGGGTGACCGTCGGGATCGAGGAACGCCCCCGAGTAGCCGCCCCAAAAGGTTGGCGCGCCGGCGCGTGCGATCTTCGCGCCTGCTGCCTCGGCCTCGGCGACGACGGCGTCCACCTCTTCCGGGGAGCCGACGTTGTGGGCGAGCGTGACGCCGCCCCAGCCTCCCGAATCGGTGACGCCACTGTCCTCGGCAAGCTGCGAGCGGCCCCAGAGCGCGACGACCATCCCGCCCGACTGGAAGAAGACGACGTCGTCGTCCGGCGCGGCGCCGGTCGTCCAGCCGAGTGCCTCGTAAAACGCTCGCGAGCGGGCCAGATCGGAAACGCCGAGAGTGACGACCGAGAGTCGCTGCTCCATCAGCCGGACTTGAAGCGGGCAGCCTCGTCCGAGCCGCCTGTGGCGTCGCCCTCGCTGTACGAGTGCGCGCCCGCGCCGGCGAGCTTGCCGCCGTCCACGATCAGGTACTCCTCGCGGATCGGCTTCTCGTCGAACCAGCACTCGAGAATCTCCCGCGTCCCGGCCGCGTAGCGCGCCTGCGCCGAGAGGCTCGACCCCGAGGTGTGCGGCGTCATCCCGTGGTGCGGCATGGTCCGCCAGGGGTGGTCCTGCGGCGCCGGCTGCGGGAACCAGACGTCCCCCGCATAGCCCGCCAGCTGGCCGCTCTCGCACGCCCGCGCAACCGCATCCCGGTCGCAGATCTTCCCGCGTGCCGTGTTGACGAGGTAAGCGCCGCGCTTCATGCGCCCGATCAGCTCGTCGTCGAACAGGTGCTCCGTCTCGGGATGCAGCGGAGCGTTGATCGTGACGACGTCGCAGACGGCGACGAGCTCCTCCGGAGAGTCGTGGCGCGTGACGCCGAGCTCTTCCTCGACCTCGGCCGGAAGCGGGTGCTTGTCGAAATAGTGCAGCCCGACCTCGAACGGCTTCAGGCGGCGCAGCACCGCCGAGCCGATGCGGCCGGCGCCGACGGTGCCGACCTGCATCCCCTCGAGGTCGTAAGAGCGCGACACGGCATCGGCGATGTTCCAGCCTCCGTCGAGGACGATCTGGTTTGACGGGAGGTAGTTGCGAACGAGCGCAAGGATCATCATCACGACGTGCTCGGAGACGCTGATCGAGTTCGAGTACGTGACCTCCGTGACCGTGATGCCGCGGTCGATCGCCGCCTGCAGGTCGACGTGATCGGAGCCGATCCCCGCCGTAATCGCCAGCTTTAGGTTCGGCGCCTTGGCAATCCGCTCCGCCGTCAGGTAGGCAGGCCAGAACGGTTGTGAGATGACGACCTCGGCATCGGAGAGCCCGCGCTCGAAAGCCGAGTCGGGACCGTCCTTGTCGGACGTGACCGTCAGCTGGTGGCCGCGGTCCTCGAGGAAACTGCGCAGGCCGAGCTCGCCGGAGACGCTCCCGAGGAGCTCGCCGGGCGTGAAGTCGATCGCCTCGGGAGTCGGCGTCGTCGCGCCGCCGTAGTAGTTCTCGATCTGCGGAACGTCGTCGCGCGCGTAGGACGTTGGGTACCCGTCGACCGGATCGTCATAGAGGACGCAAAGGATGTGTGCCATGGGCCTATTTTGGCTGGAGCTCGACGTGAATGCGGCCGGTACCGTCCTTGAGCGCGCCGCCGGAGCGGCCCGAGCGGCGGGCGAGGATCTCCGCGAGGATCGAGAGGGCGACCTCGGCCGCCGTGTTGGCGCCGATGTCGAGACCCGCCGGGCCTGCGATGCGGTCGATCGCCTCTGCCTCCACGCCCGCTTCCAGGAGCCGCTCGCGCCGGCGCTCCTGGTTGCGGCGCGCGCCCAGGGCACCGACATAGAACGCGTCGGTCTCGAGCGCGCCGCTGAGCGCGGGGATGTCGAAGCGGTCCTCGTGCGTGAGCACGACGACGGCGGTGTCCTCGTCCGGCTGGACGCGCGCGAGGACGTCCTCGGGCCACTCGACGAGCAGTTCGTCTGCGCTCGGCATGCGCTCGGCGGTGGCGAACTTGCCGCGCGCGTCGGCGACGATCGTCTGCCAGCCGAGCTGCTTCGCGGCGGCGCTCAGGGCTTCGGCGGTGTCGACCGCGCCGAAGATGAGCAGGCGGGGCGGCGGGCCGAAGTCCTCGACGAACGTTGCTCCGGCGTCGTCGATGACCGTCGTTCGAGAGAACCGCTCGCCGCGCTCGACGCGCTCCGCGAGGTCTTCGAGCTCGGCCAGCGCGACCTCCTCGACGTAGACGTCGATCTCGCCGCCGCAGGGAAGCCCCACCGACCAGGCCTGCTCGTCCGAGATCCCGTAGGAACGAAGGCTCGGGTCGCCGCCCGCGAGGACCGCCCGCGCAACTTCGAAGACCTCGCTCTCGACACACCCTCCCGAGACGGAGCCCGCGAGCTCGCCTTCGGCGGAGACCACGAGCTTCGACCCGACCGGTCTGGGGGCAGAGCCGCGCGTTGCGACGACGGTGGCGAGCGCGACCCTTTCGTTCCCGCGCTCGCGCCAGCGGCGGATGTCGCCGACGATCTCCTTCACGACGCCGAGCCTACAGGCGCCGCCCTGGCCCCTGACGCGTTGCCTGGAAGGACACCTAGAGGGGTTTCGGGGCCTAGCCCGAAGGGACGTCCCATGATGAACTTCGGACTCAGAGGCCTCCTGTTGCTTCTGGCGGCAGTGCTCTTCATCGTTGGCGCGCTTAGCGACGATGACGCGAACAAGTTAGACCTGCTCTATTGGGGTCTGGCCGTGTTCGCCGCGGCGTTCATCGTCGAGAGCATCCCGCTCGGCAACATGACGGCCAAACGCGATCGGGAGCGCTAGTCGATTAGTCCTCGACCGGTTCGGGCAGACCCCAAGTGATGCCCGAGCCGGTCGAAACTCCCAAACGCCTCTTCCGCCGCGCGGCGCGCGGCCGGGATGAGACGACACCGGCCATCGTCATCGGCGGCGTAACGCTGCTGATCTCAGCCGTCGTCGCGCTGCTCGTAACCGTGGCGCTGCTCGTCTACTTCTTGGCCTGAGGACGCTCGAGCTCGAAGACGAGCTCCAGCCCGTCCTCCTCGTCCATCGCCTCGCCGGTCTGGGTGAAGCCGAGCCCGCGGATGATCGCGAGCGACGGCTCGTTGCCGGGCGTGCTGCAGGCGACGAAATGCCGGATTCCGCGTTCCTCCGCCTGGCGGATGAGCTCACGTGCAGCAGCCGTGGCGTAGCCCCGGTGCCGGTACTCCGGCTCGATCGTGTACCCCAGCTCGACGGCCTCCGGGTTCTTCTTCGTGTTCACGCCGGGCGGCCCGTGATAGCCGGCATGCCCGATCATGCGCCCGCCGAGAACGACCGCGAAGGGGCTCCAGTCCTCGAATCCGGCGTTCTCGCGCATCTGCCGGAGCCGGAGGGTGAGGAAGCGACGCTCGCCCTCGCGCGGGAACTCGTCCGGGAGCACGGCCCCGAGCAGTGCGGCGGCTTCCTTCCGGCGTTCGTCGAGGATCGCCTCCAGGAACGCCGGCGTCAGCGGGTAGAGCTCGATCAAGGGGTCACTGCTAGTCGGGCTCGCAGGCGTCGTCGTCGCCGTCGCGCATGGGCAGGCGATCGAGCAGGGACGCGAGCGTCTCGAGCTCGCCCTTCTCGAATCGCTCCGAAAAGAGCGCCCGCACGCTCGCCAGATGCGTCTCGGAGGCGCGGCGCAGCTTCTCCAGCCCCTCGTCTGTGAGGACGGCGTACGTCACCCGTGCGTCTGAGGCGCAATCGCGGCGCGTGACGTAGCCCGCTCGCTCGAGGCCGCTGAGCAGCCGAGTGATGCCCGAGGGGGTCAGCAGCACGCGCTCCGACAGGTCGACCCGCCTGAGCGAGCGATCGGGTGCCCGGGAGAGGTGCAGCAGCACCTCGTAGTCGTTCAGCGTCAACCCGTGGCTCGCGACGAGCTCACTCGTGAACTGGCGCGTGATCGCTGCATGCGCGCGCAGGAAGCGAACCCACGCCTCCAGCTCGACTCCTCGTAGAACAGATACTTGACTACTCAAGCTTCCTCCGCTATATTCTTGATTGCTCAACTATTGAGTGCTCAAATAATAGCACCAGACCTGGAAGGAGTCCAGATGTCCGCAGTACTAACAGAGGCCACGACGCTGATCCCCGCCGGAACGTGGGCGGTGGACCCGGTCCATTCGAGCATCCGCTGGGATGTCATCGATCTCGACGCCGGTCTGAAGTCGGTCAGTGGCCGGTTCACAGAGTTCGAGGGTACCGTCGAGGGCGGCGAGGAGCAGGCGGCTAGCGGCACCGTCCGCACCGCGAGCGTCCTGACCGACAACGAAGTGCGCGACGGCCACCTGCGCTCGAGCGACATGCTCGAGACCGATCGTTTCCCGGAGATCCGCTTCGAGTCGAGCCGGATCGAGCAGGTCGACGGGAACCGGCACAAGATCGTCGGCGAGCTGACGATCAAGGAGGCTCCGGTCGTCGTCGAGCTCGATGCGAAGTTCCAGGGCACCGGAACCGACGCAGAGGGCGTCGAGAAGACCCTGTTCCGCGTCGAGGGCGCGGTCGAGTGGGGGCCGACCCGCGTGGAGATCACCGCCGACATCACGGCAATCCGCCAGTGACCCGAATCCTCGCCATCTCCGGCAGCCTGCGCGAGCGCTCGTACAACCGAGCGCTCCTGCGGGCTGCCCGCGAGCTGGCGCCTGAAGGTGTCGAGATCGAGGAGTTCGACCTCTCCCCCATCCCGTTCTACGACGGCGATGTGGAGGCAGCCGGAGATCCGGCTTCGGTCGCGGCATTGAAGGCTGCCGTCGCCGAGGCGGACGGTCTCCTGATCGCGACGCCGGAGTACAACCGGGGAACGTCCGGCGCGCTCAAGAACGCAATCGACTGGCTCTCGCGCCCGGCGCTCGCGTCCGTCCTGCGCTGGAAGCCCGTCGCAATCATGGGCGCCTCGACCGGCCGAGGGGGCACTCGGCGCGCCCAGCAGCAGGTGCGGGACGCGCTGCTCTATCCCGGCGCAATCGTGCTCGAGGAGCCGGAAGTGGCCCTCGCGGTCGCCTGGGAGCACTTCGACGAGGACGGCCGACTGGTGGACGAGAAGACGCGAGACTCGATCCGCGACCTCCTCGAGGGCGTCAAAGTCGCGCCGCGGGCGGAGCAACACGTCGAAGCGGCATAGTGGAGGTGTGAAAGCCGAGCACGGAATCGAGGCCGAGGGCCTCGTTCGTACGTTCAAGGGCGACATTCGCGCGGTCGACGGCATCGACCTCGCCGTACAGCCCGGCGAGATCTACGGCTTCCTCGGGCCGAACGGCGCGGGCAAGTCGACGACCGTTCACATCCTGACGACGCTTCTGCCTCCCTCGGCAGGCCACGCGCGCGTGGCCGGCTTCGACGTCGAGAAGGAGGGGCCGGCTGTTCGCCGCTCGATCGGCGCGGCGCTTCAGGAGGCCGCGCTCGACCCGATCCTCACCGGCCGCGAGCACCTCCGTCTCCAATGCGCGCTGCACGGGATCTCACGCCGCGAGCGGAAAACCCGTGCGAACGAGCTCCTCGAGCGCGTCGGGCTGACGCTGGCCGCGGACCGGAAGGTCAAGGGCTATTCCGGTGGGATGAAACGGCGCCTCGACCTCGCCCTCGCCCTCGCCCACCGCCCTTCGATCCTCTTTCTCGACGAGCCGACCACGGGGCTCGACCCGCAGAGCCGAAGCGCGCTCTGGCTGGAGGTCGCGCGGCTCGCCCGCGAGGAGGGCGTCACGGTCTTCCTGACGACCCAGTACCTCGAGGAGGCGGATGCGCTCGCCGACCGCGTCGGGATCATCGACCACGGCAAGATCGTCGCGGAAGGGACGACCGAGGACCTGAAGGCGGAGATCGACCGGCCGACGGTGGAGGCGATCCCCGCAGACGGCACCGACTCCGCGGCGGTCGCGCAGATCCTCGAACGTTTCGGCGAACGGACCGACGGCTCGCCGAAGGGCGTGTCCGTGCGGCTGGCCCGCGGCATCGACGACCTCGCCGAGATCGTGCGCGCGCTCGACGCCGAGGGAGCCCGCGTCGCCGACCTGCACCTGCACGCGCCAAGCCTCGACGATGTCTTCCTCGCGAAGACGGGCCGCTCCCTGGAGGGCGCCCAGGAGGAAGCCGAGGTCGAGGTCGAGGTCGAGGATTGAGCGCGCTCGCCGTTCAAGTTGGGCAGATCGCACAGCGCTCCGTCGTTCGGACTCTGCGCCAGCCCGCGAGCGCGATTCCGCCCTTCCTCTTCCCGACCATGCTGCTCGCGGTCACGTCGGCCGGTCTCGCTTCGGCGACGCTCCTGCCCGGCTTTCCGTCCGATTCGTTCCTCGCGTTCTTCCTCGCCTTCCCCTTCATCCAGGGTGCGCTCTTCGCGACGATGAACGCGGGCACGGACCTCGCTCGTGACATCCAGACGGGCTTCCTGAACCGGCTGGCGCTGACCCCGATGCGCGGCGCGGCGCTCATCATCGGCCACCTGGCCGGCGTCGTGACGATGGGCTTCCTCCAGGCCTGCTTCTACCTCACAGTCGGGCTGGTCGCCGGAGTCTCGATCGCCTCCGGCCCGCTCGGCGTCGTCGTGATCCTCATCCTGGCCACTCTGATCGCGTTCGCGTTCGGCGCGCTGGGCGCCTTCTTTGCCCTGCAAACCGGCTCGGGCGAGGCGGTGCAGGGGCTCTTCCCGCTCCTCTTCGTCGGGCTCTTCCTGTCATCGATGAACCTGCCGCGGGAGCTGATCGAGACCGACTGGTTCCGGATCGTGGCGACGCTCAACCCCATCTCGTACCTAATCGAGGCCATCCGGAGCCTGATCATCGAGGGCTGGAACGCGCAGGCGCTCGTGCTCGGCTTCGGATGTGCGTTGCTGATCGCCGCGCTCTCGATCATGGCCTCGGTTTGGGCCATGCGCAGGAGGTTGACGAGGACATGACCAGAAACTTCTGGTCGGTTGCGCTCGCGGTTGCCTGGCGCGTCGTGCACAACGTGTTCACAACGCCGGCGCTGTTCGTGCCGGGCCTCCTGTTCCCGCTCTTCTTCTTCACGGCCTTCGCCGGCGGGCTCTCGCGCGTCAGCAGCATCCCCGGCTTCGACTTCCCGCCCGGGTACACCGCCTTTCAGTTCGTCTTCGTGCTGCTCCAGTCGGCTGCGTTCGGAGGCGTGTTCACCGGCTTCGGAGTCGCGCGCGACTTCGAATACGGCTTCGCGCGACGGCTGATGCTCGCGGCGCCCAACCGAAGGGGCCTGATCGCCGGGTACGCGATTGCGGCGATCGTCCGCTGGTCGGTGACGGCGACGATCCTGACCGTGGTCGCGCTCGCCGCAGGGATGAACATCGGCGGGGGCGGCGTCGACCTCTTCGCGCTCTACTTCCTCGCGGTGCTCGTCAACATCACCGCGACGCTTTGGGCAACCGGAGTCGCGCTCCGGATTCGAACGATGCAGGCCGGCCCGGTGATGCAGATGCCGGTCTTCCTCATCCTCTTCTTTGCGCCCGTCTACGTTCCGCTCGCCCTGCTGGAGGGCTGGCTGCACGCCGTTGCGAGCGTCAACCCGACGACAGCCTTCCTCGAGGCCGGGCGCGGCCTGATCGCGGGCGAGCCCACGCACGTTGCGGTGGCCTTCGGCGCCGCGCTCGCGCTCGGGGCCGTATTTATGCTCTGGGCGTTTCGCGGGCTGAAGAGCGCCGAGCGCGCGCTGTAGCTACCGCCTGACGAACGAGCTCAGGCCAAGCACCTTCCCGTAGCGCGGGTTCGACGGCGTGCCGAACGCGGGGTAGACGAGCCACGTGTACTTGCCCGGACGCAGGCGGTACTCGTCGCCGCGGAAGACCCAACGGGCATGCAGCCGGAACCGCGCGCGGCCCGGCCACGCGCTGAGCATCTTGTGGCCCCGCCGAAAGACCTGGACGTTGTAGAAGCGCGCCTTGCGCACGGGCCGCCAGCGGAGCATCGGCGCCCTTCTGACGGTTGCGCCGGCTCTCGGCGAGATCATGGCCGTGCTCTTCGTCGTCCGCCTGGCCTTCAAGACCACCGTGACGGCGAAGGCCGCCGACGACGCATTGGCGAGCCGGTCGCGCGCGGAGCACGTGACCGTCGTCGTCCCGACAGGAAACAGGGACCCGGTCGGAGGGGCACAGGCGACCGCGACGAGCCCGTCGACGAGGTCGGATGCAGAGGCGCCGTATTCGACGATCTTGCCCGTGCGTTTCGTCGTCGAGACCGTCCGCGGCGCAGGAACCGTGATCGCGGGCGGACGCGTATCAACCACCGTCACGTCGAAGTGCTTCGACTCCGTATGGCTGCCCTCCCTGGCCGTGCAGGTGACCCTCGTCCTCCCGAATGGGAAGAGCTCGCCCGATGCGGGATCGCATGTGACGGCGATCGGCCGCCCGTGGGAGTCGACCGCCGATGCCGCGTACGTCACCGTCGCACCCGTAGGGCTCTGGGCCTCGACGGTCATGTTCCGGGGAACCGTGATCACGGGGTTGTCAGCAAGAGCGACGAGCGGGACAAGAAGCGAGAAGAAGGCGGCTGCGAGAAGGGCGCGACGCATCGCCTAGTTGGTCAACTCGATGAGGAGTAGGAAAACCACTGTCGCAACGATGCCCGTCGCACCCATGACGCCGAGCTCTTCTCGGCGCTCCTCGAGCGCGCGTGCTCCACGCCTCCACGGCACCGCCCAGGCGGGCGTGAGTGCGAGCCCCAACATGACGAGCGCGAGGCTGAACGCGGCGAGGAGGAAGGGGAGTCCCGAGTTGGAGGAGGAGCTCCCGGCCGCGAGCACGTCCTTCGCGCGCTCGCTGCGGTGCGCGGCGGCCAGCTTCTTCGCTGCGGCCGCCCGGGCCTGGGCGGCACGGGCTCTGGCGGCACGGGCTGCCTTCCGCTTCGCGCGTCGCTTCGCTGCAGCACGTTGCTTCGCTTCGGCCCGGCGCTCGGCCGCGGTCGGGTGGACGACGGACGGAGCGGGGGCGACAGGGGCAGGCGCGACGGGGGCGGGCGCGACGGGCGCAGGCGCAGGCGCCGGCGCCGGCTTCTGCTTCGGCGGAGGATCGGGCTTGGGCACGGGACGCGGATCTGCGCCGAGCGCGGGGACGCTGAACGCCAGCAAGCCGAAGAGCATCAGCGCTGCGGCGGCGACGGCACTCCGGAACCGAGCTCCCCTCCCCCCGAACATGTGCCACATGATGCCAACTTCTCACCCCTTGATGCCAGTCGAAGAAACGCGCGAGCTATCGTGGCTCGGTGCTCGTCGAGGCTCTGACCGCAGCGCTCATCTGCCTGGATCCGGGACACGGGACCCCGCCCGCGATCGGCCGGCAGACGGAGCCGATCGGCCCGGGCTCGAGCGTCCGGAAGATCAAGGACGGCGGCGGCGCGAACGGCGAGGCGGTAGTCGCGCTCGCGATCGCGAACAAGGCCCGCACGCTGCTTCTGCGGCGGGGCTACCGAGTCGCGATGACCCGGACGGGGCCCACGTTCAGATACGGGAACGGCGGGAACGTCGCCCGCGCCCGGTTCTGCAACCGCCGGGGATCCGCGCTCATGCTCCGCATCCACGCGGACGGCTCGACCGACACCTCCCGGAACGGCCTGTCGACCTTGTACCCGGCCCTCCGTCGCGGCTGGACGGACGACATCTACGCCTCGAGCCTGCGCGCCGCGAAGGCCATCCAGCGTTCGACCGTGGCCGCTACCGGGGCACGGGATCTCGGCCTCTCGAAGCGCAGCGACCTGACCGGGTTCAACTGGTCGAACGTCCCGGCGGTCCTGGTCGAGACCGGCTTCATGAGCAACCCGTCCGAGCGTCGGCTACTTCAGTCGAGCGCGTACCAGTGGAAGCTGGCGCGCGGCTTCACGACCGGCGTCGCCGCGTTTACTCGGACGAGTTAGAGCCGCGACGCATCTGTTCCGCCACTTCGCGGCCCCGGTCGTGCACCGACCGACGGCGCTCGCCGAGCTCGGTCGGGACCGGCTCGGCCTGGTCGATGGGCGTCTCACCGGACTCGAACTCCTCTCGCTCCTCGACGACGGCCTTCGACTCCGCGAGCCTCGCCTTCAACGCCTCGACGTGCGGCTCTGGGATGACCGGCGCCGGCGGGCGGCGGGTGAGAGCGCGGTACGCGGTTGCGCCCGCAACCACGGCGCCGCCGAGCAGAAGGGCCAGCCGGCCTTGCACGACGCCGATGCTACAGTGTCGCCCGCCCCTGCCTCGCCCACCGCCGCCTCGTTCCCGAGCGGCCTTCGAAAGAAGCGGCGAGGCCGACTAGACCGAAGGAGGCCAAGGGAACTTGATCGACTACGAAGTCATGCTGCTGCTCGACGCCGAGTTGCCGGACGAGCGGCAGAACGAGATCGTCACGCGCACGCGGGAGCTCGTCGAGCGCGACGGCGGCACCTTCGAGAGCCAGGACGCCTGGGGCCGGCGCAGGCTCGCCTACGAGATCGATCACAAGCCCGAGGGTGCCTACCACCTCCTCACCTTCTCGGCCGAGCCGGGCACGCTGGACGAGATCTCGCGCGTGCTCAAGATCACCGACGGCGTCATGCGCCACCTGGCCGTCAGGCGCCCGAAGCCGGGCGCTACTCCGACCGCGCCTCCACCGAGCGCCGACCGCGAACAGGAGTACGCTGAGCCCGGTTTCGAGCAGCCCGAAGCCACGGTGAGCCTAGCAGCCGGTGCCGACCTGGAGCCTGGTTCCGGCGAGCAAGCCTCTGAATCTGACGAACCTGAACGGAGGGATGAGTAATGGCCAACATCAATCGCGTCGTCCTCGTCGGCAACCTGACCAAGGACCCCGAGCTCCGGCACACGCCGAGCGGCACCGCCGTCTGCAGCCTGCGCCTGGCGGTCAACTCACGCCAGAAGGACGCTTCGACCGGCGAATGGGTCGAGAAGCCCAACTACTTCGACATCACGGTCTGGGACAAGCAAGGCGAGAACTGCGCGCAGTACCTGTCCAAGGGGCGACCGGTAGCGGTCGATGGGCGCCTGGACTGGCGAGAGTGGGACGCGCAGGACGGAACCAAGCGCCAGGCCGTCCAGGTCATCGCGAGCACCGTTCAGTTCCTCGGCAGCCGCGGCGACGCAGAGGGCGGCGGCGGTCAGCCGCAGTTCGTTCCCGCCGGTGCGACGGCCGATGCCGACATGGGGTCGAGCAGCGGCGCAAGCGACGACGACATCCCCTTCTAGATGGCCCGCGACCGCGAGCCCAAAGAGCGACAGGGAGGCCGCAGGCGCGCGCCGATGGCTGCGCCGGGTCGTCGCCGGCCCTGCTACTTCTGCAAGGAGAAGGTCGAAGAAGTGGACTGGAAGAACTTCAACCAGCTCCGCCGCCATGTCTCGGAGAAGGGCAAGATCCGCTCCCGCCGGATCACCGGCACGTGCCGGCGCCACCAACGGCAGGTCGCCGTCGCGGTCAAGCGCGCACGCGAGATGGCGCTGCTGCCGTACGTGACCAACTGAGCCGATGAAGGTCGTCCTCCGAGAAGACGTCGAGAAGCTCGGCCTGCGCGGCGAGGTCGTCGACGTCGCGCGCGGGTATGCCCGCAACTTCCTGCTGCCGCGCCGGCTGGCCGAGCCTGCGACTCCCTCCCGAGTGGCCGAGCTCGAGAAGGTCAACGCGCGCCGTGCCCTCAGCGAGGCCCAGAGCTTCGACCAGGCGCAGGAGATCTCGCAACGCCTCGGGCAGGCGGAGATCCGCTTCGACGTCAAGGCCGGCGAGACCGGCGTGCTGTTCGGCTCGGTGACGCAGACCAACCTCGCGGACGCGATCTGGGAGAAGCTCAAGGTGCGCGTCGACCGGCGCAAGATCGAGCTCGCCGAGCCGCTCAAGCGGATCGGGCGCTACCAGGTCCCGATCGAGCTCTTCACGGACGTGACCGTCGAGACCCGCGTCCTCGTCGTCCCCGAGGGCGGCGAGCTGCCGCCGGAGGAGGAGCTCCAGGCGATGGAGGACGCCGCCGCCGCCGAAGCTGCAGCCGCGGAGGCCGCGATCGAAGCGGAGCGCGCCGCCGCCAAGGCCGCAATCGAGGAGCAGCTCGAGCCGGAACCGGACGAGGAGCAGCCGGAATCCGAAGAGGCGTCGCCACCCGAGGCAACCGAGGAGTCTCAGGAGTCACAAGAGCAGGCCTGATTGTCCACAGGCCCAGGTCGGGCTGTGGACAGATTCACGAAGAATCCGCTCACAGCGCGAAATTCGACGTCTCTCCTTGTTCGGTTAGCTGGGGACGATGTCCGACAGGCTGGGGAGAATCGTCCGAACGTGCGTTCCCTCGCCCTGCAATCTGCACACTTCTCCCCGCGCGCCTCGGTCCGGAGCCGGGGTTGTCCACCCGTTGCAATTGTCGGTTCCAGACACCACTAATGCCGACGTGGCCACGATCGCCCCGTCTACGCAGAGTGCCCCGGTTCCGCCGCAGAATCTCGACGCTGAGGAGTCTGTCCTCGGCGCGATGATGCTCTCCCCCGGTGCGATCGGGGCGGTCAGCGAGGTGCTGGACGCGAGCGACTTCTACCGCGAGAGCCACGCGAAGGTCTACCGCTGCGCACTCTCGCTCTACGCGCGCGGTGAGCCCGTCGACGCGATCACGCTCGTCGACGAGCTCGAGGAGCGTGGCGAGCTCGAGGGCGCCGGCGGGCGGTCGCGAATCCACGAGCTCGCGGCGCTCGTCCCCGCGACCTCGAACGCCGGCCACTACGCGAAGATCGTCCGCGAGATGGCGACCCTGCGCGGCCTCATTCGGGCGGGCGGCGAGGTCGCGCGGCTCGGCTGGGACCGACCTGGCGATGCATCGGACCTCGTCGACCAGGCCGAGCAGATCGTCTTCGAGCTCTCCCAGAGCAGGATCTCGACCGAGTTCAGCCACATCGAAGCCCTCCTCAAGGAGAGCTTCGAACGGATCACGGCGCTTTACGAAGCGGGCGAGGACATCACCGGCGTGCCGTCCGGCTTCCGCGACATCGACCGGATGACCGGCGGCTTCCAGCCTGGGAATCTGATCATCGTCGCCGCGCGCCCGAGCATGGGGAAGTCGGCGCTCGGGCTTGGCATCGCCGCCAACCTCGGCGTTCGCCACCAGGTTCCCGTCGCCCTCTTCACGCTCGAGATGTCGAAGTCCGAGGTCACCCAGCGGTTGATGTGCAGCGAGGCGAAGGTGGAGTCGAACCGGCTGCGCACGGGCAAGCTCGCCGTCGACGACTGGCCGCGCCTGACCGCCGCCTGCGACAAGCTCGCGAAGGCGCCGATCTACGTGGACGACATGGGCTCGATCACGATGATGGAGATCCGGGCGAAGGCGCGGCGCCTGAAGACCCAGGAGCCGACCCTCGGCCTGATCATCGTCGACTACCTCCAGCTGATGACCTCGGGCGCGTCGGTCGAGAACCGCGTCCAGGAGGTCTCCCAGATCTCGCGCCAGCTGAAGGTGCTCGCGCGCGATCTCGACACCCCGGTGCTGGCGATGTCGCAGCTTTCCCGCGCGGTCGAGCAGCGGCACGACAAGCGACCGATCCTCTCCGACCTGCGCGAGTCGGGCGCTATCGAGCAGGACGCGGACCTCGTCTTCTTCATCTACCGCGACGAGTACTACAACGAGGAATCCGAGCAGCAAGGCCTCGCCGAGGTCATCTGCGCGAAGCACCGCAACGGGCCGACGGGCGCCGAGAAGCTCTCGTTCATGAAGCGCTACGCAAAGTTCGCCGACCTGGCGGCCTAGCGCTCCGCCCCTTCTGGCAGACTGATCCCTCGTGCCCGCCACAGTCATCGTCGGCGCGCAGTGGGGGGACGAGGGGAAGGGCAAGATCGTCGACCTGCTCGCCCAGCATTCCGACCTCGTCTGCCGCTACCAGGGCGGCCCCAACGCCGGCCACACGATCATCGCCGAGGGCGAGACGTACAAGTTCAGGCATATGCCCTCGGGCATCCTCTGGGGCAAGGAGTGCGTGCTCGGCGCGGGCTGCGTCATCGATCCCGGGGTCTTCGTCGAGGAGCTCGACGAGCTCGAGGGGCGGGGCATCTCGACCGAGACCGTCCGCCTTTCGGGCAACGCGCACCTCGTCATGCCCTGGCACGTGGCGCTCGACCAGGCGAGCGAGCGGCGGCTCGGGGAGCTGCAGATCGGCACGACCCGGCGCGGGATCGGCCCGGCCTACGCCGACAAATCCGCCCGCCTTGGGATCCGCACGCAGGATCTCTTCGACCCGAAGATCCTGCGGCAGAAGATCGAGGTCGCGCTCGCCGAGAAGAACGTCTGGCTGGAGCGGGTCTACGGCGCGGCGCCGCTCGAGCTCGAGGCGGTCGCCGAGCAGGCCGAGGGCTACGCCCAGCGACTGCGCCCGTACATCGCCGACACGTCTCTGCTCGTCGACCGCGCCTTGCGCGACGGGAAGGCCGTGCTCTGCGAGGGCGCGCAGGCAACCCTCCTCGACCTCGACCACGGCACGTATCCGTTCGTCACCTCGTCCAACCCGATCGCCGGCGCGGCCGCAACGGGGATCGGGATCGGCCCGACCCGCATCGACCGGGTGATCGGCGTCGCGAAGGCGTATGTCACGCGCGTCGGCGAAGGGCCGTTCCCGACCGAGATCGTCGGGCCCGACCAGGACCGCCTCCGCGAGGTCGGCGGTGAGTTCGGGACGGTGACGGGAAGGCAGAGGCGCTGTGGCTGGCTCGATCTCGTCGGCCTGCGCTACGCCGTCCGCCTGAACGGCATGACCTCGCTCGCGCTGACGAAGCTCGATGTCCTGTCGGCCTTCGCCGAGCTACCGGTGTGCGTGCGCTACCGGCTGCGGGATGGAACCGAGACCGACGAGTTTCCTGCCCACCAGAGCGATTTCCACCACTGCGAGCCGGTCTACGAGACGCTTCCCGGTTGGCACGAGCCGCTCGACGGGATCGACGACGTCGCAAGCCTTCCTGAGGCGGCGCGAGGCTACGTCGAGTTCGTCGAGCAGGCGATCGGGGTCGAGGTGTGCCTGATCGGCACCGGGGCAGACCGGGAACACGTGCTCTCGCGGCGCGGCGTCGAGACCGTGCTCTCGTCCTAGGCGCGTCCGACCGCGTACCACGCCCGCGCGCGGAGCTCGAACGGGCCGCTCGGATCTCCGAGTCGCCGCGCGAACGCGGTGCGAAGAGCCTCCTGGCGCTCCGGCTCGAGGGCAGCACAGAAGGCGCCTGCGGGGCCGATCCCGCTCGGAAACGGCAGCCATAGGTCGTCGAAATCCTCGTAGGCGGCGCTCACCCAGAGCTCTCCGCCCCTCACCTCGTCCAGGCCGACTTTTTGCCAGAGGCCGGTCAGCTCTTCAACGGTGGCGTAGCGCATGGTCGCGGCCTCGTCGACCTGCGCTGCCTCCGGCGCGATCTCGCGGGCGGCGTCCCAGTAGGCGCGCAGCATCGTCATCTCGCCGGCGTAGTCCCACGTGCAGGCGGCGACGGTCCCGCCTTGCTTCACGACGCGCTTCATCTCCCCCACGCCTCGTTCCGCGTCGCTCATGAAGTTGACGACGAGCTGTGCGAACGCGCCGTCGAACGAATCGTCGGCAAACGGGAGCTCTTCCGCGGCGGCCACTCGAACATCGGCTCCCGGCAGCTGCTCGCGGCACGTCTTCGCGAACGGCTCGGACGGATCGACGGCGGAGACGTTCTCGGCGCCGACGACGTCGGCCAGCGCCCTAGCGAGGCCGCCTGGGCCGCAGCCGACGTCGAGCAACCGGCGTGCCGGGCTCGACGCCGACGACCTCGATCAGCGCCGCCGAAAGAGCAGGCGCATAACGCCCGATGAAGCGCCCATAGAGATCCGTTCCTGCCCGAAAAGCCGCGGCGCCTTTCGCCTCACTCATGCGACGATCCTATTGGGGAGGAAGTGCTCTTCAGAGCCATGGCTGGTGTCAGACGCCGGCCATGGGTCAGGTGGCCATGTCCGTTTCTCGCAAAGGCGCTGCACGGCCAGGCTTCGCGTCTTCGCGAACGGACAGGTCCGGCGTCTGACACCGGACAGCGCTCATAGGGACGGGGGCGAATCCCCGGCCCGTGGCCGGGGGCCATCCCAAGTAGGCTTCGCCGCGTGAGAGTCCTCGTCGTCGGCTCCGGTGGGAGGGAGCATGCGCTGGCCTGGAAGCTCGCGCAGAGCCCGGCCGTCGAGGAGCTCCACGCGGCGCCCGGGAACCCCGGCATTGCCAGACTCGGCGCGTGTCACCCGATTCGCGCCGAGGACGGCGAGAGCCTGCTCGCCCTCGCGCGGACGCTGAGCGCCGACCTCGTCGTGATCGGCCCCGAGGCGCCGTTGGTGGCAGGTGTCGCCGACGAGCTGCGCCGCGGTGGAGTCGCGGTCTTCGGGCCGAGCGCGGCGGCGGCCCAGATCGAGGGCTCGAAAGGCTTTGCGAAGGACGTGATGCGCGCGGCGGGCGTCCCGATCGCGGAGACGATGTCCGTTGCGCGCATCCCCTGCGTCGTCAAAGCCGACGGGCTGGCCGCCGGCAAGGGCGTCTTCATGTGCCGGACGGAGGACGAGCTGGCCGAGGCACTGG
Source organism: uncultured Actinomycetes bacterium (assembly GCA_963728535.1). Lineage (GTDB taxonomy): Bacteria > Actinomycetota > Thermoleophilia > Gaiellales > Gaiellaceae > VAXT01. The sequence goes on from CAVSKK010000001.1 coordinate 1,658,686, forward strand.
TCGCCGTCCAGGCGTTTGGCGATCAATGGGTGATCGAGGAACTGCTGGAGGGCGAGGAGCTTTCGCTCTTTGCGCTCGTGGACGGCCTCAACGTCTTGCCCTTGCCGGAGTCGCGCGACTACAGCCGGGTCGGCGACGACGACACGGGCCCGAACACCGGCGGCATGGGCTCCTACTCGCCGGTCCCGGAGCTCGACGAAGGCCAGATCGCGGAGCTCGTCGAGACGATTCATCGACCGGTCGTGGCGGAGTTGGCCTCGAGGGGCACGCCGTTCATCGGCTGTCTCTACGCAGGCCTCATGCTGACCGCTGACGGGCCGCGGGTGCTCGAGTTCAACTGTCGCTTCGGCGATCCGGAGACTCAGACGATCCTGCCGCGGATCGAAGGAGATCTCGCAGAGGCGCTCCTGGCAGCCGCCACGGGCGACCTGGGCGAGGTCGAGCTCGGCGTGGCACAGTCCTCGACCGTGACCGTCGTACTCGCCGCCGGGGGCTATCCCGAGAGCCGTGACGCAGGCTCTGCGATCGAGGGCCTGGAGAGCGCGGAGGCGGAAGGGGCGCTCGTGTTTCATGCCGGCACCGCTGCCCGCGACGGGCGGCTAGTCACGAGTGGTGGCAGGATCCTGAACGTGATCGGCGTCGGCGACACCCTCGAGCAGGCGCGGGACCGCGCGTACGAGGCCTGCGAACGGATCTCGTTCCTCGGAGCGCGCTACCGGCGGGACATTGCGGCGAAGGCGGTGAACGTTGCCGGGTGAGATGGACACCCAGACCTCGCCGATCGGGCTGCTGGAGAACCTCGACGAGCCCGGCCCTCTGGTCGGCATCCTCGTCGGCTCCGAGTCCGACCTCGAGGCGATGGACCCGGCGCTCGCCGAGCTGAACGAGCGAGGCATCTCACACGAGCTGAAGGTTCTCTCCGCCCATCGCGACCCACGCGGAGTCGCCGAGTACGCCTCGACGGCGCAGCTCCGGGGAGTGCGCGTGATCATCGCCGGCGCCGGGATGGCGGCTGCGCTTCCGGGCGTCGTGGCCGCCTACAGCGACTTGCCGGTGATCGGCGTCCCGCTGCGCTCGTCGAAGAGCGTCGGCGGCGGTCTCGACGCGCTGCTTGCGATCGCCCAGATGCCGCCCGGCGTGCCGGTGGCGTGCGTTTCGGTCGACGGCTCGCGCAACGCGGCCATCCTCGCGGCACGGATTCTGGCCCAGGGCGGCGGGTACCCGCAGGGCCGGTCGATACAGTCCACGTAGTGATCTCTCGCTACTCCCGCCCGGCCATGGCCAGGATCTGGTCGGACGAGGGCAGGCTCGAGCGCTGGCTGGAAGTCGAGCTCGCCGCGGTCGACGGCTGGGCCGAGGTCGGCAGCCTCCCGGCCGCGACCGCACGGGCAATCCGTGCTGGGGCCCGAGCGCCCTCCCCGGCCCGCGTCGCGGAGATCGAGGAGAAGACCCACCACGACCTCGCGGCATTCGTCGACGCGGTCGCGAGCGAGCTCGGCGCGGAAGGCCGCTGGTTCCACTACGGCCTGACCTCCTCGGACGTCGTGGACACGGCGCTGGCGCTTCAACTACGGGCCGCGGGCGACTTGATCCTCGAAGGGATCGGTCGCGCGCTCGCCGCCGTGGTTGCCCGGGCAGAGGAGCACCGGCTCACACTGACGATCGGCAGGACACACGGCGTCCACGCGGAGCCGACGACGTTCGGCCTCAAGCTCGCTGTCTGGGCATTCGAGCTCGATCGGGCCCGCGTCCGCGTCGAGCAGGCGCTCGAAGGCGTGCGAGTCGGCAAGTTGTCGGGCGCCGTGGGCAACTATGCGGCGATCGACCCGGAGGTCGAGCGAGTTGCCTGCGAGCGGCTCGGCCTCGAGCCCGAGCCGGCAGCGACCCAGATCGTCCAGCGCGACCGTCACGCGGAACTGCTCGCCGCGCTCGCGGTGAGCGCAGCGTCGCTGGAGCGCTTCGCCGTCGAGATCCGCCACCTCGCGCGGACCGAGGTCGCCGAGGTGCAAGAGCCGTTCGGCAAGGGCCAGAAGGGGTCCTCCGCGATGCCACACAAGCGGAACCCGGTCGTCGCCGAACGAATCTGCGGGCTCGCGCGCGTCGTACGTGCTGCCGCCCTCGTCGGGCTCGAGAACGTCGCTCTCTGGCACGAGCGTGACATCTCCCACTCCTCGGCCGAGCGCGTCGTCATTCCCGACGCATTCCTCGCGCTCGACTACATGCTCGACCGCTTCGCCTGGCTCGTCGAGGGCCTCGTAGTCCGTCCCGAGCAGATGCGCAAGAACCTCGAGGGCAGCCGCGGCCTCTTCTTCAGCCAAGGGCTGCTGCTCGCCCTCGTCGACTCGGGTCTCTCGCGCGACGACGCCTATCACGTCGTGCAAGGCCACGCTCTGCGCGCGTGGGAGGAGGAGCTCGACTTCCCCGAGCTCGTGCGCGCCGACCCGGAGATCGCAGAGCGCCTCGACGCGGCCGGCCTCGACTCCGTCTTCGACCTCGACCATTACCTCCGCCACGTCGACACCGTCTTCGATCGCTTACACGCCCTGACCCAGAAGGAGGAGCCCGTCCATGCCTGAGGCCGTCCATGTCGGAAGCGGAAAGGTCCGAGAGCTCTACGCGCTCGACGAGGAGCGGCTGCTGCTCGTCGCCAGCGACCGCATCTCGGTGTTCGACGTCGTCCTGCCCACCGAGATCCCCGACAAGGGCCGGGTTCTGACCGGGTTCTCCGGGTTCTGGTTCGCGCGGACGAAGGACATCGTCCCGAACCACCTGCTGACGATCCGCAACGACGGCCGCTCTACGGAGTGCAAGCGCCTCGTGATGCTGCCGATCGAGTGCGTCGTGCGCGGCTACCTCTCGGGATCTGGCTGGAAGAGCTACCAGGAGAACGGCTCGGTCTGCGGGATTCCGCTCCCCGAAGGGCTTCGCGAGTCCGATCAGCTCCCCGAGCCGATCTTCACGCCGACGACCAAGGCGGCGGAAGGCCACGATGAGCCGCTGACGGCTGAGCAAGGGGCGGCGCTCGTCGGGGATGAGCGGTTCGCCGAGCTCGAGCGCATCTCGATCGAGCTGTATCGGACCGCGTCCGAGTCCGCTGCGAGCAAGGGAATCATCATCGCCGACACGAAGTTCGAGCTCGGGATCGACGAGACCGGGCAGCTCGTTCTCGGCGACGAAGCGTTCACACCGGACTCCTCGCGCTTCTGGCCGGCCGCCGAGTACGAGCCGGGCGGGGCACCGCCGTCCTTCGACAAGCAGTTCGTCCGCGACTACGCGGAGTCGTTGGGCTGGGACAAGACCCCGCCGGGCCCCGAGCTACCGGACGAGGTGGTCGCGGGCACGCGTGCGCGCTACCTCGAAGCCTTCGAGCAGGTCACCGGGATCCCGTTCGACGAGTACGCCGCCGACCCGGGGACGGTGCTCCGATGAGGGCGACCGTGCTCGTCAGGCCCAAGCCGGGAATCCTCGACCCGGAGGGCAAGGCAGTCGAGAACTCCCTCAGGCACCTCGGCTTTACGGTCGAGGGTGCGAGGGTCGGGCGGCTCGTCGATCTGGAGGTCGGAGCCTCGGATCCCGAGGAGGCGCGCGCCGAGGTCGAGCGCATGTGTGCCGAGCTCCTCGCCAACCCCCTGATCGAGAGCTACGAGATCGAGCTCTCGGAGGGTTCGTGACCGAGCCGCGCCCAAGCGTCGCCGTCATCGTCTTCCCCGGGTCGAACGACGATCGGGACGCCGCGCTCGCGCTCGAGGGCCTCGGCGCCGACCCCGTGCTCGTCTGGCATGCGGACCGCGAGCTGCCGCAGGTCGGGGCCGTAGTTCTCCCCGGAGGGTTCTCCTACGGCGACTACCTCCGGGCCGGCGCGATCGCGCGCTTCTCACCGGCGATGCAGGCGGTCGCCGACTTCGCCCGCGAAGGCGGGTTCGTGCTCGGAATCTGCAACGGCTTCCAGGTCCTCTGCGAAGCCGGGCTCCTGCCCGGAGCCCTGCGCCCGAACGACTCGCTCTCCTTCGTCTGCCGCGACGTCCAGCTCCGCGTCGAGCGCTCCGACACGCCGTTCCTCACGCACTGCGAGGTCGGGCAGCGCCTGACGATCCCGGTCAAGCACGGGGAAGGCTGCTTCTTCGCCGATCCCGAGCTGCTGTCGGAGCTCGAGGAGACGCGCCAGATCGTCCTCCGCTACGACGCGGACAACCCGAACGGCTCGATCGACGACATCGCGGGCGTCGTCAACGCGGACGGCAACGTGATGGGGCTCATGCCTCACCCGGAGCATGCGGTCGACTCACTGCTCGGCTCGACTGACGGGGCGCTCATCCTGCAAGCGCTCGTCGATCTCGCACGAGAACGCCTGCTCGCTCCGGCTTAGCCGGCCCCGGCGCGTCCGGCCCCGAGCGGCGTGGGGCGAAGGCCAAAGGTGTGGGCTAGCCGTTCTCCTTGGCTCCCTCCTTCCCGCCGAACCCGAGCATCTCGGCCAGCTGAGGGCAGCCCGCCAGTGAGCTGACCAGCCGCTCGACGTCTCGCGCGCGAAGCGTGACGGGGCCGCGCCGCGCAGTTCCGTCGGTCGAATACGCGAAGCGGACGAGGCGCTCGCCCTTGACCCCCTCGAGCAACTGGACGACCGATGCGAACCGCTTGTCGCCGGACCGCTGGGGAACCGTCAGCTCTTCGACCAGGGACGCCGGGCCCCAAGGTGTTGCCGTCTTTGTTGCCATAGAAGGCAACATAGCCGGAAGGGCGCAACCCATCTGTCACGACTTCGTGACAGATCACGAACTCCGCCAACGCACCTCTGTGGCCAGCAGCCCGAGAAACTTTTCCGGCTCCTCGATCGCAAGCTCCGGCGGCTTGACCCCCGGCGCCGAGAGCCTGCCCTCGGCGATCTCGAGCGCAGCGCGCGCCGCCGGCTCGGAGGTCGACTTCGCGCTGCCACCCCGCGTGACCGTCGTCCCCACGACTCGGGATCCGTTCGTCGCCAACTCGACCTCGTGGACGGCGACCGACTCCTCCGACTGCACGTAGGGCTCCGGCAGCTCGCCGCCCTCGAGCGCGAGCAGCTTCTCGAGCAGGCCCGGACTGAGACACAGTCGGAAGCTCGCGTGTCGGAGGCTCGGGAAGCTCACGGGCAGCGTCGCGAGCTCGGAGTGGAGCGTGTAGATCCCGGTCGCGCGGCCGACCGGCTCCGGGAACTCGCGCTCCGCCTCACCCGAAAGCGGCTCGACCTCGGTCAGCTCCCCGTCGGCCACGACCACCGGGCGCATCTGGAGCTCGTCGCGCAGGGTCTGCACCGAGTAGGGCGCGGGGAACGGATGGCCGGCCGCAGCCGGGTCGCGCGTCGCCGCCCAGATCTCCATCGAGATCGGCTCGGCGCCGAGTCGCCGCGCCCCGGCGCTCGCCAGGAGGTTCGTCTTGCCGGGAGCCGAGCCCAGGCCCAGGATCGCGGTCAAGCCTGCGGTGCGGAACACGTCGTCGAGCTCGAGCTGGCGCTTCGTCACGTGGAAGAGCCCGCCGAGGTCGACGTAGTGGCTGCCCTCGGCAAGCGCGCCGTGCATGACGTCCAGGTTGAGCCGGTAGTCGGCGCAGTTGACGACGACAGCCGCGCCTTCGAGCGCGCGCGAGAGCGACCCCGGGTCACGGGCGTCCACGTGCTCCGGGGCTTCGAGCCGAAAGTCCCGCCGCGCCACTTCTGCCCCCCACTCTTCGAGAAAGCCGGCGACATTGCGCCCGATCGTTCCCGCTGCACCGATGACCGCGATCACGCGCCGATTGAAGCACGTGCGAGAATCCGTCTCGATGGCTGTCGAACAGGGCACGTCCTCGGAGCAGGTACTGGCGGCCCGCGAGCGCTACGTCGCGCGCGGGATTGCTACTCCGCCGATCGTCGTCGCCCGCGCCGAGGGCGCCCGCGTCGAGGATGTCGACGGCCGCAGCTACATCGACTTCGCCGGCGGCCTGGGCTGCCAGAACACGGGTCACGGCTTTCCACCTGCCGTCGCTGCGATGCACGAGCAGATCGACAGCTACCTCCACCAGTGCTTCATGGTCGGCGTCTACGAGCCTTACATCGATGTCTGCCGACGGCTGGCCGAGCTTTCTCCCTGTCGAGGAACCGAGCAGAAGAGCGTTCTGCTCAACACCGGCGCGGAGGCGGTCGAGAACGCCGTCAAGATCGCGCGGGCCGCGACGGGCCGGCCGGCTGTCGTCGTCTTCGACCGGGCATTCCACGGACGCAGCCTGCTCACGATGACGATGACCAGCAAGGTCGTCCCGTACAAGCGAGGCTTCGGCCCGTTCGCGCCCGAGGTCTATCGCGCCCCCGCTCCCTACCCGTACCGCGGCGTGAGCACGGGCGACGCGATCGATTCGATGAACCACCTGTTCAAGGGCGAGGTCGACCCGCAGTCGGTCGCCTGCGTCGTCCTCGAGCCCGTGCAGGGCGAAGGCGGGTTCGTCGTCATGCCGCCCGACTTCCCCGCGCGCCTGCAGGAGCTCTGCGACGAGCACGGCATCCTCTACGTCGACGACGAGGTGCAATCCGGAGTCGGCCGCACAGGGCCGGTCTGGGCGATCGAGCACTACGGTGTCGAACCGGACCTCGTCGTCTCGGGCAAGTCGCTCGGCGGGGGTCTGCCGCTCGCGGCGGTCACCGGGCGCGCCGAGGTCATGGACGCACCCGAAGCGGGTGGGCTCGGGGGGACGTTCGGCGGCAATCCGGTGGCCTGCGCCGCGGGCCTGGCCGTCCTCGACGAGGTCGCAGGCGACGAGTTCCGTGCGCGCTCCGAGGAGCTGGGCCGGCGGCTGCGAACGCGCCTGGACGAGATCGCGTCGCGGGTGGACAACGTCGGCGAAGTGCGCGGGCTCGGGCCGATGCTCGCTCTCGAGCTGGTCGCCGACCGGAAGAGCAAGGAGCCCGCCGCCGACCTGACGAAGCGGACGACGACAGAGGCCAGGGAACGAGGGCTGATCCTCCTGTCGTGCGGCCTGTACGGGAACGTCGTGCGGATTCTCGTTCCGCTCGTCATCTCCGACGACGACCTCGACCGGGGGCTCGAGATCCTGGAGGAGTCGCTTGTCGCAGCCGCAGGCTGACGTTCAGCTCGAATCGGTCACGAAGTCATACGGCGACGTCGTCGCGGTCGACGATCTCGCGCTCGAAGTTGCACCCGGCGAGTTCTTCACGATGCTCGGCCCCTCGGGCTCCGGCAAGACGACGACGCTGCGGCTGATCGCCGGCTTCGAGTCGCCCGACGAGGGGCGCGTGCTGCTCAACGGGGCCGACGTGACGAGACAGCCGCCGTACGCGCGGGATGTGAACACCGTCTTCCAGGACTACGCGCTCTTCCCGCACATGACGATCGGCGAGAACGTCGCGTACGGAATGAAAGTGAAACGCGTCGCCCGTCCGGAGCGGAACACACGCACGTCGGAGGCGCTCGAGCTGGTCCGGCTCGGCGGGCTCGAGAACCGCAAGCCCTCACAGCTCTCCGGCGGTCAGCGCCAGCGTGTCGCCCTCGCCCGGGCGATCGTCAACCGTCCCAAGGTGTTGCTGCTGGACGAGCCTCTGGGGGCGCTCGACCTCAAGCTCCGCCAGGAGATGCAGATCGAACTGAAGCGCATCCAGCAAGAGGTCGGCATCACCTTCGTCTACGTCACGCACGACCAGGAGGAGGCGCTGACGATGAGCGACAGGCTCGCGGTCTTCAACGCCGGGCGGATCGAGCAGGTCGGAACTCCGGCCGAGGTCTACGAGCACCCGGAGACGGAGTTCGTCGCGGGCTTCGTGGGCATCTCAAACGTGCTCGAGCGGCCCGTGAACGGACAACCGAGCCGCTTCACGGTCCGCCCTGAGAAGATCCGGATTCTCGAAGAGCACGAGGGGGCCGAGCCCGGAGCGCACTCCGAGACCGGCCGGATTCGCGACGTCGTCTACATCGGGATGGTGACGAGATACACGGTCGAGCTCGACGAAGGCGGAGTGCTGATAGTCACTCGACAGAACCTCGAAGACAACGTCCAGCGAGGTGCTCGAGGCGCGCGACAAGCGCGTCCGCCTCGCCTGGCGCCCAGAACACACCTACGTAATCGAAGCGGGGGAAGAGGAGGGACAGGATGAGTAGAGCGTGGAAACGACCGCTCGGCAGCATCGCGCTGGCGAGCTTCGTCGTCTTCCTCGGCTTCGCTGCGGCAGGTTGCGGAGGTAGCGACGGAGACGGCGGAAGCAGCGCGACGGAGATCTCTGGGCTCGGAAGCAGCCTCGACGAGATCAAGGAGAAGGCCCGAGGCGAGGGCGAGGTCGACATCGTCCAGTGGGCCGGTTACGCCCAGCTGGTCGACGAGTTCAAGCAGGAAACCGGGTGCACGGTCAAGACGAAGGACGGCGCGACCTCGGACGACATGATCTCGCTGATCACGTCAGGCCAGTACGACGGCGTCTCCGCATCGGGAAACGCAAGCGTCCGCCTGATGGAGAGGGGCGACGTCGCTCCTGTCGACACCGAGCTGATCCCGAACTACGCAGACGTCCAGGAGGGCATCAAGAACCAGCCGTACAACTCCAAGGACGACAACCCGTACGGCGTGCCGCACGGTCGCGGGCCGAATCTGCTCACGTGGCGGACGGACGACGTGACACCGGCCCCCGACAGCTGGTCGGTGATCTGGGACGAGAACACGCCCTACAAGGGCAAGATCTCGATCTACGACGACTCGATCTTCATTGCAGACGCCGCGCTCTACCTGAAGGCGACGCAGCCGGACCTGGGGATCGACGACCCGTACCAGCTCAACGATGAACAGTTCGATGCAGCCGTCAACCTGCTCAAAGGGCTGGCCCCGAACGTCGGCGAGTGGTGGGCCGACTACGCGAAGCAGATCCAGTCGTATGCGAACCAGGACGTCGTCATCGGCACGACCTGGCCGTACCAGGTGAACGTCCTCAAGGCGGACAAGCAGCCCGTCGAGGGGATCAAGCCCAAGGAGGGCACGACCGGCTGGTCGGACACCTGGATGATCTACTCGAAGGCGAAGCATCCGAACTGCATGTACCTCTGGATGGACCACATGATCTCGCCGGAGGCGCAGGCGTTGGTCGCTGAGGGCTTCGGCGAGGCCCCGATCAACCTGAAAGCGTGCGAGCTGACGAAGAACAAGAACCACTGCGACGACTTCCACGCGAACGACGAGTCGTGGTGGGACGACGTCTACTACTGGACCACTCCTACAGAAGACTGTGGCGGCGAGGGTGGGACCTGCAAGACGCAGGAAGACTGGGTGAACGCCTGGACGGAGATCCGCGGCTGAGCGGACAGCGGCCGGGCGCGTGACCGCGAACCAGTACGCAGAGCCGCCGCCCCGGGTGACCCTGGGGCGGCGGCTTTCCACCTTCTTCTACCGGCATCCGCGCGTGGGCCTGGCCGTGCTCCTCGCCCTGCCGGTCGGCTGGCTCGTCGTCGGCTACCTCGGATCCCTGTTCGTGTTGCTCCTCGCCTCGTTCTGGGACACGAACCCCTTCACCTCCGAGGTCGTTCACAACTTCACGCTCGACAACTTCCGACGAATCATCGAGCAGGACGTGTACCGCGAAGTGGCGTGGCGCACGGTCAGGATGGCGGCACTCGTCACGGTCGCCGACGCCGTCCTCGCCTTCCCCATCGCGTACTACATGGCGCGCGTCGCCTCGACGCGCACACGCAACCTCCTGGTGGTCGCCGTGCTCATGCCCCTGTGGGCGAGCTACCTGGTCAAGGCCTACGCCTGGCGGACGATTCTCTCCGACTCGGGCGCCGTCAACTGGGGGCTCGGGCCGTTCGGCCTCACGTTCGACGGCTACTCGACCACGGGGCTCTGGCTCGTCTTCACCTACCTGTGGCTGCCTTTCATGATCCTGCCAATCTACGCGGGGCTCGAGCGGATCCCGCAGTCGCTGCTCGAGGCTTCGGCCGACCTCGGCGGCCGCTCGCTGCGCACGTTCTACCGCGTGATCCTCCCGCTGACGTTCCCGGCGGTCGTCGCAGGCTCGATCTTCACCTTCGCGCTGACGCTCGGCGACTACATCGCGCCCGACCTGATCACGAGCCAGCAGTTCATCGGCACCGTCATCTACGACCAGCGCGGGACGAACCTCCCCGTAGCCGCTGCATTCACGCTCGTGCCAATCGGCGTGATGATCATCTACCTCCTGGTCGCCCGGCGGCTCAAAGCCTTCGAGGCCCTGTAGGTGCGCCGGTGATCGAGTCCCGTCTCACGCGCGTCCTGCTTCGGCTCGGCACCGGCGCGACGCTCGCGTTCATCTACCTGCCGTTGATCCTGATCGGGTTCTACGCGTTCAACGAGAGCGTCACGCAGAGCTGGCCGATCGAGAACTTCTCGACGAAGTGGTTCTCGGTCGCGTACCACGACGAAGCTGTTCGGGACGCGCTCCAGCTCTCGGTGCTCGCGGCCCTCGGCGCGACAGCTGTCGCCCTCGTGCTCGGAACGCTCGTTTCGCTCGCGGTGTCGCGGTACCGCTTCTTCGGGCGAGAGACGATCTCGCTCGTCGTCATCCTGCCCATCGCCTTGCCCGGGATCATCACGGGGCTCGCACTGCAGACGACGTACACGACAGTCGGAATCGACTTCAGCATCCTGACGATCATCATCGGGCACGCGACCTTCTGCATCGTCGTGGTCTACAACAACGCGGCTGCCCGCCTACGCCGGCTCGCGGGCTCGCTCGAGGAGGCGTCGTACGACCTGGGAGCCGACGCCCTGCAGACCTTCCGGTATGTGACCTTTCCTCAGATGCGCACGGCCCTGCTCGCCGGCGGGCTGCTTGCCTTCGCGCTCTCCTTCGACGAGGTGATCGTCACCATCTTCACGTCGGGGGCGCAACAGACGCTGCCCATCTGGATCTACGCCAACCTCTTCCGGCCGACAGAGCAGCCCATCGTCAATGTCGTGGCGCTGTTCCTCATCGCCGTCTCGATCATCCCGGTCTACCTCGCGCAGAAGCTGAGCCTCGGAGCCGCGCGAGCAGTGCCCGGAGGCGAGAAGTAGTTGAAGGTTCAAGTTGTGAGGCTTCCTGCCTGGGGGTACGCTCGTGCCGACGAACGAAGCGGAGGGTGAGATGAGCGTCACGGTTTCCCGGTACCAGAACTACGTCGGCGGCAATTGGGTCGACGCGGCCGAGGGCGGGACGGCCGAGATCCTGAACCCGTCGACGGCAGAGACGATCGCCGAAGTGCCACAGGGCACCCAGGCGGACGTCGATCGAGCGGTCGAAGCGGCGAAGGCCGCGCTGCCCGAGTGGCTCGAGACGACACCCGGCGAACGGGCCGAGATGATGCTGAAGCTCGCCGACGCCCTCGACGCGGACACGGAGGACCTGGCTCAGCTCGAGTCGCAAAATGTCGGCAAGCCGCTCCCTGCCGCGCGGGACGAGCTGCCCGTCTCCTCGGACAACCTCCGCTTCTTCGCGGGTGCGGCCCGCACGATGGAGGGCCGCGCGGCCGGCGAGTACATGCGCGGGTACACGTCGATGATCCGCCGCGAGCCGGTGGGGATCGTCGGACAGATCGCTCCCTGGAACTACCCGCTGATGATGGCCGTCTGGAAGATCGCCCCCGCGCTCGCGGCCGGCAACGTGATCGTCCTCAAGCCGTCGGAGCAAACGCCGCTCACGACGCTACGCATGGCGCAGCTCGCCGCCGACATCTTCCCGCCGGGCGTCCTGAACGTGATCACCGGCGACGGCGAGCCCGTCGGGGCGGGGATCGTGCGTCACCCCGACGTGCGGATGGTCTCGCTCACCGGCGACGTCGCGACCGGCAAGGAGATCGCGCGCGCGGCCGCGGACAACCTCAAGCGCGTTCACCTCGAGCTCGGCGGCAAGGCCCCTGTGATCGTCTTCGACGACGCCGATCCGGCCGCGGTGGCGGAGGGGATCAAGGTCGCCGGCTACTGGAACTCGGGCCAGGACTGCACCGCTGCCTCACGCGTGATGGCGGGGCCGAAGGTCTACGACAAGCTTCTCGAGGAGCTCGTGCCGGCCGTCGAGTCGCTTCAGGTCGGCGACCCGGCGACGAGCGAGGAGCTCGACATGGGCCCGGTGATCTCGAAGTCGCAACAGGAGCGCGTGTTCGGATTCCTCGAGCGCGCAGCGAAGGCAAAGGTGCTCACGGGCGGCGGCTCGAACGGCGAGCGCGGGTTCTTCGTCCAGCCGACCGTGGTCGTCGACGTCGGCCAGGACGACGAGATCGTCCAGAAGGAGGTCTTCGGCCCCGTCGTCACCGTGCAGCGCTTCGGAGACGACGACGAGGCACTCGCCTGGGCGAACGACGTCGACTACGGGCTCTCGGCCTCGGTGTGGACGCGTGACATCGGGCGTGCCCTGAACGCCGCCCGCAAGCTCCAGTTCGGGACGGTCTGGATCAACGACCACATCCCGCTCGTCTCCGAGATGCCGCACGGCGGTTACAAGCAGTCGGGGTACGGCAAAGATCTGTCGGTGTACTCCCTCGAGGACTACACCCAGATCAAGCACGTCATGGCGAAGATCGACTGACCTTGGTGGACGTGGCCGAGCGCGTTGACGCAGACGCGGTGCCCGCCGCTCAGGCCTCTGACGTTCGCCTGGAAGGCGTCATGAAGCAATTCGACGATGTTGTCGCAGTGGACAACATCTCGCTCGCAATCGAGCCCGGACAGTTCTTCGCTCTCCTCGGCCCCTCGGGGTGCGGGAAGACGACGACGCTGCGGATGATCGGCGGCTTCGAGGAGCCGACGTCGGGCTCGATCTACCTCGGCGACAAGGATGTCGTCGGGCTCCCGCCCTACAAGCGGGACGTGAACACGGTCTTCCAGTCCTACGCCCTCTTCCCGCACCTCTCGATCTTCGAGAACGTCGCGTTCGGGATGCGCCGCCAGGGCCTCAAGGGAAAGCAGCTGGCGGGACGGGTGCACGCGATCCTCGAGCTCGTCGACCTGCACGGCCTCGAGACCCGGAAGCCCCGGCAGCTCTCCGGAGGGCAGCAGCAGCGCGTCGCCCTCGCGCGCGCGCTCGTCAACAAGCCTCGCGTTCTCCTCCTGGACGAGCCGCTGGGCGCGCTCGACCTCAAGCTCCGCCGGCAGATGCAGCTCGAGCTGAAGACGATCCAGCACGACATCGGAATCACGTTCATCCACGTCACGCACGACCAGGAGGAGGCGATGACGATGGCCGACACGATCGCGGTCATGAACGGTGGCCGAGTCGAGCAGCTGGGTCCTCCGACCGAGCTCTACGAGCGACCTGAGACCGCATTCGTCGCCGGATTCCTCGGTGTGTCGAACCTCCTGCCGGGAACGGTGTCGGGCGCGGGCACGATCACCCTCGAAGGCGGCTCCGAGGTCAAGGTCTCCAGTGATGCGCTCGGCACCCGCTCCGGCCGCGTCGCCGTCGGCATCCGACCCGAGAAGATCCGCATCGGAGCCGGCCAGGTGAACTCACTCGCCGGAACCGTCTTCGAATCGGCGTACGTCGGCGTCTCGACGCAGTACGTCGTCGACACGCCCGCCGGGCGCCTGACCGTCTACGTTCAGAACATGGAATCCGGTTCGGATCGAGCAGCTCCGAGCGAACCGATCACCGTCGGCTTCGAGCCCGAGGCCACCTTCGTCGTCGACCTTCCAGAGGAGGACACGTGATGAGAGACCGACTGACCCGAGAGGAACTGCTGCGTCGGGCAGCGCTCGGAGCGGGCCTGCTGTCGATGCCCGGCCTCCTCGCCGCATGCGGCGGTAGCAGCGGAAACGGCGGAAGCGCTTCGACGGGAGAGCTTGCCGACACGCTGCGCTTCTCGAACTGGACGCTGTACATCGATATCGACGAAAAGACGAAGAAGCCTGGGACGCTCGCGGCGTTCACGAAAAAGTTCGGCGTCGATGTCAACTACACGGAGGACATCAACTCGAACTCCGAGTACTTCGGAAAGATCCAGGGGCCGCTGTCGAGGGGCCAGTCGGTCGACCGCGACATCGTCGTCCTCACCGACAACGAGCGCTACCTCTCGACGATGATCGATCGGGACTGGACAGAGAAGCTCGACAAGGATGCGATCCCGAACATCAAGAACCTCGTCGACGTCCAGCAGCACCCCGGTTTCGACCCCGACCGCGAGCACACCCTGCCGTGGCAGTCGGGCATGACAGGGATCGCCTACAACGCGAAGCTGACGAAGCCGATCACATCCGTCGACCAGCTCCTCGAGGACCCGGATCTCAAGGGCAAGGTGACGATGCTCGACAACTTCTCGGACTCGCTCGGCATCGTGATGCTCGCCAACGGCGACGACCCGAGCAATGTCACCGACGACGCCTTCAAGAGCGCGATCGACCGCGTGAGCGCCGCCTCGGAATCGGGTCAAATCCGCCGGTTCACCGGCAACGACTACACGGGCCCGTTGTCGAACGGCGACCTCATTGCCTGCCTCGCCTGGTCGGGCGACATCGTGCAGCTCCAGGCCGACAACGCGAACCTGAAGTGGGGCATCCCGGATGAAGGCGGGATGATCTGGACGGACAACATGGTGATCCCGAAGGGCGGTGACGCGTACACCGCCTCGGTCTACATGAACTACGTCTACGACCCCGTGGTCGCCGCAAAGATCGCCGCCTGGGTCAACTACGTGACGCCGGTGAAGGGGGCCATGGAAGAGCTGGCTAAGACGGATCCGGAGACCGCCAACAACCAGTTGATCTTCCCAACGGAGGAGACGCTCTCCCAGGTGCACCTGATCGATCCAGCGGCTCTGAAGAATCAGGACTTCAACGAGCAGTGGCAGGCCGTGCTCGGGGCCTGACCGCAAGAGTTGGGCTTCTTCCACCGTCACAGCGGGCTCACGCCGTATCTCCTGCTCGCGCCGGGGCTGGCGTGGCTCGCGGTGTTCTTCGTCGTTCCCCTCGGATTCCTCGCCTACCAATCGCTCGAGTCAGGGAACTTCGACGTGGGCTACGCGTTCGACTGGGCCTGGGGCAACTACTGGGACTCGCTCCAGCGGTACCACGAGCAGCTCATACGGTCGCTCATCTACGCGGGGCTCGCGACTGCGTTCGCGCTCCTCATCAGCTACCCGCTCGCGTACTGGATCGCATTCCGTGGAGGACGCTGGAAGAACCTCCTCCTGGTCATGATCATCGCGCCGTTCTTCGTCACGTACCTGATCAGGACGCTGGCGTGGCAGACGATCCTCGCGGACGAGGGACCGGTCGTCGGGATCTTCCGTGACATCGGGATCCTCGGCGACGGCGGCCGGCTGCTCGCGACCTCGACGGCCGTCGTGGCCGGAATCACCTACAACTTCCTGCCCTTCATGGCGCTGCCGCTGTACGTCTCGCTCGAGGCGATCGACCACAGGCTGATCGAGGCAGCCGAGGATCTCTATGCGAGCCGCGTGCAGGCATTCCTGCGCGTGACGCTTCCGCTGTCGCTTCCCGGGGTCGTCGCGGGCACGCTGCTCACGTTCATCCCCGCGGCCGGAGATTTCATCAACGCCGAGTTACTCGGGACGCCGAAGCAGGCGATGATCGGAAACGTCATCCAGTCGAAGTTCCTCGAGCTCGGGGACTATCCCTCCGCTGCAGCGCTCTCCTTCACGCTGATGGCGGTGATCCTCGTGCTGATCGCGATCTACGCACGGGTGATCGGGACGGAGAAGCTGACCGGATGAAGTTCGTCCGACGCCACCTGCTCACCGTCTACGCGATTCTTGCGTTCGCGTATCTCCTCGTCCCGATCGGGCTCGTGATCCTCTTCTCGTTCAACAACCCCAAGGGGCGGTTCAACTACACCTGGCAAGGGTTCACGCTCGATCACTGGCGCAACTGGGACGGCGTCCCGGGCCTCCGCGACGCCATGACGCGCTCACTGGAGATCGCGCTGTTCGCGAGCATCGCCGCAACCGTCCTCGGAACGCTGATCGCCCTCGCGCTCGTCCGGTACCGCTTTCGCGCGCGCGGCAGCACGAACCTCCTCATCTTCCTGCCTATGGCGACCCCCGAGATCGTGCTCGGAGCCTCGCTGCTCACGCTCTTCATCAATCTGAACGTCTTCCTCGGCTTCAGCACGATCCTGATCGCGCACATCATGTTCTGCATCAGCTACGTCGTGGTGACCGTGAAGGCACGGCTCGTCGGCTTCGACCGCAACCTGGAGGAAGCCGCGATGGACCTCGGCGCAAACGAATGGGTGACGTTCCGCAAGGTGACGCTGCCGCTGATCGCACCGGCGATCCTGGCGGGCGCGCTCCTGTCCTTCGCGCTCTCGATCGACGACTTCGTGATCACCTACTTCAACTCCGGCTCGGAGATCACATTTCCGCTCTTCGTCTGGGGCGCGGCCCGCGTGGGGGCGCCGCCGCAGGTTAACGTGATGGGCACGATGATCTTCGTCGTCGCACTCATCTTGATGGTCGCAAACGTCCTGTGGCAGCGGCGCCGTGAGACGCAGGTGAAGGTATGAGCACGGAGGTCAAAGCCACCAGGATCGACCGCGACCGCGTCAAGGAGCTGACCGCGCGCGAGGGCAAGCGGCTCGACGAGCAGACGCAGGGCTCGAAGCGGATGTTCGAACGGGCGCGCAGGGTTTTGCCGGGCGGCGTCCCCTCCTCGTACCAGGTCCGCGAGCCGTGGCCTCTCTACCTCGAGCGCGGCGAGGGCGCGGTCGTCTGGGACGTCGACGGCCGGCGACTCTGGGACTTCCACAACGGCTTCGGCTCGATGCCCCAGGGGCACGCGCATCCGGCAATCGTCAGGGCAGTCGAGGAGCGTGTCCGGCTGGGCACGCAGTTCGCGGCTCCCACGGAGGACGGGGTCGAGGTCGCCGAGGAGCTCGCACGCCGGTTCGGGCTGCCGAAGTGGCGCTTCAACAACTCCGGCTCCGAGGCGACGATGGACGCGATCAGGATCGCCCGTGGGCTGAAGGGGCGCGACACGATCCTCAAGATCTTCGGCTCCTACCACGGGCACCACGACGCGGTGATGGTCGCCGTCGGTGACGTCGACACAAGCGTCGATCCGGACGACATCCCTTCCACGCCCTACGGCGGAGGCGTGCCCCAGGCGGTCGCCGACCTGACGGTCGCGGTTCCCTTCAACGACGCCGGCGCGCTGGCCAGGCGCATCGAGCGCCTCGGCGCCGAGGGACGAAAGCCCGCGTGCCTGATCATGGAGGCGGCGCTGATGAACATCGGCGTCGTCATGCCCGAGGACGGCTATCTCGAGGCCGTACGCGACATCACGAGGCGCCACGATGTCGTGCTCATCTTCGACGAGGTCAAGACCGGGCTCGCGATCGCAGCAGGCGGCGCGACGGAGCGCTTCGGCATCAAGCCGGACATGGTCACGCTGGCCAAGACGCTCGGCGGCGGGCTGCCGTCCGGTGCGATCGGGGGAACCGAGGAAGTCATGTCCGTCGTCGAAGACGGCACCGTGTACCAGGTGGGAACGTTCAACGGGAACCCGCTGACGATGGCGGCCGCCAAGGCCAGCCTGCGGGAGGTGTTGACTCCGGACGCCTACGAGCATCTGGACCGCATCAACGAGCGTCTCCTCGCGGGCTGCCAGGACGTCATCGACCGGCACGGGCTTCCGGGCTACAGCGTCGGTGTCGGAAGCAAGGGCTGCGTCACCTTCGCGGACGAGACGATCACCGACTTCGCGACGTTCAAGCAGCACCAGGACGCCGAGCTGGCCGAGCTGGCCTGGCTCTACAACCTGAACCGAGGGATCTTCATGACACCGGGTCGCGAAGAGGAGTGGACGCTCTCGATCGCGCACACCGACGAGGCCGCCGACGCGTACGTTGCCGTCTTCGAAGAGCTCGCTCGAGACCTGACGACCTAGGTTGGCGCGAATCAGCGTCACGGTGTCGCCCGGCGCGAAGCGGAGCGAGCTGGTGGGACGCCACGGAGACGGCTGGCGAGCTCGGGTCGCAGCTGCGCCCGAGCGCGGCCGCGCGAACAAGGAGCTCTGCTCGTTCCTCGCAGACATGCTCGACATTCCGCGTCGCTCGGTCAGCGTCGTCGCGGGCCACGGCGCCCGCGTGAAAGTGGTCGAGATCGACGGGCTCGACGCAGCGGACATCGACAGCCGGCTGGGCTGAGGCGTGGCCAGGCTCGAGTCGCTGAGGCACGTGCTCTGGATCGGTGGGCCGCCCGGCTCGGGCAAGACGACGATCGCAACCCGCCTGGCCCGGCGGCACGGCCTTCGCTGGTACAACGCGGACACACAGACGTGGGCGCACCGCGATCGCGCGCTTCGCGAGCTCAATCCTGCGGCGCAGCGCTGGGAGGCGATGACGCCGGCGCAACGCTGGGAGGAGGCGACACCGGCCGAGATGCTGGAGATGTCGCTGCACGCCGAGCGCGGGCCGATGGTCGTCGACGACCTGCGTCGGCTACCCGGGTCGCCGCTCATCGTCGCGGAGGGCTCGCCCGTCTCGCCTTCGGTCGTCTCGTCCGGTATCGCCGACCCTGCCCGCGCCGTCTGGCTCATTCCGACGGCGGCGTTCCAGCGCGCGCAGCTCGATGACCGTGCGCTCGCCGGAGGTCCCCGCGAGCTCTACCTCCTCCTCGCGAAGGCGATCGAGAAGTCCACGGAGGAGCATGGGGCACCCACGCTGAGCGTCGACACGTCACGCGGAATCGACGACATGGTGGCGGCGGTCGAAGAGGCATTCGCCGCGGCCCTGGCCGAGGGACCTTGCGCCGAGACGAGCGCGGCCCGCCGGGCGCTGCTGCGCGAGGGCAACGAGGCGATTGCGGCGCAGGTGCGCGCTTACTACGCGCGGCCCTGGGCCGATGGAGACTCCGACTCGATCCTCCGGACGTTCATCTGCGAGTGCGGAGAGACAAGCTGCGAGGCGAGCGTCGAACTCGCCGTCGGCGATCTGACCAACGGGCCCGTGCTCGCGCCCGGCCACTGACACAATCTCCGGCGCGATGGCCTGGGAGATCCGTGATGTGACGCCGGGCCTGTGGCTCTGGCGGCTCGACTATCCCGACTGGCGCCCGGAAGTCGGGTGGGAGCAGATGGTCAGCTCGACGTGCGTCGCCTCGGGCGGCGAGGTCGCGCTGCTCGATCCGCTTGCGCCGCCCGAGGACGCAACCGAGGTGTGGGAACGCCTCGACTCGAACCCGCCGACGTTCGTCGTCGTCCTCAAGCCGGATCACGTTCGCGACGCCGACCTCTTCGTGCGCCGCTATGGAGCCCGGGCGTTCGGCCCATATCTCCTCTGGCGCGACAACATCCCCGAAACCGAGCTCGAGGGCATCGAACCCGGCAGCGAGCTGCCCGGCGGGCTCGTCGCACTGCACGACGGGCGGGGACGCGGCGAGACGCCGCTCTGGCTGCCCGAGCAGCGCGCGCTCGTCTTCGCGGACGGGCTGACCGCGCAGGAGGGCGGCGAGCTTCGCGTCTGGGCGACCCCCTGGCACGAGGAGCGGGTGCTGCCTGCACTGCGGGCGCTGCTCGAGCTCCCGTTCGAGCACGTGATCGTCTCGCACGGTGAGCCGGTGCACGATCGGGCAGCCTACGAGCGGGCGCTCGACCTCCCGCCGTGGGGCGGCTAGCTGGTCGCGGTTGCGATCTGAGGGACGACGCGTTAGGTTTCTCGCCGTGCTGAGGCGCATCGCCCTCGCTTTTGCCGTACTCGGCCTCGCCGGATCGGCGGCATCACTCGCATCCGGGGCCGGCACGCCCGCATTTCCCTCGGCTGGAACCCACTGGACTTACACCTGGCACGACACGCCGACGGGCTCGACTGCCTCGCTGCGCGGAGTGTCGGCCGTCAGCGCGAGCACGGCCTGGTCGAGCGGCAGCGTGGGAACGGTTCTGCGCACAGTCGACCGCGGCGCGACCTGGCAGCAGGTCGGCCCGCCCGGCACGGAGCTGCTGCAGTTCCGAGACATCGAGGCGTTCGACGCCAACCGTGCCGTCATCCTCTCGATCGGGACGGGCAGCGACTCGCGGATCTACGTCACCTCGGACGCGGGCCAGAGCTGGACGCTCGCGTTCGAGAACGACGACCCGAACGCGTTCTACGACTGCATGACGTTCTTCGACGACCGGCGCGGCCTCGCGCTTTCCGATCCGCCCGACGGCAACAAGTTCAGGATCATCTCCACGTCCGACGGCGGCCAGACCTGGCACGTCGTCGATCCGGCCGGCATGCCGCCGGCGCTTGCCGGCGAATTCGCGTTCGCGGCGAGCGGGCAGTGCATCGCGTCCGACCACGGCCGCAGCGCCTGGTTCGGCACGGGCGGCAGCGCGCAGGCTCGGGTCTTCCGTTCGAACGACCGCGGCCAGACCTGGAGCGTCAGCGCAACGCCGATCCTGAGCAGCCCAACCGCCGGCATCAATGCGCTCACGTTCAACGGTCAGCAGCGTGGCCTGGCAGTGGGCGGAGACTTTGCGGCACCGGATGCCTCGCCGGACAACTTCGCGTCCACCCGGAACGGCGGCAGTACGTGGCAGCTCGTGCCGGGCGCTCCGCCGGAATACCGATCGGGTGCCGCCTGGGTCGACGGTCACTCGGTGATCGCGGTCGGATTGACGGGCAGCGACGTCAGCACGAACGGCGGCACGAGCTGGCAGCGCTTCGACGACGGCAGCCTGCATACGATCGACTGCGCGAGCCCGAACGCCTGCTGGGCCTCCGGAGCTGCGGGCCGCGCCGCGTACCTCACCCGCTAGAGGCGCCTCGCTTACTTAGTTAGGCCACGATGCCTGGCCCGCCTCTCAGCTGAAGAACTGGCTAAGTCGGCGGGCCGGCTCCTGTGCGACCTCCGATCTATTCCGGCTCTTCGACCATTGCACTGCCTCCGCCGCGACGCGTCGGCTCCGCAGCAGCAAGCACACGCCCGCCGCCGAGAAACTCGATGCCCGTCGCGGCGCCGATTTCGGCGGTCGTCGAGAATGCGTGGCCAAACCGGGCGATGAGCTCCTGACCTTCCGGCGAGCTGATAAACGCCGGCTCCGCCGCGGTCAGCACCGTATTCCGCTGGCTCGCGCGAGGGGCGGCAATCGCCTGCGGCAGCGTCGCCCCTAGGTCTAGCCGGTCAACGAGGATCTGCAGCACGGTGGTGATGATCATCGAGCCACCGGGCGAGCCGAGCGCGAGGAACGGCTGACCGTCGTCAAGGACGATCGTCGGGCTCATCGAACTGCGCGGCCGCTTGCCGCCTTCGACGCGGTTGGGATGCGTCAGCGAGTCGAAGTTGAAGTCGGTCAGCTCGTTGTTGAGGAGGAAGCCCCAGCCGGGCACGACGACGCCGTTGCCGCCGGTCGACTCGATCGTGTACGTGTAGGAGACGACGTTGCCCCAGCGGTCGGAAACGGTGAGATGCGTGGTCGTCTCCGACTGCTCCGCGGTCGCGGCGGGCTCACCGGCGGTGTCGTATGGATACGGGTCGCCAGGAGGAACCGGGCTCATCGCAGCGTGGTTGGGATCGATCAGGGCCCGGCGCTCGGCCGCGAATCCCTCGGAGAGCAGGCCCCTGAGCGGGACGTCGAAGTAATCGGGATCGGCCAGGTACGCGTTCCGGTCGGCAAACGAGAAGCGCGACGCCTCGAGGAAGAGGTGGAACGCCTGCGCGCGGTCGGAGGCGTCGCGGTCGAACCCCTCGAGGATGTTCAACGCCTCGCCGTCAGTCGAGCCGCCGCTCGACGGAGGACCCATGCTGTAGACGTCGAGCCCGCGGTAATCGACCCTCGTCGGCTCCCGCTCGGGTGCCGTGTAGCCCCTCACATCACGCATGGTCATCAGCCCCGCGCGCCAGACGTGGTTCGCCTCCGGCGCGACGGGCGGGTGCTGGACCGACTCGACCATCGCATCTGCAATCGCGCCTCGGTAGAAGCCCTTGGCGCCCAAATGGCCGATCCGAGCGTAGGCGCCCGCCAGGTCGGGGTTGCGCAGCACCGTTCCCACGTCGCGCGGGGTACCGTCGGGGTCGAGGTAGAGCGCGCTGGTCGAGGGAACATCGTCGAAATAGTCGAGGTTCTGCTGCGTCTGGCTGAAGAAGGTCTCGTCGATGACGAAACCGTCCCGGGCCACTGCAATTCCCGGCTGCAGCGCCTCCTCGAGCGACATCGTCCCGAAGCGACTCAGGGCCTCGTCCCAGCCGCGCACGGTCCCCGGCACGCCGACCGATCGGCCGCTGTAGCGGGCGTCGCTGAACGGCAACGGCACGCCGTTTTCGAAGAAGGAGTTGGGTCGCATCGCGGCCGGCGCCGTCTCGCGGTGGTCGATCGTCGTGACCTCGCCGTCGCTCGTCCGGATGACCATGAAACCGCCGCCGCCGATGCCGCACGAGAACGGCTCGGTAACGCCCAGGACGGCCGCAGCCACGACTGCGGCGTCGACCGCGTTCGCGCCGTCGCGCAGCGCTCCGACGGCGGCTCCGCTCGCCAGTTCCTCGACAGTGGCCACCGCGCCGCCTCTCCCGATCGCCGTCGGCGTCCCTTCAGTATGTGC
Organism: uncultured Actinomycetes bacterium; assembly: GCA_963728535.1. GTDB lineage: Bacteria > Actinomycetota > Thermoleophilia > Gaiellales > Gaiellaceae > VAXT01. Next base: position 1,681,169 of record CAVSKK010000001.1, read on the forward strand.
CGGCTGCGCCGCACCGCCGGTCGAGATGGCCAGCAGCGCAAGCAGAGCGATCAGCACAAAGAGCAGATAGAGCCAGGCACGTCGCATTGGAATCCTCCGTCCCTCGGATGCGGCCTGATTTCCGGGGTCGATCCTAACGCCGATCTCCCCTTCACGCGCTCTTGCTGAGGTACTAGCTCGGGCTCGGGCTCCGCTCGATTAACTCAACTCTGTAGCCGTCCGGATCCTGCACGAAGCAGAGGCGCGAGCCGCCCTCGCGGACCGAGTACGGCGGCCGCTCCGGCTCGATCCCTTGCGCAGCGAGCTCGGCGAGCGTGCCATCGAGATCGTCCACGCCAACCGCGATGTGGCCGTAGCCGCTGCCGAGGTCGTAGGTGCGGCCGTCGTGGTTGTACGTCAGCTCGAGCACCGAGTCCTGGTCGCCGATCGAGAAGAAGTAATTGGTCGCCTCGAGCTGGCCCTCGCGGACGATGTCGAAGTCCCCCGCGAAGGCGAACCCGAGCGCCTCGTAGAAGCGCCTGCTCTTCTCCGGGTCGGTGATCCGGCACATCGTGTGCAGATACTTGGCCACGCCGCGATCGTAAACGAGTACCGCGGTGGGAGATGAACCTCGCTACCTGCCCGGTTCGTAGAGCTTCACGAGCTCCTGCGGCTTGAGCGCGCGGCCCCGAGCCCACTCCGCATCGAACGCGTCCTCGCCGAGCACCGCCCTCGCATCGGCAACAGCCTGCCGGTTGACCTGCTCCTCGAGCGCGTCATTCAGTCCGATTCCAAGCTCCTCGCGGAGCGACGCCGCGGCGCCCAGGAGTTGGGCGCCGCGCTGCTCGTCGTGGTCGGCGACGAGCGCGGCCCCGAGCCCGACGGCCACGGTTGCGATGTGATGCTTCGCCTCCAGCTGCCCGACGAAGACCAGCGACCGGCGGAAGTAGTCCCCGGCGCGCACAGGATCACCGAGACAGAGTGCGCTCCAGCCGCAATTCGCGAGTGCTGCCGCGAGTCCGGTCTCGTCTCCGAGCTCGCTCAACATGTCGACGGCCGTGGATGAATATTCGAGGGCGGCTCGATAGTTGCCCGCGTCGATCTCGATTAGCCCGACATTGATGACGGCGTAAGCGTGCAAATGCGGGTCCCCGAAGCCCGCCGCGGCCGCTGCGAGCTCGAGGAAACGCCCTCGAGCGCCCTCGAGATCGCCCCTGGCTCGGGCAAGATGCGCCGACGAGTTCATCGCGAGGTGCAGCTCCTCCTCGTCCCCGACCTCTTCCGCAAGAGCGCGTTGCTCGGCTACAAGGGCTTCCGCCTGGGCGAGGTCGCCGTCGCTCATCGCCCGCCCGCCCAGGACGCGAAGCACTCTCACGCGAGCCTGAAGCGGCGTCGCCCCCCGCTCAAGCGCGAGCGGTAACCACGTGCGCACTTCGTGGACGAGGCCGCGCACCTTCCAGTAGTCCGCGAGCGCCGCCGCCACACGAAGGAGAACCTCGTGCTCGTCCGAATCGCGCGCCCACTCGAGCGTGCTGCGCAGGTTGTCGTACTCGACTCCGACGCGCGCAAGCGGCTCGGCGAACGACCCGCCGTCCGCGTTGTGCCGCCACCCCGACTCCTCGGCGTGGCGGACGAAGTGGGCCGCGTAGCGCGACCGTACCTCTGCCTCGGCACCGCTTTCGACGAGCCGCTCGAGCGCGAACTCGCGGATCGTCTCGAGCATCCAGAAGCGCTCGGTCGTGTGGCGGATCAGGCTCTTCTCGACGAGCGACTGCAGCGCGTCGAGATCGGCGTCAGCCACGCTTTCGGCCGCCTCCAACGTGCAACCGCCCCTGAACACGGCGAGCCGGGCGAACAGTCCTCGCTCCTCGTCGTCGAGCAGATCGTGGCTCCAGGCGATCGTGGCGCGAAGGGTCACCTGGCGAGGGTCGGCGCCTCGTCCGCCCTTGAGCAGGTCCAGCCGTTGGGACAGGCGCTCAAGAACCTGCGCCGGGGAGAGCACGCTGGCGCGAGCGGCAGCCAGTTCCAGCGCAAGCGGCAAGTCGTCGAGTCGACGGCAGAGCTCGGCGACCGTCTCGTCCGGCTCAAGCCGCGCGCGCTCGCAGAAGAGCTCGACCGCCTCCGGCTCCGAGAGGGGCGGAACCGGATACTCGACCTCGCCGTTGATCCGCAGCAGCTCCCTGCTCGTGACCATCAGCTTCAGGTTGGGGCAGTGCTCGAGCAGCGGGCTGAGCGACGGCGCCGCCTCGACGACCTGCTCGAAGTTGTCGAGCAGCAGGAGGAGGTGGCGCTCGGCGATGTGCTCTGCAAGGCCCCCCTTCGCCCCGAGCGTCTGTGCGATCGTCTCTGTGACGAGCGCCGGCTCGCGCACCGCAGCGAGCCCGACCCAGAAGACGCCGGCCATGAACGTCGGCACGAGGTCGGCGGCGGCCTCGAGGGCGAGCCGGGTCTTGCCGGAACCGCCGGGCCCGCAGAGCGTGACCATGCGAGTGCCGTTGCTGAGCATGTTCACGACCTCGTCTCGCTCTTCCTGCCTCCCGACGAAGGAGGACGCAGGCCGCGGCAGGTTGGTGTTCGAGATCGTCTTTAGGGGCGGAAAGTGCTCCTGCCCGAGCTGGAAGAGCGCGACCGGCTCGGGGAAGTCCTTCAGCCGGTGCTCGCCGAGCTCGGTCAGGTCACCCTCGACGAGCTCCCGCGTCACCGCAGAGAGCACGACCTGGCCGCCGTGGCCGCACGCAGCGATCCGCGCCGCCCGATGTAGCTCGTGGCCGGAGTAGCCCTCGCCGGTCTGGCGCAGCTCGGCGGTGTGCAGCCCCATGCGCACCTTGACCGGTCCCGAGGCGAGCGCCTGTTGGCTTTGCGCCGCTGCTGCCAGAGCCTCGGCGGGATCCGGGAACACGTACAGAAAGGCATCTCCCTGCGTCTCGACCTCGACACCGCCATGGGAGGCGAAGGCGCTTCGCACGAGACGGCGGTGCTCGATGAGCGCCTGCACGTAGCCCTCTTCGCCGAGCTCCCGGATCAGCCGAGTCGAGCCCTCGATGTCGGTGAACAGCACCGTAAGGGTCCCGCTCGGCAGCTTGGACTCGGCCATTCTGAGTGAACCGTCACGCAGCGCGAGCGGAGATGTCAAGAGATGCGGATGAGCTCCATCTCTTCAGAACTGGCCTGACTTGGCCGATACGAGGAGGATGATCGAGACCTCGTATACCTGGCGCCCGCTGGGCGAGTTGCTTGTCGACGGCGGTTGGCTCACACCGACCGAGCTCGAAGGGGCGCTCGCGGAGCAGCGCCGCACCGGTCGCCTCATGGGCGAGATCCTCGTCGGGTTCGGCCACATCTCGGCCTTTACCCTCGGACGAGCCTTGGCGAGCCAGCATGGAGTCGAGTTGCAAACCGCAGGCTACGTCGAGCCCGGCATAGCAACGACGACGCGCTCTCCTGCGGACACACTGACCGCCTGGCGCCCGCTCGGCAAGCTGCTCATCGAGAAGGAGTTCCTGACGAGACCACAGCTCGAACATGCACTCGACGAACAACGCGCGAGCGACGGTCGCCGTCTCCTCGGCGAAATCCTGGTCGGCTCAGGCGTCCTTTCTGGCGTTTCCCTTGCCCGCGCCCTCGCAGAGCAGCAGGGTCTCGAGCTGGGGTCGAGCGACATCGATGTGACAACCGTGCTGAACACCTCGGCGCCAGGGCAGGACCTCTTCCAGGTACGGGAGGTCGTCTACGAGCCTCGGTACCAGGCGCAGCAGGTGATCTACAAGAGCGTCAGCTTCCTCGAGGCTGCCGACTTCGCCGCCGAGTTCGTCGAAGACCTGGAGCCGGAAGGTGTCGAGATCGAGCGCACGGACGGCACGGCCAGCGAGACGGTCTGGACGTACAGCAAGGAACGGGCGGCGGCAAGTGCGAGCTCACGAACTACGCTCGCCGAGACCTTCGGCTTCGACCCCACGCTTTGGGACGGCGCGAATCCGCGCGGCCCGGTCGGCGCAGCGCGCTGGCCTACGCGCTAGGGCTCAGGCTCGAGGTCTTCTCGCACGAGGCCGAAGAGGACGCCGTCCACCCATTCCTCGTGTCGCCAGTAGGCCTTGCGCTTCACCCCTTCGCGGATGAAGCCGGCCCGCTCGGCGTGCAGGATTGCTCGCTCGTTGAAGCCGTAGATCTCGAGCTGAAGGCGGTGGTAGTCGAGATCGACCAGGAGGTGGCGCTGGAGGACGCGCGCAGCCTCGTCGGCGAGTCGACGTCCGCGGAACTCCGGATCGACCGCGAGCCCGCCCAGGTTCGCAATCCGGCTGCGCTCGTTCGCGACGTCGAAGCCCATGACGCCCGCGCGGCGCCATTCCCCTTCCTCGTCGACCTCGAGCACGAAGCGGCCTGACTTGCGCGGCTCGGCCAGCGAGCGCTCGATCTCCTCGAGCAGGCCCTCGCGCCCCGGGCGGACGGCCCGGAGGTACGGATCGACGTCGTCATGCGAGGCGAGCTCGAGCACGAAGTCGACGTCGTCTGCGGTCGCGCGCCGAAGGCGGAACCCATCGCCCGCGATCGTCTCGCTCACGGCGAGGACGCCGGGACGGCGACGCGACGCGGCAGGCGGAGCACGCCGGAGCCGAGCGCGGTACCGGTCAGGATGAGCACGAGCCCGACGATCGCAGCAACCGTGATCGGCTCGTTCAGCAGCAGCGCGCCGTAGAAGAGCGCGGTCACCGGCAGCAGGTAGACGACGAGGCTCGCTCGGGCGGAGCCGTACCGGTAGATCAGCCGGAAGTAGAGAAGCTGGCCGGCGACGGTGCCGAGCAGCGCGAGGGCGAGCACGGATGCGATCACGCCCCAGCTGGGGAGGTGCGAGGGCGCCTGGACCGCACCCAGCGGCGTGAGGAAGATCGCGCCCCACGTCACCGAGGCTGCGGCGAGCACGTCGTTGTGGACGTTGTCGAGAAGGCCCTGGGTGTAGAGCGTGGCGACCGCATACGAGATCGACGCGACGACGACGGCGAGCGTTCCGGCGACCCCCGCCCAGCCACCTTCCGGGTTCACTCCGGTCAGGACGGCCACGCCGAGCAGGCCGAGGAGGACTCCGAAGAGACGCGAGCCCGTAGCGCGCTCGCTCGAGCGAAACCTGATTGCGAGGATCGCGACGAAGATGGGCATCGAGGCGTTGCCGATCGCCGCGACGCCGGAATCGATCTTCGTCTCGCCCCAGGCGATCAGCGTGAACGGCAGAGCGGTGCTGACGATCCCGAGGAAGATCGCGGCTCGCGTGATCGAGCGCATTTCCCGGAAAGCCGGCCTGCGCCCGTGCGTGAGGACGACGATCGCCAGCAGCGGGATCGCCGAGCAGACGAGGCGAAGTGCCATCGTCGTCGTCGGCGCGAGCTCGTCGACGGCGATCTTGATGAACATGAACGAGGCTCCCCAGATCGCCGCGAGCAGGAGCAGCAAGGGGACGTAGCCGCGCATCTAGGCAGGCTACCTATGCGTTTCAACGTCGCAGAGTCGGCTCAGAGGAGTCACAGACATGCACGAAATTCCCGACTAGGATCAAATTGGAGGGAGGCCCGCGGCCGGACCCCGCGGGATGTCCGGTGCGGACAGGTGAGGCTCATCCAGGCGCCTCGCTAGACTCGAACCTCTGACGCGGGTCGCAGAACAGCCGCTCCATCGTGCCCTCGGCCTCACCGACGGGGAGCTCGACCGAATCTGCGAGTTGCTGGGCCGCGAGCCGAACCACTTCGAGCTTGCGGTCTTCTCGCTCCTCTGGTCCGAGCACTGCGCCTACAAGCACTCAGCGCCGCTCCTGAAGCGCTTCCCCACGTCCTCGCCGCGCGTTCTTCAGGGGCCCGGCGAGAACGCCGGCGTCGTCGACCTCGGCGAGGGCGAGGCGGTTGCCTTCAAGGTCGAGAGCCACAACCACCCCTCCGCCGTGGAGCCGTTCCAGGGCGCCGGGACCGGGATCGGAGGCATCCTCCGCGACATCATCGCGATGGGTGCCCGACCGGTCGCGCTGCTCGACGGCCTCCGCTTCGGGGCGCCCGACCACCTGTTCGAAAGAGCCGTGGCCGGGATTGCCAATTATGGCAACAGTGTCGGCGTCCCGACCGTCGGCGGCGACACCGTGTTCGACCCCGCGTACGCCGACAACTGCCTCGTGAACGCGATGTGCGTCGGCCTCCTGCCCACCGAGCGCGTCCTCAAGGCGCAGGCACGCGGCACCGGTAACGTCGTCTTCCTCTACGGGGCGACGACCGGCCGGGACGGCATCGGCGGAGCGAGCGTGCTCGCCAGCCAGGAGCTCGGGGAGGAAGACGCGGACAAGCGCCCCTCGGTGCAGATCGGCGACCCGTTCACGGGCAAGAAGCTGATCGAGTCGAGCCTCGAGCTCGTCGAACGCGGTCTCGTCGAGTCGCTGCAGGACTGCGGCGCCGCCGGGCTCGCATCCTCCCTCGCCGAGATGGCCGGCGGCGACGGCGGCATCGACGTCCTGCTCGACAGCGTCCCTCTGCGCGAAGAGGAGATGGAGCCCTGGGAGATCATGATCTCGGAGAGCCAGGAGCGGATGGTCGCGGTCGTCCGGCCCGGAGAACCTGGCAGCGGTCGAGGAGGTCTGCGCGCGCTGGGAGCTCGACCACTCGCCGATCGGCGAGGTAACCGATACCGGCGAGCTCCGCGCCTACTTCGACGGCGAGCTCGTCGGCGCGATCCCGGCTGCCCATCTCACGGACGAGGCGCCCCGCTACGAGGTCGCGCGCCGGCCGAGGCCGGTCGCCGAGCCGGCGCCCGCTCCCAAGGGGCCGAGCCACGACCGCGCGCTGCTCGAGCTGCTCGCGACGCCGAACATCCGCAGTCGCGCCTGGATCTACCGCCGGTACGACCACCTCGTCGGGCTCGCGCACCATCCGCCGGCCGGGGCTCGACGCGGCCGTCCTCCGGCTTCGGCCTTCGTTTCGCGGCCTCGCCGTCAGCCTCGACGGCTCCGGACGAGCTGGCCCGGCTCGACCCCCACACCGGGCGGTGCGCTCGCCGTGCTCGAGGCGGCGCGCAATGTCGCGTGCGCGGGCGGCGAGCCGCTCGCGATCACCGACTGCCTGAACTTCGGGAACCCGGAGAAACCGGAGATCGCCTGGGAGCTCGCCGAAGCGATCGAGGGCATGGCCGCTGCCTGCGAGGCGCTCGGCGTCCCGGTCGTCTCCGGGAACGTCTCGCTCTACAACGAGACCGACGGCCGCGCGATCCACCCCACGCCCGCCGTCGGCTGCGTCGGCCTCGTCCCCGACGTGCGCGAGATTCCGGGCACGTGGAGCGAAGGAGATGCGATCTACCTCGCCGGTCAGCCCCGGCTCTCGCTCGACGGCTCCGAGTACCAGTCGCTCTACGGAGAGAAGTCAGCCGGCCGGCCGGCCCCGCTCGACCTCGCGGCGGAAGCGGAGCTCGTCCGTAGCCTCTACGAGGCCGCCCCGCGCTGCTCGCTCGTCCACGACGCAGCCGAAGGCGGTCTCGCGGTGGCGCTGGCGGAGGCTGCGATCGCGAGCGGAGTCGGCGCCGAGCTCCATCTTCCGGACGACGCCCTGGCGCTCTTCGGCGAAGGCGGCGGCCAGGCCGTCGTCGGATCGCGCGCCAACCTCGACTGGCCCCGCATCGGCACCGTCGGCGGCGCTACTCTCCTTGGGGTCCCCGTCGAGCAACTGCGGCAAGCCTGGGAGCAGAACGACTAAGTGCCCCATCCGGCAATGCATGCCGACCTCTGGCCCGCGATCACGCGGCGCCAGAGTCCACCCTCGCCCTTGCCAAGGCTACAAGCCTTGGCCGCGGTCGAGTGCGGCCTCTGGCTTGGTGCTCGCGACCCAGAGACTCGGCGGCATCACTGGAAGGGGCACTGATGTGTGGCGTCTTCGGCATTCGCGCGCCGGACCGCGACGTGGCGCGCGTCGCGTACTTCGGGCTTTTTGCCCTCCAGCACCGCGGGCAGGAGTCCGCGGGCATCGCCGTGTCCGATCGCGGGCGCCTCACCGTGCTCCGGGACATGGGCCTCGTCGCCCAGGTCTTCAACGAGCAGAACCTCAGCGGTCTTCAGGGGGAGGTTGCCATCGGCCACACGCGCTACTCGACGACCGGCTCCACGCACTGGACGAACGCACAGCCGATCGTCCAGCACGGCACGGCACGGACGGTGACCCTCGGACACAACGGGAACCTGACGAACATCGAGCAGGTGCGCGAGGAGCTGGTGCAGGAGGGCGTTCAGCTCGCGACCACCTCCGACACCGAGGTGATCGCGGCGCTCATCGCCAACGATCCCGCTCCCCTGGAGGACGCGGTCGCGGGCGCGATGCGGAGGCTCGAGGGCGCGTTCACGGTCGTCGCCCTGGCCGAGGGCAAGCTCGTCGGCTTTCGCGATCCGCACGGCTTTCGGCCGCTGAATCTCGGACGGATCGACGGCGACGCCGTCCTCGCCTCCGAGACCTGCGCGCTGGATCTCGTCGGCGCCGAGCACGAGCGCGAGATCGCGCCCGGCGAGCTCGTCGTGATCGACGAGGACGGCGTCCACTCGGTGCAGGCCGTGCCGCAGGCGGGAGCCGGCGCTCTCTGCCTCTTCGAGTTCATCTATCTCGCGCGCCCCGACTCGAGCCTCACGGGCATCGAGGTGCACGCCGCCCGCGTCAGGATGGGCGAGCAGCTGGCCGAGGAGGCCGGCGTCGAGGCGGACTTCGTGCTGCCGGCGCCCGACTCCGGAACCCCGGCCGCGATCGGCTTCTCGCGGCGCAGCGGGATCCCCTTCTCCGAAGGACTGATCAAGAACCGCTACGTCGGCCGCACGTTCATCGAGCCCGACCAGGGCCTCCGCGAGCAGGGCATCCGCCTGAAGTTCAACCCGCTCTCCGAGGTGGCGGGCAAGCGCGTGGTGCTCGTCGACGACTCGATCGTCCGCGGGAACACGACGCACAAGATCGTCGAGCTCCTCTTCGGAGCCGGAGCGCAGGAGGTGCACGTCCGCATCTCGTCACCCCCCATCGTCTCGCCCTGCTTCTACGGCATCGACTTCGCCGACGAGGAGCAGCTCGTCGCCTCATCGAGGTCGGTCGAGGAGGTGCGCGAGCGGATCGGCGCAACGTCGCTCGCGTACCTGTCGCTCGAGGGCGTGCAGGCCGCAACGACGAGACCCGCCAACGAGTTCTGCCGCGCCTGCTTCACGCGGCGCTATCCGACGCGGGTCCCGGAAAGCAAGACGGTCGCGAAATTCCGATTCGAGCCTAGTACGGCGTAGTGAAAATCTCTAACATCTGCGCGAACGTGATGTCTCGGGCCGGATATCTCCTCGTCCTCGCATGTGCCGCAGTCCTGCTCCTCCCGGGGGCGGGCGCTGCCGACGTGAGCAGGGGGATGAAGATCGACTGGAGCTTCCCGGAGGGGCCGACCCGAACGCATTCCGACCTCGCGTTCTGGGGCGACATCGTCGTCGCCGGGAACTACGACGGCTTCCGCGTCTTCGACATCTCGCGGACCGGCTCCGACCGGCTGCGCGCCAACGTCTTGTGCCGCGGCCCCCAGAACGACGTCTCGCTCTGGGAGCACGAGGGCCGCCTCCTGCTCTTCCAGTCGATCGACACGCCGCAAACGAACGGCGAACTGGTCTGCAGCCAGAACCGTGGGAGTGACACGTCCGCGTGCGGCACCGCGTGTTTCGAGGGCATCCGAATCTTCGACCTGACGGACCCGACCCAACCCGTGTACCTCAAAGGCGTGTACACGGACTGTGGCTCGCACACGCACACGCTCGTCCCCGATCCCCCGAACAACCGCCTGCTCCTCTACATCTCCTCGTATCCGGGGAGCTCGGGACCGCGCTGCCAATCGCCGTTCCGGAAGATCTCGATCGTGCAGGTGCCGCTGGATGCGCCGGAGAGCGCCAGCGTCCTCTCCCAGCCGGCCCTGACCAACACCGTTCCAGGCTGCCACGACATGACGGCGTTCCTCGCGATCAACAAGATGGCCGCGATGTGCGCCAGCGAGGGCCAGATCTGGGACATCACGGACCCGGCGAACCCCGACACGCTGAACCCGGTGCACATCGACGACGCGGGCGTGAACTACTGGCACTCGGCCGAGTTCACGTGGGACGGGCAGTACGTCGTCACGGACGACGAGAGCTTCACCGGCACCTGCCAGCCGGGTAACGACGGCAAGATCCGCATCTGGCGGGTGAGCGACGCTCAACTGATGAGCTCGTTCATGATCCCGCGCCCGCAGGGCATCTACTGCTCCGTGCACAACGCCAACATCATTCCGGTGGACGGGCGCTACATCCTCGTCTCCGCCTGGTACGGCGGCGGGACGAGCGTCGTCGACTTCACCGATCCGACGAACCCGCATGAGATCGCCTTCTACGTGGGAACGACCGGCCGCGGACGTGCGGACACATGGTCGTCGTACTGGTACAACGGCAAGATCTACGCGAACGACATCACGCGCGGCCTGGACGTCTTCGACCTCGTCCTACCGAGCGCACACTACGGCCAGACCTGGACGCACCTGAACGCGCAGACGCAGGAAGACCTGTACCCGCCGCCGCTCAGCACGATGACGCCGCTCGCACGGCTCATGCTCGGCGCTCGCGGCGGCTAGCCGCACCCCTCCCTGGCGCCCTGACGGGCCAACGGCCCGCCAGGGGCCTCTGACGCACCTACTGCTCGAGAACTCGGCTCGCCTTGGCGATCCCGCGTGAGATCAAGTACGCGGCCGTAACCCACTTCGTGAAGTCGAGCCACTCCGGAACGTTGTAGTGGTCGTCGACGAGCACCACGATCGAGATGACCGCCATCACGACGAGGTAAAGAAGGAACTCTGCGTTGCCGGGGATCGGCAGCCTTGCGAAGTCAAGGGTCGTCCCGGGGTGGTAGCCGTAGCTCGGCCGGGACGGTTGCTCGGGCGGTGTCGCCATGCGTTCTCCTTTCAAGGGCGCGTGTCCGGGAACTATCTCTCGTTTCGTGTCCGCGGGATCGTAGAAGAGTCAGGGCGCCCCCGACAGCTCCTCCCCTCGCCCGTAGCGGACAGCCCTGCGCACCGCTCGCGGATCGAGGCCCCGCTCGAGGAGCCGCTGTCGTAGGTCTCCCTCCTCTGCAAGCCGAAGGAAGAGGAAAGCCAGCACTCCGATCGTCACGAGCGAGCCTTCGATCATCATGATCCCGCCCGCAAGCCCCTGGTCGGCCGAGGCCGAGAGGTGCCAGGGGCGATGCGCTTCCTCGTAGAGCCCGTAGAAGGGCGTGCCGGCCCAGAGGAGGACGTTCCCGAGGATCGTCGAGACGAGCCGGACGACGACGACGTAGCCCATCTTGGCGGCGGTCCCGAACCACTCCGGGCCCGGGAGCACCTCGATGACGGCGGCCCACATGATCGCGCCCGCAGTGAAGAAGCACGCATGCTCGAGGGCATGGACGGCCTCGTGCCTGAGCGCCGCCTCCCAGAGCGTGGGCAGGTGCCAGGCGACGAGGTTCACCGTCCAGAGCGGAAGGGCGACGAGCGGGTGGGCGAGAAAGCGCAGCGCTCGAACCGCCCGCACGGACAGGAGCGGACGCAGGATCGGCCCGGTCAGTCCGGCGACGATGCACAGCGGCCCGAGGTCGCCGAGCAGGAGGTGCTGGACCATGTGGAACGCAAACGACTCCTGCTCGCCGAGGGTGGCGATCGGCGAGACGAGCGAGACGGCGACGAGCACGATGCCCAGGCCGAACACGAAGGGGCGCCAGCGGGCAACCGGCGTGCCGCGCCGCGCGAGCGTCCTTGTTCGCCTGGCGTAGAGCAGCGCACCGAGTGCCAGCGGGACGAGCTGGAGCGGCTCGAAGGACCACGTCGTGGAGGCCGAGTGGGCGAGCAGCATCGCACCGAGTTTAGGAGGCCGCGGAAGCCCGTAGACTCGTCTGGAGGTGGAGGGTAAGACCTACGAGGCTTCAGGGGTCTCGCTCGCGCTCGCCGATTCGATCGTCGAACGGCTGCGAGCGGCTGTCGAATCGACCGGCACGAGCGGATTCGGCGCCTTCGCGGGCCTCTATCCGCTCGACGAACAGCGCTTCCTGGCGGCCTCGATGGACAGCGCGGGCACGAAGCTCGTGCTCGCGCGCAAGGCCGGAAGGTTGCGCTCCATCGGCGCCGACCTGACCGCGCACTGCGTGAACGACGTGATCACAACCGGAGCCGAGCCGCTCTTCTTCCTCGACTACGTCGTCGGGCACAAGGTCGGGCTCGAGCAGGTCGCGGAGCTCGTCGAAGGAGCCGCTGAGACGTGCCGCGCCGCAGGTTGCGCTCTTCTCGGCGGCGAGACCGCGGAGATGCCCGGCGTCTACCGCGAGGAGGAGCTCGACTTCGCGGGCAGCTGCGTCGGGATCGTCGAGCGCGACCAGGTGATCGACGGTTCTCGCGTCGAGGCGGGCGACGCCGTCCTCGGCCTGCCGTCGCTCGGCCTGCACACAAACGGGTTCTCGCTCGTGCGAGCGCTCCTCGGCGACGGGGACTTCGACGCCGACCTCCTGCTTGCGCCGCACAAGCTCTACGTCGACGAGGTGCGCGACCTGCGCGGGCGTGCCGACGTGAAGGCTTTGGCACACGTGACCGGCGGCGGCATCCTCGGCAACCTCTCGCGGGTTCTGCCGGAGGGCCGGAACGTCGAGCTCGACTGGGATGCCTGGGAGCGGCCGCCAGTCTTCGCCTGGCTGAGCGAGCAGGGAGTGGACGAAGAGGAGCAGCGGCGCGTCTTCAACGTCGGGATCGGAATGTGCGCAGTCGTGCCTGCGGCCGACACCGGCGCGGGCCAGGTGATCGGGCGGATCACGTGATCGGCGTCCTGGTCAGTGGCATCGGAACCAACCTCCAAGCTCTCATCGACGAAGGGCTGCCCGTGGCGGCCGTAGCGTCGAACAAACCGGGCGTGCGTGCGCTCGAGAGAGCCGAAGCCGCAGGAATCCCGACCGCCGTCTTCGAGCTCGACGAGTACCCCACCCGCGAGGAGCGCGATGCAGCTATGGCCGACTGGCTCGAGGAGCACGACGTCGACCTCGTCGTTTGTGCCGGTTTCATGCACCTACTGCGCCCCAACTTCCTCGAGCGCTTCCCTGGCCGCATCGTCAACACGCACTCGGCGCCGCTCCCTGAGTTTCCAGGAGCGCACCCGATCGAAGACGTGCTCGCGGCCGGCGTGTCCGAAACCGCGGCCACGGTGCACTTCGTCGACGAGGGCGTTGACGCAGGCCCAGTCATCGCCGCCGAGCGGGTCCCGGTGCGCGAGGAAGACACTGTCGAGACATTGCGGGAACGAGTGAAAACCGCGGAGCACCGGCTGCTGCCGAAAGCCGTCCGGGAGCTGATCTCATGATCAAACGCGCGCTCCTCTCCACATTCGACAAGACGGGGCTCGCCGAGTTCGCGAGCGGCCTCGCCGACCTCGGGGTCGAGCTGGTCGCGAGCGGCGGCACCGCCGATCATCTCACCGAGCACGGCCTCGACGTCAAGCGGGTCGAGGACCTCACCGAGACCCCCGAGCTCCTCGGCGGCCGCGTCAAGACTCTCCACCCCCGCATCCACGCCGCGATCCTCGCGCGCCGGAACGACCCCGACGACCTCTCCGCGCTCGACGAGCACGGCATCGAGCCGTTCGACCTCGTCTGCGTGAACCTCTACCCCTTTACCCAGGTCGTGTCGCGGCACGGCGTGACGGAGGAGGACGCGGTCGAGATGATCGACGTCGGCGGACCGTCGATGCTGCGCGCCGCGGCCAAGAACTTCGCGCACGTCGTCCCCGTCTGCCGACCCGAGCGGTACGGGGCGATCCTGGCCGAGCTGCACGAGTCAGAGGCGATCTCGCTCGAGACGCGCCGGGCGCTCGCCACGGACACTTTCGCGCTCACGGCCGCGTACGAGGCGGCGATCGCGCGCTGGTTCTCCGACCGGGATGCCTTCCCGGAGCGCCTGATCGCGAGCTTCGAGAAGGTGACCGACCTCGTCTACGGGGAGAACCCGCATCAGCGGGCCGCCTACTACGCCGAGGTCGGAGCGCGCCGGCACCTCCTCTCGCAGGTTCAGCAGCTGCACGGGCGCCAGCTCTCGTTCATCAATCTCTATGACCTCAACGCAGGCCGAATGCTCCTGCGCGAGTTCGAGCTCCCCGCCTGTGTGATCGTCAAGCACGGGAACCCGTGCGGCGTCGCCGTCGCCGGCTCGATCGAAGAGGCCTACGACCGGGCGCTCGCCTCCGACCCGCTCTCGGCCTTCGGGATGGTCTGTGTTCTGAATCGTCCGGTTGGCGCAGAGCTTGGAGTGCAGCTCTCCGGACAGTTCGTCGACGTCCTGCTCGCGCCCGACTACGACGAAGCTGCGCTCGAAGCGCTACGGCAGAAGCCGAACACGCGGATCCTGGTCGACCGCGAACGGCGGCGCTTCGACCTCGGCGAGAAGGACTACAAGCGCGTGTACGGCGGTCTCCTCGTCCAGGACCGGGACTGGGACGTTCAGTCTCGCGAGACGATGGAGATCGTCACCGGCTCGCTGTCGGAGGACGATTGGGGGGACGTGCTCTTCGCCTGGCGGGTCTGCAAGCACGTCTCGTCGAACGCGATCGTCCTGGCCAAGGACTTTCAGACCCTGGGGATCGGAGCCGGGCAGACGAGCCGCATCGACTCGGTTCGGATCGCCGTCGAGAAGGCGCGAACGCACGGCCACGACATCGCCGGGTCCGTGCTCGCCTCCGATGCGCTCTTCCCATTCGCGGACGGCCCGGGCGTCGCGCTCACCGCCGGGGTCAAGGCGATCATCCAGCCCGGGGGCTCGAAGCGCGACCAGGAGGTGATCGACACCGTCGAGCAGGCCGGCGCGACGATGGTCTTCACGCACCGCCGGCATTTCCGGCACTAACGGGCCTGCCTAGAATCGCCGCCATGCCCGTCCCGAACTTACTGCGCAACCTCGGCTACTTCGCGGCTGCGGCTTATCTCGTCATTGGCATCGTCGGTGGCCTCTCGCTATCGCACTGGGAAGACGCGACCGGTCGCGACCAGGCATTGTGGATCGCCTTCATGGTCGGAGGGGCGATTCTGATCGTCGCCGGCCTGCGTCTGTTCCCGCGCTCGAACTGGGGCGGTGCGCTGCTCGTCTCGGTAGGTGCGTTCTTCGGAGCGCTGCCGATCTTCTGGACCGGCGTCGCGCTCGTCCTCGCCGTGGTGATCGTCCTGCTGGCGGTCCGGCACGCGCGCGGCCCGTCGAGAGCCGCGCGGCGTGCTGAGCACGTCGGCGAGTGAAGTACGCTTTTCAACAATGGCCCGCGAGTACCCGACCGTTCTCGACCTCGTCGGCCAGACGCCGCTCGCGCGGCTTCAGCGCATCGTTCCCGCGGGGTCGGCGACGGTCGTCGCAAAGCTCGAGTACATGAGCCCCGGCGGCTCGGTCAAGGACCGGATCGGGATCAAGCTGATCGAGGAGGCCGAGCGCGCCGGGAAGCTGAAGCCGGGCGGCACGATCGTCGAGCCAACCTCGGGCAACACGGGCGTCGGCCTGGCGATTGCCGCCGCGATCAAGGGCTACCGCTGCATCTTCGTCATGCCCGACAAGATGAGCCAGGAGAAGATCTCGCTCCTGCGCGCGTACGGCGCCGAGGTCGTGATCTGCCCCTACGCGGTGGCCGCCGAGTCGCCCGAGAGCTACTACTCGGTCTCGGACCGCCTCGCGGAAGAGATCCCCGGCGCCTACAAGCCGGACCAGTACACGAACATGGGCAACCCGGACGCGCACTACGAGACGACCGGCCCCGAGATCTGGGAGCAGACGGGCGGCGAGATCGACGCGCTCGTGATCGCCGTCGGCACCGGGGGGACGATCTCCGGCACCGGCAAGTTCCTGAAGGAACAGAAGCCGGACCTGCTCGTCGTGGGCGCCGATCCCGAGGGATCGATCTACACCTCCGGCGAGGACGAGATGCACCCCTATCTCGTCGAGGGCGTCGGCGAGGACTTCTACCCAGAGACCTTCAATCGCGACATCGTCCACCAGTGGGTGACCGTGTCCGACAAGGACTCGTTCATCACGGCCAGGCGGATGGCGCGGGAAGAGGGGCTGCTGATCGGCGGCTCCGGAGGCACCGCCGTCCACGCGGCGATCGAGATCGCGCGGCAGCTCGGCGAGGGCAAGACCGTCGTCACGCTGATTCCGGATAGCGGCCGCGCCTACCTCTCGAAGTTCTACGACGACAACTACATGCTCGACCTCGGGTTCCTGGAGCGTGACGCACCGTCGCCGACCGTCGAGCAGGTGCTGAGCGCGAAGAGGACCGAGGAGCCGGACATTCCGGAACTCGTCACGATCTCGGCGCAGCAGAAGGTCGGCGAAGCCATCGATCTCATGCAGCGCTACTCCATCTCGCAGCTGCCGGTCGTACGAGACGGCGACCTCGACTCACTCGCGGACGTGATCGGCTCGCTCCAGGATCGCGACCTCCTCGACCGCGTGTTCAAGAACCCCGACGCGCTCCACGAGAACGTCTCCTCGGCGATGCAGCCTCCGCTGGCCGCGTTCGACACCGACGAGCCAATGGACGAGGTCTTCTCGGCGCTGACAGGCCGCACAAACGCGATCGTCGTCGCCCGTGAGGGGAAGCCGATCGGCGTGCTGACACGCACCGATCTCCTCGAGTACCTGGCGCACAAGCGGTAGATGGAAGTCTCACCCGCAGAGGCGCGCCGCATCGCCGTGCGCGCTCAGCTCCTCGACGGCTCGGCGACCGACGTCCTCTCGACTGTGCACCGGCTCGGGTTCCTCCAGATCGACCCGATCTCGACGGTCGCGCCGCCGCAATACCTCGTCCTCTGGAGCCGGCTCGGCAAGTACGACCGCGCGGAGCTGGACCGGCTGCTCTGGGAGGAGAAGAAGCTCTTCGAGTGGAACGCGTTCATCTGGCCGATCGAGGACCTCCCGCTTCTCCAGGCCCGGATGCGCGCACCGTGGGGGCCCCAGAAGAGCCAACAATGGGCGAAGGAGTTCCTGAAGAAGCAAGCCGGGCTCCGGAAATACGTCCTCCGCGAGCTCGAGCAACGCGGCCCGCTGCTCTCGCGGGAGCTCGAACACCACGCCGCTCGCGCCAAGGAGCGCTACGTCTGGTGGGGCACCCGGGCCCACCTCATGTGGATGCTGGAGCTGCTCCACACTCGCGGCCGGGTCGCCGTCGCCGGCCGGCAGTCCGGACAGCGGCTGTGGGACCTCGCGGAACGCTGGTATCCCGAGACGGCCCGCGTGCCGCTGGCCGAAGCCCGTCGGCTCCTCGACGAGAAGCGCTTCCGCGCGCTCGGCGTCCGGCGCGAGAAAGGACGCCTCGTCGCTCACCCCGAGGCCGTGGACGAGAAGGTCGGGACGCGCGTCACGTTCCTGTCGCCGTTCGACCGTCTCGTCCACGACCGCGACCGGGCCGAGGCGCTGTGGGATTTCTTCTACCGGCTCGAGATGTACGTGCCGAAAGCGAAGCGCGAGTACGGCTACTACGTCCTCCCGATCCTGCGCGGAGACCGAATCATCGGACGGATCGAGCCGGCCTTCGATCGGAAAGCGGAGATCCTCCGTGTGCACGGCGTATTCGCCGAACCGGGCGCGCCGGCGAGCGCGGGCCCGGGGATCGCCGGCGCGACGAGGAGCCTGGCGAAGTGGCTCGGTGCCAAGCAGGTCTCGTACAGCGGCCGAGTGCCAACCGTCTGGCGCGACAGCCTGCGTAACTCATGAAGCTCTCTCTCGCGGACGCGCGACGCATAGCCGTCGCCGGGCAGCTGCTCCCGGCGCCTCGCGGCACGTCGATCGTCGACGTGGTTCGGCACATCGGCTACCTGCAGCTCGATCCGACGCGCGCCGTCGAGCGGAATCATCTGCTCGTCTTGTGGAGCCGGCTCGGGAGCTACTCCGTCGAGGAGCTGCAGCGCCTACTCGGCGAGCGCGAGCTCTACGAGTACTCGGCGGCGATTGTTCCGACCGAGGACTATCCGCTCCACCGGTCGGCGATGCGCCGCTATCCGGCTTACGAGGCCGGTACCGCCTGGAATGACCGCATCAAGCGCTGGCTCAAGGACAATTCCGTGGCTCAGCGCCGGATCCTCGCTGAGCTTCGTCGAGACGGGCCCCTTGCGTCGCGCGATCTCGCGGACATCGAAATGCGCCCTTGGGAGTCGACCGGCTGGACCAACGAACGCAACCTCACCCGGATGCTCGAGTTTCTCTCTTTGCAGGGCAAAGTGCTCGTCTCGAAGCGCGAAGGCGGCCAGCGGCTGTGGGACGTGGCCGAGCACGTCGTACCGGAGCGCCGACGGAAGGAGGCCTCGCCGCCGGTTCGGGAGATCGTGCGCCAGGCGGCCGACCGTTCGCTGCGTGGGCTCGGCGTCGCAACGCCTCAGGAGGTTCGACTCGAGCCCTTCGTCAACGGCCCATACCCGGGGATCCGCGAAGCGGCTGAGCAGATCGGTCGCGCGGTGGAGGTCGAGGGCCTCGGGACAAGGCTGATTCACCCGGCTGCCGAGCCGCGGCGCTCGCGACAGACGCTGCTTCTCTCACCCTTCGACCCGCTGATCCGAAACCGCGAGCGGACGCAGGCGCTCTTCGGCTTCCGCTTCCGGCTCGAGATCTACGTCCCGAAGGACAAGCGTGAGTTCGGCTTCTTCGTACTTCCGATCCTCCACGGCGATCGGCTGATCGGGCGAGTTGACCCGACGATGGATCGCAAGGCCGGCGTGTTCCGAGTAAACGCGGTTTACGCGGAGGGAGCGGCGCCGGAGAGCGCGGGACCTGCGATCGCGAGGTCCATCGAGCGACTGGGCAAATGGCTCGGCGCCGGCGAGATCGCGTACTCCCGAAAGGTTCCATCCATCTGGGGCGACAGCCTGCGTAACTAAGATCCAGGCATGGACTTCGAGACCCGCGCCATCCACGACGGCCAGGAGCCTGATCCAGCGACTGGCTCGGTCATCGTCCCGATCTACCAGACGTCGACCTATGCGCAGGACGCCGTCGGCGAGAACAAGGGCTACGAGTACTCACGCGCCGCGAACCCGACGCGCACGGCGCTGCAGATCTGCCTCGCCTCGCTCGAGAGCGCCGAGCACGGTCTGGCCTTCGCCTCGGGGATGGCGGCGATCACGACGATCATGCACCTCGTCCACCCGAGCGAGCACGTCGTCTCGGTCAACGACGTCTACGGCGGGACGTACCGGCTCTTCTCGCAGGTCTATGCGCCCAAGGGCTACGAGATCGACTTCCTGTCTGCGCAGGAGATGAACGACGACCTCGCGGGGCGGATCGACGAGCGCACGCGGCTCGTCTGGCTCGAGACCCCCACCAACCCGCTGCTGAACCTGATCGACATCAAGGCTGCGGCCGAAGCCGCACACGCGGTCGGCGCCATGGTCGTCGTCGACAACACGTTCGCAACGCCGTACCTCCAGCGCCCGCTCGAGCTGGGCGCGGACATCGTCGTCCACTCGACGACGAAGTACCTCGGCGGGCACTCGGATGTGATCGGCGGCTTCGCGGCGACGAACGACCCGACGATCGCGGAGCGCCTGTACTTCCTCCAGAAGTCGCTGGGCGGCGTGCCGGGCCCGTTCGACTCGTGGCTCGTCCTCCGCGGCCTGAAGACGCTGGCGCTGAGGATGGAGCGTCACTGCGAGAACGCGAAGCGCGTCGTCGAATACCTCGAGTCGCATCAGCACGTCGAGCACGTTTTCTACCCGGGCCTGCCGAGCCATCCGGGCCATGAGATCGCGAAGCGCCAGATGAAAGATTTCGGCGGCATGGTCTCGTTCCTCGCTGCCTCCGAGGAGGAGGCGGTCGAGCTCGTCGCCCGCACGAAGGTCTGGACCCTCGCCGAGTCGCTCGGTGGGATCGAGAGCCTGATCGAGCATCCGGGGCGGATGACGCACGCTTCCACGGCCGATTCGCCGTTTGCGGCTCCCCCGAACCTCGTTCGCCTCTCGGTCGGTATCGAATCGGTCGACGACCTGATCGCGGACCTCGAAGCCGCGCTCGTCCGCTCGCCCGCCGCCGCCGGCGCTTAGTCGCGCCGAATCAACCTCGTACGACCCGAATTCTCAGCGCGTAGAGACGTGTCCTCTCACTTGCCGACCCTTTCTCCTCGAGCCAGACTATTCGGCCTTTGGCTGTAGCTAGCTGGGATGGTCTCCAACGTGCATTGGCCAGCGTCGAAGTGCGGCCACTCCTGCTGACATAGCGCAGGACACGTCGGTCAAAGAACACGGCTCCGTCTGCGACAAGCTGGGCCGGGCTATCCAGTATTTCCCGCGGAATGCTGATCTCGAGACGGCCCGTCAACGCGTCAAAGAGGTCAACTCTCTTCCGATCCGCAGCCATGAACAGCGATTCCGAGAGTGCAAGTGACTCGGGCCCGACCTCAAACGGAGGAAGCGGTCCCCACCTTGCCAAGAGAAAGCCGTCGCGTAGCCTGCGCAACTCGACACCCTCGGGATCAAAAACCGCGATCTTCGTGCCGTGGACGGCGAGACCACCGCGAGGAGCGACAGGGACCTCCCGAGCCCTGCCGTCGCGGACAAGCCTCTTGATGATCGTGCGCTCACCGTCTCCATACGACCCGACCTGGAATTGAGCGACCAGCGAGCCGCCCGAAGAGTCGATCATCGGAGAACGGAATTCGCACCCGTCCGGGTCGCAGGGTCGTACCCCACCTCCTAGCGACCTTGTTCGGCGGCCGCCGAAGCTCGCAGTGAAGATGCTTGCGGCGGCTTCGGTATTGCCCGCCGAAGAGATTGCCCATACGGCGCGAGATCCTCTCAGCGCGATGTCGCCAATGCTGCGTCCGTCGCAATAGGGGCTGCTGACAATCCCAGGACGCTGATCCGGAATTCGAAGGAAGCGCACTCGGCAGCCGGAACCAGCCCACGCGATGAAGTCACCATCAGCATCGAAGGCTCGACCGGACGGCCCCAGATACGCATGTCGCCAAGTGGCAATCAGGACCGGGGAACCGATGGGCCGCACGTCGGTAGCGCCGGTTGATCCGGTCGGTTGCGAGGTCAGTGCGCGAAAGGTCGATCCGCCTGACCCCGCTGCAGGCAACACGATCAAAAAGGGGAGAGTGATCGCGAGCAGAACCCCGACCCGGCAGCTGGCACCCACGGCCGCCGATGCTATTCCCTTCGGGAACTTTGTGCAATAGATGACAAGTAGATCAGGGAACTTCGGCCCCGGCACCGGTGTAAACGCTGAGATCCAACGTGAAAGGAGTCCCGATGAAACGCATCCTCTTTCTCCTTACGATCGCAGCGCTCGCACTGCCTACGGCGGCCCTCGCCAAGGGACCGTCCGAGGCGACGATCACAGGACCGGGCCTCGGCAAGGCGATCACCATCGTCGGCGCGGAGGAGGAAGGCTCCCCGCTGATGAGCTTTGCGGAGCAGGCCGGTTTCTTCCAGGCGGCTTTCGGCCAAGAGCCTGACCCGATGCTCCCGAGCAAGCCCAAAGGAGATCTCGGCCCGAAGTACCGGATCGAGTACAAGGTCCCGGGCCCGGACAACGACACGTTCCAGATCAGCCAGGACCTCTATCCGTACGCGAGTCCTTCCGTGGTGACGTACACGAAGCCGGGGCAGGCGATCTTCGACTCCACGACCCGAGGTGGCTGGTTCGAGGCGCCGCTGCTCAAGGACACTCTCCTCGCCGCGGGCCTGCCGAAGACCGCAGTCACAGCCCAGGCTCAGAGCTCCAGCTCCGCTGGGTTCTCGGCTACCGGATGGCTCGCAGTAGTCATCGGCATCGCACTCGTGGTCGGGTCGGCAGCCTGGTTCTACATGCGCCGACAACCCCGAAACGCTCCAGCCTGAGCTTCTCTACATAGGATCCGGCGCGTGCTTGCGCCGGATCCTATGGACCTTCATCACCTGGGCGACGAGCACGTGATCGGCGTTTACCTGGTGGAGACCGCTGACGGGCTCGCGCTCAACGACTGTGGGCCCTCGACGTGCATCCCGGCCCTCGAAGAGCGGCTCGCGGAACGCGGTCTAGCCCTCACGGACATCCGCCACCTGCTGCTCTCGCACATCCACCTCGACCACGCAGGCGCCGCCGGAGTGCTTGTCCGCAAGCATCCGGGGCTCCAGGTTCATGTCTCGGAGATCGGCGCGCCGCACCTCGTCGATCCCTCCAAGCTCGAGGGAAGCGCTCGCCGACTCTACGGCGACGAGTTCGACACGCTCTGGGGAGAGCTGGCCCCGGTCCCGCAAGAGAACGTCCACATCGTCGGCGAGGAGGTGCTCGGCCTCGCCTGCTTCCTGTCACCGGGCCACGCCTCGCACCACGTTTGCTACCTGGACCGCGAAGGCACGCTCTACACGGGTGATGCGGCCGGAGTTCGCATCGTGCCGAACCGCCACATCATGCCGGTGGCCCCGCCCCCGGACATCGACCTCGAGGCCTGGGAGCGGACGATCGACGAGCTCGAGCGCCGCGTCCCGCAGCGGCTCGCGCTCATCCACTTCGGGGTTGTCGAGCACCCGAGCGACCACCTGCGCCGGTTGCGCAGGCAGCTTCGGCTCTGGGGCCAGCGGGTACGCCAGGGAATGACCGAGGAGGAGTTCACCGAGGCGGCCCGCGCCGACCTCGAGGAGGAGACAGGCGAAGCGCCGTACTACGAGCGAGCGGCGCCGCTCTGGCAGTCGTATCTGGGCCTCAAGCGCTACTGGGACAAGCTGGCTGCTTAGTTCTTCGCGCGGCCGATGGCCTCGCGGTACGTGCGCTCGTAGTCACCGACCATCCGCTCCGGGGCGAAGCGCTCCTCGACGTAGCGCCTGCACTCGAACGGATCGAGCGAATCGGCCTGCTCGAGAGCCTCGGCCATCTGGCGATAGTTGTCCACGATGATGCCGCTCCGCCCATGCTCGATCACCTCGGGCACGGCGCCGTACCGGGTGGCGATCACCGGGGTCCCGCACGCCATCGACTCGACCATGACGAGGCCGAACGGCTCCTCCCACTCGATCGGGAAGAGCGTGGCGCGCGCGTCCTGGAGGAGCTCGACCTTCCGGCCGTGCGTCACCTCCCCCAGGTACTCGATCCCGCCGTGACCGAGGTGCGGCTCGATGAACTCCGCGAAGTACTGACGCTCCTTCGGCTCCCGATTCTTGCCCGCCAGCTTCAGGGGCATGTCGAGCTCCATGGCGACCGCGACCGCGCGGTGGGCGCCCTTGTCCGGGCTGAACCGCCCCAGGAAGAGGAGGTACTCGCCGCGATGGGGCTTGCAGGGGTAGAGCGAGAAGTCGATCGCGTTCGGGATCGTCGCCGCCCAGGGCAGATCGGGCATCGGGCCCCGCTGGTTCTCGGAGATGGAGATCAGGCCGACGCCGCGGGAGGTCTCGGCGATCGCCCCGTACGCGTCCTGCGCATCATGCGTGTCGAGCGGCCCATGCACGGTGTGGAGGACCGGTGTGTCGACGAGGCCGCCGAGAGCCGCGCCCGTGATCCCGGAATGGTCGTTGATCACGTCGAACTCGTCCGCCCGCCTGTAGCACGCCATGGCGTGTCGCAGCTCGGGCAACGAGCGCCCGATCAGCTCACTCGGCGCCTTGTCGAACACGTAGGCGAGGGTCGCCTTGGTCAGCGAGTCCCCCGAGGCGAACAGAGTCACCTCGTGTCCCGCATCCGCGAGCCCGTCGGCGAGCAGCGAGACCACGAGCTCGATGCCTCCGTAGCCCGTGGGAGGGACCGGAAACCAGACGGGCGAGAGCACCGCCACCTTCAACCTGTCGTCACTCACTCTCTTCGACCTTCACTCTCGCATCTTCGACGCGCACGTCCCAGATTCGATCAAATGCGCGCAGCCCGGTCAGCTTCAACGTTCCCGCCCAGGCCGGGAGCTCGAGTGGCAGGACCGACCGCAGCTGGAACTGCCGTCTCTCGGGCCGCAAGCCCAGCAGGACTTGGAGGAGAAGCACCGGAGCGCCTGCCGCCCACGCCTGGGGCCGCGCGGCCGTTGGGTAGGCAATCGGGAACGGCGTCTCCGCACGGGGAAGTCCGGCAAAGACCTCCGGCAACTGGTGGTCGAAGTGCCCTGCGGCGTTCAGCATTCGCCGGATGATCCGGTGCGCCTCGGGCCAGCGGGCGTACCGGGCGAGCCCCCAGGCGATGAGCGAATTGTCGTGAGGCCAGACCGTGCCGTTGTGGTACGAGAGCGGATTGAACCCCGCGTCGGCCGCCGACATCGTCCGGACGCCCCACCCGGACCAGAGATCCGGCCCCATCAGGCGGTCGACGACACGGTCGACGCGCTCCGGCGGGACGATGCCGCTCCAGAGCAGATGTCCGATGTTCGAGCAGAGCGAGTCCACCTGCCGCTTCTCGCCGTCGAGCGCAAGGACGTAGAAGCCGCCTCGCTCGTCCGACCAGAACGCCTCGTCGAACCGCTGTCGAAGCTCGTCCGCCTCGCGGTCGAGCCGGTCTGCGAGCTCGCGCTCGCGCCAGACCTCCCGCGCAAGCTCGGCCATCCGGCGCTTGGCGTCGTAGACGTAGCCCTGAACCTCGACCGGTGCGATCGGCCCCTGGGCGAGCGAGCCGTCCGAGAAGCGCTGCGAGTCCCAGGAGTCCTTCCACGACTGGTTGTGGAGGCCGGTCTCGTTCCGCCGCTCGTACTCGACGAAGCCGTCGCCGTCGCGGTCTCCGTGCTCGTCGATCCAGGCTAGGGCCCGCAGCGCCGGATCCTTGAACCGGCGCACGAGCGCCGCGTCGTCCGTCCAGCGCCAGACCTCGGAGAGCAGGACCAGATAGAGCGGCGTCGCGTCGATCGTGCCGTAGTAGCGCTCGAACCAATGCTTCGCTGCCTTGCCGCGCCGGATCTCGTGCACGATCTTCCCGGGCTCGGCGTCGATCGAGGCATCGTCCTCGGTCGCCTGGAGCTCGGCGAGGACCTCGAGCGCGCTGTGGGCGAGCTCGGGGCCGAACAAGAGTGTTTGCAAGCACGTGATGATCGTGTCGCGCCCGAAGACGGTCATGAACCAGGGCATCCCGGCCGCGGGCAGGTTCCCGAGCCCGTTCCCGCCACGCAGGCGCAGCGACGCGATGTCCGAGACCGACCGCGGGAACGCGTGGTCGAGGTCGTCCCAGGAGGCTCGCAGCTTCGGAACGCGCAGGTTCCAGGCGGTCAGCGACGCCTCGATCCGCTCGCGCTCCTCGCCAAAACGGCGGTGGGCGACCTGCGGCCGAACGACTTCGGTGTCGAGCGACGGGACGACGTCCACGCCCAGCTCCCAGGCGCTACGGGGCTCGAGCTCGATCCAGTAGCGAACCTTGTCCGACTCGATGTGTCCGCGCTCGGAGAGAATCACCTGCGTCCGTGCGGGGAAGCTCTCGTCCTCGAACACGAACTGGTTCTCCTCCTCCTCGTAGCGCGCCTCGGCAAGCTGCGGCAGAGGAGGCGCCTGGACTGGATCGCCGAGCGCGAAGTCGTGGCTCTTGACGGCGAAGATGTCCGCGAAGTCGTTGCCGATGTCGAGGGTGAGCTCGAAGCCGACCTTCTCCATGCTCTCGTTCTGCACGCGGAAGCGATCCTGCATGCCTTCGCCCACGAACCGGTGGCGGGCGATCGAGATCGCATCCTGGGGGAGCTCGCCCGCGAGTGGGTTCCGCAGGTAGAACGCGGCCGAGTAGTACTCCACTCGACCCGAGGAGAGCAGCAGCGGGCGCTCGCCGTTGATCCTCAGCTCCAAGCGCGACAGGAAGCGCGTGTCGAACGCGTAGAGCCCGCTCGTCGTGAACGTGAAGTCGCCGTTCTGATCGCTGATGCAGAAGTTCGACCCTTCGAGGATCGTGGTCGCCACGCTACGACCGCGCGATTCGCGTCGGGTTGGACTGGGCGAGCGCCTTGACGACCAGCTCGTCGACGTTGACGTGCTGCGGGCGCGTGACCGCGAACAGCACGCACTCGGCGACGTCCTGCGGCGTCAGCGGCTGCACTCCTTCGTAGATGCTCTTCGCCTTCTCCTCGTCGCCGCGGAAGCGGACGAGCGAGAACTCCGTCTCGACGAGCCCTGGGTCGACGGTCGTCACGTGAATGGGGCGGCCGAGCAGATCCTCGCGGAGGGCGTACGTGAAGCCACGGACAGCGAACTTGGACGCGACGTAGCCGGCGGCGTTCTCGTACGCCTGCCTTCCGGCAACCGAGCCGATGTTGACGATGTGGCCTCCGTCGTGGATGTGCGGCAGGCAGAGACGCGTCATGCGCATCAGGCCGAGGACGTTCGTCTCGACCATCGTTACGTCGTCCTCTTCGAGACTTTCCCAGACCGGCTCGCGCCCGAGCGCGAGACCGGCGTTGTTGACGAGGACGTCAAAGCCGCCGAGCTCGGCGTGGGCCCGCTCGACGAATCGTTCGGAGCTCGCCTGATCGGTGACGTCGAGATCGAGGGCGAAGAGCCCGTCCCGATCGGGCAGGCGATCGACCCGTCTCGCGCCGACGGTGACTCGTGCGCCCGCCTCCGCGAGCGCCTGCGCGGTCGCCGCCCCGATTCCGCTCGAGGCGCCCGTGACGACGGCGGTCTTTCCTACGAGGGACAAGAGGCGGACATTATCCGGCCCGGCCCCTGCGTCTCGGATCAACGTGGGATCGGCATCTGCCTGAAGAGTGGAGCCGCCGAAGCCTCGGCGAATGGATCCGAGAACTGCGACTTGAAAAAGATGTGGCCGGACTGCGTAGCACTGCCGACCACGAAGGCCTGGCCCCGTCCCGCAGCGACCCCGACCGCGTTCTCATCAGCCTGCTTACCGACGTAGGTGGAATAACGAAGCGCAGGCCCGTCGAGCTCCGGCGAGAGTACGAACCCGTCCTGACCTCCGCCAAGGGTCCGCTGGAACGCATCCCGTGTCGTCGGAAAGTCGGCAGAACACGTCATGCCGGCGACGTAGACGTGTCCGGCCGGATCGAGCGAGATACTCTGCCCGCCTTCCCAGCAGGAGTTGCTGATGAACGACGAGTACTCGAGCGTCGTCCCCTCCGACCCGATCGCGCTCACGAATCCCGCCCCGACCCATGCGGTGTGGCGCCAGATGGGCTGAAAGGCGGTCGCGGTCGTCGGAAAGTCGTTCTTGAAAGGCGGTCCGTAGCCAGGCCCCGTGTAGCCGGTCACGTAGGCGGTCCCGTCAGGGCTGAGAGCAAGATCCAGCGCACCGTCGGTGCCGCTTCCCCCGACGAGCGTGGAGTAGATGAGCCGCGAGCCCCTCGCGTCGAGGCGTGAGACGAACGCGTCAGCGCCGCCTTTCGCCCGTTCCTGGTACGCGCCCGGCGTCGTTGGGAACGGGACAGCATCGGGCCCGCAGGTCGGATCAGGCCAGCACTCCGCCCAGCCTCCGTACCCAGCCACGACGGCTCCGCCGTCGGGCGCGGCCTCGATCCCGAACCCGTCGTCGAAGAACGAGCCGCCAAGATAGGTCGAGTAGACAAGCCGCGAGCCCGTGGGATCGATCTTCGTCACGAACGCGTCGTAGTTGCCGTCCTCCCTGTGGCCTGGCGGCCCCTTGAACGCCCCCGCCGTCGTCGGAAACGGCGTCTCCAGATGGAAAGGCGTCGTCATACCCGTGACGTACGCGTTGCCGTCCGCGTCGGCGTCGATCCCTCTGCCGAGATCCCTGTTGCCACTACCCAGCCGCGTGGAATAGACAATCTCACCGCGCCGGCCGATCTTGGTGACGAAGGCGTCGCTCGATTCGTCGCCCTCATGGGGTTCGCGCTGGAACGCATCCGGCGTGACGGGGAAATCCTTCAGGTAGGCCGCGCCAGTCAGATACGCGCCGCCGTGATTGTCAACCGCGACCGCCAGCGCCCCGCCTCCATGCAGATAGGTCCTGAAGAGCGGCGTGCCGTCAGGGCTGAGCTTGGTGAGCGAGGCCACGAACGTGCGCTGCCATCGCTCTCCGTTCTCGGAGACCCAGGTCTTCCAGTACGCGCCCGAGACATAGGCGTTTCCGGCATCGTCGAGCGCAACGTCCGTGTTCGCCGCCCCTCCCCAGCTGCGACCACTGCTGACGTCGGCAATGACGTCCACGACCACGGGCCGATCTCCGGCATGCCTGCCGAGCCGCAGGGCCAGTGCACCGCGGCGACGGATGAGCCGCGCCGGGACGCGCACGCGGCCGTTGATGCGCTGCTGCCGGGCAGACGCGCGCAGCTTCAACATCCGAACCGGCCCGCTGGTCGAAAGTCGGATCGAACCTGGCCGCGCAAGCGGTCGAATGAGGAAGCGAAGGCGCAAGCGGTCGCCTGCGGCCTCGTAGGTGACGTCGATGCCCGGATAGATCGCTCGGTACAGCACGGCGCTGAAGCTCGGTATGCCGGTTCGCCAGGCCTTCGGGTCGGCTCCCCTTGCATCCGTTGTGGTTCCTGGAAGGCGCCCAACACCGCGTGGCACCACGCCCCGCCTCGCTCCGAGCAGTCGCATGCGGACCACGCCCTTGAGCCTGGGCGCGCGATCGGAATAGCGACTGCCGCGCCTGGCCGGGGTGGTGAGCGCAACGGTCGCGCCGGCCCCTTTGAGGAGAATGCCGAAGGTCGGCCCGGACGCGCCGAAGCGCCGGGGTCCGCCGAGGGGCTCGAAGTGGATCGACGCGGACTCGACGAGCGTGCGGGTGGGGCTGTGCGGACGAGCTTGAGCCGCACCACCGGCCAGACCGAGGACGGCAAGCAGAGAAGCAGCGGTCGTCGAGAGTCGCTTCATGCCGGACAGGCCCGACGTTACGCCTCGCATGTTAGGAGACCGTGTTGGCGCGGTTAGAGATTTCGCCGGACTACTACGCAGCCACGCTCGCCGGCGGTGCGTCGATCACCTTGCGCACCTTCTGGGCCAGCTCGTCGAAGCTGAACGGCTTCTGGAGGAGCTCCGTTTCCGGGTCGAGCACTCCGTGGTGGCCGATGGCGCCGTCGGTGTAGCCCGACATGTAGAGGATGCGGGTCTCGCGATGAATCGTCACGAGACGCTCTGCTAGCTCGCGGCCGCTCATCTTCGGCATCACGACGTCGGTCACGAGCAGATGGATCGGGCCCTTGAACCGGCGGCCGAGCTCGAGCGCCTCTGCGCCGTTTCGCGCTTCGATCACCGTGTACCCGTTTCCTTCGAGGATCTCGCGCACGAGGTTCCGAACGACGTCCTCGTCCTCGACGAGGAGGACCGTCTCCGACCCCTGCGGCCGCTCTTCCACGATGTGCAGCACATGCTCGATCTCGTCCGCGCCGGCCTCGAGTCGGCGCAGGAAGACCTTGAACGCTGCGCCCTTGCCCGGCTCGCTCTCGACGAGGACGTAGCCCTCGCTCTGCTTCACGATTCCGTAGACGGTCGCCAGGCCGAGCCCGGTCCCCTTGCCCGGCTCCTTCGTCGTGAAGAACGGCTCGAAGAGCCGGCTCTTCGTGTCCGCGTCGATGCCGTGGCCGGTGTCGTACACGCCGAGCATCACGTAGTTCCCGGCGTACAGCCCGTCGTGGTTCGCCGCGTACTCCTCGTCGACGTCCACGTTCGTGGTCTCGATCGTCAACTGGCCTCCGTCCGGCATCGCGTCGCGCGCGTTGACGACGAGGTTCATGAGCACCTGCTCGATCTGACCCGGGTCGGCTTTCACGCGCCCCAGGGCGTCGCCGAGGACGGTGACGACCTCGATGTCCTCGCCGATCAGGCGCCGCAGCATCTTGTCCACGTCGCCGACGACATCGTTCAGTTCGAGGATCCGCGGCTGGAGAAGTTGCTTCCGGCTGAACGCGAGCAGCTGGCGGGTCAGCGAGCTGGCTCGGTCGGCCGACTTGGCGATCTCCTCGATGTCCTTGCGAACGCTGGCGTGTCCTTCTCCGAGACGGTTGAGGGCGAACTCGCTGTAGCCGCGGATCGCGGTCAGCAGGTTGTTGAAGTCGTGCGCGACGCCGCCGGCGAGCTGGCCGACGGCCTCCATCTTCTGCGCCTGCCGCAACTGATTCTCGAGGCGCAGGCGTGCTTCATCGGCCTGCCTGCGAGGCGTGATGTCCTCGAGCATCGCGATTGCGAACTTCGGCCTGGAGAACCCGTCCCGCACGAGCGAGACGGTGTGATGGCCCCAGACCACCTCGCCTCCCTTCGCCAGGCAGCGCTTTTCCAGCCGGTACTCCTCACGCTTGCCCTCAGCGAGGGCACCGAAGAGCTCGAGCTCGCGACCGCGGTCCTCCGGATGCGTGAGCTCGACGGCCGTCCTGCTTTCGAGCTCGTCCTTCGTGAAACCGAGCATCTCCTCGAGCGCGCGGTTGCTGGTGACGATGCGGCCCTGGAGATCGAGCACGCCGGTGCCGATCGCGGCCGACTCGAACATCGCGCGAAACCGGTCCTCGCTGTCCCGGAGCAGGGAGAGAATCGAGAGCGACCGGTGCGAAACGACGAGCGGTGCGATCACGGCCGGCATCAGCCAGGGATTCGAGCGCCAGAAGCTCGCCAGCGCAACGCCGAGCGATGCGACGACGAGATCCATCGCCATCGTCTTCGGGGAGAAGAGACCGCTTTCGCGATAGCTCGTCCCGCGCGCGAGGCGGAGCATGGTCGCGAGCAGCGAGTGGTTGACGAGAATCCAGACGACGGAGGCAGCTGCGCCGGTGAGCGCGAAGCCCAGCTGCGAATCCCCGATTGCCGTGCCGGCGACGAGGTGCGCGGCGCCCCAGGCAGCAAGAGCTGCAAGGCCGTAGTTCGCGACGTTGAACGTCTGGATGTACCAGGGGTAGCGCTGCTTCAGACCGTGCGGGAGATGCTGCACGACGGCCATGAGGACGACGAGCTCCGGCGGAAGGAGCAGCGCGCCCGCGATCACGAAGGCAATCGCCGTGTGCAGCCCGTGGTACGAGCCTCCGCCGACGAGGAAGAACTGGGCAACGGCAGCAGCGCCGGCCAGGATGGCGAACGTCAGCCAGTCGCTCGAGGTCGGATGGCCACTTGCCAGCGCAGACGCTCCTGCGTAGGTGACCACGCCTCCAAGAGCCAGGAGGTACGCCTGGGCCCGGCGGGGTAAGCCTTCCGCGATCCGCGGGCCTCGTGCAACCGAGTGTTCTCCGGCCGCCGACAAGCTCTGGCTCTGCCTCATCGTCTCGCCGTTCTCAGTCTGCGTCGAACCAGGTCGTCCAGGTTGCGGTCGTCCAGGTTGCTGTGGTCCACGTTGCGGTCGTCCAGGTTGCTGTGGTCCACGTTGCGGTCGTCCAGGTCGCCGTCGTCCAAGTCGCCGTCGTCCACGTGGCGGCCGACCAGGTGGCCGTCGTCCAGGTCGCGGCATTCCAGGCTGGATCCGCCAGTGCGGCGGTTGTCCAGGTCGCTTCGTCGAAGACTGGGATCGTGTCGCCGTTGGGATTGGGAATCAGGAACCTGTTCAGGGCTGCGTTCGGGTTCGGAGGATTGGTCTCCCGAGCTGCCGCGTACGCCGAGACCTCGCCTATGCCGGCGGAGAACTGCGGACCAAGGGTGAGCGGTCGAGCGGTTCGCATCAGCGCGCCCTTCACCTGGTCGGGCGTCCAGCGCGGGTTCATGGCAAGCATGTCGGCGGCGGCGCCAGAGACGAGGGCCGCCGAGAACGAGGTGCCCGACATCGCCATGTAGCCCGGCTCGACGATCCGGTCCGGGCGCTCCTGGACGAGCGTCGAGGCGGCCGGCACCGCACCGATCATCATCCGGCCGGGGGCCGAGATCTCGGGCTTGAGAAATCCGTCGAGCGTCGAGCCGTACGACGACCATGGCGCGGCGAAGTCGTCGCCGGCGGGAACCGTCCCGGCGACGTCGTCGGCTCCAACTGTGATGACGAACGGGTCGTTGGCCGGCGCAAAGAGCACGCCCGGCGCTTGGTCCGCGTAGTTCCCGGCGGCGGTGACGACCACCACACCGCTGAACCACAGACGTTCCACCGCCTTGTCGAGAGGATCGAACCTGAAGCTCGACGGCGTCGAGCCGGTCAACGAGAAGTTGGCGACGCGGATGTTGTAGCGGGCCTTGTTCTCGAGAATCCAGTCGGCCGCGGCGATCACGTCGCTCGTCAGGCCCATGCCCGAGTCGTCGATGACGTCGAGGGAGACGAGCTTCGCGTTCGGGGAAGCGCCTGCGTAGTCGCGAGCGCCGCCTGCTGCAATGCTGGCCACGAAGGTGCCGTGCCCCCGTCCGTCGCCCGCCGAGTTGTCGGGAAGCGAGGACAGGTCCACGCGAGCGAGGACCCGGTTTCCGAAATCCTTCCGCCCGGATTCGATACCGGAGTCGACGACGGCGATGGTGGGCACCTTGAGGGAAGAGTTCGAGAACGTCGGCCAGAGCTCCGCCACTTCCGAGGAGTAGGGCCAAAGTTGGTCGTTCGAGAGCGCGCTCGTCACACGCACCGGTGTGTCCTCGGTGATCGTCGCGATCCCGTGCTTGCCGGCAAGCCGGAGAATCTGCTGACCGGTCAGCTCGGCGGAGACCCCGTCGATCGAGAGGAAGTCCCGCTTCATGCCGACTCCGCTGCCCGGCTGGGCCTTTGTCACGGCAACGACCTCGTTGCCGATCGCCTTGCTCCTCTGACCGGGCTCACCCTGGACGATGACCTTGAAGACGGCGTTTGGATTGGCCGCGGCCCGGTCGCGGAGGCCCGAGGAGAGGCTCGCGTCGGCAAAGGCCGCCGACGGAGCGATCAACATGGCAACCGATGCGGCGAGCGTGAACAGCTTCACGCGCGAGCCGCGCGCCGCCGTCCTTGTCCTCGAAATCAGACCGCAGTCAAGTTGCACGGTGAACCTTTCTTTTCGCGCTGGCGCGCGGGGCCGCAGTTCCGTCTTACAAGGCCAACCGTAGGCGCCGCTTTCTAGCGTGGGAATCACCCGATTGGGGGCAGGACCCTCCACGTTTCGACGAGTACGCACCTAGTGAAAGAGGCCCAGGCGAAGCGCGGTCGCAACCGCGTGGGTCCGCGTTTTTGCGTTCAGGCGCTCGCAGGCCTTGCGAACATGGGTCCGAACCGTCTCGGGGCTGATCGAAAGCCGCAGGCCGATCTCGTCGTGAGAGAGGCCGTCGGCGACGTGCGCCAGCACCTCCGACTCGCGCGGCGTGAGAGCCGGCTTTCCCGTGGCCTCGAGCGCCACCCGTGCGAGCGCGGGGTCGACGTAACGCCGCCCCGAGCAGATCGTTTTGAGTGCGTTCGCGAGATCGGAGAGCGGAGCGTCCTTGAGGATGAGCGCGTGAGCACCCGCGTCGAAGACGACGCGCACGATGCTCTGATCCGAATCCGCGGTGTAAACCGCGATCAACATCTCCGGGGCGCTCTCTCTCAGCTGCTTGAGCAGCGCGGCGCCCTCGAGGTGAGGCATCCGGTAGTCCACGAGCGCCACGTCCGGCATCGTCTCCCGCACCCCGGCAACAGCAGCGACGCCGTCGCGCGCTTGCCCGACGACCTCGAACCCGTTGCTCTCGAGGAAATCGGAGACGGCGACGACGAGAGCGGGATGATCGTCGGCCACGAGACAGCGAATTGGCGGCGCGCTCAACGGGAGGCCTCCTGCGGACGGCCGAGACGATCGGCACGCGGCTTTGAACCGGGGAAGCGCAGAACCGCTGCTGCGGCCCGATCCGGTAGCACCTGGGAGATGCACAGGCCCTCTGCGGAGAAGCTGACCACTTCCGAATCGATCAGCCCCAGCACGAGGTCGACTAGCGTCGGGTCCCACTGGGTCCCTCGGCCCTGCTCGAGCTCGCGCACGATCTCGGGCTCGCACAGCGGCTCGCGGTAGACACGTTTCGCGGACATCGCCTCGACGGAGTCGGCCACGGCCATGATCCGGGCCCCGAGCGGGATCTCCTCGCCTGCGACACCGTCCGGATAGCCATCCCCGTCCCAGCGCTCGTGGTGCGACCGGACGATGGGGCGAACGACGGCGAGCAGGTCGATTGGCTCGAGGAGGTTGTCGCCGATGATCGTGTGCGTCCGCATCAGGTCGGTCTCCTCGGGGGTCAGGCTGCCGGGCTTCAGGAGGATGCGGTCGGGAATTCCGATCTTGCCGATGTCGTGCAGCAACGCTCCGAGCCTGATCGTCTCGATCTCTTCTTCGCCGAGGCGAAGCGACAGTCCGAGCCGCATGGCGAGAACCGTGAGCCGCTCGCAGTGCCCGCGCATCCCTTCCTCGCGCGCTTCGATCGCGTTGGCCAGCGCGCTCGTGAGCGTGGGAGTGAGCAGCCGCTCGCGGAGGTCGCGCTCGCTTCTGCCGGCGCGGTCGAGCGCCTTCTCGACGGCTTCCTGCAATTCGGCGCTGCTGAATGGCTTGGCGACGAGGCCGTCCGCTCCCCGCGTCAGCGCCTCGCTCAGATTGTCGCGCGTGTTCTCGCCCGTCACGAGCACGATCGGCAGGCTCGGACGGTGCAGCCGCATCGCGTCGAGGAGCTCCAGACCCGACTGCTCGGGCATG
Organism: uncultured Actinomycetes bacterium; assembly: GCA_963728535.1. Taxonomy (GTDB): domain Bacteria; phylum Actinomycetota; class Thermoleophilia; order Gaiellales; family Gaiellaceae; genus VAXT01. The sequence continues at coordinate 1,715,574 of CAVSKK010000001.1, forward strand.
ACGATGTCGCTGACGACGAGCCGGATCTCGTCGTCCATGAAGAGCTCGAGGGCCTCGGCCGCCGTGGCGGCGGGGACGACCTCGTAGCCCGCGGCGAGAAGCATCTCGCCGATCACGTCTCGGACGACCGCATCGTCGTCGATCACAAGGATCTTGATCATTGCGCAGACCCCGCAATTGGAAGGCGCAGGACGAACGAGGCGCCTGCAGACACCGAGGTCACCGCAATCAGATCGCCGCCGTGACCGCGTGAGATCTCGAGGCTCGCCGCGAGCCCGAGGCCCGTTCCGCCGTCCTTCGTCGTCGCGAACGGCTCGAACATGCTGGAACGCGCATCCGAGTCGATGCCAGCGCCGGTGTCGGTGACCCGTGCGACCGCCCAGTCGCCGTCTCGCTGGAGCTCGACGGTGACGCTGCCGCCGGCGGGCAGGGCCTGCTGAGCGTTGACGAGCAGGCTGAGAAAGACCTGGCCGAGGCGGACGGAGTTCCCGCGAACGTGCAAGGGCTCCTGCGGATACTGCTCTCGTAGCTCGATGCTTTTGCCGGCGCTCGTGCAGCGAACGAGCTCGACGGTCCTCTCGGCGACCTCCTGAAGCGATACGACCTCGGTCAGCTCGCGGTCCGCACCGGCGAACCCGAGGAGCGACTGCGTGATGCGCTTGATCTCGAGGCCGCTCTGGGCGACCAGTGACAGCCGCTCGTGCGCCTTCGTGCCCGGCTCGATCTCGCGGAGGAGGAGCTCGACGAGGCCGAGCATGCCAAAGAGGGGGTTGTTGATCTCGTGCGCGAAGCCGCGGACGAGCTCTCCCAGACCGGTCAGCCGACCGGCTTCGAGGAGGGCTTCCCGCTCCGAGGTACTCGAGCTCGAGCCCAGGGGCAGGGGAAGGGCAGCCGCGTGCTCCGACATCCCTGTAGCTATCGGACGGAAGAGGCGGCTCCTAAAGGCACGATCCGGAGGTCAGCGCCTACGCTCGATCGGGGAGGGGAACTCCAGGCTGCCGCGAGTCGGTGCCCCCTCCCTCTCGGTTTCCTGACGCGTCGCTCAGACCCCGTATGCGAGTGGAACATTGCCGTGTCGCAAGGGCCGCTCCCAGGAGGGGGCTGAGCGGCGCGAGGCGGCGGATTCCAGCTGGCCCCCGGCATTCGTTGTCCGCCGCCGCTCAGGGAAGCGAGAGTGGGCGGTGACGGGCTCGAACCGCCGACCCCCTGCGTGTAAAGCAGGTGCTCTCCCAACTGAGCTAACCGCCCGAACTGGTGCCCCCAGCGGGATTCGAACCCGCGCTGCAGCCTTGAAAGGGCTGTGACCTGGACCGCTAGTCGATGGGGGCCAGCGGCCAGTCTAGCCGCGAGAGCCGAAGCGAGACTCCGGCGCTTCGGAACCGGATCCGCGCGATCGACGCCGGTCGCCGGCGCGATGGGGGTGCTCGGAATCGAACCGAGACCGACAGATTAAAAGTCTGCTGCCCGACCTTCGGGCCACACCCCCGAGTGGACTGTAATCGACGATAGAAGGCATCGTAGAGCGAGAATCCTAGCGCTGTCCGCAGCCGTCTGCGAACATGTGTTCTCAATGGCAGAACGTGTGCCTCCCCCAACGCCACTCGTGCCGAGAACTGGACGGCCACCGGCCTCGCGGCGGACATGTCCCGTCGAGATGCGCACGTGCACGGTGCATGGGCCCACCGAGTTCGCGCGGTACTCAGGTGGTCGAGGGAGGCGGCGATGGCGGTGCAAGCGGTGCGTCGGGGAGGCCGTTACTCGGAGGCTCCAAAAGGTCAAGCGCGTGCTCGTCGAGGAAGCCGGAGGGTCACCGGCTCAGGCGGCGGCCGTCCAGGGCGTTGATATCGCGTCATCCAGTAGTCGACCAGCCAGCGACGCCCAGCTCCCTTGCCGTGACGACGCAACCCGATCTCGAAGACTTCGGGCCGTTTCCGCATAGGCCCCAGAACGACATCGAGGAGAAGCTCACTCCCATGCGCATGAACCTCGGCGACCGAGAGGCGAATGCCGTTCCTGGTGATCGGCGATGACGTGGGCACGACAGGGATGTCACCCGTCGCCCACTCCCTCTTCGTGAGCTCGGACCTACCCGGAAAGCTCAGGTCGACGAGCTTCCACGACGTGCCCGTGTTCTTCCGTACGACGGCGGTGAGGATGAACTTCTCCGCGACCAGCCGCGCCCTTCGGTCGAAAGACTGGTTGGCCTGCGGCTCGTCCACCTGCGGGTTGCTCCGCTTGCCTGCGCTGTTCGATGATCGGAGGTGGCCGCCCAGCAAGGCTACGGCGCCGATCGTGACCAGGATGGCACCGAGCCGTAGAGCGGTCCTCACACCGGACTAGACGACTCCGTGGAGTCGAGGTTAGGCGCGTCTGTAGATCAGGTTCGGCAGTTCGTGTTGGAGGCCTCGCGTCTTAGACTCAGGTCATGGCCGAATTGCCCCTGACCGGACGTTGCCTCTGCGGCGGCGTTCGCTTCGAGGTGACCGAGCCGCCGGTTACTGCCAGCTACTGCCATTGCACCCGCTGCCAGCGACGCACCGGGACTGCGGCATCGGTGCAGGTGCGAATCGTCCCCGGCTCGCTGCAAGTCACCGCCGGCGAAGAGCTCCTGCGCGCCTTCAAGCCGGAAGACGGGTTCCCGAAGTTCTTCTGCTCCGCATGCGGATCCGCGCTGTGGAGCAGCCTGCCGAAGACGGGCGAGCCCGTGGGAGTCCGCTTCGCCGCGTTCGACGGCGATCCCGGCGTCAGGCCCGCGCACAGGCAGTTCGTCGACTATGCGGCCGCCTGGGAGCCGATTCCGGACGACGGACTGCCGCGCTATCCGGAGCGCCCTCCGCCTCAAGGCTCTCGCTAGGCTGAGCAGATGAGCAATCGGCGTCTTGCCATCCTGGCATCGCTCGCCGGGCTTTCCGCCCTGGTCGTCGCGATGGTCGCCGTCCGTGTTGTCTACACCGGCAACGGCCAATACATCTCGATCCTGTGGAACCTCTTCCTCGCGTGGATCCCGTTCGTGCTCGCACTCCACGTCTACGAGGGGTATCAGCGCCGCGCCTCAGCCCTGTCGCTCTGGGCGGGAGGCCTGCTCTGGCTCGTGTTCTTCCCGAACGCCCCCTACATCGTCACCGACCTCAAGTACCTCCGGACGTGGAGCGGTGCGCCAATCTGGTACGACGCCGTGCTCCTTTCGGCCGCCGCCGGAGCTGGTCTTCTGCTCGGTTTCGCCTCGCTCTACGCGATGCAGGCCGTGATTCGCCGAGCGCTGGGAACCCTCAGCGCATGGCTCTTCGTCGTCGGCGTGCTCGGGCTGAGCTCCTTCGGCGTCTACCTCGGCCGCATCCAGCGTTGGAACTCCTGGGACGTCTTCACGCGACCCCGCGTCCTGGCCGCCGACCTGTGGTCCGGGCTCGAGAGCCCGCTCGAGCACCCAAAGGTGATCGCCGGGACGATCGTCTTCGCCGTCTTCCTCGGAGCGACCTATCTGATCTTCTACGCCCTGGCCGGTAGGGGCGTCGAGGAGCGGGCCAGGCGCTGAGAGCCTAGACCGACGCCACGCTCGGACGCAGTCCTCCGAGCCGGCTCGAGACGATCGCGTCTGCGGCTTCGCGGCTCGCAGCGTGACCCGTGACCGCGCTCAGGAACTCGTCGCGGTCGAGCGCGTACAGCTCGGAATCCGTCCTGGCTTTCACCGTCGCCGTTCGCGGCACGTCGCGCAGCAGGGCGATCTCGCCGAAGTGGTCGCCGGGGCCCATCGTGGAGATCTGTTCGCCGTCGACGAAGACGTCGGCCTCGCCGGAGGCAATGACGTAGAAGCGAACACCGGGCTCGCCCTGCCGGACGACCTCGCTGCCGGCTGTGGCGCGCACCGGGACGAGGTGCGACGCGAGCTGGTCGATCGCAGGCGCGGGCAACGGCTTGAAGAGCGGGATCGCCCTTAGGAGCGCCAGCTCCGTGGTGGGCGCGAGCGCCTCGGCGTCGAGGGCACGGATCCGGCCCCACAGGAGAACTGCCAGCACGGGCAGGATCGCTCCCGTGACGACCATCGCCCAGCGAATGCCGATCGTTCCCGTCATCAACGGCGCAACGATGCCACCGATTCCGAGCGTGGCGACGAAGACGCTTTGCACCACGCCGAACACGCGGGTGAGCACTTCGTCGGGAACCGTGCGCTGGAGAAGCGTCAGGGCGGCGACGTCGACGACGGTGTTCCCGATGCCCACGAGCCCGAGCAGGACGAGCGCGACCGTCGCGTTGGGGAAAACGCCGACGAGCGCGATCGGGAAGCCCCAGAGGATGAGCCCGAGCCCGAAATCGGAGGCGAGCCGCTGCCGGCCGACGAGGGCGAATGCGGCCAAGGCGCCGAAGAGGCCGCCGACGCCGACGGCCGAGTTCAGGAATCCGACGCCCGCCGCGCCGAGGTCGAGCAGCTCGAGCGCCGCGACGACGATCAGGACGTTGAGCGCCCCGGCGATCAGCGTCTGGGCGCCGTAGAGGCCGATGATGAGGCGCAGGTTGCGATCTCCGCCGATCGCGCTGAAGCCGGCGAAGAACTCTCGGAAAAAGCCCTCTTCGCGTGGCGCGCGCTCTCCCAGGCCCTCGACCTTGATTCCGGCGACGAGCAGCGCCGCGAGCACGAACGCGCCGGTGGCCGCTGCGAACACGGTCTCGGCGTTCGTAGCCGCAAGCAGGAGGCCGCCGATAGCCGGGCCGAGGAAGATGCCGGAGCTTTCGATCGTCGTCACGACGAGATTCGCCGCGGTCAGCTCTTCCGTCGTCCGCGCGAGCTGCGGGAGCAGGGCGGACTGCATCGGGCGCACCATGCTCGCGGACAGCGCGACGCCGCCGGCAAGCGTGTAGACGAGCCAGATCGGGCTACCGGCGAAGAGCGCGACAGCGGTCGCACCCATGAACGCGGCCCGGCCGAGCGAGATGACGAACATGACGCGCTCACGGCGGTACCGGTCGCCGAGCATGCCCGCGAAGGGCGCCGCCACGAAGGCAGGGAGCACGCGAACGAGCCCGACGAGACCAACCGCCGCCGCCCCTCCCTCCTCATAGGCGTAGACGGAGAGGGCGATGATGAATGCCCAGTACGCGGTGATCGCGAATCCCCAGGCGAGCTCGACGCGCAGCAGGCCCGGATTCGTGAAAACGGCCTTGAACGCGTCGAGCGACTCTCGAAACCGCTCACCAAAAGAGCCCGGCACCGGCGAAAGAATGACACCCGCCTTTGCCTTTTTGAAGGAATGCGGGAAGATTTCTTCTCAGCCATCCGTCATGTACACAAGAATTCGACCGAAGGGAGCACGGAATGTCAGATCGAGAGCGCACCTCAGAGGGCGACATCGAGAAGACGAGCGAGGGCGACGTCGAGAGCCACGTCCTCCACCCGAAGACCAGCGAGGGCCGCGCATCGGAAGGCCGGGCCTCGGAAGGCCGGGCCTCCGAAGGCCGAGCCTCGGAGGGCGAGACCTCCGACGGCGATGACGTCGAGGGCCACGTCCTCCACCCGAAGACCTCCGAGGGCTAGAAACCCCGAAGAGAAAGAGTTACGAGGGCGGCTAGTAGCCGCCCTCGTTGCGTTTGAGGACGTCGTCCAGAGCTCCGAGCAGCTTCAGGCCTGCCTCCCGTTGCTCGTCCTGGAGCCCGTCCACCGTCGTCGCGAGGCGCGCGACGATGTCCGACCCCTCCCCGCTCTCGGCGAGCACCCTCTCGGCTTTCCGCGCCCGACGCAGGAGATCGAGCGCGATCGCGGCCTGGTTCGCAAAGAGCCCGAGCACATCCATCTCGACGAGCGAGAACTGGCTCCGCGCAGGGCGGTCGAGCACCTCGAGCACGCCCAGCACCTGCTCGTCGTAGAGCAGGGGCACCGCCATCAGGCCCTTCGGCACGAAACCCGTGCTCTCGGCGACGGCCTGTGAGAAGCGCGGGTCCTGGCTCACGTCCTCGATGACGAGCGACTGGCGGGTGACGAGGACCCAGCCCGCGACGCCCGTGCTCGACGGGAACCGCTGCCCGACGAGGGTCTCTGCGCCTTCGCCCGCAACGGCCTCGAAAACGAGCTCATCCGCCTCCTCGTCCAGGAGAAAGATCGAGGATGCCTTCGCCCCGAAGATCGCCCGGGCCACCTCGACGACCGACTGGAGCAAGGCGCGGAACGACTCCTCCGAGCCGACGACTCCTGCAGCGACTGCCGCCTTCAGCTCGTCGCTCACCGTCCACCTCCCACGTTCGACGAGACCAGATGGAGCACGCTCTTCAGCTGAAACGGGGTCATGTCCGGATACTTCCCGAGGATGAGCGCGCAGAGGCCGGACATGTGGGGCGTCGCGAAGCTGTTGCCCGTGCAGCGGATGCTGGCACCCCCGGACCATGCCACCTCGACGTCGACGCCGCGGGCGAAGAACTCAACCGGCGGGTCGGGGTTGTAGTAGAAGGTGAGCGGATCGGCCTCTTCGTGGCTCCCGACGGAGATCACCGAGGAGAAGCGCCACGGATAGCTTTCGACAGGCATGTTGTGGGCGGAGGCGACGAGCACGTTGCGGTTGAAGTACGCCGTGTCCGTGAGCTCGTGGAGGATGCCCGAAAACTGGCGCTTGGTCGTCGAGAGGCTCATGTTGATGATGTTGAAGCCCTGCTCCACGGCCCATCGAAGCCCGGCGAGGAGCACGCCGCCGCTGCCGGTGAACCCGGCTCCCAGCACGCGAACGCTCACGAGCTCGCAGTCCGGCGCGAGCGAACGCACGATCCCTGCGCAGGCCGTCCCGTGGCCGCAGAGGTCGCCCTCGAGGTCGTCCGAGACAACGGCCTCGCCCTCGTCGTCGACGGAGACGGCGACCGAGCGCTGCACCTCGCCGACGAGCGGATGGCCGGCTTCGACGCCGCTGTCGAGGATGCAGACGCTGATGCCCTGGCCCGTGGAGCCGCCCCAGGCCCACTCGCGCGTCAGCTCTCCCGGCCACTCGAAGGGAAGCGTGATGCTCTCTGCGCCCTCTGCCGGCAGGCTCCAGGCCGGGCGCAGCTCCTCCGGCACCTCCTGCTGTTCGTCGGGGGTCTCAGCGGAAGGTGTCATGGCTCGATGCTACTGAGCCGCCTTCAGGGCGCGCTCGGAAGCTTCTGCGGCAACGGCGACGAGTGTCTGGACATGACGCACGCGCGGGTCGTCTGCGGTCGCGCCCAGGTTGATCTCGACGAGCTTCGCCGCGGCGCGGGCGCCACCCTCTGCGAGCAAGGATGCGGCAGCCGCGTCGGCTCGCACCTCGGGATTGCCGTTCTCGACGAGTAGCGCGGCGAGGCAGGCGAGGTCGGAGCCGGTTTCCGCGATCTTGAGCGGGATCTCGGCAGCGCGCTCGAGCGCCGCCCGGAGCTGCTGGTCGCGATAGCGCTCCTCCAGCGCTTCGCGGCGTCGGAGCGCGGTCAGCGCCTCGCGGTAGACCTCGGCATCCTCCTGCGCAAGCGGCGTGACCCGCGCCCGGAACGCCTCGGCCTGGCCGATGGCGCCGCCGGCCTCAGGCCAGTACTCCTTCGATGCTCGCGCGACCATGGCCACGAGACCTGCAGCCATGGCGACGACGATCGCCGCAGCCGAGCCCGCGCCCGGAGCGGGCCCTTCGCCGGCCAGCGTGTCGAGGAACTCGCGGAGCGGCGCGTCGAGGAGGTTGTCGCCAACCATCGTTGGCGATTCTCTCGCAGCCGCGGCTACAAGGAGAGGCGTGCGCGCACTGCTTCGGCCAGCGCAGGATCCGACTCGAATCCTGCCACCTCGAGCGCCTGCTCGAGGTCGGCGATCAGCGCCTCACGAAAGGCCTGATCTGCGCGAGCCCGCTCGACGATGTCGTCGAGCCCTCGCCGCGCGAGCGGGATCTCCTGCGCAGCTTGCACCCAGGCCTGAGGCGGCGCGGGCAGCGTGCGAAGGCGATTCGCCAGGGTTTCCTCGTCGTAGTTCTGCATAGCCGTCAACCACCAGACTCCGCAAGCTGCGGGTTTCTTCCCTCGATCTCGCTCCGGAGTTTTGCCAGGCAGCGGGAGATGCGGCTTGCAATGGTGCCTGCAGGGATGTCGAGCGCCTCAGCAATGCTCCGATAGCTCTCGTCGCGGGCGAAGAAGCGGTCGAGGATCTCGCGACAGTTGTCCGGAAGCTCGGCGAGCGCCTCGTGCACGGCGAGCGCTTCGTCCAGATTCGCGATCGTCTCGTCCACGCCCGACGGCTCGGGCAGGTCACCCACCTGCTCGCGCGCGCCGGCGCGTAGCGTGTCGAGGCAGAGCCGCCGCGTGAGCTGTCCGAGCCACGGCCGGATCGCGCTGTCGTCGCGCAGCTTGGGGAGATTCTCGTAGGCGCGGGCGAAGACCTCCTGGAACACGTCCTCGGCGTCGGACTGCGGAAGTCGGAACGCCTGCACCGCGATTGCGTAGACGTAGCGGGAGAAGCGCTCGACGAGCTCTCGCCAGGCATCGTCATCCCCTTCACGACAGCGGGCGACGAGCTGCGCGTCAGTCTCGAGAACGTGCACCGCCCCGAATCAAAGCGTACTGAGCCACCGGAGGGAAGCCGGCCGCTCTGCGAACCTCGGTTTCGCCCGGCCTAGAGGAGAATCCGCGCGGCGACGGCGGGCGGACAGCCACGCTCCGCGGTCAGGCAACGGGCGAGCTGCAGGTCTACGTGCTTCGCACGGGCGAGGTCCATGGCGTCCTCGACCTCGTAACCGTGACCGATGAGCTGCTCGAATCGCCAGGCGAGTAGGTCAAGCTCCTCACGGGTGAGTTCCTCGTTCGGATCGAGCGTCTCGAGAATGGCGAGCCCGACCTGGAGAGAGGTGAGATCTTCGCGTGGCGTCATTGCTCTGTTTGCTTCGGTCGAATCGCCCATGACCTTGATGGGACTCCGAGGCCACGGGCCTGGGACCTCGCGCAACCGCCGTCTGTAGCCTCTCGCCCGTGGAAACCGGCCTTCGCGGAAAGCGGGTGCTCGTAACGGGTGCGTCAGGCGGAATCGGCTCAGCCTGTGCGCGCGAGTTTGCGGCCGAGGGCAGCCGCGTGGCTCTCCACTTCCACGAGGGCCGCGACAGAGCGGAGGCTTTGAGTGAGGAACTCGGCGGCGCACCGATCTTCGGCGCCGACCTCAGATCCGAAGACGAGGTCGACGAGCTTTTCCGGCGCTCGGTCGAAGAGCTCGGCGGGCTCGACGTCTGCGCCGCGGTTGCGGGCAAGTGGCCGGAGGAGGACGTTCCCGTCTGGCAGCTGCCGCTCGAGCGCTGGGAGGAGACGCTGCGAGGGAACCTGACGGTGACCTACTTGACGGCCCGCGCATTCCTTCGCGAGGTCGAGCGAAACGGACATGGGAACCTCGTCATGATCGGTTCGACGGCCGGGCTCTTCGGCGAGGCAGGTCACGCGGATTACGCTGCCGCGAAGTCGGCCGTCGTGCATGGTCTGCTTCTCAGCCTGAAGAACGAGATCGTCCGCATTGCTCCGCTGGGACGGGTGAATGCGGTTTGTCCCGGCTGGACGGCGTCGCCGATGACCCGCGCCGCCCTGACGGATCCCGAGCTCGTTCAGCGCGTGACGCGAACGATGCCCTTGCGGAAGGTCGCGCGGCCCGAGGACGTTGCCCGGCAGGTCGTCGTCCTCGCCTCCGACGAGCTCTCCGGCCACGTCTCCGGCCAGGTGGTGACGGTCGCAGGCGGGATGGAAGGGCGTCTTCTGCATCCCGAGACCGGGTAGGAGTTCAGCTCTCAGCCCGCGTGGCCGTCTTCTTCGTGCGCACGACGAAGTGGCGAGTTTCCTCGCCGCTTCGTCACTCCTGTGCCGCCGAGGCATCGCTTGCGATGCCGTTTTGGAGGCCATGCGGGCTCTGCCCGCGTGGCCGTTTTCTTCCTGCGGCACAACAAAGCGGCGAGTTGCCTCGCCGCTTCGTCACTCCTGTGCCGCAGGAAAGCTTGCCGTCAGTCCCAGGCAACGAAGGAGTCGCTCAGAGTTTCGGCAATTCACTCACCCGACTTGAGCCCGGGAACGACGAAGCGGGCCGCCGCCGACCCGCCCTGACGTCTCCGAAGAGAGCCGCAATCATTCGAGACGCTCCGCCGCATCGGAGCCCTGTCTCGCCTACCCAGTGGCCCCCGCCGTATCGGGGCCCGCTGGATTTCCCTCACTTGCCTTCGCTCCACTTAAGTCGGCTACGTCAGAGCGGGCCGCCGCCCGGCCCGCTCTGACGTCTCCGAAGAGAGCCGCAGTAGTGCGAGAGGCTCCTGCCGCATTGGAGCCCTCGTTTCCCAAGTGGCCCCCGCCGCATCGGGGCCCGCTTGGTCTCCCCCACTGTGCGCCAGGTCGTGGTGCTTCATCTATCACCCTTTACGCAGTTGACTGCGTCACTTCACTCAAGATCTTTCAAGCATCCTTGGGAGTAGTTATCCCTGCATTTGCCGCACTTTTGGTGCAAAGAAGCGCAAGTTGGCGCGATAAGCTCGCCACGGGTGGCGGGTGGATCTTCTTCCCCACCCAGGGTGGGGGATCTGGGGAATCGGCCTCGCCGCTTGCTAGGGTCGGCTCGACCATCAAGAGCGGCTGAGGGACTCGGCCCTGAGACGCCGCAGCAACCGACCCGCCCCGGGCGCGGTGCTACCGCCGAGAGTTCGATGGAGGTGACCTCGATGCCCCGACACCGCAAGCCCCGTTTCCCGGTCGGAAGCCGGAAGTAGGCTCCGCCGATGGCCAACCGCTTCCTCGAACGGCTCGCGACCGGCCCTCCGCTCGTCGCCGACGGCGGCATGGGCGTCCTCGTCTCGAGCGCGGCCCCGCGCATGCGCATTCCCGAGGAGGCGAACCTCCGAGCGCCGGAGACCGTCGTCAAGCTCCATGTCGGCTTCATCCAGGCGGGCGCCGACGTGATCGAGACGAACACGTTCGGAGCGAACCGCCGGAAGCTCTCCGCACGCTACCTCGACGACGAGCTGGTCGAGATCAACAGCGCCGCGGTCAAGCTCGCCCGCGAGGCGCGCGAGATCGCCGGCCGCGACGTCTTCATCGCCGGCTCGATCGGGCCGCTCGGCGAGGGTGGCGTTGCGAAGCAGCAACGCCTGGAAATCTTCGCCGAGCAGGCGTCAGTGCTCGAGGGGCGCGGCGTCGACTTCTTCTCCGTGGAGACGTTCTTCGAGCTCGAGGAGCTCGAGGCTGCGATCGAAGCCGTGCGCAGCGTGTCCTCTCTGCCCATCCTGGCCATGCTCACCTTCGACGCGGGCGCCGAGACGCTCTCCGGCGTCACCGCTCGACAAGCGGTTGACCGGCTCTCCGAGCTCGGCGTCGCGGCCGCCGGTGCGAACCACGGCGCCGGCATCCAGGCCGCACTCGCAGCGTTGAGCGAGATGGACGGCAACGGCCTCCCACTCGCTGCGATGCCGAACATCGGGCTCGCCAGCATGGCAGGCAACCGCATCATCTACCCCCACGCCTCTCCGGAGTACTTCGCGGAGTTCGCCGCGCACGCGCGCAGCCTTGGAGCCCGCGTCATCGGCGGCTGCTGCGGCACGACACCGACCGAAGTGGCCGCGATCGCCTCGGCGGTCAAGGAGGCGCGCGAGCCGAGCGCACCACTCGTCTTCGCCGAGCGAGAGGTCGTCGTCGCGGTCCCCGAGCACCGTGAGGAGACCGAGCTCGCGCGTGCTTTCCGCGAAAAGGAGTGGGTGCTCTCTGTGCAGATCGACCCACCGCTCGGCGGGAGCTACGCCGGCATGCTCGACGTCGTCCGCGCGCTCAAGGAGTCCGGCAGCGCCGGGTTCGTCGACATCAACGACAATGCCACGGCCCGCGCCGCCGCCAGCGCGCTCATGCTCTCGGTCGAGATCGAGCGCACCGTCGGCGTCGAGACGATCCCCCACCTCACGACCCGCGACGCGACGATCATGGGCCTAGAGTCCCAGCTCCTCGGCGCGCACGCGTGCGGCATCCGCAACGTGCTCGCCGTCACTGGCGATCCGCCGGAGGTTGGCGACTACCCGGGCTCGCGTGGCGTCTACGAGATCGACTCGATCGGCCTCACGCAGCTGATGGCGCGCCTCAACCGAGGCGAGGACTACAACGGGCGGTCAATCGACGCGGCGACCTCGTTCCACATCGGCGTGGCCGTCAACCCGGCTGCAGACGACCTCGACACCGAGCTCGAGCGATTCCGGCAGAAGCTGGACTCCGGTGCGCACTTCGCGATGACGCAGATCCTCTTCGACCTCGAGTACATGGACCGCTTCGTCGAGCTGCTCGGCGGCGAGTGGCCGATCCCGGTCCTCGTCGGGATCTTCCCCGTCTGGAGCCACCAGCTTGCGTTGCGCCTGCACAACGAGGTACCGGGGATCGTCGTCCCGGACCGCGTTCTGAACGCGCTGCGGGATGCCGGCCCGAATGCGAACGAGGTCGGGATGGAGCTCGGGCGCTCGCTGCTCGCCGAGGCCAGAGACAGGGGAAAGGGTGCTTATGTCGTCGCGCCCTTCCGCAGGCCGCTCGGGATTCTCGACGCGCTCGCCTAACGGGCGCAGGGGCCTGTCGAGACCGGGCCTCGCACGCCGGCGAGTTCGCGGCGCACGATCGAGGTCGGCACGCCGAATCCGCCGCCGCCCCTGAGCCGGGTCGCGAAGACCGTCGTCTGCACCGCGCCCGTCGCGTCCACGGCCGGGCCGCCTGAGTTGCCAGGCCGAACCTTGCCGCTGAAGCTCGTCACCGTCCGAAACGTCGAACGACCGTCGGCATCCTGTGTGAAGACCGATGTCGTCGTCCCGATTCGGCCGGGCTCTGCGTCGAATGGGCCGTTCTCGGGATAGCCGAGTACCGCCACAGCAGCACCCGGGCGAGAAGCGGCGAGACGAAGAGGGCGCCCTCGGAAACCCGACACGCGCAGCACCGCGACGTCGTTGTGGCGATCGAATGCGACGGCCTGGGCACGAAAGCTTCCACCCGAGGGCGGCCTGACTTGAGTGTCCTCCTCGCCGGCGACGACGTGCGCGGCGGTGACGACGAGGCCAGGGCCGGCAATCCAGCCGCTCCCCGCAACGCCAAGGCCGCAGGCGGTACCGACGATCCGCACGACGCTCGGCGCAGCCGCCCGGACTCCCGGCTGCCCGAGCACCCGTGGGTCAGGCGGCTCCTTCGGAAGCGCGGGCCCGACGATCGTCGGCAGCGGGTCGATGCGCGCCAGAAGGTTGAGAAACTCCCGCGGCGGGACGATTGAGCTCAGCTCGCGGATGACGACGGAGCGCTGGAGGTCTTGCCGAAGCTGGGTGCGGCCGGGCAGGTTGAGCCCCACGACGCCGAGTACCCAGACGATGGCGAGCCCGGCCACTGCTCCGAAGGCCACTCCTCCGATCACGTCGAGAGATCGAAGCGGTGAGGCCCGCAATCGGCGCCCGAGCGCGGAGCCGATTGCGCTCCCGACCGTCTCGAACAAGACGGCCAGGCCGACGGCACAGCCGAGCGCGATCAGCGGTGCATACGGAGAATGAGCCTCGCGAGCGAGCAGATGCGGAGCCACGTAGTGCCCGCCGAGGAAGGCTCCGAAGACGAAACTGGCAAACGAAAGGGCGCTCCAGACCAGCCCCCGCGAAGCCCCGCCAAGCACTGCGACGGCGATGATCCCCACCGCTACCCAGTCGACCCAGATCACGCGCGGATTAGGCTACCCAGGTGGACGGCGACGAGCTTCAGGCCTTCATCGACCGTTACAACGCGGCGTGGAACGACCACGACGTCGACGCGATCGTCTCGATGCACACCGACGACTCGGTGTTCGAAAACCACACGACGGGCGACGTGAACATCGGCAAGGAGGCGATCGGGAAGGCGATCACCGGGATCTTCGCGGTCTTCCCCGACCTCAGCTTCGAAGCCCGTAGCCAGTACATCCGCGACGACCTCGTCGTCCAGGAGTGGACGGCGCGGGGAACCCACGAGGGGCCGATGACCAGGTCGGGAATCAAGGTCGAGCCAACGGGCCGGAAAGTGGAGTACCGAGGCATGGACGTGATCCCGATCAAGGACAACCTGGTGGCCCGCAAAGACGTCTACTCGGACGGCGTCACCCTCCTGCGCCAGCTCGGCCTCACGGAAATCGCGTAGCTACACTGTCCCGCGCCTGGGGGCGTAGTTCAGTTGGTTAGAACGCCGGCCTGTCACGCCGGAGGTCGCGGGTTCGAGTCCCGTCGCTCCCGTTTTCAGAGCTTGCCTAGGTCTTCCGCCCCACTTCCTGAGGTGCAACCAACCCTGGTGTAACGGGCCGAGCTGCCCAGTTCCACACAGGAGATGGGCATCTGCTTGTAGCCCGTGGCTTCGAGCAAGGAGGCGAGCAGCCGAAACTCCTCCGGCGTTCCCTCCACACGCTGCGCCCCCACCGACCCGATCAGCTTCGTGATGTCGGCGTCGTCGGCCAGATAGGTGATCGCCTGTTCCGCATCGAAGGCGCCCTAAGCCTCGAGGAAGCTCGTGGCGACTTCCATCGGTGGGGGGCCGGACGCCTCGTCGTCGCGGCTCTGGTAGGCGGCGAACGCCCCGATAAGGAGCAGGGCCGCCGCTGCGGCTCCGACCAGAAGCCTCCGATTGGGCTTCGCGCTCACCCGCACCCCAAGCAGACCGTCTCGCCGTGCGGGAAGTAGGGCGAGAACCCGATGAAGACCACCTGTCGGAGTGGCCCCTTCAGGGGAGGAGGTGGATCGACGCTCGTGCCTGGGATCTCGAAGCTGTATCCCAGCCCGCCGTCCCGCTTTAGACCTGCGTCGTCGAGAGCTTTGACCAGCGCCCGAGCCTCCTCAGTCGTCACGTCGGAGACGTAATAGGTGAGCGAAGTCCGCGTGAAGCCCCCGCCGTCATACCCGCGTCGCCGGGGCACGGCGTCCCGGTCGTCGAGCAGGTCCCCGGCCCGTGCCGGCAGCAGGGACAAGATGCGGGACCGTTCGGTCGTCTGGAACAGCCCCCCATACCTGACCGCGTACATGGAGGGCACGTACGCCCTGAGCCGACGGTCCGCCCACGCGCTTGCCGGCAGCCACGACGCAGGATCAATGAGCCGTTCACGCACCCGCTTGGGAAATTCATTTGAATCAGCGGTGAATTTCCCCTGCACGCGAATCAACCGGTCGCCGATCCGCACCTGGATCTCGTTGTGTATTGAGTGGTTTGGGGAGGAATCGCCAGCAGTCTGGTTGTGTTCGAACAGCCCTGTCGAGACGATCTCGGACCGCAGGAGCTCGACGCCCTCGGGCGTGAGACGCTGCTCGAGCAATCCGCTCGACCAGCGGTTTGCGGCCTCGCGCACGTCGGATCCTGTTGGTCGCGAAGCCGAGACAGCCTGAGGCGCGCCTGAGGCTGTGAGCAGCCGCCCGTCGGCGTAGACCCACCTCCAAGCGTGCTTGGGGCCCTGCATGTCGAGCCGGTAGTAGATGACGAGCTTTCCGCTCTCCGGCGCGCTCGGCGTAGCTCCCACCGGAGGCAGGCTGACCAAGCTTTCATCATGGACGACCTCCCGAACGATCGCCCAGCCAGCGGTCGTGACGGCCGTGGCGAGCGCGACCGCGGCCAGCACGACGACAAGCCGGCGACGCCGGCCCGGGACGGCACGGGAACGCTCGAGCCACCGACGGCGGCTTTTCGGAGCCAGAACCGTGTCCCTCTGCTGACGCTCAGCCGCCGCCAGCAGCTCTTGCTTCAAATGGCTCACCGGATCACTCATCAGGCCCCTCCGTTTCGAAGTTGGGTTTGCAGTGCAGCCAGGCCGCGGCTCACGCGCTTGCGGATGACGCTCTCCGAGCATCGGAGCTCGGCTGCGATCTCGGCATAGCCGCGGTCCTCGACGTGGTGCGCTTTGATCGCATCGCGCTGCTCGGGAGCCAGGGTCTCGAGGAGCTCGACCGCTGCGGCTCGTGCCGTCGTCTCGAGGACGTCGATTGCCTCGTCATCGAGCTGGATCGGCTGCATCGCGAGCGCCCGCCGCGCGTCGTCCTGAATACGGCTCCTGCGCAGGGCCTCGCTGAACTTGTGGCGAGCGATTGCGAACAACCACGCCCGCGGCGGCTCGGGTCCCGGCTCGAAGCGAGTCACCGAGGCGAGTGCAGCGGCGAAGGTCTCTGCGGTTAGATCAAACGCTTCCTCGGGCCCGGCCACTCTGCGGCGGAAAAAGGCAAGCACCGAAGGGAAGTGCCTCTCGTAGAAGACGCCGAACGGCTCCGAGGATGTGCGCGCTCCGAGCAGAAGCTCGGCGTCCGAGCGTTGCTCCGCGTTGTTCATGCCTCCTATATGACAGTTCCACACGATTTGTGACCGCGCTACGTGATGGAACGGTTCCGCAACGCAACGGTGGCGACCAACGACACCTGTGGCGGCCCGGAACAGGGCGAAGGCCTGATCTCAAAGGCGTCCGGTAGGTTCTCGTCCACGTCCCCTCTCCGAGTCAAGAACATCACGCTTAGCCTGACCGGGCCGTCGCTTGGCCTTGAGCAGGTGCCAAGTGAGCGAGAGGTCTTGGCGCCGCTTTTGATTGAGCTTGGTAACCGGCGCGCCCTGCTCTATGCCCCAGAAGGGCGGCCCATAGCTCATGTCCCATATATCCGGGACTCGGTCCAGCAAATCCGTGAGGAGCTTGTCAAGACGCGCAAACAGCTGGAGGGCGGGCGAGATGCGGCTGAATGGGTCGATGCAATGACGAAGGCCTGCAGGAGGTTTCTCGATCTAGCCGAGGCCTTCGACGAGGAAGCCGACTTTGAACCCAACTTCGAGCCTGCTCTTCGCGAGCTGAGGGAATTCATCCGCAGCGCTGCCAAGCACTTCGGAAGCGACTACGACCTGCAGGACGCGCGCCAGCTCGTTAATGAGATGTACGAGGAAGATCGCGGGCGCCTGGAGCGGGAGATGCAACAAGAAGGCGCTACAAGCCCGACGGCTGACGAGTAGCACGAGTTACACGGTCAGGCTTCTACAGATTGAAGTGAGGGGTTGACGGTGTCTGGGTTGAGGGAGCTCCACCAGCCGGCAACAAGCGTTAACGGAGGGCCCCGCCGAGGCGGGGCCCTCCGAGAAAGAGTGTCAGGCGAGCGCGCCGCAGACGGCTGCGACGAAGTCCTCGCTCTCGCGGCGGCCGCCGGCGGTGTGGAGTACCTCGAGCTGCTCGACCCAGTTCTCTGGGTCCGGCGCGATGTAGACGATCAGCCCGCTGTCGGTGTAGACCGGGCCTTCGCCTCTCGCGACGATGTGCGGGTCGTTGCCGGGAATCTGGACACGCGCCCTGCCGTCCGGAAGCGCCTCCACGATCACCGGGCCCGAGAAGGTGACACGGAGCATGTTCCCGTTGGCGGGATTCGTGTAGGTGGTGTGCCAGCTGGTGAGATGGATCGTGAAGCGGTCGAAGCTTCCATCCGAGTTGGTGTAGGTCGTGGTCGTTCGGTATCCCTCCGAGCGCACCACGAACTCGAAGGAGCAGAGCGCGCCGGCCGGGATCGTGGTCGTTCTGTCGACGTGCTCCTGCACGCGCGTCGGTGGGTTCGCTGCCGCCGGCGCCGCGAGAATCAGCGCGCATGCGGCAACGACTGTCATGCCAAGCTTGCCCATGTCTTCCTCCTCGCTAGTCTGTCAGTGTCTAACACCATTTTGAGACTGATGAAACGGAGATTGGTTAGTTGGTGATCGTCGGGAATCCGAAGGACTCAGCAGCGGACCTGGCGGTCGCGATCGCAAATACCTGGGACACGTTTGAGGAGCCCTATGAGCGGCTTGCGACACTTGATGACCTGCGCAGGTTCCTCGACCGCGTCGGCCAGCCGGAGGCGGCACGCGTTGCGCGGAAGCGAGACCTGATCGAGATCAGGCAATTGCGCGCTCGCCTACGCCGCGTGTTCGTGGCGCCGGACGTGAGCGAAGCGGCGCGGCTGCTGAACGAGATAGCAGAAGAGGCCGCAGCCGTTCCTTACCTCGAACACGTCGACGGCACGTGGAAGGTCCGCTTCGGGCCGAGCGAACCCGTCGCGGCTCATCTCGGTGCGACCGCGGCCGCCGGCCTGATCGACATCGTTCAAGCACACGGACTCACCCGGTTGGGCACGTGTTCGGGGCCGCCCTGCACCGGCGTCTTCGTCGACGCGACCAAGAACCGCAGCAAGCGCTACTGCTGCCATTGGTGTGCAGACCGCGAGGCCCAGCGGCGGCACCGGGCGCGTTCTACCTGACGCGCTGCACGAACCACAACGCGTCGGAACAATTTCGACCGTAGCGTTCCGGCACCCTAGGTCTTCTGGAACTTTTTGGAACCTCCCGCCTACGAACCGAGAATTGATTCACTGCCCGACTCTGTTCGGCGCGCGACGCGGAGACCAACGGACGCCTACTGAGGAGGCACGATGAGCAAGCTGAGGTGTCATATCTCGATCTCGCTGGACGGTTTCGTCGCCGGCCCGAACCAGAGCGAGGAGAACCCGCTCGGCGAGGGTGGCGAACGACTCCACGACTGGGTGGTTCCGCTGGCCGCCTGGCGCGAGTCCCACGGCGAGCAAGGCGGCGAGGTGAACGAGAGCGCACGCATAGTCGAGGAATCACGCGAGAACATCGGCGCTGCGGTGATGGGCCGGAACATGTTCGGCCCTGTCGGCGGTGGTGCCTGGGGCGACGAGCAGTGGACGGGCTGGTGGGGAGACAACCCGCCCTACCACTACGACGTGTTCATCGTCACCCATCACCCCCGTGATCCCGTCGAGATGGAGGGAGGGACCACGTTCCACTTCGTCACCGACGGAATCGAGTCGGCGCTCGAACAGGCAAGTGAGGCCGCAGGCGGCAAAGACGTCATGCTCTGGGGCGGGGGCCACATCGCTCAGCAGTACCTGGCAGCGGGACTGCTGGACGAGCTCGAGCTCCACGTTGTTCCGGTGTTGCTCGGCGACGGCGCTCGCATCTTCGACAACCTCGGGGACGCAGACGTGCAGCTCGAGCAGGTCCGGGCCGTCGAGGCGCCCGGCGTCACGCACCTCAAGTACCGCGTGGTGAAATGAACCAGCCTCAGCGGGTCGCCACGAAGACGTACCGGTTCAAGCTGAAGAAGTAGCTCGACCCAAGCCCACGGAGATCGGTCGCCCATGCGGCCGACTCATCGGCCGTGACTTCGCCCCGCTCGCCAACGTAGTTGGCGATCAGTTCGAGCATCCCGGCGCTGAACGTTTCGCGGTCATAGCCGACGTTGAGCAGCGGGACCACGGTGTACTCCTTGGCTGCGAAACCGCCTTCCGCCAAGAAGTCCGGGAGGAACCGCGGGAGGTCGCGATGGACGAGATGGCCGTCCCAGGAACGAAGCACACGGCGCATCCTTCCGTCGTCGGTCGAGCGCCAGACGATCGAGTCCCAGTCGGTGTCCAGGATCGCGATCCGCCCCCCGGGTGCAAGCACGCGATGAGCCTCGCGCAGCGCGGCCCGAACGTCCTCGACGTACTCATACACCTGCGTGGATACGGCGACATCGAACGCACCGTCCGGAAACTCCAAGGCGCTGACATCGCCGCGGCTGAGCTCGACAGTCGCGGCGTCCCGCAAACGCTCGCGGCGGCGCGCAAGCTCGAGCATGCTCGGGCTGACGTCGACGCCGCGGACGAGACCCGAGGGCCCGACTGCCGCAGCCATCTCGTTGGCCAGGTAACCAGGGCCACAGCCCAGGTCGAGCACCCGTTCGCCCGCTTGCAGGTCGAGCAGGCGAAGGAGCGTGCGTCGCTGCTCGATGACATCCGGCGTGGCGTAAACCGCCTCGACCGCGCGCGAGGCCTCCTCGTCGAAATCCAGTGCGTCTGTCACGCCGGATGCGAATCCTGCCGTAGTGCGGCGACGCGAGGCGGCGCACGCTCCTGTCGTCACGGCCCGATCGTCCGGGAGTATTGTCCTCCCGACTGCGCTAGGGAGCTAGAAGGGAGAAAGTCATGCGTTCAGCGAGGAGAGGACTCGCGATCATGGGGCTCGCGCTCATCGCGCTCTTCATGGTCGCCGCCTGCGGCGGATCCGACAACGAAAGCAGCAGCACGACCCCGAGCTCGTCCGGCACTCCGGAGATCGGCGTCGCCGATTTGACGGCGGACTTCTCGGCGATGGCCAAGCTCAAGGACCTTGCGGCTGAGGGCGAGGGAATGATCGCGGTCCTCCTCCCCGACACGACGACGTCGGCGCGCTACGAGTCCAGTTCGACCGCGCCGTACCTGACGCAGGCCTTCGAGGCGGCCGGGCTCTCGTCCGACCACTTCAAGATCGACAACGCCCAGGGCAGCGCCGAGCACGATGCAGACCCAGGCCGAGGCGGCCATCACCGCAGGGTGCCAGCGTGCTCCTCGTCGACTCCCTCGACTCGGGCAGCGGCGCCGCCATCGAGGCGAACGCCGTATCGCAAGGGCGTGCAAGGTGATCGACTACGACCGCCTCGTCGACGGGCGGCGCCCAAGGATCGGTACTACGTCAGCTTCGACAACGTCAGAGGTGGGCGAGCTGATCGGCCAGGGCGAGGTCGACTGCATCGACGACTGGAAGGTCGCCAACCCGAACGTCCTGGTGATGAACGGCGACCCCACCGACAACAACGCCAAGCTCAGTTCGCCGAGGGCTACAACGGCGTGCTCAAGCCCCACTTCGACGACGGGACCTACACGAAGGTCGGCGAGCCGCCGGGCACGTGGACCCCGTCCGATCGCGGCCACGACGTTCGAGCAGCAGTCACCGCCCACCCGAACATGAACGCCGTCGTCACGCCGAACGACGACAACGCCAACGCCGTGATCTCGGTGCTCCAGAGCAGAACAAGATCCCGGCGAAGACGTTCCCGACGACGGGCCAGGACGCGTCGCCGTCGGGTCTGCAGAACATCCTCAAGGGCTACCAGTGCGGCACCGTCTACAAGCCGATCTACCTGAGGCGCAGGCGGCGGCGGCGCGTCGCGATCTACCTCCGGGCCGGCAAGACGCCGCCGTCCGCGCTCGTGAACGCCACGACGAAGGACGCCGACGCAAACGCGGACATCAAGTCCGTGCTACATGACGCCGGTGTGGGTGACGACCGAGAACATGGCCGACACCGTGGTGAAGGACGGGGCGGTCACAGCGGCCGAGCTCTGCATCGGCGAGATCGCCAGCTTCTGCAAGGACGCAGGAATCGAATAGAGCCGAGCTGGGCCGGGCTTCGCCTTCACGGCGAGGCCCGGCTCGGCCGCCAACCGGCAGAAGGGACTCGATGACGAGCAGCGAGAACGTTGCAGAGCCTCTCCTTCGCCTTCGGGGCGTCTCGAAGCACTTCGGGCCGGTGCAGGCGCTGACCGACGTCGACCTCGACGATCCGCGCGGGCGAGGTGACCGCGCTGGTCGGCGACAACGGGGCCGGCAAGTCGGTGCTGATCAAGTGCATCGCGGGGATCCACAGCCCGAACGAGGAGAGATCCTCTGGGAAGGGCAAGCCGGTGCGACTCCGCACCCCACGCGACGCGGCCGCCCTCGGGATCGAGACCGTCTACCAGGACCTCGCCCTGTGCGACAACCTCGACATCGTCCAGAACATGTTCCTCGGGCGGGAGCGCCACGACGGCTGTGCTCCTGGACGAGGAGGCGATGGAGAAGGCAGCCGGCGAAACCCTCTCCAGCCTGGCCGTCACCACCGTGCGCTCGATCCGCCAGCCCGTCGCCTCGCTCTCGGGCGGGCAGCGGCAGTCGGTGGCGATCGCCAAGGCCGTGCTGTGGAACTCGAAGCTCGTGATCATGGACGAGCCGACCGCCGCGCTCGGCGTGGCCCAGACGCGCGATGGTGCTCGACCTCGTCGCGCCGCCTGGCCGACCGGGGCCTGGCGGTGCTGATCGTGTCCCACAACATGAACGACGTCTTCGAGGTGGCCGACCGGATCGCGGTGCTCTGCCTCGGCCGCGATGGTCGCGCGTGCGACCCGGCGGCCGAGCTCGACCGCCAGATCGTGGTCGACCTGATGACCACCGGGACGTCGGAGCGGCTTTCCAAGAACGGGGACAGCGCCTGATGGCCAACGTCGACGAGCCTGTCGGGCTGCCCGAGTCGGAGGTCCCCCAGACCGAGGAGGCGGCGCGTCAGGCCGAGCTCGCACTTCCGGCCGAGCTCGCCGCTGACTCCGTCGGCGAGTACCTGCGCACCGCGCTCGCGCGGGTCAAGGCGGGCGAGAGCGGGCGTCCT
This sequence comes from uncultured Actinomycetes bacterium, assembly GCA_963728535.1. Lineage (GTDB taxonomy): Bacteria > Actinomycetota > Thermoleophilia > Gaiellales > Gaiellaceae > VAXT01. The sequence continues at coordinate 1,737,741 of CAVSKK010000001.1, forward strand.
GCCCGTGGTCGCCGGACTGATCCTGATCTCGGTCCTGTTCCAGTCCCTCAACTCGAACTTCCTGACCGCCGGCAACCTGGTCAACCTGCTCGTCCAGGCGGCGGTCTACATGCTGCTGGCGATGGGGAGGTGTTCGCCCTGCTGCTCGGCGAGATCGACCTGTCGATCGGGTTCGTCAGCCGGCATCGGCGGCGTGGTCATGGCCGAGCTGGTCAAGCCCAGTCGACGGGCTGGCCGTGGTGGGCGGCGATCCTCGGCCGCGCTACTCGCCTGCGCCGCGATCGGCGCTCCTCCAGGGCACGATCATCACCCGGCTCGGCCTGCCCGTCCTTCGTCGTCACCCTCGCCGGCCTCCTCGGCTGGCAGGGCGTGATGCTGATGATCCTCGGGCAACGGCGGGATCGATGCCGATCCAGGACGACACGTCATCAACAACATCGCGAGCGGCAACCTCACGCCCGCTCGCCGGCTGGATCGTGATGCTGGTGCTCGTCGCGGTGTTCGGCTTGACTCTCTGGTGGCGCGACTCGAAGCGACGGCGTGCCGGCCTCGTCGCGCCGCCCGCCGGCGATCACTCTCGCTGAAGATCGGCGGCGCGCTGGCGGGCCGGCGTCGCGCTCGTCCTGCTCTGCAACACCGACCGCGGCATCGGCTGGTTCCGATCAGAGGGGTGCCGTGGGTCGTGCTCATCGTGCATCGGCGTGCTCGTCATGTGGACGATCCTGCTCGGCCGGACGAAGCTCGGCCGCTACATGTACGCCATCGGCGGCAACGCGGAGGCGGCGCGCCGGGCGGGCGTGAACCTGGCGACGATCCGGACCATCGCGTTCATGCTGTGCATCCTTCACGGCCGGCATCGCCGGCATCGTCTACGCGTCGCGGCTGCGATCGATCTCGACGTCCCTCGACGGCGGCACGCTCGTCCTCTACGCGGTCGCGGCCGCGGTCATCGGCGGCACGAGCCTGTTCGGGGGCCGCGGCAAGGCGATTCACGCCGTGCTCGGCGGGACTCGTGATCGCGGCGCATCGACAACGGCATGGGTCTCAGGGCTTCACGCGCCGCGTCGAAGTACATGGTCACGGCGCTCGTCCTGCTCGCCGCGGTGACGATCGACGCGCTCTCACGCCGCGGTCGCGTCGCAACCTGAGCGGATACTCGCGGGAAGCTCGCCAGGGCTCAGCGAGCGTGAAGCCGCTTACCCGTCCTCAGCGCCTTTGGCCAGCGTCGACGCAAGTGCACGCTCCTCGACCGCGTCGTGGAGGTGGGCTCGCCCATTCCCATTGCCCCCGTTCGAGCCGGCGACCGTCGCCTCTGCAAGCCGAAGCTGCGCTGCCGGAGCCGCCGGCACCACGCGCACCGGCGGGTTGAGCCGGGAACGCCGCCTCCGCGCGCGCAGCGACTCCGCTCCCGCGTAGCTTCCGAGCACGAACGCCACTGCACCGACTTGAGCGGCCACACCCTCCCAGGTGGGGTAAACGCCGAACCAGAGGCCAGACCAGTACGGAAGACTCAGCTCGCCGATCGGGTGCACCGGGACCCAGCCGACGACCTGACAGACCTGCACCGTCTTCCCGACCATGACGACGAGCACGCAGAGAATTAGCAGCCCAGTGAGCTCGAGCATGCGCCGGTGCGGGAGCTTTCGCTGCAGAGCGATCGTGAGCACCCCAACGGCGGCGACGCCGACGGCGCCGAGCGCAGCCCCTTCGACGACGCTGGCCGTCCCGGCATCGAGCGCGAGCGCCTGCAGGAAGAGGACGGTCTCGAAGCCCTCCCGGTAAACGGCCGTGAAACCGAGCGTGGCGAGGCCGACGAGCTGCATGGCGGCAACGGAGAGGCCGGCGCCCTTGAGGATGCGCTTCTTGCGCCCGTGCAGGCTGGCTAGGTGGTCGCCCCAGTAGACCTGGTGAAAGAACCAGTTGAGGATGACCAGGAGGACGCCGATCGCGACGAGCGAAACGATCGCCTCGAGCTTCTCCCCGTAGCGGACGAGCGACGAGAGGAGCGTCTCCGCGACCACGAAGGTCGCAACCGAGGCAAGGATCGCGGCGCCGGCCCCGAGGAGGAGCGGGCGGCGCAGTCGTCGCTTAGCGCCCACGAGCCCAGCCATGAGCGCAGCAAGGATGAGCACCGCCTCGAGTCCTTCCCGGAAGACGATGATGGCGGTGTTGGTCACGATCGCCGCGGCCGAGGTCGGCCCGGCACCGACGGCCGCCTCCGAGTCCGCGAGCGCCGAGTCGAGCTCCTCGCGGGTCGCTGTCACCTCCTCGGGCGAGGCCTTCCTCCTGATCAGCTGCGCGAGCCCTGGGAAACCGTCGGCCCCGTACCAAAAGAGACTCTCGGTGCGGATAAAGAGGCTGGGGGCGAGCCCGCGCAGGCGCTGCTCGGGACCGAACTCGAAGAACGCGTAGGCCTCGAGCCGAGCCTGCTCGGCCTTGCCGTACTCGCCGGCACGAACGGCGCCGACGACCCGGTCGAGCGACGTGCGGATGACGTCGAAGTCGGCCGTAGTCCCGGCGTCCTGCCACTCCTCGGGGAAGATCCCCTCGGCGAGCTCGAGCGCCTCGTTCGTCTTCGACTCGACGGCCTCCTCTGGCGCGACCGCGCCGCCTCGGGAAGCTGCTGCAAGATCCTCGCCGACGCCGGCCACCAGCTCCTCGATCCGGCGGACTGTCCCGACGTCACGCTTGGCGAGCACGCTCTCGAGGTCGGCGAACGCCTGGGCAGCCCCGTCGCGGAACGTGACCGCTTCCTGAATCTCGAATGCGAGAGTCACCTGCCCGTCGGCGACTCCTCGCCCGTACTCGATGGGCACGAGCCCGAGGAAGCGGAGGAACTGGCCCGCGCGCCGGATCTCCTCATCCCGGGTGAGCGGCGCCGCCCGGAAGCCTTCGAGGGCGCGCTCAACGGCCTCTCGCGCGCGGGAATAGCCGGCAGAATCGCGAGCCAGCGCCGCCACCACGAGGCCGTCGAATCCGGCGCGAGCCCGCTGGGACGCAGCATTGCCGCGCTGTCGGCGAAAGGATGGCTCGAGAACCCCGAAGTACCCGCGAGCGACCGCGCTCTCGGCCGCAAGGCGCGACGGGAACCCTCGCTCGTGCGCCTCGTCGGCGGTCTCGAGTGCGCTCCGCAGTCGCGCCTGGTACGTGTCGAGGTAGTCCGCCCGCACGGCGGCGAGGGCCGCCTTCGGCGAGCCCCGCCCCTCGGCGAGCGAGTCGACCGCGAGCGTTGCGTCAGCCGCAGGACGGGAGAAGCGAGTCGGGGGCCGGAACTCGCGCACGAGGAGCCAGCGTTCCGCCTCGGCAACCCTGCCGCGCTCGAGGCTCGTGAGCACTCTCCGGTAGGCGGCGCCGAGCACCGCGGTCTGCAGCGACGCGCGCGCGGCGGCGAGCTCTACCTCGTCCCCGCGCGCGACCGCGCGTTCGACCCTGCGGTACCGATCTCCGACTCCATCGTCTTGGAGGAGCTCAGCTAGACGCGACGCGCTCGGCGACGCCTGCCGCGCGAGCACTCGTGACCTGGCCCGCTGCCCGAGGATGAGCGCCCGCTCGGCGTCGGCGAGGTGCGTCCGCAGGTCGGCCGCCAGCTTCCAGGGTGGATCGGTTGCCGACTGCGCCGATGGCGCGGCGACGACCGCTGCGAGGAGCGCGACGAGCGTCGCGAGGCGAGCGAGCACCCCCGCGCCCAAGCTACTGCTCGATCTCGACACCGAGTTGTGCCGCCGCCTGTGAGACCTGCCCGGCGATCGCAGTCGCGCGCTCCTGCGCCTCGGTCCCGAGCGTGTCGGCCTGCTCCGGAGCGAAGCGTTTCCCCGCCTGCTCGCGGTCATGGAGCTGCGCGATGAAGACTCGGAGGTCAGCCAGCTCCCGCCCGGTCTGGGCGGCCCTGTCCTCGTCGATCCCCGCGATGGCGGGCTCGACGCCCTCGTAGATCACCCCGAGCCCGGTCAGGATGTCGCGGATGTCCGAGAGGCGGGAGACAACGTTGAAGGCCTCCGAGCTCGCGCCGTCGCCCGCGACGAAGCGCGAGACCTTCCACTGGCCGAAGTACTCGCTCATCGTGGGCACCATCACGACGATGGCTGTGAAGGCATCCGAGGCGGTCGGCTCCCAGGCTTCGGCTGCGGCGTCGAGCTCCTTCGCATAGTCGGTGAACGTGTTGCTCGCCGCCAAGAGCAGGCCCGGATCCGGCAGCACCTCGCCGAACTCGAGCTCCCCATCGCCGTCCAGGTCGGCGGGCGCTCCCGCGCGGCCGATCTCGTTGGGAAGCGTGCCCCAGAGCCCACCCTCGGTCAGATTGAAGAGGTTCCCAGGCTGCTCGAGCACCGTGCCGTCAGGCAGCTTCAAATCGAATGGGACAGCGCTCTCGGGATCCTCGGCCGCGCTCGCGCCCGCGTCGAGGATGACGTCGTACTTCGCGAGTGACGGCGTCCCGGCGACGATGCCCTCGACCCGCTCGTAGTCGGGGTTGCCCTCGATCCAGGTTGCCTTCATCCGCGCGAGGAGCGGCTCGACCTCGTCCTGCCGCCGGGCGAAGAGCGCTTCGAGATCGAAGCCCTCGGCCTCGGCGAGCGCGTGGTAGCGCGTCGCCAGCGTGCTCAACTTCTCTGTCGAGCCGACGAGCCGGTCTGTGTGCTCGCCGAGAAAGGTCTTCACGCCGGCGAGCTCCGCGGCCGACGCCGCCCCGGCTCCGGTCAGCGTGCTCGGGGTCGTGCCGCCCGTGTCCGGCGAGGACTCGTCGCCTCCGCATGCCGAGAGGCTGAGGGCGAGCGCCAATAGAACTATGAGCCGATCCAACCGCAACGAAAACTCCCTCGAGAGACGATTGCCGAGATTCAACCGAAAATGTAAGGCGCACCTTACAACGCGGTCAACGAGCCTACGGCAGAGAGACGCTCGCGAGGCGCCGGCTTCCATAACGCGAGCCCGAATCGGCGGGCCCACGAAGACACCGGGCATCGGTTCGTTCCGGCCGCGTCAGGCTCCTCACAGCCGACCCGCTCCCATACTCTGACGGACAGTTTGGAGCTAGGACCGGCTTGTATCAGGTAGCAAACCTCCGCGACCTCTTGAGGCTCCGCGGCCGGCCACGCGGCCTGCGTGTCGGACGAAACGTCGTCCTCCTGGGCCTGGTGAGCCTGTTCACGGACATCTCCTCGGAGATGGTCGCGACGATTCTGCCGCTCTACCTCGTCTACACCCTCGGGTTCACGCCGCTGCAGTACGGCGTCGTCGACGGTCTTCAGCAGGGTGCGGCGGCGCTTGTGCGCATCGCGGGCGGATTTCTCGCCGACCGCACGCGCCGGCACAAGGAGGTCGCGGCGTTCGGCTACGGGATCTCGGCTCTCTCGCGGCTCGGACTGCTGGCTGCGCAGAGCCTCTCGGCGCTCAGCGCGATCGTCTTCATCGACAGGACCGGCAAGGGCATCCGCACGGCACCCCGGGACGCGCTCATCTCGCTCTCGAGCGACCGCGAGCATCTGGCGACGGCGTTCGGCGTCCACCGCTCGCTGGATACAGCCGGCGCCATGCTGGGCCCGCTGATCGCCTTCTCCCTGCTCACACTCGCCCCGGGCGAGTTCGACGCGATCTTCGTGGTGAGCTTCTGCGCAGCGCTCGTGGGGTTGGCGTTGCTGACGCTCTTCGTCGAGAACCGGCCGGTGCCCGTCCACGAGGACTCGCCCGTCTCCCTCGCCGCCGCCGCGCGCCTGCTCGGCAACCGTCGTTTTGGGATGCTGGTCGCGGTCGCCGGAGCCCTCAGCCTCGCCACGATCAGCGACGGCTTTCTCTTCGTGGCACTTCAGCGGCGCCTCGATTTCGAGCCCCGGCTGTTGCCGCTCCTCTTCGTGGGCACCGCGCTCGCGTACATGCTCCTGGCGATCCCGGTCGGTCGCATCGCCGACCGGTTCGGGCGTGGCCGGACCTTCGTCGCCGGCTACCTGCCCTTGCTCGCGGCTTACGGCCTGCTCCTTGCACCAGCAGGCCCGTCGCTGGAGATCCCCGCTTACCTGGCGCTACTGGGGCTCTACTACGCGGCGACAGACGGCGTCCTCATGGCGCTGGCAAGCGTGACTCTCCCGCCTTCTCTGCGCGGCAGCGGACTGGCGCTGCTCGTCACCTCGACGAGCCTGGGAAGATTGACGGCCTCGATCCTCTTCGGCATGCTTTGGACGTGGTACGACGTCGAAACGGCCCTCGCCGTGTTCGCGGCCGGGCTCTTCGTTTCGATGCTGCTTGCGGCCGCGGCGCTCCGGCTTGCGCCGGAGGCGAAGACCGCTGACTAGCCGCCGTCGCATGCTCGTGTTCGCCGTTCTCACCGGCGGCGCCCTAGCTGCCGCAACGGCATACGTCACCTCGGCGGCGCTCCGCTCGAGCACGAAGCCACCCCCGCCGTCCAACGCCGCCGTACGGGAGGCGACCGCGAAGTTGCCGTACGTCGTCTTCCAGCACGTGGCGCGCGACGCACACTATGCGGAGATAGCCGTCGCGCCGATCCGGGCACCGCGTTCGAGGGTGACCTACACCGGGCTCGTCTGCGAGCGCGTGCACTTTGAGGCCGGCCGGGGGCTCTGCCTGATCCCGAGGCAGGAAGCGCTAGGGGCGTCCGTGAACGCCCGCATCATCGGTCCCGATTTCCGGCCGGTCAGGTCGGTGCGCCTCGACGGGATCAGGAGCCGCGCGCGCGTGTCACCACAAGGGCGTTACGGAGCGGTGACGAACTTCTTGCTCGGGCACTCCTACCTCGATGACGGATTCTCGACGCTCACGGCGCTGATCGACATGAGCAGCGGCAAGGTGCTGGCGAACCTGGAGGATTTCGAGGTCACGCGCGACGGGAAACGCTTCAAGGCGATCGACTTCAACTTCTGGGGGGTGACGTTCGCGCGCGACGAGCGCACTTTCTACGCGACGCTGTCGACCGGCGGCAAGATTTACCTCGTCGAGGGCGATGTCGAGACGCGGCGGGCCCGCGTGATCGGTGAGGGCGTCGAATGTCCCTCGCTGTCGCCCGACCAGACGCGGATTGCCTTCAAGCGGAGGCAGGGAAACGCGTGGCGCCTGTACGTCCTCGACCTGGCCACGAAGCGCGAGACCCCGCTCGCGGAGACGCGCAGCGTCGACGACCAGGTCGAGTGGCTCGACGACGACAGGATCCTCTACGGCCTGATCAGCGACATCTGGGTCGTCCGCGCCGACGGTCGAGGGCAGCCTCGCATCTATATTCCGGACGCCCTTTCCCCGGCCGTCGTCCGCACGTAGACCCCGCGGTGGGCTGCTCTGAATCTTGCCGTAAGCATTCGACCGGAAGGAGACGCAGATGACCACGAAGTCCGACTTCACGCCGGAGGAATGGGACCTCGTCCGTGAGGGGCCGCCCACCGCCGGCGTGGCCGTGCTCATGGCGGAGAAGGGCGGGTCGTTCCGCGAGACCTGGGCGCTGGCCAAGGCCTACGGAGAGGCGAGGAAGGAGCTCGGTCAGAGCGAACTGCTGGATGCGCTAGTCGACGAGAAGCCGGAGATGAAGCGGTACGGCTCGGCGGAGGAACTCGACGAGGTCGGCCTGGGGCGCCTCCGCGAGGCGGTCGTCCTGCTGGAGGCGAAGGCCACTCCGGACGAGGTCGCCGGCTACAAGCAGTTCGTCCTCGACGTCGCCTCGCGGGTCGCCGAGGCCCACAAGGAGGAGGGCTCGCCGGTCAGCGAGGCCGAACGGAACGCAATCGAGAAGGTTGCGGCGACGCTCAGCCCGCCGGCGTAGAGCGAATGGGTCCGGTGGTCGAGCCCGGCGTGGAAGACGCAACTCGGCGGACGCAGCTCGCCAACGAGCGGACCTATCTCGCGTGGTGGCGAAGCGGCCTCACTGCGTTCGCGGTCAGCGTCGGCGTGGGGAAGCTCGTGCCCGGGCTCTCGGGCGGCTCGAACTGGCCGTATGTCGTACTCGGGATCTGCTTCGCTCTGCTCGGTCTCGCGTTCATCGGGCTCGGCTACGTTCGCTTTCGCGCGGTCAACGCCGCGCTCGCGGCCGGGAGCTGGTCGGAGCTTTCCGGCCGGCTCGCCGGCTGGCTCGCCGCCGCGGGCATCGGTCTCGCGATCGCTACGTTGCTGACGCTCGCTCTGGGCCACTGACGCTCGGCCGCATCATCGGAGCGGCCGCGACCAGTCGGCGGCCACGTCTCCGCCGCCCTCCCTCGCGAGCCGACGCCCGAAGCGCACGAATGCAGGGTGCGGTGCGACGAGGCCGGCAGCGAGCGACTCCCCTTGCTGGAAAGTCGTCGCCTGTTCGAGGAGGCTCTGCGGCACGAACGAGAAGACGTCGCTGACGAACCCGAGGTCTGCGAGCGAGTTCATGCGCATGAGCAGGAGGTTGTCGCACTGCGAGAGCACGTTCTCGTGCACCTTCTGCGGCCGTTGCGTGGAGACCAGCAGGTAGAGCCCGAACTTGCGGCCTTCGCCGGCGATCCGCACGGCGTACTCGGTCGCGATCGCGGTCAACGGATCTTCGGGCCGCGACGGGCAGACGTTGTGCGCCTCGTCGATGACGATCATGATCGGCCTGCGCTCCTCGCGTCGCCGCCACAGCTCGCCAAGCACTGCCGCAGAGGCGAGCGCCTGCTCTTCCCTCGTCGCGAGCGAGCCGAGGTCGACCACCAGGCAGCGCACTTCTTCCCGTCCGAGCTCGGGCAGAATCGAGCTGCGCTCGGTGCCCGCCCAAATGCCCCACCGGTGCAGGCCGAGGTTCTTCGCGCGGCCGATCAACCGCCGGCCGGCCTCGCCTTCGCGCTCGACCTGCTCGAGCCGCTCGAGGGACAGGGCCTCGCCGCCGTCCGTGAGCGCCACGAGCTCGGCGTACTCCTCGCGATCGGCCACAGGGTCGAGACGAAGAGCCGCCGCCTGGGTCGCCGGCTCGAGCTCCGCGAGCAGGATCGCGAGGCCGTCGCCCGCCCGCCGCACGGCCAGCGAGCTGGTGGCCTCCGAATAGCGGGCCGCTCGAGCCTCGTCCGCGTCTGGCCGTAGCTCTCCCAGCCGCGCAAAGTCGGAGTTCGGATCGAGCACGACGAGTTGCAGGTCGGTCTCGAGCAGCAGCTGCTCGAGCACGACGCCGAGCGAGTACGTCTTGCCGGAGCCTGACTGGCCGCACAGAAAGGTATGGCGCCCGAAACCACCCGCGTCGAGGGAGAACGGCACGCCGGGCGCAAGCAGCAACTCGCCGATCTCGAGGCGTGCTCGCTTTGGAGCAGTTGCCTGGAGATGGTCGCGCACCTCGTCGGCGCTCGCGGGGCGCACGACGGCGTCGTGGAAGGGCAACCCATCACCGCTCAGGACCTGGCCCTCTCCGACGGCGGCACGGATCACGACCTGGGTGCGGTGCTCGGCTCCGCCGGCGTCGGCGACGGCGAGATCGACACCTTCGTGCTTACCCAGACCGAGCGTGACAACCTGGCCGAGCCGAGTGTCAGGCCCCTCCTCGAGCGCGACGTATGAGCCCGCCTGTAGGCGGAGACCGCGGATGGGTGCCTGATAGGAGAAACGACGTCCGTCAACCGAGGTCGCGAGCGGCAGGAGCTCCTCCTCGAGCTGCAGGCGGACAGCCCGGTAGCGGTCGATGCTCTCCCGCATGTCGACTCGCTCGTCGTTCACGCGTACACCTCTGCGGCGTGAACGGCCGAAGGCCGGATCGGGGATCCCGGATACGCGAGCCGACGGGACATCGTCCGGGTAACTCTATGACGAGGGGTTTCAGGCACGGACGGCATAGAGCGCCCACTCGCCGGGGACGCCCTTGAGCGCGCGGGCCCCCAGGTGCTCGAACTCGATCCCCGAGCCCGCCACCAGATCCTTCACCGTGCTCGAGACGAGCACCTCGCCCGGTCCGGCCTCCGCGGCCACGCGCGCGCCGACGCTGACAGCGATGCCGGCGAGCTTGCCGTCGTGTAGCTCGCACTCGCCGGTGTGCAGCCCGACGCGGAGGTCGAGACCGAGCTCACCGACGTTGGCGACGATCGCCTGCGCACAGCGGATCGCGCGCGCCGGCCCGTCGAAGGTTGCGAAGAAGCCGTCGCCCGCGGTGTCGAGCTCCTGCCCGCGGAACCGCGCGAGCTCTCGCCGCACAGACGTGTGATGCTCCGCAAGCAGATCGCGCCACGCCCGATCGCCGAGCGCGGCCGCGCGCTGCGTCGAGCCGACGATGTCGGTAAAGAGGACGGTCGTGAGGACACTGTCGGGGACCGGAACCTCCTCTCTACCGGCCAGGAAGCTCCGTACCACGGGCGGAACCTCGTCATCGACCCAAAGCGGACTGTCGTCGCCGCCGAGCTGGACGGTCCTCGTGCCGGGTATCAACGACGCCACCCGCAGCGCCGCGTCACGCCAGCGTGCGCGGTGAAGCACCAGAGTCGGTACGCGAATTGTCGGCAAGACGTCCGAGATGTCGGTGTCGCCCAACATTCGGAAGAACTCGGCTGCGGCACCGGGGCTCGCCGCGAAGCGATGGTGGTCGGCGAACCAGTCCCGCATGGAGACGTCATCGGCCAGCGACGGGAGGATCGCGCGCGTGATCTCGTCGGAGAGCTCACGCGTTCCCCAGCGCTCGCGTGCCTCGTCAGCCGATCGCAGCGCCGCCGGCAGCAGATCGGATGGGGCAGCGTGCGGGTGATAGAGGACGAGCGCCCGCGTCCGTTCGGGATACGTCGCGGCAAAGAGCGCGCAAAGCTGGCTGCCCTGGATGGCGCCGAGCAGCGCAGCGCGCTCCGAGTCGACCGCGTCGAGCACGGCGCGGATGTCGTCCATCTGGGCCTCGAGCGCCAATGTGCGGGGCCGGTCGGAGAGGCCCGTGCCTCGTTTGTCGAAGAGGATCAGCCGGGAGAACGACGCGAGCTGCTCGAGGAAGCGGACGAAGAGCGGCTGCTCCCAGGACCAGCGGATGTTGGCGAGAAACGGCACGAAGACGAGGTCCACCGGCCCCTCGCCGAGCACCTGGTAGGCGATCGCCACGTCGCCGCTGCGTGCGTAGCGAATGTCAGGGATTGCGGTCATGAACCGAGATTGTCCTGCATGACGGGCCGACTGCGCACGGTCCCCATGTTTTGGTTGACAAGACTAAAACCTTGTGCGAAGGTAAGAGTCATGGCGACAAGAACACGAAAGGCGAACGTTCCGGCCGGCTATGACGCGAGCAAGTTCCCGGCCTTCGCCGTCACGGTGGACGTGGTCATCCTGACCATGGCCGAGGGCGTGCTCCACGCTCTGCTTGTCCGGCGGGGTGAGAAGCCGTTCAAAGGCATGTGGGCGATTCCCGGTGGGTTCAAGCGTCCTGAAGAGACGCTGGACGAGGCGGCGAGACGCGAGCTCTCCGAGGAGACCGGCGTCGATGTCCCTAGCCTGCTGACTCAGTTCGGCGCCTACGGCGATCCCGGACGCGACCCGCGGATGAACGTCGTCACCGTCGCGTACCTCGCCGTTCCTCGCGACGTGGGAGCGATCGTCGCCGGCACCGACGCAGCCCACGCCGCGCTTGTCCCCGCCTTGGACATCCTCGAGCAGAGAATCGAGCTCGCGTTCGACCATCTGCGGATCGTCCGCGACGCGGTTGAGCGCGTCCGGATCGAACTCGAGGTCTCGGGCATCGCGACAGCTTTCGTCGGCACGACCTTCACGATGGCCGAGCTTCGAGCGGTGTACGAAGCGATTTGGGGCGTGCAGCTCGACGCCGCGAACTTCCGCCGCAGCCTCGTGGGTGAGGACGGTTGGGTGATCCCGACCGGCCGCAGGGCCCGACCCGGGCTGGGCGGCGGGCGACCGGCTGAGCTTTACCGGGCCGGGCGGGCTTGGAGGCACGGCACACCCATCCATCGCATTCAGCGACCCGACGAAAGGAAGCCATGAGAGCAGTCGTCCACGACCGCTACGGACCGCCGGAGGTGCTGCGCGTCGCTGAAGTCGAGCGCCCCGTGCCGAAGGACGACGAGGTGCTCGTGAAGGTCCACGCCTCGACGGTCACCCGCGGCGAGGCCATGGGTGTGCGCAGCAAGGAGTATCGGTTCACCCGTCTGTTCACCGGCATTCGCCGCCCGAAGCGAACGATGTTCGGCTCGGAGCTCGCGGGCAGCGTCAAGGAAGTCGGGACGGCCGTGACCGAGTTCCAGGTCGGCGACGAGGTCTTCGGCTTCGAAGCCGGCGCTAATGCGGAATACGTGGCCGTGCGTGAGAGCGGCGTGATCGCACAGAAGCCGACTGGGCTGACCTACGAGGAGGCGGCGGCACTACCCGACGGCTCGCTGCTCGCGCTCAGCTGCCTGCGACCGGCCTATCCGTTGCGCGGCAAGACCGTCCTCGTCTACGGCGCTGCCGGTTCCGTCGGGACGGCTGCGGTCCAGCTCCTTGCGCACCACTTCGAGGCGGCCGACGTGACCGCGGTGTGCGACACCAAAGACGTCGAGCTCGTGCGGTCGCTCGGCGCGCGGGAGGTCCTCGATCGCCTCAGCGAAGATTTCACGCAGAACGGCCAGCGCTACGACGTGATCTTCGACGCGGTCGGCAAGCACTCGTTCCGCCGCTGCCGGCGCTCGGTGAAGCCCGGCGGGATCTACATCTCGATGGACCTCGGATTCATGTACCACGTGCCGCTTCTGGCGCTCACCACACGGCTTGTGGGCAGCAGGCGCGCAACGCTCGGTCTCGGGCGCTATCGCAAGGAGGACCTCGTCCTCGTCAAGGAGCTGGTCGAGGCGGGAAAGTACCGGCCCGTGATCGACCGGACCTATGCGCTCGACGCGGTCGTCGAGGCGACCCGCTACGTCGAGAGCGGCCAGAAGACGGGCAACGTCGTGATCCGCGTCCGCGAGTCCGCCGGCCACGAGCCTGAGCCCGCCGCGAAGCACGCGTCGCTCGCCCAGAAGTAGTCCGCTCTTACACGCGCGGCAGCCCCCACAGCATCTCGTAGAGGACGCCGGGGCGGCCGCTGTCATCGAAGGCACCGAACGTCACCGTCGGCGTGTCGGGGTCGTCGGCGTCGACGAGAAAGGTTGCGGCATCGATCGGGAGCGCCTCGACCGCGCCATCCTCGCTCTCGATCGCGAGCCCGTCGTCCGCCGCGGCAACCTCGACTCGACGATCCGGCCACGCGTAAGAGCCGGTATAGCGCGAGAGATCGCCCGCGGCGCCGGCAGACGGCTCGAGCCGCAGCTCCGGCACGCTGATGCCGAACCACTCCTTCATGAGAACGGGAAAGAGCGACCGATAGAGGGCGCGGCCGGTGCTGCCGTTGGTGAGCATGACGAGGGCGCCGCCGTGCTCCGGAGCAATCCGCAGGATCGCGCGGTGCCCGCCGAGCACCCCGTCCCAGCCCCAGACGGGGCCGCCCTCCCAGTCGAACCGCGCCCAGCCGAGACACCAGGCATCGAGCCACGCGTGGATCCGGACTTCCGCGTGTGCAGCCCGCAACACCGCGAGGGACGGATCGTCGAGATGCGCAGCCGCGAAACGCAGCAGGTCGGTGACCGTCGAGAGCAGAGTGGTGCCGGCCGGACCGAGAGCGCGTGGCGTCCAGGGCTCGACCGGCACGGGACCCTCTGGAGTGATTGTGTAACTCACGGCGCGAGGCTCAGCTAACGGCCAGCTCGTGAACGTCGTCTGATCCATCGCCAGAGGAGCGAGGAGGCTGCGGTGCATCGCGTCCTCCCAGTTGAGCCCGGTGAGAGTCTCGATCGCGCGGCCGAGCAGGCACCAGCCTGCATTCGTGTAGGACCAGAACCCGGTTGTCGGTTCTCCCGCAGCGATCTCCGCCGCTAGGCGCGACAGCACGTCGTCCTCCTCGTCCCCGAAATCCGAGAACTCGAGCTCCGCGCGCAGCGGCACCCGAGCACGGTTGGCGAGCAGGTCGCGCACGGTGACGCTCTCTCCCCAACTGGTGCTGCGGAGCTCCGCCACGTGTGCCGCCGCCGGATCGTCCAGCCCGAGAAGCCCGTCCGCGGCCAGACGAGCAACGGCCGTCGCCACCAACGATTTCGCCAACGACCCGATGGCAAAGCGCGTCTCGGCGGTCACCGGCTCGCCCGTCGTCGTGTCGGCCACACCGCTGTACGCCGTGATCACCTCCCCGTCCCGCAGGACGCCGATTGCGGCGCCCGGCACCGAGCGGGCCGACGCGTGGTCGCGGAGCAGGTCCGCCAGCTCGAGCTCGCTCACTTGGTCGGCTCGACGGCGCCCAGCCCGAGCCACGAGGCCAGGTCCTCCAGCTCGGCCTGCACCGCCCTGGTCAGGGTGCGGGTGAACTTCACGTCCTCGTGGATCGCGTTCACCCGGAGCACGGAGGCCTTGCGGTCGGCCTTGGCGTCGACCTTCCCGACCAGACGGTCCTCGTGGAGGATCGGAAGCGCGAAGTAGCCCCAACGGCGCTGCGCGGCCGGCTTGTACATCTCGAGGACGTACTCGAAGTCGAACAGCTCCTCGGCGCGGACCCTGTCGTGGACGAGCCGGTCGAAGGGCGACAGCAAGGCGGTGCGGCCCTCGAAGCCGACCTCGTCGAGCGCGGTGGGGTCGACGCGCCACTCGCCCTTTACGCCCTCGACGACGGCCGGTTCGCCGGCATCGCCGACGTCCCACGGCTCGACGCCCGCGGCGGTGGTCTTCTCCCGGGCGATGCCGAGCGATGCGAGCCGCCGCTCGTTCCTGGCACGGTCGGCTTCGTCGACCGACGGGACGACGATGTCGGCCGGATACGCCCGCTCGGGCAGGTCCCACACCCGCTCGCGCCTGATGCGCCCGGCAATCGCGACCTCGCCACGCATCATCATGAACTCCAGCATCTGCGTGACGTTTCGGTTCCCCGTCCACCCGGTCGAGGCCCATGGCACCACGCTCGTGTCCGGAATCTCACGCGAGGTCACCGGCCCGGAGCTGCCGAGTTGGTCCAGGATGTCGCGCCTGAACGAGTCGTTGGCGCGGACCCAGTTACGCGAATGCTCGTAGCTGGGCAAGTCGCTCGCGCCGGCGAGGTACAGGCCCAGGTCGCCCATCGGCCGCACCAGCGCGTTGTGCTCGAACAAGGTCTTGTCCTCCTCCAGAGCGCGCTTCAGGTGCTCGGGCTGGTACGAGGAGCCGAGGCGGCTCCAGGCGACGAGGTCCGCGCTCGGCGCGATGGCCGCGGTCGGGTCGATCTGCAGCAGGGTCAGCTGCTGCACGACGGCGAGCAGCTCGGTCGGCCGCGATGCGTCGAGCAGTTGCGCACGCACCGCGATGCGCCGGGCCTGCGCTTTGGTGAGCCGGTGCACCGGCGGGAGGCTACGTCAGGCTGTCGGATCGCTGCTTCACCGTTCGAGTGACTCGATCTCGAAGGGGTTGCGAAAAGTCAATAGCCCTTTAAGGTGAGAACACGGACGTCGCTTCGGTAGGTCGTCCTTTACTAGGGAATCAGAGGAAAAGGGGGCTGCGGCAATGAGGGGGATGGATCAAGGCGTGGTGGACCGCGCGGCGATTTTGCGCGCGACGACAGCATCGTGGCTATTTGGAGCGGTGCTCGTACTTTGTTTTCTCATGTTCGCGCCATCCGCTCGGTCCGCGAGCGGTATGTCGCCGGGTAGTCATGCGCCGGGTAGCCTCGACCGCCCAACGGGTGGGTTGCCCCAGACCGGGGGTGTCCAGAACCGCACGCATTGGAAGGTTCAGGCCAACGACTCGATCACGGGCACGATCATTGGCGCGACCGATTCCGACCTGGACGGCGAGACGCAAGCCGATGTGATCATCAAGAGCTCCAATTTCGGCAACACCACGGTTCTTGGAACGAAGTCTGGGACGACCATCACCTTCACGTGGATCGTGCCTCCCGGGGCCTGCGCTACGACGATAGTCGCCTACGGGCCGGTGGGAGCGAATTCAAACGGCAACAACTCGAACAACGACATCATCCGGCACCTGTTCGATCCACCAGGCAACCTCGCGGTAGCCGGCTTCGCAATCGTCGACGGAAACGGGGACGTCGTCGAGTGCGGCCCGCCACCTCCACCTCCGCCTCCACCACCTCCACCACCACCACCCCTCCTCCTCCTCCTCCTCCGCCACCACCACCGCCTCCGCCTCCGCCACCGCCACCGCCTCCGCCACCACCTCCGCCTCCACCTCCACCACCTCCACCTCCACCTCCACCTCCACCTCCACCTCCACCTCCACCTCCACCTCCACCTCCACCTCCACCTCCACCACCACCACCACCGCCTCCACCACCGCCACCACCACCACCACCGCCTCCACCACCACCACCACCGCCTCCACCACCACCACCTCCGCCTCCACCGCCTCCGCCTCCACCACCACCTCCGCCTCCGCCACCACCTCCGCCTCCGCCGCCTCCGCCACCACCTCCGCCACCACCTCCGCCTCCACCGCCTCCTCCACCACCTCCGCCTCCTCCACCACCTCCGCCTCCTCCGCCACCGCCGCCTCCTGCTCCACCGCCACCTCCGCCTCCTCCGGCGCCACCAGTCGTAAAGAAGGCGAAGAAGTGCGCCAAGGGCAAGAAGCGCGTCAACGGCAAGTGCAAGAAGGTGAAGAAGGTGAAGGGGAAGCGAGTTTCCTTCAAGAAGCCGCCCTTCACGGGCTAGCGGAAAAGCACCGGTACGGACGAGGCGCCACCCGGCCAAACCCCGGGCGGCGCCCGTCCTACGTCTGGGATCGAGGCTGGGTCGGATCGCGACCGACGCTAGGCGGCGGGTCGAACGGCAATCTCGCGCGCGATTCCGAACAGAGCGCGGAGAGCCTCGGGCGGCTGCGGGCGAGCGAAGTGATAGCCCTGTGCGAGGTCGTAGCCGAGCAGGTGCAGACGCCGGGCTTGGTCGGCCGTCTCCACGCCCTCTGCGATCACTTCGAGCCCGAGCGCGTCGGCCATGCGTTCGACGGCCGTGAGGATCGCGCCGTCGTCGCCGGCCTGACCGAGCGTGGCGACGAACGACTGGTCGACCTTGAGTGCGTCGATCGGAAACCGCCTCAGGTAGCTCAGTGACGAGTAGCCGTCGCCGAAGTCGTCGAGAAACACGCGCACGCCAAGGCGCTTGAGCTCGAGCAGCGTCGCGAGCGGCTCGTCGGCCTCGTCGATCGTCACGCTCTCGGTGATCTCCAGGACGAGCCGGGTCGGGTCGAGCCCCGCGTGAGCGAGGATCGAAGCGACCATCTCCGCGAGGTCCGGCTGGGCGAATTGCCGTGCCGAGAGATTAACCGCCACGTACGGAACCGGCGCACCGTTTCCGTCGGCGGCAGTCCACGCCACCGCCTCCCGACAGGCCTGCTCGAGCACCCAGCGGCCGATCGGGATGATCAGGCCGGTCTGCTCCGCGAGCGGGATGAAGTCGTTCGGCAGCACGTTCCCGCGTTCCGAGTCACGCCAGCGCAAGAGCGCTTCGGCGCCGACGAAGCCGCCGGAGCTCAGCGAAATGATCGGCTGGTACTCGAGCGCCAGCTCGTTGCGGTCGAGCGCTCCGCGAAGTGCAGACTCGAGCGCGACCCGGTCGGCGTCCGCCACGCGGATGGCCTCGCTGAAGACGACGCTGCCCTCGCCCCGCTTGGCGCGGTACATCGCGGCGTCGGCGTTCGCAATGAGCTCCTCGGGTCTCATGTCGGGCGATGACGTGAGCGCGATGCCGACGCTCGCACCGGTGGCGAGCTCGTTCCCACCGATCCAGAACGATGAGCCGACCGCCAGCCTGACCCGCTCCGCGACCTCGAGCGCCTCGCGCTCGCTCACGATGTCCTCGCACAGGATCGCGAACTCGTCGCCGCCGATCCGGGCCACGATGTCGTTCCGCCGCACGGCGAGCTCGAGCCGGCGCGACGCGCTGACGAGCAGCTCGTCGCCGACGCCGTGGCCGAGCGAGTCGTTCAGCAGCTTGAATCCGTCGAGGTCGACGAAGAGGACGGCGACCGTCGCCTTGCGCCGGCGCAAGCGCTCGAGCGCGCGGCTGACCTGGTGCAGGAAGACGGTGCGTCCCGGCAGTCCTGTCAGCGGCTCGCGCAGCATCTGCTCGTTCGCGCGCCAACTGACGATGCTCGCGGCGCTCGAGGCGAGCACGAATGCCCCGTGGACCAGGGCCCAGCGCCAGGGATGCGCAACGGCGTGGCCGTGGTCGTACACGTTGTGGGGGGCGAGCGCGCCCAGGAAACCGTGATGGACGACGACGTACGTCAGGGCGAGCAGGAATGGCAGCCAGTCCTGGTAGAGGATGAGGATGGGGATGACGACGAAGAAGTGGAAATGCGCCTCGATCTGTCCGTTCCAGAAGTAGACGAGGAGCGCCGAACACGTCACGAGGCCGGTCGAGGCGAGGATCATCCGCGCCCTCCTCCCGAGCCGCTCGGAGCTCGCCAGCGCGGCGGCCGCCGCGACGATCGAGACCTCGAGTGCCGGGGCGAGGACGCCGAAGCCGCGCATGACGCCGAAGCAGTAGAGACCGACGACGTGGAGCCAGAGCAATACGACGATCCAGCGATGCCTCCGACGCCATGACGATTCCGGCAGGAGCTGACCCTGCGGCAATCCGATAGCGGTATGCCGGATCGCGCCGGCGAGCCGCCGACGACCGCGAAGGGCGACGCCGATCTGCCGTTCCCGATGCCTCCCGGCACGCGTTCGCATGGGCGCCGCAGTCACAAACGTGGGTATCGGCGTTCGGGTGCGCCCACTGCCCCCCAACAGAGGGATTCAGCGAAGTGTTTGCTTTCGTATGGGGGTGCCTTCGACTTGTTCTTCGCCGGCGCCTTGGTTGATCAGACGGAACCGACCGATTTGAAAGCCTCGCAGCCTGCCGCTCTCGCTTGGCCCGGTAACACAACGGGCCGGTTTCGACAGTAGTGGGTATGACGCTCGTGGTCGATCGCCAAGTCGCAGAGGAACGCTTCGGTACCGTGTTCGCGCATCTCGGCGCGGTCACCGGATATGCACGGCGACGGGGTAGCAAGGATGCCGACGCACTCGCGGCCGACGTCATGACCGTCGCCTGGCGCCGCCTCGCCGACGTGCCCGCGGACGACCCGCTGCCGTGGCTGTACGGAACGGCCCGGAACCTCGTGCTCGCGGAGGCACGCATGTCCGCTCGCGCCGCAGGTTCCTCGATCCACGAGCCCGAACCGGTCGCTGAGGCACCCGGGCCGCAACAGCTCAACCCAGAGCTGGATCGGGCGTTGCGCTCGCTTTCCGATCTCGACCGGGAGGCACTGCTGCTCGTCGCCTGGGAGGACTTGACGCCGAGCCAGGCCGCCAAGACGCTCGGGATCAACCCGACCGCCTTTCGGGTCCGCCTCTTGCGGGCGCGGCGACGGTTGCGCGCCAGCCTCGCCGAGCCCCCAGCCGACGACCGCCCCCAACCCGCACTGTCCCAACTCGACGTGGAGGGAACATGAAGAAGGACACGACTCTCTTGCGCCTGCGCCACGCGAACCCCTTCCCGGTGCCGACGCCCGTGGACGGAGCCGATCTGTTCGCCCGCATCACGTCGCAGCCACCGGACTCGAGAATCCGCAGTCGTGCACCACTCCACCGGCGTGGGCTCGTGCTCGCGTTCTCGTTCGTTGCCATGGCCCTGCTCGCCTCAACCGCCTATGCGCTCTCCAACTGGGTCTTCAGCAGCCCGGTCAAGCCGAAGGTGACGAAGCTGGAATACCGCCGAGCGCAACAACTCTTGCCGCTTCCGCCCGGATCCAGCTGGCCGGCTTTGAACGTCGATCCGAACTCGGTGACCAGCAGGGGAGCCGGTGGCGGTTCTGCGGTGCTCATCTCCCAGAATGCCTGGGAGTGCTACTGGGTCGACGCGATCCGCGACGGAGACGTGGCCGCTCAACGGCGGGCGCAGAACCGGCTGAGCACGCTGCTCGCTGAGACCATGCTCGTCGCTCCCATCGGCGCGCCCGAGGACTGGAGGCCGCCGAACCCACCCGCCGCGCCGTACGCCGTGTTCGCACACGACGGTGGCTTCGAATGGATTCGCCGCACGTACGCGCTCGCGGCCGCCGGGCATCCGCGCAGGCTGGTCCAGAGTTGCCGCGCGAACTCGCCGCGCTGACTCAGCTGTAGCTTCGAACGATCGTGGGCCGTGGACTTGACATGCGCCTCTGCATGGAGTTACTTTTAGTCAGTTGACTTAGGCGTACGTACAAGGAGGGTTACATGGCCGCAAACAACACCCCATCGCTCTACACCTCCCCGCGGGAGGCGATCGAGGGGCCACCGGAGGAATTCCTCTATCTCGCCTGTCTGCATGAGGGCACGGGCGTCGAGTCGCCGGACTTCCTGGCCGTCGTCGACGCGAACGAAGGGCGGATCGTGCACGAAACGCCGATGCCGAACGTGGGCGACGAGCTCCACCATTTCGGCTGGAACCGGTGTAGCTCGGCCTGCCACGGGCCGGATCGCTCGCACCTGATCATGCCGGGCTTCCGCTCGTCGCGGATCCATATCCTCAACGTCGCGGACGACCCACGCCGGCCGCAAATCGAGAAGGTGATCGAGCCGGAGGAGCTGGTTGCCAAGACCGGCTACACGCGCCCCCACACCGTGCATTGCATGCCGGGGGACAACGTCGTCATCAGCATGCTCGGCGACGCAGACGGGAACGGCGCGGGCGGCTTCGCGGTGCTCGACGCGAAGACCTTCGAGGTCAAGGGACGCTGGGAGAACGGCGGCGAAACGCCTCCGCTCAACTACGACTTCTGGTACCAGCCGCGCAAGAACACGCTGATCTCGACCGAGTTCGGTGAGCCGAAGAGCTACGAACCGGGCTTCGATCTGGATGACGTGGCGGCGGGCCATTACGGCAGCCGGCTCCATTTCTGGAACCTCGCCGATCGTCGCGTCGAGCAGACGGTCGATCTCGGAGCGGCAGGGCTCGTCCCGCTCGAAGTGCGTTGCCTTCACGACCCCGACGCGGAGGAGGGCTTCGTCGGCGCCGCGCTCTCGAGCACGATGTGGCACTTCCACCGCGACAACGGAGGTTGGGGCGCCGATCAGGTGATCGGGGTCGAGAGCATCGAGCTCGACGGCTGGCCGTTCCCCGTGCCGGGACTGATCACCGACCTCGTCCTCTCGATGGACGACCGTTTCCTCTACTTCTCGAACTGGCTGCACGGCGATCTGCGGCAGTACGACGTGTCCGACCCGACGAGCCCCAAGCTCACCGGGCAGCTCTGGCTCGGCGGTCTGCTCGGCAAGCCGAGCGACGCCGGACGCGAGCTGAACGGCGGGCCACAGATGCTCCAGCTCTCGTTCGACGGACGGCGCCTCTACGTCACAAACTCGCTCTACTCGACGTGGGACAACCAGTTCTATCCCGGGCTCGAGTCATGGCTCCTACGCGTGAACTGCGATCCGAACGGCGGGATGGAAGTCGACCCCGACTTCTTCGTCGACCTGCACGACCGGCCCGGCGGACCTGCACGGGCGCATGAGGTTCGGCTTCAGGGCGGCGACTGCACGACGGAGATCTTCCAGTGAGCCCCCGTAGAACGAGAGGAGCAGCCATGAAGTCTCGAAGCGCGGTCGGAGCATTCACGTTGGTGCTGGTCGGGGCCCTTGTCTGGACAAGTGCTGCCTTCGCGGACCGGGGCGGTAACAGCGCCGCCACGATCACCACGTCCTTCTCGGATGGCTGCCGCGACCTCACAGCCCACGCGACCAAGGTCAACTCACAGGAAGGCAAGGACATTTCATACGTCGAGGCCAACTACGCCGACGGACGCGTCGTCAGGGACGAGACCGTCAACAGCCCCGACTACTCACTCGACGGGGCGGCGGGCGACGAGCTCGCGTTCGCAATCGTCAAGTCGGGCACGACGACCGAGCGGTTCGACTGCGTACTGGAATCGAGGCCGCCAACAGCAATCCTGGAGGTCAAGACCCCTGGGTGCAACACCTTGCCCGACGGCCTGGTGAACTGCAGTGGGCAGGTCGCCCGCACGACCTGGAGCCGTTCCAGCACGAACCTTGGTTATGGGTTGATCAGCTTCTTCTGCAGCTGGCCTGACGATCAGTCGTGTGTCGACGCCGTCATGCCCTGCGGGCAGATAGAGCTCTACTCGGCCTGTCTGGTCACTTACACGTTCCGCGGCACGAGCAGCACCGACCCGGACAACGACATCACGAGCTGGTCGCTGGACTTCGGCGACGGTACCTCGCTGGCCGGGGACTGGACGACGAATCCGCCTACCGAGGTCTCTCACGAGTATCTCGATCGGCACTGTCCAACATGCTCGCGCGCGCCGGCAACCCTGACTGTCACGGACTCCGCCGGCCAGACCGACGCCGATGCGCAGTTCGTCTTCCACACGTATCCGGACTGAGCGGGACGAGGTGCATTGACGTGCTCGCTCACATCATGGGACTTCCGGTCGAAGAGACCGTGCTCCAGGCGATCGCGGTGGGCACGGCAACCGGAACGACGATCGGAATAGCCTGCGGGATGATGCTCGACCGCCTGATGACACGGCTGAGACGCCGCTGATGTCATCGACGGCCAAGACGACAGCGCGCTCGGCGGCAGAGGAGGCTCTTCTCGACGCGGCCGAGCGCGTGCTCGTCGACGCCGGTTACGCGGCCATCACCACCCGGCGCCTGGCCGAGGAGGCGGGCGTCAACCACGGCCTTGTCCATTACTACTTCGGCTCTGTCGAGAACCTGCTCGTGCGGACGCTCGGACGGTTCACCGAGCGGCTGATCGCGCGGCAGCGCGAGATGTACGCCGCCGACATGCCCTTCCTCGAGAAATGGCGGACGGCGATGCGTTACCTGGTGAGCGAGGACTTCGCCTACGAGAAGGTGTGGCTCGAGCTGCAGGCACTCGCCTGGAATCAGCCCGATCTGCGGGAACACATCGCGAGCGTGAACGCCGAGTGGCGCTCGGTACTCGCCGAGGCGTTCGAGCAGCCGCATCGTGAGCTAGGCATCGAGATGCCGCTCGACGCGCTCGTCTCGCTCGTGATGACGTTCAATATCGGAGTCATCGTGGAGCGGCTGGGCGGCATCGAGACTGGGCATCACGAGCTCCTCGAGTGGATCGACGCCTTCCTGGAGAAAAGACAGTGACCCTCGAGCTACAGGCGGCGACGCCCGAGCAGACGCGTGCACGCTACCCCGACGAATCAGGCTACGTCGAACGCGACGGCGTGAACCTCTACTACGAGGTCTACGGCTCGGGCGAGCCCACGGTGTTCCTCCTGCCGACGTGGTCGATCATTCATTCGCGTCACTGGAAGATGCAGATCCCGTACCTCGCGCGGCACTGCCGAGTGGTCACTTTCGATGGGCGCGGGAACGGTCGGTCGGACCGCCCCACGGAGCGGGAGGCGTACGCAGAGACCGAGTTCGCAGCGGACGCGATCGCCGTCATGGACGCGACGCAGACCGATCATGCGGTCGTCGTCGGCTTCTCAATGGGCGGCCAGCGAGGCCTCTTGCTCGCCGCAAACCACCCGGAGCGGGTCGAGGCGGCCGTCTTCGTCGGCCCGAGCTACCCCGGCGGCGGAGAGCCGCTGCCCGAGCGAACGGTGCACTCCTGGGAGGACGAGCTCGACACCGACGAGGGCTGGGCGAAATACAACAAGCACTACTGGCTCCGCGACTACAGGGGCTTTCTCGAGTTCTTCATGTCGAAGATCTTCACCGAGCCCCACTCGACGAAACCGATCGAGGACGCCGTCGGTTGGGGCCTCGAGACGACGGGCGAGACGCTCGTTCTCACCTACGGGGGTCTGGAGCCGGACGAGGCACGAGAGCTGGCGCAGCGCGTCCGCTGTCCCGTGCTGGTCATTCACGGTGAGCACGACGCAGTCGGCTCCGTGACACGCGGGATCGCCCTTGCCGAGCACACGGGCGGTCAGGTGGTTCTCCTCGAAGGCTCCGGCCACGCACCTCACGTCCGCGATCCGGTCAAGGTCAACCTCCTCCTGCGCGAGTTCATCGCGCCGCCGCCGCCCGTCCGTTGGGTGCGCGGCAAGTCGCGCCGCAAGCGCGCGCTCTACATCTCCTCGCCGATCGGCCTCGGTCACGCGCAGCGCGACGCGGCGATCGCAGACGAGCTGCGCAAGCTCAATCCGGACCTCGAGATCGACTGGCTCGCCCAGCATCCCGTCACGACCGTGCTGGAAGCGCGCGGCGAGCGCATCCATCCCGCAAGCGCCCAGCTCACAAACGAGTCGGGGCACATCGAGAGCGAGTCCGCAGAGCACGACCTGCACTGCTTCCAGGCGATCCGCCGCATGGACGAGATCCTGCTCTCGAACTTCATGGTCTTCCACGACCTCGCCCGCGACGAGCAGTACGACCTCTGGATCGGCGACGAGGCCTGGGAGCTCGACTACTACATGCACGAGAACCCCGAGCAGAAGCACGCCGCCTACGTCTGGCTGACCGACTTCGTCGGCTGGCTGCCGATGCAGGACGGTGGCGACCATGAGGCGTTCCTGACCGCCGACTACAACGCGGAGATGATCGAGCACATCGCCAGGTTCCCGCGCGTCCGCGACCGCGCGCTCTACGTCGGCAACGCCGACGACATTGTCCCCAACGCCTTCGGCCCCGACCTGCCCCTGATCCGCGACTGGACCGAGGAGCACTACGACCTGACGGGCTACGTGACCGGATTCGACCCCGCTGCCTTCTCCGACCGCGAGGCGCTCCGCTCGGAGCTTGGCTATGCCCCGGACGAACAGGTCTGCGTCGTCACCGTCGGCGGATCGGGCGTCGGCGCACACCTCCTGCGGCGCGTGATCGACGCGTTCCCGGAGGCCAAGGAGCGCGTGCCTGCGCTCCGGATGATCGTGGTCGCCGGGCCGCGAATCGACCCCGCGACCCTGCCGGAGGCGACGGGGCTCGAGATTCGACGGTACGTGCACGACCTCTACCGCCACCTCGCGGCCTGCGACCTCGCCGTCGTCCAGGGCGGATTGACGACGTCGATGGAGCTGACGGCGAACCAGCGGCCGTTCCTCTACTTCCCACTGGGCCACCACTTCGAGCAGAACTTCCACGTACGCCACCGGCTCGAGCGCTACGGCGCCGGCCGCCGCATGGACTTCGCGACTGCAACGCCGGAGACGATAGCCCGGGCGATCGAAGACGAGATCGGCCGTGTCGTCGACTACCAGCCGGTCGAGACCGACGGCGCGGCGAGAGCGGCGGCGCTGATCGCGGAATTGCTCTGAGCCTCAGACGAGCTCGGCGAACGGACTGACGCTGAGGTACTTGAAGCCGCTGTCGACGGCCAGGGTCACGATCACCGCGTCCGGGCCGAGGCGCTCGGCGAGACGATGCGCGCCGACCACGTTCGCGCCGGTCGAGATACCGACGAAGATGCCCTCCTCGCGGGCTAGTCGAAGTGTCATTTCCATCGCCTCGTCGTCGCCGATCGGCTCGACGTGATCGACCTTCTCGGGAGACCAGTGCGGCATGACCATCCCCGTCCAGCCCTGAATGACGAACGTGCCGCGCTCTCCGCCGGTGATCGCCGCCGACCCCGCCGGCTCGTGCGCCTGGATAAAGACGCCGTGCGGCCTGAGCGCGTCAGAGACGCCCAGGACGGAGCTCGCCGTGCCCATGCCTTGGCAGAACGCGCTCACGCGGCCTGCGGTCTGCTCCCAGATCTCACGGCCAAGGCGGTCGCGGTGGTCGGGAACGATGTAGGGGTTGTTGAACTGGTCGGTCGCGTAATGGCCCGGAGCAGCTGCGAGCTCCGCGGCTCGCGCGACCATGTTCTCGATGTCCTGCGCGGTCACTTTCGGACGGCCCTCGACGGACGGAATGACGTCGATCTCCGCCCCGAGCGCCCGCATGAGCTGAAAGCGCTCCTCGGTGAAGCAGTCGGCCATCACGATCAGGGCTCGGTAGCCCTTGGCCTTGCAGACGAGAGCGAGCGCCGGGCCCGTGCTGCCGCCCGTGTACTCGACCACGGTGTCGCCCGCGGAGAGCAACCCGTCGCGCTCGGCTCCCTCGATCATCGCGAGCGCCATGCGGTCCTTCATCGATCCGCTCGGGTTGCGGTACTCGAGCTTCAGCCACAGCTCCGCGCCGTTCGCCGGCGCGCAGCGACGCAGCCGGACAAGCGGCGTGTTCCCGATCGCCTCGAGGATCGACTCCATGCGTTGACTATCAGCTAGCTGATGTTGTCTGTGCGGACAACGACTCGGCCGAACGCTCGGCGACCAGGACGCTGATTCCCGCAGCCACGAGGAGGAGGCCACCAAGCACACCGAGCGGGCCACCGCGGCCCATGGCGCCCCCGTAGTGGTCGACCTGGATCATGAACGCGGCGTAGTGGATCACCATCAGGATCCCGACGGCGACCAAGGCACCCGCGGCGTGCAGCCGCGCTCGGGGCACACGGATGAGCAAGAGCAGAGCGACGATCGCCACGAGCCCCGCGACGACGACCTCGCCGTAGTAGGGGCCTCCCCACACCCCGTCGAGCAGCGTGTAGTTCTCCGCGTCCGCCAGGTTCACGAAGAGCGGCGACAAAACGAGAGCAGAACCCGCAGCGGCAACCGCAGTCGCCCGGCGGGACGAGCCGGCTTCGCGACCACGCCGCGTGAGCGCGCCGAGCGCACCCGCTGCGCCGATCGCGACGGCTCCGACCGCCGTCAGTTGGGCCGTGCCGCCGAACTCCCAACTGGCGGAGCGGACAAAGGCGGCCATCGCCGCCATGACGAGCAGGCCGACTCCGAGCAGCACTCCGTCCGCGGCCTCGTACCCAAGCCGACCGCGGTGGGTCGCGAGCACGACGCCCGCGGCCAGGAGCGCGGCTCCAATGGCTTCCACCGGCGACCAGACGAACCAGATCTCGTTGAGCTCGGTAGCGAATTGCCACGCCGTCTTCTCCCCGGCCGCCGCCCTGAAGTACCCGAACACGAGCAACGCGGCGCCGACGAGCGCGAGCCAGTCCTGCCAGCGCGACGCGCGAGCGAGGGTCATTGCGACGAGCGACGTCGTCGACGAGGTGCGATCCGACGGCGGCGGTCGTGGCGGGGCAGGCGCAGGGCGCTGCTCCTCTACCGCGCCACCACCAGTCGGCTCGAGCAGGACCGGCACCGGTTGTGAGGCGCTCCGGTCCGCGGCAAGCGCCTGTGCCGCAGCTTCGGACACGCGCTTGCTGTCGTCGTCGACAAGTTCCTCGAGCGCGATCCGCGCAGCCGCAGCCAGTCCGGCGTCAGCCCCGGCGTAGAGCCCGGCAAGCTCTTCGGCCGCGCCGGCACGCACGTTCGCGAAGGGCGATTCCATGGCCGCCCTCAACTCGGCCGGAAGCGGGGCGGGCTCGGGCTCGCGGAAGGGGCTCCGCGCGAGATAGAGGTCGCCGTAGACGTCGAAGGTCCACTTGCTCGGTGTCTGGTTCGGCGTCGTCTCGCGAACGCGGTCGTAGACGTAGTCGTACAGCTCGTCGACCGAGACGCGGCTGTCCCCGTCGCGGTCGGCCTCTCCACTCTCGAGGCCGTGCACGACCGCCGACGTGAAGATCGAGGGCTGCGCATCCCCCTCGAGGTTGTCGCCCTCGAAGGCGTACTCCATCGCCCGTGACGCGGTCAGGACGACGCGCCCCTGGCCCTCGAACTCCTCTTTGATTGCGACGCTTTCGCCTGAGCGGTGCACGAGACCACGCGCAAACGCGCCGCCGAAGCAGCAATCGAGCAGCAGGACGACCCGGCGCGACCGGCTCTTCGTCATCTGGTGGTTGACGAACTCGGACGGGATCGCGGTCGCCTCGAGATGGTCGACGGCGGTGTTCGAGCTCGCGAAGTAGAGCGTGCCGTCCTCGTCCTTGAGCCCGTGGCAGGCGACGTGGAGCAGGAGCAGGTCGTCCCGGCTGCGGTCGCGAAAGAACTCGGACAGCTTGCGACGAACGACGTGGTCCGGCTCGTTGAGAGACGTGCTGACCTGGAAGTCGCCCACCTCGGGGTCGCCGAGCACCCGGGCGAGCTCCTCGGCGTCGCGGGCCGGAGCACGGAGCGAGCGGAGCTTCGGATCCTCGTAGGCGTCGGCCGCGACGATCAGCGCCTCGCGCCGGGCGGGCGTCGGTTCAGGCTCGGGCATGACGCTCGATCCAGGCATCGACGAGACGCTGCCGCTCTTCGGTCGAGACTCCGCTCACCTCGAGGACGTCGCCGTCGAGCTCGATGCGAACCCGGCGCTCCCCGTCGCCGAGCCAGCCGCGCACGGTGCGAACGAGCGTGGTGAGCGCCTCGGACGACCGCCCGACCTTGACGATCAGCGCCCCCAGCACGAGCGCCTCGACTGCGCGGGCATCATCGGGCGCGGGGCCGGCCGACACAGGCTCGACAGCCTCGACGTCGAGCTCGAGCAGCTCGGTGCGCAGGCTACGGGCAAGTCTCTCTAGCTCATCCTCGTCCGCGCCGGGGCCGGCGTCGACCAGGAGCTCGAGCTCGGCGGATTGGGGTTCCACGCGTGCCTCTTTTCGACGGCAGACGAACGATTCATCGTACTCCGCTCACAACCACGCAAACAACCCGTCGGCGCGAAAGGTACGTACTAGCCGAGCGCGGGAGCCGGTGCTCCGGTGCCGAGGTCGGCGTCGCGGGTGGCGAGCGCCGTATAGCGGTGGCCGGCGAGGATCAGGTCCTCGTGGCGCCCGGACTCGACGATGTGGCCGTGGTCGAGCACGATGATCTGGTCGGCGTCTCGGACGGTCGAAAGCCGGTGGGCGATCGCGATCGTCGTCCGCCCCTCGGACAGCCGGTCGAGAGCCTCCTGCACGAGCCGCTCGGTCTCCGTGTCGAGCGAGCTCGTCGCCTCGTCGAGGAGAAGGATCGGCGGGTTGCGCAGAATCGCGCGAGCAATCGCGA
This sequence comes from uncultured Actinomycetes bacterium, assembly GCA_963728535.1. Taxonomy (GTDB): domain Bacteria; phylum Actinomycetota; class Thermoleophilia; order Gaiellales; family Gaiellaceae; genus VAXT01. Next base: position 1,766,559 of record CAVSKK010000001.1, read on the forward strand.
TGCGCTGCTTCTCGCCGCCCGAGAAGCGGTAACCGCGCTCACCGACGACCGTGTCGTAGCCCTCGGGCAGCGCCGCGATCACGTGGTGAATGCGTGCCGCCGCCGCGGCCCTTTCGATCTCCTCGTCGCTCGATTTCGGCTTCGCGAAGCGCAGGTTCTCGCGCACAGATGAGTGGAAGAGATACGTCTCCTGGGAGACGACACCGACCAGGTCGGTCAGCGCCTCGAAGCTCAGGTCGCGGATGTCGACACCGCCAATCGTGATGTTCCCGCGCGTGACGTCGTACAGCCGCGCGACCAGGTAGCCGAGCGTCGTCTTGCCGGAGCCCGTCTCCCCAACCAGCGCGGTCGTCGTCCCCTCCTCGACTCTGAACGAGATGTCCTGGAGCGTCCAGTCGTCGCCGTAGCGGAACCAGACTTGGTCGAACACGACGTCGCCGGCCTGCCCGACGGCCAGCGCGTTCGGCTTCTCCACGATGTCGACCGGCTCGTCGAGGTATTCGAAGATCCGGTCGAAGAGCGCAAGTGACGTCTGCACGTCGAGCCCGACGCCGAGCAGGGAGCCGACCGGGAAGAAGAGCCGCGTCTGGAGCGTCGTAAAGGCGACGAGCACCGGAATCGACACCGCTTGCGACCCGCCGGCCAGCGCGAGCCCACCGAACCAGTAGACCGCAGCGGGCATGATCGCGAACGACGTCTGGATCGACGCCATCACCCAGCGGCCCGCCATCCGCTGGCGCACCTCGAGCTCGGCCAGGTGGAGCGAGTCGCCTTCGAAGCGATCGGCGAGCTCGTTCCCGCGCCCCATCGTCTTCCCGAGCATGATCCCCGAGACCGAGAGCGACTCCTGCACGAGGCTCGAGATGTCGGCGAGCGTCTCCTGTGTCGTCTTCGCAATCCGGCGGCGCTCATTGCCGACGCGGCGGGTCAACAGCACGAAGACCGGGATCAGCGCGAACGCGAACAGGGCCAGCTTCCAATTGAGGACGAGCATGCCGATCATGGTCGCCACGACGATCGTCACGTTCGAGGCGATCGAGGTCGCGGTGTTCGTGACGACGTTCTGCACCCCGCCGATGTCATTCGAGATCCTCGACTGCACCTCGCCCGTGCGGGTGCGCGTGAAGAAGGCGAGCGACAGCTGCTGGAGATGCCGGAAGACCGCCGCGCGGAGGTCGTGCATCACGCGCTGGCCGACCTGGTTGGAGAGGAGCGTTTGGACGACGCCGAGCGCGCCGGTCACGATTGCGATTGCGATCATCCCGCCGGCGGCGAACGAGAGCGCCCTCGTGTCGTTCACCTGGATCGCCTCGAGGACGCGCTTGAGCAGGAAGGCCGGGACGACGCCGAGCCCCGCCGAGACGACGATCAGCAGCAGGACGCCGCCGAGCCTCAGCCTGTACGGCGAGAAGAGTGGGCCGATCCGGCGGATGTTCGCGCGGCGGACGGCCGGGTCGGCGGGGCGCTCCGGTGGCTCGGCCGAGGAGTGAAAGAACATGCCCATCGACGGTCAGGGTACGCCTCCGGGCAATCGTCGCGCCCGGGGCTTTCCCGGCCCTACAATCAGCGGCGTGCGAGGGCCGCAGCTCCTACGACGTGCCGCACGGAGAGTGCTCGGCCCGAAGTTCGTCAAGCACTACGTCAACCCGAAGCGGGTGCGCGGGGACCAGGTTCCCTATGACGCGAAGCGCTTCTTCGAGTCCTGGCACCGCGCTTCGCCGGAATCGCTCTCGGACGCGGACACGATCGCGGCCGAACGGGGCTCGCTCGCCAGCCGCTTCCACTACAACGCGGTCGAGAACTCGATCATCGAGTGCCTGGCCGGACGCGATCTCCCGCACCCACCACGCGTGCTGGACGTGGGCTCGGGCGCCGGGCATTGGATCGACTTCTACTTCGAGGTGTTCGGCGCGAAAGAAGCGGTCGGGATCGAGATCTCGGAGCCCGCCGTCCGCGCGCTCCAAGAGCGGTACGCCGATGTCCCCGGCGTGACGATCGTGGAGGCGGACGTCAGTGATGCGGCCTTCGAGCTAGATGGAGAGTTCGAGATCGTGAACGCGATCGGGGTCATGTTCCACATCGTCGACGACGACCGCTGGCAACGCGCGGTGGCGGCGCTCGGCCGACGGCTCGCGCCGGGCGGAGTTCTCGTCGTCGGTGGGCACTTCGGGCGCGTCACGCAGAACGTCCAGTTCCACCGGACCGACTCGTTCTCGAGCTGGGAGGAGTTCCGGTCGGCCGGCGGCGAGGCGGCCCTTGTCAACAAGCGGATCCGTTCGCTCAAGCGCTGGCGAAGCTGTGCAGCGGAAGCGGGCCTGCGTACCGCCTGCGTTCGCCGTACACGGCAGAGCGGCTCGCTTCAGACGCCGGAGAACAACGTCCTCGTCCTCGTCAGAGACACCGAGCTGAGCGCCCGTTTCAGCGGCGTGCCGAAGCGCAGCGCGCGCGACCGCGTCGTTCGAACGACCGAGTAGGGCGTCGGAACGCCGGCGAACGCGCGAAAGAACCGTTCGACGCCCCGGATGATCGAGCCCTCGAAGTCGAAGCCGAGCCCTTCCTCGGCGGCGTAGGCGATGCCCTTCCAGAGGAGCAGTGAGGCTGCGCCGCTCGTGCGGAGCGCGGGATCGCTGGCACCGGCGAGGTAGTAGACCCACTTCTCGTCGCGGACGAAGTAGCCGCCGGCGTGCGTTCGCCCGTCAGCGTCCCGGGCGAGCAGGATCCGGCGTGCGTTCCGTTCGGAGGCAGCCGCGTCGATGCGCCGCAGGGCGGGCAGGTACCGGTCGGCGCCCGGGATCTCCTGGTGGGCGGCGGTTCTGAGGTGCACGTTCTGGAAGTCCTCGAGCGAGCCGTCGTCCACGGTGATGCCGCGCTTCTCGGCCTTCCGGATCTCCCTGCGGATGTTCTCGCGCGCGCGCGCGAGGATGCCGTCGAGGTCGTCGAGTCGCGGGAACCGCCATGTGTAGCGCGTGGTCTGGGTGAAGCCGTGCCACCTGAGCGGCGTCCAGTAGTCGAAGGCGGGATTGCACGAGGCCTCGATATGGGCTGCCTCGCCGAGCGCCTCGGCGAGCTGCTCGAGGCGCTTCACTTCCTCCTCACGCCGCCTGAGCTCGGAGTCCCTGGGCGCAAAGAGCGGTCCGAGGTACGGAGTGAGCGGCGCGCCCGCGTGCACTTCACCCCAGCGCGTCTTGCGCACGACCGTCGGCCAGGCGGCGACGACCCCTCCACCCTCGCTCAACGTGTTCGCCCGCCAGCGTCCGTCGGCGACTGCGTCCAGCCACCACGAAGTCGCAAAGATGGAGCCTTGCGGCGAGGCGGAGACGAGATCGTCGTAGTCCGCGTGCGTCATGCCTCGAGCAAGCGGCTGCCGTGCCCGGCCTCGAAGTGCGGTGGGACGGGGCGGCGGAGGGCGAGCTCGAGCCCGTGGCTCGAGGCAAAGCCGGAGATCTCCGCCAGGGCAGCGTGGGTGTCGGCGCAGAGGTGCTCGTACGCGATGTCGAGGAACCGGTCGGCCCCAAGGCGCTGCCGCGCGCTGTCGATCAGCGCGTGGATTCCCCGCACCTGTCCGGCCGCCTGGGCCTCCGGGGGTTGCCCGCGCAACAGGTCCACGTCCGGTGGCTCGGCCGACCACCAGGCGGCTTCGTCACCAAGCACGCTCCGGCGCGCCGCGAGGATCGACGCGACATTGTCGGCCAGGTCGCGCTGGACGACCAGGAAGATCGCCTCGGGGAACGCAGCGCCGAGGGGCTCGAGCCGAAGGGAGTTGAGCAGGTTCTTGAAGACGACGGGGCGACCCGCCGCGTCGCCCAGGGCGCGGACGGAGGCGCGGAGATCCCGCAGTGCGTCCGGATCGGCGTCCTCCAGCGGAACGTACTGGGGCGAGCGGCGAAAGAATCGGTACCAGTACGGTCCGCACTCGCTCGGCGCGGCGAGCCCGTCCGTTCGTCCGTGATCGGAGGAGAAAGCGGCCGGAGGCTCGAGCCTGCGCCCGGCCATCCGCTCGACGAGCGCGGGGGCGCCAGGCAGACGGCAGTGGAGGTTCGAGAGGTAGGCGACATCGAACCGCACGACGAGCAGCTGGTAGAGAAGCGTGCTGCCGGAACGAGGGGCGCCGACGATGAAGACCGGGGGGTGACTGAGCGGAACCTCGTGCGGGACCGACTTTCGCAGCTCGATCTTGCTCAACGCCCGGTTCAGCGCCCTCACCGAGCGATGCCGGGCGAAACGAGGAACCTGCCGGGCCTGTCTCAGCATCGAGGGATGATACGTGCGCCCCTCCCCGGCAGCGATTCGCCGCGCCGGGCCGGCGGATAGCTCCTAGGTCGGCGAGATGTTCTGGTTGATCCGGAAGAAGTTGTCCGGGTCGTACTTCTGCTTCAGGGCTTGCAGCCGGTCGTACTTCTCGGCCCCGTAGGACTGGCGAACGCGCTCCTGCCCTTCGTCGCCCAGGAAGTTCACATACACGCCGTCGTGCCAGGGCTCGAGAGCCGACCAGAAGCTTCGGGCCCACTCGCGCTCCTTGTCGAAGCCCTCGCTCGTCTCGGTGCACGCACCGACGTTGTACGTGAAGCCCGCCTTGCGTCCCGAGAATGCGGTCTCGTCCTCGGCCACGTGCCCGATCGCGCCACCCATATGCCAGATCGGGTACGAGGTCAGCGGGGAGTCGATCTGAAGCGAGCGCTCGACCGTGATGTCAATGATCTCGTCGTTCAATTCAGCGACGTCGCAGCTCTTGAAGTAGTACCAGCGCCCGGGCACGAACCCCGGGTCGAGCATCGCCTGGTGCGCCAAGAACGGCTTCGGCGCGCACACGTCGGCGACCGGCGAGCCGAAGTCCCTGAGCGGCCGGATGAACTTCTCCCCCTCCTCAACGTCACCGGCCCAGCAGGGGACGACCATCACGACAAGCTGTCCGTGCAGCTCTTCAGGGATGAACGGCATCGGCGGCGCCTTGCGGTGGACGATGATCGTCATCAACTCGTCCGGCGCTTCGGCGACCCACTCGCGGTAGAAGCGGAGGACCTCGCCGGATTGCTCCATCGGCCAGATCACGGGGCCTGCCAGCACCTGGGTGCCCAGCGGCACGCACTGGAACTCGAACTCCGTGACGATTCCGAAGTTGCCGCCGCCTCCGCGCACCCCCCAGAAAAGATCTGAATTCTCGTCCGCGCTCGCCTTGACGAACTCTCCCTCGGCCGTCACGAGATCCACCGACAAGAGCTTGTCGATCGAGAGCCCGTGCTTGCGCTGGATCCAGCCGATCCCGCCGCCGAGCGTGAGCCCGGCGACTCCGGTGTGCGTGACGATCCCGGACGGCACCGCGAGCCCGAAGGCCTGCGTCTCCCGGTCGAGCTCGCCGAGCAGGACGCCCGCCTGCACGCGGGCGGTGCCCTTCTCGGGATCGACCCGCACGCCCTTCATCGGCGAGAGGTCGATCATCAACGCGTCGTCTGCGACCGACAGGCCCGGGAACGAGTGCCCGCCGCTCCGCACTGCAACCGGGAGCCCGCTCTCGCGCCCGAACTTCACCGCGGCCATCACATCCGAGACGCCCGCGCAACGAACGATCACCGCAGGGTGCTTGTCGAACGAGCCGTTCCAGATCTTGCGGTGAACGTCGTACTCCGGTTCGCCCGGATGAACGACCTGGCCGCGGAATGCAGCCTCGTCGATCTCGATCTCGGCGACTGTCGCCACGCTCGTAGTCTGGCATCGAAGCCGTAGACATTTCAAGCGAGGTCCGGGGCCAGGATCTCTCGAAAGGATCTCCCGCCGGACCGTCGAACCCGATGATTCATGCCGGCTCCACAACGCGACGATCCCTACAAAGGCTTCAACTTTCTCGTCGAGATCGACGGCGTCACTCGCGCAGCATTCAGCGAGGTGAGCGGTCTCGAGAGCGAGACCGCCGTGATCGAGTATCGAGCCGGCAGCGAGAAGGTGAACACGGTGCGCAAGCTGCCCGGCCTGACGAAGTTCGGGAACATCGTCCTCCGCCGCGGCGTCACGCAGGACGCCGACCTGTGGAACTGGCGAAAGAGCATCGTCGACGGAGAGATCGATCGCCGGAGCGGCTCGATCATCCTGCTCGACGACGCACGGACCGAGGTCGTCCGGTGGCACTTCAGGGACGGCTGGATCTGCAAGTGGGAAGGCCCGACGCTGAACGCCAGGGCAAACGAGGTTGCGATCGAGACGATCGAGATCGCGCACGAAGGCCTCGAACGAGGCTGAGATGGCGCTCGCTGCACCCGACGACGGCGTCGTCGTCGACGTCGTCTTCGATGGTGGCGTCCTCTACCTCGAGCTTGCCAACCTGGCCGACCGGCCGGCGCTGAACGTTTCTTGCACCTTCGAGCCGTCGCTCGTCGACCTCGAGGGTCGCGACGTCGCGAAGCTGCCCCTGTTTCGCCATGTGGAGTTCCTGGGCCCGCGGCGGCGGATTCGCACGCTCCTCGATTCACATACCGGCTATTTCGTGCGCAAGGCTGCGACTCGCGTGCGCATCGTCGTCGCCTACGAGCGGCCCGAGGGCGAGCGGCGCGTGACCGAGGTCGCGCACGATCTCGAGATCTTTCGCGAGCTCGCGTACCTCGCCTGACGCCGACGACATCGGCCGCGTCGCTCCTGCCTCGACCCAGGTTATAGTCGCGCTGCGTCGACCGGGAGGGGGCTCGTGGCGGGCGTCACGTTCGAGGGGGTGGGCAAGATCTATGCGGACGGAACGCGCGCGGTTTCGGGCATGGATCTCGAGATTGCAGACGACGAGTTCATGGTGCTCGTCGGGCCGTCCGGGTGTGGCAAGACGACGGCTCTGCGCATGGTCGCGGGCCTTGAGGAGATCAGCGAGGGCGTCATCAAGATCGGCGACCGGGTGGTCAACCATGTCGCCGCGCGAGACCGCGACATCGCGATGGTCTTCCAGAGCTACGCGCTCTACCCGCACCTCACGGTCTACGACAACATCGCCTTCGGCCTGCGTCTACGGAAGATGCCGAAAGAGGAAATCGACAAGCGCGTCCGCGAGGCCGCCCGCGTCCTCGGCCTCGAGGAGTTCCTCGACCGCAAGCCCCGGGCGCTCTCGGGTGGGCAACGCCAGCGCGTGGCGATGGGCCGCGCGATCGTCCGCGAGCCGGAGGCATATCTCATGGACGAGCCGCTCTCCAACCTCGACGCGAAGCTTCGAGTTCACATGCGCGCGGAGATCGCGAGCATCCAGGACCGGCTGGGCGTGACGACGATCTACGTGACGCACGACCAGGTCGAAGCGATGACGATGGGCGACCGAGTCGCCGTCATGCGCAAGGGAGAGATCCAGCAGGTCGCTCCGCCCCAGGAGCTCTACGAGCGGCCGGTCAACCTCTTCGTCGGCGGTTTCATCGGCTCGCCGGCGATGAACCTGGTCGAAGCGACGATCGAGCGGCGCAACGGCTCGCTCGTCGCGTTGGTCGGAAGCCAGACGCTCACACTCGGAGAGGAGGTCCTCAAGGCACGCCCGGCGGTCGAGAACTACGTCGGCCGCAAGGTCGTCCTTGGCATCCGGCCGGAGAGCCTGGAGGACGCGAGCCTTGCTCCGGAGATCCCTGACGACCAGCACATCAAGGGGGTCCTCGTCCTCCGCGAGCCTCTCGGCTCGGAGATCATCGCGCACTTCGAGGTAGACGCCCCGCCCGCGCTGACCGAAGACGTTCGTGAGCTGGCCCGCGACGTCGGGCACGAGGGCACGGTCCAGGCACCGGCGGAGGGGGACACCAAGACGACGATGGTCGGCCGGTTCGGGCCTCGCTCACACGTTCGAAGCGGCGACGTGATCGACGTCGCAGTCGAAACGAACGCAGTTCACCTGTTCGATCTCGAGACCAGCGAAGGCATCTACGAGTAGAAGCGAGAAGCGTTGGGGAAGAAACAAGCAAACCCGGGGAAGGAGCTCTGGAAATGAGATACCGATTGGGTCTAGGAGCGCTCATCGGCGTCCTCGCGTTCGCCGCCGCAGGTTGCGGTGGCAGCGACGACGGCGGCGGTGGCGCCGAAGGCAACAGCGACGTGACCGGCTCGATCTCGGTCATGGCGATCTGGGCGGGCGAGGAGCAGAAGTCATTCCAGGCCGTGATCGACGGCTTCAACGAGAACTACCCGAACGTCACCGTCAAGTACACCTCCGGCGGCGACAATCTGGCGCCGCTCCTCTCGACCGCCATCGAAGGCGGCAACCCGCCCGACCTCGCCGCAATCGGCCAGCCGGGCCTGATGGCGGACTTCGTGAAGAAGGGCGCGATCAAGTCGATCGACGGCCTTCGCGAGAAGGTCGTCGACGCATTCGGTGAGGCCGTGGCGGACGCGGGCTCGGTCGACGGGACCCAGTACGCGGTCATGTTCAAGGGCTCGAACAAATCGACGATCTGGTACAACGTCGCGTCGTTCGAGGAGGCCGGCGTCGAGCCGCCAGAGACCTGGGACGAGCTCAACGAGGTCCGCGACACGCTGCTGGCCGCCGGCATCACGCCGTACTCGGTCGGCGTCGACGTGGGCTGGCCCATGACGGACCTCTTCGAGAACATCTACATCCGATCCGCAGGGGCCGAGAAGTACGACCAACTCGCGAGGCACGACATTCCCTGGACCGACCAGTCCGTCAAGGACGCTCTCAAGATCATGGCCGACATCGTGGGTAAGTCGAACTACATGGTCGGCGGCACGGACGGCGCGTTGCAGACCGAGATGCCCGATTCCGTCGCCAAGGTGTTCACCGACAATCCCGACGCGGCGATGGTCGCGCTCGGCGACTTCGCCCCGGGAGTGACCGAGACGACGCTCGAGCCAGAGACCGGCTACAACGTCTTCACGTTCCCGTCGATCGAGGACTCTGGGCCGGCTGTCGTGGGCGGCGGAGATCTCTTCGTGAAGTTCAAGGACACGCCGGCGGCAGATGCGTTCCTCGAGTACCTGACGACGGTTGAAGCCGCCGAGATCTGGGCGAAGCGGGGCGGGTTCTCGTCTCCGAACAAGAATCTCGACGTCAGCGTCTATCCCGACGAGATCACCAAGGAGATTGCGGGCGCATTGGCTGAGGCGGCGAAAGCGAACACATTCCGCTTCGACATGTCCGATCTCCAGCCGGCCGCGTTCGGCGGCACGCCGGGGCAGGGGCTCTTCAAGGAGTTCACGGACTTCGTCCAAAACCCGAACGACATCGACGGTGTCACGAAGCAGATGGAGGCCTCTGCAGCAAAGGCCTTCGGCTAGACGAGCCGGATGAGCGCGAACGCATCGACGGCGGAGGCTCCCGCGGCGGGGCCTCCGCCCAAGGCCTACAAGCCCGGCTTTTGGGAGCGGTACGGAGTTGCCGCCGCATTCCTTGCGCCCGCGCTCGTCCTGCTCGCCGTGTGGATCGTCTATCCGACGATTCGAACGATCATCCGAAGCTTCTACGACCGGAGCGGAGACAACTTCGTCGGGGTCGACAACTACGAGAAGCTCTTCAGCGACGACACGCTCGTCACGGCGCTCAGAAACAACTTCCTCTGGATCCTGGTCGTTCCGGCACTCGTGACCGCGATCGGGCTCATCTTCGCAGTCCTGCTGGAGCGGGTGCGCTTCTCGACCGCCTTCAAGGTCGCCGTCTTCATGCCCATGGCCATCTCGCTGTTCGCGGCGGGCGTCATCTGGCGCCTGATGTACGAGAAGGACCCTGACCAGGGAACAGTGAACGCCGGGATCGCGGTCGTCAAAGACGCAGTTCAACCGTCCGGCGTCCTCTCGGCGGCTCGACCCTCGACGGACAAGCTCCAGGGCGGGCCGGAAGGAGGGCTCGTCCTCGAACAGTCCCTCGAGCCCGGCGGTGTCGCGCAACTGGGCCTCACGGCGATCCGTGAGTCGGAGGTGCCGGAGGGCGCCGAGCAAGCTCGTGTGCCGGAGGCGCTTGCGGGAGGGATCACGGGGGTGGTCTGGAGAGACTTCAAGCCCGGTGGCGGGACGCCGGGCGAGCTGGAGCAAGGAGAGCTGGGCCTGCCGGGGGTGACCGTGGAGCTCCGAGACGGAGGCGGCAAGCGTGTGTCGGAAACGAAGACCGAGCCCGACGGCACGTTCGCCTTCGAAGACGTCGAGTCGGGGTCCTATCGCGCGGCGATCGGGCCGAAGACCTTCTCGGAGCCCTACGCGGGGGTCTCGTGGCTCGGTGCCGGCCTGATCCTGCCCTCGATCATGATCGCGTACATCTGGGTCTGGGCCGGGTTCGCCATGGTCGTGATCGCGGCCGGCCTGGCGGCTATCCCGCGCGACCTGCTCGAGGCCGCGCGCACGGACGGCGCCAACGAGTGGCAGGTGTTCCGGCGCATCACGATCCCCTTGCTCGCGCCCGTCCTGACAGTCGTCTTCATCACGATGTTGATCTACGTCTTGAAGGTCTTCGACATCGTGATCGCGATCGCACCGGGCTCGGTGCAGGACGACGCGAATGTCATCGCCCTCGCGATGTGGCGGACGTCGTTCGGAGGCGTCAACGACTTCGGGCTCGGGTCGGCGATCGCCGTTTTCCTCTTCCTGCTCGTGATTCCGATCCTGGCGCTCAACGTTCGGCGCTTCCGGAGGGAGGTCTAGATGTCGACGGCTCCCGTAGTGGTCACCGAGTCGACCGCGGCAAGAATCGCCCGCAACCTCGCACGCACGCCCATCTACTTCCTGCTCGCGTTCATCGGCTTGCTCTGGCTGATCCCGACGATCGGGCTCTTCTTCACCTCCGTGCTCGATCCCTCTGTGATCGGGAGAACCGGGTGGTGGGAGGTTCTGTCGAAGCCGAGTCAGGCGACCTTCGACAACTACCGCGAGATCTTCGACAACGAGGCGATCACGTCGTCGATTCTGACCACGCTCTGGATCTCACTCGGCGGGACGATCATCCCGATCCTCGTCGCGGCCTTCGCCGGCTACGCCTTCGCCTGGCTCGAGTTCCCGGGACGTGACTGGCTGTTTCTAGTCGTGGTCGGGCTGCTCGTCGTCCCGATCCAGATGGCGCTGATCCCGATCTTCTCCCTCTACAGCGATCTCGGGATCTTCGACACCGTCTTGGGGCTCGTCCTCTTCCACACGGCGTTCGGGTTGCCGTTCGCGATCTTCCTGCTCAGAAACTTCTTCATCGGAATCCCTCGCGACCTGCTCGAGGCTGCGCGCATCGACGGGGCGTCTGAGCTGCGGATCTTCGTGCGCTTGATCCTGCCGCTGGGCCTGCCCGCGATCGCCTCGCTCGCGATCTTCCAGTTCCTGTGGGTGTGGAACGACCTGCTCGTAGCCCTGACGTTCGGGCGCGAGACGCAGCCGATCACGGTCGCGATCTTCTCGCAGTTGCGTCAGTTCAGCGCCAACATCGAGCTGATCGCGCCGGCAGCATTTGTCTCGCTGGCGATCCCGCTCGTCGTCTTCTTCGCGTTCCAGCGCTACTTCGTGCAGGGCTTGCTGGCCGGCTCCGTCAAGTAAAAACGACCGGTCGCGGCCAGTCGTCGCCTCAGATGCAGGGTACGGGGGTGGACAGAGTCGGGATACCGGCTAGGGTCCGAGGTACCGAACAGGCCAGGGCTGCTGCCGCATCGTTCCTAGCGGCCCGTCGTTCCCCTCTCCACTATGCCGAACCTCCTCCGCAGAGCTCTGCTTGCGTTCGCCCTTGCCGCGATGGTCTTCGCCTGCGCTACGGCCGGAGCGAACAGCGAGCTTTCCCCCACGGTGAAGCGGCATATCCCGACGTCGCCGACGTACCGCGTTCCGGCGCGCATCAAGGAGCCCAAGCCCAAGCCGACGCTCGGCGAGCGTGCGGCTGGCATCGCGCTCAGGGCGGTCGGAGTTCCGTATCGATGGGGAGGCATCTCCCCGGCGAGCGGGTTCGACTGCTCCGGCCTTGTGTACTGGGCATACGGCCGACTCGGCATTGCGGTCCCGCACAGCTCCTACGCCCTCAATGTCGAGGGTCATGGCGTCGCACGGTCGAAGAAGAAGGCGGGCGACGTGCTCGTGTTCTCCGGGCTCGGACATGTCGGCATGTACGTGGGCCACGGACGCATGGTTCACGCGCCACACTCGGGCGCGCAGGTCGAGGTCGTCAAGCTCGGCAGCTCGGCGTACGGAAGCCGGATCGTCGGTATCCGGCGCATCGTTCGCGGCTAGTTCCGCGGCTAGCTCAAGTAATGCTCGGCCGCTGTCGAGGGAACTAGTAGGCCACGGATGCCGCCGAACGTGTTTGGCGGCCTTTCGTTCCTCTCACGATGCCGAACCCACTCCGCAGAGCTCTGCTTGCGCTCGCCCTTGCCGCGAGCGTCTTCGCGTGCGCGACGGCTGAGGCGAACGCCGGGCTCCATGCCGGCGCTCCGAGCACAGCCGAGAAGCCGAAGCCAACGTCGCTGACGCACCGGCTCCGGACCAAGCCGATACCGACGCCCGGGCCTGCTCCCAAGCGAACCCTCGGCGAGCGTGTCGCGAGAAACGCGCTCAGGGCGGTCGGCGTTCAGTACCGATGGGGAGGCACCTCCCCCGCGAGCGGGTTCGACTGCTCCGGCCTCGTCTACTGGGCTTACGGCCGGCTCGGCATCGAGGTCCCACGGACCACCTACGCCCTCTATCGCGAGGGTCGGCGCGTCCCACGGCGGAGGATGAAGGCGGGCGACGTGCTCGTGTTCTCCGGACTCGGTCATGTCGGCCTGTACGTCGGCCGCGGACGCATGGTGCACGCGCCGCATGCGGGAGCTCGAGTCGAGAAGTACAGGCTCCGCAAGTCGTACTGGGGCAGCCGGATCGTCGGCGTCCGGCGCATCGCTCGCCGTTGACGCCTACGCCAGTTCGAGGACCATTCCCTCGCGCGCAAGCGTCGGCTGATCCTCGTTCGAGCCGACGAGAGACCTCGCCCGCTCCTCGAGCGCTGCCAAGGAGTCATCCGTATGGAGCGGGTCGTGATGGAAGAGGACCAGGCGCCGCGCGCCGACAGCACGCTTGAAGGCGACCGCGTCCACCATGCTCGAGTGTCCCCAGCCGACTTTCGCTTCGTACTCGTCCTCGGAGTACTGCGCGTCGTGCACGAGCAAGTCGACCTTCGCCGCGATCGACCCGCCGGAGATCCAGTCGATCGGCCTGTCGGCGAATCCCGCAAGCGCCGGCTCGTGATCGGGCAGGTACGCAAAGCTCGCCTCGGCTGTCTCGACCCGAAAGCCGACGGTTGGGCCGGGATGAATGACGAGGTCCGCGGCCAGAGTTGCTCCGCCGACGGCCCAACGCTCCCGCGGAACGTCACGGAACTGCACCTGAGCGGGGAGATCCCGAAGGTCGATCGGAAAGAGTGGAGGGGAGAAGGAGCGCCTGACGCGTTCCTCGAGGCTCAGCACCGTCGAGGGCGGTCCCCAGATGTCCAGCGTCACCCGCTCGTCGAAGAGGGGCCCGAAGAAGCGGAGCCCCTCGAGGTGATCGAGGTGCAGGTGCGTAAGGAGCACGTTGAGCTTGCGAGCACCACGCTCGAAGAGCTCGATGCCGAGCTCCCTGATCCCGGTGCCGGCGTCGAGCACGAGGACGGTCCCGTCTGCCAGCGAGACCTCGACGCACGAGGTGTTGCCGCCGAATTCGACCGTCTCCGAGCCAGGTGTTGCCACCGAGCCGCGGCAGCCCCAGATCGTTACCCGCATCGGCAGCTCACGCGTCGCGCCAGAAGATCGCGACGATGCCGACAAACTCGTCTGCATGAGCGAAGAGCGGGAAAGCGGTCACGGAGACTTCGCGCTCGGCGCCGTCTCGGCTCGTGATTCGAATCTGCTCGTGGGCCGCGCGCCGCTCTTCGAGGGCGATCCTCGTGGCCAACCGTTCCCGCGGCACCGGCACCGAGTCGGCTGTTCGAGGGGCAAAGCTCGCCGAGAACTCCGCCATCGGCATCTCCCCGATCTCGGCGAACGACCGGCCGATGACCTCTTCCGCCGCCTCGTTGAAGAAGACGAGTTGACCTTCACCGTCGGCGATCAGCATCGGAGTCGCGAGATTCGACGCGAACTCACGAGCGAGAATGAGAACCAGATGCTTCGAGCGCCGCTTAGTCATGGAGCAAGCGTACGCCGCCTCGGGACCATCGGTACAACGTCACGGATCGGGATGTACCGACCGTGGCATGGGCGGGCCTGTTCAGGCGTCGTCCCTTGGCAGGTGTGCTTTTAGTCGCGGAAAGTGCGCAGCACTTTGCGCGAGTCCCGGGCCCGCGGCCCGGGACCTCCTAGCCAGACAACATCCCGCTCACCATGGCCCGCCACGTGATGGGGCCGACGATGCCGTCGGAGGCAGTTCCGACCGCGGTCTGGAAGCCGCGCACCCACGCCTCGGTGCGTGGGCCGAAGATGCCGTCGACCTGAATCGGAGTCCCCTCGCCGTCCGACTGGTCGTGGAACTTGATCACCTCTTGTACGCCGCGGACGGCGTCGCCGGTGCTCCCGTTCTGGACCTGGACGACGAGCTTCGGCCACGTCAGCGGCCCGACGATGCCGTCGGCGGCGAGGCCGTTGCCCTGCTGGAAGGCCTTGACCGCAGCCTCGGTGAGCGGGCCGAAGATCCCGTCGACCGCGACTGGATGGTTGCGGGCGCGCAGGAGGTCCTGTAGCGAGCGGACCGGGAAGATCTCGTCGCCGCGCTTGACGAGCGGCCAGGGTGCAATTGGGTCGGGCATGGAGGATCTCCTTTCGCTCGGCTAGGCGCCGTGGCCGAGGTCGTTGTCGAGTGTGTTCAGTAGCCAGCCGCCGAAGCGCGTGCCGTTCGGCTTCATGGTCGGCGCGGCCATCGTTGCACCGGCCTGCTCGAGGATGCCGATGCCCCACGGGCTCGTGACGAGGAGCTCCGCCTTGCCGTCACCGTCGTAGTCGGCACCCGTCCCGAGCCGGTTGTCCCCCGTGTTCAGCAGCCACCCGCCGAAGCGCGTTCCGTTCGGCTGCATCATCGGGACCGTGAAGGTGCTTCCCGTCAGCTTGAGCATGCCGACGCCCCAAGGGCTGGTTACCAGGATCTCGGCCTTGCCGTCGCCGTCGTAGTCGCCCACCGGGCCGAAGTAGTTGTCGCCGGTGTTCAGCAGCCAGCCGCCGAAGCGGGTGCCGTTCGGCGCCATCATCGGCACCGTGAACGTGTTGCCCGCCAGCTTCAGGACTCCGATCCCCCACGGGCTCGTGACGAGGATCTCGTCCTTGCCGTCGCCGTCGAAGTCGCCGACCGGGCCGAACGTGTTGTCGCCGGTGTTGAGCAGCCAGCCGCCGAAGCGAGTGCCGTTCGGCGCCATCATCGGAGCGGCCATCGTCGACCCGGACTGCTCGAGGACGCCGATTCCCCAGGGACTCGTGACCAGGAGCTCTGCATGCCCGTCGCCGTCGAAGTCGGCCGCGGGGCCAAAGGAGTTGTCGCCCGTGTTCAGGAGCCAGCCGCCGAACCGGGTGCCGTTCGGCGCCATGATCGGAGCGGCCATCGTCGCGCCGGCCTGCTCGAGAATGCCGATCCCCCAGGGGCTCGCGACGAAAATCTCGGCCTTGCCGTCACCGTCGTAGTCGGCTGCCGGGCCGAAGTAGTTGTCTCCTGTGTTCAGCAGCCAGCCGCCGAAGCGGGTGCCGTTCGGCTGCATGGTCGGCGCCGCCATCGTCGCGCCGGCCTGCTCGAGGATTCCGATCCCCCAGGGGCTCGTGACGAGTAGCTCGGCTTTGCCATCACCGTCGTAGTCGGCGGGAGGACCGAAGTGGTTGTCGGCCGTGTTCAGCAGCCAGCCGCCGAAGCGCGTGCCGTTCGGCTGCATGGTCGGCGCCGCCATCGTCGCACCGGCCTGCTCGAGGATCCCGACGCCCCACGGGCTCGTGATGAACACCTCGGCCAGCCCGTCGCCGTCGTAGTCGGCGCTCCGAGAGCGGAACCTGGCGGCGGCCGGGATCAGCTCGCGGAGATTCGGCCTGTTGCCGATCCGCTCCCTCGCCGGCCGCGTCGGGGCGTCCTGCTGCGGCGAGCCCGTGGCCCGAAGCAGCGCCCGCGCCTGCTCGGAGGTCATGCGGATGTGCCCGCGGGCGCGAAGGACGCCCTGCGTGCCGGCGAGTGCCCCGACCACGACCGGCGACGCGCTCGAGGTGCCCGAGAAGTGATCCGTGTACCACAGATCCTCGTTCAGGCCGCCCTGGAGATCGCCGTAGCCCGTGGTCGTGACCTCTCGCCCCCAGCCCTGCACGTCGACGCGCCGTCCGTAGTTCGAGAAGTCCAGCCGCGAGCGGTCCGGGCCCCAGTCGGCGCCGTGGGTGTTCGGCGGCGGCGCGCCCGCACCGACGACCACTGCGCCGGACGACGGGTTGCCGGGGTTGAACGGGTTTCGCCAGCTCGTCGGAAAGCCGGTCGGCCGCGTTTCGTAGATCGGGTCGTCGAGGTTCTGGAAACCGTTCCCGGCCGCTTCCACGACGATCTGCCCCTTGAGCACCGCGTAGCGGATGGCGGCGAAGTCGTCCGGCCACCACTCGATCGCGATGAACCCGAGCTGCCCCTGCAAGGGGTCAGGTGTCCGCGGCCCCGGACGGTGAATCTCCAGGAGAATGATGTCGCCGCGGCCGAGCTTGTCGGCCGCCGCCTTGATCGCGGCCGAGGTCGACTGGTCGCTGAAGGATGACGCCGCCGTCCACGCATCGGGTGCGATGCCTGTGACGCCGATTGAGTTCGAGTCGCTGCCGATGACGCCCACCACCGCGGTGCCATGGTCGGTATTGCCGATGCTCGTACCGGCAACGACGCCGCCCTGGTTCTGGAGCAGGTCCTCATGCGTGAAGCGCCAGGCCCACTCGCAATCGATGATCTTGATTCCGGTAGCACGCCCGCCGTAGATCGTCCACGCGAACTGCGCGTCGACCCCACCCGGCGCCGCGGCCAGATGGCCCTGGCGAGCCACGAAGCTCGGCGTTGCCGGGGGCGCGTCGCCGGGATCGGGCTGCATGTCGTTGAGCGTTGCGGTCACGGTGCCTTCGAGAGTCGCGCTCGGGGGCTCGCCGCCGGGCTTCACGTAGGCCGCTTCGACGAGGTCGTCGGCCAGCAACTCCTCGGCCAGCTGGTCGAGACTCTCCTCGTCGGCCGTGACGCGGTAGTAGAGCGCGAGGTCGAGAGGAGGCTCCGCCTCCGCATCGTCCTT
Source organism: uncultured Actinomycetes bacterium (assembly GCA_963728535.1). Lineage (GTDB taxonomy): Bacteria > Actinomycetota > Thermoleophilia > Gaiellales > Gaiellaceae > VAXT01. The sequence continues at coordinate 1,783,696 of CAVSKK010000001.1, forward strand.
GGCCCCCGAAGGGGTCGGCAGGGCCTCGACCTGGGCCCGGAGACGATCCTCGCTCAAGCCGAAGAGCGGGCGGATGGCCGCTCCGTGTGTCTTGAGCACCGACTCCAGCGAGCTCGTGTCCGCACCTGTCTCCGACGCGATCCCGGACGCTCGGACGCGCAGGCCCGCTTCGGGCTTGGCGATCACGACGAGCTCGGGGCTTCCTCCTCCAGACGGTGTGGTCTGGGGAGGATCGTTGCGCTCAGCGGACATTGTGCGAGCTCCTTTCGGGCAGCTTCAAGACGGGGAGGTGCGCCAGGGTCGAGCCGACGCCGACTAGTGGGCGAGGAGATGGCCCGCACGCGGCGGCAACCCGGTTGACCGGGAAGTCGCCTGTGCAAAGCCGCAGCAACGAGTCGAACTGATCCACGAGGAAGACCTTTCGTGACTCTCGCTACCGCAGTTGACGCTACTCCTCGGTCAAAACTCAGTCAAGGCGCCGCCCGGAGTGCTGCGCCTCGCCGACGTTAGCGGCAGACCGGGCGCCGCGCTTTCGGGAGCAGTACGGCCGGGCGCCAGGCCGGGTTGATGCCGCCAGAGCCTCGCGCGCCCACCGCGAGGCGCTCCCCGTTGCCGTCGGCCTGCGCTACGACGATCGTGCTCTTCCCGCCGGCCAGGCGCATGAACGCAATCCGCTGTCCGCCCGGCGACCAGGCCGGTCGCGATTCCGGTGCTGCGGCGGCCGTAATGGGATGCGCGCCACTTCCGTCCGCGTCGGCGACAACGATCGACCCGACCTCCGACAAGCGCGACGGGTAGGAGACGTAGGCGATCTTCGAGCCGTTGGGCGACCAGGCCGGGTCGGAGGCCTGGCCGACGAGCACACGGCGTCCGGTCCCGTCGGCGTTGGCGACCACGATCCGGCTCGACCCTGAGGAGTCCATCGCGATCTCCTCGGCGAAGGCGACCCGTCGGCTGTCAGGCGCCCACGCCGGCCGGCTGATGAAGCCCGTGGGGGCGGCGAGCAGCTGGCCGAGCACGCGACCGGCGGTGCTGACGATGACGACGCGCGAGCGGCCTTCCCGGGACACGTAGGCGATGCTCTTCCCGTCCGGCGACCACGACGGATCCGCGTACGCGCCCGCCTGGGTGAGCCTGCGGACGACCCGTCCTCGCGCATCGGCGACGAGGATTCGCCACGCCGTGCCCACCTGTCGCGCAAAGACGACGCGGCGTCCGTTCGGAGACCATGAGGGCGCCTGGTCCTTGCCTGCCGTAAGCCGCACGCGGCGAGTGCCGTCGGGCCGCGCGAGGCAGAGACCGCCGCTCGTCTCGACGGCGTAGGTCAACAATGTCGGCGGACGCGCCGAGTACGTGTCGGTCGCGCCTGTGACGGCGAACGAGGCGCCGATCCCGCAGAGTGCGAGCAGCCTCTTCACTTCGAGGTGAGCATACCCAGGTCGATCCAGGCGAAAACGCCTACGGGCCCGGCGAACCGGGCCCGTAGGGTCGATTGCGGGTAGGTCAGCGGCAGCCGGGGAACTTGAACGCGCCGATACGCGTTTGCCAGGCGGCCAGCTCCGTGATCGCGTAGTACTCGTTGATGTAGTAGAAAGTGCAGTCGTCGCGCGGGTCGACGTTGAGCGACGTGTAGTCGCCCCAGCGCGAGTTGAGGGTCAGCTGCGAGCCGGTTCCATTCTGCATCGTCGCCTCGCCCTGCGAGAGCTCGCCCAGTGGGTCGCCCGCCAGGCGTCCGGCGTAGCGGATGCCCGGGTAGACGGTGGCCCCGTTGACGACGCTGTAGCCGGCGGCGAGGTTGCCGTACTTGTCCTGCGCCACGCTCCCCATCCAGCGATGAATGCCATCACCCGGGGCGTACGTGCCCTGCTGGTAGATGACTGGATCGAGCGGGCTCCGGATCTCGTACCAGCGGACTCCGGCAACGCCCGGCGCCGCTTCGACCGACTGGTTGGTTACAAGCGACTCGTGCGTCTTGAGGTTGCGGTACTGCAGCCGGTAGGTCGGCCGCTGCCGGTAGGAGAGGATGTCGATGTACTGATTCGGATCCATGATTCCGGGCTGCGGCAGGCAGTCACGGCTGGTCGGTGCACATGGGAAGTTCGAGTCGAACTCTTCCGTCGGTATCGACTCGACGAGACCGAAGGTCGCGTCGTCCGGATGGTTGAAGTCGACGTCGGCCGTGAACCAGTTGATCGCGTCGAACGGCGCCCCGTAGACGTAGTCGTCGTCCATCGTCCCCGCGAAGTACTCGGGACTGTGCGGGGGCGGCATCCGTTTCCCGTCGAGGTCGGCCGGCAGGATCCCGTCGCCCAGGAGGTAGAGGGGATCGACCCCGTCCACGAGGTAGAACGAGACGACGGTCGGGTCCGGCTGGCCCGCGACCAGTGCGTGCCGGTCGATGGCGTAGACGCCGATCTGGTACTCCACCGTCGGCCCAAACTCCCGCGTCGTGATGTAGAGCGCCTCCGGCATCACGCCGTACTTCGGATAGTCCGGGAAGAAGGCGCCGGTCGAGAACGCATAGCGGTAGTACGAACCCAGCGGATCGGGACTCGTCGAAACGGCGACGCAATTCCAGTATTCGGGACCATCCGCCGTGAACTGGCTCAGAATCCAGCGGTTCGAGATCTCGTCGTAGACGACGATCGGATCGCCGTTCGGCTCCGTGCAGTCAGGGACGCTGAAGCCCTGCCAGAGCGTCCCGGTGTCGGCAGGCCCGTACTGGAGCGTGCCCGTCTTCGAGTAGATCGCGAAGGTCAGGTTGACCATGGCGACGTAGTTATGGCTACCGACATCGCCGACCGGATCCGGCGGGTTGACCCGGAACCCGAAGATATTCAGGTTGTCGGCGTTGCTCGGGCCCTCGAACGTGAACAGCGGCGCTGGCATCGCGTTGGGCGCCTCTCCGTTCTGGAGAGCGCCGTCCGCCTGGTGCTTGGTGTTTGCAACACGTCCCACCAGCGAGCGATCGGTGGCCATTGGGCGCACCCACGAGGCCTGTTGGCCCCCCGGGGCAATCATTCGCATGTTGCGAAGCGGTGGGCTCTTGTCAAACGCGGCCGCCGTACCGATCGTCGGCTGCAACGGCGCGATGCCGGTGGAGCCGGCGAGCGCTGTCCCGGCTAGGACGAGCGTCGCAACGGTGACGACCCCGAGCCCTGCTGCAAGTCTTTTCATCTTGCCTCCCCTTCGGAGATCGATTGAGTCATCCCTAACAGATCGCGGGGCGGCGCTCAAGATGAACCTAGTCGGAGGCTGACCCCGATGCGTCCGCGGCCGCAGGCTCGTAGGTGAGGATGGTCACGCCGTCGCCAACCACCTTCGAATCGACGAGCCGCAGAGACTTCTTGTCGCTTGTGTCGCCGAAGAGACGCTTGCCGGTGCCGAGGACGACCGGGAAGACCATCAGCCGCAGCTCGTCGACGAGATCGTGCTCGAGCAGCGCCTGCGCGAGCTGCGCGCTGCCGTGGACGACGACGTCGCCATCGTGGGCCTGCTTCAGCTTCGCCACCTCCTCCACAAGGTCGCCCTTCAGCACGGTCGAGTTGCTCCACTCGGGATCCTCCAAGGTCGAGGAGACGACGTACTTGGGCATCGTGTTGAACTTGTCGGCGAACTCGCCGTCTCTGGAGGGCCAGGCCTCGGCAAAGCCCTCGTACGTCGCTCGCCCGAGCAGCAGCGCGTCGGCCGAGAAGGCTTCGTCGAGCTTGAACTTGTCGCCCTCGTCCCCACGGCTGATCTCGAAGCTCCAGCCTCCGTGCCTGAAGCTCTCGGATCCGCCTGGGTCTTCCATGACTCCGTCGAGCGATACGAACTCCGTGACGATGATCCTTCCCATCTGCTCCTCCTTCGCTCGTGAGTGCCTCTCAGGTCAAAGACCGCGCGCCGAGCGCAATCTCATCGGCGGCGTTGTGATTGAGCAAGTCGAGCGTAAACCGGAATTACGATCGGTCGGTCCTCGTTCTCCAAGAAGGAAACGCAACCAGGGAGCCGCCAGATGCGCCTCGAAGGAATCCACCATGTCACCGCAGTCACCGGCGATGCGCCGGGCAACGTCGACTTCTACGCCCGCGTGCTCGGCCTGCGCCTCGTCAAGAAGACGGTCAACCAGGACGACCCGACCGTCTACCACCTCTTCTACGCCGACGAACGCGGCTCAGCCGGCTCCGACATCACGTTTTTCGAGTACCCGGGCGCGAAGCGCGGCCGTGCCGGAGCCGGCATGGTCAACCGCGTCGTCTGGCGCGTGGCCTCGGAAGAGGCTCTCGACTTCTGGGAGGAGCGGCTCCGCGGCGAAGACGTTTCCGTCTCGCGTGTCGGCGGGCGGCTGACCTTCTCGGATCACGAGGGTCTCGGGCTCGAGCTCGCGGCGGTGAAGACCGACGACGAGCCCCTGGTCGCGGACAGTCCGGAGATCCCCGCCGAGCTCGCGCTCCAGGGCTTCGAGGGCGTCCGCGCCTACACATCCGATCCTGAGTCGAGTCGCGCGTTTCTGGAAGGAGCCCTCGAGTTCGAGTCTCGCGGAGAGAGCGACTTCGAGGCGCGCGGTGAGCGCCGCGGGTCCTTCTACGCCTACGACCGGACGAGCGAGCCGGGCATCCCCGGCGCCGGCACCGTCCATCACGTGGCGTGGTCCTCGACGACCGAAGAGCACGAGACGTGGCGGCAGCGCGTGATCGAAGGCGGCGGCGCGCCGACTCTCGTGATCGACCGTTTCTACTTCAAGTCGATCTACTTCCGCGAGCCGAGCGGCGTCCTGTTCGAGATCGCGACGCTCGGGCCTGGTTTCACGACGGACGAGCCGCTGGAGCATCTTGGCGAGCGCCTGTCGCTGCCGCCGGACTTCGAGCATCTCCGCGAGCAGGTCGAGCCAGTGTTGACGCCGCTCCCGAATCCGCGGGCCTCCTGGGCCAAGCGCTGAGCGAGCTCGCCTACAGGACGAGGCCGGCCACGGGCGAGCCCGAGGGCGCGCTCGTCCTCTTCCACGGCCGCGGCACGGACGAGAACGATCTCTTTCCGTTGCTGGACGCGCTCGATCCTGACCGGCGCCTGGTCGGCGTGACGCCCCGCGGACCGCTCTCGCTTCCGCCCGGCGGCGCGCACTGGTACGTGCTGGGCGAGCTGGGCTACCCGCCGCCCGACACGTTCCTGCCCTCCTACGGGCTGGGCGGAGCTTTGCTGGACGAGCTCGCCGCCGAGACCGGCATCCCGCCCGAGCGCACGGTCCTCGGCGGGTTCTCCCAGGGCGCGATGATGAGCTACGCGCTCGGTCTCGGGGCGGACCGGCCCCGTCCCGCAGGAGTCATCGCGTTGAGCGGGTTCGTTCCGACAGTCGAAGGCTTCGAGCTCGACCTCGAGCGGCCCCTGCCGCCGATCGCGATCGGCCACGGGACCTACGACCCGGTGATCGGCGTCGAGTGGGGTCGTCGCGCGAAGGAACTCCTCGAACAGGCGGGCGCGGACGTCTTCTACCGGGAGGCGCCGCTTCCGCACACGGTCGATCCGGCTTTCCTCCGCGACCTGCAGCCGTGGCTGGGCGCCGCGGTTCAGGCGAGAGCTACGAGCTAGTTCGCGGTGAGAAGCCGCGCCGGGCGCGTCGGCTTGCGGCGCGGGTAGACCGGTCCGGTCTCGGACTTCCTTCTGGGGGTGAGCGGCGGAGCCATGATGTCGAAGGACGCCTTGGCCATTCGCTGCCGACAGGCGGTCGTATGCGAACAGCTCGCGCCGGCGTCGAGAGGCTTTGCCCAGGAAAAGACGGTATGCGCCTTGCCGTCGCCGGTGAACGAAGTCGAGGTGTAGTCGCCGACCATGCGCCCCTGATTGGTGTTCGCAACCCAGGTGACCCTCATCGGCCCAGTCACCGCCCTCCCGGTCGTCCAGGAGGCTCCGCCGTCAATCGACGACACGAAGCCGAACGTGAGCTCGCACGTGCTGTTGCTGCAGTTGCTGACCGGGAAGAAGTAGTAGCCAACGGCGAGATGGGTCGTGCCCCCGGAAGTCGCCTTGTCGACCGCGATCCCGGGCAGGAAATGGTCGATGTTGCTGTTTGTCGGGTCGATCGGAATTCGCGTCACCGCCGACCACGCCAGCCCGTCGAGCGAGCTGCTGTAGACGATGTCGTTCGCGGGGCAGCCAGACCGGAACCGGCAATCCTGCCAGGCGACGTAGACCCTGCCGTCCCCGGCGACCTCCGCCGACGGGAGCGAGAAGGTCCTCATGTTGCCGGCGACACCGTGCTCGCTCACGGTGGTGATGAGCGTGCACCCACCCCATGTAGTGCCTCCGTCGGTCGAGCGGATCGAGTACTGCGCTCCGCCGTTTGCGGAGAACGGAACGATGACGTTGCCGTTCGGCTGCACGACAGGCTGGCCGCCGAGCCCGGAGGAACAGCCCGCATCGCGAACCGGCCCCCAGGTGACTCCGCCGTCGGTCGATGTGACCATCTTCATGGCGTTGCCCTGGCTGTTGTCGTCGAACTGGATGTAGCAGTTGCCGTAGTGCGGGCTCGCGGCCCACGTGTCGCAGGTGATCCAGGTCTTGTCCCAGAAGGTCCCCGACGACTCGCCGGCATTGACCGGGTTCGACCAGCTCAGGCCGTCGTCGGTCGAGCGGTTGACGAGCAGGACGTGCCCGCTCCCGCCGGCGTCGATCCCCAGGCCGAGAGCCAGCCAGACATCGTCCTGAGGGTCATACGCGATCGACGGGTCGCTGATCCTCGGCCACGGGCCACCTTCCCAGACCGTGGTTCCGGGCAGGCCGCCGGTCGTCCACGTCCGGCCTCCGTCCTGCGAAGTGGAGAAGACGAGGTTGCTCGCGCCGCCTCCGTTCACGTACCTGCCCGATTGGGTCAGAGTCACGATCGTGTCCCCGAAGGCGAAGGAGTCGGGCTCGACCTGCGTCTTGTGCTGGACATCCCCGTTCGTGTTCGTGTACGGGTCGTCGCTGATCGGGTGCGACAGGATGGTCTCGGCAGCCCCCGCCGAGACGAGGAGCAGCCCGGCCGCCACCGCTGCAGCAGCGGCCCACGTCCTGGCTCCCCTCAGCCCTCGCTCCCCCACGGCCTCGATGTTAGTCCTTCGCACGGCCTTCTTCTAGTGCGAACTAGCGGGTACTCGATCTAGTTTGGCAGCACGTAAGTGTCCCGGCGATTCTTGCTGGGATAGACCCGGTCCTTGCCTGCACGCATCCTCGGGCCTACCTGAGGGGCGGTGATGTCGAAGGAGGCTGTCGCGGCGCGCTGCGAGAACACGCCGCCCGTCGGCGCCTTGGCCGTCGCGAACACCGGGTGCGCCTTGCCGTCTCCAGTGAACGACGTCGACATGTAATCGCCGACCATCCGGCCCTGGTTCGTATCCGCAATCCACGACATGCTCATTGGGCCCGCAACCCGCGTCGGCGGCGTCCACGTCGCGCCACCGTCCAACGACGAGACGAAGCCGACGGTCATCTGGCATGTCTCGAAGGTGCAGTTGCCAACCGGGTAGTAGTGGTAGCCGAGCGCGAGATGGGCGCTGCTCCCGGAGGTCGCTCGGTCTGCGGCGATGCCCGGGATGAAATGGTCGACACCGCTCGTGGTCGCGTCGATCGGAATCCGGGTGACCGGCGTCCACGTGAGCCCATCGAGCGACGTGGTCATGACGATGTCGTTCGCCGAGCAGCCCGATCGGAACCGGCAGTCGTGCCAGACGACGTAGACCCTGCCCTCGCCGTCGACCTCGGCCGAGGACAGCTGATGGATTCGGAGATCGCCCGCGGGGCGGTGAAAGTTGGCGCTTGCAACGAAGGTCGAGGCCGACCAGGTGGCGCCGCCGTCTGTCGAGCGGAACGAGTAGATGGAGCCGCTGGAGTACGGAACGATCACATTCCCATTCGGCTGGACGACCGGCTGGCCGCCGAGGCCGGTCGCATTGTCGACCGGCAGCTGAATTGGGCCCCACGTGAGGCCGCCGTCGGTGGACGTGCTCATCATGATCGGGGAGCCGGCACCGGCGTCTTCCCATTGCGTGTAGCAGTTGCCGTAATGAGGGCTCGACGCCCAGATGTCGCAGGCAATCCAGTTCTTGTCGAAGAAGGTCCCTGGCGCAGTGGCGACCGTGACCGGGTTCTGCCACGTGAGGCCTCCGTCGGTCGAACGGCTGGTCAGGATTGCCGCACCGCTGGCCGACGCGTCAATGGCGAGACCCGAGATCATCCAGACGTCGTGCTCCGGGTCGTACGCGACGACCGGATCGCTCATCCGCGACCACGGCCCACCCTCGTAGACAGTCGTGCCCGGAAGCACGCCCGTCGTCCACGTCCGCCCGCCGTCGGTCGAGGTCGACCAGGCGAGGTTGCTCGCGCCGCCGTTGGTGAAGCGGCCGGTCTGGAAGGTGGCGACGATCGTGTTTCCGAATGCGAACGAATCCGCCTCGACCTGCGTCTTGTGCTGGCTTGACGAGTTCGTGTACGGGTCGTTGCTGATCGGGGTCGCGAGCACCGTGCCGGCGGAGCCGCTGGCGACGAGGAGCAAGCCGAGGGCCGCCATTCCGGCAGCCGCGCTCCACGCTCCCTGTAGCCCTCGCTCCCTCAAGGTCGTTCCGATCCTAGTCCCCGATCTCGAATCCGCCTAGAGGGTGTACTGTCGAGCTCTGTGGGCAAGCGGGTGCTCGAAGAAAGGCGGGAAGGGCGGCAGCTCCTCGTCGGGCCCGATCAGGAGCTCGAGGCGCTGAAGCAGAGCCTGCGCGAACGGGCTGCTGTGATCGCAGGGCGCGAGCGCGAGCTCGACCGGGAGCGGCGCAAGCTGGAGCTCCGCGAGCGCCGCCTCGGCCGCAGGTTTCGCCTGCTCCGTGCCGAGCGCGACTGGTTCTCGCCGGTCAAGTCGAAGGTCGCCGAACGAGCAGACGACCGGCCGAAGCTCGAGAAACGCGCGGCCAAGCTCGCGACAGCCGAGCAGGCTCTGGCGCGGCGCGAGGAGGAGCTCGGAGCCCGTGCAGCCGAGCTCGACGGGCGCGCACGGGAGGACGCGGAGCGCCGCGCTGAGCTCGAGAAGGCTCGTGCCGAGTTCGACGCCCGAGGAGTAGGTCTCGACGGACGAACAGCAGAGCTCGGCGCACGAACGGCAGAGCTCGAGACTCTCGCCCAGCAACTAGCCGAGCAAACGGGCGATCTCGAGCGACGCGAGGCGGAGCTAGCGAAGGCGGAAACCGGCAAGGCGGAGGGCCGGAGGGAGCTCGATGAAGGCGCGGCGGCGCTGCGCGAGCGCGAGTCAGAGCTGGAACGATTGCGCGGCGAAGTCTCGGCCGAGGTCGAAGCCGTCGCCGCGCGGGTGGCCGAGGTCGACACGCGCTTTGGGGACCTCGAACGTCGAGAGGCCCTGGTGGCGGAGCTCGAGGCACGTCTGGAGCGTCTCGCCGACGAGGAGCAGCGCCATTCCGCGGAGGACGAGCGCCTCGCAGAGCGGACGCGCGATCTCTCGACCCGTGAGGAAGCTCTCGAGGCTCGGAGCGCAGCCCTCGACGAATCCGTTCAGGCCGCCGAAAGCCGGGCCGCGGAGCTCGAAGAGCGGGGCCGAGAGCTCGACGAGCGGGAACGCTCGCTCGCCGCCGCTTCCGCAGGCTTCGACGAGCAGGAGCGCTTGCTCGAGGAGCGGGCGCGAGAAATCGCCGAGCGCGAGGGTGCGCTCACGTCGACGCAGACCGAGGTCGAGCAGCGCGAGCGCAAGCTCCGCCGCAGGCGGGGGCGACCGAGCACCAAGACAGCCGCGGCGGCGCCCGACCCCGACTACCTCTCGACGGCTCTCGCTGCCCGCGAGCGTGACATCGAGAAGCGCGCGGCCGCAGTCGAGGGCGTCGAGGAGCGCATCGCCGCGCGCGCGGCGGAGCTCGACGACCGAACGAAGACGCTCGAGGAGGTCGAACGCACGCTGACGCGCCTGCAGTCCGACGTGGAACAGGAACAGCAAGCTGCTGACGAGACGATCCGAACGCTCGAAGCGCGCGAGCACGCCGTCGCCGAGGCCGAGTCAGATTTCGAGGCGCGCTCGGCCGCGCTGGCCGAGCTCGAGGCCGTGGCCGAGACGGCCGAGCAGAGCCGGAAGGACGAAGCCGAGCGTATTCGACAGGCCGCGGCGGACCTCGCAGCGCGTGAGCGAGCCCTGGCCGAGGAACGGGCCGAGCTTGCTCGACGCTCGGAGCCGCCACCCGTCCCGACGGCGTTCATGGCCGGCCTCGAGGCCCTGGCCACGGCCAGCCACGAGCGCAGATCGAGACGAGCGAAGCCCTAGAGGGGCCGCTGGCGCGGCCCCTCTAGAAGCTCGCTCAGAATGTGCCTAGTAGGAGCCGGCGCGGGTCAGGTAGCCGTAGTACCGGCCGCCCACCGGGTGACCCGGGTCGCCGCTGAAGCCGTAACCGGGATTCGCCTGGTTGTAGGCCTGAGCGTCGCTCCGCATCTTCGCGATGATCTGCGACGGGGTGCCCGTACAGGCGCCGGTCGCGATGCAGAGAGCGACCGTGCCCGTCATGTGCGGGGAGGCCATGCTCGTTCCCGAGAGCGTGTCGTACATCCCGAGCATGTACGTGGAATAGATGCAGACGCCGGGTGCCGCGATCGTGTGGTTCTGATCGGCGGCGAGCGTCGCGAAGTTGCTGAAGCTCGCGTACTGATCGTCGGTGTCGGCGCGGCACGTGCTGGCGGCGCCGCCGCCGGACCGACCGTTGAAGTCGGCGACAGCGGTCACGGTCAGTACCTCGTCGTATGCGGCGGGCGTGGACGAACGGTAGTCGACACCGTCGTTCCCGGCCGCGACGACGTACGTGACGCCGGCAGCTGTGGAGTTGCAGATCGCGAGGTGCTCGGCATCAGCGTTCGAGCGACCGCAGTTGCCGTCGTCCGAGCCGCCGCCGCCGATGCTCATGTTCGCGACCGCGATGTTGTTGTTCGGATCTAGGTCGGTACGGGTCGACGTGACCCAGTCGATCCCGCAGACGATGTCCGACGTCAGGCCGACGCCGGCGTCGTTCAGCACCTTGACCGCGTAGAGTCGCGCGCCCGGAACGACGCCGACGACGCCGTTCGCGTCGTCCTTCGCGGCGATCGTGCCCGAGACGTGCGAGCCGTGGCCGTTGCCGTCGAGGGTTCCGAGACCCGGCGCGCAGCCACGGCCTCCGACGACGTTCAGGTCCGGATGGGTGCTGTCGATGCCGGTGTCGACGACCGCGACGTTGACGTTGACCGAACCGGTTCCGTCACCGGAGCGCGTGCTGCTGGTCTCTCCATCGATGCGATCGATGCCGGTCGGCAGTGTCTGCGCGGTGGCCTTCACGACCCGGTCCGGCGAGACAAACGCGACGCGGGAATCGGTCCGGACGGCCGCAAGAGCCTGCGGCGAGAGCTCGGCCGCGTAGCCGTTCAGTGCATGGCGGTACGTGTGCTCGACCTCGACTCCGGCGAGCGACTCGTGCCGAGCCAGAACGGCGTCGAGCGAGGCGCTCTTTTCGAGGACGACGATGTATCGGCCGGCGGTCGGGCCGCCGCTTGCGGGTGCGCCGAGAACGGCGCCGAGCGCAAGCAGGCCGATGAACAGGACGATCTTCTTCACTTTCAGCCTCCCCGGGGGGCTAGTAAGGGCGATAACCGGCGATACCCGGCTCGCTCGTTCTGAAACGAATCAGCGAGGCGGCAGCGTGGTGATCTGGAGCCCTTCGCTCTCGCCGGCGTGCTCGACCTGGAGTGTCGTGTGCGTCAGCCCGAACTCGCTCGCGAGCAGGTGCTCGAGCTCGCGCCTGCGCGCGTGACAGTCGTCGCCGCCGCGGACGAGCACGTGTGCCGAGAGAGCGGGGAAGCCGGAGGTGATCGTCCAGATGTGGAGGTCGTGTACCTCGACGACGCCCTCGGCCCCGGCCATGCGGCGCCCGACCTCCTCCGCGTCGATCGAGGCCGGCGTTGCCTCGAGCAGGATGGCCACCGAGTCGCGGAGAATCGTCCAGGAGCTCGCGAGGATGAGGAGCGCGATCGCGAGCCCCGCAATCGCATCCGCCTGCTGCCAGCCGGTGACGAGGATCACGATCGCCGCGACTGCGACTCCCACAGAGCCCGCGAGGTCGGCGAGCACATGACGGAAGGCCGCCTGAACGTTGAGATTCTCCTCGGCCGTCCTTGCGAGGATCACTGCCGCCGCGACGTTCACGCCCAGCCCGAGCACCGCCACGAGCAGCATCCAGCCGCCGAGGACGTGTGGCGGATCGTCGAGACGGCGAACCGCCTCCACGAAGACCCAGATCGCGATCGCGACCAGCGCGAGGCCGTTTGCAAGCGCGGCGAGGATCTCGGCTCGCCGAAAGCCGAAGCTCCGCTCTGGAGTCGCCGGCCGAGTTGCCAGCCAGGCCGCGCCGAGCGCGAGTGCGAGCGCCGCAGAGTCCCCGAGCATGTGTCCCGCGTCCGCCAGCAGCGCCAGGCTGCCGGTCAGAAGCCCGCCGACGATCTCGGCGACCGTGTAGGCGACGGTCAGGGCGAGAACGAGCCCGAGCGCGCGTCGGCTGCCGGCTCGGTGCGTGTGCGTCATTTCGGCGCCTCGATCTCGATCGGGCCGTTGAAATCCTTGTACCGGTGAGTCATGAAGTGACTGGCCGCGATCATCTCCGCTTCGACGACACGGCCCGAAGGTCCTACGCTCACGCGAAACCAGGCCGGGACGGGCTCGAGCCCGAACGCCGCAAGGTCGGTCACGCCGTTCGCTTCACGGCCGACGACCCGGGCATGGGTCGCCCGGTGCCACATGAGGACGTCTGCGACATCCAGGCCGGGGAACGAGCTGCGCTCCCAGCTTCCGTCGTGATAGTCCCACCGCGTCCGTCCGATGATCACGGATCGGAAGGCCCCGGTGCCGCGAACGCGGAGGCTGAGTCGGTTCGGCGCCTGCACCTCGTACTCGGTGAAGACCCCGCCGCGGCCCGAGGTCAGTGCCTCGTTGAAGCGATATGCCCGAAGACCGCCCATCGTCCTCGAAGCGCGGGCGAAGAGCGCGTCGCCATTCGGAGGCAGGCGTGCCGGGAGTGCGAAGCGGAGCTCCGAGGAGCCCACACGCACGGTCAACACGCTTGGTGCGCCGTCGAGGACCGGAGCGTCGATGCGAGAGCATCCGTTTCCGCATGAGCTCGCCTCCGCGGCCGCGCCGTCGAGCTCGAAACGCAGCGTCTCTGTCGCAAGCGGAGTCTCCGCGCGCAGCGCCGCCACTTCGATCGGACCACCAGCCTTCGCTGCGATTCCGACGAGCAGGTTGCCGTCGTGCTTTGCCAGCGCAAGCGCAGACGGATCCTCCGCCAGCGGCAGGGAGAAACCTCTGCTCGAGGTGGTCGTGGTGACCGGTGGACTCGCCGGATCGCTGCCGTCTCCTCTGGCGAGGATCGCGCCGACGGCGATGACGCCGCCAAGCGCGACGGCTCCGATCGTGATCCAGGCGATACGGCTCACGCCCGTAGCTTGCAGGAAGGCGACTATTCCGCAGGCGCGGGCAGGCGTCCGACGTAGATCACGACCTGCGAGCCCATCAACGCTTGCGCGCCGGCGGCGGGCCTCTGCTTAACGACGATGCCGTTTTCGGCTGCGTCGCTCGTTGGCTGGTCGATGCTCTGTACCGTGAAGCCCGCCGCGATGAGCGCGCGCCTCGCATCGGTCTCGGCCTGGCCGGCGACGTCGGGAACGGCGCGCCTCTGGCGCGGGCCGGGCCCGAGCGAGACGTTGATCCGCACGTCCGATCCAGGCGGAACCTGGGTGCCCCCCGCCGGCAGCTCGGAGACGACCGTGCCTTGCGGCTGCTGCGATCTCACCGGGAAGGAATTGACCTTGAGCCCGGCCTGCTCGATCCGATCCACGGCGACCGCCTGGCTGAGACCGACGACCTCAGGCACGACTACGCCCCCCGCGGCCGGGTTGCTGCCGGTCGAGACGTTGATCCCCACGATCGACTCTTTCGGTGCCTTGGTGCCGGGGCCCGGCGCCTGGGAGACGACGATCCCCTTCGGCTGCGCGGAGGGGATCTTCGACACGCTCACGCGGAACCCGAGCCTGCTCAGCGTTGCGGTGGCGGACGCCTCGGTCAGGCCCTTGAGCGCAGGGACCTTGGCTACGCTCGGCCCGTTCGAGACCGTCAGCACTACGGTCGTGTCCTTCTTCACCTGGTTGCCGCCGGGTGGCGCCTGGCGGATGACACGATTCTTCGGCTGGGCGGAGGCGACCTTGACGGTTCGGCTCTTTAGGCTCGCGGACTCGAGGCGCATGAGGGCCTGGTCGGCGGGTAGGCCCACGACGTTCGGAACGTCCACCGTCGACGGCCCGCGTGCGACGACGATCGTCACCTGGCCCCCGCGGTCGAGCTCGGTCCCCGACGGCGGGCTCTGGGAGAGCACGGTTCCAAGCCGCGTCCCGCTGCTCACGCGTCCCCGTACGATCGCCGAGTAGCCTCGCTGCGCGAGCTTCTCCGTCGCGGCTGCAGTGCTCAGGCCGACGACGTCAGGCACCTCGGTGTTCGCCGCCGAGCTTCCCTCGTCCCGGGTCAGGAGATACGCGCCCGCGATCCCGGCGATGACGAGAGCGAGCAACAGTACGAGCCACGGCCAGATGAGAGGCCGCCTCGGCGGAGGCGTGACAACCTCCTCCTGCACATACTGGCCCCTGGCCGGAGGCACAGCAGCGGTTTCTTCGGTCACCTGTCGCCGGCGGCGTCGAAACATCAAGAGGGTCATCCCTCCTGCGCCCCGAGTCTAATCCTCGGGCGCTGAGTATCTTCCGCTCGCCATGCGTGAATCGAGTCACCTGCGCGAGATCCGCCGGCTGGATCCCGTCGCTGACCACCGGCGCATCGTCTACCTCGATGCGTGCTTCGAGTTTCCGTGGGACACGACGCGCTCGCTCGAGCTCGCACTCTTCCGAACCTTCGCGTCGCCCTCGATCGCCTCGCTCCTCGACTCGACGGGCGAGTTCGGCCGTGCGGCGCAGAAGCGCTACGACGACACCGACCTGATCCTCTCGACGATCGTCGAAGCGGGCTACGACACCGAGGAGGGCAGACGCGCCATCCGGCAGATGAACCGGATCCACGGGCGCTTCGAGATCTCGAACGAGGACTTCCTCTACGTCCTCTCGTCGTTCGTCTTCGAGCCGATCCGCTGGAACGCGCGTTTTGGCTGGCGCCCGCTGATCGAGACCGAGAAGCTGGCCACGTTCGAGTACTGGCGTGAGGTCGGGCGGCGGATGGCGATCCGCGAGATTCCCGAGGCCTACGCGGATTTCGAGCGCTTCAACGAGGAGTACGAGCGGCGCGAGTTCCGCCGGACGGAGGCCTCCCGCCGCGTCGGGATCTCGACTCGCGACATGTTCCTCAGCTGGTTCCCTGAGCTGCCGCGCCGCTTCGGCGCCCAGGCGATCTATGCCCTGATGGACGAGCCCCTGCTCGAAGCGTTCGGGTTCCCGCAACCGCGGCGAGCCGTCCGTGCCGCGGTCGAGAAAGGGCTGCGCGCGCGGGCCCAGGTCGTGGCCGCCCTCCCAGCACGTCGACGCCCGCGCCTGCGAGTTCAGCGCCGAACGAAGACGTATGGCCGGGATTGGCGAGTCGAAGAGCTCGGCCCCGCGAAGCCGACCTAGAAGAAGCCGACTGGACGAAGGCGACTAGATGTACACGCGGGTCCCGTAGGTGCCCAAGCCTCCTCCCCGCTGCGAGCGTAGCGACGAAAAGCGCACGCGTGTATGACCGAATCGGAGCAAGACTGTGGCAGCGCAGCAGGCGCCGCGGGCTACGATGCGGCCATGGCCACCGACCCCCTGCAGGCGCTCCTTCAGCAGGCTTTTCCCGACGCCACGGAGCTCTCCGTCCTCGACCGGACCGGGGGCGGCGACCACTTCCAGGTGAACGTCACGAGTCCCCGCTTCGACGGGCTGTCGCTGATCGATCAGCACAAGCTCGTCTACGACGCCCTCGCGACCCCGCTTGCCGACGGCACCATCCACGAACTACGGATCAAGACGAAAGGACAACCCAGTGAGTGACCTTCGCAGTCAGATCGCCGAGCTCATCGAGTCCGAGCCCGTGACGCTCTTCATGAAAGGCACCCCGAGCTTCGCCGCCTGCGGGAACTCTCAGCGCGCGCTTGCGGCCCTGCGCGCGGCCGGTGCGCCTGTGACCACGATCGATATCCTCCCGGATCCGCGGTTTCGCCAGGAGCTCTCGGCGCTCTCCGGCTGGCCCACGATCCCGCAGGTCTTCGTGAAGGGCGAGCTCGTCGGCGGCGCCGACATCGTCGAAGAGCTGGCCGAAAGCGGCGAGCTCGAGCGCAAGCTCACCGAGGCGCTCGGCCCCGACTACCGCGACGCCCACGACGTGCGGGTCGTCGAGCTGAGCCCGGCCTGACCGCCTGGCGCGTCGCCGGCACGTACCTCGAGTCGTGCAACTGCGACGCGATCTGTCCCTGCCGGCGGATCAACGGCCTGCCCGGTGGCCGCTCCACCTACGGCGTCTGCGAGGGCGCGCTCTCCTGGCGCATCGTCGACGGGAAAACGGACGAGACCGACCTTTCCGGCCTCGCGGTCGCGCTCGCATCCCGCTACAGCGACGACGAGGAGGGCTCGCCGTGGACCTGGATGCTCTACCTCGACGAGCGCGCCGACCCGAACCAGCAGCGCGCCCTCGAGGAGATCTGGACCGGCCGCGTCGCCGGTGAGCAGCTCGAGCACTTCCCGTGGGCCTGGAAGGCGAGCAACCTCGTCGGCGTCAAGCCGGCGCAGATCGAGATCGACCACACGCCGCGGCGCCAGTGGTTCCGCGTGCGCGACGTGGTCAGCGTCCGCATCTCGGGACCGTATCCCGGCGACGAGACCGTGACCTGCGTCATCCCCGGCCACGAACGATCGGGCGAGGAGATGATCGCCGAGGAGCTCAAGGTCGACGACGGACCGCTCCAGTTCGAGTTCAACGGCGTCTGCGGCTACGCCTGCGACTTCGACTACAGCTCCAGCTAGTCGCCCGCGCAAGTCAATCCTTACCGAATCCTTTCGGATCGAACACTCCCTGCTCACGGGCGAGGTCTTGACTTGGGCGTATGAACAAACCCAGATTCCTCATCATCGTGGGCCTGCTCGCGCTGATCGTCGCCAGTGCAGCATCGGCCCGACACGTCGTCGTCATCAGAGGCACCAACCACGCCGACGTGCTCACCGGAACGGCGTCGAGAGACCTCGTCCTCGCCAGGGGCGGAAACGACATGGTCAACACGCTCGACGGACGGGATCGTGTGTTCGCCGGCTGGGGCGACGACATCGTCGACAGCGGACCCGGCAATGACCGCATCATCGGCGGCCCGGGCAATGACGTGCTCAACGGCTCCGACGGCAACGACTTCATCCGCGGCCGGCCCGGAGACGACACCGTCGACGGCGGCAACGGCAACGACCGGCTCTTCGTCGGACGCGGTCTCGACGTCGAGAACGGAGGCGACGGAAACGACGTCCTCCACGCGCTCGCCCATGACAACCAGGTCGACATGCTCGATTGCGGTGCCGGACAGGATGTCGTCTGGCTGAACCCGAACGAGAACGACACGTACGTCAACTGCGAGGTCGTCCGGATGGGCTCCCCGACCGAGACCGACAGCTAGAAGCTTCCTCTCCCATACCCCACTCCCCGCGAAGCCCGCCCCAGAGGCGGGCTTCGTCGTTCTCGGGGGAAAAGGCTCTTGCGAGGGATAAGCCGACGCGCACCTCGGTTCGATGTAACGAAAACATCACCAATCGTCGGTGCGGGCAACCGCGCCGATCCATCCATGGAGGTCTGCTCCGATGCAGAAGCTCTACAACTGGCTCGCGCGTGAAGACGGGCAGACGATGGCCGAATACGGCGTCGTCCTGGCAGTCATCACGATCGCGGTCTTCGGCGCTCTGGCCCTGCTCTCAGGGAACATTGTCACCGCCGTGAACCGCGTCGCCGCCTACATCACGTAACGCGCACGACGCACCGCGGCGCGGTCCGAGTCACTCGGCCGCGCCGCGGGCCTTTCCGAGAGCGGATCCCTGCTGCGGGGGATGGCGTTTTCGCGCTGGACTGACGATTCCTTGGGTATTCCATTCGTCGGCGCGACAGTTGCGTCGATCCGTCCAGGAGGTCTGCACCGATGCAGAAGCTCTATAGCTTGCTTGCGCAGAACGAAGCTCAGACCATGACCGAGTACGCGACGGTGCTGACCGTCATCACCATCGCGTGCCTGGCCGCGTTCACGGTGCTCGCCGCCGCGAGCTCGGGCTGGATTAGCCGAGTTGCCGCGTTGTTCACCTAAATAAGGGATTCCGGGGGGAGCCGGGGTCACCGATAGGACGTAGAGACAAGTAACCCCCCAGGCGGTGCGGCCACGCCGTGAGCACACGGAGGTTCCCGTGCTCCGACTACGAAGACGACGCGCCCCTGAGCAGGAGTTCGTGCTGGATCTCGGTGACGGCAAGTCTCCCGAGCGCAGGCGAGCAGATGCCCGCAGGGCCCATTACGAGCACCAGAAGCGACTCCTCGAGGTCGGGGGCGCAGAACCGTTGGTCGCGGGCCCGCGCGCAGAGAAGTCCGACCTGTAGCAGCTTGTACAAACTTGCCGTGCACCCTTAGGCTGGGTGCCGTATGCGTCGCCTCCTGAGCTCGGCGCTCCTCGTAGCGATCGGCTGCGGCGCGATCCAGGCTGCGACCGGTGCGATCTATCGAGGCGGCGCCGGCCCGGACCGGCTCGCGGGAACAGCGCAGCCCGACGAGCTTTACGGACGCGGGGGAAATGACCACCTCGAGGGTCGCGGTGCGGACGATCTCCTCGACGGTGGCCCCGGCCGCGACCGCCTCTCGGGAGGCACGGGTAACGACCGGCTCGCCTCGAGCGGAGACGGCCGAATCGACGCGGTGAGGTGCGGCATCGGGCGCGATCTCGTGCTCTCCGAGCTCAGAGACAACGTCGCGGCCGATTGCGAGGTCGTGAGCCGCCAGCTCTCGCGCGACACGGACGGGGACGGGAGCAACGAAGCACAGCACGAGTCCCAGGTCGAGCCCGACAGCTTGGCGTTCGGCTCGACGGTTGTCACCGTCTTCCAGTCGGGCCGCTTCGTCGAAGGGGGAGCCGTGAACATCAGCTTCGCCACTTCGAAGAACGGCGGGCGCACCTGGCGCTCCGGCCAACTTCCCGGTCTCACCATCTACTCGTCGCCGGCCGGCCGGTCGTTCGCGGTCAGCGATCCCGCGGTCGCCTACGACGCTGTCCACCGGTGGTGGCTGGTCAGCTCGCTCGGCGGCGGAATCGAGGTCAGCGAGTTGCTCGTCAGCCGCTCTCGGGACGGTGTCAGATGGAACCAGCCCCTGGCCGTGAGCCGGTCCGAGATCGACAGCTACGACAAGGAGTGGATCGTCTGCGACAACTCGGCGCGAAGCCGGTTCCGCGGCCGCTGCTACCTCTCGTACATGAACTTCACGAGGGGGCTCATGGAGACCCGCCACTCCACGGACGGCGGTCGCACCTGGTCGGCGCCGGCCGGCGTGGACGCCCACCGGCCACCGGCCATCGTGAACGGCGTGCAGCCGGTCGTCCGCCCGAACGGCGACCTGGTCATCGTCTTCTCCGTCTTCGGAGCGCGCCTGCCGGGCATGAGCGAGATTGCCGCAGTTCGGTCGACCGACGGAGGAGAGAGCTTTTTGGCACCGGTCCGTGTGGCCCCGCTGGAGAACTCGGAACCGGGCGGGATGAGGGCACCGCCCTTCGCCTCCGTCGAGGTCGACCGCGGGGGGGCGGTCTATGCCTCCTGGAGCGATTGTCGGTTCTCTGAGCAGTGCGCGGCCGACATCGTGCTCGCCCGGTCCGGAGACGGCGTCACCTGGACCGAGCCGACTCGCGTCCCGACAGGCGTCGCCGACGGCTCGGTCGATTACTTCCTGCCAGGGCTCGCTGTCGACCCCGCGACGGCGGGCAGAACAACGCGGATTGCCGTTCTCTACCACTCGCTCGAGCAAGCGCAGAACTGCGACCTCCGCTACGGGTGCCTCGTCATCAACGTCGGGCTGACCACCTCGAGCGACGCGGGCGCGACCTGGACCCGCCCGCAGCGGCTAAACGCGGTGTCGATGTCGCCCCTCTGGCTCGCCGACACCGCACTGGGCCGGATGCTCGGTGACTATGTCTCGACGTCCTGGGTCGGCGGTCGCGCGATGCCGGTGTTCTCCCTCGCCACGGAACCGACCCGCGGGCTCTTCCGCCAGTCGATCTTCGCGACGACGAAGCTGCCGACGGCGCTGCTGAGGCGGGATCGCTAGACGGTCCAGGTGTCGCCGGCGTGCAGTAGCGCCGCCAGGTCGCCCTCGCCGCGCTCGGCCTTGCTCGTCGCCAGCTGCTCGGCCATCAGCTCGTCGTAGACCGGGCGCTCGATGTCGCGGAAGACTCCGATCGGGGTCGGGCCGTGGGGAGTGTGTGAGATCCGAGAGAGCGAGAACGCGAGGCTGGCGGCCTCGTGATGCTCGTCGTGGACGATGAGCGCTTCCTCCCCCACATCGGCGACGTCGACCAGCTCGCAAGAGCCATCGGCGCTCAGCTTCACGCCGCGCTCGTCGTCGGCGCCGAAGCGAATCGGCTTCCCGTGCTCGAGGCGGATCTGGTTCTCGGTCTGCTCCTTGACCGCGTCGAAGGCGCCGTCGTTGTAGACGTTGCAGTTCTGGTAGATCTCGACGAGCGCCGATCCCTTGTGGTTCGCCGCGCGGCGCAGCACCTCCGTCAAGTGCTTCTTGTCGGTGTCGATCGAGCGCCCGACGAAGCTTGCCTCCGCGCCGAGCGCGATCGAAACAGGGTTGAAAGGCCAATCGAGCGAGCCCATCGGCGTCGACTTGTTGCGCGTCCCAAGCGGGCTCGTCGGTGAGTACTGCCCCTTCGTCAGCCCGTAGATCTGGTTGTTGAAGAGCAGGATCTTGACGTTCACGTTGCGGCGCAGCGCATGGATCAGATGGTTGCCGCCGATCGAGAGTGCGTCTCCGTCACCGGTCACGACCCAGACGGACAGATCTGGGCGGGACGTGGAGAGGCCGGTGGCAATCGCCGGCGCTCGCCCGTGAATCGAATGCATCCCGTAGGTCTGCATGTAGTACGGGAAGCGCGCGGCACAGCCGATCCCCGAGATGAAGACGATCCGCTCGCGCGGAATGCCGAGCTCCGGCATGAAGCCCTGCATTGCGGCCAGGATGGCGTAGTCGCCGCAGCCCGGGCACCAGCGCACCTCCTGGTCGGACTTGAAGTCCTTCGCAGTCAGCTGGACGAGCTTCGAGTTGCCGCCGTTCTCACTCATCGGGCCGTCCTGGATCGCTCTCCCTCTCCTCGTGCGGGTTGGGCACGACCGGAGGCTCGGCGGAGCCGTCCGGCTCTACGAAGTCGCCGGGCCTGCTCGTTCCGACCGCGAGATCGTCGGCTGCGCGGGAACTGCCACGCAAGCGTTCGAGAAGCTTGCTGAACATGGCTACCTCTCTCCCCTGTCGAAGGATCGCCAGGCCTGGTAGGCGAGCACCCAGGCGGGCAGGAGCAGGACGGCGGTCCACCAGGTCCCCTTGACGAGGCCGAGGATCGCAGCGAAGCCGAGGATGAAGGCGCCAGTGCCAAACCAGAGCGGGCCCAGGCTGTCGCCGGTGCCGAAGAGGAATCTGTCGACCCGCGAGGTCACCGGATCGCTCTCAACCCTCTCTCGCCGGAGGGGGAATGCGCGAGAGCTGCTGGATCGACAGCACGACGAATGCCGCAACGAGGAGCAGCGAGGCGAGCGCCTCCATCTTCTCCTCCGGCCCCGTCCCGGTCTGCAGCGCGTCGAGCCCAGCTGACGCGGCGGCGAGTGCGACCGCAGCGGCACAGAGCCACAGCGCCTTCCGCGAGGAAATCAAGATGTCGCGGAAGAACCACAGGAAGATCAGCGCGAGCGGCGCGTAGGAGATCACGTCGAGATGGTCGCCCCAGGAGAGGTTGCTCCCGACCGACTCGTTCAGCTCGAGGAGCTCGTCGACGGAAAGCCAGCCAAAGCCGAGGAACGCAACCGGGAAGAAGTATCGCAACCTCCCACTTGCGCCGCCCGACTGGGCCACGAGCACGGCAGCCAGCAGCGAGACGCCCGACAGCATCGCCAGCAAGAGCGAGTTGGCGTCGTCCGAGCTGGGCTTCGACTCCGTCAGGGCCTTCATCGTGAAGAGATCGAAGAAGCGGATGCGGACGACCGGCGTCCCATCCTCCAGGCTTAGCCCACGCTCGACAACCTGCGCGGAAGCGGCGGCCCAGGCGATCAGGCCGAGCAACAAGATCGCGACGATCGAGATGACGATCCACGTCCTGCTCACGCCTCCAGTAGGCCCTCGATAGCTTCGGCGAGCTCGTCTGAGCGAAACGGCAATCCGCGCACACGGTTGTAACCGACGGCGTCGACGAGGAACTCGGCGCGCACGAGCTTCAGCAGCTGCCCGAGGTTCATCTCGGGCACGAGCACCTTCTCGTAGCTGCCCAGGACGTCGCCGAGGTTGCGCGGGAACGGGTTCAGGTGGGTGAGGTGCGCGTGCGCGACGTTCTGGCCCTCCTTCCGCAGCCGGCGGCAGGCCGACTGGATCGGTCCGTAGGTCCCGCCCCAGCCGAGCACGAGCAATGAGGCGCCGTCGGGGTCGTCCACCTCGAGCTCTGGAATGTCCGCGGCGATCCCGGCCACCTTCTGCGCCCGCAGGCGGACCATGTGGTCGTGGTTGTCGGGGTCGTACGAGACGTTGCCGGTCACGTCCTCTTTCTCGAGCCCGCCGATCCGATGCTCCAGACCAGGCGTCCCCGGGATCGCCCACTGGCGCGCGAGGGTCTCCGGGTCGCGCAGGTACGGCATGAAGTCACCGTCCACATTCGGCTGGTCGGCGAACTCGACGGAGATGTCCGGGAGCGAGTCGACCTCCGGCAGCATCCAGGGCTCGGAGCCGTTGGCGAGGTACGCGTCGGAGAGAAGGAAGACCGGTGTGCGGTACTTGAGCGCGATCCGCGTCGCCTCGAGCGCGGCGTAGAAACAGCCGCCGGGGGTCGAGGCCGCAATCACCGGCACAGGCGACTCGGCGTTCCGGCCGAACATGACCGCCAGCAGGTCGGCCTGCTCGGGCTTCGTCGGCATCCCGGTCGACGGGCCTGCGCGTTGGATGTCGAGGATCAGCAACGGCAGCTCGAGTGTCACGGCGAGCCCGATCGTCTCCATCTTCAGGATCACCCCGGGGCCGCTCGATGTGCAGACACCGAGCGCGCCGCCGAAGCTCGCGCCGAGGGCAGCGCCCACGGCGGCGATCTCGTCTTCGGCCTGGAATGTGCGGATGCCGAAGTTCTTGTGGCGCGCGAGATCGTGGAGGATCTCGGAGGCGGGCGTGATCGGGTACGCACTCAGGAACAGCGGGAGCTTCGACTGGACGCTCGCCGCGACCAGTCCGAGCCCGAGCGCCTGGTTGCCGGTGACATTTCGGTACGTGCCGGGCTCGAGCTCGGCCGGGGCGACTTCGTACTGCGTGACGAAGCCCTCGCTCGTCTCGCCGAACGCGTAGCCCGCGCGGAATGCACGCGTGTTCGCCTCGGCGATCTCGGGCCGCTTGGCGAACTTCGTCTCGAGGAACTCGATCGTGCCCTCGGTCGGGCGTGTGTAGAGCCACGACATCAGCCCGAGCGCGAACATGTTCTTCGAGCGCTCGGCCTCACGCTTCGTGACGTCGACCTGCTTCAGCTCCTCGAGCGTGAGCGAGGTCAGCGGCACCTCGTGGACGTTGTAGGCCTCGAGCGAGTCGTCCTCGAGCGGGCTCACCGTGTAACCGGCCTTCTTGAGGTTCCGCTCCGTGAAGGCGTCGGCATCGAGGATCAGCGTGCCGCCCGGAGGCAGATCCTTCAGATTCGTACGCAGCGCCGCGGGGTTCATGGCGACGAGGACGTTCGGCGCGTCGCCCGGCGTCAGGATGTCGTGGTCCGAGAAGTGGATCTGGAAGCCCGACACGCCGGGCAGCGACCCCGCAGGCGCCCGGATCTCGGCCGGGAAGTCGGGGAGCGTCGAGAGGTCATTTCCGAGCAGCGCGGTCTCGCTCGCGAACCGGCCGCCGGTCAGCTGCATACCGTCGCCGGAGTCGCCCGCAAAGCGGATGATCACCTGTTCCAGCTGCTCGACCGGCTTGGCCATGACCTCTGTTCAGAGGTATAGCACCGACTCAGGGGACGGGTACTTGGGACAGCCTCTTAACCCTTCGCCTCGGCCAGGAGTGCCTGCACGTCGAGCGGCTCGCTGACCATCGCGACGCCTATCCCGTCCGGCGGGCGAGGCCATTCCTCTTCCGGGCGATCGCGGTAGAGCTCGATCCCGTTTCCGTCGGGGTCCTGCAAGTAGATCGCCTCGCTTACGCCGTGGTCCGACGCCCCGGTCAGGGGAACGTTGTTCTCGACGAGGCGCTTGAGCGCGTCCGCGAGGGCCGCGCGCGACGGATAGCGGATGGCGACGTGGTAGAGCCCTGTGGTGCCGGGCGGCGGCGGCGAGCCACCTTTCGACTCCCAGGTGTTGAGGCCGATGTGATGGTGGTAGTCGCCGGCCGCGACGAAAGCTGCCTGGTCGCCCAAGCGCTGCTTCTCGTCGAAGCCGAGGACGTCTCGGTAGAAGGCGAGCGCACGGTCGATGTCGGCGACCTTCAGATGGACATGCCCGATGTCGACGCCCGGATCGATCGGTGTGCTCACGTCCTTACCGTACTGCTTAGGCCCCTTTCCCCTCGCTCCCTTCGCGGCGCTCGAACTCGAGCATGAGGCGGCGCAGGAGCGAGTTCAGCTGCTTCTTCTCCCGGTCGCTCAGCGCGGCGGCGATCAATGCCTCCTGGGCCGCTTCTGCGCCCGCCGACTCGACCCATGCCTTCTGGCCGGCCTTCGTGATCTCGACAACAACCCCTCGGCGGTCGTTCGGATCCGGGAGGCGCTTGACGAGCCCCGCCTTCTCCAGCCGGTCCAGGCGATTGGTCATCGCTCCGCTCGAGAGCTCCGAGCGCTCCGCGAGCTCCCCGGCCGATCGCCGGAAAGGAGGCCCCGCGCGACGCAGGATGCCGAGGACGTCCCATTCCTCATAGCTCAGCCAATGCTCGGCAAGCGTGTCGTGATGCATCCGCTTGAAACGGCGCGCCAGGCCGCCCATGCGGTCGACGATGCCCTCGACCTCGAGATCGAGGTTCGGAATGTCCTGGAGCCAGGCCGTCTCCAGCCAACGATCGACGTGATCCTGTTCCTGTGTCTTCTCCATGGTCATATTCTTAACAGAAAGAGTCTTGACGTCAAGAATCTTTACTGCTACCTTTCTTCTAGTTCGACGTGGAGATACTTTACATCGAAGGGAGAACGCAATGTTCCCGGTTGATTCTCAGACCCAGAAGCTGCTCGCCCGAGAGCATGCCGAGCTCCTCCGACAGGCGCAGGCCCGGCCGTCGCGCCGCGTAGGGTTGCGGCATGGAGCTCGAGACGACGATCAGGCCTCGCGGCCCGTACTCGCTCGCGCTCTCCGCTCGGCGCGCATCTGACACGACGAGGCGGTTCGGCAACGGTGTCCTCACCTGTTTGCTCGCCGACGGCGAGCGAGCCTCGGCTCGCCAGCTTCCTGACGGCAGGCTCGTCCTCCGCACCGAGACCGAAGCCGGGCTCGCACAGCTTCGCTTCGTGCTCGGCGCGGACGACGACCACACGCCGTTCCTCGAGCGTTTCCGCGACGACGAGCTACTCGCAGGCCCCATCCGCCACCTGAAGGGCCTGCGTCCGATCCGCACGGCGACGGTCACGCACGCGCTCCTGCGCGCGATCGTCGGCCAGCTGATCACGTCGCGCGAGGCCCGCTCAATCGAGTGGCGGCTCCTCCGGGCAACGACGGATTCGATCGACGGCCTGCAGGCGCCGCCTCTTCCTCACCATTTCGGCCGGTTCGCTCCCGCCGAGCTCTATCGGTTCCAGCTTCCGGCTCGAAAGGCGACTGCTCTCGTTCGCATCTGTCGCACCTTTGATCCCGAACGGCTGCGGAGGCTCCCGCCGGACGCAGCCGCGGCCAGGCTCGAGCGCGAACGCGGGATCGGCCCGTACTCGATCGGCGTCGTCTGGACGCAAGGGCTCGGGCGCTTCGATCGGGGCATCGTCGGCGACCTCGGCCTGCTGAAAGTCTGCTCTGCAATCGAGGGCCGGTGGGTCGAGCCCGAGGACACGGCGAGGATCCTCGGCCGCTACGAGGAATGGGCGGGCCTCGCATGCGTGTACCTGATGGCGGGCGCGGGGCGCGGCCTTGTGCCGCTGAAGCTGAGCCGGCCGGAAGTCCGGCGCGAGCGCGTCCGAGCCCGCTACGCCGCCTAAACTCAGGCCGATGGCCACGGACGGACGCCGGATCGCGATTCTCGGCGGCGGCAAGATCGGAGAGTCGCTGCTCTCAGGGCTGCTCAGCTCGGGCTGGCGCAAGCCGGAGGAGATCGTCGTCAGCGGCCGGCGCCAGGAGCGGATCGACGAGCTCGCCGAGCGCTACGGAGTCGAGACGACGCTTTCGAATGTCGAGGCTGTCGCCGGGGCCGGGTTCATCGTGATCGCCGTCAAGCCGCAGGACTTCGAGGTGCTGCTCGGCGAGGTCGGCGGGGTCATCTCGCCCGACCAGACGGTGCTCTCGGTCGCGGCCGCGATGCCGACGGCGAAGATCGAGAAGCACCTGAGCGACGGCGTGCCGGTGCTGCGCGCGATGCCGAACACGCCCGCCACGGTGCACGAGGGCGTCGCTGGGCTCTGCGCAGGAGCACACGCGAACGACGAGCATTTGGCGATGGCCGACGAGGTGCTGACCCACGTGGGCCGCGTCGTCCGCGTGCCGGAGCCCTACATGGACGCCGTCACGGCGGTCTCCGGATCAGGCCCCGCGTACTTCGCGCTGCTCGCCGAGGCGATGATCGAAGCCGGCATCCTGCTCGGGCTCTCGCGCGAGGTCTCCACGGAGCTCGTCGTGCAGACGATGTTCGGCACGGCGAAGCTTCTCCGCGACGAACACATGCACCCGGTCGAGCTGCGCGAGATGGTCACCTCCCCCGGCGGTACGACGATCCGGGCGATCCGCGAGCTCGAGCGCGCCGGCGTGCGCGCGGCGTTCCTGAACGCGATCCAGGCGGCCATGGAGCGCTCGCAGGAGCTCGCCGAGGGCGACGACTGACCGAGTTCAGGATCTTCGACTCTCCAGACCAGGCCCAAACCGCGGCGGCCGAGCTCCTGGTCCGCGCCGCGCGAGCAGGTGAGCACATCGCGCTTTCCGGCGGCAGCGCCCCAGGGCCCGCCTACGAGCACGCCGCGGCACTCGAGCGGGACTGGGGCCGGGCCAAGCTCTGGTGGGGCGACGAGCGCTGCGTCCCGCCCGACGACGAGCGGTCGAACTATCTCCTCGTCAAGCAGGCGCTCCTCGACCGGATCGAGCAGCAGCCGTCCGAAGTGCATCGCATCAACGGCGAGCGCGGCGGTGAGCCGGCTGCAGCCGAGTACGACCTCGAGCTCGAGGGCGTGACGCTCGGGCTCGCGCTCCAGGGCCTCGGGCCGGACGGGCACACGGCTTCGCTCTTCCCGGGCTCCTCCACGCTCGAGGAGCGAGAACGCCGCGCGATCGCCGTCCCGCACGACGACGTCGAGCGCGTGACGATGACGCTACCGATGCTCTCCGGCGCGAACCACGTGGTTTTTCTCGTCGTCGGAGCGGAGAAAGCCGAGGCTGTCGCGCGCGCGTTCGCGAGCCCTCCGGACCCGGCCACTCCGGCCAGTCTCCTGCGCTCGGCGAACGGCGAGACGATCGCACTGCTCGATCGCGCGGCCGCCGCCAAGCTTGACAACGTACGCTGAATTCCTATATGTAGCTTTTCGATGTCGGAGGCCGCCCCCTCTACTCGCAGCGACGTCCTGACGATCGAGAGAGCCGAGCAGCTCAAGGCTCTCGGCCATCCGTTGCGCCTCCGGGTGCTCGAGATGCTTGGCGGTGAGGACGAAGAGCCCCTCACGAACCGCGAGCTCGCGAACCGGCTCGGAGTCGACCCCGGGCACCTGCACTTCCACGTGAAGATGCTCGTGCGCGCCGGGCTGATCGAGCGTGCCGAGGGCGGAAAGGGGCGCGAGAAGCCGTACCGCTCCGTGGCGACGACGGTGCGTGTGGGTCCCGAGCTCCTGCAGTCGCGCCTCACGGGCGACCTCCAGGCGGCGATGCTCGAGGAAGTCCAGCAGGGATTCGCGGCGAGAGAGGAAGGACAGTTTCGCAGCGCGCAGGTCAATGCCCGCGTGACCCCGGAGCAGGCGCTCGTGTTGATCACCGAGCTCGTCGAGAAGGCGCGCGTGATGGAGGATCCGGGCGTCGACCCGCTGATCATCACCGCGTTTTTGCATCCGCCTAGCTCTTCCGGCTAGGCAAGAGCGGAGAAGAGAGCTCGGCTCCGAGTTCTCGACGCGCCGCCAGCGCCTGGAGCACCAGCACCGTGTCGGCGATGGGGATGTCCT
Organism: uncultured Actinomycetes bacterium; assembly: GCA_963728535.1. Classification (GTDB taxonomy): domain Bacteria; phylum Actinomycetota; class Thermoleophilia; order Gaiellales; family Gaiellaceae; genus VAXT01. The sequence goes on from CAVSKK010000001.1 coordinate 1,812,216, forward strand.
CCAGGTACTCGTCGCGGCTCTCGAACGAGTCGAGGACGCTCTCGACCGCAAGGACGTAAGCGGGTCGGTCCGCGGAAGCGAGCGCCGTCAGCGCATCGGCCACGTCGCCTGGAAAATCGTCGCGCCCGCGCAACGAGGCAACCACAGGCCGCGCCTCCGCATCGCGACCGAGAACGAGCAGCGCGAGGCTGCCCGCATAACGTCCGATCGGAGACTCGGCTTCCGGAGCACCGAGCTCGAGCGCCCAGCGGGCCGCTTCCTCGGCTCCGGCCCAGTCGGCGGCGATCACGAGGGCCTTCATCGCGCCGATCGGCCTCCCCCAGCTCCCGGGCGGCGCGTCGACGATGCTCTCGCGGTAGCGCTCCGCTGCGCGGTGCAGCCACTCGGCCGCCTCAGCCACACGATCCGCCATCAGCAGCGCGAAACCGGCTCCGCCCGCCGCATTGCCCATCCGGGTCAGCTGCCGTTGCCGGGAGTCCGGATCGGCCGCGTCGGGCAGCCGTCGCTCGCCGTCGCGGTAGCGCTCGACCTGCCGCTCAGCGTGCGCAGCCCAGTCCCCCATAGGAGCCAAGCCTAGACTCCAGGAGGTGAGCGATCCCGTCACGCAGTTCACCCTGGAGCGCGTCGACGCCGTGGCCCTCGTGACGATGGACGACGGAACGGGCAAGGCTCGCCCGAACGTCCTCGGCCGGGCGGCACTCGAGTCGCTCGCGAAGCTGATGCCCGAGCTCGAGGAGGGCGATTTCTCCGCTCTCGTGATCACGGGGAAGCCGGGCAGCTTCTCCGGCGGGGCCGATCTGAACGAGTTTCCGCTCATCGAGCGCCGCGAGCAGGCGATCGAGGGCAGCCGAGCCGGCCACGACCTGTTCGGACGAATTCGCGCACTCCCGTACCCGACCGTGGCCGCACTCAATGGGGCCACCCTCGGCGGCGGGATCGAGCTGGCGCTGCATTGCGACTACCGCGTGATCGCCGACGACGTCCGCCACTTCGCGTCACCGGAGTGCCTCCTGGGATTCGTCCCGGCGTGGGGAGCGACCCAGCTCGCGCCGCGGCTCGCCGGGCCGGAGGCCGCCGTCAAGCTCACAGTCCTCAACCCACTGCGGCAGAACAAGATGCTCACCGCGCAGCAGGCGCTCGAGCTCGGCTTTGTCGACCGTGTCGTCGAGCCGAAGCGGCTCGTCGAAGAGGCGATCTCGATCTCCGCGGACGAGCTCGCACGGGAGGACGCGGACCTGTCGGGGACAGCCGAGATCGTTGAGCGCGCACGGCGGCAGCTCGACGACATGGTGCACGGCGCGGCTCCCGCCCCCTACCGAGCTCTCGACCTGATCGAAGGCGCTGCGGGCTGGAGCCTCGAGGAGGGTTACCGAGCCGAGGAAGAGGCGCTCGCCGACCTGCTCTTCACGCCGCAGGCGCGAGCGTCCCTCTATGCCTTTGATCTCGTCGAGCGGCGGGCACGACGCGGCGCCGGACGCCCCGCGACCGAGCCGCGCCACGTGAAGAAGGTCGGGATCGCAGGCGCGGGCCTGATGGCGACCCAGCTGGCGACGCTCTTCCTCAGGCGACTCGGCGTGCCCGTCGTCCTCCGCGACCTGGAGCAGGAGATCATCGACCGCGCCCTGGAGACGATCCGCGACGACCTGGCGGGCGCCGCCGCGCGTGGCCGCCTCGATCCCCAGGAAGCGGTCTCGCTCGCGGCGCTCGCGAAGGGCACGACCTCGTATGACGGCTTCGAGGACTGCGACTTCGTGCTCGAGGCGATCTTCGAGGAGCTTGGCGTCAAACAGCAGTTGTTCGCTGAGCTCGAGGCGGTTGTCCCGGCCGAGTGCGTCCTGGCGACGAACACATCGGCTCTGTCGGTGACCGCGATGGCCGAAGGCCTCCGGCATCCGGCACGCGTCGTCGGTATGCACTTCTTCAATCCCGTGGCCGCGATGCCGCTCGTCGAGCTCGTCCGCACGCCCGAGACGGACGATGTCTCGCTCGCGACGACGTGGGCCGTGGCCGACAGGCTCCGCAAGCGGCCCGTGCTCGTGAACGACGGCCCCGGCTTCGTCGTCAACCGGCTCCTGACTCGCATGATGAGCGTCGTCCTCGACGCGATCGAACACGGCAACACATCCGACGAGGCTGACGAGGCGGTGCTGTCGCTGGGGCTGCCGATGGCGCCGTCCGTGCTCCTCCAGATGGTCGGCCCGGCGGTCTCGAACCACGTGCTCGAGACCCTCCACGCGGCGTATCCGGACCGCTTCCCGCTCTCGCAGACCCTGGCGAACTACGCCGCGGGCTCGCTGGAGATCGCCCAGGGCGAGCCACGTCGCCGCAGCATCGAAGAGCTACGTGATGCGACGCTGGAAGCGCTGGCCGACGAGGTTGCGCACCTGCTCGATGAGGGTGTCGTCGCCTCGGCGAAGGACGTGGATACGGCGCTCATCCTCGGGGCCGGCTTCCCGCTCTTCATGGGCGGCCTCACGCCCTACCTAAGAGAGTCGGGTTACACGTACGAACTGAGCTCTCAGCCGTAACCCACCCGGCAGCGGGACGAGAACCCCGCTATAACGGACGCGTGGAAGAGGAGCCCCAGGGGAGCGCGACACTGGAAGAGGAAGCCGCACCGCTCGAGACCGGGCGCACTGCGGTCATCCAACTCGAGGGGATCCACAAAAGCTTCGGCGACAACGTGGTCCTCGACGGGATCGACCTCAGCGTCGAAGCCGGCGAGACGCTGGTCGTCATCGGGGCGAGCGGAAGCGGCAAGAGCACGCTGCTCCGGTGCATCAACCTGCTCGAACCGGTCGACAGCGGGCGTGTCTTCCTCGAGGGCGAGGAGCTCACGGGCCGCGGCGTCAACGTTCCGCAGGTCCGGCAGCGAATCGGGATCGTCTTTCAGCAGTTCAACCTGTTCCCGCACCTGCGCGTGATCGACAACCTCACCCTTGGCGCCCGCCGGGTGAAGAAGATGCCGAGGAAGGAGGCGGAAGCCCGCGCACTCGACCTGCTGGCGCGGGTCGGCCTGCCCGAGAAGGCCCGCGAGTACCCTCATCAGCTCTCGGGCGGCCAACAGCAGCGGGTCGCAATCGCCCGGGCTCTTGTCATGGAGCCCCACGTCATGCTCTTCGACGAGGTCACGTCGGCGCTCGACCCGGAGCTCGTCGGCGAGGTGCTGGTCGTCATGCGTGACCTGGCGAAATCGGGCATGACGATGGTCGTGGTCACCCACGAGATGCAGTTCGCGCGCGAAGTGGGTGACCGGTTGGTCTTCATGGACGACGGGCACATCGTCGAGCAAGGAGTTCCGGCCGAGGTGCTCGACAACCCCAAGGAGGAGCGGACGAAGAGGTTCCTGCGCCGCTCGCTGCAGATGGCGCATTCCCTGGAAGAGTTGACAATCACAAGCGAAGGAGAGGTCGAATGAAACGACTCATTGCTTTCACCGTCCTGGTCGGACTGTTGACCGCGGCGGCCGCGACGCTGGGCTCGGCGGCCCCGTCGGGGACAGCGGGCCGATCGGCAGCGGCCAAGCTGCCGGCCAAGCCGAAGCTCCCTGCTCTGCCCTCGGCGGTCAAAGCCCGCGGCGAGTGGGAGATCGGTGTCAAATGCGACACCCCGCCGTTCGGCTGGCAGGACACAAGCGGCCGCAATCGCGGCTACGACGTCGAGGTCGCACGCCAGTTCGCCAAGTGGGCGTTCGGGTCGGCGAGCAAGGTCCACTTCACGTGCGTGACGACGGCGAGCCGTATCGGAACGCTGACGTCGGGCCGGGTGGACATCATCATCTCGACGCTCACCTGGACCGCCGAGCGTGAGAAGACCATCGACTACTCCGCTCCGTACTACGGAGCGGCCGGGAAGCTGCTCGTCAAGAACGAGGTCACGGCCGGGAGGCTCAGTGATTTCTTGAAGGGGAAGAAGGTCGTCTCCACCTCGGGGTCGATCTACGACCGCTGGATCAAGAACTGCTTCAAGGAGACGACGTTCCAGGTCGTCTCGAGCCCTGCTGCCGGTGTGCTCGCGGTCAGGAACGGGCAGGCTGACGCGCTCATGTACGACGACGCGTTCCTCGTCGGCGTGGCCGCAAACGCTTCTGACCTCAAGATGACGAACCACAAGTTCCTCAACGTCCCGTGGGGCGTCGGCATCCGAAAGGGCGACGTCGGCACGAAGCGCTGGGTGGACGCCGCGATCCGCGGGATGAAAGCCCGCGACCAGTTCTGGGGGATCCTGAGGCGGACGATTCCACGCCGCTTCTACGTCCTCTTCAAGAAGAACGCTCCAAGCCCGAAGGTGAGCTTGAAGTACCCGCGGGCCGCACCGCCAGAGTTGAGCTGCCCGACCTAGGAGAACGAAGCAACGAAGTTCGAGTGGCCGCCTCCAGGGGCGGCCACTCGTGTTTTATGCGCGCATGAGGATCCTGGCGTCGTTCGAGTGGGGGTTCATTTGGGACAACCGCGCCGAGCTCTGGGAGGGCTTCAAGAACACGATCAAGGTATCCACGATCGGGATCGCGGGTGCCCTTGTGATCGGCCTTGTCCTCGGTGCGGTGCGGGCTCACCGGATCCCGGTGCTCAATCAACTCGCGGCGGTCTACGTAGAGCTGATCCGGAACACGCCGATCCTCGTCCAGATCTTCCTCCTCTACTACGCGCTTCCCGCTGTGCCGGGCGAGATCCATGGCGTCACGATCCCGTTCGTAGGCGACGACGGCATCCAGCTCGAGACCTTCACGGTCGCCTGGCTCTCGGTCGCGATCTGGGGCGGTGCCTTCAATACCGAGAACTTCCGCGCCGGGTTCGAGGCGGTGCCGAAGCGCCTTCGCGAGGCCGGTTACGCGCTGGGCTTCACACCGCTGAAGACATTCCTCAACGTGACGCTCCCGATCGGAGGCCGCATCGCGCTGCCTTCGACGATCAACACGTTCATCTCGGTTCTGAAAAACACGTCGCTGCTGCTCGCGATCGGTTATCCGGAGCTGACGAGCGTCGCCGTCAACATTCAGGCGATCACGTTTCGGACCTTCGAGATGTTCGCGGTCCTCGCGGTCGTCTATCTCGCCATCGTCTGGACACTGTCCGCTCTGATCCGCTTGCTCGAGCGACGGCTCGCTCTCCCGGAGGCGCTCTAGGTGGCCGAGCAGTCCGACTGGTTCCGCCCCGTCGCGGAGTACATGCTCAGGGAGGGCTTGCCGGAGACACTGAGGCTCGCGGTGATAGCGGTCACAGCGAGTGTGGTGGTCGGGATCCTCCTCGGGGTGCTGATGACGATCAAGTTCCGTCCGCTCCAGTGGGTGATCCGGCTCTACGTCGAGCTCTGGCGAGGACTTCCGATCCTCGTGACCGTCCTCTTCATCTACTGGCTTCCGGACTATACGGTCGGCCCATTCAACGTCCGGCTCGACGCCTACATGTCGGCTGCGGTCGCCCTCTCGTTCTGGGGAAGCGCTCAGGTCGCCGAGGCAACACGCGGGGCGGTGCAGTCGATTCCGAAGGAGCAGCACGAGGCCGCCGCAGCTCTCGGCTTTGGCTGGACCGGTCGCCACAAGTTCGTGATCTTCCCCCTCGCGCTTCGTCGATTGCTGCCTCCGCTGGTCGGCCTGGTCGTGAACATCATCCAGAACACGACGATCGCCTTCGTGATCGGTGTCAACGAATTTCTGCAGGCGGGAACCCGCCAGGTCGAGAACCTGACAGCGCAGACCGGAGACGGGCATCCGTTCGTGATCTACGGCTTCGTGATGGTGGTCTTCTTCGCCCTCTCGTTCCCGCTGACGATGCTGTCCCGTTACCTGGAGCGCCGACTCGTCGTCTAGCCTGGCAGCCCCATCGGGTATGCTTTGACAAGCGACGCTCACCAAGGGGATTCCGAGCGCGCCTTCTCTCTATCTCGGAGGTATGCGGCCGAAGCGCGCCGCTTACATGCAGGAAACGACCGAGCAGCCAACACCAAATCCGGCGACGGACGATCTCGTCGCCGCAGCCAAGCGCGCCGAGGACTGGGCGGGCGAGCCGTTCCTTCACAACGGCGAGGAGCCGGCTCAGGTGCTGGCCCAGGGCACCGCGCGGCGTAACGCGTTAGACGAGGCGACGGCGGAGATCGAGGCCGGGCGCGAGACGCCTTCGTCCCAGTGGAAGGTGCGCTTCGCGCTCATGCTCGGACTGGAGCGCGTGCTGTCCGAGAAGCCTCCGCGCCTCGCCTCCGGCACCGAGCTGCGCCGCCACCAGATCGACGCGCTCGCGGGGATGCTCACGGAGCTGATTGCCTCGAATCAGCGTGTCGAGGAGCCGGTGAACGGCAACGGGCTCGCCGAGCCTGGCGAGCTCGACGAAGAGGAGGAGGAGTTCGAAGAGCTGGTCGACGAGGAGCTCGAGCCTCTGCCCGAAGAGCTCTCGCCCGCCGAGGACCCCGGCGCGGTGCGGCGCTACCGATTCCGCCATCCGACGGCCTCTGGCAAGACGATCGCTGCGGCCGGGTTCGTCGAGGCCGCGCGCACGATGGGCGTCCTCATCCTCACGCACCGCCGGCTGCTCGTCTCGCAGTTCAACCGCGAGCTCGCGGCGGAGGACTACGGCGATCGGCTGACCCCGGTGGTCCTGGAGGGGCAGCCCTCTCCGCAGGCGAGCCCGATCACGGTGCAGACGTACGCCTGGTTCGCGCGGCATCACGGCAGCGTCAGCCGCGAGACGTACCAGCTCGTGATCGCGGACGAAGCCCACACTGCGCTCGGCGAGAAGACGAGCGCGGCGATCCGCAGCTTCCCCGACCCCATTTACATCGGGATGACGGCGACCGAGCAGCTGATCGCGAAACAGGTCTCAGACGTCTTCCCAGCCTCGGTCGACGACCTGCCGCTGCAGGATGCCGCTCGTCGCGGCCTGATCGCGCCGCTGCGCAACCTCCGCGTGCCGCCCGCAGCCGCCATCCATTCCGTCCCGATCGTCGGCGGCGACTTCGAGGAGCGCGCGCTCGCCGCGGTGCTCGACCACACGGCGCTCAACCAGGCCGCCGCGAGCCTCTATCGCGACCGCTTCGACTCCACGCCCGGGATCGTCTACGCGGCCGGGGTCGAGCACGCGTACAACCTCGCGCAAGAGTTTCGGGCCGCCGGCCTGAAGGCGGAGGCGGTGAGCGGCAAGACGCCGCCGGTCAAGCTCGCCGAGATCCTCGCCGGTTACGAGCGCGGCGAGATCGACATCCTCATCAACGCGATGCTGCTCGCCGAAGGCTGGAACTCGCCCCGAGCGACGGTCGTGATGCATCTCGCGCCGACTGCGAGCAAGCGCGTCTACCAGCAGCGGATCGGCCGGATCATGCGGATGCACCCGAGCAAGGAAGCCGGCATCGTCGTCGACTTCGTGAACAAGGGCGCGACGCACAACGACCGCGCCGTCTCGCTGCACAGCCTGCTCGGCGCCGACTTCTACCGCGAGGGTGCCCGGGTGACGCCCGCGCCGCGGCGCCGGCCAAACCGCCGCGCGCGCCGCAAGCTCTCGCCCGCCCCGTGGCTCGTTCCGGTCACTCCGGACGTGCGGCGGCGCCTCTCGGTCATCCAACGCGAGTGGCAGCGGATCGACCCGCGCTACCTGGACGAGGACGAGCAGCGCTACTGGGCCGCGATCGCAGGCAGGCAGGTGCGTTTCGAGGAGCGCGCCGAATTCGTCCAGAAGCTGTCCGAGGGGAAGGCCAGCAAGGCCTGTCTCGAACAGTTCCTCGCCACGGCGGCGGCCGAGAACCCGAACCGCCGGCTGCGGATGATGGCGCTCGCCGACCGGGTCTCGATGACCGTGGAGCGCGCGGACTTCGACGATCTCGTCACGCTCGTCATCCAGGCTCCGACGTGGGAGAAGGACCGGATCCAGGGCGCGCGAATCCTCCTGCGCGCAATCGGGGAGGGCAAGGCCAACGCGCCGGACCAGATTCTCGAGCGCTGGACGTGGAAGCTCGCTCGGTCGACACGCAAGGCGCAGGATCGCCGTGTCAGCGCCGAGTTTCCGGAGGCGAAGCGCCTACTGGGCGCGCTCGCCAACTCACGTGGCCACCGGCACGAGGAGAACGCGGCCAAGCTCGTCAACGCCGCGCTGGAGCTGCCGCTCGAGGTGGCCGTCGCGCTCCTCGCCTCGGCCGAGGGCTACACGCCGCGGGCAACCAAGCTGATCGAGGGCGCAAGAGAGAAGATCGGCACCCTCCCGGAGGTCGCCTACGCGCTTGCCGAGAACCTGCCTCCGCCGAAGGCGCACACGAGCAGGCGGAGGCGACGGCGGCGTAAACGCCGGGGCGGCCAGCCGCCGACTGAGGCACAGGCCGGGCAGGACGGCTCCGCGAATGGAGCTCAGCCGAAACGGCGCCGCCGGCGTCGAAAGCCCGCCGCCGCGACCGGCGCCCCCGCGCCGGCAGCCGAACCGGCACGCGCGGCCGATGTAACGCCTGGTTAATTCACCGGTCTCTAGCGTGGTGAGCAAATGCTCGTACTGATCGGAATCGGCCTCGCCGCCGGGTTCATCACGGCGATCTCGCCGTGTGTGTTGCCCGTCCTGCCGATCGTCTTCGCGGGAGGAGCGACCGGTGGGCGCCGCAAGCCGTTCGCGATCGTCGCTGGCCTAATCGCCAGCTTTACGGCCTTCACGCTCTTCGGGGTCTGGCTCCTGCAGCGACTCGGCCTGCCTCAGGACATTCTGCGCAACCTCGCGATCGCCCTGCTCTTCCTCGTTGCGGCCACACTGCTCTTCCCGCGGGTCGAGGAGATCATTCAACGCCCGCTGCTGAGACTCACCCGCAAGCCCGGCGGCGAGCTCGGCGGCGGCTTCCTCCTCGGGGCAAGCCTTGGCCTCGTCTTCGTCCCGTGCGCGGGTCCGGTGCTCGCCGCGATCACAGTCGTGGGCGCGACGCAGGACGTCGGAGCGCGTTCCATCGTCCTCACGCTCGCCTATGCGATCGGCGCCGGCATCCCCATGCTGATCGTCGCCTTCTTTGGACGCGCGGGGATGAAAGCGCTCAGGCCGCACGCCCACGCAATCCGGCAGGGGCTCGGCGTCGTCGTCGCGCTGACGGCACTCGCGATCGCCTTCAACGTCGATCGTCATTTCCAGACGGCGATCCCCGGCTATACGGAGGCGCTTCAGAAGAAGGTCGAGGAGAACGGGCGAGCCCAGAGCGAGCTCCGCAAGCTGCGAGGCAACACGCGGGAGCAGGCGAGTAGCTCGTCCCTCCGAGACTTCGGAGCGGCACCTGAGCTAACGGGGCTCTCGCACTGGATCAACAGCGACCCGCTGACACTCGAGAAGCTGCGCGGAAAGGTCGTCCTCGTCGATTTCTGGACGTACTCGTGCATCAACTGCCTGCGCACGCTGCCGCACGTGAAGGCCTGGGACCGCGCGTACCGTGCCCGCGGGCTCGTCGTGCTGGGAATCCACACGCCCGAGTTCGCCTTCGAGCACGTAGCGGACAATGTCGAGGGCGCCGTGCGGCGGCTCGGGGTTCAGTATCCGGTTGCTCTCGACAATGCCTACGGCACGTGGAGCGCGTTCCAGAACCAGTACTGGCCTGCGAAGTACCTCCTCGACCGCAACGGGCACCTCCGCTTCTACCACTTCGGCGAGGGCGAGTACGACACGACGGAGGCTCGAATCCGCACCCTCCTCGGCGAGAGCGCAGGGATGCTCCCGGTCTCGGCCAAGCTCTCGGATCCGACGCCGAGGACGGCGCTGACGCCGGAGTTGTACCTCGGCTACGACCGGCTGCAACCACTGCTTCAGAGCATGGTCACGAAGGACCGGTTCGCTCAATACGAGTTCCCCCAGCGGGCGCTCCAGCCGAGCGAGCTCGCGTATTCAGGAACCTGGAAGGTGAGGCATGACGACATCGTCGCGGGCCTCGGCGCGCGGCTGCGCCTCAACTTCACGGCGCAGAAGGTGCATCTCGTGCTCGGTGGTCGCGGCTCGGTGGGCGTCTTCCTGGACGGGAAGTTGCAGCGGACCGTGCGTGTCCACGGAAGCCGCCTGTACACGCTCCTCCGGCTTCCGTCGCTGCGAAGTGGCTTGCTCGAGCTGCGCTTCGACCCCGGCGTTCGGGGCTATGCCTTCACGTTCGGCTAGCGGCGCTTAGGGCTACTGCCCGCTGGCGAACGGCGGGTCGTCGGCGTCGCGCGCATCGTCTTGCTCTCTCAGGAAACGCGTGAGCTCCGCGGCAAGGGTGTCACCGGACGGGAGATCGGCCTCCTCGGCGAGCGTGTCTGCACGCTGCTCGAGCTCCTCGATGTACGCCGCGGTGTCCGGATCGGAGGCGACCGCTTCCGAGACCTGCTCCGCGTAGTTCTCGGACGCCTCGGCCAGCTCGCTCGTGTCGATATCGGCCTCGAGGAGGTCGGCGAGCCGCTCGCTGAGGGCGAGTGCCGCCTTCGGGCTCGGCGTGAGCGAAACGTAGTGCGGAACCGCCGCCCAGAGGCTTGCCGAGGAGATCCCGGCCTGGCGGCACGCATCGTGGAGGACGCCGACGATCCCGGTCGGGCCCTCGTAGCGAGAGGCCGAGAGGCCGAGGCGCCGCACGAGCTCCGAATCCGTAGCGCTGCCCGTGACTGGACAGGGCCTCGTGTGCGGCACGTCCGCCAGCAGCGCACCGAGCGTGACGACGAGGTCGATGCCGAGCTCGCCCAGGAACGTGACGATCATGTCGGTGAACGTACGCCAGCGGAGGTTCGGCTCCATCCCGAGGAGCAGGACGACGTCCCGCTCGAAGCCCGGCGGACGGGCGTGGTAGAAGACCGTCGCCGGCCAGTCGATCTTTCGCGTCAGGCCCTCCTCGAGCGAGACGTGCGGGCGCGTTGCCTGGAAGTCGAAGAAGTTCTCCGGATCGATCTCTGCGAATCGCTCCGCCTCCCAGAGCTTTGCGAGATACCCGGTCGCGAGCGAGGCGCCCTGGCCACCGTCGTTCCAGCCGCGGAACGCGGCGATCAGGACTGGTCGCTCGAGCTCTGGGCGGCTCGAGATCTGAAGCTCGTCGGGCATCAACTCAGTTTAGGTGCTGGCCGGGGAGCAGCGACCGAGGCGGCCGGAAGAACAATGCCGCCAGGGCAACGGTGCCAGCCCAGACGGCGGCGGCGAGCACGACGTGTCCGAGAACGAGCCCCCACGGGAGCTTCGTGCGCCACTGAAGCTCCCCGATCGCCATCTGCACGAGCAGCAGCCCGAGAACGCCGACTCCGAGCTTGAAGAGAGCCGGTGAGCGGTCACGGTAGGCGGCGAGGTAGCCGATCGCGAACAGGAACGAGAGCAGGAAGAGACCGACGACGGCGCCGTGGAGGTACACGCTCCGGTCGAGCTCCCCGAAGCGGTCGATGTGCTCGCCGCCGCCCGAGTGCGGTCCCGCGGCAGTTGCGAAGGTGCCGCTGACGATGAGCAAGAAGCCCGCGGCCGTGAAGACGAGGGCAAGAAGCCGCAGCTCGCGGGGAACGACCGGCGGAGAGCGGCCGTCGCGTAGGCCGAGCGCCTCGACGGCGACGACGACAGCTCCTGCGAGCAGCGCGATCGAGAGCAGGAGATGGGCCGTCACGACCGGCCAGCGCAGGTCGCTCGCGACGGCCAGGTAGCCCAGTGGCGCCTGCGCGAACGCGCCGGCGAAGACGAGTAGCGCAACCCGACGCGCCCAGCCCGGGAGCCCTGGTGTACGTCGCGCAGCCAGCCACGTGACGAGCGTGAGCGTGATCACAACGCCGCCGACGAGCCGGTTTCCGAACTCGACGAAGGCGTGCACGTCCCGTGCGGGCAGCGGTTGCCCACGCTCGCAGCCCGGCCAATGGCGGCAGCCGAGCCCCGAATCGGTCAGGCGGACGGCCGCACCGCTGCCGACGATCAGCCAGAGGCCGAACGTGTTCGCGAGCGCGAGTTGCAGGAAGCGCGCCGGTGAGAGCTCGAGACTGCGGAAGCGCGCGAGTGCGGTCGAGGCTTCCACTCGGGTCACTCTAGAGAAGGGGGTCGAGCAGCTCGGGATACCCGTCCGCGCCTGGGAACGGGGTCGGCCGCGAGCCGAGGAAGAGCGGGCGATCGGCAGCGTTGAGGAGGACGGGCATCATGTCCAGCCCGCGCAGCCGGCCGAGGATCCCCGCCACGCAGTCGAGCTCGCCGAAACGCTGGACGTCGTCCGCTCGGACGCCCGGCCCCGCCAGTAGGAAAGGCACCGGCTCGCCCGAGTGGATCACGTCGGGATACGTCGGGGTCGCGTGGTCACCGGTGACGCAGACGATCGCCCGGTCGGTGGGAAGTGATCCGAGCTCGGCATCGAGAGCCTCGATCGTCCGCTTCTTGACCTGCGGATCCTTCGTGTGTCCCGCCATGTCGGTTGCCTTCAGGTGCGCGAAGACGAAGGTCTCACCCTCGGCGAGGCATTCCCCAGCGAGCTCAATGCGCGCTCGAAGATCCGCCGCCGCGTCATCCGTCTCCGGCACGTAACGGGGCTCGAGACCCACCGCGCGTGCCAGCCCGAGCAGGAACCTCGAGTCGCCGAGGAAGCTCCCGTGGAGCCCGTGCCGCTGGGGGAAGCTCGGCGCCGAGCGCGGCCGGCCCCACCATTTGAGCGTGATCACGTTCAGGGCTGAGAGACCCTGTTCGCCTCGGCGCTCGTTGACCGGATGCGCCGCGAGGATCTCGAGCGTCTGACGGGTCCAGGCCTCGGCAGCCCGAGCGGTGCGCTCGGCCTCGGAGACCTGAGCCTGGGGCCGCAGGACGGGATGGCGGTCACGGAAGAACGCGTCCGTGTCGGTGACCCGGTCGTCCGCGCCGGGGAAGACCCTCAGCACGGACTCGCCTCGGCGCAGATGCGTCAGTCCGAACCGGAATCCGTCGATCTCGAGCTCGGCGCAGGCCGCGATGAGCTCCGCGGCGTCGTCCTCGTCCTCGCCGCTGCGACGGGGCCGGCCGGTCAGCCAGAGCCCGTCCTCTCGGCGGTCGGCCGGGCGCAGCGCCGCGAATGCGAAGACCTGTCCACGGTCGACCTCCTGCCCGTCGCCGAGTGCCTCGAACACGGCACGACCGGGGAACTCCTCCGGCGTGTAGCCGAGCATCCGCCAGTGCGCGATCTCGCTCGACGGCGCCCGCCCGGGGCCGACCGCGTAGATCAGCCCGCATGAGCCGCTCGCTGCAAGCCGGTCGAGGTTCGGCGTGTCCGCGACTTCGTTCGCAGTCTGCCCGCCGAGCGACTCGTGCGCACGGTCGGCGAGCCCGTCCAGCAAGACGACGAAGATCGGATACACCGCGTGGAGGCTAAATGGTCCCGGGCCACGGGCCCGGGACTCGCGCAAAGTGCTGCGCACTTTCCGCGACTTAGAGCACGCCTCCCAAGGAACGACACTTCGATCAGCCCGCCCATGCCACGATCGAAGGTTCCCGAGCGACGGGCCAGAACCGCACGAGGTGCTTCGCACTTCCGCGACTCAGGGCACGCCAGGAACGACGGCTTCGGCGGTGCCGCGCCTCTGTCTTGGCACATCCCCGACACACATTCGTGCGAATTTCCCCATTAGGATCGCGGTGGGGAGGAGGTGGGCGGCGCCTTATTAAGGGGCCGACGCGGCTAGACGGCGACCCGGTCGAGCTCGCGGAGGATTCTCGCGACCCCGGGCGGGACGAGCGCTTCCCAGTCGGCGCCCGAGCGAAGCGCTTCGCGCACGTCCGCGCCGGAGAGCTCCTTCTCGGCGCCTTCGTCGAGGATCACGACCTCGTACCCCGCAGCCCGCAGGCGCTCGAGCTTCTCCCCACCCCACTCCGAAAAGAGCCGGAGGTACTGCGTCACCCCGTCAGGCACATACGCAGCCCACAGATCCGGTTCGTTCACCGGGAACGGGATCACGTGCATTCGCCCCGCGTCGAGCTCGAGGTCGGCGGCGGCAGCCTTCACCATCAGCAGACGCTCGGCGTACGTGTACGGATTCGACTCGGGCAAATGCCGCGCCGGGTCGCTCGCCTCCGGCTTCACACGGGCCGGATCCGGGTTCGTGATCCCGACCCAGAGCTCGTCGCAACGCTCCGCGGCTCCCCGCATGTACTCGAGATGCCCACGATGAAACGGTTGGAACCGCCCATGAATCATCCCTCGTCGCTTCACTGGCCGGCCTAGTCGACGTAGACGCCGGAGCCCTCTTCGACCGCTCCGATGCGGCGCACGAAGAGATGGCGACTGGCGAACTCCGCCTCGAGCACCGGGCCCCGCTCGGAGGGCACCGATACGAGCAGTCCGCCGGCGGTCTGAGGGTCGTACCCGAGCACCACGAGCGTGTCCGGCACGCCCTTCAGCGTGATGTGACGGCCGGCGAAATCGCGGTTTCGCGGGTCACCGCTCGTCCGAATTCCTCTCCGCGCAATCTCGAGAGCGCCGTCGATCGCCGGGAAGCGCTCGGATTCGAGTCGGATGCGAACACCACTTCGCTCGGCCATTTCGTGTGCGTGGCCGAAGAGGCCGAAGCCGGTCACGTCGGTGACGGCGTTCACCTTCATGGGCCGCAAGACATCGGCGGCATCCTTGTTCAGCGTCTTCATCCAGCCAACGGCCCTCTCCAGCTGCTGCGAGCCTGCCTGCCCCCGCTTGTAGCCGGTCATGATCAGTCCCGTCCCGAGCGGCTTCGTCACGTACAGCGCGTCTCCCGGCTGCGCGGTCGACTTGGCCCAGACGCCCTGGGGATGAACCGTGCCGACCACCGCAAGACCGTACTTGGGCTCAGCATCCCGAATCGTGTGGCCCCCGACGAGCATGGCCCCGGACCTGCGCACGACCTCGTCGGCGCCTCCGAAGATCTGGCCGAGCATCTCCATCGGCAGCTCTTCCGGGAACGCGGCGATCGAGAGGGCGAGAAGGGGAGTGCCACCCATCGCGAAGACGTCGTTGAGCGCATTCGTGGCCGCAATCGATCCGTAGTCGCCAGGGTCGTCGACGATGGGCGGGAAGAAGTCGAGCGTGAAAATGATCGCGCGCTCGTCGTCGAGGCGGTAGACAGCGGCATCGTCCGGTGTTCCGAGACCGACCAGCAGGTTCTCGGACTCGACCGGCACGAAGCCCGCGAGCAGTTGCTCGAGGCGGGCGGCCGAATACTTCGCGGCGCAGCCCCCGCAGGAGGCTAGATCGGTCAGCTTGACGTTGGTTGCGTCGAGATCCACAGGTACGTCTCCTTGAGGAGCGGGAACTGTACTCCGCACAAACGTGCAGGGGAAAATCAACATTCCCGGCCCGCCGGGAATCTAAGCGGCGGCGGCATTTAGCCGCCGCCGCTGTCAGGGGAGAGGAGGAGCTTGTGTCTCGCCTGCGGGTTCGACGATCTTGGGAGAACCCCTGGTCTGCCCGGCGATTATCTCCCGTTGGAGCTCGCCCGGGGCGGGTGTGATCTGCGAAGTCATCCAGGGCCGGAGCGACTGGCGGATGAACCATGGCCAGTCGCTGCTAACGGCCCGAGACGAGCGGCCGGGAAAGGCCTTCTGGCCTACAGGCCGCCGTCCCACCAGCTGACGGGACTAGCGCTGCCGAAGAGCATGGCGAGCTGGCATCCCAGTACCACGAGGAGCGCGAGCTTTGTACGCATTGCATTCACCTCCCTAGAACCTCACGTCCTGGAGCGTCTCGGCGGCGTTTCGATAAAGACGGGCAGCCGATCGGTCGTCACCCCTGCGCGCGGCGAGGTCGCCGAGTGCAACCCAGGCGCGTGCGCGATGGCTGGAAGACGAAAGTTGCTCGAAACTCGAATCGGCGTCCTTGAAGGCCTCCTCGGCCTCGTCCAGTCGGCCTTGCTCCATGAGGGCGCGGCCGAGCACGAGCTGCGAAGGGCCGATCTCGTGCAGGAAGTCGACGCGTCCCTCGAGGAGACTCAGCGCCTGGCGCGCGAAGCGCTCGGCTTGCTCGAAGTCGTTCAGCTCGAGATGGACGGCGGCGAGCGAGCCCGTGGCCTGAGCGGCCTCTTCCATGCTGTCGGCATCGAGAGCCGTCGAGTACGAGGACTTCAGGTACTCGATCGCCTCCTGCGGCTTGCCGAGCATGAGGTTGAGCCCGCCGAGGTTGTTCAGCAAGCCGGCGACGTTCCGCTGGTCGTTCAGGTCTTCGTAGAAGCTCTTCGCACGTTCTGCGTAATTTCGTGCAAGCACCCAGTGGCCCATGCGCTCGGCCACAAGGGAAGCCTGGACATAGACCGCGGCCATGGTCGGACTGTCATCGAGTGACTGGGCGAGCTCGAGCGCGCGCTCGACGTCCTCGCGCGCAGCCTCGAGGTCGCGCTGGCGCCGGTAGCAGCGCGAGCGATACGCGAGGATGTTCGAGCGGAGCAGGTCGCACGGAAGCTCAGAGCGCTCCGCGATCGTGTAGGCCTCGTTGAAAAGGCCGATCGCGGTCGAGATGCTGGAAAGCTTGTAGCGGCAGACACCGAGGCGAAAGAGCACCTCGCCGCGGTCGAGATCGGAGAACGGCTCGCCTTCGACGACGGTTCTCGCGCGCATGAGCAACTCGAGCGACTCTCGAAGCTCGCCCTGCTGCATCCTCGCCCAGGCCTCGCCCGAGAGCAGTCGCGCCTCGAGCTCCTTCGCGCCGGTGGCAGCGACCGCGGGTCGAACCTCTTCGAACTCCGCGACAGCCTCCTCATAGCGGTGCGCCTCGACAAGCGCCTCGGCGCGCGTCAGGGTTGCCTCTACGCGGCCCCGCTCGTCGGTCGAGACACCGTGTGCGAGATAGCCCGCGTCCGTGTTCAGCCTGCTTGCGAGCCAGGCGATCGTCTCGCCGGTCGGGCGCGTCTTGCCGCGCTCGATCTGGCTCACGTACTCCTTCGAGAACCGGTCACCTGCGAGCTCGGACTGTGTCAGGCCCGCAGACACGC
Organism: uncultured Actinomycetes bacterium; assembly: GCA_963728535.1. GTDB lineage: Bacteria > Actinomycetota > Thermoleophilia > Gaiellales > Gaiellaceae > VAXT01. The sequence goes on from CAVSKK010000001.1 coordinate 1,829,047, forward strand.
GCAACTGACGCAGGCGCTCACCGAGGCGGAGAGCGGCCGGCTTGGAAGTTTGGGAGAGGGAGGTGTGATTCACGGGCGGCTGGTGCTGAACAGGGGCGGCTTTGTGCTGCACAGCCAAGTCAAGCGCACGCTTCACCTTTTCGCAACCTCCCAGTCGAGAAGATCCCCCGAAAGAGTTATGACCAGCGGGAAAGCCGGGTGAATGGCCACTTTCAAGATCACTTGACCGAGCTACTTGACTTCATCTGGATGCAGTTCTATTCTGAGCTTCACCTTGCAGCACGGCCAGACGCTAGGCCGGTACTGCAAGAGGCGCGCCACGATACGGCGACGGAAGGCCCGGAGGCGTTGGCTGGGCCGCAGAGCCAAGAAGCCTCCGGGTCGTCGCCCTCAAAGCGCTTCTCGTCGCTAAGGGACAAGACCCCGGAGCCGCAGCCGGGGGCTTGTCCCTCAGCTAATGGTCCCGGGCCACGGGCCCGGGACTCGCGCAAAGTGCTTCGCACTTTCCGCGACTTAGATCACGAGTACCGAGGTACAACGCCTGAACAGGCGCGCCCATGCCGCGTTCGGTCCTTGCTAAGTGCCTGTCATCCAGGAGCGACGGGAGGCGATGATTGCCTCGAAGTCGTCTTCGAGCAGGCTGCCGACGCGCCTGCCGACGGTTCCGAGGAGGCCGATCGAGATGAAGATCCAGGCTTCGGCGTTGGGGTCACGCTCCGGGAAGACTCCTCCGGCGGCCTGCGAGCGCCGGATCACGTCGCTCACGAAGTCGTGCACCTCACGCATCTGCTTGCGGAGGAACCTCCGGATCTCGGTGTCGTCGCTCGCCTCGACAAGAGCTTGCATCCAGAGCTCGGCGCACCTCACCTTGGGATCCTTCGCCGCGAAGTACGCCCTGCCCATCGCACCCACCCAGAGCCTGGGGTCCGGCTCGTCGTCGACGGCCGCGTTCCAGAGCCGGTGCAAGCGGGACCACGACTCCTCGAGGACCGCGAGGTACAGCGCTCGCTTCGACGCGAAGTGCCGGTAGAGCACCGGCTCGGTGACACCGGCCCTACGCGCGATCTCCGCCGTGGTCGTTCCGCGGTAGCTGCCGGCCTGGAAGATGCCGCAGGCGCACTCGAGGACGGCGGCCTTGCGCTCCTCGGCGGGTAGCCGCGTGCTCACTAGGCTCCTTCGAGTGCGGGCTGCGTCTCCGGGTGGCGGTACCTCCGCACGGTCGTCACGGCGACCACCGCGCCGAGGAGCGCGATCGCGGCCGCGACATGAAGCGCGTTCCGATACCCGTCGACGAACTGGGACGCAATCCGCGGGTCGGTCTCCGAGACGTGGATCGACTGGGCGACGATGGCGCCCATGAGGGCGATGCCGAGTGAGCCGCCGACCTGGCGCATGCTGTTCAGAACGGCCGAGCCGACTCCCGCCTTGTCGACCGGAACCGAGCCCATCGCGGCTGCAGTCGTGGGCGTCATCGCCAGCGACATCCCGACGCCACCGAGGAGCAGGCCGGGAAGGACGTCCCAGAAGGTCGAATCGATCCCGAGAGTCGAGAACGAGATCAGCGAGGCGCTGAGGAAGACGAGCCCCGCGCCCATCAGCCAACGCGACCCGATTCGGTCGGAAAACTTCCCCGCCACGGGGGCGATCAACACGATCAGCACCGTCATCGGCAGGAACGTCGCGCCGGTCTCGATCGCCGAGTAGTGGAGGATCCTCTGGAGGAAGAGCGAGTTGAAGAAGAAGACTCCGAACATCGCGAGCGCAACGAGGAGCATCACGGTGTTAGCCCCGGCAAACGTCCGGTTCTTGAAGAGAGACAGGTCGAGCATCGGCACGCGCTGGCGGTGCTCCAGGACGACGAACAGGGCAAGCGCAGCGGCCGCGATCACGAAGCTCGCGAGGATGCGGGGCGAAGTCCAGCCGTAGTTGTTCGACTCGATCAACCCGTAGGTGAGCGCAAAGAGCCCGACCCCCGACGAGATCAGCCCGGGCAGGTCGAGGCGCTGCTCCTCGGACTCGTCACGCGACTCGTCGATCACGAGTCTCGCGACGATGATCGCCACGATCCCGACAGGGACGTTGATGAAGAAGATCCAGCTCCAGTTGATCTGCTCGGTGAGGATGCCTCCGACGAGCGGCCCGATCGCGAGCGCCATCGCGGAGACGCCAACCCAGATCCCGATCGCCGTCCCGCGCTGCCGCGGCGGGAAGGTCGCTGTGATGATCGAGAGCGTCGCCGGGTTCATGAGCGCCGAGCCGACGCCCTGGACGACGCGGGCGCCGATCAGCATCGTCGCGCCCGTCGCAAGGCCGCACGCGAGGGAGGAGGCCGTGAAGATCGCCAGGCCGATAATGAAAATCCGTCGCCGTCCGATCATGTCGGCGAGCTTGCCCCCGGTCAGCATCAGCACGGCGAACGTGAGCGCGTAGCCGTTCACCACCCACTCGAGCTCCGAAGTCGAGATACCCAGGTCGCTCTGGATCGCGGAAAGCGCCACGAAGACGACCGTGTTGTCGAGCATGATCATGAACAGGCCGAACGCAACCGCGCCCAGCGTCCACCACTTCCGGTTCTCCTCTGCGAAGATGCGTGCGCGCAAAGCCCTGGCCTCCTCGGTGGTTAGCGCGCGCTAAGTTAGCAGAGACTATCCGGATGGTCAAAGCACCTTCGAAGTACGTCTGGCAGCCCGACGAGGCGACGTTCGCACGCGCGAACGTCGTCCGCCTGATGCGCAAGCACGGGATGAACGACTACTGGGAGCTCGTGCGCCGCTCCCAGGAGGATCCGGAGTGGTTCTGGCCGGCTGCGATCGAGGACATGGGCCTCGATTTCTCGCAGCCCTGGGACGAGGTCGTCGACCTCTCGCGCGGCCCGGAGTGGGCGACGTGGTTCGTCGGGGGCAAGGCTCAACATCGCCTGGAACTGCGTCCACCGCTGGGCAGAGCGCCGGCCGGACGCGGTCGCGACGGTCGGCCTGAGCGAGGACGGATCCCGGCGCGAGCTGACGTTCGCCGAGCTCTCGGCCGAGGTGACGAAGCTCGCAGAGGCGCTCGTCCGCCTTGGCGTCGGCGAGGGCGACCGCGTAGCGATCTTCCTCCCCATGTCGCCGGAGGTCGCGATCGCCTCGCACGCGTGCGCCCACATCGGGGCGATCCAGGTGCCGGTCTTCTCCGGCTTCGCGGCACCCGCTGTAGCGCAGCGTCTCCAGGCCTCGGAGGCGAAGGTCGCGATCACTGCGCGAAGCGCCACGCGGCGAGGACGCACGGTGCCGATGCTCGATATCCTCGAAGAGGCGCGGCGTGATGCCCCGAGCGTCGAGCATGTCGTCGGTCGCCCCTTGGGACGAGGTCCTCGCCGACTCACCGGGCGAGCTTCCGGCGGCCGAGCTCGACTCGGAGACCCCGTACCTGCTCACGTACACCTCGGGGACGACGGGGACTCCGAAGGGCGTCGTCCACGTCCAGGGCGGCTTCCTGGTCTCGATCGCACGCGAAGTCTGCTACCAGGCCGACGCCGGGCCTGACGACCGGATCCACTTCGTCACCGACATGGGCTGGATCATGGGGCCGTGGACCGTCGTCGGCGGCCACGCGATGGGCTCGACGCTCGTCTTCGCCGAGGGCGCCCCAGACTGGCCGCCGGACCGGCTCTGGAAGCTGCTCGAGTCGGAACAGGTCTCGGTGCTCGGAATCTCCCCCACCCTCACGCGAGCCCTGATTCCGCACGGTGAGCCCGAAACGGATCTCTCGTCGCTGCGGACGATCGTCACCACCGGCGAGCCGTGGAACCCGGGGCCGTACCAGTGGCTCTCCGACCACGTCGGCGGCGGACGCTGTCCGATCATCAACTGCTCGGGCGGCACCGAGGTCGGCGCCTGCTTCCTCTCGCCCACGGTCGCGATCCCGATCAAGGCCTGCTCCCTCGGCGGGCCTGCGCTCGGGATGGCGATGGATGTCGTCGACGCGGAGGGGAACTCCGTTCGCGGCGAGGTCGGCGAGCTGGTCTGCCGCAAGCCGTTCCCGGGCATGACGCGAGGATTCTGGCGCGACTCCGAGCGCTACCTCGACACGTACTGGCGCCGGCTGCCCGGTGTGTGGGTACACGGCGACTGGGCGTCGGTCGACGAGGACGGCTACTGGTTCCTGCACGGCCGCTCGGACGACACGCTCAACATCGCCGGGAAGCGCATCGGGCCCGCGGAGCTCGAGTCGGCTGCCGTCGGGCACCCCGCGGTCTCCGAAGCGGCAGCGGTGGGCGTGCCGCACGAGGTCAAGGGCGAGGTGGCGTGGATCTTCTGCGTCCTCGCTCCCGGCTACGAAGCGAGCGAAGAGCTCGTGGCTGAGATATCCGAAGCGGTGACAGGCGAGCTCGGGAAGGCGTTCAAGCCCGACCGCGTCATCTTCGTCTCCGCCTTGCCGAAGACGCGGAGCGCGAAGATCGTGCGCCGCGCCGTCCGGGCGCAGGCGCTCGGCACGGATGCGGGCGACCTCTCGTCGCTCGAGAACCCCGAATCCCTGGAGGAGATCGCAAATGCCATCTGAGGACAGGCTTGACGGACAGATCGCACTCGTTACGGGCGGCGGCCGCGGGATCGGCGCATCGATCGCCCGAGAGTTGGCGGGGGCTGGCGCGAGGGTCGCGGTCAGCGCGCGCACGGCCGAGCAGGTCGACGAGGTCGCGAGCGAGATCGGCGGGCTCGCCATCGTCGCGGACGTCACGAAGGGCGACGAGGTCGAAGCGATGATCGGGAAGGTCGAGTCCGAGCTCGGCCCGATCGACCTGCTCGTGGCGAACGCGGGCATCGGGACCAGGGGCGGCTCGACGTGGGAGGTCGATCCCGAGGAGTGGTGGCGCGTGCTCGAGGTGAACATGCGCGGCGTCCACCTCTCGTGCCGCGCCGTCATCCCTGGAATGCTCGAGCGGGGCCGGGGACGAATCGTGATCACCGGCAGCGGTGCTGCCTATCTCCCGGGCAGCAGCGGCACGGCATATTCGTCCAGCAAGGCGGCGGTCTGCCGCTACGGCGAGACCCTCGCGAACGAGCTGCGCGATCGCATCCCGGTCTTCGTCTTCAGCCCGGGCCTTGTCCGGACCGACATGACCACCGTTTTTGGCGATGACATGCCGTGGACGCCGCCCGAGCTCGCGCCGGCACTCGTGCACGTCCTGGCCTCCGGTCGGGCAGACGCCCTCGCCGGCCGCTACATCCACGCCGAGCACGACGACATCGAGGATCTGATCGCCCGCACGGACGAGATCGAAGGCAAGGATCTGAACGCAATTCGTCTCCAACGGTAGTTTTCGCCTGATAGTCTAAAACCTATGCGGCTCGCGCTGGCCCAGATCGACACGACCGTCGGCGATCTCGACAGGAACCGCGAGCGGATCCTCTCCCGCCTCGAGGAGGCGAGGGGCATGGGCGCCGACATCGTCCTCTTCCCAGAGCTCGCGATCACCGGCTATCCGCCGGAAGACCTGCTCCTGCGCCCGAGCTTCGTGCGCGCGGCGGAGCGCTCGCTCGCCCAGGTTGCCAAAGAGGCGCACGGCGGCATCGTCGCGTTCGTCGGGGTTCCCCACCTCGACCGCGACCTCTACAACGCCTGCGCCGTCTGCGCCGGCGGCGAGGTGAAGGCGATCTACCGCAAGCGCTTCCTGCCCAACTACGGCGTCTTCGACGAGCACCGCTACTTCGCCCCGGGGCGCGACCTCTTCCTGCTCGAGCACGGCGATGCCCTGATCGGCCCGACCGTCTGCGAGGACGTCTGGCAGCCCGGCCCGCCCGCAACCGACCTCGCGCTCGCGGGCGCGCAGCTCCTCGTCAACATCTCCGCCTCGCCGTTTCACGTCGGCAAGGCTGAGGAGCGAGAGCAGATGCTTCAGACACGTGCGCGCGACAATGTCTGCTACGTCGCGTTCGTCAACGCCGTCGGAGGCCAGGACGAGCTTCTCTTCGACGGGCATTCGGTCGTGCTCGACGACGAGGGCGAGGTGCTCGCGCGCGCGCCGGGGTTCGAGGAGGCGCTGCTCATGGTTGACATCGAGCCCGAGGAGAGCGTCGGACGACGGCTGCGAGACGTGCGCCGCCGCTCACTCGAGAACGAGCGCGAGGTCGTTCCGGACGTGCCGATCGTCCACATCGGCACGCCGCGTGCGGCCGGAGAGCAGGTGCAGGCGCAGATCGCTCCGATGCTGGACGACCTCGAGCAGATGCGGCTCGGTCTCGAGCTGGGACTGCGCGACTACGTCGAGAAGAACCGATTCCAGGACATCGTCGTCAGCGTCTCGGGCGGGATCGACTCAGCCCTGGTCGCTGCGATTGCCAGCGAGGCACTCGGGCCGGATCGCGTCCATTGCGTCTCGATGCCGTCCCGCTTCAGCTCGGAAGAGACGCGTCGCGACGCGCGCCTGCTTGCCGAGTCGCTCGGCACGTCGTTCCTCGAGCTTCCGATCGAGCCGGTCATGACGAGCCTCCTGGAGACCCTCGCCGACGTCTTCGCCGGGCGTGAGCCGGACACGACCGAGGAGAACCTCCAGGCGCGGGCACGCGGCGTGATCCTGATGGCGCTCTCGAACAAGTTCGGCTGGCTCGTCGTCGCGACCGGGAACAAGTCCGAGCTGTCGGTCGGCTACGCAACGCTCTACGGGGACATGGCCGGTGGCTTTGCGCTCCTCAAGGACGTCTACAAGACAGATGTCTTCCGGCTTGCCGCTCATCTGAACGATCAGGCCGGACGCGAGCTGATCCCGCAGACGATCGTCGATCGGGCCCCGAGCGCGGAGCTGCGCGAGAATCAGCTGGACGAGGACTCGTTGCCGCCCTACCCCGAGCTCGACCGCGTCCTCGAGGAATACGTCGAGCTCGATCGTTCCCGCGAGGATCTGATCGCCGACGGATTCGGCGCCGACGTCGTCGACCGCGCGCTCGCGCTGATCGACCGGGCCGAGTACAAGCGACGCCAGGCTCCGCCGGGCGTCAAGATTCGCCCGAAAGCGTTCGGGCGCGACTGGCGCTTGCCGATCACGAACCGCTGGCAGGGCTGAAACCACTCGGCCGGACGATTCGTAATCGTTGTGTCGCAGTACGACTGGATCGTCGATAGGAGGAGGGGACCATGGAGTGGGCAGCGCTGATTACATGGGTGGCGACGGCAGGCTTGGGCTTCTTCATGCTCGCGATCTGGCTATCGCGTGGAGGGATGAAGCAAAGCACCGGAATCAAGCCTTTCCTGATCCTCAGTCATTTTGGCCTCGCCGCCACCGGGCTCGTCATCTGGATTGCGTACCTCGCCTCGGACAACGACACGCTCGCCTGGATCGCCTTCGTGATCCTCGCGCTCGTTGCACTTCTCGGCTGGACGATGTTCGCGGTCTGGTACCAACGGCGCCAGGCGCGCGGGGCGGTCACTGAAGCTGTCGACCCGACGACACCGGCCGAGCAGCACTTTCCCGTCTCGGTGATCGCGCTCCACGGCGTGTTCGCGGTCACGACCGTCCTGCTCGTGCTGCTGACTGCGCTCGAAGTCTGACGCTAGTCCAGGAGCCGCCTGAGCTCGCTAAACCAGCGCAGGCGCTCGTCGTAGGGCACCGCGGCATTCGCGGGAGAGGTCGAGGGCAGGACGAAGAGGGCCGTGTCGCCAAGCCGGCGACCCTGGAGCCCGAGCGCCGGCCGCTCGCCGAAGGCGCCGCGGTAGGCCTCCTTGCCGACGAATCCGACGAACCGCGGGCCGAGCTCGTGCGCGATGCGCTCGAGCCGGTCTGCCGAGCCGGCGAAGTCGGCACGCCGCAGGTCGCTGGACCCGGGCGTGGTGCGAGGCGCGGCGTTCGTGACGCCGACGCCGTAGCGAAGAAGCTCGAACTGCTCGGTCGGCTCGAGGAGCCGCGGCGTGAACGCGGCTTCGTGGAGAAGCCGCCAGAAGTCGTTGCGTGGGTTCGCGAAGTGAGCCGCCGCCGCGTCGGAGAAGCGGCCCGGATTGATCCCGCAGAAGAGCACGTCGAGCCCCGGCCCGAGGACGTCTGGCACGGCGCTCGTCCACGCCTCAATCTCGGCGCTCTTCTGTGACCCACGTGTGCGCATTTCCCGACTAGGATCGCATCGGGGAGGAGGCCGGGCGAACCTTCTTTAGGGTGATGGTTGGCTACGCGGCCGCGGCCGGTTTGTGGCCCTCGACCGCGGACTCGGCGACCGGACCGGGCTGCGGCTCGCGCTTGTCCAGCCTCACCTCGAAAGCGCGCCGAAGGTCCTCGCCGGAGATGTCGAGGTCGAAGCGCGGACGACGGGGCTCGAGCCTCACGGAGCGCACATTGTCGTCCCCATCGCCGTAGCAACGGGCGTAGCACTCGGCCTCGTTCAGCGAGCGCAGCCTCACAGGGGCACCGTACTCCTTCGCTCCCGACCTCGTCAAAAATCCACAGGGCTGGAAGGTACGGTTCGGGTCGTGAAGCTCCTCGTTCTCGGCGGGACGAAGTTCCTCGGCCGCGCGGCCGTCGAGGCAGCGCTCGCACGGGGCCACGAAGTCACCCTCTTCAACCGGGGCGAGACGAGCCCCGAGCTCTTCCCCGAGGCCGAGAAGCTACGCGGCGATCGCGGGCACGACCTTTCCGCGCTCGAGGGCCGCACCTGGGATGCAGTCATCGACCCGAGCGGCTACGTCCCACACGTGGTCCGGTCGGCAGCCGAGGCGCTCGCCGACGCGACCGGCCACTATCTCTTCATCTCGAGCGTCTCCGTCTACGGGGACTTCAGCGAGCCGCGGAACGAGGACAGCCCGCTCGAGGAGCTCGCCGGAGACAAGCCCGTCGACCGCTTGCTCGACGACTACTCGAACTACGGGGCCTTGAAGGTGCTTTGCGAGCGAGCGGTCGAGGAGACGATCCCGGACCGCCATGCGCTCGTCCGCCCCGGCCTCATCGTCGGCCCGCACGACCCGACCGGGCGCTTCACGTACTGGCCCCACCGGATTGCCCGCGGCGGCGAAGTCCTCGTTCCGGGACCGCCCGAGCAAACCGTCCAGTTCGTCGACGTCCGCGACCTTGGGGGTTGGTTGATCGACCTCTCCGAACAGAAGACCGGAGGACGCTTCAACGCCATCAACGAAGGCATCTCGTGGCAAACGCTCGCGGAGACCTGCCGCGACGTCGCCGGCAGCGACGCCCGTTTCACGTTCGTCGACGGCGAGTATCTCCTCGAGCAAGAGGTGGGCGAGTGGATGGAGCTTCCGCTCTGGCTTCAGGACCCCGAGGCAGTCGGCATGCACAAAACCGACGTCTCGCGCGCACTCGAGGCAGGGCTCACGTTCCGTCCCCTCACCGAGACGGTCCGCGGCACGCTCGACGAGGCCGTGACGACGGACAACGCAGGAATGGCGGCAGAGCGCGAGGCGGAGATCCTGGCCGCGTGGAAGGCTCGGTAGCATCCCTCACGTGGATGGGTTCGACTTCGTGCACCACGAGAGGGTCCGTTTTCGAGACGTCGACGCCATGGGTCACGTGAACAACGCGGTCTTCCTCACCTACATCGAGGAGGCGAGGATCGCCTACCTTCTGCGGTTCGGCGCGGAGGTGACGCAAATGATCCTGGCCCGCGTGGAGATCGACTTTCGGGCCCCGCTGCGAGACGGAGCCGAGCTAGAGATCGGCGTCCGGCCCACCGGCGTCGGGACGAAGAGCTTCGAGCTCGAGTACGAGGTGCGCTCCGCCGACGCAGTCGCCGCGGAGGCGAGGACGGTCATCGTCTCGTTCGACTACGAGGCCGGCCAATCGGTCGAGGTGCCCCAGGCGTGGCGGAAGGCGCTCGCCGCCTGATGGGAGTCTTCGAGCGACAAACTCTGCCGAGCGGCCTGCGCCTGCTGACTGCGCCGATGGGTCATGCCCAGTCGGTCTCCTGCTTCGTCATGCTCGCCGCCGGATCGCGCTACGAGACCCCGGAGACGAGCGGCATCGCCCACTTCGCGGAGCACATGTTCTTCAAGGGCACGGAGAACCGGCCAACCGCGCGCGACATCGGCAACGAGATCGACGGGATCGGCGGCGAGTTCAACGCCTTCACGGGCAAGGAGTACACGGGCTACTACGTCCGCTGCGCGGGCGAGCACCGGTCGATCGCGCTCGACGTCCTCACCGACATGCTCCGGCACTCGAAGTTCGACCCGGAGGAGATCGACCGCGAGAAGGGCGTGATCATCGAGGAGATGAACATGTACTTCGACACTCCTCGCGACTACATCAGCGGCGTCTACGACCAGCTTCTCTACGGCGACCAGCCGCTGGGCTGGGACATCATCGGTCGCAAGGAAACCGTCCGAGCCGCCACCCGCGACACGTTCCTCGGCTACGTCGACCAGTGGTACAAGCCCGAGCGGATGGTGGTTGGAGTCGCGGGGAAGATCGACGGCGACCTGGAGGCCGAGATCGAGCGCTTGCTCGGCGACCTCGAGCCCGCCGAAACCGGAACGCCGACGTCAGCCGCGCTGCCCCCAAACGGCACACCCCGGGTGAGGATCCACACCAAGGCCTCCGACCAGGCGCACCTGTGTATCGGCGTCCCCAGCTATCCGCTCGTCCATCCCGACCGCTACGCGCTCCAGCTGCTCGCGACCGTCCTCGGCACGGGCATGTCGTCACGGCTCTTCACCGAGATCCGCGAGCGGCGCGGTCTCGCGTACTACATCTACGCGATCAACCACAGCTACACCGACGCGGGCTCCCTCTTCTCCCAGGCCGGCGTCGACATCGAGCGCATCGACGAGGCGATCACGACCACCGTTGCCGAGCTGCGCAAGATCACCGACGAGGCGGTTCCTGCCGACGAGCTGGAGAAGGCCCGCAACGTCGCGAAGGGACGGTTCGTGCTGCAGACGGAGAGCCCGCACGGCCTAGTCATGTTCGGGCTGCGTCGCGAGATCCTCGAAGGGCAGGCGACCGAGCCCGAGGAGATCCTGGCCGGGCTCGACGCGGTCACGGCCGAGGACGTCCAGCGGGTCGCGCAGGACGTGATCGGCGGCCACGGGCTCAACCTGGCGCTGATCGGCCCGTTCGAGCAGGACCGGCAAGAGCACTTCGAGCAACTGCTCGCCTAGCCCGAAAAAGTTCCAAAGGCGGCACACAAACCCCTTGACACCAACGGGTGTCCGACTCCGGTTCTGGCGTACTCCATACTGTGGACAGGATGTTCCCTCGTTTGCAGCGGTTTTTCGGACGGATGCGCGGGAGCAAGCTCCTGCGGGATGACGATGCATCGGACTCGAGGCAGTCGATCGAGAACACTGACGCGATGTCAGCGGCGGGAATGCGCGACGTCGATCCGAGCGGCGGGCTCGGCGGCTACTCATTTCCCCCGAAGTACGTACCCCCGGTCGACGAAGGCCGCCCCCGGCACTAGCTAGGGCAGGGTCGCGAAGTCCTCGTCGAAGTGCTCGCCGTCCTCCTCGTCGACGATCGCGTCCCCCGCCGAGCGCGCTTTCGCTTTCCACTCCTCGGCCTCGGCGTTGCCCGCCAGCGCGTGTGCGCGCGCGAGCGCCTCGTAGGCGTACGCGATGTCCCAGTCACGGAGCCCCGCTTCCTCGCAGCGCTCGAAACACCGCTGCGCATGCCAGATCGCCGGCTCGGCTCGCCCGAGCACGGTGTACACGCGCGAGATCTGCCACTCGCCGCGCGCCAGGTTCGCCTGCTCGTGCCCGGGAAACTCGCCCCAGTGATACCGAGACGCGTGCGTCGCGTGCAGCATCCGGTCGTCGTCCTCTCGGCTCCTCATGAGGCGCCACGTCTCGTTGAAGAGGTCGACGCCGAGCTGCCGGTGGTCGGTCACTCGTCGGGCGCGTCGGCGGCCGAGCGGTCGCGGATCTCGTCGACGACGGTCGGGTCGGCGAGCGTGGTCGTGTCGCCTAGCGGGCGATTCTCGGCCACGTCGCGCAGGAGGCGCCGCATGATCTTGCCGCTGCGAGTCTTCGGCAGCTCCGGCGTGAAGACGATGTTCGCGGGCTTCGCGATCGGCCCGATCTTCTTCGCCACATGGTTGCGAAGCTCCTCGAGCATCTCCACCGACCCCTCCTCGCCGCCCTTGAGCGAGACGAAGGCGACGATCGCCTGCCCCGTTGTCGCGTCGACACGTGCGGCAACGGCGGCCTCGGCGACGCGCTTGTGATCGACGAGCGCGCTCTCGACCTCGATCGTCGAGATCCGGTGCCCGGAGATGTTCATCACGTCGTCGACGCGGCCCATGAGCCAGAAGTCGCCGTCCTCGTCGATGCGCGCGCCGTCTCCGGCGAAGTAGACGTCCGGGTACTTCGACCAGTACGTCTCGACGTAGCGGTCGTGGTCGTTGTGGATCCCGCGCAGCATGGCCGGCCAGGGCTGCCGGAGCACCAGGTAGCCGCCGCCGCCCGGCCCCACTTCATTTCCCAGTTCGTCGTACACCGCCGCATCGACGCCGGGGAACGGCTTCGTCGCCGAGCCGGGCTTCGCCGTGGTCACGCCCGGGAGCGGCGTGATCAGGATCATCCCGGTCTCGGTCTGCCACCAGGTGTCGACGACCGGCGCCTTGCCACCGCCGATCACGTCCCGGTACCAGATCCAGGCCTCCGGGTTGATCGGCTCGCCGACGCTCCCGAGGAGGCGGATCGACGAAAGGTCGTGCTTCTGCGCGTGCTCGCGCCCCCACTTCATGTGGCTGCGGATCGCGGTCGGCGCCGTGTACAGGATGTCCACGCCGTAGCGCTCGACGATCGCCCACCAGCGGTCCCGATTGGGGTAGTCGGGGACGCCCTCGTACATGACGCCCGTCGTCCCGTTGCAGAGCGGGCCGTAGACGATGTAGCTATGGCCGGTCACCCAGCCGACGTCAGCCGCGCACCAGTAGACGGAGTCGGGCTTGACGTCGAAGATGTAGTGGTGTGTGGAAGCGGTGCCGACGAGGTAGCCGCCCGTCGTGTGGACGATCCCCTTCGGCTTCGCTGTCGTCCCGCTCGTGTAGAGCAGGTAGAGCAGGTCCTCGGATTCCATCGGCTCGCAGGGGCACGAGGCCGCGTCGTCGCTCTCCTCGGCGGTGAGCTCGTGCCACCACACGTCACGGCCGTCCTGCATCGGGACGTCGTTGCCGGTCCGGCGGAGGACGACCGCCGTCTTCACGGTCGGCGACTCCGCCAGCGCGTCGTCCACGTTGCGCTTCAACGGGACCGGTGAGCCCTTGCGCCAGGCCTCGTCCTGTGTGATCAGGACCTCGCAGCCCATGTCGTTCAGGCGGCCAGAGAGGGACTCGGCCGAGAAGCCGCCGAAGACGACCGTGTGCGGCGCGCCGAGCCGTGCGCAAGCGAGCATCGCCACGGGCAGCTCGGGGACCATGCCCATGTAGATCCCCACCGCGGTGCTCTTGCCGACGCCCAGCCGCTTGAGTGCGTTTGCAAGTTTGACAACATCAGCCTGGAGGTCGGAGAAGGTGATCGTGCGGCGGTCCTCCTCCGGTTCCCCTTCCCAGTGGTACGCAACCTTCGAGCCCAGCCCGGCCTCGACGTGGCGGTCGACGCAGTTGAAGCAGACATTGAGCTTGCCGCCGAGGTACCACCTCGCATACGGCGGCTTCCAGTCCAGGAGCTCCGTGAACGGCTCGAACCACGTGACGCGCTCACGGCCTTCTGTCTCCCAGAACTCCTCGAAGTCCCGTTCGTAGATCTCCGGCTGCGCATTTGCGTGCGCAGCGAACTCGTCAGAGGGCGGATACCGCCGCTCCTCGAGCTGCATCGTCTCGATAGTTGCCCCGGGCGTCTCTTCCGAGCTCAAGGCTTCAGGTCGTACGGAAAATCCGTGAGATTCTCGGCGCCGTTCTCGGTGACGAGGATGAGATCCTCGAGCCTGCAGCCGCCGAAGCCCTGGCGGTACAGGCCAGGCTCCAGCGTGACCACGTCACCGGCCAGCAGCTCGCTGGTGGAGCCGCGCCCCATGCCGGGCGCCTCGTGCACCTCGAGCCCCACTCCGTGGCCAAGCCCGTGGAAGAACCCATTCTCGAGCACCTCGCCGGGCTTCTTGGAAAGGGCCGTTTGCTGCCCATGCTCCTCGAAGAACTCGCAGACGAGGTTGAACACGTCCACGCCGGGGACGCCGGCTTTGGTTGCCGCGAGGGAGCGGTCGAGCGCCTCCTTGACGAGTCGGTGGTACTCGACGAGCTCGTCGGGCGGGGTCCCGACGACATACGTTCGGGTCATGTCCGCGAAACAGGCGGACTCGGGATCCTTGGGCCAGAGATCGATCACGATCGGCTCGTCAGGGGCGATCGGGCCGGAACCAAGATCGTGGCCGCTCGCCGTCTGCGGCCCGTGCGACACGATGAAGTCGTCGCTGGACATGCCGTGGTCGGTGAAAGCCTGGCGAATCGAGGCCTTGAGCAGCTCGCTGGTCAGCGGCTGGCCGTCGACCGAGAGGCTGCCGTTCGAGCGCTCGGCGCGCGCAAGCATGTCCCTGGCTGCGCCCATCCCGGCCTCGGCGGCCCTCTGGGCGCGGCGGATGCCGGCGATCTCCGCCTCGGTCTTCACGCGGCGGCGGTCGGCGAAGTAGGTGTAGTCCGGGCGCAGTGTGATCCCGTTTGCGCGCAGGTGGTCGGCGACCAAGGCCGGGAAGGAGCGGGGCACGATCGCCTCCTCGATCCCAAACGCTCTACAGGCATTGAGGTTGATGTTGAGCCAGACGATCTCGTCGCGGGGAATGCCCTTGCCGATCAGGTCGTCGTAGCCGAACTCTTCCCACGGGTGGGCCTCGATGCCCGCTTCGGCGATCCGATCGACCTCGAACGAGGTCGAGGCGGTCAGGCGGCGCCCGTCCTCTTTCTCGGCGTAGAGAAACGGATCCGGGACAAGAACGGGGACCTCGTGGCGCATCTCGGGCGAGACGACGGAGTCGGCGAAGATCAGGACGTCAGGCATGCCGCGGCATCCTATCGGGCTGCGCATAGACTGAGCTTTCGTGGACGACGCGTTCGAACGCGGCCAGGAGCTGATTGCCACGTACGACGAGGAGCTTCGCAAGGAGCTACCGGCCGGCGTGGAGATCTTCGACGCGCACGTCCATCTGGGCAACGACATCGACGGCTTCCGTGGCTCCTACGACGAGCTCGAGCGGGTCATGGCGAGCAACGGGATCTCGCGCGCCTTCATGTTCTGCATGGACGAGCCGGACCGCCATCCCGGCTTCCGAACGCCGAACGACCGCACACTCGAGCATGCGAAGCGCTCCGAAGGGCGGCTGATTCCGTTCGTCCGGCTCGACCTGGGTGAGGATCCGATCGCCGAGGCGAAACGGTGCCTCGACCTCGGCGCCCGCGGCATCAAGCTCCATCCGCGCGCCCAGCGCTTTCTCCTCAATGACGAACGGCTGGCGCCGGTGTTCGAGCTGGCGGCCGAGCGGAAGGTTCCGATCCTCATTCACGGCGGGCGCGGCCTGCCGCCGATCGCGGACAACCTCAGGCGCTTGACCGACGCTTACCCGGACGCGCAGCTGATCATCGCCCACGCGGGCATCGCCGACCTGGCCGGGCTCGCCGGGCACTTTGCCGGCAGGCCGGGGGTCTTCTTCGACACCTCGGTGTGGAGCGCCGTCGACCTGCTCGACTTCTTCCACCAGGTCTCTCCCGAGCAGGTGCTCTACGGCTCCGACTACCCGTACGGGCGACAGCCGGGCTCACTGCTGCTCGCGCTGCGCACGGCGAAGCTCGGCGGGCTCGACGAGGAGCACGTACGCGGGATGCTCGCGGGCAACGCGAACCGGATCGTCAGCGGAGAGCCGCCGCTCGAGCCGACCGCGCCCACCGGGCAGGCCACCCTCTCGCAGTCGATGGCGCTCGCGCGAATCCACCAGTACCTGTCGATGGCGACGCCGCTGCTCTGGACGCGGCAGGCGGACACGATCGGGGTGCTCGGGCTCGCCCTGAACGCGTGCGACGAGCGCAACGGGAACCTCGACGAGCTGGACCAGATCCGCGAGCTCCTGACGAAGGCCAGAGACGCCTGGCGCGAGCTGCCCGAGGTCGAGGAGGATGACTATCAGGCCGCGCGCCGCGTGACCTTCGGGCTCATCCACCTCGCCGACATCCTGGCGGTGACGAGTGAAGCTTGAGCTCCAGGTCAACGGCGACGCGTACGAGCTCGACTTGCCAGTCGGGCAGACGCTGGCCGAGACGCTCCGCGACGAGATCGGGCTGACGGGAACCAAGATCGCCTGCGCGGAAGGACATTGCGGCGCCTGCACGGTGCTGCTCGACGGCGTGCCGGTCTACTCGTGCATCACGCTCGTCCACAACGTCGGTGTCCGCGAGGTGACGACGATCGAGGGGCTGCGCGAGCATCCGCTCGTCGACGCGTTCGTGCGAGCGGACGCGCTTCAGTGCGGCTTCTGCACACCTGGCCAGATCGTGTCCGCCTCGGCGCTTGTCGAGGCGACGCCACAGCCGAGCTCGGACGAAATCCGGCACGCGATGGCCGGCAACCTCTGCCGCTGTGGGACCTATCCGAAAATCGAGGAGGCGATCTCGACGTGGCAAGACTGATCCGAACCGAGAAGGAGGTCGAAGGCCGTTACGAGGAGGTCTGGCTCGTCGTCGAGGAAGACGTGCTCGAGCAATGGCCTGCCGGCCCACGCGAGGTCGTCGGCCGGCCCGCCACCCGGGTCACCGGGCCGCTCCGCGCGCGAGGCGAGGCGCGCTACACGGCCGACATCACGCTGCCCGGAATGCTCCATGCGGCGGTCCTCCGCTCCCCGCAAGCGTACGCGCGCGTGAAGAGCATCTCGCTCGACCGGGCGCTGGCAGCGCCGGGTGTACGAGCCGCGATCGGCCCTGGCGAGGCGAACACGCTCACGGACGAGCCGGGCTTCCAGGGACAGCCGGTCGCGGCGATCGCAGCCGAAACGTACGGTCAGGCACGCGCAGCACTTGCGCTAGTCGACGTCGACTGGGAGGTACTCGAGCCGCTCGTCGATCCCGACGAGGCGGTGCGCCGTGGCCAGCTCGTCGGCGAAGCGAGCCGCTTCGAGCGAGGTGACGTGGGCAAGGCGATCGCCGAGGCGGACGTCGTCGTCGAGGCGGAGTTCCGAACGCAGACCGTGCTGCACAGCTCGATGGAGACCCATCAGTCGATCTGCGAGTGGCGCGGCGACTCGCTCGACATCTACATCTCGACGCAGTTCATCTGGGGCGTGCGCGACGAGGTTGCGTCGAAGCTCGGTCTCGCGCCCGACAAGGTCCGCGTGGTCTGCGAGTTCATGGGCGGCGGCTTCGGCTCGAAGAACGGTGCGGGCGACCACACCTACATCGCCGCCGAGCTCGCCAAGCGCACGGCTCGCCCGGTGCGTTGCATGCTCACTCGCCGGGAGGAGAACCTCGCAGCCGGCAACCGCAACTCGACGATCCAGCGGCTGACCGCCGCCGCGCGCTCGGACGGAACCCTCGTCGCGCTGGTCGGCGATTTCGTGAACGCAACGGGTTGGGATGGCTGGGCGGCCCCGACCGACGGCCCGATGCAGATGCTCTACGACTGCGAGAACGTCCGCACAGTGCTCTCGCCCGCCAAGATCAACACGCCCCCGATGAAGGCGTTTCGGGCGCCGGGCTTCGTCGAGGGGACGTTCGGGCTCGAATGCATCCTCGACGAGCTCGCAGCCAAGTTGAACAAGGATCCGCTCGAGATCCGGAAGCTGAACTACGCGCACTCGGATGACGACCGGCCGTATTCCTCGAAGAACCTGATGGAGTGCTACAAGCGCGCCGAGCCGCACTGGCAGCGGCGCGACGAGGTGCGAGCGCGCAGCAAGGGCCCGTGGCGTCACGGCGTCGGCCTCGCCAGCCAGATCTGGTACGGCGGCGGCGGCCCACCCTCCTACGCCTGGGTGCGTCTCGGCTCCGACGGGCGCGCGACGGTCGTGACCGCGATGCAGGACATCGGCACGGGCACGGCGACGACGATGTCCCAGATCGCCGCCGAGGAGCTCGGGCTGCCCCTCGACCGGGTCGACCTCGTGCTCGGCGACTCCGCGCGTGGGCCCTATGCGTCGATCTCGGCAGGATCCTCGACTGTCCCCTCGATGGGCCCGGCCGTTCGCTCGGCCGCCGCCGACGCCGCCCGGCAGATCATCGAGATTGCGGCGCAGCGCTACGACAAGGAGGAGCGCGTCCTGTCGCTCGAGGGCGGCAACGTCGTCTCCTCCGACGGAGGCTCCTGGCCGATCGCGGAAGTCGTCGGCCTACTCGAAGACGCGCAGATCCTCGGCAAGGGTGCGCGCGGCCCCAACCCGACCGGAATGCAGGTGCTCACCTTCGGCGTGCAGGTGGCAGAAGTCGCGGTCGACGTCGAGACCGGCGAGATCCGGGTCGAGCGCGTCGCCGCGATTCATGACGTCGGGCGCGTCGTGAACCCTCTCGGGGCGTCGAGCCAGGTCGAGGGCGGGATCATCCAGGGAATCGGGCACACGCTCTCGGAAGACCGGCTCCTCGACCCGGCGACCGGGATCACGCTGAACCAGACACTCGACGCGTACAAGCTGCCGACGATCGCCGACGTGCCGGAGATCGTCACCGAGCTGCTCGACATTCCCGACGAGCACCTGACGAACCTCGGGTCGAAGGGACTGGGCGAGCCGCCGATCGTGCCCGTGGCGGCCGCGATCGCGAACGCGATCCGCGACGCGACGGGCGCCGACGTCAGGCGCCTGCCGATCTCCCGCGAGGAGATGCTGCGAGCGTTGCGCGAGGCCGAGGCGAAGGAGAAGGCGGAACGTGGAGCTCCTGCAGCCGTCTGACGTCAAGGAGCTGGACGGCGGCCTCTTCATCCACGGAGGCACCGAGGTCGTCCCGCTGCTGCGCGACGGAATCCTCTCGACCGACACGCTCGTCGACGTGCGCGAGATCGTCCCGCGCGGGATCGATGGGACGCGAATCGGAGCCGGGACGACGCTGGCCGAGCTCGAAGGCGATCCACAGATCCCGGAGGCGCTGCGGGAAGCGTGCCGCCTGGCGGCGAGCCCGCAGCTACGCAACATGAGCTCGATCGGCGGCAACCTCCTCCAGGCGACTCGCTGCTGGTACTGGCGGCTGAAGTTCCCATGCCGGCTCCACGGGGGCGATACGTGCCACGCGCGGGAGGGCGAGCACCGTGAGCACGCGATCTTCGGCAACGACTTCTGTGCCTCCGCACATCCTTCGGACGTGGCCGCTGCCCTCGTCGCCTTGCGGGCGACGATGCGAACGAACCGGCGCGAACTTGCGGTGGAGGAGCTCTTCCGCCTCCCCACCGAGGAGAACCGAGACGTGACGACGCTCGAGCCGGGCGAGCTGATCCTCGACCTCGACGTCCCGCAACCGGAGGCGAGCACGTATCTGAAGGCGATGGACCGTCAGCGCTGGTCGTTCCCGATCGTCGGCGTCGCCGCCGCGCGGCAGGGTGGCGAAACGAGGATCGTGCTCTCAGGGGTAGCCCCCATTCCCTGGGTGCTCGAGTCACCTGACGCACTGGCCAAGGCAACGCCTCTGCCCGGTACGGTCTACAAAGTGACGATCGCGGAAGCTCTCGTTCGGCGGGCCGTGGAGGCACTCGGATGAGGCGCCTGGTGCTCGTCATCCCGCTTGCATTACTGCTTGTAGGGTGCGGCGGGAACGACACCAAGGCGAGCGGGGACAACGGCGACACGACCGAACAGAAAGGGACCATGGACTGCGCGATCAGCGGAGACAAGTCGAAAGCCGAGTTGGCAACCTTCGAAGACGGCAAGACCTATGAGGTCGTCGTGGACACGAGCAAGGGCAGCTTCACGTTCGAGCTGGCGACGGAGACCTCGCCCTGCACGACGGCGTCGATCGCGGGGCTCGTCGAGAAAGGCTTCTTCGACGGGCTGACGTTCCACCGAATCGTGCCCGGCTTCGTCATCCAGGGCGGAGATCCGGTGGGAGACGGAACCGGCGGCCCTGGATACTCGACCGTGGATGCCCCGCCGCAGGACACGAAGTACGTGAAGGGCCTCGTCGCGATGGCCAAGGCCGGGAACGAGCCGGCAGGCACGTCCGGAAGCCAGTTCTTCGTGGTCACAGGTGCGGACGTGGGGCTCGATCCCGACTACGCCGTCCTCGGCACCGTCACCGACGGGCTCGATGTCGTCGAGAAGATCGACGCGCTCGGCGATCCGAACGACCCGAACGGAGTACCGACGGAGCGGGTCGAGATCAAGAAGATGCAGCTCAACTAGCTTCGCTTCGCTGGCCTCACGGGGGAACCCCTGGTTTCCCCCGTGTGCCGCCTCCTTGCAACCGGTACTGGTTGGCGACCGTGTAGTGGGCGGTGGCTGTGATTTGCGATTCAAGCGTGCGGTGGTGGGCCTCCCGCCGGGCAAAGCCCGGCTCCGGCGGCGGCTGTTTATGGTCTCCGTGCTTCGTATGAGCGCCGTGGCCGTCATCGTGCTTGCTGCCGGCGCGTCCACGCGCTTTGGCGCGGGCACCCCTAAGCAGGCGGTTCTGCTCGCTTCGGTGCTCGACCGGATCCGAAGGAGCTCCGTGCCGGAGGCGCTCGTCGTGCTCGGCGCTCACGACATCGAAACGGATACTCCGACCGTTCACTGCCCCGACTGGGAGCTCGGGCGGGGTGCATCGCTGCGATGTGGGCTGGCGGCGCTCCCGGACGAAACGGTCGCTGCAGTCGTCGTGCTCGCGGACGGCCCGGATCTCGCGCCCGCGGCGATCGACCGGGTGGTTGAGGTCTGGCGCGAGAGCGGTGCGGAGGTCGTGGCCGCCACGTACGGCGGCGACAGGGGACACCCGGTGTTGCTCGCGAGGCCGGTCTGGGAACGGGTTCCCGACCAGGGAGCGCGGACGCTGCCTGCGCTTCTCGTGCCGTGCGACGACCTCGGCTCGCCAGGCGACGTCGATTCAGCAGACGACCTGCCCGAGAGGTTCAAGCCCCCGCCCGCCGAATGATGCCGCTCATGGAAGCAGTCCGAACTCTCGAAGCACACGGCGACACTCCGCCGCTCGCCGCTGCGCGCATGCGCCGCAAGCTGACCGTTGAGGCCGCCGCCAGGCTCGCGCGACTCACCCCCGACGAGGTCACCTGGCTGGAAGAAGGCAGGCTCTATCGCTTCCCCTCGAGCGACAGCGCGCTCCTGGCCCTCCTCCTTTACTCGACCGGGCTCGGGATCGGCCGCGGTGAGGCGAGACGGCTCGCCGGCCTTCCTATCTTCACCAGGCCCCGCCGGGAGCAGGTGCGGCAGGTGGCCGGAATGATGATCGGCGCCGTCCTCCTGCTCGCCGCGGCCGGAGCGTTCGTCCTCCCTGGCCTGCTGCACAGAGCGAGCACGAGCACGTCCCCGGCAGCAGCGGAAGCCGGCCTGCCGCCGACCTGGAAGGTGGCGGTAGACGTCCTGAACGGCAGCGGCGACATCAACTACACCCGCACCGTCGCAAGCAAGATCGGAGCGATGGCCTACAGGATCGACCGGGTGACCCGCGCCGACCGCTTCGACTATCCCGAAACCGCGGTCTACTTCCACCCCGGCGGCGAGAGACTCGCCGCGAGGCTGGCCCGGCAGCTCGGCGTCGGCCTGCGACCGCTCCCCGGCCGCGGACGGCCCAACAGGCTCGTCGTCGTCGTCGGCCCGGCCCGGCTCTAGAGCTCGAGCCTGAGCTCGGAGAGGCGCTGCTTGAGCGCCGGCGCCATCGGCTCAACGACGGCTTGTTGCACGAGACGGCGCAGGCCTTCTTCGAAGCGATAGCGCTTGCTGCAGTACGGGCACCCGTCCAGGTGCTTCTGGGCCGCCTGACGCTCCTCGTCGGTCAGGTCACGGTCGAGAAAAGGCTGGAGCACCTCTTCGCACCAATCGCAAGGATCGACTGCGGTCACTACGACTCCACCGCCACTTCCGCCAGCTCCTTCTTGAGGATCCGCCGCCCACGATGAAGCCTGGACATGACGGTGCCGATCGGGATGTCGAGGATCTGAGCTGCATCGGCGTAGCTGAAGTCGCCGATGTCGACGAGCACGACCACGTCGCGAAAGTCGTGCGGAACAGCGGACAGGGCCTCGGCGACGTTGTCCTGCGAGAGCCGTTCGAGGACGCGCTCCTCCTCGGTCTCCCCCGTCGCCGCTTCGAGCCGGTTGTAGAGGAAGTAGTCGCCCTCCTCCAGCGGCTGCTGATCCGGCGCCCGTTGAGCGCGCCGCCCGCGGTCGATGTTCAGGTTTGTGAGGATGCGCAGCAGCCAGGCGCGCAGATTCGTCCCCGGCGTGTACGACTGCCAGCTCCGAAACGCCCGCGCGTAGGTCTCCTGCATCAAGTCCTCCGCCTCTTCCTTTGAACGCGAGACGCCTCGAGCCACGCGGTAGACCTGATCTGCAAGCGCAAGCGCTTCCTCCTCGAAGTTGACGCGATCGCGCGCGCCCTCAGCCAGCCGCCGGCCCCCGTCTGACGAGGTTTCGCTCATTCGGCGACCCTAGCAACCTCCAACGAGCAGCGAAGCTGCCCTATTCCCGCTCCACGCTTAGCCTCGGGGCATCCCGGGTACTGCCCCGAAACAAGCAAACGAAGGAGTGAGACATGAACGGCTACGACGTCGTTACGACCGAGGACGAGAAGGTGGGGACGATCGTCGGCGAGCAGGGCGACTACCTGATCGTCGAGCACGGGACGCTTCGGAAATCGAAGCACGCCCTGCCGCGCGAGCTCGCGCATGTGAACGACGGCGACCAGCAGGTACGCATCACGGTGCCGAAGGACGTCTTCTGCGACTCGCCGAAGCTGAATGGGGAGCTCGACGAGCAGGCCGTTGCGGAGCACTATGGCCTCGCGTCCTCCGCACCGGCGCCGGGGACGGAGGGCGACGGCGTCACCGATGAGGGTGACCCGTCTCGCTCGTCCGAGGAACAGGCCCTACGGGACGGAGTCATGCCCGCCGCGCAGGAGCGTGCCCAGATCAGGGAAGGCGCAATGGACGACGCCGGACTCCCGAAGGAGTCGCCTGCACTGCTCGGTGAGCGGGTCCCCGAAACGAAGGAAGACCGCTAGTTCGTTCGATAGCAGTTCGTCGTTCCCGCGGGAGGCAGCAACCAGGCGTGGAGGACGTTCCGGGGAACGATTCCCTCCCCGTCTGGATCCGTGCACAAGGTGCCGCCGGTCGAGTCCAGGTCGAGCCACCTGAATCCGGTCACGCGAGTCAACGTGAACGCCTCCGGCTGGCTCTCGACCGCAAGCCGCGGGTGCGTGAATCTCGCGAGCGCATAGTCGTCCACCGACTCACCTTCGGCGTTGGACGCAAAGCGGACATTGAAGGGGCCTCGCAACCGCTTCTTCGCCAGCCGCGGATGGGCCCGCACGAAAGCAGCCCTCAATTGCTTGCGAAGCCTCGGAAACGACCTCAGACAGTCGGCGGACGACGCTTCGCTCGCATAGTGGCGGTCTGGCGAGATTCCCTGGATGTCCGCCTCAGTGGCGATCCCTCCGAGCTGAACCTTCGTCAGCTCCGCGGAGAAACCGCCGAGAGCGCGATAGCGATGGCGACTCGTGAACCCGTATCGCCGCTCGAGCTCGTCGGTGCGTGCGTCAACGTCGACTCCATCCACGTAGAAAACGATGTAGACCCACGGATCGGGATTGACGCTGACATCGACCTCGCCGCTCAGGCGATTCAGCTGCCTCCAGTCCAGAACCGCCCCGAAGCCGCGGTAAGTCGCCGTGTTGTAGCGCTGATCGCTCGTGAAACCGAGTTGGCGTTCCAGCTCTCTCGTCCTGGCCTCGACGAAGGCGGGATCGCGAGAGTCAATACTCGCAACCCAGCTACCCGGATCAGGACGTACGAGAAGGATCTCCGGATCTGTGCGCAGCCTGTTCAACTCCGGCTCCGAGAGTCCGACCGCGAAGCCGTGGATCCGGTTGAGAACCGCCTTGACCGGGGCGCGTAGCGCGCACTCGACGTTCGTCGCCTTCCTCTGCGAATCGACTCCGGATGGGAGGAGCACGATCCGCGTCTCGCGCGAGATCGCGCCGCTTCGTGCCAGGCTCGGCGCCGCAACCACCAGCGCCAGGCAGCCAACGACGGCAATTCGAGCCTTGGTCGGGCTCACGTCAATTCAGACGAAGGACAGCTGAACTAGTTGCTCTCGAGCGGGCGGAAGCCGCCACGGGCCAGCGCTGCGAGGAGCGCGTCGCGGCTCGTCTGCTCGTCGTCCCAGGAGAGCGTGACCTGACCCATGAGGTTCGCGTTCGCCTGTTCGAGGCCGGGCTCGTTCCGAAGCGTTGCCGCGAGGCGCCCGACGCAGCGCTCGCAGCGGATGCCCGTCACCTGCATCGTCTCTGTCAGAACGGCCATGCCTCTAACCTAGCGTGCGCTCGACGAGGTCGCCGCAGACGGCTTCGAGGCCTTGTTTCCGCCCCACCTCGAGCTGCCGGTCGCCTTCCATGCGCATTGGGTCGAGACCGTCCTCGCCGGCCAGCGCAGCGAGCTCGATCGCAAGCTCGGATGCCCGCGCAGTCCTGTCGCCGTCCGGGTGCACGAGCTCAGCGGCAAGCCCGAAGCGCGAGGCGGCCCAGCGGTTCTGCTGGTACATCCCGCGTCCCGCCGGGTCGTACGGCACGAGCGGGCGTTCGAGGACTGCGTCGCACAGGCCTTTGATAATGGCGACGAAGCCGACGGTGCGGTCGAGCTCCGTCGGCTGGTCGGGCATCCGGATCTCGAGGGTGCCGAAGCGCGGATGCGGCCGGATGTCCCACCAGAACCTCGTGTAGTCGTCGGCGAGGCCGAGGCGGATGAAGCGTTCTGCGAACTCCTCCCAGTCCGCGTAGGAGCGGAAGGCCGGGGGCGCGCCGTGGCGGGGAAGCTCCGCAAGCACTTGCGCCCGGTTCGAGACGAGCCCCGTCTCCTCCCCCGCGAAATACGGCGAGTTCGCCGACCAGGCGAGCACAACGGGCAGCCAGGGAAGCACTCCTTCGAGAGCGTGGAAGCAAGCCTCCGCGCTCGGCATGCCGACGTGGACATGGAGCCCACTGACTCCCTGCCGCCGGGCCGACACGCCCGCGTACTCGACAAACTCCTCGTAGCGCGGCTCGTCTGCGATCGCCTCGTCCTCTGCGCGGCTGAAAGGATGGCTCCCGGCCGCGGCGAGCCGAAGGCCGCGCTCCTCCGCAAGACGAGCCGCTCCGCGCCGCAGCTCGGCGAGTGTGGCCGCGCCCTCGGCGGCCGACTCGCAAACGCCAGTGTTCAGCTCGAGTGCCGAGGCAAAGAGCTCGCTCTTCAGAGTGCCGGGAAGGTCCGCGCCCTCTGCGGCCGCGATCAGCTCCGCGGCGCGAGGAGCGAGCGCCAACGACTCGGCGTCGAGCACCATCAGCTCTTCCTCGACACCCACGGTAAACGACGCCGTCTCGGCGAACTTCGACTCGATCATGCACGCAGTCTGGCAGCGACCACGTGCTGGTTGGGGAAGACGGTTCCGGCCCTAGAGGGGTTTGACGCCGCAGGGGCCGGAACCGTGGGTGGTCAGGCGTTACTCCTGGGGAGTTGGAGGTTGCCGACCAAGCTTTACGTCAGCGCTGCGGAGCTCGTCTCCGTCTCCGCGGTAGAACTGGACCGAGATGGTGTCGCCGGGCTGGTGCTCGAAGACGAGCTCACGGAGACGCTCGGTCGAGACGATGTCCTGGCCGCCGGCCTTGACGATCAGGTCGCCGCCGAGCTGATAGCTCTCACCGGCGACGACGACCTGAGACGTCCCGCCTCGCAGACCGGCCTGCTCCGCGCCGCTTCCGGGGACGATGCGCGCGATGAGGACTCCGCGCGGCGCCGCCAGCCCGAACTGCTTCTTCATCGCGGGTGTGACCGAGCGGCCGAGGACACCGAGCAGCGGGTGATCGACCCGGCCGTGTGCTCTGAGCTGCGCGACGACGTCCCTGACCGTGTTGATCGGGATCGCAAAGCCAACGCCCGTGTTCTGCTGAACACCCCCTCCCCAGTTCGCGACCGCGGAGCTGACGCCGATCACCTTGCCCTGAGCGTTCAGCAGCGGGCCGCCGGAGCTGCCGTGGTTCAGGAGCGCGTCGGTCTGGATGACACGGTCGATCGGGCTGCCGTCGGGGGACCGGAGCGAGCGCTGAAGCGCGCTGACGATGCCGGCGCTGATACTTCTGTCGTAGCCGAGCGGGTTGCCGATCGCGGCGACCTGGTCGCCGACCTGGACGGTCTCCGAGTCCCCGAGCTCGAGCGGCTGCAGGGCACGCGAGCTCGCCTCGACCTTGAGGAGGGCGACGTCGGTGGACAGGTCCTTGCCGACGACCCGGGCCTTCATCGACTCGCTGTTCGAGAAGCTCACACGAATCGACCGAGCGTTTGCGACGACGTGGTAGTTCGTGATGATGTGGCCGGCCTTGTCGATCACGAAACCCGAGCCGAGAGAGCGCTCGACCTCGGTCCCCGGCACGAACGAGTTCCCGAACCAGTTGCTACGAGGCGACTGGACCGTCGTGGTGGTGGTCACCTGGACGACGCCGGGCGCATCGTCCCTGTAGATGTCGCGGAGACTCAGCGCCGGGTCGCTCTGGTCCAGATCCACATCGTTGCTGGGCAGTGCGAAACCGCCGACCTCGCGCACGGTCGTCGTGTGCTCGCCGACTCCGGCCAGCGCGGCAACAGCTACGGCGACGACGCCCCCGGCAACGGAGGCAACGAGCAGGGCCGCGGCCATGGGCACGGAGTCTCGGCGCAAGGGGAACTGCACCGCTTCTGTATATCGCGGCGTTCGTTAAGCGGACTTTGCGCGTCCGTTAAGCACGCTCAGGCAGCGGCTTCTCCCTTCAGGCGGCCCCGGTCCAGGCCGCGACCCGTGAATGCCAGGCCCGCGATTGCGATTGTGAGCGCGACGACATAGAGCACTCCGCCCGGCAGCCGGGTGATCACCTCCATTCCCGCGGCGACGAGCCCTGCGCACGGAATCGTCAGGATCCACGCGACGAGAATGTTGCCTGCCACTCCCCAGCGCACCGCCGAGAGCCGTGTGCTGGCGCCTGCTCCGAGCACCGAGCCGCTGATCACCTGCGTCGTCGAGACGGGAAACCCGGATCGCGCGGTAAACCAAAGAATGAGCGCGGTCGACGTCTGAGCCGAGAAGCCCTGCGGCGGCTCGAGCTTGGCAATCCGACTCCCAAGCGTCCTGATGATGCGCCAGCCTCCCGCGTAGGTGCCGACGGCCATCGCTGTCGCGGCACTGACCTTCACCCAGAGCGGCACGTTGAAGTGCTCCGCCGACTGATGCCCCGAGACGATCAGCGCGAGCGTGATGATCCCCATCGTCTTCTGCGCGTCGTTCGTGCCGTGCGTGAACGCGACGAACCCTCCTGAGACGAGCTGGAGGCGCCTGAACACTCTGTGCACCGGCCCAGGCGCACGCTTTTGAACGATCCACAAGATGACGGTCATCAGCGCCGCAGCGAGTACGAGCCCGAGGGCAGGCGCAAGGAGCGATGGGATGAGCACCTTCTCCTTCAAGCCCTGCCACTCGACGACGGCAAAGCTGCCCGTCGCTGCAACGGACGAGCCGATGATCCCACCGATCAAGGCGTGGCTCGAGCTCGACGGCAGGCCCAGATACCAGGTGATCAGGTTCCACGTGATCGCGCCGACGAGCCCCGCGAGCACGACGTCGAGCGTGATCGCCTCGGGGTCGACGATGCCGGTGGCGACGGTCGCCGCAACCGCGAAGAAGAAGAACGCCCCGATGAAGTTGAGGATCGCCGAGCTCAAGACAGCGACGCGGGGCGAGAGCGCGCGTGTCGAGACACTCGTCGCAATCGAGTTCGCCGTGTCGTGGAAGCCGTTCGTGAAGTCGAAGAAAAGCGCGGTCACGACGACGGCGACGAGCGTGGCGTTCATCTAGCGGCTCAGACGTTCTTGACGACGATGTTCCCGACGAGGTCGGCGGCAGTCTCGCAGGAGTCGATCGCATCCTCGAGTGCCTCGAAGATGTCCTTCCAGCGGATGATCTCCACCGGATCCGCCTTCCCTTCGAAAAGCGCCGCGATGGCGTCGCGCACGATTCGGTCGCCCTCGTCCTCGAGGGCCTTGACGCCGACGATGTGCGGCTCCGCCCGCCGGAGCTGCTTGAGCTCGGACAGCGCTTTCGCCAGGTGCTCGGTAGCGCCGACGAGCACCCTGCACTGCTCGACCGATTGCTCCATGCGCGAGCCGACCTTGTAAAGCCCGAGGAGGTCAGAGGCGTTCTCGATGTAGTCGACGACGTCGTCGATCGCCTTTGCGAGGTCGTAGATGTCCTCCCGGTCAAACGGGGTGATGTACTGGGTGTTCAGGAGGTCGATGATCTCCCGGGTCAGGTCGTCTCCCCGGTTCTCGAGCTCCTTCACGTCCTTCTGGGCGACGCTCGGCTGCGGGTGCTCGCGGAACCTGCGCTCGGCTAGCCGGGCGGTCTCGAGCATGTTCTCGCCCGCGCGCGTGAAGAGAACGTAGAACTCTGTGGTCTTGGGGACGAGCGCCAGCCGCATCTGCCGGCGGATTGTAGGAGGGCTAGGTGTCGGTGCGCTCGGGGTGCGAGGCGTCGGTGAACTCGCGGAACTCCCCGGTGACGAGATACGCGGTCTGTTCGCCGATGTCCACCGCGTGATCGCCGATTCTCTCGAGGCAGCGGGAGATGATGATCATGCGCAGCCCCCACTCGCGGCGCTCGGGATCGGTCCCGAGCTCGAGCACGTGATTTACCACGCGCCGGTTCGTTCGATCGATGAGCTCATCGAGGTCGACCAGGCTCTCGGCCGCGTCCACGTCGCGGTTCACGAACGAGTCGTGGGCGACCCGGATCATCTCCTCGGCCCGAGACGCCATCTCGTCGAACCCCTCGATCAGCATCTGGTCGGGCGGCAGTCCGTGCGCGAGCTTCGTCAGCTTGGCGATCGTCACGCAGAGGTCGGCAATCCGCTCGAGATGAAGGTTGGAGTGCAGCGCGGCCAGGACGAAGCGAAGGTCGACTGCAACCGGTGTCTGGCGCGCGAGCAGCGACTCGATCCCCTGCTCGATGGACAGGTAGAGAGCGTCGACCTCGTCGTCGAAAGCAATCACCTCGTCGGCGAGCTCGGGATCGCTCTCTCGAAGCGAGTTGATCGATCCGCGAAGAGCGCGGAGGACGAGCTCGACCTCCTCGCTGAGGTTCGACTCCAGGGTCCCAAGCTCCTCCGTGAAGATGTTCCTCACGTCCCTGGCCGCCCTTCGCTCCCGCCCGGCAGAGCCGGGCTCCGCGAAGCGCTCGCGCCGCTGGCGGCACGATGCTCTCCGGGCCCGTGCGTTCGAGCACTGTTCCCTCCGGCCTCGCACCGCCAGCGACGCGCCAGGAACGTGAGCAAGCTCATCCGAACCGCCCCGTGACGTAGTCCTCCGTCCGCTTGTCGGACGGCTGCGTGAAGATCTTCGACGTCACGTCGTACTCGACGAGGATCCCGGCCCGGTGGCCCTCTTCGCCCTGGTCGATGCTGTAGAAGGCGGTCATGTCCGCGACGCGCGCGGCCTGCTGCATGTTGTGGGTGACGATGACGATCGTGTAATCCTTCTTCAGCTCGTGCATCAGGTCTTCGATGCGCGTGGTCGCAATCGGGTCGAGAGCCGAAGCCGGCTCGTCCATCAGGATCACATCCGGCTCGACGGCGAGGCAGCGCGCGATGCAGAGCCGCTGCTGCTGCCCGCCCGAGAGGCTGAGCGCGCCCTTCTTGAGCCGGTCCTTGACCTCGTCCCAGAGCGCCGCTTGCTTCAGCGCACGCTCGACACGAGCATCGAGCTCCTTCGTCATCCCGAGCACCTTCGGGCCGAAGGCGACGTTGTCGTAGATCGACTTCGGGAATGGATTCGGCTTCTGGAAGACCATGCCGATCCGCCTCCGAACCTCGACTGCGTCGACGGCGCGTCCGTAGAGGTCCTCTCCGTGGTACATGACCGTCCCCTCGACCGTCGCCCCGCGGATGAGGTCGTTCATGCGATTCAGGCAGCGGATGAACGTGCTCTTTCCGCACCCTGACGGGCCGATGATCGCGGTCACGAAGTTGCGATAGACCTCAAATGTCGCGCCCTTGATCGCCGGATTCCCGTCGTACGAAACCGTGAGATCTTGGATATCGAAGACGATCTCCCGCGATCCGGGCTCGGGGCGCTCGGCGGCCAGGGCCTCGATATGTACCGGCGTCGTGCTCACCATCGTCGCTGGTAGCGGTTTCGGAGCCAGATCGCGAAGGCGTTCAGCGTCAGCAGCATCGCTAGGAGAACGATAATGCCCGAGGCCGCGAGCTTGAGGAACTCCGCCTGGGGCTGTTGGGACCAGTTGAAGATCTGTACGGGCAGCGCGGTGAACGGCCCAAGCAGAGTCGGGTCGAACGCGATGTAGGTGAGAGCACCGATCAGGAGCAGCGGGGCGGTCTCGCCGATCCCGCGCGACAGCGCGAGAATCGAGCCGGTGGCGATGCCCGGAATCGCCGCCGGCAGGACCTGTCGCCAGACGACCTGCCAACGCGTCGCACCAAGCGCAAAGGCGCCCTCTCGAATCGAGGCGGGCACTGAGCGAATCGCTTCCCGGCTGGCGATGATCACCGTCGGGAGCACGAGCAGGGTCAGGATCAGACCACCCGCGAGTAGCACGCGGCCGATGCCGAACGGCCCTCGCACGATGAACGCGAGTCCGAGGATCCCATAGACGATCGACGGAACAGCTGCAAGGTTCTGGATGTTGACCTCGAGCAGTCGGTTGTACCACCGATGGTTGTCCGCGAACTCCTCGAGGTAGACCGCCGTCCCGACGCCGAGTGGCACGCTGAAAAGCAGCACGAGAACGCCGAGATAGAAGGTTGCGCGGATCGCCGGCCCGGCCCCGGCTTGCTGCGGGTCTGTCGAAGGCGGCCCGGTCAGGAAGCGCGAGTCGAGAAACTCGAATCCATCCCCGGCGACGTCGATGAGCAGCGTTCCGAGGGTGACGAACGCGACGACGAGCGACGAGAGCAGTAGGCCCTGGAAGAGCAAGCCGCGGATGTCCCGACGCCGCCGTTTCACTCGTAGACCTCCCGGAAGCGGCGCACGAGTCGGATCGCGAAGAGATTCATGACGAGCGTCATCACGAACAGCATGAGGCCGACCGCGAAGATCGTCTTGTACTCGACCGAGCCGGTCGGGATGTCACCGGCTCCCGTCGCGCCGATGAACGCGGTCATCGTCTCCATCCCCTGGCGGGCGTCAAAAACCAGGTTCGGCCGCTGCCCGCAGGCGATGAGGACGATCATCGTCTCGCCGACTGCGCGCGAGATCGCAAGCACGAAGGAGGCGGTGATGCCGGAGACCGCCGCCGGGACCACGATCCGCGTCGAAACCTGAAGCCTGCTCGAGCCGAGCGCGTAGGCACCGTCGCGAAGCTCGCGCGGCACAGCGACCATCGCGTCTTCGGAGAGCGAGGCGACGGTCGGGATCAGCATCACGCCCATCACAAGCCCGGCGCTCAGCGCGTTGAAGATCTCGACCTCGAGTCCGAGGTCGCGCAGGAGCGGGGTGACGAAGGTGAGAGCGAAGAAGCCGAAGACGACCGTAGGGATTCCCGCGAGCACTTCCAGCGCCGGCTTGAGAATGCTTCGGGCGCGCGGGCGCGCGTACTCGCTGAGGTAGATCGCGGAGCCGAGCCCAAGAGGGAGCGCGACCAGGGCGGCCACGATCATGACGACCAACGTGGCGCTGACGAGCGGTAGGACGCCGAAGTGCGCCGGCTCGAAGAGCGGCGACCAGTCCTTGCCCGTCAGGAAGTCGACAACGCTGACCTCGCGGAAGAAATCGAGCGCGGGAAGGAGCAGCGCGACGACGATGCCGACCGTGGTCGCGACAGAAACGAAGGCACACAGAGCGAGCAGGCCCTTGATGACGTCCTCGCCGTAACGCCGCCGGCTCGCGCGCAGCGCGGGTGCACTCAGCTCGGCCGAGCTCACTCTTAGTGCCCCTTCCGGTGATGCCGCCGAGTCTCTGGGTCGCGAGCACCAAGCCAGAGGCCGCACTCGACCGCGGCCAAGGCTCGCAGCCTTGGCAAGGGCGAGGGTGGACTCTGGCGCCGCGTGATCGCGGGCCAGAGGCCGGCATGTATTGCCGGACGGGGCACTAATTCAGGACGTCGCGGGCTTTCTCAAGCTGGTCGCTCGTGAGGGGGACGAACAGGGCGCTGCCGGCGATCTCGGTCTCGTTGTCGAGCATGAACTCGAGGAACGCCTTCACCTCAGGCCGCTCGAGCGCGTCCGTCTTCACGTAGACGAAGAGGGGACGTGAGAGTGGTTGATAGTCGCCGTTCTGAACGGTTTCACTGCTCGGCGCCACACAACCGTCGCCGCCGTCCACTTCCAACACCTTCAGCTTCGCCTTGTTCTGCTCCGCGTACGAAAGCCCGAAGTAGCCGAGGCCGCCCTTGTCTCCGGAAACCGCCTGGACGGTGACATTGTCGTTCTCGCTCGCGTTGTAGTCGGAACGGCTCGCTCCCTCCTCGCCGTTGATCGCAGCGGTGAAGAAGTCGAACGTGCCCGAGTCCGTTCCTGGACCGGACAGCGTGAGCTTCTCGTCGGGGAAGCTCGGATCGACGTCGCGCCACGAGCTCACCTTCGAGCCCGTCATCCAGATCTTGCTCAGCTGCTCGACAGTCAGGCACGTCGCCCAGTCGTTCTCGGTGTTCACGACGTTGGCGATGCCGTCGTTCGCCACCTGGAGCTCGACGAAGTCGACACCCTCCTGCTCGCAAGCGGCACGCTCGTCGTCCTCGATCTGCCGCGACGCATTGGAGAGATCCGTCTCGCCGAGGCAAAAGCGCTCGAAGCCCCCGCCGGTGCCCGAGATGCCGACGGTCACGTCCACGCCCGACTGCTCTCCTCTGAACTGCTCGGCGGCGGCGGTCACGTACGGGCCGACCGTGCTCGAGCCGTCGGCGGTGACCCGTCCGGAGAGGTCGCCGGCCGAACCACCGTTGGCGTTGTCGCTATCGCGCCCGCAACCCGCGAGCATGAGCGCCGCAAGCAGGCCGATGACCAGATAAAGGACGCGGGGCGGCACGAGCAAATCTTCGCCTGTGCCGCCCCGCAGATGGGTCATTGTCTTGTGAACGTCTGGTGACGTTCTGGTGACTAGCGCCTCCTGCCGCGGAACTTGTCCCGGGCAAGCTCGAGCTGTGCGTCAGTCAGGGACACGAAGCGAGACCGCTTCGCGATCGCCCGCTCGTTCTTGAGGATGTAGCCGATGAAAGCGCGAACCTCGGGACGCTTGAACGAGGTCTTCTTGACGTAGATGAAGAGCGGCCGAGAAAGCGGCTTGTACCGCCTCGACTGCACGGTCTTGATGTTCGGCGCCACACAGCCGCCGCCGGCGTTGACCTTGACGAGGTTGAGCTTGCTCTTGTTCTCGACGTAGTAGGAGAGACCGAAGTAGCCGAGCCCGCCCTTCTCGCCGGAGACTCCCTGGACGATCACGTTGTCGTTCTCGCTAGGGAAGTAGTCGGACCTGCTGGCCCGCGCCTTGCCGTTGATCTTCTCCGTGAAGAAGTCGAAGGTCCCGGAGTCGGTGCCCGGCCCGAACAGCTTCAGGTCCTCGTCCGGGAAGCTCGGGCTGATGTCCTTCCAGTTGTCCACGTCCGAGCCCGGCTTCCACATCTCGTGCAGCTGGGCGACGGTGAGGCAGTGTGCCCACGTGTTCTGCTTGTTGACGACGATTGCGATCCCGTCGTTCGCAACGGTGAACGCGACCCACTTGATCCCCTTGTCCGCGCACGTCTTGCTCTCCGATTGCTTGATCGGCCGAGACGCGTCCGCAAGGTCGATCTCGCCACGGCAAAAGCGCTCGAAGCCGCCACCGGTGCCTGAGATGCCAACGGTGACGTTGACCTTCGAGTGCAGCTTGTGAAAGGCCTCGGCTGCCGCAGTCGTGTAGGGACCGACCGTGCTCGAGCCGTCGGCGGTGATTGTTCCCTTGAGCACTGAGCCACCTGCGCTGCCCGCCGCCGCCGCAAGCGCCGCAAGCACGAACGTTGCCGAAAGTGCGAGTACAAGCCTCTTCGTCATCAATCCTCCCTGTCGGATTCAGTAGTCGGACCGAAGTGTTCGTCGCGCGGGACCACCGATGGGCTGAAAGGTGGTGAAGCGCTGGTGTCGGACTGGTGTCAGCCTGCCGGGAAGCGGCAGCGAATCTCGAGCCCGCGCTTGGGCCCGCCGGAGGCCTCGACCGAGCCGCCCGCGGAGGTGACGATGTGCTTCACGATCGCGAGGCCGAGCCCGGTCCCCCGCGAGGCGCGCGCACGGTCGCTGCGGAAAAAGCGCTCGAAGAGACGAGGGAGATCGCCCTCGTCGAGCCCGGCCCCGTCGTCGGCGGCGATGAGCGTCGTCTTCCTGCGGCGTGCTCGTTACGGCAAGCGTGAGCGTCGTGCCCGGACCGGCGTAGCGAAGCGTGTTCTGGATCATGTTCTCGACGACGACCGCGAGCATCCTCGGCCGAAGCGGGAGCTCTGCGTCCCGGTCTCCGGTCACCTCCAGCTTGACGTCCGCCCGGTCGGCGCGGTCGGCGTACTCGGCGGCCACACGCTCCAGCTCGGGGAGAGCCTTCGCCGGCCCGAAGGCAACCACGGCGCGACCGCTCTCGAGCTCGGCCAGGAAGAGGACGTCGTCGACGAGAGCTGTCATCTCCTCGATCTCGGCGCGAACCTTTGTGAGGATCTCTCGCCGGATCCTCACCCGGACTCGATCAACGCAAGTGCGCGCGCGAGCGGCGTTCGCAGCTCGTGCGAGACGACCGCGGTGAATCCCGTGCGCAGCTCCTCGTAGGCTTCGAGGTGGCCCGAGCTGATGTTGGTCTCGTCGTTCACCACACGTTCACCAGATGCTCACCACGAGTGCACCCAAGCGACTCGCCGCACACGCCATTATTGACATGACGATGCCCCGAGTCCTCATCCTCGAGGACGACGAGGTGATCGGCCAAGGGATGGCCCAGCACCTCGCCGCCGCGGGCTTCGAGCCCCTCCTGGTCTCGACCGGAGAGCTCGGGCTCGCCCGTCTTCGTTACGAGCAGACCGACGTCTGCGTGCTCGACCTGATGCTGCCCGGCAAGGACGGGTGGAGCGTGATCGAGACCGCGCGCGCGGAGGGGATCGGCACGCCGATCGTCGTCGTCAGCGCCCGCGGCACGGAGCACGACCGCATCCATGCCCTCGAGCTCGGCGCGGACGACTACCTCGTGAAGCCGTTCTCGATGAAGGAGCTCGTCGCCCGTGTGCAGGCTGCCGCTCGCCGCGGGGTGCGTCCGCAGGAGGAACAACGCGGCGGGGCGATCGAGATCGAGGAGCTGCGGATCGACCCACGAGAGGTGCAGGCGTACGTCGACGGCGAAAACGCCGGGCTGACTCCCACCGAGTTCCGCCTCCTCTACACCCTTGCGCTCGATCCCGGGCGCGTCGCGACGCGAGACGAGCTCCTCCAGAAGATCTGGGGACGGCGCGCAACTCATCGGGACCGGACAGTCGACGTCTTCGTGCGGCGGCTCCGCGACAAGATCGACCGCCGGGCGTCACAACACGACTTCATCCACACGCGTTACGGCGTCGGCTACAAGCTCGAGGCCCTTCGCAAAGACGTCGCCTGAGCGGTCTCGGTCTTCACCAACTCGGTACCGGGGTGGTTGGGAGCTTGCAACAAAGTGGTGGACATGCGTCTAATTTGCTCCCGCGCCATACAATCGGAGGTCAGATGCGAATCGTGCTCGTCGCCCATCGTGAGAGCGAAACGAACCTCCGGCTTGTCGAGGCTGCGCCCCGCGACGTTCCGTTCGAGATGCTCAGCCCCACCCGCGCGGTCGGATCGCTCGAGCCCGGCGATGCGGCGCTAGCTCGACTCGACGTCCTCCCGACGATCGACGGCATCGAGCCCGGCCTCTGGGAGATCGGGCGGCTCGAAGCCGAAGGCGTCCGCGTCTTCAACGGTCGCCGCGCGCTGCTCACGACCCACGACAAGCTCCAGACCTCGCACGTTCTCAGCGCCGCCGGCCTTCCCCATCCCCGCACGACGCACGTCGGCGCTCACCGGGCCGACACGGAGCTCGAGCCTCCGGTGGTCATCAAGCCGCGCTTCGGCAGCTGGGGCAAGGACGTGCTGCTCTGCGAGGACCGGTCTCAGGTGAGGGCGGCCCTCGAGGAGCTCTCGACGAGGCCGTGGTTCCGCCGGCAGGGCGTCCTCGTCCAGGAGCTCGTGCCGCCGCTCGGACACGACCTGCGCATCGTGGTCGCCGCCGGGCAGATCGTCGGTGCCGTCCGGCGACTCTCACCACCGGGCGAATGGCGCACGAACGTCGCGCTCGGCGCCAGGCGCCTGCCGGCCGATCCGCCGCAGGCCGCGAGGGAGCTCGCGCTCGGGGCTGCGGCCGCTGCAGAGACGGATCTCGTCGGGATCGACCTGATGCCGACGGGCGACGGCGGCTGGGTCGTGATCGAGATGAACGGCGCGGTCGAGTTCACGGACGCGTACTCGCTCGACCGAAACGTGTTCTCCGCCGCAGCCGAGGCGCTCGCCGGCGCGGCCCTGGCGACCGGCTCCGAGCTGGCCGCCGTCGGTTAGAGCACAAACCTCCCCGTAACGACAGGTTCACCACACCGTCGCCCACGGGCGGCTGCCGAGCGTCGAGAGTGGAGTTGGATGGAACCTGCGCCCGTAGCGACGAAGGGCGCGTATCGCGGCTGACGCCGAGGCCCCAGCAGCGATTGCCGACGGCTCCGGGAAACCGGGGCCGTTTGGCTTCCGGGTCACCACTCGGTTACCGGTCTTTCACCAACCCTCTACCCAGCAACGACGCCGGATGCCGAATGATTTGCCGAAGGTGTCGAACGTGCTGATCGTCGAAGACGACGAGCTCATCGCCAAGGTGATGGCGACGCACCTCACCACGGCCGGTTTCGATCCACTCTGGGTGGCAAACGGCGAAGCCGGGATCACGCGCTTGCGGTACGAGCGGCCGGACGTGTGCGTCCTCGACCTGATGCTGCCGCTCCTCGACGGCTGGACGTTGATCGAGACAGCACGGGCGGAAGGGATCGGAACTCCGATCGTCGTGGTCAGCGCACGCGGGAGCGAGCAGGACCGGATCCATGCCCTCGAGATCGGGTGCGACGACTACCTCGTGAAGCCGTTCTCGATGAAGGAGCTCGTGGCGCGCGTGCGCGTCGCGGCGCGCCGGGGCGTGCGTGCCCAGGAGGTTGCGCGCGGCGAGCCGATCGAGCTCGAGGAGCTCCGCATCGATCCGCTCAGCGTGCAGGCCTATGTCGACGGCGCGAGCGTCGAGCTGACACCCACCGAGTTCCGCCTCCTGTACGCCCTGGCGCTCGACTCGGGCCGCGTGCTGACGCGCGACGAGCTCCTCCAGAAGATCTGGGGCCGGCGGCTCACCCGGCGAGACCGAACCGTTGACGTCTTCGTCCGCAAGCTGCGCGAGAAGATCGATGCGAGGACGCCCACGCATGCTTTCGTGCACACCAGGTACGGCGTGGGCTACAAGGTCGAGGCGCAACGGAAAGCCGGTCTTTCTCCACATGCTGGGGAAAATTCCGTGCGGCATTCGTAACCCCCGGCCTCCCGGATCGTTACCACCCGGACATGTTTTTGGGTCAAGCTGACCGCGTAGCGCTCCGGTTCAGTACGTTGCCGTTCATGCCGCGGCGTCTCTCCTACACGATCGCGGTCATCCTCCTCACCGTCGCGGTCGTGCTGGCGGCGCTCGGCGTCGGCGAGCAGGCCGGGAGGCTCACGAACTGGCAGGCCTTCACCCTCGGCATCGTCCAGGGGCTAACCGAGCTCCTTCCGATCTCGTCGTCCGGGCACCTGATCCTCGTCCCCTGGCTCGCGGAGTGGGGCTATCTCGAGACCCATCCGGACTTCAACAAAACCTTCGACGTCTCCCTGCACCTCGGGACTCTCGTCGCCGTGGTCGTGTACTTCTGGGATGAGGTCGTGCGGCTCGTAGCGGCATTGATCCGCTCGGTCGGGAAACGGGCAATCGAGACGGCCGACGAGAAGATCGCCTGGCTCGTCTTCGTCGCGACGATCCCGGCGGCGATCGCCGGTGCGGCCGGCGAGAGCGTGATCGAGGACCACCTGGGCGCGCCGTGGCAGATCGCGATCAGCCTGGCCGTCTTCGCGGCGTTGCTCTGGGTCGCCGACCGCAGCGCGCAGACCCGCAAGCTCGAGGACATCGGGCTCTGGTCTGCGATCGGCGTCGGCGTCGCACAGGTGATTGCCCTCATGCCGGGCGTCTCGCGCTCGGGCATCACGATCACCGCCGGCCGGTTCCTGAAGCTCGACCGCGACAGCGCCGCGCGCCTGTCCTTCTTCCTGCTGATCCCCATCGTCTTCGGCGCGGTGCTCTACAAGGGGCTGACGAACGTCGTCTTCGGAACGCTTCCCGGCGGGTGGGGTGGCCCGTTCCTCGTCGGGACGATCGCTTCCGCCGGCGCCGGGCTGATCGCGATCGACCTCCTGCTCGGCTACCTGCGCCGCCATGATTACTCCGTGTTCGTGCTCTACCGCCTGGCTGCGTCCGCGGCGATCCTGATCGTCATTGCCACGGGAGTGAGGGACGCGACATTCTGAAGCTGGGCCGACTCGAGCTTGCGGGGGCAGTGGCAGACGTCGGCGTGCTGGTCCCGATCGCCGTCGCGCTGATCGTGAAGAACGGACTGTCTGCGACAGCCGTGCTCCTCCCGGCCGGCCTGCTCTACGTCGCCGTTGCGTTCATCTACCGGCTGCCGGTGCCCGTGCAGCCCCTGAAGGCGTTCGGTGCGATCGCGATCGCGAATGGCCTAGGTGCGGACGAGATCGCTGCGGGCGCACTCCTGATGGGCGTCATCTTCCTCGTGCTCGGGCAACTCGGAGTGCTCGACCTGGCGGCCCGCGGGTTCCCGAAGGCCCTCATCCGCGGGGTGCAGCTCACCGTCGGGCTCCTGTTTCTGAAGATCGCCTGGACGCTCGTGACCGAGCCGCCAAAGGGCTTCACAGAACACGCGCTCGACCAGAGGTGGGCGCTGCCGCTCGCGCTCCTCGTGGTCATCCTCGCGTTTGGGCTCCGCCGCTGGCCGATCACGCTCGCGCTCGTTGGCACGGGCGCCGTGGTCATGGTCGTGCTCGCAGGCGACAAGGCCGCGTTCGGCCCCTCGCCGATCTCGCTCCCTCATCTCGACAGCGCCGTCTTCTGGACCGCGTTCACGGTGCTCGTCGTTCCACAGGTGCCGCTCTCCTTCGCGAACTCGTGCCTGGCCACAGCCGATGCGGCGAAGGTCTACTTCGGCAAGCTCGGAGATCGTGTGCGACCGGGCCGCCTGGCGACGACCTTCGGCTCGGCGAACCTCCTCGCGGGTGCGATCTCCGGAATGCCGGTCTGCCACGGCGCCGGTGGAATGACCGCGCACTACGCGTTCGGCGCGCGCACCGCCGCGGCCCCCGCCGCGATGGGGGTGCTCCTGCTGACGCTCGCCCTTGCGCTGGGCGCCGGGCTCGCCGGGCTCCTCGCAGCCTTCCCGCTGCCGATCCTGGCCGGCGTGCTGGCGACGGCCGGAGTCCTGCACATGCTGCTGCTCCGCGACCTCCACCGGGCCCGAGACTGGGCCGTCGCCCTGATCGTCGGGATCGTCGGCTTCGAGGTCAACCTGACGGTCGGCCTCGCGCTCGGCCTGGCCCTCTGGTGGCTGCCGGTCGGTGCCAGGATGCTGCCGCGCCTGCGAACGACCTAGAGAAAGTAGTCGAGCGCCAGGCCCATCGCGAGCATCAGCACGCCGAACAGCGCGTAGACGGTCGACCAGTTGAAGGCCGCCTCGTGCTCGGTGCGGTCGCGATACCACTCGCTCTCTTGACCGGTCTGGTGGAAGAACGCAAGAGCGAGGAGCGCAGCGCCGACGAAGATGTAGGCGAGAGCAAACGTGCGCACCGCGGACGAGCCTCGGAAGTAGACGACGAGGAGAGCCACAAGAGCGGTCGCGGCTGCGATGAGCGCGAGCGTGACGACCAGACGAAGCAGGCCGCGCAGGATGATCTCTCTCGTCGTCCTCGGGGGAGCCTTCTCGGCCTTCGGCTTGAGCCTTTGGTCGACCGGCTCTGGAGCCGTCCAACCCGCCTGACTCGTGAGCTCGCCGCTCATCGGTGTCAGCTGCCGGGGCCGGCGCGGCTCTTCGTCCATAGGTCGGTAGAGTGACCCTTCCGGGGTGCCGCTTCAAGAGCGGCTGAGATCACACCCGCAGAACCTGATCCGGGTCATGCCGGCGAAGGGAGTGAGAATGGCGCGCGAAACTCCGAGTTGGGGCATCGAGCCGGTACCGGAGCGCCTGCGCGTTCTGAACGCAGCCGATCAGACGATGCTGTGGGGGAACCTCGGCGTCTCGCTGCTCGTGCTCGTCCTCGGCGCTCTGCTCGTGCCTGCGCTCTCGCTTCGCGACGCGCTGATCGCAGTCGTCGTCGGGAGCATCGTCGGGAACCTGATGCTCGGCGTCGCGGGGATGATCGGCGCAGATGGACGCGTGCCGTCGATGGTGCTCCTGCGCGCGCCGCTCGGGCACCGCGGGTCCTATCTCCCGACGGTGCTCAACGTGGGCCAGTGTCTCGGCTGGGCGACGTTCGAGCTGATCATCATCGCCGCCGCCGCCGGCGCACTCTCAGACGACCTCTTCGGATTCCAGGCCAAGGCCGCGTGGACGATCTTCTTCGGCGTCGCCGCCGGCGTGCTTGCGCTCCTGGGCCCGATCGGTTTCGTCCGGCGGTTCCTGCGGCGCTTCGCGGTCTACGCGGTGGCGGGCTCGATGATCTATCTGACCTACTGGGTGCTCTGGCACGCGGATCTCGGAGCGCTCTGGTCGGCGAAGGGCGAAGGCGGCATGTCGATCTGGCTCGGCGTCGACCTCGTGATCGCGATCACCGTCTCGTGGGTGCCGCTCGTCGCGGACTACACCCGGTTCTCGCGCAACCGCCGCAGCGCGCTCCTCGGCTCAGGCCTCGGGTATTTCATCGGGGCCTCGTGGATCCTCGTCCTCGGCGTCGTCCTCGTGCTCGACCGCAACCTCACCGAGGCAACGGGAGTTCCCGTCGCCGTTGCCGCCGGAGGCGCAGCGGCCGCGCTCGCTCTGTTCGCGGTCACCGTCGACGAGACGGACGAGGCCTTCGCGAACATCTACTCGACCGCGGTCTCGCTCCAGAACCTCGTGCCTCGAGTTCCGCAGTGGATGCTCATCGTTGCCGTCTCGACGACCGCGACGATCGGCGCGCTGACGATCGACCTCGCCCACTACCTGGACTTCCTCTACCTGCTTGGCTCGTGCTTCGTGCCGCTCTTCGGCGTCCTGCTCGCCGACTGGTTCGTCGCGGGCATGCGCTATCGCCGCAACGATTTCTTCGCCGCGCCGGCCTTCCGCCCCGCCCTGATCGGCGCCTGGATCGCCGGGTTTGCGCTCTACCAGTGGCTCCAGCCCGTAGGCCCAGGCTGGTGGACGGACCTCGTCGAGAACGCGCACCCGTCGCAATGGTCGTTCGGTGCATCGCTCCCCAGTTTCGCGCTCGCGTTTCTACTCGCGGGGCTTGCAGGTCTCGTGCGCCGCCCTGTAGCCCGAACGGCCCACTGATTGGGTCACGTCACAGGCGAAAGGACGCTCGCCCAAGCGACGGCACGGTCTCAAGACCGCGATCTCTGTCGCGGCCATCGTGTCCGCGTCGCTTTCGCGCGCGGGCCTGACGACGAGTCCGCTCATCCAACCAAACCTAACGTGTGTACGGCGAGGCTCCCGCGTCGGCCAGCGTTCGGGTGTTGCGGTTCAGGCGACCCAGATGCCGTTTTCCTGCATGACCTTGCCGTCGAGCTCGATGCGCCCACCGAAACGGAGGTCCTTGACGATGTCCCAGTGGATCGCCGAGACGTTCGTGCCGCCGATGTTCAAGTCGAAGCCCCAGCCGAGCGCGAGGTGGATGGTTCCGTTCATCTTCTCGTCGAAGTAGGCGTTCCGCATGTAGCGGTCGATGCCGGGGTTGCAGCCGATCCCGAGCTCGCCAATGCGGCGCGCGCCTTCGTCGGTGTCGAGTGTTTCGATCAGGAAGTCTTCTTCGCTGTCGGCTGACGCATCGACGACGCGGCCTTCCGAGAAGCGAAGACGTATGCCGCGTATCTCGCGGCCCCCCAGCATCGCGGGGAACTCCGTGAATGCGATCGTGCCCTCGGCCGACGTCTCGACCGGGCAGACGAAGAACTCGCCGCCCGGCATGTTGCCGGTGCCGGCGTCGACGTCCGCGCGCCGACCGGCCACGGACAGGCGCAAATCTGTTTCGTCGCCGACGATCCGGACTTCCTCCGCCTCGTCGAGCAGTTGCGCATGACGCGAGATTCGCTTGTGCATACTCTTCCAGTCGATCAGGCACGAGCCGTAGAGGAAGTCGGCGAACGCAGGCAACGTCATTCCGGCGTCCTGGGCCAGCGCCGGCGTCGGGTACCAGCACATCACCGAAGGAGTGTCCGCTGCGAGGGGTGACCTGGCGTCGCGATAGGCCTTCTCGAGAGCGCTCGATCGCTCGGCCGAGATGTCCGCGCCGTCACGTGTGTTTTCCGGGGCCGACACGCCGAGCCACGCGTCACACTGCGCCCGCGTGTGGGCCTCGATCATCGCCGGCTTCGAGATCACGTCGAGCGGTGCATGCCGCAGCCATGCTCGGTGTTCTCGCCAGGTGCTGCCGCTGAAGGTGAGGCGCAGGAGCGGGTAGGCGCCGCGCTCGGCCAGCTGCTTCATGACCTCCTCCAGCAGCGGCCGAGCCCACGGAGTGCTCCACACCATCACTTGCCAGCCGCGCTCTACGCCTAAGCATGTACCGAGCAGTAGCTCGGCGTAGCGTTCAACACGACCATCTCTCACGAACATTCTTTCTCTCTCCGACCCGGATGCCACGATCATAAGTCCGCGCAACGGAAGGTACTCAGGGTCATTCCGGCACGCTCGCGCAAGCGAGGCGGCTCGTGCTCACGCTCGCCGATCAGGCCGTGCGCAGCGCGTCGATTGTCGACGTCCTGACGAGGCCGGAGACCGCCTGCGCCAGATCGCTGTCGGAAGTGACGAAGACGTCCGCCTGTAGCTGCGTCAGCGCCACGAATTCGGCGTCGAACGTTGTCTCCCACCCCAGCTGATCCGCGACCTTCCACGCCTTCCGCTGGAGCACCTTGTCGCCGAGGAAGCGGACCTTCAGCGAGTTGATCCGTGTCACCCGTTCGATCCCCACTGCGGCCGAGATCTCACCCCCGCGGGCAGCCTCGTACAGCGCCGAGAGCGCCTGCGAGCGGACAAGTGTCGGCGCGACGAGCTTGTGCTCGGCGGCGACTTCGATCTCGCCCGCGGCAATCCGGAGCAGCGTCTCGCAGTCGATGACGAACCGGGTCAACGCCGCAGACGCTACACGCGCGCGTTTGGCCGGATCGCCGCCTTCCCTCATGTGACATTCCCGCACACTGGCCCAACCGAGGAGCTAGCAGCCTTGCTCGCCGCAGGGCAACGACGCTAGGGCACGATCCAGCGCATCACACAGTTCCTCTTGCTTTTGGGGCGGAGGTACTCGAAACCGGTCTCCTCGTACATGGACCGTGTTGCGTTGTAGAGGACGGACACCTTCCTGCCGTCGGTGGTGTCGTGAGGGTACCCCTCCACGACTCCGCCGCCGGCCTGCGCGATCAGGTCGATCGCGCCACTGAGCGCGATCGCCGTCACGCCCCTTCGTCGGTACTTCTTGTCGACGAAGATGCACGTGATCCGGTAGTCAGGCAGCTTGTCGAGGGTCTCCTCGTACTCCTTGCGGTGGTGGATGTTCGGCAGTTCCCCCGGAGGGCCGTACTGGGCCCAGGCGACTGCCTCGTCGCCGTCGAAGACCACGGCGGCGTGCGCCCGATCCTCCTTGACCAGCTGCTCCTTGAGCGCGTGGTTGCCTTCCGCAGTGAACGTCTTCTCGGCGTGGAAGGTGTGGAACCAGTGCACCAACACCCACCGAACACACCGTTGTGCCGCTCGACGAGACGGGCGTACGCGTCCCAAGTATCCACACCGAGCGATTTGACCACGTAGTTATCCATCGACCCTTCTTCTAGGCTCTCCCGGGCAGCAGACTAACGCGTGCATCTAGAGCGCCTGGGTGTCAGTTCAGAGGTGAGGACGCGCAGGCGTCATTCCCGAACGCTGGCCCAGGCGAGTGACGTCTAGTTGCCTACGGTCGGGTCAGGCATGAACTCCCGGACATCTTGAGCACAGCGACAGGCGACGGCGATCTTGGCAGCCCACTCCAGCGCCTCCTCGCGTGAGGGTACGTCGACGACACAGAATCCGCCGATGGCCTCTGGGTACGGGCCGTCGGTGACCGTTCCGTCGGTGGCCACGATGCTCGCCTTCTGGTGTTCTAGCCCGCCACCGAAAACCCACACGCCGGCGTTGACGGCCTCCTGGACCACCGCGAGCGAGGCGTTGGTCACGGCGGGCATGTCCTCGTCGGGGATGTGGTCCATCGCGTGGGCATCGAACGAGATCAGGTACCGCGGCATCGCATGACTCCTTTCTCGGTGGCTCCTCCGGCCGCACGTAGATGTTGCTCTCGAAGTAGACCGCTCGGTGACCCGTAACTCATCGGCCTCGGCCCAGCCTGCGTCAGGGGACATTCCCGAACACTGGCCCAGCCGAACGCCGCCTCGTTTGCGCGTAGATTGGCGTTGTCATGTCGAGCTGGTACGACGCCTGGGCGGACCGATACG
Source organism: uncultured Actinomycetes bacterium (assembly GCA_963728535.1). Lineage (GTDB taxonomy): Bacteria > Actinomycetota > Thermoleophilia > Gaiellales > Gaiellaceae > VAXT01. Next base: position 1,873,818 of record CAVSKK010000001.1, read on the forward strand.
GGGACTGGTCCACCGGCGCCACTGCTGACGTCCCGTTCTACGTCGGGCTTGCCCGTGATGCTGACGGGCCAATGGTCGAGCTTGCAGTTGGCAACGGGCGCGTTGCGATCCCGGTTGCTCAGGCAACGGGCAGGCGTGTAATAGGGATTGACTCCTCGCCGGCGATGCTCGCGCATGCTCGAGTGCGCGCAGTTGAGGAGGGAGTCGAGCTCGACCTGCGTGAAGGAGACATGCGGGAGCTTGAAATCGAGGAGCCGGCGGCCTTGATCTACTGCCCTGGGCGGTCTCTGCTGCATCTGCCCACGTGGGCCGATCGTCGCCGCTGCTTCGAGCGGGTCGCGGCATCGCTTCGGTCTAACGGCCGCTTCGCCTGGAACGCGTTCGCCTTCGACCATCACGTCGCATCCGCCATAGACGGCCAGCATGCCGACACGCCGCTGCCGCACACGAACTACTACAGCGTCAGCGATAACCGAGTCGACATCACCTTGGACGATGGTGGAACCGGTTCGCTCTGGTGGGCAACCAAGAACGAATGGCTGGGGCTCCTCGACGTCGCGGGCCTGCGCCTCGAAGCTCTCTATGGCGGGTTCGCCGGGGAACCGCTCGACGACGACAGCCGTGAGTACATCTTCGTGGCCCGTCGGTAAGCGCTCAGCCTGCCGGTCACGACAGCGCCGGGGGACAGTCCCGCGCACTGGCTCAGGCGGCGCTCACTCCCAGCTGCTTACGCTACTTCAGGCCTTCGGGTCGCGGCGTCCGACGGCGTCATGCCTCCAGAACGCCTCCGCGTACACCAGCGTGCCCGTCATCCAAGACTCGTAGGTCGGGAGTCGGAGCACTTGGAACGCTGCGTCCGGGATTCGCAACGACGGCTTCCTAAATCCATGGGCGGCGCCTGGCTCGAACCCGAAGCGCGAGTAATACCCCGGTGCCCCTTCCAAGAAGACGAGCGGGACATCGCGTTCGCTCAACAGTTCGATGCCGCGGCGAATCAGCGCCGTTCCGACCCCCTGGTTCTGATGCTCCGGCACGACCCCGATTGGGCTCAGCACCTGCACCGGGAGCAAGCGCTTCGGCGCGTCGAGCAGGCTCGGGCTGAACATCACGTGCCCGACAATCTGGTCTCGTTCTGCCGCGACGAGCGAAAGCCCTTCGCCTCGCCTGACAGCGTCGCGCAGCTCGTCAACGAGGTTTGCGACAACCGGGACGTGATCTTCTCCGAACGCCGCGACGTGTAACGCCCGCACGGCCGACCGATCTCTGATCGCTTCAGCGCGCACCTCCACTCGCGCGAGCCTAGTCGCGGGAAGGGGCGGCGCGTCCCGCGCTCGTTGCGGTCAGCGCTCGCAGAGCGCCTTCAGCGAGGCGTACTGCTTCGGCACGTCACGGCGGATCACCAGCGCAAGCAGCGGGAACAGCACCTTGAGGACTCCTCTCGGACGGAAGTCGAAGTTGCTTTCGAGGTCCGTACCCCCACCGGTCGGCGTGAACGCATACGCGATCGTGAGGTCGGGCTTGCCGCTCGCCTCGATCCCAAGCCGGGACGGCCGGTCGTAGGTGGCGATCGTCACGTCGTACGGAGAGCCGCCGTTGACGATCGCGAAACGCGAACCCGGCCCGATCGGCTCGCCGCTCAGCAGCTCAGCGCTGCTGACTCGGCTGTTCCATTGCGTCTCGTTGCGCAGATCGGCAAGGGTGTCGAAGACCTGTTCGGGTGGGCAGGCGATCCGGGTCCTCGTGGAGACCTGCACCTGCGCGATCCTATACCGGCGCCCCTTGAGCCAAGGTTCTACGATCGCTCGCGTGGAGGAGTTCGTCCCGCCCGACTTCGACGTCCCTCGGCGGCTCGAGACGCCGCAGTTCGTGCTCGAGCCGCTCGGCCCTGACCACAACGACCAGGACTACGATGCGTGGACCTCGTCGGTGGAGCACATCCACGCGACGCCCGGGTGGGAGGACAGCAGGTGGCCTCGGGAGATGACGCCGGACGAGAACCGGGCAGACCTGCAGCGCCATGCCGACGACTTCCGCAACCGGACGGGGTTCACGTACACGGTGCTCGATCCGGCGAGCCGTGACGTGATCGGGTGCGTTTACTTCTACCCGCCGCCCGACAGCGACTACGACGCCCGTGCGCTCTCCTGGGTACGGGCGAGCCAGGCGCAGCTAGACACGCCGCTTTCGCGCGTCGTAAGTGAGTGGCTCGCGTCCGACTGGCCGTTCCGGAGCGTCGAGTACGCGCCGCGCACCTAGGCCCCCAGGCAGCCGTGCAGCTCGATTCCGGTCGGGGATCTGCCATCGCCGATAATGGCCGCGTGGCGCTTCAACGGATGGACAACGTCGGCATCGTGGTGGAGTCGCTTGATGCCGCTATCTCGTTTTTCGCCGAGCTGGGCCTCGAACTCGAGGGGCGAGCCATGATCGAAGGCGACTGGTCAGGGCGCGTCACTGGACTGCGCGACCAGCGCGTCGAGATCGCCATGATGCGTATGCCGGACGGCCACGGCAAGATCGAGCTCTCGCGCTTTCTCACGCCGCCTCCGGTCGCCGATCACCGGAACGCACCGGTGAACGCCCTCGGCTACCTCCGCGTCATGTTCGCGGTGGACGACCTCGACGACACGCTGGCCCGGCTCCGCGAGCACGGCGCGCAGCTCGTGGACGAAGTGGTCCAGTACGAAGACGTGTATCGGCTCTGTTACATCCGAGGCCCTGAGGGGATCCTCATCGGGCTGGCCGAGCAGATCGGCTAGCCGATTAGCTTGCTTCCGGGCTGGGGGTAAACAGCTTCCAGTGCCCCTCGGAGACGACTTCGACGGTGCCGTCGACCACCTTGATCGCGGTCTGATCGTCAATTGCGTACGCAGGCACTGACAACCCGGCAGCCCATTTTTCGATGTTGGCCAGGGAAGTGTCCGGCATGTCCTCGCGCTCCAGGTGCGGAAACACCGAGAAATCAACCAGTCCCAGCGCCTTGTCGCTGCCGGTGAGCGGATCACTGTCGTCGTAGGTCTCTCCTCCGAAGTCGGGAGTCGCAACCATGGCACCGCCGCTAGTACCGACGTAGACCATCTCGCCCCGCAGCGACGGCAAGAGGTCGGCCAGTCCGGACTGCCGCATCCAGTAGCACAGATACAAGGGACTGCCGCCCCAAACCAGCAGAGCATCGACCTCCTGGACCGCCGGAACCCAGTACTCCTCCTTGATGCTGGGCAGCGCGGTGAGCTCCAGCACTCCCAACGATTTCCAACCCAAGCCGCACATGGGGCCGCCGTGCAATCCGCTGATGAACCCGTAGACGTGTGAAGGTCCGCCGGGGAAGGGCTGCACGCCGGTGGGAATGCAGAGCGCGCTGGACTCGGCAATCGGTTTGCCCAGCAAGGAGACCAGCGCGTCTTGGATGCTCGGGTTGCTGATGCCGCTGGAAGTGAGAAGAAGCTTCATGGTGCCTCCTGGAGTCATTACTGCAGGCGAGACCTGTCTAGGCGCTTTGCGGATCCGAACGCCGTAGAGACTGGCCGATCACAAAAAATTCATCGGCTCCGGCCAGATCCAACCTCACGTCTTCTAGCCGCGCCCGATCTCGACGAGTTGCGACACGACATCGCCAAGCGGCTGCGCGGAGTCGATCTCGTGTGTGCACGTAGCCCGTAGCAACGGCTCGACTTCCGCCACGTGACGGACGATGAGCGCACGTTCCTCGGCAGCCTTGCCGTAGTCGTTGGTCGTCCGCGTCTCGATCCGGCGCAGGAGCACGTCGACCGGCGCGCTCAGGAGAACCACGGCGTCGAAGCGCGGGTAGAGGCGACCCTGATTCGAGACGGTGCCAGAGACAAAGAGCGTCGCTCCGTCGTCGCGAGACAGAAGGTCCTCGACGAGATCCTCGCGCCAGACGTATCCGCCGTCTGCCTCCGACCACTTACTCCAGGGCCCGACATCAGTCTCGACGACCTGGAAGCCGCGCTTCGCAAGCTCGGCCAACGCGGTTGACTTTCCCGTGCCCGACATGCCCGTCACGAGGATCCTCCGCATGCCGAGCAGGCTATCCCTAGGATCGCGGCGAAACGACGACGACCAGGGAGGTCCTATGAGCGAGTACGCAGTGGCGCAACTTGACGAGATCGACGAGATCAGCGACGGCCGCTGTCCCTGGCGACCTGTCCGGCACCACTTCGGCATCACGTCCTTCGGCGTGAACGCCTATACGGGGAAGGAGGCGGGCGACCGGCTCATCAACGAGCACGACGAGTCGCAGGAGCATGACCTCCAGGAGGAGCTCTACCTCGTCCAGCGGGGCCGCGCGAGGTTCGAGCTCGACGGCGAGTCCGTGGATGCGCCGACCGGCACGTTCGTCTTCGCCCGCCCGAACGTCAAGCGGACGGCGTTCGCCGAGGAGCCGGGGACGACGATCGTCGCGCTCGGCGGCGTGCCGGGGAAGGCATACGAAGCGTACGGCTCGGAGGTCTGGATGCCGCTCAACCATCTCTACGAGGCGGGGAAATACGCCGAAGCCGCCGACCAGGGGCGAGAGGCGATCGAAGCACATCCCGAGTACCCCATCCCGCTCTACAACCTCGCGTGCTGCGAGAGCCTCGCGGGGCGCCCGGCCGACGCGGTCAAGCACCTCGGGATGGCGATCGACCGGAGGGAGCAGTTCCGCTCGATGGCGACCGAAGACTCCGACTTCGACCCGATCCGCGAAGAGCCCGCGTTCAAGGAGCTGATCGGGGGTTGAAACCCCATATCGCGCTCATCGGGCTCGGCGTCCGAGACTTCGCCCGCGCCAAGCGGTTCTACAGCGAAGGCCTCGGCTGGCCGATCCTGCAGGAGCAGGGAGAGTGGGCCTGTTTCAGCCTCGGCGACGGCTCTTCGGCCCTCACGCTTTATCCCTGGGACGAGCTCGCGGCCGAGGCCGGCCTGCCCGCTGAGGGCGACGGCTTTCGCGGGATCACGTTCGCCTACAACGTCCGTTCAGAGGATCGCGTCGACGAAGTCCTCGCCGAAGCGGAGACCGCGGGCGGGAAGGTCACGAAGGCGCCGGCGCACACGGACTGGGGCGGGTACAGCGGCTACTTCACAGATCCGGAGGGCCACCTGTGGGAGGTGGCGACCGGCGCCACGACGTTGCCGTTCTCCGAATAGCGGTCGCGAGACTGAAGTGGTTAGAGTGGACCGATGGCCGAGATCCTGCTCTTCCACCACGCGCAAGGACAGACCGAGGGAATCCTCGCCTTCGCCGACGAGCTGCGCGCTGCCGGGCACACGGTTCACGCGCCGGATCTGTACGACGGCAAGACATTCGCGGACCTCGACGACGGGGTCGGCTACGCCAAAGAGGTCGGTTTCGGCGTCATCATCGAGCGAGGCGCGGCCGCCGCGGAGGCTCTGCCCGCCGAGCTGGTCTACGGCGGGTTCTCGCTGGGAGTCATGCCGGCCCAGATGCTCGCCCAGACGCGTCCCGGCGCACGCGGCGCGCTGCTGCTGAGCGCCGCGTTGCCGCCCGAGGAGTTCGAGACTCCCTGGCCGGAGGGTGTTCCCGTCCAGATCCACATGATGGACAAGGACGAATGGGCCGAGGAAGACCTCCCTGCCGCCCGCGAGCTCGTCGGCGGCGTCGAGAACGCCGAGCTGTTCCTCTACCCGGGCGACGGGCACCTGTTCGCCGATAGCAGCCTCGGCGATTTCGACCCGGAAGCAGCGGCGCTGCTCAAGGAGCGCGTGCTCGGGTTCCTCGACGGCATCGAGTAGCTCTACGGGAGTGGCAGCTCCCCATGGCCGTCGATGCAGTCGGCGAGGTAGACGGCCGTGCCGAGGTCGCCCGACCAGAGCGTGTAACGACCGCGCCCGTGCTCTGAGCGTCTTTGCTCGACCTGACCGGCAGCGTGCATCGCAAACGCGCGCGCCCGGGTCAGCCAGCGCTCGTCCCCCGTGCGCTCGAGCAGCGCCAGGAACGCGTAGCCGTTCCCCGCTGTTCCGTGGCAGAGATTTGCGCCCTTGCGCAGCGGCCCGGCACGCCAGGTGAGCTCGCCGCCCGCGACCGCGAGCTCCTCGTCGAGGAAGGGAGCGAGCGTCGCGACCATCCCCGGCGCGCCGTGGCACCACTGCGTGCGGATCTGACCGTCGCCGTTGTCGTCGAGCTTGTCCCCCTCGGTCGGCGGCCAGTTGACGAGCCCGTCCTCCTCGACGGCAAAGCGCTGGAGCGTCTCCGAGACGCCCGCCCCGTCGCCGAGTGCGAGCGCACAGCCTGCGTACCCGTGCGCGGGGCCGAGATTGCGCCCGATTCGCCCGAACAGGTGCTGCGTCCACAGGCCGTCCGCGTCACGCTCTCCCTGCAACCACTCGATGCTCGGCGTCACATCGAGCCCGAGCTCGCGGCCCGCGAGGATCGTGCCGGGACTGCCGAGCATCAATTCGCGCCGCTCGTCTTGCTCGTTCGCCGCGATCAGCTCCGCCAGCCGCTCGAGATTGGCCTGCGAGGGTGCCAGCCTCTGCAAGACCAGCCGGATTCCGGTCTCGCCCATCCACAGGCTGCGCTGCGGGTCGTAGTCGGGAAAATCCGGCGGGGCTTCGAGCGAATGCCCGAGATACGGCACATAGTCCCGTCGCAACTCGACGAAGCCCCGCTGCGCGAGGCGGTGGAACGCCGCCACGACCCCGGAACCTCCGAGATACAGCGTCCGGAATCGCCTACGGGCCTCGTGCTCGTTGTCCGCGTCCTTCGGATGCGTCGGCCAACCGTCCTCGAATGCACCCTCCGCGTCGGCCACGATCGAGGCGATCGCCGTCCGCGCCGTGTCGGCGCTCCACGGTTCGTCCACGAGCGCCTCGTGCGCTTCCGGCGTGAACAGCATCGGCGGCGGCTAGAGCTCCTCGCTTTGCGGCAGGTCGTCGGTGATCTCGAACCACGCTGCCTTGGAGCCGACGAAGATGTGCTCCGTCGGACGGATGGTCGGAGCATCGACCAGTGACCCCATGGCGACGTGCACGAACGCGCCGTCGCGGACAACCGAGAAGAGGAAGGATCCGCACGCCCCGCAACGCGTGTCGTTGAGGTCTTCCTCGCCGAAGACCGCGAGATCGTCCAACCCCTCCGTGATCACTAGCTTCTCCCGCTCGATGCCGGCGAACGGCTTGAAAGCCGATCCCGTCGCCGCTCGACACTCCGAGCAGTGACAGTTCGCCGCGTACAGGAATGCGTCCGAGACTTCGTAGCGAACCGCCCCGCATCGGCACTTCCCCGCAAGCACGCGGGCGCCGGCCTCGCTCTGGGATGACGTCATGGCTAGAACCTAGCGATGAGTTCTAAGGACTGCGCCGGTCTTAGCACCGTCCCCCCCGAAAGGAGCCCCACCATGCAGAAGAGGCTGGTCACGCGCTACGCGATGCCTTCCGCCGAGGCGGCGGATGAGAACCAGCGACGAGTCGAAGGAGTCTTCGCCGAGCTGGACGCGGCGAAGCCCGACAACGTGAGCTACATCGTCCTCCGGCTCGCCGATGACTCCTTCGTGCACGTGTCGTTCCACGACCACGGCGATGACGAGGTGAACCCGATTGCCTCGACGGCTGCCTTCGCGCACTTTCAGGACGGACACGCCGATCGCCGGGAGGGCGGCGTCGACCAGCAGACCGCAACGCTCGTCGGCGCCTACGTCACGACCATCGACTGAAGATTCAGAGCTTGAGCTCGCCGCGCGAGACGATCACAGCCGAGCCGCCGACCTCGACGCGCTCGACCTGATCCGCCGAGCCGTCGACGCGGGCAAAGAGCGTCGAGGGCCGACCGATCTCCACTCCCTGCGAGATCTCGATCTCGTCGCCGAATTCGATGCGCCCGTGCCTGGCGAGATGGAGCGCGAGCGGCCCGGCGGCCGAGCCCGTCGCCGGATCCTCAGGCACGCCCCCGGACGGCGCGAACATCCTCGTCTTCCAGTGCGTTCCGGAGCCCGCGATGCAGTTGATGCCGAGCACCGAATCCAGGTCGGCGAGCCGCGAGAGGTCAGGACGCAACGCGGCCACCTCGTCCTCCGTGCGAAAGGTGACGTAAACGTGCCGGATCCCGTTGTCGTAGACCTCGACGGGCAGCTCTGAGGACTCGACCCCGAGCGCCGCGAGCAACTCCACCTCTCCCTCGTAGGCCTCGATGGTCGGCAGCGGCTGCTCCATTCGGCCGAAGACGATGCGCAGCTCGTCGCGCTCGAGCCGGACGGGAACGACGCCCATCCCGGTCTCGAGCCGGATCTCGCCGAGCTGAAGGGGGCCTGCCAGGACGAAGGCGGTGCCGAGCGTCGGATGCCCGGCAAACGGAATCTCGGCCGACGGCGTGAAGATGCGGATGCGCGCGTGGCCCTCGCCCTCGGGCTTGTAGACGAAGACCGTCTCCGAGAAGTTCATCTCGCGCGCGATCGGCTGGAGCTGCTCCTCGGGGATCGCCCGCGCGTCGGTGAAGACGGCAACCTGGTTGCCCTGGAGCGGCGTGTCTGTGAAGACGTCCGCGACGACGTAGCGGTACTGAGCCACGCGTCAAGGCTATCCTCACGCGCCGTGCGCCTCTACCTCGTTCGTCATGCCGAAGCCGCCGCCGGCGAGCCGGACGAGCTGCGTCCTCTGACCCCTGCGGGCCGTGAGCAGGCTCGTGCGCTCGGCGCGCGGCTGCTGGCCGAGGACGCGCGCCCACAGACCGTGCTCACGAGCCCTCTGCTGCGCGCGCGGGAGACCGGCGACGAGCTGGCGCGGGCGCTCGGCGCCGAGACCGAGCCCGATGAGCGGCTCTCGCCTGGCGCGAGTCTCGATGACGTCCGAGCCGCAGTCGCCGGCCGCGGCGAGCACGTCGTCGTCGTCGGTCACCAGCCGGACTGCAGCCAGATCGCGGCCGCGCTAACCGGTAGCGAGCCCGCGTTCCCGCCCGCCGGCCTCGCCGTCCTCGAGCTCGACTAGTGGCTCGCCCGCCTCGAGCCGGCGCGCGGCTTCCGCGTACCAGTCACGCGACCAGGTGATGAAGTCGATCCCGTAGCGCAACGCGAAATAGGGGTAACGCTGCCCTGGCTCGGCGAACCCGTCGCGGGCGAGGACTTCGAGCTCCCGGAACCGAGCCAGCACCATGTCGAACAGCTGTTGCTGCATCCGTAGGTTTGCCAGCACCTCGTCCGGAGCGAGAAGATCGCCGAAGAAGAGCCTGAGCAGCCCCTCGTCGCGCAACTCGAAGATCACGTTCTCGCTGTCGGTCAGCCACTCGTGCAGCGCACGCTCGCCCTTCGGGGTCAGCGAGTAGACCGTCCGCTTCACCCGTCCGCGGGGCACCTGCTTGGCGCTGACGAGGCCGGCCCTGCGGAGCCGCTTCAGCTCGGGGTAGATCTGCCCGTAGCTCGCCGACCAGAAGAAGCGGGTCGACGTGTCGATGGCCTTCTTGACGTCGTAGCCTGTGCGTACTCCCAGCTTGAGCATGCCGAGGATCACGCGCGCAGTCGGGGTGAGGCTTGACATATCTGCCAGTAATATAGATCATATCTGCTAGATATGTCCACCGCCGTTGTCGTCTCAGACCTGCGCAAGTCCTACGGGGACGTACGAGGCGCTGCGCGGCGTCAGCTTCGAGATCGCCGCCGGCGAGATCTTCGGTCTCCTCGGCCCGAACGGCGCGGGCAAGACCACGACCGTCGAGATCCTCGAGGGCTACCGCGGAGCGTGACGGCGGCGCCGTGACCGTTGCTCGGCGAGGATCCCGCCGCGAGCAGGACGGGGCGTGGCGCGAGCGCATCGGCGTCGTCCTCCAGTCCTCCTCGCTGTACGAGACCCTGACCGTGACCGAGAACCTCGACGCTCTTCGCCGGCTACTACGAGCGGCCGCGGCAGGTCGGCGAGGTCGTCGAGCTCATCGGGCTCGAGGAGAAGCGCGACGCGCGCGTGCGGACGCTCTCGGGCGGCCAGCAGACGGCGGCTCGACCTCGGCCTCGCGCTCGTCGGCGACCCCGAGCTCGTCTTCCTCGACGAGCCGACGACCGGCTTCGATCCCGAGGCGCGCCGTCGCGCCTGGGACACGATCCGCTCGCTGCGCGCAGCTCGGCAAGACGATCCTGCTGACGACGCACTACCTCGACGAGGCGGAACAGCCTCTCCGACCGCGTCGCCGTGCTGCGCGACGGCGAGATCGTCGCCATCGGCCCGCCGACGGAGCTCACAGCCGCGTCACCGGCGACCGAGATCCGCTACCGCGCGAACGGCGAGGAGGTCGTGCTGCAGACCGAAGAGCCGACGCGCGTGCTCGCACGAGCTGACGGCAGAAGCGCTCGCGGCCGGGCGCGAGCTCGAGGGGCTCGAGGTGCAGGCGCGCGAGCCTGGAAGACGTATACCTCGCGCTACGGCCCGGGAGCAGAAATGAGGCTCCTCGTCCACGAGCTCAAGGGCGAGCTGACGCTCTACACGCGAAGCAGGGAGCTCGCGTTCTTCACGTTCATGCTCCCGATCATCTTCTTCGTCCTGCTCGGGTCGGTCTACGGGGACGAGGACACGATCAACGGCGTACCGCGGTCCCGACTACCTGCTGACCGGGATGCTCGGCTACGGCGTTGCGGCGACGGCCTTCTCGGGGCTCGCGATCGTGCTGGTGATCCGGCGCGAGGCGGGAGTCCTCAAGCGCCTGCGGGCGACTCCCCTGCCGGCGCCCGTGTACATCGCGGCGGTCTTGCTGACGACGCTGATCGCATTCGCCGTCGAGGCAATCGTCCTCGTCGCGCTCGGCATCGTGCTCTTCGACGCCGAGTTTCCGAGGAACTTGCTGTCCGTCGTCGCGGCGCTCCTCCTCGGAAGCGCAGCATTCGCCGTGCTCGGAGTCGGCGTGAGCGGGCTTGTCCGGCGAGCCGAGGGGGCCTCGGCGGTGATCACGGCGCTCTATCTCCCCCTGTCGTTCATCTCCGGGGCGTTCTTCTCGCAGCAGCACTTCCCAGAGTGGCTGAAGACGATCGCCGACCTGCTGCCGCTCACGTACTTCATCGATCTGATGGGGGCCGTCATGCTCGGCGGGGACGCGCTCTGGGAGCAGCCCAAGGACGTGGCGGTGATCACGGCGTGGGGCATCTTCGGAGTCCTGCTGGCGACTCGGTACTTCCGCTGGACGCCACAGGAGGGTTAGGTTCCAGGCAAGGGGGAACCCGTAAGACAATGGGGTCGTACGAGCCGACAATCGCTTTTTCGACGAGGACCGCCGAACCCCCCGGGCTGGAGATCCGGGTCAACTTCGGCATGTACGCGGGGCGCGAGGCGACGTCGGCCGAGATCGAGAGCCTCGCCACAGAGCTCCTGGACAAGGTCGGCGAGGTGTCGATTGTCGCCGAGGCGCGGCATGAGATCGGGCAGCACTCGGAGGCGTCGCTGCACCAGGTGCGGATCGAGGTCGGCGAGGAAGACCTGCCGGCCGACGAGCACGAGCTCGACGAGTTTCGCGGGCGCCTCCTGGAGGCGTCAGAGCGCTGGGCTCGTCAGTGCATCGCCGACCGGCACGTCGAAATCGAAGGCGTATAGGAGGGTTTGGCGAAATATGGGCTGAGCCGCCGGGCCGCGCTGCTCGCCCCGAGGCCGGGTCCTCCGTCGCCCCGGCAGTGGTGACTACCGGGGCTCCCTGCGTCCGCGGCCTCGGAACGACCATCGCACCCCAGCGACGAGCAACATTCCACCAAACCCTCCTAGCAGTCGAAGAGCAGCTCGTTGCTCGGCCCGGACACGTTGCCGGACGTGTCGACCGCTCTCATCGTCACCACCGTCGGCCCCATGTCCCGGCAGTAGGTGATCGTCGAGCCGTACCCGAGCGCGGCGTGCTCCTCGAAGATCCCGTCCAGGTAGACGTCGTACATGATCTCCGACTGGGGATCGAGGTTGTCCGTCGACTGGGTCCAGTCGGTCCAGATCTCGGGCGGCGAGCTCTCGAATGAGAGCGTGAGGTTCGTCGGCGCGGTCGGCGGCACGAAGTCGTTGACCGGCGGCGTCGTGATCGAGACCGTGCTGCTCTCGACGAAGTTACCCGCGGCATCGGCGGCCCTGACTTTGGCCGAGTACGTGGTCGACGGAGTTCGGTCGAGGATGACCAGGCTGTTGAGTCCGATCTGGTTGGCGTAGTACGGGGTGCCGTTGATGAAGAGCGTGTAGAAGACCTGGCTCACGTTGTCAGTTGAGCGCGTCCATGCCAGCGAGAAACGGATCGGGCGCACCGCACTCACCGTGATCTGCGGAGTCGGGCTTGGCGGCGTCGTGTCGGGCGGCGTCGTGAAGCTGACGCTGTTGCTGTTCCCGGAGCGGTGCCCGCGCGAGTCGACGGCATAGACCGAGAACGTGTGCGTCGTGTTCGGCAACAGACCTGGCCACGTCATCGTCGTGCGCGGCGGATCGACCCGGATGCAGCCCGAGCCCTGCCGTTGGACGCAGTACCAGAAGTTGTTGCCCCTCGACGCGTCCCACGCGAGCGAGACACTCGTCTCGGTCGTCGCGGTAATGCGCAGGTTCGTTGGCGTCGTCGGTGATCCACCACCACCACGAGCTGCGGCCGTGCCCACCAGAAGCGTGGTCGCGAAGACCACGAGCGCGGCTGCGAGTGCGGTCCTTCGAAGCATGTCCCCTCCCATTCCCGGCGACGGTTGCATTGTTGGCGTTCGGCCGGGGATACGGGGTTCGCGCTTCGGTGGATTCCGTAGGCGAAACTATGTGGCATGCAGCAGAAGCTGAAGCTCGGTGATTCGGACGTCGCACGAATCGGTCTCGGGACGAACCGGCTCACGAACACGAGCGGGAACATCGCCTTCGTGCAAGAGGCCGTCGCCGCGGGGTTGCGGCACATCGACACCGCCCACACGTACACCGGAGGGGACAGCGAAGAGACGATCGGCACCGCTCTCTCGCCCATCCCGGACGGATGCGTCGTGGCGACGAAAGGCGGATTCCGAGCCGGAACGGGCCGCCCGGAGGTGCTCCGGGCTCAGATCGACGAGAGCCTGCGCCGGTTGCGGACGGACAGCATCGAGCTCTACTACCTGCACCGGGTCGATCCGGAGACACCGCTCGAGGAGAGCCTCGCCACCCTCAAGGAGTATCAGGACAGCGGCAAGATCCAGCACATCGGCATCTCGGAGGTCGGAATCGACCAGATCGAGCAGGCCCGGGAGGTCGTGCCGATCGTCGCCGTTCAGAACCACTACAACCTCGCGGAGCGCAAGCACGAGGAGGTCGTCGACTACTGCGCCGGCGAGGGCATCGTCTTCGTCCCCTACTTTCCGCTTCGTGCCGACCGCGGGCGACAGCTCGAGGAGATCGCCGAGCGACACGGCGCGACGTCCGCGCAGATCGCGCTCGCGTGGCTCCTCAGACGCTCTCCGACGATGCTGCCGATCCCCGGCACCCTCTCGCTCGAGCACCTGAAGGAGAACCTCGGCGCGCTCGAAATCGAGCTGAGCGACGACGAGTTTGACGCGCTGCGGTGACGGTCGCGAACCGGCCGAGATTTCTGCTTCAGCCCCCACCCGGATTTCCCCGGCGGCTCAAAGAGAGCCTCGCTATCGTGGCTCTGAGCCCCCGTAGCTCAGTGGATAGAGCAGTGGTTTCCTAAACCGCGTGCGCATGTTCGATTCATGCCGGGGGCATACCGCTTGGTTGCGGAGATTCCGCCGCTACGATCGAAGCTTCTCGGTCGAGCGCTACTCCACGAACAGCAGGGCGTCCGTCGGCGCGTAGTCGTCGGTCAGGATCGGCACGTCCCGCGTGGCGACCGTGTCTTCGTAGCGGCCGCGGATCGGCTCCTCGAGATCGACGGCGCGCGGTACCTGCTCCCGGATCTCGCTCCAGCGGTCGATGAGCACTTCCCTCGCCGGGGTCGCCCCTTCGGACGCGACGAGGATGATGTTCTGGAGCTGGTCGTCGTCACCCTCCGGATGCACGCCCACGCTCGGGAACACCGCGCGATACGTCTTGTACATGGAGCGGAAGAGCTTCGAGCCCTCGCCGTTCAGGGAGCCGATCAGGTTGCTCACGACCACGCCGCCGGGCGTGAGCCGGGAGCGGACGAGCTCGAGGAACTCGACCGTCGTCAGGTGGAACGGGAGCGAGTCGGAGAAGTAAGCGTCGATGACGATCGCGTCCCAGTCGCGGTCGTCGCGGCCCAGGAACCGCCGGCCATCCTCGACTGCGACCTCCAGCCGCGGGCTGCGGGGAAGGTCGAAGTAACGATAGGCCACGTCTCGCACTGCCGGGTCGAGCTCCACGACCTGAAGGTCGACGCGCGGGAAGTCGCGCCAGATCCGTTTCTGCACCGAGCCGCCGCCGAGCCCGACGAAGAGGATGTTCTTCAGCCCTGGGACGTACGCAAGCGGTAGCTGGAGATAGTCCGTGTAGCGGTAGCGCGTCCGGAAGGGCTCGTCGAGGTACATCCCGCTCTGGAACGAGCTCTCGAAGCGTAGGTGCCGCGAGTCTTGGTCGTCGACGACCGTGAGCCCGTGGTATCTCGTCTCCTTCGAGTAGACGAGCTCGAAGCCGCCGGGCGGAGCGAGGACGCCGTGGTCCTCCCCACCGCGCAGCCGGTAGAGCGGCGACCAGTTCTCCGCCGCTGCGCCCGAGAGCCGACCGCCGGTCTCGGGGGCGAGGGCGACCGTCGCAAGGATCGATCCTGCTACGAGCGCTGCGACGACGGCGACCGAGAACGCCTTCCGCTCCCCGAGCGCGACGAAGCCGGCGCCTGCGAAGAGCGCGGTCGCCAGGAGCCCGAGCAGCTGGTTCGTCCCCATTTCCGGAATTAGCCAGAAGGCGGTCACGAACGTGCCGACGATGCTCCCAGCCGTCGAGACGGCGAACAGTCGCCCGGCCGTCGAGCCAACACTCGCCACCGAGCGGGCGCGCAGCCGCACCGCGATTGGCGTCGCGGTCGCGAGGATCACGCTCGGCACTCCGAAGAGCGCGATCGCCGCGAACAACGGGTTCAGCCGCGGCCCCGGGTCCCACTCGACGATCGCCCTCAGCACCGGCTCATCCACGACCGGAACCAGGAGCGTCGCGAATCCACCGAGCACGAGCACCCCGAGCAGGAGCGACGGCGCCGGGATCCGGTCGGCGAGCGCGCCGCCGATCCAGTAGCCGACGGAGAGCCCGGCGAGAACGACACCGATCAGCGCGCCCCAAACGAAGATCGAGTTGCCGAAGTACGGAGCCAGAACACGGCTCGCCGCGAGCTCGACGCCGAGCAGCACGCCGCCCGAGACGAAGACGGCGGTGCCGATCGCCAATCCTGAGCGCCGCTCGGCGTTGAGGATGCCCCGGGCCACCCAGCCGAAGGTACCAGCGAAGAGACAGGTCTTACACGGACGACCGCGTTGCCGACTGGGCGGAGACGAGGGCGCAACGGCGCTGCCTGAGCTTTCAGTTCGGGCTTATTCGAGGCAGTGATCGGCCAATGCGAGCGCTTCCTCCTCCGTCAGGCCCGCTCCCGCTTCCCATGCCGTTGTGAAGTCCGGCCCGAGCTCGTCGCGGACGAGCTCGATCGTCCGTGCGAGATCCTCCGGATCCCAGCGCGGAAGGTCGTTCTCTTTCGATAAGCGATCCGCGGCAGCGAGTAGCTGCGCAGCCACGTCGCGTGAATCGGCGACGGCAGCGATCTCTTGCAGGAGCTCGGGGAACTGACCCCGGTGGCCGAGCTCGCGCACCAGCGCCAGGGCTCGACGTAGGTAAAGCCTGCCTGTCTCAACATCGCCCAATCGACGCGCGCATTCACCCACCATCAGGACGGACTGCTGGACGTCCGTCGGCAGTCCAGATCGCTCATCGAAGCGGAGAGCATCTTTGAAGAACGTCAGCGCCTGCGCAAAGTCGCCGGCGTTGAACTCGACCATCGCGCGGCTGGCGAGCGCGTGTGCGATTCCGTCGTCTGCGCCGAGGGCTCTCCGGAGAGCGAGTGCTTCCTCAGCCAATCCGCGCGCCTCAGCGAAATCGCCTCGAGTGCTCGCCATGTCTGCGAGATTGGCGAGCGTCGCGGCGACAAGTTTGTCCAACCCGAGCTGTTTGAACACTGGGATCAGCTCGCGCTCCAGTTGCTCGGCCAACTCGGCATCGCCGAACTCCCGAAACAACTCGCTCGCCCCGGAAAGCCCGAAGGCTCGCTCGGACGGCGACAGTTTGTCAGCCTCGGCCACTACCCACTGCGCCCATCGAAGAGCCTCGGCACGCAATCCGCGCGTGAACCAGAAATACCAAAGCGCCCAGACGATTGAGAACCCGGATTGCGGCGAACCGCTTGCAGCCGACCACTCGAGCACAGCGCGAAAGTTCCCAAGCTCTTCGATCAGACGAGCCGTGGCGTTGGGATCCCCGTCCCGCATCGGCTGTTGCAGGCGCTCGCCGAGCTGCGCGTACCACTCTGCGTGCTGACGACCGACCTGCTCGCACTCGGCAGTTGAGCGGTGCCGCTCGGCCGCAAACTCGCGAATCGTCTCCAGCATCCACAGACGAGCCTGGCCGTCCGAGACCTGCCGCCGGCGGAGCAAGCTCTTGTCGAGGAGCGACTGGAGCGTCTCGGTGTCGGCGTCGCAGACCGCTTCGGCGGCATCGATGGTGCAGCCTCCGACGAAGACCGACAGCTGAGCGAAGAGCCTCTGTTCTCCCGGCGTCAGCAGCTCATACGACCATTCGATCGTCGCCCGCAGAGTCTGCTGACGTGGATCTGCGTCGCGACCGCCTCTGAACAGGTCGAGGCGCTCGCCGAGTCGCTCCAGCAGCTGGTCCGGCGTGAAGAGTTTCGTCCTTGCCGCCGCCAATTCGAGCGCCAGCGGCAAGTTGTCCAGACGTTCGCACAGTTCCCGTACGGCTCCGTTCACTGGTAGGTCAACGTGAAGCGAGTGCGTTCGAGCTGCGAAGAGCTCGACGCCGTCCTCGTCACTGAGCGTCGGCACTGGATACTCGTATTCGCTCGCGAGCTGCAACCGCTCCCGGCTCGTTACAACCATGCGGAAGTTCGGGCATATGCCGTGAAGAACGGCAAGATCCGTCGCCGCGTCGATCACCTGCTCGAAGTTGTCGATGACCAGCAGCAGACGCTTCTCGCCGATTTGGTCCTCGAGCTCGCCTCTCGCCGGCAGGGCCTGCGCGATGGCCGAGCGGACAAGCGATGCGTCCCGCACCGATGTGAGGGGGACCCACCAGACCCCAGCCGGATAGGCGTCGGCAACCTCTGCGGCAGCCTGGGTTGCAAGTCGCGTCTTGCCTGTGCCACCGGGACCCGTCAAGGTCACGAGACGACTCTCGCCGATCGCCGTCGTCACGGCGGCGAGCTCTTCATCGCGACCCAGGAACGGCGTCGCGGGGATCGGCAGATTCGTCTGGTGTAGGCTCGTCAGCGGCGCGAAGTCGCCGTCGCCGAGTTGATAGATCCGCTCGGGCGCAGACAGATCCTTCAGCCGGTGCTCGCCGAGGTCGCGCAGATCCGCCGTGTCGACGAGCGCCGCGGTGGCGGCAGAAACGAGCACCTGTCCGCCGTGGCCGCAGGCCGCGATTCGCGCCGCTCGGTGCACGTCGAGTCCGACGTAGCCCTCCTCAGCCACGTGCGGAGAGCCGGTATGGATGCCGATGCGCACGCTGATCGGCTCCGAGGCAAGTCCCTCCCGCGCGTCGGCGGCTGCCTGCAGTGCACCCGGCGCCGTTGGGAACGCGACGAAGAAGGCGTCCCCCTGGGTGTCGACCTCGACACCGCCGTGGGCGCCGAAGGCTTCGCGGATGACGCGGCGATGCTCGCTGAGCGCCTCGGCGTAGGCAGCGGCGCCGAGCTCATGCAGAAGCTTGCTCGAACCCTCCACGTCGGTGAATAGGAAGGTGACGGTTCCGGCGGGGAGCTCGGACATCCGTTGAATGATGAGACGAGTGGGCGGCTTCGTCTAGACGTAGCCCATTCGCGTGAGCCATCGCAGCGAGACGTACCCCCAAATCGGAGGCAGGTAGAACGTCCACAGACGCTGGGTGATTGCGATCGCGACGGCGGTGGACTCGTCGACGCCCAGTGCGATCAGGCCGGCCGAGAGGCTCGCCTCGGCTCACCGTTCGTCGCGCCGCGTGGGATCTTCGGCTTCTCCATGATGCTCGGCGGGATGTGCGACATCATCATCCGCTTTCCGTGACGACGTCTCATGGACACTCTCTGCGCTGTGCGCGTGTCGCCCAATCGAAGGAGAAGACGATGGAGAACACACAGATCAAGACCGCTGAACTCGGAACAACCGGGCTCGAGATCACCCGCGTCGGCTTCGGCGCCTGGGCGCTCGGAGGCGCGGCCTACGACTGGGGCTGGGGCGCACAGGACGACGACGATTCGATCGCTGCGATCCACCACGCCCTCGAGCTCGGCGTCAACTGGATCGACACGGCCGCCCAGTACGGCTTCGGTCACTCGGAGGAGGTCGTCGGTCGCGCGCTCGCGGGCCTCACCGAGCGCCCGTACGTGTTCACGAAAGGCGGGCAGCCCGAAGGGCCGGATCGAACGACGGTGCAGAGCCTCAAGCGAGACTCGCTCAGGCGCGAGCTCGAGGCGAGCCTCTCGCGGCTCGGGGTGGAAACGATCGACCTCTACCAGATCCACTGGCCGATCCCCGACGAGCAGATCGAAGAGGGCTGGTCGACTCTCGCCGAGCTGAAGGAGGAAGGGCTCGTGCGCCACATCGGCGTCTCGAATTTCGACGTCGGAGCAGCTGCGGCGGGCCCAGTCGATCGCGCCCGTGGAGACCCTCCAACCGCCCTACTCGCTCGTCGCGCGCGAGGTCGAGGACACGATCCTCCCCTTTGCGGAGCGCGAGGGGATCGGCGTGATCGTCTACTCGCCGATGGGTTCCGGTCTGCTGACCGGCACGATGACGCGCGAGCGGATCGAGAGCTTGCCCGAGGACGACTGGCGCAAGCACAGCGAGCGCTTCAGGGAGCCGCAGCTCTCGCGGCACCTCGCGCTCGTGGAGCGACTCGAGTCGGTGGCCAAGCGGCTCGGAACGACGCCGGGCGCGGTTGCGGTCGCCTGGACGCTGCAGAACCCAGCGGTGGACGGCGCCATCGTCGGCTTCAGGCGTCCAGACCAGGTCGATCCGATCATCGGTGCCGCGAACCTCGAGCTCGGCAAGGACGACGTCGCGACAATCGAAGGGGAAGGGTGAAACCCGCGTGACTTCGCAAAGTGAGCAGACCGAGGAGAGGCTCCATGTGGAACCTCCCCTCATGTCTCGCGGCGAACTACTTACCGGAAGCTGAAGATCGCGCCCTGGTTCGAGTTCCAGTGGTCGACGAACTTGAGCTCCAGCTTCCTGCACTGTCCGGCCCACGACCTGTCCGTCCTCCAGAGGTACGTGTACTGACCGTTGCCGGACGAATACGTGAGGTGGCTCGGCTCTGCGGCGAACGTTTCCTCCACCACGTCGCCGGACTCCGACGAGCACGAGACTGACTGGACCTGCGGGTACCCGTCTTCGAAGATGTCCAGCCCCCGGTCGCCGCCGAGGCTGAACTTCACCGGCACCGTCCGGCCGGCGTTCATCCTGTTGACGGTGGGGGAGTTGTCGACCGGCTGGGCGAAGCCGGTGAACGGCCATAAGGGCAGCGAGCAGTCCTCGATCGTGTCGCCCGGGAAGACGTTCGACGGGCCGCTGATATGAAGCTCGATCGGCGAACCGACGGCCACGGGTGCGGTCCATGCGAACCGGTAGAAGTCGAACCAGTGACCCTCTGTTCCCCCGATCACGAGGTGTTCGTCGAACTGTGTGAGCGGTCCGATCGTCGTCTGCGGAACGATCTCCTCGTCGGCAACGAAGAAGTTGTTGGCGTCGAGATGCCCGCGGTCTCCCCGAACGGCGAGATTCGACGCTTGCCCGAACGGATAGGCGACTCCGAACTCGATCCCGTTCGTGCAGACGTGTCCGGGCTCGTCGTACTTGTAGTACGCGACATTGGAAAGCCCCTGCCAGCCTGCAGTCGCGACGCCGACTCCTACCGCAAGGGCGGCGACCGCGGTAGCGAGTAGAACGATGTGCCTTCTCATTTCGCCCCTTTCATTTCTGCCAGTGTGATCCTCTCTGGCACTACGATCAAGACGAACGGTGGCCGGCGCATCTTCCCCCGCGGGATCGGCGAGCACTTCGCTGCTCCCGTTCGTCCCGCGCCATGTCATCGACGACCTGCTTCACGATCCGGGCGCGAGCCCGGTCGGGCGAGAGCAGCGCTTCCAGGCGGCCGCACTCTTTGCGGACATCTCAGGCTTCACGCCGATGAGCGAGGCGCTCGGGCGCGTCGGGCAGCACGGCACCGAAGAGCTGACCACAATCCTGAACGGGTACTTCGAGACGATGATCGAGCTCGTCGACTCGTACGGTGGCACGGTGGGCAAGTTCGGTGGGGACGCGCTCACGGTCGTCTTCCCGGCGCGCTCGAAGCGATCGACCGCCGCCCATCGCGCGCTCGCGTGTGCCCTCGCCATGCAGCGGGCGACGCTTCGGCACGGCTCGATCGAGACGGTGGCCGGTCGGTTCGAGCTCGGAGCCAAGATCGGGGTTGCGTTCGGGCAGGTGCTGTGCACATCCGTTGGGGACCCGGCCCAACGGCTCGAGTACGTCGTAGCGGGAAGCGCGGTCGACCTCTGCGCACGGGCTGAAGGGCTCGCCGAGCGCGGCGATGTCGTGGCGCACAAAGGGGTCCTGGAGCGCTGCGAAGGCGTGATCACCTCGTGGCGCAAGGGCGCTCTGGCGGGAGTGGCCGCACTCGAACGCGAGCCTCGGCGCGCGCGACCCCGGCGTCCGCCGCCTGTGCCGCCGGAGGCGCTACCGGCGCTCGCGGCGTTTCTCCACCCCGTCGTCGTGCAGCGCCTTCATGGGGGCCTCGAAGGCTTTGTCAACGAGCACCGCAGGCTGACCGTGCTGTTCGTCGGTTTCGAGGGCCCCGACTACGACAGCGACACGGAAGCGACGCCCAAGCTGCAGGCGTACTTCGCACGCGTCGTGGAGCTCGTCGGCCGCTACGGCGGCCACCTTCGGCAGATCGAAATGGGCGACAAAGGGAGCCTCTTCATCGTCTTTTTCGGCGCTCCCGTCCTGCACGAGGACGACGAGGAGCGGGCCCTCGCCTTCGCTCGGCAGCTGCTGGATCTGCCGGGCAGCCCGGTGCGCATCGGCGTCACCACGGGGTTCACCTTCTGCGGCTCCGTGGGCTCCGCGACCCGGAAGGAGTACGCCGCTGTTGGCGACACCATCAACCTCGCCGCCCGGCTGATGCAGGCTGCGGGGCCAGGCGAAGCACTCGTGGCGACCGGCTCGACCACGAGCCCGGTGGTGGAGGCATTGCTCGACCGTCGGCCTTCGATCCGGGTGAAGGGGAAGGCAGAGCCGATCGCCGTCGCGGCATTGCGTACCTCGCCACAGTCGGGACTTGCGGAGGGCGAGCGGGCGTACGAGCTCCCGGTGATCGCGAGGGAGCTCGAGCTCGAGCTCGGCGCGGCGGCCGTCGGCAAGGCGGCGGGGGGTGCCGGGGGCGTGCTCCTGATCACGGGGGAGCCCGGCATCGGCAAGTCGCGGCTGGCCGCGGAGCTCGGCCGGATCGCGGCCCAGCGCGGGTTTTCCGTACTCACGGGCGCGTGTCAGTCGACCGGCGCGACGACGAGCTACCTGCCCTGGCAGGACATCTTGCGAGCACTCTTCGAGCTGGAGGACACCGCGCCGGTGGACCGTCAGATCGAGGTTCTCACCAACCGCCTCCGGAAGATCGACGCGCAGCTCGTGCCCCGACTGCCGTTGCTCGCGCCTGCCGTCCGCCTCTCGATTCCCGAGACACCGCTGACGGATGCGCTCGATCCCGAGCTTCGTGCGGAGCTACTTCGGGCGCTGCTCATCGAGGTCCTGCGCCGCCACGCGGCGAGCGGCCCGGTCCTGCTCGTGCTCGAGGACTGCCACTGGATCGATGCGCTCTCCAAAGCACTGCTGGAGGAGGTTGCGCGCAGCGTCGACCGGATGGGTGTTCTCGTCGTCGTGCTCTCGCGCGCCGCAGAGCGCGAGCTCCTCGCGGGGCCGGGAGGACTCGCGAACGCAGCAGAGGTTCGACTCGAGCCGCTCCGATCCCACGATGCCGAGGATCTCGCCCGCGCCAAGCTGCATGCCGCGGGCCGCGAGCTCGACGAGCTCCCTCCGGCCGTGCGCGACGCAATCGAGCGGGCCGAAGGCAACCCGTTCTTCCTCGAAGAGCTCATCGCCTTGCTCCTGGAGCGCGGAATCGATCTCGAGGATCCAGCGGCGTTCGCACGGGCTGCTGTCCCCGACACCCTGTACGGAGTCGTCATGGCGCGAATCGACCAGCTGGCCGAGCGCGACAACTCGGTGCTGAAGGTCGCAAGCGTCGTCGGGCGCGCCTTTCACGCGCAATGGGTGTGGAGCAGTGCGCCGGAGCTAGGAGGTGAGCCCGCCGTCCGAAGCAGCCTCGGCGGGCTGATCCACGCCGAACTGATTGCGCGTGCGGCGAAGGTGGCAGACCTCGAGCATCTCTTCCGACACGTGACGACGCGCGACGTCGCCTATGACAGCCTTCCGTTCGCCCTCCGTCGCGATCTGCACGAGCGTGTCGCGGCGCACGTCGAGTCCACGTACGCGTCCACGCTCGACCAGTACGTCGACACCCTCGCCCACCACTACTCGCTCAGCTCGAACACCGAGAAGCAGCGCGTGTACCTCCAGCGGGCGGCCGACAACGCGAAGGCGACGTACGCCAATGCGGCCGCACTCGATTACTACGAGCGTCTTCTCCCTCTGCTCGACGATCGTGACCGCGTGACCGTGCTGCTCGCGATGGGCGGCGTGCAGGAGCACGTCGGCGACTGGAGTGCCGCCAAAGACGCCTACCGGGAGGCAATGGACCTTGCCGCAGGCCGAGGCGATGCGTCCTCAGCCGCGGAGGCGCGGCGGGCGCAGGGAATGCTGCTCGCCCACGAGGAGTCTCCCGGCGAGGCGCGCGCGATGCTCGAGCAGGCCCGCGACGAGCTGGAAGCCGAGGGAGACGAGGCCGGCGTGGTGCACGCCCTCGAGGGCCTTGCGTTCGTCACGTGGAAGCAGTCGGATCTCGACGCCTCGCTGGCGTACTCGCGCGAGCACCTCGAGGCAGCCGAGGCCCGCGACGACGCGGCCGGGATCAGCATGGCGGTGGAGCAGATGGGCCTCGCGTACTGGCACCAGGGAGAGCACGAGCTCGCCCACACCTCCTTCGAGCACGCTCTCGAGACCGCTGCCGCGGCGGAGAACGCCCGCGGCGTCATCCACGCGTGCAACGACCTGGCGGGCTTGCACTGGGAGCGTGGTGAGTTCCCCGAGGCGCTCGAGCGGGTACGTGAGGGCCTGCGCGCGGCCGAGGAGATCGGCTACCGGCATGCGGCGGGAGTCCTGATCGGCAACGCGGCCGAGATCTTCCGGCTGCGAGGAGAGCTCGACAAGGCGCTCGCTCACGGGCGCTACGGCCTCGATGTCGTCTCCGAGGTCGGCGATCGTGTCGGCGTGACGCGGAGTGTCGGAAACCTGGCCCTTACTCTCGCCGCGATGGAGCGTGACGACGAGGCGGAAACGCTCTTCGAGCATGCGATCGCTCTCGCCCGGGCCGCCGAGACGCCGTACTTCCTCTGCGAGTACCTGCACCACCTGGCTGACCTCCTCGTCAGGCAAGGCCGATACGAGGACGCGCTCACACGAAACGAGGAGGCGCTCGAGATCGCTCGGGCGATCGAGCGCCACGATGTCGAGTCGCCGGCCGAGCTGCTGTCCGTCCGCGCACGAGCCGCGGCGGGCCTGCTCGACATCGACGACGCTGTGGCCGAGCTCCAGCGAATCGCCGACCGCAGCGACGGGACCCCTGATCGGGCCGCGGTGCTCTTCGAGTTATGGTCGGTCACGGGCGACGAAGCTCACCGAACAGCCGCGGCGTCGCTCTACAGGGAGCTGCACGAGCAATCGCCGCTCGCCACCTACAGGCGGCGTTATGCACTCCTGACCGGCGACCAACTCGACCTCCCGCCTGTGCTTCCTCCGCTGCTCGAAGACGAGCCTCAAGTTGATGTCGACGCGCTAGTGGAGCGTGTCGAGACACTCGCAGCGCCGATCGAAGCGGCACTCGCCTGAGGCGCCCGCACCGGCGTACCGAAACCAGTCGATTCCGGCTATCTTGGCTCACTGCAACCGATGCGTGCTGAACTAGACCCGGACCTTCTGCTCATCGAGCAAATGCTGGCGCCGCCGCCACTTGACGAGGCTCGCCGCTCGCTCCAGTACTGGCGCGACCGGAGAAGGAGTCTTCCGCTGTACCGGCTTGCAGCGCGCCGTGAGACAAAGCAGATGATGGCCTCGTGGCAAGAGACGGTGCGCGCTGCCGAGCAGGCTCGGTTCGAAGCGAGCTGGCTGGGGCGCCTGCTGACGACGATCGGCGTTTCGAGCCTCTGGGTGCAGCGGGCGCGATCCGCGCGAAAGGTATTGCTCTGGTTTGCCTGGGCGTTCCTGACCAGGAAGGTAAAGCTTGTCGTGGCCGGAGTGGCGGCTGTCGGGTTGATCCTGGTGGTCGCAGCCGTCGCCGTAGTCGTCGTTGTGGTCGCTCAGCTGGCCTAGGCGACTTATGCGAACATATGTTCGTGCAGCACGAGGCGTCGATCCTGCATGCCGACGTCGACGCGTTCTTCGCGGCGGTCGAGCAACGGGATAACCCCCGGCTGCGCGGACGGCCGGTAATTGTCGGGGGCGGGGTCGTCCTTGCGGCCAGCTACGAGGCGAAGGCGCACGGCGTGGACACTCCGATGGGCCTCGCGCTTGCGCGCAGGCTCTGCCCCGACGCCATCGTCGTTCGTCCGCGCATGTCGGCGTACTCGGAGGCGAGCAAGGAGGTCTACCGGGTGTTCGACGACACGACGCCGCTCGTCGAGGGACTGTCGATCGACGAGGCGTTCCTCGACGTCCGCGGGCTCGAGCGGCTCTCGGGAACGCCCACCGAGATCGCCGTGCAGCTGCGACGCAAGGTGCGCGAGCGCGTGGGACTGCCGATCACCGTCGGGATCGCCCGCACGAAGTTCCTGGCCAAGGTGGCGAGCGGGGTGGCGAAGCCGGACGGGCTGCTCGCGGTGCCACCGGACGACGAGCTCGCCTTCCTGCACCCGCTTCCCGTCGAACGGCTCTGGGGCGTGGGACACGTGACCGCGAGGCGGTTGCACGAAGTCGGGATCACGACCGTCGGTGAGGTCGCGCGGCTTTCGGAAGGCGTGCTGGTCACACTCGTCGGCCGCGCGGCAGGACGGCGCTTGCATGCGCTTGCTCACAACCGTGACCCGCGCCGGGTGCAGGCGCGGCGGCGCCGGGGCTCGATCGGCTCGCAGCGGGCGCTCGGGCGTTCGCCGACGTCGCTCGCCGAGGTCGATGCCACCCTGGTGGCGCTCGCCGAACGCGTCACAGGTCGGATGCGGGCCGCCAACCGAATCGGCCGGACCGTCGTCCTTCGACTGCGCTTCGACGACTTCTCGCGGGCGACGCGGTCGTACACGCTGCCGTACTCGACGGCGAATACCCGGACGATTCTCGAGACGGCGAGAGGGCTGCTCGCAGTCGCCGTGCCGATGATCGAGCTCCGTGGCATCACGCTCGTCGGAATCGCCGTCGCCAACCTCGACGATGGCCGCTCACTCCAGCTCGTGCTGCCGCTCGGCGGTCAGAGCGACGCGCTCGACGCCGCACTCGACGAGGTTCGCCGGCGCTTCGGATCGGCTGCGATTGTGCGAGCCGTGCTGCTCGGCCGCCGCCAGGGTCTCACCGTGCCGCTTCTGCCCGACTAACAGCAGGACTTGCCAAGCGAACATATGTTCGCTTTCATTGTAGAGGTGCAGCTGGCGCTGGATTCGCTCGATCGGCTGGTGGAAACGCTCGAGGAGAGCGGCCCGCTGTCGGCGTCGGACGCCGCCCGCGCACTCTTTGCAACGTCCTCGATCTCCGACGGCCTCGCCTGTTCCCTCCTGGACGAGGTCACCGCCGGCGACAGCCGGATCGTCTGCGCGGGAGCGACGGTCTCGTTGGCCGGGACGAAACCCGACCCGCTGCTCGAGGAGGCAGAACTCGTCGTGTTCGACCTCGAGACGACCGGGCTGTCCGCAGCACGCGACCGCATTTGCGAGGTCGGCGCGGTTCGCGTGCAGGCGCTGGAGTCGGTCGAGTCGTTCCAGTCGCTCGTCAATCCGAGAGTTGCGCTGCCGGACCCCGTCGCCCGCCTTACCGGGCTACGCGACCAGGAGCTGCGCGAGGCGCCTCCGATCGCCACCGTGCTCGGCCGCTTCCTGACGTTCGCGGGCGATTCGCTCCTCGTCGCGCACAACGCGCGCTTCGACCAGCGCTTTCTCGAACGGCAACTCTCGCTCATGCACGATCGGCGCCTGTCCGAGCCGCCGCTGTGCACCGCCGCACTCGCTCGCCGACTCCTCGAAGGGCGCCTGCGCCGGGTCGGCCTCGCCTCGCTCGCTCACTTCCTCGGTGTCCCGACGAGGCCGTGCCACCGCGCCCTGCCGGACGCCGAGGCGACGGCGCAGGTGCTGGTGCTCCTGATCGGCCTCGCCCAGGAGCTCGGCGCGCGCCGCCTCTCCGATCTCCGCGCGCTTGCGGCTCCTCGCAAACGAGTGGTCTACGCCAAGCGTTCGCTGGCACGAGGCGCGCCCACGCGGCCCGGCGTGTACTTCTTTCGGGACCGGCAGGGGCAGGTGCTCTACGTCGGCCGGGCGCGCGACCTGCGGGCTCGCCTTCGCTCCTACTTCCGAAGCGATCGCCAGCGCCCGTCCGTCGAGGCGGCTTTGCAGGCCGTCGAGCACATCGAGT
Source organism: uncultured Actinomycetes bacterium (assembly GCA_963728535.1). Lineage (GTDB taxonomy): Bacteria > Actinomycetota > Thermoleophilia > Gaiellales > Gaiellaceae > VAXT01. The sequence goes on from CAVSKK010000001.1 coordinate 1,900,667, forward strand.
GGCGGATCCTCGGCTCAGAGCTCGAGGCCGCGCTGGAAGAGCTGCGCCTCATCCGAGAGCTCCAGCCGCCGGCGAACTCGCGCAGTCGCAGGAAGCACCACGGCGTCTACCTGAAGAGCAGGGGAGAAGACTTCGTCGTCACCAAGACGATGACGCGCTTGGGGCCGATCGCAAGTCGGCGGCGAGCATCCCTCGCAGCGCGCGCCCTCGCTTCGTGCACGCCCGACGAGCTCGATCGACTACTCGAGGACGGGCCGCTGCCACGGCTCCGTGCGCGACTCTCGCACTTGGCCGAAGGGCTCCGCTACGAAGAAGCCGGGCGACTACGCGATCGCATCGAAGCGCTGGAGCACATGATCGATCGGCTGCGCCGGCTGGAGCGGCTGCGCAGGATCGAGCTTTGCCTGATCGCTCCAATGGTCGAGCCCGGCTGGCGGAAAGCCTTCTTCGTTTGCGGCGGTGCCATGTGTGCCGTTCGCGCCTTGCCCCCCGGCGCGGGCGCGAGCCTCGAGATCGGAGCCGGGTTGGCGCTCTGCCAGTCGGCCCCCAGGCGTCTGGAAGAGCCGCTGACACCCGAGCAGGCGGAGGACCTACTGCTCATCGGCGGCTTCGTGCGCCGGCCTCCACCCGAGCTGAGCGTCCTGCCGCTCGACGCCGATCGCATCGCGGCCCACCTCGCCGGCCGGCAACTCCCGCGGGCTGCGTGAGGTTGTCTTGGCTGGGGCTGCGGTCTAGCCTCGTACCCTGATGATCTGCGCGAGTTGTGGGCACGAGAACAGCGAGGGCGCCAAGTTCTGCGAGCAGTGCGGCTTCTCATTCGCCCTTCCCGGGCAGGCGCAAGAGCAGCGGAAGACCGTGACCGTTCTCTTCTGCGATGTCACCGGATCGACCGCTCTTGGCGAGGCGCTCGACCCGGAGCGGCTGCGGGCGATGCTCGCCCGCTACTTCGAGCGGATGAAGGCGATCGTCGAGCGGCACGGCGGCACCGTGGAGAAGTTCATCGGCGACGCCGTGATGGCCGTGTTCGGGGTACCCGTGCTCCACGAGGACGACGCACTTCGCGCGCTGCGGGCGGCGGTCGAGATGCGCGACGCGCTGCCCGAGCTCGGCCTCGAGGCGCGGATCGGCGTCATGACCGGGGAAGTGGTGACGGGGACGCAGGAGCGGCTGGCGACGGGCGATGCGGTGAACGTCGCCGCGCGGCTGGAGCAGGCCGCGGAGCCCGGCGAGGTGCTGATCGGGGGGCCGACGTTGGCGCTGGTCGGCGATGCGGCCGAGGTCGAGCCCGTCGAGCCGCTCGAGCTGAAGGGCAAGACCGAGCCGGTCCCCGCCTACCGCCTTCTGGGCGTGCGCGAAGCGTCGGGTCGCGGGCACGAGACCTTGTTCGTCGGGCGCGCGCGCGAGCTCGCGATTCTCCGGGAAGCTTGGGAGCGCACCCAGGCCGAGCAGCGCTGCGAGCTATTGACGATCGTCGGCGATGCCGGCGTCGGCAAGTCGCGCCTCGTCGCCGAGTTCCTACAGGCTGTCGACGCGACGGTGGCGCACGGCCGTTGCCTCCCTTACGGCGAGGGGATCACGTACCGGCCCGTCGTGGACGTACTCACGCAGCTGGGCGTGCGGCCTTCGGCGGAAGCCGCCGCGCTGGCGATCAGCTCCCTGCTCGGCGAGACGGAGGCGCCGACGTCCGCCGAAGAGATCGCCTGGGCCTTCCGCAAGACGCTGGAGCTTGCTGCAGCGGAGCGGCCGCTCGTGGTCGTCTTCGACGACATCCAATGGGCCGAGGAGACGTTTCTCGATCTGAGCGAGCACATCGCTCTCCTGTCCTCGGGCGCGGCGATCCTGCTGCTCTGCATCGCACGGCTGGATCTGGTCGACCGCCGCCCAGCGTGGCCGCTGACGCTCCGGCTCGATCCCCTCGGCGACGACGACGTCGAGGAGCTGATCCCCAAGCGGATCGCCGGCAATCTCCGCGAGCGGATCGCGCTGGCAGCGGCCGGCAACCCACTCTTCATCGAGGAGATGCTGGCGATGGCCGAACAGGAGGACGGCGAAGTGGCCGTACCTCCCACGCTGCAAGCGTTGCTCGCGGCGCGCCTCGACCAGCTCGAGACGGCAGAGCGGACCGTGCTCGAGCGGGGCGCGATCGAGGGCCAGATCTTCCACCGGGGTGCCGTGCAGGCGCTCGCAGCCGACGAGACCCAGGTGACCCCACGCCTGGCCGCGCTCGTCCGCAAGGAGCTGATCGGGCCACACCGACCACAGCTCACAGGCGAGGACGGCTTCCGCTTCCGCCACCTCTTGATCCGCGACGCCGCCTACGACGCATTGCCGAAGGCGGTACGGGCAGAGTTGCACGAGCGCTTCGCAACCTGGCTCGAGCGGCAGGGCGCCGAGCTCATCGAGCTGGACGAGGTCCTCGGGTACCACCTCGAGCAGGCATGCCGCTACCGAGCCGAGCTCGGGCTGCCTGAGGACGGACTGCTCGCCGCGGCGGCGCGGCGCCATCTGACCGCCGCCGGCCGCCGCGCGTACGTTCGGGCGGACCAGGCCGGCGCCGTCAGCCTGCTCGAGCGTGCCGCTGGACTGGTGCCATCAGCCGAGCTCGACCTCGCTCTCGAGATCGTCCTCGGCGAGGCGCTGTTCTCGACAGGCAGGGGCGACGACGCCCTTGAGCGCGCAGGCTCCCTCGTCGAGCGCGCCACAGCTAGTGGCGATCGCGTGGGTGAGCTGTTTGGCAAGATCCAGGAGGGCATCCTCCACATCCATCTCGAGCCGGAGGGCGCGGCCGAGAAGCTGACCGCGCTCTCCGAGCAGGCGCTGCCGGTGTTCGAGGCCGCCGACGATGACCTAGCCCTGTACACGGCACACATCGCCCTCGCGCGGGTGGCGCACCTTCGCGCGCAGATGGACACGCAAATGGAGGCTCTCGAGCGGGCTGTTGCGCATGCTCGGCGAGCGGGCCTACCCTATGAGCTCCTCTTGGGCTGGCGCGGCGCGGCTCGTCTGTTCGGCACGACCCCGGTCTCTGAGCTGCTCGCTTGGCTGGATGAGCAGAGGGAACAAGCGGCCTGGAGCCAACAGTTCCAGGGACTCCGCGCTCACGCTCTGGCAATGCTCGGTCGCTTCGAGGAGGCGCGAGCGATCCTCGCCGAGGTGCGTGCGGAGCTGGCCGATCGCGGTGGCGGAGTCCCGCTCGGGTTGAGGCTCGGACAGGGCTCCATCGACGTCGAGCTCCTGGCCGGCGATCCCGCGGCCGCGGTCGAGTTCGGAGAAGAAGGGTGCAGGCTGCTCGACGAGCTCGGGGCACAGTCCTTCCTGTCGACCGCGGCTGCGAAGCTGGCGCAGGCGCTCTACGCTCTCGACCGGCTTGAAGAGGCCGAGACCTGGGCAGGCCGGGCGGCGGAGCTCGGCGCGAGTGACGACGCGATGACGCAGATGCTGTGGCGCCAGGTCAGCGCGAAGGTGCTCGCGCGCCGCGGCGAGCACGCCAAGGCTGAGCGGATGGCCCGTGGAGCCGTAGCGGTCGGCGAGGAGACCGACATCCTGAACGCGCAAGGCGACACGCTCGCCGACCTCGCCGAGGTGCTCCTGCTTGCCGGGAGGCCCGAGGAGGCCGCCGCCTCGCTCGAGCAGGCGATCGACCGCTACCAGCGCAAGGGCAACCGCGTCTCGACAGAACGCGCGCAGACGCGACTCGAAGCACTCCAGCACCCCGCGCGTCGATAAAGCGTTGTCTCCTGTTGTACGGTCGCCCGAACATGCCCGACCCGCGAGTTGAGCAGTACGCCCGCGTCCTTGTCGAGACGTGCGTCGACGTCCAGCCCGGCTGGCAGGTCCTCGTCTACTCGAGTCCGTTGGCGAGGCCGCTGATCGACGAGACGTCGCGCCTGATCGCCCGCCGCGGCGCGTACGCGCTGCTGCGCGTGAGCCTCGACGGCGAGGCCATGGACCTCCCTTGGACTGCGGAAGCATCAGAGGAGCTCCTCGGCAAGCCGGCCTCGATCCGGGTCCATGAGCTCGAGACCGCTGACGCGCTGATCGCCATCGTCGCTCCCGAGAACACCCGTGAGCTCACCGCCGTCTCGCCCGAGCGCCTCGGCCTGCTCCAGACGGCCTATCGACCGGCGTTAGAGAGAATGTTCACAGGTGACATGCGCTGGGTCGGCTGCAATTACCCGACACCTGCCCTCGCACAGGACGCCGGCATGTCGCTCAGGGCGTTCGAGGACTTTCTCTACGGCGCCTGCCTTCTGGACTGGGATGCCGAGCGAGACCGCATGGCCAAATACGCCGAACGCTTTGACGCCGCTGGCGAGGTACGAATCGTCGGCGAGGGAACTGATCTCCGGCTTAGCGTCGCCGGGCGGAACACCGAGATCGACGCCGGCGGTGCGAATGTGCCAGGCGGTGAGTTCTTCTGCTCACCGCTCGAGGACTCCGCGGAAGGGTCGATCGCGTTCACCGAGTTCCCAGCGGTTTACGGAGGCCGCGAGGTGAACGGGATTCGCCTGCGCTTCCAGCACGGAAAGGTCGTCGACGCCGCGGCCGACTCGAGCGAAGACTTCTTGCTCGAGATGCTCGACCGGGACGAAGGCGGGCGGCGCGTCGGCGAGCTCGGCATCGGCTGCAACCCGGGCATCACGCGCCACATGAAGAACACGCTCTTCGACGAGAAGATCGACGGCACGGTGCATATCGCGTTGGGAAACGGCCTGCCCGAGATCGGCGGGACGAACGTGAGCCAGATCCACTGGGACATCGTCAAGGACCTGCGAAACGGGGGCCGCATCGAGCTGGACGGAGAAGTCGTTCAGGAGAACGGCGCCTGGCGGATCTGACCCACTGTCAAACGATCTCCTCGAACAATGAGTACCCCAGCTCGCGCCGCAGCCGGCTCCGTCGTTTCGCTCTGGCGCTACCCGGTCAAGTCGATGATGGGCGAAGAGTTGAACGCCTCGTTCCTGACCGAGCGCGGCTTGCTCGGCGATAGGGCTTTTGCCGTCGTCGACTCCTCGACCGGAAAGGTGGCGAGCGCGAAGGAACCGCGGAAGTGGGCGAAGTTGTTCGACTTCCGCGCCGCGTACGTCTCCCCTCCGAGCAACGGCGGAGAACTTCCGCCCGTCCAGATCACCGTCCCGGACGGCACGATCGTCACGAGCGAGCAGAGCGATCTCAGCGACACGCTCGGCCGCGTGCTCGACCGAGACGTCGTCTTCGCAACATCGGCGCCCGACGCGCCGAGCCTCGAGGAGTTCTGGCCGGACATCGAAGGCCTAGCGCATCAGGAGGTCGTGACCGTTGAGGCGATGCCTCCGGGCACGTTTTTCGACAGCGCGGTAGTTCACGTGCTCACGACGGCGACGCTCGACCGGCTGCACGCGCTCTACCCGAAGGGCCGATTCGAAGCTCGTCGATTCCGGCCCAACATCGTCGTCGGGACCGAGGACGGCGACGGCTTCGTGGAGAACGACTGGGTCGGACGGACGCTTGCGCTCGGCGACGAGGTCCGTCTCAACATCACGAAGCCGTGCTCTCGCTGCGTCATGACGACGCTTCCTCAGGGCGATCTGCCGAAGGACCCCGGGATCCTGCGGGCTGCGGCGAAGCACAACGAGGTCAACGTCGGCATCTACGCATCCGTCATTCGAGGCGGGATGGTTCGACGCGGAGACGCAGTTTGGCTCGAGTAGCGCACGGCGCCGTCGTGCCGGTCACCAAACGCGAGCTCTCGCCTTAAGCTGCGACGCCGCTGAACTGCGGGATGATGTCCTTGCCATAGGCGGCGAGCGTGTCGTCTTGGCCCTCCGTCATGAGGTAGATGTTGAACTGGTCTACGCCGATCGACTCGAGCTCCTTCAGCTTCTCCGTCGCCTGCTCGGCCGTCCCCAACACACAGAAGCGGTCGCAGATCTCGTCGGTGACGAACTCGCCGTGCTTCGCGCCGACCCGGCTGTGGTCCTTGTAGTCGTAGAACTCACGCGCCTTGACGAAGTCGGTCAACGCGGCCGGGATCTCGGAGTCGAAGCCGTAGCGCTCGATCAGGTCCATGACGTGGTTCGACACCATCGCGGGGAACCAGCGCACCTGCTCGCGTGCGCCGGCGATGTCGTCCGTGAGGATGCTCGGCGCGCAGACGATGCACTCGAGCGCGTCGGGGTCGCGGCCCTCCTCAGTGGCCGCGGTGCGGGCCGTCTCCATGATCCACTGGATGATCTGCGGGTCGGCGAGCTGGATGATGACGCCGTCGCCGACCCGGCCCGCGACGCCAAGCGCTCGTGGCCCGTAGGCCGCGACGTGCATCGGGATCTCCGGTAGCTCGCGGGCCCACTCGAGCGTGAGGTCCTTCTCGTTCCACTCGACCGGGCGACCGTTCATCAGGTCCTTCATCATCCGCAGGCGCCGTTCGAACTCGACGATCTTGACGGGCTTGAGGCCGACGACGCGCCGCGAGGAGTCGCCGCGGCCGATGCCCATCACCATCCGGCCCTTGGACACGTCCTGCATAGTCGCGTACCAGCTCGCCGTGATCGTCGGATCGCGGATGCCCGGATTCGTGACGCAGTGGCCGAGCTTGAGGGTTTTCGTCTGCGCGGCGGCGAGCGGGAGCAGCGCATAAGACTCCTGCCAGAGGATGTGCGAGTCGTACGTCCAGCCGGTTTCGAAGCCCTGCTCTTCGGCGTGCTGGAAGAGCTCGATCAGGCGCCCGTAGGGCGGGTCCGGCATGACGGTGACGCCGAAGCTCAGCAAGCTACGGAGCATACTCCGGTCGCGATTCGGGTTCTCGCCCTGCTACTGGGAGCCGCAATAGTCGCGACGGTCGATCTGGCGCGCACCGCGGTCGAGATCTCCGAGCGCGGAGGCGCCCGTCCGGAACCGCGACCGGCTCAGCGAGTTGTTCTAGACGAGCGCGGCCTGCTCGGCCGCCTCGTCGAGGGACAGAGCCTCGCCTTCCGCCCACGCGGTGGCGAATGCGGACTCTCCGAGCTTCGCACGAGCCGCGTCGAGCGTCCTCTCCCGCATTTCGTCTCCGATCGGATAGAAGTCCGGTCCAAACCCCAACTCGGCCCTCGGTCGAGTCGCAGCCGCGAGCAAGCGGGTCGTTTCGATCGGCGAGTCGCGCTCGAGCGCCACGGCAGCGTGCCCCTCCACCGCCCAGAAGAGCAAGTCCGCGACCCGCTCGATGCGGCAAATGGCCAAGCCCTCGTCGAAAGCCGCTGCGGCATCTTCAACGCGTCCCTCGGCGAGCGCCATGAACCCGAGGTCGACGAGGTTGTTGGCAAGACGAGCCGGCTGTCTTAGTCGGCGATTCATCGCGGCGCTCTCTTCGAAGTAGGTTCTCGCGCTCGTGAAGTCACGCCCGGTAAGCGCGAAGTTGCCGAGGATGTTCAGGATTGTCGCAACCGCGTGTTCGTCGCCGTCCGTACGCGCGATCGTTGCAGCCAGCTCGCAGAGTTCCACTGCCTGTTCGCGATTGCCGAGCCCGCCCTCGCAGACCGCCAGCACGATGTATGCGTCAACCGGCTTTGGTCCAGTCTCGCCGAGCTCGGCGTGGAGCGCCAGCGCGGCTTCCGCAAGCGCCTTGCCGCGCTCGAAGTCGCCCTGGCGCCCAGCCATGTCGGCCGCGTGCGACAAGCCGTGCTCTCGCAGCTCAGCAGACACGCCGCCGGCCCGAATGAGAGCGGCGTCGATTCGCCGACGGCCCTCACTCCAGGAGCCGGACTGAGTCCAGAACGTGTGGCAAGCGACGGCGAGTCGGAGCTCCAGCTCGGGCTCGCCTTGGTCGTGCGCCCAGTCGAGCGCCGCACGAAGGTTGTCACGCTCTCGCTCGAACCAGTCGACCTGGTCGCGACGCAGGTCGCCGAAGCGCGCGCCGGAATTCTCTTCCGCGCCCTCGAGGAAATGCATCGCATGACGATTGCGAGGGTCGCCATCGCGCTCGGCGAGGCGCTCAAGCGCGTACTCGCGAATCGTCTCGAGCATCGAAAAGCGGCCGTCTCGCTCCCGGACGAGGCTCTTGTCGACGAGCGAGGCGAGCGTCTCCAGTTCGCAGTCGCAGACGTCTTCGGCTGCTTCGAGCGTCCAGCCGCCGGCGAAGACCGACAGGCGCGCCATCAGATCCTGCTCATGTGGGTCGAGCAGGTCGTGGCTCCACTCGATGGTGGCCCGCAGCGTCTGCTGTCGCTCCGGCAGATCCCGTGCTCCGCCTGTGAGGAGCGAGAGCCGTTGCTCCAGCCGGACAAGCAGGGCCTCCGGCGGTAGCAGCTTCACGCGCGCCGCGGCCAACTCGATCGCGAGCGGCAAGCCGTCCAGGCGGCGGCAGATGCCGGCCACGGCGCCGTTGGCCTCAAACCCGGGGCGGACGGCGCGCGCACGTTCGCTGAAGAGGGCCATTGCGTCGTCCTCCGGCAACGGCGGAACCGGATACTGCTGCTCCAGCGTCAGGTGCAGCGGCTCGCGGCTAGTCGCCAGAAGCTTGAGATTGCTCGAACCGCCGACGAGCTCGGCCAGGCGAGGCGCGCAGGCGAGGACCTGCTCCAAATTGTCGAGCAGCAGCAGCGCCCGGCGATCGCGTAGATAGCCGGCCAGATCGCTCCTTGCGCCGATGGTCCGGGCGATCGTCGGCTCGACCAAGCCTGGATCGCGTATCTGCTGGAGCGGTACCCACCAGAGGTGCTCGAACTCGTCCGCGACCTCGGCTGCGAGTTGCAGGGCCAGGCGCGTCTTCCCGGTGCCGGGCGGGCCGACGAGCGTCAGGATGCGCTGCTGGCGCAGGAGCGCGACCGCCTCGGTCAGCTCCCGCTCGCGGCCGACGAGCGGCGTCGACTGCACCGGAAGGTTCGTCCAGTCAAGCGTCTTGAGCGGCGGGAACTCCTGCTCGCCGAGCTGGAAAAGCCGCTGCGGCTCGAGCAGGTCCTTGAGCCGATGCTCGCCCAGGTCGTGTGCGTCCACACCGGCGAGCTCGCGCGTGGACTGAGAGAGCAGGACTTGACCGCCGTGCCCCGCTGTGCAGATACGTGCGCCCCGGTGCACGTCGATCCCGACATAACCCTCGTCGGTGCGGAGCGGCTCACCCGTGTGCAGCCCGATCCGAACGCGGATCGGCCCGGGCGCGAGCTCCCGCTGAATCTCCGTGGCGGCGTCGACGGCGGCCGAGGCGCGCGCAAAGGCGCCGAAGAAGGCGTCGCCCTGAGTGTCGACCTCGACCCCGTCATGCGCCGCGAAGGCGTCGCGCAGAACGCGCCGGTGCTCTGCGAGCGCCGTGGCGTAGTCGTCACCTAGCTCGTGCAGCAGCCCAGTCGAGCCCTCGATGTCGGTAAAGAGGAACGTGACCGTGCCGGACGGAAGCTCAGGCATTGCTCGCCGAGAATCATCCGTCACGGCTGGGCGACCGACCGCGACGACCTGATTCCGGCGATCTGCTCCGCGACGATTGTGGCGTCCTCGCCCACGCCGATCAGGGCCGACGACTTGCGCTTGCGGAGCCAATGGACCCCCACGAAGAAGAGGCCGGAAGCGACCGTGCTCTCTCCTTCCTCGTGGACCGGAAAACCGAGCTCGTCGAACGCGCCCTGCAAGCGCACCCAGGCATAGTTCGGCCGGAAACCGCCTGCGAACAGGACCGCGCCGAACTCACTGAGGTCGAGCTCCTCCGGCGCCGCAGCATCGAAGGGCTCCGGCTCCGGCATGCCGAAGGCGGGCAGCCCGCGCTCGGCGACGTGCTTGCGAATGCGATCCGCCAGCTCCGAATAGCGCTCGTCGCCCCAGGCCACGCTTGCTGCGAGGTCCGACGAGAAGCGCGCCGTGCAGCCCACGGCACCGACCAGGCGGCCGAGCAGCGTGACGCCCTTCTCCTGCAGCGTCCGGTAGTGAAGGTCGTACCCGCCCCGGTGCCCGGTCGCCTGCACGTTGCCGAACAGGCGCGCCTCCGGGCTCGGTAACGCGCCGACCGGATCGTCGAGGAAGCCGGTTTCATGGAACCACCAGACGAGGTCGCGGTCGCCGATGCGGCGCGGTAACCAGCTCGTCCGGCCGCAGGCGAGGAAGACCTCACGGCCGGCCTCGTGAAGCTCTTCCGCGATCTGGCAGCCCGACTGCCCGCTGCCGACGACGAGCACCGGCCCAGCCGGCAGCTCGGCGGGGTTGCGGTAGTCCTCGACGTCGAGCTGGAAAACGTCGCTCGGAAGCGAAGCCGCTGCGACCGGCCTGTGGGCACGTTGGAAGGCTCCGGTCGCGAGGACGACGGTCTCCGCCGCGAGCGGACCGGCCGAGGTCTCGAGCATGAAGCCCCCGTCCGGGCCCAGGCCGAGCGCGGTGGCCGCGACCCCTTCTCGCACCGGCGCGTCGAACCCCGCCGCGTAGCGTTCGAGGTACTCGACGAACTCGTCTCGGAGCATGAATCCGTCCGGGTCCTCCCCCTCGTACCGACCCCCGGGCAGCAGCACGCTCCAATTCGGCGTCACCAGGCAGAAGCTGTCCCAGCGCCCACGCCAGGTCTCCCCCACGCGACCTTTCTCGAGCACGAGGTGCTCGACACCCGCCTGCGTCAACTCGTGGCTCACCGCGAGCCCGGCCTGGCCTGCGCCGACGATGACGACCTCAGACATTTGCAGCCGCATGATGCGGCAAACGCGAAGGAGGCACAAAGTGAGCCGACGGTCGAAATTGGCGTGGAAGGGGCTCGCTACGATGCGAATCGATTGTCGGTCACGCGCGGGGTGGTTCCCCGCTTCACCAGACTTCGGCCCGCCTCACGGCGGGTCGTGTCTTTCTAGGAACCCCCGGAGACCAGAGCGATCGTCCGGTCCGCGAGCCGGTCTAGCGCCTTGACCGCAAGCTCGAGGTGCTTCTCCTTCGTGTCCTCGAGCTTCGTGTGCGAGAGACCCCGCAGGCTCTGGACGAAGAGCATCACCGTCGGCACACCCGCGCGGGCGACCTCGGCTGCGTCGTGCAACGGCCCGCTCGGGAGGCGGTGCGACGTGCCGGCGACCTCCCGGATCGACTCGTCGGCGAGCTCGATCAGCTCGTTGTCGAACAGGATCGGCTCGATCTGCCAGACCCGCTCCCACTCGACCTCGATGTCTTCTTCCTGGGCGATCCGCTGGGAGGCCGACTTCGCCGACTCGAGCATCGCGGCCAGCGTTGAGGCGTCGAGGTGCCGCTGGTCGAGGAGGCATTCGGCGGTCTCGACGACCGAGGTGACGATGCCGGGCTTCGTGACGACGCTCCCCATCGTGCAGACCGCGCCGCCGCCCATCCCCTTGGCGATCTCGCGGATCTCGAGCTCGAGCTTTGCAGCGCCGGCGAGCGCGTCGCGCCGGGCGTCCATCGGCGTCGAGCCCGCGTGCGCGGCCTGGCCGCGGAAGGTGACCTGGTGGCGCTCGACACCGAAGGTGCCAAGGACGACACCGAGGGGGAGGTCGAGCGATTCCAGCACCGGGCCTTGCTCGATGTGGAGCTCGAGATAGGCGGCGGCGTTACCGAGAGTCGCCTCGGCTGCCTTGTCTAGGTCGACGCCGTGCTCGGCGAGGACGTCAGGGAGAGCGTTTCCATCGGCGTCCCTCCGCCCACGAAGCTCCTCCTGATCGGCCATCGAGCCGGCGGCGGCGCTCGAGCCGAAAAGCGAGCGGCCAAAGCGCGCGCCCTCTTCGTCAGCCCAATTGACGAGGCGAACGGTCGCTGCCGGCTCTCCCTGCTCGGCATGGCGACGCATGACCTCGACGCCGGCGACGACGTTGAGCGCGCCGTCTAGCCAGCCGCCGTTCGGCACCGAGTCGATATGCCCGCCGATCAGCACCGCCTGCTCGGAGCGACCCGGCAGCGTCCACCACTGGTTGCCGGCCTGGTCGACCTCCGCCTCGAGCGGGACCTTCTCGTCCAGCCAGTCCTTCGCGCGCACCCAGGTGTCGGTCCAGGCGACGCGCTGGGCACCGTTCTCGTCGCCGGTCAGCTCCTGCAGCTCGCGAAGCTCGGCGACGGTGCGGCTCGGGTCGAGTGGCATCGCGTGTGAGCCTAAACTTGACGCGATGTCCGTACTGATCAAAGGCGGGCGAATCGTCACCACGGCCGACGACTACGTTGCCGACATCTACGTCGAGGACGAGACGGTGACGCTGATCGGCGAGTCGCTCGACCAGCAGGCCGACAAGGTGATCGACGCGACCGGGAAGTACGTGCTGCCCGGCGGCGTCGACCCACACACGCACCTCGACATGCCCTTCGGCGGCACGGTCACGATCGACGACGTCGAGTCCGGCCAGATCTCCGCGGCGTTCGGCGGGACGACGACGCACGTCGATTTCATCATCCAGCCTCAGGGCAAGTCGTTCTCCGAGGCCTTCGACGAGTGGAAAACGAAGGCGAACGGCAAGCAGGTGATCGACATGGGCTACCACATGGCGGTCACCGACCTGAAGGAGGGCGGGACGCTCGAGGAGCTCGCGACGCTGCCCGACCAGGGGATCACGAGCTACAAGCTCTTTATGGCCTACAAGGGCGCGCTGATGGTCGACGACGAGACGCTCTTCAAGGTCATGCAAGTCGCCGCCGAGACGGGCGCGCTCGTGATGGTGCATGCCGAGAACGGCGACGCGATCGACGTGCTGGTCAAGGAGGCCCTGGCCGAAGGCCATACCGAGCCCAAGTACCACGCGCTGACGCGGCCGCCTGAGACGGAGGGCGAGGCGACGAACCGGGCGATCCAGCTCGCGCGCGTTGCCGGCTGCAAGCTCTACGTCGTCCACGTCTCGTGCCAGGAGTCGGTCGAACCGATCGAGCTCGCGCGCGAGAAGGGCTGGGACGTGTGGGGCGAGACGTGCACGCAGTACTTCTTCATCGAGGAGAGCTACCTGGAGCGGCCCGATTTCGAGGGCGCGAAGTACGTGTACACGCCGCCGCCGCGCGCGAAGGAGAACCAGGAGGTGCTGTGGCGAGCGGTCGAGAAGGACGTCTTGTCTGTGATCTCGACCGACCATTGCGCGTTCCTCTGGGACGGCCAGAAGACGATGGGCCGCGACGACTTCTCGAAGATCCCAAACGGCGCGCCCGGGCTCGAGAACCGGCTGCAGATGATCCACGAGTTCGGCGTACGCTCCGGGAGGATCTCGCTGAACCGGATGGTCGAGCTGCTCTCGACGAACCCCGCGCGCTACTTCGGCCTCTATCCGCGTAAGGGCACGATCGCGGTCGGCTCGGACGCCGACCTCGTCGTCTTCGACCCGGAGCGCAAGGCGACGATCTCAGCTGCGACGCACCACTCGAAGAGCGACTACAACATCTTCGAGGGCACCGAGGTCACCGGCGCACCGCAGGTCGTCCTGCTGCGTGGCCGAGTGCTCGTCGAGGGCGACGAGCTCGTCGCGCAACCAGGCGTCGGCGAGTTCATCCGCCGAGCGCGCTTCGGAGAGCAGCTGCGCCGAGCCGCGGCCCCCGTCGGCTAGCACCGCCCGACACGCACTGCGGGTATCGCGGGGCAGGCTCGAGATGAGCACCGCCCTTTGCGCGAGGACTTCCTCGTCCCGGATCGTCGCCAGAGCGACACTAGTGTTCAGAGCGGGCCGACGAGTGGTATAGAGATCCGCACTGGAACACGGCAGCTGAAGAAGAGTTCGAGCGGCGACTAGCTCGAGCGCGGGCCCATAAGCGGCCGCAGTACCTTCGCATCAAGGCTCTCGCGCTTCTGGAGAACAGCGGTAAGAAGGAGCGCGTCGCTGCTCGCGGTTTACTCCATCGAATCGTCGAGGACTACGACGACCCGCTCAACGATTTTGACTTCCTGATTGCGCACGCGACGCTTGCAGAAACCGATGCGGCGGACGGCTCCATGGACGAGGCTGAAGGGCAATATCGAGCGGCACTTCGCCTCTCGTCAAAGGCCACGTGCAAGGCGAGCTCATCTGGCGCTACCCGAGCTGCTAATCCGGCGCGGTGGCACCGCGAACCTCACCGAGGCTGAGAGGATCCTCGATGGGGTGGACGTGACCGACCTCACGTTCAAGGTTAGCGTTTCCGCTATTTCGTCTGCCGAGCCCGTGTCGCAGAAGCCAATGGAGACACAGACGAGGCAGCGGCACACGCCATTGCGGCACTACGAGAAGCTAGTACCACCGCTCCTGACTTCGCTCGACACCCGGATATTGGGCATGTACACGCTGCGGAGAGCGTGCTCCACGAAATGAGAGATCTCGCTCACGCGAAGTAGGTGGGCTTTGCTTTGTGATCCGGTCCATGACTAGAGCCTCTCGAGAGCGCTAAGCGCTCACGTCCTGAAGGAGTCGGTCGGCCGCTCGTCGACCGGCGACCGAGCCGAGCGGCCCGCTGGAGGGGTACCCAGCGGGCCGCTCGGCATCTTGGGGGAGGAGGATTTAGTTGAATGCGTACTGCTCGTAGTCGGCGACGTTGTCCTTCGTGACAACAGCAGCCGGCACAACGACCTGCCGCGGTACCTCCGGCGGCACGAGCTCGGAGAAGCCCTCGCCAAGGCCGATCAGGCGGGCCATGTTGACTGCGGTGCCGGCCATGTTCGGGTTGTAGAGGAACGTGGCGCGGTAGAGGCCGCCTTCCTCGATCTGCTTCATCGCGTCCTGCGACCCGCCGACGCCGGTCAGGAACATGTCGTCGTCGCGGTTCGCGTTGCGGATGGCCTGCACGACGCCCTGTGCCATGTCGTCGTCGTGCGTGTACACGGCGTCGATGTCACTCTGGGCCTGCAGGATGTTCTCCATCACGGTCAAGCCCTTGTCCGGGTTGAAGTCCGCCGGCTGCGAGGCGACGATCTTGACGCCGCCGCCCGGGCACTTCTTCTTGAGAGTGTCGGTGAAGCCTTTCGTCCGGTCGGTCGTGACCGAGATGCCGGCCAGGCCCTGGATCTCGACGACGTTGCCCTGGCACTTCAACTCGTCGCTGATGTAGTTCGCGGCCAGAACGCCGATCTGGTAGTTGTCGCCGAGCACGGTTGCCGTCGCGGCGTCAGGCGCCGTGAACAGCCGGTCGATGTTGACCACCGGGATACCGGCTCGCTCGGCCTTCTGGGCGACCGGGGTGAGCGCCGCACCATCCTGCGGTAGCACGACGAGCACGTCGGGCTTCTCTGCGATCGCCTGCTCGATCTGCTGCGCCTGGGAATCAGCGTCCGCAGCCTGAACCAGCTCGAAATCCACGTCGTCGTGTTGATCCGCCGCGGCCTGAGCGTCCTTCGAGATTGCGCCAAGCCAACCATGGTCCGTCGGTGGGACGCTCGCGATGATCTTGACCGTCTTGCCCGAAGGCGTCCCGCTCGGCGTCGTGTCCGAGACGGTTACGGTCTTGGTGCTCGACTCGCTGCCGACGCTACAGGCACTGGTCCCGATCGCCAGCAGCGATGCTGCGACGACGGCGATGATGAGTCGCTTGCGCGACATACGTACCTCCCTGTGTTGTATTTGACTGCTTTGGGTTCCGGCCGGTTCGAGCATCAGTACCGCGCCTCCGAGCGCTGGAGGAGAACGGCTGCGAGCACGATCAGGCCCTTGGTCACCTGCTGGACTTCGGTCGAAAGGTTGAGCTGCGTCATGAGGCTGAAGATCAGGGCAAAGGTGAGGACGCCGAGGAACGTGCCTACGATCGTCGCCCGTCCACCGGCCAGGCTCGTCCCGCCGATCACGACAGCCCCGATCGCGTCCAGCTCGTAGAGATTTCCGCTCACCGGCGAAGCGCTTCCGAGCCGTGCGCAGAGAAGCACCGTCGAGACTCCGGCGAGCAGGCCGGACAGGACGTAGACGCTGAAGATGATCCGCCGAACCGGGACGCCGGCGATGCGCGCGGCCTCCCGGTTTCCACCCACCGCCACGACGTAGCGCCCGTAGCGAGTGCGGTTGAGGACGATCCAGCCGATAATCGTGATCGCGACGAAGACGTAGACCGATGCCGGAATCCCGAAGATCCGGCCGTTGCCGAACCAGAGCAGCGAGAACGGTCGTGGGTCCCCGAACGAACCGCCGTTCAGATCCAAGAGGCTCACGGGCAACTTGTCGTTCAGAAGAAGCGCGAGCCCTCTGGCAATCGAGAACATCGCGAGCGTGGCGATGAACGGCACGATTCGCGCGTAGGCAACGGCGGTCCCGTTGACGGCGCCGAGCAGCGTGGCGAACACGATCGCGCCGAGGATGAAGACGAGGCTGCTCGTGCCGTCGCTGCCCACGAGGATGCCGCCGAAGACGCCGGCCGCCGCGACCATCGAGCCCACCGAGAGGTCGATGCCTGCCGTTGCGATCACGAAGGTCATGCCGATCGCGAGCACGCCGACGACGCTCGCCTGGGTCAGCATGTTGCGCACGTTGTCCCAGGTCGGGAAGGTCTCGGGCTTCAAGATCGACCCGGCGATGAAAAGCAGGACGACCACGCCGGCGAGTGCGTATTCCTGTATCCGGAGCGCCTTCACTCGGTCGGAGAACGCGCGGCCTTGACCGGGCTCCGGGGCCTGGGCAGGCGTGGTCATACGACCTCCTCCGCCAGTTCCGGAGCGTCGGTGGGCGCGACCGCGTGGCGGAGGAGCTCGTGCTCCGTCGAGTCCTTCCCGTCGACCTCTGCGACGACCTCGCCGTCGCGCATGACGAGGACGCGCGAGCAGATGTGCGCCAGCTCCTCGAGCTCGGATGACACCACGAGCACGCCAAGACCCGATTCAGCCAGGCCGTTGATGATCCGGTAGATCTCTGCCTTCGTCGCTACATCAACTCCCCGGGTCGGTTCGTCGAGGAGGAGCACCCGGCACTTGTGGAGGAGCCAACGCGCGAGCACGACCTTCTGCTGGTTTCCGCCGGACAGGAGCCGAACGACGCGGTCGGGGTCATCGGGCACGGTGTTCAGCGACCGGAGCTGCTCGCGGGCGCTCTTGCGCTCCTTGCGAACGTCGAGCAGGACGCGCGAGAAACGGTCGAGATCGGCGAGGGTCACGTTCTTCGTCCCGCTCCAGTCGAGGACCAGCGCCTGCGACTTACGGTCCTCGGGAGCCAGCCCCAGTCCTCGCCGGATCGCGTGACGTGGACTGCTCGATCGCAACTTCTTGCCCTCGATCAGGACCTCGCCTGAATCCGGCTGGTCGAGCCCGTAGATGAGTCTGAGGAGCTCCGTGCGGCCGGACCCGACGAGGCCTCCGAGACCCACGACCTCTCCCGCATGAACCTGCAGGCTCACGCCGCGAACCTCAGGGAGCCGCCTTGCCTCCCGCACCTCCAGCAGGACACGATCGGTGCCGACCGGCCGATCCGGATACAGCTGATCGACCTTGCGGCCGATCATGAACTCGACGAGCTCACCGGTCGGCGTCGTTGCCGGCAACCCCGTGGCCGTGGTGCGACCGTCCGCAAGGACGGTGACGCGGTCGCCGATGCGCCGGATCTCATCCAGTCGATGCGAGATGTAGACGACCCCGACACCCTCCGCAGTCAGCCTGCGAACCACGTTGAAAAGGGTCTCTACTTCGCCCTCGTCGAGGATCGCGGAAGGCTCGTCCATGATGAGCAGCCGCACGTTCCCGGACAGCGCGCGGGCAATCGAGACGACTTGCTGGGCAGCCGGTCGCAGGCGGCCGACCTTGGCGCGCACCGGGATCGACTCGTGCCCGAGCCGGGCCAGCAGCGCTTCCGAGTCGCGGTACATCTTGTCGAGGTCGAGGAGTGGCCACCGGCGCGGCTCGTGCGCGAGGAAGATGCTCTCGGCCACGCTCAGGTCCGCGACGAGATCGAGCTCCTGGTAGATCGTCGCGACGCCGCGCTTGAGTGAGCCCGCCGGGTCGCCGGTGGGAAGCGGTTCTCCCAGGAAGAGGATCTCGCCGCTCGTCGGCTCGACCGCACCGGAGACGCACTTGATGAGCGTCGACTTGCCGGCGCCATTCGGACCGAGGAGGCAATGCACTTCCGCCTCGAGAACGTCGAGGTCGACACCCTGGAGCGCCTTCACTCCCGGGAACTCCTTGACGAGGTTCCGAACCTCGAGGACCTTCGTCACTGGACCACCAACCCGCGGAGGTTGTTGCGGGCGATCTCGAGGCCGGCCTCGATCAGCTCGGGTGTCCCGCCCCAAACGGGGTCCTCGTGCTCGACCGACAGGACACCGTCGAACCCGCCCTCGTAGAGCGCGTCGACGTACCGGCGGAAGTCGACCTGCCCCAGGCCGGGGATGCGATAGCGCCACCAGCCCATGTCCCACGGATCTGCTTCGCGAGTAGCGGTTCGTCCGAAGAAGCCGTAGCGGTTGCGCTCGCCGGGGAACGTCTCTGCGTCCTTTGCGTGGGCATGCGCGACCCGGTCGACGTAGGGCCGCAGAGCGTCAACCGGGTCGATCCCTAGCCAGAGCAGGTGCGACGGGTCGAAATTCAGGTAGAGCCCCAGGTCGAACATCCACTCCCAGAGCTCCGGTGAGTAGGCGAGGTTGCCCGGATAGCCATCGGGGTGCCAGCCCTCCATCACGCAGTTCTCGATCATTAGGCGCACGCCGCGCTCGTCCGCGTAGGCAACTAGCGGCGGAAAGACGCGCTCGGCCTCCCGCAGGTTCTCGGCGACGCTCCGCCCCGGGTCGCGGCCGATGAACGTTCCGACGGGGACTCCGCCGAGAGTGGCCGCCGCGTCGATGCAGGCTCGCAGGTGCGCGTGGTAGGCCTCGCGCTCCTCCGCGTCCGCCGCCAGGTTGTTGTCGTAGTAGGCCAGCGCGGAGAGGGCGAGCCCGTTGTCCTCGAGCGCTCGTTGAACGCGTTCGGCCTCCGCGTCGTCGAAGGCGTCTGCCTTGACGTGGCTCGCGGTGAACGGCCGGTCGCCGAGATGCGGCCAGGCGGCGAGCTCGAGCGCCTCGTAGCCGTGCGCTCCCGCCCACGCGGCGATGTCCTCGAGGCTGCGCTCGGGCATGCATGAAGTCAGGAAGCCGAGCTTCACGTCGCTGCTCGCTCGCGGCTCGCCGCCACGTCGACCCAGCGCTCCTCGCGGGCCGAGGTCAGCACGGCGTCGGTGATCAGCGCGGCGCGCAGGCCGTCGAAGAATGTGGGCATCGCGGCTACGGCCGAGCCGTTGCGAACGCTGTCGTAGAAGTCGGCGACGAAGGCGTCGAAACAATCCGCATAGCCCTGGGGATGACCGGCGGGCAGGAATGCAAAGCGCGCGGCCGCGGGCGAGAGGGTCACGGGATCGCGCCGTACGATGGCCAGTGACTCGCGACGCCCGCACCAGAGCTCTTCGGGATGCTCCTGGTCGAAGGTGAGCGCCTCCTCCGCGCCGTCGAGCTCGATCCAGAGCCGGTTCTTGCGGCCTGCCGAGATCTGGCTGATGACCACCGAGCCAATCGCTCCGGCGTCCGTCTCGAACTGGACGAGGGCAGCATCCTCGGTCGTGACGGCCCGCGCGTGCCCCCCGTCTCCGTCGGATTCGAACGCCTTGCGGCCCTCCGCGCTCGAGCGCTCGGGAACGGCGGTGAGGAGCCGGGCGGAGACGCGGACGATCAGATGGCCGGAAACGAACTCGGCGAGGTCGCACCAGTGCGAGCCGATGTCGGCGAACGCGCGCGAGGGACCGCCCAACCGCTCGTCCACGCGCCAGTTTCCGTCGTCGGAGCGCAGGAGCCAGTCCTGCAGATAGGTCCCGTGCAGAAGTCGAAGCGGACCGGTCTCTCCACCGCCGACCCGTTCGCGAGCCTCGCGCACTGTGGGGTAGTAGCGGTAGACGAACGGCACTCCGGCTTGGAGCCCGGAGTCGGCCGCGGCGTCCACGAGTTGCTGCGCGCCCGCTGCGTCGAGCGCGAGCGGCTTCTCGCAGATCACGTGCTTGCCCGATGCGAGTGCTGCCTCGGCAAGAGGGACATGAAGGTGGTTCGGCGTACAGATGTGGACGACGTCGATGTCCGGGTCGCGCACCATCTCCTCGGCCGAGTCGAAGGCCCGGTCTGCGCCGAGCTCGGCGGCGGCGCTCCGCGCACTTTCCGCTGACGAGGCGGCGACTCCGGCCAGCTCGGCGCCGGCGAGACGCACCGCGCGTGCGTGCACTTTGCCGATGAATCCAGTGCCCGCGATCGCCGCTCGGAGACTCATCAGCGGGGAACATAAACCGGCTTAGTCCAACTGTCAAGCAAAAGTAGGGCTACTTCGTCCAGTGCGTGCTTTACTTTCATCCGTATGGCGATGAATGCTCCGCCCGCGCCGTCCACGACCAGCGCCGGCGCGCTCTTGCGCCTGATTCGCGATGAAGTTGCGGTCACCCGGGCCGACCTCGCACGGGTGACCGGGCTTGCCCGCTCCACGATCGCCCAACGCGTCGACGCCCTCCTGGCGCTAGGTCTCGTCTACGAAGCCGGTGGCAGCGCGTCCACGGGAGGGCGCCCGCCCACGGTGTTGGCCTTCAACCGAGACGCCGGCGTCGTCCTGGCTGCCGATCTGGGCGCGACACACGCTCGTGTCGCAGTCAGCGATCTCATGGGGACGCCGCTGGCCGAGAGGGCGTCCGACCTGGACATTGCGCTCGGCCCGGAGCACGCGCTCGGCTGGGTCACGGAGCGGTTCACGGAGCTTCTCGAGGAGATCGGGCGCTCCGGCGCGGAGGTGCGCGGTATCGGGCTAGGAGTCCCGGGACCGGTCGAGTTCGCGAGCGGCCGGCCGGTCAGCCCGCCGATCATGCCCGGCTGGGACGACTTCCCGATCCCTGATTGGTTCGCGAGCCGCTACACCGCGCCGGTGCTGGTCGACAACGACGTCAACATCATGGCCCGCGGAGAGCACCGGATGCATTGGCCCGAGACCGAGCATCTACTGCTGATCAAGGTCGGCACCGGCATCGGCTGCGGCATCGTCTCGGACGGGCATATTCACCGCGGCGCCCGCGGCGCGGCCGGCGACATCGGCCACATCCGGGTGACGAGCAGGGAAGACGTCGTCTGCCGCTGTGGGAACGTCGGCTGCCTGGAGGCGATCGCGGGAGGCCAGGCGCTCGCACAGAGGCTCGCGGAGACGGGCGAAGACGCGACCCACAGCCGCGACGTCGTGCGCCTTGTCCGAGCGGGTCACGCCGGCGCTATCCGCATGGTCCGGGACGCGGGCCGAACGCTCGGCGAAGTGCTGGCGGGCACGGTCAACTTCTTCAATCCCGCGGTGATCGTGATCGGCGGCGACATTGCCGAAGCCCATGCGCAGCTCTTGGCGGGCGTGCGCGAGGGCATATTCAGCCGGTCGCTCCCGCTCGCCACACGCGATCTCAGGATCGTTCCGTGCCGGCTCGGCGACCGAGCCGGCGTGATCGGAGCGGCGATCATGGCCATCGAGCACGTCCTAGCGCCGGATGAGGTGGACCGGTCTCTTCAGGCAGTTGCCTGAGGAGCAAGTCGCTCGACAACTCGGAAGCGAATGCAGACGACGAGCGAGTCGTCGTCGATCGTGACGGGTGGGCCCTCAATCTCCGGGCTGGTGAAGAAACGGACGTGCGCATCCCGCCACTCGTCAAGAGTCTCGAACCCCTCGCCCTCGTCGATCGCGAACGCGAGATCGACCTCTCCCATTGGCTTGACCTCTGACTCCGTGATCTCGATCACGGCGACCCCTCGGCCGTCGGAGTCGATGACACGCATGCGCTCGCCTACCGGTTCAGGAGTTTCACCCTCCCGCTGGTAGTGCTCGAGCAACCCGGTCGTCGACGTCTTCTCACCGCTGAGGATCGCCGCCACCAGCTTGTCTCGAAGTGGTCCGGGAAATCCGAACTCCGCCTCTGGTAGGTCGTTGTTCACGAGTGGCTACGCGCTGTCGGCCGCGATCTCCGAGTTGGCGAGCGGCGAGTCTAGCGGTCGCACCCCGTGTACTCGCGAGCCCTGCGCCGCATGTCGGAAGGAACGTCCCTTGGTGCGGCGAAAGGCAGCAGTTCCGAAGGAGGAACACCCAGTGAGACTGCGAGCTTTGGGAAACCCGATGTCGTGGCGTCGACCGTTCGACGGATCAGTGGACCGGGAGCGGCTGCGCCGGCGCCTGCTCGTGTTCACCGGATTGTGGTTCCTGATGGGCGGATTGCTGGCGGCTCTCGGATTCGGTGTCGTCCTGCAACTGACTTTCGCAATCGCGATCGTCGGGGGTGGAACTGCGGGAAGTCTTTGGCTCCTGCGCCGCTACGAAGCCCGACAGCGCCTGCGGGCGGTTCTCCTCTCGATCAAGTCGCTCTCCCGGCGGCTAAAGACGCGGCTCGACGATCTCGGCTTGCAGCAACACGCGCGGAGCTTCGTGAGACGCGTTCCGAAAGTGGCTGCCGTCGCATCCGATCAAACCCGTCTCGTCCTGGCTCGCGGCGGTCGGAGCTCCTCCACTGCGGTCGCCAGCATGAGGGCGCGGGCGGCTCACGTTCACCTGCCCGCAGTCACGCTCCCCTCGTTTCCGTCGACTCCGGAACCAGTCCCAGTAGACCCGCAGCAGGAGGCGCGCCGGCTCAACGAGCAAGGGGCGCTACTTCGACGCGAAGGCAATCACGAGCTGGCAGCCGAACAGCATCGCGCCGCGCTTGCCATCGTGCGCGACCTCGGCGACCGGCGCGCCGAGGCACTGACGCTCAACAACCTCGCTCTCGCTCTGGCTCATACCGGCGTACCGACCGCGCTACAGCACTTCGAGCAGTCGCTCGTCGTCCTGCGGGAGCTCGGAGACGAGGAGCACGAGGGACAAGTGATCGCCAACCTCGGCTTCGTCCACCGCCGGGAGGGTCGAAGCGACGAGGCCGAGACGCTCCTCAATCAAGCTCTCGGCAAGCTCCCGCCCGGATCGTCCGCCTACCGTCACGTCGAAGAGCAGCTCCGCCGGGCCAGCTGAAGCGAGCGGAGGCCCCCGAACGAGGGCCCCCGCTCGAAGCGACTCAGGTCAGTGGTGCGACCGACGGAAGTTGTTGTGAAGGACGTACCGGGTCGTCCTCTCCCCGAGCTGGTCGCCGTCCACCATCGACTTGCGGAAGTGAAGGCCACCGTAGATGCGGGCGACGGTGGTTTCGCTCCGCACGTCCCTGAGGCGGTTGAAGCGGTGGGTCGTGCCGGTCACGGTGCTGTCCACCGCCAGTGCGACCCGGTCGGTGCCGAAGAACTCGGCCAGCGCACGGGTTACCGCGGACGTGAAGCAGGAGTGCCCAGACGGATACTCCGGGTGGTTGCCGTTTAGGAGATGGGTCCAGGTGTCTTCCTGGATCGTGTCGTCGTTCTCATCCGTGCTCGCCCGTTGGATCGCATGCTGCGGGCGCCAGAAGTTGTAGTGGTACTTGGCCTCCCAGCAGCCGACGAGGCTATCCGCGGCGGAGACGTGCGCCATCGCCATCATGCGCGCGGTGTCGAGCGTGTCGAGCCGCTCATCGAGCGCGAGGTTCCGGAGCGTCCGGTTCCACTGAACCATCGTTTGCTCGGACCAGAAGAGCGCGATCTCGGTCTGCTCCGGCGACCGGTCATCGCTGTCCACCCGTCCGAGCGACTTCGTCTCGTTGAAGTCGACCGTATAGCGGTGACTCGTCAGCGAATTCGGGCCGTTCGGCCGGAAGCGTGACGGGTCGTCGAACGTCAAGGGCCGCACCTGCTTGAGCTTGACGTCGACGGGCGTGCTACCCGCGGGAATCGGCTCGAACACGCCCGGGCCTGGAGGCGGCTGCTCCCAGGGCACGACGTTGTCGAAACCGTCGTCGGACCGCAGTGCGAGGTACCCGCCGGCGATCGCACGACCGAGGCGGATCCCGTTTGTCTTCCTCGCGCTGTCCGGGATGCCGTTGATGTACGCGGTGTACTCCATCTCGACTATCGAGGCCTGCCCGGGCACGCGCACAACGAGCACGCCGCGGGCGGCCGCCGCCACGGCGGCGTCGACGGACGTCGGGCCGGAGCGCCGAATCGAGACCGCGAACGGCTCGTACCCGCCCTCGACCGCGACGACCGCATCGTAGATCGCGGCGTGGACGAGCCCGTTCAGCACCTCGGAGCTGGCCGGCGGCCGGCCGGCCGAGATCGCGTTCTGCGCGACCAGGCTCCAGTGCGTGACGGCGTTCGGCCCGGATGGATGCTGAACGGCCTGCGCGCCATTACGCGCGCCGGCGGCCGCGGTGACACCTCCGATGAGGGTCGCCGCGATCGCGACTAAGACCATGCGTTTCATTGGACTACCTCCCTTTCGTGTTAACGGAGATTCCAGCATCGAAGGCCCGCGCGATTGTGTCCATACGCCGTTTGTCGTATCTTCGAGCGGCAGTGACCCGGCTCAGAAACTCGGACCTCGAGGCCACGCTCGCATTCCTCGCGGAAGCGAACTCGATCGATGCTCCTGAGCCCTTCCCGCAATCGCTGCTTGCGGGGTTGTGGCGCCTCGTTCCCGGCGACTTCGTCAGCTACTGCGAGCTCGACCGTGTTCGAGAAATTCTGCTTTGGTCGGATAACCATCCGGTGATCGAGGACGATGACCCGGAAGCGGAGCTCGAGATCTACTGGCGGCTGCGTCACCAGCACCCCGTCTGTGGCCTTGAGGACAGGACCGGCAATTTCTCGGCCATGAAGATCTCGGATTTCGTGAACAAGGTGGAACTCCGCCGCCGCGAGATCTACTGGGAGTACTTTCGGCCCTGGGAAATCGAGTATCAGATGAGCGTTGGACTCGACGCTCCGCTCTCGCACACGAAGGTCTTCATCTTCACGCGAGGGGGCGGACGCGATTACACCGAGCGCGACCGCGCGGTCCTCGACCTTCTGCGGCCACACCTGGCGAGGATCTACGAAACGGCGCATGTCCGCCGGGCGGCGCGCGAGGCCCTCGCTCTCCTCGACCGAACCGACGCGCCGGTTGTCGTCCTCGAACGGGCCGACCAGGTCGCCTACGCGACGCCGGAGGCACGGCGTCTGCTTGCGACCCATTTTCGTGGGAGCAACGGCCGCTTACCGCAGGAGATCGCAGAGTGGCTTCGCGAGCGGCGAAAGACCTCGAGCCCTGAGCCACTGACGGTCGAACGGGACGAGCAGTCCGTCGTGGTCCACCTCGTAGACGGCTCCTTGCTCCTCGAAGAGCGGCAAGGCGCTTCTGTCCTCACCACTCGTGAGTCCCAGATCGTCGAGCTGCTAGCTGAGGGGAAGACGAACGCCGAGATCGCCGAGCTCCTCTGGATCGCGCCGGGCACCGTGCGCAAGCACCTCGAGAACGTCTACGGAAAGCTCGGTGTCCACAGCCGCACCGCCGCGGTTGCAATGGTGCGCGCCGATCGAACGTTCGTCGCCGGCTAGGGCGCTTCACCGGCGCACGCGGAGCAGCGAAACTCCGTGGGGCGCCGCATGCCCCACGAGTTTCGCTTGTATTCATTCGCGGCGCCCCGACCGTTGAGGTGGTGCGCCACGCCGCAACACGAGTCAACCAGTTAGGGCGTCGATTGACCTATACCCCTTTTGGGGGATCCCTTCGTTACTTCACTTTTCGGCAGGTTACGACTAGTCTGAAAGCATCACTACCGAAGTGCGGACCCCGACTGTCCGCCGGCCTTCGCCTTCCGCCATTGGAGAGCGAGTCCGGCAGCTACGCATTGCGCGGGGCTTGACGCAAACCGAGCTCGGTCTCGGGCGATTCTCCAAGGAGTACATCAGCCAGATCGAGCGGGGTCGCGCGCGCCCGGGGCCGGCCGCGCTGGATTGGCTCGCCGATCGGCTGAGCACGTCGCGGCAGTTCATCGAGAGCGGTCTCTCATCCGCCGACCACGAGCGGACGGCCAGCTTGATCTCACGTGCGGAGGCAGCTGTCGCGGCGCGCGAGTTCGACGAGGCGCTCACGTGCCTCGAGGAGACCGGACCGCTCCCTGAGGGGTCGGAGCCGGAACTCGCCCTGCGCTCGATGTTGACGGGCGCGACCGCACGGTCGGAGCTGGGACGCGTCAAGGAGGCTCTCGCCCTCCTCGAGCAAGCCGGTGATCTCGTAGCAGGTGAGCCGTTCACCGACGTCGACCGCGCAAACGTTCTCTTCCACACCGGTCAATGTCGCTACAAGCTTTCGTCGATCCCGACTGCCGTCGTGCTCTTCACGGAGGCGCTCGAGTTGCTGCGCCACTCCGATCTCGTCGACGACCGCCTGCGATCGCGGATCTACCGCTGGCGCTCTCGGTGCTACCGGCGCCAGCGCGACTGGGAGTCGGCGCGGGGAGATGTCGAGGCGGCGCTCGAGCTCTCCGAGAAGCTCGATGACCGCGACGCCCTCGCCCACGGCTACTTTCAGGCGTCGATCATCGCGGAACGGAATGGGCAGTGGGTGCTGGCCCGCTCGTACGCCGAACGCGCGAAGGTGCTCTACGAGGACCAGGAAGACCGCCTCAACGTGGGGAGGCTCCTGAACAACCTCGGCGGCCTGAGCTTCCTGCTCGGCGACTCCGAGAAGGCCGTCGGGCTGCTGAAATCGGCGTTCTCGGTCGCCTTGGAAGTCGGAAGCGAGCCGGACGCCGCTCAGGCTGTCTCGTCGCTCGCCCAGGTTCATCTGCGCACCGGCGAGCCCGAGCTCGCCGAAGAGCAAGCGCGGCACGCGTTGCGGCTGCTCGAAGGGAGAGTCGACTTTCTCGACGAGCAGGGGAACGTCCAGCTCGTTCTCGGACGCGCCTTGCTCGAACAGGGGAGACTCGACGAGGCCGAGGAGGCTCTTGCAGCGAGCGAGGCCACGTTCGACCAACTCTCCTCGACGAGCCATCGCGCAGCGGCGTGGACCGCACAGGCCGAGTTGAGCATCCGCCGCGGCGACCAGGACGAGGCACTCAAGCTCTATCGCCGCGCCGCCGAAACCCTCCAGGACTTCCGCTTCTAGGAGATGACGTCGTGATCAGCAAACACTGGGCCGTAATGCTCCTCCTGGCGCTCGCCACTGCGGTCGCCGCGGCTGCGACCGCGCAGACCTCGTCGGCGACGGGCGACGGACCGGTCGCCCTGCTGGCGCAGCGTGCTCCGGCCGGCTTCTCGGACGGAGGAAACGGAGACGTGCTGACCGAGGAAGGCCTGGTGGTCGTGTGGGTGCAACCAGCCCCGGACGGTTTCTCGGACGGAGGGGATGGAGTAGCCCAGGACGACGACCTGGTAGCGGTTGTGGCGCAGCCGTCCCCGAACGGCTTTTCCGACGGAGGGGACGGGCCGATGGCCGTGCTGGGGCAAATCTCCCCGAGCGGTTTCTCGGACGGCGGAGACGGTCCGAGCGACCTGGTTCCGGTCTTGGCGCAACCCGCCCCGGAGGGCCTTTCGGACGGCGGGGACGGGCTGATGGCCATCCTGGTGCAACCCGCCCCGGACGGTTTTTCTGACGGAGGAAACGGCGACGGGCTCGTACAACCCCCGCTGCAGGCACCTGTGCCTCCCATCGAAGACTAGGCCCGGCGAGCGCCGGCTCAGCCGAGAGCGAGCGTGACCGCATCGTCGAACTTCAGCGCATGACCCTCGGCCCACACCGCGTCGCCCTCTGAGCCGAGCCGTCCTCGCGCGATACCGGCGAAGCGCTCCAGAAGCTCGTTCCAGAACGGGACCGCCACGGTGGCACCGATGGATTCCCACATTCCACAGCCGGCTGCGATCAGCCGGAGCCCTCGCGCCCAGTCGTTCCTGCCCACCGCCGCCATCCCTACTCCTTGCACCTCAAAGCTCGTCTCGAGCAGATCTCCGAGCGGGAGTGCGGCCCGCAGGCTCGCCCTGTACAGCTCCTCGGCTTCGTCATGGTCGCCGCGAATGAGCGCACAGTCGCCGAGGAAGTGGTGACCGAAGTGCTCAGCCCGCGGATCACCCCGGTCGCGGGCCAGCTCGAGCAGCTCCCTCGACAGCGGCTCGGCACGGCCAACCTCGCCCTCGGCCACGAGGAGCTGGCAGACACCGCTGAGCGCGCGCATCTCACCGAGCCTGTCGCCTGACGCGCGCCGAAGCTCGAGACTCTCCTCGAAAGCCGCGAGTGACGGCAGATTGTCACCGAGAAGGAAGAGGCCCCAGCCGAGCGTTTCGAGCGCGTAGGCCAGCTCGGCGACATCGCCGAGCTCGCGCCACCGGGCGATGCCTTCGTCGATCCACGCAGGACCGTCGCCGGCATCGCCCTCCCAGCTGGCGAGCCCTCCGAGAGCTGTGAGCGCCGCAGCCCGGACGGAGCCCTCGGACGGCGATCGCGCGAGTGCGTCGGTGAGCCGCCGTCTTCCCTCGGCAAGATGCGAGTGAGACAGCCAGAACCAACCCAGAGCCCCGGCGAGCTCGAGCTCGGCATTCGGGTCGTGAGCGCCGAGCCACTCGAGCGCGGCCCGAAGGTCGTCGTGGTCGGCTTCGAGGCGCTCTGAGCACTCGGTTTCCGCGTCCACGCGATGCGCATAACACTCGGCAGCCAGAGACCGAAATGCATCTGCGTGACGACGGCGCAGCTCCGCGGCTTCGCCTGAGGCCTCGAGTCGCTCGGCGGCATATTCCCGGATCGTCTCCAGCATCAGAAAGCGGTCCTCGGCGACCGGCTTCAGCAAGCTGAGGTCGACGAGCGCTGACAACGCGTCGAGATCCGCGTCGCAGACCTCCTCGGAGGTCACGAGCGGAAAGCTTCCGAGAAAGACCGAGAGACGAGCGAACAGGCACTTGGCCTCCTCGTCGAGGAGGTCGTGGCTCCATCCGATCGTCGCCCTGAGGGTTCGTTGACGTTCGGGGGCATCGCGCGCGCCACCCGTGAGGAGGGACAGGGTGCGATCGAGGCGCTCCAGGAGAGCCTCCGGGCTGAGGAGCTTCGTTCGTGCAGCGGCGAGCTCGATCGCAAGCGGCAGGCCGTCCAGACGGAGACAGATCGCCTCGATCGTGGCGCTGGATGCCAGGTCCTTTCCGACGCCGCGCGATCGTTCCAGGAACAGGGTCACCGCATCTGCCGGAGGCAGCGGCTCGAGCGGAAACTCCTGCTCCCCGGCCATCCTCAGCGGCGCCCGGCTCGTCACGAGCACGCGCAGCCCGTCAGCGGCAGCGAGGAGCGACGCGAGGTCGGGAACGGCCGCGAGAAGGTGCTCGAAGTTGTCGAGCAGGAGCAGCAGCTGCTTTCCGCGCAGATAGCCGAGCAGGTCGTCGCGGGCAGGCAGCGTTCTCGCGATCTCCGGCAAGACGAGCTCGGGATCCGTCACACCGGCGAGAGGAACCCAGAACACTCCGTCCGAAAACGTGCCGACCAGCTCGGCCGCGACTTGCAGAGCGAAGCGCGTCTTGCCCGTCCCGCCCGGGCCGGTGACGGTGACCAGGCGCGGCCCCTCCGCTAGCAACGTCACGACCTGCCCCAGCTCCTGCTCCCTGCCGAGGAGCGGGCTCGCCGTTACCGGAAGATTCGTCGCATCGAGCGTGCGCAGCGGTGGAAACTCGTCGTGGCCGAGCTGATAGAGCCGTTCGGGAGCGGTCAGGTCCTTCAGGCGGTGCACGCCCAGATCGCGGAGACCGGAGTCGCTCTCGACCAGGTCGCGCGTCGTCTGCGAGATCACGACCTGCCCCCCGTGGGCGGCGGCGGTGATCCGTGCCGCCCGATGGACGTCGATTCCCACATAGCCTTCGGCGGCGACGAGCGGCTCCCCGGTGTGAACGCCGATTCGTACCCGGACCGGGCTCTCGGCGAGACCAACCTGCCCTTCGCTCGCCGCCTCGACAGCTTCGCCGGCTCGCGTGAACGCGTAGAAGAACGCATCTCCCTGCGTATCGACCTCGACGCCCCCGTGCTTGGCGAACGCGGCCCTGAGGATCCCGCGATGTTCCGCGAGCACGTCTGCGTAGGCATCACCGAGGCTGTGCAGGAGCGCAGTCGAGCCCTCGATGTCGGTGAAGAGGAGCGTGACGGTTCCGGAGGGGAGATCGCGCACTCGCTGACTTTGCCAGGGCTTGCACTCGCGTGCGCTTCAATGTGGCGCATGCAGCTTCTGCGCCGAACTCGGAAGGTTGCGCTCGCCGGCGGGCTCGTTCTCATCGCCGCAGGCTGTGGCGGAGGCGAGAAGTCGGCGTCTCCCTCCGTGACCACGCCGAGCGGCGCCGGCGCCAAGGTCTTCGCCGACGCGCGCTGCGGCACCTGCCACACGCTTCAGGGCGCGCGCGCACAAGGCACTGTCGGCCCGAACCTCGACCAGCTGAGGCCCTCGGCCGACCGCGTCGCGCGCCAGGTGAAGAACGGCGGGGCTGGAATGCCCTCGTTCCGCGGCAAGCTGAGCGACCGGCAGATCAGCGACGTCGCCGACTTCGTCTCGGCGGCGACGAGGACGGCGGCCGGGATCCCTGCGGGCTTCGAGCCCGACGGCACGAAACTCGAGGATTGCGAAGCCGCGGCGTCAAAGAATCCCTGCTACGAGCAGGCGTTCGCGAACATGGCCTACGAGGAGGGACCCGGGGCCGCGCTCGACGAGTTCCGGCAACTCACGGCTCGTAACCGTGCCGTCTTCGTGAACTGCCACCAGATCGCGCACATGATCGGCGCCGGGGGGCTTCTCCACTTCGAGGGAAACGTCGGCAAGGCGTTCGCAGAGGGCAACAGCACCTGTGGCTCCGGCTATTACCACGGGCTCCTCCAGTGGAAGCTCGCCGGGGTCAGGGCCAGCCAGGTGGGCGGCGTCGCACGCGAGGTGTGCAACGACCCCGCGATCAAGACGAACGGATTCACCTACTACCAGTGCGACCATGGCCTTGGTCACGGGCTGATGCTCTATACGGCGTACGACCTACCCCAGGCGCTGCGCTTCTGCCACGAGCTGGAGACCAACTTCGACCAGACCTCCTGCACCGGCGGCGTTTTCATGGAGAACCTCAGCTCGTCGTTCGGCGTCAAGACGAACTGGCTGGACAAGAAGAATCTGCTCTACCCCTGCAACAGCAAGGTCGTCAGCGAGAGCGACAAGACCTACTGCTACACGATCGTCGCCGAGCGGATCCTCCCCGCCGTCGGCTATGACTGGAAGAGGACCGCAGACTGGTGCCGGCGCAGCGAGCCGGGGTGGGCCGACAAGTGCTTCCAGTCCTTCGGGCGCTCGGTCGCGAGCGCGACGCGCTCAACCGGTCGGAGGATCACGATCGGCGCCGCCGCCGGCCGGATGCAAACGCTCTGCCGCAAGGCCGGAAGCGGCGAGCGGGACTGCATCACCGGAGCGGTGGTCGACGTGCTGAACAACAACCCCTCCGACCTGACCGCCAAGGGCTTCTGCGCCGGCGTCAGCAACGCGTACCGGGGCACGTGCTACCAGACGATCGGCTTCATGGTCGCCCTCCAGCATCCCGACGAGGCCGGCAGGCAGGAAGCGTGCCGGCAGTTCGCGAGCAACGCAGATGACTACGAGCAGTGCCTGAGTCAGGCCCGAGGGTAGAGCGCCGACCTAACTAGAAGCGGCCGCGACCGGTGCCGCCGTGCCTGCGGCGCGCGCGCTGATTGGGTGCGTCAGTCAGGAGCACGGTCTCTTCGGCCTGCCGAACGCCTTCGTCTTTCGTGACGCGAAAGGTGACGGCGAGCCCAGCACAGCGGCCCTTCGGCCGAAGGCCCCCCGCAAATCCGGTGCCTGCGACATACAGTCGCTCGCCCGCCTCTGTGGAGATATAGCCGTGGTCCTTCTCCTCGTTGAACCAGAGCATGGTCCCGCTCTCTTCCTCCCCGGCTGGTTGTGGTGAGAGCACGGGATCAGCTACCAGATGTGTCATCGATTACTCCCTCAGCCGCCGTTGTCGCCGGCAAATCGGTTTCTGCCGGCTCACCCGGCAAATCGGTGTCTGCCGGTTGTGCCGACAAATCGGTGTCTCCGTTCGTTCGAGCTAGTGGTCCAAACAGCTCGACCTCTTCCGGCGGCGCGTTGCGAGCGATTGCTGCGGCGTGCTTCTTCGCCAGCTTCAGCTCCCGCTTCTCCCTGACCGCCTGCTCTCGATTCCTCTTCGCCATCGTCTGCTGTCTTTTGGAGCTCGAGGCCATTCAGGCCCTCCTTTTCAATCGAGACTTGTCAGTTCGCGGCAGGGGACTGCACCGGGGAACTGCGGTCAGATCCGGCGCACAAGCCGCTTGCACAGCACCTCCCAACGAAGGCGGAGGGCGCGGCGCGGCCACCGGATTCGCGTTCGACAAGGCACATTGTAGCTGGTCGGCGGCTAGACCCTCGCACGCCCCTCTCGTTCCGTTTCCGGTTTAAAAATCAGGTTGGTGCTACTGTGAGAGAACGGATCGGCAATCGTGTCGTCCGGTGAGATGAGCTTCTCGTTCCTCCTTCGGGTGTTTCGAGGTCGCAAGTCTCGAACCCATAAAGGAGTCGAACTACATGTCCAAGCTGTCCTTCCGCGAGCTCGGTGTCTCGGAATCTGTCGTCGCCGTGCTTGCAGGAAATTCAATCGATCATCCCTTCCGGATCCAGGAGCTCGTCCTTCCCGATGCGCTCGCAGGGCTGGACGTCCTAGCCCGCGCCCCGACCGGGTCCGGGAAGACGCTCGCCTTCGCATTGCCGATCGTCGAGCGCACGATGCCGAGCGATGCCTGCCCCACGGCGCTCGTGCTCGTTCCGACACGGGAGCTCGCAGCCCAGGTCACCTCGGAGCTCGCGCGGCTCGGCAAGCCCAAGGGCCTGTCCGTCGCGGCGACCTACGGCGGCCTGCCCCTGCGGGCGCAGGCGAACCGTGCCAAGGGCGCCCAGATCCTCGTCGCGACGCCGGGAAGGCTCGAAGACCTCGCTGAGCGGCGTCTCGTCGACCTGTCCCGCGTCCAGACCTTCGTCCTCGACGAGGCCGACCGGATGCTCGACATGGGGTTCAAGCCCCAGGTCGACCGGATCGTCCGGCGGCTGCCGAAGAACCGGCAGACGATGTTCTTCTCGGCGACCCTCGACGGAGAGGCCGGCGAACTCGCCCGCGCCTACACCAACAGCCCCTCCCGCTTCGAGGCCGACCTGTTGCCCGACGATCCGGGTGAGATCGAGCACCGCTTCGTCGCGGTGACGTCGGACTCGAAGGTCGAGACGCTCGTCGAGCACATCTCGACCTCGGAATCCACTCTCGTCTTCGTCCGAACCAAGCGCGGCGCCGACCGGCTCGTGCAGAAGCTCAAGCGCCACGGCGTGCGGGCGGCGGCGATGCACGGAGACATGTCCCAGAAAGCCCGGCAGCGGGCGCTGGCCGACTTCGAGCAGGGCAAGGTGGCGACCCTGGTCGCGACCGACTTAGCCGCTCGAGGCCTCGACCTGGACGGCATCACGCACGTGATCAACTTCGATCCGCCCGAGGAAGACAAGGGATACGTCCATCGCACCGGCCGCACGGGCCGGGCGGGGCGAAGCGGAACGGCGATCACGTTCGTC
Source organism: uncultured Actinomycetes bacterium (assembly GCA_963728535.1). Taxonomy (GTDB): domain Bacteria; phylum Actinomycetota; class Thermoleophilia; order Gaiellales; family Gaiellaceae; genus VAXT01. Next base: position 1,933,912 of record CAVSKK010000001.1, read on the forward strand.
CTGCCCGAGCAGCAGGCCGATACCAGCCGAGTCGCCCGCCGGCTCGGTCATAGCGACCAGTACGAAGAGTCTGGGCTGGTCTCCGCACGCGCGAAGCTGCTGTATACGAGCCGTCGCGGCCGCCGCTCGAAGTGGTAGCCGAGACGAGCCTCACTGCGCGCTAGCTCACGCGTGCCCGCCTGAGGGCGACCAGGCTGAGCAGCATCCAGGCCGTCAGATAGAAGAATGCCGCCCTCGGCGAGACGAGCGTCCAGAGGGCGCCCGCGATCGCCGAGGCCGCGAGGTTGCCGAAGCTCTGGATCGCCGCCAGGACGCCGAAGGCGGAGCCGCGCAGGTCGATCGGAGCGAGCGCCGCGACCGCTGCCTGCTCCGCCGTCTCGACGAGGCCCTTCCCGGCCCCGGCGAGCAGGAAGAGAGCAACGAGCACGACGAGCGTTCCGCCGGTGAGCGCGAAGCCGGCGTAGGCGACGAGAAACGATGCGACACCGAGCGAGAGGACGACGATGCTGCCCCGACGGTCGTGCAGCCTGCCGGCAGGCAGGCTCGTAACCGCAGCGGCGAGGTTGTACCCGGCGTAGAGCCCCAGGCCGAGCTTGACCGCCGCGTCGTGGCCGTGACCCGGCGAGAGCTCGTCCGTGGCCCGCAGGATCAGCAGCGTCGCAGCCACGTTTCCGACCTCGAAGGCCGTGATGCCGTAGAGAAGGCGGCCGAGCCCTCCTTGCAGAACAGGCCGGATGCGAATCCGGAGCGGCAGCCGCTCGCGCTCCTCGAGCTTCGGAGCGACCTTGATCGCAAGGATGATCGCGGCGGCCGCGATCAGGCCGGGAATGACGGAAAGCAGGATCGCTGTCCGGATCCCGACCGCCGCAACGAGCCCGAGCGCGAGGAGCGGCCCCCCGATCGCGCCCAGGTTGTCCATCGTCCGCTCGAGCCCGTAGGCGCGCCCGTACGTGTCCGGCGTCGCGACATCGGCGAGCAATGCGCTCCGGGCCGGCCCACGCAGGCCGCGCGCGACCCAACCCGCCACGCGCAGGGCCGCCACCTGCCAGACCGCTGTCGCGACGCCGATCAGAGCGGTCAGGACGGCCGTCGCCGTGTACCCGCCGACGGCGGTCTTCCGCCGGCGCTCCGGATCGTCGGCGAGCGCTCCTCCGGCCAGCTTCGCAACGCCCGCGAGACCGTCGGCCACTCCCTCGATGACGCCGAGCGCCGCCGCAGGCGCACGCAGGGTCGAGGTCAGAAACGCGGGCAGCAGCGAGGTCGGGATCTCGTAACCGAGGTCGGCGAAGAAGCTCGCGCTGCCGATCGCGAGGACGCCGCGGTTGAGCCAGCGCGGCCGCTGGGGCACTAACGCCGCCCGACGACCAGCTTTACCTTGGTGCCGCGTGGCCGCACCGAGCCCGCTCTGGGGCTCTGCGAGAGCACCCGCCCCACCCTGCGGGAGCGTGCGCGGCGGACGCGGCCGACGCGGCAGTGCGCGCGGCCGATGCGCTTCCGGGCGGTGGCGAGCCGGAGACCGACGACGCGCGGCACCTTGCAGCGGACGGCAGGTGCGGGTCGAGGTGGCGGCGTCGCCGATGGGTCGTAGAGGAAGACATCGGTGAACTGGTTGGAATCGCCCGCGACGAGGTTCGACGCGTCGGACTCGAAGACGACGAGCCGGCCGTCGGCGCTGATCCCGGGCCGGACGCTGTCGCCGTTCGCCTCGGCGCCCGCGGCGGTGACGCTGATCCTCTTGGTGGCGCCGCTCCGCCGGTCGTGGACGAAGACGTCGGTTGACCCGTTCGTGTCGCCCGGGACGAGGTTCCCGACCTCGGAGTAGAACGCGACGACGCGGCCGTCGGCGCTGATCGCGGGCCGGAAGCTGTCGCCGCTCCCCTCCTCCCCGGCGTCGTTGACGCTGACCCGCGTCAGGATGCCCGTCTGGCGATCCTTGACGAAGACGTCGAATGTGTCGTTCGTGTCGCCCCAGGCGAGATTCGCTGCGTTGGAGTCGAACGCGACGAAGCGGCCGTCGGCGCTGATCGACGGCCTGAGGTTGTCGAAGTCCGCCTCGAAGCCGGGCAGATACTCGCTTGCCCGCGTCGTCACATTCATCTGGAGATCGCGCACGAACACGTCTGAGCTCTCGTTCAGGTCGTCCAGGACGAGGTTGTCGGAGAACGACGTGAACGCCACGAAGCGCCCGTCGCCGCTGATCACCGGCGTGACGCTGTCGACGTTCGCCTGCACGTCGCCGGCGCTGTCCACGCTCGCCCGCGTCGTCGTCGCGCCCTGGGGGTCGACGACGAAGACATCGCGGACCGAGTTCGTGTCGCCGGGGACGAGGTTCGTCGCGTCCGAGAGGAATGCGACCCGGTGTCCATCGGCGCTGATCGAAGGCGAATAGCTGCCGCCGTTTGCCTCGGCGCCGCCTGGACCGAAACTCACGCGCGTTGTCCGGTTCTCCTCGCGGTCGCGAACGAAGACGTCGTCGGCGCCGTTCGTGTCGCCGGCAACCAGGTTCGAGGCGGCCGAGGAGAAGGTGACGAAGCGACCATCCGCGCTGATCGCGGGCGCGAAGCTGTCGCCGTTCGCCTCTGCGCCGGAGCTGTCGACGCTCATCCGCGCGGTCTCGCCCGTCTGCCGGTCGTTGACGAAGACGTCGCGGGCCGCGTTCGTGTCGCCGGAAACGAGGTTGGAGGCTTCGGAGTAGAACGCAACGAAGCGCCCGTCGGCACTGATTGCAGGAAAGAAGCTTCGACCGTTCCCCTGCTCACCGCCGGTCGCGACGCTCGTGCGGAAGGTCGCCCCCGGCCCAGCGCTCGCGGCGGGGAGAAACAGGAGCGCGAGCACGACCGTTCCGACAGGCAGTGCCAGAGCCCCCAATCGCCGCGCCATGACGATCTTTTTATCGCCTCGGCTCCGAAATACATAGGCCCAACCCCTCGCGGCCCAGCCCCTTAGAGTCTCCGAGATGGTTCAGCCACCGCTCCTCCGCCGCGCCACGGCAGAAGCCTTCGCGGCGTTCGCACTCGTCTTCGCGGGCTGCGGCGCGATCATCACGAACACGCAATACGACGGCGCGATCGGGGTCCAGGGCGTCGTTTTCACCTTCGGCCTGACGATCATGGCGATGATCTACGCCACCGGGCATCTGTCCGGCGCGCACATCAACCCCGCGGTGACGATTGCCTTCACGCTGACCCGCCACTTCCCGGTTCGTGACGCGCTCGCGTACATCCCGGCGCAACTTGTCGGCGCGACCGGCGCAGCGGGAGTTCTGTACGCAGCCTGGACCGACAAGCCCGCAAACCTGGGTGCAACCGTGCCCAGCGTCGGCGCCGGGCAGGCGTTCCTCTACGAGGCGCTGATGACGACGCTGCTCATGTTCGTGATCATGGCCGTCGCCACCGATACCCGCTCCGTGGGCGCATCGGCCGCCATCGCCATCGGAGCCGTCATCGCGCTGGACGGCCTGTTCGGCGGTCCCGTGACGGGCGCGTCGATGAACCCGGCCCGATCGTTCGGCCCTGCGCTCGTGTCCGGCGAGTGGCAGGACTTCTGGGTGTACGCCCTTGCGCCGCCTGTGGGCGCAATCGTCGGCGCGCTCGGGTACCAGTTCGTACGGGGTGGGGCCGAGCAGTCCAACCCCGTACGCGAGTCCTTGACGTCAGCCGGCCGCCGCGTGCCGTAGCGCCGGCGTGCAGCTCGAGCGGCCGCGCTTCTCGAGGTACTGCTGGTGGTAGTCCTCGGCGACGTAGAACGTGGTCGAGGGCTCGATCTGCGTGACGACGGGCTTCCTGTGGCGCGTCTGCTCCTGCGCCTTCGAGCGGGCGGCGATCTCCTCCTGCTCCGCGTCGTGCGTGAAGATCGCCGAGCGGTATTGGTCGCCGACATCCCAGCCCTGGCGGTTGAGTTGCGTCGGGTCGTGCTTGCCCCAGAAGACCTGGAGCAGGTCGTCGTACGAGATCCGCTCCGGGTCGTACGTGACCCGGACGACCTCGGCGTGACCGGTGGTGTGCGAGCAGACGTCCTCGTAGGTCGGGTTGTCGAGCGTCCCGCCCTCGTATCCGACCTCGGTCTTCGTCACTCCGTCGAGCTGCCGGAACGCCGCCTCGACGCCCCAGAAGCAGCCTGCTCCGAAGGTTGCCTGCTTCTCCACTACTCCTCCTCCAGTTTGAGAGCTGCCGAGTTGATGCAGTAGCGCTGACCGGTCGGATGCGGCCCGTCCGAGAAGACGTGGCCAAGATGACCGCCGCAATTCGAGCACATGACCTCGGTGCGAACCATGCCGAAGGTCACGTCGGACTCCTCGTCGATCGCCTCCTCGCTCGCCGGCGCGTAGAACGCCGGCCAGCCGCAACCAGAGTCGTACTTCGTCTCGGCGACGAAGAGCTCGGCTCCGCAGCCGGCGCACGTATAGGTGCCAGGCTCGAACACGTGGTCGTACTCACCTGTGAACGGCCGCTCCGTGCCCTTCTCGCGCAGCACGTGGTACTGCTCGGGCGTCAGCTCGGCTCGCCACTCCTGTTCTGTTTTCTGGATTTTTGGCATCACAGAACAGTCTGCCTGAGACGCACTTCGTTACAGCGAGCCGGACCATAGAAAAGGCGGCCCGAAGGCCGCCTTTTCGCGTCCGAGCGGAGTCGCCGCTCAGCCTGTGGCTACAACCGAATGGCGTGGCGTCGCCTGTGCGGCGACCGCTTCCTTCCGGCTCAGCGCGCCTCCCAGCGTGAGGATCAGGAACCCGATCCCCGTCAGCAGGAGGGCAATGCCCATGACGATTCCGAACACGCCGACTCGCTCACCGAGGTAAGCCATGTTCAGGGCTGTCGTGAGTGACGTCTCCGTGACCCACATGTTGCGGAGGCCGTTCTCGACCGGCTGGCCCGTCTTCGGATCCTTGGCGGCTAGCGCCTCATCCGAGGTCGGGTTGCCCTTTGCGTCGAGGAACCGACCCATTTCGGAGTACGTCTGACCCTCGGTTGCGTCGAGCGTGTGATGTCGCATCACACCGGCAAACGCATGAGCCTGAGAGCCGGTTGTGACCTGCTTGCCCGAAAGGCTTGCAGGAACTGCCGGATCCTCGGCGTGATCACCGAAGAAGATCTGCTCTTGCTTGAGGTTGTCCCGAACAGTGCTGACTCCCCAGGCGCCGATCCCGATGGATCCGATCCCGAAGGCAATGAGAACTACGCTGGCGGCAATACCGCCGTACTGGAATAGCTTGCGCATGGTGGCGACTCCTTTCTCGTTCTTGATCATTGAATGGAGTCTCGGCCAGGGGCGCCGCGGCGCCATCGGTGGGCAACCGCCGAGCTGGTGCGGATTTACCGCACGAACGATGGGGGATTGGCCCTGAGAGCTAGATCCGGAAGACCGCGGCGAGCAGGAGCATGAGCGTTCCGCCGGCGACCGTCCCGACGGCTGCCCGGCCGCGACTCCCGCGGACAAAGGCCAGCGGGACGAGCTCGACGACGACCAGGGCGAGCATCGCGCCTGCGGCGAAAGCGAACGAGAAGGGCAGCAGCGCCTCGACATGCTCGACGAGCAGGAAGGCGACTACCGCGCCCAGCGGCTGCGGCGCACTCGTCAGCACCGCGGCCCAGAACTGTTGAGATCGCCGAAAGCCGGCCGCCTCCATTGGGATGGCGACGCTCGTACCTTCCGGGATGTTCTGCAAGCCGATTGCGAGGATCACGAACAGGCTGAGCCCGGCACGGTCTGAGGCGTACGCCGTTCCAATGGCGAATCCCTCCGGGAGGCTGTGCACGAGCAGCACTGCGAAGACGAGCACGGAGAGCCTCGTCCCGGCTCCCTGCAGGCGGCCTTCGTGAAATCTCGGACGGTCGATGACGAGGCCGGCGGCGACGAGGAAGGCGACCCCGACGACCAGGCCTCCCAGGACCGAGCCTGCTCCGCCCTCCTGGAGAGCCGGCCGGAGGAGCCCTACGAGCGCCGCAACGGTCATCAGCCCTACCGTGGTGCCGAGGAGAACCGGCCGCAGTTTCTCCGCACGGCTCCCCAACAGGACGACCGGGATCACACCCAGACCGGTGGCCAGGGCGGTCGCCGTGGCTGCGAGGACGAGGACGATGATGTCCATGCGAGCAAGCGCCGGGCGAGACCCGCGCCTCCGAACCTACGCGACCTGACGCGCGCGAGCGGGCATCTGCTTGGCGACGACCACCGTCCGGTTCGCATGCTGCGAGACCGACTGGGAGACGCTCCCGAGCATCGCACCGGCTAGAGCGCCGTGTCCGCGCGAGCCGACGACGATCATCTCGGCGTCGCGGTTGTCGGCGAGGCTGACGAGCTCGTCTGCCGGATCTCCTTCCAGGATCTCGGAGTTGGCCCTGATCCCGGCCGTGGTTGCCGTCTCGACCGCCTCTGCCACCGCTCGACGCGCGTCCACGAGGTCGCCGCTCAGAGCCCGCTCGTAGTACGGGTCTCCGAGCCACCAGGATGGTGACTTGCAAACGAAGACGAACGTAACGGTGGCGCCGAGATTGCCGGCGAGGACGATCGCCTCTTCGACTGCTGCTCGGCTTCCCTCCGAGCCGTCCACTCCAACGATCAATGATTTCTCTCTCATCAGTTCGTACCTCCACAGGTGAGCCGAGCTCCAAGCATCGCGCGCCGGACCCGATCTCTAGTCCGGGGCGCGACCGATCCGCCCTTCGGGAAAGCCGCGAATCGGTTCCGTCGTCACCCGGATGACCGGCCTGGGCGAGGTCGACACACTCCTGACTATGGCGGAGAGTCCCCTGCGCGTTCTGATTGCCGGTGCCGGTGTCGCGGCGCTCGAGGCAGCCCTTGCGCTGCGCGACCTTGCCGGGGACCGCGTGACCGTCGAGCTCGTCGCGCCCGAGGAAGAGTTCGTCTACCGGCCCCTTGCCGTCGCTGGCCCCTTCCGCATCGGCGAGGCGAGGCGATTTCCTCTCCGGGGGCTCGCGGAAGCCGCGGGAGCGACCCTGACCCAGGGCGCCGTTCGAGGAGTCGATACGGAGCGCAAGCTCGTGACCATCGACGAAAATCAGGAGCTGGCGTACGACGCGCTCCTCCTCGCGCTCGGAACACGGCCGTTGGAGGCGATCGATGGAACGTTCACGTTCCGGGGCCCTCAGGACGAGGCCGAGCTCGAGCGAATCCTGGAGCAGGCTCGCTCCGGCTGGGTTCGCCGGCTTGTGTTCGCGCTGCCGGCTGAGCTCACGTGGCCGATGCCGCTGTACGAGCTCGCCCTCCTGACGAGCATCCACCTCAGTGATCATGGAGTCGAAGAAGTCGGCGTCGAGATCGTCACACCGGAGGCTGCGCCGCTCGAGCTTTTCGGCATGGCGGCAAGCGACGCGATCCGAGAGCTGCTCGAGATCCGCGGGATCAAGCTGACGCTCAACACGGTTCCGACTGCGGTCGAAGACGGATGGCTACAGGTCTCGTCCGGCAATTCGGTCCGAGCCGACCGGGTGATCGCCCTCCCGCGCCTCGAAGGCATGCCGATCGAAGGCGTTCCGCACAACGACAAAGGCTTCGTCGAGGTCGGCGAGCACGGGCAGGTCCTCGGCCTGGACGACGTCTGGGCCGCCGGCGATCTGACCAGCTTCCCGATCAAGCAGGGAGGCCTCGCTACCCAGCAGGCCGACGCCGCAGCCGAGTCGATCGCAGCCTGGGCCGGAGCAGATCTCCAGCCGCGGCCGTTCGATCCCGTGCTGCGCGGGCTGCTCCTGACCGGGCTCACGCCGCGCTACATTCGCGCCGAGCCCACCGCCGAGCAGTTCGCTTTCGACACGGAGCCGCTCTGGTGGCCCCCTGCGAAGATCGTCGGGCGCTATCTGGCGCCGCTCCTGGCCGCCGAGCTCGGCCTCAACCCACCCGATGGGCATCTCGACCATCCGGACGGACTCGAGGTCGCAGTGGCGCTCCAGCAAGAGCTCGGTAGAAAGCCGCAGCAATGAACCGAGCCCTCCCTGATGGCTGCGCCGGCGGTTCTGCCACGATCAGACCATGAGACCAACGACGTGCCACCTGCTCGCAGCGGTTGACCTCAAGGAGACGTGTCCAGGTGAACCGTGCCCGTTCTGGGATAACAACTGTCTGTTAGCGGCGCTCCGACCTGAGATGAGCACGAATCCCCCTCTCGTGCGCTTTCTCCTCGGGCTCCGTGAAGACCTCGAGGAAGGGTCACGCCCGTTCCTCGGTTACGCCCCTGGACTCAACTAGTTGCGGCAGCGATCACCGAGGCCTCCTCAGGCCGGGGGCGCAAGCTCCCGGCCTTCCCCTTCTCCCGTCGTCGACGTCATTCTCCGCGACGGAGGAACGCTCCGGCTGAGACCGCCTCTGGCTGCTGACGGAGGCGCCCTCGTCGAGTTCCTGTCCGGTCTCTCCGACAAGAGCCTCTACTTCCGCTTCCACGGCGCCACGAAGCCTCGCCCGGCGCTCGTCCAGCCATTTCTCGACCCGGACTGGGTCGAGAAAGGCGCCCTGATCGGCACACTCGATTCGGGCGAGGGCGAGACAATCGTTGCCCTGGCCAACTACGTGCGGTTGCGAGATCCAAAGACCGCGGAAGCCGCCTTCACCGTGGCCGACGCCCATCAGCGGCGAGGCATCGGCACGAGACTCCTGGAACAGCTCGCCGCGCGCGCGGCAGAGGTTGGCATCGAGCGCTTCGTCGCCGAGGTGATGCCGGAGAACAAGGCGATGCTGAACGTCTTCGAGGCTGCCGGCTTCAGCGTGACTCGCGTGCTCGACCAGGGCACGGTCGAAGTCGGGTTTCCGATCGCCGCAACCGCGGAGTACCTCGCGCACGTCGACGAGCGTGACCATCTCGCGGTCGTCGCATCGCTTCGCCCTTTCTTCGCGCCCACGAGCGTCGCCGTCGTCGGCGCCTCGCCCCGGCCGGAGTCGATCGGCGGCCGCCTCTTCCGCAACGTGCTCGACGCCGAGTTCGTCGGCGCCGCCTATCCCATCAACCGAACCGGCGAGCCGGTTGCCGGCGTGCGTGCCTACCAGACCCTCGAAGAGCTGCCAGAGGTGGCCGACCTGGCGGTGATCTGCCTTCCCGGAGCCCACGTGCTCGAGGCAGCCGAGTCGGCCCTCGCGGCGGGCGTCCGCGCGCTCTGTGTCATCTCTGCCGGCTTCGCAGAGGTCGGCAGCGAGGGCCGCGAGCGCCAGGACCGCCTCCTCGCCCTCGTCCGTGCTCGCGGGGGACGCCTGATCGGCCCCAACTGCCTCGGCCTCGCGGTCGCGGCTCCGCGCCTGAACGCCACCTTCGGGCCGCGCCCGCTGCCGCCGGGCTCGATCGGGTTCTCGTCGCAGAGCGGCGCCCTTGGTCTCGCGCTCCTGGAGAAGGCCGCCGAGCGCAATCTCGGGCTTTCCGCATTCATCTCGATCGGCAACAAGGCCGACGTCTCCTCGAACGACCTCCTCGAGTACTGGGAGGAAGACCCCGAGACGCAGCTCATCCTGCTCTACCTCGAATCGTTCGGCAACCCACGCCGGTTCGCGAGGATCGCAGGCCGGGTGGCTCGATCCAAGCCGATCCTGGCCATGAAGAGCGGGACGTCCGGCGCGGGGGCGCGCGCGGCCGGCTCACACACGGCGGCGCTCGCGGGCTCGGAGGCGGCCGTCGATGCCCTCTTCCACCAGGCGGGCATCCTGCGAGCCGACACGCTCGAGGAGCTCGTCGACGCCGCGGCCCTCCTTTCCTCCCAGCCTCTCCCGCGCGGGCGCCGGGTCGCCCTGCTCACGAACGCAGGCGGCCTCGGGATCCTCGCCGCGGATGCCTGTGAGGCGGCCGGGCTCGAGCTGTCCGAGCTGAGCGAGGAGACCCACGCCGCCCTTGCTGCCGTCCTGCCCGCCGAGGCGAGTCTCGCGAACCCGGTCGACATGCTCGGCTCGGCGACGGGGCCCACTTTCGCGGCGGCGCTACCGCCACTGCTCGCCGATCCTCGGGTTGACGCAATCATCGTGCTCTTCGTGCCGCCGGCAATGGCGGGAGCGGAGGAGGTCGCGGCGGCAATCAGCGCCGTCCTCGAAGAACACCCGGCCGGCAAGCCGGTTCTCGCTGCTCTCCTCAGCGCCGATGGAGCTCCCGCCGCGTTGCTCGAAGGCTCGGCCCCGGCAGCGTTCTTCCCCTATCCGGAGTCGGCCGCCCGGGCGCTCGGGCTGGCTGCGAAACGCGCCGAGTGGCTGCGCCGCCCCGCCGGAACACCAGTCTTCGTCGACGGAGTCGATTCCGACGGAGCTCGGAAAATCGTTGCCTCCGCGCTCGGCGACGGAGACGAGGCGTGGCTCTCCCCGGCAGACACCCGGTCGATTCTGGAAGCGTTCGGCATCCCTGTCGTTCCCGAGCGGCTCGCCGAGACTGAGGACGAGGCCGTTGCGGCAGCCTCCGAGCTCGGCTTTCCAGCGGTGCTGAAGACCGCGGAGGCAGGCGCCCACAAGACCGAGACCGGCGGCGTCGCGCTAAGGCTCGTCGACGAGACAGCCGTCCGCGAAGCGGCCGATCGCATCGGCCTGCCGGTTCTCGTACAGCCCATGCTCGAGAGCGGGACGGAGTTGCTCGCGGGAGTCGTCCAGGATCCGACATTTGGACCGCTCGTCGCGTTCGGCCCCGGCGGCGTTCTCGCTGAGCTGATCGGCGAGGCGACGTTCCGAATCGCCCCGCTGACCGACGCCGACGTGGACGAGCTGGTGAGCACCGGCAAGGCCGGACGGCTCGTGGCGGGCTACCGCGGCGCGCCTCCCGCGGATACGGCCGCGCTCGCCGACATGCTCGCGCGCCTCTCACGACTCGGAGAGGATCTGCCCGAAGTCGCCGAGCTCGACCTGAACCCGGTCCTGGCCGGCCCCGAAGGCTGCGTCGTGGTCGACGCGCGGATCCGTCTAAGACGCCCGCAACAGGCGTCTCGCCTGAAGACCTGGTAGCGGTCGGCGCCTTAGCGAGGCTTGGTGAAGATCACCAGCACGCTCAGGCCTTCGTAACCGGTGAACCGATGGTCGGCGCCGGCTGGGACGAACGCGGCCTGACCCTCCGTCAACGGCGTCTCGTCACCTTCAACGGTCAGCACACCGTGGCCTTCGAGGACGACGTAGAGCTCGTCGTCGTCATGCGGCTGCTGTTGATCCGGCTCGGGCGCAACGAGCACGTACACCCCGACCTCGAGCCCCGGTGAACGGTGAACGATCTCGTAACCGCCGTTCCCGGCCGCCAGACGCCGCCGAACCGCTTCCACCTCGATCGCGCTCACGACGCGAGCCTAACGTGGTCGCGCGAGCTCGGTCAGCTCTTTCTCCGTGCCGGCGGGAAGACGTCTCCGCCCTCGCTGTCGCCGGGGCCTGGGGTCGCCGCGAAGGAGACTTCCTCGGACGGGTGCGGCCTGATCCACGAGTAGACGTCCTCGGCGATGCGCGGTGGGCCGGCGACGAGGTCGCTCCACCCGGCCATCGCGTCCCAGAGCGTGGGGTCGGAGGCGAGCTGCTCGACTGCGTGGGGCTCGTCGGCCTCGAAGACGAACACGACCTCGTGGTCGGTGAGGACGACGTGGTGACGCTCGAGCCCGGCCGTGTCTGGATCGAAGGGAGGCCCATTCGCAAGCAGCGCGCGCACACCGTCTCGCGCGTTTGGCTGCAACGGGACGAGGATCACGAGAGGGCTCATGGAGCGCCTTTCTTCCGAATGTCGAAGGACGGTGAGGCTCTCGGCCAGCTCAGAGATGATGCCCGGTTGCGCCACCCCGGCGATTCTGAGGGACGTCGCACCGCGGCGAGCGACCACGAGTGTCGGGCGGCCGCTGAGGCGTTCGCTCGAGACGCGCGTCAACTGCGCACTCATGACTTCGTCGTAGGCGATCGCTCGCTTCTGCGGTGGTCCGGAGGAGTTGGAGCCTTCGAGCACGAGTGTCCCGGGACGTAGCTCGAGCTTGCCGTGCCGAACGGGTCCGGCACCTTCCTGCCACGTGACTGCGTAGCTCGCCTGCATAGCCACAGGTTGGGCGCAGATACAGCGCGCCGCATCGGGGTGCAGTCCGACCGAGGCCTGCGGGAAACCCGCACGTTTGGAGGTGGTCCCGGGCCACAGGCCTTCGCGATCGCGCGATGAAATGGGCCCAGATGTGCCAAGTCCCGCAGACCCGAAGGCCCACAGGACTTGACTGGCTCACCTTCTCACACCCAGTCGACCACGTCAAGGGGCAGGTGACTCGGCGTTTCCGGCGGCTACGCTCCGGGCCATGACCAGGCGAACCTACGTACTCGTCGGGGTGATCGCCGCTGTTGTTGCGGGCGCGATGATCGCAACTAGCATCCTCGGCTCCGGGGGCGACACGCCCACGACACCCGCGACGGTTTCCGGCTCCGACACCGTCGCCTTGCTCGCCGGCATCCCCCAGCAGGGCCCGGCGCTCGGCCGGAAGGACGCTCCCGTGAGGCTCGCCGAGTTCGCAGACCTGCAGTGCCCGTTCTGCGGCGAATGGTCGCGCTCAGCGTTCCCCGAGATCGTCCGCGACTACGTCCGTCCTGGGAAAGTGCGCATGGACTTTCGCGGTCTCAAGTTCATCGGGCCGGACTCCGAGGAGGCTCTCCGCTTCGCCTACGCCGCCGGTCTTCAGGGCAAGCTCTGGCATGCCGTCGACCTCCTGTACGCCAACCAGGGGGATGAGAACAGCGGCTGGGTGACCGACGAGCTCCTGGCCAGTGTCGCGGCCGCGATTCCCGGATTCGATCTCCAGCAGGCGCTCGCCGACGAGAGCTCCGCGCGGGTCGACGCGCTGATCAGCACCGCGAACGACTCCGCCCAGGCACTCGGCGTGCGCTCGACCCCCTCGTTCGCAGCCGGGAAGACCGGCGAGGAGCTCGAGGTTCTCTCGGTGACGAGCCTCACAGCCGACGCGCTCCGACCAGCGCTCGACTCGCTGCTCGCAGAATGAACGACCGGACGCTTCGCACCGCCGTCGGCATTCTCGCGGCGGCGGGCGTCGCGATCGCCGGCTACCTGACCTACGCCCGCTTCTCGCACACGCCGGTCGCGTGCGCAACGGGAGGCTGCGAGATCGTGCAGAGCTCCGACTACGCCGAGCTGGTCGGAATCCCGGTCGCGCTGCTTGGCCTCACCGCCTACCTCTTCCTGCTCGGCACTGCCTTCTCGTCTTCGGAAGCCGCCCGAGCTGCTGGAGCAGCGGTTGCCGTTGCCGGCGCAGCGTTCAGCGCGTACCTGGTCTACGTCCAAATCTCAGTGATCGACGCGATCTGCCAGTGGTGCATCGCCAGCGATGTCGTCATGGCGCTACTCGCCTGCGCTTGCGTCGGGCGCGTGCTTGCCGCGCGCGACCCCTAGATCAATCCGACGATGCGGCCTTCCGCGTCAAGATCCATTCTCTCCGCCGCGGAGTGCAACGGGAGGCCTGGCATCGTCTGTGTCTCGCCGCACACCGCCACGATCCAACCGGCTCCGGTATACGCCCGCAGCTCGCGCACCGGGAGCACGAAGTCGCGTGGCGCTCCGATGAGCTCCGGGTCGTGCGACAGCGAGAGATGGGTCTTGGCGACGCAGATCGGCAAGCGGTGGAGCGGGGCCGGCATCCTGTCGAGCGTCTGGCGCGCCGCGGGGGCGAGCTCGACGCCCTGGCCGCCGTAGACGAGCCTTGCGAGCGCGTCGAGCTTCGTCTCGATCGAGTCCTCGAGCTCGTACAGGAAGCGGGCCCTCGCACTGCCGGCCGCAGCCTCCACGACTGCCTCCCCGAGCTCCGCCGCTCCGGCGCCGCCCCGCTCGTAGGCGTCGTTGACAGCCGTGGCGAACGCGCCGTGCTCGAGCGCGAGCTTCGCGACGGCGTCGAGCTCTTCCTGGGAGTCGTCCGGGAAGCGGTTGACCGCGACGACGGCCTCGAAGCCGAGCTCCTTGACGATCCGCAGGTGCGCGGCCAGGTTCTCCGCTCCCCGCTCAAGCGCCGGCAAGCCTCCGTCCGGGTCGCCGCCGTGCCGCTTCAGCGCCCGAGTCGTGGCGACGAGGACGGCTGCGTCGGGTGTCAGCCCGCCCGCACGACAGACGATGTGGACGAACTTCTCGAAGCCGAGGTCGCTGCCGAAGCCGCCTTCGGTAACGACGTAGTCCGCGAGCTTCAGCCCGACGAGATCGGCGACGAGCGAGCTGTTCCCGTGCGCGATGTTCGCAAAGGGCCCAGCGTGGACGAGCGCCGGCTGGCCCTCGAGCGTCTGCACGAGATTGGGCTTGAGGGTGTCCTTGAGCAGAACAGCCATCGCGCCCGCAACCTCGAGCTGCTCGGCCGTCACGGGGTCGCCGTCATACGTCCTGGCGACCGTGATCGCGCCGAGCCGGCGCCGGACATCAGCGGGGTCGCCGGCCATCGCCATCAGCGCCATCACCTCCGAGGCGGCCGTGATGTCGAACCCCGTCTCGCGCGGGAACGGCTCCTCCTCTCCGATCCCGACGTTGACGCGACGGAGAAAGCGGTCTTCGATGTCCAGGCAGCGGCGCCACGAGATATTCGCCGGGTCGATGCCGAGGTCGTTGCCGTGAATCAGATGCGCGGAGACGGCGGAGGCGAGAAGGTTGTTGGCGGCGGCGATCGCGTGCAAGTCGCCGGTGAAGTGCAGGTTGATGTCCTCACCGGGGACGACCTGGGCCAGGCCTCCGCCGGTGCCGCCGCCCTTCGCGCCCAGCACGGGGCCGACTGACGGCTCACGTAGGCAGACGAGAGAGCGCTCACCGATGAAGCCGAGCCCCTGGGTCAGCGAGACCGCAGTCGTCGTCTTGCCCTCGCCCGCCTTCGTCGGCGTGATCCCCGTGATCGCGATCAGCTTGCCGTTCGGGCGCGATTCGAGACGCTCGAGGACCGAGAGCCTGATCTTCGCCTTGTCGTAGCCGTAGAGCTCGATCTCGCCCGGATCCAGGCCGAGCCCGGCCGCGAGCTCTGAGATCTCGGGCATCTATGCGACCAGGAGGCCGGCTTCTTGGCCGACTTTCTCGAATGCGGAGACGGCGCGGTCGAGGTGCTCGGGCTCGAGCGCCGCGGACATCTGAACCCGCACGCGAGCCGTTCCCTCGGGCACGACCGGGTAGCCGAACCCGGTCACGAAGACGCCCTCGTCGAGGAGCCGCCCGCTGAGCTCGATCGCGAAGGCCGTGTCGCCGACGATGATCGGGATGATCGCCGCCTCGCCCTCGAGCGGGCGGAGGCCGACCTCGGTGAGCCGCTCGCGGAAGGTGCGCGAGCTCGTGTGGAGGCGCTCGACGAGCTCGGGCTGCGAGCGAAGGACGCGTACCGCGGCGAGTGCACTGCTCGCAACCGAGGGCGGGATCCCGTTCGAGAAGAGCTGCGGCCGCGAGCGTTGCGCAAGCAGGTCGCAGACCTCGTGGCTCGAGGCGACGAACCCACCGGCGGCGCCGCCAAGGGCCTTGCCGAGCGTGCTCGTGATGACGTCGATCTCACCGAGCAGGCCGAAGTGCTCCGCGACGCCGCGCCCGGTCGCTCCCATGACGCCCGTGCCGTGCGAGTCGTCGACGATCAGGATCGCGTCGTGCTCACGCGTGAGCTCGACGAGCTCGGGGAGCCGCGCGAGATCGCCCTCCATGCTGAACACGCCGTCGGTGACGACGAGCTTCCGCTGGTCGGGCTCGCAGGCCTGGAGCGCCTCACTGAGCTGGTCCAGGTCGGAGTGCCCGAAGATGACCTTGCGGGCGGGCTTCGCGAGCCGCATGGCGTCGACGATGCTCGCGTGGTTCAGCTCGTCCGAGATCAGGACCGTGTTCTCGTCGGTCAACGACGGGATGAGGGCCTCGTTTGCGTTCCAGCAGGATGCATAGGTCAATGCGGCCTCGGTGCCGACGAGCTCGGCGAGCGCCGCCTCGAGCTCGAGGTGGGGCTCGAACGTGCCGCAGATGAAGCGGACGGACGCGGTCCCGGCGCCGTAGCGATCGAGGGCATCCTTCGCCGCCTGGATCACCTCCGGGTGCGCGGCCAACCCCAGGTAGTTGTTCGAGGAGAGCACGAGCACCTCACCGTGACCCTCCATCTCGACAACCGGCCCCTGCGGGGACCGCAACGTGAGGAAGGTCTTGTAGGTATTCGCGTCTCGCAGCTCGTCGAGCTGGGCTGCGAGATCGGCGGTCAGGCGCTCGTTCATCGGTGGGCCCACCGCGCGAGGTCGCGCACTCGTTGGGTCGATGTCCGCTCCTGCGCGGGAGCAGCCGCGGCCGTGGCCGCACCCTCTCCCCCGGGGAAGAAGACGACCTTGCAGGCCTGACCGGCTTCGAGCTCGTCGAGGGCGCGCTCGAAGTCCGTGAGCGGGTAGCGGTGCGTGATCAGGGGTCGCAGATCCACGACACCGTGCTCGAGCAGCCAGCGGGTCTTGTACCAGGTGCCGAAGACCTGTCGGCCGTTCACAGCCGTGACGGTCAGGTTCTTGAAGATGAGCGACTCCGCGATGTCGAGCTCGACAGGATGGGCAGGGATCCCGAAGAGGACGACGTGGCCACCGTTGCGGGCGATCCTGAATGCATCTCCGATCGCCTGCGGGGAGCCGGACATCTCGAAGACGATGTCGACCTGCTCGCCCTCGTTCTGCTCGAGGAACCAGCCCGGCACGTCGGCGACGTCATCGACGTTCACCGCTTCGGTAACGCCCATCGTGCGGGCGAGCTCGAGCCGAAATGCGACGCGATCGGTAGCAAGCACGCGTCCGGCCCCCGAGGCGCGCGCGATGGCGATGCTGAAAAGCCCGACGGGCCCGCAACCGAGAATCGCCACCGTCTTGCCCGCGAGATCGTGCTTGCTCGTCGCGAACACCGCGTTGCCGAACGGCTCCTGGAGCGTCGCGATCTCGGCCGGGAGCTTCGTCCGATCGTTGGGCCAGATCACCGACTCGGGCACGGCGACGAACTCGGCGAAGGCACCGTCGCGGTCGACGCCGAGGATCTGCGTCTGCTCGCACATGTGCGCCTGCCCCGTGCGGCAGTGGAAGCAGATCCCGCACGTGACGTGGCTCTCGGCCGAGACGTAGGCGCCCGGCGCGACGCTGCGGACGTTGCGCCCGACCTCGGCGACGGTGCCGGCGAACTCATGGCCTAGCGTCAGCGGAGGCTGAACGCGGTTCGCAGCCCAGTCGTCCCAGCGGAAGATATGCAGGTCGGTCCCGCAGAGACTCGCGGCTTCGACCCGAATGAGGACGTCGTCGTCCCCGGGCACTGGAACCGGTGTCTCGTCGAGCGAAAGCCCCGGACCGGCATGAAGCTTGCGAATCGCCCACATCGTCTCAGCCACTGGGCTTCGAGTATGACGACCTGGCCAAGCGGACGCCAAAGCCTCCGAGCTAGCCGGGCGCGTCTTCGAGCAGGCCGGTGTCGATCGCATAGCGCACGAGCTCGGCGCGCGTCGTCAGCCTGAGCTTCTGCATGATGTGTGCCCGGTGCGTCTCGACCGTTCGCACCGACAGGTAGAGCATCTCGGCGATCTCCTGGTTCGTGTGGCCCAGCGCGAGGAGCCTCAACACCTCGTGTTCCCGGTCGGAGAGAGGATCCGCATCGGCTCGCGCACGCTCTTCCGCATCGGCCGCGACGAGGCGAGCACCAAGGGCCGGGTGAACATATCTATTGCCGCCCGCAACCTCGCGGATGGCCTCGACGACCTCGGCGTCCGCGGCTTCCTTGAGCACGTAGCCGCTGGCCCCCGCTGCGAAAGCCTCCCGGACGTAGCGGGGATCGTCCTGCATCGACAGGACGAGCACGGTCGCTTCCGGCGCCTCCTTGAGCACGGCTGCCGTCGCCTCGATCCCACTGCCCCCTGGCATGACGAGGTCCATGAGGATGACGTCCGGCTTCTGCTCTCTCGTCTCGAAGACCGCTGTTCGCATCTCGCCTGCTTCGCCGACGACCTCGATATCGTCTTCGGCCTCGAGCACCCGCCGCAACCCGGAGCGGACGACGGCATGGTCGTCGACGATCAAAACCCTGATGCTCACGGGACCGGGACTTCCGCGACGAGCGTCGTGCCGCCGGCCGGCGAGGACTCGATCTGGAGACGGCCGTCGAGCAGTGAGAGCCGCTCCTTCATCCCGAGCAGGCCGAGCCCGTCCTCGCGCGTTTCGTCCACCCCAAAGCCGCGGCCGTCGTCCTCGAACACGGCCGACACGCTGTTGCCCCTGCGCGAGAGCACGATGCTCACCCTGCTCGCCTGTGCGTGCTTGACGACATTGGTCAGAGCCTCCTGGATGATCCTGTAGAGCGCCGTCTCGATCTCGGACGGTAACCGTTCCTGACCGAGTTGCGGCTCCATGATCACCTCGATCCCAGTCTGCTCCTGGAACGTCTCGACGAGACGCTCGAGCGCAGGGACGAGTCCGAAGTCGTCGAGCGCCTTTGGGCGAAGCTCGACCGCGAGCCGGCGGACGTCCTGCAGCGTGGTCACGACGAGCTCCCGCAGCCGCGCAGCCGCCGAGCCCACGTCCGCGGCGCTCCCGGCGTCCTCGAGCTCCTTCAGGCCGAGCAGGATCGAAGTCAGCGCCTGCCCGGTCTCGTCGTGCAACTCCCTCGCCAGCCGCTCACGCTCGAGCTCCTGGGCGCTGACGACGCTGCGCAGCGCATCGCGCGCCACGCGCTGGGAGAGGTCGACTGCCACAGCGACCCGGGCCGAAAGGGTCTCGGCCAGCCGCAGATCCTCGTCGGTGAAGCGCGGATCGCTGCCCTCCTTGTCGTGAGTCGAGAGGACGCCGATCGGACTCCCACGCAGGAGGAGAGGCACGTAGAGGCCGGTTCGTGCGCCCATCTTCCGTCCGGCTTCCTGGTCGACCTCGGGGTCATCGATGATCGCGTCGACTCGCTCGCTGCGACCGCGGTCGAGCACGCGCCCGGACTTCGAGCCCTTTCGCTCGAGCACGGTCCCGACGAGCTCCTCGGCGCCGTCGCCGGCAACTGTGCGAATGACGAGGTCGCCGCCCGGAGCCGGCATCGCGATCACGACGAGCCTGGCCTTCACCAGCTCGCGCAGCCGGGTGGCGACGAGCTCGAGCAGCTTGGGGAGCTCGACCTCCGAGATGAGCGCGTCGACGATCTCGTTCAGGGACTCGAGTTGGGCCAGCCAGCGAGTCGCGGATTCGTAAAGCCGGGCGTTCTCGACCGCGACCGCCGCCTGGGCAGCGAGCACCTGCGTGAGCTCCTCGTCCTCCTCGGTGAAAGCTCCCCCACCGGCCTTCTCCGTAAGGTAGAGGTTCCCGTACGCGACCCCGCGCAACAGGACGGGCACTCCGAGGAAGGTCTTCATTGGCGGGTGATTGGGCGGGAACCCGACCGACTGCGGATCCTTGCCCAGGTCGTCGAGCCGGAGCGGCCGCGCATCGGTGATGAGCACACCAAGGATGCCGCGTCCCCGCGGGAGATCGCCGATCGCAGCCTGGGTCTCGGCATCGATTCCCGTCACGACGAATCGCTCGAGTTCCTTCCCGGTCGGGTCGATGACGCCCAGGGCCGCGTACTTCGCCTCGGTCAGCTCGGCGGCGGCCTCGACGATCTTCTGCAGAACGCCGTCCAGGGAGAGCTCCCCGGCAAGCGCGATGCCGGCATCGATCAGCCCGCGAAGACGGTCCGGCTTCTTCGGCATTGCGGGATTATCGTTCAGCTGACGACTTCGACCATCTCCACGCGCTCCGGCAGAGCCTGCTCGGCAGCGGCTTTCACGCCCTCGCCGAAAGTCGGGAAGACGTGGTGCATTGCCGCCAGGTCGTCCACGGTCGCGCCGAGCCGCACCGCCAGCGAGAAGCCCTGCACGACGTCGCTGCCGTTCGGAGCGACGACATGGAGCCCGAGCACTCGCCGCGAGCCGGGCTCGTACAGGATCTTGTACAGCCCGAGCTTCTGGTTCTTGTACGACGAGCGCTGGACGTACTTGATGTCGTGGACGCAAGTCTCGTACTCGATTCCCTGCTCCATCGCTTCCTGCTCGGTCAACCCGACCCCGGCCAGCTCGGGCTCCGTGAAGATCGCAGTCGGCAGGACGGAATAGTCCGGCGCCAGCGCGTTGGCTCCGAACATGTCGTCGATGGCAATCCGGGCCTGGTACTGGGCGATCGGGGTGAACTGGTGCCTGCCGGTGACGTCTCCGGCGGCCCAGATCCCGTCGACCGAGGTGCGCATGTGCTCGTCGACGACGATCCCCATCCGGTCACGCTCGATGCCGAGCTCCTCCAGCCGCAGCGCCTCGACGTTCGGCACGCGGCCGGACGCGAGCAGCACGTCCGTGACGCGCAGCTCGCGCGAACCGTCCCCGTCCTTCGGGGCGACGGTGGCCACGATCGCGTCGCCGTTGCGCGAGACGCTCTTCACGCGCGCGGAGAGGATGACTTCGATGCCGTCGGCCTCGAGCGCAGCCTGAAGCACAGCGGCGGCCTGCTCGTCCGAGCGCGGCGAGATGCGGTTCGGCGACTGGACAAGCGTCACACGCGAGCCGAACCGGGCGAAGATCTGGGCGAACTCGAGACCCACGGGGCCTGCGCCGACGACGAGCAGCGACTCCGGAAGCTCGGTCAGCTCGAGCGCGGAGACGTGGTCGAGCCAGTCGATCTCCTCGATCCCTTCGATCGGTGGGACGGCGGTACGTGACCCGGTCGCGATCAGGATGCGCTCGGCTGTCAGCTCCTGCTCGCCGACCCTCACCGTGTGCGCGTCGACGAGCGTGGCCTCACCCTCGTAGGTCTCGAAGCCTGCGGAGCTCAGATCCTCGACCCACTTCGGCTGCTGCTTCTTGAGCGAGTCCTTCCGGGCCTTGACCCGCGCCAGGTCGATCCTCGCCGGCCCGACCTCGATGCCGAGCTTCCCGGCGAGCTCGTTGATGTCATGGACGAGCTCCGCGACGACGAGGTAGGCCTTCGTCGGCTTGCAGGCGACGTTCGGGCAGCTTCCTCCCCAGCGGGTGGTCTCGGCGAGCGCAACCTTTGCGCCGTGCTTCGACACGGCCTTGGCCGCAGCATCGCGCGCCGCGGATCCAGAGCCGAGGACGATCAGGTCGTAACGCTCCATCAGCCAGCCTCCTTCACTTGCACGTAGACCTTGATTCCTTCGCCCCGCTCGAGGTGCTCGATCATCTCCTGGAAGCGGTCGAGCCCGTGCACGGGTGTGGTCAGGAGCTTGCCGAGCCAGCCTGGAAAGACTGCCTCGGCCTGGATCAGATCCATGACGCCGCGCTCGAAGTCCTCGCGAGAAGCGTTCACCGTTCCGACCATCACCTTGTTGCCGAGGACGAAGCCCTGGTTGATCTTGTCGGTGGTCACCTCCGCCTTGCGGTCGCCCCCGGTGACGCTGGCGAGGACGAGGACGCCGTTCCTGCCGAGAGCTTCGGCCGCCTCGAAAGCGAGCGGGCTGAACCCGGTCGCCTCGAACATGAGGTCGAACGGCCCATGCTGTTCCGCCGCCTGAGCCGGGGTCAGGTCTTGCGTTGAAACATAGGTCCCGCCCAGCTCCTCGATCAGGTCGCTGTTCAGGTACGGCGCCTTCTGCAACGAGCAGCAGACGACCTCGAGCCCGCGCAGCCGCAGAACAAGCGACGCGAGGAGCCCGATCGTCCCGGAGCCGAAAACCGCCGCACGTCGTGGCCGCCAGACCCTGATGCGCCGCTGAATCTCGAAGGCCTGGTTGATCCCCTTCTCCGCGATGGTCGTCGGCTCGAGGAGGACGCCGACCTCGCTCAGGCCCTCCGGCAGCGAAACGACGTACTCGCTGTCCTCGACGTAGCGCTCGGTGAGGTAACCGTGCAGCAGGTTGATGCCGCGCTCGTAGTAGACGTCGTCCGTAGTGAAGTCCTGGAGACCGATCTGGTCGTAGAGCGAGGAGCCCGGCCGGCGAACGGTCGAGACGACGAGGCCGCCGGGCTTGATCGTGTTCGGGACGTTCGGCCCCACCTCGAGCACGCGACCGAAGTTCTCATGGCCCGTGACGAGGAAGTCGTCGCCGGGCGGGGCTGCGCCGTAGCGCCCCTCGTTGATCTCCTTGTCGGTCCCGTCGACGCCGACGCGCAGCACCTCCACGAGCACCCCTCGGCCTTCGGGCACGTCTGCAACCGCAGGCTCCGCAATGTCGGCGAGGTGGATCGAGCTCGCCTTCCCGGGATGCACGGCGATCGCCTTCACGTCCGCGTCAGTCTCGCAAGAAGGGGACGCGTTACAGTCGAGCCGTGGAGCGTGCCCCGCAGCAGCAGGAGGAGCTGCAGCTCGTAAAGGCGCTGCGCGCGGGCGACGAGCGCGTCTTCGAGCAACTCGTTCGCATGTACCAGGGCACGCTCCTGCGCGTGGCTCAGATGTACGTCTCGAGCCGCGCGGTCGCCGAGGAGGTCGTTCAGGAGACCTGGCTTGCCGTGCTGAACGGCATCGACCGCTTCGAGGGCCGCTCCTCCGTCAAGACCTGGATCTTCCGCATCCTCGCCAACCGGGCGAAGACACGCGCCGAGCGGGAGGGCCGAACGATTCCCTTCTCGTCCTTGGGCGACTCCGACGAGCCGGCGGTCGAGCCGGATCGCTTCGACCGGGGGCATTGGGCCGCTCTCCCTGCGGACTGGCCCGAGGCACGGCTGCTCGGCGACGAGACCCTGCAGGTGATCAACAGCGCGATCGAGAGCCTGCCGGCGACGCAGCGCGCGGTGATCACGCTGCGCGACGTGCAGGGCTGGAGCGCCGAGGAGGTTCGTAACGTCCTCGAGCTCTCCGAGACCAATCAGAGGGTGCTCCTACATCGTGCCCGCTCGAAGGTGAGGGGCGCCCTCGAGGAATACCTCGCGGAGGACGCATGACCGAAACCGTCGAACAGCTGAGTTGTCAAGAGCTCGTGGAGCTCGTCACCGACTACCTCGAGGGCGCCCTGGCGCCCGTGGAGCGAGCCCGCTTCGAGGCGCACATCGAGCCGTGCGACGGTTGCCGAACCTACCTCGAGCAGATCCGGACGACGATCGAGCTCACCGGACGGCTGACCCCCGAGCAACTCGAGCCCGCCGCCGAGGCCGCTCTGCTCGACGCCTTCCGCGACTGGCATTCGAGGTCATCCAACCCGAGCTGATCGTAGGTACCGGGCCCGGCCGGCATCTATAGACCGAGCCGGGTGACCCAGGCTTCTCGGCAAGCGCGATTGCGGCATTGCGCTGGGGTTTCAGTCGGGTCGTCGCTCACCCGGCTCAACTCGTTCGAAAGACAGGCCGCTCGCCACTGTGCGGCGGCCTCCGGACTGGTAGACGACATCCACGCTGTCGTTCTGCCGGTAGGTGCCGGCGATGCCCAGGAAGAGCGAGAGCCAGCGCCAAAATCCAAGCCTTCCCTCACGCGCGAGCGGCCGCTCGAAGACGAGCGACCTGCCCTCGACCCGGAAGTCACGTCCAAGCTGCTGTGGAACCCCGTTCAGGAAGACCTCGAACGGCTCGGTGACCCCGTCGGGAATGGTCACCCGGGAGTGCTCAGGCATGCCACACAAGGATCAAAGTAGCCACTCCCAAAGCACCCTCATAGAATGCCACCGCCTGTGCGCTGGAAGCTCCCTCTCGCCTGCTCGAGCCTCCTCGCTGTCGCGCTCGTCCTTGCCGGGACTGCGCTTGCGGGCAACGGCGGCATCGCACCCCCGGCGAAGACGGCGAACGCGGAGCGGATCCGCGACCTCTGGTGGATCGTCCTGGGCATCACGGGCGTCATCTTCGTCATCGTCGAGGCGACGCTCGTCATGTTCATGGTCAAGTACCGGAGCCGCGGGCGCGCGCGCGAGGAAGAGGGCCCACAGGTCCGTGGTCACACGCGTCTCGAGCTGATCTGGACCGTGATCCCGGTGCTCATCCTCGCCGTGCTCATCGGGGTCGTCTTCTACAAGTTGCCTGGAATCAAGGACGTCCCGGAGGCGACCGCTGCGGGCGCCAGGAAGATGACCGTGCAGGTCGAGGGCCGCCAGTTCTACTGGCTCTACACCTATCCGAACGGCGCAACCTCGGTGAACGAGCTCCGGCTACCGGCAGGGCGGCCCGTCGACCTCGAGATCACCGCTCCCGTGAACGACGTCGCCCACAGCTGGTGGGTGCCCGCGCTCGCAGGAAAGATGGACGCGATTCCGGGCAAGGTGAACCACCTCAGGTTCGAGACTCCGGCGACCCCCGGGCTCTACAGAGGGCAATGCGCCGAGTTCTGCGGCGTCCAGCACGCGCTCATGTTCGCGCAGGTGCGGATCGTGTCGCCCGTCGACTACCTCACCTGGGTCTTTGCGCGATTGAGGGCCGGCACCGACCTCGGCCAGCAGACCTACCAGGGAGCGTGCGGGCCGTGCCACGGGCTCAACGGTGAGGGCCTGATCGGGCCCCCGCTAGAGGGCAACGCGACGCTCGCCCAGCGCGCACAGCTCGTCCAGCTGCTCGAGAACGGCAAGGGCGAGATGCCTCCGGTCGGGCGCGGCTGGAACGCGCGCCAGCGCGCCGCTCTCATCGAGTACGTGCAGAAGGAGTTCGGTAGTGGCGGTTAGGGCAGACCCGTACCCGCGGTACCCGGTGCCCTGGTGGCGCGGCCGCTTCGCGAGCTGGGTCACGACCGTCGACCACAAGCGGATCGGGATCCTCTACCTGGTCACCTGCCTCGTCTTCTTCGGCGCCGGTGGAGTGCTCGCCCTGCTCATGCGAACGCAGCTCGCCCAGGCGGACGAGAACTTCCTGACGCGCGACTCCTACAACGAGGTGATGACGATGCACGGGACGGCGATGGTCTTCCTCGTCGTCGTGCCGATCCTCGCCGGTTTCGGGAACTTCCTCGTCCCGCTGATGATCGGAGCGAGGGACGTCGCCTTCCCGCGCCTGAATGCGCTGTCGTACTGGCTCTTCCTCTTCGGAGGGGTGATTCTCTTCTTGAGCTTCTTCGCGGACGGCGGGGCTGCCAAGACGGGCTGGACGATCTACGCACCGCTTTCCGAGCGCATCGGCGGCAACGGGGTCGACTACCTGATCCTCTCGCTGCACATCCTCACGATCTCGTCGCTCGTCGGCGCCATCAACTTCATCGTCACCATTCACCGGCTGCGGGCTCCGGGCATGACCTGGATGCGCGTGCCGCTCTTCGTGTGGTCGATCGAGGTCTACGCCGCGCTGCTCATCGTCGTGCTGCCGGCGCTCTCGGCCGGGCTGACGATGCTGCTCCTCGACCGGCAGGCCGGAACGCACTTCTTCGACCCGGAGAAGGGCGGCAACGCCGTGCTCTGGCAGCACGTCTTCTGGTTCTTCGGCCACCCCGAGGTCTACATCATGATCCTGCCCGTGATGGGGATCGTCTCGGAGGTGATCCCCGTCTTCTCGCGCAAGCCGATCTTCGGCTACACGGCAATCGTCTTCTCCACGGTCGCGATCGGCTTCTTCTCGCTGCTCGTCTGGGCGCACCACATGTTCTCGGTCGGGCTGGCCACGCCGCTGCTCGGCTTCTTCATGATCTCGTCGCTCGTGATCGCCGTCCCGACGGGCGTGAAGATCCTGAACTGGCTCGCGACAACCTGGCGCGGCAACCTCATCTTCGACACGCCGATGCTCTTCGCGCTCGGCTTCGTTGCGCTCTTCACTATCGGTGGCCTGTCCGGAATCTTCCTGGCGGTCGTCCCGATCGACTGGCAGGTGACCGACACGTACTTCGTCGTCGCCCACCTGCACTACGTGCTCTTCGGGGGCTCGATGTTCGGGATCTTCGCGGGGCTCTACTACTGGTGGCCCAAGATCTTCGGCCGGATGCTGCACGAGGGGCTCGGCAAGCTCCATTTCTGGCTGCTCTTCATCGGCTTCAACCTCGCGTTCTTCCCGCAGCATCTCGTTGGGATCGCCGGGATGCCACGGCGCGTCTACACGTACCGGGACATCGGGCTCTGGGAGGCGTACAACCTGATCTCGACGATCGGCGCCTTCGTGATGGCGGTCGGGATGATCGTCTTCGTGGTCAACGTGCTCAAGACGAGGAACCGGCCGGGGGCGCGTGCCGGCAACGATCCGTGGCTCGGCGACACGCTCGAGTGGTACACGACATCGCCCCCGCCGCCGCACAATTTCGACAAGGTTCCGTACGTGACGAGCGCGAGGCCGTTGCGCGACCTGCGCCGGCGGATCTGGGAGCAGAGATGAGGCCCAGCCCCTGGCTTCGGCTGACCGCGCTCGCAGGAGCGGGCGGGACACTGCTCGCGGTCGTCTCGGGGACGGCCCAGCTCGGCGCCGGTCACCAGGTGCTCGCCGCACTCGCGTTGCCGCCGCTCGCCGCGGTCACCGCCGCCGCATGGATCAGTTACCGACGTCTGTTGCCGGCTGCCTGCGCCGCGCTGGCGCTGTTCGGCCTGGCTGCGGCGGTCACTGCTCCCGGGCTCCACCTTGCCCTTGCAGCCATGGCTTTTGCGGCTTCACTCGTCGTCGCAGCCCAGTCGTGGAGCGGTGCCAAGACTCGAAGGGGGTCTGTCCGGGACTACGTGACGTTGACGAAGCCGCGGATCATGACGCTCCTCCTGCTCACGGGCTTCTGCGGGATGGTCGTCGGCGCGGGCGGGCTGCCTTCGCTCACGCTTGGCGCCGCAACAATGGCTGGGCTCGCGCTCGCCTGCGGCGGAGCGAGCGCGCTCAACCACGTGCTGGATGCGGACATCGACCGGCTGATGGGCAAGCGCACACGCTCCCGGCCGGTGGCCGCCGGGCGAGTGCCAGCGCCGTACGCGCTCGAGTTCGGGCTCGCCCTCTCCGCGTTCTCGTTCGTGCTGCTGGCCGGGGCGGTCAACGTCCTGACCGCTGCGCTCGCCCTCGTCGGCAACCTCTTCTACGTGCTCGTCTACACACGCCTCTTGAAGCGCTCCACGCCGCAGAACATCGTCATCGGCGGAGCGGCGGGCGCCGTGCCCCCGCTCGTCGGCTGGGCGGCGGCGACCGGCAACCTGACCCTGCCCGCACTCGCGCTCTTCGGGATCGTCTTCCTCTGGACACCCCCGCACTTCTGGGCGCTTGCCCTCCTCATCAAGCGCGACTATGCAGCGGCGGGGGTTCCGATGCTGCCCGTCGTGCGGGGCGAGAGCGAGACCGCCCGCCAGATCGTGCTCTACACGGTCGCGCTCGTCGCCTTCACGCTCGCCCCGGCGCTCTGGGGGCAGTTCGGCCTCGTCTACCTGGTCGCAGCAGGAGCCCTAGGAGGCGGCTTCCTCTGGCTCGCGTGGCGGCTGCGGCGGCAGCGAACGCCCGCTCGAGCAGGCCTCCTCTTCCACTACTCGCTGGCGTACCTCGCGCTGCTCTTCGTCGCGATGGCCCTGGACGCGGTGGTCGCATGACCGATCGAGTGCCAGAGCCGTACGTCCCGCCGCGTGAGCCTGCGCCCGCAGATGCGTCGAGCAACGCGCTATTCGGGCTCGCCCTCTTCGCCGTCTTCCTGCTGCTCTTCGCCGGGACGGTTGTGGTCGCGCTCGTCTATCTCGCGCTGGACTAGACCTGAGCCGGCTCCGGGTCGGGCCGCACGAGCACCGTGTCGAGGACCGGGATGATCTCGTCGACCGGGAGCATCGCGCGCGTGGCGTGGTCTCGGATCGCCTCCGGGCTCGTCGCCTGATAGATGCAGACGGTGCCGACCGAGCCACCGTCCTCCTCGAGGACGTAGGAACGGATCCACCGGACGTCGTCCGACATGTCCTCGTCCGCTACCTTGCTCGAGCGCGCCCCGGCCTCACCGAGCTCCTCGGGCGTTCGCCAGCCGCTTCTGCGCAGAATCACGTACGTGTTCATCAGTGCCTCCTCGGGTCGGGTTCCCCCCGATCCTACGCCTCCGGGGATCTTCCTGGCGAAGCCGGAAGCGGTCGGGGACGGCACGCGACTCGCGGTCAAGGATCTCTTCGACACGGCCGGGCTGACGACGACCTACGGCTCGATCGTGTACGCCGAGCACGTACCCGACCGAACAGCCGAAGCGGTGAGCCGGCTCGAAGCCGCCGGCTACGCGAACGTCGGAAAGACGAACCTGCACGAGTTCGCGTACGGCATCACCTCGGTGAACCCCCACTACGGAACCGTGCCCAACCCCGCGTATCCCGGCCGCATGGCAGGCGGGTCGAGCGGAGGCTCGGCGGCCGCGCTGGCCGCAGGCCTCGCCGACGCGGCGCTCGGCTCCGACTCGGGCGGCTCCATCCGGATCCCGGCCGCCTGCTGCGGGATCGTCGGCTTCAAGCCGAGCTTCGGGCTCGTATCGCTCGAGGGCTGCTTCCCGCTCGCGCCGAGCTTCGACCACGCGGGGCCGATGGCGCGCTCGGTTGGCGAGTGCACCGAGTTGCTGCAGGCGCTTGCCGACGGGTTCGAGCCGGTCGAGCTCGAGTCGCTCGAGGAGGTCGAAGTGGGGATCGCGTGGCTCGAGCAGGCAGATCCCCTTGTGCACGCCCGGGTGCGCGAGGCCGCCGCCCTGTTCCCGCGCAGCCGCGAGCTCGACTTCCCGTTCCCGCGTGAGATCAGCGTCGTCTTCATGCGCGAGGTCGCAGACGTCCACCGCGACCTGTTCGCCGAGTTCGAGGACTCCTACGGCGAGAACGTGCGCACGAAGATCGAGCGCTGCCTGCAGGTCACCGACGCCGACTACGAACGCGGCGTCCAGGCCCGGGCGGAGTACGCAGAGCGCGCGCAGGCCGCACTCGACGGCGTCGATCTCTTGCTCACTCCGACGCTCGGATTCGTGGCGCCTCCGCTTCCAGTGGACGATCTCGAGATCCGAGACCGTGCTGTCCGGCTCACCCTCCCGTTCAACGCGCTCGGCTGGCCGGCGCTCGCGCTTCCTTGCGGCCCGGCCGAAGACGGGTTGCCCGCCTCGGTGCAGATAGCCGGCAAGCCGGGCTCGGACGGGCTCGTGCTGGCTGCTGGGGCGTTGGTGGAAAGGGTCCTCTCCCTCGATCGAGGGACGCCCGAATGAGTCATTCCTGCCGAAGACTCTCCTGCTATGCCTGCCCGACTCACTGTTGCCGGAGTTCTCGCGCTGCTCGCGCTTACCGTGGGCGTCCAGAGCGCCATGGCAACACCGGCGGTCAAGGCGCCGAAGGGCCTGAAAGCCTTCCTGCTGCGCGTCGACGAGCAGGAATCGCTCAACAACCGCGCCTTCCCGCGCACGCCTGCCTTTGCCTGGAGCCCGGTCCCGGGCGCCAAGCGCTACGACTTCGAGCTCTCGACGAGCGAGAACTTCGCCGAGGGCGCCCTTATCTGGTCGAGCGACAGCTCTCCGGTGAGACTGACGAGCCCTGCCGCGACCGTTCCCATCTCCCTGCCCTGGATGACGGGCAATCCATACGCCCTCTACGCGCGGGTCCGGGGCGTCGCCCCCAGGGGCCGCGAAGGACGCTGGAGCGCGCCGTTCGGCTTCAACATGCGCTGGCGCGACCGGCCGAGGCCGCTCGACCCGCAGTTCCCCGGCATGGTCCGCTGGACACCGATCGAGGGCGCGACGATGTACGAGGTCTGGCTGGCCGGCTCGACGAAGAGCTTCTTCACGACCACGAACGTCGCCGACGAGCGCGAGTTCTACGCCTTCCACACCCAGCCCTGGTGGATCCAGTCCGTCAGCTGGCGCATCCGCGCGGTCCGCAAGATCTACGGCGAGATCCCAACCGGGATGCCGCGCGTCACGTTCGGCGCGTGGAGCGACTGGTTCACGAACCACAACCCACCCTTCAACGTCAGCTTCAACGCCCCGTACAACCAGACTCCGGCTGAGCTCGCACTCGCCGGCACCGTGTCGGGCGACGTCGTTGGCACGCCCGCCAGCCCGCAGGTGCACGACCTTCTTCCTGCCTTCAGGTTCACCGGCAACTACCGGTCCTGGGGCCAGCCCGGCTGGGTCGACACGACCACCGAGCTCTTCCGCGTCTATGTATTCACGGACAGCGAATGCGTGAACCGCGTCTACACCGGCGCGCTCGTCGGCGGCCCCGCGTATGCGCCGAGGATCGGACAGACCCTCGCCTACCCTGGAACGTTCGCCGACCTGAACGCCGCTCGCAGCGACTGGCTCAAATACGGCGCCGAGGGCGCAGGCGTGATGTGGGACGGAACTCCCGTGGTTGCCGCCGACGTGGCGCTCACCGGCACCGACCTCTGGGACACGTACTGGCCGAGCGGCGGCTACTACTGGACCGTTGTGCCCGTTTTCCCAAGGCAGGATCCTGCCGACTCATCCAAGATCATGGAGTACCGAGACATCCAGCTTCCCGAGGACGTTTGCCGCGCCGGCGGCGCTGCACGCTTCGGCAAGGTGAGCAAGCCTGTTCTCGTCGGCGACAAATCGCCGTACGTGTCCGGACTTTCGCCCGCCGGCAAGCTCGCTCCGGCGACGAAAAGGATTCCCTCCTTCTACGGAGCTCCGCTCATCGCCTGGGAGCCGGTCGTCTCGGCTTCCGAATACGAGGTCCAGTGGAGCAAGAAGCTGAGCCCCTGGCGTGCCCAGGCCCTCCCGCTCAAGACCGGGGCCACCTCAGCGGTGCTGCCGCTGACCCCAGGGCGCTGGTACTACCGCGTCCGCGGGCTCAACCACATGCTGCCGGCCAAGCCCGAGATGACCTGGTCGAAGGCGGTCACTCTCAAGATCGCCAAGCCGCGCTTCCGCGTCGTCCGGCGCTAGACAGGCTCAGCCGGTCGCTGCGAGCGCTGCGGCCTCATAGACCGGGTCCCGGCCGAACTCGTCGAGCTCGGCCGAGAGGAGATCGCTTCCGCTGAGGCGCTCGCGCGGCGAGGGGCAAGGTTCGCCGCCGACGGTGACGGACTCAAGCTGATCGGCCCCTTCGTGGGCCAGCTCGACGTCGTGCTCGAGGCGTGAGCGCAGCCAGCCGGCGAGTAGCGAGGCCTCGGCAACCGGACCGGTGGCCTGCAGCTTGCGCGCGTCTTTGATTCCCGGCCAGAGGCCCGCGAGGCAGCGGCGCCACGGTTCGGTGCGTCTCCAGGCGATGTCGGAGCACGCCGTGCGCTCGAGCGGAAGCTCGCCGTAGGCCTCGGGCGCGTCGGGCCACTCTCCCGAGTCGACGACCAGTCGATCGCAGACCTCGACCAGCTGCTCAGCGGTCGGCTCACCGAACGGCGGTCGCCCTCGCCAGCGCAGGAACACAGGAAGCCCGGTGACGAGCAGGGGCATGACGATGCTGGCCGGTGCCACCGTCGTGCTCCCGCGCAAGTGCAGCTCGATCACTTCCGCCGCGATGTGCCGCCGCTGATGCGAGAGCGGGAAGGCGAGCACCGAGACCTTCGCGTCAATCCCGTCGGTCGCCGAGTCGGCTTCCGGGAAGAGCAGGATGCCGCGGGAAGGATGGCGGTCTCCGAGGCCGGCCAGAGTCTCGACGGCCGCTTCCTGCCAGTCGGGGGGAACCCAGGCGAGATGCGTCATGACGCTCGTCCGCAGGTCCGGCCCTTCCGTCTCGCCGGCGGACTCACTCCGTAGCCGGTGCAATGCGCTGACGATGTCGCCGATGGAGACGTCCTTCGCGCTCCACTCCGCGGCCTGGACGCCGGTCGCGCTCAATGCCGCAGCCACTCCCTGCCGTCGCGCCGCATGAGCTCGTCCGCGGTCACCGGGCCCCACGTTCCCGCCGGATAGTTGGGGAAGGCGGGACGGTCCCGGGCCCAGGCGGCGACGATCGCATCCACGAGCGCCCATTGCTCCTCGACCTCGTCCGAACGCGTGAAGAGCGTCTGGTCGCCGAGCATGGCGTCCAGGATCAGCCGCTCGTAGGCCTCGGGCAAGTCTGTGCGGAAGGTTCCGCCGTACATGAAGTCCATGTGCACCGTCCGGATGCGCATGCCCTGCCCCGGCACCTTCGCGCCGATTGCGAGTGAGACTCCCTCGTCCGGCTGGACGTGCACGAGCAGGAGGTTCGGGCGCAGCTCCTCGGTCGCCGCGTCCTCGAAGGGCGGATGCGGGGCCCGCTGGAACTGAATTGCGATCTGCGTCTCCCGCCGCGCCAGGCGCTTGCCCGTGCGCACGTAGAAAGGCGTGTCCGCCCAGCGCCAGTTGTCCACGAAGAGCTTGGCGGCGACGTACGTCTCGGTCATCGAGTCCGGCGCGACGGCTTCCTCCTGGCGGTAGCCCGTCGCCTCTTTGCCGTCGACGTAGCCCTGCCCGTACTGGCCGCGCACGACGTGCTTGGGGCCGGGCGTGTGAATCGCCTTCAGCACCTTCACCTTCTCGTTTCGCACCGAGTCCGCGGTGAAGTCGATCGGCGGCTCCATTGCGGTCAGCGCGACGAGCTGGAGCATGTGGTTCTGGAAGATGTCGCGAATCGCTCCGGCGTTCTCGTAGAACCCGGCGCGCCCCTCGATGCCCAGCGACTCGGCAACCGTGATCTGGACGTGATCGATGAACTGGCGGTTCCAGATCGGCTCGAAGATCCCGTTCGCAAAGCGAAGGGCGAGCATGTTCTGAACCGTCTCCTTGCCGAGGTAGTGGTCGATCCGGAAGACCTCTTGCTCGGTGAAGTGACTGCTGATGAGCTTCGTGAGCTCGTTCGCAGAGGCGGTATCGCGTCCGAACGGCTTCTCGATGATGAGCCGGACCCAGCCCTCGGTCTTCCGCCGCTTGCCGAGCTCCTCGACGATCGTCGGCATCGCCGGAGGCGGGACGGCGAGGTAGTAGACGCGGTTTCCGCGCGTGCCGCGCTCCTCGTCGAGTGAGTTCAGGGTCTCCGCGAGCTTGTCCTCGCCGCCGGAGTCGGCGAAGTCCATCGAGAGGTAGTGCGTCCCCTCCGCCAGCCGGTCCCAGACCTCTTGCTTGAAATCGTCGCGGCCAAACTCGCGCACGGCGCTCTCCATCCGGCCGCGAAACTCGTCGTCCGACCAGTCGGAGCGCGACGTGCCGACGATCGCGAAGCGCGCGGGCAGCAGGCGCCTGTACGCGAGCGCATACAGGGCGGGGAAGATCTTGCGGTGACAGAGATCGCCGGAGGCGCCGAAGATGACCATCGCGCACGGCTCCGGCGTGCGCCGCGGGCCGAGCCCTTCGAGGAGCGGGTTCTCGGCGAGCTCTGTCTCGGTCATCTCGTCTTCACCGCATGTCCGCCGAATTCGGCACGTAGGGCGGCGCTGACTTTCGCCGCGAACGACTCCTCCTGCCGCGAGGCGAAGCGCATGAACAGCGCCATCGTCATGGCCGGTGCGGGCACGTCCTCCTTGATCGCCGCATCGACCGTCCAGCGTCCTTCGCCGGAGTCTGCGACGTAGCCGGCGATGTCATCGAGCCCGCGTCCGTGCTGGTCGAACGCGTCGTGCAGGAGCTCGAGGAGCCAGGAGCGGACGACCGATCCGTAGCGCCAGATGCCGGAGATCTGCTCGAAGTCGAGGTCGTACTCGGAGGCGTGCATGATCTCGAACCCCTCGCCGTAGGACTGCATGAGGCCGTACTCGATCCCGTTGTGCACCATCTTCACGAAGTGGCCGGCGCCGGACGGGCCGACATGGGCCCAGCCGTCCGCGGGAGCGAGCGAGCTGAGGACCGGCTCGAGCCGCTTGACGGGCTCGTCGGGGCCACCGGCCATGAGACAGAAGCCCTCCGTCAGCCCCCAGATACCGCCCGACACGCCGACGTCGACGAAGTCGATTCCGTGTTCGGACGCCTCCGCGCTTCGCCGCTTCGAGTCATGGAAGTTCGAATTCCCGCCGTCGACGATCGTGTCCCCGGGCTCGAGGATCCCGAGCAGCTCGTGGACGACAGCCTCCGTCGGATCGCCCGACGGGATCATCAGCCAGACTGCGCGCGGCGACTCGAGCTGTGTGGCGAGCTCTTCGAGCGACGAGGCGGTCGACTCCACCTTCGGGTCGTAGGTCACGACCTCGTGGCCGTCGCGCCGAAGCCGTTCCGTCATCCCGGAGCCCATGCGCCCGAGGCCGACCATGCCGAGCTTCATTTCAGGTCGTCCAGGTGCACGCGGCAGAATTGCCGGCCGCGCTCCTTGAGGGCCTCGAGGTCGCCTGCTGCTTGCGCCGCGATCAGCTGCCGGAAGCCGAAATCGCGCTCGGGAATCTCCAGCTCCTCGCCGAAGTCGTCGACGACCTGGACGGCGAGGATCGTATTCGGCCCACCCTTGTGCAGCTGGCCCGTCGAATGCAGGTAGCGGGGGCCGAGGCCCTTCGTGACGACGCACCCCGTCTCGCGCGCCCTGAGGACGAGCCCGTCGAGCTCACCCTCTCGCGCGGGGTCGATGAAAGCCTGGATTGCGATGTACTGCGGAGGCTCCGCGTTGGCGAGCAACTCGTCGAGTGACCCTTCCGGACCTGTCTCGGGACCTGGTCCCTGGGCCTCGCTGGACGAGAGAATGGCGCTCGTCCGATCCTTCGCGGCTTGCACGTCCGGCTGGTCGAAGGGGTTGATGCCCAGGATCGACCCCGCGACTGCGGTCGCGAACTCCCAGCGGAAGAACTCGGCGCCGAGGTCGTACGGATCGACGAGCCGCACCGGCCCGTGCTGGCGGTCGGCCCCTGTCTGAGCATCTTCGCCGGGCGCGGGCACGAGCCCTTTCCCTTCCTTCCCGGTGGACTCCGCGATCAGCTGCTCGGCCCAGAGCCCGAACCCATCGGGCGTCTCGTCGATGCAGATCTTGTCCCGGCCCTCGCTCCAGCCCTCGCCGAGCTGAAGGCCGAAGGCGAAGCCCGGGTTCTCCTCGCCGAGCCGGCACCACCCGGACATTGCCTCCGCGCGCTCCAGCAGCATCTTGACGTCGAGGTCGAGCAGCGCAGCCGGCACCATCCCGAACGGCGAGAGCACGGAGTAGCGTCCGCCGATCGTCGGCTCACCGCTGACGACGAAGGCGAAGTCGCGCTCGCGTGCGAACTGCTCGAGCTCGGTGCCGGGATCGGTGATCGCCCCGAACGTGCCCTGGCCGCGCTCGAGGAAGTAGTCCAGCTGCGAGCGCGTCTCGAGCGTCGTTCCCGATTTTGAGGCACCGACGAAGAGCGTCCGGTCCAGGTCAACCTCCTGCTCGAGCCGCCGGATCGCAGTCGGGTGGGTCGTGTCGAGCACGTGCAGACGGGTGATCCCGAACGTGCGGCGAATGACCTCGGGGCCGAGGCTCGAGCCGCCCATGCCGAGAAGGACGACATCGTCGAAGTCACGATCGAGCCCCTCGAGCTCCTCGAGGCGCTCGAGCATGCGCCCGGGCTCGTCGAGCCAGCCAAGCCAGTGCGCCTCGTCGCGTCCGGTCCAGACGGTCGGGTCGCGGGCCCAGATTCGGTCGACCAGCTCGACGGCTTCCAGCGAGCTCATGGCTGCTGAACCTCCGCGAGGAAGCCCAGCACGAGCTCGTCGAACTGTTGCGGGCGCTCCATGCTCGGAACGTGTGCCGTGGCCTCGATCGTCGCGCGGCGCGTGTCCGGGATTCCGGCCTCGAGCTTGTCGGCGATCTCGTGCATCTCCGGCCGGTCGAACTCGCCGACGACGATCAACGTCGGCACTGCGATCTCGCCGAGCCTCTCCGCATGGTCAGGCGCGAGCACCTCGAAAGTCGGCTCGCCGTCTACCGACTGGTCGAGCTCGAACGCCCGACGCTGCATCTCGCCGACCCGGCGGCGGACGTCCGGGTCCACATCGGCCGGAGAACGATCGGGACCGTCGACCCACATGCGCAGATTCGTCTCAACCGCCGCGTCCAGGTCTCCACGCTCGAAGGCCTCCTCCTCTTCGGCCCAGCCGGCCTGGGTCGCCTCGGAGAACTCGTGGCCGCGCAATCCGGATCCCACGAGCACGAGCGCCGAGACGAGCTCCGGACGGGCGACAATGAGCTCGAGAGCAACCCCGCCGCCCATCGACACGCCGACGAGAGGGGTGGGCGCGAGCTCCAGGCTCTCGATCAGCTCGACCAGGTCGCGGGCGTGCGAGAACGAGCCGCTGGCCGGCGGGGACTCGCCGAAGCCGCGCATGTCGTAGCGAACCGTCCGATGCACCGGCGGAAAGCTCGTCCATTGCGGCTCCCACATCCTGCTATCCGCGATGCCTGCGTGGACGAGGACGACCGGGGGCCCTTCGCCCGCGACCTCGTAGTGCAGCTCGACCTGCGCCGTCTCGGTCACGCCGGCGCTAGCTGCCCGCGCTTGGCCTCGATGCCCTGGAGCAGCTCCGTGAACGAGTCGATGAACTTCTGGACGCCCTCGCGCTCGAGCGTCTCGGAGACGTCGTCGTAGTCCACGCCCGCCTCGGCGAGCTGCTCGAACAAGCGGTGCGCCTCGTCCAGGTTTGCTTCGAGCGTGAGCGCAACCTCACCGTGTTCCTGGAACGCGTCGACCGTCTCTTTCGGCATCGTGTCCACGGTCTCGGGCCCGATCAGCTCCTCGACGTACATCACGTCTCGGTACTCCGGGTTCTTCGTCGAGGTCGAGGCCCACAGGCAGCGCTGCGT
The DNA here is from genome assembly GCA_963728535.1 of uncultured Actinomycetes bacterium. Taxonomy (GTDB): domain Bacteria; phylum Actinomycetota; class Thermoleophilia; order Gaiellales; family Gaiellaceae; genus VAXT01. The sequence continues at coordinate 1,970,249 of CAVSKK010000001.1, forward strand.
GCTCGCACCCTTCGCGGCAAGAGCGTCCCAGCGCACGCCCGAGAAGGTCTCCTTGTAGTTCTGGTAGGCGAGCTTTGCGTTCGCAATCGCCAGCTTGCCCTTCAGCTCGGGATGCCCGACCTCGTCGAGGCGCCGATCGGCCTCGGTGTCGACGCGCGAGACGAAGAAGCTCGCGACCGATGCGACGGTCGACGGATCGCCTCCGGCCTCGATGAGCCGTTCGAGCCCCCTGATGTAGGCCTCGGCGACCTCCTGGTGGCGCTGCAGAGAGAAGATCAGCGTCACGTTGATGTTGCGGCCCCGCGAGATCATCTCTTCGATCGCGGGCAGGCCCGGCTGCGTGGCCGGGATCTTCACGTGGAGATTCGGACGATCGATCCAGTCGTGGAAGCGGATCGCCTCTTCAATCGTCGCCCCGGTCTCGTACCCGAAGTTCGGATCGACCTCCAGCGAGACGTACCCGTCCGTCCCATCGGTCTCGTCCCAGACCGGGCGGAAGAGGTCGCACGCGTCCTTGATGTCCTCCGCGGCGAGTTGAAGGAACACCTCCTTCGTGTCGTCGTGCTCCTTGACGACCTCACGCAGCTGATCGTCGTACCACTCCCCTTCCGCCATCGCCTTCTGGAAGATGGTCGGGTTCGACGTCACGCCGACGACGGCGTCCTCGCTCATCATCCGGGCGAGCTCGCCGTCCTTGAGCCATCCGCGCGAGAGCGAGTCGATCCAGACGGACTGACCCAGCTCCGAGAGCTGATGGAGTCTTGACTTAGGCATGTTCCTTCTCCATTTCCTCGATCTTCTCAAGCCTGCGGACGTAGCGTTCGCCGCCGTCGAACACAGCGCCAAGGAAGGCACGGACAAGCTCTCCGGCCACCTCGGCGCCGACCACCTCGGAGCCGATGCACAGCACATTCATGTCGTCGTGCTCAACGCCCTGGTGGGCGGAATACGTGTCGTGGCAGGTCGCGGCGCGGATCCCGTCGAGCTTGCAGGCGGCGATCGACGCGCCGGCACCGGAGCCGCAGACCAGGACACCACGTTCGGCTGCACCCGTCCGGATCGCCTCGCCGACCTCCCGCGCCTTGTCGGGGTAGTCGATCCTCGGCTCAGGTGCGTCCGTGCCGAGGTCGATCGGCTCGTGGCCTGCGCGGACGATCTCCTCGAGCACGCGCTCCCGAAGCTTGAAGCCGCGATGGTCGAATGCCGCAGCGATCTTCACAGGCCGAAATGTCCGAAAACCGTCTTGGCCTGCGCGATATCGACTTTCGCCTCCACAACCCGTTAGGTTAACCGTGATGGGCGACTCAGATTCCTGGCGCGAGCTAGGCCAGCAGCTGCGCGTGGACTCGGTGCGGGCCGCTGCAGCAGCGAATTCGGGCCACCCGACCTCGTCGATGTCTGCGGCGGATCTGATGGCGGTGCTGTTTGCAAAGCACTACCACTATGACTTCGCGAAGCCCGAGGACCCGCGAAACGACCATCTGGTGTTCTCGAAGGGCCATGCGTCGCCGTTGTTCTATGCGCTGTACAAGGCGGCGGGAGCGATCACGGATGAGGAGCTCCTCAGCTTTCGAAAGTTCGGCAGCAAGCTCGAAGGGCATCCGGTTCCGGTCTTCCCGTGGGTCGATGTCGCGACCGGGTCGCTCGGGCAGGGCCTTCCCTTCTCCGTCGGGATCGCGCTCGCCGGCCAACGCCTCGACCGGCTCCCGTACCGGGTCTGGGTGCTGTGTGGCGACAGCGAGATGGCGGAGGGCTCGATGTGGGAGGCCTTCGAGCACGGCACGCACGAGAAGCTCGACAACCTGACGGCGATCATCGACGTCAACCGGCTCGGCCAGCGCGGCGAGACGATGCACGGCTGGGACCTCGACTCCTACGCGAAGCGCGCCGAGGCCTTCGGCTGGCACGCGATCGAGATCGACGGGCACGACGTGGAGGCAATCGATGCGGCGTACACGGAGGCGATCGCGACAACGGGCCGACCGACCGTGATCGTCGCCAAGACGGTCAAGGGCAAGGGAGTGGCGGCGGTCGAGGACAAGGAGGGCTGGCACGGAAAGCCTCTCGACGATCCCGACGCGGCGATCGAAGAGCTCGGCGGGATCCGGAACATCCTCGTCGACGTGGCGAAGCCGGAATTCGAGGACGAGCCGCATGTGTTCGAGACCGGCCCGCTCGAGCTGCCGACGTATGCGCTGGGCGAGGAGGTCGCGACCCGGAAGGCGTACGGGGACGCGCTCAAGGCGCTCGGGGACGGGCGCGGCGACGTCGTGGCGCTCGACGGCGAGGTCTCGAACTCGACGTTCGCGGAGATCTTCGCCAAGGCCCACCCGGAGCGCTACTTCGAGATGTTCATCGCCGAGCAGCAACTGGTCGCCGCAGCGGTTGGGCTCCAGGTGCGCAACTGGAAGCCGTTCGCTTCGACCTTCGCCGCCTTCTTCTCGCGTGCGTACGACTTCGTGCGCATGGCGGCGATCAGCCGCGCCGAGATCAAGCTCTCCGGCTCGCACGCAGGCGTTTCGATCGGCGAGGACGGCCCGTCACAGATGGCGCTCGAGGATCTGGCGGCCTTCCGGGCCGTCCACGGCTCAACCGTCCTCTACCCCTCGGACGCGACCCAGACGGCCAAGCTCGTCGCGGCCATGGCCGACCTGGCCGGGATCTCGTACATGCGGACGACGCGCGCGGCCACAGCGGTCATCTACGGGCCAGACGAAGAGTTCCCGGTCGGCGGGTGCAAGGTCGTCCGCTCCTCGGACAATGACGAGGTGACGATCGTCGGCGCGGGCATCACCCTGCACGAGGCGCTGAAGGCCGCGGACACACTCTCGGAAGAAGGGGTTCACGCACGCGTGATCGACCTCTACTCGGTGAAGCCGATCGACGTGGAGACGCTGCGCGCTGCGGCCGAGGCGACCGGGGGCCGGTTCGTGACGGCCGAGGACCACTGGCCCGAAGGCGGCATCGGCGAAGCAGTGCTCTCGGCGTTCGCCGACGCGGACGAACGGCCGCGGATGATCCACCTCGCCGTCCGCGAGATGCCGACCTCGGGCAAGCCCGAGGAGCTCCTCGCAGCGGCCGGAATCGACGCAGAGCACATCGCCGCCGCCGCCAAGAAGCTCGTCGGCGACACCGTACGCGCCTGAGCTAATCATTTCGGCCTTTTTGGCCGAAAACCAAGGGATGTCAACAGTTAAAGGCCGGACCGGCTGATGGACAAACAGCTCGCCGTCGCCCAGGCCATGAAATACGCGCAGGAACTGCGCCAGCTACACGCTTCCGAGCGTGCGCAGCGCCGTATGGTCGAGGAGGCGCTCGAGCGCCTCGAGACGTCGTACGCCACCACCGTCCGGGCACTGGCCGCCGCGCTCGAATTGCGTGACGACGAGAGTGGTGGACACGCGCAACGCGTGACCACGCTTGCTTTGGAGCTGACCCGCCGCGTCGATCCCGAGCTCGCCGCCGAGCCCCAACTCGAATACGGGTTCCTGCTCCATGACATCGGCAAGATCGGAATCCCTGACGGGATCCTCCGGAAGCCGGGCCCCCTCGATCCACACGAGCTCGAACAGATGCGCTTTCATTCGGTTCTCGGCGAGCGCGTCCTGGAGCAGATCCCCTATCTCTCCGGCCTCGCACTCGATGTCGTCGCCTGCCACCATGAGCGCTGGGACGGCGGCGGGTATCCAGCCGGCCTGCGAGGGACTCAGATTCCGACCGCGGCGAGGATCTTCGCGCTCGCCGATTCCTTCGACGCCATGACCAACGATCGTCCCTATCGCAAGGCAATGACTCTGGAGGCCGCGATCGCCGAGATCCTCGATTCCTCGGGCACCCAGTTCGAGCCGGCGCTCGCAGAAGTCTTCGTCGAGCTCCTGCGCGAAGGCCGCATGGCCGCGTAACTCTCGGCACTCGTGCTAGCGGGGTAGTCTTTCTGCGCGCTGACTAGAGAAAGCAGCGGCCGTCATCCCTGGGAGCGCAAGCATTGCCTGAAGCGGAAGATGAGGTAATCGAAGCCCACAGGCGCGGGTTGCTGTGAGCTCCCCGCAGCCTGGTGCGCAGCTTTCCAGCCTCGCGCACGAGTTCAAGACACCACTGGCGGTCATCGTCGGCTTCGCGGAGCTTCTCGGCGCCCGCGACGACGAGCGAACGCGTCTCGAGGCGGCGAAGCGCATCACGGAGGCATCTGAGCGCCTGAGGGATGTTCTTGACGACCTGCTCAGCGGAGTTGCGGCCGACAAGGGCGATCTCGGCGCTCGCCTGGTCGACGCTCTCGCTGCCGGGCGCCGGTCACGTAACCAGGGTCAAACGGGATGAGTCTTCGCCGAATCATGATCGTCGATGACGACGAGTCCGTTCGGAGCCTGCTCCGGATGACCTTGCCGGAGGACGAGTACGAAATCGACGAAGCAGTCGATGGAGAGCAGGCGCTGACGCTCCTCGCAAGCCGTGTTCCCGATCTCGTCCTACTCGACTGGAAGATGCCGGGACGCCACGGCTCGCTCGTGCTGGACGAGCTGAAGAGCCGGCATCCAACGCTCCCGGTGATCGTCCTGACCGCCGAGATTGCGGAGCACCATCGCAACCTCGCCGAGTCGCTCCGGGTCGACGTGTTCCTGACGAAACCGTTCAGTCCGCTCGAGCTGCTCGGGACGATCGAGCGCTTACTGGACGACGAAGGGCCGTTATCGCTTGAGCGCCCTGTCGACCAGCGCCCGTAGCTCACGGGGCGAGTAGGCGCTCTTCTCGAGCAGCGAGACAGCTTGGTCCCTCAGCGCGTCGCGTTCGCTCGCAGTCAGGCGCTTCGCCGTCAGGACGATCACTGGGATCAGTTTCGTCTCAGCGCTCGCCTGCAGCTGCTCGAGGACGTGGAAGCCGTCAAGCCCAGGCATCATGAGGTCGAGGACGAGCGCGTCGGGTCTTCTGGCCGCGATCTCGGCGAGCGCCGACTCGCCGTCGCGCGCCTCGCGAAGATCGATTCCGTTGCCGAGCAAGGTTTCGATCACGAGCCTCCGGACGGCCGGGTCGTCGTCGGCCACGAGCACACTGCCCCGACCCTCGGGAAGCAGTCGCTGGATCGCGTCCCGGATCTGCTGCTGTGAGAAGGGCTTGGGGATGAAGTCCGTCACGCCGAGGGCTGAAGCTCGGTCGCGTCCGTTGCGGCCGGTGCAGATGACTACCGGCGTTTCGGAGGTGTCCGGCCGCTCGCGGAGGCGGGCAAGCAGGTCCCAGCCGTCGAGCTCACCCGCCAGGCGGATGTCGAGGCAAATCAGTGCCGGGGGGTCCTCGATTGCGCGAGCGAGACCCTGTTCGCCCGTTGCGGCGATCTCGACCTCGTAGCCGTTGCCGCCGATGCACTCGGCCAGGAGTGAGGACGCCGAGGGGTCGTCCTCGATCACGAGCACGCGCCGCGGGCCGTGTCCGTTGCTTTGCTGGGGTGCAGGCAGCTCGAACCAGAAGGTCGAGCCCTCGCCCTCGACGCTGTCGAATCCGATCCGGCCGCCGTGGGCCTGGACGATCTCGCGACAAAGCGCGAGGCCGAGACCTGTCCCGCCGATCTCGCGAGTATCGGACGAGTCGACCCGATAGAACTTCGTGAACAGCATTCGCTGCTGGTCGGCGGGGATCCCGAGCCCGGAATCGCGGACCGAGACTCTGACGGCTCCGTTCCGGGTCTCTGCGGCGACCGCGACCGCCCCGCCCGCCGGCGAGTATTTGATCGCATTCGAGACCAGGTTGCCGATGACCTGGGCTACGCGGTCTCGCTCTCCGAGCAGGTTGAGCTCTCCATTCGACTCGCTCAGCTCGACCTCGTGCGCACTGCTCTGGCCGGAGAAGAGCTCGACCTGCTCGCGGAGCAACTCCGTCAGCTCGAAGGGCTCGAGGGAGAGCGTGAAATCGCCTTCTTCGATGCGTTGCAGGTCGAGGAAATCGTTGATCAGGTTCGTCAGGCGCAGCGCCTCGCCGTGAATCGTGGTCACGTACCGCTCACGTGTTTCCCTGTCCACGTCACGGTCGACGAGGAGCTCGGCAAAGCCAACGATGCTCGCGAGCGGCGTGCGCAGCTCATGGGAGACGGTGGCGACGAGCTCGGACTTGAGCCGCTCGGCCTCATGCTCGGCGGTCTTGTCGCGGCTGATGAAGATCCGCCCGGTCACGCCACCGACATCGTCGCGTATGGGCGCGGTGTACGTATGGAAAGTCATGCCATCCGAACGATGAGCGTCGAGCTCGGTCTCGAGATCTGGGTTGGCCGCGATCTGCTCGATCCCAAGTTGCCATTCAGACGAGTTGGTCAAGCGATCGGACGCCTCGAGCAGGTGCTTGTAGATCGTGTCCTGGAACCACGTCGCCGAACGACCTTCGGACATGCGGCCGAGCGCTGCGTTCTGCAGAATCAGCTTGCCCTCGGGATCGGCCAGGAAGATCGCGTCCGGCGTCGCGTCAAGTACGGCGCTGTTGATGTTGGCCACCCGCTCGCCCTCGTCCCTGAACTTCTGTCGTTCCCACAGGACGCGAACAAGGAGCAGCAGCGAGCAGAGGAGAACCAGGCCGAGCACACCTGCAATCGTGAAGACGGTCGAACGAAGCTTGCCCACCGCAGCGAAGGCCGCGCTCGCGGGCACGGAGGCGGTCACGGTCCAGCCAATGTCGGGCACGACAGGGGTGTAGGCGGACAGGGTGCGCCCTTCGACCTCGTCGAGCTCGGCCGTTCCGGTAAAGCCGACAAGGGCGGACGCGACGCGAGGATCGGCGCGCCGAGAGACAAGTTCCGTGGGCGTCGAGCCCGTCGTCGCGATGATCACGCCTCGCTGGTCGGTGAGTGTCAACGCCACATTTTGTGCGCCGGCAAGCTGCGCAAGCGTCTGAAGATGGTCGAGGCTGTAGGCCGCAACGAGGATCCCAACCTGCCCGGCAGGGCCGGAGCGGACGTAAGCGGCAACGGCGACGACCAGCTTCTTGCCCGCCGCCTGGGTTCGATACGCCTCCGAAACGTACGGGTGCCCGGTTCTCTCCAGTCCCGTGTACCAGTCTCGGAAGCTGTAGTTCTTCCCGAGGGTCGAAGGCGTCGCCGGCACGACGTCGATCAGCGTGCCGTCGGGCTTGGCGATGAACGCCGTGTAGATGCCGTCCTGCGCGCTTTGCAGGGCGTGGAGATGGTCGCGCAAGGTCGCCCGGTCTTGCGGCGTGGGTTTGTCCTTGCTGACCGCGGCAATCAGCGAGTGGCGCCCCGCATAAGACTCGACGAGCCCTTCGAGACCCTGCATCTCCCGGCGCACGTTGTCCGCACCCAGCGCCGCCGTCAGGCTCACTCGCTCCTTGGCGTCCCGCTTAACTGCGTCGCTGGCAAGCGAGACACTGAAGTACGTCAGAAGAGCGAGCGGAACGATGCTGACGACCGCAAAGATCCCGCCGAGTTGAAGGGCCGAAAGCCTCATGAGCCGGCTCGACGGTCTCATCAGCGCCCGTCCAGAAGCTCTTCGACGACGGAGGCGAGCTCGAGCGGACTAAAAGGTTTGGGCAGGAAGCGACTCACGCCCGCGTCGATCGCCGCCTCGCGATCCTGAGCCTGGGTCCTCGCCGTGAGCATGATCACGGGCGTCGCTGCGAACCGGTCTTCGGTGCGCAGCTCCGCGAGCACCTCGAGCCCGGTGCGGCCGGGCATCATCATGTCGAGGACAATGAGATCCGGATTGCAGGTACGGGCGAGCTCGACGGACTCGTTTCCATCGTGGGCCTCGACGATCTCGTAGTCACCGAGCTCGAGCGCGCCAATTACGAGCGCGCGCAGGGGCTCTTCGTTGTCGCAGACAAGCACTGTTGGTGGCACGAGAACTCCCTCGTTGACCGGGCCTTGACGTTCGTATCGGCCCCACAGAACGGAGCTTGAACGCGAATCACGCCCGCCCGACATTGAGGAGCTTCGCGTCAAGCCACATCGCGCCGCGGCTCACATGGGGGTGCCCGGATCGGCGCGATGTGGATAACCCACGTCCCCACCCGGGTGGGGAGAGCTCCACCCGCCACCCGCAGCGAGCGTACCGCGAGCGGTGCGACACGTCTGTGCCGTCTGTGCGTCGAATCTGTTCAATCCGCGCCGCCTCTACGCTTAGGGCATGTCCGTCGTCACCGCAACCAACCTCCGCAAGGAGCTGTCAGGCGATCCGCTCTTCGACGGGGTGTCCTTCAAGGTCGGTCGCAGGGACCGAGTCTCGCTCTCGGGGCCGAACGGTGCGGGCAAGACGACGCTGCTCCGGATCCTGAACGGCGAGACCGGGATCCATGGCGGCGAGCTCTCCATGGCCAAGGGAACTCGCGTCGCGCTGCACGACCAGCGGCCTCCCGCCGAGAGCAGCGCATCGCTCCGCAACTACGTCCTCTCTGGCGCGGCCGACCTCACGGATGCCGAGGAGGAGCTGCGCCGGCTCGAGGAGGCGATGGCCGCCGGCGACCACGAGGCGGCAACGCTCCGGCGCTACGCCGAGACACAAGCGCGGCTCGAGCACGCAGGCGGCTACGCCTGGCGAGAGCGGCTCGACTCGGTCACGCGCAACCTCGGTTTCTCGTCGGCCGAGCTCGAGCGCCCGCTGTCCACCTTCTCGGGCGGTGAGCTGACGCGCGCCTCGCTCGCCCGCGCACTCGGCGGCGATCCTGACCTCCTGCTCCTCGACGAGCCCACCAACCACCTCGACGTGGCGAGCCTCGAATGGCTGGAACGCGAGCTACAGTCGATCGACGCCGCCGTCGTCCTCGTCGCCCACGACCGCTGGTTCCTCGAGGCAGTGACGACGGCTGTCTTCGAGCTCGAAGCCGGACGCTCGACCTACTTCGCCGGACCCTGGCACAACTGGCGCCGCGAGAAGGCGGCGCGGCTGGCTGCAGCCACCACGGCGGCGAGCCGGGTCGACGTCGACATCGCCCGTCTCGAGCGCTTCGTCGAGCGCTTCCGCTACAAGAAGAACCTCGCCAAGCGAGCCCAGGCGAAACTGACGCACATCGGTCGCCTCCAGAAGGAGCGCGCCGAGCTCGGCGGGGAGATCTCGCTCCTCACGCGGCGGGCGAAGAGCCTGGGCTTCGAGTTCCTCCAGCCGAAGCGGAGCGGCCGCACGGTCGTGGAAGCCGAGGGCGTCGCGCTCTCCGCAGGCGACAAGAAGCTTCTCGCGGATGTCTCGTTCGCGATCGAGCGCGGAGAGCACGTCGCGCTGGTCGGGCCCAACGGCTCGGGCAAGACGACGTTGCTGGAGACGCTCCTCGGCCGTCGGGAGCCCGTCGCCGGAAAGCTGCGGCTCGGCCACGGCGTCGAAGCGGCGTACTTCTCGCAGCACGAGATCGAGCTCGACGAGAGCCGATCCGTGCTCGCCGCGACCCAAAGCGCTACGGGGCTTCAGCGTCCACAGGCGCAGAACCTCCTCGGCCGCTTCCTCTTCACCGGCTGGGAGATGCATGAGCGCTCCGTCGCGGTGCTCTCGGGCGGCGAGCGCCGGCGGCTCGCGCTCGCGCTCGTCGTCGCCTCCGGCGCGAACCTGCTCCTGCTCGACGAGCCGACGAACCATCTCGACCTCGAGAGCCGCGAGGCGCTCGAGGCCGCGCTCGACGCGTTTCCCGGCACGATCCTGCTCGTCTCCCATGACCGCGCCCTCCTGGATGCGATTGCCGACCGGACGCTCGCGCTGGAGGACGGGACGATCCGCTCCTACGACGGGGGCTGGGCGGAGTACGTGGCGACCCGGGACGCGCGAAAGGCGATCGCCGAGGAAGAACCCGTCAAGGTCAAGAAGACGAAGCCTGCCCGGGCTCCAAAGCCGTCCGCCCCGTCTGAGCTGGAGCGTCTGGAGGCCGAGATCTCCACCCGCGAAGCGGAGATCTCCATACTCGAGGGAAAGCTGGCCGAGGACTGGGCCGACCTGGACGTCGTCGCGGCCCACCGGCGTGCCCGCGACGAGCTCCAGGAGCTGCTCGGGCGCTGGGAACAGCTCTTCGAGCGCGCCTAGTCCGAGAGCGTCGCGACGACGGCCTCCGCCACGACCTTGAGCGGCCGGCCCGACACCTGGCTCGCCTTGCGCAGCCGGGCGAACGCCTCGTCCTCGGAGAGCTGCTCCTTCGCCATCAGCAGGCCCTTCGCCCGCTCGATCACCTTGCGTGCAGCGAGGGCCTCGGACAGGGAGTCTGCCTCCTCGCGAAGCGCGGACAGCTCGTCGTGGCGGGCGCGCGCCGCATGGATCGCCGGCAGCAGGTCTTGCTCCCGAAAGGGCTTGACGAGATAGCCGAAGACGCCCGCCTCGACGGCTCGCGAGACGAGCTCCTCCTGCCCGTAAGCCGTCAGCATCACGATCGGGATCGGTCGCTCCTCGAGGATCCGGCGGGCCGCTTCGATCCCGTCGAGGCGCGGCATCTTCACGTCGAGGACCGCCACGTCCGGCTCCTCCGAGCGGGCGAGCTCGACCGCCTCCTCGCCGTCGCGAGCCTCGGCGCAGACCTCGAACCCCGCTCGCTCGAGCAGTGCTCGCAGGTCGAGCCTGATGATCGTCTCGTCCTCGGCGATCAGGACCCGCACGAGGACGAGTCTATGCAGCCTCGCTCAGAGCCTCGCGGCCGGACGATCAGGTAGGACAAGGGCCTCGGGGCCGGCGACGACCTGCCGCGATCAGGCGGGAAACACGACCTCGGCCCGCAGGCCGCCGTTCGAACTGAGCTCGAGCGTGCCGCGCAACTCGTCGCGTACGAGGGCGCGCACGATCGACAGGCCTGTGCCCGCTGCGTCGTCGCTGATCCCTGTCCCGTCGTCGGCGATGGCGAGAACGACCTCACCGTCCCTCTGCGCCAGCTCGACGCGGACCGAGTCGCCGCCGTGCTCGAGCGCGTTCTGGAGCAGCTCGCTGAACACGAGCGCAAGCGCGGTCGCGCGTCCGCCCGCAAGCGGCACATGGGCAAGCGCGGTCTCGACGTGCTTCTCCGCGCCCAGACCCTGGACGAGCATCGCGCGCAGCCGGTCGAGCAGCTCACCGAGATCGACCTCCTCGTCGCGCTGCTCCGTCAACACCTCGTGAACGGCGGCGATTGCGAGGATCCGATTCACCGAGTCCTCGAGCGCCTTCCTCGGGTCGATCTCCTCGGACCGCGCCTGAAGCCGAAGCAAGGAGGCAACGGTCTGGAGGTTGTTCTTGACCCTGTGGTGGATCTCCTGGGCGAGGACGCCGCGCATGACCGCGCGTCCATGCTCGAGCGCGACCGCGGCGTGGTGAGCGATGGACGTGAGCAGCGCGCGCTCCTGCTCGGTGAAAGGCGTGTCGCGGTCGCAGACGAGCTCACCGATTGCCCGGCGCTTCCAGCGCAGCGGCATCCGGATCGCATGCGCACCCGGCCGGCCCTCGGGCCAGGCGATGTTCCCGTCTTCGAGGACGAGGGCGGCGCCCGTCGCGCCGACCGCCTCCATGGTCGTCTTCACGATCGCCTCGAGCGATTCCTCGAGGTAGAGCGACTCCGAGACCGCCTCGGAGATCTTCGCGAGCGCTTCCAACTCGGAGACGCGCGCCTGTGCGTCCGCGTAGAGCTTCGCGTGCTCGATCGTCTGCGCGACCTGGGCGGCGATCGCGACGAGCAGGTCGATCTCGGCCTGAGAGAACTCGCGCGCCTCGACAGTGCGCACGTTCAACGCCCCGGCGAGCTTCGTCCGGGCGAGGATCGGGACGGCGAGGATCGACTCGTACTCGTCCTCGGGCAGGTTCGGGAACGCCTTGAACCGCTCGTCGAGGTGCGCCTGAGCGGGGATCATGATCGGCGAGCGTTCCGCGGCCGCCGTTCCCGTGATCCCCTCGCCGGGCCGCATCCGCGGGGTGCGCGTCATCTCCTCGACCCGAGTCCCATGCGTTGCGCGCAGCAGGAGCTCGTCCGACTGCTCGTCGTAGAGGTAGACGAAGCACGCATCGGCCTCGAGCGCCTCGGCGACCTTGCGGGCGACGAGCCCGAGCACCTCCTCGAGATCCAGCGTCGAGTTGACGGCCGCGATCGTCTCGGTCAGGAGCCGCAGGTAGCGAGCGGGAGCGTCCATCCGTCGATTCTAGGAAGACCGGGGAAGGGAGTCGGCGACGGCGCGGCGAATCCTCCGTCGATGCTTAACAAAACCCTTACGCCGGGGTCCGTTTTCCGTCACACGCCGTGGGTACCTTGGGATACATGAGCCCCGCTCACGCCGACCTCCTCCGCACGATTGGCTTTCTCGTCGCGGACGTGAAGGGTCGCATCGTCGGCACCGTCGAGGCGCCGATGTACGGCAGCACTCCGGATGTCCCGGACGCCATCTCCGTTCGCTCCGCCGGCTTCCTCTCGCGCCGCCGCCGCCTCGTCCCGGCCGCCGCTATCGCCGACATCGACCCGAACAGCGGGGTCATCGGCCTCAGCGTCGACCGAGACGCCGTCCTTTCCTTCTAGAACGACCACGAGCTGCTCGGTGAGCAGCTCGCGATCGGCCGTCAGCGGTCACCTGCCGCTCGCCAAAGCAGCAAGGACCGTGAAGATCTTGATTGTCCTACTTTCCTAGAGAACGCTCAAGTACCTATCCGTCTCCCAGTCGGTGAGCTGGACCCGGTACTCATCCCACTCCTTGCGCTTGAGCTCGACGTAGCGGTCGAAGATGTGCGGGCCGAGGGCCTTCTTGGCGAGCTCGGAGTCCGCGAGTGCGTCGATCGCCTCGCCGAGAGTCTCGGGGAGCGAGACGATGCCACGCTCCTTGCGCTGCTCAGACGTCAGGTGGTACAGGTTCGTCTCCATCGGCTCGGGCAGCTCGTAGCCCTGCTCGATTCCTTCGAGCCCCGCGTGCAGGAGCGCCGCGAAGGTCAGGTAGGGGTTACAGGCCGGGTCGGGGCAGCGGATCTCCACCCGGGTCGCCTGCTCGGAGCCGGGCTTGTAGAGCGGGATCCGGATCAGGGCCGACCGGTTCCGTCGCGACCAGGCTACGTAGACCGGCGCCTCGAAACCGGGCACGAGCCGCTTGTAGGAGTTCACCCACTGGGCAAAGACGGCCGAGATCTCGCGTGCGTGTCGTAGCTGACCGGCGATGAACGCCTTCCCGACCTCGGAGAGATTCCACTGGTCGTCGGCGTCGAAGAAGCTGTTCCGACCTTCGGTGAAGAGGGACTGATGCGTGTGCATCCCGGAGCCGTTCTCCCCGAAGATCGGCTTCGGCATGAAGGTCGCGTGGAACCCGGCCTTCTTCGCAATCTCCTTCACGATCAGCCGGTAGGTGAGCGTGTGGTCGGCCATCTCGAGCGCCGGCGCGAAGCGGATGTCGATCTCGTGCTGCGAGGGACCGACCTCGTGGTGGACGTACTCGACCGGGATCCCCATCTGCTCGAGGCCGCGAACCGTCTCCTGGCGCAGCTCGCTCGCGGCGTCCAACGTGGTCATGGCGAAGTAGCCGCCCTCGTCGAGCGGGGTGGTGCCCTTGTTGTCCTCGAAGAGGAAGTACTCGAGCTCCGGGCCGATGTTGAACGTGTCGAAGCCCATCGCCTGCATCCGGTCGAGCGCGCGACGAAGGACATAGCGCGGGTCGCCCTCGTATGCCTTGCCGTCGGGCGTGACGACGTCGCAGATCATCCTGCCGACCCTCGTCTCGCCCTCCTTCCAGGGCATCATCCGGTAGGTGCCAGGGTCGGGGATCGCGACCATGTCCGACTCCTCGATGGCGTTGAAGCCGGTGATCGACGACCCGTCGAAGCCCATCCCGTCGTCCAGCGCGCCGGGGATCTCGCTCGGCGTGACGGCGAAGCTCTTCAGATGCCCCTCGATGTCGGTGAACCAGAGGAGCAGAAACTCGACTCCATCCGCCTTGATCTTCTCGAGCGCGTCCTTGCGGGCCTCCTCGCTCGATGTTGCCCTGTTCTTGGATTCGACCTGTTCCGCCACGAAAACCCTCCCTTAGAAATGCAAAAAGCCCCGGGCGCTTGCCCGAGGCCTCATCGCCTCAATACGACAAACCCAGCGTAGCTTACGAGGCGGTCGCGGGCAACTCTTCCAGGTCCGGCTCACGCCCGCCGTGACGCAGCGCGCGTGCGTAGAGACCCAGCGCAGGCAGAAGGAGCAGGGCGCCGACGGCGAGCCCGGACGAGATCCCGTATGCGCTTGCAATCACGCCGAGCACCGGCCCCACTGCCGCCTGTCCGATCGCGTCGCCCTGACCCGTCATCGACAGCACGGTGGCGCGCACGCTCGAGTCGGTTACCTGCTGGTTCACCCACGTCATCCAGAGCGGCCACATCACCTGCCGGGCGATCAGAACAGCGAGGACGGCCCCGATCGCGAGCACCGGGCTCCCCGTGAGTGCGAACAGGAGCTGCGAGCCCGCGAGCAAGGCCGTGAACGCGAACAGAAGCTTTGCGAGCCGCTGCGTACCCGCGTGCTCGAAGCCCTTCTGCAGGGCGCCGACGACGAAGAACCCGAACAGCATCGCAACGGCGCTCAACGCTCCCAGCCAAACGACCTGATCGAAGTGTCCGATCGAGGGAAACCCGACATTGCGGATCAAGTGCGCCTCCTTCAGCCGGTCGAAAGCCTCGCTCGAGGCGCCTTCGAAGACCGCGATCCCGATGATCAGCAGCAGGAGGGGCGCCGCGCGAACAAAACGCGCGGCCGTCCTGGCTGTCGTGCGCAGCTCCGTGAGCGGGCCTTTCCTCTCGGCCACGGGTCGCCGCCGGAAACCTGTCTCCGGCATCAAGAAGATGAGCCCGACCGCCGTGACGATCTCGATCGCTCCGCCTGCGATCACCGCCGCGCGCAGGGATTGTGTGCTCAGGGCAACCAGAGCGACGAGGCCGAAGATCGCTCCGACGTACGAGAAGCGTGCGCCGCGCAGGAAGACCGGCCCCACCTTGTCGACCCCGACTTCGTCCGTGATCCAGGCCTGGTAGGCCCCACTCGTAAACGTGTAAGCAAGCCCCCAGAACGCCCAGAGCCCGACGATCAGCCACGCGGAAGAGACGACTCCGACGAGCAGCCACGCCGTGCCCGTGCCGAGAAACCCGATGATCAGCGAGAGCCGCCGACCGTACGTGTCGGCGACGACGCCGGTCGGCACCTCGCACAGGAAGACGGTCGCTTCCATCGCCGTCCCCATCAGCACGAGCTGGAGCGCCGAGAGCTGCAGGTCGTTGACGAGATAGACCGCGACGACGACGAACGTCGGCATCGAGAGCAAGAGCTCCATGCCGTAGTAGACGGTCGTTGCCGGCAGGCGCCTCATTCGAGCCCCTCGAGGGGCAGCGGCGCGACCATCGTGACGGTGAGGTCGCGGTACTCATAACCGAGAAGCTCGTTCACGCGGCGCATGCCCTCGTTTCCGCGCTGGGTCCACGTCACGATCTCTCGGAACCCGTTGGCCGTCGCCCAGGCAAGCTCCAGCCGCTTGAGCGTCGTCGCCAGGCCGCGGCGGCGCCAGTCGCGCCGAACGACGGTCAAGCCGTCATCGGCGACCCCGGGATTGTCATGACGCAGCAGTCCGGAGAATCCGACGATCTCGCCGCCGGCGAGGGCGACGAACGATCCCTCGGGCAGCGTTGCCTCTTCGCGCAGCCAGTCCTCGCGCGAGATCCGTGCGGGCGCCTCGAGGGCCATGTCGTGGTAGCCCTCGGAGGCGAGCGGATACGCCTCCTCGAGCAGTGACGGCCGCTCGGCCACCGTCACGACCTCGACGCCCTCCGGCAGCGGTGACACAACCGCCTCACCACTCAGATGCTTCACCTGCTCGACCTGGCGATCGGTCTCGCGAAAGCCGAACCGCTCCGCGAATGGCCTCGACCCCGCCTCCTCCACGTGCGTGGAGATCGTGTCGCACTCGTATGCCGAGGCATGCCCGACGAGCTCGCGCAGCAGCGCTGTGCCGACGCCGCGGCGACGGGCTTGGGTGAGCACCCGAACCTTGACGGCGAACCGGTCTCCGAAGTCGGAGCGGTCGACGAGACCGTGCCCGACGACCTCGCCGTCGAGCTCGGCGACGTACAGCCGCCGCTCGGGATTCGAGAGCTGAGCCCGAAAGAGCTCGACCGTGCCTCCGGATTCGTTCGGAAGCAGCGTCCGGCGAATGTGGATGAAGGCCTCGAGGTCCGCGTCGCTTACCGCTGCGCGGACCTCGATGCTCATCCGGAGCGCTTCAGCTTGCCGTGCTTCTTCGCGTAGCGCTCACCGCGCCGGAAGACTTCGAGCCCGAGCGGAATCGAGACCATCCCGATGATGATCAGCGGCCAGATGTTCGGCCACATATCGGTAACGCCGGCACCGTCGATGATCGCGTCCCGAATCCCGTCGAGCGCGTACGTGGCCGGCGAGATGACCGACAGCCACTGCATCCATTCGGGCAGGACGCTGACGGGGTAGTAGACGCCGGAGACGACGAGCAGCAGGCCCTGAGCGACGAAGCCGAGTTGCGTCCCCTTCTCGGGCGAGATCAACGGGAGGACGGCGGTCATCATCCCGATCCCGATGAACGAGATCGATGCGACGAGGAGGACGAGCAGGGCCGCAGCGAAGTTGGCGCCGGCGAGATCGAGGCTGAAGAAGAGCGCCACGACTCCGAAGAGCAGCACCGCCCGAATGACGCCGTAGACGATCGCGAACGCGCCCATCCCGAACAGGTGGATGGGACGCGAGAGCGGCGCCATGAACGTGTACTCGATCGTCCCCTCCCAGCGCTCCCATGCGACCGTCTCGGTGAGGATCTCGAAGATGATCCCGAGGTAGGCCCAGACGACGGCGCCGACGAGCAGGATCGTCGTCACGCGGTCGACGTCGATCGTGCCACCGCCTGCCTCGATGCCCTTCGCGATGAAGACGATCGTCAGCGTGTTCGCGACCGTCCAGAGGAAGAACGCGACGTCCCACCAGATGTAGCGCTTGACGAGGTAGACGTTGCGCTCGAAGACGCCGGCGAGGCCGATTAGCTCGTGTCGGAGTGCTGCTGCTGCGCCGGGCATCAGTCGTCGTCCTCCTTCACGTCTTCGAGGCTGTGTCCGGTCGCGGTGAAGAACGCCTCTTCCAGCGTGTTGCCAGCGTACTTGCGCTTGATCGCGTCGACCGTGTCGAGGCAGATCAGCTTGCCGTCGTCGAGGATGCCGATTCGCTCCGCGAGGGCCTCGGCCTCGTCGAGGTCGTGCGTGCAGAGCAGGATCGTCGCGTCCTGGATCTCACGGACCTCGCGAATGAAGTCCTGCACCTCGAGCTTCGAGCGCGGGTCGAGGCCCGTCGTCGGCTCGTCCAGCAGGAGCAGCACCGGGCTCGTCAGGAGCGCCCGTGCAAGCGCGACCTTCTGCTGCATCCCGCGTGAGAGCGACTCCATGGCTTCGCCGCGGCGGTCCGCGGGGAACCCGACCTTCTCGAGGATGCGCGGGATCTCGTCGTGCGTGTCGTTCGGGGTCATCCCGTAGAACCGCGCCGCGTACGAGAGGTTCTCGGTCGACGACATCTTCTTGAAGAAGGACGCTTCGACCGAGACCCGGTTGACGAGCTTGCGAACGGCGCGGGTCTCCTTGAAGACGTCGTGGCCGAAGACGTGCGCGCGTGCCGCCGTCGTGGAGGAGCAGAGTCGAGAGCAGCCGGACCAGCGTCGACTTCCCCGAGCCGTTCTGGCCGAGGATCGCGACGCACTCGCCGCGGGCGATCTCGAAGGAGACGCCCTTGAGCGCCTCGACGCGCTTGCGATTACGGCGGAGCAGGCCGGAGCGCTTCCCGTTGCTCCGGACGAACTCCTTGCGCAAGTTGTGAACTTCGACTGCGTGCACGTGCTGCTCCAGACTCGACTTGAAGGGACACCGAACTGGCGCACCTACCCGTTTGCCGGGTGGCGCGCGCAGGAACCGGAATCAGCCGAGGCGCAACATCGCGCCGATCAGACTAGCTGCGGCGCGGGACGAGGGCAAGGATCGGCTACCTGCGTCCGACGACGAGATTGACCCGAGCGCCCCGGCGCAGCAGCCGGCCTGCACGCGGAGATTGCGCGACGACGCGCCCGCGGAAGCGCCGCGCGCGAACGCGGCGGATCTTGCCGACCGAGCAATTTGCTCGTCGAATCCTCTGCCGGGCGGTCGCCAGGCGCTTGTGGACGACGCGCGGAACCCGGCACCGAATCGGTGGAGGCCGAGGCGGCTGCGCGAGCGGCCCGAGCTCGATTCCGATGGCCGCGACGTGTTCTGCGAGGCCGTCGCCGTCGGAGCCGCGTCCAGCCAGAACGAGACGGTCCGTCGAGCCAGGCCCAGCACCGGGCTGAACGACGAGCGCCCAGCCGAGGTCGTGTCCCGCCAGAAGGCCGAAGGTTCGCTTACCTCCCTGGCCGAACGACGAGTCCAAAGAACCGTCGTCGTTGTAGCGCGCAACGGCCATCTCGTCCCACACACTAGGCGGCCCATCGCGCGTCGTCCCGCCGACAACCACCTTTCCGTCCGCCTGAACCCAGGCGGCGTGAGCGTCGGCGTAGAGCGTGCCGATCTGCGTCGAGACGATGCCGCCTATGCCGAAGGTCGAGTCGACGAGCTCCACCCGGTCCATAGCGCGCGATCTTGAAGCCACGATCTCCGTAGCCGACAACGACGACGCCGCCGGTCGGGGTAAGAGCGAGCGCACGGGCGACCTGCTCGCCCGGACTCTCCGTTACGACGACTCCGTCCAGGCCGAAGCTCTCGTCAAGTCGGCCGTCTGGGAGGTAGCGAGTGAGGGCGAAATCAGTCGGGAACGGGTATTCGTAATCGGCCGTTCCCGCCACGAGAATCCGCCCGTCGCCGAGAAGCGCCAAGGCGGAGGCCTCATCTTGCAGCGCGGGATCTCCGATCGGCGTGTTGACGATCCCACCCGAACCGAACGTGGGATCGAGCGACCCGTCCGCCCGGAGCCGCACGACGGTGAAGCCCGTTCCTCCCCTTCCCGTTGCGACGATCTTGCGGTCGGGCTGAACCGCTACGCCCGCGACCGAATCGAAGAGCGCGACATCCAGGGTCTGAATGCCGTCCCCCGAGAAGCTCGTGTCGAGGGCGCCGGACGACGTGTACCGCACAAAGGCGAAATCGCGTGTGCCGCCGGAGTTGGCCGCATCGCCTCCCAACACGACCGTCCCATCCGGGCCGACGGCCACCGCCCAAGCGATGTCGTACATGCTGTCCGCCAGGTCGATGGGAGTCCGTACAGCGCCGCCGGCGAACGAGGGGTCGAGGCTCCCGTCCACGTTCAGTCGCACCGCGAGAAAGTCGTTGCTCGATGCCCACACCGCTCCCGGCGCGGGAGGCGGAGGCGGAGGCGGCGCGTGGTCGCTGACGGCCCCGCCCAGAAGGATCTTGCCGTCCGGCTGTACCGCTGCGGCTGTCGCATAGGAGTTGATCCCGGGCGAGAGGATGGCGCGCCCATTCGCTCCGAATGTCGGATCGAGGTCTCCGGGCGCTGCCAGAGCTGCAAGCGCCAGAACGAGGGCGAACCCAGACGCCACGCCCAAGGGCCCGATGCGGAACAGGGCCTTCATTCAGCCGACACTACAACGCCGGATTCGAAGCTCCAAGCAAAGCATCCGGACGAGCCTCTAGAGTTCTGGCCGGTGCTCGCCGGAGAAGGCGAGCGCTGAGGCAATGGAGCCTCGGGACACGCTCGGCGTCCCGGGGCTTTTCGCATTTCTGAGGCGCAATGGAGATCAGAGACCTACAAGAGGAGGACTGGCCGGCGGTGCGGGAGATCTACGAGCAGGGCATCGCCGGCCGGAACGCGACTTTCGAGACCGAGGCTCCCGACTGGGACACGTGGAGCCGCTCTCAGCTCGACCGCCATCGTCTCGTGGCCGTCGAGGACGGGCGGGTTGTGGGCTGGGTCGTGGTGCATCCCGTGTCGCCGCGGCCCTGCTACGCCGGCGTCGTCGAGCACAGCGTCTACGTGCACTCCGACGCGCAGGGAAAGGGAGTCGGCCGCGCCCTGCTCGAGCGGCTGATCGCGGACACGGAGCAGTCAGGGATCTGGACGATCCAGACCGGGATCTTCCCGGAGAACGAGGCGAGCCTCGCGCTGCACGTGAAGTGCGGGTTCCGGATCGTCGGGACGCAGGAACGGCTCGGCAAGCTCGACGGCGTCTGGAGAGACGTCGTCGTCCTCGAGCGACGAAGCGAGGTGATCACATGACGAAGGTCGAAGCAGTCGTCATTCGCGAGCGCGTGGAGACGGTGATCGACGCCGTCGAAGCCGAGACCGGCCATGTGGGCGTGACCGTGGTCGAGGCGATCGGGCACGGCCGCCAGCGCGGCGTCACGCACGAGTACCGTGGCCGCGTCTTCGAGTCGCGGTTCCTGCCGAAGGCGCTTCTCACCTTCGTCGTGGAGGACGCGGTCGCCCAGGCCGTGGTCGCTGCGATCACGGATGCGGCGCGCTCGGGACATGAGTCCGGCGACGGCATCGTCTGGACGACGCCGATCGAGAACGTCCGCCACAACCGCACCGGTCTCTCGCTCGGGGAGGTCGAGGTCGCATGAAGAACGCCGACCTCCTCATCGCCGTCAACACCGTCTGGGTCGTGCTGGCGGCGATCCTCGTCATGTTCATGCAGGCGGGTTTCGCCTTCCTCGAGGCGGGCCTGACCCGGATGAAGAACGCGGCGCACATCGCCGGCAAGAACGTGCTCATCTTCGGCGTCTGCTCGATCGTCTACTGGGCGGTCGGCTTCGGGTTTGCGTTCGGCGACGGCAACGCCCTCTTCGGGACGAGCGGCTTCTTCCCGTCGACGGACGCGTTCCTGTCGGTCGGCGCGGCGCCGTTCACCTTCTTCTCCACGATTCCCGGAGCGGCCGGCTATCTGTTCGAGGTCGTCTTCGCAGGCGTCTCACTCGCGATCGTCTGGGGCGCGATGGCCGAGCGGGCGAAGCTCTGGGTCTATTTCGTCTTCGGCGCCTTCTTCACCGTTCTCTACTCCGTCGTCTCGCACTGGGTCTGGCACGCGGGCGGCTGGCTCTATTCGATCGGCATGCAGGACTTCGCCGGCTCGACGGTCGTCCACTATCAGGGCGCTCTCGCTGCGCTTGCGGGCGCCCTGCTCCTGGGGCCACGGATCGGCAAGTTCGGCCACGACGGACGCGCGAACCCGATTCCCGGCCACAACATGCCGTACGCGGTCCTCGGGACGCTGATCCTCTGGTTCGGCTGGTTCGGCTTCAACCCGGGCTCGACCCTCGGCGTCGTCACCGGCGAGCACATCGGGTACTTCGGCTACGTCGCACTGACGACGAACCTCGCAGCGGCGGCGGGCGCGATGGGAGGCATAGGCGTCGCGTGGATCGTGCTGGGCAAGCCGGACGTCTCGATGATGCTGAACGGCGTGATCGCAGCCCTCGTGGCGATCACCGCCGCCTCGGGCTTCGTCGCGCCGTGGGCCGCGGTCGTCATCGGCGCCATCGCGGGTGGGATCGCGGTCGTCGGCGTCCTCGGCGTCGAGCGGATCGGGATCGACGACCCGATCGGCGCCGTCGCGGTGCACGGGATGGCAGGCGTCTGGGGAACGCTCGCGACGGGCATCTTCGCCGTCCCTGCGCTCGCGTCCAACCTCGCGACCGGCTCGGGCGGCCTCGTCTACACGGGCAGCTTGCACCAGCTCGGGATCCAGGCGCTCGGGCTGGTCGCAGTCGGCGGCTTCACCTTCACGGCCTCGTTCGGCTGCCTCTGGGGCCTGAACAGGCTGTGGGGCATCCGCGTCGAGGAGCACGTCGAGACGGCCGGCCTGGACGTCGCCGAGCACGGCATGTGGGGCTACCCCGAGTTCTACATCCCGGTTCCCGGCGGCTACGGGACGGAGTCCCACGGCCATCTGGTGGGCCACCCGCACACGCACACGCGCGAGCCGGAACCAGATTCCGTCGAGAAAGCCGAGTTAGAGGCGGCCTAACCCGAGCGGCGCTTCACGGTCACCCTAAAGCGTCCCGCAACCGCGTTCGCGCTGGTGTCCGTCGCTGAGCAGTTGACGAAGGTGCGGCCGATTTTGAAGCGACTGCCCGACCTCGGCCGGCACGACACCGGGACCGAACCGTCGACGACATCGCTGGCGGTGACCCTGTAGGTGACGCGCACGCGCTTCGACCCTCTTCGGGCCCGAACTTTCTTGTTGACGGCGCCGCTGAGCGTGGGCGGCGTCACGTCGAACTCCAGCCCAGGCACATTGAGCGTGCCGGTCCACGTGTCCGACCCGGATGAGCCGCTCGGCGTGGCAACGGCCTGATGATTCACCGTGCCCCCTCCCGAGGCTCCTGCATAGATGCCCGAGCCGCCCGTGATTGTGAACGCGCGGCTCAGGATCAACGACGACTCGATACACTCGCCCCGGTATTCGTCGACCGCAAGTTGGAGCTCGCCCTTGCCGGCGACCTCGAGACGAACTGTCGTCTCGAATATGCGGTCACAGTCTCCTTCTTGGACGAAGAACGTGTACGTCTCCGAGACTTCGCCGAGGCCGCGGACGGCCCCGCTGCCGGTGCGCGCGGCGCAGAGATCAGCGTCCGGTGGCGAGCCGGGCGGGCACGGACCGACCGTCGACTTCATCGCAAGCACGGCCTCGAGGGTGAGCGACCCCATGGCCGCACCCGTCTTCGCGACGCCTGAGGCGACCTGGACTGTCGCAGCTGCTGCAAGCGCCGTCGCGAGTGCGGCGAGAGCAAGACGTCGCTTCGATCGGTTCTCTTTCCCGGTCATTCCGCATCGTTCTCAGATGGGGTGATCATTCCCGCGAGTCTGGTCGACTGGTGCCTTGCGGTCAAGGATGGCGTTAGCGGGCGGCCATGGAACCGTCCGCTTACTTACGCGGTTGCCGTGCGCTGCAAGGCGTCGAACGTGAACCTGGTCGTGTTCGAGACCCCGGTGTTGTCTGCGTAACCGGACGGGAGCGTCAGCTTGATGCGCAGGTAGGCCGTTGCCGACGGGTCAAGGGCGAGCGACAGGCTTCGATTCGATCCGACCATGTCGGTCGAGGCGATGACCGGGGTGACCGTGCCCACGCAGGTCGCGGCCGCATCGGTACCGGTCCAGGCAACGGAGCATCTGTCGACGACCATCTGCAGGCCGCTCGTCGCCGCGGTGAGGGCGTTCGAGGACGACCCCTCGGTGGTGAGCAACACATCAGCGAAGGCGAGGGTGCCGCTGTTCTCGACGGAGACCGTCCGGGTGATCGAGTCGCCCGGTGCAGCGCCCTTGGGCATTCCGCCAATGGTCTGATTCGTGTCGGAGCCGTTGACCTGTAGGTCGACGGTGCCCGCCGAGACAGGCCGGCTCGCGCCAGCGGAGGTTCCGGCGGCGGCGATGCCGGCCACGGCAGCGAGAAGGGCGACCGAGGCCGTGATCTTGCGCGGTAGCGAGGCGGAAAGCGGCATGGGGAGCATCTCTCATGGTCGCTCGACGCTTGGCCGCCGGGAATCCCGCCGAGCGCTCTCCCGCCCTCTACGAAATGGGTAAGACCGCACGCATTTCGGGGCAAAATTGACTACGCAGTGGGAGCGGCAGGCAGGATGTGCAGGTGCGCACCGGGCTCGCCATCGCCGTCTTGCTCGCACTGGCCGGCTGCGGCGGAGAGAAGAAGGCGGCCCAGCCCACCGTCGAGGCCTCTCCCCGCGCCGAGCGCTGCACGCAACGCATCCTCGACCGCGTCAGCGGCGACAACGGGCCGAAGGCTCGGGCCTACATCGACCGCGCGTACTGCGTGCCATTCGACCGCAAAGGCTGGGTCTATGCAGACGGCACGCTGAGCATCGCTGCCCACCTCTACGTCCTGCGAAGCGGCGTCTGCTCAACCGAGACCGTGGGATCAGGGGGCTCGACGACGACGACTACGACGACCGAGTGCGACCCCGCCGACCTGCTGGATCCGCTCGAGTGCGCCGTCCTGCACTACGTCCGGAAGGACGAGGTCAGGGCGTACATCCGGAAGCTGAAGCGCAAGCAAAGCGTGAGCTGCGACGACGGGACGCCACTCGACAAGCTAGGCGCCGAGTAGGCCCCGTCGACGCATCGTTCTCCGGAAGGCGTGCTCTTATGCGATTGCGAAGGTCACCGTCACGGTCGCCTGAGCGTCCTGGGTGCCGGGCTCGATCGGGACTGCCAGGTCGGAGGCCGCGCGCGCGCCGCCCGCCTCTGCGTAGTAGGGCTCGGGCCCGCCGCCGAACCCTTCCGTGATCGCCGTGACCGGTCCGAGCTCGACGCCGGCCGCGTCCGCAAGGGCTTCGGCCTTCTTGCGCGCATCGCCCACGGCGTCGCGAAGCGCCTTCGCCTGCAGCTCGTCCTGATCGGAGCGTGTCAATGACGGGCCGTAAACCTCGTTCGCGCCCGCATCCGACGCCGCGTCGAGAATCGCGCCCGCCTTGGACAGGTCGTGGATCTTGACCGAGACGGAGTTCCCGGCCATGTAGCCGTCGATTTCCCCCTCTTCGGCGTAGGACGGGGAGACCGAGATGTTCTGGGTCTTGATGTCGCTCTCGTCGACGCCCGCCGACTTGAGCGCGGCAAGCACGCTGGCCATCCTCTCCGAGTTGGCGGCGAGAGCCTCGCGGGCGGTATCGCCCTTCGTCTGGAGCCCGAGCGAGAACTCGGCCTCGTCCGGGACGGACGTGATGGTGCCAACGCCGGTGACCGTGATCCCACCGGTCGGCTTCGAGGCGCCACCGGCCGACTCGGGCCGACCGACTCCCGCGAGGGCAACGACGGCGGCGCCGACGGCAACGAGAACTGCGATTCGCATCAGCTTCATGAGGTGCTCCTTTTCGGGGGTTCGAACTGATACGCCGCCAAGCCTCCGTCGCGTCACAATCGCCGTGTGCGCTACCAGTTCGTCGATTGTCGTTGGGAGCTCGGGAATCCCGCTCGCGGGCGGGAGCTCTACCTTGCGGGCCACATTCCCGGCGCGTCGTTCCTCGACGTGGACGAGGAACTGGCGGCTCCGCCCGGCGAGCGGGGCCGTCATCCGCTCCCGGACGCGGGCGACTTCGCCGTCGCCGCCTCGCGGGCCGGGATCGAGGACGGCGTCTTCGTCGTCGCCTATGGCGTTGCCGGCGGTGCGGAGCGGCTCTGGTGGCTGCTCCGCCATGTCGGGCACGACGAGGTTGCGGTCCTCCGCGGCGGAATCGAAGGCTGGCGCGGGCAGCTGCGAGCAGGCACGGAGGAGATCGAGGCCGCTCGCTTCGTGCCGCAGCTACGCGAAGGCGACACGATCGAGGCCGAGGAGCTCACGGCGCGCCTCGAGGACCCAGGGTTGCTCGTGCTCGATGCTCGCGTTCCGGAACGCTTCCGCGGAGAGTCGAACCCGATCGACAAAGTGCCGGGCAGGATTCCGGGCGCGCGCAACCTGCCCCACACCGTCGACGAGCCGATACCTGACGACGTCCTGGCCGCGGAGGAGATCGTCGCCTACTGCGGCTCGGGTGTCACCGCGTGCGTCACCTTGTTCGCGCTCTCCGAGGCAGGCCGTCCGGACGCGAAGCTCTATCCGGGCTCCTGGAGCGAGTGGGAGGGCTTAAGTCTGCCCCTCGAGCGCGGGTAGATAGGGACGCCAGCCGTGCGGGATCTTGGGCGCGGCTAAGCGGATGAACAACACCGGTTGCGGCGGACGTGGCTGGTGCACGAGCACCATCCGTGCCTCCTCGAGCGACCGGTTGCCCTTGCGTAAGTTGCACGGCGCGCACGAGGTGACGACGTTCTCCCACACCGAGTCCCCGCCGCGGCTGCGGGGGACGACGTGGTCGAGCGTGAGCCGGCCGTTGGTCGTGCCGCAGTAGACGCAGCGCCAGCCGTCGCGTGCGAAGAGCGCGCGCCGGGAGATCTTCCGCTGCACCGCGCGCGGGACCCGCACGTAGTGGACGAGCCTGATCACGTGCGGCCACGGGTACGTGTCGCTCGCCGAGTGGAGCGGCTGGTCGAGCTTCTCGAGCACCTCAGCCTTGCCCTTGAAGACGAGCACGTGGGCACGTCTCACCGACGTGACGTTCAGGGGCTCGTAGCTCGCGTTGAGCACCAGGACCTGCGTCATGACACAAAAAATGTAGCGACTCGCGCGCAATTCACAGCATCGGTTCTAGGATTTCCCTCCGATGACCCTCTCTGCGGCTGCCTGGATTGCCATCGCCGCGGCCTGCGCGGCCGCGGCGGCGCTTGCCGTGGCCGTGTACCTCGCGGTCCAGATTCGGCGCGTTCGCGCGAGCCAGCTCGTTCTGCTCGGCGGCGGCAAGGACGACCTGGTCGACTTCGCCGTCTCACTCCAGGCGCGCATCGACGACCTGCATGGCGCCGTAGACGAGGTCGCAGCCGCGCTCGCCCGGGTCGACCGCCGTGTCGACGGCTCGATCACGAACACCTCGCTCGTTCGCTACGACGCCTACGAGGGCGCGGGCGGGCACCAGTCCGCCTCGATCGCGTTCCTGGACGCGAGCCGCTCGGGGATCGTGGTCAGCGCCATCCAGGGCCGCGACTACGCGCGGATCTATGTGAAGGAGCTCGACCGCGGGCAGCCGAACGTCGCGCTGTCGCCCGAGGAGCAGGAGTCTGTCGAAAAGGCGATGGGCGGCTAGCGCTCAGCCGACCGCGAACTGCACGTCGTAGCTCTGAGTGTTGTTGGCGGTGCTTTGCTCGTCGGCGACCGGCTCGACGTCGACGGTCATCGTCGTCGCCTGATCGAGCTGCGGTAGGCCGATGTCATTGAAGTCCACGGTCGCCTCGTCGCCGGGATCGAGGAGGTCGATCGTCGTCTCCTTCTTGATCGGCGACGTGCTCTGCTGGATCGAGAGCCTGACCTTCAGACCCACCTCCTGCGCGCAGCCCTGGTTCTTGACGGTCACGCCGAAGCCGAGATCTTCCGTGATCTGGACGGTGTTCCGCTCCGAGATCGAGAGCTCCTTGCCCGATGGAAGCACCTTCGTGGAGATGATCCCCGTGCCGCGCGGGCTACACGTCGAGCCGCCCGTCGCGGCGCCGTGGACTCGCTGCCAGAAGGATTTCATCGAAGCCGTGCTCGCGATGTCGGGGTTCGCAATGAAGACCGAGCTCGGCACGTTGACGCCTGTGATGCTCAGGTTCGCGAGCTGCTCCTTGGTCGGGTCCTTGAAGAGGTCCTCCCAGATGACGTCGCTCGCCACGAGCCGTTGCATCTGCTGCGCCAGCTCGTTCCCGGCCCGAGTCGCCCGTCTTGCGGGGACCGTCTCGAAGACGGCGGACATTCCATTCAGCCCATTCGTTCTGAGATCGAACGTGTCGAGCATGTGCGCGTGCTCCTTGCGGAGCCGGCCCGGCGCGTCGAGGCTCCGAGCCTGCTCGGTGAGCTTCTCCTGCTGCTGCGCAAGCCCGGACAGCTCGTTCTCGACGTCGGCCTCTTTCGTCCCCGGGGTCGTGAGCAGCGTGTTCAGGCTCTTTCCGAGCTGCTGGGACGAGGACGCGTACTTGGACACGTTCGTGACGTAGTCCTTGTACGTGTCCTTCTTCTGGTCCTCGCGGCATCCGTTCACCCAGAGGATGAGCAGCAGCACGATCAGGATCGCGAAGCTGATCAGCCCAATCAGGCGCAGCAGGGGCGTGAGTCCCGTCGGAGGGCGGACCGGCGGGCGCGGCCCTCGGCGGCGGGGCCGTTCCTCCGCTGATTCCCGGGTGTCCGACTCCTCGAAGAAGTCGAACTCGATATCGCTCTCGCGGTCGCTCATGAGGGGTGGGCAGAGCCGGAGCCGGCTCACTGTATCGCGTTCCTCGGCTGGTGCAGGAGTTCGCCGGACTACGCCAAAGTCGGAGCGGCGGATGTCGAGCGTCGTCGAACCCATGCAACCGAACGGCCTCGTCCTTGGTCGCTACCGACCCCTGCGCCCCCTCGGGACCGGCGGCTCGGGCACAGTCTGGCTCGCCAGGGACGAAACGTCGGGACTCGAGGTCGCCCTCAAGATCATCGCCAAGGAGGGAAGAGCGGCGCCACGCGCGGAGCGAGAGGCTGCGGCGGCGACACGCCTGCGCCATCCGCACTGCCTGCGCGCGTACGGGCTCGATTCCGACAGCAAGCATCTCTACATCCCGTACGAGTACGTTCCGGGCTCGACGCTCCGCGAGGCGCTTCGCGCGGGTGAGCTCGGAGACGAGGGCGCAGTCGAGGCAGCGGCCCAGATCCTCGAAGCGCTTGCCTTTGCGCATGCCCGTGGCATCGTGCATCGCGACGTCAAGCCCTCGAATGTCCTCGTCGTCGACGGGGACGAGGTCTCGGTGCGGCTGTTCGACTTCGGGCTCGCGCAGCTCGCAGACGCCGAGACGCTGACTGCCGTCGGCGACGTGCCCGGAACGCTGGCATACATCTCGCCTGAGCGCCTGCACGGGGAGACCGCCGGCCCGCCGGCTGACGTCTGGGCCGTTGGAGTCCTGCTCTGGGAGGCGCTCTCCGGCCATCACCCGTTCTGGCGCGCGTCGCCGCTCGAGACCGGAGAGGTGATCAAGGCCGGGGCTCCGTCGATCGGCGAGGTGCGACCCGATCTCCGTGAGCGCCTCGTCGCCGCAGTCGACCACGCGCTTGCGGTCGACCCGGCTCGGAGGCCGTCGGCGGCGGCCCTGTCCAAGGAGCTTCGTGCCGCGTGGTGGGAGCGGGCGCCGAGTCGCAAGCGGCCGAAGGCGCCGGTCCGGATCGCGCCGAGACGCGTGCTGGCGCAGAGCGCAGCCCCCGCCCTTGCCGCTCTCGTCGCGGGCTGGGCGGCTGCCGCGCTTCCCTTCTACCCGGCCCGCTGGCCGCTCCTGCTCGCCGCCCTCGCCGCGGGGCTGATGGCCGCCAAAGCGAGGCTTGGGCTCGCCTTCACGCTGGCCGTGCCCGTGTTCCCATTGGGCAACGCGTCGCTAGGGCTTGCGCTCGCGTACGCAGGACTGGCTGTCGCCTGGCTCGCGCTCATGTGGGGCGACCCGCGGCGCGGCCTCCTCTTCGGATCCGGGATCGTCCTCGGACCGATCGGCCTCCTCGGGCTCCTGCCGCTCGCCGTGCTTCACGTCCCCCGCACGGTGCGACGGACGGCACATGCGCTCGCTGGGGTTCTCCTCGCGGGCGTCGTCACAGGCATCCACGGCTCATCCATCCCGTTCAGCGGCCAGAACGGGAGCCGGCTGGGGATCGCCGGGAGCGACCATCCGATCGCGGTCTTCGAGTCGTTCTGGCAATGGCTGCTGAGCAACCCCGCACTGAGCATCGAGGCGCTGATCCTCGCCGCGACGGCCGGTGCGCTCCCCTACGTGACGCGCAGGGGCGACCTCTCGATCGCTGCGTTCGCAGCCGTGCTCCTCGGGGCAACGCTGCTCGCGGCCCCGCGCGCCGCGACGGTTCCGCTCGTCTTGACGGGTTGGCTCACGTACATCGCTCTCACGGTACGGTCGCGACGGCTGCCCGAGCGTGCCGCCGAGCAGCGCCGTTTCGGCACGGTTCTGAGACAGACACGTGCGCTTTTCCGAGATAGGCTGAAAGCGGTGGGTGGTCCGCGGTGGCCCCGGACCCCGTCGCCGAGTCAGCGATATGGCTGATGAACCGCCTGGCTGACCGGCGCCGCGCGTCGGGTGATCCGCGCTGGCACCTGCCGCAAGGAGCGATTCAGGCACGCAGGCGCTCGGTAAACTCGCCTGCGGGGTAGAACCCGCCCGTGACCGTGCTTCGAAACATCGAGCAGAAGATCGAGGCGCTTTTCGAGGGCGTCTTCGGCCGCGCGTTCCGTACCAACGTCCAGCCTGTCGAACTGGCGCGGAAGCTCGCGAAGGAGATGGACGACCACCGCATGGTCTCCGTCTCGCGCGTCTACGCCCCGAACGAATACGCCGTGTACCTCTCGCCCGGCGATCGCGAGCAGTTCGCGAGCTACGAAGAGTCGCTCCTGAGCGAGCTCCAGGACTACCTCGGGGAACACGCCCGCCGCGAGTCGTACGTCCTCCTCAGCTCCCCGCAGGTGCTCATGAACACCGACTCCGACCTCGAGGTCGGCGAGTTCGGGATCGCGACGCGGATGGTGCAGCCGGAGCCGGGCCAGGGGCCTTCCGAGCCTGTGCCGGCGGCGACTCCCGGCGCGACGATGGTCTACAAGCCGCAGGGGCCTCCAACCCAGGCTGCGACCCCGGACGAGCTCGGCGTCGGGCCGCGAGGTCGTCACCCTCGATGCGAACGGGACCAAGCACACGGTCGACAAGGACAGCTTCCTGATCGGCCGCTCGAGGGACTGCGACATCCGGCTTGCCGACCCGAACGTCTCCAGGCGCCATGCAGAGCTGCGACAGGAGGGCACCGCGTACTGGATCCTCGACCTCGGCTCGACGAACGGGCTGACCGTCAACGGGCGCCGCCAGCAGCGGGCGAAGCTCGAGAACGACGACCGGATCACAGTAGGCTCGACCGAGCTTGTCTTTCGCAGATCATGATTGCGGCTTCTGTCGACGTGGAGGGGGTACTGCTCCTCCTCAAGGCCTGCTTTCTTGTCCTTCTCTACTTCTTCATCTGGCGGATCGTGCGCACCGCCAGCCGTGACCTCCGCCTGCCGCAGGAGAGCTTCGTGCTCGGCCCCCGCGAGGCCGCAGCCGCCGGCCTTCGGCCCGAGCCCGAGCTGAACATGGGCCGGCTCGTCGTCCTCAAGAGCACGGCGATCGACGAGAACACCGAGTTCGTGCTCGACTCGGCCGGGATCTCGATCGGCCGCGGAGGGCCGAACGAGGTCCGGCTCGACGGAGACGACTTCGCATCCGCCCAACACGCCCGCGTGGAGCCGCGGCGCGACGGAGTCTGGATCGAGGACGTCGGCTCGACCAACGGCACCTTCGTCAACGGCATTCGGCTCTCGAAGGCCCGCAAGCTGGCGATCGGAGACCTCGTTCGCGTGGGCGAGACCGATCTGAGGTTCGAGGAGTGAGCGTGTTGCTCGGACGTAGCACCGGACTGTCGCATCCCGGCCGGAAGCGCAGGCGCAACGAGGATGCATGGGTCTGCCAGCCGCCGCTGTTCGCGGTCGCGGACGGCATGGGCGGCGCCCGCGGCGGCGAGATCGCCTCACGCGTGGCCGCAACCGCGCTCGGCGAGACCGTGGACGGGAACGGCGAGCAGCGAGTCATCGCGCTCGTCCAGAAGGCGAACCGGCAGGTCTTCGACCGCGCCCGGGAGGATGCGGACGCCTCGGGCATGGGCACGACGATCACCGTCGCGCTCGTCGAGGACGGTGTCGTCGCGATCGGCCACGTCGGCGACTCGCGCGCCTACCTGATCCGCGACCACAAGGTCGAGCAGCTGACCGAGGACCATTCGCTCGTCGCCGAGCTCGTCCGCAGCGGCAGGCTCTCGCCCGAAGAGGCGGAGATCCATCCGCAGCGCTCGGTCATCACCCGCGCGCTCGGCACCGATCCCGACGTCGACGTCGACTCCTTCTCGGTCGAGGCCAAAGCCGGGGACGTCTTCCTCATCTGCTCCGACGGGCTGACCTCGATGATCGACGACGAGACGATCCTCGGCATCGTCGAACCGCGGCGGGACGACCTGAACGCGGCCGCGAAGGAACTGATCGGAGCGGCGAACCGCAGCGGAGGCGAGGACAACATCACCGTCGTCTTCTTCGAGATGACCGACAAGGCGCCCGAGCCGCCGGCCGAGACGAAGGCGATGCCCGTGATGCAGGCGCCTGACCCTCCGAGCACGGAGGCCGACGAGGACACCCTTTCCGGCCTCGAGGGCGTGCCGGCCATCCAGACGATGGTCGTCACGCCGGGTGAAGCCAGGGCGAGCACAGACGGAGCGGAGCCCGAGCCGCCGAAGGAGCGCTTCAGCGTTCAAGCGGCGCGGCTCGTGGTCGCGCTCGCCGTCGTCGCGGCCCTCGCGCTGCTCGTCTACTGGCTGCTCGGCCAGAGCAGATGAGCTACCGGAACCGCGAGCTCGCCAACCTCTTCGTCGTCGCAGTCATCACCGGCCTCGGCTTCGCAAGCGTCTACATCGCGCGCCAGGACGTCGTCTCGACCGGGTCGCTCTCGTACGCGCTCTTCTTCTTCGCCCTCTACCTGGCGGCGCACGTCATCGCGCGAGTGGCCGTCCCGCAGGCCGATCCGTACCTGCTGCCGATGGCGGCGCTCCTGACCGCGATCGGCGTCACGGAGATCTACCGGCTCGACCCGGACAATGCGTTCCGCCAGGGGCTCTGGATCGTCGTCGGAGTCGCGGCCTTCGCGGGGACACTCCTCGCGCTGCGCCACGACTACCGGCGGCTCGAGAGCTACAAGTACCTCTTCGGGCTGACGGCCGTCGGCCTCCTCTTCCTGCCCGCTCTGCCCGTGATCGGGGAGCAGATCAACGGCGCCCGCCTGTGGGTCCACGTCGGAGGGCTCCAGTTCCAGCCGGGCGAGCTCGCCAAGATCATGCTGATCGTCTTTCTCGCCGGCTACCTCCGCGAGAAGCGCGAGGTGCTGGCGCAGGGGCGCTTGAAGGACTTCGGCCCGCTGCTCGCGATCTGGGGTGCGGCGATGCTCGTCATCATCGTGACGAACGACCTCGGGAGCGCGCTTCTGTACTACGGGATCTTCCTGGCACTCTTGTACGTCGCCACTGCCCGTGCCTGGTATGCGGCCGCAGGGCTCGTCCTGTTCGTCGGCGGCTCGGCTCTGCTCTACAACGCCGTCGGCAGGGTCCAGGAGCGCGTCTCGGTCTGGATCGATCCCTGGTCACACGCTGACACGACCGGGTACCAGATCACGCAGTCGTTGTACTCGATCGGAAACGGCGGCTTCTCGGGCAAGGGCTGGGGCAACGGCGTCTTCGAGACCTCGAGCGGCAACACCCTCATCCCCCAGCTGAACACCGACTTCATCTACTCCGCGCTCGCGCAAGAGCTCGGGATCGTCGGGTCGGCGGCGCTCCTGCTCATCTACATGCTCTTCTGCCTGCGGGGCTTCCGGATCGCTTTGCTTGCCCAGGACGGCTTTTCGAAGCTGCTCGCCGTCGGGCTCACCTTCGGGTTCGCGCTCCAGACGTTCATCATCGTCGGAGGCGTCCTGCGCATCATCCCGCTGACCGGGATCACGCTGCCGTTCGTCAGCTACGGCGGCTCGAGCATCGTCGCGAACTTCGTTCTGCTCGCGGGCCTCCTCCTCGTCTCCCACCGCGCGAACTCGGTCGCGCAGCTCCCGATGGAGGGCCGGTCGTGAACCGCCAGATCACGCGCCTGGCCGTGGTCGGGCTCGTCCTGCTCGCCGCACTCGTCGTCGGGACGACCTACTGGCAGGCCTGGGCCGCGAGCGGACTGGCCGACCGCCAGGACAATTCGATTCAGCGCGTCGCCGAGTTCTCGGTCAAGCGCGGGAAGATCTACGCCGCGGGCGGGAGAGTCGTGCTGGCGGACAACGTCAGGCGCAAGGTTGACGGGCGGACGCTGTATTTCCGCAAGTACCCGCAGCGTGGGCTCGCTGCGCACACCGTCGGCTACTCGACACAGGTTCGCTCGCGCGCGGGGCTCGAGGCCTCGCAAAACGACTTCCTGACCGGCTCGAACACGAACCTGAGCACGGTCCTCGACACCACCTTCGACAAGCTGAAAGGCACGACGGTCGAGGGCAACGATCTCCACCTCACGCTGCGGCCGGGCGCCCAGCGCATCGCGCTGAACGCACTCGGAGGCAAGTGTGGCGCTGCCGTTGCGCTCGAGCCGCGCACAGGCCGTCTGCTCGTCAGCGTCTCGAGCCCGACCTACGACCCGAACTTCATCGAGACGCGATACAACCTCGCGAGCAGGTCGAGGTTCGGCTGCCCACCCTTGCTGAACCGCGCCACCGCGGGACTGTACGCGCCCGGTTCTGCCTTCAAGCCGATCACCGCAGCGGCCGCGCTCGAATCCGAGAAGTACACCCCGGACTCGACGTTCAACGATCCCGGGTACTGCATCGAGTACGGGGAACACGTCAACAACTACGACACCTCGTCGCCGTTCGGGAACGTCACCCTCGCCGAGGCGATGCAGCATTCCATCAACTCCGTCTTCTGCAACATCGGCATCGCTCTGGGCGCGCGGTCGATCATGGAGACCGCGAGGCGATTCGGCTTCTACTCGGTCCCTCCACTGGAAACGCCGGTCAACGAGCGCGCGATCAGCGGTCTCTACAACGGGAACAGGCTCTTCTTCCCCAAGGTTGATTCGCAGGCCGACCCAGGGAGGCTCGCTTTCGGCCAGGGCCCAGAGAACGCGGACATACGGGTGACCCCGCTTCAGATGGCGATGGTCGCCGCGACGATCGCCAACGGAGGCCTCCTCATGCGACCGTACGTCGTCGAGCGCATCGTCGGCCCTGAAGGCAACGAGGTGACGAAGACCAACCCCGACATCCTGGGGCGCGCCGTGAGCGAGCACACGGCATCGGAAGTCGCTCGAATGATGGAAGGGGTCGTCAGCGGCGGAACCGGGACGGCCGCGCAGATCAGCGGCATCTCCGTTGCAGGCAAGACCGGAACGGCGGAAACGGGCGTCCAGGGCCGGAATACGACGTGGTTCATCTCCTTCGCGCCTGCCGATAACCCTCGAGTGGCCGTTGCGGTCGTTCTCGAGCGCCAGAGCGGCACCGGCGGCACGACCGCAGCCCCGATCGCCAAGTCGATCATGGAAGCACTTCTCCGGTGAACGTCGAACTACCTTGATGGTGACCTAGGACATGGCTTTCGTCGACACCCTGATCAACACGCTCTTCGACGGGCGCTACCGGATCGTCCGGAAGCTCGGCTCGGGCGGAATGGCAGACGTCTACCTGGCCGAGGACGAGGAGTTGGGGCGCCGGGTTGCGATCAAGATCCTGAACGACCGCCACGCGAACGACGAGTCGTTCGTCGAGCGCTTTCGCCGCGAGGCGAAGAACGCTGCCGGCCTCTCGCACCCGAACATCGTCTCGATCTACGACCGGGGCGAAGCCGAGGGCACCTACTACATCGCGATGGAGTACCTCGACGGCCGGAGCCTGAAGGAGCTCGTCGTCGCCCGGGGCCCGTTGCCGATCGGCGACGCGATCGAGTTCACCCGCCAAGTGCTCGGCGCGCTCCGGTTCGCGCATCGCAAGGGCGTCGTCCACCGCGACATCAAGCCGCACAACGTGATGGCCGACGCGGACGGGCGCCTGAAGGTGACGGACTTCGGCATCGCCCGGGCCGGGGTCAGCCAGATGACCGAGGCCGGCTCGATCATCGGTACCGCCCAGTACCTCTCGCCCGAGCAGGCTCGGGGCGCCGGGGTCGACCAGCGCTCTGACCTCTACTCCGTCGGCATCCTCCTCTACGAGATGCTGACGGGGACGGTGCCCTTCACGGGCGACTCGCCGGTGGAGATCGCGATGAGGCACCTGTCGGACAGCCCCCGGCCGCCCTCGCTGGAGCGGCCCGAGATCCCACCCGACCTGGACATGATCGTGCTCCGCTCGCTCGCGAAGAATCCGGACGACCGCTTCCAGACCGCCGAGGAGATGGCCGCCGAGCTCGACCGGTTTGCGCAGGGTGCCGGCGTCACGGCAGAGACCGCGGATGCTGCGACGGCCGTCCTCTCGGGGGCCACGCTCTCGAATGCCCCGACGGCGATCGTGCCGCCGCGCCGCCCGCCCACGGCTGCTCGCCCCTCCTATCGCTACGCCGACCCGCCGGCCCGCCGGCGCCCCGTCTGGCCCTGGCTGCTCGCGCTGCTGCTCGTCGTGCTCGCTGGCGTCGCAGGCTGGTACGCCTTTGGCAGGATCCAGGACACGCTCAGCGGCTCCGGATCGGTCTCGGTGCCGTATGTCGTCAGCCAGAACGAAGAGCTCGCGGTCGCCAACATCAGGGAAAAGGGGCTCGAGGTCGCGGTGCACCGTGAGCCGAACGAGACCCAGAAGGCGGGAAAGGTCTTCCGGCAGGACCCGCCCGGCGGAGTTCGGCTGGACAAGGGAAGCACCGTCGCCATCTACGTCTCCACGGGGCTGCCCAAGGTCGAAGTGCCCGACGTGCTGGGCAAGTCGCGCGACGACGCCGTCAGCACACTCTCCTCACTCGGCCTGGAGGTGAAGGTGGCGGACATCTTCTCCAAGAAGGATCCGAACACGGTCATCGCCCAGGACCCGCTCGGGGGTACGACGGTGGACAAGGGATCGATCGTGCACGTCAACGTCTCGAAGGGCCTCCAGCCGCTGACGGTGCCGAACGTGATCGGACAGCTGTACGACAGCGCCGCCGGCCAGCTTCAGGGCGAGGGCTTCGCGGTGGCGCGAAAGGACGTCGCCTCGAGCCAGCCGAAGGACGTCGTCATCGACCAGGAGCCTGGGGGCGGCGCGGGCCTCGCCCGTGGCGGAACGGTCACTCTCTTCGTCTCGAAGGGGCCGAAGGAGTCGACGATTCCGGAGGTCGGAGGCTTCGACGAGGCGACGGCGACCCAGACGCTCGAGCAATCGGGCTTCTCGGTCGACGTCCAGGACCAGGACACGGTCGACCCGAGCCAGGACGGGCTCGTGCTCTCCCAGGACCCGCCCGGCGGCACGAAGGCCAAGCCCGGCTCGACGGTCACGATCGTCGTCGGCCGACTGTTACCGGTCGTCCCGTAATGACCAAGCTCCGCGTCGCGGTCGTCATGGGAGGTCGCTCGAGCGAGCACGAGATCTCCCTCGCCTCGGCGCGCTCCGTGCTGGAAGCGCTCGACCCGGCGCGCTACGAGGCGGTGACGGTCGAGATCGGCCGCGACGGGCGCTGGGAGCTGGGCTCGGGGATGCCCGCCGAGCTCGAGCGGTACGGGCACTCCGCGACGGAGACGCTGCCGGTGCCGACGTCGCAGGTTCCCGCGACGCTTTCGGAGGTCGACGTCGTCTTCCCCGTCCTGCACGGGCCGTTCGGCGAGGACGGCACCGTTCAGGGCCTACTCGAACTGGCCGACGTCCCCTATGTGGGCGCGGGCATCCTCGCCTCGGCTCTCTGCATGGACAAGGACCGGTTCAAGGCGGTGCTCCGCGACGAGGGGATCCCGGTCACTCCGAGTGTGACTCTCCGTCAGAGCGCCGACGGCTTCGAGAACCCCTTCGGCTTCCCGGTGTTCGTGAAGCCCGCGCGGCTCGGCTCGTCGGTCGGCATCAGCAAGGCGCGCGGAGAAGACGAGCTCCGCGCCGCGATCGAGCTCGCCTTCCGGCACGACGAGAAGGTGCTCGTGGAGGAATTCGTCTCCGGGGTCGAGGTCGAGTGCAGCGTGCTCGGGAACCAGGAGCCGATCGCGTCGATCCCGGGCGAGATCGTGGCGAACTCCGACTGGTACGACTATGCGGCGAAGTACGACGAGGGCGGCATGGAGCTCGTGATCCCACCGCGCGTGTCGCAGGAGGCGATCGAGCGGGTGCAGGAGCTCTCGGTGGCGGCGTTCCGCGCCACGGAGTGCGAGGGCATGGCCCGCGCCGACTGCTTCGTGCGCGACGACGGCGAGGTGCTCGTCAACGAGCTGAACACGATCCCGGGGTTCACCGCGACGAGCGTCTACGCGAAGCTCTTCGAGGCCTCCGGGATCCCGTACGAGGAGCTCCTCGACCGGCTCGTCCAGCTCGCCCTCGAGCGCCACGAGCGCCGCGGCCGGCTCAGGTTCTAGCGGTCACCTCGTTGATCTCGGCCTGTCCCTCGCCGGTCGGGAGCTTCAGCCAGACCATGTAGTAGCCGTAGTCCTTCCCGTCCGTGTCCACCGAGAAGGTGGCGGACCCAGCGACATTCTTGCGGTCGGAGACGTTGACGAAGCTTCCCGTCGGAGAGTCGCTCGCCTGGATGGTCGCGCTGAAAGGAGTCCCGCTCGCCTGCACGGTCAGCTTCGAGAGCGCGAGCCGGCGAGGCGCCTGGAGCACGAGCCCGACGCCGTCCTTCGAGAAACCACCAGGTCGATAGCTCTCGGTCGTCCAGCCTGTGCCGGCGTCCTTGTCGGTCGCTTCGCCCGCCTCGGTGCTGTGCTCGCCACCAGTGCCCTGAGGGTCGTAGCTGCCGACGCCTGAGAGCGTTACCGGCTTCGAGGAGGCTCCGACGTTCGGGATGAGGCTCCCGCCTCCGTCGTCGCGGAGCAGCAGGAACGCGCCGAGAGACACCAGCGCGACGACGAGAACGGCGAGCGCGAGCGGCATCAACGCCGCCGGTCTCTCTTGCGAGCGCTTCCGCCGCCGGGGTCGGCGTGGTGCCGGCACGATCATCGTCGCGCCGTCGTCGCCGCGGTCGTCGATCTCTGCGAGGCAGGCCTCGAGCTCGACCACGAAGTCGTTCATCGTGTCGAACCTGTCCTCGGGGTCCTTCGACATCGCCCGCTGGATCGCCAGGTCGACCCGAATGGGACAGTCGGGCCGACTGTCCAGCACGCTCGGTGCGGGCTCGTTCACGTGTCGCATCGCGACGGCGACGAAGTTGTCGCCCGAGAAGGGCACCTCGCCGCTCAGGAGCTCGTAGAGGACGACTCCGAGCGAGTAGATGTCCGTCTTCGGATCGACCTTCTGACCGCGGGCCTGCTCCGGCGCGATGTAGTCGCTCGTCCCGAGCACGGTGCCCGTCTGGGTGACCCCATGCACGTCGAGGGAGCGCGCGATGCCGAAGTCGGTCACCTTGGCCTGACCGTCCTCGTTGAGCAGCACGTTCTGGGGCTTGACGTCGCGGTGGACGAGGCCTCGCTCGTGCGCGAATGACAACGCCCGGCCGACCTGGAGGACGAGCCTGATCGCCTCCCCCACCTCGAGCGGGCCGCGATTCGAGAGCTCCTTCAGGTTCTCGCCGTCGATGTACTCGAAGACGATGAACTGGCGGCCCTCCTGCTCCCCCCGGTCGATCACCGTGACGATGTTCGGATGTGCGAGCTGCGCCACCGCGCGTGCCTCGCGACGGAAGCGCTCGACGTAGTCCTCGTCCCGCGTGTACTGCTCGTGCAGGATCTTCAGCGCGACGGTCCGCTCGAGCAGCCGGTCGTGCGCCCGAAAGACATTCGACATGCCGCCTGACCCGCACAGCTTCTCGAGCTCGTAGCGGCCCGCAATGAGCTCACCGACCACGGTCTGAAGTTTCCCTGAGAAAGGCTGAACTACGCGCCGATAGCGGTGGAGAGTGCGTCTTCCCAGACGCCGAGCGCCTCGTCCAGCTCCGCATCCGTGATCACGAGCGGCGTCAGCACCCGGATGCAGTTCCCGTCGGTTCCGGACTTGATGAGCAGGAGCCCGTTCCGGAACGACTCTTCGATCACGGCCGAGGCGAGATCTGCCGCCGGCTCCTTCGTCAGCGGATCCTTGACGAGCTCGATCGCGAGCATCGCGCCCATGCCCCGCACGTCTCCGATCTGGGCCCAGCGCTCCTGCCAGGCGAGCATCCGGGACCTGATCGTCCCGCCGATCGCATCGGCGCGCGCAACCAGCTCTTCTTCCTCGAAGACGTCCAGCACGGCGATGGCCGCCGCCTGGGCGACCGGGTTCCCGACGTAGGTGCCGCCGATCGCGGAGTCGGGCGGTGCGTCCATGATCTCCGCCTTGCCGAGGACTGCCGAGAGCGGGAGCCCGCCGGCGATCGACTTCGCCACGGTCATCAGGTCCGGCTCGACCCCGTGGTGCTGGATTCCCCACATCTTCCCGGTGCGTCCGAAGCCTGTCTGCACCTCGTCGACCACGAAGACGATCCCGTGCTCGTCGCAGATCTCACGCACGCCCGCCACAAACTCGGTCGGCGCAACGACGAAGCCGCCTTCGCCGAGAATCGGCTCCATCACGATCGCGGCCACGCTCTCGGCCGCGACCTGGGTCACGAACGCGCGCCTGAGCGCCTTCAGCGCCGACTCGACGTCGATCCCGCGGTAGGCGTGAGGAAACGGGACGCGGTAGACCTCAGGGGCGAACGGGCCGAGGCCCGCCTTGTAGGGATGCGTCTTTGAGGTCATCGTCATCGAGAGCAGGGTGCGGCCATGAAAGGCCCCCTCGAACGCGATCACCCCTGTCCGCTTCGTGTACGAGCGCGCGAACTTGATCGAGTTCTCGACCGCCTCGGTGCCGGCGTTGAAGAAAGCCGCCTTCGCGGGGCCGGAGAACGGCGCGACCGCGATCAGCCGCTCGGCGA
Source organism: uncultured Actinomycetes bacterium (assembly GCA_963728535.1). Taxonomy (GTDB): domain Bacteria; phylum Actinomycetota; class Thermoleophilia; order Gaiellales; family Gaiellaceae; genus VAXT01. The sequence continues at coordinate 2,010,273 of CAVSKK010000001.1, forward strand.
GCTCCACGTAGATCTCGTAGGGAACGATCGTGAAGTCCGTGTGCGAGAAGCGCGCGAGCTGCTCCTGCGCGGCTTCGACGACACGCGGGTGCGAGTGCCCGACGTTCAGGCAGCCGACGCCACCCGTCAGGTCGATGAACGTATTGCCGTCGACGTCGGTGATCGTCGCGCCGCGGCCCTCCGCCGTGAAGATGGGATGGACGAGCGAAAGCGGGGCAGCGACCACGCGCTCCTTGCGCTCGGCGATCTCGCGCGACCGTGGGCCCGGAAGCTCCGTTCGAATCTCGATCGACTTGGTCACGGCCATGGACTGGTTATACAGGACAGAGCGGCCATTTGTATAGATGAATAGAGTCCATACATGAGCCTCAGACGTAGCGACCTCGACCCCGATCCGCTGCGCCAGTTCGAGCGCTGGCGCGAGGAGGCAGGCGGTGGGGACGCAGTCGCTCTGGCGACGGCGACCGCGGAAGGAGCGCCCTCGCTGCGCATGGTGCTCTTGAAGGGAGCCGACGAAGGCGGCTTCGTGTTCCATTCGAGCTACGAAGGACGCAAGGCACGAGAGCTCGCCGAGAATCCTCGCGCCGCGCTTCTCTTCTACTGGGACGAACCAGGGCGGCAGGTGCGCGTCGAAGGCGAGGTCGAGCGCGTCGACCAGGCCGATTCTGAGGCGTACTTTCGGACTCGGCCCCGCGGAGGCCAGCTCGCCGCCTGGGCCTCGAAGCAGAGCGAGGTCATCGGCTCGCGTGAAGAGCTGGAAGCACAGTTCGCAACGGTCGAGACCGAGTACGAAGGGCGAGATGTTCCGCTACCACCGCACTGGGGCGGCTTTCGCCTCGTCCCGGAGTCGTACGAGTTCTGGGAGCACCGCGACAACCGGATGCACGACCGCTTCCGCTATCGCCATGGCGACGGCGGTTGGGTGGTCGAACGACTGAGCCCCTGACTACGGTTCAGGCGTGATCCTCGGTCATCTCGACCTGGACGCCTTCTTCGCCGCCGTGGAGGAGCTCGAGGATCCCGATTTGCGGGCCAAGGCACTCGTCGTCGGCGGAGATCCACGCGGGCGTGGCGTCGTGGCGACGGCCAACTACGAGGCGCGAAAGTTCGGGATCCACTCGGCGATGTCGTGCGCCGAGGCGCTGCGGCGCTGCCCGCACGCCGTCTTCGTCCGGCCACGTCACGGCGTCTACAAGGAGTACTCACAGGCCGTCTGGAGCTCGGTCCGCGAGGTAGTGCCGACCGTCGAGCGCACCGGGATGGACGAGGGGTACCTCGATCTCGGCGAGGTGGCCGCCACCTTCGGCGAGGCGCGGGCCCTGGCGGAAGCGGTTCAGACGTCCGTCCGGGGAGCGACCAGCCTGAGCGCGGCCGTGGGCGTCGCGACGTCGAAGGTCGTCGCCAAGATCGCGAGCGACCGGCGCAAGCCCGGCGGGCTGACCGTCGTGCCGGCCGGCCGTGAGGCCTCGTTCCTCGCGCCGTTCGACGTGCGGCGCCTACCCGGAGTCGGCCCGCGCTCGGAGGCACGGCTGCGGGCGACAGGGCTGGAGACGATCGGCGCCCTCGCCGGGCTCACCGACGAGGACCTCAAGCGTCTCCTGCCGGGCAAGGTCGGCCGGCTCCTCCGCGACCGGGCCCGCGGTATCGATCCCCGGCCGCTCGAGACGACGAGCGAACGCGTCTCGCTCAGCACCGAGGAGACGTTCGAGCGCGACATCGCCGACCGCGAGCAGCTAAAGGACGAGCTGCGCCGCATGTCCGTGCGGCTAGCCGAATACCTGCAGCGCTCGAGCGAGACGGCTCGCACCGTGACGACGAAGGTGCGCTACCCGGACTTCTCGATCCGCAGCCGCTCGACGAGCATGCCGGTGGGAACGGACGATCCGGAGCGGATCGGCGAGCTCGCGTGCGCCTTGCTCGACCGGGCGCTCGACGACCGACCCGGGGCTCTCAGGCTCGTCGGCGTCGCGGTCTCGGGCTTCGACACGCACCGTCAACTCGCGCTCGTCTGAAGACCGGGTTAACGTACCCCCGGTCCGAGTGTCCACCGGAAGGAGCCTGCGGAGATGAATGCGTTGCGAGCGGTGTTTCGGTACTGGATCTCGATTGTTGCCCTCGCCGTGATCGCGCAGATCGCGTTCGCCGGGTACGGAGCGTTCTACACAGTCGATAAGGTCACCGACGCGACGATCAACGAAGACGTCTTCGAGGACGGCTGGGGGTTGCACATCGGGTTCGGCTATCTGGTGTTTCTGATGACGCTCATCGCGGTCATCCTGGCGCTTCTTGCACGACCCGGAAGGCGCACGGTCCTGATGACCGTCGGCGCCCTGGTGCTCGTGATCGTGCAGATCGTGCTCGCGTGGATCGGCGGGTCGGTTCCCGCGGTCGGAGCTCTGCATCCGATCAATGCGTTCATCATCCTCGGACTCGTCGGTTCGCTCGTCGGCAGCGAGTGGCGCGCGAAGAAGATGGGGATGAGCTCGGGTATGGCGCCACCAGCGGCAGCGCCTTAATACGCGCTACTCCGGATGGTTGTGGACCGCGTCGCCGACGCGGTACGGCGTCGTGACGCCGCCGTACATGACGTGCATCGTCAAGCCGTCGCGGGCATGGGGCAGGTTGTGGCAATGGAACATCCAGATGCCGGGGTTGGAGGCGCGAAAGCCGACTTCGTAGGTCTCGTCTGAGCCCACGTTCAGCGTGTCGACCCACCATGGGCTTCCGGTCAACGGCTTGCCGTCCCGAGTCAGCACGAGGAAGTGGTGGCCGTGCAAGTGCATCGGATGCGTGGCGCCGGAGTCGTTCTTGACGGTCATCTTCACGAGGTCGCCGACGCTGACCATGTACATCGGGGTGGCCGGATAGAGCTTGCCGTTCACCGCCCAGTGATTGCCCGGCTTGCCGTCGAGAAAGCCCAGCTTGCGGCCGATCTCGACCTCGAAGCTCCGGTCGAAGTGGCTCGACGCGGTGAACGGCCTCGGCGCAGACGCGCCGTAGCCCGCGGGGTCGAACGTCGGGCCGGGCTCTGCGGGCGGCGCGTCGCCCGCCTGCCCGGTCGGGTCGAGCAGAATCGCGGTCTTCGTCCCCACGACCGCGAGCTGCACTGGGCCTTCCGGCATCGTAAAAGCAAGGTCGTAGCGCGCGCCCGCGCCCAGCTGGATCGGGCGGTCGCGCACCGGAGTCGGCCCACTCAGATCCGTGCCGTCGATCGCCGCCACGCTGAACGACGTCCCCGAGAGGGAGAAACTCTGCGCCGAGCTGTCCGAGTTGACGAGCCGGAGCCGCACCGGCGTGCCCGGCCGAACGGTCCGCCGCTCGGTCCCGTCGCTCGAGCCGATGACGACTGCGTCCGGGAAGCTGTGCACGACGGCAGTCAGGTCGAGCGTCCCCGGAGGACGATCACTCGGCTGGATGACAAGCGCGCCGTAGAGCCCGCGCTTCACCTCGTCCGCCGCGTTCTCGTGCGAGTGGTACCAGAAGGTTCCGACCTGCTCTGCGCGGAAGCGGTACGTGTAGCGCTCGCCGACCCGCACCGCATTCTGGGTGACGCCTGCAACGCCGTCCTCGCGGTTCGGCACGTCAATGCCATGCCAGTGAATCGAGACGCCCTCATCGATGTCCTCGTTCACGAGCGTCACCTCGACGAGATCTCCCTCCTGGACCTGGAGCGTCGGGCCCGGCACCCGGCCGTCGAAAGTGAGCGCATTCACCACCTTGCCCGAGCTCAGCCGGACATCGGCCTGGCGAGCGGTGATCGTCTTCCGAAAGTCAGCCGGGCGAGCCACAGGCCCGCGGAGCTGGTCAACGGTCTGCGCCGTCCCGCCGTGAGCGACCTGAGGCCCTCCGCCGTAGTCGGGCGTCGCGAAGTCCATCGCGCTGTAGCTCCCCGGTAGGCGGCTGTCGTACCACGACCACGCGAGCCAGCCGACTCCGGCGAGCAGCAAGAGGCCGAGCAGGGTCGAACCGACAGCGAGGAGGCGGGACACGCCTCCGGATGCTAGCCCCAGCGGAAGCCGGTCTCGGCCGCTTGAGGATCGAGCGGAGAGGTCGGCAGGCCCGCCGGCGGCTCGCTCGCGTTGTAGCCGCCGGGTGCCACGTCGTTGGGCGTGTCGGGATGGAAGAGGGAGGCGAGGTACTGGATGTGCCCCCGGCCCAGGCCGAGCTCCCATTGCCCGCCGCCGTAGACGGCGATGTCGCGCGCGGCGCAGTAGTCGTAGGCCTCGAACAGACGCTTCACGCTGCCGAAGCGCGACGGCTTGATGTTGATCGTCCGCGGCGGCCAGGGCGCGTTCTCGATGTCCTGCACGGAATGGATGGGCGCATCCCACGTGACGCGCGCGGAGTACTCCTCCAGGATCGGCCGCGTCTCGTCGGTCACCTCCGGGTCCTCGATCCAGGCCGTGGGGAAGGCCTCCGCCACGCGCCGGTAGAGCTCGGGATCGGCCGACTGGTCGACACCCGTGCCCTTGTACTGGCCCTTGAGGTCGACGGTGTCGACGACGCCAAGGCCGGCGAGCTCCGCGATCAGTTCCTCGGTCCAGTCGCTTGTGGGGTCGAGCTTGAAGCGAAGGTCCGGATAGGCCTGACGCCACTGCTGGAGCGGCTCGATCGACGGGGGCTCGCCGAAGCGCATCGACGAGACGAAGGTCACCGGGCGAGGCTCGCGGCCGACGGCGTCCGCCAGCGAGCGCCCGGCCTGACGAAGCGCGAGATCGAGAGCCGCACTCTCGAAGGCCCAGCGGCGGTAGTCGCTCGAGGCCTCCATTTCCGGTTCCTTGGCAAAGAGACGAAGCCCGTCCAGGTGCTGCGAGAACGAGTCGAGTGTGTACGAGCCGGCGAGTGGCAGGTCGTCCGGAGGCGGATGGTCGCCGGCCGTGTACGTCACGTCTTCGCCGGCGCCCTCCTCGCCGGCCCCATGCAGATGGACGGGCGTCGTGACCCGGGTGAACTCCGGCGAGACCGCGAACTCGAGGCGCTGGAGCTCGTAGGACTCGACCTCGAGCGGCAGATCCGCGACAGCGTCGTAGAGAGCCATGGAGGGAACCATAGAATCGCGGCGTGGTTCTCTCCGATCGAACCATCTCGCGGCTCCTCGACGAAGGGCGCATCGAGATCGAGCCGTACGACCCGGCGCTGCTCCAGCCGTCGAGCGTCGATGTCCGCGTCGACCGCTTCTTCCGCGTCTTCCACAACGCGCGCTACGCGTTCATCGACGTCAAGGAGCAGCAGGAGGACCTGACGGAGCTCGTCGAGATCGACGAGGAGCGGCCGTTCATCCTCCACCCGGGCGAGTTCGTGCTCGGCTCTACCCTCGAGCGCATCCGATTGCCGGACGACCTCGTGGCGCGCCTGGAGGGGAAGTCGTCGCTCGGCCGGCTCGGCCTCCTGATCCACTCGACCGCCGGCTTCATCGATCCGGGCTGGGACGGCCACGTCACGCTCGAGCTCTCGAATGTCGCCAACCTCCCGATCACGATCTACTACGGGATGAAGATCGGGCAGCTCTCGTTCATGCAACTCTCGGAACCGGCGGAGACGCCGTACGGCTCCGGCGAGCTCGGCTCGAAGTACCAGGGCCAGCAGGGGCCGACGCCGAGTCGCTACTGGCAGAACTTCGAGCATGAGCCGGCCAAGTGATTCTGGTCACAGGGGGTACCGGGTTTGTGGGTGGGCACGTCGTGCACGCGTTGCGCGGGGCGGGAAAGCCGGTGCGTTGTCTCGTTCGGAGCCGGCGCAAGTCTGGCACGCTGGAAGCGATCGGCTGCGAGCTCGCCGAGGGCGACATGACCGACCGGCCCAGCGTCCGGCGTGCGCTCGAGGGCATCGACGTGGTCGTCCACCTCGTCGCCATTCGCCAGGGCAAGCCTGAGCAGTTCCAGCGGATCATGGTCGGCGGGACTCGCGACCTGCTCGAGCTGGCGAAGGAGGCCGGCGTCAAGCGTTTCGTCCACATGAGCGCTCTCGGGACGAGCGAGGAGACCAAGGACCTCGTTCCCTATTACGGCGCCAAGTGGGAGCAGGAGCATGAGGTTCAGCGGTCCGGGCTCCCGTATGTGATCTTCCGGCCGAGTTTCATCTTCGGGCGCGACGGCGGGATCCTTCCGACCTTCCGCCGGCTCGCGAAGCTGGCTCCGGTGACGCCGATCATCGGCTCGGGGAAGCAGCGGATCCAGCCGATCTGGGCCGACGATCTCGCAGCGTGCTTCGACCAGGCGGTCGATCTCGAGGCGGCGACGAACCGCACGTTCGAGCTCGGCGGCCCGGACGTCGTCACCTGGAACGAGTTCTGGGAAAGGCTGAAGCGCACGCTCGGCAAGCGGCGGCCGAGCGTTCACGTCCCGGTTGGGTTGATGAAGGTGAACGCGCTCCTGACCGAGCGGCTCCCGGGCAACATTCCGCTGACCCGCGACCTCCTGAAGATGCTCGAGGCGGGCGACAACGTGGTCACGAACGACGACGCAGTGCAGACGTTCCAGGTTCCGCTCGTCCCGTTGGACGAGCAGCTGCGCCGGGCGGCCTGATGCCGAAGCGTCAGATCGTCGCCATGGGCGGCCTCGACGAAGCTGGGATGCTCATCCGATACGTGCTCGAGCTGACCGGCAAGGAGCGGCCTCGCGTCTGCCTCGTCCCAACTGCGAGCTCAGAGAACCAAGATGTCCTCCTCTGGTTCTACCGGGAGCTCAGCGGCTTCGCAGACTGCTCCGACATCTCGTTCTTCCCCTCGCCTCCGGACGGTCTGCACGAGCTCGTGCTCTCGCAAGACCTGCTCTTCGTCAGCGGAGGCAACACCGCGAACATGCTGGCGATCTGGCGAACCCACGGGTTCGAAAAGCTCGTCCGCGGGGCGTGGGAGCAGGGCGTCGTGCTCGCCGGTTCGAGCGCGGGGATGATCTGCTGGTTCGAAGCCGGTGTCACCGACTCGTACAGCCCGCAGCTCGACGGGATGCGGGACGGTCTCGGCTTCCTCCCCGGCAGCGCGTGCCCGCACTACGACGGCGAGGAGCTCCGTCGTCCCGTCTACCAGGAGCTCGTTGCGGGCGGCTTTCCGCCAGGGATCGCTGCCGACGATGACGTCGCGCTGCACTACGTCGGTACCGAGCTGCGCGAAGTCGTAACTACTCGGGACGACGCTCGTGCCTACCGTGTGGAGCCGGGCACGGAGACGCCGATAGAGGCCAGGATCCTCGGACCAGACTAAGCGCCGCTGCCGCAGACCTCGAAATCCAGGCCCGAGTCTCGCACCTGGCGCGCGCTCTCCATGCTTGCCTCGCGGTAGCGCTGGGCGGCTTCCGTTGCGCGCTTTCGGTCCCCGTCACGCATAGCCGAGATCGTTCGCTCGAGGTCCGGCTCCGCGTCGCGGATGTCCGCAACGAACTCTTCCGCAATCTCCCGCTTGCCCTCCGGCGAGCCGAGAGCCTCCAGGCGAGTCCCCATCTCGCGAACGATCTCTAGTTGCTCCTCGAGTGCGTCGGCGGCCTCGTTGGCCGTGGGCGATCCCTGGATTCTCGAGCGGAGCTTGAGCACGCGCTCAACGACATCACGGCAAATGTCGTCCGCGCGCGTCACGTATTCGTCAACGGGAAGAGTCTTGTCTGCGAGCGTGGGCTCCTGCTCGACGGCGCTGTCACTTTTGCCACCACAACCGGCCGCCAACGCGCCCAGGAGAAGCAGAAAGGGAAGCACGCGCAACACAGGCCTCTCTTACCCGTAAGACCGACAAATCGCACCACAGTCCCGAGGTAAGACAAAAAAGAAAGGGGGTCGGCCAGAGCCGACCCCCAGTCCGGTGACCAACGTTGGATTAGTAGAGGCGCTTCCGGCCGGCTCGGTACCGAGCTCAAAACGGGGGAACCCATGGTTCCCCCGTTGGCCCCCTCCTTACGCCTCGACGTAGCGGACAAGACTTGGGCTCCCGCCGGGCCGAGCCCGGCTCCGCCCGCAATCTTCATGGCTCCGTCAATGCAAAAAAGAAAGGGGGCCACCCGAAGGCGGCCCCCAGTCCGGTTACCAACGTTGGATTAGTAGAGGCGCTTCCGGCCGGCTCGGTACCGAGCTGGCGGCGCGTAGCGCGAGCCCCCTACGTTGGCTAGACGATTCCCCGTAGGTCTCGGGGACGCGCCTCTACCCGTTGGTACCTCCACTGCCCGTACTGGAATCTGTCAAGCCGGACCACCTCCTTTCCGCGGTTAACCAGACTGTAGCCGTTCGGAAAGGACGTACGCCAGTCTGGCCACGTCCCGGGGCCTGTCCCCGGGACAGGTCCGGCGTCTGACACCGGACATGACTCGATTCGACATGGCCGTGGATACGCAACGCGAGGACTAGAGCGAAGCAACAACCGAATGTCTGGACATGTCCGGCGTCTGACACCGGACATGGCTGTTTGTTTGCTACGGGAGGTCGGTCAGGACCACGGAGAGCTCCAGGCCCCGGTCGAGGGGGACGGTGACGCTCTCGAGCGTCGGGTCGGCCTGGCGGGCTTCCGAGTACGCGCCGAGGGTCTCCTGGTGCGAGATGACGTTGTCGGCCACGAACAGGCCACCCGGCTCGACCTTGTCACGCGATAGCTCGAAGAGCTGCTCGTAGTCGTCCTTCTCGGCGTCGATGAAGACGATGTCGAAGACGTCCTGGATCTGCGGGAGTTTGGCGAAGGCGTCTCCGGGGACGAGCTCGACGGTCTCTTCGAGACCTGCCTCCGCGATGTTCGCCTGCCAGGCGTCAATCTTCGCGGGATCCGCCTCGAGCGAGAGGACGCGACCGCCGAAGTGGCGAACGCCGGCACCGAGCCAGATCGACGAATAGCCGCGCGAGCCGCCGATCTCGAGCACCTCGCAGTCCACCTGGGGCGCCACGAGTGCGAACAGGAACTGCCCCGTGCTCCGGGCCACCTGTCGGGCGCGCTGCTCGCGGGGAACTCCCTCCTCGCGCTCCTTCGCATCCTCCGCTTCGAGCCGGGCGAGGACCGCTCTGACCTTGTCGTCGAGCATCAGCGGATGTCCACCTTCACAACGCCATCCTCCACGGTCACCGGGAACGTCTCCACGGGAAGAACGGCCGGCAGGGACAGCGGCTTGCCGGTGCAGATCTCGATCCGGGCGCCGTGGCGCGGGCAGACGGCCACGCCATCGTCGGGGTCGAAGTCCCCCTCGCAGAGCGGCCCGTTGTCGTGCGAGCAGCGATCCTCGAGCGCACAGAGCCGGCCGCCGAGGTTGTAGACACCGACCGAGATCTCGCCCGCGTGCACGATCTTCACGGAGCCGGGCGGAAACTCCTCGAGCGGCGCGACGGTGACGAGCGCCAATGAACTAGGAGAGCTCGAGCTCGCTGGCGAGCCCCGCCCACTCCGCCGGCAACGGCGTTCCGTTTGCCCGGTGCAGTGCAACCTTGAGCACCCCGAGGCCGAGCAACGCGCACTTGAGCCGGACCGGCGTCAGCGGAATGCCGATCTCCTCGAGCAGCTCCTCCTTCGGGAGCGCGGCGACCTCCGAGGCAGAGCGACCCTTCACCATCTCGGTCAGCATCGAGGTCGCCGCCTGGCTGATCGCACAACCACGGCCCTCGAACTTGACCTCCTCGATCGTCTCGCCGTCCTCGCCGAGCGCGACCGAGATCGTCACCTCGTCGCCGCAGAGCGGGTTCAGCCCCTCCGCGCTCGCGTCCGGAGACTCCATCGCGCCGTGGCCGCGCGGGTTCTTGTAATGGTCGAGGATGACCTCGCGGTAGAAGTCGCTCACACGTTGAGGGTACCCGTTGACCCTCTAATTGAAGACCTTGCGAACCTTGTGCAGGCCCTCGACGAGCCGGTCGATCTCCTCGGGCAACGTGTAGAGGTAGAAGCTGGCGCGGTTCGTGGCGACGACGCCGAGCTTCTGCATCAGGGGCTGGCAGCAGTGGTGACCCGCACGGATCGCGACCCCCTCCAGGTCGAGCACCTGCGCCACGTCGTGGGGGTGCAAGTCCCCGAGGTTGAACGAGACGATGCCCGCGCGCCGCTCCGGTGACGGGCCGTAGAGCTTGATACCTGGGACCTCGCCGAGCCGTTCGAGGGCGTAGACGGTGAGCTCGTGCTCGTGCCGCTCGATCGCCTCGAGCCCGACCTCCGTCAGGTAGTCGATCGCCGCGCCGAACCCGACCGCCTCGGCGATCGGCTGCGTGCCGGCCTCGAACTTCGCAGGCACGTCGCCCCAGGTCGTCTCCTCGAGGCGCACCGAACGAATCATGTGCCCGCCGAGGTTGAACGGCTCCATCGCCTCGAGCAGCTCCATTCGTCCCCAGAGCGCTCCGACGCTTGTCGGCCCGCAGAGCTTGTGGGACGAGAAGGCGAGGAAGTCGCAGCCGAGCGCCTGCACATCGATCGTCCGGTGCGGCGCCGCCTGAGCGGCATCCACGACCATGATCGCGTCCCGGTCGTGTGCCCAGGTCGCGAGTCGTTCGAGCGGATTGACGGTCCCGAGCGAGTTCGAGACGAGGTTCGCGGCGACGACCCGAACGTTCCCGTCGCCCGCTGCCGCGTCGAGGTCACCGAGATCGAGCTCGCCGTGGTCGTCGAGCGGGATCATGCGGAAGTCGGCACCGGCTCTCTTGGCGACGTATTGCCAGGGCACGAAGTTGGAGTGGTGCTCGAGCTCGGTCACGACCACGACGTCTCCCGGCCCGAGGTTGACGAGCCCCCAGGCGTACGCAACGAGGTTCAGCCCCTCGGTCGCGTTCCGCGTGAAGATCAGCTCCTTCGCCGAGGGCGCGTTCACGAAGGTTGCGAGCTTGTCTCGGGCGCCTTCGTAACCCGCTGTCGCGCGCTCACTGAGCTCGTAGACACCCCGGTGCACGTTGGCATAGGAGGTCTCGTAGAACGTCCGCAGCGCGTCGAGAACCTGGCGAGGCTTCTGCGCGGTCGCCGCGGAGTCGAGATACGCAAGCGGCTTGCCGTGGAACTCCTGCTCGAAGATCGGAAAGTCGGCGCGAATCTTTCGCGCGTCGAGCTTGGGCGGACTCGTCACGGCCACGTGACTATCGTACCCAGCCTTCTGTTGCCCGAGGTCCCTCTCGTCCAAGCGCAAAGAGCGAGCAATGGGCGCTCGTAGGTCTCAGACCACCGGAGAAGTCGCTCGCTTCGGACTGGTCGGCGTCATCAACACGCTCGTCGACTACGTGGTCTTCATCACGCTGACGATCGTGTTCAGGATTCCGCTCTCTCAAGTCTGGGTGGCCAAGTACCCGTCGAGCGTGATCGCAATGATCGTCAGCTTCTTCCTCAACCGGCGGTTCGTCTTCCGGTCTCAACGACGTGATGTGTGGCGCCAGGCATTTCGCTTCGTCTCGACGACCCTGGTGGGAGTCTTCGTGATTCAGAACCTCCTGACTCAGTATCTCGCGGGTCACCAGCAGTACTTCGGCCGCACGGCGTTTCACGTACTGGGGACAATCGGGCTGGCCGATTGGCACTTCTCCTTGCATGACAGGACTCTGGGGTTGACGAGGAGCTTCACGATCAAGACAGTCGCCTTCGGAATGGCGACCCTTGCCTCTCTGACCTGGAACTTCCTGACGTACAAGTACTGGGCGTTCCGCGACGACGACGAGGGCAAAGAGCACTGAGCGAGACCCCTTCTCTCTCGGTGGTCGTCTCCGCATACGGTTCGGCGAGCGTCATCGCGTCCACGCTCGAGGCGGTGGTCGATCACCTAAGAGAGCGAGGCCGGCAGGGCGAAGTCCTGCCGGTAGTCGATCGCAACGATCCTGTCGCGGCGATCGTCGGCGACGTTGCCGACAGGTTTCCGGAAGTTCGACCGGTCTGGATCGATTTCCCTCGGGGAAAGGGCGAGGCGATCCAGTACGGGATGGCGGAGGCCCGGGCTGAGCTCCGCTGCTTCATCGACGCAGACAACGGCGTCTCGTTCGAGCAGATCGACAGCGCGCTCGAGCTCAGCGACCGGTACGACATTGTCATCGGGTCTCGCTACATGGAGGGCGGACAACACGGGAAGCGCGCGCTCTCGAAGACGATCATGAGCCGCGGCGGGAACCTGCTCTTCAAGCTGATCCTCGGGCTCGACTACACCGACACGCGGGCACCGATGAAGCTGTACCGGGGTCGCGCCGCAGAGGATCTCTTTCCCAGGCTCCGGCTGACGGGCTTCGGCTTCGACACGGAGCTCCTCTTTCTCGCCAAGCGCTTCGGGTACAGCGTCCGCGAGTACCCGGTGAGCTGGGAGCCGGGAGCCGAATCGACGGTTAGCTTCAGACGTGACGCGATCGTCTCGATCCTCGAGCTGTTCCGGGTGCGCTGGTACTGGCTGACCGGCCGCTACCGGCGATAGTGCCTATCGCGCTTGCGGAGGCTCGAGCCCCTGCGCGTCTCTGACGAGATAGAGGGGCCGCCGCTTGACCTCGTCGTGGATCCGCGCGATGTACTCGCCGAGGATTCCGATCAGGAACAGCTGGATCCCGCCCAGGAACGCCACGAAGACCGCGATCGACGCCAACCCCGGGACCGAGTACAGGCCGAGGATCTTCGAGACGAGGAACACCGCGCCCATGACGAACGACAGGCCTGACACCGCAAACCCGATCTTCAGGGCGAAGCGGAGTGGCGCCGCGGAGAAGCTGACGATGCCGTCGGTGGCGAACTTCACCATCTTGCCGAGCGGGTACTTCGTCTCGCCTGCGAACCGCTCCTCGCGGCTGAAGGGGACACCGACCTGGCGAAAGCCGATCCAGCTGAACATCCCGCGGACGTAGCGATTGGTTTCACGCATCGAGCGAAACGCGTCGAGCGCCCGGCGGTCGACCAGGCGGAAGTCGCCGACGTCGAGCGGCACGTCGACGTCGGTCATCCGGCGGAAGACGCGGTAGAACACCCTCGCGGTCAACCGTTTGAACGAGCTTTCGCCATGCCGCTCCTCGCGCACGGCGTAGACGACGTCATACCCCTCCCGCCAGCGCGCAGCCAGGTCGAGGGCGACCTCGGGCGGATCCTGGAGATCGGCATCCATGACGATCACTGCGTCGCCCGACGCCACGTCGAGACCCGCGGTGACGGCGATCTGGTGCCCGAAGTTCCGCGACAGGCGCAGGACCTTGAAGCGGGCGTCGGTCTCGTATGCGACGGCCATGAGCTCGTAGCTCGAGTCGCTGCTCCCGTCGTCCACGAGGATGACCTCGCACTCTCCGTCCATCCGGTCGACCAGGCTCGCGAGCCGGCGCAACAGCTCTGGAAGCGTCTCTTCCTCGTTGTAGACCGGGACGACCAGCGAATACTCGGGGGGTCTCGCGCTGTCCATGCTCACAATATTGACGCTCTAGCCCGCCGCCCTCCAACACCGGGCTCCTAGAGGTGCGTCGGTAGAGGTTTCGCGCGAGCGGCGCTTTGCGCTTCAATGTTGGTCGTGCGCCGCATCGCCCCGTATGCGCTTACCGTCTTCTGTGTCGCCCTCGTCACCGTAGGTGTCGTACTCCTCACGGCGAGCTGCGGCGGGAACGAGAGCAGCGCGCCGTCGAACAACGACAAGGGCAGCGGGTCGCCGGGCGCCAAGGTCTTTGCGGACGCGGGCTGCGGCGACTGCCACACGATGGCCACGGCCGGCGCGACCGGAACGGTGGGCCCGAACCTCGACGACCTGCGGCCGAACGAGGAGCGCGTCGAGCTCCAGGTCAAGAAGGGCGGAAACGGGATGCCTTCGTTCGCCGGCAAGCTGACCCCGACCCAGATCAAGGACGTGGCGGGCTTCGTCGCCACTGCCGCTGGAACCGGGCAGGCCGGCAAGATCTCGTTCGTTCCGGACGACAAGAAGGTCGACGATTGCGGCAACAACACGGGCTGCTTCGAGCAGGCCTTCGGGAACCTCGCCTACGACGACGGGCCGAAAGCAGCTCTCGACAAGCTTCAGCAGCTCTCCGACACGAATCCGCTCGTCCGGGGCGGCTGCCACCCAATCGCCCACAAGATCGGAGCGGGCGGGCTCCTCCACTACGAGGGGGACGTGGGCCAGGCCTTTGCCGCGGGCAACGGGACGTGCGGATCCGGGTACTACCACGGCCTTCTGCAATGGAAGCTCGCGGGAGTCAGGGCCGACCAGGTCGCCGGCGTCGCCCGAAGCGCGTGCAACGACCCCGACATCAAGGCGAACGCGTTCAACTACTACCAGTGCGACCACGGGCTCGGGCACGGCCTCATGCTCTACACCTCGTACGACCTCCCGGCGGCGCTCGACTACTGCCACCAGCTTCTGACCGAGTTCGACCAGGTCGCCTGCAGCGGCGGGGTCTTCATGGAGAACCAGAGCTCATCGTTCGGCCTGCGAACGAAGTGGCTGAGCACGAAGAACCTGCTCTACCCCTGTAACAGCAAGGAGGTCGAGCGGCAGGACAAGCTCTACTGCTACCTGCTCGTCACCTCGCACATCCTCCCGTACGTCGGCGGCGACTGGGTCAAGACGGCCGACTGGTGCAGGCGCAGCGAGCGGGGCTGGGCGTCGTACTGCTTCCAGTCCTACGGACGAGACGTCGCCGGCGCAGCCGTTCGGAATCCCGAGCAGATGAAGAACCTGTGTGGCATGGCCGGCAGCGGAGAGAAGGAATGCATCTACGGCGCGATCCGCGACGTGATGAACAACAACCCCCAGGATCCGCAAGGCGAGGCCTTCTGCAAGGTCGTGAAGGCGAAGTTCAGGGCCTATTGCTTCTTCGGGATGGGAACGATCCTGGGCACCCAGCAGGCCGACCCGGCCAGCAAGCGCGCGGCCTGCGAGCAGTGGGCCAAGGCTGAGGACGACCTCGCCCAGTGTCTCGCCGGCGCCGGCGCCTAGGAGGCCGGCACTTCGAGCGCCACACGGCTCCCGTCGGGAGTGACTTTCCGGATCCGTCCCGACGGATATCGATCGGCAAGCTCCACCGCGTTGTTCAGCCAAAGGTCACGCCTCATGAGGAGCGCGAACGGCGGCTCTGCCACGAACCTCTCTACTTGCTCGGGGTCGACAATCGATCCAACGTCTCCCTGGTCCGCGAAGAGCTGTATCCGGGAAAACTGTGACGTCACGTTCCCGTAGGAGTAGAAGTCCCATCCGCCGCTCTCCGAGGTCGCGAGGAAGAACTTCTTGCCGGCGACGTCGTCGTGGGCTGAGACGTACCGGCCCGTCGATCCGATCGTCTCTCCATCGCGCCGGCCGGTCTGAATGAAATCCCACGCGATGGTGAGGTTCCAGCTCGCGAGCGCGACGAGGGCTGTGACTGTCAGCAGCACCGGTACGCCGCGGACCGAACGCCAGCGACCGGCGAGCCAGCGAACCGCTTCGGTGACGAGGTAGGCGACGAAAGGCAGCGTGACCAGGAGCCGCGTGTAGTTAGGCGCCTTGTTGACGATGAACGCGAACGACAGCCAGAGGATGAGGAAGCCGGATAAAGCCAGGAGCACGCCCTCGTCGGCCCGCCGGCGGATGACCCGAAAGCCGAGCACGGCGACTCCGATCCAGAGGAGGATCCCGGTCAGCGGATCCACGAACCCGTGGCCGGCGTTCGAGTAGATGAAGCTCTGGTCCGCGACCTTGTCGTTGAACGTGCCCAGGCCCCAGCGAACGTTCTTCTTGTACCCCTCCGCGATGGTGCGCGCGCGCACCCAATCCCGCTGCTTCAGCCGAGCATCCGCGTAGATCATCAGAGACGAACGGTTGGGCTCGTAGTCGCTGTACCCAGGAAGATTCGGGATCCTCGACTCGGAGATCAGGATCGGAGTCGCCATCAGGACAAAGCCGGCGACGGCGATCGAGCCGATCACGACGAGCCTTCGCATCGGAAAAGCGCGCCGTGAAAGAAGGCCCAGAACGAGGAGAAAGACGATCCAAATGGGGAGGGTTGCGCGCGCGGACTGGTAGACGTAGAAGCCAAGGCCCGCGACGACACCGCCCCAGAAAGTCGCGAGGGGATGGTTGTTGCGAAGGCCCCACAGGAGCAGCGCGAACGCGACGACCGCGACGAGCACGGCCGTGTTCTCGCGCATCGCGAGCCGGCTGATCATGAGGAAGGAGTGGCTCACGCCAAAGACGCACGTGGCGAAGATCGCCCAACCGCGAGGCAGCAGTTGCCGCATCAGCACATACACGGCTGCGATCGTCAGCAGCCCGAAGAGCGCGTGCAGGAGACGCATGTGGTAGAGGTCGAAGCCCCCGATTAGCTCTCCCAGCTTGCCCCAGCCGATGAAGAGGAGCGTGGGGCGGTTGAGATAGAGGCTCACCCCGAATGGGTCGACTTCCGGCGGAGGATGTGCGTTGGCCCTAAAGACGTCGATGAGCGCAACCTCGTCCCCACTCACCTGTACCGGCCAGCGGAAGAGGGCCAGGAGGTAGAGCGGCGCAAACGCGAGAACCAGCCCGAGCGGGGCGAGCAGATCACCGAGCGAGATCCGCGGCAGGAGCCGGTTTCTGCTCCAGAAGAAAACCGAGAGCCCCAGCAATCCGATCAGCCACACGACGAGCATCGAACGGCTGTAGCCGTTCTCGCGGAACATCAGAAGCGACACGAGGCCGGCCCCGGCGCCGATCGAGAGCGCGCCTCGCCGTTTAAGCCGACCCGTCGCTTGGCGCACTGCCTCCCTCGACGTCATCGGGCTGCTCCTCACTTCTGCGCCGGTGGAACCTCGAACACCACGAGCTCCCCGGTCGGCGTCACGTTGCGTACCCGGCCGTCCGGATAGCGGGCCCGCAGATCAGATTCGGCGTCGCCCAGGAGCTCACGGCGCAGAAACAGCGAGAACGGAGGCTGAGGACGAAGAGAGTTGAGCTCGGCCGCGCCGACTGAATCACGTAGCCCGACCCCCGGGGCAAACCGAGCGAGCCACGAGCCCCACCAGTATTGCTCACCGTCCCGCGAGAAGTACCGATAGGGGCCCGTCGGGTCGGAGACGAGATAGAACTGCTGCTTAGGATGCAACGCCATGTAGCGCCCGGTGCTGCCGATGGACTCGCCTTCCTTCCGCCCTCGGTCGACGTAGTCCCAGGCAATGGCGATGTTCCAGGCCGCGATCGCAGCCAGAACGGCGCCTGCGAGCGCCATGCGGGGAAGCAGGCCGCGCCGGTAACCAAGACGCGAGAGCCCACGTTCCAGGAGACGCGCAAGCAAGCGAACCGCCTCCGTGACGAGATAGGCGACGAATGGAAGGATGATCAGGAGACGAGGGTATTTGGGCGCCTGATTGATCAGGAACGCAAACGCAATCCACAAAGCCAGGAAGCTGCTCAGCATGAGCAGCGGCCACGGCTCGGTCGTGGACCGGCGGCGGATGTACCAGAGGCCGACGCCGACGACTCCGACCCAGAGCAGGATCCCGGTCAGCGGGTCGACGAAGCCGTGTCCCTGGTTGATGTAGATATTGCCGTGATCGGGGACCTTGCTGTTGAACGTCGTCAGCCCCCACTCGACGTTTCTCTTGTATCCCTCCAGAACGGTGTCGGAGTGGCTATCGACCCTCTGAAACTCCCGTCCCCTGGAAGAGATGAGGAGTTGCGCCTTCGGATCCACCTCGACACTGATCTGGGGCGCTTTCGACTCGGCGATGAGTAACGGCCCGGCCATGATCACGAAGCCGGTGACGGCAATCGCGCCGAACCTGGCGAGCCTCCGGACCGGGATCTGACTTCTGTACAGCAGCCCCAGCAAGAGCAGGAAGAGCAGCCAGAGCGCGAAGGCCGCACGACCCGGGTGGTAGGTGTAGAAGCCGAGTCCCGCGGCGACCCCACCCAGGTAGGTGACAAAGAGATGACTGCGGCGCAGGCCGTACAGCAGGAGCGCGAGAGCGACGACCTCGATGAAGACGGCCGTGTTCTCGCGCATGGCCAGGCGGCTGATCATCACGTAGGCGTGGTTCAGCCCGAAGAGACAGCCTGCGAAGAGCGCCCAGGGGCGGGGCATGAGCTGCCGGAAGAGAAAGTAAGCGAGGCCGATCGCGGCGAGCCCCACCAGGGCGTGCAACAGGCGCATGTGGTAGAGGTCGATCCCTCCGATCAGCTTCCCCGCATGCCCCCAGACCGCGAACAGGAGCGCAGGCCGCGTCTGGTAATTGCTGTAGCCAAATGGATCGAACCCAGGTTGGTGCGTGTAGTCGTCCGACACGCCCATGATCGTCGGCTCGTCCGAGCTGACCTGCACGGGCCAGTCGTAGAGCTGGACGACGTACAGGGGCACGAAGACGAGGGCCAGCCCGACTGCCGCCACGAGATCGCCCAGCGAGATCCGGGGTAGCGCGCCGCTCTCTCTCCACGTGTAGAGCCCGAGCGTCAGGAGCCCCGCGAGCCAAACAAGCAACATTCCCCGGCTGTAAGCGCCGTGGTTGTAGACGACCAGGGCGGCGGCTCCGAGCAGAGCGCCGACCCCGAGCAGAACCAGTGGCCTGCGCACGAAAGCGCTCAACTCCGGCGGGATCGATTTGGCGCCGGCGCCAGACGTGTGCGCGCGTTTCAACCGGTCGCCTGTGGTCGGTAAGCCGATCCCGTCAATTGCCGCATGGCCCCTCTTCCCTGCGGATAGCCCGCCCTACTGAACGACGATCGTCCCCTGCTTGTCGGGCTCGAGGTGGTTGTGGTACCCCCAGGTGCCCGCCTTCGTGAACGTGAACGAGTAGGAGCCGCCGTCGAGGATGGGCTTCTTGGCGTCGAAGCCGGGATAGAGCAGATGCGTCGGGTGGACGTCCGACGCGGGCCAGAAATCGTCGCCGCTCTCGTTCTCGAACTCGACCGTGTCGCCGGCGTTGACGGTGAGCGTCGAGGGCTCGAAGCCGTTGTCGGTGAACTTGACGACGTTTCCGCCGCCGTTACTTCCGCCGTCGCCGCCGTCGCTTCCTCCGCACCCGGCGAGCAGGAGACCCGCGACGAGCAGGATGGCAACACGCGCGATCATGCGACGCCTGCTCCCGTGAGGCAGAGGCGCTGCTGTTCGCCGAGGCCCGCGCAGCTGCGCCTGATCACGGCCTGATCCTGCGTCCGAGCGAGGATGGTGACGCCGACCTGCCGGTAGCAGGCATCCTTGTAGGCCGACGCGACGGCGGCGCAGAAAGCCTTCTGCCGCGTCACTTCGAGCTGGTCGAAGTTCGCAATGTTGTCGACGCCCGCGATCACGCAGTCGTGCCGGCCGGCCGCCGGGAAGCGGGTGCAAAGATCAGCGGCGATGCGGGCGGGCGGCTGCCCCGCCAGGTCGGGAGCAAGGGTGGTCTGCCAGACAGGGTTCGTGACCATGAGGCCGATCGACTGCAGGCAGGCCGAACGGAACCTACCCTTGACCTGCAGGCAGTACCTCGTTCCCTTGCGTACGTCGTCGTGCGCAACGGTCATCAGCCAGCCGGAGTGGTTGATGAAGCACTCGTGCTTGTAGCGGTCGGCGACTTTGTTGCACGGCGCGAGCGGGTCGGATTTCTTGAAGACACCCGGGAGAGCCCGCCCGGTCATGCCGGCGTTGACGTTCTCCATGAAGACTCCCTGCCAGCAGCCGTCCTGCGCCCGGTCGTTCGGCATCGTGTTGCACGCCTTCAGCGAGTTCTGGACGTTGTAGGCCTCGGCCATCATGATCCCGTGGCCGACGCCGTGGTAGCAGGAGAACCCGGCGGTCAGGAAGTTCTCGGAGCCGTTCAGCGACTCGCAGATGGTCGTCGCAGCTTGCTTCGGCGTGTCCGTCCTCGCGAGCACGTACTCGAAGAAGCCGTGTGAGCACCCGTAGTTGAAGGTGATCGGGCACAGGTCGAAGGCCTTGAAGTTCGAGCCGTAGTCCTTCGCCGTCTCGCGACCGACGGAGTGCGCCATGTCGTGGTCGTTGACCGCGGGGTCGACGCGGCGACTCTGCTGAAGCCGCTCCATCGCCCCGAGCGCGGCTTCGGGGCCGTAGTCGGCGGTGACCTTGACGAGGTACTTCCGCACGCACTCGCTGTCCACGGCGGCGCAGGTGTAGCTCTCCTCGTTGTAGACCGCGTCGATGCTTTCGTATGAGCGCGGCGCCTTGAAGTTTGTGTCCAGCGAACTGCTCGCTGTGCCGCCACTGCTCCCCCCGGCAGCGATCAGGACCGCTCCGACGACGACCGCGGCCAGCACGATCGCGGCACCGGCGATGAGCGCGAGCAGACGCCCGCGCGACTCTTTCAAATCGAGACCCACTGCATCTGAGAATAGCGGCGAAACTGGAAAAGCCCTAGCGATTACCGTCGCAGCGCCAAGCCCCCAGGATTTGACTTCCTCCGATCAGCCTCCACACTTCTAGGCCGGTGGTTCGAAAGCTCATCGCTCCGATCGCGCTTCTTGCCGGAACGGTGGCGCTGATCTTGGTGGCTCTTGACACGTCCGGATCAGCGGCGTCGATGGTCCGCTCGACGACGGATCGGCCCGACGACTTCACCGGTGCCCAGGTTCATCTGATCTATGCCCTCCCGAGCGATGGCGCCGATCGCGCGTTGGACACGGACGGGACGGCCGCGGCGTCGGTGTCCAATTTTCAAGGCTGGTTGAAGGGACAAACGGGCGGCCGGGGACTCAGGATCGATACCTCCGGGGGCGAGGTCGACATTACGTTCCATCGGTTTACCGAGACGGATGCGCAGTTGGCTACCGCCGGAATCAATCTGCGCAATGCCCTGGAGAGCAGGCTGCGCTCGGCGGGATTCGACGCATACGGCAAGCTCTACTCGGTGTACTACGACGGCACGGGGCCGCACGATCATTGCGGCGGTGGCGCCTGGCCACCCGATCTTCCAGGCACGGTCAGTGCGATCTATCTGCGCGCGACCTTTGGTTCAGGAACGACCTGCTACGACCCGTATCCCTCTCGCACCGGGCTCCAGATCATGGATTTCGCGATCCTGCACGAGACTCTGCACACCTTGGGCTTCGTTCCGAAGTGTGCTCCTCATGAGACCAGTGCGGGTCACACGTCTGACAACCCGACGGACCTCATGTGGGCAGGTAGCGAACCGTGGAATCCGTCGGTACTCGATTACGGCCACGACGATTACTTCAATGCCAACGTCCCGGGCTGCCTCGACTTCGCTGACAGCTCATATCTCGAGGGCGGGCCACCACTACCGCTTTGCCGCGTCCCGAAGGTGATCGGACTGACCCTCGGGCGTGCCCGGACCAAGATCCGGGCAAAGACCTGCTCGGTCGGCCGCGTCCGGAGAGCCCGGTCTCGCCGGGTCGGCCGGGTGCTCTCGCAGGCCCCTCGTCCCGGCACAGTCGGTCCGCCGAGTCTTCGGGTCAACCTGCGGGTCGGCCGGCGCTAGTTTCGCGCACGGCGATCGCGAACCTCAGGCGCAACAGCACGATCACTCGCGGACAATGCGCTCGCAGTCGCGTCCGACCTTGTCCTCGACGTCGGCCCGGACCAGATCTCGCCCCTTGCCGCAGGTGATGCGGTCGAGGTAGCCGTCCACCGCGTAGACGACGTCGTTCCCGTTGCCGGCCTCGACGAGGTCTCTTCCGGCGAGCGGGTGGATCAGATCACGGCCGCGCCGTCCGCAAATCCGGTCGGGGAGGCCGGGAAAACGCGTACCGTCGATTCTGCCCCGGCCGGGGTCACGCGAGGTGCAGAGGAATGACCGCCAAGCGATCGAGTCGCTCTCTCGTCTCGTCCGGAGGAGCTGCTCGGCCGCAGTCACCTCGAAGGTCGCCCGGAGAGCCACCCCGTCGCTGCGCTGGTCACGCGCGACACGCCTGGCATCCCCGCGGAGGTAGATCGCGTGCACCTCACCGCGCCCAAGGCGGTCGAGCCGACAGACAAGACGACCCGGAATGCTCGCGCACCCTGATCCGGAGTAGTGCCGCAAACTTTCGTACATCGGCGTTGCGACCAGCTCGATGTTCGTCAGAGGCTCGGTGCCCTCGTTCTTGATCGTCACGTCGATGCGGGCCGACGTGCCGAGCGGATCGGACACCTTTGCGTCAACAGAGATCGCATGGCAGCTCTTCTCGCCGAGCGCAGGGCCGCCGGGCACAGGCTGCCACGACGGCGTCGAGGTCGGATCGGCATTGAGCACCTCCTCGCACGTGCCATCCGGGTTCATCGTCGCAAGCTGACGGTGCCTCGTAAAGAGCATCCGTTCCCCGTCGGGCGACCACACCGGGCTCACGTCGGCGACGATCCTCGGCCCCAGCTCCGTCAGGCGCTGCTCGCCAGAGCCGTCCGCGTTGACGACGAAGACCTCTTGGCCTATTCCATATCTCGTGTAACTCGAGTTGACGGAGCTCGTGAACGCGATTTGCGAACCGTCCGGCGACCAGGCGATCTCACCGAAGGCGCCGTAGGTCTCGGCAACTCGATGGAGCTCTGTGCCGTCGGGGTGAATCACGTAGACCGCGCTCTCGGCGCTGTCGGTCTGCCTGAGAAAGGCGATCGAGCTTCCTCCCGGAGACCAGCTTGGATACATGTTGATCGCGACGTGCCCAGTGCCGTCCGTGAGCTGCGTGAGGCCTGCGCCGTCCGCGCCCACGACGAAGAGCTCCCATCGCGGAAGCTGCTGAACCAAGTCGGCAAAGACCAGGGTCGAACCGTCGGGAGACCAGGTCGGCGGCTGTTTCACGTGGCCGTCGGTCGTGAGCTGCCGTAGATCGCTTCCATCAGCGTTCGCCGTGTAGATCTCAGATGGCTCGAACCGCGACCACGCGATTCTGGCGCCGTCGGGCGACCAGGGCTGACGGCTGAGCGCGATGCCTCCCGTCGCCACGAGGTGCTCGTCGCTGCCGTCCGCGTTCGCGACGACCAGGCGGTTCTCGGTTCCGCCAGACGCGACGAAGGCAAGCCGGGAGCCGTCGGGAGACCAGCGCGGCTGATAGCCGCCGCTCCTGAATAGCGTCCGCCCACTTCCGTCCGGGTTCACCGTGTAGATACCGCCGCTGTCCGTTGCGTAGGCGATTTTCCCGCTTCCTACCTGGGCGGCAGACGGGAGGGCGGCGACGAGTGCGCCGCAGATCGCTCCCAGGAGGACGAGACGAGGCACGACACCGAGCTTAGGACGCGGTTGTTAGGGCCGCGTTCGGGTTTTCCGAAGGTTTTCCGGCTAGCCCTGAGGAATACGGGCCTCGAGGGCCTCGCCGAGGGCTTCGCGCACCGGCTCGAGCTCGATGCGGTCGAGCACGTCCTGGAAGAACCCGCGCAGGATGAGCCGCTCGGCATCGGCCTTGGTCAGGCCCCGAGCCATCGCGTAGAAGAGCTGGTCGCGATCGACCTGGCTGACCGTCGCGCCGTGGGTGCAGCGGACGTCGTTCGCCTCGATCTCGAGCCCGGGAATCGAATCGGCGTGCGCGAGCGGCGAGAGCAGGAGGTTCCGGTTCTCCTGGTAGGCATTCGTCTTCTGCGCCGCGGGCTCGACCCGGATCATGCCCCGCCAGACCGCGGTCGCCCGGTCTCGGAGCGCCCCCTTGAACGCAAAGTCCGAGGTCGTGTTCGGCGCGATGTGCTCCTGGAGCGTGTCGAAGTCGAGGTGCTGGTCGCCGTCGGCGAAGTAGGCGCCGGTCACGCGCGAGGTCGCGCCCTGCCCGGCGAGGTCGTTCTCGATCCGCACCTTGCCCTTCTTCGACCCGAAGCCGCCCGCGACCCAGTCGAGCTCGGCGTCACGGCCGACGCGCGCCCGATGCGAGGCGAAGTGCCATGTCTCCCGCGCGAGATTCTGGAGCGAGACGTACTCGACCTTCGCTTCCTGGCCGACGAAGAGCTCGACGACGGAGTTCGAATAGCCGGCGAGATCGGGGTCCGGCGATGAAAGTTCCTCGATGAGGCTGAAACGGCTACCGGGCTCGGCGATCACGAGCAGGCGCCAGAAGAGCGCGCCGCCGTCGGGCGGGTTCGCGACCCGCACGTAGAGCGGGCGCTCGAGGACTACTCCCTTCGGGACATGGACGAGCAGCCCGTGCCGCCAGCTGGCCGCGTTCTGCGCGGCGAACTTCTCGTCGGGCCCGACGAGCTCCCCGAGCTGCGGATGCGACTCGTCGAGCACTTCGAAGCGAATGCCGTCCGGCGCGCTCTCGATCTCGATGCCATTCGCATCGGCCGTGGCCAGACCGGCCAGATCGATGTCCAACATGGACTTCCTCTGTTGCGAGGTCTTGGCGCCGTTCGCCGTGAAGCTGTCGGGGTCGAAGCCCTTCAGGTCGGTGAAGCGCCACGCCTCCTCGGTCGTGTCGGGAAGCGGCAGCGCTCGGTAGCGCTCGAGAAGCTCGGTGCGGCTCACGGCGCGTACCGCCGATGGAGGATCAGCGAGTTGCCGTCGGGATCGACGAAGAACGCCATGTTGCAGACACCGGAGTCGCGGTCGCCGATGAACTCGACGCCCTTCCCCTCGAGCTCGGCGCGCGCGGCCGCGACATCGGCGACTCGCAGCGCGATCCCATGCGCTGCGCTCTCTGGAAAATCGACCCCTTGGTCCTCCGGTTTCCAGATCGCGAGCGTCACGTTTCCGGCCTCGACCTCGGTCGGCTCCCGGGGATTCTGGGGCAGCCCGAGCACGTCGCGGTAGAAAGCGATCGAGCGCTCGAGGTCCCGCGACGGGACGTCGACGCAATCGACACGTTCGACCTGCATCACCCGGCCGGCGCGTAACGCCGATGAAGCATCAACGCGTTTCCTTCGCTGTCGGAGAAGAACGCCATGTGGCACACGCCCGTGTCGAGGGTCTCGCCCGAGAACTCGATTCCGGCCTCCTCGAGCTGTGCACGCGCGGCGGCGACGTCGGGGACGCGCAGCGCGATGTGCGCTCCGTGCGGCCTGAACTCCTCGCCGAACTGCGTCGGATCGACGAGATAGAGGCTGACGCTACCGGTCTCGAACTCGGGCCAGCCCTCGTCGAGGTTCGGGCTGTGGATGCCCAGCGTCTCGCTGTAGAACCGCTTGGCCCGCTCCATGTCCTGAACCGGAACGGAGACGAAATCCGCCCGCTCCACGTCGATCACCCGACGGAGCCCTCCATTTGCAGCTGGATCAGGCGGTTCATCTCGACGGCGTACTCGAGCGGGAGCTCCTTCGTGATCGGCTCGACGAAGCCCGACACGACCATCGCGGACGCCTCCGCCTCGGAGAGCCCTCGCGACATGAGGTAGAAGAGCTGCTCGTCACCGATCTTCGACACGGTCGCCTCGTGGCCGATGTCCACGTTGGACTCGTCGATGCTGATGTACGGGTACGTGTCCGAGCGCGACTCCTCGTCGAGGATCAGCGCGTCGCAGACGACCTTCGACTTCGCACCTTCGGCGCCCTTAGCCACTTCGAGCAGGCCGCGATAGCTCGCACGCCCGCCTCCCCGCGAGATCGACTTCGACGTGATGATCGACGACGTGTTCGGCGCGATGTGGACGCACTTGCCGCCCGCATCGAGGTGCTGGTCCTGGCCGGCGAACGCGATCGAGAGCACCTCGCCATGCGCGCCTTCGCCCATCAGCCAGATCGCCGGGTACTTCATCGTCAGCTTCGAGCCCAGGTTCGCGTCGACCCACTCCATCGTCGCGTTCTCGTAGGCGACCGCCCGCTTGGTGACGAGGTTGTAGACGTTGTTCGACCAGTTCTGGATCGTCGTGTACCGGCAGCGCCCGCCCGGCTTGACGATGATCTCGACGACCGCCGAGTGCAGCGAGTCGCTCGAGTAGACCGGCGCCGTGCAGCCCTCGACGTAGTGCACGTAGGCGTCCTCGTCAACGATGATCAGCGTGCGCTCGAACTGGCCCATGTTCTCCGCGTTGATGCGGAAATAGGCCTGGAGCGGCATCTCGACCCTGCACGCCCGGCGGCACGTAGATGAACGAGCCACCCGACCAGACGGCCGAGTTCAGCGCCGCGAACTTGTTGTCGTTCTGCGGGATGATCGTCCCGAAGTACTCCTTGACGAGCTCCTCGTGCTCGCGCAGGCCGGAGTCCATGTCGAGGAAGAGGACGCCCTGGTCCTCGAGCTCCTGCTTGAGCTTGTGGTAGACGACCTCGGACTCGTACTGCGCGCCGACGCCGGCGAGGTAGTTCTTCTCGGCCTCGGGGATGCCTAGCCGGTCCCAGGTGTTCTTGATGTCGGGCGGCAGGTCTTCCCAGCTCTTCGCCTGCTTCTCGGTCGGGCGGATGTAATAGAAGATGCTGTCGAAGTCGATCTCGCCGACGTTCCCGCCCCATTCCGGGAGTGGGCGCGCGAGGAAGTAGTCGAGCGACTTGAGGCGGAACTTCCGCATCCAGTCCGGCTCGTTCTTGTGCTCCGAGATGGCGGCGACGAGCTCGTGCGAGAGCCCACGGCCCGACTTGAAGAAGTAGTCCTCCGGGTCGTGGAACCCGTACTTGTACTCGGTCTTGATCCCGCCGACGACTTCGGTCTCAGTGAGAGCCACTAGGCGTTAGGCCTCGCTTCCAACGACTGGTTCAGGCAGGAATGCCTCATACCCTTCGGCCTCGAGCTTGTGCGCGAGCTCCGGACCGCCTTCTTCAACAATACGTCCATCGACGAAGACGTGCACGAAATCGGGCTGGACGTAGTTCAGGATCCGCTGGTAGTGGGTGATGATGAGCGCGCCGGTGTCCGAGCCGACGAGCTCCTTGACGCCGGTCGCGACGATCTTGAGCGCGTCGATGTCGAGGCCCGAATCCGTCTCGTCGAGCACGGCGACGCGCGGCTTCAGCATCGCCATCTGGAGAATCTCGACCCGCTTCTTCTCGCCGCCGGAGAAGCCGTCGTTCAGATACCGCTGCGCGAGCTCGCGCGGGATCTTCAGATGCTCCATCGCCGCCAGCATCTCCTTGCGGAATTCGCCGACCGGCACCGGGTCGTCCTCGCCGCCGGCGCGCGCCTTGCGGGTCGCGTTCAGCGCTGTCCGCATGAAGCTGGCGACGGTCACGCCCGGAACCGCGTGCGGGTACTGGAACGCAAGGAAGAGCCCGAGGTGCGCACGCTCGTCGGCGCCCATCCCGGCAATCTCCTGGCCGTCGAAGAGCGCCTCGCCGCTTGTGATCTCGTAGGCCGGGTGGCCCATCAAGGCATAGGCGAGCGACGACTTGCCCGATCCGTTCGGCCCCATGAGCGCGTGAATCTCACCCGGGCTCACGGCCAGGTCGACGCCCTTGACGATCTCGGTGCCGTCCTCGAGGGCGACGTGCAGGTCTTTCAGCTCGAGCAGTGCCACTTTGTGCGGTCCTCAACCCTTTCCTGGAGCGGGTTTTCGTTCGGGTTCGTGACCCCATCGTAGCCGAGCGGCTGGGAGCGCCGATGAGGCCTCCGCTGGGGTGCTGTGGGCCAGACCCGGTGCTACCCTTGGTTCATGCCCGGAAACATCGGCTGGCAGGGGGCGATCATCATCCTGGTCGTCCTCCTCGTGATCTTCGGCCCCAAGCGGCTGCCCGAGATGGGGCGGTCGCTCGGCAGAGGCATGCGCGAGTTCAAGGACTCGATCACCGGCAAGGACGACGACGACGTGCCGCGCGAGATTCCACCGCCGGTGCCCGACGAGACCGTCACCGGCGCGCAGCCGCGCGAACGAGACTCCGTTTCTTAAGCAATGGCGCGGCTGCCACGGCGCCTCACGCACGGTGAGGAAGCCTCTCTAGTCGAGCATCTCGAGGAGCTCCGGACCAGGGTGCTCATCTCGCTGGGGTCGGTCGCCTTCTTCTTCATCTTCACGTACTACTTCCGGCGGACGATCATCGGCTGGCTGTCGGCGCCCCTTCCCGACGGCATCGAGCCGCTGACGCTGGGCGTCGGCGAGCCTTTCACGACCTCGTTCAACGTCGCCTTCTACGCGGCCGTCGCACTCGCGATCCCGGTCCTCGTCTGGCAGACGTGGTCCTTCCTCGCGCCGGCCTTCGAGGAAGGGCAGCAGCGCGCCGTGGTTCGCCTGGTCGTCGTCGCGACGTTCTTGCTCGCGGCAGGCATGGCCTTCGCCTACTGGGTCGTGCTTCCGAACGCGGTGCCGTTCCTCGTGAACTACGACTCCGACCTGTACCAGGCCCAGGTCCGCGCGCGCGATTACTACTCGTTCGCCGCCATCACGATCCTCGGGTGCGGCGTGCTGTTCGAGCTTCCGATCTTCATCCTCGGCTTGGTGCGACTCGGCATCGTCTCCGCAGCACAGCTGCGCCAGAACCGGCGCATCGGCGTGGGCCTGTGCATCGTCGCGGTCGTTCTGCTGCCGGGAGTCGACTTCGTCTCGATGGGCCTCCAGGCATTGCCGATCCTGATCCTGTTCGAGGCCTCGATCTGGGCCGCCGCCTACTTCGAGCGGCGCTGGGAAGCCGCCGGGGTGCTGCGCGAGCCTGCGACCGAGACCGGCGACAGCTAGTGAGGGCCGGCATGTATTGCCGGACGGGGCACTAAACGGGTGCCGTACCCCAAGATCGAGCTGCACGTCCATCTCGAGGGCACTGTCCGGCCGGAGACGCTGCTCGAGATCGCACGACGGAACGACTACGCGCTTCCGGCGGACACCGTCGAGGGGCTCCAGGAGCTCTATGCGTTCCGCGACTTCGAGCACTTCATCGAGATCTGGGTGCTGACGACGAACGCGCTCCAGACCCGCGAGGACTTCCGGCAGGTCGCGGTCGACTACGCCGCGGAGGCGGCGTCGCACGGTGCCGTCTACGTCGAGGCCATCTTCTCCCCAGCCGAGCGCGTGAGGCGGGGGGTCGCCTGGGACGACATCTTCGCCGGCTACTGCGACGGCGCCGAAGAGGCGCGCGAGCTCCACGGCGTCGAGGTCAGGCTCACGCCGGACATCGTCCGCGGCTTTCCGCTCGACGAGGCGGAGCCGGTCGTGCGGTACTCCGTGAAGTACGCCGACCGCGGCGTGGTCGGGGTCGGCCTCGGCGGGCTCGAGGCCCAGTATCCGCCCGAGCCCTATGCACCCGTCTTCGAGCTTGCGAAGGAGGAGGGCCTCGGCTCGGTGCCGCACGCCGGGGAAGTGGCAGGGCCCGAGTCCGTCCGCGGCGCGCTCCTTGCGCTGAGAGCAGACCGGATCCGGCACGGCTTCCGCGCAGTCGAAGACGCGGAGCTCGTCGCCGACCTGGCAGAGCGGAGCATCGTCCTGGACGTCTCGCCGCTCTCGAACGTCCGCACGGGCGCGGTCGGCTCCCTGTCCGAGCATCCTCTGCCGACGCTCCTCGCCGCCGGCGTGCGTTGCTCGATCTCGACCGACGATCCCGCCATGTTCGACACCGATCTGACCCGGGACTACGCCGCGGCGAGCTCCCTCGGAGTCGATCCGCGCTCCGCCTACGAGGCGGGAGTCGAGGGCGCGCTCTGCGACGAGGCAACCAGGAAACGGCTCCAAGAGGTCGGCAGAGGCTACGACTGGTCCCGACTCGCTCGAGCCGAGCTAGTCTAAGAACGTATGGCCAGGTCCGGCGCAGGCCGCAAGCAACGTCCCACCAAGCCGCAATCGAGCGGTGCGCGCAAGCCTGCGAGCACGCGGCACGAGTTCGCCGCAGCCGAGGCCGGGATGTTCTTCCCGAAGCTTCGGCGCCAGGCGAAGTGGATGTTCGTCTTCCTCGCGCTCGCCTTTGGGATCGGCTTCGTCGCCTTCGGCATCGGCGGCACCGGCGGCAACGGGATCAGCGACCTCTTCCAGCGATCCGCAAGCTCGAACACCGGCCCTTCGGTCGACGACGCACAGGAGAGGATCGACGACGGCAACCTCGCCGCGTACAAGGAGCTGACCCAGGCCCACAGGGCGGACGGCAACCAGGACGCCGCGATTGCCGCAGGTGAGCAGTACGTCAAGGTGCGGCCGAAGGACTATGACTTCACCCGCACGCTCGCGAGCGACTACGAGGCCAAGGCCGCGAGGCTCCGCCAACAGGCGACGGCCATCCAGGCGGACCTGACCGCCACGACCGGGGGAACGACGTTCTCCCTTCCGCAGGACTCGGTCCTCGGGCGGGCACTCGGGACGGGGAAGATCGACCAGGAGCTGACAACCGCGGCCAACCAGCAGCTCACCGAGCTCTACTCGGGCATCCAGACCTCCTACACGCGTGCGACGAGGCTGTACCAGCAGGTTGCCGCCGTCCGAAACGACGACGTGCTCCTCCAGCTCCTGCTCGCTCAGTCGGCATATCAGGCGCAGCTGGTGCCGACCGCGCTCAAGGCCTACGCGCGCGTGATCAAGCTCGCCCCGGACAGTGCAGAGGCCCAGCAGGCCAGGCAGCAGGTGCAACTGCTCAAGCTCCAGTCCCAGGCCGGTCGCGTTCCGTCTGGTTAGACTCCTTCGGTCTTGGAGGGGGCTGTGAACTTCGACGTCAAGACCGACAAGGTCGACGACACCACCTACGTCATCTCGCTGACGGGGGAGGTCGACCTGTACACGGCGCCCGAGTTCAAGCAGCAGCTGCTCGACGTGATCGGCCAGGGCGGCAAGGACGTCGTCGTCGACTTCTCCGACACGACGTTCATCGACTCGACGACGCTCGGCGTCCTGGTGGGCGGAGTCAAGCGACTGCGGGCGCAGGAAGGCCGGCTCTCGCTCGTCTGTAGCGACCGCAACATCACCAAGATCTTCGAGATCACCGGGCTCGACCGCGTCTTTACGATCTACCCGACCCGCGACGAGGCGCTCGCCAAGACCGGCGCCTCCAGCCCGCCTTCCTAGCGTTGCGCGCCCTGTCAGGCGCCCTGCTGGCCGGGTTGGTCCTCGTCGCGGCCGGCTGCGGCACCGGCGGAGTCGCGGAGGGCGGAAACGCGAGCTCGGGCAAGAAGCTCTTCCTGACCGAAGGGAAATGCGGGAGCTGCCACACCCTGAAGGACGCCGGATCGAGAGGAACGGTCGGCCCGAATCTCGACGATGCGTACGCGCGCCCGAAGGATGAGGACTACAGGCAGAGCGCGATCCAGAACATCGTGCTCGACCAGATCCGCTTCCCGAGGAAGGGGAGCGCCATGCCTGCAAGCCTCGTCGAAGGACAGGACGCCGAGGACGTCGCGGCTTACGTCGCCAGGTGCGCCGCCGCAGATGAGAACGACGAAGGGGACAAGGCTGCGTGTCCAGGGATCGTCGCCGGCACCGGCGGAATGGGCCTGTACGCCTCGCTCGGCTGCCAGGGATGCCACTCGCTCGACGGATCGCCTTCGAGCGGCCCGACCTTCAAAGGCCTCTTCGGCTCGAGCGTGAAGCTCACGAACGGCCAGACCGTCAAGGCCGACGACGCGTACCTGATCGCGGCGATTGTCGATCCCGACAAGGAGATCGTCACCGCCTACCAGCCGGGTGTGATGAGCGCGGTGATCCCGAAGGGACAGGTCTCGGAAGCCGACGCCAAGACGCTCGTCGACTTCATCAAGGAACAGAAGTAGTTCCTAGCTAGGTTCTCGGACCTCGGCCTGCTCGGCCTCGAGGTCGACGACCACGTGCGTGATCGGGACGGGGAAGCGCTCACGGGCTGCCTCGACGATTCCGCGCTCGAGCCAGTGCGAGCGGCCCTCCGGGTGGGTCGAGATGATGATCTCGTCGGGGCCAAAGAGCCGAACCGCGTCGTCCAACGCCTGGAGCGGCTCGGCATCGCCCACTTCGCCCTTGGCGTCCAGCCCGGCCTCGCGGAGACGGGCGAGGCTCGCGTTCAGCCGCTCCTGGGCCTGGACGCGCGCACCGTCTTCGTCGGAGGTCCAGTGCCGGACGGCGGAGTTGAGAGCCGGGCAGATGACCAGCACGTGCTCGTCATGGCCCTCCGACCGGCGGCGAATCTCCTCCCGCAGAGGCCCGCCGCCGACCGTCTCGTTCGCGATCACGAGGATGCGGTGCTCGTTCTCGTTCCCGCGCCGGGCCGAGACCACCTGCCGCGTGGGCTCGGCGCGGTGTGCGCGGACGAGGTACACGATCCCGCCGAGCGTGAGCAGGACGAAGACGACGAGCCCCGCCCACTTGCCGATCGCAAGCGCTGCGATCGCGATCGCAGCGAAGTAACCCACCGTCAGGAGGAGGAAGCGATACGCCTCAGCCTCGCTGCGGAACGGGTTGATCATCGCTAGAGGATGTACACCGTCGTATAGACCACTATCCACATTACGTCGACGAAGTGCCAGTAGATGCCGGGGATCTCGACGCCGCGGTGATCCTCCGGCGTGAAATGCCCGCGGAAGGCGCGCACGGTCGCGAAAGTCAGCAGTGTCAGGCCGACGAAGACGTGGGCTCCGTGCAGTCCCGTAAGGCCGTAGAAGACCGAGCCGAAGCCACCGTCGTGCGGCGCGAACCCGATCCGGGAGTACTCGCGCGCCTGGGTAAGCAGGAAGGTCAGCCCGAGGGCGAGCGTCAGCACGAGGCCGGCCTGCATGCCGACGCGGTTGCCGCGCTTGATGGCCTGGAGCGCCCAGTGCATCGTGAAGCTCGAGGTGAGGAGGATGATCGTGTTCACCCCGGCCACGAACACCGGCAGGTGGAACGGCTCTGGCGGCCACTCGGGAGCGTTGTTTACGACCCGCACGAAGAAGTAGGCCGTGAAGAACGAGCCGAAGAGCATGATCTCCGACGCGATGAAGAGGAGCATCCCGAGCGTCGTCGAGTCGACGCGCGAGCTCTGGTTCGCAATCGGTGGCCCGTGATGCGCTTCGGCGTGTGCGCTCATGAGCTGACCGCCGCCTCGGAGACGATCACGTGCTCGACCGGCAGCCCGGAGTCGTCGTGGAGCCGCTGGACGAGGTTCTTGCGCAGCCACGGGGAGCGCTCCGGCGCGAAGGTCGAGACGATGACCTCGTCGGTTCGCTCGTCGTGGATCGCCTGCATCGCGGCCGTGTAGGGATCCGGGTGCGAGACCTGGCCGTGCGCCTCGATTCCCTCGCCGCGCAGAATCGCGAGGGCCCGACGCAGGCGGCGCTCGGCCTCTGGATGGTCGGCGCGGTTCGGGTCGCTCTGCGGGCAGAGGATCAGGAAGCTCGCGGGCGAGCGCGCCGCACGCTCGCGGATCCGCGCGAGCAACGGGTCACCGACGACGGTCTCGTTCGCGATCACGAGCACGTTCGCCTCACCACCTTCGGCCGTCAGGTCGACGACGACGTGCTCGACCGGCAAGCCCTGAGCTGCATCGCGAATGCGATCGATCACCTTTCGCCGCAGCCAGGCCGAGCGTTCCTTTGGATGCGTCGAGACGACGACCTCCGTCGGCGTCGGCTCGAGCATCGCGATCGCGTCGCGCACCGCGTCGGCCGGATCAGCCTCGACCACCAGCCCGTGGGCCGCGATGCCCGCCTCGTGCAGGGCAGCGAGCGTCCGGTCGAGCCGCCGCCCGGCGGCCGCGCGACGCGTGTCCTCGTAGACGACGTACGCCGTGTGCGGGTGGCTGATCGGAGCAAGGACAGTGATGAGGTCCACGCCGTCCGCGGCACGGCGCTTCAGCACCTCGATCAGGCTCGCCCCCGCGACGGTTTCGTTGGCAACAACCAGAACGTGGCTCACGTCGTGCGTACCTCCTCGACCTCCTCGGCCTCGTGCTCCCGCACGCCGTTGAAGACCGCGTGCCGCGCGCCCTCGACGCCGTACTCGTAGGGCCCGCCGACGATCTGCGGAATCTCGTCGAAGTTGAAGATCGGCGGCGGCGAGGTGACCTGCCACTCGAGGGTCATCGCGCGCCACGGGTTCGAGCCGGCCAGCGGACCCCGCATCCAGCTGACGATCATGTTGTAGACGAAGACCATGAACGAGGCGCCGAGGAAGAAGGACGCGATCGAGATGACCATGTTCCAGGCGGCGTACTTCGGCTCGTAGTCGTATACCCGGCGGTTCATGCCCTGCACGCCGATGATGTGCATCGGGAAGAACGTCACGTTGAAGCCGATGAACGTGAGCCAGAAGTGCAGCTTCCCGAGCCGCTCGTTGTACATCCGTCCGGTCATCTTCGGGAACCAGTAGTAGATCCCGGCGAAGATCGTGAACAGCGACCCTCCGAGGAGCACGTAGTGGATGTGCGCGACGATGAAGTACGAGTCGGAGGTGTGGATGTCGACCGGGACGGCGCCGAGCATGATCCCGGAGAGCCCGCCGATCACGAACATCGACACGAAGCCGAGCGCAAACAACATGGGCGTCGATAAGTTCAGCCGCCCTTCCCACGTCGTCGCGAGCCAGGAGAAGACCTTGATGCCCGTAGGGACGGCGATGAGGAGCGTCGTGATCATCATCGGCACGCGCAGGTACGAGGCCATCCCGGAGACGAACATGTGGTGCGCCCAGACCGAGAAGCCGAGCACGAGGATCGCGCACAGCGAGAGCGCCATCAGCCGGTAGCCGAAAATCGGTTTCCGCGACATGACCGAGATCACCTCGGAGGCGATCCCGAACCCGGGCAGCATCATGATGTAGACGGCCGGGTGCGAGTAGAACCAGAAGATGTGCTGGTAGCCGAGCACGTACCCGCCGTCGGTGAAGTCGAAGAAATGCGTGTGCATCAGCCGGTCGAACATGACGAAGAACTGCGAGCCGGCGATGAAGGGCGTGGCCAGGACGACGAGCAGTGACGTCGTGAAGTTCGCCCAGACGAGCAGGGGCATGCGCCAGAAGGTCATCCCGGGCGCACGCATGGTGATGATCGTGACCAGGAAGTTGAGCGCGGTCATGATCGACGACGCTCCCGCCCACTGGACGCCCATGTTGAACCACACATTGCCTTCTGTCCCCACGACGGAGAGGGGCGCGTAGCCCGTCCAGCCCGCGCCGAAGGCGCCGCCCGGCACGATGAGGCTCGAGAGCATCATGATCCCGGCGATCGGCAGCAGCCAGTAGGAGAGCGCGTTCAGGCGGGGGAACGCCATGTCTGGCGCGCCGATCATCAGCGGGATGACGAAGTTCGCGAGGCCCGCGAACGCCGGGATCACGAACAGGAAGATCATCAGCGAGGCGTGCACCGAGACGAGGCCGTTGTACTCCTGTGGATCGAGGTACTGGGCACCCGGCTTCGCCAGCTCGGCGCGGAAGACCATCGCCATCAGGCCTCCGGCGAGGAAGAAGAAGATCGTCGTCACGAGGTACTGGACTCCGATCACCTTGTGGTCGGTGTTGACGCGGAAGTAGTCGTGCCAGCTGCGGGCGCCGTGGCCGGAGTGGTCTTCCGGGGAGGTGGGGTACCCGAGGCAGTACTTGACCCAGTAGTCGAAGGCGCCGATTCCGGCCAGGAAGCCGATCGGAGCCGTGATCAGCGCCGCGACCGTCACGATGATCAGCCAGTCGAAGACGGGCTCCCAGCCTGCGAGTGCCCGGATGCCGACCACGATCCCCATCCCGATGAAGAAGAAGAGCGCCGTCATCCACGGCGCACGCAGCCATCCGGGCGCAAGGAGGCGGTGGAAGCCCGTAGGCGGGGGCGCCGAAGGCGCGTGGCTGGTGTGCTCGACGAGCTCGGTCACGGGGCGGTCAGATTATCCAGGGGTCCCTTCGCTCCCCTGCTGCTGCGAGCGGGCCCAGCGGTCGAACTCGTCCTCCTTCATCACGACCACCGGCGCCCGCATGAGGGCATGGCCGAGCCCGCAGAGCTCGGTGCACACGAGCGTGCGCGTGCCGACCTTCGTCGGCGTCACCGACAGCTCCGTGACGATCCCGGGCACGGCGTCCTGCTTCTGCCTGAACTCGGGAACCCAGAAGGAGTGGATGACGTCAAGCGCGCGCAGATGGAGCTCGACCTGCCGGCCCTCGACGAGCCGCAGCTCGTTCGACTGGAAGTCGCCGTACTGCGGGTACTTGAAGTGCCAGGCGAACTGCTGCGCGGTCACGTCTACCTGCAGCCGGTCTGACGTCAGCTTTCCGTTCCCCGCGAGAGCGACGGCGCTGGCGATTGCGATCGCAGTCACGAGCACCGTCGGGATCGCCGTCCAGGCGATCTCGATGCCCGTGTGGCCGTGGATCGGCGGACCGTCGGAGTCGTCGTCCGGGCGAGCCCGGAACTTGACCACGGAGTAGACGGTGACCGCCGCGACGACGGCGAAAACCGCGATGCAGATCGCAACGGTGAACCAAACGACGGCATCGATCCGCTCGCCCTCCTTCGACTCCTGGGCGGGCAGCCACGGGATCAGCAGCGCGACCGCCGTGGCCACTGCAGCCGCCAGCAGACCGATCGTGACGAGCCGAACAATTGCTCCCCTGCGCACCGGGACCGAGCCTACTCAACGCTCCGACACGATGCCGTAGTTAGCGACGGCCTCTTAGCGGGTAGGAGTGGAGAAACAAGGAGGTTCTATGGGACTCGGAGCAAGTCTGTTTCTGATCGCAGGCGGGGCAATCCTCGTCTGGGGAGTAAACGCTGAAGTGGCAGGCATCGACGTCGACGCCATCGGAGTGATCCTGATGGTCGTCGGAATCATCGGTGCCGTGCTCTCGATGGTCTTCTGGTCATCGTGGGGCGGCACAGGCGGCCGTCGGCGTGCAACCTACGTCGAAGAAGGCCCACCGGCGGGGCCGGGCTACTAGAGCCCCGTCGTTTCTCCGGGGTCAGGCAGTGTCCTGGCCCCGGCAGCGCTTACAGGGCCGCGAGCGGATCGACGTTCGCTCCGCGGACGAGCACCTCGAAATGAAGGTGCGGGCCCGTCGCCTCTCCCGTCGCACCGACGAGGCCGACCGTGGAGCCACCGCCGACGCGCATGCCGACACGGACGTCGATGCGAGAGAGATGCGCGTACCTCGTATGAACCCCTGAGCCGTGGTCGAGCTCGACGAGCTTTCCCCAGCCGCTGCCGCTCGGGCCGGCGAAAACGACCCGACCGCCACGGGCGGCGCCGACCGGCGTCCCGGCCTCGGAGGGGAAATCGACTCCGGCGTGGAAGCGGTTGCCCCGAGGTCCGAAGACGTCGCCGACGGGTGCGATCAGCGGGCGTGCGAGGCTGAGCGGGCAGCGCGCGACCGGTCGGCGCAGAGCAGCAACCGTTTCCGGCCCGGCGGTCCCGTCGGCCACGATCCCGGCCCACCGCTGGAAGCTACGAAGCGCAGCGTCCGTGTGTGACCCGAGAACGCCGTCGAAGTTCCCGGACGGGAAGCCATGCCAGGCGAGCGCGAACTGGAGCGCGGCGACGTCCCACCCGTGCGCGCCGGATTTCAGCTCTCGCCGGCCGAGCGGGGAGCGCAAGCCGTAACGGCCAAGCGCCTTGCGCGTGCGCGGCCCGGGCACGCCGTCAGCCGCGAGGCCACGGCGCTTCTGGAATCGCCGCACGGCCGACTCCGTGCCGGGGCCGAGGACGCCGTCCACGGTTCCGGCGTAGAGACCTCGCTTCTGCAGCCCGACCTGCAGCGCTGCGATATCGGGATTTCCGCTGGCAAACGCACCGCCGGCCAGCGCCAGGGCGGAGACGACGAGCAGAAACAGTGTGACGGCGAAAGTTCTGGGCATAGCGAGTCGCCGCTTCGAATATGCGTCCCATCCGATTTCCGGGCATCCCCCGAATGGGGGAACTCGATCGAGGGATCGAATCCCTAGAACGAGGGACACCAACGCGCCTGCCCGACCCGATACTCGGTAACAGGTTCAGATCACCGGAGGACAGCCCGTGCGGCACAACAGAGATCGGCAGGAGACCCCGGCTGGGGTCAATCTGCGCCCGGGCCGGATGGTTTCCGCAGCCCTGCTCTTGGTCGTAGGCGCGTTCGCCGTCGAAGCGCTCCTGGGTACGCAGGGAAGCGTCGATCGTCTCTTCAACGACTGGATCTACTACGGCCTGCTGCTCGCATCCGGTGCCTTGTGCCTCGCCCGCGGGCTGCTCGTACGGGTCGAAAGGCTTCCCTGGTTCCTCATGAGCGCGGCGCTCCTCCTCTGGGCGGCCGGCGACCTCTACTGGTACGTCGTCCTGACGGGGCAGGAGAACATTCCATACCCGTCCGTCGCCGATCCCCTCTACCTCGCCTTCTACCTGGTCAGCTACGTGGCGCTCGCGCTCTTGCTCCGAAAACGGATCCGCAAGTTCGAGGGCAACCTCTGGCTCGACGGGCTGATCGCCGCTCTGGCCGTCGCTGCGGTCGGCGCCGCCGTCGTCTTCGACCAGGTGCTGAGCACGACCGGTGGAAACGCGCTCGTCGTCGCGACGAACCTCGCGTATCCCCTCGCCGACCTGCTGCTGCTTTCCCTCGTCGTCGCCATGTTCGCGCTGACCGGCTGGCGCTTCGACCGCACCTGGGCGTTCGTCGCAGCCGGCTACGCCGTGTTCGCGATCGCCGACACGGCCTACCTCTACCAGACCGCCGCGGGAAGCTACATCGAAGGCGGCCTCCTCGACGTGGCGTGGCCTGCTGCGCTCGTGCTGATCGCCTGCGCTGCGTGGCAACCCGTGACAAGGCTGCGGGTCGTACGCACCGACAGCTGGAAGACGCTCACCCTCCCCACGTTCTTTGCCCTGACCAGCCTGACGCTCCTCGTCTACGACCATTTCGTGCGCATCAACGTCGTGGCGATCGCTCTTGCGTCCGGCGCGATCGGAATGGTGATCGTGCGCGCAGTCCTCACGTTCCGCGAGCGCGTTCAGCTGCTGGAGTCGACCCGTGAGGAATCGCTCACCGATGCCTTGACGGGGCTTGGCAACAGGCGCAGGTTCGTCTCCGACCTCGAGGAGCGTCTCGCCCACGACGAATCGCCGTCGCTCGTGCTCATCGTGTTCGACCTGGACGGCTTCAAGGGCTACAACGACTCGTTCGGCCACTCCGCCGGCGATGAAATGCTCGGCCGAGTCGCCAGAAGGCTGGCCCTGGCACCCGAGGGGCATGGACGCGCCTACCGGCTCGGCGGAGACGAGTTCTGCATCCTCGCGAACACCACCGAAGCGGACGGTCCCGGCCTGATCGAAAGGTCGGCGGCCGCGTTGACGGAGGCGGGCGAGGGCTTTTCCGTCAGCTGTTCCCTCGGCGTCGTCCTGATCCCCTCAGAGGCGAAGAGCCTGTCCGACGCTCTGCGGATTGCCGACGACCGGATGTACCTGAACAAGCAGGAGAACCGCCCGGGCACAGACCGTCAGAGCATCGACGTCCTGATCAGCGTCCTCGAGGAGCGGGACTCGGCGCTCGCCCACCACCTGGCGGACGTCGCGGACCTTGCGGAAGCAGTCGGCCGCAGGCTGCGGGTGCCCGAGGCGCAGCTGGCAGCGATCAGGCAGGCCGCCGAGCTGCACGACGTCGGCAAGCTGGCGATCCCGGAGGAGATCCTGGGCAAGCCCGGCCCTCTGGCGGAGGACGAGTGGGGGTTCGTCCGGCGCCATACGGTGATCGGCGAGCGGATCCTCGGCTCGGCGCCGGTACTGGCCGAGGCGGCGAAGATCGTCCGCTCGACCCATGAGCGCTGGGACGGAATGGGCTACCCCGACCGGCTCGCCGGAACCGAGATCCCGCAAGGAGCCCGGATCATCTCCGTCTGTGACGCCTTCGACGCCATGACCTCGCACCGTCCATATGCGACGGCGCTGACTCGCGAGGACGGTCTCCGGGAGCTCTTCCGCTGCGCCGGGACCCAGTTCGACTACGA
This sequence comes from uncultured Actinomycetes bacterium, assembly GCA_963728535.1. Lineage (GTDB taxonomy): Bacteria > Actinomycetota > Thermoleophilia > Gaiellales > Gaiellaceae > VAXT01. The sequence continues at coordinate 2,049,660 of CAVSKK010000001.1, forward strand.
GGTCGTGGAAGCGTTCGCAGCAGTGCAGTCTGATCTGACCGAGCTAGTCGCCTGAAGTCCCGATGCTGCAGGGCCGCCCGCTAGGTCGGCCGACCCTGCAGCTTTCGCTCCGGGACGACTGGACTCAGCAGATCTCTGTAACCCCGTTGCTGGCCGCCGAGGTGTTGCCCGCCCGGTCCACCGCTTTCACGGTGAACGTGTTCGCTCCGCTCGTCGTCGCGTAGACGAAGTCGTTGTCGACTCCGGCGCTGGGGCCGAGTGGGCTCAGAACCCCGTTCACGTAGATCTCGTACTCGATCGCGGATTGAGGGTCGGTGTCGTCGGTGGACTGAGTCCAGCCGACGAAGAACTCGGGGCAACCAAAACTGCCGACGATCCCTACGTTGGTCGGCACCGAGGGCGGCGTCACGTCGCTGGTCGCCTCGGTCGTCAGGGTGATCGGGTTGCTCATCGCCGAGTCGTTGCCGGCGTGGTCGTGCGCGTGAACGGTGAACGTGTACGACGTCGCCGGCGCGAGGTGCCGGAGGACAACGCTGGTTTCGGAGAACCAGTTGACGTGCTCGGTGACCGGAACGCCGTTCGCGAAGATGCGATACCCGACGAAATACGAGAGATCGTCCGTCGACCGCGTCCACGACAGGAAGACCTGCGAGGGGCCTCGCACGCTCCCCGAGAGCGTTGGGGTCGTCGGAGGAGTCGTGTCCCGCGGGGTGGTGACCGTGACGGTGTTGCTCCGCCCTGAGGTGTTGAGCGACCCGTCGACGGCAGTGACGTAGAACGTGTAGGTGTGGCCCGCGCTCAGCCAGTCGATCGTGAACGACGTCCGGGTCTGCGGCACGGTGAAGCTCTGGCCGTCCTTGTTGACGGAGTAGGAGAAGCGCCCCGAGTTGTCCGTGGACGCATTCCAGGCGAGCGTGACGCTCGTGTGGGTCAGGCTTACGACCCGCAGATTCGTCGGCGTCGTCGGCGGCGTTCGGTCTCCCCGAGCGGCGGCGGCCGAGCCGACAATGGCCAACGCGAGAACGAGAGCGAGTGAGGCGCCGGTCCCACGACGCATTACGGCCTTCCCTTTCATGATCGTCCCTCCCTGTTGACGATGCCCGGTCGGGGCCGGCGGTCATTGGTAATAGGTGCCAAACGCCCCAACGGATTTCGGGAGAGCAGAGAGGAATGGCGCCGGCCGTCGAGTCAGAGCTTCCCGGTTTCCTGACGCGGCGCGAACCCGTCGAACGTGACACCGTCTCGGCTCGAGCTCCTGCCGGCTGGAGGCCGGCAGGAGCATTTTCGGCGCTGAACGCGCCGAAAATGGGCCGTGAAGGATTCGAACCTTCGACCTTGGGATTAAGAGTCCCCTGCTCTACCAACTGAGCTAACGGCCCCGGGACCGAGTATAACCACGTGTTTTTCGGCTCCCAGCGCGGTCTTTACAGGCCCATAACGAACCCGACGTACTCTTTGAACCGGAATGAAAATCCTGCTGTTGATCGCTGCCGGAATGGCGGTGGCAGTCGCCCTTTCGACATCGAGCGCGCCCGCGAGCCGCTCGGGGTTGAAGTCCGACTGCACACTGACCTCGACCGGCCTGATTCCGCTCACGGACATGGCGCGGCTGCGCTACCACGGCTACCGGGGCGGTCTCTATCCCGCCGGGCGCAACCGCCCGTCGCCCGTCTACCTGCGCAAAGGGCTCGCCGCCTCGCGCAAGGTCCGGCGGATCGACGGGAAGATCGTCCTGCTCTCGATCGGCATGTCAAACGCGACCGCGGAGTTCGGCGCTTTCAAGCGAGTGATCGACCGCGACCCCGCGAAGAACCCGAACCTGACGATCGTCGACGGAGCCCAGGACGGCTGGGACGCGCAACGCGTGCGGGCTGACTCCGGCTACTGGGATCTCGTGGACGAACGCCTGAACGAGGCCGATGTCTCCGCGAACCAGGTGCAGGCAGTCTGGCTGAAGCAGTCGATCGCGGGTGAGGAACGACGGTTTCCCAGGGATGCCCGAGCCCTTCAGGCGGACCTACGGGCGATCGTCCGCACCATGCGCATCCGCTATCCAAACCTCCGCCTCGTCTATCTCTCGAGCCGAACCTACGGCGGCTATGCGATCACGGGCCTCAACCCGGAGCCGGCTGCCTATGACAGCGGCTATGCGGTACGTGGCGCGATCCAGGACCGCATGGTCGGAAAGCTCAAGGGGCCATGGCTCGGCTGGGGCCCGTACCTCTGGACCGACGGGCTGCTCGGGCGCAGCGACGGACTCGTCTGGAGCTGCGACGACGTCGAAGCCGACGGGACCCACCCCTCGAAGACAGGGGTGCAGAAGGTCGTCGAGATGCTGACCACCTTCTTCAAGACCGACCCGACCGCGCGGCGCTGGTTCCTCACGCGCTGATTCTGGGAGGCCGCCGAACGGCCTCTGTACTATCGCCCCGGTGAAGAGACCCGTCGGAATCGTCGGAGCCGGCTACGTCGGCCTCCCGCTCGCCCAGGTCTTCGCCGCGGCAGGTCAACGCATCCTTCTCGTCGAGTCGAATCCGGAGAAGGTCGCGTCCGTCCGTCGAGGCGAGAGCTACATCAGTGACGTCAGCTCGGACGACCTGAAACGTCACGTCGAGTCAGGAGCGATTGACATCACCTCCGACTACGACGCGCTGAAGGAGGCCGAGGCGATCCTCATCTCGCTGCCAACGCCGCTCTCGGCGCAACGGGAGCCCGACCTCTCGTTCGTCCTCGGCGCCGTCGAGGACATCGCGCCACGTCTTCAGAAGGGCCAATTGGTCGTTCTCGAATCGACGACCTACCCGGGCACGACGCGCGAGCGCCTGCTCCCGTTGCTCGAGCAGAGCGGCCTCCGCGTCGGCGAAGACTTCCACCTCGCGTTCTCTCCCGAGCGGGTCGATCCGGGCCGCGAGGACTGGACGACGAAGAACACCCCGAAGATCGTGGGGGGAGTCACTCCTGCCTGCACCGAACGGGCGGTCGAGCTCTACGGCCGCGCAATCGAGACCGTCCACGCCGTCTCGTCCCCCGAGGCCGCCGAGTTGACGAAGCTGCTCGAAAACATTTTCCGCTCGGTCAACATCGCGCTTGTGAACGAGCTCGCGCAGCTCTGCGACCGAATGAGCATCGACGTCTGGGAAGTGGTCGGCGCAGCGGCGACCAAGCCCTTCGGCTTCATGAGCTTTCAACCAGGCCCCGGGCTCGGCGGCCACTGCATGCCCATCGACCCCTTCTACCTGACATGGAAGGCGCGCGAGTACGACTTCTACACGGAGTTCATCGAGCTCGCGGGCAAGGTGAACGAGAACATGCCTTACTGGTGCCTGGGCAAGGTCGTACGCGCCCTGAACCAGCACGAGAAGGCTCTCAAGGGCTCGAAGGTCCTGGTTCTCGGCGTCTCGTACAAGTCGGACATCGACGACACCCGCGAGTCGCCCGCACTGAAGCTGATCGAGCTCCTGCAAGGCGAGGGCGCAGACGTCTCGTACCACGATCCGTTCGTTCCGGAGCTCGAGGAGCAAGGGCTCGCATCGGTGCCGCTCGACGCGCCGGCGGCGGATTGCGTCGTCATTGTCACGGCGCACTCCGGGATCGACTACGACGAGCTCGTCGAGCAGGCGTTGCTCGTTGTCGACCTGCGGAACGCAACGGGCCCGAGCGGCGTCGCGACCGGCAAGGTGTGGAAGCTCTGAGCCCGCTGCGCGTCGGCCAGGCAGGGCTTGGATACTGGGGCCCAAACCTGGCCCGGAACTTCGGTGAGCTCGCCGATCTGCGGTGGCTCTGCGATCTCTCACCGGAGCTGCTCGAGGAAGCTTCGGCCCGTCATCCGCAAGCGCGAACGACCGGCGACTTCGAGGACCTCCTGGCCGATCCGGAGCTGGACGCGGTCGTCATCGCAACCCCAGTCGTCACGCACTTCGAGCTCGCCAGGCAGGCGCTCAGCGCGGGCAAGCACGTTTTCGTCGAGAAGCCGCAGGCCCAGACGTCGGGTGAGGCAGAGGAGCTCTTCGCCCTCGCTCAGGAGCGCGGGCTCGTCCTGATGCCGGGCTACCTCCTGCTCTACCACCCGGCCGTCGCCAAGCTGAAGGAGTTGGTCGACGCGGGGGAGCTCGGGGACGTCCTCTATCTCTACGGGAACCGCCAGAACCTCGGCAAGATCCGGTCGGACGAGAACGCGCTCTGGTCGCTCGGCGCGCACGATCTCGCGGTGATGCTGCACCTGATCGGCGAGGAGCCGACCGAGGCCTGGGCACGCGGCGAGTCGTACCTCAACCCGGGGATCGAGGACGTGGTCTTCTGCTTCTTGCGCTTTCCCTCGGGGGTCGTTGCCCACATGCACGTCTCGTGGCTCGACCCGCACAAGATGCGCAAGCTGACCGTGGTCGGCCGCGAGAAGATGGCCGTCTTCGACGACATGGAGGCGGAGCGGAAGGTGACGGTCTACGACAAGGGGCCGGTGCTGCGCCCGGCGACCGAGTGGCAGGTACGCGAGGGCGACATCCACATCCCCCAGCTCGCGCGCGAGGAGCCGCTGCGCCGCGAGTGCGCGCACTTCCTATCGCTCGTATCGGGAGCGGGCGATCCGCTCGAGCCGAGCCGCCAGGGCCTCGCCGTCGTCAGGGCGCTCGAGATGCTCCAGCAATCGCTCGAGACAGCCGCGGTCTAGTGGGCCTGAGCTACCAAGCGGCCGAGACCGCGGTCATCTATCCGGGGACGATGATCGGCGAAGGCTGCGTGATCGGCGACCACGCCGTCGTCGGCAAGCAGCCGGCGCTCTCGCCACGCTCGACAGCGAGCCGCGAGGAGCTGCCTCCCCTCGAGCTCGGGGCGGGCACGGTCGTCGCAGCGGGAGCAATCGTCTTTGCCGGGACGAGGATCGGAGAGCGAGTGATCGTCGGCGATCAGGCCTGTGTTCGCGAGCGCTGCCAGATCGGGGACGACGTCGTGGTCGGCCGCGGGTCGCTGGTCGAGAACGACACGACGATCGGCAAGCTGACGAAGATCCAGGCCAACGCGTACATCACCGCCTACTCCACGCTCGAGGACGAGGTCTTCATCGCGCCGTGCGTGGCGACGACGAACGACAACTTCATGGGGCGCACCGAGGGCCGGCACGAGCTTCGGCGAGGCCCGACCATCCGCCGCGGAGCGCGCGTTGGCGGCGCGGCCGTTCTCTGCCCTGCTGTGGAGATCGGCGAGGAGGCGTACGTCGGTGCCGGCGCCGTCGTCACTCGAGACGTCCCCCCGCGGGCCGTCGTCGTCGGTAACCCCGCTCGGCAGATCCGCGAGGTCGCTACGGAAGAACTGCTCGAAGCGCGGCCCGCCGAGGACGCTTCTGGAAGCTGAGCGAGTACCTGCCGGCACCCGCAGTCGAAACCTTCACCTCGAGGAAGTGCCAGCCGGTCTCCTGCACACGCACCCGGATTCGCTCGGCGGAGCCGGGAGACGTGGACTGCGCGGCTAGCAGGCGGCGGTTGACCGCGGAGCCTGCGACCCGTCGTGTTCCAGGCTTCCACAGGAAGAGATTCGTATTGGTGCCGCGCGGGCCGCGGAGGCGAGCGACCAGACGCTGGCCGCGCCGAAGCTTGACCTTGTAGACGTCGACCTGGTCGTCCCAGTAGTCGATCGTCGCTCTGATCCGGCGGCTCTTGCGGCCCCAGAGCCGGGCAGCGGTCGCGGGCTCGTCGTTGCTCTCGAAGCGATCCGCCTCGGGAAGCGTCCCGTCGAGCGCCCGGACCGCCTCCGTGACGTCGAGCACGCCCCAGCCGGTCAGCGAGTCGCGGCCCGGCCAACAACGCGCGCAGCCGCTGTCGGGGTCCGCATCGTTGGCCGTGCGCGTCAGCAGCGCGGCGACCTGATCGGACTGAAGCTGCGGGTTGTCGGCGAACATGAGCGCGGCCGCCGCAGACACCTGGGGTGCGGAGAAGGACGTCCCCTCACCGCGGCGGAACTCGATCGGGCCGCAGTCCGAGTAACCCTGGAGGACGCAGCCCGGGCGGGCGCTCGACGTGATCGCCCGCGGGAGTGTCGAGAGGATCCCCTCGCCAGGAGCAGAGAGGTCGTTGTAGACGGCATCCCTGTTCGAGAAGTCGGGCACAGTGCCGTCGCGTGCGACCGCGCTGACGCCCAGCACGTGCGGCAGCGCCGCCGGATAACCGGCGTAGCTCCAGGGCTGATCGGGCGCGCCGTCCCCGTTCCCGACGGCAGCGACCACGAGCACGCCTTTGTTGACCGCGTACTGGACTGCAGCCGCCTCGAGCGGTGAATACGTGTCGCGCAACCTGTCGGCCGGGTCGCGCATGCCGCCGAAGCTCAGGTTGATCACCCGCGCACCATGGTCGACAGCCCAGTGGATCGCCTTGGCCTCCGCATCGGGCGAGATCGTCCCGTCGCTGCGGACGACTTTGGCCACGAGGAGCTCTGCCGGGAAGGCGATGCCCGCCATCCCCAGATCGTTGTTCAGCGCAGCGGCGATCTCGCCGGCGACGAATGTGCCGTGCCCGTTCGTGTCGGCCTGCCAGGAGCTGCCGACGAAGCTGGTGCCTCCGGCGATCTGACCTTTGAGCTCCGGGTGCTCGGCGTCGATGCCCGAGTCGATAACGGCCACGCGAACGCTGGGGAGGAACGGCAACTGGCCCCAGGCCTCGAAAGCATGAATGCGGTTGAGGTACCACTGGCGCCCGGCAAGCGGGTCGTTCGGCGTGAACGAGAGGCGACGAGTGTTGTCGCGCAGCCGCTCGACCCAGCTGACGCCGCGAATCGAGCGGAGGGCAGCGGCGCTCGGAGCCGTGACCGTCAGGGCGAAGGGGATCTCCGAGACCCGGCGGCTGGTGCGAGCCTCGATGCGCTGTGCGACGAGCCTGGGTGAGGCGTCCTTCTGCAGCCCAACGGCGTAACGGGCCGCGCTCGCGGGAGCGGGCGCGACGAGCGCGAGCAGGAAGGCTGCGAGCGCGATGCGTCTCATGCCGGTCCCACGTGGAGGGTGCGGCTGATGCCCGGGACGAAGCCCCGGCCGGGGGCGAGTCGCGCTCGGTAGTCCCCGGGGGAGAGCGTCAGCTGGGCGTCGAACCGGCCGCGTGCGTCAACCGGAGCACGGACGACCGTTGTCCACCTGCCTCCGCCCAGCCGTTGCACGGCGACCTTCGCCCCCGGAAACACCGGGCGTGTGACGCCGTGCAGGGTGGAACCATTCTTCATCCCACGGAAGCGAACGAGCGGAGCGACGGCAACGTGGGCGAGCTTACTGCGAGCCGCGCCGCTCGCGAGCCTGTAGTCGGTCGGCGCCTTGGGCCTGGCCGCGACGGTCACCGATCCGTTGGGCCCACGCGCGACACGTCCCAGCGGACGCCAGGACCGGTCGCTTCCGCGTTGCTCGAGGCCGACCGCGGGCAGGTTCCTGGCTACGCCATTGAGGGAGACCCGCCCACCGAACGTCACGGGCGCGTCGGGCGTTGCGAGCGAGAGCACGCCGATCCGGAACCACGTCGAGCGCAGGTCGAGAGCACGGCGTACGTCACTGCCGGTCGCGCTCGCCTCACCCCGGGCACCGACGGCCGTCACCGTCCGGACGAAGCCCGAGCGCGACTGCGCGGTACGGACGTCCATCAGTCGCCCCGGTGACCCGAGCGCCCTGCCGAGACGGCCGGCAGAGATGGTGAGCGGCCCCCAGCGGTGATGAGGAGAGATCGTGTCGTAGGGGTCGGCGACCGAGACGAGGTACGGAACGGGCGGGCCATTCCAGACCTCGTTGGCAGCTGCTGTGCGCCCACCCGAGCTCGAGAAGAAATACGTCGTCGCGAGACGGCCTTCGTACAGCACGACCTGTCCGGCGGTCGCTTGCACCGCTGCCGTCGTCGAGGGCTTCTCGTGAGCAATGCCGAGATAGACCTGGCTACGTGTGTCGGAGTAGAGGTCGAACCACGAACCGGTCTTGCGACCCGCGAGCGCATAGGAGCGTGCCGCGACGGCCTGTGCCTTCAGCGCCTCCGGGTGCCAGGTGTTCGGCACTTCCGACGGCACGACGCCGAAGAGGTACCCCTCGAGCCCGACGGAGTTGACCGCGCGCAGAGAGCCGTTGGCCACGGACACGAGGAGCTGCCCGCGGTACGGGCGGCTCGCCAGGCGGAGCGGAGACGATCCGGGCAGGAAGGCCAGCGGAGCCGGCAGCTGCTGTGGTTGCTCGACGTCGGTCGTCTTCAGCGTGAGACCAGGGCCGAACGTCTGCTCTCCGGCCGCGAGATGCCAGACCTGGCCGATCCCGTCACGCACGGTGAACGGAGCCGCCGAGGAAACTGTCAACTGTCGGCGCCCTTCGGCCAGCATGACGCGGACGCGCGCCACCGGGGCGGGGCCGAGCGTGGTGCCCGTGTAGTAGTGCGCGAGGATCTTGTCGTAGGTCCACCCCCGCTGGGCGTACCCGTACGCACCCCACTGCGCCATCCCGACGCCGTGACCCCAGCCGCGACCGCTGATGACGAAGGTCGGCGTCGCCCGCGGGAGTACCTCGGCGCGCGCTCCTCCGGCGCTCGAGTACGCGACGACGGATCCGGCGAGTAGCGAGGCCGAAACGAGCGCCGCAAGAATGATTTTTGAACGAGCCATGTCGGGAGTGGGTTCGGCACCCGGACTCGGTTTCCTGAGCCGGGTGCAGAGGCTTTGAGGCTAGCGCATGGACCTGCCGAAGGATCCCTTCTTTACAGGAACTTCAGGAAAGTTCCAGCACCAGCCGTGTTTCCGCGCGGTGACCTGTGGCAATTTGAAGAAGACGCAGCACTGAGCGCCTCAAATGGCACACGAAAACGACATCCTGCCCCCCCGCTACAGGAATGCCCGCCGGATCGGCTACGGGGGCATGGGCGAGATCTTTCGAGCCGAGGACGAGGTCCTCGGCCGCACGGTTGCGATCAAGGTCCTCGCCGAGCGGTACGCGCGCGACGAATCGGTCCGGGCGCGGTTCACACGCGAGGCGCTTGCAGCCACGCGCCTCTCCGCGGAGCCGAACACGATCACGATCTTCGACGTCGGCGAGTGGGGCGGCCGCCCGTTCATCGTCATGGAGCATCTCGAAGGCGGCTCCCTGGAGGACCGGCTGAAGGAGGGAACGCCGTCGAGCGACGAGGCGCTCGGCTGGCTCGAGCAGGCTGCGGCCGCACTGGACGCGGCACACCGAAACGGCGTCGTCCATCGTGATGTCAAGCCCGGGAACCTGCTATTGGACCAAGAGGGCAGCCTCCGCGTCGCAGACTTCGGGATCGCGAGCGCGGCCGGCATGGACTCGCTGACGGCCGCCGGGACGGTGCTCGGCACGGCCGGCTACCTCTCGCCCGAGCAGGCTCAGGGCGAACGCGCCGGGCCTGCGAGCGACCGCTACTCGCTGGGGATCGTCGCCTTCGAGCTCCTCACGGGTCGGCGCCCTTTCGAGTCGGACAGCCCCACGGCCGAAGCCACGGCCCACGTTCACGCCGAGATCCCGTCCGTCTCCGAGCGGCTCGATCCCGTCTTCCAGCGGGCGCTCGCCAAGGAGCCGGGAGACCGATTCGAGACCTCGGCCGAGCTCGTGCTGGCGCTGCGGGGCGCGCTCGACCCGGGCTCGCACACGACGCGCAGGCTCGCGCCGGTGCGCCGGCGGTCGTCCGGGCGCCGACGGTCGTCCGCGCCGCTCGTCGTCTCGGTCGTCGCTGCTGCGGCGATCGCGGGCGCAGGCCTCGCTGCGATCCTCACCGGGCGCGGGGAAGGGAAGGCCGCCCAGACGCAAACGGCCCCTGCGCCGCCTCCGGCCTCCACCGAGGCCCCGGCTCCCCCACCGCCTCCACCGCCGCCCCCGCCTCCTCCGCCACCGCCGTCGGGAGGGAACGGGGTGGCGCTCACCGACCAGGCGACCCGCTTGCTTCAGGCCGGCGACTGGGCCGGCGCGGAGCGGATCGCGCAGCAGGCCGTGGCCGCTCTTCAGGGCAGCGGCCAGACCTACGAAGCTTACGCCGAGTACGACCTCGGGCTCGCGCTTGCCCAGCTCGAACGCTGCGACGAGGCGCTCGCGCACCTCGATCGCTCCCAGGAGCTGCAGGGACACCGAAAGGAGATCGACCAGGCGAAAAAGCTCTGCAAGAGGAAGGGGAAGAAGGACAGGTAGAAGCACCGCGTACGATGACCCCATGCGAATCCTCGTCACGGGCGCGGCCGGTTTCATCGGGTCGAACTTCGTCCACTACTGGCTCGGGCAGCACCCGGACGACAGCGTCGTGGCGCTCGACCTTCTGACCTACGCCGGAAACCGAGCGAATCTCGAAGGCGCCAACGTTCCTTTCGTTCAGGCCGACATCGGCGACCTCGACATCGTCGAGAACGTCCTCCGCGAGCACGAGATCGAGGTCGTGGTCAACTTCGCCGCCGAGTCGCACAACAGTCTGGCAGTCGTCGATCCGAGCCTGTTCGTCCGCACGAACGTCCTCGGCACGCAGCTGCTTCTGGAGGCTGCCCGCAGGGTCGAGGTCGAGCGCTTTCATCACATCTCGACCTGCGAGGTCTACGGCGATCTGCCGCTCGACTCTGACGACGCGTTCACCGAGGCCTCGCCGTACCAGCCGCGCACCCCGTACAACGCGTCGAAGGCATCCGCCGACCATTACGTGCGCGCCTACCGCGAGACGTATGGGCTGGCGACGACGATCACGAACTGCTCGAACAACTACGGGCCGTACCAGTTCCCCGAGAAGGTGATTCCTCTCTTCGTCACGAACGCGCTCGACGACAGGCCGCTTCCGATGTACGCGTCCACGCAGAACCGGCGCGAGTGGCTGCACGTGCGTGACCACTGCCGCGCGATCGAGCTCGTCCTCGACCAGGGAGTCGCGGGGGAGACGTACAACGTCGGCTCGGGCGTCGAAGCGTCGATCGAGGAGATCGCGGACCGCGTCCTCGAGCTCACCGGGAAGCCGGAGTCGCTGAAGACGATCGTCCCCGACCGGCCCGGCCACGACCGCCGCTATCTGCTGGACGCATCGAAGATCGAGCGCGAGCTGGGCTGGAACCCCGAGATCGGCTTCGAGGACGGTCTGCGCGACACGGTCGAGTGGTACGCAGCCAACCGTGCCTGGTGGGAGCCACTACGCGAGCGCCTCCAGATCGAAGAGACTGCCTGGCACTGATGCGCCTGCTCGCCCTTCTGGCCCTGCTGCCCGTTGTGGCGGGTTGTACGTCCACAGGGGAGAAGGGGAGTGTCGAGTCCCTTCGGGACGACTCCGGCTTGCCCATGTATTACGCGGGCGCTTCGTTCGGAGGCTTAGCGCTAACCCACACCTAGGGTTGGGACAGCACGGCCGGCGAGGCTAGCTTTTTATACGGCACTTGCGATATCCCCCCGGGTCAAGACTTTGGCTGTGCGCTGCCGATTCAGATTCTGCATTTCCGGTTCGACGCTGCTGCCTGGGCAGCCGCGGAGGGGTGCTTCCGTCGACCCCGTTTGCGCGGCGTCCCGACTGCGCGCCAGGACGGCCTCGTCCTTTTCACGAAGGGCGCCGTCATCCAGATCTACGGGAGGACCCAAGCCGAGGAACGCAAGATCGCGCTCGCGCTACGACAGGTCAACGGCCCTCTTGGCGTCGACGACCCGTTGCCGGCTCCGGGCGATGAGATCCGCCGGGCCGCCGCCAAAGCCTGCTAGCTGGCGCTAACAGCCCTGTCCGGTGTCAGACGCCGGACGTGTCCGTTCTGCGCGCCCGTGTCTGCGCCAGTGCAGGCAAGTTGCAGGAACTGGACAAGGCCAACGAGGCGCTGTCCGGCGTCTGACACCAGGCATGGCCTTTAGAGACGGGCCAGGCAGGCTCTGAGGCCTTCGCGCCAGTGGGGTAGGCGTGGCGCTTCGGGATGCTCGCTGCGAAGAACCGAGTTGGCCGGTCTCGCGGCGGGGCGATTGAGCTCCTTGCTCGAGATGCTGCGGACTCGACAATCGAGGCCGGCTTCCTCGAAGATCGCTTCCGCGAACTCAGCCCACGTGCAGTCGCCCTCGGCGGCGAGATGCCAGACACCATGGGGCAGTTCGAGCAGCTCGGGGGTCGCTTCTGCGAGATGGCCGACATACGTCGGGGAGCCCCGCTGGTCGTCGACGACCGACACCTCGTCCTGCTGGTCGCCGAGCGCGAGCATCGTCCTGACGAAGTTCTTGCCCGTCCAGCCGAAGAGCCATGACGAGCGGACGATCCAGCCCTCTCGCACCTCGACGCTCGCCCTCGAGCTTCGTTCGCCCGTACTCCGAGACCGGATTCGGCTCGTCCGACTCGACGTACGGCCCGCTCTTGCCGCCGTCGAAGACGTAGTCGGTCGAGAAGTAGACGACCGGAGCGCCGAGCGCGACGACGTTTCGGGTCCCCTCGACGTTGACTCTGGCTGCGCCGCCGGGATCGGCCTCGGCCCCGTCGACATCGGTCCAGGCCGCCGCGTGCAGGACGAGATCCGGCCGATAGCCGAGCGGCGGCGGGCTCGTCACGTCGAACCGAGCCCGGTCGCGCGCGTCCGCCTCGGGGAAGACCTCGCCCAGCGCGGCCCCGAGCTGCCCGCCCGCGCCGGTGATCAGGATGCGGCTTTGTCCCGTTCCGACAGGATCGGCGATGTCGTGCTCCAGAGATCGGCGACGCGAGCGTCGCTCCAGGGAACCTCGTGCTCGTCCGGATCGGTGGGGTCGTACTCCTCGGTCACGTGGTAGATGAAGACGAGGTCGGTCAGGGCCTCGAAGCCGTGCGCACAGCGCCCGGGCACGTAGATCGCAACCGGGTTCTCGTCTCCGATGTCCTCGGTGAACGTCTCGCCGGTCTCGAGGTCGAGGACGACGACCCGCGCCGTGCCGCTCAGACAGACGAAGAGATCGTCCTGGCCTCGCTCGTGGAAGTGGAGACCACGGATCACGCCTTCTCGGGAGAAGGAGACGTTCGTCTGCTTCATCGGCTTCTCCAGCAAGCTCGCGCGGTGGATCTCCAAGAACCAGCCGCGCTCGTCCTCGAAACGCCGCAGCGGGATGCGCCGGACGCCCTCGATCACTTGTTGGCGCCGTTCTGGCGGACGAAGTCGTTGACCGCGTAGTACGCGTCGATCGACTCCCCCGCGTCGCCCCAGAAGCCCTCGGCCACGTCGTACTCCATCGTCCCCTGGTCGACGAACCAGTTGTTCACGTCCGTGATCTCGAGCTCGCCACGCGCCGAGGGCGAGAGCGTCGGCAGGAACTCGAAGACCGACGGGTCGTAGAAGTAGAGGCCGGTGACCGCGAAGTCGCTGGGCGGCTGCTCGGGCTTCTCGACGATCCGCGTCACGCGATCGCCGTCGAGCTCGGCGACACCGAGGTGGCGGAGGTGCTCCGGCTCCTCGACCTTGGAGAGGACGATGCGCGCGCCTCGCTCCTGGCGCTCGAAGTTGTCGATCGCCGGCTTGATCGACCGCTCGAAGATGTTGTCCGCGAGCATGACGAGAACGCGGTCGCCACCCGCGAAACGCTCCGCCAGACCCAGCGCGTCCGCGATGCCGCTCTCCCGCTCCTGATAGGCGTAGGAGAGACGGTCGATCCCGTGCGCATGGCCGTCGCCGAGCAGGCGGAAGAACTCGCCCGCGTGGGTGCCGCCGGTAACCAGCATCAGCTCGCTGATCCCGGCCGAGACGATCGCCTCGATCGCGTACGTGACCATCGGGCGGTCGTAGATCGGCAGCAGGTGCTTGTTCGTGATCCGCGTCAGCGGATGGAGGCGGCTACCGACGCCCCCGGCGAGGATGACGCCCTTCATGTCCGCGAGATCGTACGGTGAGTCTGCGGCCCGGGGCGACAAGAGGGCGCGCCGCTACCATCCAGGCCCATGCCCAAGGACCCGATCGACCGGCTTCGAGGCGAGATGGAAGACCTCTTCGCCGACCTCTGGCAGGTCCCGCGCTTCACACGCCGGCGCGGAGGCTTCCGTCCGCAAATCGACTGCTACCGCACCGAGCGGCCACCTTCGCTCACCGTCGTCGTCGACCTCGGCGGCATCGACCCGTCGAAAATCCGGATCTACGCCGACGAGCGGACGCTCGTGGTCTCCGGCGAGCGCCGCCGGCCCGCGAGCGCAGGCCGCGTGTACCAGCAGATGGAGATCGACTATGGGCGCTTCACGCGACAGGTCGCCCTGGCCGACGACGTCGACGTCAGCGGCTCGAAGGCGACGTACAAGCGCGGAGTGCTGACGATCGTGCTTCCGCTTGCGAAGAAGCCAACAGTGCCGGAGCGAGTGACAATCGAGATCAGGAGCGGACGGTGACTGACCTACTCGACGAGCAGGTCGACATCGACGAGATCCAGCTTCCGTCGGCGCTACCGGTCCTGCCGCTGAAGGACACGGTCGTCTTCCCCGACTCCGTGCTCCCGCTCGCGATCGGCCAGGAACGGTCGGTCAGGCTGGTGGACGAAGTCGTCTCGCGCGACCGGATGATCGCCCTCGTCGCGTCGAAGGACCACAACGTCGAGCAGCCCGGCTGGGACGACCTGTACGAGGTCGGCACCGCAGCGGTCGTACAGAAGATGATCCGCGTCCCAGACGGCTCGCTGCGGATCCTCGTCCAGGGGATCCGCCGGATCCGCCTCGTCGACCAGGTCCAGGACGAGCCGTACCTCGTCGGCCAGTTCGAGGAGGTTCCTGACGTCTACGAGGAATCGTCCGAGACCCAGGCGCTGAAGCAGAACGTGCAGAACCTCTTTGCGCGCCTGATCGGGCTCATGCCGTATCTGCCCGAGGAGCTTGCGCTCGCCGCTGCCAACGTCGACGAGCCGAGTGCCCTCTGCCACCTCGTCGCCTCCACGCTTCGGCTGAAGACCGAGGAGAAGCAGCAGCTGCTCGAGCTGGCCAACGTCGAGAAGCGCCTCCGCGCCGTGCTCGTGATCCTCAATCGCGAGCTCGAGGTCGCCGAGCTCGGCTCGAAGATCCAGTCGCAGGTCATGTCCGAGATGGAGTCGTCGCAGCGCGAGTACTTCCTGCGGCAGCAACTGAAGGCGATTCAGGACGAGCTCGGGGAAGGTGACCCCGAGCAGGCCGAGCTCAAGGAGCTCCGCGACCGCGCCGCCGAGTTCGACCTACCCGATGAAGCGCGCAAAGCGGTCGACCGCGAGCTCGCCAGGCTCGAGAAGCTTCCGACGGCGGCGGCCGAGTACGGCGTCATCCGCACGTACGTCGAATGGCTGCTCAGCCTCCCCTGGGACAAGGTGACCGCGGACAACCTCGATCTCGTGCGCGCGCGCAAGATCCTCGACGAGGACCACTTCGACCTCGACAAGGTCAAGGAGCGAATCATCGAGTACCTCGCGGTCTCGAAGCTGAAGGACGACCTCACGGGGCCGATCCTCTGCTTCGTCGGCCCACCGGGAGTGGGAAAGACCTCGCTGGGCCAGTCGATCGCACGCACGCTGGGTCGCAAGTTCATCCGCATCTCGGTCGGAGGCGTCCGAGACGAGGCCGAGATCCGCGGGCACCGGCGCACGTACATCGGCGCCATGCCCGGAACGATCATCCGAGCCCTCCGCGACGCCGAGGCGAAGAACCCGGTGTTCCTGATCGACGAGATCGACAAGATGGGCGCCGACTTCCGTGGCGACCCCGCGAGCGCGATGCTCGAGGTGCTCGATCCCGAGCAGCATTCGACCTTCCGCGACCACTATCTCGATCTTCCGTTCGACCTCTCGAAGGTGCTCTTCATCTGCACCGCGAACCAGCTCGACACGATTCCGCCTCCGCTCCTCGACCGCATGGACGTGATCCAGCTCTCGGGCTACACCGAGGAAGAGAAGCTGGGCATCGCCAAGCGCTACCTCGTCGCGAAGCAGCTGAAGGCCCACGGGCTCAAGCGCAAGCAGCTCACGTTCACCGAGAAGGGCCTGCGCGTGATCATCCGCGAGTACACGCGCGAGGCCGGAGTGCGCCAGCTGGAGCGGCAGATCGCCGCCGTGTGCCGGAAAGCTGCGCGCCGGATCGCCGAGGGCGGGACCGAGCACATGAGCGCAGTCGAGAAGCTCGTTCGCGAGTGGCTCGGCCCGCGCCGGTTCGCAGCAGACGTCCGGAAGCGCACTTCTGAGCCCGGTGTCGCGACCGGGCTCGCCGTGACCGCCGTCGGCGGCGACGTGTTGTTCATCGAGGCGACGGCGTATCCCGGTGACGGGCGCCTGAAGGTGACGGGCCAGCTCGGCGAGGTCATGCAGGAGTCCGCACAGGCCGCGCACTCCTGGGTGCGAACGCACGGCGTCGAGCTCGGGATCGATCCACAGTGGTTCAACGAGAACGACGTCCATGTCCACGTCCCCGCCGGCGCGGTGCCGAAGGACGGGCCTTCCGCGGGGATCACGATGGCGACCGCGATCGCCTCGGTGGCCACCGGCAAAGCCGTCTCCGAAGAGGTCGCGATGACGGGCGAGCTGACCCTCTCCGGGCAGGTGCTGCCGATCGGCGGCCTCCGCGAGAAGGTGCTCGCCGCTCAGCGCGCCGGGATTTCGAAAGTGCTCTTCCCCAGCGAGAACGAGCCCGACCTCGAAGAGCTGCCGGAGGAGACGCGCAAGGCGCTCGAGTTCCTTCCGGTGGACTGGATCCAGGAGGTCCTCGAGGTCGCTTTCGACGGGTCGCTGCCGAAGGCCGCGCCGGCCCAGGCGATCTCTCGCGCGCGCAAGGCCGCAGCCGCCAGATAGCCCGCCTGGCCCGTTTGCAGGCGCAGCGTCCCGGGTAGAGTCGCTAGCACACGAACTGAAAGGAATCTGACATGGCCAAGCTTCAAGACCGGGCCCGAGACAGAGCGACCGACGCGAGGCCCTACATCGAGCGTGCGTTCAAAGACGAGAAGGTTCGCGAGGACGTGAAGAGCGCGATCGCAACTGCTCGCGACATCTACGACCAACTGCTCGGCGGACGCGCGTTCAGCGCCGCGGCGGCCAGGGTGGTCACCGACAAGGACATCCAGCAGCAGCTCCGCGACGCGATCGACGACCTGCGCGACGCCGCCGACCGGGTGCAGGACAAGAAATCACACGGGGCGCGCAACACGACGCTGCTCCTCACCGGGATCACTCTCGGGATCCTCTTCAACCCCGTGACGGGGCCGGCCGCACGCCGCTGGCTTCAGAACAAGGTCTTCGGCGAGGGCGAAGAGTTCGAGTACCGCCAGGAAAACTCGAAGTAGGGGAAGGTAGAGGTCTAGCGGTCGGAGGTGCCTGCTCGCTCGAGCGCGCGCTCGATTGCGCCCGGGTCGAGCCCGTCGGCCGTCGAGATGTCGGCGGACGAGAGCAGGATTGCGCCCGGCATCGGCGCGTTGCTCGTCGCTGCGACGGGCGGCGCCCAGCCGGCGACCTGCGCGAACTCGATGTCCAGCAGGTGTTCCCACGCCTGCAGGTACGGATAGGCCCGCACCGCGCCGTCATACCCGAGGTAGAGCATCCCGACGGGGTGGATCTCGAAGTGCAGGTGGTACGGCGTGCTCACGGCGTCACCTGTGTTGCCCATGAAGCCGAGCACGGTGCCGGCCTTCACCTCGTTCCCGTTGACGGCGAAAGGCGAGAAGGCGGAAAGATGCGCGTAGTAGAACTCGTTGCCGGCCTGGTCTCGAAGCCAGAGGCGGAAGCCGCCTAGGTCGTTCCACCCGACCGAGAACACCGTTCCGTCGGCAACCGCGAGCAGCGGCGTTCCGAGCTGGCCGAAGATGTCCTCACCGTGATGCCAGCCCGAGGCGACGTCGCCTCGCGGCGCGCCGAAGGTATCGCCGAATGACGAGGAGCCGTACACCGGAAAGACGTAGCCACCCGCGGTCAGCTTCGGCGTGACGTCGGGCGGTGGTCGCACGGTGAAGCTCGGAACCTCGGGTCCGACGCCGGGTCCCCGCTTCTTCTTGCGCGGGGGAGAAGCCTGCTGCTTCTTCTTCCTTGGCTTGACCGGGGGTGGTACGGGCTTGTGCTGGCGCTCGACCTTTGCGGGGATGGCCACTTTCGCCAACGACTCCGCGTACCCGACCATCACCTCGGTGCCCGCGGGCAGGCCGTAGTGATCGGCCGTCAATCGCACCTGTAGGCCCGTGACGAATGCGCGTGCCCCCTTTGATACCGGGGTGTCGAGGGACGTCAGTCCTTCCTGGAGCGTCAGCACCGAGCCCCAGTCGCCGATCGGGAATTGCGTGCCGGGGCCTGGCGTGATCGCCTGCCCCTGGATGACGAGCCCGGTGATGTTCGAGCCCGCGGAATCCGCTGCCGACGTGCGCTTCGAGGCAGAGGCTTTCGTCTTGGCAGTCACCGTTGCAACCGTCACGTCGCCGCCGAAGATGCTGATCGTCGAGACCTCGGCCGAAGCGCTCGAGCTCGCAGACGCGCCCGGCGTCCCGAATGCCCCGGACGTCACAGACCCCGTGCTGACGACCGAGCCGTCGACCGGATAGGCAAATGACCCACCGGCGCCGACGGCATCGGGCGGAGCCGAAACGGATGCGGCGGAGCCGCCCGTCTGACCCGGAACCGCGACCTGGATCGCGAAGGCACGCGCGGAGACCGTCGAGCCCTTCGCCGACCGGGAGGCACCGGCCGAGCCGACGGCACAGATGAGCAAGGCGAGCCCGAAGGCGACTGAGGCGAGCCGGACCACGAGACCATTATCCAGCATCGGCGAGACACCCGAGCCGATTTGTGGGAACGTCTCGGCTCGCTTGAGAGTGAGAATCATTTTCAGTAGAGTGCGCGCACAGTGGCAGGAGCACGTCAGCGAAAGGGGTCGTATCGAGGCCTGATCCTCCCCGCCGAGACACGCCTGACTCCCCAGCGCCGGGCCGTTCTCGACGCGATCGAGGCGTCCGACGGCCGATTTACCGCCCTGGACCTCTTCGAGCGCGCGCGACGCTCTTCGCCCCAGCTCGGCCTGGCCACCATCTACCGAACCCTCGACCTCCTGCGGGAAACCGGGTCACTGCATGCCCTCTCAGGCGAGGGGCGCCCGGCCTATGTCCGCTGCAGCCCCAAGCACCACCATCACCTCGTCTGCCTCAGTTGCGGCTCGGTCGAGGACACGGAGCTGTGCGCCACTCCGAGTCAGAGGTCGCTCAGCCGGCGGCACGGCTTCCGGGCCGAGTCGCACGAGCTCGAGATCTACGGGACCTGCAAGCGCTGTTCATGAACTGGATCGCGATCCCCCTCGCGTCGCTCACCGTTGTCTCGACACTCGTCGGCGGTGCGGTCGCGCTCCGACTCCACCGTGAGCTGACGACTCTGATCGCACTCACAGGCGGCGTCGTGGTCGGTGTTGCACTCTTCGACGTCTTGCCCGAGGCGATCGACGCGGTCGACGACTCCGGACGGGTGGGTGCCCTCGTCGGCGCCGGCTTCCTCTTCTTCTTCCTCGCCGAGCGGGCCCTAGTCCTCCACCATCGCGACGAGCCGGAACAGGCCCGCGGCCATGCCCAGGTCGGCGTCCTGGGAGCGGCAGGCCTCTCGCTGCACAGCTTCATCGACGGCCTGGGGATCGGGCTCGCCTTCGGCCTCGACACCACAACCGGCCTGCTCGTCTTCGTCGCCGTCGTCTCGCACGACTTCGCGGACGGGATGAACACGGTCAGCTTCATCCTCAGCCAGAGCGACGACCGCCGGAAGGCGATCAGGTGGCTGGCGGCGGACGCGATCGCACCGCTGCTGGGAGCGGCCGTCGGCGCATCGATCCAGATTTCCGAGCACGCGCTCGGCTACCTGCTCGCGCTCTATGCCGGCTTCTTCCTCTACATGGGCGCGACCGACCTGCTTCCCGAGGCCCACCAGCATCCGTCCCGGCTCCGCGTCGCCCTGACCGCAGCGGGGTTCATCGCGATCTTCCTCGTGGCGACGGCCGCGCGGGCGGCCTAGGTCAGCCGCCCAACTCGCGGCGCGCGAAATCTCGGAACCGCGCGCGTGTCGCGTCGTCCGGGCCGAGGGAGTCGTCGAACCGGGCATCCGAGAGCTCCTGCGCCACGGCACGCACTTCCGCGGCGATCTCAGCCCGGTGGGCCGGGTTTCGGAGCAGGCTCTGGACCCAGGTCTCGGACCCGTCGTAGGCCTCGACCTCGTCGTCCATCAGCAGCCGGCCGAGCACGATGCCGACACGAATGCTCGCGAACGTGCGAAAGGCGAGAAGCTTCTCCGGAGTGTCGACGAGAGTGGTCAGTGCGGGATCCGAGGCCTCGACCTCGTCCACGATCGCCGCGATCGGCTCTTCGGCAAAGGCCAGCCAGCCGTCGTTCTGCTCCCTCACGGGGCAAGAATACTTCGTCTCGCCCGCCAGGCCAGCTGGGCGGCAACGGCAAGGACGAGGATGCCGAACAGCCGGCGCAGTGTCGCTTCCGGGAGCGCCTTCGCCGTGACGACCCCGAGCTCGACACCCACGATCGCCGTCGTGCCCATGATCGTTGCCGCCCGCCAGCGGACGTTCGTATAGCCATGCTGGCGCCAGGTTCCGGCAGCGACCGCCGGCAGGATCGCGAGCAGCGACGTCGCCTGAGCCTCGACCTGGCTGAGACCGAACAGGACGATCAGGGTCGGCACGAAGAGAATTCCGCCGCCGACTCCGAAGAGACCCGCGAACACGCCGGCGAGGAAGCCGAACAGGAGTGCGAGCGCGATCTCGATCATCAGACGATGAGCCAGACGCCGATGACCGTGAGGAGGGCCGCGAAGCCGAGTGTCAGGACCGGCGTCGTCAGACGCTGCTGGAGCGATGCCCCGGCGACGGCGCCTACGGCTGCGGGCAGCCCGACGAGGAGCCCGTAGCCGAGGTGAACGTCTCCGTGGAAGACGTAGGAAATGGTGCCGACCAGCGCAATCAGCCCGATCGAGGCGAGCGAGGTCGCCATTGCCGGCCGCTCGGCGAAGTGGGCGACGAGGATCAACAGCGGGACCATGATGATCCCGCCGCCGACCCCGAACAGCGCGCTGAAGAAGCCGGCGACGAGCCCGATGAGAACGAGCCGCACGGCCGTATCCTAGGGCG
The DNA here is from genome assembly GCA_963728535.1 of uncultured Actinomycetes bacterium. GTDB lineage: Bacteria > Actinomycetota > Thermoleophilia > Gaiellales > Gaiellaceae > VAXT01. The sequence continues at coordinate 2,070,635 of CAVSKK010000001.1, forward strand.
CGTGCCTGCCGATCCTCTTGCGGCCCTGGCCGAGGCGCCAGGGCGCGCCGCGATCCTGCTCGACGTCGACGGCACGCTCGCGCCGATCGCCCCGCGACCCGATGGCGCACGCGTCCCGGAGGAAGCCCGGGCCGAGGTGACGCGGCTCGTCGGAAGCTACGCGCTCGTCGCGTGCATCAGCGGCAGGACCGGCGAGGACGCCCGCCGGCTCGTTGGAGTCGAGGGCGTCCGCTACGTCGGTTCACACGGACTGGAGCTCGAGCCCGAGGCGGCGGACTGGCGCGAGCGGATCCGCTTCTTCGCGGACCGGGTCGACTGGCCGGTGGAGGACAAGGGGCTCACGGTCTCGTTTCACTACCGGGAAGCAGCCGACGAGGAGGCAGCGCTCGCCTACCTCGAGGAGGTGGCCGAGCGAGCGCGAGGGGAAGGCCTCGTGCCGCGCTTCGGCCGCAAGGTGCTCGAAATCAGGCCGCCGGTTCGCGCCGACAAGGGAACGGCTGTCGAGCACCTTCTCGATGAGGCGGGTCTCCAGCGTGCCCTCTTTGCAGGAGACGACACCACCGACCTCGACGGCTTCCGAGCCGTCGGCGGGCTCGAGGTCGGCGTGCGCGTGGCCGTCTCGTCGGACGAGGCGCCGGAGGAGCTCGTGCGTACCGCGGACATCGTCGTCGAGTCACCCGCGGAGCTCGTGGAGCTGTTCCGGCGCCTCTGACTACGCGAGGTCGAGGACCTCGCTCAGATGCTCGACTGCTGCGCCCTGCCACGCCTTGCCGGGCTCGGTGAGCTCTTCACCTGGGGCGCGCAGCTGGAGAGCGGTCATGCCGGCTCGCTCGGCGCCCGGGAGCTCGTCGTTCGCGCCGTCGCCGACGAAGAGGCACTCGGCCGGCTGGACCTCGAGCCGCTCGCAGGCGATCTCGTAGATGCGCGGATCCGGCTTCGAGATCCCCACGTCACACGAGAAGACCGTCTCGTCGAGCGTGCCGGCGAGCGGCGTCTCCTCCCAGACGTGGGGGACGTCCTCCGAGCAGACGCTGATCAGGCCGAGGCGGTGACCCCGGCGGCGCAGCTCGGCGAGCGTCTCGAGCGCGTCGGGTCGAGGAACGAGCGTCCGCTTCGCCCAATTCCGCCTGAGCTCGATCAGCTCACCGATGTCGCCGTCGAGATCGAGCTCGGCCATGAGCGTGCGGAGCTGATCGGCGATCGGCCCGGTCTCCCGGCTCGGCCGCCCAGCGTGCCACACCTCCCGGAAACGGCCGCGCTCGACGCCGACCGAATCGGCCATCTGGTCGTAGAAGCGATTCGCCTCGTCCACGTTCCAGGGGACGAGGGTCTGCCAGAGGTCGAAGATGACGGCCCGGTACCTCACTTCTTCAGCAGTCTCTTGACCTCGCCCCACGGCCGCGTGTTCAGGATCTGATCAGGCCCGAGCCACGCTCGCCGCGCCTGGGCGACGCCGAACTCGAGATTCGAGAGCGCGCTGATCTGATGCCCATCGCTCGAGATGACGATCTTCACGCCTGCCTCGCCCGCGAGCCGCGCATGAGCGTCGCGTAAGTCGAGCCGGTCCGGCTGCGCGTTGATCTCGAGGAACGTGCCTGTCTCGAGGGCCGTCTCGACGACACGCTCGAGGTCGACGTCGGCAGGCGGACGGCGGTTCAGCTTCCGGCCTGTGAGGTGGCCGATGCAATCCACGTGCGGGTTCTCCATCGCAGCCAGCACACGCTCGGTGAGGTCCTTGCGGAAGCCGGAATGCACGGAGGCCATCACCCAGTCGCGCTCGGCGAGCGCGTCGTCGGGGACGTCGATCGACCCGTCCGCCCTGATGTTCGCCTCGACCCCTTTCAGGAGCTTGAAGCGCCCGAGCCCTTCCTGCAGCTTGTCGATCTCACGGCTCTGCGCCTCCATGCGTCCCTCGCGCAAGTAGTGCGAGTGGTCGGTGACGACGATGTAGGTGCGGCCCAGCCGGCGGGCCTCGCGCACCATCTCCTCGATCGTGTTCTTCCCGTCCGACGACCATGTCGAGTGCGTGTGCATGTCGCCCCGGATGTCCGCGAGCTCGACGAGCTGAGGCAGCTTCCCCTCGCGCGCGGCTTCGAGCTCGCCCATGTTCTCGCGCAGCTCGGGCGGGATCCACGCGTAGCCGAGCCGCTTGTACAGCCCCTCCTCGGTGCGGTCGGTGTGCATCTTGCCGGTCTCGACCTCCTGGACCCCGTACTCGGAGATCGAGAGCTTGCGGCGCACGGCTTCCTCGCGCAGGGCGACGTTGTGCTGTTTCGAGCCCGTGAAGTGCTGGAGGAGGTTGCCGTAGGAGTCCGGCGGCACGACACGCAGGTCGAAGCGCAGGCCCTCGTTGGAGACGACCGTTGCCTTCGTCTTGCCCTTGGCGACGATCTCGTCGACCCAGGCGAGCTGCGTGAAGTACTCGATGAGTGCAGAGGGATCGCTGGCCGTGGCGATGATGTCGAGGTCGCGCACGCGCTCTTTCAGGCGACGGACGCTCCCGGCCTCGCTGACCTCCTCCGCTGCGGGGTGCTCCCGGAGCACCGAGACGACGGCGCGCACGGCGGGCAGAGCCTGGCCGAGGAGCGTCTTGCGCTCGATCTCCACGCGAGGCGTGGCGAGCGCCTTCAGGACGTTCTCCTCCGTCTTCGGGCCGAGGCCGCTCAGCGTGCGAAGCCGCTCCGACTCGGCAGCCTGCCGCAGCTCGTCGATCGTCGAGACACCGAGCTCCTGCCAGATGCGCCGCGCCGTTTTCGGGCCGAGGCCCGGCATGTGCATGAACTCGACGACGTCCGCCGGGATGCGCTCCTTGCGCTCGGCGAGGGCGGTGATCTGCCCGTCGTTCACGATCTGCACGATCTTCTCCTCGATCACCTTGCCGATCCCCGAGAGCTCTTTCGCCTTGCCCTCGACCGCGAGCTGTGCGATCGAGCCGCCCGTCTCGCGCATCCGCTGCGCCGCCCGGCGATAGGCGAGAGGCCGGAACTGGTCGCTGCCTTCGAGCTCGAGGAAGTCGGCGAGCAGGTCGAACTGTTCGGCGACTTCTGCGTTGCGCGGGAGTGTCTTCGCCACCCCCGCGATGATATGGGGCATGCGGTCCGTGATCTGCCTCCCCACGTACAACGAGCGCGAGAACATCGAGCCGATGGTCAGGGCGCTCCGCGGCCTCGAGCTCGAGGACTTGCACGTGCTCGTCATCGACGACAACTCTCCGGACGGGACCGGTGAGATCGCAGACCGTCTCGCCGCAGAGGACGACCACGTGCACGTTCTGCATCGTCGCGAGAAGGAGGGGCTAGGGCCCGCGTACCTCGCGGGGTTTCGTCGCGCGCTCGAGCTGGAGGCGGACCTCGTCTTCGAGATGGACTGCGACTTCTCGCACGACCCGGACGACGTGCCGCGGCTGGCCGCGGCGACAGCAAACGCGGAGCTCGCGCTCGGCTCCAGGTACGTGCAGGGCGGCGGCACGCGCGACTGGGGGTTCGTGCGCCGCTTCGTCTCGCGGGGAGGCTCGCTCTACGCCCAGGTGCTCTTGCAGCTCGGCGTCCGCGACCTGACCGGCGGCTTCAAGTGCTACCGGCGCGAGGTGCTGGAGACGATCGACCTGGACGGCATCTCGTCACTCGGCTACGTGTTCCAGATCGAGACCACGTACCGGGCGCTGAGGGCTGGCTTCCGGGTCGTCGAGGTTCCGATCACGTTCGCCGACCGCGAAGTCGGCGGCTCCAAGATGGGCAAGTGGATCGTGCTCGAGGCGATCTGGAAGGTGCCGGCGCTCCGCGCCCGGGCCCTGCTCGGCCGCCTCTAGGGCCATGTCCCGGGACCTGGTCCCAGGACGTGTACCGGGACCTGGTCCCAGGACGGGGCTTCGCGGGACACCGGTAGGTTTCCGGCATGCGCGAGATCGACGACGAGACGTTCGAGGCGGAGGTCGTTCAGGCCGATCGCCCCGTCGTCGTCGACTTCTGGGCCCCCTGGTGCGGCCCCTGCAAAGCGGTTGAGCCCGTGCTCGCCGAGCTCGCGGAGACGCTCGGCGGGCGGGTCGAGTTCGCGAAGCTCAACATCGACGAGAACCCGGTGAGCGCCTCGCGCTACGGCGTTCTCTCGATCCCGACCGCGATCCTGTTCGAGGGCGGCGAGGCCCGGGAAAGCGTCGTCGGCGCCCGCTCACGCGCGCACTACGAAAAAGCCTGGGCCGACTGGCTCTAGCCGCCTAGGCCGGCTGCTCGGCGGAGCCCACCGGAGCGCTGCCCGCGCGAAACTGCTGTGCCTTCCGCTTGCCGCGCTTGGTTCCGAAGCGCACCCGTGGGTCGAGCATGCCGTACACGAGGTCGACGACGAGATTCAGGATGACGATCAGTAACGCAACGATGACCGTGATCGCCATCAGCACCGGGAGGTCGCGCCGCGCGAGGCTCTGCGTCAGCAAGTGGCCGACGCCGGGCAGGCTGAAGACCGTTTCGATGAACAGCACGTTCGCCATCCAGTAGCCGACGTCCATCCCGAGCATGGTCACGACCGGGAGCATCGCGTTCCGCAGGACGTGCGACTGCAGCACCTGCCGGCCCGAGGCCCCCTTTGCGCGCGCGGTGCGCACGTAGTCCTCGTTCATCGTCTCGATGACGCTCGCGCGGATCATCCGTGCGTAGAGCGCGGCGTAGAGCATGGCGAAGGTCAGCCACGGCAGGATCAGGTGCCAGAACCACTGCGTGAACCCCGAGCAGTAGTACCCCGTATTGGCCAGGTCGCAGTAGCCCCCGCCGACCGGGAAGATGTGAGCCTTGTAGCCGAGCGTGTACGAGAGGATGAGCCCGAGCCAGACCGGGTGAGAGGAAAGCCCGATCAGGACGAAGATCGTCGCCAGCCGGTCGAGCAACGATCGCGGCCGTAAGGCGGAGAGGATTCCGATCGGGATCGCGATCAGCAGCCACATGACCGCTCCACCCACCACCAGCGAGAGCGTGACCGGCATCGCCTCCTTGAGGACCGTGCCCACGTCCCGCTCGTTGACCCAGGACTCGCCGAAGGAACCCTGGCCGATGCGGATGAGGAAGAGCTCATATTGCTTGTAGAGCGGCCCATTGATCTCGACCGACTCGCGGAGGTTGACCGAGTCCCGCGCCGTCCCGCGCCCGGTTGTTCCCGGATCGCTCGGCACCAGGAAGAAGAGCGCGAAGCAGACGAGCGTGATTGCGAACAGGAGCACGACCGCCCACAGCAAACGCCTGATGATGAATTCGACCACGCCTAATCCCAGGGTCGCAGTAGCGCGCCCAGGGCGTCAAGGGCGGTCGAAGTGGTCCCAGCCTCCAAGGTCGACCGGCCTGCCCCTGTGCAGGAGGCTGACGCCCGAGCCTTGCTCGCAGCGCCCGATCGGCACGAAGGCTCCCGGATCCTCGACAGCAGCGAGCAGCTCGTAGTCCTCGCCGAACCCGACATCCTCGACACTCGCTCCCTCCGCCAGTGGCACCTCCTCTAGGTGGATTACGCAGCGAACGCCCGAGCGGATGGCCAGATGGCCCGCATCGACCGCGAGACCGTCCGAGATGTCGAGCAGCGCGTGTGCGTGACGCGCCAGCTCCTTGCCCTCGGCGAGACGAAGAGGAGGCCGCGTCAGGCGGTTCTGCCGGAACGCGGCGCCGGCTGCACCGAGCGGGCCAGTGATGACGAGAACGTCGCCGGGTTTCGCGCCCGAGCGGCCGGGCACGCGCTCCGAGCGGCCCAGAGCGGTCACGCTGAGCATCACACGCTCGGCGCGACTCGTATCTCCCCCGACCACAGGCACACCTGGTTCGTTCAACCCTTCGTAGAGCGCGAGCACGTCGTCGAGCGCGGTCTCACCGGGTAGCGCCAGCGTGACGACGAGGCCCTCGGGATCCGCTCCGGACGCCGCCAGATCGCTGAGGTTCACCGCCGCTGCGCGAAAGCCGAGGTCCTGCCACGACACGAGGTCGAGGCGAAAGTGCACGTCCTGGACCAGAGCATCCTGCGTGACGACCAGGCCGTCCTCGAGCTGCGCTGCATCGTTCTCGATGCCACGGGCAAGGCCGCGCCGCTCGAGCTCGGCCAGCAGGCCGAGCTCACCGAGCTCCGAGAGCCTCATTCACGGCCTTCGCATCCGCGGCAGCCCTCACGACCGCAACTCCGGCCGCGCCGGCGCTCAGGCAGTCGCGGGCGTTCGACGCATCGACCCCTCCGATCGCAACGACCGGAACCGAGACCGCGCGGCAGATCGCCGCCAAGCCCTCGAGCCCGATCGGCGGATCGGCATCCGGCTTCGACGGCGTCGCCCAGACGGGGCCGGCCCCGACGTAGGCCGCGCCGGCCGACTGACCGGCCTGCGCCTCCTCCACGCTCGAGGCGGAGATCCCGAGGAGCAGACCGGCTCCGACGACCAGCTCGGCGCCCGGATCGTCCCGCCCGAGGTGCACGCCGTCGGCATCCAGCGCGAGCGCCGCGTCGACATCGTCGTTGACGACGAAGAGCGCCGGCAGCTCGCGGAAGGGCCGTCCCACCTCGACGACCTCCTCGGTCGCCGCTCCCTTGAGCCGCAGCTGGACGACGGTCGCACCGCCCTCGACCGCGGCGCGGGCAGTCTCGATGTTGGTGACGATCGCGTGCAGCCTCACCCCTCAGCCCTCGCGCGCTCGTCGAGCGTCCCGGGATCGAGGTTGTAGAGCGCGTCGTAGAGGTTCGCGTGGAACGACCCTGGGCCGGTCGCGCCTTGCGCCGCGTCCTCACCTGCAACGCCGAAGGCGACGAGCGCCTCAGCGGCTGCCTCCAACGGACGGTCCGGCGCGACGCTCAGGAAGCACCCGGTGATCGCAGTCGAAATGCAGCCCGTGCCGGTCACGGTGGAGAGCAGCTCGTGCCCGTTTGCAACCGCAACGACACGATCGCCGTCGGAAACATGGTCGACTGCGCCCGTCACCGCGACGACAGAGCCGAGCGCCGAGGCAGCCGTCCTCGCCAGCTCCGAGCCGGAGTCGCCCGCGCCGATCGACTCAACGCCCCGGATCTCCGCCTGCCGCCCCGCGAGCGTCGCGATCTCGGCGGCATTGCCTCGAACGACCGCGATCTCGGTCTCGGCGAGCAGTCGCTTCGCAGTCTCGGTGCGAAGCGTCGTCGCCCCGGCGCCGACCGGATCGAGCACCACTGGCACGCTCGCCGTGTTTGCGGCCTTGCCTGCCAGCAGCATCGCCTCGATCCAATGCTTCGAGAGCGTTCCGATGTTGAGCACGAGCGCCCCGGCGGCAGCGGCCATCTCCTCGACCTCCTCCACGGCGTGCGCCATCACCGGCAGGGCGCCGAGCGCGAGCGTCGCGTTCGCCGTCTCGTTCATGACCACGTAGTTCGTGATCTGGTGGACGAGGGGCCTACGCTCCCGAATCGCCGCGAGGTCGGCTCCGGTTCTCATGCGAGGACGTTCACCGGCCCTTCGCCGGCTCCGATCTCGGTCAAACCGTTTCGAACCGCCTCGGACGCGACGCGCGCGGCTCCTCGCGCAGCGTCCTCGAGGCTCTCGCCACGGGCGAGCAGCGCGGCGAGTGTCGCCGAGTGCGTGCAGCCCGCGCCGTGGGTCGCAGCGACGTCATGCCGCTCCACCGCGATCTCGACGTGCTGCTCCCCGTCGAAGAGGTGGTCGACTGCGTCTTCGCCGTGGCCGCCGGTGACAATCACAGCCGGCGCGCCGCGCTCGTGGATCCGCTCTGCGAGCTCGATTCGGGAGCCGCTGCGACCGGCGAGCGCCTCCGCCTCGGGAAGATTGGGCGTCACGACGGTTGCAAGCGGAAACAGCCGGTCGACGAGGCTCTGGACAGCGTTCGCCCGAAGGAGCTGGGCGCCGGAGCTTGCGACCATCACCGGATCGACAACGAGTGGCACCGGGTGCGCGGCCAGAAAGGAGGCGACCGTGTCGATCAACTCGCGCGAGAAGAGCATCCCGGTCTTCGCTGTGTCCACGCCGATGTCGTCGAAGACAGCCTGGAGCTGTGCCTCGACGAAGGCCGGCGGGAGCTCCTGGACGGCGGTCACTCCAAGCGTGCTCTGGGCCGTGAGCGCGACGATCGCGGTCATGCCGAAGCAGCCCGCAGCCGCGAACGCCTTCAGGTCGGCCTGAATCCCCGCTCCGCCTCCGGAGTCCGAGCCCGCAATCGTGAGACACCGTGGAATTGTCACTTGACTCCCTTCGCCGGCATGACCCGGATCAGGTTCAGCGGGTGTGTTCTCAGCCTCGGTGACGAGGCACCCCGGTAGACGGAAGGGTACCCTTTCGCCTATGGCCACGGTCGCCTCGACAGGCGTCGCAGAGCGGTTTCTCCGCGCCCTCGAGGCGCGCGACTTCGACGGGATCGCCTCGTGTTTCGCGCCGAGCGGCCGCCTGCGCGCACTCGTCCCGACGGCCTTGCGTGAGGACGAGGGCAGCGACGCGGTAGCCGAGCGCTTCCGGTACTGGGTCGGCGAGATGAGCGACTTCGCGATCTCCGACATGGCAGTCGACGAGTTCGTCGATCGCATCCACATTCGGTACCGCATGAGCGGGATCGACCCCGAGGACGGCGCGGTGACGTGCGAGCAGCACGCGTACCTCACTCTCGAGAGCGACGCGATCACGGCCATGAATCTCGTGTGCTCCGGCTGGCGCCCGGCCGCGTAGAGAGCGCCCGATCTGAGCCGCCGATGAGCGTCGAGACCGCTCTCTGGGCTGACCTGCTCCAGGGCGAGGAGCTTGCCTACCTTGGCTCAGAGCCTGCCCGCGAGCCGCGCACGGCACCGCTATCGGCCGACCTGCCGGCTCCCCTTCGCGAGCGGTTGGAGGCGCATGGGATCGACTCGCTCTACTCCCACCAGGCGGAAGCCTGGGACGCGGCGGCGCGCGGCGAGAACGTCGTCGTCACCACCGGCACCGCCAGCGGGAAGAGCCTCGCCTTCAACCTGCCCGTGCTCGCCGCGCTCGCAGAGGAGCCGAAGCAGCGAGCGCTCTACCTCTATCCGACGAAGGCGCTCGCCCAGGACCAGGTGCGGGCACTCGACGAGCTGAAGGTCAAGCGCGTGAAGCCGGCGATCTACGACGGCGACACGGAGAGCGAGCGACGCTGGCAGATCCGGAAGTGGTCGAACCTGATCCTGACCAACCCGGACATGCTCCACGTCGGTGTTCTGCCCCATCACGACCGCTGGGGTGACGTCCTCTCCAACCTGCGCTTCGTCGTGGTCGACGAGGCGCACGTCTACCGTGGCGTCTTCGGCTCGCACGTCGCCAACGTGCTGCGCCGCCTCCGTCGATTGGCGCGTGTGTACGGATCGGAACCGCAGTTCCTGCTCGCCTCGGCGACGATCGGCAACCCCGGCGAGCTTGCCGCCTCGCTCGTCGGGCTCGACTTCACGGTGATCGGTGACGATGGAGCGCCGAAGGCCGAGCGGACGGTCGCGCTCTGGAACCCGCCGCTCCTCGACGAAGAGCTCGGGGAGCGGGGTAGCGCGCTGGCCGAGGCCTCGAAGCTGATGGCCGACCTCGTTGGGCGAGGGCTCCGCACCCTCGTCTTCGCCAAGAGCCGCCGGGCCGCCGAGCTGATCCACAAGTTCACGGCCGACCGGGTCGGCGACGCCTCAGCCCTCTCGCCCTACCGCGCCGGCTACACCCCGGCGCAGCGCCGCGAGATCGAGCAACGGCTCTTCGCAGGCGAGCTCCTCGGCGTCAGCGCCACGAATGCGCTCGAGCTCGGAATCGACGTCGGAGCCCTCGACGCCGTGATCTCGGTCGGCTTCCCCGGCACCGTCGCGAGCCTGCGCCAGCAGTGGGGCCGGGCCGGCCGACGGGGACACGGCCTGGCCGTCCTCGTCGCGAGCGAGGATGCTCTCGATCAGTACTTCATGCGCGAGCCCGAGACGCTGCTCGGCCGACGGGTCGAGGCTGCGATCCTCGATCACGAGAACCGGCGGGTGCTCGACGGACATGTCGCGGCCGCCGCCTTCGAGGCCCCGATCGACGAGGCGGACGCAGAGATCCTGGGTGCGGAAGCCCTCCGCCGCGCGGCCGAGCACCCGGAGCTCGAGCAGACGAAGGCGGGCTACGTCTGGGCGGGCCGCGACTACCCGGCGGGACGCTTCGGCCTCCGCTCGACGAGCCCGGACGTCTTCACGATGGTCTCGACCGATACCGGCTCCGTCCTGGGCACGATCGAGCGCGAGCGCGCGTACTCGACCGTCCACGAGGGCGCGATCTACCTCCACCTGGGCGAGAGCTACCGCGTGGTTGCGCTCGACCTTGCTGCTCGCAGCGCGCTCGTCGAGCCGTTCACCGGCGACTACTACACGCAGACGAAGAAGGAAACAACGACGGCGATCGAGGAAGCGCTCCGCACCGAGCGGCGGCTCGGGCTCGAGCTCGCCTTCGGGCGGGTCAGCGTGACCGAGCAGGTCGTCGCCTATCAGAAGAAATCCATCCGCGACCAGTCGACGCTCGACCTCGTCCCGCTCGACCTCCCGGAGACAACCTTCGACACCGAGGCCGTCTGGTACGTGCCCGAGCCCGAGCAACTGGCCGAGCTGGAAAAGATGCCTCGCCTCCTCGGCACGCTGCACGCCGCCGAGCACGCGATGATCGCGATCCTGCCGCTCTGGGCGATGTGCGACCGCTGGGACATCGGCGGCCTCTCGACGAACCTCCACTTCCAGACCGGCCGGCCGACGGTCTTCGTCTACGACGGCCACTCCGGCGGCGTGGGCATCACCGAGCATGGCTTCGAGGTCTTCGAGGGCTGGGTCGAGGACACGCGAAGGATGCTCGCCGGCTGTCCGTGCGAGCGAGGCTGTCCTTCGTGTGTCCAATCGCCGAAGTGCGGCAACCTGAACGAGCCGCTCGACAAGGTCGGCGCCTTGACGCTCCTCGAACGGATGCTTTCCGAAAGCCAGTCGATTTCCTAGGGCCTGTCGATTTCGGCCGGCGCCGTTCGTCGTCCCTGTGCCATGACGAGAGGAGGAGGGATGAAGCCGGTGCGAAGGCCACACAGAAACCTGGTGGAGACCGAGACGGCAAGGCCACGTGCGATCGCCGTCGAGTTCCGCCACCACGACCCGTTCTGGCCGTCCGAGGACGCGTTCGTCAGCGAAGCGATGCTGGCGCGGCTGCGGACGGCGTAGCCTGCAAGCGAAAGGAGCACGAGTTGGAGTACCTAGCACTCATTCACGCGGAGGAAGACCAATGGGAGTCAATGAGCGAGGACGATCGCCAGGCGGTCTATGCCCGCTACATGGAGTTCTCCCAGGGCGACAAGGTGGTCGGCGGCGCTGAGCTTCAGTCGACCAAGACGGCGACTTCGGTGCGCGTTCGAAACAGTGAGCGCCTCGTCACCGACGGGCCGTACACCGAGGTCAAGGAGGCGCTCGGGGGTTACTTCATCCTCGAGTGCGACTCGATCGACGAGGCCTGCGAGCTCGCCGCGAAGATCCCGGCGGCCGAGCAGGGCGCAATCGAGGTTCGACCGGTGCACGTCGAGGAGGCGAGCTGAGATGCGTTACGCCCTGATGGTCTACAGCGACCAGTCAGCCTGGCTGGACATGTCCGAGGAAGAAGCGGCACAGGCACGCGAGAAGTCGCTGCCGAGGTGGTATGCCCTCTTCGACGAGCTGGGGAAGGCAGACCCGGAGGTCGACGGCAAGGAGCTCGACGACGCGACGACCGCAAAGACGGTCCGCGTCCGCGACGGCAACGTGCTCGTCACCGACGGCCCCTTTGTGGAGACGAAGGAGCAGATCGGCGGCATCTTCGAGATCAAACTGCCCGATCTGGACATGGCCCTGACCCTGGCGGCGAAGATCCCGACCGCCGAGCACGGCACGATCGAGGTTCGCCCGATCGTCGAGCGCGAGACGGAGGCCGGCGCATAGAGACGGTCGATCGCGTCTTTCGGGAGGAGTGGGGACGTGCGGTCGCAATCCTCATCAGCGTCCTCGGCGATTTCGACCTCGCCGAGGACGCGGTGCAGGAGGCGTTCGCCGTTGCGCTCGAGCGCTGGCCCCGAGACGGCGAGCCTCGTAATCCCGCCGCCTGGATCGTCACGACTGCTCGCAACCGGGCGATCGACCGAATCCGCCGCGATCAGACGCTGGCGAGGAAGACCGAGCTCCTCGAGCGCCTGGACGAGCTACCCGAGGAGGAGAAAGACGTGAGTGCGATCCCGGATGAGCGGCTGGCGCTCGTCTTCACGTGTTGCCACCCAGCGCTCGCGGCAGAGGCTCAGGTGGCGCTCACTCTCCGGGAGGTCGGCGGACTGACCACGACGGAGATCGCGCGGGCGTTCCTCACCCCCGAGCCGACGATGGCGCAGCGCCTCGTTCGAGCGAAGCGGAAGATCCGCGCGGCCGGGATCCCGTTTCGAGTCCCGCTCGACGAGGAGCTCACGGACCGCCTGCAGCCCGTGCTGGCAGTCCTCTACCTCGTCTTCAACGAGGGCTACAGCGCAACCGCTGACGACCACCTCGTGCGCCGGGAGCTCTCCGACGAGGCGATCAGGCTCGGCAAGCTCCTCGCGGTCCTCATGCCCGACGAAGCGGAAGTCCTGGCCCTGCTCGCGCTCATGCTCTTCCAGGACTCCCGGCGCGAGGCCCGAACAAACCCCGCCGGCGAGCTGGTCCTCCTCGAAGACCAGGATCGCTCGCTCTGGAACCGCGACCGGATCGACGAGGGCGGTCGAGTGCTCGAGCACGCCCAGCGGCTCGGCAGCACCGGCTCTTACGGGCTTCAGGCGACGATCGCCGCGGTGCACTCGACCACCAACCGACCGGAGGAGACGGACTGGCACGCAATCGCCGAGCTCTACGGGGAGCTGGGACGCGTCACCCCGTCCCCGATCGTCGAGCTGAACCGGGCGGTCGCGGTCGCAATGGCCGGTGGGATCGACCAGGGACTCGATCTGATCGCGCAGATCGAGGGGATCGACGGCTACCACCTCCTGCATGCCGCCCGGGCGGACCTCCTCCGGCGACTCGGGCGGCGAGAAGAGGCGGCGGGCGCCTACCGTAGGGCGCTGGAGCTCGCTCCCAATCCGGTCGAGCGGGCCTTCCTCGAGCGGCGGCTCGAGGAGGTTGCGCTGACCGGGCCGTATGCTCGGCTCGTGATCCAGACCATGACCGGCACCCTGCGACGGGTCCTCGTCCGGCCGCCGGCGACCGATTTCTCGCGCTGGCGTGAGTATCGGTGGCTCGCAGAGCCGGACGTTGAGCGGATCGCGGACGAGCACGAAGGTTTTCGCAAGACGCTGGAGGAGGCCGGAGCCGAGGTCGTCGTGGCCGCGAAAGCCGCAGACCAGAACCCTGACGCCGTGTACGTCTTCGATCCCGCATTCGTCACAGACGCGGGCGCGATTCTCCTGCGGCCGGGGAAGGAGGCCCGACGGGGCGAGGTCGAGGCGCTACGGGCCGACTTCGAGGCAGCCGGCGTCCCGATTGCCGCCGAGCTGACCGCGCCCGCGCTTGCCGAGGGCGGTGACGCGTTCTGGGTCGACGAACGAACGCTGGTCGTCGGGCTCGGCTACCGGACAAACGAAGCGGGGGCCGCCCAGCTCGGAGCCGCTCTGCCCGGCGTCGAGGTGTTCACCGTCGATCTGCCGCACTACCTCGGCCAGGAACATTGCATGCACATGTTGACGATCATCAGCCCACTCGACGCCGACCTGGCGCTCGTCTACCTGCCGTTGCTGCCGGTTCGCCTCGTCGAGCTGCTCGAGGAGCGCGGCATCGAGCTGGTCGAGGTTCCCGACGAGGAGTTCAAGTCGATGGCGTGCAACGTCCTCGCGCTCGGTCCCCGGAAGGCTCTCGCCCTCGACGGGAACCCGGAGACAAGGCAGCGGATGGAGGCGGCGGGCGTCGACGTCCGCGTCTACCAGGGCGAGGAGCTCTCTCGCAAGGGCGAAGGAGGGCCTACGTGCCTGACCCTTCCCCTGTTACGCGGCTGAGCACGAGGGCGACCGCCTCCGCCGGGCTCTCCGCCCGGTCGATCCCTTCCAGCTCCCAACCAGGATCCAGCACGACGACCGGGCGCCCGAGTCGCATCGCAAACCCGATCTCCGCCAGAGTCCCCCAGCTTCCGCCGACTGCGATCACGGCGTCACCGGAGCCCGCGACGGCGAGATTGCGCGCGTGCCCGATGCCCGTGACAACGGCGTGGTCGATCCATTCGTTCGCCTCGGCGCGGCTCGCACCCGGGAGAATGCCGATCGTCGTGCCTCCCGCCTTCTTCGCCCCACGAGCCGCCGCGGCCATCACCTCACCGAGGCCTCCGGTTACGACGGTGCAGCCGCGCTCGGCGAGCAGGCGTCCGACTTCTTCGGCTCGAGCTTCGTGCTCGGAGCCGCTGCCGATCACCGAAACCTGGATCACCAGGCGATGGTAGAGGCACGGCGGGCCCGCGGCGGGACGCTCGTCCTCGGTGGAGGCTTCGCCGGCTCCTACGTCGCACGGCTGCTCGGTCAGCGCGGGGCGACGATCGTCAGCCTCGAGAACTTCATGCTGTTCACGCCGCTCCTGCCCGAAGCCGCGTCAGGGACGCTCGAGCCCCGCCACGTCGTCGTTCCATTGCGGTTGATGTGCCCACATGCGCAGCTTCTGCTCGGCCGGCTGACGGCGCTCGACGCGGAGCGGCGCACGGCGACGGTCGAGACCGGAGCGGGCATCTTCGAGGTCGGCTACGAGCAAGCGGTGCTCGCGCTCGGCTCCATCACACGAGCGTTGCCGATCCCGGGCCTGGCCGAGCACGCGCTCGGGTTCAAGGACCTCGCGGATGCGATCAACCTCCGAAACCACGTCCTCCGCCAACTCGAGGCGGCCATGGCCGCGATGGACTCGAGCAGGGCCGAGGCGCATCTCACCTTCGTGTTCGTCGGCGCAGGCTATGCGGGGGTCGAGGCGCTGGCCGAGCTCGCCGACCTCGTCCGCGACGCCCTCAGGCACTATCCCGAGCTCCCGCGGCGCCGCACGCGGTGGGTCCTCGTCGACGCGGCGCCGAAGATCTTGCCGGAGGTTCCTTCTCGCCTGGGCGAGTATGCCGCGAAGCAGCTGGCGAAAAGAGGCATCGAGATCAGGGTCTCGACGACGCTCGAATCGGTCGGGCGAAGCTCCGTCGTCCTGACCGGAGGCGAGCGCATCCCGACGCACACGCTCGTGTGGACCGCAGGCGTCAGCCCGAACCCACTGCTTGCCGAGCTCGGTCTGCCTCTCGACGAGCGCGGGCGCGTCAAGGTCGACGCCAACCTGCGAGTCGAGGATCGCGAGGGTCTGTGGGCACTCGGCGACGACGCACACGTGCCGAACTCCGCCACGCCGGGCCTGCCGGATCCTCCGACCTCCCAGCACGCATTGCGCCAGGCACGCCGGCTCGCGAAGAACCTGCGCGGAACACCGCGGCCCTACGGCTACCGCTCGCTCGGGCAGGTCGCGACACTCGGCCGGCACAAGGGGATTGCACTCGTCTTCGGCGTTCCGCTGCGCGGCTTCGTGGGCTGGTTCGTGACGAGGACGTACCACCTCTACCAGCTGCCGCTCTTCTCCAGGAAGCTCCGTGTCGTCGCCGACTGGACGGTCTCACTCTTCTTCCGCCGCGACATCGCCGAGTTGAGCATGCTCGGCCACCCGAGAGGCATCGGCGATGACTGAGCTCGAGCGCGTCGTCGCGTTTCTGAGAATGCTCGATGCCCTCTCCGCGGAGCTTGCCGTGCCGTTTCGGTTCGGCACTGCGTATCTCCACTCCGAAGTCCCCCGCGTCTGGAGCCGCAACTACCTCGCGGCCGACACCGATCTCGACGAGGCGTCGGCCGAGCTGCTCGCGGCGGAGTCGGATCGAATCCTCAGAGGCGCCGGCCTGCGTCACGGCAAGGTCGAGGTCTACGACGAGGAGGCCGGCGCTCGCCTCGATCCGGAGTTTCGCGAGCTCGGCTGGGAGGTGCACTGCGATGTGCTCATGGTCGCGCGCCGGGAACCCGATCGCCCCGCCGATCTCTCGCTGGCCCAGGAGGTCTCGATCGACGAGCTCGAGCCGGTCTGGGCCGAAGACACGCGGCGCACGCCCTACGGCACGGACGAGGAGACCGTCCGGCAACTCGTCGTCAACAAGCAAATCGTCGCTGCAACGAGACAGACGGCCTTCTTCGCAGCGCGTGTCGACGGCGTTATCGCGAGCTACTGCGAGCTCTACTCCGACGGGAACACCGGTCAGATCGAGGCCGTGGTGACCAGCGAGTCGTTTCGCAACCGCGGTCTTGCCCGCGCAACCGTCTCCTGCGCGCTCGCCGCGTCCCGCGCAGCCGGAAACGACCTGACCTTCCTCATGGCTCTGCGGGACGACTGGCCAAAGGAGCTCTACCGGAAGCTCGGCTTCGACGAGATCGGCCAGATCTACGAGTTCGTGCGGCCGGCATCCAACTCGTAGCGATTCGCTCGACTCCCCCATTCGAGGGATGGGTAGACCGTAGCCCCGTCCGATCTCAATTCGAGTAATGCGGCGCAGCACTAACCGGCACGTCATCCCTGCTCTTGTCCTGGGCTCGGTGCTGGCAATTCTGCCGTCGCTCACGATCAACGCCTTCGGCCAACGGCATGCTCACTTCACCGGGCAGGCACATTTCAGCGGCGTCGGGCTCACCGCGCTCGCCGCCGCGCTCGCCGCGGTCGCGCTCACCGTCGTCGGCGCTCGCCGCCGCGATGGGCGAACGGTGCTCGTCGGGACCGCGTTTTCGGCCATGGCAGCCCTCCTGGCCCTGCACGGCCTTGCCACACCGGGTTTCCTGGTCGGGATGAACGGCGTCGTCGCCTTCACGGGCGGCGCGACCCTTCCCGTCGGCGCCGCGGTGCTCGCACTGTCGGCGCTTCCATCCGTTCGCCGGGCGCGGAGCGTCCGGCCGTTGATCGTTCTTCAGATCGTGTTGCTGTCAACCATTCTTGGGCTCGGCGCTGTCGGGATGCTCGTGCCGAGCACAGTCCCGAGCGTGCCGGAGACTCGAAGCACCGCGGCCTACATCCTGCTGGCCGTCGGACTGATCCTCTTTACCGTCTTGACCTTGCGGGCGCTGCGAACGTTCCTGCTGACGCGCCGCGGAGCAGACCTGGTGGTTGCGATCGGGCTCTTCTGGCTGGCCTCGGCTCTGCCGCCGGCGATGCTCCTCAATTACATGGAGCTCGGTTGGTGGATGGGCCACGGCTACGAATTGATCGGGATGGTGATCGTCGGCGTGCCGGTCGCACTCGACCTCCGGCGCAAGGCCCAGTCGCGCCCGCTCGTGGGTGACGTCAAGGGCGCGGATCTCGTCGCCGGCGAGGAGGCGTTCCTCGGTGCGCACGTCCGCGCGCTCACTCTCAGTCTCGCCCGCAAGGACGAGTACACGGAGGAGCACACGCGCCGCGTCGCGCTACGGGCAGTTCAGGTCGGTGAGGAGCTCGGGCTCACCGGGAGTCGCCTGCGGGCACTCGCAACCGGAGCGCTCGTCCACGACATCGGCAAGCTTTCGGTCCCCGACTCGATTCTCCAGAAGCCCGGCCCCTTGACCGACGAGGAGTTCGGAATCATCAAGCTGCATCCCGAATGGGGCGACAAGATCCTCGTCGACCTCGGGTTCGGCGACGAGATTCGACACCTCGTGCGCGACCACCACGAGCGGCTCGACGGCTCCGGCTATCCCCACGGGACGAAGAGCTCGCTCATCTCGTTCGACGCACGGATTCTCGGCGTGTGCGACGTCTACGACGCGCTCATCTCGCGGCGCGTCTACAGAGACGCCTGGCCGCACGAGCGGGCGCTCGCGCTGCTCCGCGAGCAGAGCGGAACGTCGTTCGACGCGAAGTGCGTTGCGGCGCTCGAGCGCGTGCTCGCAAGCGAGCGCGCCCCCCTCGCAGCCGCCGTCTAAGCCACGGAGTACCATCGGGCGACTCTACGGAGGAGGACCGATGGGAATGGGAGAGCTCTGGAACCGGCTCATGGGCCGCGACAAGACCGAGCGCGTCGAGGAACAGCTTCGGGATGACGGTGCCGAGCAACCGGTGGCGCTCGAGGACTTCGAGGCCGTGAAGGACGACGTCGCCGTCGAGGAGCGCTACCCGGGCGCCGAACGGCTCAACAGCGACGAATAGCTAACGCCTAGCGCACCGCTTTGAGCGCCGCCGAGAGCGACTGCTTGTTCTTCAGCACGCCCTCGAAGAGATCGCCGTGCTTCTCGATCCGGGCGAGGACGACCTCCATCGTGAACGCGGCTGGATCGAGGTCCTCGTTCACCTCGTCCCAGCGCAGCGGCGTCGACACCGGCGCGCCCTCCTTCGGCCGCACCGAGTAGACGGACGCGATCGTCTTCCCCTCGCCGTTCTGGTTCGAGTCGATCAGCACTCCGCGGCGCTTCGCCTTCGTCCACTCGGTCGTCACAAGCCCGCGGTGCGTGCGGGCGAGCGCTCCGGCGATGATCGCGGAGAACTCACGCGTGTCGGCGTAGCTGTAGCGACGCGCGATCGGCACGAGCACGTGGATCCCGTCCGCACCGCTCGTCTTGACGAAGCTCTCGAGGCCCAGCGTGTCGAGCACCTCTTTCACGAGCAGCGCGACCTGCACCGTCTCCGGGAAACCCACGTCGGGCGAAGGGTCGAGGTCGAAGAGCACGAAGTCGGGCCGGTCGGGCTTGTCGATCCGCGAGTACCACGTGTTCAGGTCGATGCAGCCCATGTTCACCATCCAGAGCAGGGCGAGCTCGTCGCTCACGAGCGGCGCGTCGATCCGCCGCTTCTGGCGCGGCTTCTCGCGAGTCGAGACGACGATCGAGTCCGTCGCTATCCAGTCGGGCATGCCCTTCGGCGCGTCCTTCTGGAAGAAGAACTTGCCCTGCCAGCCGTCGGGATAGCGCTTCATGGTGAACGGCCGGTCTTTGAGATGAGGCAAGACGACCGGCGCGACCCGCCGGTAGTACGAGAGCAAGTCGCCTTTCGTGATCCCCTCCTCCGGCCAGAAGGGCTTGTCCAGGTTGGAGAGCTTGAGCACGCGCTTGCCCTTGCGAATCTCGCTCGCCATCGGCTCAGAAGCCTCGCGGTGCACCTCGACGGCGGCCTTGTCCTCGCGCAGGCCCTTGTAGGCGGGTGCCCGCAGCCGGCCGTCGTGCGTCCACTCGACGAACTCGACCTCGGCGACGAGCTTCGGCTGCACCCAGAGCACGTCTCCCTTGCGCACTCGCGGCATCTTGGGCACGTCCTTGAAGGGCGGCGTCTTGCGCTCGAGCGGCTTCAGCTTCTTCAGGAGACGGTCGATCTCCTGGTCGTTGAACCCGGTCCCGACGTTCCCGACGTAGACGAACTCGTCGCCCTCGTACATCCCGAGCACGAGCGACCCGAGCGTTCTCTCGCGCCGTCCCTTGCCGCGCGTGTAGCCGGCGATCACGAATTCCTGGCGGCCGTGGCCCTTGATCTTCAGCCAGTCGCGCGACCGCCTGCCCGGGAGGTACCGCGAGCCCAGGCGCTTCGCCATGATCCCTTCGAGCCCCTGCTCGTTCGCGGCCGCGAGCAATGCCTCCCCATCGTCGAAGCTCTCCGAGAAGCGCACGGTCTTGTTCCGTTTGTCGAGCAGCTTCTCGAGCCGCTTGCGCCGCTCCTCGACCGGGAGATCGACGATCGGCTCGCCCTCCACTTCGAGCAGGTCGAAGAGGTAGTAGACGATCGGCGTCCCACTCTTTCCCTGCTGCATGGCGGAGAAGCTGGGCCGCCCCTCCTCGTCGAGCGCGCAAACCTCGCCGTCGACCACGCAGTCGGGCGTCTTCAGCGCCTTCACGAGCTCTTTCGAGACGTACTCGAAGCGCTTGGTGTAGTCCTGGTCCTTCCGGGATCTGAGCTCGGGGTCTCCGCCCGCCACCGTCGCGATGATCCGGTAGCCGTCCCACTTGATCTCGAAGAGCCAGTCGTCGCCCTTCGGCACCGCATCGACAAGCGTGGCGAACATGCCCTGATATCTGCGCGTCTTGCGTGCGGCAGGCGCTGAGTCGTCCTTCTTGCGAACGATCAGCCAGTTGCGCTCGTCGCCGGACAGATGGGCCGGGACGAGCGCGTAGGTGCCCTCGAGGCGCTTCCCGTGCAGCCGGACCGTGAGACCGCCGTCGGGCTTGTCCTCGACGAGCTCGTAAGTGCCCGTGTCCCAGATCTCGACCGTGCCGGCGCCGTACTCGCCTTTTGGGATCTCGCCGTGGAACGTCGCGTACTCGAGCGGATGGTCCTCGACGTGAACGGCGAGATGCTGCTGGCCGGGCTCGAGCGGCACTCCCTTGGGGACCGCCCAGCTGGCCAGCGCGCCGTTCCGCTCGAGACGGAAGTCGTAGTGCAGCCGGCGGGCATCGTGACGCTGGACGACGAAGATCGGCTGCTTCCCGCGCTTTTTGCCGCCGAAGGGCTCCGGCGTCTTCTTCGGGTCGCGCTTGCGCTTGTATTCGGCCAGCTTGGCCATGCAGGGCCTAGCTTGCCTTGCGGGCCCGCTTCCTGGTCGGCTTGCTCTTGCTCTTCGTCTCCTTGACCGACTCGCGCAGGGCATCCATCAGGTCGACGACCTCGGCCTCTTGCGCCTCGGACGGCTCCGGCAGCTCCTTGCCCTTCGCCTTCGCCTTGATCAGGTCGAGGAGCTCCTTGCGATACGTGTCGTCGTACTTCTCGGGCTTGAAGGAGTCGCTCAGGTTCTTGACGAGGGACTTGGCCATCTCGACCTCGGCCTTCTGAAGCCTGGCTTTGCCGTTCACGCTGTCGGGCTTTCGAACCTCGTCGGCGTAGTACATCGTCTCCAGCAGGAGCACGTCGTCGTAGGGCCGGAGGGCGGCGAGATGCTGCTTGTTTCGGATCACGACCTTGGCGACTCCGACCTTGCCCGTCTCCTCGAGCGCGCGCACGAGCAGCCGGTACGGCTTCTCCGCCCCGTCGTCGGGCAGGAGGTAGTAGGCCTTGCGATAGAAGATCGGATCGATCTCGTCGAGGTCGACGAAGTCGCAGATGTCGATCGAGTGCGTGAGCTCGATGTCGAGCCGGTCGAGATCCTCGTCCTCGATCGGCACGTACTTGCCCTTCTCGATCTCGAAGCCGCGGATGACATCGTCAGGATCGACGTGCTTGCCGGTGTCCTTCCGGACCTTGTCGTAGCCGATCGGAGCCAGATCCTTCTTGTGGAGAAAGTGGAACCGCAGCTCCTTCGACTCGGTCGCGGAGAACATGCGAACCGACACGCTGACGAGGCCGAACGAGATGGTTCCGCTCCAGATCGGTCGCATGCTTTCTCTTTACCGAGCCAAGCCGTCTTGGAAACCCGGCGCGCGATGTTTCAAGATTGGCGACCCGGTAATCATCAGTACTGAGAACAGGACGCATATGTCCTGAAAAACTCATAGCAGCACCAGGGGGTCAGCGTTCGAGGCCGGCTTTCGAGCCGGCCTCGGCGCGTTCTCAGAGGCAGGGGAAAACACTGTGGATGCTGTGGATATTCTCGGCGGAGCGCCTGTGGAGAACTCAGGGACCGGGCTGGAGAGCGGGCTCGGCGGCTTTCGCCGTATAGATGCCGAGCCGGCGGTAGCGATCACGCCGCTGGTCGCGAAGCTCCTCGCCGGGCACTTCGACGAGCTCTTCGAGGGTCCGGCCGAGCGCCTCGCCGAGCAAACGTGCGGACTCGTCCGGATTCAGGTGTGCGCCCCCCTGCGTCTCCTTCACGATCTCGTCTATGACGCCTAGCTCCAGGCAATGCACGGCGTCCGGCTTCAACGCGACCGCCGCCTTGACCTTCTCGGCACCGTCACGCCACAGGATCGCCGCGCACCCCTCCGGGGAGATGACGCTGTACATCGCGTTCTCCTGCATGAGGACTCGGTCTACGAGCCCGATCGCGATCGCGCCGCCCGAGTTCCCTTCCCCGATGATGCAGGCGACGAGCGGCACCGTCAGGCGGGCCATCAGCGCCTGGGAACGGGCGATCGCACCGCCCTGCCCGTGCTGCTCGGCCGCAACCCCGGGGTAGGCCCCGGGTGAGTCGAGGAACGTCACGACCGGGAAGCGATGGCGTTGCGCGATCTCCATCATCCGCATCCCCTTCCGGTAGCCCTCGGGGTGCGGCATGCCGAAGTTGCGCCGCGTCCGTTCGTCGATGTCGCGTCCCTTCTGCTGGCCGATGACCGCGACCGTCCTGCCGCCGAAGCGGCCCAGGCCTGTCACGAGGGCCGGATCCTCGGCGCGGGCCCGGTCACCGTGCAGCTCCACGAAGTCCTCGAAGAGACGCTCGACGTAGTCGAGGGTGTACGGACGCTCGGAATGGCGCGCCAGGTCGACGGACCGCCAGATCTCCTCGTCCGTCGGCTCGGCCTCGATCCGCTCGAGTTGTCGCTGCAAGCGCTCGAGCTCGCCGGAGAGCCGGGTGCCGCGTAGAAGTGGCAGGCTGCGGAGCCGGCTCAGCCGCTCGCGCAGATGTCGCTCGGCTTCATTCGGCATTGGAGAAGAGTCGCAGAACGCGGCCGAGGAAGGGCCTGAGCTCGCTTCGCTGCACGATCGCATCGAGGTGGCCGAAGCGGAGATTCGACTCGGCGAGGCCGAAGTCGTCGGGAAGCTTCTCCCGAGTCGTCTGCTGAACGACGCGGGGGCCGGTGAACGCGAGCAGTGCGCCGGGCTCGGCGACCATCACGTCTCCGAGGCTTGCAAAGCTGGCCAGCACGCCGGCCGTTGTCGGGTGGGTCATGACGCTGATGAAGCCGCACCGTGCGTCACGAAGATCCTCGATCGCGCACACCGTCTTCGGGAGCTGCATCAGGGAGAGGATCCCCTCCTGCATGCGCGCACCACCGGAGGCGGTGACGGTGACCAGGGGCACCCGGCGCTCGACTGCGCCCTCGCACGCCCGCGAGAGCTTCTCGCCGACGACGCTCCCCATCGAGCCGCCCATGAACGCGAAGTCCATCACCGCGAGCTCGCAGGCCTGCTCCTCGATTGCAGCGTGCCCGATCAGCATCGCGTCGCCGAGGCCGGTCGAAACCTCCGCTTCGGCCAGGCGCTCCGTGTACGGCCGCAGATCGAAGAAGTCCAGAGGATCCTCGGACCGGAGCTCGGCCGCCTCTTCCTCGAACATGCCGTCGTCCACGAGTTGCTCGATCCGGGCCCACGCCCGCACCGGGAAGTGGTAGCTGCACTGGGGGCAGACACGAAGGTTCTGCTCGAGCTCGTCCTCCCGGTAGTGCGAGTCGCACGACGGGCAGGTGTTTGGGTGCGCCTTGCCGTCCTGCGGCTCAGCCGGCAGGTTCTTGTGCTCGATGGAGACGTCGATCCGAGAGTCGGCCAAGGCTTCGATTATCCCTGAGATTTCTCGAGAATCAGATTCGTCCTGGAAACGTGCATCCCGGCGCGCTCGTAGACGCGAACCGCGCCCGTCGGATTCTCGGCGTCGACGCCGAGCCCGACGCGGGCGAGCCCACGCCTGGCGTACTCCTCGAACGTGTGCCTGAGGAGAGCCTGCGCAAGCCCACGTTGCCGGAACTCCGGCAGGACGCCGAGGATCCGCACCCACGCCATGTCGGGCTCGGTCTCGGAGACTCGAGTCATCGCGATGCCGGCGAGCTCGTCGCCCGCCTCGGCGAGGAACCAGAGTGAGGGATCGAAGCCGGTGTCTTTCACGAGCCAGTGCGACCAGACGTCGAAGGGCTCCCTGGCGAACATCCACGTGTCCGCGAAGGAAGCCATGTGCGCTTCGTAGACGCGTTCCTCTTCGCCGAGGCGCATCGTCCGGACGGCGAATCCCTCAGGCCACTGCGGCGCAGGCGGCGTGGCCTCGAGGCTGATCTCCATACGGAATGAGTGGCGCGTGACCCGGTAGCCCGCTTGCTCGTACAGGTCGCGTGCCAGCTGATCCGACTCCGAGACAAACGAGATGAGGCCCGCCGAGGGCTTTCTCTCGCCGGCACGCTCCTGGATTGCGTCGATGAGAGCCCGCTGAGGCTCTCGCTCGAGCCCTCGTACGTCGAGCCAGACATGCTCGCCGTGGATGCCGAGATCCGCATAGCCCACGAGGGAGCCATCGGCCCCTTCGGCGACGAGGACGTCGCGCTCGAAGTCCACGTCCGGCGACTCCCAGTACTGAAGGAGGTCTGAGGGCACCTGGTCGTCGACACCGTGCAGTCGGCGCGAGTGCTCGTTCAGAAGCTCCGTCGCGGCCTCGACCTCCTCCTTGCGGGCCGGGCGAACGGTGAACGCCTCGCTCATGCCGGCACCAGCTCGTCCAGGGTGTCGGGCAGAGCGGAGAGATCGGGAAGCTCGCGGTCGGGCTGAGGCTCCGGCTGCTCGCCGAGGCGGTTGATCCAGACGGAGCGAAGACCCAGCTCACGGGCGGGTGCGATGTCGTGGAAGAGGCTCGCTGCGACGTGCACGTGCCTCTCGCGCTCCGCCGTCGTCACGTCGAAGAAGTGCTCCCAGTGCGCATGGCCCGGCTTATACGAGCGCAGGTCCTCGGCGACGATCGTGAGGTCGATCGGAACCTCGAGGCGGCGCTGCGAGGCAGCGATCAGATCGCGGTCCGTGTTCGAGAGGATCGCAAGGCTCCACCCGCGTTCACGGAGCTCGGCGAGTGCGGCCGGAACCTCGGGAAACGGGGGCCAGTCCGGTAACGAATGGGCCAGGGCGCCTGCCTCGCCCTCGGGAATCTGGATCTGCTCGTCCTGCGCCAGCCGCTCGAGCGCGAGCGTCAACACCTCGTGATAGCTGCGAAACGGCTCGGACTCGAGCTCCGGCTCGAGCTCGTGGTAGCGCTCGAGCAACCTGGGTGCCTGCTCGACCCCGAAGATGCGCTCGAGCTGCGTGCGGATCCCCAGGTTCCAGTCGATCAGGGTTCCGTAACAGTCGAAGGTTGCCCAGCGCGGAGCGCTCGTGCGTGATGAGGGCGAAGCCGCCATGACGCAACCTTAGTTATGGCGCACCCGGCCTCCTCCCCACGACGAGCGTATTCAGGAAAACCGCACACGTCTGTGCCGGCTCTGTGTCAAAACTCAGGAGTCGAGATTCAGGAGGCGGAGCGGATCACCCGTCGAGCTCGCGCAGGACGATGCACGCGTTGTGGCCGCCGAATCCGAACGAGTTGGAGACTGCAACCTTGACGTCGGCCTCCCGCGCCTCGTTCGGGATGTAGTCGAGGTCGCACTTGGGGTCCAGCGTCTCGTAGTTGATCGTCGGCGGCAACATGTTCTTGTTGACGGCGAGGATCGAGAAGATCGCCTCGACCGCGCCGGACGCGCCGAGACAATGCCCGGTTGCCCCCTTCGTCGAGGAGACGGGGGTCTTGCGGGCGATCTCTTCACCGAGCGCGAGCTTGATTACATTGGTCTCGCTCGCGTCGCCGAGCGGAGTCGAAGTGCCGTGGGCGTTGATGTAGTCGATCTCGTCGGGCGAAATGCCTGCGTCGCCGAAGGCCATCGTCATCGCACGTGCCGGGTTCTGTCCCGTCGGGTCCGGCTCTGTGATGTGCGCCGCGTCCGACGAGAGGCCGTACCCGAGCAACTCGGCGTAGATCTTCGCGCCGCGGTTACGCGCGTGCTCGAGCTCCTCGAGGACGATCACGCCACCTGCCTCGCCCATCACGAAGCCGCTGCGATCCGCGTCGAACGGGCGGCTGGCCTTCTCAGGCTCTTCGTTTCTCCGTGAGAGCGCCCGCATCGCGCTGAAGCCGGCGATCCCGACCGGCGTGATGCCCGCTTCGGTACCGCCGGCGAAGACGACGTCCGCGCGGCCGAGCCGAATCATGTCCGACGCCTCGCCGATCGCCATGTTCGAAGCGGCGCACGCGGTGCACTGAGACGACAACGGGCCGCGGCTCCCGAGCTCCATCGAGACCCAGGCGGCGCCCATGTTCGGGATGATCTGTGGAATCGCGAACGGGTTCACCCGGTCGGGCCCGCGGGAAAGCAGGATGTCGTAGCAGTCCTGGAACGCCTGCAGCCCGCCGATCCCGGTCGCGATCGACGCGCCGACCCGCTCGGCCTCGGGCTCGACCTCGAAACCCGAGTCGGCCTCGGCCTGGCGGGCCGCGGCGACGATCATCTGCGCGAACCGGTCCATGCGCCTGGCCTGCTTGTGATCGATCCACTCCTTGGGGTCGAACTCCTTCAGCTCGCACGCGAAGTTGACCGGATATGCGCTCGCGTCGAACTGCTCGATCACCGCGGCTCCGGACTTGCCGGCCAAAAGATTGGTCCACGTCGACTCGATGTCGTTTCCGAGCGGTGTGACAGCCCCCATGCCGGTCACCACCACCCGGCGGCGCCCGTCGTGCTCGTAGTTGCTCACAACCTCACATCCCCAACCCGCCGTCGACCAGAAGCACTTCGCCCGTTATGAATGAAGCCTCATCCGAGCACAGGAACCGTACCGCTCCCGCGACGTCCTCCGGATCTCCTAGCTTGCCCAGCGGCGTGTTCTCGAGCATCGCCTTCTGAGCTTCCTCGGGAAGCACATCGGTCAGCCGCGTGTTGATGTAGCCCGGTGCGACCACGTTGGCACGCACGCCGCGGCTGCCGAGCTCACGGGCGAGCGACTTCGTGAAGCCGATAATTCCAGCCTTCGACGCAGCGTAGTTGGTCTGGCCCCAGTTGCCCCGCAGGCCGACGATGCTCGACACGTTGACGATCGAGCCGGCACGCCGTTTCATCATTCCTCGCGACGCCGCACGGCAGGTGTAGAAGACGCTGCTCAGGTTCGTGTCGATCACCGCACGCCAGTCGTCGTCGGTCATCCGAGCGAGCACCCCGTCTCGGGTAAGCCCCGCGTTGTTGACGAGGATGTCCAGGTCGCCGACCTGCTCGACGAGCGAACGCGCCTCATCCGGGCTCGAGACGTCCGCCTGGACGGCGCGGCCGCCGGTTTCCCTGGCGACCGACTCCGCTTCCTCCGCTCCTGAGCGGTAGCCCACCACGACCGAGGCTCCGGCCTTGCCGAGCTCGAGCGCGATCGCCCGGCCGATTCCACGCGAGCCCCCCGTGATGAGGGCCGTTCGCCCTTCGAGGGAGCAAAAATCAGGCAGCGGAGAGGGTCTCCTCTGCCTTGTCGAGACCGGCGAGGTTGTTCACCGAGATCGTCTTGGCGGTGCGGTCGATCCGCTTGACGAGGCCGGAGAGCACGGTGCTCGGCCCGACCTCGACGAAGGTCTTGACACCCTCCTCGATCAAACCACGCGCGGCCTGGGTGAACTTGACCGGCGCCGTCAGCTGCTCGACGAGCAGCGACGCGAAGCGCTGGGCGGGCTCGATCTTGGCCGTAACCGTCGACATGAAGGGCGCCACCGGATCGCGGAACTTCACACGGTCGATCGCCGGCCGCAAACGGTCGGCTGCGCGGGCGATGAGCGGGCTGTGGAATGCGCCGGAGACCTTGAGCTTCACCGTGCGGCGGGCGCCGAGCTCCTCGGCCCTCGCACAGACCTCGTTCACGGCGTCCTGCTCACCGGAGATGACGATCTGGCCCGGGCAGTTGTAGTTGGCCGGCCAGACGCCGTCGATGTCCTCGCAAAGGCCCTCGACGATCGCGTCATCGAGACCGAGGATCGCAGCCATCGAGCCGTTGCTGACCCGCGCCGCTTCGGCCATCGCAAGCCCCCGTTCGCGTACGAGCCCGATCGACTCGGCGGGGGTCAACGACAGCGTGGCCGCGAGCGCGGTGAACTCGCCGACCGAGTGGCCGACGACGTAGTCGGGCTCGAGACCTCGAGTCCGCAGAGCAGCGAGCATCGCCAGGCTCGTGGCGACGAGAGCGGGCTGCTGGAACTCGGTCTCAACGAGCTCCTCCATCGGAGCGTCGAAGCAGAGCCGCTGCAGGTCGAGGCCCGAAGCCTCACTACCCTCGCGGAAAACCTCCATCGCCTCCGGAACGGCCTCCGCGATCTCCCTGCCCATTCCAACCTCGAGGGACCCCTGCCCCGGGAAGCAGAACGCGACGTTACTCATGGTGTGCCACCTTTCCCGTTCGCCGTCCATTCGATCAGAGCTGAGCCCCACGTGAGGCCTGCTCCCATTCCGGTTAGCAGCACCATCTTGCCGGGAGCGAGCCGCCCGTCGGCCTCCGCATCGCCGAGCGCGAGTGGGATCGAGCCCGAAGACGTGTTGCCATAGCGGTCTACGTTAACGACTGTCCTTTCTTCCGGGATGCCGAGCTTCCTGCGCGCGTAGTCGATGATCCGCACGTTTGCCTGATGCGGCACGTAGACATCGACGTCGTCCACGGCCACGCCACACTCGCCGAGCACCTTCTCGGCCGAGTCGACGAGCACCCGGGTAGCAAACTTGAACACTTCGCGGCCGTTCATTTTCGCGAAATGCTGCCGCCCCGCAACCGTTTCGGCCGTCGCAGGCGATCGCGAGCCGCCGGCCGGCATGTAGAGCTGCGGGCCGCCCGAGCCGTCTGCTCCGAGCTCGAAGCCCAGGAAGCCGCCCTCGCCGACCCGCTCTAGCACGACCGCGCCCGCTCCGTCGCCGAAGAGGACGCACGTGCTGCGGTCGTCCCAGTCCACGATCTTCGAGAGCACATCGCCGCCGATGACGAGCGCATTCCTTGCGAGACCGCTCGCAACCATGCCGTGCGCCTGGACGAGCGCGTAGACGAAGCCCGTGCAGCCGGCGGACAGGTCGTAGGCGGCCGCATCCTTCGCTCCGAGGCGGTCGGCGAGGATGGCGCCGGTAGATGGAAAGACCATGTCCGGCGTCACGGTCGCGACGACGATCAGGTCGAGTGACGAGGCGCTGATCCCCGCCTGCTCGAGGGCCGCCTCGGCGGCGGGGAGCGAGACGTCTGAAAGCGCCTCGTCGGAAGCTGCGACTCGGCGCTCGCGAATCCCGGTTCGTTCGAGGATCCACTCATCGGAGGTATCGACTCGCTTTGCGATCTCGTCGTTCGTCATCACGCGCGCAGGTGCATGCGAGCCGATGCCGGTGATCGAGATGCGCCCGTTCGTGGTCGCGGTCGCGATCACGACCGATCCACTGCAAACGTCAGGGTTCCGCGAGCGGCCAGCTCACCGCCGACGCGCGCCTCCGCCCGGCCCTTGCCGATCGGGCCCCGCGCGCGCTCGAGCTCACACGTCAGCTCCAACTCGTCACCGGGCTCGACGATTCGCTTGAAGCGGACGCCATCGATCCCCGCGAACAGTGCGAGCCGACCTCGGTTCTCCTCTTGGGAAAGCACGGCCACGGCGCCGGTCTGCGCCATCGCCTCGACGATCAGGACCCCGGGCATGATCGGCCGACCAGGGAAGTGCCCCGCGAGGTACCACTCGTCAGGCTGCACGCGTTTACGTGCAACCGCACGCGCTCCCGGCTCCAGTTCGACGACCTCGTCGATCAGCAGGAAGGGATCGCGATGCGGCAGGATCGCCTCGATCTCTGCCTTCCCAAGCGGTGCCTTCGTCTCCACCAGCGGCCTAGTGTAGTCAGGAGTGTCCGGGTCGCTCGGAGCGGAGTTCGTGGTTCCACGCTTGCGCGGCAGGTTCGGCCGCCCGTACGTCTATGCCGAGGTCTGCCCTTCGACCCAGAGGCTGCTCGGCCCAGAGCACTCCGAAGGCGCAGTCGCCGTCGCCGAGGAGCAGACCGAGGGACGCGGCCGCCTCGGCAGGCAGTGGGTCTCGCCCCGTGGCGTCAGCGTGCTCTGCTCGATCCTCCTCGAGCCGCCCCTCGAGACCCACCGCTGGCCGGAGCTCTCGCTCGTCGCCGGTGAGGCGTGCGCCGAAGCCATTTCTGCGGTCACAGGGCTCGAGCCGACGATCAAGCTTCCGAACGACATCCTGCTCGACGGCCGCAAGGCGGCCGGCATCCTCGCGGAGGCGAGCGCCCCGCGCGTGGTGCTGGGCATCGGGATCAACGTCAACGTCGAGGCGAGCGAGCTCCCGGAGGAGGCGGCCACGTCGCTGCTCGTCGAGACCGGCGCCGAGGTCGACCGCGCTCAGGTGCTCGTCGAGCTGCTCAGCGCACTGGAGCGCCGCTACGACCGGTGGATCGGCGGGGCTGTTACGGGTACGTGAGCGCCCGGCCGTCGGTCCCGACGAAATCGCGGGCCACCGCGCGGAACGTCGAGAAAGCGCCGCCGGGTGCGATTCTGAAGCGGCCGGGGACGAGGCGTCGGCGGGTGACCGTACGGGTCCCGTCGAAGACCACGGTCACGTCCGCCGGCTCGTTGACCGCGAGCGTCAGCGGCGAACGCGACAGGAGCCGCACACGCGGCCCGCTCCGGTCGACTGCGAGGGGCACGGTCTGGCGAGTAGTCGTGACGGCGGAGGTCGCGCGCAACTCAGCCCGATACTCCCGCTCGCCGACGAGCCGTCGGAAGCGGCCGTTCCACTCGATCGTCTGCGGGCCCGCTTCCAGCGGGCCCGTGAAGACGCGCCCGATCGTCCGCTTGCCGCGGCGCACGATCAACGACACCTGGGCCGGGCCGTACAGCTGGAACTGGAACGTCGCCGTGTCGAGCCGGCCGTCCCCGTTCGGCGAGAAGACCCGCGGCTCGACGCTCAGACCGATCAGCGTCCTGTCGACGACCACGCTGAGGGTCGCCGTCGTGTCGATGCCGAGAGCGTTGCGCGCGGTGAGCACGACTCCGTACCGGCCGTCGGGAAGCCCGACGGCATCCCAGGCGAAGTCGTACGACCCCGCACTCTTTTGCTCCACGAAGAGGGTCGTCACAGGCGTTCCCAACGAGTCGACGACGGTCGCCGTCACGAGAGAGGCCTCGCGCAGGCGATAGCTGACCACCGTCGACTCGCGGAGGCCGTCGCCGTTGGGAGTGATGACCGCGGGTCGCGCGAGCGCTGTCAGCGCGGCCTGCGTGGAGGTGCCTGTGACGGCACCGGTAGCCGGCCGGACAAAGGGGCCGGCGTCGATCGCGTACAGATAGCGCCCGGCCGGAACCGTCCTCGCGTCCCACGTCCAGTCGACGTCTGTGCCGATCCCCTCCCCGGTCGCAACGACGTTCCCGCTCGGCTCGGAGACCACCACCGACCACGGGAGCGCTTCGGTGAGCCTCGCGGTGAAGTGCACGAAGCCGCCGGGTGCGCCGGTCGCAGCGGGGAAGTAGAGCTTCGGTAGCCCGGTTTGGGACACGGTCCGAGCAAGCGCAGGCAGCTCCCCGTAGAGCCGGCTTCCGGGACAGGTCGTGTAGCCCGTGTCGCGGTGGCCTGAGATCGTGCGCAGCGTGAGGTTGCGGCCGGCCGGGTAGCGCGGGTTGCCGGTCGAGCGCCAGTTGAATCTCGAGAGCGGATCGACGTGCGCGACGTCGAGTCGCCAGGCAATGAGGCGAGCCAGCGCGCTGCGGGCCGCGGCCGAAGGCGCACTGCCTTCGGACGTCCCGATCAGCGCGATCCCCGACGAGCCCGTGTTGAAGCCCTGGGCATGCGCGCCGACGACGTTCCGATCGACTCCTCCGTATCGGCCTTCGAAGATCTGGCCGTACTTGTCGACGAGGAAGTTGTAGCCGATGTCGTCCCAGCCGTTTCCGAGCACGTGGTAGCGCTGGATGCCCCTGACGATCGAGGCCGACTGAGCCCGCGTGTACGAGTTCGAGCCCGCGGTGTGGTGGACGACCGCGAACCGGACCGTGTCTGCGTACCTCGGCCGGCCGCGGCGAATTCGCTCATTCGCGCCCCAGCTCGCGCGAGAGAGGATCAGCGGCGAATCCGCGATCGAGACGGCGCGCCGGGGCTCCGTCTTGCCGGGGCTCCGCACGTAGTAGGCGCGCACCCGGGTGACGCGGCCGGACGTTCTCACCGCGATCCGGTTCGACGGCCCCGTCCAGTACGGGCTCCCCAGCCGCCAGCCGCGCTCCCGAAGCTCGCGTGCGCCGGCATCGGGCCGATCATCCTCCGCCGCCGCGTCCCGCCAGCGGCTCCACCGCCCGGACACGCTCCGAGTGCGGAACGAGACCGAGCCGCTGCCCTTCCAGTGCAGGCCGACGAGATCGAACCGGGCCGGTGCCTTGTTCACGCCCTGCGGAAGGTCCCGCGCCACCATGGTCGTCCCTGCTGCGAGCGCAGTGCCCGGAGCGAGGAAGAGAAACAGGAAGGCGAAACGGATGAATCTCATGGGCGGCGTTTCCTACGGAAGCAGAGACCGGGGCAACCCTCAAGGTCAGATGGCCGGTCCCAGATACAATCCTTACAAGTGAAAGGGCCGCTTCTGCGGGGATTTTTTCTCGCGCTGGTCGCGACTCTGTTCCTGTGCGCCACTGCCTCAGCTACGCCGTCGGAGCCGCGTGTCCTTGCGGTCAAGTTCGAGAACGACGTCAATCCGATCACGCAGGACTACGTCAACGGCGAGATCGAGCGCGCGAACCGCGAGGATTACGACGCGGTCGTGATCCTGCTCGACACGCCGGGCGGGCTCAGCTCTTCGATGCAGAAGATCTACAAGGCCGAGCTCGCATCGCCGATCCCGGTGATCGTCTACGTCTCACCCGAGGGCTCGCGCGCTGCATCTGCCGGCGTCTGGATCGCGCAGGCCGCGGATCTCCTCGCCATGGCGCCGCAGACGAACATCGGCTCGTCGACGCCGATCAACGTCGGCGGCGAAGACATCGCCAAGGACCTGCGGCGCAAGGTCGTCAACGACGCAGCCGCATCGCTCCGAGAGCTCGCACGCACGCATGGGCGAAACGTCAAGTGGGCCGACGCCGCCGTCCGGAGGGCATCGAACCTGGGCGCCAGCGAAGCGCTCAAGCTGAACGTCATCGACGAGATCGCGCCCGACCTTCCCACGCTCCTCGACACGATCGACGGACAGACGACGAAGGGCTCGAAGAACCTCGTCATGCACACGGCCGACGCGGAGATCACCACGGTCGACATGTCGCTCTGGAAGAAGATCCTCGACACGCTGATCGACCCCAACTTGATCGTCCTCTTCATGTCGATCGGGACGCTCGGCATCATCGTCGAGCTGTGGAACCCCGGGCTCATCTTCCCCGGCACGATCGGCGCGATCTGCCTGATCCTCGGGCTCTTCGGGCTCCAGGTGCTGCCGATCAGCGCGGCCGGGCTCTTGTTGATGATCCTCGCGTTCGCGTTCTTCGCCGCGGAGGCGTTCGTCCCCACGCACGGTGCGATCACCCTCGCGGGGGCAGTCTGCTTTGTCATCGGCGCGCTGCTCCTGTTCGAGCCGGCCGGAGACGCGTACGAGGTCTCGCTCCCCGCCGTGCTCGCGATCGCCGGGACGCTCGCGGCGTGCATGGCCCTCATCGCCGTCAAGATCGTCCAGGTGCGAAAGGCGCCGGTCGTGACCGGGACGAGCGAGCTCGTCGGCCAGGCCGGTGTCGTTCGGGAGACGCTCGGCCCGGAAGGTCTCGTCTTCGTCCGTGGAGAGCTTTGGCAGGCCCGCGCCGAAGGCGAGCCGCTGCCGCCGGGTACCTCCGTGCGGGTCGACCGGATCGACGAAGGGCTCATCCTCCAAGTGGAACGCGCCGAAGAGTCCGCCGCCGGGCCTGAGGCGACACTTCCGGTGCCGCCGCCAGGCGCGCGACCCTCGGAGCAAACGCAGTAGGATCTCGCCCGTGGCCGCGCTGATCGCAGTCGCAGCAGTTGCAGTCCTCCTGCTGATCTTCCTCTCGTCGGCGGTCCGCGTCGCGCGGGAGTACGAGCGAGGCGTGATCTTCCGGCTCGGCCGCCTGAAGTCGCCACCCAAGGGCCCTGGCATCTTCCTGCTCATCCCGATCATCGACAAGATGGTCCGGGTCGACCTCCGCACGGTGACCCTGAACGTCCCGCCGCAGGAGGTGATCACGAAGGACAACGTCCCGGTCCGCGTGAACGCCGTCGCCTACTTCCGCATCATCCACCCCGAGAACGCGATCGTGCAGATCGAGAACTTCATGGTCGCGACCTCGCAGATCTCACAGACGACGCTGCGCAGCGTTCTCGGCCAGCACTCGCTCGACGAGCTGCTCTCGGAGCGCGACAAGATCAACGCGATCCTCCAGCAGATCATCGACGAGGCGACCTCACCCTGGGGCATCAAGGTTTCGATCGTCGAGGTCAAGGACGTCGAGATCCCCGGCGGCATGCAGCGCGCGATGGCCCGCCAGGCCGAGGCCGAGCGCGAGCGGCGCGCAAAGGTGATCGCCGCCGAGGGCGAGTTCCAGGCCTCCGAGCGCCTGAAGGACGCCGCGCAGGTGCTGTCGGAGAACCCGATGTCGCTCCAGCTCCGGTTCCTGCAGACGATGCTCGAGATCAGCTCGGAGCGCTCGTCGACGATCATCCTGCCGCTGCCGATCGAGCTCTTCCGGCCGCTGATCGAAGCCTCGCACGGCTACGGGCAGAAGAGCTGACTCCGCCAGACCTTCGGCACGACCCACTCTCAGGCCGAACCGTCGTCATCGCACCGGCGCGAGCGGGCCGTCCGGGCGCCAAGCGCGGCGCGATCGATCCGCCTTCTGCTGAAGAGCTCGAGCAGTGCCCCTTCGACGAGGGCCGCGAGGACCGTACGCCTCCCGAGACCTTCGCGGTCGCACCGGCTCGACGGCAGCCCGACTCGCCGGGCTGGCAGGTGCGAGTCGTCCCGAACCTCTACCCGGCGTTCGACCACCAGGAGGTCGTCGTCCACACGCCGCGGCACGTGCGCTCGGTCGCCGAGCTCACCGATGACGAGCTGGCACCGATCGCAACCGCGTGGCACCAACGGCGCGAGGCTGCGCGCGCTGCCGGCTTTGCGCATCCGTACCTCCTAGTCAACGAAGGCAGGGAGGCGGGGGCGAGTCTCCCGCACAGTCACTCTCAGCTCGTCTGGCTCCGCGAAGCGCCGCCCGAGGTCGCCCTGGAGCTTCCTCGGCTGCAGCAAAGCAACTGCGCCCTCTGCGAGGTGCTCCAGGACGAAGCGCTCGAGATCGCGCTCGGCGGGGACCTCTCGCTACGAGCCGCTTCGGCCGGCCGCGTTCCGTACGAGCTGCTGATCGCGCCGCGTGCGCACGAGGCCGATCCCCGGGAGGATGATCTCGCTTCCGCACTGGCGCTCCTCCGCCGCGCGATCATTGCCCTGCGCGAGCAGGAAGGGCCGGTGCCGTTGAACGCCTGGTTGCACACGGGGGCCCACTGGCACTTCGAGGTCGTCCCGAGGCTCACCGTCTTCGCCGGGCTCGAGCTCGGCGCCGGCCTGTACGTGAACTGGCTTCCGCCCGACGAAGCCGCGACGCGCCTGCGCGGAGGACCCCCTAGCTCTTGGGCTCGGTGCCCTCGGACGAGTGGTCCGGGTCGCCGTTGAGCTCGCGGAAGCGCTGCGCGGCCTCGATGGCGGCGCCGAGGTTCAGCCCTTTGTCCTTGGCCTGCTTGATCAGCATCACCGTCTCGAGCGCGTCCATGTCGTAGATCCGCTGCTTGCGTCCCTTCGTCGGAATGTGAGCCTTGTTCGTCCAGTAATCGAGCTGCATCTTCGAGATGCCCGCGATCTGACACACCTGGCCGAGGTAGAGCTCGATCTTGTCCAGATGGTCCGCGAGATCGATTGGCTCTAGAAGATCGACTTGTCTGCTGGCAGCCATCACTCTCTCCCGGCGGGTGAATGAAACCCCTCGCCGCGAAGATATATCGCTCTCAGCAGTTTTTGTGAAGGGTTTCGCCCGAAAACCGCTTGAAATTGCGGGTAATCCCTAGGTCGGTTCGGCCGGAGGCGTCGGCGTCGGCTCCGGCTCCGGCTCCGGCTCGGCGACGCGCCTCCACGGCTTCGTCGTCCTCGGGCTCGACCACCGGAGCAAGCGCGGAGACCTGCTCGCCCTTGCGGAGTCGCATGACGATCACGCCCTGCGTCGACCGGCCGAGCCGCTTCACGTCCTCGACCGGAATCTTGATCACGGTGCCGCCGTCCGAGATCAGCATCACCTGATAGTCGTCCTGCACGATGCGGGCGCCAACGAGCTGCCCCCGAGCTTCGGTCAGCTGCACGGTCTTCACGCCCAGGCCGCCGCGGCCCTTCCGCGGGTAGTCCGCGAGCTTCGTGCGCTTTCCGTAGCCGTTCTCGGTCACGACGAGCAGGTCGCCCTCGTTGATCCCGACGACATCCGAGGTGATCACCTCGTCGCCCTTGCGCAAGCCCATGCCCTTGACGCCGCCGGTGTCGCGGCCCATCGAGCGCGCTTCCTTCTCGTTGAAGCGAATCGCCTGGCCCTTGCGCGAGACCATCAGGATGTCGTCCTCGCCCGTCGAGTGGCGGACGGACACGAGCTCGTCGTCGTCACGCATCTTGATCGCGATGATCCCGTCGGCCTTGAGCGGCGTGTTGTACGCGGCGAGCTCGGTCTTCTTGACGGTGCCCTTCTTCGTCGCGAAGACGAGGAACTTCGACTCCTCGAAATCGCGCGTCTGGATGACCGCTCGCACCTGCTCCCCTTGGCGGAACGGCAGGAGATTCTGGATTGCGCGGCCCTTCGACTGACGAGACCCGAGCGGGAGCTCGTGCACCTTCAGCCGGTACACCTTGCCGACGTTCGTGAAGAAGAGGACGTAGTCGTGAGTCGAGGCGACGAAGAGGTGCTCGATGTAGTCGTCCTCCTTCAAGTCCATGCCCATCACGCCCTGGCCGCCGCGGCGCTGCTCGCGGTAGGTCGTCACCGGCAGCCGCTTGATGTAGTTGGAGCGGGTGATCGCAATCACCATGTCCTCCTCGGCGATCATGTCTTCGAGTGAGAACTCGCCCTCGGCCGCGATGATCTCCGTGCGGCGGTCGTCGTTTTTGCCGTAGATCTGCTTGATCTCGAGCAGCTCCTCACGGATGAGCGCTCCGATCCGCGACTCGTCGCCCAGGATCGTGCGCAGCTCGCCGATCCGCTCCACGAGGTCCTTGTGCTCGTCCTCGACGCGCTTGCGCTCGAGCGCCGTCAGGGCGCGGAGACGAAGGTCGAGGATCGCCTGGGCCTGGATCTCAGAGAGCTCGAACTGCTTCATCAGGCCCGCGCGAGCCGCATCCGCGTCGGCGGCGCTGCGGATCAGCGCGATCACCGCATCGAGGTTGTCGAGGGCGGTCAGGTATCCGAGCAGGACATGCGCCCGCGCCTCGGCCTTGCGCAGCTCGTACTTCAGCCGGCGGGTGACCACCTCGCGCTGGAAGTCGAGGTAATGGCTCAGCAGGTCGCGCAGCGCGAGCGTCCGCGGCACGCCGTCCACGAGCGCGACCGCGTTGTAGCCCCAGGTGGCCTGAAGCGCCGTGTGCTTGTAGAGCTTGTTCAGGACGACCTGAGGGATCGCCTCGCGCTTGAGGTCGATCTGGATGCGCATGCCGGTCTTGTCGGAGAGATCCTTGACGTCCGAGACCTCGGTGATGACCTTGTCGTTCACGAGGTCCGCGATCTTCTTGATCACCCCGGAGTCGCCGCCCTTCTTCACCCCGTACGGCAGCTCGTTGACGATGATCGCCGTCTTCCCGCCGCGCAGCTCCTCGACATGCGCCCGGGCGCGCATGACGATTCGCCCGCGGCCCGACCGGTACGCCTCTCGGATCCCTTCCCGGCCGACGATGATCCCGCCGGTCGGGAAGTCGGGGCCCTTGACGTGCCGCGTCAGGCGGTCGACGTCGATCTCGGAATCGTCGATCAGCGCGACGAGCGCGTCGATCACCTCGCCGAGGTTGTGCGGCGGGATGTTCGTCGCCATGCCGACGGCGATCCCCTGCGAGCCGTTGACGAGCAGGTTCGGGTAGCGCGACGGGAGCACATCGGGCTGCTTGCGCGACTCGTCGTAGTTGGGGACGAAGTTGACGGTGTCGGAGTCGATGTCCCGGAGCAGCTCGGTCGCGAGCTTCGTCAGCCGGCACTCGGTGTATCTCATCGCGGCAGCCGGATAGTCGTCGATGTTCCCGAAGTTTCCCTGGCCGTCGACGAGCGGGTAGCGCATCGAGAACGGCTGGGCCATGCGGACGAGCGTGTCGTAGATCGCCACGTCGCCGTGCGGGTGGTAGGAGCCCATGACGTCGCCGACGACCCGTGCGCACTTGAGGCGCGGACGGTTCGGCTGCAGGCCGGCCTCGTGCATCGCAAACAGAACGCGGCGGTGCACAGGCTTCAGTCCGTCGCGCACGTCCGGTAGGGCGCGCGAGACGATCACGCTCATCGCGTAGTCGAGGAAGCTCGAGCGCATCTCCTGCTCGAGCTCGCGCGGCTCGATCCGGCCGGCGCCCAGAGGCTCAACCGAGGACATTCACGCCTCCCTCACGATCAGACGTCCAGGAATCTGACGTCCTTCGCGTTCGACTCGATGAAATTGCGGCGCGGTTCGACCTGGTCGCCCATCAGCATCGAGAACATCCGGTCGGCCGCGGCCGCGTCTTCGACCTCGACCTTGATCAGCATCCGCTTCGCCGGATCCATCGTCGTCATCCAGAGCTCCTCGGGGTTCATCTCGCCGAGGCCCTTGAACCGGCCGATGTTGATCCCCTCTTTCGCGAGCTCGAGCGCTTCGTAGCGGAGCTCTTCGAACGTCTCTGCAGTGCGCTCCTTCTTGCCGAGCGTAAGCGTGAACGGCGGCATGCCCAAAAACTCGTACGAGCCGCGCGTACGAGCGCCGCAGGTTCGCGTAGACCGGCGAGGCGAAAAGGTCGGTCGGGATCGTCACGTGACTCGCAGCGCTCGTCTCGACCTCGACGATCTTGATCGTCGTGAACTCGTCGGTCTGCTCGAGCACCGAGAGCTCGTGGCCTGCCTCGCCGACGGACACGAGCGTCTTCGCGAGATCCTTGCCGGCGGCCGCATCGATGTCGACCTCGACCAGCCGATGCTCGATGACGAACGTCGCCGCGGCCTGTCCGAAGTCGGCGCGCAAACGCTGGGTCCAGCCCTCGAACTCGTTCAGCGTCTTCGTGAAGCGCCGGTAGCGAGCCTCGGTCAGCTTCTGAGCCTCTCCTTCGCGCGGGGCGACGACGATGTCCTTCACCCGCTCCGCGACGAGGATGTCCTCGAACTGGGACTCCTTCTCGACGTACTGCTCGCGGCTCCCGATCTTCACGCGGTAGAGCGGCGGGACGGCGATGTAGATGTAGCCGCCCTCGACCAGCTCCTGCATCTGCCGGTAGAGGAACGTGAGGATCAGCGTGCGGATGTGGGAACCGTCGACGTCGGCGTCGGTCATGACGATCACGCGGTGGTAGCGGAGCTTCTCCAGGTCGAACTCGTCGCCGATCCCCGTGCCGATCGCGGTGATCATCGACTGGATCTCGAGGTTCGAGAGGACCTTGTTGATCCGGTTCTTCTCCGAGTTGATTACCTTCCCGCGCAGCGGCAGGATCGCCTGGAACGTTCGGTCCCGCGCATCGATCGCCGAGCCTCCGGCCGAGTTGCCCTCGACGAGGTAGAGCTCGGCCGACTCGGGATCGGTGATCGAGCAGTCGGCGAGTTTGCCGGGTAGCGCCATGCTGTCGAGCGCGCTCTTCCGGCGAGTCAGCTCCCGAGCCTTGCGGGCGGCCTGGCGCGCGTTTCGCGCCGCGAGCGCCTTGTGCATGATCTGCTTCGCTTCGCCGGCGTTCTCCTCGAGGAACTCGGCGAGCTTCGCGTTCACGGTCTGCTCGACGAGAGTCTCTGACCCAGGCGTTCCCCAGCTTCGTCTTCGTCTGGCCTTCGAACTGCGGGTCCTGGAGCTTGACCGAGATCACGGCCGCAAGCCCCTCGCGGACGTCCTCGCCCTCGAGGTTGTCGTCCTTCTCCTTCAGGAACCCGTTCTTGCGGGCGTAGTCGTTGAGCGTTCGCGTCAGCGCCGCCTTGAAGCCGGACAGGTGCGAGCCGCCCTCGTGCGTGTTGATGTTGTTCGCAAAGGAGAAGACCGACTCGACGTACGACGTGTTCCACTGCATCGCGACCTCGACCTGGCCTGCGGCCGCCGTGTCGCCGTTCGTCGAGTTCTCGAAGTAGACGATGTGCTTGTGCACCGGGTCCTTCGAGTCGTTCACGTAGGAGACGAAGTCCTTGATCCCGCCCTCGGCATAGAACTCGTGCCGCTCCTCGCCCTCGCGCTCGTCGATGAGCACGATCCGCAGCCCCTTGGTCAGGAACGCGGTCTCGCGGAGGCGCTGGATGAGGATCTCCTCGGACCACACGAGCTCGTCGAAGATCTCAAGGTCGGGCAGGAACGAGATCGTCGTCCCGGTCTCCTTCGCCGGGCCCACCTTCTTGAGGTCGGTCGTGGGCTCGCCGCGGGCGAACTCCTGGTGGAAGAGCTTGCCACCGCGCTTGACCTCGACGTGGAGCCACGCCGAGAGGGCGTTGACCACCGAGACGCCGACGCCGTGCAGGCCGCCGGAGACCTTGTAGCCGTCGCCGCCGAATTTGCCGCCGGCGTGGAGCTTCGTCAGCACCACCGTCACTGCGGGGAGCCCCTGGTCCTTCATCACGTCGGTGGGAATGCCCGAGCCGTTGTCGGTGACCGTGACCGAGTTGTCCGGATGCAGGACGACTTCGACGAGGTCGGCGCGGCCCGCCATGGCCTCGTCGACGGAGTTGTCGACCACCTCGAAGACGAGGTGATGGAGGCCGCGAGGGCCCGTCGAGCCGATGTACATGCCCGGTCGCAGCCGGACTGGCTCGAGGCCTTCGAGGACAGTAATGTCTTTTGCGCTGTACGCAGCTTCAGTCATTAAAAAAAGCCCTGCAAATCTTGCCTTTCCGGGGCTATCGAAGTGTACCAGACAAGGCGGCCGTCAGGACGCCCTCGCGAGGCTCGCCGCGGCGGCTTTTGCAACGACTTTGCGAAGACTTTCATCCTCGATTCCGGAGGCCAGCGCAGCCGCCAGCTCGCGCTCCTCGGCAGTGGGGGCCCTTGGTGCCTCCCCAGCTCCGGCATCGTCCTCCGCTGAGCGCTCCGGAAGCTTCCCCGGGGCGAACCTCAAGCCGGCGGGCGTGGCGCCGCCCAGAGCCTCACCGAGGCGCTCCAGCAGCTTCGGCTCGAGCTGGGCGAGCTCGAATGCCCACGCGGAGGACGACGTCGCGACGTGCAGCTTCCCGTCCCGGGAGATCCGCGCCGGCCACGCGTTGCGGGCGATCTGCTCGCCCATCACGCTCCGCCACGCGCGAACGATCTCCGTCATCCCTTCCGCCGGCCCAAAGCGCGAGAGCTCGCGCTGCACCTCATTGCCGATCCGCTCCGGCTTCATCTCGCACTGCCCGGGACGACCTCGACGAGCTGGCTCGGCTCGAACGGAAGAGCCGATGCCGCGGTCGCCGTGATCAGCGTCTGCCCACGTCCGCTCAGCCGCTCCGCCAGCGAGCGCCGCCTTCGCTCGTCCAGCTCCGAGAGCACGTCGTCGAGCAGCAGGAGCGGGGGCGCCGGGCCTCGATCCGTCAGCAGCTCGGCCTCCGCGAGCAGGAGCGAGAGCACGGCCAGCCGCTGCTCTCCCTGCGAGCCGTAGCGGCGCAGGTCCCGTCCGTCGGCTTCGATCACGACCTCGTCCAGATGCGGCCCGAGCCCGGTGGTGCCCCGCTGAAGATCCTCCTCGATCCTGGCCTCGAGACCAGCGGCGCTCGGCGGCTCGGCCTCGTAGAGCAGCCTGCCCCCGGCCAGCCCGAGCTCCGCAGCCCGCTCGGCAAACGGTGGCTCGAGCGCCGCGATCACCTCATGTCGCGCGGCGACCAACACGGCCCCAAGCTCGGCGACGCGCTGCGTCCAGGGCTCGACTGCATCGCGCGATGACGCTCCGAACGTCACCCTGCGGAGTGCCGCGTTTCGTTGCGCCACGGCCACGCCGTATCCCGCCGGAACTCCGGCCCGCGCTGGAAAGAGCCGGCCGAGAGCGCGGTCGAAGTACGCCCTGCGCGCAGCCGGGCCACCCTTGACGACGACGAGCCGGTCCGGCGTGAAGACGAGCGTCGCAATCTCCGAGCGCAACTGCTCCGCCGCGCGGAGCGGCGCGCCGTTGAGCTCGGCCCGCTTCGCCTCGCTCGGCCGAAGCGTCAGCTCGATCTCGAGGTTTCGCCCGCCCAGCTCGCCCGTGAGCTCGATCCGGGCCGCCTCTGCCCCGAAGCGCACCAGTTGCGCGTCGTTGCGGCTGCGGGGCGAGAAGCCCTGCGTACCGACGTGCAGCGCCTCGAGCAGGTTCGTCTTGCCGGCTCCGTTCTCGCCGACGGCCAGCACCAGTCCCGGTTCGAGAGCCAGCTCGAGGGAGGCGTAGGAGCGGTAGTCGCGGAGCGTGAGCGTGCGGACGATCAGCCGTTCAGCCGGCCAGCCGGATGGGCATGATCAGGTACGAGAAGTGCTCGTCGTCGGAGTGGATGAGGCCCGGCCGGAGCGGGCTGATCAGCCGCAGTGCGACCTCGTCGCTCGTCACCGACTCCAGGCCGTCGCGCAGGAACTCCGGGTTGAACCCGATCTCGAGCGGCTCGCCGGCGAACGGCACCGGGAGCGACTCTTTCGCCTCGCCGACGTCCTGGGTCTGAGCCGAGACGGTCACCTCGCCCTCGGCGAACCGGAGCCGCAAGCGGCGAGTTGCGCTGAGCCATGACCGAGGCGCGCCGCACGACCTCGAGGAACTCCTCGCGAGGCAGCTTCACCTCGTGCTCGAAGGTCTCCGGCAGGAGCTGCTTGTAGTTCGGGAACTGCCCGTCGATCCGCCGGCTCGTCAGCCAGGTCTCGCCGGCGCCGAACACGACGTGGTTCTCCTGGACACCGATCCGCAGATCGCCTTCGTCCTGCGCGATGCGCGAGAGCTCGGTGAGCGCCCGTGCCGGAACGATCGCCTCGAGCTCCGCTCCCTCGCTGCCCGCGATCTCCGTCTCCTTGACCGAGAGCCGGTACGAGTCGGTCGCCGCCATCACGAGCTTTCCGCCTTCGAAGCGCACGAGGATCCCGGTCAGGACGGGCCGCGACTCGTCCCGGGACGCCGAGCGGGCGACCCGTGAGACCGTTTCGAGGAAAGCGGCGCGATCGGCCGTGAAGGTCTGCGCGCTCTCGGCATCCGGCAGCTTGGGGAAATCCTCTGCGCTGTAGGTGTTGAGCTTGTAGCTCGCCGAGCCGCAGGTCACCTCGAGCGTGCCCTGCTCGGGCTTGTGTTCGAGCACGACCTCCCCGTCAGGCAGCAGCCGCGCCAGGTCGACGAGCAGGCGCCCGGGGGCGACCACCGCGCCGTCGCCTTCCACTTCGCAGTCGACCACGAGGCGGAGCGAGAGCTCCATGTCGGTCGCAGCGAGCTCGAGCTGGCCGCCGCTTGCCCGCAGAAGCACGCCGCCGAGCACCTGAACCGAGGCTCGCGTCGACACCGCACGCCCGACGAGCGACAGGGCGCGGGTGAGCTCGTCTTTCGAGCAAGTGATCTTCACGGAAGCTCCAACTGCGGTTTCTATCTCAGTCATCTATTTAAAGAGAATTTGTAGTAGCAGTAGTAAGGAGTGTGAACTCTGGGGATGATGCCGCCAGGCCGCTCTCCGAGGGCGTTTGCCCTGGGGACGCGAAATGTGGGGAAGTGGATGTTCTACACATGTCTTGCCCAGCCACGCCTCGTTGTCCCCAGAATCATCGGGTTTGCTTGATGCGCGCGGTGAGCTCTTGCACCAGGTTGTACACAGAGCGGTCCTCGCGGATCAACCGGGCGATCTTGGATGTCGCGTGGATCACGGTCGTGTGGTCGCGTCCGCCGAACTCCCGGCCGATCTTGGGAAGCGACGCGTCGGTCAGCTCGCGAGAGAGGTACATGGCGACCTGGCGGGGATAGACGATGTTCTGCGACCGTCGCTCTCCGCAGAGCTCCTCCATCGAGAGCCCGAAGCGATCGGTGACGGCGGTCTGGATGCCCTCGATGGAGACCTCGGGCGCGGCGCCCTGAGGGAAGACGTCCTTGAGCACGTCCTGAGCGAGCTCGACCGTCATCGCGCGGCCGGTGAGGCTCGAGAAG
This sequence comes from uncultured Actinomycetes bacterium, assembly GCA_963728535.1. Classification (GTDB taxonomy): domain Bacteria; phylum Actinomycetota; class Thermoleophilia; order Gaiellales; family Gaiellaceae; genus VAXT01. Next base: position 2,114,464 of record CAVSKK010000001.1, read on the forward strand.
GCAACGACCCGAGTAAGCGCGCCCTCGAGCTCCCGGATGTTCGTCGAAACGCGTCCCGCAATGAACGTCAGCACCTGCTGGTCGGGAATGTGGATCCCGTCCGTCTTGACCTTCTTGCGCAGAATCGCGATGCGTGTCTCGAGGTCGGGCGGCTGGATGTCCGTGATGAGGCCCCACTCGAAGCGCGAGCGGAGCCGTTCCTCGAGGGTCGAGATCTCGCGGGGCGGCCGGTCGGAGGAGATCACGATCTGCCGGCCCGCTTCGTAGAGCGAGTTGAACGTGTGGAAGAACTCCTCCTGGATTCGCTCCTTGTGCTCGAGGAACTGGATGTCGTCGATCAGCAGCAGGTCGTACGTCCGGTAGCGCTGCTTGAAGCCCTCGATGCGCTTGTCGCGCAGAGAGTTGATGAAGTCGTTCATGAACGTCTCGCTCGTGATGTAGCGCACTGAGAGCTTCCGCGAGTGCTCGCCCACGTACTGGCCGATCGCCTGGAGGAGGTGGGTCTTTCCGAGCCCGGTCCCGCCGTAGATGAACAGCGGGTTGTACGCCTGCGCCGGCGCCTCCGCTACAGCCAAGGCAGCCGCATGCGCAAAGCGGTTCGACGAGCCGATCACGAACGAGTCGAACGTGTACTTCTCGCTCATTTCGGTTCGTGCCGGCTCCGGTGGCTCCGGTGGCTCCGGCACGGGCCCGGCCGGCTCGACGTCCTGCTCGACGATCAGCCGGATGCGGCGCTTCGCGCCGAGTGCGTCGCGAACTGCGGCTCCGATCAGGTCGAGGAAGTGCCCTTCGATCCACTCGCGCGTGAAGTCGTTGGGCACGGAGAGAACGAACTGCTCGTCGTTCAGCTCGCGACTCTCGACGTCATCGAACCAGGTGCCGAAGGTCGTGTCGTTCAGCGCCCCCTTGAGGCGGCCCGCGACTTCGGTCCAGAGACTCTCTGCTGTCAGCTCTTGCTGCTGCGCCACGACACCGGACCAACTCCTCGCTCGGGATGAAGCGACGAGCATAACAGCGACACCCAGCACGCTCAACGAGAACCCCAGTGGGCAAAAAGACGGCGTTTTGCAGGGCTTTCTTCTCGCTCCACATCTTCCTCCACACGTGTGGAAAGTTTGGCCGGCGAAGGACACCTCGGGCCTCGCAGACGCCCCCTCGCAGCGTTTTTTCAAAACTGACAACACGCGCGACGCTGTGGATAACCTGGGGGCGAGGCGCTCGTCTATACTGGCCTCGCGCCCGGGGAAAAGGGCGCTCGTTCCTCTTTTTCTCTCACCTCTTACCGTGAAGCGGACCTACCAGCCAAACGTGCGCCGCAGGAAGCGACGGCACGGTTTCCGTGCCCGGATGTCGACGCGGGCCGGCCGGGCGATCCTGAAGCGACGGAGGGCTCGGGGCCGCAAGCGGCTCTCTGCCTGACTCAACGAAGTGCAACGCCGGCACCGCCTCTCCCGCTCCCGGGACTTCGACGCCGTCTACCGCCACGGCCGCTCGGTGTCGACCCGCTTTCTCGTCCTCTACTGGTTTCCGCGCGAGGAAGGAGAGGAGCCCAGGCTCGGCATCGCCGTGCCCAAGGGCGCCGGCGGCTCGACAGTCCGCTCGAAGATCAAACGGCAGCTGCGCGAGACGTGGCGCGCCCGGCTCGAAACGCTTCCAGCGGGGCATGACTACGTGCTGATCGTGCGCCCCGGCCTCGTGGAAGGCACTCAGTCGAAGGGCTTCGAGTGGCTCGGCGAGCGCGTGGACGAGGTTCTCGGCAAGGCCGCGGCATGAGCCTCCTCAGGGTTGCCCCGCGGGCGGTGCCTCGACTGCCGGCGTACCTCGGCATCGGCCTCATCTACCTCTACCGCTACACGCTCGGCGTTTTCTTCCCGGGCGGCTGCAAGTACCACCCGTCATGCTCGCAGTACGGCATCGACGCGCTCCGCCAGCACGGTCTCGTCAAAGGCGTGATCCTCACGGGCTGGCGCCTCCTGCGGTGCAACCCATGGAGCAAGGGCGGCGTCGACTATGCCGAGCACCAGAGGCTCTTCCGGTGATCTTTGCCAACCCGCTCACTCCGCTCGAGGACGCCCTTCGGAATGTCCTCGAATGGCTTGGTCCTCATGGCGCCATCGGCCTGCCCTGGGCGTGGTCGATCGTCGCGCTGACGCTGCTGGTCCGGATCCTGCTCGTCCCACTGACGGTCAAGCAAATCCACTCGATGCAGGCCATGCAGGCGCACATGCCGGAGATGAAGTCGATCCAGCAGCGCTTCAAGAACGACAAGCAGAAGCGCAACGAGGAGCTGATGAAGTTCTACCGGGACAACAACGTAAACCCGGCGGCACCCTGTCTGCCGATCCTCTTCCAGTTCCCGGTCTTCATCGCCCTCTATCTCGTGCTCCGGAACGCGGACGATTTGATCCACGAGGGAGACACCGTCGGCTGGCTCGGGTTCGTCCCTGACATCACACACCACGCGAACGCGCACTGGTCCGGCTACCTGCTGCTCGTGATCTACGTGCTCAGCCAGCTTGCCTCGACGTACTTCATGTCGGCGACGATGGACCGGAACCAGCGCGTGCTGATGATGGTGCTCCCGGTCGCGTTCGTCCCGGTTCTCGTCAACTTCCCGGTCGGGCTCGTCCTCTACTGGGTGACGACGAACCTGTGGACGGTCGGCCAGGGAGTCGTCACGCGGAGCCTCGTTCCGAAGAAGGCCCCGCCACCGAAGCGCTCGTCGCGGACTCCGCCGAAAAGTGAGCCTCCTGCAAGTGACGGGGCCGACGGAGAGGAGCCCTCCTCGCCGGAGCGGCCTCCTGCCCCTCCGAGCCCTCCGAAGCGCGTGAAGCGCAAGAAAAAGGCCCGGCGATGAGTTCAAAATGACTGAAGAACATCGCCAGATCGAGGCGACGGGCGAGACGGTCGGCGAGGCGAAGTGGACGGCGCTCCGGGAGCTCGAGAAGCTCCATCCCGACCTCGACAAGTCCGCCGTCGAGTTCCAGGTCGTCTCCGAGGGAGAGCGGGGCCTCCTCGGCGTCGGCTACGCGCCGGCCCGGGTGATCGCCTCGATCGGACAGGACGCTGTCGGCAAGCCCAGGGAGGAGGCGGCCTCCAACGACAGCGACATCGCGGGGCAGGTGCGCGATCTGGTCGAGCGGATCTGTGCCGGGATCGACGTTCGCTGCCGGATCGAGATCGACGAGGACGACGAGGTGCTGACCGCAACTTGCACCGGCTCGAATCTCGGCCTTCTGATCGGAAAGCACGGGCAGACGATCGACGCGATCCAGTACCTCGTGAACGCGATCGTTTGGCGATCCCGGCCCGGTGACCGCAAGGACATCGTCGTCGACGCGGCCGGATATCGCGAGCGGCGGCGCGCGGCTCTGGAATCGCTCGCCCTGCGCAGCGCCGATGAGGCGCTCGCGACGCGGTCGAGAATCGAGCTCGAGCCGATGACGGCGGTGGAGCGGAAGACCATTCATGTTCGGCTCAAGGAATTCGACGGGGTCGAGACGGGAAGCGAAGGTACCGAGCCAAATCGCTTCGTCGTCATCTTGCCGACCGGTTGAACGACCCTCGGCTCGAGCGCTGGCTGAGCGACTTGCTCGCCATGCCCGGGCTGACTGCGATCCGTGACCGCGACGAGGCCTGGGCGATGCTCGTGGAGGATGCGCTCCGTGGAGTTGCCGTCCTCGAAGGCTTCGACGGGCCAATCGTCGACGTCGGCTCCGGCGGCGGGTCACCCGGGATCCCGGTCGCGGCCGCCCTCCCCGACCGCCAGGTGACGCTGCTGGAGGCAAACGCGCGCAAGGCGCACTTCCTCGAGCGCGCCGCTGCCGGCTTTCCGAACGTGACCGTCGTCCGCGGCCGCGCAGAGGAGCAGGGCACGGATCGCTTCGGCGCCGCGCTCGCCAAGGCGCTCGCTTCGCCGCCGGTCGCGCTCGAATGGGCGCTGACGCTCGTGCGGCCGGGCGGTGCAGCGGTTCTCTGGCTCGGGCCGTCCGCCGATCTGGAGCAGCTGGCCCGGGTGGCCGACCAACTCGGTGGAGGCCCTCCTCAGCAGCGGGCCGGCCTGGCCGTCGTGCCCAAGATTCGGCCGGCGCCCGCCGGCTTCCCGCGCCGTCCCGGCGCCGCCCGGAAACGTCCTCTCGCCTGACTAGAGTGGCCTGCGTGGCCGGCCGCATCTACGCCGTCGCCAACCAGAAGGGTGGCGTTGGCAAAACGACGACTGCAGTGAACCTCGCTGCCTGCCTCGCGCAGGCCGGAGAGCGTGTCCTGCTAGTGGATCTCGATCCCCAGGCAAACGCGACCTCGGGCCTCGGCGAGCGTGCGAACGGTGCGTCGAGCTGCGACCTCTTGGACGGGGCACCGCCGAGCGAGCTCGCGCGGCCGACCCGCTTTGCAAACCTGGATCTGATCCCATCGAAGCCCGATCTCGCGGGCACCGCGGCCGATCTTGCGCGTCGCGGTGACGGCGAGCGGTTCCTGGCGGAGACCCTGGCGCCCGCTGCCGACGCCTACGCGTTCGTCTTCATCGACTGCCCGCCCTCGATCGGACCGCTGACAGTGAACGCGCTGGCCGCCGCGAACCGGGTGCTCGTGCCCGTTCAGGCCGAGTACTACGCCCTCGAAGGACTCTCGCAGCTCGTGCATTCGCTGGGCTTGATCCGCAACCGCTTGAACCCGGAGCTCGCGCTCTCGGGCGTCCTGCTGACGATGGTCGACGGGCGGACAAGGCTCTCGGCCGACGTCTCCGCCGAGCTCGAGCGGCACTTCGGGACGCTGCTCTTTCGCGCTCGGGTGCCGCGCTCGGTGCGGATCGCGGAGGCCCCGAGCCACGGTCAGCCGATCATCACCTACGACCCGCGCTCTGCCGGCGCGGAGGCCTACTGGAAGGTGGCGATGGAACTTGTCGACCGTCCCTGAGCGCAGAGGGCTGGGCCGCGGCCTCGAGGTTCTGATCGGCGGCGCAGGCCCGACCGATCTGGCGCACGTCCCCGTCGATCAGATCCATCCGAACCCGCGCCAGCCGCGGAAGCGCTTCGATCACGAAGCAACAGCCGGCCTGGCCGAGTCGATCCGGGCACAAGGGATCATCCAGCCAGTCGTCCTGCGGCCGCGGCCGGCCGGGGGCTACGAGCTGATCGCAGGCGAACGCCGCTGGCGCGCGGCGCGCGAGGCGAATCTGGAGACGCTGCCCGCGCTCGTGCGCGACGCGGCGGATCGGGACGCCCTTTTGCTGGGCCTCGTGGAGAATGTCGCCCGCGAAGAGCTCTCGCCGGTCGAGGAGGCCCGCGCCTACGCGCTCCTCGTGGACGAGTTCGAGCTCTCGCTCGGCGAGATCGCCGAGCGTGTCGGGGGGTCGAAGCCCGCCGTCTCCAACCGTGTGCGGCTGCTCGAGCTTTCCGACGACATCCTGTCCATGGTCGAGCGTGGCGAGCTGACCGAGGGGCACGCGCGTGCTGTCTTGGCCGTTCCGGACAACGAGGGCCGGCGCCGCCTCGCCCGCAAGATCGTCCGCCAGGGGCTGTCGGTACGCGCAGCTGAGCGCGAGGCGCGATGGTCCGGGGCGAAGGTGAAGCGCAGGCGCCAGGCGCCGGCAGATCCAGAGCTCGCGGAGCGCGTGCGGGGGGCTGCGGAGCGCCTGACGGGCTTCAGCGCGCGGGTCAGCGCCCGTGGCCTCGAGATTCCGGTCGAGAGCGAGGTACAGCTCGAGGAGCTCGCCGAGGCGCTCGAGCGGGCGATGTCCGTATCCAACGGAGACCCCGCCGCGTTAGAGCACTGATGTTCGGCGAGTGGATGCAGGATCTCGAGTCCTTCGAGGCGATCTCCCAGGACGACGAAGCGCGGACCATCTTCCTGCGCATGGCCGCGTTGTCGCAGGAGGGGCGCTTGGATTCGTTCCTGATCGAGCTCGCCGACACGCCCGAGCTGGACGAGTTCACGAAAGGCACGCTGAGCGAGATCGCGCGCGACGAGTCATTTCTCCTCGCGGTGGACGACTACCTGCACCGCACGCGGGTTCTGCACTGACGCTGGCCCCGACGGGCGCCTGCGTTTTGGATCGCCAAGGCTGCGGTAAATCACTAGTCGCCCTCGGGTTCAGCCCCGATGCCGGCGACTTCTTGTTCGGCGACGCTCCATCTAAATCCAAAATGCTGTTGCGGACGCCGCGTCTGCCCCATGGTCGTAGGACCAATGTCCAATAGCGACCCGGACCAGATCGCAGCGACTCTCCTCTTCAGCGAGAAAGCAATTCGAAGGAGAACACCCGAGATGACCAGGAAAACCCACACACTCCTCGTTGCCGTGGCCCTCGCCGCGGCGGCCGCCATGCTCCTCATCCCCGGGACTGGGTCAGGGGCCCCGATTACGACGGGCGTTAGCTCCGTGTCCGCGGCCTCCCCGGGCGCCGTCAAGTGGCGCTTCCAGGTCAGCGGGCAGTACGTGCTGCACCGGCCGGTGGTTGGCCCCGACGGCGGGGTCGTCGTCGCGAGCTCGTCCGGCGACGTCTACTCGCTGACGGCTGCCGGCGCTCTGCGCTGGGTCGTTCGCGCCGGCGCTGACGGGCTCTCGATCGGCGCGGACGGAACCGTCTACGTCGGCTCGATGAACACGATCACCGCGATCGGCGCCGGCGGATCGGTCCTCTGGACATTCACCGAGCCCTCCGTGGGCCAGGGCGTGATCGCCGGGCCGACCGTCGGGCCGGACGGGAACATCTACGTGATCTCCGACTACGGCGGACTCGGTGCATTCGCTCTTTCGCCGGAGGGTCAGCTGCTGTGGAGTAATCCGGGTAGCCCGACGTTCTCGGAGTACGGTCAGCTCGGCGCGGAGATCGTCTTCGGTTCGGGCCGGCTCTATGCAGCCTTCGACGAGTACGCCGTCGGTTCGAGCACGATGTTCGGCCTCTCGCTTGGCGGTACGCAACAGTGGGCGAGCGCGATCGGCGGCAGCGACGACCCATTCATGCAACAGCAGCGTCAGCCGGCGACCGGTGTGGACGGCAGCCTCTACTTGACCGCGATGGGCGGCGGCAACGGCTGGGGCCTGCGCCGCGTCGATCCGGCCAGCGGGAACGTGCTCTGGAACTACTCGCCGTGGCCGTCGAACGGGATGTCGGCTCCGAGCGTGGGGCCGGACGGCTCCGTCTACTTCTCCCGCAGCCTCGGCTACCTGGAGTCGGTGACGCCAAACGGGCAGTCGCGCTGGACGTTCTTCGACGGCTCGATCATCGATCACCCAGCAGTGAGCCCCAACGGCAGCATCGTCGTCGCGGGCGACCGCCCGAACTTCGGGGAGCCCGGATCCGTGCGTGGATGGAACGCCTCGACCGGCGCGCTTTCCTGGCAGGTCAATCTGCCCAACGAGAACGGCGGCTACCAGATCGCCTACACGCAGCCTCGGTTCTCGGCCGACAGCCGGACCGCGTACTTCGGCACCGCCGTCCTCGCCGGCGGCGATGAGTACTCCTACCTCTACGCGGTTGACACTGGCGTCGGGTCGCCTCCCTCTCCTGTGGCCAAATGCGTGGTGCCCGGAGTCGTCGGCGCGAAGCTCGAGACCGCGCAGGCGAAGATCCGCGCCGCCGGATGCGCAGTCGGACTCGTGACGCGAGTTCGCTCGCAGCAAGTTGGGTTCGTAATCGCCCAGAGCCCCCAGGCGGGTACGCAGCTGCCGCTGGGCGGCCGGGTCGATCTGACCGTCGGGCGCAAGTAGTTAAGGGTCGGTGGATAGCCGGGACGGGAGCCTAATCAGCCCTGTTCCCGGCTTGACGCCTTCCCGGTCGGTCTCGGGCGCTGGACGCGCCCTTTGACATTTCGCGCTTTGTTTGGGCGCGAAATGGGCGATCGTGGATTCGAACCACGGACCTCCGCCTTATCAGAGCGGCGCTCTAACCAACTGAGCTAATCGCCCGGGGGCGCTCGATTCTAGCCACGCGTGAGCACCCGCTGGGGTGAGGGAACGGACGAGGCACCGCGCTAAGATGATTTGAAGAACTGCCATGCAGGAAATGGTCATCTACGGGGTCAGCTTCGACCTGGGCAGCAAGCAGCCCATCGTCTTGCTCAAGACCGCCGACGGAAACAGATTCCTGCCGATCTGGATCGGCCACCCCGAGGCGGCCGCGATCCTCATGAAGCTCCAGGGCGCGACGACACCCAGGCCGATGACCCACGACCTCGTCACGGACATGCTCGACCAGCTCGAGGCGCAGGTCGTCCGGATCACCGTCACCGAGCTCAAGGAGAGCACGTTCTACGCCTCGATCACCGTCCAGCAGAACGGTTCGGAGGTCGAGATCGACTCCCGTCCCTCCGACGCGATCGCGCTTGCGGTTCGCGCCGACGCGCCCATTTTCGCCGCCGACGACGTCATCGAGGAGTCGGCGATCGAGTTCGAGGGCGAGGAAGTGAACGAGGACGAGATCGTGGACGAGTTCAAGAAGTTCCTGGACAGCGTCTCGCCTGACCAGTTCGCCGTCGAGGGCGAGGAAGAGAAAGAGCTCTAGTAGTAGACGTAGATGGTCCCGCCGTAGCTGTTCGACGCGAAGATGCTCGGCGCGATCCACATCGGGAGCCGCACGCAGCCGTGCGATGCCGGGTACGCCGGAACCGACGGGTAGCCGTGGATCGCGAAGCCGCGCAGGAAGAAGGACGAGTAGAACATGCCGCTGGGGAGAGTTCCGGGCACCTTGCTGTAGATGTGCCAGCGGCCGACCGGCGTGTTCCCGGTCGCGCCGGTCGAGACGTGCACTACCCGTGTGACCCGGCCGTGATCGACCTCGAACAGCACCTGGCGGCTCTTGTCCACCTCGATGTGGTGGCCGCCGCCGGCATATCTCGGACGTGGCACCTGCGCTCCCTGTAGCCGCCGCCAGAACGTTCGATCGACGCGGCCGGTTCGGGCCATTCCGTGCACCTTCTGAAAGGCAAGGACGGCGTCGGAGGTGTCGTAGGAGTAGAACGTGTTCACGCCGCGGATCGCGTACCGGAGGTCGGCCAGCCGCCGCTCGAGTATCCGCACGCTTGGACCGCGGCTGCCGACGGAGAGGAACGGCAGCAGCACGCTCGAGCGGACCGTCATCGTCCGCCCGCGGTAGGTCTCGGTGGGCCCGACGGTGACCCGGACCACGTAGTTGCCGACCTTGCTGGTGCTGAGGCGCACAGCGGCGCGGCCGGTAAACACGCGCCGGCGGAGCTCGCGGCCTCGGCGCCAGACCCGAATGCTGAGGCTCCCGCTTCCCCGCGGCTGGAGCGACGCGCGCAGGACGAGCGGCTGCCCGACTGTGCGCGAGTCCGGCAACGCAACGTCGAGACGGGGCCGGAGCGGCACTTCGACCTGATTGGAGGCGACGGAGTAGAAGCGCGCACTAAAGGCGCCCGGCGCTCGGAGCCGCACGCGGAAGTGGAAGCGCCCTCTTCGATCGGCCTTGCCCGAGCGGACCGCGGTCTCGCCGGCAAAGAGCGAGACCGGCGCGCCTCGTAGCGCGGGGAAGAGCCGCCCCGTGAACGTCGCGCGCCGGCCGTACGTTGCGACCTTCGGGCCGGTCAGCGTCATCCTGACCGCGGTGATCCTGACCGACGCCTGCGCTGTCGTCCCGTCTGGCCCTGTTGCAGTGACCGTGGCGGTGTACTTCCCCGCCTCGTAGCGGTGTTGAACGACTGCTCCGTCGGCCTGGGAGCCGTCACCGAGGTTCCAGTGATAGGAGAGGCCGTCTCCGGCCGCCGTGAGCGTGACATCGAGAGGTGCCGCACCGAGCGTGGGGTTCGCGCTGACCGTGATCGTGGGTGCGGCGTGCGCCGGCGCGACCCAGATCAGGAAGGCCAGGATCGGGAGTAGACGCCGCATTGGACGCAAAGGCTAGCGTCAGCCCGCGACGCCAATGGCCAGCCCGGCGGCATTGAAGCTCGCGTGCAGCACGATGCAGGGGTAGATGCTGTCTGTCCGCAACCGGAGATAGGCGAGCCCGATGCCGAAGGTCGCGATCACAGGGAAGCCCGCGACGAGGCCGTGGGTGAGGGCGAACGCGAGCCCGACGAGGACGACGGCGGTCGTGCGCCCGAATCGCTCGAGCAGCCCGTAGCCCACGCCTCGGAACATCAGCTCCTCGACGATCGGCGCCACCACCGTCACGATCGCGGTGAACGCCGCGAACTGAGCGATCCGGTCCGAGTCGAAGCTCTCCGGGATCAGACCCTGCTCCTTTTCGGGGTCGCCGCCGACGACCGCCACCACCGCGCCGACGGCGAAGACCGCGACGAGCACAAGCGCCGCGATGCCCGTTGCGCGCCACCATGAGGCGGGGCGACGGAGCGCGAGGAATCGACGGCGGTCGAGCCTGAGTGTGAGCAGCCAGACGACGCCGAAGACGATTGTGTATTGGATGAGACCGAGGATGCTCGAGTCCCACCGATACGCGACGTCCTCCGGAGGCTTCTCGCCGCTGAAGTGGGACGCGTAGGCCAGGATCGAGAAGAAGCCGACGAACGCGCTCCAGCCGATGAGGCGGGCCTTCAAGCGATGTGTGGCGTACGAAGCCGTTGACCCGTCAGCACGACGGCGGGGATCATACGGGCGTGGCGCCACGCTACTTCACACCGGACGAGGCGAACGAGGCACTCGACGAGGTGCGGCCGCTGACCGAGGAGCTCGTCGAGTACCGGCGCTCGCTCATCGCGCTTCAGGAGCAGCAGGCCGAGCTGACGGCCCGGATCGCAGGCAATGGGGGCGACCTCGAGCCGCGTGAGCTCCAGGAGGTGCAGGAGCGGGTGGACGAAGCCGTGGCGGGCATCGCGGGCTGCGTGGCGCGGATCCACGAAGCGGGCGCGCTCGTCAAGGATCTCGACGAGGGGCTCGTCGACTTCCCCGCGCAGCGGCAGGGTGAGGCCGTCCTGCTCTGCTGGCGCCTCGGCGAGCCCGAAGTCGGCTTCTGGCACGGCCTCGAAGAGGGCTTCTCGGGCCGGCGCCCACTCCCCCTCTGATCCCCACCCGGGTGGGGACACTGGTCCACCCGCCACCCGCCGTTGAGGCTAGCGGCGATGATCCGACGCGTCTGTGCCGATTTTGGGTCGAAATCGGCTTTCCGCGCGCGCTAAGGATCGCCCGCCCTCCCGTCGAATAGACGCCCATGGGTCTCTGGCAGCGCTGGCTGATCGTCGGCGGGATCGTCGTTTCCGCGATCGTTCTCGCGAAGATCGTCGACTGGCGAATGTCGCGCCACGACCTCCCGCCCGGGGTCGCCACCCGCTATCGCGTGCTGCGGCGCAGCCTGATGACCATGATCATCGCCGTCGGGATCCTCTCCGCGCTGCTCGTCGTCCCGCAGGTGCGGGCGGTCGCGGCCGGCCTGCTTGCGTCCTCCGCCATCGTCGGCCTCGTCGTTGGCCTCGCCGCTCAGCGGCCGCTCGCGAACTTCGTCTCCGGCCTCGTCATTGCCTTCACTCAGCCACTCCGGCTCGGCGATCTGGTCACCGTCGACGACGTCGAAGGCACGGTCGAGGAGATCGGCCTGACGTACACGTTCATCAAGACGTCCGACAACGCGCGGCTCGTGATTCCGAACGAGAAGCTGGCCTCGGATACGATTCGTAACTCCACCATCGTCAGTCGGGAGAAGCTCGCCCAGGTGACCGTGCAGGTACCGCTCGATCGAGATCTGGATGCGGTGGTCGACCTGCTACGGAGCGAAACGGCAGGCGACCACGGTGCCGACGTGCTCGTGACCGGGCTGGACGGCGCCGCAACCGTGTGCGTTCGCACCTGGGCTCCGGATGCAACGTCCGTTGAACGGCTCGAGAGCGAGCTCGGGCTGCGCATCGCCCGCCGGCTTCGCGAGGAGAGCCTCCTGTGACCCCGCCGCCGCCTGCAAACGGTCCTCGCCGCCGGTCCCGTGGACTCGACATGCCCGGCCGCCGCCGCCAGCGCCGCCGGTCGAAGGCCCGTCGTCGCCGAAAGCTTGCGATCGCAGCGTTCCTCGTCGCCGGCGTCGCGGCGGTGCTCGCTGCGGTCGGGTTCGGGGGCGCGGCTTCGATCGGTCGCGACTGCAACCTCGGCGAGCTTCGAGCCGTGTCGAACGGATCGAACTCGTTCATCTACGCCGCGAACGGCTCGCTGCTCGGCTCGATTCCTGCGGAGAAGAATCGCCAGCCGGTGACGCTGGCGCAGACGAGCCGCTGGATGCCCAAGGCGACCGTTGCGATCGAGGACCGGCGCTTCTACAGCCACGGCGGAGTCGACTTCCAGGGCATCGGTCGTGCGATCGTGAACGACGTCAGGGCGGGAAGTGCCCGCGAGGGCGGCTCGACGATCACGCAGCAGCTCGTCCGCAACCTCTACATCCAGCACAACGAGCGCACGCTGAGGCGGAAGGTCGTCGAGGCGTGCCTCGCAGTCAAGCTCAGCCGGAACTGGTCGAAGGACAAGATCCTGGCCGAGTACATGAACACCGTCTACTACGGCAATCACGCCTACGGCGTCGAGGCCGCCGCGCGCACCTACTTCTCCCGGCCCGCCAAGAAGCTCACACTGCTCCAGTCGGCACTTCTCGCAGGGCTCCCGCAGGCACCGTCGGACTACGACCCGTTCGAAAACCCGCGCCTCGCCATGCAACGGCGGAACGATGTGCTGGAGGCGCTCTATCGCAACGGCGACATCACCGAGGGCAACTACCAGGAGGCGTTGCGTAGCACGAAACTCAAGCTGAGGCCCGGACAGATCTACACGAAGATCCGCGAGCCCTACTTCTTCGGCTACGTGCGCGACGAGCTCGTGAGGAAGTACGGCGCGGAGACGGTTCGCTCGGGCGGCCTGAAGGTCTATACGACGATCGACCGCCGTCTCCAACGGGCGGCGAACAAGGCCGTCACGGACACCCTCTACTACAGCACCGACCCGGCCTCGGCGATTGTCGCGATCGACCCCAGGACCGGCGCGATCAAGACGATGACCGCGGTCACCCCGGGCCGAACCGGCAACCAGTTCAACCTGGCGGCACAGGCGCGGCGGCAGGCGGGATCGACCTTCAAGACCTACGTCCTCGCGGAGGCGATCGCCGAGGGTGTGAACCCGGACACGACGAGCTATGTCTCCGCGCCGCTGCACTACCAGCCGGACCCGTACTCGGAGGCCTGGGACGTCTCGACCTACTCCCACAGCTACCTGGGCTCGACGTCGATCACGAGCGCGACGCTGGCCTCGGACAACACGGTCTTCGCCCGGCTGACGCTCGACCTGGGGCCGGAGAAGGTCGCGGCGATGGCGACCAAACTCGGTGTCAAATCGTCGCTGAAGACCAAGGAGGGCGCGTTCGTCCCGTCGCTCGGCCTTGGCTCGATCGGGGTTTCACCCCTCGACATGGCCTCTGCTTACGCGACGTTCGCGGCGGGAGGGATCTACTCGAAGCCGATGGCGATTCGGAAGGTCGTGCTCGCCAAATCCGTCGGCGGCAAGGAGGACGAGGACTCCGGCTGGGGCAAGCCCGAGCGGCGCCGGGTGATCGCCGACTGGGTCGCCGCCGAGGTGACGAGGATCCTCGAGCTGAACATCCAGTCCGGGACCGGAACGGGCGCCTACATCGGGCGCACCTCAGGCGGTAAGACGGGAACGACCGAGAACCATGCCGACGCCTGGTTCTGCGGCATCACCCCGACGCTTTCGACCAGCGTCTGGGTCGGCTACCCACAAGCCGAGATCCCGATGACGAGCGTTCACGGCATCTCCGTGGCGGGCGGGACCTTCCCGGCCACGATCTGGAAGCTCTTCATGGAGCAGGCGCTTGATTCGACTCCCGAGAGCGACTTCCCGGAGGCGCGCTCGGAGCCGGAGTGGCACACATTTACGCGCGGGCAGTACGCCGGCGAGGTCTACGAGCCGCCGGCCTACGTCGCCCCCACTGAATCGACGAAGACCAAGAAAGAGAGAGAGAAGCCGGTACCACCGCCACCTCCTCCCCCGCCCGAAGAACCGCTGCCCCCGCCGCCGCCAGAACCGGTACCCCCGCCGCCACCGCCTGAGCCGCCCCCGCCTCCGTCTCCGCCGATCAGCCCACCACCCCAATCTCCGCCACCGCCTCCGTAGCGGGCGAGACGACGCTGGCGGCGCGGGTGACCGCGCTTGCTGCGCCTCTCTTTCTAGCGGCCTGCGCGGTTCCCGACGGAGGCCTCTTCCGGGGCGAGCGGTACCGCGACGTCCATCTCTACGGCGTCTACGCAGACAAGTTCCTCAGGGGCGAGCTGCCCTACCGCGACCTCTTCGTCGAATATCCGCCGGGAGCGTTTGCCGTCTTCCTGCCGCCCGGGGCGCTTCCGGCAGAGGACTACAACTTCGCGTTCAAGAGCCTGATGGCGCTCTGCGGGCTCGGCGCGCTCTTTGCCGTCACGCTGACGCTGCTGAGCCTGGGCGTGCGAGGGCGCCGGCTCTATGGAACGGCCGCCCTGTTCGCGCTTTCCCCGCTCGTGGTCGGGCCGATCTCCCTGAACACCTACGACCTCTGGCCGGCGGCGCTGACCGCGGGCGCCCTCGCCGCGCTGCTGCGCCGGCGGGACCTGCTGGCGTTCGGGCTCCTGGGGTTGGCCGTGACCGCGAAGCTCTATCCGCTCGTGATCGTGCCGCCGGCGCTCGTTTACGTGTGGATTGCGGCGGGACGGCGCCGCGCGCTCGAATCTGCCGCCGTGCTGGCCGGCGTCGTGTTGCTCGTCGTCCTGCCCTTCGCTGCAATCGCGCCGGGCGGTCTCTGGGACAGCTTTCACGCGCAGGCGGCCCGTGGCCTTCAGATCGAGAGCCTCGGCGGCGCGTTCCTGCTTGCCGCGCACAGGCTTGGCCTCTACGACGCGACCGTCGTGGAGGGCGCGACCGGAGCGGTGTCTCGTGATCTGGCGGGCTCGCTGCCCGACGCGCTCGCAAAGGCGCTCTCGGCGCTTCAGCTCGTAGCCGTCGCGCTGGTCTGGTTCCTTTTCGTGCGCCGGCGGCCGAGCGCAGAGCGACTCGTGCTCGCAGCAGCCGCCGCTGTCACCGCGTTTCTCGTCTTCAACCGCTTCATGTCGCCGCAGTACCTCGTCTGGCTGATCCCGCTCGTGTTGGTCGTGCCCGGGCGAGGCCGGCTTGCCGCGATCGGTCTGCTCGGCTGCTCGCTCGTGCTCGGGCAGCTCTGGTTCTTCCACTACCACGACGTATGGGACCTCGACCGGATCGCCTGGCTCGTCGTCGCGAGGGACGCTGCGCTACTCGGCCTCTACGTCCTCCTCGTCGTTCTCCTGAACACGAGCACGCCATCCTCGGAGGACGCGAGCCGCAAGTGGGGGTTACGCCGCAGCCGAGCGAGCCCGTCGGTCTAGCCCGCCTGCCTCTCGTCGAGCAGCTCTTCGATCAAGGACCGCCACCTGGCGCCGAGCACCTCCTCGCTCGCTTGCTCCTCGTAGACCTTCCTGCCACCGATGCTGAGCCGCCGGGCCAGGTCGGGGTCGTTCGCCACCCGCCTCATCGCCTCTGCCAGGGCCGCGGGATCCCCCGGCGAAACGAAGAGCGCGTTCTCCTCGTGGGTCAAGAGCTCCCGTGCGCCCGGCGTGTCAGCGGTGATCAGCGGCGTTCCGCAGGCGAGTGCCTGAAAGGCCTTGTTCGGGATCACCCGCCGAGCGATGTCGGAGGTGCCGAAGATCCCGAGCGCACAGCCGGCGCCCCAGTACTCCATCGGGAGCTCCTCGTAGTTGATCCATTGCAACCACTCGACGTTCTCGGGACGCTCTTCCAGGACCTTCGCGAGCTGGCCGCTGCCGATGAGGCGAATCCGGAGCTCCGGCGCCAGCCGGGCGGCTCCGAGGATCGTCTCGAGCCCATGGAGCGGAACCAGCTTCCCCACGAACAGGAAGCGAAACGGCTCGTCCGGGCGCCAGCCGGCATGGAACAGCCGGTCCTCGGCGCCGATGAGGCACACGCGCACGCGCTCGCGGGGAATCTCGCCGAGCTTCGCGAGGAAGTCCGCGTTTGCCTCCGTGTCCGCGACGACCAGGTCGGGCAGCTTGAGCGCCTTGCGGTCGACGGCGAGCAGGAGCCAGGCGGCGAGCAGCCCCTGCTTGAAGCGGCGGCGGTCGGTGACGAGGCTCTCGTGGAGTGAGACCAGCGGATTGAAGACCAGAGGCCGCTTGCCCGCGACGCGGCGCGCGCGTGGCACGTCGAAGTGGCCCGGGTAGCCGACTACGACGGCGTCGAACGCATCGTGCGGGGTGAAGCGCAGCCGGAACTCCGCGAACGCGAGCCGGAGCCCCGTGCGCCAGCGGGCTCTCCAGTTGTCCCGGTGCCCTTCCCAGACCGGCGTGTGCCGTTCGATCACCTCGACGCCTGCGCCGCGGAGCGCAGACATGACCTCCGCATTCCGCGGATAGTCACGCTCGTACGTTCCGAAGTAGAGAACTCGCAAGGGCCGGGAGCCTAGCCGGGAGCACTAGGGCGGCGGCGGCGGCGGAAGCGGCGGCGGCGGCGGCTCGGGCGGCGGCGGTGGAACAGGAGGCGGAGGTGGCTCTGGCGGGGGCGGTGGCTCGGGCGGAGGCGGCGGCTCTGGCGGGGGCGGCTGCTCGGGGGGCGGCGGTGGAACAGGAGGCGGCGGTGGAACTTCGGGTGGAGGTGGCACCGGAGCCGGGACCGTCTCCGTGCTCGTGCTCGTCGGTGCCGTGGGCGCGGTCGTCTGCGGCGTGGTCGTCGTCCCGCGCGTCGAGGTGGTCGGCGGTGCGGTTACGCTCGGAGGGCTCGACTCGCCCCGCGTTGCGAGCACGGCCACCACGGCGCCCGCCGCGGCCAGAATCGGCAGCGCGATCAGAGCGATCAGCGGGGCGCTGATTCGGCGGCGTTGCGGCTGCGGCAGCACCTGAGTGACCGCGGGCCCAGCAGCAACGAGGGTCGGAGCCTCCGCCCCTCCGAGCTGGTCGAGGAGCGCTCCGCCGTCCGGGGGTCGCTCTGCGGGGTTCTTCGCGAGCGACCGTTCCGCGAGCGCCACGAGCGCGGGAGGCGCGCCGGCGCGAATCGCGGACAGCGGCGGCGGCGCCTGGTGCATGTGACCTCGAAGCACCTCGATTGCGCTCGGCGACTCGAACGGCAGCCGCCCGCCGAGCATTCGGTACAGGATCACCCCGAAGGAGTAGACGTCGCTAGCAGGCGTGACCGGCTCACCCGAGGCCTGCTCCGGAGACATGTACGAAGCCGTTCCGAGGAGCGTTCCTTCCTCCGTCAGCGTGTCGGCGCCGCTCATGCGAGCGATCCCGAAGTCGGTGATCTTGGCGTGACCCTCCTCGTCGAAGACGACGTTCGGCGGCTTCAGGTCACGGTGGATGATCCCCCGGTCGTGCGCATGGGCGAGCCCCGCGGCGATCTCGCCCGCGATCGTCTCCGTGCTCGCGTCGTCCAGCGGCTCGCCGCTCTCGAAACGATCCTCCAGCGTTCCTCCGGGCAGGTGCTCGAAGACCATGTACGGCCGCGCGCCCTCGCTGCCGTAGTCGAACAGCCGGCAGATGTTCGGGTGGGACAGCGACGCGATCGCGCGCGCCTCTCGCTCGAAGCGTTGGCGGTCGGCCCGCGGCCCGAGCAGCTTCAGGGCGACCCGGCGGTCGAGTTGGAGGTCGTGGGCGACCCAGACCTCGGCCATGCCCCCGGCGCCGAGCCGTTCCTCGAGTCGGTAGCGGCCCGCGATCGTCTTCTCCATAGCCCCGAGTAGCTTATGGCGGGATGGATGCGCCGACCAGGAAGCTCGTCTCGATCGAGGAGGCTCAGCGGCTTGTCCTCGGCCGGGTCGAGCGCCTGCCCACGGAGACCGTTCCAATCGACGAGGCAGCTGACCGGGTGCTGGCAGAGGCGGGCCGGGCCGCGGTCGACCTGCCGCCCTTCGACAGCTCGGCGATGGACGGCTTCGCGCTTCGCGCCGCCGACAGCCCGGGCCGGCTGCCGGTCTCGTTTCGGATCGCGGCCGGGAGCCCTGCTCCGCGACCGCTCGAGCCGGGAGAGGCGATGGGGATCGCCACCGGCGGTGTCGTTCCGGCTGGAGCCGATGCTGTCATCCCGTTCGAGTATGTTGTCGAAACTGACAACACAATCGAGCTGGCGGAACCGGTGGCGGTCGGTGAGAGCATCCGCCCGTCAGGCGGCGATGTACGCCGCGGCGAGCTGGTGGTGGACGCCGGCGCCCGCCTCGGGCCCGCACAGCTCGGCGCGCTCGCGGCGGCGGGCATCGGCGAGGTGGTCGTCGCGCGCAGGCCGCGGGCCGCGGTGCTCGCCACGGGCAGCGAGCTGCGCCGGCCGGGCGAGCTGCTCGAGCCCGGACAGATCTACGAGGCCAACGGCCTTCTGCTCGCCGCCCAGCTGGAGTCGTCAGGGGCCGAGGTCGAGCGGCTGAGCTCGGTGGCCGACGACGAGGGCGCCCACCGCGAGGCACTCGCGCGGGGCCTGGCGGCCGACGTGCTCGTCACCTCCGGCGGCGTCTCGGTCGGGCCGCACGATCTCGTGCGCAGGATCGAGGCCGAGCTCGGCGTCGAGGAGGTCTTCTGGGGCGTTGCGATGAAGCCTGGCAAGCCGATCTCGTTCGGCGTGCTGGAGGGGCGCCTCGTCTTCGGGCTCCCGGGAAACCCGGTCTCGGCCCTCGTCGGGTTCGAGCTCTTCGTCCGGCCGGCGCTGCTGGCGCTCCAGGGCGCAGCCGACCCCCTGCCGCGCTTTGAGCGTGGTCGTCTTGCTCGCGGGCTCGAGCCGAACGCGCACCGGGACGAGCTCGTCCGCGCGCGGCTCGTCCAGGACGGAGACGGGTCGGTGCTCGACCCGTTGCCCGGGCGCGAATCGCACCTGATCGTGCGGGCGGCCGCGGCGGACGCGCTCGTCCTCGTGCCGATGGGAGAGAACGCGCTCTCCGCGGGCGATTCGGTCCAGTTCCTCCGGTTCTAGGTCCCGACGGCGCGCTTCCGGTCCTCCGCGGAGGAGCGCCTCCGCCGGCCTTCGAGGACGACTCTCCG
This sequence comes from uncultured Actinomycetes bacterium, assembly GCA_963728535.1. Taxonomy (GTDB): domain Bacteria; phylum Actinomycetota; class Thermoleophilia; order Gaiellales; family Gaiellaceae; genus VAXT01. The sequence continues at coordinate 2,133,438 of CAVSKK010000001.1, forward strand.
GACGAGCCGCCGTCCCGGCCCGAGGCGAGGCCGTTCGGCCGCGCTCGGATACGGCGCATAGCGACCCGCGACGACCGCCGTCAGCTGCGCGGCGACTGCGAGCCAGGCGCAGACCACGAGCACCGACGCGAAGGGGACGTAGCCGATCGCGGCGAGCTCGGCCAGGTACCACGGCGCGTCCAGGCCGAGGTCGAACCGGAAGGCAAACGAGCCGAGCAGCAGCAACGGGCCCGCGAACCCTGCCGCCAGCAGAGCCGACTGGAGCGCCACGGTCCGGGTTCGCAGCTGTGGCAGCCAGATCCAGGCGTGGAGCGAGGGCAGAACGAGCAGGACCGAGTACGGGTTCATCGCCACGAGCACGAGGGAGGTGACGGCGAGCGCGAGGAGAGCGCCGATCTGGCCGGCGAGCACATCCTCGTCGCCGACGGGGCGGCGCGGGAGCAGGCGGTCGCGCGCGAAGAGCCAGGCCACGGCGAGAATGCACGCGAATAGGGCCAGCCCCACAACGGGCCAGTCCGTCCCCGGTGAGAGCTCGGGTGCGAGCGGTCTGGCCGCTCCGGTTTCCCAGATTCCGAGGATCGAGAACAGCTCGAAGAGCAGGGCCGCGAAGATCCAGAAAGCAAGTCGGCTCCGATAGCTCCGGAGCGCGGGCAGCAGCGGGACGTGCCGCCTGCGCAGGCGGGCGAAGAGATCGACGATCACCGCGAGGCACGGCAGGAGCGCTGCAAACAGGACGAAGACGATGGCCCAGCCGCGCAGGGTCCGTGACCCGAGGTAGACGTACGTCGAGGTGCCCTCGGCCTGGTCGAAGCCTTCGTCGAGTGATCCCACGAGCGTCTGCGCTGCGCGCCCGATCTGCGCGAGCCGTCGTCCGTTGAGTCGGCTGTCGCCGAAGGCTGGCGGCGGCCGGTTCCCTGCCGACGTGAGCGTGATCGCCCCGATTCCCCGGTCGACGAACGGAGCCTGCTCGTAGAGGCTGAACGGGAACGCGAGATCGACGAGTTGTGCGAAGGGGCTTGGTCGCGCGGGTTCGGCGCGCGTCTGCTCGACGATCCGAGCGAATGCCGTCCGGACGAGCACCGCAGAGGGCTGCCGGGGCCGATCGGCTCCGAACGCGAGATACGGACGCCCGTTGCCTGCGATTGCATCGAGGTTGATCGCGGCGACCACTCGGTTCCGGTACGGAGATCGCTCCGCGAACCGGACGGCTCCCAGGCCTCCGAACGCACCGCCGTCGGTCGAGAGGAAGAGGATGGTGTGACTCGGCTTTGGCGGCCGGGGTGGTGCCTGCGGCGTGGCGTAGATGCGGGCGAGCTCGAGCAGCGCCGCCGTACCGGACGCGTTGTCGTTTGCCCCCTTTCCCTCGCCGGAGTTGTCGCGGTGCGCGAGGACCACGATCGTGTCGGTGGAGCGCCCCTGGCGAACGGCGAACACGTTTTCGAGCTGGACTCGGCCGCGGCCGGGGATTTTCGCGTGAAAACGGTCGGTTTCCGTCTGCAACCCGTACTGGGAGAGCCTTTCCGACATCCACGCCGCTGCCTCCGGTGCGGTTTCCGACCCCGGCGTCCGGTTGGGAAACTGGTCCGAGAAGTCCTGCGCGGTCTGAGTAGCCGCTGCGCCGTCGAAATCCGGCGGCAGCGCCGGCTCCGGCAAGGGCTGTGGCCGCGCGACCGAAAAGGCGGCGATGAGCAGGGGAATCCCGACGAGAAGCCAGGTTCCACGGTACATGCGGCTGTTGACCGGTCGGTCAACTGAGCCGGGGCGCGCCCGGTGCCGCTGACGGGAGGGCGGTTGGGCGGCCATGCGTGGCTATAGTAGGCGCGCTCAGGCCACATGCCGGACTCCTCGACCATCCTGCTCGTAGACGACGAGGACTCGGTTCAGAGCCTCCTCACGTATCCCCTCGAGCGCGACGGCTTTCGCGTCGTCTCCGCCCGGGACGGCGAAGAGGCCCTCCGGCTGTTCGCCGCCGAGCAGATCGACCTCGTCGTCCTCGACATCATGCTCCCGAAGCTCGACGGCCTCGAGGTCTGCAAGCGGCTCCGGGCGGAGAGCTCGGTGCCGATCATCATGCTCACGGCGCGCGACGACGAGTTCGACACGGTGCTCGGGCTCGAGCTCGGCGCCGACGACTACATCACGAAGCCGTTCTCGATTCGCGAGTTCAGGAGCCGGGTCCGTGCATTGCTCAGGCGTGCCGGCGCGCCGCGGCGCGACGCCGCCGACGCGGAGCCGCTGGTCTCCGGCAACGTCTCGCTCGACTCCGATCGGCGTCTCGCAACCGTGGACGGAAGGACGCTCGACCTCACGTACGTCGAGTTCGAGCTCCTGCGGACGCTCGTGGCGCAGCCGGGGAGGGTGTTCAGCCGCCGCGCCTTGCTCCAGGCGATCTGGGGCGACTCGGCGTACCGTGAGCCGCGGACGATCGACGTCCACGTTCGCCATCTCCGAGAGAAGATCGAACGGGATCCGAGCGAGCCCGATCTGATCCTCACAGTGCGCGGCGCCGGCTACCGGCTGCGAGAGCCGTGAGCTGGTTCCGGACGGTCGGGGCCCGGCTCAGCCTTGCGCTGCTCGTCGTCGTCCTCGGCGTCCTCGCCTTCGTCTACCTGCTCGTCGTGCCATCGCTCGAGAACCGGCTCGTAGACTCGAGAAAGGACCAGGTTGCCACGGTCGCCTCGCGGGTCGTCGATCGATTGCGCGTCGGGGATCCGCCCTCGAGCGACCTTGCGCAGGGCTTCGCGTCTGCTTCGAACACCCGCGTCGTGATCTTCCAGATCTCGGACCGGAGCCCGCTGACGCTCAGCGATCTCTTCGATGAAGGAGCAGGCGGCACGGTTGTCGGGATCGAAACGGATGCGGTCGCGGAGGCTGCGGCTCGGACCCTGACCTCCGCGCGGGGCGTCGTGGTGCGCGGCGGACAGAAGTACGCGGAGGCCGCGCAGCCGTTCGCAAGTGGGCAGGCGCAGTACGTCGTCCTCGTCTCGAGCTCTCTCGAGGACTCGTTCGCGACCGTCGACCTGGTCAAGAACCGGGTTCTGATTTCCGCGGTGATCGCCCTCGTCGCCGCGCTGCTGCTCGGTCTCGGCGGGGCGCGCATCTTCGCCCGCCGCATCCGTAACCTCGAGCGGGCGGCCGAGCGGATCGCGAATGGCAAGTTCGACGAGCCGATCGAGGATTCGAGCCCCGACGAGCTCGGCCAACTGGCCCGCGCCTTCGATCGCATGCGCCTGCGCCTGGCCGGGCTCGAGCATGCGCGCCGCGAGTTCATCGCCAACGCCTCCCACGAGCTGCGAACCCCGCTCTTCTCGCTCGGCGGCCATCTGGAGCTGCTCCTCGACGAGGACCTCGACGATGCGACGAAGCGCGAGTTCCTGGGCCGGATGCGGGAGCAAGTCGACCGCCTGACGAAGCTCGCCGGCGAGCTGCTCGACCTCTCACGGCTCGATGCAGGGCGCCTCCGTGTCGACCGAGACCCGGTCGATCTCTCGCGCGTCGCGGAGCTTCTCGTCGAGGAGTTCGAAGCTCGTGCCCAGGGGAGCGATCATCGCCTCGAGTCCGAGATCGACGGCGTTGCGACCGGTCTCGGCGATGAGCCGCGGATTCTCCAGGTCGGGCGCGCACTCGTCGAGAACGCACTTCGCCATACGCCGGGCGGCACCCGCGTGCGCGTGCGTACCGGTCGCGACGGCGAGCGCGTGTTCCTGCTCGTCGAGGACGACGGGCCGGGGATCGGCCCCGCGGAAGCGGTCCAGGTCTTCGAGCGTTTCTACCGCGGAGACGGCACGGGCCGGGCGTCCGGAAGCGGGCTTGGCCTCGCGATCGCCCGCGAGCTCGCGGAGGCGATGCAGGGCGAGATCGACCTCGCGTCGGAGCCGGGCCGAACCACCTTCACCTTGTTGCTGCCTGCTGCCTCGCGCACGTCTTCTTCGCCGTTCGACTCGCTGTTGCCTGAATAGACAACAGATCGGCTGAGGTTCATTTCCGACAAAGCTGGCTACAGTCTGTAAATGCGAAGAAGCGCACCGCTCGTCCTCGTCGTCCTCGCCGCAGCACTTCTCGGCGGTTCGCTCTCGCTCCTGGGGGCGAAGCTGACGGGGCTCGCGGGAGGCGCTACGACCACGGTCTACGTGCCGCGAGATGCACGAGATCTTGGAGCCGGCCCCAACGAGCCGGTCTCTGCGAGCGCCCGCCCGCTGGTCGGCAACGGCTTCGACCCGGCCCGGATCTACGCGGCCCGCTCGCCGGGCGTCGTCACCGTCTACGCGTTCTTCGACAAGAACGACCCCCACGGGGCGCAAGGCTCAGGCTTCGTCGTCTCGGAGAGCGGTTACATCCTCACGAGCGCTCACGTGGTCACCAATGCGGGTGAGAGTGACTCGGCCAAGACGACCGAGGCGAGCAGGGTCTTCGTCGGGTTCAAGGACGAAGATCGGGCCAAGGCCGAGATCGTCGGCTGGGACGTCTACGACGACGTCGCCCTCCTGCGCGTGGCGCCGGACGCTCACGTGCTTTCGCCCGTGCCGCTCGGTGATTCGTCGCAGGTCCGGGCGGGAGACCCGGTCGCCGCGATGGGCAGCCCGTTCGGGAACGAGGACTCGGTCGCGGTCGGTGTCGTCTCGGCGACGCGGCGCTCGATCATGTCGCTGACCTCGCTCTACAAGGTCGTGGACGCGATTCAGATCGATGCGCCGATCACGCACGGAAACTCGGGTGGGCCGCTCTTCGACGCACGCGGGCGCGTGATCGGGATCAACGCGCAGATCCGCACGGACAGCGGCACCGCCGAGGGCGTCGGTTTCGCGATCCCGATCAACGCGGCGCAGCGGTCGATGCGTCAGCTGGCCGCCGTGGGCCACGTCGTCTATGCCTACCTCGGCGTGACGACCGAGACACTGACTCCCACCCTGGCGCGCCATCTGGGCTACGACGTCTCACGCGGCGCCATCCTCAGCACGGTGCGCGACGACAGCCCCGCCGATCGAGCCGGCCTTCGCGGGGGGAGCGAAGCCGAGACGTTCAACGGCCAGACGTTCTCGCGGGGCGGCGATCTGATCGTTGCAATCGACGGTCAGACCGTTCGGGGCGCCGACGACGTCGTTCGGCAGGTGGCCGCGAGGCTTCCGGGCGAGCTTGCGTCGCTCACGATCGTCCGGGACGGTGAACGCCGGGTCGTGCGCGTGCGCCTCGGCTCGCGGCCCGCGGCGCCTGAGACGAGTCGTTGAGCGGCATGCATTTGGTTAGGAAGCCGGGGCCGGGGTAAACGAAGCCCGAGCGAGTCAATGTCTGCATACGCACAATCTGCGGAGAACGTGGGTGACGGGCCCACCGTTCGGCTGACCATTCCGGCCAAGCCCGAGTACATCACCCTCGTCCGCCTGGCCCTGAGCGGCCTGTCCCGCCTGCGCCCGCTGAGCGAGGAGACTCTCGGCGATCTCAAGCTCGCCGTCACCGAAGCCTGCTCGAACTCCGTTCGGCACGGATACGGAGACGCCGGCGAGGGAACCGTCGAGATCCTCTATGAGCTGCTGCCGGACCGGTTCGTCGTGGAGGTAGCCGACGACGGTCCCGGCTTCGACGCCCAGGGAGACCGGGTCAACGAAGAGGATCTCGAGGAGGGCGGCCTCGGCATCGCGATCATCAAGGCCGTCTCGGACGAGTTCGAGGCCGGCGAGCGGAGCCACGGCCACGGCTCGCGGCTCCGTTTTGTGAAGTTCCTCGACAACTAGCCGCCCGGCCTGGGTATCGTGCGCAGCCGCCTGGAATACCCATGCTCCAGCTCGTAGACGTCGGAAAGAAGTCGATCGCGGACTATGCGTCGCTCGCTTCGCGTGGGGTGATGGACGAGATCCGCAGGCTCGCGGAGCCGCTGGCGGGAAAGCGCGTTGTTCACCTGTCCGCGACGGCGTTCGGCGGCGGCGTCGCCGAGATCAACTACGCGCTCGTGCCCCTGATGAAGGACGTCGGGCTCGAGGTCGAGTGGCGGATCATCAATGGCGACGACGAGTTCTTCGGTGTCACGAAGGCGATCCACAACGCCCTCCAGGGCGACCCGCACGGTCTGACGAAGGCGCAGGAAGAGATCTTCCGCCGCTACAACGCGATGAACGCCGAGGAGTTCGAGGACGACTACGACTTCGTGCTCGTCCACGATCCGCAGCCGGCGGCGATGATCGAGCACTTTCCGGACTCCGCGGCGAGTTGGATCTGGCGCTGTCACATCGACCTCTCGTCACCGAACCGCTCCGTCCTCGACTTCCTCGCTCCTTCGCTCGAGCGCTACGACGCCTCGATCTTCCACATGCCTCAGTACGTTCCGCAGCAGGTCCAGTTGCGAGAGGCCTTCATCTGGCCGCCCGCGATCGATCCCCTGACGCCGAAGAACATGGCTCTCTCCGGCGAGGACGCCGCGTATGTCGTCGACCAGTTCGGCATCCATCTGGAGCGCCCCCTGCTGACGCAGATCTCGCGCTTCGACCCGTGGAAGGACCCGCTCGGCGTGATCGACGCGTACAAGCTGGTCAAGCAGACTCATCCGAACGTGCAGCTCGCGCTCGTGGGCTCGATGGCCCATGACGATCCCGAGGGATGGGACTACTACAACCGCACGGTCGCCCACGCTGCCGGCGACCCCGACATCTTCATTCTCTCGAACCTCAACAACATCGGTTCCGTCGAGGTAAACGCCTTCCAGGTGCACTCTGCCGCCGTCATCCAGAAGTCGATTCGCGAAGGCTTCGGATTGACCGTGACCGAGGCGCTCTGGAAGGGGCGGCCGATGGTCGGGGGCCGCGCCGGCGGGATTCCGACGCAGATCCGAGAGGGCGAGACGGGATGGCTCGTCGATTCCCCGGAGGAGTGCGCAGACGCGTGCCGCGAGATCCTCGACGGCCCTGCCGCGGCAGCGAGTCGCGGGCGGCGCGGGAAGGAGGACGTGCGTCACCGCTTCCTCATGCCGCGCCTGCTGCGTGACTGGCTGGCGCTGTTCAACCGCCTCGACGGCAACGATGTCGGCGAGACCGGGCTCGTCACCGCCGCAACCGCTACACAACCGGTAGAGCGCTAGGGTCCCGCCCGATGGTTGAGCGCCGACGGCTGATTGTCGTCTCGAACCGCGGTCCCGCCTCGTTCTCACTCGACGAAGACGGCAAACGCGTTGCCCGGCGCGGTGGCGGCGGGCTCGTCACTGCCCTGCGCAGCCTGGTCGCCCATCACGACGTGACGTGGATCGCGAGCGCGATGACCGACGAGGACCGCGCCGTCGTCGTCGAGACAGGCGGCGAGGCGGTCGAAGAGGTTGCGCGCGACGGATCGCCGTACCGCTTGCGCCTCGTTGCTCACGACCCCGCGGCCTACGACTGGTTCTACAACGTCGTTGCGAATCCGACGCTCTGGTTTCTCCAGCACTATCTCTGGGGGCTCGCCTACGCCCCGGACATCGACCAGGGCCTTTATCACGCCTGGGACGGGGGCTACGTTCCCGTCAACCGGGCCTTCGCGGACGCGGCGCTCGCCGAGCTCGAGGACCAACCCGACGCGGCGGTGTTCTTCCACGACTACCACCTGTATCTGGCGCCGCGGTACGTCCGGGAAGCCCGGCCGGACGTGCCCCTGGCCCACTTCGTGCACATCCCCTGGCCCGGGCCGAACATCTGGCGGGTGCTGCCGGAGCCGATCCGGACGGCGCTCCATGAGGGCCTGCTCGCAAACGACGTGCTCGGCTTCCATGCGCAGCGCTGGTGCCGGAGCTTCCTGCGGTCGAGCGGTGACCTGCTCGGCGCTGACTGTGACTTCGAGGAGAGCGTTGTCAGGCGCGGCAACGGACGAACCTTTGTCGCTGCGCGGCCAATCTCGGTCGAGGCCGCCGAGTTCGAGGAGCTCGCGTTGAGCGAGCCGGTCCTGGGGTTCGAAGCCGACCTCGAGTCGCGACGACCGGAATTCCTCATCTTGCGCGTTGACCGCACCGACCCGTCCAAGAACGTCGTGCGCGGCTTCCGGGCGTTCGAGTTCTACCTCGCCACACACCCTGAGATGCACGGGCGGGTTGGGATGCTCGCGCTCCTCGACCCCTCGCGGCAGGACATTCCGGAGTACGCGGAGTACCTGGGCGCCATCCAGCGCGCCGCGCGGGTCGTCAACGACCGATTTCAGCGCGACGGCTGGACGCCCGTCGATCTCCGCATCGAGGACAACTTCCCACTGACGGTGGCCGCCTACAAGCAGTACGACGTGCTGCTCGTGAACGCCATCTACGACGGGCTCAACCTCGTCGCCAAGGAAGGGCCGCTCGTCAACGAGCGCGACGGCGTCCTGATCCTCTCGGAGAACGCCGGCGCGCACGAGGAGCTGGGGCCCTGGGCGCTGTCCGTCAATCCGTTCGACATCGAAGCTCAGGCGCAGGCGATCCACGCGGCGATCGAGATGCCGCGCGAGGAGCGCCGTGCCCGGCTGGAGGCGACCCGCGACCACGTCCGGGCCCACCACCTTGCTGCCTGGCTCGAGGGGCTGCTCGAGGATCTCGACCGCTGGTCTGCTCGGGCGGCGACGTGAGCGACCTTTCTCATATCGACGAGTCCGGCGGCGTGCGGATGGTCGACGTGGGGGGCAAGGCGCTCTCGCGGCGGCGGGCGGTCGCGCACGCGAGCCTCCGCATGGCGCCTGCGACGGCGCAGCGTCTGCGTGAGCTCCCGAAGGGGGACGCCCTCGCGACCGCGCAAGTCGCCGGGATCATGGCTGCGAAGCGGACGAGTGAGCTCATCCCGCTCTGCCACCCGCTTCCGCTGACGCATGTCGATGTCGTGCTCTCCGTCGAGGCCGGGTCGGTCGAGATCACGGCGTCCGCGGAGACGACCGCGCAGACCGGGGTCGAGATGGAGGCGTTGGTGGGCGCGACCGTCGCGGCCTTGACGGTGTACGACATGGCGAAGGCGGTCGACGACGGAATGGAGCTGACCGAGGTGCGCCTCGTCGAGAAGACGAAGGAGCCGGCGTGAAGGCCGCCGTCTTGACCGTGTCCGACGGCGTGGACATGGGCACGCGCGAGGATGCGAGCGGTGACCTCCTCGAGGAGCTGCTGAGCGGTGAGGGTTACGAGGTCGTCCGGCGCGTCGTGCCCGACGAGCGGGACTCGATTGCCGAGGCGATCGAGGAGCTGGCGGGCGAGGCAAGGCTCGTCTTGACGACCGGCGGGACAGGTCTCGGCCCGCGGGACGTGACGCCGGAGGCGACGATGACCGTCCTCGAGCGCCTCGCTCCGGGCATCGCCGAGGCGATTCGCGCCGACTCGATCGCGAAGACGCCGCACGCGCTGCTCTCCCGTGGGGTCGCAGGCGTACGAGGTCGGACGCTCGTCGTCAACCTGCCCGGCTCGACCGGTGGCTGCCGCGACGGGTTCGCGGTCCTGCAGCCGGCGCTCGAGCACGCGCTTCGGCTGCTGGCGGGCGAGGAGACCGCCCACCGCCAGACGTGATCGCCGCGGAGTATCCAAAGCGGTTCGCCTCGCTCGTGAAGATCGAGCACACGGTCTTCGCGCTTCCGTTCGCCTACGTGGGCGCGTTTCTCGCCGTCGACGGCGTGCCGAGCGCGCACGATCTCCTCTGGATCACGGTCGCGATGGTCGGCGCCCGCTCGCTGGCGATGGGGCTGAACCGGCTGATTGACGCGGGCATCGACGCCCGCAATCCGCGCACCGCGACCCGGGAGCTTCCCGCCGGACGGCTGACCGCGTGGCAGGTCGCCGTCTTCTGCGCCGTGTCGCTTGCGATCTTCCTGCTCGCCGTCTACCAGCTCGACCCGGTCGTGCGCTGGCTGTGGCCGATCCCGGTCGCGGGCTTTGTGATCTACCCGTATCTGAAGCGCTTCACCTGGCTCTCGCACCTCTGGCTCGGAGCGGTGGACGGCCTCGCACCGGTCGGCGCCTGGGTCGCGATCACGGGCGAGCTGCCCTGGCAGGCGTGGGCGCTCGGAGGGGCCGTCGCCTGCTGGGTGGCGGGGTTCGACCACTTCTACTCGCTCCTCGACGCGGATGTCGACCGCCGTGAGGGGCTGCACTCGGTGACGACGAGATTCGGAGAAGGCGGCGCGTTCTGGGGCGCGCGACTGCTCCATGTCCTGACCGTCGCGCTCCTCGTCGCTGCGGGCCTCGGCCTTGACGTCGGCGCCTTCTACTGGCTCGGCGTCGTGGGAGTCGCCGCGCTCCTTCTCTACGAGCACTCCCTCGTGCGACCGGGAGACCTGCGCCGCCTCGACACCGCGTTCTTCACGATGAACGGCGTCATCAGCGTGGGCTTCTTCGCGTTCGTCCTGGCCGACTCGCTGTAACGAACATGTCCGGTGTCAGACGCCGGACACGGCCGGTGGGGACAAACCTCTCGAGCCAAAGATGCTGCAAGCCAGGCGCTTCAGATCCCGAGCAACGGCCATGTCCGGTGTCTGACGCTGGACAGGGCTGTTCGAGTCAGCGCACGGTCATTCGAGTTCGACGATCAGTTCCTGGCCGTCGTAAAAGCCTTCGCCGTCGGCCTGGATAATCCCGCCGTTGTGCTCGACGAAGAAGAGCATGAACTCACCGGCTGCGTCGTAACCGTCGTCCTCAAAGTCAACGGTTGGAATCTGATTGGCGACGATGAAAGTCGTGCGCTCGAGCCGGCTTAGGACATTCCGTCGATGGGGCGTGTCCGGCACGTCGGCGAGGAGCTCGGTGAACTCTTCAACCTCCTCTTTGGCATCTGAGTCGCTGGTGTGGTTGACCTCGGCGAGGAATGGAGTCTTCCCCTGCCGATAGCCGATCGCGGCTTGCTCCCAGGAGACCGACGCTGGGTCCACGTTGGGCACGCGATCGTCGATCCACAGCCTTGTCCCGCGGCGTGAGACCCAGTCGAAGATGTCGTCGAGTGCTGGAGGAGATCCGCTCGTGCAAAAGACCCTCATCAAGTAGGCCATCTTGGCGCCAAGTCTTGCACTCTCGCCGACTCGCTTTAGTCGGCTTCCCGCCAATCCGGCTCGAGGTCCCAGACCGAGTTGCTCGTGATCCGAACGGGCTCTCCGCCGTCTGCATCGACGATCCAGACCTCGTTCTGATGCGCTTCCCGGTTCGAACGGTCCGAGACGAATGCGATCTGCTCGCCGTCCGGTGACCAGGTGGGCGACGCTTCGTCTGCCTCGCTCTCGGTCAGACGCCGTGGATGTCTGCCGTCCGCGTCCGCGACGTAGATCTCACCGCTGGTCTCGCAGTCGTGGAAGCAGGTCTCGCCAAAACCGTCCTGGGTGCTCACAAACGCGATCTGTTTCCCGTCGGGTGACCAGGCCGAGTCGGCGGCATCCAGGGCGATCACGGTCGCGCCGGTGCCGTCGCTCTCGATCACCGTGAGAGCCGGCTCCGGACGCTCTTCTCCGAAGGTCACTTTCGTGAACGCGATCCTCTTGCCGTCCGGCGACCAGGCTGGGAAGAGGGTGAAAACCGGCTTCTCGTCGGACTGCTCGCGATAGAGCAAGCGCTCGTTCGATCCGTCTGCGTCCATCACGTGGAGATTGACCTGCGGGTCAGGGGCGCCAATCCGGCTTGCTCGCGCAAACACGATGCGGCTGCCATCCGGCGACCAGCTCGGGGACCAGTCCGGGACGTCGTTCGACGTAAGGCGTGTCACATTCCCGCCGCCTGCGTCCATCACATGGATCTCCTCCGCTTCCTCGCCCTCGGCCCGGGAGTCGCCCGTGCTGACAAACGCGATGCGCTTGCCGTCCGGGGACCATTCGGGGCTCGTGCTGCCCGATGCGTGCCCGCGAGGCACCTTTTCGGTCAATCGCCGCCGCTGATTGCCGGCCGCGTCCATCAACCAGATCTCGCCCCAGCCGTCCCTGTTCACTCCGAGCACGAACTCTCCACTCGGCGCGGTGGTGCGCGCTTCCTCCTCCTGACCCCCGCAGCCGGCCGCAAGCGCAAGCAGGAGCGCGATGACTAGCGCAAGCCGGGGTGCGTTGGTCAATGTGAAGGGGAAATCTAGACTCAAGGTGTGATCCGGGCACAGAGCCTGTCCAAGCGCTTCGGCGACAAGCGCGTCCTCGACGGCCTCGACCTCGAGGTGCCGCGTGGCGGGTTCGTGCTCGTGACCGGGCCGAACGGGTCCGGGAAGACGACGCTGCTTCGCCTCTGTGCGGGGCTCGCTGCGCCGACCGGCGGTGAGCTCGACGTGGACGCGCCGCGCGCGGCGATCGGTTTTCTCGGGCACGAGTCGCTCCTCTACCGGGAGCTGACGGCGCTCGAGAACCTCGATCTCTACGGTCGTCTCTACCGGCTGCCCGAGCGGCGCGAGCGCTCCGGCGCGATGCTCGAGCGCTTCGGGCTCTGGCGAGCGAGGAACGAGCGGGCCGGGACGTTCTCGCGCGGCATGCTCCAGCGCCTTGCCCTCTGCCGGACGTTCCTGCACGATCCAGGCCTGCTTCTGCTCGACGAGCCCTTCGACGGCCTCGACGCCGAAGGTGCAGAGCTCCTTCACACCGAGCTTGCGGAACGAACTGCGACGGCCCTTATCGCGACGCATGACCCCGAGGCTCTAGCCGCGCGGGCAACCGCGCGGCTTGCTCTGGCATGAGCGGCTACGCGGCAGATGTCGCGGCGCTCGCGCGGAAGGACCTCCTCCTCGAGCTTCGCTCACGAGACACGCTGCCGGCGATGCTCCTCTTCGTCGTCTCGGCGTTGACGGTCTTCCATTTCGCACTGCCGTCCGGCTCCTCCGCCCGCGCCGAGACGGGCCTGCTCTGGATCGCGATCATCTTCACCGCGCTCCTCGGGCTCGCTCGTGCGTTTGCCGCCGAGCGCGAGGAGGGAGCGCTCGACGGGCTCGTGCTCGCGCCCTGCGACCGGAGCGCGATCTGGCTCGGGAAGACGCTCGGCGTGACGGCGTTTCTCGTCCTCGCCGAGGTCGTCGCGCTGCCGGCGTTCGCGCTCTTCTTCCACCCGCTTTCCTGGGAGCTCGTCGCCGCGGTTGCGCTGGCAAACGTCGGTATCGCCGCCATCGGCACCCTGCTCGCCGCGATGGCTGCTGCGAGCCGTGCGCGCGAGCTGATCCTGCCGCTCATGTTCCTACCGCTCGTGATCCCGGTCGTGATCGGGGGCGTGGGCGCGAGCGTGGCCGCGAATCCAGGCTCTTTCCTCGGCTTTCTCGGTCTCTACGACGCTGTTTTTGCGATCCTCTGCTGGGCGAGCTTTGAGTACGTCGTTACGGAATAACGCGGTCCTCGCGGGAGTCCTGCTCCTGCCGCTTGGCGTCCTGCTGGGCGCGTTCTGGATTCCCGAGGCGAAGGGAGACCCGGCGTTCCGGATCTTCTACCTGCACGTGCCGATCGCGCTCACGGCCTACGCTTGCTTTGGGGTCGGTGCCTGGAAGGCGCTGCGCCTCCTCTGGAAAGGCGAGCGACGCCATGACCTCGAGAGCTACACCGCGATCCACATGGGCGTCATCTTCGGTCTGCTCACGCTCATTACCGGCTCGATCTGGGCCAAGTACGCCTGGGGGACGTGGTGGAGCTGGGGCGAGCGGCAGCTCGTCCTCTTCCTGATCCTGTTCCTCTTCTACTCGTCGTACTTCATGCTTCGGTACTCGACCGACCCGGGCCCCCGGCGCGAGCGCAACTCCGCGGTCTACGCGCTCTTCGGTGTCACGCTGATTCCGGTGAGCTTTCTCGCGATCCGCATCGCGGGCACGATCCTGCACCCAACGGTGTTCACGCATGAGGGCCCGCAGATGACCTGGGAGATCTTCACGATCTTCCTGATCAGCTTTGCAGGCATGCTCGCGCTGGCGGCAACGCTCTATCGAGTGGAGCTGGCCGGCAAGCGCATCGATGCGAGCCTGCGCGAGCTCCGGGAGCTGCTGGCGTGACGACGGCCGAGAAGTACGTGACCGGGGCGTATCTCGTCCTGCTCGGGGCGCTCCTCGCCTACCTGATCATCATTGCGCTCAAGGTCGGAAGGCTCGAGCAGGAGCTCGCCGACCTGACCCGCGCGGCGAGGGAAAAACAGGGTGGCTGAGCTCCTCTTCTGGCCGGCGCTGCTCGCCTACGGAGAGGCTGCGTTCGCCTATGCGGGCGACGCGCGGCACCCGGGCTCGATGGGTCGCCTGGCGACCTGGGGCGTCCGGATCGGCTGGCTCGTGCAGACGGCGTTGCTCGTCGCTCAGGCCGTTCGGGCGGACGGCTTCCCCTGGGACACTTGGGCGGGCTCGCTCAACCTCTTCGTCTGGCTCGTCGTCGGTGCGTACCTGATCTGGGGCTGCCGGCCCCGGTATCGCTTGCTCGGCCTCGTCGTGATGCCGCTCGCCGCGCTCCTGCTTGCCGTGTCCTATGCGGCCGGTGGGATTGACGCATCCGGGAAGACCGGGTACTCGACGCTCTTCCTCGTCCTGCACGTCGGGCTCCTGCTCGCGGGCTTCGCGGGTCTCACGCTCGCGGCCGCGCTCGCGGGGCTCTACCTCTGGCAGGAGCGGCAGCTCAAGCGGCGCAGCTCGACGGTGCTTCGCTTCCGCGCGCCCTCGCTCGTCACGCTCGAGTCGCTTGTCGCTCGAACCGTGATGTTCTCGCTGCCGGTGCTCACGCTGGGCATGGCGGCCGGCTTCGCCCGCGTGCGGCACGGCTCGGACCTCGACCCGCTGATCGTGCTGACGGTGCTGACCTGGACCGTCTACGGGGCGTTCCTGATCCTGCGCTTCGGCATCGGTTGGCGGGGCCGGCGGGCTGCCTACACGGCGTTGGTCGGCTTCGCGCTCGTGATCGCGCTTCAGCTCAGCCTGCAAGCGGGGCATTTCGGATGAATCTCGTTCTCGTGGGTACCTCTCACAGGCTGGCTCCGGTCGAGGTGCGGGAGCGGGTGGCGCTCGACCTCGACGGTTCGGCGGAGCTTGCACGACGTCTCGCCGACGGAGGCGAGGCCGTGTGTCTTTCGACCTGCAACCGCACGGAGGTCTACCTCGCTCACCGCGATCCCGAGCTCGCGGAGAGCCTGGCAGGAGAAGCCCTGGCGGAGGGAGAGATCGAGCTCTACCGGCTTCGCGACGAAGCAGCGGCGCTCCACCTCTTCCGCGTCGCGGCCGGGCTCGACTCGCTCGTGCCCGGGGAGGGCGAGATCCTCGGCCAGGTCCGTGCCGCGTACGAGGCGGGGGCATGCGGCCCCGTCCTCGACCGCCTCTTCCGGCAGGCGCTGCACGCCGGGAAGAAGGTCCGTGCCGAGACCGCGATCGGGGAGAGCCCCGCATCGGTCTCCTCGGCGGCCGCCGCGCTTGCCCAGCAGGTCTTCGGCGAGCTCGAGGGCTGCCGCGTGCTGCTCGTCGGCGCGGGTGAGGTGAGTGAGCTCGCAGCACGAAGCCTGGCGGCGCGGGGCGCCTCGATCGCGGCGGTCGCGAGCCGGACCGAGGACCGGGCGGAGGAGCTGGCTGTGCGCTTCGGAGGGCACGCCGTTCCGTTCGACCGGGTCGGGGAGGAGCTCGCCCGTGCGGACGTGGTCGTCTCGTCGACGAGCGCTCCGGGCTACGTCCTGACGGCGGATCGAATGCCGGAGCGCAAAGGCCGGCCGCTGTTTCTGATCGACCTCGCCGTTCCGCGCGACGTCGAGCCCGCGGTCGCCGACCTCGACGACTGTTACCTCTACGACATCGACGACTTGGAGGCGGTCGTCAGCGAAAGCCTCAGCGGGCGCTGGCGGGAAGCGGCGCGCGCCGAGTCGATGGTCGCGCACGAGGCCGAGCGGTTCCGCCACTGGCAGGCCTCGCTCGATGTCGTTCCGGCGATTGCCTCGCTCCGCGAGCGCGCCGAGAGCATCCGCTCGGGCGAGCTCGCCAAGGCCGCCGGCCGGCTCGACGGCCTCTCCGAGAGCGAGCGGCGGACGGT
Organism: uncultured Actinomycetes bacterium; assembly: GCA_963728535.1. Lineage (GTDB taxonomy): Bacteria > Actinomycetota > Thermoleophilia > Gaiellales > Gaiellaceae > VAXT01. The sequence goes on from CAVSKK010000001.1 coordinate 2,149,317, forward strand.
CGAGTCGCTGACAACGCAGATCGTGAACAAGCTCCTGCATGTCCCGATCGTGCGCTTGAAGGAGGCCGCCGCCACCGAGGGCTCCGGCTACGTCGACGCCGCCCGGCATCTCTTCGGCCTCGGGGAGGACGAGCATTCAGATAAGAGTCGGAAGCCGCGGTAGCCGGCTCGCGCTGACTCAGGCCGAGCTGGCCTGCGACCGGCTCCGCGGGCAGGGAATCGAGATCGCGCTCGTCCCGATCACCACGGCCGGCGACCGCGACCGGACGAAGCCGTTCGGCGAGATCGGCGAGCGCGGCGTGTTCGTAAAAGAGCTCGAGGAAGCGCTCCTCGATGGGCGAATCGACGTTGCCGTCCACTCGGCGAAGGACATGACTTCGACCGACACCGACGGCCTGGTCGTCGGCGCCTACCCGGTGCGGGAGGACCCGCGGGACGCCCTCTGCGGCGCAGACGCCATCCGGCCCGAGATGCGGATCGGGACGGCCTCCGTGCGTCGCCGGGCCCAGCTGCTCTCGCTCGAGCCGACGCTCTCGATCGAGCCCCTGCGCGGGAACATCGACACCCGCCTTCGCAAGCGCGGCGAGCGTGGCCTCGACGCTGTCGTTCTCGCCGCCTGCGGGCTCGACCGCCTCGGTCTCGACGCCGAGATCGGCCATCGCTTCGACCCGGAGGAGCTGCTTCCCGAGGCCGGCCAGGGCGCACTGGCGCTTCAGGTCCGCGTCGGCGAGGAGGAGCTCGTCTCTGCCGCCAACGACGCCGAGACGCATCGGCGGGTCGCTGCCGAGCGGCGGTGCGTCGCCCTGATCGGGGGCGGATGCCTGGCGCCGATCGCGGCGTATCACGACGGGGAGACCTTGACCGGCCTGATTGCCGACCAAGACGGCCGCTGGATCGAGCGACGAAGCGGCGACGACCCGGACGCGCTCGCCGCCGAGCTGCTGTCGCTGGTTCCTGCGTGAGGGTGATCGTCACGCGCCCGCGCGAGCAGGCCGGGCCGCTGGTCGCCCGACTCGAGGCGCTCGGTCACGAGGTCGTCGCCTGCCCGCTGATTCGGATCGAGCCGCTCTCCGGGCCGGTCGAGGTCGAGGCGTACGAATGGGTGATCGTGACGAGCTCGAACGGCGCTCGCGAGCTCGTCTCCCGGGCGCGCGGCGACCTGCCGAAGATCGCCGCGGTCGGCCCGGGGACGGCCGAGACACTGCGGGAGCTCGGGGTCGAGCCTGCGTTCGTCCCCACCGTCTCCTCCCAGGACGGGCTCGTTACCGAGTTCCCGCGGCCGGAGGGGCGCGTCCTCTTTGCCGCCGCGGAGGGCGCACGCCGGGGACCGGTCGATGAGCTCGGCGCCGACTTCGTCGCTCTCTACCGCACACACCTCGTGCGTCCGGCCGCGCCGCCGGAGGGCGACGTCGTCGTGCTCGCGTCCGGCTCGGCCGTCCGCTCGTTCGCCGAGCTCGGAACGGACATTCCCGTCGTCTCGATCGGCCCGCAGACCACACAGGCAGCCGAGGCCGCCGGCCTCAGGGTCGTCGCCGAGGCCGCGTCGCACGACCTCGACGGGCTCGTGTCGGCCGTCGGTGGTTTACCGTCCTGACGTGTTCGTCACCTTCCTGACCGACTTCGGGCTCGAGGACGACTTCGTCGGCACGTGTCACGGCGTCATGAAGCGCATCGCGCCTGACGTCGAGATCATCGACATCACGCACGGCATCCAGCCTCAGGGCGTGCTCCAGGGCGCGCTCGTGCTCGCGAACACGCTTCCGTACTACCCAGAGGGAGTTCACCTCGCGGTCGTCGATCCGTACGTTGGCACCGAGCGGCGCGCGCTTGCACTGCGCTCGGGGGATGGGCATCTCTTCGTCGGGCCCGACAACGGGCTGCTGATCCCCGCTGCGGAGAAGCTCGGAGGAATCGACGCCGCCCACGAGGTGACGAATCGCGATTACGCGCTCGAGCCCGTCTCAGCAACGTTCCACGGCCGCGATGTCTTCTCTCCGGCAGCTGCGCATCTTGCAAAGGGGGTGGCGATCGAGGAGCTCGGCCCATCGATCGAGCCGGGCTCGTTGGTGCAGCTCGACGTGCCGCAGCCCGACGTCAGCGAACGACGAATTCGCGCATGCTGCCTTTACGTCGACCGATTCGGAAACATGCAGCTGAACCTGACACGGGAGCATCTCGAGCGGCTCGGCATCGAGCCTGGGGGCCGGGTCGAGCTCGAGCTCGGATCGGAGCGCTACTACGCCATTGCGGCGCGGACGTACGCCGATGCACGAGCCGGTGAGATCATCCTCTACCAGGACGCCTACGAGAACATCGCAATCGCGATCAGCGCAGGCAGCGCTGCCGACACATTCCAGGCGCGACCGGGAGTCGACGTTCGGATTAGGGTTGCGGAGTGAGCGTGCTCGAGCAGCTCGGCCGCAAATTCGCACGGTTCACGACGAACCAGGTCGTGCGCCGTCCGTGGGCGTGGCGCCTGCTCCGACGGGCGACCCGGCTCCAGTTCAACCGCATCGCGCCTTCCTGGGACGAGAGGCGCACTCCGGAGACCTTCGCGTCGCTCGAGGCTGCACTCGAGACGGTCGACGCTCCGCCGAAGCGCGTGCTCGATCTCGGAACCGGGACGGGCAAGGCGGCATTCATCCTCGCAAGGCGCTATCCGGACGCCGAAGTCGTCGGCGCGGATCTCGCCGCCGACATGCTCGCCGAGGCCCGCGACCGGACACCTCCCGAGCTTGCAGATCGCGTGCGGTTCGACGAGGCCGACGCCGAGCGGCTGCCCTATCCCGATGCGTCGTTCGACCTCGTGTCGCTTGCGAACATGATCCCGTTCTTCGACGAGCTCGCGCGGGTCACGGCTCCCGGCGGCACCGTCGTCTTCTCGTTCTCGGTCGGCGACGAGACGCCGATCTACGTCCCGTCCGAGGTGCTCCGGAGAGAGCTGTTGAAGCGGGGATTCACGGACTTTGCGGACTTTGCGGCCGGGGCCGGAACCGCGCTGACGGCGCGAAAGCCCGACCGGGCGTAATCTTCGCCCCTCGAGGGCGTTCGCGACACGGTATCACCGGTCCGGACGTCCTTTTTTCGCGCCGCCGCTATAGATTCCCGACGTGGAAACCGGTCGGCGCAACAGGAGCCAGCTGGCTGAGACATCGTCACCGCGCGATCGCGATCGCGGTCGTCTTCGTCCTCCCGCTCTATCTTCATGCTCAGCGGCTCGCTGCGCGAGGCCGGGCCTTGCCCCGCCCCGGTACACCGGAGCTGGTCCCGTCGCCGCTCGCCTGGGAGAACTACGAGCGCGCCTTCGACCTCGTCGACATCCCTCGGTACACGCTCAACTCGCTGATCGTCGTCGCTTTCGCCGTGCCGCTGACGGTCCTGACCGCATCGTGGGCGGCGTTTGCCATGTCCCGGCTTCCCCGCCGCTGGGCCGGCGCGCTCATCGTCGTCTCCCTCGTTGCCCTGATGGTCCCGCTGACGGCGCTGCTCGTCCCGCGCTTCGTCATCTTCAGGAACCTCGGCCTGATCGACAATCCCGAGGTTTCCTGTGCCGCTGATCGCCCCGGCGCTCATGGGAACCTCGCCTTTCTACGTGCTGCTCTACTACTGGGCTTCAAGCGGCTCCCGGCCGAGCTGTTCGAGGCTGCGCGGCTCGAGGGGCTCGGGCCGCTTGCGATCTGGCGGCGGGTCGCGATGCCGCTCGTTCGGCCGGTGACCGTCGCTGTCGCGGTGCTCGCCTTCGTCTTCACCTGGAGCAACTTCCTCGACCCGCTCATCTATCTCTTCGACCCGGGACATGTCACGGTGCCGCTCGGGCTCCGGGCGCTCGCGGTCGCTCGACCGGACGAACTTCCCGCTGCTGCTCGCCGGTTGCGGTGGCGGCGACGCTGCCCGTCATCGTCGCGTTCCTCTACGTCCAGCGGTACTTCCTGCAGGAGTTTCGCGGCGCCGGCTGGCTGGGGCGCTAACGCTCCCGTCTTGACTGGGTCAGTACGGGCGTGGCACGTGTATACCGCTCTGATATCGAGCCACGAGAGGGGAACGGTGAAGCGGACGTGGTGTTGATTGCGCCTGCGCGCTTTTGCTTCTGGCTGGCTGCGGAGGTGGAGCGGCAACGGAGAAAGTGGAGGCGAACGTCTCCGGAGACGTCGAGCTTCATGGTCTTTGGCGACCCGGAGGAGATTCAGGCTTCAGCGAGCGTGATCGCCGCGTACGAGAACGAGCAGCCGGACGTGAACGTGCAAGCTGATCGAGGCGAGCGACCGAGACGATCTGATCGCGCGGCTTGTCGACCTCGTTCGCAGGCGGCACGCCGCCCGACCTGTTCCTGCTCAACTACCGCTATCTACGGCCAGTTCGCCGCGCGAGGACGTCCTCGAGCCGGTCGAGGAGCCGCGTGGACGACTCGGACGTCTTCCAGCAGGAGGACTTCTACGAGCAGGCGATGGACGCGTTCCGGTTCGACGGCAAGCTCACCTGCCTCCCGCAGAACATCTCGAGCCTCGTCGTCTACTACAACAAGGACATGTTCGAGGAGGCCGGCGTCGCCGAGCCGAAGGCGGGCTGGAAGTGGGACGACATGGTCGCGGCTGCGAAGAAGCTGACGAAGGATCGAACGGCGACGGCAAGGCCGAGGTCGACGGCCTCGGAGTCGAAGCGTCGATCATCCGCCTCGCGCCGTTCGTCTGGTCGAACGGCGGCGAAGTCGTCGACGACGATGAGCAGCCGACACACTTCACGCTGGACACGCCCGAGGCCCAGGAGGCGCTCGAGCGGACTTCTTCCAGCTGCACCTCGTCGAGAAGGTCGTGCCCGAGCGACGAAGAGGTCGAGGCCGAGGACGACGAGACCCGCTTCCAGAACGGCCGAATGGCGATGGTGCATGTCGTCGCGCCGCGCGACGCCGACCTTCCGCACGGATCAAGGACTTCGACTGGGACATCGCGCCGCTTCCCGCAGCACGCGCGAGCAGGCGGGCATCCTCCACTCCGACGCGTATTGCATGACCAAGGCGTCCGAGAACAAGGAGGCGGCCTGGAGCTTCATGGAGTACGCGCTCGGCCCGGAGGGGCGCCAGATCGTGGCCAAGTCCGGTCGCACGGTGCCGTCGCTCAAGTCGGTTGCCGAGTCGGAGGCCTTCCTCGACCCGACTGCGAAGCCGGCAAACTCGCAGGTCTTCCTCGACACGATCCCGGTGATCCGCCAGGTGCCGAGCATCTCGACCTGGCCCGAGATCGAGGATGCGGCCAAGCCGATCCTCGAGGAGGGCTTCTACAAGGGCGAGGGCGTCCCCGCGGTCGTAGGCGAGCTGCGCGCGGCGACTGATCCGATCTTCGAGCGCGCCGAGAAGAGGGTTAGTGCGGACTCAGCTGATGGCAGAACTGAGGTTCGCGGGCGTCCGGAAGGACTACGGTTCGATCCGGGCGCTCCGCGGCCTCGATCTCGACGTGGCCGACGGGGAGCTGATCGTCCTCGTTGGCCCCTCAGGCTCGGGCAAGAGCACCGCCCTGCGAGCTCGCTGCCGGCCTCGAGGACGTCACCGAGGGCACGATTCACATCGGCGGTCGTGACGTCACGCGTGTCCGCCCGCGCCGAGCGCAACATCTCGATGGTCTTCCAGAGCTACGCGCTCTTCCCGCACCTGACCGTCGGCCGAGAACATCGGCTTCGGCTTGCGGGCCCGAGGCGTCGCGCGCGACAGAGGTCGCGCGCCGGGTCGAATCGGCCGCGAAGGTCGTCGGCTGCGGCGAGCTCCTGGAGCGCAGGCCGTTCGAGCTCTCGGGCGGGGAACGTCAGCGAGTCGCCTTGGCCCGCGCGCTCGTGCGCGAGCCCGACGTCTTCCTCCTCGACGAGCCGCTCTCGAACCTCGACGCCCAGCTGCGCGTGCACGATGCGCGCCGAGCTGAAGCGCCTCCACCAACGCCTGGAGGCGACGATGATCTACGTCACGCACGACCAGGTCGAGGCTCTGACGCTGGGCGACCGGGTCGCCGTCCTGCGTGACGGAGAGCTGCAGCAGCTCGGGCCGCCGGACGAGGTCTACCGCCGACCAGCCAACCGCTTCGTGGCGCAGTTCATCGGTAGTCCGGCGATGAACTTCTTTCCCGGCCGGCTGGAGGACGGAGGGCTCCGAGCTGGGCCGTTCCTCTTCGCGCCCATCCCGGCGAAGGGACTCCCTCCAGGGGCGCGAGGCTCGAGGTCGGGATCCGGCCGGAGCACGTCCGCGTCACACGCGAGCCGCGGCACTCGTGCGCGAGGTGCGAGTCCTCGAGGTCGCTGGAAGCGAGACCTTCGTCCACCTGGTCGCGGACGGGAAGACGCTGGTCGCGCGTCGTGCCGATCCCAGCGCCGCCCGGAGACCGGCGAGACGGTGCGCGCTGAGCGCCGCCGCCGAACACCTCTACCTGTTCGACGCGCGCGACTGGCGAGAGCCTGAGCTGACGTATGCTGCGCGGTCACGAACGGCGCGAGTACGCGGTGATGCTCGCCCCTTACGTGCATCGGGCTGACGGTGCTGATCGCCCTGCCGGCGGCAATCACGTTCGGTCTCGCGCTGACCGAGTACGACCTCATCCGCTCGCCGCGATTCATCGGCCTGGAGAACTTCGAGGAGCTGTGGGGCGACGACATCTTCCGAATCGGCGATGCGGAACTCGCTCATGTTCATCGCCTTCGCGGTGCCGCTGCGCCTGCTCGGGGCGGTCGTGTTTGCCTTGCTGCTCCACAAACGCTTTCGCGGCGTCGCCGGCTATCGCACCGCCGGCTACCTGCCGACGGTCGTACCGGACGTCGCCTTCGCGCTGCTTTGGCTCTGGATCTTCAATCCACTGTACGGGCCGCTGAACCTGGCTCTCGGCGCTCTTGGAGGGCCGACTCCGTCGTGGCTGACCGACCCGCGGGCAGCCCAATGGGCCGTGATCATCATGAGCCTCTTCACGATCGGCGAGGGGTTCATCGTCGCCATGGCGACCCGCCAGGGGATCCCGCCCGAGCTCTACGAGTTGGGCGACATCGAGGGCGCGCGTCCGCATTTCATGTTCCTGCGCATCACGCTCCCGGTGATGGCGCCGACGCTCCTGCTGCTCATGTTCCGGGACACGATCTACTCGTTCCAGGCGAACTTCGTGCCTGCGTTGATCGTGACGGAGGGAGGCCCTCATCCTTACGCGACGACTGTACCTGCCGCTCTTCATCTACCGGAACGGGTTCGAGTATCTGCGCTACGGCTACGCCGCCGCAGCGACGCTCATGATGTTCCTGGTCACGGCGTTGATCATCTATCTCCAGTACCGCATCATCAAGCGCTGGCGGCATGCGTTCGTCGTTTAGCGCTTCGCGCTCCGACGGAAGTCCAGCCGGCGTCTAGATGGCGAGGGCCGGAATCGAACCGGCGACACCACGGTTTTCAGCCGTGTGCTCTACCAACTGAGCTACCTCGCCGCGGTGGCCAAGTGTAGCTAGGCCAACTCCACCTCTAGCGATTCCTAGACACCGGCTGGAAGGGCGCGGAAGCCGAGGCTTCCCGGCTGCCGACTCGGGCAAGCTGGAAAGGGAGAAGCGCTAGACAGACGACCTCGCGAGCGAGCAGGAGAGGCGGGCGTGATCGGCCGGCCGCGATAACGGAGAGCCGCACGCCGCTTCCTCGCATCGCGGCCCGCAGGAGGACCTGCGCACGAGCTCTATGCCACCGCGATGTGACGACCACGAGCTCGTCCGCGCCGAGCTCGCGAACCGCGGCCGCGATGTTGACGGCATTGTCAGACGTCGAACGAGCTTCCGGGTCACAGATGAGACGAACGGCGGGCCCAGTCCACGCCGCACGCATCAGCTCTGCTTCAGGCGCCCCGCGCCGAGCCCAGCCGGAGAGGATGATGGCGCGGGCCCCTGGAGCCAGTCGCTCGGCGTGCGCGAGCCGTTCGGCGCAAATCGGGTGAAGGCGCGCACCCCGACCGCCGGAATAGCCGAGCACCGCGAGGACGCGGCCACCCCCCGGGCCGACGTCCTCGGTCATTGTCCGCGTCGGCGCCGCAGGTACTCGGCCGTCACCAACGTGCCGGCGACGGTCAGGACGAGCACCAGTGCCTTGCTCCCACGAAGCTTCGACTCGCCGGTCGCCCGCTCCCGCATTTGAACCGGGACCTCGTGCACCCGCAGGCCTTCCTCGTCGAGGCGGAGAAGACCCTCCACCTCGGGCGCTCCGCTTGTGTACGGCTGCGCAAGGATCGGGATCGCGCGCGCATTCGCTGCATACATTCCGCTCGTGGCGTCGTGGAACGGTCGGTCGAGGACGACCTCCATCGACCTGCGCAGAAGGCCGGTGCCGAGCCTCCGTGCAGGGCTGGACTCGTAGCGCTCGCGCGAGAATCCATCGCCCTCCTCCACCGCGAAGCGCGAACCAACTGCGACGTCGCAATCGTCCTCGCGCACGAGCCGGAGCAGGGTTCGCAGCTCAGGCACCGGGTGCTGCCCGTCGGCGTCGACTCGACCGCAGTACGCGTACTCATGTTCCGCGGCGAACTCGTAGCCGGCCGCGATGGCCGCCCGAAGCCCGCGGTTCTCAGGGAAGGAAAAAACCTGCACGCCGTGCTCGCCGGCGACGGCTGCCGTGCCGTCTGTCGAGCCGTCGTCCACGACGAGGACGTCCACTCCGGGAAGCTCCCGGTGGAGCTCGTCGAGCACTGCCGGCAGGTTGGCCTCTTCGTTCCACGCCGGCACGAAGACGATCGTGTCGCTTCGTTCGTCCACACCTCCAGCCTACTCAGCGGACGACGGAGAACCTCGCGGAGACGAAATCGCCGTTCTGGCCCAGCTCGTCCAGGCGTAGCTCGATCCGGCGCGGCAGCAGCGGCGCGCCCGCGCCCAGGGTGACCGGCGCGATCGACACGAGGACCTCGTCCAGCAGCCCCACGTCGGCGAACTGACCGACCAGGTCGCCTCCGCCGACGATCCAGACGTTCCGGTCGCCCGCGGCGGCGAGCATCTCGTTGTGCACGGTCGCGACGTCCGCGCTGGTGAACTCGATCCTCGCGTCGGGCACGACTGGCAGCTGCCGGTGTGTAAAGACCCAGCTCGGGATCTCGTACGGCCATTTCCAGTCTGCCGGAGCCTTGCCCGCGAACTCGTGGTCGAGGATCCATTCGTACGTCGTCGACCCCATTGCGAGCGCTCCGACGCCGGCGATGAACGCGTCATAGTTCAAGAGCCCGTCGTCCTCGCGCTTGCGGGTGAAGAGCCACTCCAGCGAGTTGTCGGGGTCGGCGATGAAGCCGTCGAGCGTGGTCGCCGTGTAGTACTGGGTGAGGCTCACGAGGAGACTCTTTCATGCCGCCTGGTGAACGGGCTTGCCTGGCTCACCAGTTCGCAACCGCTTGGCAACCAGCCTGCCGCCCAGCCGCCGATCTCAGCCCCTCAGCATTTCGCGGCGGTTGGTCTCAATCGATCCAGAGGGGGATTCCTGTGAAGAAGATGCGGATGGTTGCGCTTGCAGTGTTGCTGGCCGGAGTCGCGTCGGCGGTGGCGATCGCCGATCCGGGCGCGCAGACCGGCCCGAGCAGCTCGCAGTCGCCGTACGTTCTGAGAGCCGAGCCGGGCATCGTCACGAAGTCGATTCTCACTGTCGGCGACTCTGTGAACTTGAAGCCGGACGGCACCCCGTACCGGATGGTCGGTATTCCAGACGGTCTGGGCGCGTTCGACAACGGGGGCGGCACGTTCACCTTGCTCATGAACCACGAGCTCGGAAACACAGCGGGAATCGTTCGGGCTCACGGCGCACGCGGGGCGTTCGTCTCGAAGTGGACGATCCAGAAGGGGTCGCTTCGAGTGCTCAACGGCCAGGACCAGATTCAGAGGCTCTACGTGTGGGACGGGGCAACCTGGGTTCTCGCAACCGGTGACAGCGGGAGCACACGCCTCAACCGGCTCTGCTCCGCCGACTTGCCGCCGGTCTCGGCCTTCTACAACGCCGGCTCGGGCAACGGGTACAACGGCCGGCTCTTCATGAACGGCGAGGAGGGTGGCACCTCCGGGCGTTCCTTCGGCCACGTCGTCGCCACGGGCGACAGCTACGAGCTGACGCCTTGGCTCGGCAACCTCTCGTACGAGAACGTGGTTGCGCACCCGAACACCGGCGACGCGACGGTCGTCGTGAGCCTTGACGACGGAGACGCCTCGGTCGGTCAGCAGGTCTACGTCTACGGCGGGACGAAGCAGAACACCGGGAACCCAGTTGAGAAGGCGGGCCTCAGAGGAGGCCAGCTGTACGGACTGAAGGTGCTCGGAGTTCCGCAGTCCGAGTACCAGAAGACGGATTGGGCGGTGGGCGACGAGTTCGGCTTCGACCTCGTCGACGTGTCGGCGCATGCCGGCAACGCAGCTCAGCTCGAAGCAGACAGCCAGGCTGGAGGCGTGACGAACTTCCAGCGCCCCGAGGACGGCGCCTGGGATCCGGAGAACCCATCGGACTTCTATTTCGTGACCACGTCCTCGTTCGGGCCGCTCCCCGCTGAGAACCGGACGGGCGAGACCCGGCTCTGGCGGCTGCGGTTCGACGATCCCGCCGATCCGAGCCAGGGCGGCACCGTGACGCTCCTCGTCAGCGGGCCCGTCGGAACCTCCGGCGACCCGAACGCGCCGGGTCCGCAGATGCTCGACAACATCACGGCCGCGGGCGGCAAGGTCCTGCTGCAGGAGGATGTCGGGAACCAGCCGTACCTCGGCGGCGTGTGGAGCTACGGGATCTCGAGCGGCGACCTGACCGCGATCGCGAGGCACGATCCGGCTCGATTCACGCTGGGAGCGCCGGGATTCCTGACTCAGGACGAGGAGACGTCGGGGATCATCCCGGCTTCGTTCCTGGGCGAGGGCAAGTACCTGCTCGACGTTCAGGCGCACTACAACATCGCTGGAGAGCTCGTCCAGGGCGGCCAGCTGTTGCAGCTGCACGTGCCCCCGGGCAGGTTCAGGTAGGCGCGAAATGACACTGCGGGCCGGGCAAACGCCCGGCCCGCGTCGCATCCGGTCCTGCCCTGCTTGAGGCACGCGGGCGCCGATGGTGCGACCCTATGCGCGGTGCTCGGAATCCTCTACGACATCCACGGGAACATGCCGGCACTGGAACGTGTGCTGCCAGAGGCGGAGCGGCTCGGCGTCGACCGGTGGCTGCTCGGTGGCGACTATGGGACGCCGAGCCCGTGGCCGGACGAGACTCTCGCTCGCCTGAAGGAGCTGCCCGATGCGACGTGGATCCGCGGCAACGGCGAGCGTTGGCTGCGCGAGCCGCCGCTCGACCGTCCCGAGGTCATGGCGACCTACGACGTCTTCCGGGGCTCGCTCTCGGAGGAGGTGGTCGATTGGCTTTTCTCGCTTCCGCCGCAGGCTGAGCTGGACGGGATCCTCTACGTGCACGGCTCGCCCCTGTCGGACGTCGAGAGCTTCCCGCCCGAGCCCTCCGTGGACGACGAGCGCATCCTGGCCGGGATCGGCGAGCGGACGGTGGTCTTCGGGCACAGTCACCAGCAGTTCCGGCGGGCGGGGCCGAACGGCACGTACCTCGTCAATCCGGGCAGCGTCGGGATGCCCCTCGATGGCGACGTGCGCGCGGCCTGGGCGACCTGGGACGGCGACTTCGAGTTCCGCCGGACCGAGTACGACGTGGCGCGCGCCGCGGCGGGCTACCGGTCGCTGGGCGGAGACTTCGGCGAGTTCGCGGCAGCGCGGATCGAGAAAGGCTCCGACTAGAGCAGAGCCGCGTCGAGGGTGACCTCGACGTTGCCCTTGAGCGCCTGGGAGACCGGACAGTTCTCCTTCGCGCCTTCCGCGGCCTGCTGGAACGCGTCGTCGTCGATCCCTTCGACCTCGCCGCGGATCGCGAGCTCGATCTTCGTCATCTTGAAGCCCTCGCCGACCTTGTCGAAGGTTGTCCTCGCCTCCGACTCGAGCTTCGTCGGGGGAGTCCCGGCCCTGGCCAGTCCGCCGGCGAGAGCCATCAGGACACAGCTCGCGTGAGCCGCGGCGATCAACTCCTCGGGGCTCGTGCCGCCACCCTCTTCGGCCCGGTCTCGCCAGGTCACCGCCTGGTCGGTCACGGCCCCACTGCCGAGGCTGAAACGGCCATGACCCTCGGCCAGAGTGCCTTCCCAGGTCGCGCTTGCGCTCTTCTCAGTCGCCATCGTCTCCCCCTTCTTCGCCGGAACCGGACGGCCGATAGTACTTCTTGCCTTTCAGCGGCTCGGGAAGGTTGTCGACCTCGAACCCACGCGGGTCCGAGTGCGGATAGATGTAGCCCTTCCCGCGTCCGAGCTTCTTGGCCCCGAAGTACGAAGTGTCCCGGAGCGAGTCCGGTGGCCGGGCGTGACCGTGCTCCTTCACGTCCGCCTGAGCCTCGTGGAGCGCAGTGGTGACGGCGTTCGACTTCGGCGCCCGCGCGAGGTAGACGGCCGCGTGGGCGAGGTTGAGCTGCACCTCCGGGAGGCCGACGTGCTCGACGGCATGCGCCGCGGCGACCGCGACGAGGAGGGCACGCGGGTCGGCGTTGCCGATGTCCTCGGAGGCGAGGATGACCATGCGGCGGGCGACGAAGCGCGGATCCTCGCCGCCCGCGAGCATCGCGGCCAGGTAGTAGACGGAGGCGTCCGGGTCCGAGGCGCGCATCGACTTGATGAAGGCCGAAGCGAAGTCGTAGTGGGCGTCGCCGCCCTTGTCGTAGACGAGCGGGCGCTTCCGCGCGGCGTCCTCGACGTGCTCCTCGGCGAGGGGCAGGCCCTCGGCTCTCGCCGTGTGAAATGCGAGCTCGAGAATGTTGAGCGCGTTCCGTGCGTCGCCGCCGGCGCGGTGGGCGATGAGCTCGACGAGCTCCTCAGGGAGGTCGAACTTCAACTCCTCGGAGCCCCGACGGACGATCGTTGCGAGCTCCTCGTCCGTGAGCGGGACGAGCTCGTAGATCTGGCTTCGGGAGAGCAGGGCGGAGTTGACCTCGAAGTACGGGTTCTCCGTCGTCGCGCCGATCAGCGTCACCGTTCCCTCCTCGACCGCCGGCAGAAGCGCGTCCTGCTGCGCCTTGTTGAACCGATGGATCTCGTCGAGGAAGAGGATCGTCCGCTGTCCCTGGGCGCCAAGCCGCTCACGGCCGGCCTTGAGCACCTCGCGCACCTGGGCGACGGTCGCGGAGACGGCCGAGAGCTCCTCGAACGCCGCCCCGGTCGTGTTCGCGATCACTCTCGCCAGCGTCGTCTTGCCGCTGCCTGGCGGCCCGTAGAGGATCGAGGAGCCCACGCGGTCCTCTGCGATCGCCAGCCGGAGGGCCGAGTGCTCGCCGAGCACCTGCTCCTGGCCGACGAAGTCCTCGAGTTGTTGGGGCCGCATGCGCATGGCCAGCGGAGCCGTCTCCGGCAGTCGCTCGTTGGCCGCATCCGAGAACAGGTTTCCCACAGCACAGAAGTATGCTCTCGACTGACGTGGCGACCATCTCGCTCCGCGACGAGGTCACCGAGCTCCTCCGGGAGCTGATCCGGCTCGACACCGTGAATCCGCCGGGGAACGAGACGCGCGCGGCCGAGCTGCTCAGGGACTACCTCGCGGAGAGCGGGGTCACATGCGAGCTCTACGCAAAGGTGCCGGAGCGCGCCAACCTCGTCGCCAGGATCCCCGGTCGGGGCGATGGACCGCGCCTGGCTCTCCTTTCGCACACCGACACGGTGCACGCCGATCCTGGCGAATGGGAGGTCGATCCGTGGTCGGCGGAGTTGCGCGACGGAGAGGTCTGGGGCCGCGGTGCTCTCGACATGAAGGGAGAGGTCGCGGCGAGCGCTGTTGCGATGGCGTCGCTCGCGCGCGAAGGCTTCGAGCCGGCCGGCGACCTGATCTTCGTGGCGGCGGCCGACGAGGAGGTCGGCGTCGACATCGGCCTCTCCTGGCTTTGCGAGGAGCATCCCGATGCCGTTCGAGCCGAGTACTCGCTGAACGAAGGCGCGGGTGAACGGGTCGAGCTGGGCGGCCGCCCGTTCTATCTGGCCTCGACCGCCGAGAAGATGAGCTCGCCGTTCCTGCTCCGGGTGCACGGCCGGAGCGGTCACGCCTCGATGCCGGGGATCGCCGACAACGCTCTCGTGAAGGCGGCCAAGCTCATCGAGCGGCTCGGAGAGTTCTCACCGGAGCCGAGGCTCGAGCCTGAGGTGATCGCACTCTTCGAAGCGGTTACGGGCGCGCCGCCGCCTGACGCGGCCCAGGTCGTCGAGCTAGCGCGGGCGGTCGATCCGGTTGCGGCCGAGTTCGTCGAGCCGCTCGTCGGGATGACCGTCTCCCCGACGATGATCGGCGCATCGAAGACGCGGAACGTCATCCCTGCCCTCTGCGAGGTGACGGTCGACTGCAGGCTCTTGCCCGGGCAGGGTCAGGATGAGGCCGAGCAAGTCGTCCGCGAGCTGCTCGGCGACGGCGACTACGAGCTCGAATGGATCGAAGGGCGCGGCGGCACCCGATCGCCGATGGAGGGCCCGCTCTGGGACGCGATCGGCTCGTGGGTGGCCGAGACCGAGCCGGGCGCGCGGGTCGCACCGATCTGCCTCGCAGGGTTCACGGACAGCCACTGGCTGCGCGAGGCCTTCGGAACCGTCGCGTACGGGTTCTTCCCGATGCGGCACATGGACACGCAGGTTGCGACGCGCCTCGTGCATTCGGCCGACGAGCGGGTGCGGGTGGACGACCTCGAGCTCGGGGTCGAGTTCCTGCGCTACGCGGCTCGCGCGATGAACGCGCAGTAGGGATTGCGGAGCCCCACTGCCGAGCCGATAACCTCAGGACGATGGCTGAGGAACAGCTCAGGCTGGGCGGGATGGCCCTCTCGAACGGGGTTCTCGTCCACGGTCCGAACTCCTGGGCCTGCGCGATCCGGCACCCTGACGGACGGCTCGAAGTCGCATCCGAGTTCAAGCGCTACCGGTCGGCCGGCGTCACGAACCTGCTCTTCCGCGGGCCCGCGCGGCTGGCCGAGGCGATTGCGCTCCTGCCGCAGGTGCGAAGGCGGCTTCCCGAGGCGAAGCTTCCTTTCCAGCGGCCGCGCGTCTTGACGGCGATGCTCGCGGGCGCGGCGGCGACGCAGTTCGCCCGCGGCTCGCGCCGCGTCAACCCGGCTGCCCAGGAGCTCGTGGCCGCGATCGCGTCGCTCGCGCCGGCTGCGATTGCGCTCCGGAGCTCCGAGCTCGCCGCCTACCACGGCGCGGAGCACATCACGATCGGCACCTACGAGCACGGCGAGACTCACGAGAAGGAGCACGAGCGGTGCGGCTCGCATCTGATCGCCCCGCTGCTCGGGACGCTCGCGATCGGCAACGCTCTCGCCACCCGCGCTCCGGCGCAGTTCAGGTTCGCCGCTCGCGGGCTAGCGTCGCTCGGCGCCCTCGCCGCTTCGACCGAGATCTTCTCGTGGATGGTTCGCAATCCCGAGCACCCCGTTTCCAGGGCGCTCGCCCGTCCGGGGCACGAGCTCCAGCATCGTCTCGCGACCGCAGAGCCGACACCGGAGCAGCTGGAGGTGGCCGAGGCCGCCCTCGCCGCGTGCCTCGAGCTCGAGCATGGCGACGACAACTAGAGCGAGCCGGCTCCCGCCAGAGATCTTCGACCTCCCCGTCGAGAAGATGCGGGACGGCTACTACACCGACGCGTACTTCAACCACTCCCGCGCCACGCTCCTCCAGGAAGGCCGCCGCCCGCGGGTCGTGATGCAGGTGTTCCAGAAGAACCACTCGTACCTGGGCGGGATGGACGAGGCGATCGCGGTGCTCAAGCTCTGCTCCCACGACTGGGATCAGCTGACCGTGCACGCGCTCCACGACGGTGACCGCGTCGAGCCGTACGAGACGGTCATGCACATCGAGGGCGACTACACGCTCTTCGGCCACCTCGAGACTGTCTACCTCGGAACGCTTGCCCGTCGAACGCTGATCACGACCAACGTCGTCCGTGTGCTCGAGGCCGCGAACGGCAAGCCGATTATCTTCATGCCCGCCCGGCACGACCACCATCGCGTGCAGACGGGTGACGGCTACGCAGCGTACGTCGCCGGCCAGGTCGTCGGCGCGCCGATCGGTGTGACGACCGATGAGCAGGCATCGTGGTGGGGCGGCACGGGCGTCGGAACAGTGCCGCATTCCCTCATCGCTTCGTACGGCGGGAACACGGTCCTCGCGGCGACGAAGTTCGCCGAGTGGGCGCCGGAGGATCTGAACGTAACGGTGCTCGTGGACTTCGAGAACGACTCGGTGCGAACCGCGCTCGAGGTCGCGCGCGCGCTCGGCCCGCGGCTGTGGGGCGTCCGGCTCGACACCTCCGAGAGCGTCGTCGACCGGGCCCTGTCGGAGGAGATGGGCGACTTCAAGCCGACGGGCGTCAACGCGCGGCTCGTGCGGAAGGTGCGGGACGCTCTCGACGCCGACGGCTTCGAGCACGTAAAGATCGTCGCCTCAGGTGGGTTCACGGTCGACAAGATCGTGGAGTTCGAGCGGTCGAGCGTGCCGGTCGACGCCTATGGCGTCGGTTCGTCGCTGATCCGGGGCCAGAACGACTTCACCGCCGACGTCGTCATGACCGACGGCCTCCCGTCGTCGAAGGTCGGTCGCCGTTTCCGGCCGAACCCCAGGCTCGAACGTGTCACCTAGGCCGGTTCCCACGGCCTCCTCCCCGATGCGATCGTATTTGCGAACTGCTCACTCGTGGGTGTCAGCTCTGTGACGAAAGCGAATGGCGGCGTTGTGCTCTGGGACGTCGACACCCAGGTCGACTTCATGCTTCCGACCGGGAAGCTCTACGTCCCGGGTGCGGAGGAGACGGCTCCGGCGATGCGAAGGCTCGTCGACGCCGCGCGTGAGGCGGGAATTGTCCACGTCGCTTCCGCCGACGATCACGAGCTCACCGACCCGGAGATCTCCGACGAGCCGGACTTCCTCAACACGTACCCGCCCCACTGCCTGCGGGGCACGCGCGGAGCGCAGAAGATCTCCGAGACCGAACAGGCCGACCCGCTGCCGCTTGGGCTCCTGCCGTTTCCACCGGGCCTCGTGCCCGAGCTCGTCTCGGGCCGCCGCGAGATCTTGCTCCTGAAGAAGAACTTCAACGTCTTCACGAACCCGAACACGGATCCACTCCTCGACGCGCTCGAGCCGGCCGAGATCGTCGTCTTCGGCGTCGCGACCGACGTCTGCGACGACGCCGCGATCCGCGGCTTCCTCCTGCGCGGCCGTCGCGTCCGCTTCGTCGAGGATGCCGCGCGCGGCCTCGACGAGGAGCGCACGATGGCTTGCACGACGGCCTGGCGAGCGGCCGGCGTCGCGTTCACGACGGCTGACGAAGTCGTCGACTCGCTCGCATAGCTACAGATCCCGCGGCGGGATGCCGATGATCAGCGCTGGATGCCCGACCTCGTCCACCTCATGCGCCAGTTCGGCGAGATCGCACTGATCTGGCTGCCGCTGCTCATGTTCGGGCTGATCATCTACCTGCTCTTCCGCACCCTCCAGGTGATGCCTCGCGTGAAGCCGAAGCACGTCCACGCCACGTCGAAGTCGTCCGTCACCTGGGACGAGGTCGCCGGCCTGGAAGAGGCCCGCGCCGAGATGGAAGAGATCGTCGATTTCCTGCGCGATTCGAAGCGGTTCGCGGCTCTTGGCGCGCGCGTGCCGAAAGGGATCCTCCTCTACGGCCCGCCGGGTACCGGCAAGACGCTGCTCGCGAAGGCCGTTGCCCACGAGTCCGGCGCGAGCTTCTACTCGCAGAGCGCCTCGGCGTTCGTCGAGATGTTCGCGGGGCTCGGCGCGGCCCGGATCCGCAAGCTCTTCGAGGATGCGCGGAAGGCTGCTCCGGCAATCGTCTTCATCGACGAGCTCGACGCCGTCGGCACTGCGCGCACCGGTGGCGGATTCAACCGCGAACAGGATCAGACGCTGAACCAGTTGCTCGTCGAGCTCGACGGCTTCACCAACCGAGAGCAGGTGATCGTCATGGGCGCCTCCAATCGGCTCCAGGATCTCGACCCCGCCCTGCTGCGTCCGGGCCGCTTTGATCGCCAGGTGCTCGTTTCACCGCCTGACCTGGCCGGTCGCGAGGCGATCCTGCACGTGCATACGCGCGGCAAGCCGCTCGCCGACGACGTCGAGCTCACCTCGGTCGCCCGCCAGACCGCCGGTCTCACCGGCGCCGACCTTGCGAACGTCGCCAACGAGGCGGCGATCTTCGCCGGCCGCGACAACCAGAAGTTCATTTTCCAGCGCCATTTCGACGACGCGCTTGAGCGCATCATCGCCGGCCTCCAGCAGCGAAAGGTCATGTCCGAGAAGGAGAAGCGAATCCTCGCCTACCACGAAGGTGGCCACGCGCTGATGTCGCATCTGATGGGCGAGGGCTTCCCCGTCCAGAAGGCGACCATCGTGCCGCGAGGCAATGCCCTGGGCTACACGTACAACCTGCCCGAGGAAGAGCGTTTCCTGCACACGCGGGAAGAGTTCATCGATTGGATGAAGATCGCGCTCGCCGGCCGCGCAGCCGAGCAGGTCGTCTTCGGGCGCGTCACGAACGGTGCTGCGAACGATCTCGAGAAGGTGACCGAGCTCGCGCGCGCGATGGTCTTCGAGTACGGAATGTCGGAGGGCGTCGTCTCACGAACGATGCGCGCCGACAACTACGCGCTCTCGGAAGAGACGAAGCGCGTGCGCGACCAGGAGCAAGCCCGTCTCACCGATGACGCCTACCTGGAGGCAGTCCGGCTGATCACGAAGCACCGCGCCGCTCTCGACCGTCTTGCAGGCGCGCTGCTCGAGAAAGAGACCCTCGTTCGTGACGAGATGAAGGCGATGCTCGCCGACGTCGCGCCGGAGTCCAGCGCGAGCGACATGGTCGGCCAGGTCATTCCTCTCAAGCGCCTGGAAGCCGACACCCCCGATCGGTCGGGCGCCTAGCAACGGCTACGATCCTCTCGCGTGCAGGCGAAGAGGATCCACCATCTCGGAGTTGCCGTCGAGGATCTCGACGACGCGGTCGACACGTATCGGCGGCTATTCGGCGCCGAGGTGGAGCATCGCGACACGGTTACCGAGCAGGGTGTCGAAGCGGCGGCGGTGCGCGTCGGCGACAGCCGCGTCGAGCTGCTCGCGTCGCTCGGCGAGGAGACGCCGGTCGGCAAGTTCCTCGCAACCCGCGGGCCCGGCATGCATCACGTCGCATACGCGGTGAGCGATCTTCGACGTGAGCTGAAAGGCCTCGCCGAGCAGGGAGTCGAGCTCATCGACGAGGAGCCACACCAGGGTCTCTTCGGGCTCGAGGTCGCGTTCGTCCACCCGGACTCGGTCCACGGAGTCCTCGCAGAGCTGGTGGCAAGTGGCTGAGACCCGCGTGCGGATTGAGATCGGCTTCGACGGCGGCCAGGTGATGAGCGCTCACGTCGAGACGAAGACGGCGGACGAGCTCGAGCAGTCGGTCGGCACCGGTGGCGGCGGCGCGCTCCAGGTCGATGCCGAGGACGGCCTCTATACCGTCGCTCTGGCAAGGATCCTCTACGTCAAGCGCTTTTCGCGTGAGGGCCGGGTCGGGTTCAGCGGCACCTAGGAGTTAGAACCGGCCCATCCGGGCACTTCCCTCTAGAGATGGCCGCGGAACAGATGATGGTGACCGACGGTCCCGAATCGGCCGCGAACGTGCGGGCGCTCGTCGAACGTGGGCAGCGGGGTGACCGCGCCGCGCTCGAGGAGCTGTACCTCCTCCATTTCGATCGCATCTACAGCTATCTGCACGTGAGCGTCGGCAACCGGCACGACGCGGAGGACCTGACGACGCAGACTTTCGTGAGGATGCTGGAGTCGATCGGCCGCTTCCGGTGGCAGTCGGTTCCGTTCTCTGCCTGGCTGTTCCGGATCGCTCACAACCTCGCCATCGATCACTTCCGGGCCGGTCGGCGCGTGCGAGCCGAAGAGGACGTTCCCGAACCGCGCGACTCGGAGGAGTCGTCGGCCGAGGACCAGGCGCTCGATTCGCTCGGTGACGCCGGGATGCTCGAGCTCATCGAGCGGCTCTCGCCCGAGCAGCGCCAGGTGTTGACGCTGAAATTCATGTTCGGCTTCGCGAACGCCGAGGTCGCCGGAATCCTGGGCAAGACCGAGGGCGCCGTGAAGTCGCTCCAGCACCGGGCTCTGGCGCTGCTCCAGAAGCGCATCGTCCGCACTTAGTGCGTCTCAGATTCGGCACGAAGGCGGCACCCTTGCGCGCGCATTCCACGACTAGGATCGCGGTGGGGAGGAGGTCGGCTGTACCTTCTTTAGGGTGCCGCTGGATGTTGGACTCGTTGGCTTGCCCGGATCCGGCAAGACCTCCCTTTTCACCGCGCTAACCGGCGTTTCCGGCGAGGCGTACGGAAAGGCGCATATCGGTATCGCGCCGATCCCGGATGAGCGGCTCGATCCGGTCGCGGCGATCGAGAGCTCCGCGAAGACGACGCCCGCGACGATCCGGGTGGTCGACCCGCCGGGTCTGAGCCCTGCTGTACTCGGCGAGCTCAGGAAGTCCGATGCGCTCATCGCCGTACTCGCGAACTTCAATGCCGATTCCGATCCTGAGCGCGACAAGCAAGAGCTCGAGCTCGAGCTCGTCGTCGCCGACCGCGACCACGTCGAAAAGCGGCTCGAGCGCGTCCGTTCGCAGGCGAAGTCAGGCGATCCTCAGCTCCGCAAGGAGGCGGACGAGCTCGAGCGCGTCCTCGCCCACGTCGAGGCCGGCAACTCGCTCAGCTCGTACCCCGGCTCGCTGCCGGGGGACCTGGAGCCGCTCACGACCAAGCCGTTGATCCACCTCGTCAACGGGGCCGGTGGCTTCGACCTGAAGCTCGAAGCCGAGCTGGCGGAGCTCTCGCCCGAAGACGCGTCTGCATTCCGCGACGGTCCGGCGAGTTTCGAGACGGTCCTCGCGGGCGTGTTCGACGCGGTCGGGCTGATCGTCTTCTTCACCGCGGGCGACACCGAGACCCGAGCATGGACGCTTCGCCGGGGGCAGACCGCGCTCGAGGCAGCGGCGACGATCCATACCGACATCGCGCGCGGGTTCATCCGTTGCGAGGTGATCGCGTCTAACGAGCTGGTCGAGGCGGGCAGCCGAGCCGAGGCCGCCCGCCGCGGCCAGCAGCGCCTGGAGGGCAAGGACTACGTCGTCGCCGACGGCGACGTGCTCAACGTGCGCTTCAACGTCTGATCGCTAGCAGCAGTCGCCGCCGCAGCAACCGCCGCCTTCGCAACAGGACAGGGCAGTCATCGCTTCCTCCTTCCATCGAAGAACGTCGATGAAACGCTAGTTGCTATATTGATAGATGTCAATGAAGAAGGTCGCGACCATCACCTGTTGCTCGCCCGGAGCCCCGCCGCTCCGGGCGAAGGAGTTCGAAGACCTCTCGTCGCGCTTCAAGGCTCTGTCGGATCCGACGAGGCTCGCGATCGTGAATCGGCTCGCAAGCAGTGGCGACACTTGCGTCTGCGAGTTCAGCTCGCTCGGGCTTGCTCAGCCGACGATCTCGCACCACCTCCGCATCTTGCGCGAGGCGGGGTTGATCGAGGTCGCGCACAAGCGGAAGACATGGGTCTTCTACCGGCTCGTTCCCGAGGCGGTCGAGGCGCTTGCCTTCGCGCTGGGTGGGGCACGGACGCCGGAGTTCGTCCTCGCGACCGCGGGGGCCACGGTTGCCCGCTAGCCGGGTCCTGTTCGTTTGCATCGGGAACGCGGGCCGCTCGCAGATGGCACAGGCCTTCTACGAGCGAGCCGGTGGCGAAGCCCGTTCGGCCGGCAGTCGCGCAGAGGACAAGCTCCATCCCGAGGTCGTCGAAGCGATGCGCGAAGTCGGGATCGACCTCGACGGGCGTGTGCCGCACCAGCTCGCGCAAGAGGACGTCGAGTGGGCCGAGCTCGTCGTGACGATGGGCTGCGGAGACGCCTGCCCCATCCTGCCCGGTAAGAAGTATCTCGACTGGAACCTTCAGGATCCGATGGGGATGCCGATCGAGGTCGTACGCAAGATCCGCGACCGGATCGCCGGGCTCGTCGACGAGCTTCCCTAGTCCGGGACCGGCCGCGTGGCGGCCACGGCGTCGAGCTGGTTCGCGTGATAGAGGACGGCAGCCTCGGCCGTGCGCGCCGTTCGGCTGTCGTGGTGCGATCCGACAGCGTGCAAGAGCTCGGTGCGGACGGCGGCCTCGAGCGGCGCGGCGCGCTCTTCGATCAGGCGCAGTCCGAGGTGCACGTGCCCGAGCAGCCGCCCCTCCTCGGTCGGGCGGAAGGCCGGTCCGCGCGTGAGCTCGACGGTGCGTCCGACGTCGTGCAACAGCGCCGCGGCCAGCAAGAGGTCGGAGCGCAGCCGCGGATGGAGCTGGGCGACCTCGCGGCAGATCGTCGTCACGCCGACCGTGTGTTCGAGCAGTCCTCCGGCGTAGCTGTGATGCCCCTCGACCGTCGCCGGTAGGGAGCGCAGCCGGCCGCGCAGCTCGTCGTCGGCGAAGAATCGCCCGACGGCGGCCTTCAGGCCCGGGTGCGAGATCTCGGCGGCCAGGAACTCGAGGAAGCCGTCGAGCTCGGCGGCATCGCGTCTCATGGCCGGCGTGAGCGAGGCCGGGTCGAGATCTTCCGCCGGCTCGAGTGAGCGCACCTCGAGCTGGAGGCGATCTCGGAAACGGTCGACCCGACCGAGCACCCGGACGGCGTCGCCCTCGGCGAAGCGGCTGTCGAGGAGGTCGACGTCGGTCCAGACTCGGGCCTCGATTCGCCCACTCGGGTCGACGAGCTCGAGCGCCAGGTATGAGGCGCCCCCGCGCGTTCTCAGCCGCTCCTTCTTGGCGACCGCGTACACGCCTTCGACGACCCGGTCCTGCTCGAGCTCTGCGATTGCAGACACACACCGAGTCTAGGCCCGGAAACGGATGCTACGGTCCGCTGCTGGTGGCCGAAATCAAGCCGTTTCGCGCGCTCCGCTATGACGTCGGGAAGGCGGGGCCGCTCGAGGACCTGGTCGCGCCTCCGTACGACGTGATCGGCGCCGCGCAGCGCGAAGACCTGCTCGCCAAGAGCCCGTACAACGTCGTCCATCTGACGCTTCCCGATTCGGAGGAGGACGCCGGCCGGACCTTCCACGACTGGCGCGAGGAGGGGATCCTCGTTTCCGAGGAGCCGGCGTTCTGGGCGCTTTCCCAGGACTACGTCGGCCCGGACGGCGTTGCCCGCACCCGCACGGGGCTGGTCGGGTCGCTACGGATCGAGCCCTACGAGACGGGCACGGTCCTGCCGCACGAGCGCACGCATCGTGGGATCAAGGAGGGCCGCCTTCGCCTGCTTCGCGAAGTGCGCGCCCAGCTCGAACCCATCTTTCTGCTCTACGAGGGCGCTGCTCCGTTCGAGATGCCCGACGGCCCCCCCGACCTCGACGTCGAGGGCACCCGTCTCTGGCGACTACCCGACGAGGGGCTCGGCGCGGCCTTTGTCGATCGGCCGCTCCTGATCGCCGACGGGCATCACCGCTACGAGACGGCGCTCGCATACCACGAGGAGGTCGGTACGCCGGAAAGCGGCTACATGATGGTCGTGCTCGTCAGCCTCGAGGACCCCGGCGTCACGATTTTTCCCACGCATCGGGTCTTCTCGAGCAAGCCACCTGCCACATTCATGTCCCTGGGGTATCAGCCCCGAGAGAGCCCCGAGGCTGCTCTCGAAGAGCTCGACGGGCTGTCGTACGAGCAGTCCGCCGCCGTGTTGTACGAGTCGGGTGACACTCAGCTCGTTGTCAACGGCGCCGAGCTCGACGTCCAGGTCGTCGACCGGCTGGGCCACGAGGGTCTCTCGTACACGGCCGACTGGCGCGAGGCCGTTCGCGCGGTCGATGAGGGCGAGGCGGCGGTTGCCGTGTTGATGCGGCCAACTCGGATGGAGGACGTCTTCCAGGTCGCGGCGCGCGGTGAGACGCTGCCCCAGAAGAGCACCTACTTCTATCCGAAGCTCGTTTCGGGCCTGCTCTTCTACCCACTCGACCAGTGACGCACGATCAGTGGCTGGCGTTCTGCCGCGTCGTGGTCGAGGATCTGCGGGGCGTTTTTGCGAGCATGCCGACGAGGGTTGAGCGCGAGCCCGTCCTCGGCACCGGCGTCGGCGGCGACGAGACGACCACGGTCGACGGTGCGGCGGAGGATGCGATCGTCGCGCGCCTGGAGCGGCTCCACGAGGAGGAGGGGCTTGAGTTCCACCTCGTCTCGGAGGAGCTTGGCGAGCGCTCGTTCGGCGAGTCGCCCTCCCTGCGCGTCGTGGTCGACCCGATCGACGGGTCGCTGAACGCTAAGCGCAACATCCCGTTCTTCTCGGTCTCGATCGCTGTCGCCGAGGGCTCGGCGATGAAGGACGTCGTCTTCGGCTTCGTGCACGACTTCGGCTCCGGGGAGGAATGGACCGCAACCAGGGGAGGCGGCGCCTGGCTGAACGGTGAACGCCTCGGCGCTGTTCGCCCGAAGGACGAGATCGAGATCCTCGCCCTCGAGGCGACCGTGGCGGCCGCGGTCGCCGACAAGGCGGAGGCCTTCGCCGGTTTCGCCAAGCGCATCCGGATCATGGGCTCGCTCGCGCTTTCGCTCTGCAACCTCGCTGCCGGCCGAGTCGATGCGGTCTGCTCTCTCAAGGAGGCGCGCGCGGTCGACATTGCGGCCGCCCAGCTGCTCGTGCATGAGGTCGGGTTGCCGATCATGTTCGTGGACGCAGCGCCGTTCTCCGCCGGGCCGCTGGACATCGCCGCGCGCTCCCCGGTGGCTGCCGCCGGCTCGCAGGAGCTCTGCGAGCGGCTCGCGTACATCGTTGCCTCTTAAAGGCGCTGCTACGCTCGAATCATGGAGCAGCCAACCCGCGAGCAGATCACGGAGGCCCTCGGCAAGGTCATCGATCCCGAGCTGAAGCGGCCCGTCACGGAGCTCGACATGGTGCGCGAGGTACGCGTCGAGGGCAGTCACGTCGCCGTCACGATCGCGCTCACCGTCGCCGGCTGTCCTTTGCGCTCGAGCTTCGAGAACCAGGTGAGCGAGCATCTGTTGCCGCTCCCCGGAGTGGCCTCGGTTTCACTCGACTTCGACGTCATGAGCCCTGACGAGCGCGCTGCGCTGACGCAGAGGCTGCGCGGCGGGATCACCGAGCGCACGAAGGGAATCTCCGTCGACGCGTCCACGCGGGTCCTCGCGGTCGCGAGTGGCAAGGGCGGCGTCGGCAAGTCGACTCTCTCGGTGAATCTCGCGGCCGCCTTCGACCGGCTCGGGCAGCGCACCGGGATCCTGGACGCGGACGTGTACGGGCACTCGATCCCGCACATGCTCGGCGTCACGCAGCGCCCGGTCGTCGTCGACAAGATGATCGTCCCGCCGGTGCGCGGCGACCTGAAGCTGATGTCGATCGGCTTCTTCCTCGAGGAGAACTCTCCGGTCATGTGGCGCGGGCCGATGCTCCATCGCGCGCTCGAGCAGTTTCTTTCCGACGTTCACTGGGGTGAGCTCGACACCCTGGTCGTCGACATGCCGCCGGGAACCGGGGACGTCTCGATCTCGCTCGGTCAGCTGCTGCCGCGTGCGGAGGTGATCGTCGTCACGACCCCTCAACCGGCCGCGCAGCAGGTCGCGCTTCGGGCGGCGCAGATGGCTCAGAAGACCGGGATGCGCCTCATCGGCGCCGTCGAGAACATGTCCTATCTGGTCGGCAGCGGCCAGGAGCTCTTCGGCGCCGGTGGCGGGGAGGCGCTGGCGGCCGCGATCGATGCGCCTTTGCTCGGCAGGATCCCGCTCGACCCGCGGCTCCGGGAATGCGCCGACGACGGAGACCCGCTCGTCTGGGCGGAGCCGGAGAACGAGACCGCTCGCACGATCGTCGAGCTCGCAGAGGCGATCACGGCGACCGGCCGCGAGCCCGGCCGGGTCAAGAAGCAGCTTCCACTCGTCTCCTGAAACACGAAGGGCGCCCGAAAGCGCCCTCCGCAGCTCCATGCGACAAGTCGTTACGGACAACCGCCGCGATAGATGAGTGCAGAGTTGTCCGGCGAGACCGGAGCGTCTGCCCCGAGCTCACCGCTCAGCTCGTTGCCGACGATCGTCGCCGACCAGTTCCCGAGCAGACGGGCCTGCGGGCGACGCACGATCCCGGTCGCGAGGCCGTCGAGATGGTTCCCGTTGTCGATCACGGCGGACAGGCGCGCGTCCGACCTCGCTCTCGTGCGCGGGCTGGCCGTGGCGTCCCTAGTGCGCCAGGTGCCGGTGGCCCAACCGTCGCCGGTCGTCTCGTTCAGCACTGTGTGCGTGGTGATAACGAGATTCCCTGACAATCGCGCCTCGGCGCTCGTTGACATGCCGCGCCAGGTTGCGTTCGTGACGCGGAACATGTTCCCGTCTTGAGTGCAGGTCCGCGTGTGCATTCTCGTCTGTGTTGCGGAGAACGCGGCGGACACGTCTGCAGTCTGCGGGCGTGGCTGTGTCGCCGAAGCGGCCCCGACGAGAACGAACAGGCCGACTGCGGTGAGGAGAACAAAATGCTTGGGATGGCGCATGCCGATACCCCTTTCCTGGGTTCAGCATGGGAGCATCCCGGGTCGTCGTGAAGAGTTCGAGTGCTGCTTGTAAAGGTTTTGTGAGGAACTTCAGCCGGCGCGCCTCAACCGCAGAAGCCCGTCTAGCTGAACATGCCGATCTGGGTGGCCTGGTCGGAATGACCCGGGTTCAGCTCGTGGGCCTTGTCGCGCTGTTCGACCCGAACATCCTCGATCCGCTCGTCGGGCTCCGGCTCCTTCGACGAGCGCCGGAAGAGCTTCTTGAGAGCTTTGCGAATCATCGACTCGAATTCTAGCCGCGGCACGGCGAAATAGGCTTGGCGCCGGATGAACGAGCGCGAGGAAGTCCTGGACAAGCTGCGACATCTCGGTTTCGCCACGGGCGACGTCGAGATCCTGGCCGACCACTTCCTCGACGCGGAGGCCCGCGGGCGCGTGGGACACGGTCTGACGCGGGTGGACTGGCTCTCGACTCTTCAGGACCTGCGGCCCGACGCGCAGCCGGAGCGGGTGCTCGCCGAACCGGGCTTCGAGCGCTGGGAAGGCCGCGGCGCGCTCGGCTACCTGACTTTGGCCGCCATCTGTCGGGCGCAGCTCGCCGACCCGCCGCCGCATGCGCGCATCGTCGTCGCCAAGGACTGCTTCCCGACCGGGATGCTCGGCCACTGGGTGCGGAAGCTGGCCGAGGGCGGCTTCGTCGCCGCGTTGACCGCGACCTCCCCGGCACGGCTCGGCCATCCGGAAGGTGGGCCCCCGCTCGCGGGCACGAACCCGCTCGCGATCGCGATCCCGAGCTCGGACGGGCATCCGGTCGTCTCCGACGTCTCGATGGGTCGCGTCACGTACGGCGAGGTGATCGCCGGGGAGGCGAGCGAGGAGGACCTCGTACCCTTCGGAGGCGAGCACGCACACAAGGCGTTCGCGCTCGCGATCGGGCTTCAGCTGCTCGTCGATGCGCTTGCCGGGGACGGCTACGGCGCCGTCATGCTCGTCGCGCAGCCGGAGGCGGACCCGGTGCCCGAGCTACGAGCTCGAGCCGCCGGTGTCAGGCTTCCCGGCGATCGCTGACGCGAATTCCGGATCGTCGGCGGCGGCCAGGCTCCGAATCGCGTCGAAGTCGGAGTCCTTCTCCGCGAGCTCTCTGAAGCTCGGATCGATCTCCACGGAGCGGCGCAGGTGCTCGAGAGCTTGCTGTTCGTTTCCGTTCAGGCTCTCGGCGCAGGCGAGGTTGTAGAGAACCCCAGCGTCTTCCGGTGTCTCGGCCAGCAGGGTTTCCAGCGCCTCGATCGCCTTTCCGTAGTCCTTCGTCGCGAAGTGCACGAGTGCAGGCGCCTGTCGCTCCCAGCCGGACGGCTTGAACGCCTCGCCCGGCTTCGCGCCGGCGATAACGATCGCCGTTTTCCCCTCTTTCGCAACCGCCTTGCGCTTCGCCCCTGGGTCGCGGACGAAGACGAACGTCCCGGCGGGCGCGTCGATCTCGTCGCCCGCGACCGTGAACGTCGCGTGCCCACTGCCGACGAAGTAGAGCTCCTCGTGGTCGCCGTGGAGCTCGTCGTGCTCGCTGACGATCGTCACGCCGGGCTCGTCGGCGAGATACGCGTTGACGCCGAATGCGCTGATGCCGAAGTACGAGCGGATCATCGCCCAGCGCGGGCCTGAGCCGACCTGAATCGCCAATTCGGAGAGGTTGACCGTCCCGCTCACGCTGGGAACTCCGGGTCGTCGCGGAAGGCGTCGAAGTCGGAATCCTTCTGCGCGAGCTCGGCGGCCTGCGGATCGAGCTCGATCGCGCGGCGGAGGTACTCGAAAGCTGCGTCGCGGTTGCCCGTCAGGCTCTCGAAGCAGGCCGCGTTGAAGTACCCCTGCCAGGCATCGGGCCTCGCAGCGATCGCCGCGTTCATCGCCTTCCGGCCTTCCTCCTCGTTTCCGTTCTTCAGTTGTCCGAAGGCGACGAAGATCTCCTCCCAGCCCGAGATCTCATGTGGCACGCCTGGCTTGGCGCCGAATGCGAGAACAGTGGTCTTCGGCTCGGTTGCGACCGCGCCGCGCTTCGTTCCCGGCTCCGCGTAGACAAAGGTGCCGGCCGGCGCGTCGATCGCCTGGTCGCCGAGCGTGAACGTCGCGCGGCCGTTGGCGACGAAGTAGAGCTCCTCGGCCCCGTCCGGCTCGTTGTGCTCCTCGACGACGCGCTCGGTTCCCTTTGCGGCCGTGTACGCATTGGTCCCAAAGGCTGTGATGCCAAGCCGACGTCGGACCGGACGCCAGAGCAGCCCCTCGTCGTCGACGGGGAAGCGGTCGAGATCGTCGATGTGCACGACTTCGTATGCCTTCTCGCTCATGTGCGGCTCCTCAGCGCTTCCAGGACGGCGGGATCTATCTGCTCGACTCCATCAACGCGGTCCTCGAGGTTCTCCTTCCCGGTCCAGGTCGTGAATGCTTGCTCGAGGTCTCCGTCGTAGCCGAGTTTCGCCAGCCGCTCTCTCAACTCGGACGCAAGCGCCTCGTCGACGTCCAGCCATTTATCTCTCGGTGTCTTCCCGAAGATCTCGTCGTGCAGAACATAGATCCGCCGGAGCTCTTCGATCGGGCGCTCGTGGTCTTCCACGCGCAGCTCGACTACGACGTCCGACATCTGCGCATAGCCGCCGTCGCGCTCGACGACCAGGAGCGCCGAGGACTGCTGCCCGCGGCTGTCGCCGCCTGCCGCCTGCGCTGCGGCGAGGCAGTCGATCAGGCGCTCGGCGAGCGGCTGCCCGGCGCTTCCCTCGAACGACTCCGCCATCGCGTCGACGGTCTCACCCGAGACGAGGATGTTGCCCTGCGCCGCGTAGGCCGCGCCCGTCCGGCCGCCGGCCCAGTCCATGCACTCCTCCCCGGTGTAGGTGGCGGCGTTGCCGTTCGCGTCGACGATTCCGAGCTGACGGTGATCGCGACCTTCGTCCTCCCCGGTTAGCCGGTCGACGGCTTCCTGTGCAGAGAGCCCTTCGCGCAAGAGCTGAAGCCCATTCGGCCCGTAGCGGGGGTTCGCGTAGGCCTGCGTCGCGATCGCGCCGACCTGCGGCTCGGCCCAGGGAACAACGGATCCAACCGAGAGAAACTTCGACTGAACCGCAACGCCCCACTGGCCCGCCTCGAGATCAGCGGCGACGATCGAGTACGTCGAGATCTTCCTAGCCATACGTGGCCTCGACAAGGTCGATTGCGAGCAGTTCTTTCGTCGGCACGAGCACGCAGGCTACTTCCGGCCGGGCGAGCGCTGCCAGTACCTTCTCCTCCGTGTCCGCGCGCACGACGACAGGCGTGCCTTTCTCGTGGGCCGCGCGAAGCTTCGCGTCGTCGAGCTCGTCGAGCACGAGCGGCTCGGACGGGAACTCGATCTCCCCTTCGACCGCAAGCTGGGGCACGCGCTGCTTCGTCGCGCCGAACCAGCGCACTCTCAAACCTCGACCGTCCCTCCGGGCTCGGGCGCCAGGATCTCGACGCCCGGCGCGAGCGCACTCAGCTCCTCGGGGGTGCCCGTCAGGAGCGGGAACGTCCCATAGTGGCACGGCACGCAGCGGCTGACGTCGAGCAGCTCGAGCGCGACGGCCGCCTCGCGCGGGTCCATGGTGAAGTGGCCGCCGATTGGCAGGATCGCGACATCCGGCTCGTAGAGGCGGCTGATGAGCTGCATGTCGCCGAAGACGCACGTGTCCCCGGCGAAGTAGAGCTTCGTTCCGTTCTCGACCTCGATCACCAGGCCCGTCGATTCGCCCAGGTAGGTGAGGTCGTCGGCGCTCGACGAGTGCTTCGCGTCGGTGAGCGTGATCTTGACCCCCTCGACGTCGACGGTGCCACCCTTGTTGGGCGCGTGCTCGATCTTCTCGGGGAGGCCCTGACCGGAGAGCCAGTCGCGGATCTCGATGATTGCGACGACGTCACAGCCGTGCTTCTTGGCGAGCTCGAGCGTGCTTCCGACGTGATCGGAATGGCCATGGGTGATCGTGATCAGGTCGACTCGTTCTGGTTCCCGCTCATCGTCCGGGCATTTCGGGTTTTCGAGGAATGGATCGACGTAGACGCGCTTTCCGCCCGGTGTGTCGAAGCGGAAGGCGGCGTGGCCGAGCCAGGTGAGTGGGACGTCGGGCATGCATTCTCCTTTCGGGCGACGCGGCTGAGATTAACCGCTCAGCTCGACCAGAACGAACGCTTCGACGGGCTCGCTCTTGCCCTTCAGGTCGAGCGGGGCGAGTGGCTCGAAGACCGCCTGGCCGACGAGTGCTGCGTGGGTCGCTGACCCGATCACGACCCGGCCCGGTTCGGCGGCCGCCTGGAGGCGGGCGGCGAGGTTCGTCGTGTCGCCGATTGCCGTGAAGCTATGCTGCTCGGCGGCGCCGACGTTTCCGATCACCGCTGGGCCGCTGTTCACGCCGACGCGGAAGCGAGGCCAGTCCGGCCGCCCGGCCGCCACGGCCTCGGAAGCATCGGCAAACGCAAGTGCGGCTCGCGCCGCGCGCAGCGCGTGGTCCGGCTGATCGACTGCTGCGTTGAAGACGACCATCACGGCGTCGCCCGCGAACCGCTCGATCATCCCGTCTTCGGCTGCGACGACGGGCACGACCTGCGCCCAGTAGGCGTTCAGCATGGCGACGACCTCGGGCGGGGTCGACCGCTCGGAGAAGGCGGTGAAGCCCTGGAGGTCCGCGAAGAGGACGCTGACGTCCCGTTCCTCGCCTCCGAGCTCCGCCGCGCCGGGGTCGCGCAGGCGCGTTCGGAGCTGAGGAGAGAGGTAGGGGCTGAAGAGCTGGTCGAGGCGGCGCAGCTCGCCGGCCGCCCGCTCGAGGAGCGCCGCTTCCTCGTCGCTGAGCCGACTGCGGCCGCGAATCGCGGCGATGGCGGTGTCGGGATCCTCGCCGGCGTCGAGCGAGTCGACGAGCTCGCTCAGTGCGCCTGCATAACGCCGATCGACGAGGTCGGCGGTGTGCTCGAGGTAGAGATCCTTGAAGACGGCGCGGGTCGAGTGGCGGCGGCGGTACTCGTTCCGCGCGGTGAAGGCGACGATTCCGAAGGCGCATGCCATCAGCACGTGCCACTCCCACCAGGACGCGCGCCAGTTGCGGCCCAGGGCGATCGCGGCCATCGCCTCCGCCAGCAAGGTGAAGGCAACGGCGATGGCAAGCGGCATTGGCGCCGGCTGCCGCCGGTAGAGGAGGAGGTAGCGAACCGCTGCGAACCCGTACAGCGGAACTCCGACTGCTCCGAGCGTGTAGAGCGGACCATGAGACTCGGTCGCGGAGAGGGCACGATCGAGGGGCGGCAGGCCGGCGAGCGAGTAGGTCGCCCAGCCGGCCAGCAGCGCGAACACCGCTCCCCGGAGAAGCGCCTGCCTTCGCATGATCGCCGCCGACCGCTCGGACGAGAGGTCGACCGCCGAGGCGGCTGCGAACACGCCTGCGAGCAGGAGGCCGACCGGAGTCGCGACGACGAAGCCCGCGTTGGCCCCTTCCAGGAGCACGCCCGGCGTGGCCAGCGCGTGGAGCCCGAGGAAGCCGGCGCTCGTCATGAATGCGAGCGAGACGAGGAAGAGGCGCGCGTCTGCCAGGCGACGGGCAGCCTCTCCGGCGAGGTAGCCCAAGACGAGGCTGACGAGCGCCGTGATCAGGACGAGCCAGAAATGGGACGGGTGGTGCTCCCAGTGAGCGTCCGCCTGCGGGCGGGCCAGCAGCAGCGCGAGCCCTGCCAGAGGGAGTACCAGTGGAAGGAGCCAGCGGGCCACGACCGACGCTCACCCTAACCTGGAAGGAACGTCATGAGCACCGTCGAACCCCGGTCCATGCGGCGCTGGATCCCAATCGCGATCGCGCTGGCCGCCGCGGCCGCCGAGGCCGCCGGAGAGCCTGGGCTGGCCTTCAATCTCGTTCTGCTGGCGGTGCCGGTCACCGCGGTCGGCGCGCTCATCGCTCTCGGTGAGCTGCTCGACAATCGGACGCTGGCGTCGGTCGAGCCGGCGGAGGCTCTCGAGCCGCTGTTCTTCGGCATTGCGCTGCTCCTGCTCGTCACAGGCGCTGCGGCAGGCGCGCCGGGCTTTGCGGTCTCCGGGTGCCTCGCGGTCTTTGGCGTTCAGGTTCTGCTCGGCTTGAGCGTCGAGCTCAGACGTCCGGCGCCAACCGTCCTAGAGCGGTAGCACCTCCGCGGCGCTCCGTGTGAAGTCGACGAGCGGCTGGATGGCGAAGAACGCTCCGATGTTGACGACCATGGCTGCGACCGCGGCGCTCGTGAGGAGCACCTCTCGCGGCGGCGAGCCACCGATCGGTGCGAGGCCGAGCTCGGCCGAAGGGCGCATGAGCATCGCGCGGATGACGGCCAGGTAGTAGTAGAGGCTGACGAGCGTCGCGGCGACACCGACGAGCACGAGCCAGTTCCATCCTGCCTCCGAGGCTGCGGAGAAGATCAGGAACTTGCCCATGAACCCGCCGGTGAGCGGGAAGCCGGCGAAGCCGAACATGAAGGTGACCATCGGCCAGCCGAGCAGCGGCCGCTCCCAGACAAAGCCCGCGAGGTTGTCGAGCGTGACCATCTCGCCGAGCTCGCGCTCGCGGGCGGCGACGACGGCGAACGCTCCGACCGAGATCGCGGCGTACGGGATCAGGTAGTAGAGGAGTGCCCGCGCTCCGAGCTGGTTGGCGGCGGCGACTGCGATCAGCATGAAGCCCGCGTGTGAGATCGAGGAGTACGCCAGAAGCCTCTTGACGCGGGTTTGAACGAGCGCCGCGAGGTTGCCCCACGCGAGCGATGCGCAGGCGAGGAAGGCGACGGCGATCGTCCAGACGTCTTCCTTCTCCGGGAACGCGACGCTCAGAAGGCGCAGCGTGAGCACGAGGGCGACCGTCTTGGTCGCGGCGGCCATGAATCCGGTCACCGGTGTCGGCGCGCCCTCGTAGACGTCGGGCGTCCACATGTGGAACGGCGCGGCCGAGGCCTTGAACGCGAGTCCGGCGAGGATCATGGCGAGGCCGACGAGAAGGATCGGATCGGCGGTGAGGTCGTTGGCGGCGGTTGCGTTCGCGATCTCGGAGAAGCCGAGCTCGCCGGTCGAGCCGTACACGAGCGCGGAGCCGAAGAGGAGCACGGCCGACCCCATGCCGCCGATGATCAGGTACTTGAGCCCGGCCTCGAGGGAGCCGACGAGGTCGATCTCGATCGCGCAGAGGATGTACAGGCAGACCGAGAACCACTCGAGGCCGAGGAAGAGCGTCATCAGGTTGCCGGCCTGGACGAGGAAGGCCATGCCGGCCACGGCCGTAGCGAGCAGCGCGTAGTACTCGCCGATGTGGTCCTCGCGCATGCGCGCGGAGTACGAGACGCCGACGGTCAGCAGGCCCGAGCCCATGACGATCAGCTGCGCGACCGCGGCAAACCGGTCGCGGCTGACCGCGTCGGCCACGATCAGCTGCGCGTCCGGGCTCTTCCAGTAGACGAGGGAGGCCATGACGGCTCCGCCAACGAACCCGAGCGCACAGATGAACGCCGCGAAGGGCCGGAGCAGCCAACGCGGGGCGAGCACCGCCGAGAGCAGGCAGATCGCCGCGGCGCCGAGCGCGACCAGCGAGGGCGAGAGCGCGAACCAGTCGACTGACGGGGTCTCGATCATTCCGGTGGCCCGTAGCAGGTAAAGCCGAACGTAGCCCGGCCTTCACGCATCGCTTGTTCTCGGGCGGCTTCGTACGCTGCTTCGCATTCCGGAGGGACGGCGTCACCAAGCTCGGCGAGGGCCGGCCGCGTGGCCGAGTTCTCGATCACGCGATCACTGATCGCCGCAGGCCACGCTGAGAGCGCAATCAGACAGGCGACGAGCGGAACGAGAATGCCGAGCTCGGCGGGACGCAGGTCGAGTGCGGCATCAGGAACGGCAGCTCCGGGCTCCTTATGCAGGACCGCCGAGATCAGGCGGAGCATGTACATCGCTGCGAGCACGATTCCCGTCGCGCCCGCGACTGCCCAGCCCCAACCGGAGCTGAAGACGCCGGCCAGGATCAGGAATTCGCCGGCGAAAGCCGACGATCCCGGCACTGCGAGGGCGATGACTCCGGTTGCCATCAGGACCGTTGCCAGCGCCGGCCGGCCGCGGGCCATGCCGCCGAGGCGCGAGAAGAGGCCGGTCGAGGTGCGCCGCTCGATCGCGCCCGCGAGCAGGAAGAGCGTGGCCGAGATCAGACCGTGGTTGACCGATTGCAGGACCGCGCCGCTGACCCCCGCCGTGTTCTCGGCGAAGACGCCGATCGTGATCAGTCCCATCTGCGCAAGGCTCGAGTACGCGATCACGCCGCGGATGTCCGGAGCGCGGAAGGCAAGGAGCGATCCGTAGACGAGCCCGACGACGGCGAGTGCGAGGATCACGTTCCGGAAGTCGTCGAACGGCCCCGGGAACTTCATCAAGCAGATTCGGATGAAGCCGAAGATCGCCGCCTTCGAGATCACGCCCGAAAGGACAGCGGCCACCTCGGGCGACGACTCGCGGTACGCATCCGGTAGCCAGCCGTGGAGCGGGAAGAGCGGCGCTTTCACCGCAAAGGCGACCGCGAAGCCTAGGAAGAGCCAGGTGCTGTTGCTCGGGCCGGTTTCGACGAGGTCGAACGAGTCCTTCGAGAGGCCGAAGACGATGACCGCGGCGAGCATGAGCAGCGAGCCCGCCATCGTGTAGATCACGAACTTGACCGTCGCTCCCAGCCGTCCAGGCCCGCCCCAGACGCCGATCAGGACGTAGAGCGGGATCATCATCGCCTCGAAGAAGACGTAGAACAGGAGCAGGTCCTGCGAGGCGAAGACGCCGATGACCGCGGACGTCAGGAACAGCATCAGGCCGAAATAGGCCCGCGGCCGCTCGCGACCGACCCAGAAGCCGTAGGCGATCGCCGCCGCCATGACGACCACGGCCAGGCCGGCGAGCCAGAACGAGAAGGCGTAGAAGCCGACGTGGTAAGAGACGCCCAGGTCGCTGAACCAGATCGCCTGCTGGTCGAAGTTCGGCGTTGCGCTCGTCCGGTCGAAGTCCATCCGGGTCAGCGCGTTGATCCAGAAGCCGACCTCGACGAGCGCGACGAGCAAGGCGAACGAGCCGGCGAGGCGCCCGACCGGCAAGAGCCAGATGAACAGCGCGCCCGCCAGCGGTAGGAAGATCAGGATGGTGGCGAGCCAGCCGGTCACGTCACTTCACCCACACGAAGACGAGGGCGAGGACGGTGACGCTGCCGGCGATCGCGAGCGCGTAGGTGCGTACGAGGCCGGTCTGGAGCCCTGTCACCTCGCTGCCGAGGCGGCGCGCGCCCGCTGCGAGCGAGTCGATCGAGCCGAGCAGGACAGGCCGCTCGACGAAGTCGCGCAGCGTGGTGGCAAGCAAGACGGTGGGCCGGTAGAAGACCCAGTCGTAGAGCTCGTCGAAGTAGAACTTGTGCTCGAGCGTCGCACGCACGGCCCTTGCCCGCGGGACGGAGATCGTGTGGGCTGAGTAGACCGCCCAGGCGACGACGACTCCCGCGATCCCGAGGCCGACTGCGAGGATGCTGGCGAGAAGATCCTGCGCGCCACTCGGCTCGACGAGCGGCTCGGCGACCGGATCCAGGAAGTCGCTGACGAGCGTCCAGAGGCCGGCGATCTGAATCCAGCCGACGACGACCGCGCCAACGGCGAGCACGCTCACTGCCAGCCCCATCCAGAGCCAGGGCTCGGTCCGCTCGGGCTGGTGGAAGTGCTCGCGCGCGTACGCGGACGGTTCCCCTTCGAAGACGAGGAAGACCATCCGGAACGTGTAGAGACCGGTCAGGAACGCTCCGGCGATGCCGACGGCGAACAGCAGCTGTCCGTACCAGCCGGCTGCGAGCGCCGAGGCGAGGATCGAGTCCTTCGAAAAGAATCCCGAGAGCGGAGGGATCCCGGTCAGCGCCAGCGCGCCGATCAGGAACGCGCGGTACGTCCCCGGCAGAAAGCGCTTGAGCCCGCCCATCCTCCGCATGTCCTGCTCGCCCATCAGCGCGTGGATCACGAGCCCGGCAGCGAGGAAGAGGAGCGCCTTGAAGAACGCGTGCGTCATCAGGTGGAACATCGAGTTCGCGTACGCGCCGAGGCCCGCTCCGAGGAACATGTAGCCGATCTGCGACATCGTCGAGTACGCGATCACGCGCTTGATGTCCACTTGCACGAGCGCGATCAGGCCAGCGATCAGCAGCGTCGCGGCGCCGAGGCCGGCGGCGAGATCCTGGACGCCGGGCGCCTGCTCGAAGATCGGGGCCGTGCGCACGAGCAGGTAAACGCCCGCTGTCACCATCGTCGCGGCGTGGATGAGCGCGCTGACGGGGGTCGGGCCCTCCATCGCGTCGGGGAGCCAGGTCTGGAGCGGAAGCTGCGCCGACTTGGCGACCGCACCGCCGAGCAGCCCGAGAGCGACCAGGTTCACGGCCCACGAGCCCGCGGGGCCGGCCGACCACTCGAACGCCGAGTCGAACGAGAGGGAGCCCGTCTGCTGGATGAGGACGAAAAAGGCGAGCGCCATCGTCGCGTCGCCCACGGCGTTCATGATGAAGGCCTTCTTCGCGGCGGCGACAGCGGTGGGCCGCTGGTGGTGGAAGCCGATCAGCAGGTACGAGCAGAGCCCGACGAGGCCCCAGCCGACGAGTAGGAGCAGCAGGTTGCCGGACTGGACGAGCAGGAGCATCGAGAAGACGAAGAGCGCCATGTAGGCGAAGTACCGGCGCTCCTCCTCGTCTCCGTCCATG
Organism: uncultured Actinomycetes bacterium; assembly: GCA_963728535.1. GTDB lineage: Bacteria > Actinomycetota > Thermoleophilia > Gaiellales > Gaiellaceae > VAXT01. Next base: position 2,186,637 of record CAVSKK010000001.1, read on the forward strand.
TAGCCGATCGAGTAGCCGACGATGAGCGCACCGACGCCGGAGACGATCAGCATCATGAAGATCGAGAGCGGGTCGACGAGGATGCTAAGGCCGACGTCGAAGTTGCCCGCCTCGAGCCAGGTCCAGGCTGTCGAGAGGTGCGTTCGCTCTTCCGGCGGATCGCCCAGGATCGAGAAGAACGCGACCGCTGAAGCGCCGAACGACGTCGCCACGGACAGGGTCGCGAGGTAGCCGGCTGCCCGGCGCGACCAGCGGGTCCCGCCGAGGGTGATCGCGACGGCGGCGCCGAGTGGCGCGAGGAGGCAGACCCAGGCGGCCGCGATCATCCGCGCAGCGTCGACAGCTTGTCGACGTCCAGCTCGAGCTTCCGGCGGTGAACCGCGACGATCAGGCCGAGGCCGACGACGACCTCAGACGCTGCCACGGCCATGACCGCGAGGGCGAAGATCTGGCCGTCGAGCTGGCCGTGGTGGCGCGAGAACGTGATCAGGGCCAGGTTGCAGCCGTTCAGCATGATCTCGAGCGAGAGCAGCACGATCAGCGGGCTGCGCCGGAGCATCACGCCGAGCGCGCCGATCGCAAACAGGAAGGCGGCGACCGCGAGGTACCAGTTGAGATCCGGGCCCTTCACGCTGTCTCTTCCTCGCCTCGGGCATGGCTTCCGAGGACGACTCCTCCGACCGCGGCTGCGAGCAGGACGATCGACGTGATCTCGAACGCCAGCAGGTGGTCGGTCAGGAAGAGCTTGCCGACCTCGTACGGGCTGCCGAAGCCGGCGCTGATGTCGGCCGCGTCCGAGAGCCGGCCGCTGGCCTTCAACCCGATGACGACGACGATCTCCACCATCAACGCGCCTGCGGCGGCAACCGCGCCGAGCGCCTGCCAGCTGGGGCCGCCGGCCCAGGGAGCGTCGGCGTGCCGGCCCAGGTAGGCGATGACGAACAGGAACATGACCATGACCGCGCCCGCGTAGACGAGCACCTGCGCCGCGGCGATGAACTCGGCGGAGAGCATCAGGTAGAGGACGGCGAGCGAGCCGAGGTTCCCGATCAGCGCAAGCGCGGAGTAGTACGGGTTCGAGAAGCTGACGACCGCGGCGGCCGACCCGAGACAGGAGAACGCCGCGACGACCCAGACGACCCAGACGACGAAGTTGCCCACCTAGCTTCGCTCCTTGTAGGCGGGGATCGGCGTGTCGTAGAGGTCGCGGTCGGCGACGGGCACGCGCTTGATCGGCTCGGCGAGCAGCATGTCCTTCGTGTAGATCAGGTCGTCGCGCGAGTACTCGGAGATCTCGAACTCCTGCTCGAGCGTGATCGCGTCGAACGGGCAGGCGAGCTCGCAGTAGCCGCAGAAGATGCAGCGGGAGAGGTTGATCTCGTAGATGCGCGCATACCGCTCACCTGCGGAGACGCGGTTGTCGGCGGTGTTCTCCTCGGCGACGACCCGGATGCAGTCGGCCGGGCAGGCCGCCGCGCAGAGCGAGCAGCCGATGCACTTCTCGAGCCCGTTCTGATGCCGCCAGAGCCGGTGGCGGCCGCGGAAGCGCGGGTAGAGCGGCCGCTTGTACTCCGGGTACTGCTGCGTGATCGGCTTCTTGAAGATCTGCTTCAGCGTGACGCCGAAGCCACGAAAGGAGGAGGTGGGCTGGGGGCTCATTTGAAAGCGACCACCAGCGCGGCGGTGACGAGGGCGTTCAGGGTCGCGAGCGGCAGCAGGATCTTCCAGCCGAAGGCCATCAGCTGGTCGTAGCGCAGGCGCGGCAGGGTCGCGCGGAGCCAGATGAAGAGGAAGATGAGGACCAGCAACTTGAGCAGGAACCAGAGGGGGCCGAGAGGCGCCCACGGGCCGAGCCAGCCGCCGAAGAAGAGCGTCACGCAGAGGCCGGAGAGCGTGATCATGTTCACGTACTCGGCCATCGAGAAGAGGCCGAAACGCATGCCGCTGTACTCGGTGTGGTACCCGGCGACGAGCTCGGTGTCGGCCTCGGGCAGGTCGAACGGCGGCCTGTTCGTCTCAGCGGTTCCCGCCGCGAAGAAGACGAGCAGCCCGATGAACTGCGGCGCGGCGAACCAGATCGTGTCCTGCTGCTTCGCGACGATGTCGGTGAGCGAGAGCGACCCCGCCATCAACACGACGCCCAGCACGGAGAGTGCGAGCGCGACCTCGTACGAGACGAGCTGCGCGCAGGTCCGCATCGAGCCGAGCAGCGCGTACTTCGAGTCGGAGGCCCAGCCGCCGATGATGAAGCCGTAGACCCCGAGGGAGCCGAGCGCGAAGATGAAGATCAGCGAGATCGGGACATCGAGGATCGCGCCCGAGATGAAGTAGTCCGAGACGTGCCAGCCCTCCCCGAAGGGGATGACGGAGAACGCCGCCAGGGCGGCTGCCGTCGAGATCACCGGCGCGCCGATGTAGAGAAGCCCGACCGCACTCTGTGGGAAGAAGCTCTCCTTGCGGATCAGCTTGATCAGGTCGGCGATCGGCTGGAGGAGTCCGAACGGGCCCGCTCGGTTGGGGCCGTAGCGCTGCTGCATGCGTCCGAGCAGCTTCCGCTCGACCCACGTCAGGTACGCGAACATCCCGAGCAGCAGGTTGATGATCACGATCGCCTTGATGAGGTCGATCCACCAAGGCTCATTCATGTCCCGACCTCCACGTGCGATCCGAGGCCCTGGGCGTGCTCGACGGCCACCCGGACGACTCCCGCGGCGAGTTTCTTGTTCACGCGCGCGCGAAGCTCCACCGAGGTGCCGTTGGAGCGAACGCTCACCGCGCCGCCTGCCTCGACGCCGAGCTTCGCCGCGTCCTCGACTGAGAGCTCGACCTCCGGAGCGGGCCGCTGGAACTGGAGCTCGGACACGCGTTCCACGGCCGGGCCGGAGAAGAGCGGCCGATACGTGAGGAGGCGAAGGCCGCCTTTGGACTCGCGCTTCGCCGGCGACGGAGGCTTGGGTACCTCGACCTCGGAAGCCCGCTCGGGCAGTGACGCGCGGTCGCCGATCCCGGTGTAGTCGAGGCCGCCGTAACAGCGCTCGGACAGCTCGGCGAAGACCAGAGGCGGATGGGGTGAGAGCGTGACGCCGAAGCGCTCGGCGAGCTTGGCGATCCACGCGAGCTCGTCCGGGCACGGCGGGATGACCGCGCGGCGCAGGCGCTGGAGCCTGCCTTCGAGGTTCATGTAGGTGCCGTCGCGCTCCAGGTAGCTCGTGCCGGGGAGGACGAGGTCGGCCCAGCCGGCCAGCGGGGAGCGGAACATCGAGATTGCGAGCACGTTCGACGCGCGCTCGGCCAGGGCGCGGACGTCGGGGTTCGCCGCTGCCTCGTCGCCGGAGACGATCAGCAGCTCGATCGGCTCGGGGTCTGCATCCTCGCCGTCGGCCGCGGCTGCCCAGGCGTCTGCAACCCCGCGCCCGTTCGCGGTCTCGAGGAGCTGGAAGGCGCCGCAGCCGGGCTTCTCGCCGAACCCGAGCTCCGCGGCCAGGCCTGCGACCGTCGCTCCGCCCCGACCGCCGGGGCCTGACCAGATGAGGATTGCGCGCTCGCTCTCGCGGAGCCTGGATCCGAGCTCGTCTTCGCGGACGGCACCGATGCCGTGATCCGGCGTTCCGATCGGAGTGGTGACGACTTCGGCACCGGCTCTGCGTGCCGCGCGCAGCCAGAGGTCGACGATCGGCGCGCGCTCGACGACCGGGTCGTCGCCGAGGACGACGATCACCTCGGCGTCGCGGATCGCCGACAGGGGCAGGCGGAAGGCGTCGAGCGCCGGGCTCACGTCCTCCGGCATGACCGCGCAGTGCGCGCCAAGCCCCTCGCGCAGGAGCTTGCCGAGCCCGTAGGCCTGCTCGGTCGTCTCGGAGCCTGAGAGCGCGGTGACGATATTCTGGCCCGCGCCGCGCAGCAGCTCCTCGGCCGCGTCGAGGGCCGCGTCCCAGGAGAGCTCTTCGTAGCGTCGTGGCCCCGAGCGGCGAATCGGGTCGACAACGCGATCGCCGGCACGAAGGTGCGCGAATCCGAAGCGGCCCTTGTCGCACAGCCAGCCCTCGTCCACCTCGGGGTGGTTGCGCGAGACGATTCGCTTCACCTTCCCCTCGCGGGTGGTCGACTCGATATTGCAGCCGACCGGGCAGAGGCCGCAGACCGTCGGGACGTCCTGGATCTCCCAGGGGCGGGCCTCGAAGCGGTACTGCGTGGAGGTCAGAGCCCCGACCGGGCAGAGCTCGATCACGTTGCCCGAGAACGGGGCCCGATACGGCTCATCCTCGAAGGTGGCGATCACCGACTGCGAGCCGCGGTCCCGCGCGACGAGCTGGCTGTCCTCGGCGACGTCGGAGGAGAACCGCGTGCAGCGGTAGCAGAGGATGCAGCGCTCGCGGTCGAGCGCGATCGTCGGCGAGATCGGGATCGGCTTCTCGAAAGTGCGCTTGGGGAACGTGTTTCGGGTCACCGGCGGTCCCCAGCGGAACGTGAGGTCCTGGAGCGGGCACTCGCCGCCCTTGTCGCAGACCGGGCAGTCGAGCGGGTGGTTGACGAGGATGAACTCGAGCGTCGAGTTCTGCCCATCCGCCGCGGCCGGTGAGGTCTGCGCCGTGCGGACGACCATCCCGTCCTGCGCGGTCAGGGTGCAGCCGGCCTGGAGCTTCGGCATTCCTTCCACCTCGACAAGGCACATCCGGCAGGCGCCGATCGGTGCCCCGAGCCGCGGCTCGTAGCAGAAGACGGGAATCTCGATCCCGGCCGCGAGCGCCGTCTCGACGAGCCCAGTTCCCTTCGGCACCTGAGCCTCGCGTCCGTCAATCGAGACAGTGACGATTTCCGGCGTGCTCATTTCCCCCCTGTCCGGCGTCTGACACCGGACATGTCTTGAATGGACGCGTCGGTTTCTCCGAATGCGGCTGTCCGATTGGAGGACCGATCAACAGTCGTGTCCATTGCGGCGATGGCCGGCGTCTGACACCGGACATGGCTCATGCTGTGACCTCGGCTACCGGGCTGTGCGTGTGCTGGTCGACCGGGGCGACGATGCCCTCGATCGATGACTCGCCGCCGAAGGGGCAGCCGCCCTGGTCGATGTGCGCTTCGAACTCGTCTCGGTACTTGTCGATGTAGCTCCTGACCGGCCAGACGGCGAAGTCGCCGAGCGCGCACAGCGACTTGCCCTCCACGCGGTCGCAGACGTTGCGGAGCAGATCCAGATCCGAGTGCTCCGCGCGGCCCGCCTCGATTTTCTCCAGGAGGCTGACCATCCAGCGAGTGCCTTCGCGGCACGGCGTGCACTTGCCGCACGACTCGTGCATGTAGAACTTCTCGACCCGCAGGGCGAGTTGCACCATGCACGCGCGGTCGTCGACGGCGATGATCGCCGCCGAGCCGAGGAACGAGCCCGCAGCCTGGATCGAATCGAAGTCAGCCGGGGTGTCGATCTGGTCCGGTGTGAAGACCGGGACCGACGAGCCGCCGGGGATCACCGCTTTCAGCTTGCGGCCGCCGGCGATGCCTCCGCCGACGTCGTAGATGAGCTCGCGCAGCGTCGTGCCGAGCGGGAGCTCGTAGTTCCCGGGCCGCTCGACGTTCCCGGAGATCGAATAGACGACAGTGCCGGGAGAGACCTCGGGGCCGAGCTTCGCGTACCAGACGCCGCCCTTCTCGATGATGATCGGGACCGTGGTCAGGGTCTGCACGTTGTTGATCAGCGTCGGAGAGGCGTACAGCCCCGAGATCGGCGGGAACGGCGGCCTCGGCCTCGGCTGGCCGCGGTCACCCTCGAGCGACTCGAGGAGCGCGGACTCCTCGCCGCAGATGTACGCGCCGGCGCCGCGGTGGAGGACGAAGGTGATGTCGCCGAGCAGCTCCGCGTCGCGCACCTCGTCGGAAGCCCGCTTCAGCACCTCGTACTCGGCCGCGTACTCGCCTCGGATGTAGATGAAGACGTGTTTCGACCCAATCGCGTGCGCCGCGATTAGGCATCCCTCGATGAACCGGTGCGGAACCCGCCGCATGATCTCCCGGTCCTTGAACGATCCCGGCTCGGATTCGTCGGCATTCGCCACGACGTACGTCGGCTTGCCAGCCACTTCCGGTGGCTGGACGAGGCTGAGCTTGCGCCCCATCGGGAAGCCTGCGCCGCCTCGGCCGCGAAGGGTCGCAGTCGAGATCTCCTCGATCACCTGCTCGCGCGTCATGCCGCGTGCCTTCTCGAGCGCTGCGTAGCCGCCGATCGCCCGGTACTCGGAGAGCTGGGTCAGGTCGCGGTCGTCGGCGCCCGCAAGGACGAGAGCCTGAGCCTCAGCCACCGTTCAGCTCCCCCACGATCCCCGGCACGTCCTCGGGCCGGGTTGGCTCGCGATACCGGTGGTCGATCACGACCACGGGCGCATACCCGCAGCCCCCCGCGCACTCGATCGTGCGCAGCGTGACCTTGCCGTCCTCGCTCGTCTCGCCGGCGCGCAGGTCCAGCTCGCGCTCGAACGCGTCGACGACCTGCTGCGCCCCGACGAGCGCGCACGAGACGTTCGTGCAGATCTCGACCAGGTGCTCTCCCACCGGCGCGAGGTGGTACATGTCGTAGAACGACGCAACGGCCTGGACGTGCGCCGGCGTCAGGTCGAGCGCATCCGCCACCTCCGCGAGCGCCTCGGGCGGCAGCCAGCCTCCGTAGTGCTCCTGCGCCAGCCGCAGCCCGCTCATGACGGCCGACCGCGGATCAGGGTAAGGAGCGGCCGACGCCTGAATCTCGTCCCGTAGGCTCACCTGTCGACCTCTCCCATCACAGAGTCCAACGAGCCGACAATCGCGATCAGATCGGCGATGAGCGCATCGGTCATGCAGGTCGCAGTCGCCTCGAGCGCGACGAACGACGGCGCTCGGAACTTCACGCGCCACGGCTTCGGACCGCCGTCCGAGACGACGAAGCAGCCGAGCTCGCCCCGAGCCGACTCGACGGTCACGTACACCTCGCCCTCGGGCACTCGATAGCCCTCGGTGACGATCTTGAAGTGGTGGATGAGCGACTCCATCGATGTGTGGAGCTCATGGCGCGGCGGCAGCACGACCTTCCGGTCGTCCGCGATCCACGGCCCCTCGGGCATCCCCTCCAGGCACTGCTCGACGATCCGCACCGACTGGCGCATCTCGTCCACCCGCACCCGGTAGCGGTCGTAGACGTCGCCGTTCGAGTAGACCGGAACGTCGAAGTCGACCCGGGGATACGCGAGGTACGGCTTGTCGCGCCGCAGATCCCAATCGACCCCGGAAGCCCGCAGCACCGGCCCGGACTGCCCGAGCGCGATCGCATCGGACGGAGAGAGCAGGCCGATGCCCTTGGTGCGCTGGAGCCAGATCTCGTTCTGCGAGAGCATCGCCTCGTACTGGTCGATGGCCTGGGGCATCCACTCGACGAACTTCCGGCACTCGAGTGCGAAGCCGCGCGGGATGTCCTCGGCGAGGCCGCCGGCCTGGAAGTAGCGCGTGTGCATGCGCGTTCCGCAGACCATCTCGTAGAGATCGAGGATCAGGTCGCGCTCGCGGAAGCAGTACCAGAACATCGAGATCGCCCCGATCTCGAGCGCAGCCGTGCCGAGGAAGATCAGGTGCGAGTGAATCCGGTTCAGCTCGGCGAGGAGCATTCGCATCCAGGTCGCCTTCGCAGGGACCTCCATCGCGAGCAGCTTCTCGATCGCGAGCACGAAGACGAGCTCGTTGTTCTGGAAGGAGACGTAGTCGATTCGCTCGGGGTAGGTGATCGCCTTCCACCAGGTCTTGTGCTCCATGTTCTTCTCGAAGCCCGTGTGCAAGTAGCCGATGACCGCGCGGATGCCGACGACGCGCTCGCCGGAGAGGTCGACGACCAGGCGGAGGACGCCGTGCGTCGACGGATGGTTGGGGCCGAAGTTGATCTGCATGATCTCTTCGGAGTCGCGGAGCTGCGCGGGCACCGCGAGGATCGTCGGAGTCGGCGACGGGATGTGCGACCCCTCGTAGATCTGCGGACGCTCGGTGACGGCCACTACTCCTCCCCGCTGAAGCGGACGGGCTCGCCGCCGATCGGATAGTCCTTGCGAAGGGGGTGGCCCTCCCAGTCGTCCTCCATGATGATCCGGCTGAGGTTGGGGTGGCCCTCGAAGCGGATGCCCATCAGGTCGAACGCCTCTCGCTCGTGCCAGTCGGCCGTGGGCCAAACCGAGACGACGCTCGCGACGCTCTGGCCGTCTTCGAGCCAGACCTGGACCCGAACGACCGGCGCACCGTCACGGATCGCCAGCAGGTGGTAGTTGACGGCGAAGCGGGCCGGCTTGGGCTCGGGCGTGCGGGCGAGCCCCTGGGCAGCGGGCTCGTTCAGGTTGCGGCCGGTGTTCGTGCCGAAGTAGCCGGCGACTCCGCTGTCGCCCCAGCCGAGGTAGTCGACCGGCGTGATGTCGGAGAGGAAGTCGAAGCCCTCCTCGTCCCGGAGGTGCAGGCAGGCCTCGACGAGGCGCGCCGGATCGACGACGAGCGTCGTCTCGCCGTACGCGTCCTTGCGCTCGACCAGCCCTGGGAGGCCCTCGAAAGTCAACCCGCCACTCCGCGAATCTCGTAGGCCGGCGGGACGCCCGCCTTGATCTTCTCCTGGAGGCGGACGATCCCCTCGAGGAGCGCTTCGGGCCGCGGCGGGCAGCCGGGCACGTGGACGTCGACGGCGACGATCTTGTCGACGCCCTGGAGGATTGCGTAGTTGTTGAACATCCCGCCCGAGCTGGCACAGGCGCCCATCGCGATCACCCACTTCGGCTCGAGCATCTGGTCGTAGATCTGCCGAAGCGGCGCCGCCATCTTGTGCGCGACCCGGCCCGAGACGATCAGCAGATCGGCCTGGCGGGGCGAGGAGCGGAAGACCTCGGCTCCGAAGCGCGCGACGTCGTAGCGCGATGAGACGATCGACATCATCTCGATCGCGCAGCACGCGAGCCCAAATGTGTCCGGCCAGATCGAGTTGCCCTGCGCCCAGAGGACTGCCTTCTCGACCGTCGTCAGCATCAGCTTGTCCTCGAGGTCGTCCCCGAGCTCCTGCTCGAAGACGCCCGGCCCCTTACCGCGCCAGAGCACACGCTCCGAGTTGAGACCCCAGTCCGCGAGCCGGTCCTTCCGTTTCACCGCCACTGGAGAGCCCCCTTCCGCCAGATGTAGATGTAGGCGATCGCGAGGATCGCGATGAAGAACGCGAACTCGGCGAACCCGAACCAGCCGAGCGGCTTGAGGACGACCCCCAGCGGATACAAGAAGACGATCTCGATGTCGAAGACGATGAAGAGCATCGCCGTCAGGTAGAAGCCGACGCTGAAGCGGTTCGCCTCTGGCGGGCCCTGCGAGACGCCGGACTCGAACGGGAGCCGTCGCGTCTTCGTCCGGCGCGCCGGACGGGTCGCGAAGACGAACGACATCAAGATCATCGATGCCGGAATGACGAGCGCGAGCGTCCCGTACATGAGGAACGGGAGCCAGCTATCGATCATCTGGGCGCCAGCCGTTCCGGGCCAATTCGCGCGGAAACGTACCACGGCACGAGTGAGCACGGATTCGGCTCAACCACGCGGGTATCGGCTGTTACAAAGTTCGCACCCAATCGGGGGTTGAGCCGACGAGGCACGTTGCTACCATTCGAGGCATGGCGACGATTGAGCAGGAAGCCCTCGTCACGCTCACAGAGGGCGCCGCAACGAAGATCAGGGAACTGATGGCCGACGAGCCGGCAGGCGAGGCCGGGGTCCTGCGCGTTGCCGTGCAGGGCGGCGGCTGCTCGGGGTACGAGTACGTGCTCGGGTTCGACTCCGGCGCCCAGGAGGGCGACCACCGCCTTGACGCTTTCGGGATCCCGGTCGTCGTCGACCCGTTCAGCGCACCGAAGATCCAGGGCACCCAGATCGACTTCGTCGACGGCCTGCAGGGTGGCTTCGCGATCAACAACCCGAACGCGACGTCGGGCTGCGGCTGCGGCCACTCGTTCCAGGTGGACGAGGAAGCCGGAGGCGAGACGCCTTCGGCGGACGCAGGCTGTGGCTCCGGCTGCGGCGCCTGACCCGCCCCACCCTCCTCGTTAGCATTCGCTCGCGGTGAGCACCGACGATGTCGTCGACGTAACGATCCTGGGCGCGGGGCCGACCGGCCTTGCTGCCGCGTATTACGCGGGTCACCGCGACGGCACGGTTCGCATCGTCGAGAGCCTCGAGCAGCTCGGTGGGCAGGTCGCGGCGACCTATCCGGAGAAGCACGTCTACGACGTCGCCGGGTATCCGAAGATCCTCGGCCAGGCGCTCGTCGACCTCTGCGCGGAGCAGGGTCTCCAGTACGGAGCCGAGGTGATCCTCGGCGAGGAGGCGAAAGCGCTCGAGCGCGTCAGCGGAAACGGCGAGGAGCTCCTGGCGCTGACGACGGAGAAGGGCGGCCCCTACCTCTCGCGAACCGTGATCATCACCGCGGGCCACGGCGCTTTCGAGCCGCGGAAGCTCGGGGTCGAGGGGATCGACGAGTGGGAGGGGAAGGGCCTCCACTACGTCGTGCGGCAGAAGGACGTGTTCAAGGACAAGGCCTGCGTCATCGTCGGGGGCGGCGATTCCGCGCTCGACTGGACGCTCGGCCTCCAGGACACGGCCCGCGCGCCGATTGTGCTCGTCCATCGGCGGGACAAGTTCCGTGCGCTCGAGACGTCGATCAACGAGGCCCGTGCGCTCGAGTCGGAGGGGCGCGTCAAGATCCTGACTCCCGGCGAGGTGCGCGAGGTTCACGGCGACGGCTCGATCGCCGGCGTGTCGATCGAGAACACCAAAACCGGCGCGGTGGAGCAGGTCGAGTGCGATGCGCTGATCACTCTGCTCGGGTTCCATTCCCATCTCGGTGCAATTGCGGAGTGGGGAATCGAGCTCGAGGGGAAGCGCCAGCTGAAGGTCGATCCGACCACGATGGCGACGAACATGCCCGGCGTCTTCGCAGCGGGCGACGTCGCCGGCTATCCGGGGAAGATCACGCTGATCACGATTGGCATGGGCGAAGCCGCGATCGCCGCGAACAACGCGATCGCGCAGATCCGTGGCGAAAAGGTGCAGCCGAAGTACTCGACCGATTAGTTCGTTCTTCGACCGCTTAGGCGAGCCCATGCAGACGGAAGCGCGGGCCAGAGCCGCACTTCCTGATGGTCGGCACCGCAAGCGGTGCCTTGGCTGACTAGGCCATCCCTCGTTCGAGGGTCACCGGCCCGCAAGAGGGTGCCGATCGAACAACTGATGGCCCCGAACTCTCTCGAATGTCTCGGCTGCGGTGCCCGGCGCTCGGTCCTCTCGCGGGTGCACAGCCATCTCGAGAACGGCGAGTGCCCACGATGCGGCTACGTCGGCTGGGCCAGCCCGAGCGACCTGAGCGAGTTCACACGCCGGGCACTTCGCGACCAGCCGATTGAGCGTCGCAAGCTTCGCGTCGCCTCCTAGGTCCGGTACAGCCAACCTCCTCCCCGCCGCGAGCCTAGCTCGAAAAATCACACAGGTGGGTGGCGAATTCGTGCCGGGATAGACTCGCCGCATGGACGAGCTCTGGGGCCCCGAGACGAAAAAGGCGATCGAGAACTTCGAGGTCTCGGGCGAGCCGATTCCGGCCTCCGTCGCCCGCTGGCTCGGCCGGATCAAGGCCGCCGCCGCCCGGGTGAACGCCGAGCTCGGCCTCCTCGAAGCCGACAAGGCCGAGCGGATCGCAGCGGCCGCGGACCGCGTCGCCGCGGGTGAGCTCGACGAGCAGTTCCCGATCGACGTCTTCCAGACCGGATCCGGAACGTCCTCGAACATGAATGCGAACGAGGTGATCGCGAGCCTGGCGGGTGACGACGTCCACGCGAACGACGACGTCAACCTGGGGCAGTCCTCGAACGACGTCTTTCCGTCGGCCGTCCACCTCGCTGCGCTCGATCAGCTCAAGAACGACCTGCTCCCGGCCCTGGACCGGCTCGCGCAGGCGCTCGAAGCGAAGGCGAAGGAATTCGATGACGTCGTCAAGTCGGGCCGGACGCACCTGATGGACGCCGTCCCGGTGACGCTCGGCCAGGAGTTCGGAGGCTATGCGGCGCAGGCCAGACAGGGCATCGCCCGCATCGAAGCCACGCTCGAGCGGGTGGGGCAGATCCCGCTCGGCGGCACCGCAGTCGGTACCGGCCTCAACACGCATCCCGAGTTCGCCGAGCGCGTGCGCCGGCGTCTCGCGGACGAGACCGGTCTCGCCGTACTTCCCCCGGCCGATCCGTTCGAGTCGCAGGCCGCACGCGACGGGCTCGTCGAGGCCTCCGCCGCGCTGAAGACGGTCGCCGTGTCGCTGACGAAGATCGCGAACGATCTGCGGCTGATGGGCTCGGGCCCCCGGGCGGGCCTTGCGGAGATCGCCCTCCCCGAGCTCCAGAAGGGCAGCTCGATCATGCCGGGCAAGGTCAACCCGGTCATCCCCGAGGTCGTGACCCAGGTCTCCGCGCAGGTGATCGGCAACGATGTCGCGGTCACAGTCGGCGGGATGCAGGGCCACTTCGAGCTCAACGTCTTCGTGCCGATGATCGCTCGCAATGTGCTCGACTCGATCCGGCTGCTCGCGGCAGCCACCCGCCTGCTCGCCGAGAAATGCGTCGAAGGGATCGAGGCCAACCGGGAGACGTGCGAGCGCTACGCCGAGCTCACGCTCTCCGCGGCGACGGGGCTCAACCCATACATCGGCTACGACAAGGCGACCGAGATCGTCAAGGAAGCGGCCGCGAGCGGACGCTCGCTCCGCGACGTTGCCCGCGACGCGGGAGTCGACGAGGAGACCCTGGAGAAGGCGCTCGACCACCGCGCGATGGCCCATCCGCACGGATCGCCGTAGGACGGGTCGCAGAGCCCGATTCGGCCGCCAATATTTGACAGCGATCCCCAGATAGAGAATGATCTACTAGACCCTGAGGGGGGGTCGACCTTCGTTCTGGCTGGTCTTCGGCCGGACGAGGGGAACGTTTTGCGGTTCTAAAAACGAACGGAAAGGGAGAACATGTCTTCACGTTTGAGAGGAGGGCTCTTCGCTGGGCTGGGCGCATTTCTGCTCGCCAGCCTTGTCGTTATCGGCGCCAGCGCCGCATCGACGTCGCACCGCGCGAAGAGCAAGTTCACGAATCAGGATCGCGCGCAGATCGCAAAGCAGGCCGCGCGCGGCGCACGAACTGTCTCACTGCTGATCGCCACTCCGCGTGGCGGCACGGTATCGGTCGCCAAAAACATCGGCGAGATCGGCGGCAAGGTCGTCTATCGCAACAACAAGCTTGGCTACATCAGGGTCGAGGTGCCGATCCGCAAGGCCGACCAGGCCTCGCGCTTGAGCGGCATCCAGACGATCAACTTCGATGCCCTGATTCCGCTCCCCGATCCGCTTCCGGACGGCCAGGAGCCCGTCGACCCGCAGCCGCCGCCTGGTGGGAACACGCCGCGCGTCAACCCCTACATGCCCACGCGTGACACGGGTGCGGCGCAGTTCGTCGACCACCACAACCGGTGGGACGGCCGCGGCGTGACGATCGGCATCCTCGACACCGGCGTCGATCTCGATCACCCGAGCGTGAACATCACGAGCACGGGTGATCGCAAGGTTGTCGACTGGGTCACCGGCACGGACCCGGCGACCGACGGCGACCCGACCTGGCGCTTCGCAGCCGGGAACGTGAATGTCGTTGGCGGTGCGTTCGACTTCGTGTTCGGTGGCACGAACTACCACTACACCGGAGTTCCTGAGGACGGGCCGTACCACATTGCCCGGATGCGGGAGGACCTGCTTGGCGCAGGTAGCGAGTACGGCATCGGCTGCGGTTCCGATCTCGACCGCAACGGCGTGTGCGGCAACTTCTTCGCGATGCTCTGGCGCGACTCCGACAACAAGGTGCTGGTCGACTCGGACAACGACGTCAGCTTCGCGGACGAGTCGTTCATGACCGACTACAAGGTCAACTACGACATCGGCCACTTCGGGCACGACAACCCGGCGACGCCCGTGAGCGAGACGGTTCCATTTGTTGTGCAAACCGACCCGGCGAAAGCGTTTGTCGGCATCGGCATCGTCTCCGGCGCGCACGGAACCCATGTCTCGGGCATTGCCGCCGGCAACAGCCTGTTCGGTGGCCAGATGAGCGGCGCGGCTCCGGGTGCGAAGATCGCAATGCTTCGCGCCTGCCTCTTCACCTCAGGCTGCACGACGCACGCGTTGACCGAAGGAATGATCTACCTGGTCGAGACGGACCACGTGGACGTCGTCAACATGAGCATCGGCGGTCTGCCGGCGCTGAACGACGGCAATAACACCCGCGCGATCCTCTACAACCGGCTGATCGAGGACAACGACGTCCAGATGTTCATGTCGGCTGGCAACGACGGCCCGGGTACGAACACGATCGGCGACCCGGGCGTCGTCTCGAAGGTGATGGGCGTCGGCGCGTACATCCAGAGGGACACGTGGAGGCGGAACTACGGCTCCGACTCCCAGCACGCCGACAACCTGCATCCGTTCAGCTCGCGTGGACCGGCGGAGGACGGTGCGCTCAAGCCGCAGATCGTGGCTCCGGGCGCGGCGATCTCTTCGATCCCGCTGTGGCAGAACGGCTCGCCCGTGGGCGGGACGTACACCCTGCCGCCCGGGTACGGCATGTTCAACGGCACGTCGATGGCCTCACCACAGGCTGCCGGCGCCGCCGCCTTGCTGATCAGCGCCGCCAAGCAAGAGCGTCATGTTCCCGACTACGGCGCGGCTGAGCTCCGCATGGTGTTCAACTCGACCGCCCGCTTCATCGACCGCTACAACGCGTCCGACCAGGGCAACGGCCTGATCGACGTCGACAAGGCCTGGAAGCTCCTGAAGAAGGGCGTCGATCCGGTCAACATCAAGTCGCGCGTGGCCGTGCACACGCTGCTAAGCGACGCGCTCGAGGAGCCCGGCTTCGGCCCGGGGATCTACGACCGCGAGGGCGTTACACTCGGACAGCGCTACACCCGCACGTACACGTTTACGCGCACGTCAGGACCGAACCACCCAGTGAACTACCACGTCAGGTGGGTCGGTAACGACGGCACGTTCGCCTCGGACAATCACGTCCGGCTCCGGCTCAACGTGCCGACAACGCTGGACGTTCGGGTGAATCCGTCGAGCACCGGGATCCATTCCGCGCTCCTCACGCTCGACAACGGCGGCCCGAACGATGGCATCGCGTACGAGACCATGAACACGGTCATCGTTCCCGACACCCTGACGGCGGCGAACGGGTACTCGGTTACCAAGACCGGCTCGGTTGGCCGGAACCAGGTGCTGCGGTACTTCTTCAAGGTCCCCGCCGGCAGTCCGGTCTTGAAGGTGGACTTCTCGGGTCCTGACGAAAATCCCGGCACGGGTCAGGCGCGTTTCCTGCGCTTCCACCCGTACGGCGTGGGAGTCGACTCGAACGCGAGCACCTCGTGCTATGCCCCGCCGGTGGCGGGCTGCGCGACCGGGAGCCCCTACAGCCGGACGGTCAACAACGCCCTCGCCGGCGTCTGGGAAGTGACGGTCGAGGCCAGGCGCACGTCTGACGTCGCCTCGACGCCGTTCACCCTCACCGCCTCGCTCTTCGGCGTGGCAATCACCCCGAACCCGGACGTGATTCCGAACGCGCAGGTTGGCGTGCCGGTTCCGAGGTCGTATTCGTTCCAGAACAACTTCTCCACGTTCACAGGGAACGCTGTCGGCTCGGACCTCGGTAGCGCTCGCAGGGGCGTGTTCACGATCGCAGACGGCGAGCTGCAGCACTACACCACGACCATCCCTGCCGGCTCGACGTCGTTCCGCGCGACGATCGGCAGCCCGTCGGACGCAGCTGCAGATCTCGACCTGTTCGTTTTCCAGTGCAGCGATCCGTCATGCACCACGCGGACGTTGCGCGGCCAGGCCGCCGACGGCGACTCGGAGGAGTCGGTCACGATTCCGAACCCCGCGGCCGGCACCTGGCAAGTGGACGTCGACGGCTTCGCGATCCCGGCGGGATCGACGACGTACAACTACGTCGACATCTTCGCCAACCCGGGGCTGGGCACGGTCGTAGTCACCGATCCGGTCGCGACGCACCCCGGCGGGTCCACCTGGACAGCGCCCGGCAGCGTCACGGCAGGGACTGTGCCCGAGACAGGACGAGTCCTGCTCGGCTCTGTCAACGTCGTCACCGACGGCGGATTCAGCGTCGGCTCGGCAGACGTCGTCGTGGAGCACGTCACTCCGTAACCTTCGACGCATGAAGCACTAAGAAGAAGGGCCGCCCAAAAGGCGGCCCTTCTTCTCCGGCTTGTCGGAATCCCTGCAGCCACCTATATTCAGGGCAGTCCGAACGCGTTTCTGGGCATTCGTTACGCGGGACGCTTGGCGAGTGATCCTGCCGGGACACTCGTGCAGGGTGAGAGCGTCCTCATCAACGGCACATTTTCTGGTCCGCGCAGGGAAGTACTACACCCAGACCGGCAAGATGGCCTGGCACACGCGGATCGGGTCCTTCAAGTTCCCGAGCTGCCGCTCCATCGGGCCGACGAACTAACCCCCTCAAGTCACAGGTCACAAAGAGAAGCGCAGGCGAAAGCCGTCGCTTCTCGTTTCAATGACCTGTTTTTGAGCGTGAGTTATTCGGGACGGTTCGTGATGTGGACGTACATCTTGTCGCTGTCGCCGCACTCGTTACGCAAGGCGACCTGGCCCGATCGGCCTTCGCCCTTCCACGAGACCTCTGAATCGTTCTCCTCGACCTCGTCGAAGAGGATTGTGAATCCGGCAGCTTCGAGCTCGCGCTTGAAGTCGTCGTGCGCTGCCTCGATATCGCCGTCGAAGTAGCCCTCGACGACTTCGGTCGGTCCTTGGGTCGATTGTTGGGTGAGGGTTACCTCACCCATGTCCGGCCAGCCCGCCGGAAGCTTCGCCGCCTCCGAGAGGGGGGAGCCGGTACATGCTGCCTGAGCCTCTTCACCCAGGTCGCTCTCAGCGTTGTTGTCGTCGCCGCCGCACGCGGCGACTCCGAGTGTGAGCGCTGCCAGCGCCCCGATGACCGCCAGCGAATGAACGAGTCGCATTTGAATCCTCTCGCTTAAGAGATTCACCCTCGCGGGGCAGTGTATTTGCGGCAACCGATTCACCACAAGTTGGCGAACCTCGTTCCTCGAAGACTAAAAGGGCCGCCCCCCGAGGCAGCCCTTTCCGTCTAATACGCGACCGCGCCGCGCCCGGTTTCGGCTGCGTGACGCTGCTCGTCCGCTCGGTACGACGAGCGCACGAGTGGCCCCGAGAAGACCGATCCGAAGCCGAGCGCCTCGCCCTGCTCGCGGAACCAGCGGAACTCGTCCGGATGCACCCAGCGGTCGATCTTGGCGTGCTTCGCGGAGGGCTGGAGGTACTGCCCGATCGTGACGACGTCGACGCCGTTCGCGCGCAGGTCGCGCAGCGTGTCGACGACCTCGTCGTTCGTCTCGCCCAGCCCGACGATGAGGCCCGACTTCGTCAGCACCTCGTAGTCGGCCAGCTCCTTCGCGCGCGCGAGGAGCCAGAGTGCCTTGTCGTAGTCGACCTTCGCGCCGCGCATACGCCTGTGCAGGCGGCGCACGGTCTCGATGTTGTGGTTGAAAACTTCGGGCCGCTCGGCGAGCACGATCCTGAGCGCCTCCTCCTCGTAGCCGAGGAAGTCGGGGGTCAGCACCTCGACGGTTGCCTCAGGCACTTTCGCCTTCAGCGCGCGAATGGTCGCCGCGTAGTGGCCCGCGCCCTTGTCAGGCAGGTCGTCGCGGTCGACCGAGGTGACGACGACGTGCTTGAGGCTCATCTGCGCCGCGGTGTGGGCGAGTCGCAGCGGCTCGAGCGGGTCCGGCGGATGCTCGGGCTTGCCGGAGTTCACGTAGCAGTAGCGGCAGGCGCGCGTGCAGGTGTCGCCGAGGATCTGGAAGGTCGCCGTGCCCCGTCCCCAGCACTCCGAGATGTTGGGGCAGCGCGCCTCCTCGCAGATCGTGAGCAGGTTCTGCCCGTGGATCAGCTTCTTCACGTCGAAGTAGCGCGAGTCGGCGCTCGGCGCGCGCACCTTCATCCACTCCGGGCGGCGCGGCCGCTCGGCCACCGGCAGCGAGTTCTGCATGCCGGTCAGTTTACGTGCGGACTCTGGAGGGTTTGGCGGGATATTGCTCGTCGCCGGGGCGAGCAGCGCGGCCCGGCGGCTCAGCCCATATTCCGCCGAACCCTCCTACGTCCCCTTGTAGGGATCGAGGTAGACGTCGTCGATCTGGGAGGTGCCGCTGGTCGCCGTGAAGCGCAGCGAGATCGCCTTCGTCGTGAGCAGGCCGGTGACGTTCGTGAGCAAGAGCCCGACCTTTGGCGACGGCTTCCACGTCCCGTTGGTCGTAACGGTGCCGCCGTCGAGGATGCTGAGCAGTCCCAGGAGGCTGTTGACCGTCACGGCCACGCGGATCTGACCGTAGCCCGTTCCCACGAAGCGCATGTGCCAGTCTCCCGCCGCGAAGCACATCGTCGGAGTCGAGGCCGTGGATCCCTTGGGCATGTACAGCGACTTGCGGTCGCCTTTTGCGTGAATGAAGTACGGCTCGTTCCCTGCGATGACCTTCGCCCCGCCGCCCAGCTTCCAGCTCGTCGTGCTTTCCTCGAAGGTGCCGCCCGGTGTGAGCATGTAGTTCGATCGATCGCCCCACTGCTGGAACGCCATGGAGGAGGTCGGACAATAGCTCGCATAGCCGGTGCCGAGCAGCCCTGCGTTTGCGGGGCTTGCAACGCTCCCGGAAAGAGCTGCGAGGAGAGCTATGACGCCGACAAGACCGAACATCCAGCGAATTCGCGATGCCACAGGGACCGCCTCCTTGAAGTAAGTAACTGCCGCCAGTTCGCACTCTCTTCTTCGTGCCCTGCGCTGCATCACCCACAAGGGGGTCTTTTGGTACCGCTTCCATCCCTCGAACGAGGGTTTCGACGCCGCGCGCCCGTCAAGCCGAGCGAGTGCTTGGCCGATTTGGCTTACGTGGCCGCGGCGACAGGAACAACCTCTACAACGCTCGATCCCGATGCACAACGAGTGATCGAGGAGCAGCGGGCGCGCCGGCTCAGCCGCCTGGCGACCCGCGATCGCGTGACAACGATCGTCTCCCTCGGGCTGTTTCTCGCCGTTGCCGGCTCGCTGGCTCTGCTGCTGCCCTCTGATAGATCGCCCTCAATGGCCACGGTCGCGTTCGTGCTCATCGCCTACGCGATCGCGTTCCGTCTCGATTTCGAGGTGGGGAACGGCTCGGCGGTCCCGACGCAGCTCATTTTCGTCCCGATGCTGTTCGTGCTTCCCCTGGGAATGGTTCCGCTGGCGGTCGCGGGCGGCATCCTGCTCTGCAGCGGCCTCGAGTACGCACGCGGCACGATCCAGATTGGCCGCGTCTTCGTGCGGCTTAGCCACTCCTGGTATGCGCTCGGGCCGGTTCTCGTTCTCGCTCTGGCCGGCGAATCGCAGCCCGATCTCGGGCAGTGGCCGGTCTATGTCGCCGCGCTCGTGGCCCAGTTTGCGCTCGACTACGGAAGCACGGTGATCCGTGAGTGGGCCACCCTCGGCGTGCCGCCGAGACTCCAGCTCCGGACGATGGGCTCGGTCTACGTGATCGACGCCGGCCTTGCTCCGGTCGGGCTCGCCGTCGCCTTCGCGAGCACGGGCTCCCCGGCAGGCGTGGTGCTCGCGCTGCCGCTGGTCGCGCTGCTCGCCGTCTTCGCGCGCGAGCGGCGGGTGCGCATCGACCACGAGCTCGAGCTGCGCGATGCCTATCGCGGGACCGCGTTCCTCCTCGGCGACGTCGTCGAAGCGGACGACGCGTACACGGGGGAGCACAGCAAGGACGTCGTCGACCTGACGCTCGCGGTCGTCGACGAGCTCGGACTCTCCTCCATCGAGCGGCGCGACGCAGAGTTCGCTGCTTTGCTCCATGACGTCGGCAAGGTCCGGGTCCCGAACGAGATCATCAACAAGCCCGGCAAGCTCACCCCGGAGGAGCGGACGATCGTCGAGCAGCACACCGTTGAGGGCGAACAGATGCTGGTCCGCGTCGGCGGACTGCTCGGTGAGATCGGACACATCGTTCGTGCCTGTCACGAGCGGTGGGACGGCGAGGGCTATCCCGACGGCATCGCCGGCGAGCAGGTTCCGCTCATCGCGCGGATCGTCGCGTGCTGCGACGCGTACAACGCGATGACGAGCGATCGCTCGTACCGAAAGGCGTTGCCTGTCGCGGAAGCGGTTGCCGAGTTGCGGCGGGGGAGCGGGAGCCAGTTCGATCCTCGCGTCGTGGATGCGCTGATCACGACCGTCGCACGCGCCGCCGCCATCGCCGCTTAGCCATCTGGCAGGGTACGAGCGTGGTTCCAGAGGCGCCGCTCCGGGAGACGAAGCACGGCCTGGTCGCCGACGCGGAAGGCTGGTTCGTGCTCAACGCCCGGGACAGCCGCTGGCGGGATTACGGGCCGCTCGGCTTCTTCTGCAACTTCGAGGGCAAGCGGCCGTTCCGGCAGCTCGGCTTCAACATCAACATCCTCGAGCCGGGTCAGGTTCTGGGGCGATACCACCGGGAGAACGCGCAGGAGGCGTTTCTCGTGGTGGCCGGAACGTGCCTCCTGATCGTCGAGGACGAGGAGCGCGAGCTGAAGACGTGGGACTTCTTCCACTGCGCTTCGCAGACGGAGCACGTGATCATTGGAGCCGGCGAAGAGCCGGCTGTCGTCGTCGCGGTCGGCGCCCGCGGGCTCGGGCGCAGGGGGCTGGTCTATCCCGTGTCGGAGGTTGCGCTGAAGCATGGCGCCGGGGTCGAGACCGAGACGACGAAGCCTGGCGAGGCCTACGCCGACTTCCCCTCCAGCCGGTGCGCCTACCGCGCCGGCTGGCTGAGCTAGCGCGCGGAGACCTGTTCGACGCCGACGGCCTGCCCGGCGTTCGCCGCGCCGGTCGGCTTCGCGGTCAGCCGCTCGTGCAAGGGCTGTGGCCAGAGCCCTGCGCCTTCGTTGGCCGGGATCTCCTCGAAGGAGAGACCGAAGACCTCCTCGAGCGCCGTGGCGGCGTGCGGGCGCACCTCGTCGACCGAGAGCGGCCGGCCGAGCTCGCCTGCGATCGTCGTGAACGACGCGTCGGCGAGCCCGCAGGCGGTGATCCACTCGGTGAACGGCGCGGTGTCGAGGTCGACGTTGAGGGCGTAGCCGTGCGTCGTCACCCACTTCGTGATGTGCACCCCGATCGACGCGATCTTCCGGGGAGGGCCCTCGACCCAGATTCCGGTCAGACCGTCAATGCGCGTTGCCTCGACGTCGACCGCTGCAAGCGTCTGGATGAGCGCCTCCTCGAGGTCGCGGCAGTACCGCTTCACGTCCTGGCCGTGGCGAGTGAGGTCGAAGATCGGGTAGCAGACGAGCTGCCCGGGCCCGTGGTAGGTCGACTTGCCGCCGCGGTCGGTCTCGAGGATCTCGACCTCGGCCCCGTCTGGCACGTGGAGCTCGCCCTCGTCCGTGCGCCGGCCCATCGTGATCACCGGCGGGTGCTCGAGTAGCAGAACCGTGTCCGGGATCGCACCCTGCGAGACGGCCGCGGCGAGCGAGCGCTGGAGCTCCCAGGCCTCGCCGTAGGGCACCTGGCCAAGGTTGTAGATGTACGCGCCCCGCGTCACTCGTCCTCAGCGATGAGAGCCTGTGCGGTCTCGAGGTCGTCCGGCCTGACGAGGATCTCGCGCGGACCTCCCATACCGCTGCTTCCGTCCAGGCTTCCGGCTCCGAGATTCGTCACCCGCTGCATCGAATCGATTCCCTCGAGGCCCAGAATCGACCGAATCTGCTCGGCTTCGATCTCGTTCGGCACGACTGTGAGTCGAACGAGATCCATTGGCGCTAGTAAGAGATCTCTTCCCAGGTCTCCAGCGCTTCGCGCAAATCCTTGAGGAAGCGGCCCGCGAGCGCGCCGTCGACGAGGCGATGGTCGTACGTGAGCGTGATGTTCATGATCGGCCGGATTGCGATCACGTCCTTGCCGAAGGAGTCCTGGACGACCCACGGCCGCTTGACGAGCGCGTACGTGCCGAGGATCCCGGCCTGCGGCTGGCTGATCACCGGCGTCCCGTGGAAGGTCCCGTAGCCGCCGGGGTTCGTGATCGTGAACGTCCCGCCCTGTACCTCGTCCGGCGTCAGCCTCTTGTTGCGCGCGCGATCGGCGATGTCGGTCACTGCCTGCGCCATCCCGAGCAGGTTCAGCCCTTCCGCGTGCTTGACGACCGGGACGATCAGGCCCTTGCCGTCGGCGAGCTCGACGGCGAAGCCGATGTTGACCCACGGCCGGGTCACGATCTGCTCGCCGCGGATTTCGCCGTTGATCCACGGGTAGTGCTTCAGCGTCTCGACGACCGCGCGCGCGACGAAGATCAGATAGGTCGGGTTGACGCCGTACTGCTTCTGGAACTCGGGCTTGAGCTTGTCGCGGATCGCGACGACGCGGGACATGTCGACCTCGATCGCGCTCGTGACGTGCGCGGATGTGTCGAGTGAGCGCCGCATGTGGTCGGCGATGCCACGCCGCATCGCGTTCATCGGCTCCAGGGTTTCTCCTGACGCAGCCTGCGGCTGCGCCATCGCTGGGGCTGGGGTGGTGGCGGCAGGTGCCGGTGCAGGCGCCGGCGCGGGCTGTTGCACCGGAGCCTCGGCGGGAGCAGGTTGCGCGACTGGGGCAGGCTGCGGAGGAGCCGCCGCCGGAGCAGGTTGCGGAGGAGGAGCCTCGACGGGAGCAGACTGCTGAGCGGGAGCAGCTTCCGGCGCCGGCGCCGCCGCTGCGGCACCCGACTCGACGAAGTTGAGGATGTCCTTCTTCGTCACGCGTCCGCCACGTCCGGTGCCGGGCACGCTGCCGGGGTCGATCCCGTGCTCGGAGGCAATGCGCGCGACTACGGGCGAGACGAAGCTCTTGCCATCCTGCTCGCCGTTCGTCGGCTGAGCAGCCGCGGGTGCCGGCGCCGGAGCGGGCTGAGCCGCGGGTGTGGGAGCGGGTTGCGGCGCGGGGGTCTCGGCGCTCGACGGGGCCTCAGCCTCGGCAGCGGCCTGAGCGGTCGCCGGCTCTGGGGGCGCCTCGGCTGCGGGCGCGCCGGCGGCCTCGCCGCCGATCACGGCCAGCTTCGTCCCGACCTCCACCGTCTCGCCTTCCTGGACGAGGATCTGCGTCACCGTCCCGCTGGCCGGGCTCGGGACCTCGGTGTCGACCTTGTCCGTCGAGATCTCGAGGAGCGACTCGTCGGCCTCGATGTGCTCGCCCTCCTGCTTGAGCCACTTCGTGATCGTCCCCTCGGAGACGGAGACGCCCATCTGGGGCATGACGACTTCGACGGCTTCAGTCGTGGCCATATCGATCAGTACTCAGCCAACTCGCGGAGTCCTTTGGCAACGTCTTCAACCTGCGGGATGAACGCCTTCTCGAGCGGCGGCGAGAACGGCACCGGCGTGTCGGGCGCTGCGATCCTCTTGATCGGGCCGTCGAGGTATTCGAACGCCTCCTCGGCAATCGTGGCCGCGATCTCTCCGCCGAAGCCGCCGGTCCGGGTGTCCTCATGGAGCACGAGGACCTTCGACGTCCTCTTCGCGCTCTCGAGCACTGCCTGCTTGTCCCAGGGGATGATCGTGCGCAGGTCGAGGATCTCGACGGAGATGCCGTCGGCTTCGAGCTCCTTTGCCGCCTCGTCGGCGGTGTAGACCATTGCGCCCCACGTCACGACGGTGATGTCGTCGCCCTCGCGGTGCACGCGGGCCTTGCCGAACGGAACCGTGTAGCGCTCCTCGGGCACCTCGCCCTTGATCCGTCGGTAGAGGTGCTTGTGCTCGAAGTAGAGGACGGGGTTCGGATCCTCGATCGCGCTGATCAGCAGACCCTTGGCGTCCTCCGGCGTTGCCGGGCAGACGACCTTCAGCCCGGGGATGTGCGCGAAGGAGCTCTCGGGGTTCTGCGAGTGGAACGGCCCGCCCGAGAAGCCGCCGCCGGACGGAAGCCGGACGACGATCGGGACCGGCGTGCCGGCGCGATAGCGCTGCTTCGCGGCCACCGTGACGAGGTGGTCCCAGGCGCACGAGATGAAGTCGGCGAATTGCATCTCGGCGACCGGGCGCATGCCCATGATCGCCGCGCCCGTGCAGCCGGCGACGATGGCCGTTTCCGAGAGTGGCGCGTCGATCACGCGCCATGCTCCGAACTCTTCCTGGAAGCCGAGCGTGACCTTGAAGGCGCCGCCGTACACGCCGACGTCCTCGCCGATCACGAAGACGCGCTTGTCGCGGCGCATCTCGGTGCGGAGGCCGTCCGAGATCGCGTTCAAGTACGTCAGCTCAGCCATGGCTATTTGTGATGTGGCGTGTCGAGGTCTTCCGGCGTGGCAAAGACGCCGTCGGTCAGGGTCGCGGGATCCGGGAGCGGCGACTCGTCGGCGCGGTTGATCGCGTCGACCAGGAGCTTCTTGACGCTCGCGGCGATCTCTTCTTCCTCCGCGTCGGTGAGGTCGGCGTTGTCGCGGAGCCAGGTGCGGAAGCGCTCGATCGGGTCGCGCTTCGCCCACTCCTCGAACATCTCCTTCGGCACGTAGAAGGCGTCGTCGTGCACGGCGTGGCCCTCCATGCGCAGTGTCATCGACTCGATCAGCGTCGGACCACCGCCCTGGCGCGCCTTCTCGACTGCACGCCTCACCTCGCGGTAGACGGCCAGGACGTCGGTCCCGTCGACGACGACGCCTTCGAAGCCGTAAGCCTGCGCGCGGTCGGCGAGCGTCTCGCACGCGTACTCGAGGTGCGTCGGCGTCGAGTAGGCCCACTGGTTGTTGTCACAGATGAAGACGACCGGCAGCCGGCGCACGCCGGCGAGGTTCATGCCCTCGTGCGCGTCCCCGCGCGCGGATGCGCCTTCCCCGAACCAGCCGAGTGCGACGCGCTTCTCCTCCCGGATGCGAAATGCGAGCGCGCAGCCGACCGCTACGGGGAGCATCGCCGGCAGGTGGCTGACCATCGCGAGCAGGCCGAGGTTCGAGTCGGCCATATGCACGTTCCCGTCGCGCCCCTTCGTCGGGCCGTCGGCGCGTCCCATGTACTGCGCGAAGATCCGCCAGGGCTCAACCCCGCGCGTGACGTGTACGCCCATGTCGCGGTGGAGCGGGCAGCCGACGTCGTCCGGGCCCATCGCCGTCGCGACACCGACCGAGGAAGCCTCGTTCCCGCGGCCCGTGTAGAAGGAGCCGGGAATCTTGCCCTGCTTGTAGAGGATATGCCCGCGCTCCTCGATCCCGCGCGTGATGAGCATGTTGCGGTAGATCGTGAGGAGGTCCTCGCGGTCGAGGCCCGCCTCCTTCACTTCGCTCAACGAGCCGAGCGGCTCGGCTTCTCTCGCAATCGCCATGGTCCGCGGAAACTCTAACGACTGGAGTCCCCGGCGCGGCCAGCGGGCCCTGGAGCTCGTCCGTGAGCTTCCCTCGACACGGGCTCATTCCAGGAACCTGTGGGTGTAGAGTCGCCCCGCCGTGGGGTGCCTCTTCCTGCATCTGACCATCGCCGACGTTGGGTCCCACGGTCGCGGCGGAATGGCGCGCCGCGGACACCTCGGTTAAACCGGAGAAGTCACGTTCCCGTGTGCGGCGCCTCGCCGGGATCGGTCTCGGGCTTGCCGTCATCGTCGCGACGTTCATCTTCGTCCTGCCGCGGATCGCGGATTACCGGGACGTCTGGGACGTGGTCACGCAGCTCTCGTGGCCCGAGCTCGGAGCTCTCGTCCTGGTCACGATCGTCAACCTTGCGACCTTCGCACCACCCTGGCAAGCGGCGCTCCCGGGCCTGCGCTTCCTAGACGCCTTCGCACTCACGCAGGCGGTCAGCGCGTCGACGTACGTCGCACCCGGAGGGCCGGCGGTCGGGCTTGCGCTCGCGTACGGGATGCTGCGCAGACGCTTTCCTCGGAAGGCCGTAACCCTTGCGATGGCACTCACAACCGTGTGGGGCCAGTTCGCGCTGCTGGGCTTGCCGAGTCTCGCTCTGGTCCTGCTCACGTTGAGCGGCGAGAAGCATGCTCTGCTCCAGACGGTGGCTTTCGTCGGGCTGGGGATCTTCGTGCTCGCCGCCGCCGCGTATGCCGCCGGCCTCTTCAGCGCGCGATTGGCTCGTTGGGTCGGGAACGTGGCGGCGCGCATCACGACCTGGGGACTTCGGCACGCGAGGAAGGAACCGGTCAAGTGGTCCGGAGAGACGTTCGCCGAGTTTCGCCGCGATGCGATTGGACTTCTCCGTCACCGCTGGCACATCCTCACGGTGGCGACTCTGGCCGGACATCTCACCGTGTTCTGCGTGCTGCTTGTCTCGCTGCGGGTATTCGACGTCAGCGCCGGTGAAGTGAGTTGGATCGAAGCCTTCGCCGCGTGGTCGCTCATCCGCCTGCTGGGCTCGATCCCGATCACTCCTGGCGGTCTGGGCGTCATCGAGCTCGGCCTGACGACAGCGCTCGTCGGATTCGGCGGAGCAAACGCAGAGGTCGTGGCCGCGGTTCTCGTCTACAGGTTCCTCACGCTGGTTCCGACGCTCTTGCTTGGCCTGCTCGCCGGCGTTACGTGGAGGCGGCGCTTTCCGGTACCCGCTCCATAGGGTCGCTCCGGTCGCCCAGCCGTGCCGGCAGCTTGCGCAGCTCGAAGGCCGTCAAGACCTGATAGATCCCAGTCACGATCGCCCACGCTCCCATCAGGGTGATCAGGAGCGCAATCGTCTGGCCCGGCCGACGCATCGCCCACACCCCGATCGGCACCTCGATCACGCCGACGACGAGCATCACCCACCAGTTGGGGACGTGGCGGTTCGAGAGCGCACCGACGATATGCAGGACGCCGTAACTGAGCACGAAGATGCCGGCGAAAACGCCAACCGTGCGCAATCCCTTGTCCGGCCATGCGATCAAGGCGACCCCGGCTCCCGCAGCGATCGCGCCGGCGCCCATGTTCGACCAGCGTCCGCTCCCATCGAGCGGCGGAGTGACCGCCAGCGAGGCTCCTTGCATGATGAACAGGATCCCGATGAACGTCGCGAGGCTGTCCACCGACCAGTCGATGCTCAGGATGAGCGCACCGAAGACAAGCGAGGTGAGCCCGGCGATGAGAAAGATCGGCCAGTGGCGCGCGGCCTCCTCGGCGTCGGCTCGGCCGAACGTGGTACGAGTGCTCAGCGGGCTCATCAGCACGATGCCACCTCCCCGGTTGCTCGAGACGAGTCTATTCCGCTCGCTTTTGCAGGAGCCGCTCGATCTCGGCCAGCCGCCGGTCGAGCTTCTCGAAGTCGGGCTGCGACGCCGGCGCCGGCGAATCATCCAGGTTTCGCTTGTGAACGAGGACCGAGGCGATGATGCCGGTCAGCAGCGACAGGGAGGCGAACCCGACGATCATCAAGACCGCCGCCACGGCGCGGCCGGCGGGCTGCACCGGGACGACATCTCCGTAGCCGACCGTCGTCACGGTCGTCACCGACCACCACAGCGCCACGCCGAGGGTCGGAAAGTCTTCATGATCGATGAGCCGCATGATGACGCCGGATGCCACGGCGATGGCGACGATGGCCGTCATCAGGTAGCGGAGGATGCGCCCGCTCTCCAACGCGCCCTCGAGTCGCCGCATGACGAGATGGTTCAGACGCGTCGCCATTGCTCACGCAGCTAAGCAGCGAAGCAGGACGGTAAAAGCCAGCCTCGTCTCCGCTTCGTGGATGAGAGCAGGTTAGGCTCCGCGCGATGGAGCCTCACCCGACGAAGCGAGTCGAGCTATTCCTTCCGGTAAGGACTGTGCTGATCGTCGCCGCGGCGGTCGCTGTGTTCGCCGCCTTCATCTCGATCGGCAGCATCTTCTTGATCGTCTTCGTCGGCATCTTCTCGGGACTCGTCTTCGAATACCCGGTGCGCTTCGTCATGGCGAAGACGGGAATGTCGCGGGGACTGGCCGCAACCGTAACCGTGCTCGGCACGGCCCTCGCGGTGACGGTGCTGCTGTTGCTCTTCCTCGTCCCAATTGTTGGCTCGGCCAGGGACTTTCTGCAGCAGTTGCCAATGACGATCGAGCAGCTGCGCTCTTCGGGAGAGCTCTCTTGGCTCGGCGACACCGGGGCCGGTGGGAATGTGCAGTCGGGGGCAGAGAGCGCCGCGGTTTCGGTTCCGGACACGATCTCTGCGTTGCTGGGACTGGCGGGCAACTTCTTCTCGATCTTTCTCGCCGGGTTTACCGTCATTTTCATCTGCCTCTTCTTCCTGAGCGGCGTGACGGATCTCAAGCGCGCGGTTGGCAGCTTGTTGATGCCTGGCGAGGACGAGCGTTGGCTTGCCGTCTGGGAACGTGTGACCGAGTCGGTCTCCCGATGGGCGATCGGCGTGCTGGTAATCGCGACCATCGCGGGGGTGACACAGGGACTGACCGCGTGGCTGCTCGGGTCGAGCTTTGCCCTGGGTCTCGGACTGATCGCCGGACTGCTGGACACGATCCCTAACCTCGGGGCGACGATCGGCGCCTTCATTCTCGTGCCGGCGCTCTGGGCCGAGCAGGGACTGACCGCCGCCCTGATCATGCTCGTGGTCATTCTCGTCTACCAGCAGGTCGAGAACAACGTCATCACACCCAAGGTTCAGGGCAAGGCCGTCAACCTTTCCGGCTTCTTCATCATCGTCGCGGTGACGTTGTTCGGGGCTTTGCTCGGGGTACTCGGGGCGCTCACTGCGGTACCGCTGGCAGCGACGATCCAGATCTTCGTTCAGGAGCTCACGAAAGCGCGGCGGGAGAAGGTGGCGGCAGCGACCGCCGCAGTCTCTCCAGAGTAGTCTTGAGCTCCTCGGGCTAGCAGTAGAGCGTGACCGGCCCGAGGCCCGATTTCGAGCCGATGCCCCTCGGCGAGCGCGCCGAGAGGGCCCTTGCGTGGATGCAAGATCATGTGCCGGGAACCAACCCCGGGCTCGCGGCGCTTGAGCGGGAGAGCACGGCGGGGGGAACCCTGATCGCGGGCGGGCTTGCCTATCGCCTGTTCTTCTGGCTCGTTCCCTTCGGTCTTGTCATTGCCTCGATCGCGAGTTTCTGGGAGCGCGCGGATCCAGAGGGGCTCGAGAGGCTCCGCCAGGCGCTTCGGCCTGGGTGCAGCCGCCGCGCACACCGCAACCGAGGCCGGGTAGTACCAGCGCCCTTGCGCTCCTTCCTCGATAGCGCTCTGGATGATGGTGCTCCTACCTCATCGCGACGCGCCGTGGACAGCGCTGCTTCCCGGGGCAGTCTTGGTCGCCGTGGGGCTGGAGGGCCTCCATCTGTTCGGCCTCCTGTACCTGGCGCCGAGGCTTGGCCGCTCGTCTGAGCTCTACGGGTCGTTGGGGGCTGCGACGGTGATCCTGCTCTGGCTCTACATCATCGCGCGGCTGATTACGGCGTCGGCCTTCCTGAACGCGACGCTCTGGGAGCGTAGGCAGAGCCACTAGGGCGCGCGCGTGCTTCCCCAGTGGCTCTCCTCTCGCCTAGCGCATTGCGTCCGGTCGCGTCAGCGCCCACATCACCCAGATGCAAACGGCGATGATGAGCAGCGACCACCACGGGTAATACGGAATGAAGAAGAAGTTCTCGATCGCGGCCAGCAGTGCGAGGACGATTGCGACCATCCCCGCCCACAGCTTCCGCGCGAAGAGGGCCCATCCAGCGATGAACAGAAGGATTCCGAGGATGAGGTGGATCCAGCCCCATGCCGTCACGTCGAGATCGAACGTGTAGTTCCTCCCGATGACGAAGAACTCGTCGTTGAAGATGGCGGCCAGGCCCGCGATCGCCTGGAAGGCTCCGACCATGAGCATCATCATCGCGGCGAAGGTGATCCCGCCGACCGCCCAGCCCGAGACCTGGGCGCGGGACTCTGTGTCGTACTGACTCATTGCCCTTCCTCCCTTATCGTCGAATTGCTCTCATTTCGCGCAGGCCTCGGCCGTCAAAGCGAGCCGGCAAGGCGCGGCCGCCTTCGTCGCAAGAACACCATGTCCTCCTCCCGCGAACGTTGACCGAGGCTCCGCGAAGAGCCTGCATGCGACTTCTATAACAATGCAGGCACCGATGCTGACGGAAGCGCCAATGTCCTAGGGCACGAGGTGCTCGCCGGGCTTCAGCACCCTGACCTCGACCTCTGGGGCGGCGGTAGCTGCTTCGCGCACAAACGCCTCGGCCGGGTCTGCGAGGAACGCGGCATCGGCTCCGTGGTGTAGCGGGCGGTACGTGCCCCAATGAATCGGCACGGCGATCCGCGGCTGCAGAAGACGGAGGGCTTCGGCCGCTCTCCGGGGATCGAGGTGGCCACGGCCGCCGAGGGTCGGGCCCCAGCCCCAGATCGGGATCAGAGCGAGGTCGAGGTCGGGGACCAGCCCTTCCATGCCCAGGAAGAGGTCCGTGTCCCCTGCGAAGTAGATCCGCCGTGAGCCGCTGATCGCGAACCCTAGAGAGGCTGCCGTTATCCGTCTCGGCTGCCGCCGGCCCTCGTGCTCCGCGTGAGTTGCACGTACGGTCACCGCGCCGAAGGAGATTTCCTCGTCCTCGACGACTTCGATCACAGTCTTCTGGCCTTTCAGAAGGCGCCCGAGGCCCCGCGGCACGACTACGGGCACCGAGCTCCCGAGGAGCTCCAACGAAGGAAGGTCGAAGTGGTCGTAGTGAGCGTGCGAGATGAGCACCGCGTCGAGATTGCCAAGCTGATCTACGTCGACTGTGCTCGCGCGCCGGAGAAATGCCACCCGTCCTCTGAGCAGCGGATCGGTGAGAAGCCGCACTCCATCGAGATCGATGAGGACCGTCGAGTGACCGACGTAAACGACGTTGCTCACTTGGGCAAGTATGCTCGCCTCGTGGTTGAGAAGACGGCCTCGCGCTGGCGGATGGTGCTCGTTCGGGTGCTGGTCGTGCTCGGGTTCCTCCTCGCCGTCGCCAGTGTGATCGCGGGCTACGTTCGCTATCAGGCGCTCGACACGCCGACCGTCGAGAACACTGCGAACGACCTGATCGCGGACGACGAGATCCGGAACCAGGTCGCCGCGACGCTCGTCGAGCAGCTTTTCTCGAACGTCGACGTGCAGGCCGTCCTCGAGCAGCGTTTGTCACCGGAGCAGCAGGGCCTTGCTGCGCCAATGGCGGCTGCGATGCGCGAGCTCGCGGACCGATCCGCCCGGCGCCTGCTCGCCGGGCCGAGGTTCCAGGCCCTGTGGGTGAACTCGATCGTTCGAGCGCACGAGCAGCTCGTGAGACTCCTCGACGACGAGCTCACCAATGTCAGCACGGAAGACGGGGCCGTGGTGCTCAATCTCGAGCCACTTGTCGTCCAGCTCGGAGATCAGGTCGCAGTCTTCGGCGCCCTTGCCCGACGCCTCCCCGCCGACACGGGTCAGGTCGAGGTGCTTCAGTCCGACCAGCTCAAGACCGCGCAGGACCTGACGCAGCTCCTGAAGAACCTCGCACTGTTTCTCTGGCTCGTGCCGCTGGCGCTGTTCGCAATCGCGATCTGGCTCGCGCGCGGCCGGCGGCGTACGACCCTGCGGATGATCGCGATCGGCCTCACGGCAGCCGGCCTGCTCGTCCTGCTCGTTCGCAGGCTCGCGGGTGACTATGTCGTCGATCACGTCGTCAAGAACGACGCCGTTCGGCCGGCCGTCGGCAACTCATGGGACATCCTGACCACACTCCTTGCGGATGGAGGCTGGACGCTCGTCGGGCTCGGAGTGGCGTCGCTCATCGCCGTCTGGCTCGTCGGCCCATCGCGCAGCGGGACGGCCTCACGGCGCGGGCTCGCTCCGTTCCTCGCGCGCTGGGAGATCGCCTATGGAACGGCGGCCCTGCTCCTGTTTCTGCTCGTGCTCTGGGGCCCGACCGTGCAGACGACCAGGGCTCGGCTCATCATTTCTGTGGCGATTCTGCTCGCCATAGGGGTCGAGCTCCTGCGCCGCCAGACCGCCCGCGAGGTTCCGAATGCCGCTTCGGTCGATCTGGGCGACGCGACGCGCGCCATTTTCCAACGAAGGAGAGGCGGAGGCGCAGGCGCCGCGGCGGACGCGCGGCTCGGGGAGCTCGAGCGGCTCGGTCGTCTGCGCGAGCAGGGCGTGCTCTCCGACGAAGAAGTGGCGGCGGAAAAGCAACGCCTGCTCGGCACGCCTGCATAGCCGGCAGGAAGCCGTTGGCTAGAGTCGCTTCGTGGGCAAAGCCTCCGACTGGCTGCGGGAGGAGCGACGCAAGACCCTCGGCGATTGGGTCTCTTTCTGCGTCACGTGCGGGTTCGCAACGCGTTACTTCGACGACTCGGAAGGCGAGTTGCCCGCGGTGTGCCCGCAGTGCACCGGCGAGATGCGGTCGCGTTGCCTGTCCTGCGATGCCCGCTTCAGCTCGGTCTTCGCCGTCGAGTGCGAAGCCTGTGGCGCGCAACTGCGCCCTGCAGAAGCCTTCGGCGGCCCGATTCGCAAGCCCGGCCGCTAAGACAGACCGCTATTTCCGGATCTCTGAAAATCGAATCAGCGTTACGAGCTCGTCCTGCCCGATCTCGCGGTTGTACAGCTGGCCGAGGAAGGTGGCGAGTTCCTCCGGTCGCCGGGCTTCCGGGTTGTCGTGCTCGATCTCCTTTGGTGAGAGCTGCGCGAGCGGCTTCACCTCGACCTTGTCGATGACGGCGTCGAAGACCTTGTCCCGCGGGCCGTAGCGCGCTCCGACCAGCACTTGCACGACCATGCCCTTCTTGTACTTCCGGGACTTGTCACCGAGTCGGATCGTCGCGGTCTTGCGCCGGCTGCGCAGCTGGTCGGCGACCATCGGCGAATAGAAGTTCAGTGCATACATTGCGGCAAGGCGGCGGGGAGCGCGCGCATCATATGCGGTTGTTGCGGATGAAAGCGAGCGCTTTTTCCGCCATTTCGCGCTCGCCCTTGTAGGCGAGCACCTCTGGACCATCCTCGAGCGGGAACCAGCGGGCCTCCGCGACCTCGATTCTCTGCTCCGGGGCGATCTCCCCGAGGCGGCCGGCCGTGTAGCGGAAGAGGTAGAAGCTCACGACCTTGAAGACCCGCTCGCCGGCCCACGTGTAGACGTAGCGGACGTCGCCGAGCTTTGTCACGGCGCGCGCCTCGATCCCCGTCTCCTCGGCGACCTCCCGTAGGGCGGTCTGCTCCGGCTTCTCGCCCTCGTCGATGATGCCCTTTGGAAGCGCCCAGACCGGTGGCTTGCGTCCCGCCGGGCGAATCGCGGCCATCACCCAGCGCCCGCGCAACCGCCGCACGAGCACCCCACCGGCCGAGAACTCCCTTCGCACCGGGTCACGCTAACACGGCGAATCCTGTTACAAACTGGTCCCACCCCGCCGCGGGGCCGGTCCCCTCGAAGTTCCAAACTCCCGTTGCACAGCCGACTTCAGACCCGCTAGTATGCCCTGGCACTCAGCGTCGTTGAGTGCCAGCACATGTCACAAAGTCTGAACAGGAGGTCCTGAATGGATCTGCAACCACTGGGCGATCGCATCATCGTCGAGCCCCTCGAGGAAGAGGAGACGACGTCGAGCGGGATCGTTCTACCCGACACCGCGAAGGAGAAGCCGCAGCGCGGTCGCGTCCTCGCAGTCGGCCCCGGCGCCCGCAACGACAAGGGCGAGGTCGTGCCGATGGAAGTCACAGTCGGCGACGAGATCATCTACTCGAAGTACGGCGGGACCGACATCAAGGTCGGTGCCGACGAAGTTCTCATCCTGCGCGAGTCGGATGTGCTCGCCAAGGTGACCGCAACCAAAGGCGCCAAGTCGAGCAAGAAGAAAGAGCTCGCCGGCGCAGCCGCCTAACCAACCTACGAAAGACGGAGGGATACATGGCTCATAAAGAGCTGAAGTTCGACGAGGAGGCGAGGCGCTCGCTCGAGCGCGGCGTCAACATCCTCGCCGACGCGGTCAAGGTCACCCTTGGCCCGAAGGGTCGGTACGTCGTGCTCGACAAGAAGTTCGGCGCGCCGACGATCACGAACGACGGAGTCACGATCGCACGCGAGATCGAGGTCGAGGACCCGTTCGAGAATCAGGGCGCACAGCTCGTCAAAGAGGTCGCGACCGCGACCAACGACGTTGCCGGAGACGGCACGACGACGGCGACGGTGCTCGCCCAGGCGATTGTCCGAGAGGGCCTGAAGAACGTCGCTGCCGGCGCGAACCCGATGGGGATCAAGCGCGGCATCGAGCGGGCCGTCGAGGCGGTCGTCGAGGACCTGAAGAAGCAGTCGAAGTCGATCTCGGGCAAGGAAGACATCGCCCGTGTCGCCACGATCTCGGCCCGCGAGCGGGAGATCGGTGACGTGATCGCCGACTCGATCGACCGGGTCGGCAAGGACGGCGTCGTCAACGTCGAGGAGGGCCAGACCTTCGGGCTCGAGCTCGAGTTCACCGAGGGCATGCAGTTCGACAAGGGCTACCTCTCGCCGTACATGGTCACGGACCCCGAGCGCATGGAGGCCGTGCTCGACGACCCGTACATCCTGGTCGCGAACCAGAAGGTGGGCGCCGTCAAGGATCTCCTGCCCGTGCTCGAGCAGGTCATCCAGGCCGGTCGGCCCCTGCTGATCATCGCCGAGGACGTCGAGGGCGAGGCTCTCGCCACGATCGTCGTCAACAAGCTCCGCGGAACCTTCACGGCAGTCGCCGTCAAGGCGCCCGGTTTCGGCGATCGCCGCAAGCGCATGCTCGAGGACATCGCGATCCTCTCCGGCGCCGAGGTGATCACCGAGGAGATGGGTCTCAAGCTCGAGAACACGAAGCTCTCGCAGCTCGGCAAGGCCCGCAAGGTGGTCATCGCCAAGGACACGACGACGATCATCGACGGTGACGGCGACGGGAACGGGATCAAGGCCAGGATCAAGCAGATCAAGGCTGAGATCGAGAACACGGACTCCGACTTCGACCGCGAGAAGCTGCAGGAGCGGCTGGCGAAGCTCGCCGGCGGCGTTGCGGTGATCAAGGTCGGAGCGGCGACCGAGACCGAGATGAAGGAGAAGAAGCATCGCGTCGAGGACGCGCTGCAGGCGACCCGCGCCGCACTCGAAGAGGGGATCGTTCCCGGCGGCGGCGTCGCGCTTCTGACCGCAGCCGCGGCGATCAAGCCGGACTCGTTCGAGGGCGACGAGAAGACAGGAGCGCTCATCATCACCCGTGCGCTCGAGGAGCCGATCCGTCAGCTCGCAGACAACGCGGGCATGGAGGGCTCCGTCGTCGTCGACAAGATCCGCTCGGCCACGAAGGGCCACGGGCTCAACGTCGAAAGCGGCGAGCTCGAGGACCTGGTCAAGGCCGGGATCATCGACCCAACCATGGTCACGCGCTCTGCTCTGCAGAACGCCGCCTCGATTGCGAAGAACATCCTCACAACCGAGGCAATCGTCGCCGAGGCACCAGAGAAGCCAGGTGCCCCAGCCGGTGCCGGAATGCCGGACATGGGCGGCATGATGTAACGAGTCCCTCGGACTCAGCTTCGCCCAAAGGGCCGGCTCAGCCGGCCCTTTGTGTTTCTCGAGTCGAGCCGCGGAGACACTGAGGCGGAGTGACTCCGCCTCCGTTCGCTACCGCAGTCAGGCGGCCGCGAGCATTGCAGCGAGCCCGTCGACTCCGGTCGAATCGAGCACGCGAAGTCGGCGGAGGGCAAGCGGGCGACGCGCCGACTGCACCGTTCCATAGTCAGTCGTGACCGCCAGCACCCCCGCTGCCATCTGCCTAGGTCATGCCCTCCGAATCGAAGCAACAAAAAGGCCGACTATTGCCGGCCTTTTGTTCTCTGATGCGGCTAGGGGGTGAACCCGATCCGCATGAGGAGGGGGGAGGTGGGTGATTCCCGTATCGGCCCTCGGCCCGGGTGGGCGATCCCCCGAATGAGGGTTCCTGCGAAGCTACCCACATGACGCTGCTCTGGTTCTTCATCTGGTTCATCTGCAACCTGATCGGCGACAAGGAGCCGATCGAGCTGGCACCGGTGAACTGGTGGGCAGGGACGCTGCTCTTTGCGATCGCGGTCGACCTCAGCAAGACGCACGTGATCGACCGAAGGCACTAGAACTCGTAGAGAAGCATCTCTTGGAGACCGCAGGGTTCGGAGATGCCGTCAATGCGCCCTCGGAGACCACTAACGGTGACCGCCGGAGCCGGGCTTTGCCCGGCGGGAGGCCCACTACGCACAGTCGAATCACTACTCCGGCGACCGGCCCACTACCCGGCGGCCAACCAATCCGGTCGCAAGGAGGGGGCCCACGGGGGAACCAGGGGTTCCCCCGTGAAGCGAGGGGCCGCGAAGCGGCCCCAACGCGTTAGAACTCGTAGCGTTCCTCTTTCCAGTAGTCCGCCTCGTTGTGGTAGCCGTAACGCTCCCAGAAGCCCGGCTTGTCCTGGTCCAGAAGCTCTATTCCTCGCAGCCACTTGGCGCTCTTCCAGAAGTACCGGCTCGGGATCACCAGCCGCAACGGCCACCCGTGCTCGGGCTCGAGCGGCTCACCGTCGGCTTCATAGGCGATGAGCGACTGCTCGTCCTCGAGCGCTTCGAGCGGCACGTTCGCCGTGTAGCCCTGCTCGGCATGAGCGACGACGAATCGCGCGCTCGGCTTGGGGCGTGCGTGTTTCGCCAGCTCGGCCCAGCTGACGCCGCGGAACCGCGTGTCGAAGCGGCTCCAGCGGGTTACGCAGTGGATGTCGATCGTGATCTCCGTGCTCGGCAGCGCCCGGAGCTCGTCCCAGCTCAGCGTGACGGGCGTCTCGACCTCGCCGAAGACCTTGAAGTCCCACGTGGCGAGGTCGGTCGCGGGGATCGAGCCCGCATGGAGGACCGGCCACTTCTCGGTCAGGTACTGGCCAGGAGGCAGGCGTGCCGGGTCGTACCCGGCGTCGGCGACCTTTTGCTCTGCCTTGGACCTGAACACGATTCCTAGACTATTGAGCGTGGCAACAGTTACGCGCAGAGTGGCGACGCGGCCCCGCGACTACGTTCGGGTCGCCGGTACCGACGCGGAGGACTTCCTCCAGCGGATGCTCTCGAACGACGTCACGACCGCACCCTGCCGGGCGCTGCTCCTGACCCCGAAGTCACGGGTCATCGCTCCGGTCGTGATCGTGCGCCGGGACGAGGACGACTTCTTACTGCTGACGGAGCCGGGACTCGGGGACACGGTGAGCTCGACGCTCGTGCGCGCCCGCTTCGCGGCCAAAGTGGAGATCGAGCCGGAGGAGCACACCTCAGTCGTCGTCTTCGGCGAAGACGGCGGGATTCCGAACTACGAGTTCGGAGAGACTTCGTCCGAGCTCCTGGACGCCGGCGTCGAGCCGACACTGTCGGCCGAGGAGCTCGAACAGCTGCGAATCGAGGCGGGCATGCCGGCCTGGGGGAAGGAGATCGACGACAGCATCCTCCCGGCCGAGGCGGGCCTCGACGAGACCCACATCTCGTTCACGAAAGGCTGCTACCCGGGGCAAGAGCCGATCGCAAGGCTTCGCAACCGAGGCAAGGTCAACCGTCGGCTTCGCGTGCTCGAGGTCGAGGGTGCCCGTCCGGGTGACGAGGTCCGACTGGACGACAAGGTGGTAGGTCGCGTGACGAGCGCTGCCGACGGCCGCGCGCTCGGCTACGTGCGCGTCGAGGTCCCCCCGGATGCCGAGCTCGAGGTCGGAACCGACCGAAAAAACGGTCGGACACATGGCGCGTAAGGTCTACTCGATGGCAATCATGAGACGAGTTCCACTGCTCACCGCCGCGCTTGTTCTGCTGCTCGCGGTAGCGGCATGTGGCGGTTACGGCGACGACAAGAGCGAGGGCGGCGAAGGGACAACGACGATCGGCGGCGTCGCAACCGAGGTCCACGGGACCAAGGACGTCTCCGGCGAGACGGGCAAGGTGGAGGTCGAGATGTACGACGACTTCTTCGAGCCCACCGTGCTCAAGGGCACGCCTGGCCAGAAGGTGACGATCGAGCTCGTGAACGAGGGGAAGGAGGCGCACACCTTCACCGTCACAGAGCAGAGCGTCGACCAGGAAGTCCAGCCGGGCGACGAGGCCGAGGCCGACGTCACATTCCCGGAGAGCGGCGAGCTGACCTTCATCTGCAAGTTCCACGAGAGCAGCGGCATGGTCGGCGCACTCGAGCCTTCTTCCTAGCTCAGGCGGGAAAGGAACCCCCGCTACACTTGCCGCCCGGGCGCCCGTAGCTCAGGGGATAGAGCGCTGCCCTGCGGAGGCAGAGGTCGCACGTTCGAATCGTGCCGGGCGCACCTCGCTTCCCTGAGCGGCTGTGGCTCCGCCCACAGCGTCGCGCCGCTCAGCCCCCTCCTGCGAGCGGCCCTTGCGACCTGAGACACTCTCGGCTCATGACGCCCCGGCGCAGGCACACGGCATTGCCACTCGCGGTGGGCGCGTTCGCCGCGCTCTTCGTGCTCGCTTACCGAAGGGTGCTCGGCGTTCCGCAGCGGCCGGGATGGCCGCCGCCCGTCGACGCGGTCACGTCGGCGGGTGCGCAGGCGGCGACTGAGGCGTTTGCGGCGCGAGGCACGATGCGGCCGCACGATGCGGCGCTTCCGTTTGCTTGGTCGACCGCGGCGACGATCGAGCCGTGGGCGGAGGGCGTGAACTTCTTCCCGAAGATCTTCGCCGATGTCGAGGGCGCGCAGTCGACGGTGCACATCCTGATGTTCGGCTGGCGCGAGGGCGAGATCGGGATGCGGATGGCGGCGCTCCTCGAGCGGAAGCTGCGCGAGGGCGTTGAGGTCAGGGTGATTGTGGACGGTTTCGGCTCCAGGCCGTACAAGGAGGCGCGGGAGATGTTCACCCCTCTGGCTGCCGCCGGAGCCCAGATCGTCGTCAACGACGTCTTCCCGCCCGACCGGGACGGCCTCTACCCCGACGGCCAGCGGATCGACTGGCGGCAGGACGAGGTCGGCCGTGCCGATCATCGAAAGCTCTACGTGATCGACGGCACTGTGGCGTGGACAGGTGGGGCGGGTATCGAGGACCACTTCGAGAACGGCGGCTTCCATGACGTGATGGTGCGGGTCACCGGCGATGTCGTCCGGCAAGCGCAGGCGGCGTTCCTGACGAGCTTCCACGGGCACGGCGCGCCGCTTCCGTCCCAACTGACGTCGTTCTTCCCGGAGCCGGCCGACTCCGGCTCGACGCCCGTCGCGCTCGCGCAGGTGATCCCCGGCGGGCACGTGGCCGCCTCGCAGGCGATCGCCGAGCAGATGGACGGCGCTCGCGAGCGCCTCGACGTGATGAACCCCTATCTCACCGACCGGAGCATGATCGACCGGATCGTTGCCGCCGCCCAGCGCGGGGTGCGGGTGAGGGTCGTTGTCTCGAAAGAGTCCAACAACACGCAGGCGACGGCCGCGCTGAAGCACCGCTACTCCGACATGCTCGGGGCCGGCGTCGAGGTGTGGGAGCTCCCGGACACGGTCGTCCACGCGAAGGTCGTCGTCGCCGACGACGTTGTCAGTTTCGGCACTGTGAATCTCGACGCCTGGGCGCTCTACCGCAACTCGGAGATCATGATGATCGTGCAGAGCGCGGAGACTGCGGCGCTCTTCGAGGAGAGGCTCTTCGAGCCTGACATTGCCCGCTCGAGCCCAGGCGAGCCGCCCTCAGGATCGCGTGAACGCCGCGAGAGCTGGGTCTGGAGCAAGCTCGGACGCCTCCTCTGAGGCCGATCGACCTAGTCAGGGGCGTGCCCGCACATCAGCCGTCACCACCGGTGTCGAGGCCGGCCGACGCGGCGGGCCCTCGGTCCCGTGCCCACTTCCAGACGAGATCCAGCACCACCGCGAGCACGCCGATCACGACGATCGCGCCAAACGTCTCGGGAGCGTTGCGCAGCGTGTCGACGGCGAAGAAGGCGAGCACGACCGCCGTCGCCGCCATCGCGAGCAGCGTGATCGAGCCCCGAGCCCCGGTCTCAGCGCGCAGCCGGTAGGCCGCCACGCCGACGAGCAGGAAGATCATCAGCGCGCAGGCGCTCCCGACCGACGCGATGGCCGAAAGGTCCACAACATTGGCGACGACGAGTACGAGCGCGGCCGTGATCACGAGGCCCGCGTGCGACCCGAGCCGCGACCCGCGGCCGAAGAAGGTCGGGAACTGCCCCGTCTCGGCAAGCGTCGCGGTCAGACCACCGGACGCGTACAGGGTCGCGTTCACCGAGGAGGCGGTTGCGAGCATCGCCGCGACCGCCATCATCGTGAAGCCGGCCTCGCCGAGCGCCGGTCGCGCCGCCTCGGCGATCGCGGTCTCCCCGTAGCCAATCGCCTCCTCGACGGTGAGCGTCCCGAACACGCCGATCGAGATGAGGAGGTAGAGGACGGTGGTCACGGCGAGCGCGGCATACATCGCCTGCGGCAGCTCCCGCGTGGGATTGCGCAGATCGCCGGCGGCGAAAGTGATCACGCTGAACCCGAGATAGGCGAAGAAGGTGAGCGCCACGCTGGCGACGATGCTCGAAGCGGACGGATAGCCGCTGAACGCGAGCAGGTCGAAGTCGATGTCGACGATCGTGACGGCGATGAAGATCGCAAAAACCGCCAGGAGCGCGATGACGATCAGCGACTGCGCCTTGTCGACCACACGTGAGCCGACGACGCTGAGCGCCGCCATCGCGACCACGACGGCGGAGGTGAAGACGTTGTCCCACGCACTCCCGGCGTTGTCGCCGATGAAGAGCGATGTTGCGTAGCTCCCAAACGCGACCGCGACCATCGCGCAGACGATCACGATCGCCGCGAAGTAGCCGAGCCACGCCGCGATGCCGACCACTCGCCCGTTGCCGAAGCCCTGGATCAGGTACGCGAACAGCCCGCCCGAGGACGGGTAGCGCACGCCCAGCTTGACCACGGTATAGCCGAGCAGTGTGGCGACGATCCCCGCGAGGAGGAATGACAACCAGACCGCCGAGCCGGCGACGCCGGCGGCCTCGCCGAGCAGCGCGAAGATGCCGGCACCGACCATGGCGCCGATGCCGAGGAAGGCCGCGCCGCGGACGCTCATCTCAAGGCGTGGTCGGCACCGTGGTGGTCGGCACCGGCGGGGCAGGCGTTTGATCGCCGAAGAAGAGGTAGACGATCGCGCAACCCGCGAGCAAGGTGACGATCCAGCAGATCTGGAGCGGAATCTGGAAGGAGTGGTCGATCACGCGCTTGCCCAACGTGGTCGTGCCTGTCTTGTCGGCCTCGGCGGCCGCGATCTGTGTTCCGTTGGCCGGCAGGAAGATAACGCCCGCGACGGCGGTCCACATCGCGATCATGTATCCCGCTCCGATTCCGAGCGCCAGGCCGAGCGGGATCATCGTTCGCGTCGCCGCGGACTGGCTCGTGGTCAGAGCGGCGACGAGGAAGATCGCGAGCGCGATCGTGATCGGCCAGTTCTCCGCGAGGCTGCCGAGGGCGCTCACGATCGCGTCCTCGTTGTTGGCGATGAAGGTGTCTGCCATCCAGGCGATCCCGAACAGTGCGATCATCGCGACCATTCCCGACCTGAAGATCGGCATGGTCGCCACGTCACTGGCCTGCACGTGTGCGAGCACCAGGATCAGAGCGGCCGCCGCGAGCATGAACATCTGAATCAGGACCGTCACGGACATCGGCTCGACGCCGCCGCCCTCTGCGGCAACCGTCGGTCGCAGACCCTCGAAGACTCCGAACACGCAGATTGCCGTGACGCCTGCCAGGAAGATGCCGACGCTGCGCTTGGCGTACGGCTTCAGGATGATCTCACTCGCGGGTGCCGGAGGTTCGATCTCGCCGGCCGCCAGGCGGCGCTGGTACTCGACGTCGTCGTCCAGATCCTTGCCGTAGCTGTTCATGAACAGCGCCATCACGAAGATGCCGATGATGCTGGCCGGCAACGTGATCAGCATCACGTCGACGATGTCGTAGTCGTAGATCTCGACGAGCGGCAACATCGTCGCCATCGCGGCCGCGACCGGGCTCGCCGTGATCCCGAAGGTCGAGGCGACGGTCGACCCGGCGAGCGCTCGCTCGGGCCTGATCTTGTTCGCGTAGGCGAGTTCGTTGATCACCGGGATCACGGAGAAGAACGTGTTGCCGGTGCCCGTGAGGATCGTCAGCACATAGGAGATGTAGGGCGCAACGAAGTTCAGCGCCTTCGGCCGCGCGCGCAACGCCTTGCTCGCGATCTGGACCATGTAGTCGATGCCGCCGGCCGCTTCCATGGCGGCGGCGGCGGCGATCACGGCGACGATGATCAGCATCGCGCTGATCGGCGGCTCGCCCGGGTCGAGCCCGAAGAGGAAGACGAGGATGAGCGTGCCGACGCCGCCCCAGAGCCCGAGGCCGATGCCGCCCGAGCGTACGCCGAGCGCAATGAAGCCGATGACGACGAGCCCTTCGAGCGCGATCAGGATCCAGTCGCTCGTGCTCATCTCAGAGCCCCATCCTCTCGAACCTGCTCACACGTGCTCGAGGTGCGGAGCGCAGCGCCGAGCTCGGGATCGAGCTCGGCAATGTCGGTGAGCGTCTGCGCGCCGCTCGTGAGCACGCCCCCGATCGTCTGCGCCGCTCCCGTGAGCTGCTCGACCGACTCCTCGAGGGAGTCCGCCTCGTCGTCGAGCGAGTCCTGCGAGTCCTCGAGATCGCTCAAGGCAGAGTCGGCCCAGTCGGAGACCTGTCCAGCCGCCGCCTCGCCCTCAGGAGTGTCGGGAATGCCCGCGTTGTCTACGCCCTCGACGAGCGTCTCGGCCGCTTGCACGCTGCGTTCCAGGCCCACGCGAATGAACCCCGTTCGGCCCTGCGGTGTCTCCGACTGCGGTTCCTCACCGCCTGTGAGGACCGCGCTGGGAGTTCGGAGGTCGTCGACGATCGACTCCAGCTCGCCGCGCCAGACGCCGACGGAGCCGCACACGTTCTGCGCCCACTTGCCGGCGCTGACGGTCTCGTCGCGGTCGTCACGGTTTCCGATCAGAGCGGTGACGCCGAGCACCAGCAGAACA
The DNA here is from genome assembly GCA_963728535.1 of uncultured Actinomycetes bacterium. GTDB lineage: Bacteria > Actinomycetota > Thermoleophilia > Gaiellales > Gaiellaceae > VAXT01. Next base: position 2,229,686 of record CAVSKK010000001.1, read on the forward strand.
CCGACCACGATGCCGACGATCCAGCTGAGCGGGCTGCGCTTCACGTCCTACTTCTTCCCCGGATCGGACAACTCGTCGACGACGCCGACGAGCAGCTTCCAGAAGCGCTCCACCGTAGGGATGCTAACCCGCTCGTCGGGCGAATGCGGCCCTTCGATCTGCGGACCAATCGCCAGCATGTCGAGCCGACCGCTGACCTTGCTCCCGATGACAGCCGTCTCGAGACCCGCATGGATCGCCGTCACCACCGGGGGCTCACCGAAGAGCCGCTCGTAAACCGTGCGCGCGACTGCCAGCACCTCCGAGTCGAGGTCGGGTCGCCAGCCGTTGTAGTTGTGTTTCACCTCGAGCGTGCCGCCGGCTAGGCGTGCGGCGGCCTCGAGGGCGGCGATCACCTCGGGCATTGCCGAATCGTTGGAGGAACGCGTGAGGCTGTGCAGCGTCAGGCGTTCGCCCTCGGTGGCGGCCTCGCCGAGTGACGTGCTCGTCTCGACGAGCTTGTCGAAATCGGGGCTCATCGCGAGCGGTCCCGTTGGTACGAGCGCGACGACATCGAGGAGCGTGGCCGTTGCCTCTTCCGTCCAGGCGTCAGCGGCTTCGCCGGCGGTCTCGATCGCCACGGTCGCTCCCGGATCTGTCTTCGAGTACGCGTCTCGCACGACCGCGGTTGCCGACTCGACCGCGGCCCGGAACGCGTCCTCCTGGTCGCGCGGGACCGAGCAGACAGCTACGGCGTCGCGGGGGATGGCGTTACGGCTCTTGCCGCCGTCCAGTGAGACGAGCCGGAACGGCGCGCTCGCGTGCGCCTCACGCAACACGCGGCCGAGCACCTTGATCGCGTTCGCGTGTCCGAGGGCGATCTGGACGCCGGAGTGGCCGCCGAGTCCCTCACCGGCCGCGATCGACAGCGTGACTGCGTCCGGCGAGCACGCCGCGCGGGGTGCGTCGACCTTGATCCAGGTGTCGGTGCTCCCGGCGCATCCGACTGTGAGAGTGCGGTCCTCCTCGCTGTCGAGGTTGATCAGGGTCGCGCCCGTGAGCTTTGATCCGTCGAGCGCGTTCGCACCCTCGAGCCCGACCTCTTCGGCCACCGTCATCAGCAGCTCGAGCGGCCCGTGCGGCAGCGACTCGTCCTCGACCAGCGCCATCATCGCCGCGATTGCGACCCCGTCGTCGGCGCCGAGCGTCGTTCCGTCCGCGGTCAGCCACTCGCCGTCGCGGACGAGCTCGATGCGGCCCTCCGCCGGGTCGTTGGGGCTCGAAGGATCGCGCTCGCACACGATGTCCAAGTGCCCCTGGAGCATCAGGGTCGGCGCGTTCTCGCGTCCAGGGCTCGCCGGGACGCGGATCACGAGGTTCCTGCCGGCGTCCTGCTCGACCTCGAAGCCCTGCCGATCGGCCCACTCGCGAACGTGCTCGATCGCGGGCTCCTCCAGGCGTGACGGGCGCGCGATTTTCGTCAGCGTCTCGAAGTGCGCCCAGAAGGAGCGGGGCTCGAGCCCGGTCAGTGCCGATTCCTTCGTTGCCATTCCGCCGCTCCTCCCGCTCTCTCACACCCATCCCGGAACGCGAAGGCCGAGCTTAGAACACTTCGGATTTACGAGGCGTCATCCAGACGAGGTGATCTCCCTCGGCCCCGCGACGGGCGGGCTAGTGCTAGCTCACTCGTCGTCGTCTTCCCACTCCTTCCTCTTCTTGCGGTCGACGGACCATGAGATCAGACAGAGGACACCGCCGAAGAACACGAACGCCCCTATGAATCCCCACCTCCACCAGGCTCCGCTGACCAGAAGGAAGACCAGCACCGCGCCGACGGTAACCGCCAGGATCACACCGACCATTCCCAACCAGAACTTCGATCCAAGACCTTCTTCCACGCTGTCTCCTTTGGCTTGCAGGGGTCTCGTCTTGGTTTACAAACCTTCGGGCATCGTACGCCGGATGTCGGCTAAGTAGGCGCCGCTCGCGCTCCGCGCCGACATCGGCCCGGAGTACCAGTCAGGTCTCCTCCGCAATGTCGGCACGGTAGATTCGCCTGATGCGCCGGTGGTTGCCCCTGGTCATCCTTGCTGCTGCGCAGTTCGTGATGGTGCTCGACTCGAGCGTAATGAACGTCTCGATCTCGCAGATCGTGGCCGACCTCGATACGACGGTGACGGGCGTGCAAGCCGCCATCACCGCGTACACGCTGGTGATGGCGGCGTTCATGCTCGTGGGGGCGAAGCTTGGAGATATCTGGGGGCGTGACCGTGCGTTCGGTCTCGGTCTTGCGGTGTACGGGCTTGGCTCGTTGACGACGGCACTGAGCCCGAACCTTTACGTGCTGCTTTTCGGCTGGTCGCTTGTCGAGGGGCTCGGAGCGGTGCTGGTGATCCCGGCCATCGCGGCGCTCGTCGCGGCGAATTATGAGGGCAAGGACCGGGCGTTCGCCTACGGGATCATCGGTGGGGTGGCCGGGGCGGCGATCGCAGTCGGCCCTGTGATCGGTGGTTTCGTGACGACGTACTACTCCTGGCGGCTCGTGTTCGTAGGGGAAGTCGTGATCGTCATCGCGATCCTCCTCGTGCGTAAGCGGATGCAGCCCGCGCCGCGGCCCGACCACCCGCCGCGGCTCGATTTCGTCGGCGCCGCCTTGTCGGCCGCAGGCCTCGGCTCGATCGTTTTCGGCATCCTCCAAAGCAGTAAGTGGGGCTGGCTGCACCCCCTCGACGCGCCGACCATCGGAGGCCATGAAGTCACCCCGCTCGGCTTTTCGCTGGTGCCGTTCCTGATCGCCGGCGGCGTTTTTCTCCTCTGGTTCTTCAGCTTGTGGGAGGAACGGCGGGAGCGGCTCGACCAGGACACGCTGCTCGAACGCGCACTGCTCGGCATCAAGTCGCTGCGTGCCGGATTGAGCGCCCTGATGTCGCAGCAACTGGTGCTGATGGGCACCTTCTTCGTCCTTCCGGTCTACCTTCAGGTCGTCCTGGGGCTCGACGCGTTCGAGACCGGTAAACGGCTGCTGCCGATGTCGGCGACGATGCTCATCGCCGCGCTCGCCGGCCCCAAGCTCGCCGTCCGGCTTGCGCCGAGGCTCGTCGTGCAGCTCGGCCTCGCCGCAATGGTGGTCGCAGCCCTCGTCCTCGTTGGCACGATCGACGTTGAGCTGAACGCGGGCTGGTTCAAGCTCGCGCTGGCGTTGTTCGGTGTCGGCGCCGGTCTGATGATGTCGCAGCTCGGCAATGTCATCATGTCCTCGGCGCCGCCCGGGAAGACGAACGAGGCGGGCGGCCTCCAGGGCACCGCCCAGAACCTCGGCGCCTCGCTTGGAACAGCCCTGATCGGCTCCGTCCTGCTGACCGGCCTGCTCACGGGCTTCACAACCCGCATCGCCGAAAACCCCGCGCTTCCCGAACCCGTGCGTGCGCAGATCGCGGCCGCGACCCAGCAAGGGATCGAGATCGTTACGACCGAGCAGGCGAACGCCGCCGCGGTCTCGGCCGGGCTCAGCCCTGCCGAGGCGGACGCAGCCACCGCTGACTATTCCGAGGCCCAGCTCGAGGCATTGAAGAGGGCGATGCTCGCCGTGGCGCTGCTCGCGCTCCTCTCGCTTCCCTTCACACGCCACCTGCCCAGCAGAAGGTCGAGAGCAGAGCCAGGCGCCACAGCGTCGCCCTGACCCCGAGCGCCACGCCTGCTCGTCAGGGAACCGACTGGACATGGCGCAACCAGCGCCCCGATCCGTATGATCACCGGTGATCCCGCCGGCGCGGTCTTGGCCGCCGACCGGTGTACCCGCTCGAACTCAGGAGGCCCCCCCGAATGGTGCTTGGAGCTGATTACCCGTTTCTCGACGTGTTCTGGTCGATGCTCGTTTTCTTCTTGTGGGTCATGTGGTTCATGCTGCTGTTCCACATCATCGGAGACATCTTCCGCCGGCGTGATGCGAGCGGCGGGAAGAAGACCCTCTGGCTCCTCTTTGTGCTCTTCGCCCCGTTCCTCGGCGCCTTCGTCTACCTGATCGCCAACAGCGACGATATGGCGCGGCGGGGGGCAGAACAGGTGGCCGCGCAACAGGCCCAGACGGACGAGTACGTCCGGTCGGTCGCCGGCTCGTCCGGCGCGGCAGCAGAGATCGAGAAGGCCAAGGGGCTGCTCGAAAGCGGCGCCATCAATCAGCAGGAGTACGACGCGATCAAGGCCAAGGCGCTCGCCTGACCTGAGAGGACGGCGGTCCGCCCGGCGCGGTGGCTGCAAGCGCAGTCCCGGGCCAGGCGGCCGCGACGCTTGCGCCGAGCAGGAGGACCTCGACCGCGACGTACACCACCACCAAGAAGACGAACACGGCGCTGAGCGAGCCAAAAACTTCGTCGAAGTCGGCGAACCGACTGATGTAGATCGAAAAGGCGATCGCCGCCAGGTTGAAGCCGGCACAGGCCACCAACGCGCCGGCCAGCGCGTCGCGTAGGCGGACGCGCACGGTCGGCACGAACCGGTAGAGGAACAGGAACGCGACGAAGGTCAACGCGACGGAAGTTACGAACTCGAGACCGGCGCCGAGCTGGCGCGCCGCCGAGGCCGGGCCTCCGAGCTTGCGCACGAGCTCCTCGCCCGCCGTCTCGACGATCTGCGTGATGATCGTCACGCCAAAGGCGCAGAGGATCAGCAGGCCGGCAACGAGCACGAGCGCGACATCGACGAGCTTGCCGCGCACGTACGGCAGGCGTGCTTCGCTCCCCCAGATCGCCCGGAACGCCGAGCGAATCGCGCCCATCATTCCGCTCGCCGCGTACACGAGCAGGAGCAGCGAGATGAGACCGACCAGCGAGGCTGGCGGTCCGACGTTCTCGGCCGCGCGGGCAACGCTGTTCTCGAGCTCCCCCTCCAGCGGCATCTCAGCCACCAGCCACGAGACGGCGCGATCACTGGTTTTCTCCGGCAGCAGCAGCTCGAGGAGCGAGGCGACGAATGCGACAAAGGGAACGAGCGAGAAGAGCGCCCGGTAGGAGATAGCGGCCGCTCGCTGGTTGCCTTCGGCCCGGCGAAACGATCCGACAGCGATCTTGAGTGCGCGCCCCAGCCGCCGAACGGAGCCTGGCGTGCCCGCTGTCGTCTGATCGCGGCCGGTCATCAGTCAGATCCTCGCAGCCTTGCCCGCAAAACCACGCTCTGCGATCCTCGTGACATGGCTCGACCGACGAACGCGAACGACATCGCCCTCGGATTGGTCGCTACCGGCGTCCGAGCCGGTGCCACCGTAGGGCGGCTCGCGCTTTTCCCCGTGCGCCTCGCGGCCCGCGCCCCGGTCATCGGCCCGGTGCTGCGACGCGCCGGAGAGGAGCTGTCCTCCGACGGCCTCGAGGCCCGTGCCAGAAGCCGTGAACGACTCGAGGCAGGTGCGGGTGACCTGCTGGCCGCGCCCGAGGTCGAGCGAGCGGTCGACCAAGCACTGGCCGGCCCGCTGACGGATACGGTCGCGCGCTCGCTCGCCAAGCACCGTGTCGCGGAGCGCGTCGCCGCGGAGATTGCCGCTACGCCCGAGTTCGAGCAGGCAGTCGCGGATGCACTCGACCACGAGGCGACCCAGCGGCTCGTCGACCGAGCACTGGCGAGCCCCGGCCTCGAGCGACTGGTGATCGAAGCGCTCGAGAGCCGGCTCACGGGGGAGGTCGTCGAGCACGTCGCATCGAGCCCCGCAGTGCGCTCCGCCATGCAGCGACAGACCACGACACTGGCCGAGGAAATGGTGAGCGGCGTTCGGCGCCGCGCCGAACGAGCCGACGACGCCGCCCAACGAAGAATCCGCCGGCGGCAGGTTGCGGACGTCCCATACGCCGGTATCGCCACCCGGGCGATCGGGCTCGCCGTCGACGTCCTGCTCGCCCAGATCATCTTCCTCACCGGAGCCGCGCTCGTGGGGCTCGTGGCGTCGCTCGTCAGCGACTTGAGGCCCGAGTGGCTCGTCGCGGCTCTCGCGGGTGCCGGCTGGATACTCGTCGCAGGCACGTATTTTGTGCTCTTCTGGACGGCTGCGGGGCAGACCCCGGGTATGCGCCTCATGCGCCTCTGCGTGTCCAATCATCACGGCCAACCGCCGAGCCTCGGCCGTTCCGTCGTGCGCTTCCTCGGGCTCTTGCTCGCGATCGTGCCCTTGTTTGCCGGTTTCCTCCCTGTGCTCGTAGACGACCGGAGGCGAGGGCTGCACGACTTTCTGGCAGGCACGACCGTCTTCTATGTCGATCGCGCGCCGCTAATCGTCGAGGCTGCGTCGACGGAAGGCAGTCACGAGGCTCTCACTTTGAGCGGCGGTTAACTCGTACCTAGGAGCGAAACGCAGAAACCAACAGCTGTCGCCGCCCCCGCGAGCGCGCCGCCACGCTCGAAGGAGAACGGCATCAGCGAGTTGGTCAGCATGGCAAGGAGACCGCCCGCGGCGAGGGCAGCCATTCGGCCACCCTGAGCGTCGGATGTGAGGTCCGTGGCCAGATAGCCGAGAACCGCGGCGACGGCGCAGGCGAGGACGACCCAGAACCAGAGAGTTCCAACGCGTCTGGCGCTCCATCCGGCAGCCGAGAGATCGGCAGACGGCGCAATGCTCTGCGGGATGTTGGAGATGAACACAGCGGCCATGAAACTCAGACTGATTGGGAAGCCCGTTCCGACCTGGATCCCGAAGATGATCGACTCCGGCACTCCGTCGACGACCGATCCGACGACGATGCCCATCGCACCTCCGACTCCAGCCTCGCCGAAGCGCTTCTCCACCATCCTGTCGGCGACGAGAAAGACGGCCACACCGACCAGCATCCACAGTGCGAACTGCCAGAGAGAGAGCACGTCTTCCGCCTCCGCGACGAGGTCGAAGGAGATCGCTGCGATCAGCGCTCCGGCACCGAAGCCGGCCAGAACGCCGACGAGCCGGGCCGGAACATCGAGCCAGCAGGCGAGCAGGCCGGCAAACAGGAGGGACGACGCCCCGAGCAGTCCCAGGCCGAATGCCTCAAGCACGCTCTTGTGCCTCGGGCACCGCCTCGACCTCGAGTTTTAGGCCGTGCACCGCAACCACCCGCACGGCTGAGCCAGGGGGAATCTCCGAGCTCGAGGTTGCCTGCCAGAGCTCACCCAGGATCCGGACATTGCCGGACGGCGCGAGCCGCTCGATCGCCTCGCCGGTCGCACCGACGAGATTCTCGACGCCCGTCTGAACCTTCTCGCGACGCATGCGGCGCTGCCAGTAGATGACCTCGAAGATGCCGAGCACGCCGCTCACGAGCCCACCGATGACGTCCCACGGATCGGGCAGGAAGATGAAGAGCAGCAGAGCGAGTACAAAGAACATCTGAAGCCGTCCGATGATCCTCCTCGATGCACGACTCACGCATCACCCGGTGCGGATGATTGAGACGGTCAACCGCAATTCATCCCCTTTGGGCGACGAGAATCTGAACCGCCGCGGAATAGAATCGCGCTCTCGAAGTCGCCCCCAATGCGAGGAGCCAAGATGCCCGAGGAGATCGTTCGCGATCACCTTCCCATCCCGGATCGGCCGTACGCGGGACCGGTGTACGAGGATGCGAAAGACCCGGAGTCGACGTTCCCGCCAATCGAGCCGCTGCGCCCGCCGACCGGCGCGCCGAACGTGCTCGTCATCCTGCTCGACGACGTCGGCTTCGGCGCAACCAGCGCCTTCGGCGGGCGCTGCGCGACGCCGACGGCCGAGCGGCTGGCCGAGGGCGGGCTGAAGTTCAACCGCTTCCACACGACGGCGCTGTGCGCGCCCACCCGCCAGGCGCTGCTCACGGGCCGCAACCACCACACGGTGGGGATGGGCGTTATCACCGAGCTCGCCACGTCGGCGCCGGGCTACAACTCGATGAGGCCCAACACGTGCGCCCCGCTGGCGAAGACGCTGACGCTGAACGGCTACTCGACCGCGCAGTTCGGCAAGTGCCACGAGGTGCCGGTCTGGCAGACGAGCCCGCTCGGCCCGTTTGACGCATGGCCGAGCATGGGCGGCGGCTTCGAGCACTTCTACGGCTTTATCGGCGGGGAGACCAACCAGTACTACCCGGCGATCTACGAGGGGACGAACCCGGTCGAGCCGGAGAAGACGCCCGAAGAGGGCTACCACTTCACCGAGGACATGACGGACAAGGCGATCGCCTGGGTGCGCTCGCAGAAGGCGCTAATGCCCGACAAGCCGTTCTTCGTCTACTACGCGCCAGGCGCGACCCACGCGCCGCATCACGTGCCAGAGGAGTGGTCGGCGAAGTACAAGGGCAAGTTCGACGACGGCTGGGACGCGCTGCGCGAGGAGACCATCGCGCGGCAGAAGGAGCTGGGCGTCGTCCCGCCCGACTGCGAGCTGACGGCTCGGCACGACGAGATCCCCGCGTGGGACGACGTGCCCGCCGACCTGAAGCCCATCCTTGCGCGACAGATGGAGGTGTACGCCGGCTTCCTCGAGCACACCGATCACCACATCGGCCGGCTCGTCGACGCCCTCGAGGACCTCGGCGCGCTCGAGGACACGCTCGTCTACTACATCATCGGCGACAACGGGGCGAGCGCCGAGGGCACCACGCAGGGCTCGTTCAACGAGCTGCTCATGCTGAACGGCGCGAGCGAGCTAGAGACGACCGAGTTCATGGCGTCCAAGATCGACCTGTTCGGCACTCCGGCCGCGTACAACCACTACGCCGTCGGCTGGGCGCACGCGATGGATACGCCGTACCAGTGGACGAAGCAGGTCGCCTCCCACTGGGGCGGCACGCGGAACGGGACCATCGTGCACTGGCCGAAGGGCATCGACGCGAAGGGCGAGGTGCGCAACCAGTTCCACCACGTGATCGACGTGGCGCCCACGGTGCTCGAGGCCGTCGGGCTCCCGCAGCCGCTCGTCGTCGACGGCGTGGAGCAGCTGCCGATCGAGGGCGTCTCCATGCGCTACGCCTTCAACCAGGCGGACGCCGCCGAGCGCCGCGAGACCCAGTACTTCGAGATGTTCTGCAACCGCGGCATCTACCACGAGGGCTGGACCGCCGTCACGCGCCACTCGACCCCGTGGGTGATGGCGCCGCTGCCGCCTTTTCAGGACGACGTGTGGGAGCTCTACGACACGAACACGGACTGGAGCCAGTCGCACGACCTCGCGGCTGAGCATCCGGAGAAGCTCGCCGAGCTGCAGGCGGTGTTCCTGGAGGAGGCGCGCAAGTACAACGTGCTCCCCCTGGATGACCGCCGGGTCGAGCGGTTCAACTCGGACATCGCGGGGCGTCCAACGCTCATCCGCGGGAACTCGCAGGTCCTGTTCTCCGGGATGGGGCGGCTCACCGAGAACGTCATGCTCAACATCAAGAACAAGTCGTATGCAGTGACCGCCGAGATCGAGGTGCCGGGGGGCGGCGCCGACGGCGTGATCTTCGCGCAGGGCGGCGAGTTCGGCGGGTGGAGCCTCTACCTGAGAGACGGCCGGCCGGCCTATTGCTACAACCTCTTCGGGCTTCAGCAGTTCAAGGTCGCGGGCACCGAGCAGGTCGCGGCCGGCACGCATCAGGTCCGCATGGAGTTCGCGTACGACGGCGGCGGCCTCGCCAAGGGCGGCGCGGTGACGCTATACGTGGACGGCGCCATGGCCGGCGAGGGCCGCGTGCACGCGACCGTTCCGATGATGTTCTCGGGTGACGAGACCGCGGACGTCGGCAGCGACACAGCCTCGCCGGTAGCCGACGACTACACGGCGAGCGTGTTCAGCGGCACGGTCAACTGGGTGCAGATCGACCTCGGCGAGGATGCTGAGGACGCCGACCACCTCATCACCCCGGAGGAGCGGCTGCGCGTCGCGATGGCGCGGCAGTAGGGCGGACGCTCAGCAGATAGGTCGGGCGCTGAACCCGCGAATGCGCTTGAGCGCCCTGTGAAGGACAGGTCTCCCGCACTCATGCCGCGGCCGCCGTGGCGGCGCGTGCTCAAGCCCGTGATCGTGGTCGCAGCGCTCGTGATCGTGTTCGGCTGGCTCCTGCCGCGGTTCATCGACTACGAGCAGGTGTGGGAGGCGCTCACGCAGCTCGATGCTTGGGAGGTGGTCATCCTGCTCGGGCTCGGGCTGTCGCGTGTGCCGACCGAAGCGTTGATGTACCGGGCGTTCTTGCCGGGCCTCGGCCTGTGGCGCGGAAGCGAGGCATACCTCTCCTCGAACTTCGCAGGCCAGCTGCTTCCACCTCCGAGCGCGAGCGTCGTCCAGTATGGGTACTTCCGCGGCGGAGGCTACTCGCCGGACGCCGCGGGGCTTGCTGCACTGGGCTCATTCCTGTTCCCGATGATCGGCCGCTTCGTGCTTCCGCTCGTCGCGCTCGCATTGCTGCTCCTCACCGGTGAGACCAACGGCACAGTCGTGCTGGCGGGTGCGCTCTCGCTTGTGATTACGGCCGGCGCGGGCATCGCCGGCTACTTGTTCCTGCGCCGCGAGCGCTCGGCGCGCTGGCTCGGAGCGAAGGCGCAACGACCGCTCTCCTGGATCCTGTTGAAGCTCAAGCGCGATCCGATCGAAGATGGGGCCGGCAAGGCGACCGAACTGCGTTCCCAAGCGCTCGCCGTCATGCGTGAGGGCTGGGCGCTGGGGTCGATCGGCGTCGCGGCGAACCTCTTCCTCACCTACCTGATCCTGCTCGCATCGCTCCGCTTCGTCGGCGTCTCGAGCGCGTACCTGTCCGCGCCCGATGCCTTCGCCGCCTTCGCGATCGCCTTCTGGGCCGGAGCCGTGTTTCCGATCACCGGAAGCGGCCTCGGAGTCGTCGACGCCGTTTTGATCGCCATGCTCATCGAGCTGGGCGGCGCCTCCGACGACGCGCTCGTGGCCGCCGCGCTGCTGTGGCGCGTCTTTTACTCGATCGTGACGTTGCCGCTGGGCGCGGTCACTCTCGGCCGCTTCCGGAAGGCGAACCCCGACGTTCTGCGGGGTGGTACCGCGGAGGCGCCACCGACATGAGCCGATGTCTTGGCGGACGGCCTAGCCGTCGACGAGCTCGAACGCCTCGGAGACGTCGTAGCCGAGCGCCAGGCCGAGGTTGGGAGCCGCGGAGACGACCCGCGCGACCCCGACGATCGGCATCACCGCAATGAGTGTCCCGACGATCTCTTCGTAGGTCGCGCCGGCGTCCAGTCCTGCCTGCACTGCGCTCATGAACGAGGGCGGGGCGGCGTCGACCGCGATCAGCGCAGCGATTCGGAGGAGGGCGTGCGACCGAGCATCGATGCCCGAGAGCTCCGTGTTGGCGCACTTTTCACCGAGGAGCGCGTCGATGTAGCGATCGTCTCGGAGCGCGAACCTTCGCAGCGTGAGCTTGTAGTCATCCACCCGGTCGTCTTCCCCATTGGATGCTTCCCGGCGGCTGAGGGCATCACCCCGAGCGGGTGAAATCGACCGCGGGCGAAGCGTCGACGAGGCCTAGCTCGATCGCCCGCTCGATCGCCTCGCTCCGACTGGACGCGTCGAGCTTCCGGTACGCCGAAATCGCCTGGGTCTTCACTGTGTTGCGAGAGACGAAGAGCCGCTCCGCGATCTCGCGGAACGTGAGGTGGGTGGTCAGCAGGGGCAGCAGCCGGAGCTCGGCCTCGGTCAGCGTCGACGGCCAGCCCGAAGACTGCTTGGCCCGGGAGATTCGCGCTCGCAATTCCTCGGCCTCGGCGACGAGCGTGCCGAGCTTCGAGCGTCGACGAAGGATGTCGTTTGCCCCCTGGAGGAGCGTCGCTGCGCCACGTGCGTCCGAGAGCGCCAAATGCGCCTTCGCAAGCTCGAGCTGGGCCTGGACCGCGAACCAGGAAAGAGCGTGCGGCAGTGTCGGGCGCAGGCGCTGGGCGCTCACGAGCGTCTGTCGGGCTCGCGCGCCTTGCCCCTTTGCGATTGCGACCCTCGCCTTTAGGGCGAGCAGGATCGCGGTCACCACATATTCCGGAGAAGGGGCGTCGTCGACGAAAGCGCCTGCGCGGGCGAGCTCCGCTTCCGCCGCAATGAGGTCGCCGCGCTCGAGCGCGACAAGCGCCCGCTCGGAGCACGCCACGACGCCGGTCCAGATCGCTCCTCCGGCGGCGGCCGCCTCGGTCGCTTGATCCAGGATCGCTTCCCCTCGGTCGGGGTCCCCCGAGAACAGCACCGCCACCCCATGCAAAAGGAGGGCGGGCGGGCGCCAGGGGCTCGCCGGCGACAGGCTGGACACGGCGAGCTCTGCGTCGGTCAGCATCTGCTCGACGCCGTCTCGGCAAAGCAGGGCGCGGACCATGGCCGCCCAGGCCTCGAAGGGGCTCCCATCGGGCATGGGCTCGTCGGACGGGGAGGTCTCGAGGGTCAGCGCCCAGCGCTCGGCTTCATCGGGCCGGCCACGCAAGGCGTGGAGCCAGACCCCGTACACCCCGATCGCGGGATACCGCTCGAGCAGCGCCGGATCGTCGAACAGCTCGAGCCAGCGCTCCAAAGTGGTCACCAGGCCGGCGCGGTAGTACGGAAACACACACGACGTGACGATCCGGGCGACTGCGTCGGTGTCGCCGGCCGCAGCCGAATACTCGACGGCCACCTCGGGCTGGCCGTTCGCCTCGCACCACGAAGCCGCCCTCCGATTGAGAGTGGCCTCGAGCTCGGGCTCTCGTCGCCGAAGCTCGGCCTGAAGCATCTCCCTGAAGAGGTGGTGGTAGCGATACCCGTGGCGCTGATGGTCGAGGGGGACGACGAACAGATTGTCGTGCTCCAGCCGCTCGAGCGTCTGCGCGGAGTCGTCGCGCTCGAGCACCGCGTCGCAGAGGGAGGCGCACATGCGGTCGAGGATGGATGTCCGAATCAGGAAGTCGAGCTCGGCCGGCTCCACGTCGGCGAGCTCCTCGGACCTCAGATAGTCCGTCACGAAACGGTCGTCGCCGCCGAACGTAGCGACTGACGAGGCGCCGCCGCTCAAGGAGAGCGCCGCCAGGTAGAGGCCGGCGGCCCAACCCTCCACGTGCTGGTTCAGCTCCTCGGCCTCGGCCTCGGTCACGTCTACCCCGGCGGCGGCGAGGAGCGCATGCGCCTCGGCATCGTTCAGGGCGAGCGTGGGCGGCCCCAGCTCGAGCAACTCGCCGGCTGCGCGGAGCTTCGGGAGCCCGAGCCGAACCTCTGTGCGCCCGGAGAGCACCAGCTGCGAGCCTCGCGGCACGTGGGGAAGCAGTGCGACCAGGGCGTCCAAGCATCCGTGGTTCTCGAGCTCGTGCACATCGTCGAGGACCAGCACGAGCGGCTCGCGTCGAGACGCCAACGCCGTGCCGAGACGGGGGAGGCCACTTGTCCACACGGAGTCGTCCGGTCCCGTAAGCGCCTTGAACACCGCGGGCGCGACCGTCCCATCGGCGTTCAACGCTTCGGCGACATACGTCAGGAAGACAACCGGGTCGTTGTCACGGTGGTCGAGTGAAACCCACGCGAACTGGCGACCATCGCGCGCTGCCCACTGCGCGAGAGCTGTCGTCTTGCCGTAGCCCGGAGGCGCCACAACGCTGACGAAGCGACCGTTACTCGCGCGGGAGAGCCGATCGAGGACCCCGGCGCGCTCGACGAGACCGGGTCGCGGCGGGGGGACTACCAGCTTGGAAGGCAGTGGCTCGAAGGGCTGCGGCGCGCCGGTCCTAGTGGAATTCAGCGCCGCTTGCTCGTCTTGCGGGTTCCGCGGCGAAATCGCTCCTCCTCCGACCCCGCCGACACGGTAGGGATTCCGGCCCGCCAAGGCAAATATGTGGTTCTGGTGACCGCTCGAGTTGTCGGTCGCTCGAACACGGGCTTCATCCCATCGGCGTGATTGAAATGCCGCTGGAACCTGAGATAAACAGTCGCGAAATGCGCGCTCCTCCCGTCGTCGTGCTCGATGTCGTCTTGCGCGGATGCACTGGGCGCTAGCGGTCGTCTCACTGACGCTGCTCGCGTTCGCGGCGATCTCGGGCCGGATCGCAGGCACTCCGATCACCGCGCCGATGATCTTCACCGCCGTCGGGCTGCTCTTCGGCTCCGAGGCGCTCGGGCTGGTGGAGCCCGCGCCGGCCGGGGAGACGGTGAAGCTGCTCGCCGAAGCAACGCTCGCGACGGTCCTGTTTGCAGACGCCTCGCGGATCGACCTGCGCGCCCTGCGCGGCGAGGTTTCGGTGCCTGCACGCTTGCTCGGGATCGGCCTGCCGCTCACCCTCCTGGTCGGGTTCGTGCTCGCTCTCGTTGTGTTTCCCGAGCTCTTATGGGCCGAGGCTCTGCTCCTTGCGGTCATCCTCGCGCCGACGGACGCGGCCCTCGGCCAGGCGGTCGTCACCCTGCCGCGACTCCCGAGCCGCGTCCGACAGGGTTTGAACGTCGAAAGCGGCCTCAACGACGGGATCTGCGTGCCGGTGTTCTGGATCGTGCTGGCCATCGCACAGGCAGAGGCCGGAGCGATCGGCGACGGAGTTGCGGCTCGCCTAGTGCTCGAGCAGATCGGCTACGGCATCCTGGCGGGAGTCTTGGCCGGCGTTGTTGCCGCGGGCATCGTCGTCATTGCTGGCCGGCGCGGCCTCGTCGGCCACTCCTGGCTCCAGGTCCTGCCACTGGCCGCTGCTGGGCTCGCCTTTGGAGTCGCTGATCCGATCGGGGGCTCAGGCTTCATCGCTGCCTTTGTCGGGGGTTTCACTTTCGGCGCCCTCCGTCGGCGGAGTGGAGGTGAGGTCGCCCATCTCATCGAGGAGGTCGGAGAGGTGCTCGGCGCGGTGACGTTCATCGTGTTCGGCGCAGTCCTGCTCGGGCCGGTGCTCGGGGACGTGACGTGGTCGATCGCCCTGTACGTCGTCCTGAGCCTGACGATCGTCCGAATGCTCCCCGTGGCGGTCGCGATGATCGGAACCGGCGCACGCAGGCCGACCGTGGGCTTCCTCGGATGGTTCGGGCCGCGAGGGCTCGCGTCGATCGTCTTCGCGATTCTGGTGATCGAAGAGGGCGGTTTGCCTCACGACGATTTGATCCTCGTGACGATCTATCTTGCAATCGGGCTGTCGGTCCTCGCTCACGGTTTGACCGCTGCGCCGCTAGCCAACCGCTACGCCGCTTGGTTCGAGTCGCATCCTCGGGACGCGCTACCGAGCCTCGAGGGCTCGGAGGTGAAGGAAGTCCGCTGGCGCTTCGGCGTGGGCCATTCCCGCGTCCACGAAGAGAGCTGAGCGAGGGCCGATCGCTGCGGTCAAGAGCTACTCGAGCGTCGATAGTGCAAAGGCAAGGCCGAAACCGAGCGTAGTCACGAGCCCCACGAGCTTGCCGCCATGCTCGTAGGCCTCGGGCATCATCGTGTCGGCCAGCATGGTGAGGATCGCGCCGCCCGCGAACGCGAGGACGAACGCGAGCGCGCTGGGGCCTGCCGAGTCGAACAACGCGTAGCCCAGGAGTGACGCCAGCCCGCTGACGACGGTCACCAGCACCCAGAGGCCGAGTATTCGGCTGCGCTTCCAGCCGCCGGCCATCAGTCCCGTTGTGGCCGCGATTGCCTCGGGGAGATTCGACAAGAACACCGCCGCGATCACCGCGACGCTGACGCCGTTCCCCTCGAGAAGCCCCAGCCCGATCACCGCTGATTCGGGGATTCCGTCGAGGACGATCCCGAGCACGATCGCGAGGCCGGATCCGGCGGCTCCTTGTATTTTCTTGCGGTCGTCGCCGCCCATCCGGTCGATGAATAGGTCACCGACGAAGAACGTGAGGGCACCGGCGGCGAGCCCGAGGGCAAGGCTGCCGCTTCCCGCCGCAGTCTGGAACGCCTCCGCCACCAGCTCGTAGGCGACGGCACTGATCAGAACGCCGGCCCCGAAGGCCATGATCAGGCCGAGCAGGCGCTCGCGGATCGGAAGCACGAGGGCGAGGACTCCGCCGAGGATCAGCGACGAGCCGGCAAACAGGCCCCAGAAAAGCGCCTCGCCCATTAAACCGCCGCCCCTCGCTCGACACAACGGAAGCCGATATGCCCGGTCGACGTATCGACGGTCTCGCCCTGGCGAGCCGCTGGGCGGTAGCGGAGGCAGTAGTTGGGAGCACACAGGTGTGAGCCGCCCTTGATCACCTTGCGCGGAAACGTCTCTCCCGGCCGCACCGGTGGAGCACAACAGGGGCTCGTCTCTTCGGAGCGATCGGCTCGGAACCAGTCACTCGTCCATTCCCAGACGTTGCCGGTCATGTCGTAGAGCCCGTAACCGTTCGGAGGAAAGCTCCTGACCGGCGACGTGCCGTCGAACCCGTCGGCCTTGAGGTTCTGCCATGGGAACTCGCCTTGCCAGGTGTTCGCCATCGGCTTCCCGTCGGGGAAATGCTCGTCGCCCCATGCGAACGGAGCTCCCTCGAGGCCGCCGCGCGCGGCGTATTCCCACTCGGCCTCGGTCGGAAGTGCCTTGCCGGCCCACGAGGCGTACGCCTCAGCGTCCTCGTATGCGACCTGGACGACGGGGTGGCGATCGCGTCCGTTGATCGTCGTGCCCGCTCCCCCCGGTTTCTTCCAGAACGCACCCGGCACGTACTCCCACCAACTGCTCACGTCGTTGAGCGGCACGGGGCCGGGAGTCTTCTGGAAGACGAGCGACCCCGGCACGAGCAGGGCCGGATCGGCGTCCGGGTAATCGGCGGGGTCGAGCGGCCGCTCGGCGAGCGTGGTGTAGCCGGTCTCGCGAACGAAGCGCCTGAAGTCGTCCGCGGTGACCGGGTGCTCATCGATCCAGAAGCCGCCGACTTCGGCTCGCCGGACCGGACCCTCCTCCGGATAGAACGCCTCCGATCCCATCAGGAACTCGCCTCCTTCGACCCACACCATGTCCTTGGCCGCTTGGCGCACGGTCGCCGGTTTGTCCGTCATTTGCGAATCACCCGATCCGCATGATGACCCGCGTACGGGGTAGCGTGAGGCTGCAATCCCCTACCGCCGGAAGTCCGTCGGCGATCGATCTGGAGGCTCTTCGAATGGTGCTGGCCTATCCGTTTCTCGGCATTTTCTGGTCGATGATGGTCTTCTTCTTGTGGGTCGCCTGGTTCGTGCTGCTGTTCCACGTGATCGGCGACGTCTTCCGTCGCCACGATGCGAGCGGCGGGAAGAAGGCCCTCTGGCTGATCTTCGTGCTCTTTTTCCCGTTCGTCGGCGTCTTCGCCTACATGATCGCCAACAACGACGGCATGTCGGCACGCAGCTCAGGACACATGGGGGCGTAACGGCGATGTGTCGCTGGCTCGCATACTCAGGCACGCCGGTCCTCCTCGACGAGCTGCTCTACAAGCCCAAGTTCTCGCTGATCGATCAGAGCCTGCACTCGCGGCTCGGCGCGACGACGACGAACGGCGACGGATTCGGCGTCGGCTGGTACGGCGTCGGAGACACGCCTGCCGTCTTCCACAGCATGGAGCCCGCCTGGAACGACCGTAACCTGCAGGAACTGGCCCAGCACACGGCCTCGCCGCTCGTCTTCGCTCACATTCGCGCGTCTACCGGGACGGCGGTGCAACAGACGAACTGCCATCCCTTCCGCCACGGCCGCTGGCTCTGGATGCATAACGGCGCCCTCCGGGACTTCGACCGCGTGAAGCGCGATCTCCGCTTCGCCATCGCTCCGGAGCTGTACTCGGAGATCGAGGGCTCGACCGACTCCGAGACGTTCTTCTACCTGGCGCTCACCTTTGGCCTCGAAGAGGACCCGCCGAAGGCGGTGCAGGAGGCCGTCGGGTTCATCGAGGAGACCGGCCGGCGGCACGACGTCGAGCATCCGGTCCAGATGACGGTCGCGACCACGGATGGAGAGAGCGTTTGGGCGTTCCGCTACTCGAGCGAGGGCGATTCGCGGTCGCTCTACTTCAGCACCGACATCGTGACGTTGAAGTCGCTCTACCCCGACGACGTGCGGCTGCAGTCGCTCGGTGACGAGTCGCGGTTGGTCGTCTCCGAACCGCTCGGGACCCTCGCCGGCGCCTGGAACGAGGTGCCGGAGTCGAGCTACGGCATCGTCAAGCCGGGCCAGGACGAGATGCACCCGTTCACGCCGACACCGGTGGCCCAGTGACGGCCGCGCGGGTGCTCGTGCTCGGCTTGCTGGCGGTCTCCCTTGCAGCGGGCTGCGGCGGCGACGGCGGTGGCAGCGGCTCGTCTGCGACGGAGTGGGCGGACGATGTCTGCTCGTCGATCGTGACCTGGACCGGCTCCATTTCCTCCGCTGCCGACTCGCTGCGCGAAGAACCCACCGAGGACAAGCTCAGGACCGCGGTCGAGGACGTCAAGAGTGCAACGAACGATTTCGTCGACGAGGTGCAGGCGCTCGGGCCGCCCGACACCGATGCGGGAGAGCAGGCGCAGGAGTCGCTCGAAGCGCTGGCGGACGATCTCGAGGAGAGCACGGAGACGATCGACAAGGCCCTCGAAGACGCCTCGGGCCCAAGCGAGACACTCGAAGCGCTGACCGTCGTCACGGGAGCCCTGTCGACGATGGGGAGTCGGCTCTCGACGACCTTCACGGAGCTCGAAGAGCTGGACGCCGGCGGCGAGCTGGAGGACGCCTTCGAGGAGGCGGACTCATGCGACGAGCTGACCTCGGGCTCGTCTTAGACCGCGACGCTGACCGGCGACGTGGCGATCCAGACGGCGGCGCCGAGGAAGAGGAGCCAGCCCACCACGAGCATCGTCTTCCGTAGACCCGGCGCGGTGAGCTTCGTGCTCATCCCGGCGAAGAAGAGCGCAACCGCGAAGAGGACAACGCCGAGCACGTAGTTCGACGCACGCTGGATGTTCCGGCGCACCTGCGCCGAGAGCACCTCGGCTTCCTGATCCAGCTGGTCGGCTTCCGCCTTGGCCGCGAGCCGGTACTGCGGCATTACGAAGGGCGTCGCCGGAGCGCCCGCGGTCTTCAGCGGCCTCGTTGCGACCCACGCGTTGAAGGCGGGCTTGAACTCCTGGCGGAAGCGTGTGCGGTAGAAGTGCGCGACCCTGGTGTCGTCTCGCGCATATGCGTCCACCCACTGCATGAACGTCGCAATGTCGACCTGCTGCTGGGCGTTTGCGAGGCCCGCTGCGCGCGCCGCCAGGATCCGGGTCTTGTTGACGCTGCCCGATGCCTTCGCTTGCTCGCCGTTCCAGCGCGTGGCCTGGTAGCTGCTCCAGGCCGTCGCTACAGCCGCAACCGCGAGCAGCACGGTGGCGCCGACCTCGACCCAGTCCCTTCTCTGCGCGTCGGTCACGAGACCGGCTTCCCCTGGGCGTCACAGGGCAATTCCAGGCGCACGCCGACAGCTTGCAGCGCTTCGTCGACGATTCGAAGCGTCCTCTCCATCGCGACCGGCCGGACGCCGCCCACGCCTTTGTGAAACGGGCTGTCCAGGAACGTGATCAAGAGCAGCATCGACACGAGGACCGTCGCGACCGAGCCCATCAACACCGCCTGCGTGACCGCGCCCTCGCCCGAGTCGGCGAAGAACAGCATGAACACGAAGACGACGACTGAGATGAGGAGCAGCACGATCCACAGCGGGAGCGGGATAACGCCGACGGCGCCGTGGATGCGATCGATTCGCGCGGCTTCGCGGTCGGACGTCTGGTCGATCCACTTCCCATAGGCCGCCTCCTCGCTCGGCGTCTTGGGCTCGTACGAGTTGAAGGTGCGAAACAGCTCCACTCCCCATGGGTTGACCTCGTCACCCTCGGTGCCCGACTCCGCGCGTGGCCATTCGAGGTGGACGACCGACCGGCCGTAGCACACCAATTCCCCGGTCAGCTTGCCGGAGACAGGGGCTGCGAGGAACTGAGCGGTCTCGACCTGCTGCGAGAGCACAAGCGCTTCTTGCTCCGCTCCAGCTCTCGACTGGTCATAGCTCTCGAACGCGAGGAAGACGACGAGCCCGAGCAGCACCGAGAAGCCGGTCGCCAGGACACCAAAAACTCCGGACGCGCGGTCGCCGTCTTTGAAGCGGCTTCCCTCGGGAGCGCTGCGCCGCACGAGCAGCATGGCCGTCACGGCGAGCCCAGCCGTCGCGAAGATGACGAGCGCCGACCAGACGAGATTCATCGAGACGCTGCGGCGGCGGCTCGCTCGCCACCCTGAAGCAGCTGCCGCCAGCCGGAGAGCACGCCATGCACCTCTTCGGCGCCGACGATCTCTCCATCGGGAAGCGGGAGGTCGGCAGGATGGAGGATGAAAGGCCGGGTTTGAGGCCCTCCGATCCCACCGTGGAACGAGATCAGCTCCTCGAAGGCACAGCCCTCTTCGAGGTCCGGGTCGTAGAAGCTGCCGACCATGATGTCGGCCACGTGTGCGAACCCGTCGGTGCGCAGCAGGTGCTGTGGCGCGTTTGGTGCGAACGATGTGAGCGGGTCTTCGCCTTCGACCGTGCCTTCCGCGAGGTAGTGGGCGCCTGCGGGGCCGAGTGCTACGGCGCCCCGCTCCGAGGAGCGAACGAGGAGCCAGCCGACGTGCGGGTGCTCACGGAGTGCCGGGATCAGCCGCGGATGGCGCTCGTTTATCTCCTCGAGCGTGAGCCGGCGCGGCTCCTCCATCAACGAGATGAGGCCGAGGTTCCCCGAGCCGAGCACGACGACCTCCCGGTCCGAGACGTCGTTCTTCGCGCGCTTGCCCTTGTCTTTCTCGGCAGGTGGCCCCCCGCTGGTCGCCTCGCCGACCGCGAGCCCGACCATCGACTGTTGCTCGTCGCCGTCGGCGACCTCCATGACGCTTCCCTGCTCGAGCGAGCGCTCGACGAGCTGGTCGAGCCCGAAGCCGTTTCGCTGCTTGAACGTCGCTCCCTGCGTTTGACCGTGGTCGGAGAGGACGACGATCTCGTAGGGGCGCGGCGCGTAGCGGCGCGCCCGGTCGATGCGCCCAAACTGCTGGTCGAGCTTGCGTAGCGCCTCCAGGGTGTCGGCCCGCTCGAGCCCCGAATGGTGTGCGACCTCGTCGTAGCTCGAGAACGTTGCATAGACGGCGGGCCGGCCGCGCATCATGTCCGTGAGGACGCCGTAGACGATCAGGTCGCGGACGACGACGCACATCGCGCCGCGCAGGAACGGATAGACGCCGCCGCGGTGACCTCGCGGTTGTACGTCGCGACGGATCGCCCGGAGCGCCGCGGTCCACTCGAGCATGACCTCAAACGCGAACAGGACAAGCGATCTCGTGACGTTGAAGCCGTTCGCGAAGAACGCTCGATAGCCGGGGTTCGCGCGCCGCTCGGCCTCCATCCGGCTGACCGTGAGGATGACCTCCTCAGCCTCGCCGGAGAGCAGGTTGCCGCGGCTCGAGCCGCCGTCGACGAGCAGGCCGATGCCGGTGACGCGATCGGCCTCGATGCGAGCGCAGTCGGCGGGAGCGGAGCACGCGGTGAGCAGGCCGGTCTCCTTGTCGACCCAGCGGAACGCGGGGATGTCGTCGTTGGAGCCGAGCAGGATCCCCGCCTGGCTCGCTCCCGTTTGTGAGGAGAGATCGGTCTCCCACTCGGTCAGGTGATGCGAGCCTTCCGCAATCCAGCGCGCCATGTTTGTGGCGTTGCCGTCCCGCATCGCCCTGCGGAGCACCGGGAGCGCGAGCCCGTCGATCTCGAGGAAGACGATCCCGGGCACGTCCGTTCGGTTTGCCCCGCCCTGCCGGCGAGCGATGCGCTGGACGACTCGCAGCGTGTACGTGTCGTCGTCGTTCGTCCCGAAAATGACCTCGAGGAAGATGCTCACCGCGGCCACCACGAGTGCCGCCAGCAGCGCCCAGCCGAAGTTGTCCACAGCGAAGGTGTTCTCAAGCAGATCCGACGCGAGCTTGAGGACGAGGGCGTTGAGAACCATGATGAGCACGAAGCCGAGCGCGAGCATGAACGGCAGCCGTAGTGCCGCGAGCAACGGGGGCAGTAGCGCGTTCAGCACGGCGACCACCGCGGCTACGAGGAGCGCGCCAACGGCTCCGACGATGTCGACGCCGGGGAGGATCAGCGCCGCTATCTCGAGCGCTGCCGCCGTCAGCGCCCATGACAGGAGTAGACGGAGCGGCTTGAACTGCGGTCGTTCGGGCTCCCAGGAGACGGCCTCTCCGTATGAGGCGGCGGTCACTCCGCGTCCTTGGCGTCCCGCTTGGCCTGCCTCTTGGCGGCCCGCTGCTCCTTCTGGTCGGCGACCTTGACCTTCGCATCGCTGTACGCCCCACCGACGAGCACCTTGCCGCCGGTCCAGCCGAAGACGAGCACCGTGAGCACGAGCGCGAACACGACGTTCCAGGCCGTCATGATCAACTGCTGTGCCGTCGAGTAGGCGATGGTCGTTTCGTTTGCGACGTCACAGCACGTCTGCAGGGCCAGCGCGTTCGTCGCCTGGGTGATGCCGACGGCGCCGGGTGTGAAGGAGACGACGTTTGCGAGCGAGCCCGAGCCTGTGATCCACATGATCGACTCGAAGGTCACCGGAATCGCGAAGGCGGCCAGGAAGATGCCGATGACCGCCAGCTTGCAGATCCACGACGCGAGTGATGGTAGGAACGCTCTGGTCAGGTACCGCTTCGGTGTCTTGAGGATCACTCCGCCTTGCTTTGCCTGTTCCCACAGCTTCTTGACCTGCCGCCAGAAGATGCGTCCGACGAGCACGATCAGGAAGCCGCCGCCGGCCACGATCAGGATGGTCCTCGCGGGATGGTCGGAGACATTGCCGAGGTTCTCGTGGAACGATCCGGGCACCGAGAGGAAGAGGTACAGGTAGACGAACGTGCCCACGATCGTGAAGAAGATCTTCTGCACGAGGTAGGCGGCGAACGAGCCCCCGACCGTCGCGCTCGGGATGATCGCGACGAACATGAGCAGCGTCACGAACGTGCCGATGTTCGCCGGCAAGAAATTGTTCATGGACACGCCGACCGCATACGCGGTGACGATGGGCCAGAACGCGACCTCGCCGGGGTACGCGGCGCTGAGGATGCCGTAGTAGGAGAGCCCTGCAAGGACCGTCTGGCCCGTCTGGAAGACGAGACCGGCGATGATGTACCCGACCGGAACCTCCTTGATCTGATCCCAGAGGTCCGACAGCCAGCCCCGTACGTCGACTCCGAGCAGGTTCAAGACGAAGATGACTAGTGCGGTGCCGGCGAGCCAGGCTCCGACCTTGACGAGCCGCCTGCGGCGCGAGGGGTCGTGGAACGGGAGAACCGGCGATGGGTCAGCAGCGATTTCGGTCATCGGCACATGGGAGTCTCGCGCGCACCGCATCCTCGTGGCGCCTCAACCGACCAGCATCATCCGATCGGCGTGAATTTCGGCACGGGCGCTCATGCCATCTCTCGGACTCCGAAAAGGGACGCTTATACTGGTGCTACGGAACGAGAAGGCGTGTTCGGGGCCCTTCGGGGACCGTTCGAGCACGACCTTCAGCTGAAGCGCTGTCCCAAACAAGGAGAGATTTATGGCTGTCGGCCCCGTCGACGTATACATCATTGGTTTTCCGGGCAACAAGTTCAGCGGGCGGATCGCCCCGGCGATCATGGAGCTCGTGGAGAGCGGCACGATCCGAGTGCTCGATCTGCTTTTCGTGATGAAGGATGCGGACGGCGCCGTGACGACAATCGAGGCAGCGGACATGGATGAGGAAGGCACGGCCTTTCTCGCCATCGACGTCGCGCAGCCGGGTGCTTTGAATGATGAGGATGCCGAGGAGGTCAGCGACGATCTTCCGTCCAACAGCTCGGCCATGCTGATCGCATTCGAGAACCTCTGGGCGGTGAAGGTGGTCGACGCTCTGCAGGCTGCGGACGCTGTCTTGATCGACTCGATCCGGATCCCGGCCGAGGTCGTCGAAGCCGCGCTCGCCACAAGCTAGACCCCCGTCCACTTCGAGCTCGAAAGGAAACGACATGGGACTTCTACGTATGGCAGCCCGCACAGCGGTCGTCGCGGGAACCGCCACCGCAGTATCCGGGCGCGTGGCGCGTCGTCAGGACGCCAAGTTCGCCGAGCAAGATGCGCAGCAGTACGAGCAGGCGGCGCCGCCGCCCGCCGCGCCGGAGGAGGATGCGGCCGCAAAGCTCGAGAAGCTGGCGCAGCTTCACTCCCAGGGCGTGCTCACCGATGAGGAGTTCGCGGCCGCCAAGGCCAAAGCCCTCGGGATCTGACCGGTCGTAGCGGCGTGCCGGGGAGGCACGTCGAGGCGTACTCGCGGCTGGCAGGGGTCTACGACGAGATCGTCATCGACCCCTGCCATGAGCGCTGGGCTTCATTCCTCGATCAGCTCTGGAGCTCTGACCCGGAGGGCGTCCGGTCCGTGCTCGATCTCTGCTGCGGCACCGGCCTTCTCGCAAGCGAGCTGATCCCACGGGGCTACCGGGTCCTCGGCGTCGACTCATCCGACGCGATGCTGGCCCTCGCCCGCGAGCGCCTCGGCCCAGGCGTGCCGTTGAGCCGGATGACCCTGCCCGAGCTGGAGGTGAAAGGTGTCTTCGACGCTGCGGTTTGCACGTTCGACGGCCTCAACTACCTCTCTCCGGAGGATTTTCAACTGACGATGGCCGCGGTGGCTGTCCGGCTTCGGCCGGCCGGGTGGCTCGTCTTCGACCTCCACACCGACGCGATGATGGACTTCACGATCGCCAACCCCGTCGTCGCGGGCGAGTCGGCCGGGAACGACTTCGTGATCAGCAGCGTCGTGGATCCAGGAGCCCGCACGTGCGAGACCAGAATCGAGCTCACGCCCGATGACGGCGACGCGTTCTCCGAGGAGCACCGCCAGTACTTCCACAGCGATGCAGATGTCCGTTCCGCTCTCGAGGACGCCGGCTTCGCGGTGAGCGCGGTCGTCGAGGAGTACACGAAGAAGCCGGCGGATGCCTCGACTCTGCGCGCGACCTGGGCTGGGCGGCTTCTACCGTCGTGATTCCGCAGCGTCCGCGAGGCCGTTGTGAGAGGGTGGTGAGGCTGACCCGACCCCAAAAACCTCGCGAGGTGTTTGCCTGATGTGTTGCTTCCTCCTTCTCCTTGGCGCTCTCGGCCCCCGTTTTGGGATCCTTGCGATGTGGCTGTTCGGAAACCGGGTCGATTTTGCGTTCGGCTCGGGGGTGTGGCCGTTCCTGGGGCTTTTGTTCGCACCGTGGACGACGTTCATGTATCTCCTGATGTGGTCTCCCGGCAACGGCGTCTCGGGCGGCGAGTGGATCATCGTCGGCCTCGGGGTTGCGCTCGACATCGCGACGTACGCGGCGAAACCCGCCCAGAGCAGGTTCGCGACCGCGAGCTAGGAGGGTTCGGCGAAATATGGCTGAGCCGCCGGGCCGCTTCGAAGACGGCTCCGCCGGCAAAGCCGCCAGAGCCTTTGAAGCGGCGTCGCAAGCAACGCCTCAGCGCCCCGAGGCCGGGTCCTCAGTCGCCCCGGTAGTAGTGACTACCGGAGCTCCCTGCGTCCGCGGCCTCGGAACGACCATCGCACCCCGGCGACGAGCAACATTCCACCGAACCCTCCTAGTGCGCCAGTAGAGCTTTCAAGGCGACGACCACGAGCCCGAGGAGCAGGTTGAGCGCGATCGCGGCGAGCGTTCCGGTGCGGCCAAGCTGCTCGATCGTCGCGTAACGCGCGCCCTGGACGCCTAGCGTCGCCACCCCGAACGCGAGCGCCAACCAAACGGCCGTCTGCTCGCCGAGGACGCCGAGTGCTCCCAGGACAAGCGCTCCGACGGGCGCCACAGCGGCCAGTGGAATCGCCAGCTCGCGTCGAGCAACGTCACCGAACTCGGCCCGGTCGAGCCGCCTCGAGCGTTCGATGCTCTCCGCGAGACCATGGGAGTAGACGTGCGCGATCCAGAGCACGAGCACCGTCACAGTGACGACTACGGCGAGTCGCCAGGCGTCCGCCGGCCCGCCGATCGACCCGGCCGTCACGGTCGCCATCACGACGATCGTTCCGTAGACCGTTCCTGCGATCTTGCCGGCGGACCCGAAGATCACGCCCTTTGCTCGACCCTGCGTCATGACTTCGATTCTGTCCTCTTTGGCCGCAGTGCCGGGCAGGGAACTGCCTGTGAGCCGGCGAATCCCTCCGAAGTGGCCGATACGCCGCAGTTCCTGACGCTCAAGGGGAACCGGGACCGTTCTGAACGGGTCGAGCTCGCCTTCCGACGTTCGTTCTTCGGGCTGCTGACGATCGTGATCGTCGCTGCGCTTCTGAACGTCTTCGGGCAGCGGCCGACGAACACGCTCGCGGCGAGTTCCGTGTACCACCTAGAGGTCTTCGCACCGTCTGCTCTGCGGGGTGGGCTCTACTACGAGGGGCGGATCACGGTCGAGGCGCCTAGCGTGATCGAGAAGGCGACACTCGTCTTCGACTCGGGCTGGACCGAGCAGATGCAGATCAACACGATCGAGCCCGCTCCGCTGGGTGAGGCGAGCCGCGACGGGAAGCTCGCGCTCGAGTTCGGCCGCCTCGGCGCCGGCCACAAGCTCGTCGTGTGGCTCCAGTTCCAGGTCAATCCGACGAACGTCGGCAGGCGCTCCCAGGACGTTGCTCTCTACGACGGAACGACACTCCTTGCGACGGCGGACAGAAAGGTGACGGTGTATCCGTAGATGGACATCGTCGTCCGAGCTTTCGTCGCCTTCTGCTTCATCTTTCTCCTCACGCGCCTGATTGGCCGCCGGGAGCTCAGCTCGCTCCAGCCGTTCGACCTGATGCTGCTGATCGTGATCGGCGACCTGATCCAACAGGGCGTCACCCAGAACGACCTGTCCGTCACCGGCCTCGTGCTGACGGTCGGGGTGTTCGGCCTGATGACGCTCGCCGCTTCGTACGTCGGCTTTCGGTTTCCCCGCGTTCGTCCGATCCTGGAGCCTGAGCCGCTGATCCTGGTCGAGGACGGCCAGGTGATCGAGAAAAACCTGCGCAAGGAACGTATGACGGCGGCGGAGATCGCCGGCGAGGCTCGGCTCCAGCAGATCGACTCGCTCGACAAGGTGAAATGGGCAGTGCTCGAGTCGGGCGGGCGGATCAGCTTCATCCCGAAGTCCGGCTGACTCGTTAGCCGCGCAAGCGGCAATAGGCTTCGCTGCCTGCCTCTCTACCTGACCGAAGCCCAAGTCGAAGAGCTCCTTTCGCCTGCCGATGCGCTGGCGGCGATCGAGGCCTGCTTCGAGCGGCTTGCGCGCGGCGAGATCGAGAACCGGCCGCGGACCCGCATGCGCCTGCCCGACGGCGCGTTCGCCGTCATGTCCGCTACCGACCGCGAGCTCGGGCTCGCCGGCGTGAAGTCGTACACATGGCTCCCCGGCGGGACGCCGTTCGTCGTCGTTCTCTTCGACACCGAGCAGGCCCAGGTGGCGGGCGTGATCGAGGCCGACAGGATGGGCCAGCTGCGCACGGGCGCCGCCAGCGGCGTCGCGGCCAAGTACCTGGCCAAGCCGGAGGCCCGGACGCTCGGCGTCATCGGCTGTGGCCGGCAGGCCGAGACCCAGGTTGCCTGTATCCGCGAAGCGCTGCCGGGAATCGAGCGGGTCGTCGCCTACTGCCGCACGGAGAAGAGCCTGCGCGCGTTCTGCAAGAAGGTCGGCGCCGAGCCGGGCGAGGGCCATAGCGACCCGGCCGGGCAGGACGTCGTCGTCACCGTCACCACGTCGAAGGACCCCGTTCTGCGCGGAGAGTGGCTTCAGCCGGGTGCGCTCGTTTGTGCGGTCGGCGCGAACGAGCCGCGCGCGCGAGAGCTCGACAACGTCGTCCTCGAGCGGGCGGTCTTCGTCTGCTGCGACTCGGTCGAGCAGGCGCGGCTCGAGTCCGGCGACCTGATCGAGCCGGTCCACCGCGGCGTCCTCGACTGGCAAGAGGTGCACGAGCTCCAGGATGTCGTCGCGGGCGAGCTCACCGGGCGCAGCTCTCCCGACGACATCGTCCTCTTCAAGTCGAACGGCCTCGCAGCCTGGGACGTCGCAATCGGCGCCGCAGCCCTCGCGCGCGCACGTGAGAAGAAAGTCGGCGCGACGCTCTAGCCGGTGTCGTTCCGTGCCGCCGTGACGACGTCGTCACCGAGCGCCCGAATCAGTTCCGGCCGGTCCAAAAGGCGAGCCTGCTCTTCAGGGGTGCAGCGGTTGCGCACGTACGGGTCGTCGAGGATCTCGGTGAGCGAGCGGCCACGCTCGTGCTCGCGGATCACGTAGGCGGCGACCCGGTCCTGGTGGCTGGAGCGAGCGAACAGAAACGAGAACGGGTTACGAAAGAGTCCGGCGAGCCTGGCCATCGAAGGCGATTGTATCCTGGCTCCCATGCGCAAGCTCTCGACCGCCTCGCGATTTGCCGAGCGGGAATTGCACGGGTTCGACGAGGCAGGCGGCGAGGAGCGGATCGTGGTCTGGATCGAGCGCAAGAGCGGCGGCGTGTGGGCCGTCGGCCGCGCGGTGAACCCGCAGTACCGGCCGAGCGACGAGCCCAGGCCCGACGACTACGTCTTCGAGGGTCACGAGCTCGCGGACGTGCTGGAGCACGCGAACGGGATCCTCGACGACGACGAACGCGTCTCCGAGGACGACGGGCGGCCCGAGCACATCCTGCCGTTCACCCGCAAGGAGCTGCTCGGCCCGCTCGAGCGCTGGTTCTTCGGGCGAGGCGAGCGATGAAGATCAGGCTCGGCCACAGCCCGGATCCAGACGACGCATTCATGTTCTGGGCTCTCTCCGCGGGCGAGGTCGATGCGCGCGGCTTCGAGTTCGAGCACGTCCTGCGTGACATCCAGACGCTGAACGAGTGGGCGCTCGAGGGCCGGCTCGAGGTGACTGCGATCTCGCTCCACTCGTACCCGTTCGTCCAGGACCGGTACGTCCTGCTCCCGCACGGGGCGAGCATGGGCTCGGGCTACGGGCCGATCGTCGTCGCCCGCGAGCCGCTGACCGAAGACGATCTCCGCCGCGTCGAGATCGCCGTGCCCGGCCGCATGACGACCGCGTTTCTCACCCTGCGGCTGGCGATCGGCGAGTTCGCCTGGCGCGAGGTGCCCTTCGACCAGATCATGGACGAGGTCGCGTCCGGCACGGCCGAGGCCGGGCTCCTGATCCACGAGGGCCAGCTGACGTACGCCTCCGCCGGGCTGCACAAGGTGGTCGATCTGGGCGAGTGGTGGCTTGCCGACACGGGCCTGCCGCTGCCGCTCGGCGCGAACGTGGCCCGACGCGACCTGGGCCCTGAGGTCCTGCGGGAGCTGTCGGCGGTCCTCGCCGATTCGATCCGCGCCGGGCTCGACAACCGCGAGCGCGCGCTCGAGTACGCGTCGCAGTGGGGACGGGGCCTCGACGACGAGCTCGCCGACCGCTTCGTGGGCATGTACGTGAACGAGCTGACCGAGGACTACGGCGACGAGGGCCGGGCTGCTGTTCGCGAGCTCCTGCGGCGCGGTGAGGAGATCGGCGCTTTCGACGAGCCCGTGCGCGTCGAGTTCGTCACCTAGGCTGACGGCCATGTCCAAGGCGGTCGTCTTGTCTGCGGTCAGAACGCCCATCGGGCGTCAAGGCGGCGTCCTTGCCGGCGTGCGGCCGGACGACCTCGCGGCGGCGGTGATCAAGGAAGCAGTCGAGCGCGCCGGTGTCCCCGCGGACGACATCGAGGACGTCTACTTCGGGGCAGCGAACCAGGCGGGGGAGGACAACCGCAACGTCGCTCGCATGGGAGCGCTCCTCGCCGGCCTGCCCCAGTCGGTCGCCGGCGTGACCGTGAACCGGCTCTGCGCGTCGGGGCTCTCGGCGGTCGTCTCGGCCTCGCACGCGATCGCAGCCGGTGACGGCGACCTTTTCGTTGCGGGGGGAGTCGAGTCGATGAGCCGCGCACCGCTGGTGATGGCAAAGCCCGACGAAGCGTCGGGTGGCAGCGACCAGAAGGTCTGGGACACGACGCTCGGCTGGCGCTTCCCGAATCCGCGCATGGAAGAGATGTTCCCGCTCGAGTCGATGGGCGAGACCGGCGAGAACGTCGCCGAGCAGTACGGCGTGAGTCGCGAGGAGCAGGATGCGTTCGCGCTGCAATCGCAGCGGCGTTGGGCCGCCGCCGACGAGTCAGGACGCTTCGACGAGGAGATCGTCCCGATCGAGGGCGTGACTCGCGACGAGCATCCGCGGCCTGAAACGAACGCCGAGAAGATGGCCGCGCTGAAGCCGGCTTTTCGCGAGGGCGGAACGGTCACGGCCGGTAACTCGAGCGGGATCAACGACGGCGCTGCCGCGCTCGTGATCGCGAGCGAGGAGCGCGCGCAGGCTCTTGGTGTCGAGCCGCTCGGGGCTTTCGTCGGGAGCGCTGTCGCGGGAGTCGACCCGCGCGTGATGGGCATCGGCCCCGTGCCGGCGGTGCGGAAGCTCCTCGAGCGCACGGGCATCGGGGTCGGTGACATCGACCTGGTCGAGCTGAACGAGGCGTTCGCTTCGCAGAGCCTCGTCGTCATCCGCGAGCTCGGCCTCGATCCGGAGCGCGTGAACGTGAACGGCGGCGCGATCGCGCTCGGCCACCCGCTCGGCATGAGCGGTGCGCAGGTTGGTCGTGACCCTTCTGCACGAGCTGCGCCGCCGCGAAGGTCGCTACGGCCTCGCCACGCTCTGTGTCGGCGTCGGCCAGGGCCAGGCGGCTCTCTTCGAGCGTACGGACTAGCGCATGGACGTCATCACGTCGTATCTCGAGCTCTGCCTGCGCCTCGGCCGCCACATCGACGGGCTCGTCGACGCCTACTACGGCCCGCCGGAGATCTCGGAGCAGGTCGAGGCCGAGCAGTTGCGCGAGCCCTCGACCCTGGTGCGTGACGCTGCCGCCTTGCTCGAAGCGCTCGACGGGGACGCCCTCGGTGAGACCCGTAGCCGCTGGCTGCGCTCCCAGCTCGTCGGGCTCGAGACCGTTGCACGCCGGCTCGCGGGCGAGGAGGTCGCCTACGAGGACGAGGTCGAGCGCTGTTACGGCGTTCGACCGCAGTGGACGGACGAGGATGCCTTCGAGAGGGCTCACCGCGACCTCGACGAGGCACTCCCAGGCTCGGGAGCGGTCGCGGAGCGCTACCAGGCCTGGCGCGAGGGCGACGGCCTTCGCGGGGAGGAGCTGGCCCGGGTGTACCAGGCGCTCCTCGACGATTTCCGTTCGCGAACGGAGGCGTTGTTCGGCCTTCCGAAAGGAGAGGCAGTCGAGGTCGAGTACGTCACCGACGAGCCCTGGGCTGCGTTCAACTACTACCAGGGAGGCCTGCTCAGCCGGGTCGCGGTGAACACGGATGTGGCCATGTCGCCCACCTTCCTGGTCGAGTTGGCCGCCCACGAGGCGTACCCCGGCCATCACACGGAGAACACGTGGAAGGAACAGCTCCTCGTGCGCGATGCGGGCTGCCTCGAAGAGTTGGCTCAGATGATCGGGGCGCCGGCTGCGCTGATCTCGGAAGGCATCGCCGGGCTCGCGCCGGAGATGATGCTCGGCGACGACGAGCAGGAGGTCACGGCCGAGCACATGCGTGGGACGGGCGTCGCCTACGACCCCGAGCTCTCGCGCGCGGTTCAAGAGGCAAGGCGCCCGCTCGAGAGAGCCGGCGGCAACGTCGCGCTGCTTCTTCACACCCGGAACGCCGCGACCGAGGAGGCCGTCGAGTACCACATGCGCTGGGCGCTCACCTCCCGCAAGCGCGCCGAGCAGGCCGTCCGCTTCATCACCGACCCGGTCTGGCGCTCGTACGTGACGACCTACACGGACGGCTACGACCTCTGCAGCCATTTCGTGGACGGCGATCCGGCAAGGTTCAAGCGGCTGCTGACCGAGCAGCTCACTCCGCCGGACCTTCGCTAGGGTCTCTCCATGGCGGTCGCGACGGAGCGCGAATACCTGCTCTTCATCAACGGCGAGCAGTCGGAGCCCTCCGGCGGCGAGTTGAAGGAGCTCGTCGAGCCCGCAACAGGCGAAGCGCTGGCCAAGGTGGCGATTGGCAACGAGGCCGACGTCGACCGGGCCGTCGAGGCCGCGCGCGCCGCGCTCGAGGGCGACTGGGGCAGGACGCCGCCGACCGAGCGCTCGCGGCTGCTGCACGCGCTTGCCGATGCGATCCAGGCCAACCGCAAGGAGCTCGCGGAGCTCGAGGTGCGCAACGTCGGCAAGGCGATCTCGTCGGTCAAGGCCGAGCTTGCCCAGGCGGTCGAGAACTTCCGCTTCTACGGATCGGCGATCGCCTCGATCGCCGGCCGCGCGAACCCGATCGGCGGCTCGCTCCTCTACTACTCGCTCAAGGAGCCCGTCGGGGTCGCGGGCCAGATCGTCCCCTGGAACTACCCGCTGATGATGACGACCTGGAAGCTGGCGCCCGCGCTGGCCGCGGGGTGCTCGATCGTCCTCAAGCCAGACTCGCAGACGCCGCTGAGCGCGCTCCGCATGGCCGAGCTCGCGAGCGAGGTCGGCTTCCCGCCGGGCTCGCTCAACGTCGTCCCCGGACCGGGGAAGACGATCGGCACCCATCTCGTCAAGCACCCCGGCGTCGACAAGATCGCGTTCACGGGCTCGACCGAGACGGGCGCGCAGATCATGCGAGACGGCTCCGACTCGATCAAGCGGCTGACGCTCGAGCTCGGCGGCAAGAGCCCGAGCCTCGTCTTCGCCGACGCCGAATCTCGCCGATGCGATTCCGAGCTCGGTCTGGTCGATCTACTACTCCGCGGGGCAGAGCTGCGAGGCGCGTTCGCGTGTGCTCGTCGAAAGCTCGCTCTACGACGATTTCGTCTCGCAGTTCTCCGAGGCGGCCGGCCGCCTGCGGGTCGGCGATCCGCTCGATCCCGAGACGCAGGTCGGCTCGCTGATCTCGACCGATCACCGCGACCGCGTGCACGGCTACGTCGAGGCCGGCCGTGAGGAAGGCGCCGAGGTCGTCGCCGGCGGGGAGCCGGCCGAGGGCAAGGGAGCCTTCTACCCGCCGACGGTGCTCGCGAAGGTGGACAACCAGATGAAGGTCGCCCAGGAGGAGATCTTCGGGCCGGTCGTCACGATCATCCCCTTCGAGGACGAGAAGGACGCAATCCGGATCGCGAACGACTCCCGCTACGGGCTGATGTCGACCGTCTGGACGGGCGATCCCGCTCGCGGGCATCGCCTCGCCCGGAAGATCAAGGCGGGGACGGTCGGCATCAACATGCCGTACACCGCGTTCCCCGGAATCCCGTTCGGCGGGTACAAGCAGTCCGGCTTCGGCCGCGAGCTCGGGCATCGAGACGCTCGAGCTCTACCTCGAGACGAAGAGCGTGATCGTCTCGACCAGCCCGAAGCCCTTCAATCCGTTCGGGCTATAGAAAGCCGCTACCGCTGGGTCGTCCTTGCGGCCGGCACGGCGGCGCAGGCGAGCTTCTCGGCGGTCCTGATCGGGCTCCCGGTGCTCGCGCCGGCGCTGCGCGAGCGGTACGACCTGTCGCTGACGGAGGTCGGTATCGCGCTCTCGAGCGTCTGGTTCGGGCCGATCCTGACGCTGCTGCCCTGGGGCCTCCTCGCCGACCGGGTCGGCGAGCGCATCGTCCTGGCGAGCGGGCTGAGCGTGTCCGGGCTGCTCGTGGCGGCGGCGGGCTGGGCGCCCACGTTCGTGATGCTCGTCCTGCTTCTGGCGGTTGCGGGAGCTATGGGCGCGAGCGTCAACTCCGCGAGCGGTCGAGCGGTCATGCACTGGTTCCCCGCCCGGGAGCGAGGGCTCGCGCTCGGTGTCCGGCAGACCGCGATTCCGGTCGGGGGAGCGCTGGCCGCTGTCGCATTGCCGGCCGTGAACGCTGCGGGCGGATTGAAGGCGTCATTCATCCTTCTGGGCGCGGTCTGCCTCGCGAGCGCGGCTGTTGCCGCCGTGGTCATCCGAGAGGCGCCAGGGTCGGCGCCCGAAATCGAGACCCAGGACGTCGAGTGGACCCTCCGGGACTCCCGCCTCTGGGTGCTCTCGACGGGCAGCGGTCTGTATCTCTCTGCGCAGATCGCGCTCACCGTGTTTCTCGTTCTGTTCCTCCATGACGTCCATGGGCTGAGCCCGGGTGAGGCGGCGGCAGCCCTCGCGGTTCTCCAGGTCGGCGCCGTCGTGACGAGGATCTCGGCCGGCCGGATCTCAGACGCGATGCAGGCTCGCATCCGGCCGTTGCGCTGGATCGGCCTGGCGAGCGCCGCCGGAGTGCTGCTCACGGCCGTCGTGACGCATGCGCCTGTGGCCGTCGTCGTCCCGGTGATGGTCGCGGCGGGTGCGATCTCGATGGCCTGGAACGGATTGTCCGTGACCGCCGCGGCCGAGCTCGCCGGCCGCACGCGCAGCGGCGCCGCGATCGGCTTTCAGCAGACCACGCTCGGAGTGATCGGAGCCGGAGTTCCCGCCGCCTTCGCCTTCCTCGTGGAGACGACCTCGTGGCGGGCCGCCTTCGCACTCGCCTCGATCGGGCCGCTGGTGGGCTGGTACCTGCTGGGACGCCTGCCGGAGATCCGCGGCTAGGCGAGCTCTCGACGCAGGACCGATCCGGTGGCAGTTAGCGCCAGCCGTGTCTCGTCGAGACTGGGCTCGCGGGTCGTCAACCGTTGCAGGGCTAGGCCCGGGTACAGCAAGAAACGCGCAGTTGGCCGCGTTGAGCTCTGCACGGCCCGCCAGAGCTCCATCGAGACGGCGAGCGAGAACACGGCGAGCAGGATCGGTGTCCAGAGTGCCGGAGCGAAGGGCCAGAGGCGGTCGACGATGAGGCCGACCGGAAGCACGAGCGCGACGAAGTTCGTGCCGCAGCGCAGCGAGAAGCGCGACGGCTTCACCTCGCCCGCCCACGTGGCGGTGAGGTTGCCTTGCTCGGCCGCCGCGATCGCGCGGTGCTCGGCCCCGTGGAGGAAGAGCGTCCGGCCCCGCAAGAGCCAGGCAAGCATCACTCCGGTCATGAGAAAGCCGGCGACGAGCGTCAAGGTGCCCGAGAAGAAGGCGAACAGGAGAGGCGAGAGGAGGACGGCGGTCAGCAGGACCTTCTCGCGTTGCCCAGCCACTCCGTCGCGCTGCATCAGCGGCGAGAACGACATGGCGAGACGAGCGAGGCCACGGAAAAGCGGGACCCGTGTGAAGAGTCGCGGCACGCGCGGCATGTCGCCCTCGAGCAGCGATCCGTCGCGTCCTGCGAAGGCGAAGTAGCGCTCGCTGACGATCACGACGCCGTCAGGTCTCGCCATTCCGCCGAGCAGCGGCAGCGGGGTCGAATCCGCCCGCGCGAGTACGGCGGCGAGGCCTTCTGCCTGCACACTCTCAGAGTGCCGGACCGCGCGGCCGCCCGGCAAGGGCCGGGCGGCCTATTTCAGCGGCTTCCTGGTCCTACCAGCGGCCACGGCTGAAGAAGCCGAGCAGCAGGAGAACAAGGACGACAATCAGGATGATCCAGAGAAGACTCATGTGGTGGGTCACCCCCTTTCCGAGGTTCGTCTCGTCATTCCACGCGAGCGGCGATCCCAAACGGACGGTAGGCTCGCGGCCGTCAATCGAGGAGGAGCGGGAATGGTCAGAGCGTTCGTCGTCTACGAATCCGAGCCCGACCCGGACCGGTACGCGAAGCACGCGGAGCTGTGCCGGCGGGTACCCGGTGCGACCTTCCGGCACGGCCCAGTCTTCGGCGCGCCGATGGGCGAGCCGAAGTTCCGTTACTACGCCGAGTGGGAGTTCCCGGACACCGACGCGTTCAAGACCGCGGCCCGCACGGAGGAGTTCATGGCCACGGGCAAGGACGCGATGGAGATGGGGATCCCGATCCAGGTCCACTTCGCCGAAATCGAATGACCGAACCGACCTATCCAAGCCCGCGCTCGCCCGACGAGCTGGGCTTCGAGAAGATCGTCTACGAGAAGGCTCCGCCGCGGGCGACGATTACGTTCAACCGCCCGGAGATCCTGAACGCCTTCGACTTCCAGATGCTCAGGGAACTCGCGCGCGCGTGCGAGGACGCTTCCTGGGACGACGAGATCCGCGTCGTCGTGCTGACCGGAGCCGGCCGGGCGTTCTGCGTCGGCGCCGACCTCAGCTCCTGGGCCGAGGACTACCTCGACAAGCCGAACGAGTACTGGAAGTGGTTCGGCGCGTTCAAGGATGCGCACGACAGGCTGCGGGAGATCGGCAAGCCGACGGTCGCGCGCATCAACGGGATCGCCGTCGGCGGTGGGAACGAGTTCCAGATGGCGTGCGATCTCGCCGTCATGGTCGACGACGCGTTCGTCCGCCACGTGGGGCCCGAGCATGGGTCGGTTCCCGCCGGCGGTGCGACCCAGTGGCTGACGATCATGGTCGGCGACCGGCGCGCGCGGGAGATCGTCCTCATGTGCGAGGAGATCCCGGCTCAGAAGTGTGAGGAGTGGGGGCTCGTAAACCGTGTCGTCCCGGCGGCCGAGCTCGATGCCGAGGTCGATCGCATGGTCGAGAACCTCGCCCGCAAGCTTCCGCAGACGACGCGCTACGCGAAGCAGCACCTGAACTTTTGGAAGGACCTCGCGTGGCACGAGACGATCAACCACGCCCGCGACTGGCTCGCGCTGTCGATGGCGACCGAGGAGCCGAAGGCCGCGATCAGGCGCTTCGTGGACAAGAACAAGTGAGCGAGCTCGTACTCGTCGAGCGGGACGGCCCGGTCGCGGTCGTCCTCCTGAACCGCCCGGATGCATTGAACGCGCTCTCGGACGAGCTGATGGAAGAGCTCGTTGGGGCGCTCGAGGAGCTGGACCGTGACGACGCCGTTCACTGCATCGTCCTCGGCGGGAACGACAAGGCCTTCGCGGCCGGCGCGGACATCGCCGAGCTAGCGCGCTCGTCGGCGATCGACCTCTACTACCAGCGGCGGATCGAGCGCTGGGACGCGATCCGCGGCCTCTGGACGCCGCTGGTGGCCGCGGTCTCGGGTTACTGCCTCGGCGGCGGCTGCGAGCTGGCCATGGCCTGCGACCTGATCGTCGCGTCCGAGACGGCGAGGTTCGGGCAACCGGAGACGGGCGTCGGCGTGATCCCGGGCGCGGGCGGAACGCAGCGGCTGACGCGCGCGGTCGGCAAGTCGCTTGCGATGGACGTGATCTTGAGCGGACGCTTCCTGACGTCCGAAGAGGCACTGGCGGCGGGACTCGTCGCGCGGGTGGTCGCCGAGGACGCGTGGCTCGAAGAGGCGAAGAAAGTCGCGCAGGAAATCGCGACGAAGGCCCCGATCGCGACGCGGCTCGCCAAGGAGGGCATCGACCGGGCCTACGAGGGCCCGCTCCAGCTCGGCCTCGAGTACGAGCGGCGGCTGCTCTACCTGGCCTTCGCGTCCGAGGACACGAAGGAAGGCCTGAACGCCTTCCTCGAGAAGCGCAAGCCCGAGTTCAAAGGCAAGTAGGCAGCCGCTCGAACTGTCGCGCTTTCGGCACACATTTCCCTTGACAACAACCGGGGTCGGACACCGTTCTTTGTCAAGGGCGAAATGTGCCGACTTTGGAACGGCTGGGTCGGGAGGCTAGATCTCGAGCTCGGCTGGGACGATCTCGACGGAGATCGGTTCTCCCCTGCGCACGACCTGCACGGTTGCGGTGCGGCCGATTTGCTCGCCGGCCATCAGGCGCTGGAGGTCGTTCACCTGCTCGACCGCGACCCCGTCGACCTCGACGATCAGGTCCTCGGCCCGCAGGCCCGCGCCGTGGGCGGGGCTTCCTTCCAGGACCTCGACGACCTCGATCGCGGATTGGCGTCCGAGGCGCGAAGCAAGTCGGGGCGGGAGCGGCCGCGAGCCTCCGGCGATCCCGATGTAGGCGCGACGGAAGCGCCCCTCGCTCATGAGGGCGGCGATGATCTTGCGGGTCGCAGCGTCGATCGGAACGGCGAGCCCGAGGCCCAACCCCGCGACCGCCGTGTTGATGCCGATGACCTGCGCCTGCGAGTTGGCGAGCGCGCCGCCCGAGTTGCCGGGGTTGAGCGCAGCGTCGGTCTGGATCACGTTCTCGACGACGCGGCCTTGCGGAACCGGCAGCGACCGGCCGAGCGCCGAGACAACACCGGCGGTCAGCGTTCCGCCGAAACCGAGCGGGCTGCCGATTGCGACCACGAGCTGGCCGACGCGCAGCCGGTCGGCGTCGCCGAGCTCGGCCGCCGTGAGGCCGTTCGTGTCGAGTCGCAGGACGGCGAGATCGGAGAGCGGGTCGGCGCCGACGAGCTCGAACTCGTGCTCGCTACCGTCGACGAACGAGGCTCGGCCCGAGCCGTCGGTCTGGGCGACGACGTGTGCCGAGGTGAGCAGGAACCCGTCCGGCGTGATGACGACGGCGCTGCCGCCTCCGTCGAGCCTGCGGCCCCCGCGGACCCGGCGCGAGACGCGCAGGCTGGCGACCGATGGCGCGAGCTTGTCGGCGACCGACGTCACCGCGTGCGAGTAGGCATCGAGCACGTCGGCGTCGCTCGGTGGATCGTCGATGAACCTGAGCTCAGACATCGACTTCGAAGCTAGCAATCTCCGTTTAGGCTGCGCGGGATGGCCGAGGTGGAGACCAGCCGCGACGGAGCCGTGCTCACGATCACGCTCAATCGGCCCGACGTTCTCAACGCGTTCAACGCGGCGATGCACGAAGCGCTTGGGTCGGCTTTGGCGGAAGCGGCCGACGCGGCTGTGCGTGCCGTCGTCCTGACGGGAGCGGGACGTGGCTTCTGCGTGGGTCAGGACCTGACCGAGTTTCGCGAGGATCCGGGAGACATCGGAAGCCGGCTGCGGGCCAACTACCACCCCAACGTGCTTGCGATCCGCGAGCTGGAGAAGCCGGTGATCGCCGCAGTCAACGGTGCCGCCGCCGGCGCAGGCCTCTCGTTCGCCTGCGCCTGCGATATCCGGCTCGCCGCAGACTCGGCGAGCTTCGTGCCCGCCTTCATCAACATCGGCCTCATCCCGGACTCGGGTGGCACGTATTTCATCTCGCGGCTGTTGGGCTATGCGCGGGCGTTCGAGTGGATGACCTCGGGGCGGAAGCTGTCGGCCGACGAGGCGCTGGCCTGGGGGCTCGTCTCGGAGGTGCTAGAGGGCGACGACCTGGCCGTGCGGGCCGGGGACCTCGCGGCTCAGCTTGCCGCGATGCCGACGCGCGGCGTGGGCATGACGAAGCTCCTCTTCGACGAGTCCGCGCACAACACGCTCGAAGAGCAACTCGAGCTCGAGGCGCTGCTCCAGACCGCGGCTACGCAGACGGACGACTTCCGGGAGGGCGTCAACGCCTTCCTCGAGAAGCGCGACCCGAAGTTCACCGGCTCCTAGGCGGCTCCGCAGACCCCGCAATGGACCGCGCCGACGCGGCGCGGCTCCTCGCACTGCGCGCACGGCGCGATCACGTCTCGGCCGCAGCCCTCGCAGTGCGTGTTGCCGCGCACGGGGTAGCCGCAGAAGGGGCACTCGCTCTTGCGAACGCGCCGCGACGGAAGGCGCTTCGCGAGGTAGCGCTGGAGCACGACCATCGCAATCAGCGTCGCCACGATCCCAACCAGCGACAGCACGAGCGGCCCGAGATCGAGTGGGTCGAAGTAGTCCGTCAGGTAGTCCCCGGCCATGACGAACGCGAGGACGGTCGCATACCCGACGAACGCCATGCCGATGGGGTAGTAGCGAGACCTCCGCCGTCGCAACCGCGCCAGCAGCCAGTAGCCGAACACGATGTTGGCGAGGACGAACGCAAGCCGGAAGACGAAGGCGATGAGCTCTCGCTTCTGTTCACGTCCCGCCTGCACTTTCGCGATCTGGCGCTGGGCGTCGTCTGCGGCCGGTCGGACCTCGGCAACTCGAGCGCGGGCCAAGGGGACCTCGCTCCGGGCTCGGGTCAGCCTTTTCTGCGCCCTGTTGTAGGCCCT
The DNA here is from genome assembly GCA_963728535.1 of uncultured Actinomycetes bacterium. Classification (GTDB taxonomy): domain Bacteria; phylum Actinomycetota; class Thermoleophilia; order Gaiellales; family Gaiellaceae; genus VAXT01. The sequence continues at coordinate 2,269,451 of CAVSKK010000001.1, forward strand.
TTCGAGTGCGGCCGCAGGACGGTTAGCGTCGAGAGCCGTGCGGTACGCCTCACGGCGGAACTCGAGGTTGTCTCGCGCAGCAGCGGCGGCGCTTTCGGCGCGGGCAAGGCTTGAGTCAGCAACGCGCAGGCGATAAACCGCCGACTGCTCGGCCGGCGTGCCGCGGTAAGAAGCGTCAGGTGGCGAGGTGGTTCGGACTGCGTCGTCGATCTTCACGTACACCCAGATGCCGCCGATCAGAAGGAAGCCGGCGAGCACGACGGCGAGCAGCTTCTCGCTCTTGGTGGTCTGGATCTCCTCGACGTCCACGCGTGTGCTCACTTGGTCTCCTTTGGGTTCGTTCGGGGGCGCAGTTCGACGATCAGCTCGCAGTCGAGCGCCTCGGCGATGCGGAGCAGCGTGTCGATGCGCGGCGGGCGACCTCCGGACTCGAGCCGCGCGATCGCGGACTGCGTCGTCCCGGTCAGCTCAGCCAGCTCCTTCTGGGAGAGCCCGCGCGCCTTGCGCTGCTCCGTGACCTGCTCCGCGATGCGCGCGAAGAACCACCCCTGATCGGGATCGACGTGCGCCAGCCGCTCGCGGAGCCGATCGAAAGCATCAGCCTTCATATCTCATCTCTGCTATGATAGCAAACATGAGATACAGACTAACAAGTGCACCCGGCAGGCTCGCCACACCGGCAATCCTGGCTGTGCTTGCCGCCGGCGCGGCGTACGAAGCGGCAGTCGCGCTCGGATGGATCTCGCTCGGCACACAACCGGGCGAGGGGCCGCCCATCGAGGGCCTCGTCCTGTTCGCCGCGGTGATCGCGATGTTCGTCGGCGCCCTCGTCTCGTTCGCCCTCTCGACGGACGGTCGATGCAGCACTTTCGTAGCGCTCTTCGGAGCCGCCGCCGGTGCGTTTGTGGTCGCTCGGTTCCACGGCTTCGATCCGTACTACCTGCCGACGCTCAGACGGTACTCGGACGCGGGCATCTTCTCGCCGGCCTTGGTCTACACGGTCGCCAGCCTCGGCCTCCTGGCCTCACTCCTCTGCTTCGCGCGGCCGCGAGTCGGGCTCGTCTTGAGCGGAGCCGTTCTCCTCGTATGCCTGTTCACGTCGATGTTTCTCGGGATCGGTCACTAGCGATGAAGCGCGACTCGAGCATGACGTACGCGGTCGTCCTCACGTATTTCCTACTGATGACGGCTTGGATGTACGGCAGTGCCGACGCCGGGAGGGACGACGTTTGGCTGTGGCCGCTCGTCATACTGGCCCAGGTTGCGTTGGGCTTCGCGGTCGGTCGTTGGTGGGCGCTGTTCCTTCCGCTGGCTCTCGTCCCGATCGCGGTTCCGGCCGGATTGCCCGACTCAGTGGGAGGGGAACCTTTCCCGCTCTGGTTCGCGCTCACATTCGCCCAGATTTACACGGTCCCGCTCGTGTCGATCGGAGTACTAGCTCGCAGGCTCGGCGGATACTTGCTCGCTAGGCAAGCAACTCGCGGATCTCAACGTGCTCCGGGAACCGGCCCTCCTTTTGCTTCGAGAAGATGAGCTCACCGTCCGCGAGCACGTCGTACTGGCTCTTGGCGCCCTCTTCGATCTGGGCCTCGTGCTCGGTCTCGTCGTTCAGCTCGGCCGCGAGACTCGCGGCCCGTGTGTCGTAGCTGTTTCAGACGGGGCAGTACTGGATCAGAACCTTCGCCACCCCAAGAACCTACCGACTCTTCACGGGGCCAGACCCTGTAAAGGTCACGGGGTCAGACCCTGTTAAGACATCAGATGGTCTTGAACTGCTCGAAGGGCTGGCGGCAGCTCTCGCAGTAGCGCAGAGAGCGGCACGGCGTCGGGCCGAAGATGTTCTCGAGCCGCGTCTCCGTGGAGTTGCAGTAGGGACAGCGAAACGCCTTGCTCTGGAGCTGGAGGAGTTGCGGCCCGCCGGCCTGGCGCGGCGACGGGGGAGCGAAGCCGGACTCGCGGAGCTTCTCGCGCCCTTCCGGCGTGATCCGGTCGGTCGACCATGAGTCGTCGAGGATCACCTGTACCTCCGGCTCGGCGCCGAGCTCGCGGATCCGCTCGGCCATCTGGTCTCGCATGACCTCGAGCGCGGGACAGCCGAGGAAGGTCGGCGTGAACTCGACGCGAACCGTGCCGTTCTCGATCGCGACGTCGCGGACGACGCCGAGGTCGACGATCGAGATCGTCGGGATCTCCGGGTCGGGGATCTCGGCGAGCGCTGACCAGACGGCTTCGGCGGTTACCACGTCGCTCCGGCGACCGAGCGCCTCACCGAGGTCATCTCTTCCCACAGCGCGCCGAACTCGGGAGTGTGGCCGCCCCGCTCGTCGACCAGCGGCCGCAGCTCGTCGACCGCTTCCACGAACCGCGGCTCGTCCTGCAGGCGGTCAAACCACATCTGCGCGTGCATACGGTGGTACGCCTCCTCGCGGTCGATCTTCGCCGCGAGGCCCGCGACCTCCGCGTCGTCGGACTCCATCAGCGCCTTGATGCGCCGCTCGTCGGCTTCCTCGTAGAGGTAGTGGCGCGCAATCGTCTTCGCCCAGTCGGGCACGAAGCGGAGCTCGACGAAAGCCGAGCATTGGTACTCCTCGGGCTTGCGGTCGAAGGCGAGCTCGTCGGCAGTCGTCCCCAACTCCTCGGCGACGAGCTGGTACAGCGCCCGCGCGTGGCCGATCTCGTTCTGGGCGATCGACGAGAACGCGACGTCCTCCTCCAGGAACGGCGCGATGCCGGTCCACTCGGAGTTCCGCCAGCCGAGGATGAGCTCGTCGTCAGCGATCAGCAGGAGCAGCTGTGCCCGCTCGCTCACGTGCCTCCTTCAACTTCTCTTTCAGGGGATAGCCGTCCACCCGGTGGTAGTTCTTCTGCAGCTCGTCGACGAACTCGTCGATCTCGTGCACGTTCTCGCGCGCGACCACCCAGAGGGCGATCGACTCACCGCGCCGGCCGAACTGCTCGCGTGCATACCAGTCCGCGTACGCCGCATCAGGCGCCTCTACCGAGCCGGCGTGGGCGAAGGGTTGCCCCTTCCGCTCCTGCCTGAAGACCTCCCAGATCACGCTACTTCGGCGAGCACCGCGCGGCGCACCCACTCGGTCTCGGCGCGGGTCGTGCGTCGGAGGTCGAGCCGCTCCTGGGTCATCGGGCCGTGCCCGGTGACGACGTGCTTCAGCTCGTCCCAGTCGGGCTCGGTGAACTCCCAGACCTCGCTCCAGTTCTTGCGCAGCTTCGGGTCGGGCACGGTCAGGCCGAGCTCCCAGATCTGCGGCACGTATCCGTCGAGGAACTGCTGTCGCGCCTCGCCGTTCCCCTGGCTCTTGATCCGCCAGAGGTACATCGGATCGTCGTCCGACGGAATCGGGTTCCCGTGGAACTGCATCAGCGGCCCCCACCAGCGGTCGAGCGCCTCCTGGACGAGCTCGCGCTGCTCGTCGGTGCCGTTCATCATCGTCAGGATCACGTCGCGGCCGTGGAGGATGTGGAACGACTCCTCCCAGCAGATCTTCTTCATGATCCGCGCATACGGTGCGTACGAGCACTTGAGGAGCGCCTTCTGGCTGATGATCGCCGCGGCGTCGACGAGCCAGGCGATTACGCCGACGTCGCCCCAGGTCTTCGTCGGGTAGTGGAAGACGTTGTGGAACTTCGACTTGCCCGAGATCAGGTCCTCGAGGCACTGCGCCCGCGGCTTGCCGAGGTCCTCGACGACGCGGTAGATGAGCTGCGAGTGGCCGACCTCGTCCTGCACCTTCGCGGTGAGGGCGAGCTTGCGCTGGAGGGTTGGCGCCCGGAGGATCCACTCGCGCTCGGGGAGGACTCCCATGAGCTCCGAGTTCCCGTGCATCTCGATGAACTTGATCAGCTTCGCCCGGTAGTCGTCGGGCATCCAGTCGCCGGTCTCGACCTGGCCGCCGGACTGGACGTAATCGAGGAATTTGGTCTCCTGAGCGGTCATCTCGCCTCCTACCCGAACGATCGTTAGGGTCCAATCGTACTATGTCCACCCGCAAATCGCAGCTCACCCGCGAAGCGGCCCGGCTCTTCGCCGAGAAGGGCTACCACGGGACGTCGATCGGCGACCTGGCCAAGGCGATGGGCGTGCAGAAGGGCTCGCTCTACGCGCACATCTCCTCCAAGGAGGATCTCCTCTACGAGGCGATGCGAGATGGGGCGGACGCCTTCCACGCGGCTCTCGACGGGATCCCGGACGATCTGCCGGCGACCGAGAAGATCCGGCTCGCCCTGCGCGGGCACCTTCGCGTGGTCGCCGAGCAGCTCGACGTCGCGACCGTCTTCATTCGCGAGTGGCGCTACCTCGAGGGCGCGAGGCGGGAGGAGATCCTGGGCGAGCGCAGGCGGTACGAGGACCGCGTCCGTGCGCTCTTCCGTGAGGGCCGCGAGCTCGGCGGGCTGCGCACCGATCTCGACGATGCGACGGCCGCACTGCTGACGCTCTCGGCCGCGAACTGGGCATACACGTGGCTCCAGCCCGGCCGCGACACCGATGAGCTCGCCGATCGCTTCTACGCGCTGCTCATCGACGGCATGCGCGGTTACGCGACGCCCGCAGCCTGACGACGCCCCCGGGCGATTGATTCGTCAATCAACGCGAGGGTTCGAACAGGCCCGGTCCCGGGTAGGAAATCCGAGGGGTCGCGTCTTCAGGGTGAGGAATACGAAGGGGGGACGTTCGATGCGTAAGGCAGGGCTTCCAACTCTCGGGTTGCTCGCGGCGGTCGTCGCGGCTCTGATGAGTGGGTCGGCGGCAGCCTCTGTTCCGCCGGCAAGCACCGTGACCGTGCCATCTACGGCCGGTCAAATCACAGACACCTGGACGGGCACGATCATGCCCGGCGCGAACGCCACGAGCGACTGCTCGACGCCGTTCGAGCCGGTGTCCGATCTGCACGAGGTGACGATCAACGTGCCTCCAGGGACCTACGACACGATCGACGCCCAGTTCAGGTTCACGATCACCTGGGCCGCGGAGTCCAGCAGCGACGAGATCCTGACCGTCGTCGACCCGAACGGTGACGTGGTCGGATCGAGCGACGGTGGCAGCAATATCGAGAGCATCGTGGCGAACAACCTGCCGCCGGGCACCTACAGGGTGCTTGCGTGCGCCTTTCTCTCGACGGAACTGACCGACTACGACGGCAAGCTCGAGATCACCACGACGGCGCGGACGATCGAGCAGGACCTGCCCTCAGCCCCCGCCAACGGCCTCGCCTTCTCGGCGGCGGTCGCCTCCGACAACCAACGTGACCAGGCCGAGCCGCTGCTCGAGATCGACAAGGCCGGACGTGTCTACGACTGCGGGCCGACCGGGTTTTCGAACTTCTCCGACTACGCGCAGGTCTCGTACGACCACGGCGACCAGTTCCACCTGCTCGGCACGCCGCCACGCGGTCAGCAGGCCGCCGGCGGCGGCGGCGACTGCGGCCTCGCGTTCGGCACGAGCCGCAATGCACTCGGCTTCTACCAGTACGCCTACACGGGCCTAGGGCCGCTGACCGGGTTCGCCACGGCCACCTCGCCCAACGGTGGTCAGAGCCTCGCGACCGGCGGTCCCGCCGGCAACGGGAACACCGACGAGGGCGCCGGTGCCGACCGTCAGTGGATGACCTTCGTCGACGACCACACGGTGCTGCTGAGCTACAACCAGCAGGAGCCGAGGAACGTCGTCGTCCAGCGCTCGACCGACGGCGGGCTCACCTACCAGCTGGACTCGGCAATCGCCGCGCGCAACCCGCGCTTCCCGGGGCCGATGCGCTACATCGAGCCCACTCAGGCGTATCCGAACGGCGTCGTCTACTTCGCCTCAGATCGCACTGCGGCCGACGGCGATCACGTGAACCTCTCGATCTCGCGGGACAGAGGCGTGACCTGGACCAACTGCCTGGCCGCGGTCGCGCCGGGCAACACGACGGTCTTTGCCACCGCCGACCACGACAGCGCGGGGAACATCTACGTCGTCTACGGCGAGAACGTCAGGTTCCACACCTACCTCGTCACGCTCACTGCCAACAAGATCGGTCTGTGCAACGAGTCCGTTCTCGGCTCCACGGATCTCCCGAGCGTGAACCCGGGCTTCTCGGCGCCCACGCAGGTCGATCGTGACGCAGTTCGCACGAGCCTCTTTGCCTGGGTGACTGCCGGCGGAGCCCCGGGGCGCGCCGCAGTCGTGTTCTTCGGCACGGAGAGCGACGGCGACCCGAACAGCGGCAACTTCAAGGCGAGCTGGCACATCTACGTCAACCAGACGGTGAACGCGCTCTCGACGGATCCGAACAACCCCGCCACCTTCAGTCAGGTCAAGGTGACGACGCATCCGTTCCACTACGACTCGGTGTGCCTCAACGGTCTCGGATGCGACCTCGCCGTTCCGCCCGGCGACCGCTCGATGGCCGACTTCATCTCGCTCGATACCAATCCGGCCGACGGGAGGATCTACGTCACGTGGGACCGGGCGAACAAGGTCCCGGACGAGGCTGCTGGCCACGTCGCCTCGCCGATGGTGTCGACCCAGATCGGCGGGCCCAGGCTCAGCGGCGGCACGATCACTTCGGACGCCAACCATCAGGTGCTCCGCAGCTCCTCGAACGATCCGACCGGCGATGCGCTCTCGTCCTACTCGGTGATGACGCCGGGCGTCGTACCGCCGAATCCACCGACGACGAACGAGCCGGCGGCGGACTTCACGTCCGTCTCGGTCGGCCCCGAGATCGATCTCATCGACGGAGCGACGATCCCGAACGGCGGAGTGACCGTGACGATGCGGGTCAGCGACCTCTCGACCGCCTCGCTGATGGCGAGCGCCACACGGACGCAGTCGCTGTCACTGCTCTGGCTGCTGCGGTTCACGAACGGCTACCAGGACGTGGCGGCCGGAGTCCGCTGGAACGCCGCGCAGGGCTTCAGCTACGGCTACAACGACTACACGACGGGCACCCAGCTGTGCGAGTCGTCAGGACCGGCGAACCAGGACAAGTGCATCCTGTACCCGGGCGACCAGCCGATCCAGGGCGATTTCAATCAGGCGACCGGGACGCTTCGGTTCAGCATCCCCCGCTTCCTGCTCCGAGCTCTCAGCGGCCCGACCGGGCCCGGCCAACGGCCGCTCGAGGTGGCTGCGACCGCGGGCTCCCGCTTCTACGACGGGACAGCGTTCTCGCTCGGGAACACGGTGTCTCCGGATCAGATCGTGCAGTCGTTCCTCTATCCGTTCGACAACACGCCGTCGATGGACTTCGTCCTGCCAACAGCCCCACCCCCGCCACCCTCGTCGGTTCCGTGCAAGATCACGGGCGGTGGAACGATCTCGAGCTCGGGCGGGAAGTTCAGCCTGAACGTCCACACGGGGACTCCTCCCCGTGGCTCGGTCAGCTATCGAGACACGAGCACCGACTTCAGGACGCTCACGATCACCTCGGCTACCTGCTCGGATGCGTCGCACGCGAGGATCACGGGCTCCGGCAGGAACAACGGGAACAACGTCACGTACACAGTCGACGTCGTGGACGGTGGCGAGTCGTCGACCAACGACTTCTTCAACCTCACGATGAGCTCCGGCGGAGCCCGGGCCGGAAACCTCAGCAAGGGCAACATCCAGGTTCATCGACACTAGGACTAGGTTGGGAGGGGCCGGCTTAACCCCCGGCCTCTCCTCCCTAGACTTCTTCGAGCATGCCTCCTCGTCGCGTGATTGCCGGCGCGGTCGTCGCTCTCGTAGCGTTCGCGGGCATCCTCCTCGTGCCCCGCGGCGGAGACGGGGGCACGTTGTCGAAGCCTGAGTACGAGCAGAAGGTGCGAACCGTGTACGCGGATGTGCAGGACGCTTTTCGGAAGACGAACGTGACAGCGGCCGGGCTGCTTTCGGCCCGTGTCGCCGAAGCGCAGAGCGAGCTGAGAGATGCCGCCGACGAGCTCGACGACACAAAGCCTCCGGGCTCCGTCGCCGGTCAGAACGACCGGCTCGTGGCCGGCATGCGCGCGTACGCGGACGACCTCGAGGAGCTCCGAAGAGCCGCCGAGTTGGGCGACTCCGTCGGAGTCAGGAGGTTCAACGAGTCGATTTCAGAGAACCCGGCGGTGCTCCAGATCGCGGAGGCCGCGGAAGAGATGAAGTTCGAGGGGTACGACCTCGGGCCGATCTCCGAGGAATAGCCCCTGCGGCTCCTGATCGTCAACCCGTTCGCCAGCGCCGTCACCGAGGAGCGCGTCGAGCAGGTGGCGCGCGTGCTCGGCGACGTCGAGACTCGGCACACCGAGCATCGGGGTCATGCGACGGAGCTTGCTCGCGAGGCCCGCGGCGCCGAGGCGGTGTACGTCTTCTCCGGCGACGGCGGCTACAACGAGGTCCTGAACGGGATCGACGCCGAGACTCCGGTCGGCTTCATCCCTGGTGGCGGGGCCAATGTGCTGCCGCGGGCTCTCGGCCTGCCCACAGATGCCGTCCGCGCCGCGGAGCAGCTGGTCGCCGGCCGCACCCGGAGAATCTCGCTGGGCCGGGTCAACGGGCGTCGATTCGGGTTCGCCGCGGGCGTCGGCCTCGACGCCGAGGCGATTCGCCGCCTCGAGGCGCGTGGCCGCAGCGAAGGCGGCGCCCGAGCAGGCAACGCCGTCTTCGCCTGGGAGCTCACCCGTCTGCTGGCGGAACGGCGGGGGCGCTTCGAGCCCGCGCTCGAGATCCTGGGCCGCGGGCGGGCGGCCTTCGCCCTCGTCGCGAACGGGAATCCGTACACGTATGCGGGGCCGATTCCGATCCGCGTCGCGCCGGAAGCCCGCTTCGAGCTCGGCATCGACCTGGTCGCCCCGCGTGGCGTCTCGCCGGTGAGGCTGCCGCGCCTCCTCGCCTACGTTCTCCTGGGCCGCGGCCAGTCGAGTGCGGGCGACATCGTCTACGGGCACGACCTCGATCGGATCGAGATCGTTTGCGACGGGCCAATGCCGGTTCAGGCCGACGGCGAGGACCTCGGAGACTCGACCTCCGCGCTTTTCGAGGCGGAGCGAGGGGCGGCGCTCGTTTTGGTATAGTCCAGCCCGGACTATGCCGGTTGAGACTAAGACGACCACTCTCACGACGACTGAATGCGCGGTCCTCGGCCTGCTTGCCCGCGCGCCGCAATCCGGGTACGACCTCAAGAAGGCGGTCGACCGGAGCGTCGGCTACTTCTGGGGGCCGGCCAAGAGCCAGATCTACGCCGTCCTGCCCAGCCTGGTCGAAGCCGGGTACGCAACGAGCAAAACGGTCGCTCAGGAGCGGCGCCCCGACAAGCAGGTCTACCGGATTACCGGAGCGGGACGGGCCGCGCTTCGCGAGTGGATCGAGGAGACGCCTGATTCGCCTACCCCCGACCGCAACCCACTCTTGCTCAGGATTTTCTTCGGCGAGTACGCCTCCGAGGAGATTCTTCTCGAGCGGGTGCGTGCCCGGCGGGCCGAGATGGAGCAACTGAAGGAGGAGCTCGACGCGCTCGACGAGCGGGCGCGCGGCGACACTCACGACCTCTTTCCGCAGCTGACACGCATGTACGGCCGGCGCTATGCCGACGCGATCATCGGCTGGGCAGGCGACGTCGAGCGGACGCTCGGAGTGCGCAGATGAAGTGGATTGCCTGTGTCGTTCTCTGCATGGCCTTCGCGGTTGTGGCGGCGCCCGGCATCTCAGCTCCCAACGGGACCAGCATGCAGGCCCAGCCGCATCGCCTCAAGCCGCTGCGCCTGCGCGAGACCTGCGTGACCCGCGCCGAGCGCCGCCGCGTCCTCAGGTTCACCGCGAGCGACCGGGTTCGACTGATCGGTGTCGTTTTCGGGAGGGGCCCGCGCGCCGTCATCCTCGCCCACCAGGGCAATTCGGATCTCTGCATCTGGGTCCCGTACGCCCGCGACCTCGCGGCCCGCGGTTACCGCGTGCTCGCCTTCGACCACCGCGGCGACGGGTCGTCCGGGCGGTCTGGAAGCCGGGCGAGAAAAGATCGGGTCGACTACGACGTGCTCGGTGCGATCCGTGCGCTCCGCTCCCGCGGAGCGACGAGCATCGTTCTCGGAGGCGGCTCGCTCGGCGCCGCGGCCGTGCTCTCGGGTGCCGCCCGGGCGAACCCTCCGGTGAACGGCGTGTTCAGCCTCTCCAGCCCGAGCCAGTACGAGCGCATCAACGTGCTCGGGGCGGTTGGGGCGCTCCTAGTGCCCACGCTGTTCGTTGCGACAGAGGAGGACGAGCCCTTCATCACGGATGCCCGCGCGCTCTACAACGCGTGTGCCGCTCCCGAGAAGCAGCTCAGGATCTTCCCGGGTCTCGAGCACGGCGTCTGGACGCTCCGCGATCCGAACGTGCAAGCGGCCGTGGACGAGTTCATCGCGCTCCACTCCCCGTAGCGCCCCTGCATCTACTGTTCAAATATGAGGGCGCGGTCCTGGCGCACGGTGGCGGCGATCGGCGGGCTGCTCGGGCTCGTCGGCATAGTGGCGGTCGCGGCTGCAGGGCGCGCGCCCGGGGGAGGCGAGAGCAGGCCGAGCGCCGACGCGCCGTCGCTCCTCGCGGACTACCTCTCGACGGTGGCGCTGCTCATGGTGCCCGCGGGGGCCGTGCTGTTCTTCTTCGCGGCATTCATGCGGCGCGGCTACCGGGCAGACAAGGGCGGACGCCGGGCGGGTGGGCCCCGCAACCTCGTCGTGACGGCGCTCGTCCTCATCGCCGTCCTCGCCATCACGCACCAAGGGTTGCGGCTCGACTGGATCAACGGGGACCAGACCGAGGGTGAGAAGGCGAAGGCGGGCCATGTCGCGCCGGGGAAGGCCAAGAAGGGCCCTCCCGCGCTCGAGCAGTATCAACCTCAGTTCCGCTGGTTGCCGTTGTTCGTCGTCGGGTCGCTGATCGTCGGGATCGGCGGCGCGATGACCATCTTCGCGGTCCGGAGGCGCCGTGCCCTCGTGCGCGACATGCCGATCGTCGAAGCTCTCTCCGACGTGCTCGCGGAGACGCTCGACGACCTGCGGGCCGAGGTCGATCCCCGGCAGGCTGTGATCCGCGCGTACTCGAGGATGGAGCGGACGCTTGCAGCGCGCGGGCTGCCGAGGGGGGAGGCCGAGGCGCCGCTCGAGTACCTCGGGCGCGTGCTGGACGCGGTCCAGGCGAGCGCCCACTCGGTTCGGCGGCTCACGCAGCTCTTTCAGCGCGCTCGTTTCAGCACGCATGAGATCGACCCCGGGATGAAGGAGGACGCGATCGAGGCGCTCTCCGGCCTGCGCGCGGAGCTCGAGGTCGCGGGCTGAGACGGCTTGCGACCACCTGGGTGCTCGGCGCCGTGTTCGCGACGCTCGGGCTCGTCGCGGCGCGCAGGATCGCGCCGGGGCGCCACGAGCTCGAGCTCGACGTCTACGTCCTCGTCCTCGGCGCCATGGCGTGGCTCGTGATGGTCGCCCTGCTGCGCCAGGTCGCTCCGCGTGAGCGGGGGTCGAGGCTCGCCGCCGCGCTCGAGCCACCGGACGCGGAGCTGCCACGCATCCCGGAGCTCGACCGCCTCGAACGCGAGCTCTACATGAGCGCGTCCAAGGAATTCGACCTCCACTACCGGCTGCGTCCGGTCGTCCGCGAGATCGCCCTCGCACGGCTCGAGCGCCGCGGCCTCAGCCTCGATTCGGGCAGCCCCGCCGTCCGCGAGCTCGTCGGCGACCTGTGGCCGCTCGTGAGCCCGGACCGCGAGCCGCCACGCAACCGGCAGGCGCCCGGGCCCGGGCTGGCCGAGCTCCACCAAACAGTCGAGAGCCTGGAGCGTCTCTAACCTGTGCCCCTCCCAGCAATACATGCCGGCCCCTGGCCCGCGATCACGCGGCGCCAGAGCCCACCCTCGCCCTTGCCAAGGCTACTAGCCTTGGCCGCGGTCGAGTGCGGCCTCTGGCTTGGTGCTCGCGACCCAGGAGCTCGGCGGCATCACTGGAAGGGGCACTGCCCATGACGATCGAGGAGCTGAACGAGCAGGCCGAGCGGATCCTCGCCGAGGTCGAGCGCGCGGTCGTCGGCAAGCGAGAGGCCCTCGAGCTCGTCCTCCTCGGCATCCTCTCGGACGGCCATGTCCTGATCGAGGACTTCCCCGGCCTGGCGAAGACGCTGATCGCCCGCTCGTTCGCCCAGGTGACGGGGATGACCTTCTCGCGCATCCAGTTCACCCCGGACCTGATGCCGGCCGACGTGACCGGGTCGTCGATCTACAACCAGCAGCGCAGCGACTTCGAGTTCAGGCCGGGGCCGATCTTCGGCAACCTCTTGCTCGGCGACGAGATCAACCGGGCGCCGCCCAAGACCCAGGCCGCGCTGCTGGAGGCGATGCAGGAGAAGCAGGTCACGATCGAGGGCACGACCCACATCCTCGATCCGCCTTTCATCGTCCTCGCCACCCAGAATCCGATCGAGTACGAGGGCACGTACCCGCTTCCCGAGGCGCAGCTGGACCGCTTCGTGCTTCGGATCGGCATCGGCTACCCCTCCCGGGATCACGAGTGGGAGATGCTGGAGCGTCGTCTCGAGCGTGCGGAGGAGGAGGTCGAGCTCGACCAGGTCGCCGAGAAGCAAACGCTGCTCGAGATGCAGGGGGCGCTCGAGCAGGTGCACGTGGAGGAGAGCCTCGGCTACTACATCGTCGACCTCGTCACTGCGACGAGGGACGCGCCGGGCGTCCAGGTCGGGTCGAGCCCGCGCGGGTCGCTCGCGCTCATCAAGCTCGCCCGGGGCCGCGCCGCCCTCTCGGGCCGCGACTACGCGACGCCGGACGACGTGAAGGCTGTTGCCGTGCCAGCGCTCGCGCACCGGCTTTCCCTGCGGCCCGAGCTCTGGGTCGAGCGCCGGCGCTCGGACGACATCGTCCGCGAGCTCCTCGACGTGGTGCCGACGCCGGCGGTCGAGCAACCCGTTCGCGAGTGACCCGCGCCGCGACCGCGAAGCTGCGCGTCTATCCGGCGCTCGCCGGCCTGGGTCTGATCGGCGCGCTGGCACTCGGACGTCCGGAGCTCGCCGCGCTCGCCGCGCCCTTCGCGGTTCTCGCCGGCGTCGGGCTCGCCCTCGCCCAGCGGCCGGAGCTGAGGGTGCACGTCGAGCTCGACCGGGACCGTCAGCTCGAGGACCGAACGGTCAGCCTCGAGCTCGAGCTGGCCGCCAACGCGCGCATCGATCGCCTCGAGCTACTGCTCAAGCTCCCGGACGGGCTGGTCGCGGAAGTGCCGAATCCGCGGGTCATTCGGCTCGCCGCCGGCGAGCAGCGGGAGCTGGAGGTGCCTGTCCGCTGCGTGCACTGGGGCACATACCGGGTGGGCGAGGTCCTCTGGCGTGCTCGCGACACATTCGGCCTGCTCGTGTTCGAGGGCTCCGCCGGCGAGCCTCGGCCGCTGAAGGTCTATCCGAGCGGGGAGACGCTGCAGCGCCTGCTCCAGCCCCTCGAGACGCAGGCGTTCTCCGGGAACCAGGTGGCGCGCCACCGCGGCGAGGGGATCGAGTTCGCCGACCTGAGGCCGTTCACGACCGGCGATCGCGTACGGCGCGTGAACTGGCGCGCGACTGCGAAGCGGGGCGTCCCCTGGGTGAACGAGGCCCATCCGGAGCGCAACACCGACGTCGTCCTCTTCCTCGACACGTTCGCCGAGGCGCGGCGCAGCGACACGGGGACGCTTGATCTCGGCGTCCGGGCCGCAGCCTCGTTCGCAACGCACTACCTGAAGGAGAAGGACCGCGTCGGTCTCGTGTCGTTCGGCGGCGTCCTCAACTGGCTGACGGCGGCGAGCGGTACGACGCAGCTGTACCGGATCGTGGACTCGCTGCTCGATGCAGAGATCCTCCTCAGCTACGCGTGGAAGGACCTCGACGTCATCCCGAACCGGACTCTGCCGCCGCGCGCGCTCGTCATCGCCCTGAGCCCGTTGCTCGACGAGCGGGCCGTGGGCTCGCTGCTCGACCTGCGGGCCCGCGGCTTCGACCTCGCAGTCATCGAGCTCTCGCCGTTTTCCTTCGTCGAAGAGGGTCGAACCGAGACCGAGCAGCTCGCCTATCGGCTCTGGCGGCTCCGCCGCGACGCACTCCGGTCGCGGTACGCGTCGCTCGGCGTTCCGATCGTCGAATGGCGCGAAGGGGTGCCGCTGGACGCGATGGTGGAGGAGGTGAGGGCATTCAGGCGCCACGCCCGAGTCGTGCGCGTCTAGTCACCGGTGTCGCCGCGCTGGCGGCAGCGGCCGGCCTCGCGGCGTATCCAGCGGTGCAGGACATCGACCTGCGCCGGCTTGCGCTCGCGCTCGCCGGTCTTGCCGTCGTCCTCCTGGCCGCCGGGCTCGCTGCCCGTTCGGGGCCCGTTCTCGGATGGGGCCTCGCTGCGCTCGGTGGCGAGTACGCAGTGCTCTTCGCCGCCCAGTCACACGCGCTCGACGAGCTCACACCTCTCTACGCCGGGGCGTTCTTCCTCGTCGCGGAGCTCGCCTTCTGGTCGATCGAGCCGCGTGTTCCCGCCTGGAGCGAGCCGGGCCTGGTCGACCGCCGGCTCGCCTACCTCGCAGCCGTCTCCGCTGGAGCCGCCGCTGTGGCCGGGCTCGTGGTCATCGTCGCCGCGGCTTCGGGGGGCGGCGGCGCCGCGCTGGAGGCGATCGGCGTGGCGGCGACGATCGCCGCGCTCGGCCTCGTCGCCGTGCTGGTTCGCCGCAGTGCCACTGAGGTAGATTCGGGGCCGTAATGGCACAGGTTCTCCCTGCTGAGCGCGATCTCCGGCGCGTGATCGGCGACGGCGACACCGTCCCCGACGGCGAAGTCGACGGGCTGGCGGACCACGATCTCGTCGAGCTCTACCGCAACCTCGTCCTTCTGCGCACCTACGACGAGCGCTCCGTCGTCTACCACAGCCAGGGCCGCATCGGCACCTACGCGATCTTCTGGAACCACGAGGCGATGCAGGCCGGCTCCGTCTATGCGCTCGACGATGCGGACTGGATCTTCCCGAGCTACCGCGAGTCGGCGATCGGGCTCTTGCGCGGGATGCCCGCCTCGACGGTCCTCTCCTGGTGGCGGGGCCATCCCGCGGGCTGGTGGAATCCTGCGGACTACAACGTCGCGTCGATCTGCGTTCCGATCGGGACCCATGTGCCGCACGCGGCCGGCCTTGCGTGGGGGAAGCGGCTGCGCGGGGAGAAGGCGTGTGCGATCGCGTACTTCGGCGACGGCGCGACCTCCGAAGGTGCATTCCACGAGGGCGCCAACTTCGCCGCGGTCATGCGCGCGCCCCTGGTTCTCTTCTGCAACAACAACGGCTGGGCGATCTCGACTCCGGTCGCGTCACAGACCCGCGCCGAGACCCTGGCGGACAAGGCCGTCGGCTACGGGATGCCCGGCCTGCGCGTGGACGGAGGCGACATCCTCGCCGTCTACGAGGCGACCCGGGAGGGGGTCGAGCGCGCCCGGGCGGGCGATGGGCCGACCTTCATCGAGGCCGTCTCGTACCGCGCTGCGCCGCATGCGACCGCCGACGACCCGAAGGCGTACATCGACCTGGCGCGCGTCGAGGAAGAGCGTAAGAACGAATGTCTGGGCCGCTACGAGGCGTACCTGACGCGGGCGGGGATCCTCACGGAGGAGATGGCCGAGTCGATTCGCTCGGAGGCCGCGCAGGCGATGCGGGATGGGATCGCGGCCGCCGAGGCCGAGCCGCCGGCCGACGCGTCGCTCGTGTTCGACCACGCGCTGGCCAACCCGCCGGCGTCGTTCGAGACCGATCTCGCCGAGCTGCGGAGGATGCTCGGTGAGTGAGCTGACCCTCGTCGAGGCGATCAACGATTGCTTCCACGTCGAGCTCGGTCGGGACGAGAACGTGATGGTCATGGGTGAGGACGTCGCCCGCGCCGGCGGCGTCTTTCGCGCGACGGCAGGACTGCTCGACAAGTTCGGCGCGGAACGTTGCGTGGACACGCCTCTGGCCGAGGCCGGGATCATGGGCACCGCGGTCGGGCTCTGCATGGCCGGCTTCCGTCCGGTCTGCGAGATGCAGTACGACGCATTCAGCTACCCCTCCCTTGACCAGCTGATCACCCATGTCGGCCGCTACCGCTGGCGGACCGGCGGGAAGATGGAGTTTCCGATCACCGTGCGGATGCCTTACGGCGGCGGGGTGCGCGCGCCCGAGCTGCACGACGACTCGCCTGAGGCCTACTACGTGCACACACCCGGCGTGAAGGTCGCGATCCCGTCCACACCGAGCGATGCAAAAGGCCTGCTTGCAGCCGCAATTCGCGATCCCGACCCGGTTATCGTGTTCGAGCCCAAGCTCCACTACCGGACGATGCGCGGCGAGGTTCCCGAGGGCGAGCACGTCGTCCCGCTCGGCGAGGCGCGCACCGTGCAGGAGGGGACCGACGTGACCCTCGTCGCCTACGGCTCGATGGTGCCGCTCGCGGAGCAGGCGGCCGACGCCCTCGAAGGCCGGGCGAGCGTCGAGATCCTCGACATCCGGACGCTGAAGCCGCTGGACGAGGACGCGCTGCTCGCCGCCGCGGGGAAGACGGGCAGGGTCGTGATCATCCAGGAAGCACCGCGCACCGCCGGCTTCGCCGCCGAGCTGGCGGCGATCCTTGCCGAGAAGGCGATGCTCGACCTGCGGGGGCCGGTGCTCCGCGTGACCGGCTACGACGTCCCGTACCCGTACTGGCAGATCGAGGACGCCTACATGCCGTCGGTCGAGCGCATCGTCGACGCTGTCGAGAAGCTGCTCCAGTTCTAGTGAGCCTCCACGAGCTTCCGCTCGAGGCCGCATTCCTCCACGGCTACTTCTCGCAGGAGCTCGAGCCGGTGCTCGAGATCGAGCCGGGCGACTCCGTTCGCTTCTCGGTGCCGAATGCCGGCTGGGACCTGGCGGCCGGCGAGAGATTCCAGGCGTCGAACCCCGAGCTCGACAGAGGCCACGCGCTTGCGGGGCCGATCGCGGTCCGCGGAGCGCGCGCGGGCCAGACGCTCGCCGTCCGCGTCGACGACGTCGAGGTCGGCGCGTGGGGGATCACGATCACCGTCGACGACCACGCGGTGCACTGGGAGCTTGCCGACGGCGTGGGTCGGGCACTGGGGCGCGAGCTCGACCTCGCTCCGTTCCTCGGGGTCATCGGTATGCCTCCCCCCGAGTCCGGCGTCCACTCGACGATTCCGCCGCGGCGCTGGGGTGGGAACATCGATTGCAAGGAGCTCGTCGCCGGGGCAACGCTCTTTCTCCCAGTCCCGGTTGACAGGGCACTCTTCTCCGCGGGCGACGGCCATGCCGCCCAGGGGGACGGCGAGGTCTGCGGGACGGCGATCGAGGCGCCGGTGACGGCTCAGGTCACGCTCGATGTGCGAGACGACATGGCGCTCGACTGGCCGATCGCCAGGACCGAGGAGGCGTGGATCACGTTTGGCTTCGAAGAGACGCTCGACGGCGCCGCGCAGATCGCGATCGACTCGATGATCGCGCTCATGCAACGGGAGCTGGATCTTGGCCGCGGCGACGCTCTGGCACTGGCGAGCGTCGGCGTGGACGTTCGCGTGACGCAACTCGTGAATGGGCTCGTTGGGGTGCATGCTGTGCTGCGCGACGACGCGTTCCGGTGAGCGATCGGCTCCGGCTCCTGCTCGAGCGCGCCGGCGCCGGCTACCGGCTTCGTGACGCCGCAACCGGCGAGGTCGTGCGCTGGGAGGACCCACGGGTGACGGTGGTTCCGGTGGCCGGCGTCTCGTTCCGGATCGAGTCGCTGGCCGATCCGTCCTTCGAGCCGGGTCGTCCGCTCGCTCTCGTCCCCGAGCCCGAGAACGAGCACGACCCGAACGCGGTCGGCGTCTGGAACGAGGAGCGAACCTTGCAGCTCGGCTACGTGCCGCGGGAGGCGGCACCGACGGTGAGCGGCGACGAACAGGCGCTCTCGATCTGGCGGTCCGAGGGCGGCCTGCGGGTGCTGATCGTCCCGGCCGACGCCTGGCTCGGCCGACCACGCGGGGCTGGGCGGGACATCAGCTGAGTCGTCGGGCCGCGCTGCTCGCCCCGAGGCCGGATCCTCAGTCGCCCCGGTAGTGCCACTACCGGGGCTCCCTGCGTCCGCGGCCTCGGAACGACCATCGCACCCCGACAACGAGCGACATCCCACCCAGCCCCGCTGTAAATTCCGCCGGCGTGGCCTATGAGTTCAAGCTGCCCGATCTCGGCGAGGGCCTGACCGAAGGTGAGGTCGCCCGCTGGCTGGTCTCCGAGGGGGAAGAGGTGGCGGAGGACCAGCCGCTCGTCGAGATCCAGACGGACAAGACGACCGTCGAGATTCCCTCGCCGGCGGCCGGCAAGGTCGCGAGCATCCTCGTCGAGGAGGGCAAGGTCGTCCCGGTCGGCACGATCCTCGTCGTCATCGGCGACGGAGCCGTTCCCGCCGCCGAGCCCACTTCTCCACAGCCGGCGCCTCCTTCGGCCATGTCCCGGGACCAGGTCCCGGGACCTGGCGGGTCGGGACGTGTCCGCGCGACGCCGCTCGTGCGCCGTCTCGCCCAGGAGCTCGACGTCAACCTCGAAGCGCTGTCCGGCACCGGACAGCAGGGACGGGTGACCGAAGCAGACGTGCGTTCCGCGGCCACGTCGTCGGACCTGGTCCCGGGACAGGTCCTGGAGGGACGGCGGGAGCCGCTGCGGGGGGTTCGGCGACTGATTGCCGAGCACATGGCCCGCGCTCACGGCGAGGTGCCTGCGGTGACGTGGGTGGAGGAATGCGACTTCGGCGGGCTCGACCTCAAGCTCTTGCTGCCGACAGTGCTGAAGGCGTGTGCGGAGGCCTTGCAGGAGTTTCCGGAGCTGAACGCGCGGCTCGAAGGCGACGAGATCGTCTACCTCGACCGGTACGACTTCGGCGTCGCGGTCCAGACCGGTGACGGGCTCGTCGTCCCCGTCGTCCGCGGGTGTGACACGGCGTCGCTCGATGAGCTCGCCGCGGAAGTCGCCCGTTTGGCGGAAGGCGCCCGCGCCGGCGCGCTCAAGCCGGAGGAGCTGCGCGGCTCGACCTTCACCGTGACGAGCGCGGGCAAGCTCGCCGGCCTCTTCCAGACACCGATCGTCAATCACCCCGAGGTCGCGATCCTGAGCATCGGGCGAATCGCGCCGAGACCCGTCGTCCGCGAGGGCGGGCTCGCCGTCGCGCAGATCGGCTACGTCTCGCTCACGTTCGACCACCGGGTCGTCGACGGCGCCCGGGCCGCCGAATTCGGGCTCGCCGTCATCGGTCGCATCGAGACGGCCGGAGCCTAGAAAAACGAAGAGCCCGGGCCGGGACCGGGCTCTTCGAATCAGTCCGATCGGGGCGACTAGCCCCTGCCGTGACCCTTGCCGATCTGACCCCGGATCTCACCTTCGGGGTAGGTCGGCGTCGTGTGGACGTTTGCGTACGTCGCACCCTTGCGAATCGCGGCCACGAGCTCGTCCAGCTCACCCGGTGCGATCCCCTGCAGGTCTGGCCCGACGACGTCGGCCGCATCGATGTCCCCCTCGATGTGACCGTTGGTTGGCGTACACGCCGGCTTGTCACCGCCGCCGCACAGGAATGCGCTCACTCCCCCGCTCACATGCTGTTGAGCGAAGTGGATGTGCGCGCAGCAGGTGTCGCCGCCCGACAGATCGGAGTAGTCGAGCGTGTAATGGATGCGGTCGTTGAAGATCCGCAACGCGATTCGGCCGTGGCCGGTCGTCGACACGGATCCCGTTGAGGCGCCGGCGCCGCCGACCACCTCGTTGTAGCCGTTCAAGTTCGCCCGGAAGTTGTTGCCTCCCTGACCATGCCCCCGGTTTGCGAGCGCCGCGGCGGCCACAACTGTGAGGCCGACCATGGCGAGCACGGAAGCGACGATTGCGAGCTTGCGCATGCACACTCCTCCCGTCGATTTCGTTCGGACCTACGGGTGTTACCCGTTCTCGGTTTTCGAATCCCCGACGTTTTGGTCGACGAGCTCCTCGATCTCGGCGGCGTTCGCCCTGCCCTCGAGCCTCGCAACGGCACGCTTTCCCTTGACGAGGACAAGCGTCGGTACCTGCCGCACCTTGAAGCGCTTGGCCAGCTCCGGACGCGCCTCGACATCGACGCGGGTGACGCGAAGCCTCTTCCGCTCCTTCCGGGCCAGCTGAGCAAGCAGGCTGTCCATCCGTCGGGCGGGACCCGAACGGAAGGTGGAGAAGAAGACGAGGAGATACCGGCGATCACGGCCGGGCCCCCCGGAGCGGCCGTTCATCAATCGAACTCTTCCCCAGATCGGAGGTGGCGAAACGCCCTCCAACTACACTGGCCCGATGGGGAACCTGTACTGGATCGGCGTCTTTGCGGGACTCGGAACGGCACTCGGGATCGCGGCCGCGGCGGTTCTCGCCGGACGGCGCTGGGCGCTCCTCGCGCCCCTGCTCGCCGGGGCGATCGGGATTGCGCTCGGGCTCGCCTTCGCCGATCTCGAGGAGGCCGTGGCCGGGGGAGCCGGAGGGATCCTCGGCGCGATCGGCGCACTCCAACTCGTCGCGGGCGCGCTCGCCCGGGGTGGCACCCGGGTGGCGACAGCCCTCCTCGTGGTGCTCGGGGCGGCGGTCGTCGCGGCGCTCGCTTTCGTTCCGGTTGTCGGGTACTTCGAGGCTCTCGCCCTGCCGGCGCTCGGGCTGCGCCTCCGCCGCCGGGCGGGGAAGCGCTACGCGGGGCTCCGCACGCTCGCGCGCGACTGATGCCGCCGAAGAAAGTCGTTCTGATCGTGATCGACGGCCTCACGCCGGCGATGCTCGAGGACGCGGTCGAGAGCAAGGACGTCCCCGCGCTGCGCTACCTCGTCGAGCATGGTGAGTACCAACGGGCCGTGACGACGTTTCCCTCGCTGACGCCGGTCTGCCTCTCGTCCCTCGCGACCGGCGCTCATCCCGACGTGCACGGCATCCCCCACCTCGTCTGGTTTCACCGCGCGGAGGGGCGGTTCGTGGAGTACGGCTCGTCGTTCAGCGCCATTCGCGCGGCGGGCCCGACGCGCGCCCTGCGCGACGCGGTCTTCAGCATGAACGAGGAGCACCTCTCACGTGACGCGGCCACCCTCTTCGAGTCGCTGGAGGGCGCCGGCCTGGTCACGGCCGCGGTGAACATGGTCTGCTACCGCGGGCCTGCCCGGCACGAGTCCACGGTGCCCGGTCTCGGCCGCCCCGCCTTCGGCCCCAGCCGGTTCTTCTACTACAACCTCTTCGAGTCGGACGTCACCGGTTCGCCCCTCGCGATCCGTACTCGGGCACGTGGCTCCGTCGACGAGTACGCCGGCGTCGTCGGACGCTGGCTCGTGACGCGGGACGGCTTCGATCTCCTCGTCTTCTACCTCCCGGACTACGACTTCGCGTCGCACGCTGCCGGGCCGGAGGTCGCACACGCCGCTCTCGGCCGGGCGGACGATGCGATCGGCTCGCTGCTCGAGGCGGCCGGCGGGCCGGACGAGTTCCTCGAGCGCTATGCCGTCCTCCTTTGCTCGGACCACGGTCAGACGCGCGTCGAGCGCTCGGTTCGTCTCGAGGACTCGTTCTCCGGCTTCAGGCTCTTCCATCCGGGCAACGGGCGCCGCGCCGAGCTCGCGGTGACCGCTTCCAACCGGGCAGGGATGGTCTACCGGCTACCCGGCTGCACTGCCGAGCGCGGACAGCTCGCCCAGCGTCTGCACGGGAGCCCCCACGTCGTTCTCTTTCGCGACGGCGACACTGCCGTCGCCCAGCGGGAGGGGGAGGAGCTTCGCTTTGGCCCGAGTGACGGAGGTTGGGCGACGAGCGGAGCGGCTGACGTCCTCGGCCAGCCGCAGGCGCTCGAGCGCGCATGGGCCGCGCTTGCGAACCCGAACGCGGGCGACCTGATCGTCTCGGCCGCAGCCGGGGTCGAATTCGCCGACCTGGGCGGCCGCGACCACGTCGGCGGCGGCTCACACGGCTCCCTCGAGCTCGGCGACACGGAGGTGCCGATGCTCTCGGTCGGGCTGGGACCCCCGCCGGGGCGGATCGTCGACGTCGCGCCATGCGTGCTCCATCATTTCGGCGTCAGCCGTGAGCGCTGAGAAAGATCTCTCCGCGGAGCGGCTCCGCATGGTCGAGGACCAGCTGCGGGTACGGGACATCGTCGACGAGCGCGTCCTCACCGCGATGGCGCGCGTGCCGCGTGAGCTCTTCGTCCCCAGCGGAGAACGACCGCGCGCATTCGCCGACGCTGCCCTGCCGATCGGTCACGACCAGACGATCTCCCAGCCGTACATGGTCGCCCGGATCTGCGAGATCCTCGGCCTCACCGGCCGCGAGCGCGTGCTCGACGTGGGCACCGGTTCCGGCTACCAGGCCGCTGTCCTCGCCGAGCTGGCCGCGGAGGTCCATACGATCGAGCGGATTCCAGAGCTCGCCGCGCAGGCCCGTGAGAACCTCGAAGCTGCCGGCTACGACGGGGTTCGAGTTCATGTCGGAGACGGTTCACTCGGCCTGCCGGAGCACGCGCCGTTCGACGCGATCGCGGTCGCGGCAGCGGCGCCGCGCCTGCCGCAGCAGCTCTATGACCAGCTCGAGCCTCGCGGCCGCCTCGCCGTGCCGGTCGGTGGGCGCTGGGGCCAGCGGCTGGAGCTGATTGTGCGCAGCCCGGAGGGCCCTGCGGTCGTGCGCTCGGTCCCGTGCCGGTTCGTGCCGCTCGTCGGCCAGGGCGGCTTCGAGAAATGAAGCGTGCGCTCGTCGTGGTCAGCGGCGTAGTCCAGGGCGTGTTCTTTCGGACGGCGACGCGTGACCGGGCGCGTTCGCTCGGCGTCGCGGGCTGGATTCGCAACGTTCCTGACGGACGCGTCGAGGCCGCGTTCGAGGGCGACGACGAGCGCGTGGACTCGATGGTCGAGTGGTGCCGGCGCGGCCCGTCGGGCGCCAGCGTCGAGCAGGTGGAGGTGGAGTGGGTCGAGCCCGAGGGCGAGGTCGGCTTCTCCATCAGGTGACCCCCGCCAGGACGCTGCTACGCTCGCCCCGGTGGGCAACGAAGCCTCGACGATGGCAGCAGCGAGAGCCCGCGCGTCGACTGCGCTGCGCAAGCAGCACAACTGGGTCCAGCTTGCGAAGTTCTGCACCGTCGGCGCGATCGGGTACGGCATCAACCTCGCGGTTTACGCGACGCTCGTCAGCGCAGGCATGCATTTCAACCTCGCGGCCGCGTGCTCCTTCCTGGTCGCGGTGACGAACAACTACACGTGGAACCGGCTCTGGACCTTCCGCGGACAACGCGGCCACGTCGGGTATCAGGGGCTTCGCTTCTTCGTCGTCTCGCTGCTCGCGCTCGCCGCGAACGAGCTGCTCCTGACCGCGTTCGTCGCCGGGGGCGTGGGCAAGGTCCTGGCGCAGGCGATCGCGGTGGTGCTGGTCACGCCCATCAACTTCGTGGGCAACAAGCTCTGGTCGTTCAGGCGCCGCTGAGGGCCTCATGAGGCGGGTCGCTCTCGCTCTGCTCGCCGCGGCGGTGCTCGCGCCCGCCGCGCACGCTGCGACGACCGCGACCAAGCCGGTCTACGACGCGAAGGGGCGGCTCGTCAAGACTCCGTTTGCCCCCGTCGCGCCGCGCGCGCACCTGACCGAGGAGCGCGCGACACAGATCTTTCTCCGCGACGACAAGGTCGCCGATTGGCTCGACCGCTACCCCAAGCGAGACCGCGTGACCGACGGGACCTTCGACGCGAAACGCGGGGACTGGAAGATCGGCGTCTGGTGGGGCTCCGCGGGCGAGATCGCGCTCGGCCGGGTGGACGACGGCACCGGCGCCGTCACGGAAGCGTGGACGGGACCGCAGGTCGCGTGGAAGATGGCCCGCGGCTACAGCGGCGCGTTCGGCGGCAGGCAGATCAACTCGGTCGGCATCTGGCTTGCGTTCTGCATCGTCTTCCTGCTCGGGCTCGCCGATCTCCGCCGTCCGCTCAGCCTGCGGAACCTCGACCTCCTCGTCCTGCTCTCGTTCTCGGCCTCGCTCTGGTTCTTCAACCGCGGCGAGGTTTTCACGAGCGTCCTACTCGCCTACCCACCGCTTCTGTACCTCTTGGGACGCATGGTCTGGAGCGTCTGGCGTGGCGGGCCCGGCTCGTCAAGGTCGGTCTGGCCTCTCTGGCTGCTCGCGGCGGCCACGGTCTTCCTGACCGGCTTTCGGCTCGGGCTGAACGTACGCGATTCGAACGTGATCGACGTCGGCTACGCGGGCGTGATCGGCGCGCACCGGATCGTCCACGGCGAGTCGCCCTACGGTCACATGCCGGTCGAAGGGACGCTGAGAGCCTGCGGGCCGAAGGACGACGACGGTGAGATCCGTGAGCGCGTGCAGACGAACGGGCGCTGCGAGTCGGCCAACGAGCGCGGGGACACGTACGGGCCGGTTGCGTACGAGGCGTACGTGCCGGCGTACGGGGTGCTCGGCTGGAGCGGTCGCTGGGACAAGCTGCCGGCCGTCCACGCCACGGCGATCGCCTTCGACCTGCTCGCGTTACTCGGGCTGCTGCTGGTCGGCCGGCGGTTCGGAGGCATGCGGCTCGCTGTCGCGCTCCCGTTTGCCTGGGCGGCCTATCCGTTCACGCAGTACGTGTCCAGTTCGAACACGAACGACGCGATCATGCCCGTGCTGCTCATCTTCGGCTTCTGGCTCGTGACGTCTGCCTTCGGGCGCGGCGCGTTTCTGGCGCTCGCCGGGTGGACGAAGTTCGCCGCGCTCCTGCTGGTGCCGTTGTGGGCGGGGTATCCGGAGGGGCGCCGTCTCTCCGGAAAGGCGGCTTTTGCAGGAGGTTTTGTGGTCGCCACGCTCGCCGCGTTCTCGATTCTCCTGCTCGAGCCAGACCCGGCGCACGCGGCCAGGGTCTTCTGGGACCGGACGTTCGGCTGGCAGGTGGGCCGGGATTCGCCGTTCTCGATCTGGGGCTGGGGCCAGTACCACGCGGCGGGCATCCCGGACCTCGGCTTCGTCCAGCAGATCCTGATCGGACTGCTCGCAGTCGGTGCGGTGGCCTGCTACTTCGTGCCTCGCCGCAAGACCCCGCTCCAGCTCGCTGCGCTCACCGCGGCGCTCCTGATCGGCTTCGAGCTCACGCTGACGCACTGGTTCTACCTCTACATCCCGTGGTTCTTCCCCTTCGCCGCCTTCGTCGTCCTGGCTCCGCGCCGGCGGCGACAGGCGCCTCCTCCAAGTGACAGCGAAGCCCGCGAGCTCGTCCCGGCCGGCTGACTCAGGATTCGCGATCGCGGCGACGCTCGCCGCAGTCGTGCTCTTCCTCGTCGGCTGGGCTCTGCTGCACCGTGGCTTCTACACGAACGACCCGATCGTCGACACGCCGGTCTACGAGCGCTACGGCGCGCAGATCGACGACGGGAGGCTGCCCTACCGCGACTTCGCGCTCGAGTACCCGCCGGGCGCGCTGCCCGTGTTCGCACTCCCGGCGCTCGGCGATGTTGGCTCGGAGACGTTCCGCGTCCGCTTCGAGGCGCTGATGGCCTTCTTCGGCGAGGCGATGATCGTCTGCGTGGCGATCGCGCTCTTCGCGCTCGGGGCGGGGAGGACGCGCATGGTGGGAGCGCTCGGCTTCGTCGCCCTCGCTCCACTCGCACTCGGCCCGGTCATCCTGTCGCGGTTCGACCTCTGGCCCGCGGCGCTGGTCGCGGCCGTGCTGGCCGCGCTCGTCTCGGGACGGCTCCGCCTCGGGCATGTTGCTCTCGGTGCCGCGATTGGCGCGAAGCTCTACGCGGTCGTGCTCGCGCCGGTCGCCGTCGCGTATGTCTGGCGGCGTGAAGGAAGGCGCGAGGCGCTCGTCTGCGCCGGCGTGCTGGCCGCGGTCGTGGCTCTTGTGTTCGCACCGTTCCTCGTCCTTGCTCCCGGCGGCGTCTGGCACAGCCTGTGGGACCAGGCGTCTCGCCCGCTCCAGATCGAGAGCCTCGGCGCGGGGCTCCTCCTGGTCGCCCATCATGTGTTCGGGAATGCGATCGCGGTGGAGTCGAGCCACGGCTCGCAGAATCTCGCCGGGTCGGCGCCGGATGTGCTCGCGGCGGCGCAGTCGGTGCTCCAGGCGGCGGTGCTCGTGACGGTCTGGGTCCTGTTCGCACGCGGGCCGGCGCGGCGTGACCGGCTCGTCCTGGCGAGTGCCGCCGCGCTCGTCGCCTTCATCGCGCTCGGAAAGGTTCTCTCGCCGCAGTTCCTGATCTGGCTGATCCCGGTCGTGCCGCTCGTGAGAGGCCGGCGCGGCCTGATCGCGGTGATGCTGCTCGGCACCGCCCTCGTGCTCACCCAGCTCTGGTTCCCGTACCGCTACTGGGAGCTCGCGCTGGAGCTCGGAACGCTCGAGTCCTGGCTCGTGCTAGCCCGCGACCTCACGCTCGTCACGCTTCTCCTGGTCCTGATGCTCCCACTTCGCCACGCGATCCCAGCCGTCGGGGAGCCGCGGGAGGCCCCATGAGGGGTCCGGGCGCCAGTCCGGCCAGGGGTCGCAAAACGGTGGCTCGTTCGCCTGTGCGCGACGAATGACCTCTTCCGCTTCGGCCCGGAGCGAGGAGGCAAGCGCTTCGTCGAACAGATTTCGATCGAGCGCGATCTGAAGCTCGTCCTCGTCCTTCCAGGTCCAGGAGCTCTTGTCTGGAGTGATGATGACGTCGAGGACCAGGTCCATCGTCTGCACTGCATCTCGAGCTCGCCGCATGGGCGTCTGGAGGTTGACGTACCAGCCCCAGTGCTCGCCGCTCTCGAGCCAGGAGACCCAGATCGAGTGCATCGCGCCTTTGTCGGTCAGCATCAGTGTCGAGACGTCCCATTCCTGGTCGACGAACACCCAGTCGCGAAGCTCCAGACAGGTTGCGAGCCGCTCGCCTCTCGTTGCTTCTGCCGGACGCGTCGGCGGAGTGGTGGGGACCTTGCGCCGGGTCCCCTTCGGACACCAGACGGCGAGGAAGTCCTCGCGGTCTTCGACGACGATCACAGGGCGGGCGGCCCAGAGCATCCCGTCCCAGACCTCCTGGATGACGATCGTCTGTCCGGGAGCCCACAACGTCAGGCGACGGCCACTCGGATCGCCTCGCAGCTCGTGGCAAGGCCCGAGCCGTCGCACTCGACGAGTGCGCCCTCGAGGCGGTTGCCGCCCTCCGCCGTCTCGAACCTGACGGGCATCCCGGTTCGCATGCGCTGGATCGCGAGTTCCGCCTTGACGCCGATCACAGAGTCGTGAGGGCCGGTCATGCCCGCGTCGGTGATCGCCGCCGTCCCGCCCGGCTGGACGCGCGCGTCGCTCGTCTGGACGTGGGTGTGCGTGCCGAAGACCGCCGTCACGCGGCCGTCCAGATAGTGGGCCATCGCCACCTTCTCGCTCGTCGCCTCGCCGTGGAAATCGACGAGCACGACAGGCGTCTCGCGGCGGGCTTCCTCGACGAGCTCGTCGATCACCTCGAACGGGGCGACTGCCGGCTGCATGAAGAGGTCGCCCAGCAGGTTGATCACCGCGACGCGCGTTCCGTCCCGGGCGGGCGCGACGGCCAGGCCGCGGCCGGGCGACTGCGCGGAGAGGTTCGCGGGCCGGATGAGCCGCTCGCTGCCGGACAGGTAGGGGATGATCTCGCGTCGCCGCCACGTGTGGTTCCCGAGCGTGAGGACATCGACGCCGGCCGCGAGCAGCTTGTCGGCGAGCTTGGGCGTGATCCCGACTCCGTCCGCGGCGTTCTCGCCGTTGGTGACGCAGAAGTCGACGTCGAGCTCTTCACGAAGCCCCGGCAGCCGCTCCTCGACCGCGCGGACACCGGGGCGGCCGTTCACGTCAGCGACGAAGAGGAGTTTCAGGGGATGGCCAGGGTGGCCGGACGATGGAGCTCGATCGAGACGTGGTTGCCCGCGTCCTGGGTGTAGCGCGCGAGCGCCTGCCGCTCGACCGTCGAGAAGTCGATGATCGTGCCGATCTTGGAGATCGCCGCTGCGACCGAGGAGCCAACGGTGAGCGCCGGATCCGGCCTGAGGTGCGTGAGCCGAACGACGAGCGCAGGCTCGTTCGCCGGCTGGACGTCGATGCGGGCCCCGAACACCTTGCCTCGCAGCATCACGGGAGTGATGGCGACTATCGTTCCGTCAACGGGCGAATAGACATCCGTGCCCGGCGCCGCCCCCACGTCGAGCGCCGCCGTGCTCGGGCCCTCGGCACCGCCGAGTTGGTAGTACGTCAGACCTTCCGAGCCGCCGCCGAAGAGCTTTCGCGCGACTCGCGAGAGGAGGCCCTCGTTGGCCTGGCGGCCGACCGGGTCGAGCGCGAGTGCCCCGTCGCCGGCCGCGTGGTACCCGATCGCCGTCACGCGGGTCTGGTCGATCGGCAGCTGCAGCCTCAGGGATCCGTGCAGCGCCGCGACCTGGGGACGCGGCTGGCCGGCCGGCAGGAGCCGGTCGGCCGGTGCGGGCCTGGTCTGCGTAGGTGCAGGCGAGCCGGAGCCAAAGGCTGTGAGCGCAAACGTGACGAGGAGCGCGATCGAAACCACGATCAAACCGGCAATTCGCCGGGCTCTTCGTCTCGCGGCGGCTCGAGCCTTGGACGTGCGGCGCGCCTGCCCAGAGGCGCGGGGCGGGGGCATGTCCGGGACCGTAACCGATGCGTCCGAATCCTGCAGAACTGCATCGCCCCCGCGAGTGCGTAGGACGGCGAGCCGCTGAGAGGGCGGCGTCTCCTCCCAGAACCCGTGCAGGTCGAGAGCGAGCGCGCCGTCCTCGAACGCAGACCAGTCCCAGGCCGGAGGCCGGAGGGAGACGACCTGAGCGGTACGATGGCCTCCATGTCCGGCGGGACGCCGACTATTCAGATCCCGCGCTGGATTCAGCTGGTCGGCCTTCCCGTGCTCGCGCTGATCGTGATCCTGCTCGCGGGGAAGGTCTTTCACGTCGTCTTCCTCTTCCTCGTCGCGGGACTGATCGCGCTGCTGCTCGACCCGCTGGTGCGCGCCCTGGAACGAGTTCGGATTCCGCGGGGCTTCTCGATAGCGATCGTCTACCTCAGCTTTGCCGCTGCGCTGGTCGTTGTCGCCATCGCCATCGGCGTGATCGTCAGCGACCAGACGCAGTCGGCGGCAAATCGGGTCGACGCTTACCTTACGAGCGAGGACGGACAGAGCTCCCAGACGGGGTTCGAGCAGGACGTCGACAGTTTCCAGCTGTGGCTCGACACGCATCACCTCGAGCGGGTGGACATCCGCAAACAGGGCCAGGACTTCGCCGCGAACATCAAAGGCCAGGACGTCGAGAAGTACACGTCGAAGGCGATCGACTTCGCCCGCGGAGCCGCGGTCTCGATCTTCCAGCTCGTCTTCAGCATCGTGCTGTTCGTCGTCGTCTCGATCTACATGCTCCTCGACATGGGCCGGCTCAAGCGGGCGGTCGACCGGCGCTTCCCGCCGAGGCCCGGGAAGTCCGGGCTCGTGGTTCACATGGAGCATGCGGTCGCGGGCTACGTACGTGGGCAGCTCCTGCTGTCGGCGATCATCGGCACGAGCGCCGGAATCGGGATCTGGCTGCTCGGCACGCTCGGCTGGGTCCCGGGCATCGACCACTACGCCGTCCTCTTCGGTGCCTGGGTCGGCGTCACGGAGCTCATTCCCTACCTCGGCCCCTGGCTCGGCGGGATCGTTCCGATCGCCTACGCGTTGACCATCGATCCGCTCTCGGCTCTCTGGGTGTTCTTGCTCTTCCTCGGGATCCACCAGATCGAGGGGCACATCGTCGTCCCGAAGGTAATGGGGAGCGCGCTGCGGCTGCACCCGTTGCTCGTCATCTTCGGCCTCCTCGCCGGCGGCGAGCTCTACGGCCTGCCCGGGGTCTTCGTCGCGCTGCCGCTGCTCGCTGTGCTCCGGGCGATCTACGAGTTCTTCAGCGACCGCGTCGAGCTCGAGGACTGGAAGGAGGGAGTGGTGCCGGTCGAGGTCGACATCGAAGAGACCCGCCCGATCAAGCCCGTGCCGCCTGAGGAGCCTCCCGAGGCTAGGGTGGCCCCGTGAGCTCGTTCCCGGAGACTCGTCTGCGTAGGTTGCGCCGCACCGGCGCGCTTCGCTCGCTCGTGCGCGAGACGAAGCTCGACCGCTCCGATTTCGTCTACCCGCTCTTCGTGGGGCCCTCGTCGCAGGCAAACGACGAGCTGCCGGCGCTCGGCCGCTTCTCGGTCGACGATCTCTCGCGCGAGGCCGAGGAGCTGCTCGGTCTTGGGCTGTCCGCCGTGATCCTCTTCGGGATCCCGGAGGAGAAGGACGACGAGGGCTCCGGCGCATACGCAGCGGACGGGATCGTCCAGCGAGCGTTGCGAAGCCTGCGCGAGCGTTACCCCGATCTCGTCCTGATCACGGACGTCTGTCTCTGCGAGTACACGTCGCACGGGCATTGCGGCGTGATCGAGAACGGCGAGGTGGCAAACGACGCCACGCTGGAGTTGCTCGGCCGGACCGCGGTCAGTCACGGCGAGGCCGGTGCGGACGTCGTGGCGCCGAGCGACATGATGGACGGGCGCGTCGGTGCAATCAGGGCTGCGCTCGACGAGGCCGCCTTCGCGGAGACGGCGATCATCTCGTACGCCGCCAAGTACGCGTCCGCCTTCTACGGGCCGTTCCGGGAAGCCGCGGAGTCGGCTCCGTCTTTCGGCGACCGTCGTGGGTATCAGCTGGATCCCGCGAACGTGCGCGAGGCGCTCCGCGAGTGCGAGCTCGACGTGGCGGAGGGTGCGGACGCGCTGATCATCAAGCCGGCGCTCCCGAATCTCGACGTGATCCGCGCCGTCCGCGAGTCCTTCGACCTGCCCGTCGCTGCCTACAACGTCTCCGGCGAGTACGCGATGGTGAAGGCCGCCGCTGCGCGCGGCTGGCTCGATGAGCGCCAGGCTGCGCTGGAGTCGCTGACGGCCGTCAAGCGGGCCGGCGCCGACTTCGTCGTCAGCTACTGGGCCAAGGAGCTCGCGACCTGGCTCTGAAGTCGAAGTCGGAGCTGGCACGGGAGGCCGAGCGCCTCATCCCCGGCGGGGTGAATTCGCCGGTGCGTTCGATGAAGGCCGTCGGGCTCGACGAGCCGCTCTTCGTGCGTCGCGGGAAGGGCGCGTACGTGACGACCGCCGACGGTGGGCAGTACGTCGATTGGGTCATGTCGTTCGGTCCATTGATCTTCGGGCATGCCGACCGGGAGACGGTGGAGGCAGTCCAGCACACTGCCGACGAGGGCACGACCTTCGGCGCGACGACCGAACGAGAGGTCGAGCTCGCGGCCGAGATCGTCGACGCGTTCCCGTCGATCGAGCAGGTGCGAATGGTCAGCTCGGGCACCGAAGCGGCCATGAGCGCGGTCCGGCTCGCCCGGGGAGCGACGAAGCGCGACCGGATCCTCAAGTTTGCGGGCTGTTACCACGGTCATGCCGACGCACTGCTCGCCGAGGCCGGGTCCGGCCCCGCGACGCTCGGCGTTCCGGCGACCGCGGGCGTCCCTTCGGGCGCGGCTGCGGACACGATCGTCGCTCCGTTCAACGACATCGAGTCGGCTGCATTGGCCGTGGCGCGCTACGGCGAGGGGCTTGCCTGCGTGATCGTCGAGCCCGTCGCCGGGAACATGGGCGTCGTCCCGCCGGAGCCGGGCTTCCTCGAGGCGCTCCGCGACCTGTGCGATGCCTCCGGCGCGCTGCTCGTGTTCGACGAGGTGATCACCGGCTTTCGGATCGCGCGCGGGGGCGCGCAGGAGCGACTCGGTGTGCGTGCGGACTTGACCATTCTCGGCAAGATCGTCGGCGGAGGGATGCCGATCGGCGCCTTCGGCGGCTCCACCGAGATCATGCGGCACCTCGCCCCGGTCGGCGACGTCTACCAGGCCGGCACCCTCTCCGGAAATCCACTCGCGACGGCCGCGGGTATCGCGGTCCTCCAACGCCTGCGCGACCCGGCCGTCTACGAAGAGCTCGAACGGAGAGCCGCACGCCTGGAGGCCGGGCTCGGCGTCCTCGGCGTCTTCCAGCGGGTCGGCGCCATGGGCACCCTCTTCATGGGGTCGGACCCTGTTCAGAACTTCGCGCAGGCGTCTGCTTGCGACACGGCTCGGTACAGCGCGTATTTCCGGCACATGCTCGAGCGAGGCATCTACGTTCCGCCCTCGCAGTTCGAGGCCATGTTCGTCTCGCTCGCCCACGGGGACGAGGAGATCGACAAGACGGTGGAGGCCGCCGCTGAGTTCTTCGCCGCCAGTTGACGTGTGGCAGGAGATTGCGCTCGACGCCGAGCGTGAGGGCTCCCTCTGGCAGGGAGCGCTGCGCTCTCCGGGCACCCGCGACCGCGTGCCCGTCTTCTCGCCGCTGACCGACGAGCGGTTCGCGCTCGCGGTAGAGACGATCTACGAGGGGTACCTCGTCCACTACGGGCGCCCGCGGCTCTTCGCGCCCGGCGACCACGACACGATTCTCCTCCTCGGCGACTACCTCTATGCCCAGGGGCTCGTCCGCCTCGCGACCGAGGGATCGGTGGAGGCCGTCGCGGACATGGGGGAGCTGATCTCGCTCTGCGCACAGCTCCGGGCGGAGGGCTCGAAGGAGGACGGCCCGGTCTGGGCAGCGAGCGTGGCCCTCCTCGGGCAAGGCGTCCTCAAGGAGACCGACGACCGGGATGCGCTCGTCGCACGCGCGAAGGAGGCCGCCGGGCCAGAGGCCGTCGATCGCGCCCTCGAAGCTCATCGCCAGCGCGTTCGTTAAAGTCACAACGCATGGGTCACGCGCTCGCAGCAGTCCTCGTGCTCGCCGACGCCGCCACGGAAGGCAAGAAGGTCATCTTTGGGATGCTGGTTACCGGCCTGATCCTGTTGGCGCTTCCGGCCATTGGCGAGACGTACATGTACTTCCGGTACCACCGCCACGGCCGCAGCCCGCACTAGACGTCTCGTCGTCGACACGGTTCACTTGACCGCATGGTCGAGCTGCCGACCGGGACCGTCACCTTCCTCTTCACCGACGTGGAGGGTTCGACACGGCTGCTCGACGAGCTGGGGTCGAAAGCGTATGCCGAGGCGATTGCGCAGCACCGCCGGCTGATCCGCACGTCCTTTGGCGCCCACGGTGGCGTGGAAGTCGACACGCAGGGCGACAGCTTCTTCATCGCATTCGCACGTGCGTCTGACGCCGTCACCGCAGCGGAGACGGCTCAGAGGGATCTCGCCCACGGCCCGGTACGCGTGCGCATGGGCCTGCACACCGGGGAGCCGCTCAGAACAGAGGAGGGATACATCGGGCCTGACGTTCACAAGGCTGCCCGCATTGCGGCTGCCGGGCATGGCGGGCAGGTTCTGGTCTCGACTGCGACCTGCGAGCTCCTCGACGACCCGCTCAAGGATCTCGGCGAGCATCGGCTGAAGGATCTGAGCGCGCCGGAGCGTCTCTATCAGCTCGGCGACGACGATTTTCCGCCACTCAGGTCGTTGTACCGGACGAGCTTGCCCCTTCCGGCGACTCCGTTCCTCGGGCGCGAGCGCGAGCTGCAGGACGTAGCCGCGTTGCTCGGTCGCGAGGACGTGCGCCTCCTGACTCTCACCGGGCCGGGGGGAGCCGGGAAGACGCGACTTGCGCTTCAGGGCGCCGCCGAGGCAGCTGACTCCTTTCCCGACGGTGTCCGCTGGGTCTCGCTCGCCGAGGTGCGCGATCCGTCGTTCGTTCTCCCGGCAGTCGCCCAGGCGCTCGAGGTGGCAGAGGAGGCGGGGCGATCGCTCGCCGACGTCCTCGCCATGGAGCTCGCCGGAAAACGTGTGCTCGTACTGCTCGACAGCGTTGAGCACTTGCTTCCGGATGCCGTGGTCGACGTCGGCCTGCTTCGCGACATCATGGGACCAGTGGTGCTCGTCACCAGTCGGGAGCGACTACAGCTTCAAGGCGAGCACGTGTACGACGTGCCGGCTCTGGCGCCGGATGACGCGGCGGAGCTCTTCCTCGCCCGCGCGAGGTCGCTCGGGAGCCCGCTCGAGCGCTCCGAAGCTCTCGACGAGCTCTGCTGGCGTCTGGATCATCTGCCGTTGGCAATCGAGCTCGCTGCCGCTCGAACGCGGCTCTTCGCTGTGGAGCAGCTGCTCGGCCGACTCGGTGAGCGGTTCGACCTGCTGAAGGCCGGTCGTGACGCGGACCCCCGCCAGCAGACGCTCAGCGCCACGATCGCGTGGTCGTATGACCTGCTCGACGATCATGAGCAGGCGCTCTTTCGCCGACTGAGCGTCTTCGTCGGAAGCTGCTCGTTCGAGGCTGCCGAGGTGGTGTGCGATGCCGATCCCGATACGTCGCAGTCGCTGCTCGACAAGAGCCTGCTTCGCCGCCGCGACGTTGCCGCAGGGCCTCGCTACTGGATGCTCGAGACGATCCGTGAGTTCGCGATCCGGCGACTTGATGCGACGGAGGAGGCGCAAGGACTGCGACGTCGGCACGCCGAGCACTTCCTCGCGATCGCCGACGAAATCGCGCTTAGAGGCGAACGCGCCTCACTCTTCGCAGAATGGTCGCCGGTTACCGGCGCCGACGACGCAAACTTTCGGGCCGCGCTCGAGCACGCCCACGCGACGCGTGACGCAGAGCTCGAGCTGCGTCTCGCGGTTGCCCTCTGGGGGCTCTTCTGGGCGCGCGGCTTGTGGAGCGAGGGGCGCAGAGCGCTCGAGACGGCGCTCAACGGATACCCTGCCGCGCCGCCGGCGCTCCGGAGCCGAGCTCTCGTGGGAGCAGGCTTTCTCGCCGATCGCCAAGCGGACTGGCGGCAGGTTGAGCGGCTCGGGAGTGAGTATGTGGCCCTCAGCAACGAGCTCGGCGACGAAGAAGGGCTGGCGCGGGGCTCGAGATGGCTGTCGCACGCTGCGGCTGCTCGTGGCGATGGCGAGGGAGCCACGAGACTGATTGAACAGAGCGAGAAGTACGCGCGCGCGTCCCCATCCCGTGTCGCGGCACTCGTCGTCGATCGCGCTCTGTCGAAGCTGGCCGAAGGCGACTATTCATCGGCCGAGGCCCTGCTGCACGAGGCACTCGAACTGGCAAGACAGCCTGGAGGAGACGCCGCCCGCGTGCCCGTGGTCGGCAACCTCGCGGTGCTGGCGCTCCTCCGAGGTCGTCATTCCGATGCGGTCGGCCATCTGCGGGAGGTGGTCGCTGCGGTCGAGGGGACCACCCAACACGAAGCCACCTTTTTCGCATTGAGCACCGTCGCCGTGCTCGCCGCCGAGACGGGCGACGACGAGACCGCGACGCAGCTGTGGGGCGCGGCCGACGCTTTCGGGCGTACTCTCGGTGTCGTGCTCGATGATGCCGAGAAAGCGCTTCAGGAGCGCGCTGCGGGGACGGTGCGTGCTCGGCTCGGAGACGTCACTTTCGAAGCGCTCTGGGCTCAAGGTCGTGCGCTGAGCACTGATCGCGCGATCGCAATGGCGCGTGACCTCGTCGCTCGCGCCGGCAGCGACGTGCCGCGACAAGCGAATACTTGACGCCATGGCCGAGCTGCCGACCGGGACCGTCACCTTTCTCTTCACCGACATCGAGGGGTCGACGCGGCTGCTGGAAGAGCTCGGCGATTCTTATGCTGACGCTCTGACGCACCATCGCGAGGTGCTCCGGAAGGCGTTCGCCGATCACGACGGCGCCGAGGTCGACACTCAGGGCGATGCCTTCTTCGTCGCGTTTGCCCGGGCAAGAGACGCAGTCTCCGCAGCAGCAAGCGCTCAGCGCGCGCTCTCCGAAGGCCCGATCCGTGTGCGCATGGGCATCCACACCGGGGAGCCGCTGAGAACCGACGAGGGCTACGTTGGCATGGACATCCACCGCGGCGCGCGAATTGCCGCGGCCGGGCACGGGGGCCAGGTGCTCATCTCGCAGGCGGCGCGAGAGCTGATCCAGGACGATCTTCCAGAGGAGTTCGCCCTCCGCGATCTCGGCGAGCACCGGCTGAAGGATCTCAGTCGGTCGCAGCGGATCTTCCAGCTGGTTGCGGAAGGTCTCGAGGGCGAGTTTCCGGCGCTCGCAACGCTCGAGAACCGGCCGACCAACCTTCCGCCCCAGCCAACGCCTCTGATCGGTCGCGAGCGCGAGCTGGCCGAGGTCGTCGAGCTCCTGCGCCGCCCTGAGGTCCGCATGCTGACCTTGACCGGCCCCGGCGGTGCGGGAAAGACGAGACTCTCGCTCCAGGCGGCGGCTGATCTCCTCGACGATTTCGGCGGCGGCGTGTTCTTCGTGGGGCTGTCGGTCATCGCCGACCCGTCGCTGGTCGTTCCGACCATCGCCGAGGCTCTCGGAGTGAAGGAGGCCGGAGGCCTTTCACCGGAGGAATCTCTCGACCGCTTTCTGCACGACCAGGAGCTGTTGCTCGTGCTCGACAACCTCGAGCACTTGCTCGATGCGGCGCCGCAGATCGGCGAGCTCGTCCTCAGAGCCCCGTCCCTGAAGGCGATCCTCTCCAGCCGGGCTCCCTTGCGGGTCTCGGGAGAGCGGGAGTACCCCGTTCCTGAGCTCGCACACGGCGACGCCGTTGCCCTCTTCACCGAGCGGGCGCAGGCGATCAAGCCGGATTTCCACCTGAACGGCGATGCGCCGGCCGTCGCCGAGATCTGCCGGCTTCTGGATGGTCTTCCGCTTGCGATCGAGCTGGCCGCGGCTCGGGCAAAGGTGCTCTCGCCGACGGCTCTGCTCGAGCGGCTCGACCGGCGGCTTCCCGTCCTGACCGGCGGCGGTCGCGACGTGCCGGATCGCCAGCGCACGCTTCGGGACACGATCGCGTGGAGCTACGAGCTGCTCGACGAGACCGAGCAGAAGCTCTTCTCGCGACTCGCCGTGTTCGTCGGGGGCTTCACGCTCGAGGCGGCCGAGGAGGTCTGCGATGCGGACCTGGACACGGTTTCTTCCCTCGTCGAGAAGAGCCTCATTCGCCAGGGTGAGGACCGGTTCCGGACGCTCGAGACAATCCGCGAATTCGCGGTCGAGCGCTTGGAGGAGAGCGGAGAGCTCGAACAGATCAGGCGCCGGCATGTCGCCTTCTTCCTGGCGCTTGCCGAGCGTGAGCGCTCAGGCTTTCGGGATCAATCTCCGGCACAGCTCGTGCGCCTGGACTTCGAGCACGACAACTTTCGTGCGTCCTTGCACTTTGCGCGCGAGCTCGGCGAGCCAAGACTCGAACTACTTCTTGCCTCGGAACTCCTCGACTTCTGGGAAGTTCGAAGTCATTTGCGAGAGGGTCTCGAGCGTGTTCGTGAGGCACTCGACCGCGATCCGGAGGCGCCCGCGGAGATCCGAGGCCGAGCGTTGAGGCGCGCGACGATGCTCGCCATCAAGCAGGGCGATTTCGAGACAGCTCGCGTGATGGTGGAAGAGAAGCGGCAACTGCACGCCGCGGCGGATGACGAGGAAGGCGTCGGAGACTCCCTTCAGCTCCTCGGAATCATCGCGGCGGAAGAAGGAAGGTACGACGACGCGCGTGTCCTCTACGAGCAGGCCAAGACGATTCACGAACGATTCGGCAACGATGGCGGCCTGCAGTCGACGATTCACGATCTCGGGTTGCTCGCGATGATTCAGGCTGACTACGGCCGCGCTCGGGCGGAGCTCGAATCAGGGTTGGCGATGGCGCAGAAGGCTGGTTCGGAGCAACAGACGGCGAACAGCCTGTGCGATCTCGGTTTCGTCGAACTGGGCGACGGGCAGCTCGACAGTGCGCGCGCGAGGTTTGGTGAGGCGGTCGTATCCGCCATACGACTGGGGTGGAAGGAGAATGTCTCCTATTGCCTCGTCGGCCTCGGTGCGATTGCCGTTGCCGATGGCTCGCTCGAACCGGCCGGACACTTCCTCGGACAGGCGGAACTTCTGGTCGAGGACCTGAATCTGAACCTCGAGCGCTACGCGGAAGCCGCGCGTGCCGAGGTCGAGGCTGAGCTTCGGTTTCGGCTGGGGGACGAGCGGCTCGAGGCCCTGCGAGCCGAAGGCCGATCGCTCTCGATGGAAGCCGCCGTGTCGGAAGCGCTGGCAACCCTAGACTGACCGCGATGGCGCCTCCGGCTGACCTGCGCGAATGGATCGGGCTCCTCGAACGAGAAGGCGAGCTCGTCCGCGTGACGACCGAGGTCGACCCGTACCTCGAGGTGACCGAGATCGTCGATCGCACTGTGCGCTCCGGCGGGCCCGCGCTTCTCTTCGAGAACCCGAAGGGCTCGTCGCATCCCCTGCTGATCAACCAGTTCGGCACACAACGTCGCATGTGCCTCGCGCTCGGCGTGGACAGCCTCGATGACGCCGCCGCGAAGCTCGGGTCGGTGCTCGAGATGCAGCCGCCGCAGGGACTGGCCGAGAAGGTCCGTGGACTGAAGACGCTGAAGTCGATCGCCGACTCGCGGCCGAAGACGGTTCGCCGTGCAGCCCACCACGATGTCGTGCTCGAAGGCGACGACGTCGATCTCGACCTCCTCCCGATCCAGCACTGCTGGCCCGGCGACC
Organism: uncultured Actinomycetes bacterium; assembly: GCA_963728535.1. Lineage (GTDB taxonomy): Bacteria > Actinomycetota > Thermoleophilia > Gaiellales > Gaiellaceae > VAXT01. The sequence goes on from CAVSKK010000001.1 coordinate 2,307,909, forward strand.
CGGCGCCGTTCATCACGCTTCCAGCCGTCATCACGCACGACCCGAAGACCGGAACGCGCAACGTCGGCATGTACCGCATGCAGAAGCTGGACTCGAAGTCCACTGCGATGCACTGGCAGCTGCACAAGGACGGGCGCATGGACTACCTGGCGACCGACGGCCGCCTCGAGGTGGCGGTCGCGCTCGGGCTCGACCCGATCAGCGCCTACTCCGCCTCGGCGCCGCTGCCCAAGCACATCGACGAGTTCATGCTCGCCGGGTTCCTGAAGGGAGAGCCGGTCGAGCTCGTGAAGGGGAAGACCGTCGACGTCGAGGTGCCGGCCAACGCGGAGATCGTCCTCGAGGGCTACGTGGAGCAGGGAGACGAGGCGTTGGAAGGCCCGTTCGGCGACCACACGGGCTACTACTCGGCGGCCGAGCCGTTCCCGGTCTTTCACGTGACTGCGATGACGATGCGCGCGGACGCGATCTATCCATCGATCGTTGTCGGCAAGCCGCCCGCCGAGGACGCGTGGCTCGGCAAGGCGACCGAGCGCATCTTCCTGCCCGCCATCCGGATGAGCGTGCCCGAGATCGTCGACTACGACTTGCCGGTGGCGGGCGCCTTCCACAACTGCGTGATCGTCTCGATCCGCAAGAGCTTCCCGGGCCAGGCGCAGAAGGTGATGCACGCCATCTGGGGCCTCGGCCTGCTCAGCCTCACGAAGTCGGTCGTCGTCGTCGACGAGCACGTGAACGTGCACGACTACGAGGAGGTCTTCTTCCGGGTGACGGCCAACGTCGACCCGCAGCGCGACGTCATGCTCAGCGAAGGGCCGCTCGACCATCTCGACCACGCGCCGACGCGCCAGTTCTACGGCGGCAAGATGGGCATCGACGCGACACACAAGGGGGTCGACGAGGGCACCCGCGAGTGGCCAGACGAGATCGTCATGAGCGACGAGATCCGCTCCATTGTCGACCGCCGCTGGGGCGAGTACGGGTTCGAGAACGCCTCCGACGGAGCCGATGGGCGCCGGTCCCGCTCGTTGCGGCAATTGCTACGTCGTTGACTGGCGGTTCGGCGAACGATTGAATCCGCGTCAAGACGTGGATCCGCACGGTGGTCACGGCAGTCCGCACGAGCCCAAGCCGACCATCTGGCCGGTCGGTTTCGCCATTGGCATCGCCTGCATCTTCGTCGGCCTGATCATGAGCACGATCGTCGTGGCCGTCGGCGCGGTGCTGACGGCGCTCTTCGGCTTCCTCTGGATCCGCGACGCGACGAGCGGTTACCGGGGGGTGCCTGAGCCCGAGCCCGCTGCCGCCTCCGATCCCGGCCCACCGGCCGGAAGCCGAAGAGGGCGAGGTCATCCGCTACCCGCGCTCGAAGTTCCTCGAAGCGACGACGCTCGGCCTGGGTGCGGTGATCGGCGGAGTGGTGACTCTTCCCGTCCTCGGCTTCACGATCCTGCCGCCGTTCATCGATCAGGGCTACCCCGACATCGACGTCGGCGCGCTCGAGGACTTTCCCGAGAACAAGTTCGTGATCACGACGTTCCTGCTCGAGCCCGAGCACGGCGAGGTCTCGCGGCGCACTGCGTACATCCGCAACAACGGCCTGCTCGACGGCCAGCCGAGCTTCACGATGCTCTCGAACCGCTGCGTCCACCTCGGGTGCCCCGTGCAGGTGAACGGGCTGCCGCTGGATGACCAGAAGGAGACCGAGACCCAGAACGGCCAGGAGGTCGACCGGATCCCGACCGCGGCCGCCGCCGGCTTCGGCTGTCCATGCCACGGCGGCCAGTACGACAACGAGGGCAACCGAACGGCCGGCCCGCCGGTGCGCGCGCTCGACCGCTACGAGTTCAAGATCGACAACGGACGGGTGCTGCTTGGAAAGACGTACTCCGTCTCCGAGGTGGACGGAGAGGGAGCGGACGCGATGATCCACTCCTACCCGCTCGCCGGCCCGGGCCAGCACGTCGACGGGATCGAGGCTGTGCTCTACCCGATCCAGCCGCCCCGCTGATGGCAAGGAAGAAGCCAGGCCGGGTTCATCAGCTCCTCCAGCTATTGCTCTATCCGCTCAGCTGGCTCGAGGAGCGCTCGGGGCTCGTCGGCGGGGTCAAGTACTTCCTCTTCCGCAAGGTTCCGGCCGACATCAGCTGGGGGCACACGCTCGGCTCGGCGGCGCTGACCGCGTTCATCGTCCAGGCCGTCACCGGCGTCATTCTCGCCATGTACTACAAGCCCGATCCGAACTCGGCCTACGAGTCGATCCGGCACATCACGGACGACTTGGCGCTCGGGTGGCTCGTGCGCGGGATGCACCGCTGGGGAGCAAGCGTCTTCATCATCCTGCTCTTCCTGCACATGGGCCGCGTGTTCCTCTACGGCGCGTACAAGTACCCGCGTGAGCTGAACTGGATCGTCGGCGCGTTGATCCTCGTGCTCGGGATGATGGAGGGGTTCTTCGGGTACCTGCTGCCCTGGGACCAGACCGCGTACTGGGCGACGGTCGTCGGCGTCAACCTCCAGGCGACTGGGCCGTTCATCGGGCCATTCCTCGGTGACGTGCTGCGTGGCGGCGCGGAGATTGGACCCGAAACACTGGCCCGGTTCTACTCGCTGCACATGCTCGTGCTGCCCGGCGCGCTGATCGGGCTGATCGTGTTGCACCTGTACCTCGTCGTGCGCCTCGGCGTCACGTCGCCCCCGTGGTCGCCGACGGGCGCCGGCCGGCCACAGCCAGGCCCGCCGCCTCCGCAGCGGAAGGGACTGGTCGCGCCGGGTGCGCGAGGAGCGCGCAAGCGATGAACAGACGACTGGAACAACGACGCGCGGACCACGCGCAGTACAAGAAGGACGTCAAGGAGCGCGGGAAGCCGTTCTACCCGTTCGCGATGTTCCACGACACGGTGATGAGCCTGCTCGTCGTCTGCGTGATCGTCGCGCTCTCCGTGGTCTGGAAGTTCACCGCGGAGGAGGGCCCGACGGACGAGGATTCTGGCTGGCTCGGCAAGCTCTACGACGAGAAGGCCGACCCCGGGACGACGAGCTTTACTCCGCGTCCCGACTGGTACTTCTACTTCCTCTTCTACCTGTTGCGGATCTTCAAGTGGCCGGAGTCGGTGATCCTCGGCACGGTCATCGTGCCGACGATCGCGATGGTGCTCTTGCTTGCGCTGCCGTTCCTCGACGTGAGCCGCGAGCGCCGGCCGCTGCGCCGGCCGGTGGCGATGGTCGCGGCAGTGCTGACGATCATCTCGATGGGCGCGCTGACCTACAAGGGCGCGGTCGCGAAGGAGGCGACTCCTTCCGAGTCGCTCGCCATGGTCGATGCGTGGGCGGCGAGCGGGGGTTTCAGCGACAACGCGGATGCCGTTGCCGGGGCCGAGATCTTCGCGCAGGTCGGCTGCCAGAACTGCCACCTCTACCAGGGCAGCGGCGGCACGATCGGGCCCGATCTGACTTCGATCGGCAAGACGTCGAACCGGGGCGTGGAGGGCTTCGCGAACTACGTGGCCAACCCGGCCGATTTCGGCAACACGCAGATGCCGTCGTTCTCTGATCTCGGGCAGGACAACCTGAACCAGCTCGGCGAGTTCCTCCAGGCGTCCCAGGGCTCGAAATGAGAGTTTTCCTCGGGATCACTGGCGCCTCCGGGGCGCCCTATGCCGCACGCCTTGTCGACGCTCTGGCCGCGGCCGACTGCGAGGTCGGCGTCAGCGCCTCGGCAGCCGGCGTGCAGGTGCTGGCCACTGAGCTGTACGGCGATCCGCGGCTGCCCCGGGACGAGGTGCTGGCGCGTTTCACCGAGCGGGCGGGCGCCGCAGTGACGGTCTACGACCCGCACGACTACTCCGCACCGTACGCGAGCGGGTCGGCGCGGGTCGACGGCTACGTCGTCTGTCCCTGCTCGATGGCGACCGCCGGCACGATCGCGACCGGCGGCGAGGCGAACCTGATCCACCGTGCAGCGGGCGTCGCGCTCAAGGAGGGCCGAAAGCTCGTTCTCGTTCCGCGCGAGACCCCGCTCTCGACGATCCACCTGGAGAACCTGCTGAAGCTGCGTCAGGCCGGCGCGGTCATTCTCTTCGCGGCGCCGGGCTTCTATCACGGCGCCGAGACGATCGACGACCTCGTCGACTTCATAGCCGGCCGCTGCCTCGCCCAGCTCGGTCTCGACACGACGCTGGTCAAACCGTGGGGCGACGAATGAGCCCTGTCCAACACCACCATGTCCGGCGTCTGACACCGGACATGTCCCATCGGAACAGGTGCGGGCGCTCAACGATGCGGGCCTCGGGCCAAACCGGCCATGTCTTGGTGTCAGACGCCGGCCATGTCCTGGAGATCGTGTGACGACGCAGGCTGGGACGCTGCCGCCCGAAGGGGTTCGGCGCATGTTCGACCGGATCGCGCCGGTCTACGACTCGATGAACCGGCTGATGACGGCCGGGCTCGATCGCCGCTGGCGAGTAGCTACGGCTCGGGCGGTGGTCAGAGACGGCGACAGGGTCCTGGACGTCTGTTGCGGGACCGGCGATCTCTCGATCGCCGCGCGCGAAGCGGGCGGCGAAGTCACCGGTCTGGACTTCTCCGAGCCGATGCTCGCGCGCGCACGCGAGAAAAGCTCAGACATCGACTGGGTCTCGGGCGATGCGCTCGCGCTCCCGTTCCCTGACGGGTCCTTCGATGCGGCGACGGTGGGCTTCGGGGTCCGCAACCTCGACGACCTCGAGCGCGGGCTCGCCGAGCTGCGGCGTGTTCTCGTGCCGGGAGGCCGCCTCGCGATCCTCGAGATCACTAGGCCGAGAGGGCTCCTCGCGCCTTTCTATCGCTTCTGGTTCGACGGAGTGATTCCGCTGGCCGGGAAGGTGCTGCCCGGCGGCTCGGCCTATTCGTACCTCCCTGCGAGCGTTCGCCGGTTTCCCGCGCCCGAGGGCCTTGCGAAGCTGCTCGACGAGGCCGGCTTCGACGAGATCTCCTGGCGCCTGTTCGCCGGCGGCATCGTCGCGCTGCACAAGGGGACTGCCCGCTGAGCGCCATCGCCACAGTGCGCGCCGCTCCCGGCCTCGACGCCTACCTCGACCAGCTCGAGGGTCGGCTCGCCGACGCCGTCGCCGCCCGAGCGGGGCTCGTCGCCGAAATCGGAGCGGAGGCCCTCGCCTCGGGCGGCAAACGCCTTCGGCCGCTGCTCGTCTTCCTGACGGCTCGCCCGGAGGACGATCCGCCGCTTGCGGCGGGCGCTGCGATCGAGCTCGTCCACATGGCGAGCCTCGTCCACGACGACCTGATCGACGGCGCAGAGCTGCGGCGCGGCCGAGCATCGGTCTGGTCGGCCTACGGGCCGGACGCTGCGAGGGCGGGCGGCGTCTATCTCTTCGCGCGCGCGTTCGCCGAGCTCGCTTCGACGGGCGACGCCGAAGGGGTCGGCATCCTCGCCGACTCAGCCCTCGGCCTCGTTCGCGGCGAGGCGCTCGAGCGCGGCCAGCGGCGCCGCCCCGACACGACGGTCGAGGAATACCTGGAGCGCTGCACGCTCAAGACCGCGAAGCTGTTCGAGGCGGCCTGCCTGCTCGGAAGCCGGCGCGCCGAGCTGGGAGAGTTCGGCCTCGCGCTCGGCATCGCCTTCCAGATCATCGACGACTGCCTCGACTGCGCGGGCCAGACGGTCGAGACGGGGAAGCTCGCCGGCACCGATCTGCGGGAGGGGATCCCGACGCTGCCCCTCCTCCTCGCTGCGCGTGAGGACGAGGTCGTCCGCCGCGCGCTGGCCGGCGGATCGCTCGACGGAGCGCTGCTCAGGGTCGCCGCGAGCGGCGCGATCGAGGAGGCGCGCGAGGTCGCCCGCGGGTACGCCGAGCAGGCTCGCACCTGTCTCGAAGGGGTCGATTCGCGCGAGGAGCTCGACGCCATCGCCGACGCCGTGGTAGAGAGGACCGCGTAATGGCCGTCCTCGACCGCACCTCGACACTTCAGCCGATCCGCGAAAAGGTTGAGGCGGGCGAGCGGCTCGACCTGGAGGACGGGCTTGCGTTGATGGAGTCCGACGACCTGCTCGGGCTCGGGGAGCTCGCGGACCTGGCACGTCGCCGGCGTGGCGGCACCGACGAGGTCTACTTCGTCCAGAACCTGTATCTGAACCAGACGAACGTCTGCCGCGTGAAGTGCAAGTTCTGCGCCTTCGCGGTCACCCAGAAGCAAGAGGGCGCATACACGTACACCGCCGAGCAGCTCGTCGAGGACGCACTCAAACAGCGCGAGCTGACCGGCTTCACCGAGATCCACATGGTCGGGGGAGAGAGCCCGCACGTCGACTTCGACTACTACGTCCAGATCGTCCGGCAGCTTGCACGAGGCGATGCCGGACGTGCACCTGAAGCTCTTCACGGCGAGCGAGATCCACCACATGACGAAGCTCTCGGGCCTCACGCACGAGGAGGTGCTGCGCGAGCTGCGCGACGCGGGGCTCGGCTCCCTGCCCGGCGGCGGCGCCGAGGTCTTCGCCGACCGCGTGCGGCGGCTCGTCGCCCCCGGCAAGGAGCATCCGGACAACTGGTTCCACGTCCACCGGACCGCGCACGCGCTCGGGATCCCGACGCACTGCACGATGCTCTACGGGCACGTCGAGACCTACGAAGAGCGTGTCGACCACCTTCTCCGCCTGCGCAATCTCCAGGACGAGACGGGCGGCTTCCTCGCGTTCATCCCGCTCGCGTTCCACCCGGAGAACACGGTCTTCGAGCGCCGGGGCTGGAAGCACACGGCCGGGTCCGACGACCTGAAGGTGATCGCGGTGTCGCGCCTCCTGCTCGACAACGTTCCGAATGTGAAGGCCTACTGGATCATGATGGGCCTGCCGCTGACGCAAATTGCCCTGCATTTCGGGGCAAATGACGTACAGGGAACTGTTGTGCGGGAGGAGATCTTCCACGCGGCCGGGGCGACAACAGAGACGGAGCAGAAGATCGACGAGCTCGTCCGCGTCGTTCGTGAGGCAGGACGGGTGCCTGTTCAACGGGACACGCTCTACAACGAGATCCGCCGTTGGTGAGGCTCGGCCGCATCTCGTACGTGAACATGGCGCCGGTCTTCCACCGGCTCGACGCCGAGGTCGAGGAGGTTCCCGGCGTGCCCACCGAGCTCGCCCGGGCGCTCCTTGCCGGAGAGGTCGACGTCGCCCCGATCCCATCGATCGAATGGGCGCGGAACGCCGACCGGCTGAAGCTCCTCCCGCGGCTCTGCGTCTCCTCGGAGGGCGCGGTCGACTCGATTCAGCTCGTCTCCTCGGTGCCGCTCGAGCGCATCCGGAGCGTTGCGGTCACGCCGGAAAGCGCGACCTCCATCGTGCTCGCGCGCGTTCTCCTGCCCGCTGCCGAGCAGGTTTCGCTCGACGAAGAGGCGGACGGAAAGCTCCTGATCGGCGATGCGGCGCTGCGCAGCGCTTTCGAGGATCCGACCCCGCACCACGACCTGGGCCGGATGTGGACTGAGCGCACCGGACTGCCGATGGTGTTCGCGGTCTGGGCGACGCTCGATCCGCCGCCCGACGGGATCAACGAGCTCGAGGATGCCCTCGTAGCGTCGGTGCGCCAGGCCCGCGCCGAGCCGGGCGTTCTGGCGCGGGAGGCGAGCGAGCGCTACGGCTACCCCCCGGGCTTCCTCGCCCGCTACTTCGAGAAGCTGCGCTACCGGTTCGGCCCGCGCGAGCGTGCCGGGCTCTTCACGTTTATGGAGCTGGCCCGCGACGCCGGCGAGCTCGACCGCATCCCGGATCTCCGCTTCGTCGAGGGAGAGGTGGTGCCGGCATGACCATCACCAACATGTCCAGGGACCTGGTCCCGGGACAGGTCCGCGAGGTGCTAGAGAAGGCCGTCGAGGGCGAGCGGATCACCGACGCCGAGGCGCTGACGCTCCTCGAGTCCAAGGACCTCGTCGCGATCGGCAGGGCCGCCGAGTCGCTGCGCGGGCAGCGCACCGACCCCGGCCGGATCACGTTCATCATCGACCGGAACGTCAACTACACGAACGTCTGCGTCACCGACTGCGACTTCTGCGCCTTCTACCGCCGGCCCGGGGACCGCGCCGAGGGCTACCTGCTTCCGAAAACGGTCATCTTCAAGAAGATCGAGGAGACCCTCGCAATCGGCGGCACCGGCGTCCTCATGCAGGGCGGGCACCACCCCGACCTCGCCGTCGACTACTACGAGGACCTCTTCCGCTCGATCAAGGAGCGCTACCCGATTCACCTGCACGCGCTGTCGCCGCCGGAGATCCAGCACATCGCGCGCCGCTCGAAGCTCGGGGTCCCGGCAACTCTGACGCGTCTGCGCGACGCGGGCCTCGACTCGATCCCCGGCGGCGGTGCGGAGATCCTCGTCGACCGCGTCCGCGACATCATCGCCCCGAAGAAGACGCGCACCGCCGACTGGCTGAACGTCATGCGCCACGCGCACCGCCTCGGCATGTCGACGACGGCCACGATGATGTACGGCCACGTCGAGACGCTGGCCGAGCGGATCGAGCACATGCGCCGCATCCGCGAGCTCCAGGACGAGACCCGCGGGTTCCGCGCGTTCATCTCCTGGACGTTCCAGCCGCAGGGCACGAGGCTCGCACCGCTCGTCACCCATCACCCGACCTCGCTCGAATACCTGCTCACCCAGGCGGTGAGCCGGATCTACCTCGACAACGTCGATCACATCCAGTCGTCCTGGGTGACCCAGGGGATGAAGGTCGGCCAGGTCGCCCTCGAGTTCGGCGCCGACGACCTCGGCTCGGTGATGATCGAGGAGAACGTCGTCTCGGCCGCCGGGACGACGCATCGCGCCTCGACCGACGACTTCATCGGCGCGATCAAGGCGCTCGGCAAGACCCCGGTGCAGCGCGACACGCTGTACCGGGACGTGCGGGTCTGGAACTAGCGCACCTGCAGCACTAAGATCGCCGTTGTAGGAGGGGGAATGAATTGAGATACGCGCTCGTCGTAGTGCTCGTCTGCGTCCTCGCCGTGCTCGCCGTCGCCGGCAACGGGGCGGCCGGTGCCCAGTACGCAGGGATCTACGTGATGAATGCCGACGGAAGCGGGCGGACGCGTCTGACGAGCAACCCGGCCGGAGACTGGACTCCCGCATGGTCGCCCGATGGCGCGAGCATTGCATTCAGCCACAGCCTCAGCGGGGGCATCTACGTGATGAACGCCAACGGGAGTGATCCCCACCCCCTCACGAACCCCGGAACAGGCTACGACGTGGGGCCCGCCTGGTCGCCTGACGGTACGACGATCGCGTTCACGCGATTGTCGGATGGAGACTACGACGTCTTCGCGATCAACGCTGACGGCAGCGCGCTGAGGAATCTCACGAACACTCCTGGCCAGGACGCGGGCCCAGCGTGGTCTCCCGACGGCTTGCGGATCGCCTTCGACACCAATCGCGCCGGCATCCTCGACATCTACGTCATGGACGCCGACGGAACCGACCAGAGACCAATCGCCGGTAGCCCGCTCGGCGGCTCTGAACCTGCCTGGTCTCCTGACGGGACGACGATCGCCTTCTCGAAAGGGGTCGGGCCACCGACGTACGACTACGACATCACGTTGATTGGTGCCGATGGGACCGGCGAGCGACGGCTGACGAACGATCTCGGCTTCGACTACAGCCCGGACTGGTCACCGGACGGGACGATGATCGCGTTCGGCCGTTCAGCGACTGGGATCTTCGTCGTCGACGTGGACGGCGGTGCCCTCCACGCGCTTACGACTGTTCCCAACGATGAGACGCCGGCGTGGTCGCCAGGGGGCACGAAGATCGCGTTCCAGTACCGAACTCCGCCGCCGCCGCCCGGTGCGCCCCCGCCACCTCCACTTCCACCTCCACCTCCACCGCCTCCTCCTCCTGGGCCACCACCTCCACCTCCACCGCCGTCTCCGCCGCGGCGCTGCATGGTTCCGCGGCTGATCGGGCTTCGGCTTGCGACCGCGCGGGCCCGGATCAAGCGCAGGCACTGCTCCGTGGGCCGGGTGAGCTACAGGCGCTCGCGCGTGCGTCGGAACCGCGTCGTCGCCCAGAGGCCACGCGCAGGCACGCCTCGCCGGCGGGGAACGCCCGTGCGGCTTGTCGTGAGCCGGGGGCTCGGCTAGCCGCTCTTCCGCATCCGGGCGCAAGGTGGTAGAACCTGCGCGTCCGCTTCTGGAGGGAGCTCATGGGCCCACGAACCCGTCGGGGGATTCTCGTTACTGCGCTCGGCCTCGCCGCGCTCTTGGTCTTCGGATTGGGTACGCCGGTCGCCGACACCTCGCGCGCCGATGCGTCCCTGACTCCGCGAGCAGTGCTTGCCCCGACGCCCGGCGATCAGTTCTCCCCGGCGGTCGCCTCGAACGGATCCGAGTTCCTCGTCGTCTGGGAAGACCGGAGAAACGGCGGCATCGACGAGACCGACATCTACGCGTCCCGCGTCGCGGCAGACGGCACGACGCTTGACCCGGACGGGATTGCAATCGCGACGGCCGACGGCCTGGAGTGGACACCGGAGGTCGCCTCCGACGGCACGAACTTCCTCGTGGTCTGGACCGACGGCGTCCAAGGAAACCGCGGTGACGTTCGTGCGGCGCGGGTGACCCCGCAAGGCGAAGTCCTCGACCCCGGAGGCTTTGTCCTCACCGGCCCCGAGCAGTACGGCGGGTATCGCCCGCACGCGGCCTTCGACGGCCAGAACTACCTCGTCACCTACGAGAACTGCTACTGCATTCGCGGCATTCGGGTCGCGCCGGACGGCACGATCCTCGATCCAGGCGGGTTCGCGATCTCGAACGTGCCCGGCAACCTGAGAAACGGCGTCTCGTACGGTGCCGGCGAGTACCTCGTCACCTGGCACCGCAACGCCGGCGTCTTCGGTGCGCGTGTCAGGCCCGACGGCTGGGTTCTCGATCCGAACGGGATCGCGATCTCGACGCACGAACCGGACGGATACTCGTTTCCCGTGTCGGCATTCGACGGCACGAACTTCGTCGTCGCGTGGGAAGACGAACGCGACGGCAACACGGAGCGCATCTACGCGGCCCGGGTCACGCCCGAAGGAACCCTCCTCGATCCCGGAAGCATCCCGATGACGCAGCAATCACTGGCTCGTGATGCGAGTGTTGCCTCCAGTGGCGACAGCTCCCTCATCGCCTTTGGGCTTGCCGACGTGACGGGCGCTCGCCTCGCTCCGGACGGCACCGTGCTCGATCCGGACGGAATCTCCCTCTCCGCGGAGCTGAACGCCCAGAGCGAACCAGCGGTCGCCTTCGGCGACGGCGAGTATCTCGCGGTCTGGCAGGACGCACGAGCGGCAGGCGCTTACGACATCATCGGCACTCGCGTGACGCCGGACGGCGTGGTCGTCGATGCCACCGGATTGCTGATCTCGGGCTCGGGCCCGACACCACCGCCGGCGCCCGCTCCTCCGCCACCTCCGCCGCCGCCGCCACCTCCGCCGCCTCCCGTCGAGCCCCCGCCTCCGCAACCGCCTCCGCCTCCGCCACCTCCGCCCCCACCCCCTCCGCCACCTCCACTTCCACCTCCGCCACAACCGCCCCCACCCCCTCCACCGCCTCCCCCGCCTCCTCCACTCCCACCGCCACCGCCACCGCCACCGCCACCACCGCCTCCACTGCCACCGCCCCCGTCTGTGCGGTGCCGGGTCCCGAGAGTGGTGGGCTTGCGCCTTGCGACCGCGCGCGGCCGGATTCGTCGCGCGCAGTGCTCAGTCGGGCGGATTCGTCGCGTCCGATCCGTGCGCAGGCCGGGGCGCGTCATCTCGCAGAGGCCGCAGGCAGGGACCCGGCGACCGAGAGGCGCGAAAGTGAATCTCGTCGTCGGGCGCCGCTGATTCTCGCTCGCAAGATGTAAACGTTCGGGCAGTCCTTCGGGGGCTTTCGCTAGCCTCGGCACGGTCGTGCTCCGAAGAGTCCTCATCGCCTGCCTGCTCGCGGTCGTGCTCGCACCGCCGGCGAGCGCGGCAGGGCGCACGTTGCTCGCTCCGGGCGTGACGTACGAGCGCCAGCTCCTGTTCACACCGCACGGGCCGGAGGTCATCCACATCATGACCGCGCCGAGGCCGGGCGGGCTCTACGCGCTGCGGCCGATCCTCTCCAACGACACCGTCCTCGGACGCGAGACCGTCACCGCGATGGAAAGGCGGGCTTCGGCCACCGCGACGATCGGCGGTGTCAACGCCGACCTCTTCACGCCGAACGAGGGGCTCCCGAGCGGGATGTACATGGAATCAGGGATCCTGAAGACGCCGCCTCATCCAAGGCGGTCTTCCGTCGGTGTCACCACCGACGGACGCCTGCTCGTCGAGCAGGTCGCCATGCAGGGAACCTGGCAGGGCGTGAGCCAGCGGCGCCCTTTGACCCATCTCAACCAGCGCTCCGGCCCAAACGGCACCTCGCTCTTCACCCCCGCCTGGGGATCGACGACTCCCGCCGCGCAGGGAACGGTGGAGGTCACGCTCGGCGCGTTCCCGCCCGCCGTGCCGGGCATGGACCTGAGCGGAACCGTGGTGGCGGTCAAGCCCGCCGGCGGGACTCCGATTCCGCCCGGCGGCGCCGTGCTCGTCGCCCGCGGGACTTCGGCCGGGCGGCTCGCCTCGGAGGCTGCCGTCGACCAGAGGGTGACCGCGCGGCTCATCCTGCGCCCGCAGTGGGGCGGGGTCGTCGACGCGGTCGGAGGCGGCCCGGTGATCGTCCGGGACGGCCAGCCCGTCTTCCGGGCACTCGAGGATTTCACGAGCGGCCAGCTCTCGCTCCGCAACCCACGGACCGCAGTCGGCCAGCGGGCCGACGGCGGCATCATCCTCGTCGCGGTCGACGGTCGGCAGCCGGGCTACAGCACGGGTCTCACGAACTTCGAGCTGGCGCAGACGATGGTCCGGCTCGGCGCCAGGACCGCGAGCGCGCTCGACGCGGGAGGCTCGACGACCATGGCCTTCGACGGGGAGCTTCTGAACAGTCCCTCGGATCCGGGCGGCGAGCGCGCGGTCGCAGACGGGCTCTTCGTCTTCTACTACGGCGTCCATGCGCCGCCGCCGACACAGGCCGTCCTCTCACCGAACGGTGACGGCGTCGCCGAGTCGCAGTCGCTGAGCTACAAGATCGTGCGGCCTTCGACGGTCACGGCGAGCCTCGTCGGTCCCGACCGGGTCCCGCGGCAAACCGAGACCGGAGAGCGCGAACCGGGCACCTACAAGCTCACGTGGTCAGGCCGCACGCCTGAAGGGGCTCCTGAAACCGAGGGCCAGTGGCGCTGGGTGATCAATGCGACGGACGACCAGGCGCAGGAGTCGAAGGTCGAGCGCAGCTTCGACCTCAACAACACGATCGGCTACCTGAGGGTTCGTCCTTCGCGCGTTGTCGTCCACAAGCGCGGCGGCAACCTGCAGGTTGGGTTCCGTCTTGCGCGTCCGGCACTCGTGACGGTGACGATCGAGACGGCGAGCGGAGCGCGGGTGCGGACGCTTCGCCAGAGGCGCCGGGCGGGACAGATGAGCATTCGCTGGAACGGCCGCTACGCAAACGGCGCTCGGGCCTTCTCCGGGCGCTACGTCGCGCGAGTGCAGACGTCGAACTCGCTCGGCCGCACCGAGCTCGAACGCCGCTTCAGCGTCCGCCGCGCAGGTCGTTAGCCCAACGGTTGCAGGCGGCGCTGGGGGCAGGGTCTGAACGATGAACGGCCATGTTCGAAACGTGTAAAACCGGCGCAGGTTCGCGGTTCGTTCCGCTACCGTGCGCGGCGGTCGTGCTCCGGAGAGCCCTCATTGCAGGCATTTTGCTGCTCGCTGTCGCACCGTCTGCCTCCGCGGCGGTCATGCTGACGCCCCGAATCACGTACGAGCGCCAGGTGCGCTTCACCTCCCAGGGATTTGTGGTGGTCCACATCCTCCGTGGACCGAGGCCGGGTGGGCTCTATGCGCTCCGGCCCGTCCTTTCGAACGGTTTCATGCTCGGCCGCGAGACCGTCACCTCGATGCAGCGTCGCGTCTCGGGCACAGCCACGGTCGCAGGCGTCAACGGTGACTTCTTCTCGTGGGACGAGGGGCTGCCGACCGGCATGCACATGGAGTCCGGGGTCCTCATGGCACCGCCGCATCCGCGCCGCTCGAGCCTCGGGATCACAGACGACGGCACGCTCGTGATCGACAAGGTGCAAATGCTCGGTCAGTGGCAGGGCACGGGGCCGCGTCGTCTGCTGGGTGGCCTCAACCAGCGTCCGGGTCCCGGAAGCGTCAGGCTCTTCACTCCTGCCTGGGGCGGGGCGACTCCAGCCGCCCAGGGGACGTTCGAGGTCACGCTCCATCCGTTTCCGCCCGCCGTGCCCGGCACCGAGCTTCTCGGCAGTGTCGAGGCAGTCAAGAACGGGGGCGGGACGCCCATCCCGCCAGACGGAGCCGTCCTCGTCGGCCGCGGAGCGGCGGGCGAGAGGCTCGTGGCTGAGGCTCCGATCGGCCAGACGATGAGCGTGCGCGTGTTCCTGCGGCCTCAGTGGGAAGGCATCGTCGACGCGATCGGCGCCGGGCCCACGATCGTCCGCGACGGACAGCCCATCTTCAGCGCGCAGGGGGATTACTCGTCCAACCTGACGGTGCGCGATCCGCGCACCGGCGTCGGGCAGCTGGCCGATGGGAGCATCGTCATGGTCGCGATCGACGGGCGCCAGCCTGGCTACAGCGCGGGGGTGACGAACTACGAGCTTGCGCAGACGCTTGCCAGCCTCGGGGCCGTGAACGCCATGGCGCTCGATTCGGGTGGTTCGACCACAGCCGCCTTCGACGGACACCTGCTCAACCGCCCGTCCGATCCCGGCGGCGAGCGGGCGATCGGCGACGGCCTCTTCCTCTTCTACTACGGCGTCCATGCGCCGCCGCCGACGCAGCCCGTCCTCTCGCCGAACGGCGACGGCATCGCCGAGTCGCAGAGGCTGAGCTACAAGATCGTGCGACCTTCGACGGTCACGGCGAGCGTCGTCGGTCCCGACCGCATCCCGCGGCAAACGGTGACCGGTGAGCGCGCGCCGGGCACCTACAGGCTCAGATGGTCGGGTCGCACGCCCGCAGGCGCCCCTGAACCCGAGGGCAGGTGGCGCTGGGTGGTCAATGCGCTCGACGACCAGCAGCAACAGTCAAGTGTCACGCGCGCGTTCTCCCTGAACAACACGCTCGGCTACCTCCGCGTCCGGCCCTCGCGACTGGTCGTGCACAAGCGCGCGGGCAACAGCCTGCAAGTCGGGTTCCGGCTCGCCCATCCGGCAGTCGTCACCGTGATGATCGAGAAGGCAAGCGGCGCTCGGGTGCGGACGATTCGCCAGCGGCGCCGGGCGGGGCAGACCAGCATCCGCTGGAACGGCCGCTACGCCAACGGCGCTCGCGTCTCCTCCGGACTGTACGTCGCACGAGTGAAGACGTCGAACGCCTTCGGACGCGCGGAGCTCAAGCGCCGCTTCAGCGTCTACCGCACCCGCCGCTAGGCCTCCGGCTAGAGTCCCGCGGTGCCGTTGGCCTCGGTGACCGCGTCCCTGACGGACGCCCTGACGTCGCTCATCGGCGACCACGGCGTCTATGCCGTCTTCTTGCTGATGCTGGTCGACGCGGTGCTCCCGGCCGCGAGCGAGCTCGTCATGCTCTACGCCGGCGCCCTTGCCGCGGGCGCGTTCGCGGGCCAGGACGTCGTCCTCTTCGGGTCGCAGATCGACTCCCACTTCTGGGGCTTCGTCGTGATGTCGCTGGCGGGAATCGCCGGCTACACGGTCGGGTCGGTGTTCGGCTGGTGGATCGGCTACTACGGAGGCCGTCCGCTGATCGTAAGCCACGGGCGCTGGCTCCATCTCGGGCCCGAGAAACTGGAGCGTGCCGAACAGTGGTTCGAGCGTTGGGGCGACTGGGCCGTGTTCCTTGGCCGCGTGACGCCCGTCGTGCGCTCGTTCGTCTCGATCCCGGCCGGCGTGCTGCGCATGCCGCTCGGGCGCTTCACGGTTCTCACCGCGCTCGGCTGCGCGGTCTGGTGCTTCGGCATCGCAGGCGCCGGATTGGCGCTCGGGTCGCGCTACGAGGAGTTTCACCACAACTTCCGCTACGTGGACATCGCTGTCGGCGTGTTGCTCGTAGCGGCCGCGGTTGCCTGGTATGTCCGCCGCCGGAGGACGACTAAACTGGCTCGCCGTGGCTCAGATCCCGCTCGTTGACGTCAAGGCGCAGTACGCGCCGCTGCTGGATGAGCTGAAGGAGCGAATCGCCGAGGTCCTCGACTCCGGCCGGTTCATCCTCGGCCCGAACGTCCGCGCCTTCGAGGAGGAGGCGGCGGCCTACCTCGGCGTCAAGCACGCGATCGGCGTCGCGAACGGGACGGACGCGCTCGTCCTCGCGCTCGATGCGCTCGGGATCGGCGATGGGGACGAGGTGATCTGCCCCACCTTCACGTTCTACGCGACCGCCGAGGCGATCGCACGACGCGGGGCGGCCCCTGTCTTCGTCGACATCGACCCGCAGACGATGAACCTCGATGCGAGCGACGTGCGCCGCCGGATGACCGCCAAGACGAAGGCGATCATGCCGGTGCACCTCTTCGGCCGGCCGGCGCCGCTCGAGCAGCTCGCCGAGCTGGGCGTCCCGCTCGTCGAGGACGCCGCGCAGGCCTTCGGCGCTCAGGGCACCGGACGGGCGGGAGTCGTCTCGACCTACAGCTTCTTCCCGACGAAGAACCTGTTCGCGTTCGGCGATGGTGGTCTCGTCTCGACGGACGACGACGAGCTTGCGGAGAGCCTGCGCCTCCTGCGCTTCCACGGCTCGGAGGCGAAGAAGGAGTTCAAGCTGATCGGCTACAACTCGCGCCTCGACGAGATCCAGGCCGCTGTCCTGCGCGTTTTCCTGCCGCATCTCGAGGAGTGGAACCGCTCGCGCCGAGAGGCCGCCGCGCGCTATGCCGAGCTGGGCCTCGGAGAGGCATGTGAGCTGCCGGCCGACGAGCCCGGGCACGTCTACCACGTCTTCGTCGTCCGCTCACCCGAGCGCGACCGGATCGCCGAGCATCTCGGGGCCGCCGGTATCGCCTCGGCCTTCTACTACGCGACCCCGCTCCACCGGCAGCCTGCGCTCGCCTATCTGGGGCAGGCCGAGCTGGACTTTCCCGAGACCGAGCGCGCCTCGCAGGAGAACCTCGCGCTTCCGATGTGGTCCGGGATCGGCGCGGATGTGCAGGAACAGGTCGTCGCAGCGGTAAAGGAAGCCGTATCGCTGGAGGCCGTTCGTTGAATAGCCTGGTGAACCGTCACCGGGTCTGGCAGCTCGCGGCCGACGGCGGGCTGATTGCCCTCGCCTGGCTGCTCGCGTTCCAGATTCGCTTCGACTCCCTCGGAAGGATCCCGCCCTTCTACGAGCAGCTCGTCAGCTGGCGGACGGTCCTGCTCGTGGTCGCCATCAAGCTGCTCGTCTTCACAGGATTCGGTTTCTACAACCGCTGGTGGCGCTACGTCTCGACCCGTGACATGTGGGGAGCGCTGCGCGGTGTCACCGTCGCGTCGCTCGCGGCCAGCCTGACCGTCTACTTCTTCCCACTCGAGGACACCGCCCGCCTGCCGCGCGGAATCGCCGTCATCGACTGGCTGCTCCTGCTCGCGCTCGTCGCGGGCTCCCGCCTCCTGGCGCGGTCGATCTTCGAGCGGCCCGGCGCGGCCAGCCTCGTCGCGCGCGGCAAGGAAGTGATCGTCGTCGGTGCCGGCGACGCGGGCCAGCTCGTGATCCGGGAGATGCTGAAGTCGCGCGCGCTCGGCTACACGCCGATCGGAGTGGTCGACGACGACCCGCGCAAGAAGAACCTCCGCCTGCACGGCGTGCGTGTGCTGGGGACGACCGAGGACCTGCCCCACATCTTGAGCGACAACAAGCCGGATGAGCTGCTGATAGCGATTCCCTCCGCATCGGGCGAGGTGCGCCAGAAGGTCGTCGAGAGCGCCCGCGACGCACGGGTGCCCGTCAAGACGCTGCCCGGGCTCTACGAGCTCATCGCCGGCGACACGAACCTCGCCGCACAGATCAGGCCCGTCCAGGTCGAAGACATCCTCGGCCGCGAGCCGGTCGAGGTCGACTTCGACGAGGTCTCGGCGTACATGCGCGGCGAGACGGTGCTCATCACCGGCGCCGGCGGCTCGATCGGCTCCGAGCTCTGCCGCCAGGCCGTACGGGCGGGCGCGGCGCGGCTGATTCTCGTCGACCAGGCCGAGTCGCCGCTCTACGAGATCGAGCGCGAGCTCGTGGACGACCGCGGCTTCCCGGCGAGCGTGCCGGTGATCGCCGACGTGGGCAACCGCGAGAAGCTGCGCCAGGTCTTCGACCGGTACCGGCCGAGCGTCGTGTTCCACGCCGCCGCGTACAAGCACGTCCCGATGATGGAGGCCAATCCGCTCGAGTCGGTCCGGAACAACGTCCTCGGGACAAAAGTGGTCGCCGAGGTCGCGGTCGAGTTCGAGGCGCGCCGGTTCGTGCTCATCTCGACCGACAAGGCGCTGAACGCACAGGCGGTGTACGGCCAGTCGAAGGCGCTCTGCGAGTGGATCGTCGAGGCCTTCGGCGCGCGCGAGGACGTTTCAACCCGGTTCGTGGCCGTGCGGTTCGGCAACGTGCTCGACTCGTCCGGGAGCGTGATCCGCATCTTCAAGCGCCAGATCGCCAAGGGCGGCCCGGTGACGGTGACGAACCCGGAGATGACGCGGTACTTCATGACGACCCCGGAGGCCGTGTCGCTCGTCATCCAGGCCGGCTCGATCGGCGGGCGCGGCGAGATCTTCGTGCTCGACATGGGCGAGCCCGTGAAGATCCTCGACCTCGCACAGAGCATGATCCGTCTCTCGGGCAAGGAGCCCGATCGCGACATCCCGATCGAGTTCATCGGCGTTCGCGCCGGAGAGAAGCTTCACGAGGAGCTCTGGGGCGAGAACGAGACGGTCGGCGAGACCGCGCATCCGAAGATCCACCGCGCCCGGCGTCCTCCCGTGGACGGCTTGTGGCTCGACGAAGAGCTCGGCGCGCTCGAGCACCTCGTCGAGGCCGGCGAGACGCTCGAGGTCGTTTCGCGGCTCTCGGTGATGGTGCGAGCGCCCCGCCGCGTCGGGGTTGCGGAACCTGACACGGTTTCGGAACAAACGCTGCACTAGGACCGGCCGGCCTACGTTCTCGCCTGATCGCGAACCACGACGTCGCTCGATTTTTCGACGACTTGCCAGCGAACTGACGCTCTACGCGGGCTCCCACGGGTTCAGGAGCGGAACTCCGGCGCCCTCGAGCTTCGAGGTATCTCGTGTGACGAAGACAAGTCCGTGGACCATTGCCGTTGCAGCCAGCAGGCTGTCCACGGCCGGCAGCGGTGCCGGAGCGTTCAGGCGACCCCATGCGTCGCCGACGGCCGCGGAAACGGGGAGGAGCCTGTCCCGGAAATCCAACTGAAGGATGTCGAGCCACCGCTCGAAGACCGCGGCCTGCTCAGGGTCTCGCACACGTAGACGCTCGATGCCCTGCCGGATCTCGCCGACGACGAGGACGCTCAGGAAGAGGTCCTCACCGGCGGCTTCCTCGAACCAGGAGGCGACCCCGGCGTTCGGCTTCGGCCGACGGATCTCCGAGATCACGTTCGTGTCGAGCAGGAAGCTCACAGGTCGACGGAGCGCACCGGTTCGTCTGACCGCTCTATCTCGAGCAACGCGAAGTCCGGCGCCGCACTCAGGAAGCGCTTGAAGTCGTGCTCACCTTCGGAGAGGCGTCGGTAGGAGTCGATTGCGAGCACGACGACGACCGCCCGGCCGCGTCGAGTGACCCACTGAGGCCCTTCTGACAGCGCGCGGTCGACGACCTCGCTGAATCGTTGCTTTGCGTTTTGAAGCTGCCACACCATGTCAAACGTCATCTGTCTAGGCTGTCTAGACTATAACGGAACGAATCTGACACAGTCTTTGAGCAAAGGCGCCACGAAGGTCCTCCGCCGCCCCGAGTAGGGTGGCCCGGTGCCTGAGCAAGCGATTCTCGACGGGTTGAACCCCGAGCAGCGCCGCGCCGTCGAGGCCGTGCGCGGGCCGGTCTGCATCCTCGCCGGCGCGGGCTCGGGCAAGACGACGACGATCACCCATCGCGTGGCGAACCAGGTCGCGACCGGCGCGTTCCGGTCGGACGAGATCCTCGCGGTCACGTTCACGGACAAGGCCGCCGGCGAGATGAGGTCGCGGTTGGAGGCGCTCGGCGTGACCGGAGTGCGTGCGTCCACGTTCCACTCTGCGGCGCTCGGACAGCTTCGTTTCTTCGCGCCGGAGCCGATCGGCAAGATCATGGCGTCGAAGGCGCTGCCGCTCCGCTACATCGGGAACTCGCTGCCTCGGCCGTATCGATTCCGGCCCGCAGCCGATCTCGCGACCGAGGTCGAGTGGGCGAAGAACCGCCGAATCACACCTGGCGACTACGCGCGCTCGCTCGGCGACCACGAGCCGCCGATCCCGAAGGACCTGATGGTGAAGGTCTACCGCGACTACGAGCGGCGCAAGGCCGACCAGGGCTACGTCGACTTCGAGGACCTGCTCGAGATGACCATCCGGCTCTTCGACGCCGACGCGGGCGCCCTCCAGCAAGTGCGAGACCGCTATCGCGCGTTCACCGTCGACGAGTACCAGGACGTCAACCTCCTCCAGCAGACGCTGCTCGACCGCTGGCTGGGTGACCGGGACGAGCTATGCGCGGTCGGGGACGACTATCAGTCCATCTACGCCTTCACCGGAGCGAGCCCCGAGCACCTGCTCACGATGCCGACGCGGTTTCCCGAGGCGACGGTCGTCCGGCTCGAGGAGAACTACCGGTCGACGCCCGAGGTGCTCGGGTTCGCAAATCGCCTGGTGCCTCCGCTCGGCGGCGCGGAGAAGGTGCTGCGGGCGACCCTTCCGGGCGGAGGTGCCCCGGTCACCCGTTCCTTCGGCGAGGCCGAGGACGAGGCGGCGTTCATCGTCGAGCGCATGCGCGACCTGCACGCGGCCGGCACGCCGTACGAGGAGATGGCGCTGCTCATCCGGACAAACGCGCGCTCCGCCGACTTCGAAGAGGCTCTGACCGAGGCCGGCATTCCGTCGCAGGGCGCCGCCCTGCTCTCCCGTGATGGGGCAAGACAGCTCTTGAAGGCCTTGCGCGGCTCCGGCGCGCCGGTCTCGGAGCTGCGCGGGATCGCGCTCGAGCAGGGGATGCTCGAGGTGATTCCGGACAAGCTCGGCGAGCGCGAGGTCACGCGCCAGAACGACATGGCTCGCCTCGTGCGGCTCGCGGACGAGTTCGGCGAAGGAACGGTCGCGGAGTTCGTCGCGCAGCTCGAGGAGCGCTTCGGAAGCAACGCAGGGAGAGGGGTGCACCTCCTCACCTACCACCGCGCCAAGGGACTCGAGTTCGACGCGGTCTTCCTCCCACGGCTCGAGGAGCGCGAGCTGCCGTCGAAGCTCTCGAAGACGGACGCTGCGATCGCCGAGGAGCGGCGGCTGCTCTACGTCGGGCTGACGCGAGCGAAGCGGCACCTGACCGTGACCTGGGCCGGGAAGCCGAGCCGCTTCCTGGCCGAGCTCGAGATCGAGACGCGCTCTGCGCCGGCGGCGAAAGCGGTCGAGCCTGACGATCCGCTCTACGCGGTGCTCAAGAAGTGGCGGCTGGAGACCGCGAAAGCGGAGGAACGCCCTGCATATGTGATCTTTCACAACTCGACGCTGGCCGAGATCGTCCGCCGCTCTCCGCGCAGCCGGCAAGAGCTCGCCGCTGTGCCGGGCGTTGGCCCCGCGAAGCTCGAGCGCTATGGCGACGAAGTGCTGGCCGTGCTCGCCGCCGGGGCCTGACGACCCCGGCGGCTGAGCAGGTTCGGACGTCAGGAACCGGGCAGGCGGAACAGCATCAGCTGCCCGGCTTCGCGCTTGAGGTCGATGCCTGCGTAGGGGCTGGGCGCGACTTCGATCTCCCAGCCGTGCGCCTGCACGTCGAGGAGGAATGCGCCCGGGCCGAAGGCCGACGAAGCGTCGATGATCCCGCTCGACTCCCACGAGCCGATCGGCAGGTCCGGCCTTAGCGACTGGTTCACCTGTGCGACCGGGACGAATGGGCCACCCGGCAGCGTGTATTGCCAGACCTTCGCGTAGCCGATCGCAGCTCCTTGGTTGTGGCTGCCTGGGTCCTCCTGGACGAAGAGGCCGTCCGGGGTCGTCTCGACGTTGTCCGGCTGGTGCATCGCCGCCGGGTTGTCGTAGCCCAGCGGATCGTGGTCGATCAGCGCCGACACGCTCTGCACCGTGAGCGGGTCATCGGGGTCGAGGACCATCTTGAAGATGCGTCCGTTTGGATACGGCCCGCGGGTGCCGCCGGCTGCTCGCCGGAGGCGGCCGGCGCCGTCCGAAACCGCGCGCGGCTCGCCGCTGTCGGCGAAGTAGACGACATTGGGTGTGGTCCGGTCGTAAGCGATGTCCTCGATCCGAATGAACTGGAGCGCGCGGACGACGTTGTGGCTCCAGTACTCGAGCACCCACTGCGGCCCGTCCGGAACGCCGGCCGGGGGCGACGGGTACCCGAAGTCGACTGCCCGCACATCGGTTCCGTCGGCCCTCTTGCCGC
The DNA here is from genome assembly GCA_963728535.1 of uncultured Actinomycetes bacterium. Lineage (GTDB taxonomy): Bacteria > Actinomycetota > Thermoleophilia > Gaiellales > Gaiellaceae > VAXT01. The sequence continues at coordinate 2,330,541 of CAVSKK010000001.1, forward strand.
TCGCGATCATCGGTGGCACCGGAGTGAAATGCCCGGAAGCGCCGTTCGCCGCCGGGAAATCGCCGTAATCGTTCACGTTCGGGTCGTCGGCCACGAACGCGTACAGCGCGCCCTCGTCGTTCCAGAGCGCATTGCCGCTCGCGGCCGAGTAGAGATAGAGCTGCGACGCCGGGGCATCGAACGTGTCGTCGCCCGAAAGCACGACCGGGTGGCCGTAGCCGGGCACGCCGACGTCGTTCTCGTGGTTATGACGCCCCATCCCGTAGATCGAGCGATAGGCGCCGCTCTTGATGTCCAGGGCGACGACGACACCGGCCTGCTCGGCGGACGGCTCGTCGAGTGAGACGAACGGCGGGTGCCACGCGTATCCCTCCCGCAAGACGATGTCGCGGGCTTCCTCGTTCGTGAGCAGGAGCTCGCGTTCGAAGCCCTGTGCCGGGCCGACGAGGAAGTTCGAGCAGAACCGCTGGTAGTTCGCATCGTTTCCGATCACGTACTCGCCGCGCAAGACGCCGGCGCTGTGCTGGTTCAGCCGCAACTTGCTGACCAGCGAGTTCGTGAAGTCGCTTCGATTCGCCGGGAACGGGACGAGCGACGTCTCGTGGTTCACGTAGACGTCCATCGTGCCCTGGCCGTTCCGCGTGAACGAGATCCCGTCGGGGATCGCCTCGAACTTGTAGCCGCGAACGGTGTCGCCGACCGAGATGATCGGCTTGACGCTCGAGCCCGGAGCCAGCGGCGTGAGCATCGCCGGCACCGATGTGTGGAACCCGGAGTTGTTGTCCCCGGCGCCCGCCGGCAACGCGACGATCGCGATGACAGCCGTCGCTGCGGCCCCGAGGACACACAGCCTCTTTCTCATCAATCTCTCCCCCTTCAGATTGCTTGCGGGCGCGAGTCTAAAGGGGCTCCACCGCTGAAAGCAGCAGTTCGAGCATGAGACTGGGGTCGCGGCGCACGCGTTGCGAGTCGTCGTCCCGCCGCTTCTCGAGCTCGAGCGCCCGTGGGTCGGTCAACGGCCGCAACCGGCCCTCGCGGAGCAGCATCTCGTCGACGCCTCCCAGACGCCCCCCATAGGTCGTGTAGACGGGCACGCCCAGCGCGGCGGCCTCCCGATTCATCGTCCCGCCGGCGGAGACGACGAGGTCGGCGAGCGCGATCAGGCTCTGCGCATCGACGGCCCGGTCGGGGACGATCACCGACGGAAGGGTCAGGTCCTGCACGTACGCACGCTGTTCGGGGCTGCGCGGGAGGACGACCGCGTGCACGTCTTTCTGGTGTCCGAGATGAGCGAGGAGCCGCGGGAAGAACGGGTTCGAGCGCCGGTGATAGAGCGACACGTCCGGGGGCGTGCGCACCACGACGAGTGTCCGCTCACGGTTGACGAGCAGCTCGTCCAGCACGGTCGGGTCCGGCTCGAAGTCATGGAGGTAGTACTCCTCCTTCAATCCCGGATACCGGAGGAGCTTGGGCGGCCGGACGCCGAACTTCGCCATTCGCTCGAGGGGGATCGCCTCGGGCACGACTACCCTCGTCGCAGCGCGGTCGCCGAGATGGTGCTGGAGCGTCGCGTACTCGTAGTCGTGCGTCGTCGCGCTCGGGATGCCGAGGCGCCGCGCAGTGATCGTCAACTCGTGCGAGCCATGCGCGAGCGCGAGGTCGAACCTTCGTCCCTTCACATGGCGCCTCAGCGCGCGCAAGCGCCCGGAAAGCGACGCCGCCTTGCCGAGACGCGACCGACCACCATGGCGCCCGATCACCTCGGCCTCCATGCCGTGCCGCTCGAGCAGCTCGAGCGTCTGGGCGTAGTCGCGCGTGGTCAGCTCGACCTCGTCGCCACGCTCCCGCAAGAGTGCGATCAGAGGCCGGAACACGAGCACGTGCGCCGGGGCGGAGATGTCGATCCAGATCCTCACTTGGCGAGCGCTTCGAGTCGCGGCTCCTTGAGTGGGCCCGGCGTCTGCTCGACGTGCCGCTCGTGCCAGAGCGTGAACGAGAGGAGGCCCCAGAGCTGCCGGCTCAGGTCCTCCCGGCCGGCGACGTGGTCGTCGATCAACCGGGTGACGACGGCGGGCTCGAAGAAGCCCTGGCGGCGCAACGTGTCCGACGAGAGCGTGTCGCGCGCGAACGGCTCCAGCTCGCCGCGAAGCCACGCGGCTGCGGGAATCGAGAATCCGCGCTTGCGCCTCCTGAGGAGCTCGGGCGGCACGAGGGGCGCAGCCGCCTTTCGCAACAGCACCTTCTTGCGCAGTCCTCGTACCTTGTGGCGGCTCGGTAGCCCGAGCGCGAAGTTCGTGACCACGGGGTCGAGAAACGGCACGCGCGCCTCCAGCGAGTGCGCCATCGAGGCGCGATCGGTCTTCACGAGCAGGTCGTCGACGAGGTAGGTGCCGAGGTCGACGTCCTGAAGCCGCGCCAGGAGCTCGGCGCCCTCCGTCTCGGCGAAGCGCGCCCGGAGCAGGTCGACCGGGTCGAGCTCACTCCGGCGCCCGGTCAGCTCGGCCCGCGCCTCGCGCGAGAAGATTTCTTTCCAGCCGTGGTGGCGCTCGAGCGGCGGCAGGTGCGCGGCGCGGACGAACCGCTTCGCCCGGTAGTCGAAGCTCGCCCTCGCCGACGAGCTCGGCAGCCGCTCGACGAGAGGCCGCAGGAATCGCGCCGTCCCCCCGACACGCTCGGCGAGGAGGTCGGCCGCGTACGTGTAGTAGCCGCCGAAGAGCTCGTCGCCGCCCTCTCCGGAGAGCGCGACCTTCACGTCCTCCGCCGCGAGCCGCGACACGAGATAGGTCGGGAGGGCCGACGAGTCGGCAAAGGGCTCGTCGAAGGCCTCGGCGAGGGCGGGGAGCAGGAGCGCCGCGTCGGGCTGGAGCACCAGCTCCCGGTGTTGGGTGCCGTAGCGCTCGGCCACGAGCCGCGCGTCGGCCAGCTCGTCGAAGCTCCGCTCCTCGAATCCGATCGAGAACGTGCGCAGCGGCGCCGATGCCTCCTCGGCCGCGAGCGCCGCGAGCATCGAGGAGTCGACGCCGCCCGAGAGGAGCACGCCGACCGGCACGTCGGAGACGAGGTGCGCGCGCACCGAATCGCGCAGGCGCGCCCGCAGCTCCTCGACGAGCTCCGCCTCCTCGTCGCCGCGGACGTCGGACGCCGGGACCGGGGCCGGCCGCGCGTACCGGATGAGCTCGCTCCGTCCGTTCTCCCAGGTGAGGACGTGTCCGGGCTGCAGCTTCCGGACGTCGCGGAAGATCGTCAGCGGGCCCGGCACGGAGTTGAAGGCGAGGAAGGCCTCGAGCGCGTCGAGATCGATCTCTCCGCGCGGAAGCGCGCGCAGCTCGGAGGCGAAGGCCAGCTCGTCCCCGGACTCGCGGTAGTAGAGCGGCTTGATCCCGTAGCGGTCCCGTGCGAGGACGAGACGGTTGCGTCCGGAGTCCCAGAGAGCGACGGCGAACATGCCTCGCAGGCGCTCCGGAAAGCGCTCGCCGTGCTCCTCGTAGAGGTGGACGAGCACCTCGGTGTCGCCGTTCGTCGAGAAGCGATGCCCGGCGCGCTCGAGCTCGTGCCGCAACTCGCGGTAGTTGTAGAGCTCGCCGTTCTGGACGACGGTGATCCGGCCGTCCTCGTTTGCGATCGGTTGATCGCCGGTGGCGAGATCGATGATCGCCAGCCGCCGAGCGGCAAGCCCCACCGAGCCTTCGGCGAAGGTCCCATCGGAGTCGGGCCCGCGGTGGACGAGTGTCGCGCTCATCGCCGCGAGCTGATCGGGTGGGGCGGCGCCGCGGGCCCTTGCGATTCCGCAGATCCCGCACATGCGGCATTAATCTAGTGCCCCATCCGGTGATGCCGTCGAGTTTCTGGGTCGCGAGCACCAAGCCAGAGGCCGCACTCGACCGCGGCCAAGGCTTAATCAAGCCTTGGCAAGGGCGAGGGTGGGCTCTGGCGCCGCGTGATCGCGGGCCAGAAGCCGACATGTATTGCCGGATGGGGCACTGGGTGACGCGGTGAGCGGGTTCGGCGCACACGAGGAGCTCCAGCTCCTTGCCATCCTCGTTTCTGCTGCCGCGTTGCTCCTGCTCGCCGACCCGCTGCGGATCCCGTATCCGATCCTGCTCGTCGTCGGCGGGCTCATGCTGGGCTTCACGCCGGGTGTGCCGGACCTGGTCCTGCCTCCGGACCTCGTGCTGATCGGGATCCTGCCGCCTCTGCTCTATTCGGCTGCCTTCAACACCGGCCTCCGTGACCTGAAGCGGAACCTCCGGCCGATCTCGTTCCTCGCGCTCGGGCTCGTGACCGTCACGGCGGTCCTGGTCGCGGCAGTCGCGCACTACATGATCGATCTCTCGTGGCCGGCCGGGTTCGTGCTCGGGGCCGTTGTCTCGCCCACCGATCCGCTCGCCGCGACGACGATCGCGAGGCGGCTCGGGGTTCCGCGGCGCGCAGTCGCGATCATCGAGGGCGAGAGCCTCGTCAACGACGGCACTGCGCTCGTTCTCTACAAGTTCGCGGTCGCCGCGGTGCTCACCGGATCGTTTTCGCTGGCCGAGGCGGCGGGGAGTTTCTTCTGGTCCGTTTTGGGTGGTGTCGCCGTGGGTCTCGTGATCGGTCGCGGGATCCGCTTCGTGCGCCGGCGGGTGTTCAACCCACCGCTCGAGGTGACGATCGCGTTTCTCACCGGCTACTTCGTGTTCCTGCCGGCCTCTGCGATCGGCGCTTCCGGCGTGCTCGCGGTCGTGACGGCCGGCGTGTACATGGGCTGGCACACGCCGGAGCTGACGACGGTGGAGACGCGCCTCCAGGGAGAAGGCTTCTGGGCGATCTTCAACTTCCTGCTGAACGCATTGCTCTTCGGCCTCGTCGGCCTGCAGCTGCAGCCGATCCTCGACCAGCTGCAGGGCTACTCGTGGCAGGAGCTCGTCGGCTACGCGGCCCTCACCTCGGCCCTCGTGATGGTGATCCGAATCCTCTACGGGTTCCCCGTCGCCTACATCCCGCGCTGGGTCTCGCCGGCGCTTCGCGAGCGCGATCCGGCGCCTCCGTGGCAGTTCGTCGCCTTCATTGCGTGGGCGGGGATGAGGGGCGGAGTGACGCTCGCAGCGGCGCTCGCGATCCCGCTGACCACGGATTCGGGCGTCCCGTTTCCCGACCGCTCGCTGATCATCTTCCTGGCGTTCTCCGTCGTGCTCGCGACGCTGCTCATCCAGGGTCTGTCCCTCCCGGGGCTCGTGCGACTGCTCGGGCTCGAAGAGGACGACGGAGACATCACGGAGGAGGCGAAGGCTCGAATCCACGCGGTCGACGCCGGCCTCGCCCGCCTCGAGGAGCTGGTCGACGAGGACTGGGTGCGCGAGGACACCGCCGAGCGCGTGCGGGCCCAGTACGACTTCCGGCGCAACCGCTTCACGGCGCGGCTGGACGCTTCTGACGACGGCGGGATCGAGGAGCGCTCCCAGAACTACCAGCGCCTGCGCCGTGAGCTCCTCGACGCCGAGCGAGGCGCCGTGCACGCACTCAGGAACCAGGGAAAGATCAGCGAGGACGTGATGAACCGCGTGCAGCGCGACCTCGACCTCGAGGACTCCCGGCTAGACGTGTAGCGACTGTCTGAGCACGCGCCAGCCGGTTGCCCAGAGCGTCCGCAGGTAGAGACGCACGGAGCGGTCCGCGATCCATTCGAGGTCGTGCGAGAGCTTCTCGACCATCGAGGTCTCGTAGCCGCGGCGCACCTGGGCAAAGCCGGTCAACCCCGGCCGGACGACCAGGCGCTGCCAGTAGGCCGGCAGCTCGGCCGCGAGCTCCTCGAAGAACCGGGGCCGGATCGGACGCGGGCCGACGAGGCTCATGTCTCCGCGGAGCACGTTCCAAAACTGGGGGAGCTCGTCGAGCTGGGTCGCTCGCAGCCAGCGCCCCATCCGCGTCACCTCGGCCTCGGTCCGCTCGACGAGGACCGCGCCGAGGTGATGTCCGAGCCGTCCTTCGGCGCCGGGACGGAGCGTGCGGAACTTCGTCATCGTGAAGACCCGGCCGCCGCGGCCGACTCGTTCTCCGCGGTAGAAGAGCGGCCTCCCGGACGTGGCGACAAGTGCCAGGCCGATCGGAATCGCGAGCGGGAGGGCGACGACGAGAAAGGCGGACGAGAGCAGCAGATCGAGCGCGCGCAGCTCGAAGTCGACCCGCCGCCGGTCGGGCGCCTCCTGAGCGAGACGCGAATAACGCTCGGCAAGGCTCTCTCCGCCTTGCATAGTCAAGGACACTGAGTTGTAATTCTTGCCGATGACGGTCGCCTCGGCACGTGACCAACCGGCCGGGCGCTCACCGCTTCGGCTGAGCCCGTTGAGCATCGCCGCGCTGCTTCTCGCGCTGGCGCTCGTCTCCTGGGTCGTCACGTTCGACCGGATGCGCGGGATGGACGCCGGGCCGGGCACCGATCTCGGCGGTCTCGGCTGGTTCATCGGGATCTGGGTGACGATGATGGCCGCGATGATGCTGCCGTCGGTGTCGCCGATGGTGCTGGCCTTCGCGCGGGTGAGCAAGGAGCGCTCGCGCCGCGGACAGGCGGCGTTCGTCCCGACCTGGGTCTTCCTCGGCGGGTACCTCGCGGCGTGGACCGCGTACGGCCTCCTTGCCTACGGTCTCTTTCGGATCGTCGACGCGGTCGCCGGTGAGAGGCTCGCGTGGGACCGCGCGGGGCCGTACGTCGCCGGCGGAGCGATCGTCGCGGCCGGCTTCTACCAGCTGACTCCGATCAAGGACGTCTGCCTGCGCCACTGCCGAACGCCGCTGCACTTTCTGCTCCACGGATGGCACGAGGGCAAGCTCGGTGCGCTGCGCATGGGCGTGGAGCACGGTCTCTACTGCGTGGGCTGCTGCTGGGGCCTGATGATCGTCCTCTTCAGCCTCGGCGTGATGAGCCTCTTCTGGATGGCGGTGATCGCGGGTCTGATCTTCGCGGAGAAGGTGTTTCCCTACGGCGAGCGAGTGACAAGGATCCTCGCCGTCGCGTTCGTCGGGCTGGGAATCTGGATCGCGGTCTCGCCCGGCAGCGTGCCGGGCCTCACGGATCCAGCCGACCCGGGCAACCCGTCGATGCGCATGAACCCGTAATTTCACGGCTTCGAGACCTCGGCGTCACCAGTCAGTAACATACTTCGGGTCGCCGGCAGGTCTTCCCTAGTAGCAAAGGAGAACCACGAACATGATTCTCGGTTACATCGACGCAGCCAGCGGCAGCATGCTGCTCCAGCTCATCGTGGGTGGTGTGGCCGCAATGGGCATCGTGCTCAAGATGTGGTGGCGCAGCCTTCTCCGCTTCCTGCACATCCGCAAGCCCGAAGACGACGCACCGTCCGAGCCGGTAGTGGCGCCGCGCGATAGCGTAACGCCCGATCCGGTCCGTGAGCCTGTCGGAAAGCACTGAGCAGACCGCCGCGACGACCGCGGCGCCCGCCCTCGAACCGGGGTCCTTTCGCGACTGGGACAGCCGTGTCTACTACGACGGCGGCCGGATCTTGCGCTCGCTGTCCGAGGATGGTCTCGCCGACTGGCTTGCCCTGTCGGAGTCGAAGCTCTTCTCGGCGACCGTGGCCGAAGGCAAGCTCGTCGCGACCTCACGTGTCGATGAGACACCGATCGCCGGCGCGGCCGCCGTCCTCGAGCACGAGCGCATCCCGTTCGTCTCCTACCCCTACGAGTGGACATTCGCGATGCTCCGCGACGCGGCGCTCTTGCAGCTCGAGCTGCTTCGCCGCGCGCTCGACGAAGACCTCATGCTCAAGGACTCCTCCTCTTACAACGTGCAATGGAACGGCGCGCAGCCCGTGTTCATCGACGTCGGCTCCTTCGAGCGGCTGCGCCCGGGCGAGCCGTGGGCGGGGTACCGGCAGTTCTGCATGCTCTTCCTCAATCCGCTTCTGCTGCAGGCCTACAAGGGAATCGACTTCCGCCCGTTGCTCCGTGGCAGCCTGGCCGGCATCAGTCCCACCGAGGCTCGGCGCTACTTCTCGTTCCGCGATCTCTTTCGCCGCGGGGTCATGACCAACGTCGCCCTGCACGCACGCCTCGAGCACAAGCACGAGGCGACTGACCGCGACGTGAAGGCCGAGTTGAAGCGCGCCGGCTTCCGCAAGGAGCTGATCGTCGCGAACGTGCGGAAGCTCGAGAAGGTCGTGCGGCGGCTGGACTGGGAGCCGGGCTCGACGGAGTGGTCGGGCTACGGCGCGACGACGTCCTACGACGAGGCCGACGCCGCGCGCAAGGAGGCGTTCGTGCGCGAGATCGTGCGCACGCGCGAGTGGGGTCTCGTGTGGGACATCGGCTGCAACGAAGGGCGCCACTCGCGCATCGCCGCCGAGAACGCGCGCTACGTCGTCGCGCTCGACGCCGACGCTGCCGTGGTCGATCGCCTCTACCGCTCGCTCTCCGCCGAGCAAGCGCGGACGATCCTGCCGCTCGTCTCCGACGTCACCGACCCCTCGCCTGCGCTCGGCTGGCAGGGCCTCGAGCGGCAGACGCTCGAAGGGCGCGGCCGGCCGGAGCTCACGCTCTGCCTCGCCCTGCTGCACCACGTCGCCATCTCCGGAAACGTGCCCGTGCCGGAGTTCCTGTCGTGGCTCGCGGAGCTCGGCACGGCGCTCGTGATCGAGTTTCCGACCCGCGACGATCCGCGCGTCGCGTCGCTCCTCAAGCGCAAGAAGGAAGGCGCCCATCCCGATTACGATCGCGAGCCCTTCGAGCGCGCGCTCGCTGAACGGTTCGACGTCGAGCGCCGGAGGAGCTCGCCGGTGGAACACGCATCCTCTATTACGCGAAGCCGCGCTAGAACTGGTGCGATGACCGGCTGGCGCGAGCACGCGGTGCGTGGCGCTCAGCTCTTCGCCGTGTCCGGGTTCGCGCTGGCGCAGCCGCTCTTCGACATCCTCGGCAAGAACGCCGAGTTCTTCGCGGTGCGTGGCTCGACGCCGTCGGACATCGTGCTCTTCGCGCTGGCCGTCACGTTCGTGCCGGCTGTCGTGCTGCTGTTGATCGAGGTCGCGGTCGCGCTCGTGAGCGCGCGAAGTGCCGTCATCCTGCACCACCTGTTCCTCGCCGCGCTCGGCGCGGTCTTCGGGGCGCAGGCGCTGAAGCGCAGCGGCGTCGATGGAGCGACGGTGCTGATCGCGGGCGCGGTGCTCATCGGCCTCGCCGTTGCCGTCGCCGTGTGGCGCATGTCCGCCGCGCGCCAGTTCCTGACGATCCTCGGGGCAGCGCCGCTTGTCTTCCTCGTCCTGTTCCTCTTCAACTCGCAGGTCGAGGAGCTCGTCTTTCCAGGGACGGTGAACGCCGCCGCGGCGACCGTCGACTCATCGACGCCGGTGGTCTACCTGCTCTTCGACGAGTTCCCGGTGATCGACCTGATGAAGGCAAACGGCGACATCGACGCGAAGCGCTTTCCCAACTTCGCGCGGCTCCAGCGCTCAGCGACGTGGTTCCGCAACACGAGCTCGGTGTCGGCGACGACGACGCAGGCGGTCCCGGCGATCCTGACCGGGAACCCGCCGATCCGAGGCGCACTACCGACCGCGCAGAACTATCCGAACAACCTCTTCACGCTCCTCGCCAGCCGGTATCGCCTGGTCGTCAGGGAGTCGCAGACCCGACTCTGTCCGTCACAGATCTGCAAGCGCGAGAGTGCGAGTGCCGAGTCGCGCCTGTCCTCGCTGTATCGCGACGCGCGGGTCGTGTATCTCCACCTGCTCGCGCCCCCTTCGCTCGAGGACCGCCTGCCGGTGATCGACGAGTCGTGGGGAAACTTCGGGACGGACACCGCGGGCGAGCTCGCCGAGCAGCTGCCGAAGGTGGACGAAGACACCTTCTACATCGGTCGCGTGCGGGACTTCAACCGCTTCGTCGCTGCGTTCCAGGCGCCGAAGACGAAGCCGACGCTCTATTTCCTGCACTTCCTGATGCCGCACGGCCCGTGGCTCTACGCACCCGACGGACGCGTGCGCGCTGTGGCCAGGCCGCCCGCGCCGGGACGGAACCGCGAGCTCTGGACGAATGCCGACCTCACGCTTCAGGCCTGGCAGCGGCACCTCTTGCAGGCCGGCTACACGGACCGGCTGCTCGGCCGGTTCATCCGCCGGCTGGGGGCTGTCGGCCTGTGGGACCAGGCGCTCGTCGTCGTCGGCCCCGACCACGGCATCTCCTTCCGAGCCGGCGACCTGCGTCGCAACCCCACGCCGACGAACCTGTCCGAGCTCGCGTTCATCCCGTTCTTCATGAAGCTCCCGGGGCAGAAGAAGGGACGGATCGTCGACACGCACATCTCGATCGTGGACATCCTGCCGACGATCGCCGACGCGATCGGGGTCGAGATCCCGTGGGAGACGGTCGGACGCTCCGCGCTCCGGGTCACGGAGGACCGTCCGGTCGTACAGGTCGGTACGGTCACGGCGCCGTACCCCGAGGCCCTCGCGCAGCGCCAGCGCTCGCTCGCGCGGCAGCTCGGACACTTCGGCACCGGCGCGTGGGATCGTCGATTCGCTGGAACGGGAAGGTTCCGAACGCTCGTCGGGCGACCCGTGGCTTCGTTGCGCGTCGCGGAAGCAAAGGGCGGGGAGGCCTTTGTCGACGGGATCGGCAGCAAGCTGTTGCGCTCGCTGCCCAAGCGCTCGCCGCTCTTCCCCTCGCCGCTCGCGGGGTACTTCCGGCGCGTCGGAGACGGCGGCTGGGTCGCCCTCGCGCTCAACGGCCGGATCGCCGCCGTCTCGCACTCGTATGAGTCCGGCGGCAAGCTGCGCTTCTCGCTGCTGGCCCCAGACACCGCGTTCCGCGCGGGCAGGAACGCCGCGCGGATGTTCGTCGTCTCCGGGGCGACAGCGAATCCCCAGCTCCGGGAGCTCCGCGTCAAGCTTTCTTCGTGACTTATAGCTTCCGTTCATGTAGATAAGCTTTTCGTATGCGAGGAATTGGAGGAATCGGGGGCTGACGCGCGGTCCTCGCCTCTCTTATGGACACCCGCCAGCTCGCTGCCTTCTGCGCGGTCGTCGAGCGCAAGAGCTTTTCCCTGGCCGCTGAGCGGCTCGGGGTCACCCAGCCGGCGGTCAGCCTCCAGATCCGCTCGCTCGAGGACCGCCTTGGTCAGCAGCTCCTCGACCGCTCGGGCCGCCGCGTCGAGCCGACCGAGGCCGGGCGGCGCCTCTACCGGGGCGCGCAGCGGCTGCTGGCGCAGGAGCGACAGCTGCTCGAGGACGTGGCCGGCGAGGCCGAGGGGCCGCTGCACGGTCAGCTCGCTCTGGGCGCATCGACCGGACCGGGAGGCACGGTCGTCCCCGTGCTCCTCTGCGAGTTCGCCGAGTCGAACCCAGAGGTGACGGTAGATCTCTCGATCTCCGATACGCAGACGATCGTCGACCGTGTGGCCCGCCGCGAGCTCGAGCTCGGCGTCGTCGGCGCTACTCCGCGCAACCGCTCGGTCGCTTACGAGCCCTTTTTTCGCGACGAGGTCGTCCTTGTCTGCCCGCCCGGCCACCACTTTGCCGGGAAGACCGTCGCGCTCGATGAGCTACGCGGCGAGCGGCTGATCGTCATGCAGGAGGGTGCAGGTGTCCGTCAGGTGATCGAGGACGAGCTCCGGCAGGCCGGGACGCGTCTCCGCGACCTCGACGTACGCCTCGAGCTCGGGCTCCAGGAGTCGGTGAAGAGCGCGGTCGAGGCCGGGCACGGCGTGACGTTCATCTCGCGCACGGCGGTCGAACCCGAGCTCGCGGCCGGAACACTGGCAGCAGCCCGCGTCGAGGGTCTCGAGCCCTCGCGGGAGATCTCGCTCGTCCGCGCGACGGGCCGTGTCTCGACGCGCGTCGCCGACGCTTTCGTCGAGTTCGCGCGGGAACGGGTGTGATCGTCCGCTGGGGCCTCGAGGAACTGCCCGGGCTGCTCGCCGAGCTGGGCATCGAACGGCCGTTTCTCGTCGCGAGCCCACGCTGGTCGGCTCCGGTCGAGGTAGCCGGAAGCTGGACCGAAGTGCCCTCCGACCGGATTGACGACGCGGCGGAGGCGGCGCGCGGTGCGGACGGGATCGTCGCTCTCGGCGGCGGGAGCGCGATCGACCTTGCGAAGGCGATCTCGGTCGAGACGGGGCTTCCGCTCGTCTCGGTCCCGACCACGTACTCCGGCGCCGAGTGGACGCCGAGCTTCGGGATCCGCGACCACGACAAGCTGATGACAGGGCACGGCTCCGGCGCGAACCTGGCCGGAATCGTCTACGAGCCGAAGCTCACGCTCGACCTGCCGAAGGCGGAGACCGTCGGCACGTCGCTGAACGCCCTCGCCCATGCCGCGGAGGCTCTCTACGTGCAGGGACGAACTGACCAGGGCGACCGGGAGGCTCTTGCTGGGGCCGCGCTGATCTCGACGTGGCTGCCCAAGGTGGTCGAAGACGGCCAGGACCTCGAAGCCCGCCGGGCTCTCCTCGAGGGCGCGATGCACGCGGGAGCAGCCCTCGCTGCAGCAGGCCTCGGCCTCGGGCATGCGATGGCGCAGGCACTCGGCGGCCGCTACGGGCTTCCGCACGGGGCGATGAACGCACTCGCCCTTCCGTTGGCCCTTCGCTTCAACGAGCCGGTCGCGGGAGCCGAAATCGCCCGCTTCGGCGAGGCGATGGGAACGGACGATCCCGTCGGCCGCGTCGAGGAGCTCGCGCGCCTTGGAGGCTTCGAACGGCTCCGTGACTTCGGCGTCCCCCGGGAGGAACTGGGCGAGGTCGCCGAAGCCGCGGCTCTCCGAGGAGGCGCACTGGCGAACCCACGTTCGGCAGCCCCGCAGGAGATCGCGGGGTTACTGCGCTCCGCATGGTGATTCGCGACCTGCGTGCCTTATCCGCCGTCCCACCAGCTCTTTCTGATCACCACATCCACCTCCCCCGGGGAGCTTGGCCTCCAGTCGACCCGAGGGTTGCGCCGGCCGGAGGCTGCTCGATTGGAACTTCCCGGCGATGCTTTCACGGCCTCCTGAAGAACCCCTGAAGCCACGCGGGGGTACCATCGTGGCGAGGAGGACCCCCATGGAGTACAGGATTCTGGGCCCGCTCGAGATTGGGCTCAACGGCTCGTCGTTCACGATCAAGGGCCGGAAGCCGCGCGCCCTGCTCGCGTTGCTCCTCCTGCATCGGAACGAAGTCGTCCCGGCCGAACGGCTGATCGACGACCTCTGGGGCGAGAACCCACCTGCGACCGCTGCCAACACGCTCCAGGTCTACGTGTCGCAGCTCCGCAAGGTGGTCGAGGACGAGCTGGTCAGAGACGGGCCTGGATACAGCCTTCAGGTCGAGCCCGATGGCCTGGACGCGGAGCGATTCGAACGGCTTGCCGGCGAGGCTGCATCCGCCCTCGGTCGGGGAGCCTACGTCGATGCGTCCGACCTTCTGGTCGAGGCCCTCGCTCTGTGGCGCGGGCCACCGCTCGTCGACGTTCATTACGAGTCGTTCGCACAGGCGGAGATCACCAGGCTCGAGGAGCTGAGGCTCGCCGCGCTCGAGGGCCGGCTCGAAGCCGACCTCGGCCTCGGCCGCCATAGCCAGGTCGTCGGCGAGCTCGAGGCTCTCGTTGCCGAGAACCCGCTGCGAGAGCGTTTGCGTGGCCAGTTGATGCTTGCGCTCTACCGCATGGGGCGCCAGGCGGACGCGCTCGAGGCATACAAGGATGCGCGACACGTCCTTCTCGACGAGCTGGGCCTCGAGCCCGGCCCGGAGCTCCGCGAGCTCGAGCAAGCCATCCTGCGCCAGGAGGAGTCGCTCTCGCCGAGGCCGCTTCCGGAAGGCAACGTCCCGACGCCGGTCAGCACGCTGGTGGGTCGAGACCGCGAGCTGGACCAGATCTGCACGACCCTGCGCGGTGGAGAGACGCGCCTGCTGACGCTGACGGGCCCGGGCGGCGCCGGGAAGACGCGGCTTGCGATCGAGGCGTCCCACGCGCTTGCGGGAGAGGTCCCGAACGGCGCCTTCTTCGTCCCGCTCGACACGATCCGCGATCCGGCGCTCCTGCTCCCCGCGATCGCACAGGCGTTGGCGGTCCGCGAAAGCGCCGAGCGACCGCTCCTCCAGAGCCTTGCCGAGCGGGTCACCGGGCGGCGTGCGCTCGTGCTGCTCGACAACTTCGAGCAGCTGATCGAGGCAGCTCCATTGCTCACCAATGTGCTCGAGGCCGCGCCGAGCCTGACCTTCCTGGTCACGAGCCGCGCTGCGCTCAGGCTGGGTGGAGAGCGGGAGTACCCGGTGGAGCCGCTTGGCAAGAGGGACGCGGTCACCCTGTTCGTCGAGCGCGCCCAGGCGGCCGAGCCGAACTTCCGGCTCACCGACGCGAACGCGGCCGCCGTCGAAGAGATCTGTGCGCGGCTCGACGGCCTGCCGCTCGCGCTCGAGCTCGCTGCCGCGCGGACGAAGCTTCTCTCTCCCGAGGCGATGCTCGAACGTATGGACCAGAGGCTCGACCTCCTGAGCCGCGGACCGCGTGACAAGCCGGCCCGACACCGCGCGCTGCGCGACACGGTTGCGTGGAGCTACGAGCTCCTCGAGCCGGAAGAGCAGCACCTCTTCGCGCGCCTCGCGGTCTTCTCCGGTGGATGCACGCTGGAGTCCGCCGTCGGCGTCTGCGACGCAGGGCTCGACCCCACGGGCTCGCTGATCGACGAGAGCCTCCTCGAGCGCGTCGGAGGCAGGTTCAGGATGCTGGAGACGATCCGTGAGTACGCGCTCGAGCGGCTCGCCGAGGATGGCGGTGCCGCCGACCTTCGCCGCCGGCATGCCGAGCACTTCCTCAAGCTCGCCGAGACAGACCCCGTTGGCAACCAGGCGGTCTGGCTCGCTCAGGTCGACGCCGAGCGGGACAACCTGAGAGAGGCACTCGCGTGGAGCTTCGACGCAGGGGAGATGGGGCTCGGGCTGCGGCTCGCGGCCTCGCTGTGGGAGTTCTGGTGGGTTCGTGGCCACCTGTCCGAAGGGCGCCGCTGGCTGGACGAGGCGCTGGCACGCGGTGCGTCGGAGCCTCCGGACATTCGTGCCCGTGCCCTGCACGCAGCCGCAAGCCTGGCGACGCGGCAGGGCGACTACGAGCGGGCGGCCGAGCTCTCCGAGCAGAGCCTGGCGCTGTGGGAGGAGCTGGGCGACGTCTCCGGCACCGCCCGCTCGCTGCTCTCACTGGGCACGGTCGCCGCCGAGCAGGGAGACCACGAGCGGGCGATCTCGCTGTCGGAGCGCGCGGCGGAGCTCTATCGCGAGTCCGGCGACCAGCGTGGCCATGCGCTCGCAGTCAGCAACCTCGGCGGGATCGCACTCGAGGACGGCGACTATGTGAAGGCCGCGTCGCTCAGTGAAGAGGCGTACGGGCTCTTCCAGACGCTCGAGGACAGCGAGGGGATGGCTTTCGCCCTCGTCAACCAGGGATTCGCTGCGCTCTTCGAGCACGAACACGAGCGCGCGCTCGTCTTTCTCCGCAAGGCGCTGCGCCGGCTCGTGGAGCTCGAGTTCCGCGACGTCATCGGATACTGCTTCGAAGGTCTCGCCGCGGTGCTTTCCCTGACCGGCCAGGCGGGGTCCGCTGCACGACTACTCGGAGCCGCGGAGGCCCTGCGGGAGAGCCTCGGCGTCGGCCTGGCGCCGGCCGAGCGGGAGACGCACGAAGAGACGAAGCTTGCCCTCCGCGAGGCTCTGGGCGAGGAGGAGTTCAGCGCCGTGTGGCGACTCGGGCGCGAGCTGACCCTGGACGAAGCTATCGTGTATGCGCTTCAGGCAGAAGCGGCTCCGGCCTAGGATCTAAATAAGCATTACTTATTACTAGAATTAGAAATCAGTGGTATAGTCGCCTGCGATGGCCGCTCCCCAGGTGTTCGACGTGCTCGTGGTCGGAAGTGGAGCTTCCGGGCTTGCGGCGGCCGTCTCGGCGGAGCGCGCGGGAGCAAAGGTGGCGCTCGTCGCCAAGGGAGCCCTCCAGTCGTGCAACTCGGCAAAGGCGCAGGGTGGAATCCAGGCCGCCTTCGGCGAGGACGATTCGCCTGAGCAGCACGCCGAGGACGTCTGGCAGAGCTCCCACGAAAGCGCAGACCGCCGGCTCGTCGAGGTCCTGACCGCCGAAGCGCCCGGAGCCATCCACTGGCTCGAGGAGCTCGGAGTCGAGTTCACGCGCGAGAACGGCGGCTACCGGCTCGCGCGCTGCGGAGGCGCGTCCCGGAAGCGGTTGCTCCAGGTCGGCGACCGGACCGGGCACGCGATCACGAAGAAGCTGCGCGATGCGGTCGAGTCGTCGAGCATTCGAACCTTCCCGAAGGCGCCGCTGACCGAGCTCCAGGCAGGTGAGAACGGCTGGCGCGCGCTGTGCGGCGAGCATGTGATCGATGCGGGCACAGTCGTGCTCGCGGCGGGCGGCCGCTGCTTCCGCGTGGCCGAGGAACGTGGCGAGCTGACGACGAATCATCCGGGCGCGACTGGCGAGGTGACGGAGATCGCCGTCGAGCTCGGTGCCGAGACGCGCGACTACGACGCGCTCCAGTACCACCCGAACGGCGGCGCCTGGCCGGGGCCGATGCAGGGCTATTCGATTCCCGAGACGACGCGCGCTTACGGCGCCGTGCTCCTCAATGCCGACCGCGAGGAGTTCACCGACTCGCTCGGCCCGCGGGACGAGGTCTCACAGGCGATCTTCGAAGAGGTGGAGTCCGGCCGCGGGGTCGAGACACCCGACGGCCGCCCCGCTGTCTACCTCGATACGACCCGCATCGCCGAGGTTGATGCGGACATCTCGCTCCCATACATGCTTCGCCGCTACCGCGCGGGCGGGATCGACCCGCTCGAGGAGCCGATCCTCACGTTTCCCGTGCTCCACTACCAGAACGGCGGGCTCGTGATCGACGAGCACTCCGAGACGACGGTCGAGGGCCTCTACGCCTGCGGCGAGATTGCGGGCGGCACACACGGACGCAACCGGATGATGGGCAACTCGTTGCTCGAGTGCACGGTCTTCGGCCGGCGCGCGGGCAAGGCAGCCGCGGAGAAGGCGGCATGAGCGCGCTACGCGCCCAAGGTACACGCAAGCGGGCCAACGACAGGCCTGGCAGATGAGCACAGTCGTTACCGACCTCCGCCAGGCAGTCGAAGACGCGGCCGCGCACCTGTACGTCTGGGCGCTGAAGGACATTCCGCAGGACCTGCGAGACGCGATCGCGAGCGCGAAGGACCGGGAGACCTCGGTGCCGGGCCGCCGCGTGCTGGAGACGATCGTCAGGAACGTCGAGGTGGCCGAGGACGAGGACAACATCGTCTGCCAGGACACCGGGATCGCCGTCTACACGTGTCGGGTCGGTGAGCATTTTCCCCTGCATCCGGCCAACATTTACGATGCGCTGAAGATCGGCACCGAGCGCGCGACCATCGACACGCCGCTGCGCTCGAACGCCGTCCACACGATCACGCGCGAGAACACCGGGCCGAACACCGGCTATCGCCTGCCGATCGTGCACTGGGAGTTCATCCCGGACTGGGACGGGCTCGACGTCAAGTGCGTCCCGAAGGGCTCGGGCTCCGAGAACATGAGCTTCCTCAAGATGTGCGTCCCCGCCGACGGCGTGAAGGGGATCAAGCAGTTCGTCCTCGAGTCGATCGTCGGCGCAGGCGGCAAGCCGTGCCCACCCGGAATCGTCGGAGTCGGGGTCGGCGGCTCGGCCGACTACGCGATGTACCTGGCGAAGGAGGCGATTACCCGACCCGTCGGCACGCGCAACGCCGACCCGCACGTCGCGAAGCTCGAGGAGGAGCTCTACGACCTCCTGAACCAGACCGGCATCGGCCCCATGGGCCTCGGCGGCGACGTCACCGTCCTCGCTTGTCACGTCGAGCACGCCGACACGCACATGACCCTCAATCCCGTCGCCGTCAACTACCAGTGCTGGGCCGCCCGCCGCGCGAGCGCCCACGTCTCCGCAGACGGCCTTGTCGACTTCGATCGGGAGTTTTAGAGATGGCCGAGCACAAGCTGAGATTCCCGGCGACGGAGGAGGACATCCGCAAGCTCCACGCGGGCGACCTCGTCACCGTCGACGGCCACATCCTCGGCATCCGCGACCGCACGCAGATCCGGATCTTCGACCAGGGCGTGGAGCCGCCGATCAACCTGAACGGCGCGTTTCTCCTGCACACGGCCCCGAACGTCCGCAAGCTCGGCCCCGGCAAGTACGAGCCGATGTGCGTCGGCACGACGACGAGCGCGCGCATGGTCCGTTTCACCGAGCCGCTGGGCCGGGATCACGGCGTGCGCGCGATCGCCGGCAAGGGCGGCCTGCCCGACGAGGCGATCGAGCCGATGGCCAAGTACGGGATGGTCTATTTCGCGCTCGTCGGCGGTGCGGCGGCGCTCGAGACGACCCAGATCGAGGAGATCGAGGAGGTCTTCTGGGAGGAGCTCATGCCCGAGTGCCTCTGGAAGTTCCGGGTCAAGGACTTCGGCCCGCTTTGGGTCGGCATCGACTCGCACGGCAACTCGATGTACCACGACGTCCAGACGCAAGCCACCAAGAACCTGGAGGAGATCGTTGCCAAACTCTGATGGATTCCTCGACCTGCCCGCGCGTGCGTCGAAGCCACGGCACACCGGGCTCACCCACGTCCTCGACAAAGGGCTCAACCTGCGCGACATCGAGGGCATGTTCGACACGGGCGGTGACTACGTCGACATCGTGAAGCTGGGTTGGGGCACGTCATACGTGACCCGCAACCTGGAGAAGAAGATCGCGCTCTACCGCTCGTTCGGCACGCCGGTCGTCTGCGGCGGAACGCTGTTCGAAGTTGCTGTCGCCCGCGGGAAGCTGGACGAGTACAAGAGCTGGCTCGTCGAGCAGCGGTTCTCGCACGTCGAGATCTCCGACGGCGCGATCGAGATTCCCCGCGAGCGGAAGCTCGAGCTGATCGCCGAGTTCGCACGCGACTTCACGGTCCTCTCCGAGGTGGGCTCGAAGGACGCCGACGTCAATTTTGCGCCCTACCTCTGGGTGCAGTGGGGCAGAGAAGAGCTGGAGGCCGGCGCCTGGAAGGTGATCACCGAGGCGCGGGAGACCGGCACCGCCGGTATCTTCCGGCCGACCGGCGAGCTCCGCACCGGGCTAGTGGACGAGCTCACGCACGAGCTCGACGCCGGCGACCTCATCTTCGAAGCACCGACAAAGGCGGCCCAGGCCTGGTTCGTCAAGCACCTGGGGCCCGAGGTCAACCTCGGAAACATTCCGCCCGAAGAGGTGATCCCGCTCGAGACCCTGCGCCTGGGCCTCCGGGCAGACACGATTCAGGAGATGTTGCTCTCTGAGCAGCGCGCCCCCACTTCCTGACCTCGATTTCGAAGCAATGACCGCGGAGGACCTGCTCCGCTGGGCAGACGGCGAGTTCGGGCTCGGCGACAAGCTCTGCCTCACGTGCTCGTGGCAGAAGCAGTCGTCGGTGCTCGTGCACATGGTCTCCGAGCTCGGCCTCGACCTGCCGGTGATCGAGCTCGACACACAGCTCTTCTTCCGCGAGTCGTACGAGACGCGCGACCGTCTCGTCGAGCGTTACGGGCTCGAGCTCCGTTCCACGCCGATGCTGACCGTCGCGGAGCAGCACCGCCAGGAGGGGCCGAACCTCTGGGAGCGCGACCCCGACCGCTGCTGCCACATCCGGAAGGTCGAGCCGTTGCTGGCCGCCCTCGAGCCCTACGACGCCTGGATCTCGGGCATCAGGCGCGATCAGTCGCCGAGCCGCGCCGAGACCCCGAAGCTCCAGTGGTCGGAGCGGTACGGTGTCTGGAAGCTCCACCCGCTCGCCGACTGGGACGAGAAGCAGGTCTGGGCTTACATCCAGGTGAACGAGATTCCCTACAACCCGCTCCACGAAGCCGGTTACCGTTCGATCGGCTGCATCCCGTGCACCCGGCCCATCTCGGCCGACGAGGAAGAGCGGGCAGGCCGCTGGGCCGGCTCTGACAAGCTGGAGTGCGGGATCCATGACGAGACACCACTACTGAAGGAGGCTCATGTCTGACGGTTTCACGCTTTGGTTTACGGGCTTGTCCGGCGCCGGGAAGACGACGATCGCGGAGATCGTCGGTCCCGAGCTCGAGCGCCGCGGCCGGCTCGTCGAGTACCTCGACGGCGACGCCGTTCGCCAGCATCTCTCGAAGGGGCTCGGCTTCTCGAAAGAGGATCGGGACACGAACATCGAGCGCGTCGGTTGGGTCGCCTCGCGGTTGACCCGGCAGGGTGGCGCCGTGATCGTGTCGGCGATCTCGCCCTACGCGGAGACCCGCGCGAAGGCGCGCGACATGATCGAGGAGTTCGGCCCGTTCGTCGAGGTGCACATCGACGCGTCGGTCGAGACCTGCGCCGAGCGCGACGTCAAGGGCCTGTACGCGAAGGCCTTCGCGGGCGAGATCAAGGAGTTCACCGGCGTCTCCGATCCGTACGAGGTCCCGACGAGCCCCGAGCTGCGGGTCGACACCGAGACCAACACGCCCGAGGAGAGCGCCCAGCTCATCCTGGGCAAGCTGGCCGAACTGGGCCTGGTCCAAGAAGAGGTGCCGGCATGAGCCATGTCACGGTGCCTGGCACCGGGACAGGTCTGATCGAGCCACACGGCGGGGCGCTCGTCGACCGGACCGGGGAGCGGCCGGGCGACCTCGACTCTCTCGCGACGATCACGCTCACCTCGCGCGAGGTGTCCGATCTGGGCATGCTCGCCTCGGGCGCGCTCTCGCCGCTCGAGGGCTTCATGGGCTCCGAGGACTACGAACGGGTCGTCGAGAACATGCGCCTCGCGAGCGGCCTCGCCTGGGCGCTCCCGGTCTGCCTGGCGGTCGAGAAGGCCCCGGAGGGCGACCGCGTCGTCCTCGCAGACGAAGACGGCCGCGCGCTGGCCGTGCTCGACGTCGACGAGGTCTACGAGTACGACAGAGAGCGCGAGGCGGAGAACTGCTTCCGCACGACCGACGAGGCCCATCCCGGCGTGGCGCGGCTCTACGCGCAGCATCCCCTCTACCTGGCGGGACGCGTCACCGTCTTCGACCGGCCCGAGCCCACCTTTCCAGAGCTGGCGAAGGACCCTGCCGAGACCAGGGCCGAGTTCGCGGAACGGGGCTGGCGGCGCGTCGTCGGCTTCCAGACCCGGAACCCGATCCACCGCGCCCACGAGTACCTGACGAAGGGCGCGCTCGAGACCGTCGACGGTTTGCTGATCCACCCACTCGTGGGCGAGACGAAGTCCGACGACGTGCCGGCGGCGACTCGGGTCGAGTGCTACCGCGTCTTGCTCGACAAGTACTACCCCGCGGACCGCGTGGTTATCTCGGCATTTCCAGCGGCGATGCGCTACGCAGGCCCGCGCGAGGCGATCTGGCACGCGATCTGCCGCAAGAACTACGGCTGCTCGCACTTCATCGTCGGCCGTGATCACGCGGGCGTCGGCGACTACTACGGCACCTACGATGCTCAGCTGATCTTCGACGACTTCGAGCCGCACGAGCTCGGGATCGAGCCGATGTTCTTCGAGCACGCCTTCTGGTGCAAGGCCTGCGGCTCGATGGCGACGCCGAAGACCTGCCCGCACGGAGCCGACGACCACGTCTTCCTGTCCGGCACGAAGGTGCGCGAGCTGCTCGAGGCGGGCGAGCTTCCGCCGGTCGAGTTCTCACGGCCAGAAGTGGCTGAGGTGCTGATAGACGCGTATAGGTGACCTGCCCGGCAACAGTTGGCGTGCCTCTGGCGCGCGATCTGCGGCGCCAGGCGGTGTCCTCAGTCGCGCCCGGGCTGACTAGCCCGAGCGCTCCCTGCGTCCTACCCTGGCTTGCACCTCGCACGCCAGAGACACGGAACCGTCACCGGGCAGGTCACAGATGACCTGGCAGCTCTCGGTCACGGGTCTGCTGATCGGGGCGCTCGTCGGGTTGACGGGGATGGGGGGCGGGTCGCTGATGACCCCGATCCTCATCCTCGTGTTCGGCTTCAAGCCGACCCTCGCGGTCGGCACCGACATCCTCCACGGCGCCGTCTTCAAGAGCTTCGGCGCTGTTCGCCACCGGCGGCTGGGGACCGTTCACGCGCGGATCACGTTCTGGATGTTCCTCGGGTCGGCTCCGCTGTCGCTGGTCGGAGTCGAGGTCGGCGACTGGCTGGAGCAGCAGTACGGGAGCGGGGTCGAGTCGGCCTCCGCGAAGGTGATCGGAGGGGCGCTCGTGCTCGGCGGCCTCGGCTTCCTTGCCAAGACATTCGTCAAGCGCGGCGTCCAGCCGTCGAGTGCGCCCTTCCTGCTGGCCAACCGCGACCGAACGATCTGCGTCGCGCTCGGAGCTAGCGGGGGCTTCATCGTCGGGCTGACCTCGGTCGGCAGCGGCACGTTCTTCGGGCTCGTGATGCTGCTCGTCTTCCCGCTGACCGCGGCCAAGATTGTCGGCACGGACATCTTCCATGCGGCGGCCCTGCTCTGGGTCGCCGGTATCAGCCATCTCGTTCACGGGAACGTCGATGTCGGCGCAATGGCGTGGCTCCTGCTCGGGTCGATTCCCGGCGTCCTGCTCGCGAGCAAGTTCACCGTGCGCCTCCCTGACGGGGCGCTGCGTGTCGGTCTCGGCGCCGTGCTCACGGCGAGCGGGGTCAGGCTGCTCGAGCTGCCCGGATATGAGCTGATCGTGCCGGTGGTGCTCGCCGCGGGCGGGGCGCTCGCGATCCTTGTGGAAATACGGCGGATCCAGGCCGCGCGCACCGGGCCGCAGGCGCCGGACTTCTAGGGGACGAGGACCGAGAGCTCTTCCTTCCACCGACCACCCGCGCGCTCGACGAGGTCGGCGAAGGTGGTCTGCTCGAGGATCTCGATCGTGGCGTCGCGGACCTCGCCCCAGGTGTCACGGAGCGAGTCGGCGACGAACTTCGGGCAGCTGTCAGGGTGTCTTCGGGTGGCGTAGCCGATCGGCGCGAGCTGGCCCTGGAACAGGCGCACGACGCGCTCCAGGGTGATCTCCTCGGGCGTCTTGTTCAGCCGGTAGCCGCCGGACGGGCCGCGCTCGGAGCGGACGATGCCGGCCGTGCGCATCGTCGGCATGAGCTGCTCGAGGACCGACTGGGGGGCTCCGGTCCGGCGGGCCAGCTCCTCGAGCTTCATCGGGCCACCGCCGTCGAGCGCCAGCGCCAGCAGCGCGCGCGTCGCGTAGTCAGTTCGACGTGAGACCCACATCGACGGTTCTCATTTGACGGACGAAGACGGCCTGCCTAGAGTTCATTGTCGAGAAAGTTTACAGAAACAGTAAACATTATCAACAACCCGAGAGAAAGAGGCCGCCGTTGATCCGCTCGACCTACCTGCTTTTCGCACTCCCCGCGCTTGCCGTGTCCCTCGGCGCGACAGCCTGCGGCGGCTCGTCTGCGAGCGCACAGGGAGGCAACAAGCTGACCCTGGTCGCGTACTCCACACCCCGTGAGGTCTACGAGGAGCTGACGAAGGAGTTCGCCCAGACGGCGCCCGGCAACGGAGTGTCGTTCGACGAGTCATACGGCAGCTCGGGCGAGCAGAGCCGGGCGGTCGAGTCGGGTCTCAGCGCCGACGTCGTCGCCTTCTCGCTCGAGCCCGACATGAAGCGTCTCGTCGATGCGGATCTCGTCGACGGGAACTGGGCGAGCGCAGAGCACAAAGGGATGATCTCGAACTCGGTCGTCGTCCTCGCCGTTCGCAAGGGCAACCCCAAGGGGATCGAGACCTGGGACGACCTGACGAAGGACGGCGTCGAGGTGATCACGCCGAACCCGTTCACCTCGGGCGGAGCGCGCTGGAACGTCATGGCGGCCTACGGCGCGCAGCGCGAGCTCGGTCGAAGCCACGACGAGGCAGTCGCGTTCCTGGAAGAGCTGTTCAAGCACGTCTCGGTGCAGGACAAGAGCGCGCGGGAGTCGCTGCAGACTTTCACCGGCGGCAAAGGCGACGTGCTGCTCGCGTACGAGAACGAGGCAATCACCGCCCAGCAGAAAGGGGAGTCGCTCGACTACGTGATCCCCGACCAGACGATCCTGATCGAGAATCCAATCGCCGTCACGAAGGACGCCGGCACGCAGGCCGCGGCATTCCTCGACTTCCTCCGGTCCGAGAAGGCGCAGAAGGTGTTCGCCGAGAAGGGCTACCGCTCGGTCCTACCGAGCCTGGTCGACGCCTCGGTGTACCCAAAGCCGAAGACGCTCTTCACGATCCAGGATCTCGGCGGCTGGGACGAGGTGCAGGACACGTTCTTCGACCGGGAGGACGGAATCATGGCGGGCATCCAGCGCGAGGTCGGCGCAGCGCTTGAGTAGCGTCGCGCAGGAAGCGGCCCCGCTCAGGCCCAGGCGCACGGCGAGCCTGAGCCTCGGTGTGACGACGGGCTACCTCAGCCTGATCGTGCTCGTGCCCCTGGCGGCGGTCGTGCTCCGCTCGCTCGAGGGCGGCATAGGGGCGTTCTGGGACGCGGTCTCCGAGCCGCAGGCCGTGGCCGCGCTCAAGCTGACGTTTGCGATCTCGCTCGGGGTCGTCGTCATCAACGCCGTGGTCGGGACGGTCACCGCATGGGTGCTCGTGCGCGACTCGTTCCGCGGAAAGAGCATCGTCAACGCCCTCATCGACCTGCCCTTCGCGTTGCCCACGATCGTCGCGGGGCTGACGCTCCTCGCGCTCTACGGCCCGAAGAGCCCGGTCGGCGTGAACGTCGCCTACACGACGACGGCGCTCGTCCTCGCGCTGCTCTTCGTCACGCTTCCATTCGTCGTCCGGACCGTCCAGCCGGTGCTCCTCGAGCTCGACCTGGAGATGGAAGAGGCGGCCCAGTCTCTCGGCGCGACGTCCTTCCAGACCTTCCGGCGGGTCGTCTTCCCCAACCTGTTCCCCGCGATCCTCTCCGGGACGGCGCTCGGTTTTGCCCGCGCACTCGGGGAGTTCGGCGCGGTCGTCCTGATCTCGGGGAACCAGCCTTTCAAGACCGAAGTCGCCTCCGTCTACATCTTCGGCCAGATCGAGAGCGACAACGTCACCGGCGCGGCGGCGGTCTCGGTCGTGCTGCTCGTCGCCTCGCTCGCCGTGCTCCTTGCGATCGGCGGCGTACGCCGCTGGGCCACGAGGCATGACAACTAGGTACGCATTGAGATTCGTGGCCCTCGGCTACCTCGCCGCGGTCCTGATCGTGCCCGTTGGGCTGGTCTTCTACCGTGCCTTCGAAGACGGGCTCGGTGACTTCTTCGCTGCGATCACGACGCCGGAGGCGCTCCACGCGCTCTGGCTCACGGTCCTGATCGCGCTGATCGCCGTCCCGGCCAACACGGTGTTCGGCGTGCTCTGCGCGCTGGCGATCGTTCGCCGGCGCTTTCGCGGGCACGGCCTCGTGAACAGCGTCGTCGACCTGCCGCTCGCCGTCTCGCCGGTCGTCGTGGGCCTTGCGCTCGTCCTGGTCTACGGACGCAACGGCTGGTGGGGAGGATGGCTGATCGACAACGGCGTCCAGGTCATCTTCGCGCTGCCCGGGATGGTGCTCGCGACGATCTTCGTGTCGCTGCCCTTCGTCGTGCGCGAGGTGGTTCCGGTGCTGCGGGAGGTCGGGGACGAACAGGAACAAGCCGCGGCCACGCTCGGCGCCTCCTCCTGGCAGGCTTTCTGGCGGGTGACGCTGCCCGCCATCCGCTGGGGCGTGGCGTACGGAGTCGTGCTGACAACGGCCCGCTGTCTCGGGGAGTTCGGCGCGGTCAGCGTCGTCTCCGGACGGATTGCGGGGCGCACCGAGACGATGACCCTCCACGTCGAGGAGCGTTTCCAGTCGTTCGACCTGACCGGCGCCTACGCGTCGTCGGTCGTGCTCGCGCTGCTGGCAGTCGCGACCCTGCTGGCGATGACGCTCCTGCGCAAGGACGACGCGCGCTGATGGCGATCGAGGCCCGCAACGTCACCAAGCGCTTCGGCGACTTCGTCGCGCTCGACGACGTTTCGGTCGA
This sequence comes from uncultured Actinomycetes bacterium, assembly GCA_963728535.1. GTDB lineage: Bacteria > Actinomycetota > Thermoleophilia > Gaiellales > Gaiellaceae > VAXT01. Next base: position 2,356,506 of record CAVSKK010000001.1, read on the forward strand.
GGTCGCGAGCGGCTCGTTGACCGCGCTGCTCGGCCCGAGCGGCGGCGGCAAGTCGACGCTGCTCCGGGTGATCGCAGGGCTGGAGGAGCCCGACGCAGGCGAGGTCTTCATCTCCGGCGAGGAGGCGACGCACATCTCGCCCCAGAAGCGCGGCGTCGGCTTCGTCTTTCAGCACTACGCCGCGTTCAAGCACATGACCGTCTGGGACAACGTCGCCTTCGGCCTCTCGATTCGGAAGCGGCCGAGGCGAGAGATCGCCGATCGCGTGAGCGAGCTCCTCGACCTCGTCCAGCTGGGCGGCCTGGCGAAGCGGTATCCCGCCCAGCTTTCCGGTGGCCAGCGCCAGCGGATGGCGCTCGCGCGTGCGCTCGCCGTCGAGCCGAACGTGCTCCTCCTCGACGAGCCGTTTGGCGCGCTCGACGCGCGTGTGCGGAAGGAGCTACGCGGCTGGCTGCGACGGCTGCACGACGAGGTGCACGTGACGACGATCTTCGTCACCCACGACCAGGAGGAGGCGATGGAGATCGCCGACCAGATCGTGCTCATGAACCAGGGCCGCGTCGAGCAGGTCGGCGGGCCCCGCGAGCTCTACGAGGAGCCGGCCAACGAGTTCGTGATGGGCTTCGTCGGGCCCGTCAACCGGCTCGGCGACTCGTTCGTGCGCCCGCACGACCTCGAGCTGCGAAACGAGCCGAACGGGAAGACCACGCCCGGGACGGTGCAGCGGGTCGTGCATCTCGGCTTCGAAGTGCGTGTCGAGCTCGTGCTCGAGGACGGCCGCGACTGCTGGGCGCAGGTCACGCGTGAGGAGGCGGAGGACTTGGAGCTCGCCCCCGGCAGCAGGGTCTTCGTGCGCCCGCGCCGCACGCGAGTTTTCTCAGGAAGCGAGGGCGAGGAAGGGCAGCTCGCTCGTCAGCTCGAGGGTGCCGATCGAGGGTAGCCAGTCCCGGCGGCAGGTCGTGCGGGAGAGTGCGCCTTGCTCTCTGTGCATGAGCCAGTTGTCGAAGGACTGATCCTGGGCGATCCGAACGAGGGCCACGCGGATCGAGGCGCGCGCTGACGGGAGCGAGAACGCTCCGAGAGGCGAGGTCGGGCTCAAAGCCCGGACGCGAAACACCCCTTCATGCGTCTTCAGCGTGACCGCCCGGCCTCCTGACATCCTGAAAATGGATGCGGGCGCCAGGCCATCGATGGCGACGCCCTGACGGCGGTGGTTGAGCCATGAAGGCGCGGGGGTGACTGAGACGAGCCTGGCCGCGGCGTTCGAATAGGTGCTCTGGTACTGCGCAATCTCCGCTCCCGAGGGTGGGGCCACGCGGATGCGACGCGCGATTCGAGCCTGCCGAAGCTCGTCCGCGATCACTCCGAGCGCGATCGGCCGCGACGCTCCGGCGCGGGCAAGCGCGCCCCGGTACGCCGCTGCGCTGCCGCCGAAGCGGTTGACGACGATCGCACGCTCGGCAGCCTTCACGTCCGCGGCTTTTACCGGCACGTAACCCTTGAGCACGAGCCTGGCGAAGAGCGACGTGTACGCGATCTCGCGATCGCCGATGATCCCCGTCAGGCTCGAGATCGCCCCGTTGCGGATCTGACCCCAGGGGGTCTTGCACTGGACCCCGTAGGGGAAGGTGAGCTGGCCCTCCGTCCGCGACGGCTCGAACCCGGGCCCCGCCATGCCGGGCCCGGCGCAGAGGCTCGGGCTCCGCGTCCAGAGATACACGCACGCCGCGGCCGGCTTGTCCGGATCTCGGTCGCCCGGAGCCCACTCGCCCCAGCCCCAGGACCAGATGGTCTCGAAGGGGATCTCGCGGCTCACCTGCTTGACCGCGAGCACCTGGAGCTTGATGGTCTCGAACCAGGCGCTTGCGGGCTTCAGGCCACCGCGGCTGCCTTTGTTCGGGCTCGTATGGAAGCCGAGGAAGATCCCGACCTTGGAAGGCGGGATTCCGATCTCCGTCAGGTCGGTGATGCCCCGGCGAAACGAGTTGCGCAAGGTCCGCGAGGCGAGCACCGGGCCCGCGCGCGAGAGCAGGGGTGACGCGAAGTAGAGCTCGCGGACGAAGTCGGTGTAGAGCGCCGCCTCCCGCCACCAGTCACCGGCCTCGACGTCCGTGAACGGGCGGGTCGAGAGCAGCACGAATGGATGTGCGCCGAGGGCACTCAGGCGCCGGACGAAGATGATGATGTTCTGCCGGTACTGCGCGTTGGTCGGAGACCAGGGCGTGGCGAGGTTCGAGCCCCACATCTCGTTGAGCGCGATCCACGGAGTCGCGCAGGCCGAAGACGCAACGGCGCGATAGAAGACACGGTCGGCCCAGTCCTCGACGACAGCCGGATCGAGCGGGTTCGTGGGCGTGCCGACTCGCTGGCGGAGGTGCATCTCCCAGTAGACCGTCTGCGCTCCGAGCTCCCGTAGCTGGGGCGGGTAGACGAAGTTCGCTGCGGCGGCCACGACTCCGGGGCGCGCGAACATGGGCCAGTAGGGGACGGACCCGTCCGCGAAGTCCACCCAGACCGGCTTCCTGTCAGGAAGACCGCACTCGCGCGCCTGCGCCTGGCCGGGCACAATCGCAAACAGCGCGGCGCAGCCGGCGAGGACGATGAGAAGCCGCTTCAAGACGGACAAAAGGTTAGCGGTCAGCTCGTACGAGGTACCCGCTTCGTCCCTGCTTGATCAGAACGCGACTGAAGCCCGAGGTCCCGAACAGGAACCGGAGCTCACGCTCTGTGTAGTTGAAGATCGGACAGTTGTTGATCACCTCGTACCGCAGCTTCCGCACGGGCCCCTTGAGCCAGTTCCAGCGTGGGAAGCTCGCGACGGCGGTCCCCGAGGTCAGATCGGCGATGCGGCGGACGAAGACGTGCGCGTCGGATTGGTAATCGAAGAAGCCGAGCGCGAGAACGACGTCGAACGTGCCATCGAGCGGCGCCGTCCGAACGTCGCCGTGAACGAGCTTGACCTTGTCCCCGAAGCGTTCCAGTCGCTCCTTCGACAGGTCGAGCATCTCCTGGGCGATATCGGCGTTGACGTACTCGCCGGCGCCGGCTTCGAGCGCGAGCTCGCCGACGCGGCCCGAGCCCCCTCCGATGTCGAGGACACGCGGCGCCGAGTATTCCCGGACGATCTCGATCGCGAAATCGCGGCGCTTCAGCAGCCCGGGGCGAGCCGCGCGCTGGAGCGGATGCTCTTCGTCGTAGAGGGCGTCAAACGAGGATGCCTTCTCGCGAAAGTGATCTCTGACGAGCTCCGTAGCGTTCGACGACTTCTCCATGTGCCTCCTCGTAGCTGACAAGCGGGAAATCTTCCGCGATTGCACGAATCCGACCCGCCACGCGCCGCCTGCCTGGGTTGCGTTGCGCGCTGCGCCGGGCGGCGAGCAGTCGCTGCCGTCGGGTAGCGCTCTCCGGAAGCGTTGCCCGCAGCGGGCGCGGGTCGAGCTCGTATGGATGGAAGTACAGCACAGGGTAGGCGTTCTCGTCGGCGACCTGCCGCAGCGCGCGCCGTAGGAGCATCGCCGGCAGGACGCGCCAGTAGGCTCCTCCGCCGATCGGCACGGCTCGGCCGCGGACGCGCCAGACCGTGACCGGAAACTCCCAGATCTCGCGTCCCGACGGCAGCTCGAGCCGGTACGGGGTCGACGGCACGGGTCGGATCCGTCTTGGGATCCGCGGCGAGTCGTACTGGCTGGAGTCGTAGCGGAAGCCGAGCTCGGCGAGCGCCTCGTAGGCCCACGGCGTGTCGCGGGTGATCGAGAACGCCGGCGCCCGGTAACCGAGCGGCCGCCGGCCACCGAGCTGCTCGAGGAGCCCGGCACAGCGCTCGACGTCGTGGCGGAATTCCTCCGGTGTCTGTTCGTGGACGCGTTGGTGCGTGTAGCCGTGGCACGCGAGCTCGTGGCCCCGGGCGGCGATCTCGCGGACGAGGTCGGGATAGCGCTCGGCTGTCATCCCGAGCACGAAGAACGTCGCGCGGGCGCCGAGCTCGTCGAGCAGCGAGAAGATCGCCTCGGCCTGCCGCTCCAGGGCAGGCCCCGCCGAAGCCCAGTCGGTTCGGCCGAGCCTCCGGTGGACGAGCTGGTGCCAGTCCTCGAAGTCGAAGCTGAGCAAGAGCTTCGCCATCGTCAGGGCCCGAGGCTCCCGAGCACGGGCGTGCCTCGGGTTTCGCCGATCCAATAGAGGCCGACCTCGTTCCGGCCGGGGTGGAACGCGGATTCCGGTGCCATCGCCGAGTAGCGCACGGTCGAGCCCTCGCGATACGTGTAGGTGACGGCTGCGATCCGGCCGTTGACGGCCACGGCCAGCTGCCTGTTTTCAGCCGCCCCGGGCCCCTTGATCGAGCCCATCATCTGCGCGGGCTGGATCTCCGAATCGGCGGGCAGGGAGCGCAGGAGCGCCGCGACCTGGCCGTCGATCGATGCCCGCCCGGCCGCGGGTGCGACGTTCAGGGCGGACACCTGCCGGCCCAGCAGCTCCGGATGCGGCCCGAGGCGGAGAAGGCCGCCGCCGAAGAGCGTGACCTTCCGGCGCACGGTGCTTGCGCGCTGCCGGGCGAGCGCGTGCACGTCCGCGTGGGCCCAGCCCCGTCCGGTGAGGAAGTTCACCTCGGAAGAGTGGCCGCGCCGGAAGAAGGAGCGCCCGTCAACGCGCCATGGGATCTTGATGCCGAGCACGTCCGCGACCGTCGCGCCGATGTCCATCGTGCGCACATGCGTGTCGACGACTCTGCCTTGCTGCTGGCCGGGGCGCTTGAAGAAGAGCGGAACGAATGCCAGGTCGGCGAGATTCGTCGGGTGCGCGGGATCGACCGACCGCCGACTCTGTCCGGCCTGAACGCTGACGCCCTGATCGGCTGTGACGACGATCACCGAGCGGTCATAGATCCCGAGCGAGCGCAGCCGGCGCAGGAACTTCCCGAGCAGGCGGTCCGTGCAGGCGAGCTGGAGCTGCTCGCGCTGATAGGCCTGCGCGACGAGCCACTGGTTCGGGCCCCAGACGTTGCCGGGGACCATCAGGCCCGGCGAGTAGTTCGGAGTGATGTCCTGATGGCACGACGGCAGCAGGTTCCAGGTTCCGTGCGGGAGGAGGATGTGCGCGAGATTCAGCGCCGGGCGGCGCCCGGGGGGCCGGATCGAGGCCAGGAACTTGTCGAAGCGGCCCTTCTCGAAGCTCGCGCCGCGGTCGGCAACCCGCCGGTAGTGGCCCCAGGCCGTCCCCACGTCCGGGACGCGCCGTTCCTGGGACGACGGCAGCACCATGTGGAGGTAGACGATCCCGGCGTCCTCGAACAGCGAGTGCATCCGGGCGACAGACGAGGTGCTCAACTCGCCCTTCCCGCGGCAGAGGCTCGTTGGGCACAAGTGCGTCTGCGTCTCCCAGACGTTCATCCGGTAGCGCCCTCCGAGCAGGGTAAAGATGCTTTGCGGGTGGTCGGCGAAAGTCGGTTGGCGGCCTCGCCTCGGCAGCCGCGAGTCGAGGATGGCCGGCACCGCGGCGTGGGTGCCCTCGTGCTCGCCCGTCGCGTTCCGGAACCACGTCGAGTGGCGGGCGAGGTCACCGAAGTTCGGGTAGCGGGCCGCGTCGATTTGCTCCTGCGCGTTCATCAGCGAGCTCGTCGGGAACTCGTCGAGGATCAGGAAGATGACGTCGTTCCGCGCGTGTTCGACGGCGAGCTTCGCGTCTGCTTGCGGCGGGAAGACGAGCTTCTCCACCGGTGAGAAGAAGAGAAAGACGGCCAGGAAGATCAACGGCGCCGGGATGAGAACGGTGACGATCGACCGCCCCGCCCGAACGCGCGAGTAGAAGAGCGCTCCAGCGATTCCGAGTGCGAGCGCGGCCAGGCCCATCGTCGCCGCGGGCGGGTCGAAGGCCTGCTTCAGGGCCCTGAGCGAGATGAGCGCGACGAGCCCGCCCACGAAGAAGAGGTGGAGCGTCTTGCGCAGCGTCTCGCTCGCCAAGCCGACGGCGCCTTCGAGGAGCAAGGCGACGAAGAACGGCAGGAGCACGACCGCGAGGGCGAAGACGACGATCTCGGTGCTCGTCGAGCCGCGGACGCCGAAGAACTGGGCCGTGCCGGCGAGCAGGTTGAACAGCGGCTGGGCGATCGCGAAGCCGGAGAGCGCCGCGACGTGCGCCGCGTCGACGACGAGAGGCGGGACGCGAACGCGCCGCGCCCATGCGCTCGCGATCACGACCCTCGTGTCGAGCGAGCGAAGCTGTGCAGGAGCCTGGCCACGGCCGTAACTCTATGGCTGTCGCTCGCGGTGCCGACCGTCTCTAAGATCGAGCGTGTTGACGAGGCTCGCTTCGACCGTGTTTGTCGTCTGCCTGCTGGCGGCGACGGCGGTCGCCTTCGCGGCCACCGAGCACCTGAAGCTCGAGGACAGCCCGATCCGCTCGACGAGGATCACGACTCTCTTCTCGCCGGTCTGCGACGCCTGTCCTCCCGGCGCCCGGAGCGCTCTCATCGGCTTCCGGCTGCGCAGGGAGGAAGACGTTCGCCTCGACATCGTCGACTCGAGCGGGGGCATGGTCCGGGAGGCGCTCGCCTCTCAGATCGTGCCGGGGAGAGTCTTCCGCGAGTTCGCCTGGGACGGGCGCGACGCTTCCGGTCAGGTCGTGGCAGACGGCGTCTACCAGGCGCAGATAACGCTGAGGGACGAGGGCCGGACGATCGTGTTCCCGGACGAGATCCAGGTCGACGCGACGCCGCCGGAGGTCGACGACATCAAGGTCAAACGCGCGGTCTTCTCGCCCGACGGCGACGGCCGCGCCGACCGTACGAGCCTCCTCTACCGCTTCAGCGAGCCCGCGTACGCGGTGCTCTATGTCGACGGGAACGCTCTACCGCACGGTTACCGCAAGCGGCCGGTGGGGTCCTACCACTGGTACGGAAAGGGCGTACGGCCAGGAACGCACCGCCTCGCGCTCGCCGCCCAGGATCTCGCCGGCAATCTCGGCCCCTCGACTCGCGAGCTCCCCGTCCGCATCCGTTACGTCGACCTGCGCCAACGGCGCTATCGAGCCGTCGGTGGACAGCGGCTGCGCCTCCGCGTCTCGACCGACGCGACGACGCTCCACTGGGTGCTCGCCGGGCCGGGCGGACGGAGCTCGGGCCGGGTGCGCGCTGCAGGCGCCGTGCGGGCCTTCGCGCTGCGGGTTCCGCGGACCGCGGGCCGCTACCGGCTCACGGTGACCGAAGGCGGGCGAAGCGCACGGGCGCTCGTCCTCGTTCGCGTCAAGCGGTAGAGCCGCTGTAGCCCAGCTCGCGGAGGAGCGGGCCGGCTTCTTGCTCGACATCCTCGAGCTGCTCGGGCGTCAGGTCCCGCCGCCAGCGGCCGACGGAGCGATCGCGGGCAGCTGCGAGCGAACCGGCGAGGAGTTGCGGGTCGAGCCCGAGATGGCGGGCCAGGCGCTCAGCGCTCGCCCCGGGATCAGTCGTCAGCTCCTCGTAGCGAAGCTCGAGCGCGCGCTCCGGGTTTCTCGAAGCGGCTTCCAGCGCCGCCGTCACGTGCACGCGCCAGGCCCACGCCGCACGTGCGGCCTCGCTGGCCGCTGCGAACTCGTCTCGCCGCTCCGGCTCCACCCAGAAGCGCGCGTGGGCGCCGTGTGGCTGGCCCACCTCGTCGCGTCCAGGGCGAGAGGCCTTCAGCCAGCCGCGCTCGAGCAGCGAGCAGACGACGTCGCGGCCGTCGCGGAGCATGTGCACGGCTCGAGCTTCGGGGTGGGCCCGGAGCGCGGGCCCGAGCACGAAGCACATCTCAGGTGTCTGCTCGACACCGCGCAGATGCGCGACGAGGCCGAGGCGCCCGACCCGCGCGAGGATCAGCCGCAGCCGGGCGGCCGCGTCCTCCTCCGAGAGCCGAGCGAGCTCCGGGATCGCCACCTTGACGGGGCTGGCCTCCCCCAGGTCGATGAGACCCGGCTGTTCCCCGAGGACTCCCGCCAGGAAGGTCGTTCCGGAGCGGGGAGACCCGACGACGAACACGTGCTTGCCGCACGGCTCGCCTCGGGGAAGGCGGATCTCGCGCCCGCCGCGCACGACGAGTCGTGCCGCAGCGCGGCCGTAGAGCGTCGCGGATTGGACGGCTTGCACGACCACAATCTACTGCCCCGTCGATCGCTAGTCTGCGTCGATCTTGCTGCTCGCCGTATCGATTGAACGCGCGGTCACCGACGGCGCGATGCTCCTGTTGGGCGCCGGAGCGGTGCTCGCTCTGATCTGGGGGCTGCTCAACCGCCGGCTCGGGCTGCTCCGCTGGCCGGTGATCGCCGTCGCGATCGGCGCGCTCGGAGCGGGCACGGCTTTGGGCGCCTGGGCGTGGCACGAGGACCGCTCGCGCACCGTGCGCGGATCGGCCACAGAGGAGTTCGTGGAGAAGCTCCGTCCTGACCCGAAGGGGCCGAAACCAAGCCCGCTCAATCCGGAGCCATGGCCGACGTACGGGTACGACCCCCAACGCACGCATCTGGCGCCGCTGGCCTGGCGAATCCGCCCGCCGTACTACGGGATCTGGAAATTCGCGGCCAGGGCCGGCATCGAGTTCCCGCCCTCGGTCGCCTACGGAAATATCTACATCCCGCAGCAGAAGGGAACCTTCTACGTCCTCAAGGCTCGTAGCGGCAAGCGCGTCTGGGTGCGGCGCTTCAACCACTGCATGGCTGCGTCGCCGACGATCCGCGACGGCGTCGTCTACCAGGCGTTCATGGACAGCAAGCCGTGCACGGCGCACGAGCCGGGCGCGCGTGGGTTCGTCCTCGCCTGGGATGCGGACAACGGCCGCCTGCTCTGGCGATTCGACGCGGGGGTGGTGGAGTCGTCGCCGCTGCTCGTCGGGAACACGCTCTATTTCGGCTCGTGGGACCACAAGCTCTATGCGCTCACGCTGCGGGGACGGAAGCGGCCACGGGTGCGGTGGACGTTCGAGGCCGATGACCAGGTCATCGCAGCGCCGGCGTACGCGGGCGGGACGGTCTTCATCGCCACGAGCAACGGGAGCGTCTACGGCGTGAACGCGCGCACCGGGCGGATGCGCTGGCACGCGACATCGTTCTCACGCTTCGGGCGCCGCGAGTACTTCTACGCGACGCCAAGCGTGGCTTACGGCCGCGTCTTCATCGGCAACGCCGACGGCACCGTGTACGCCTTCGGAGCCTCGACCGGAAAGCTGCTCTGGGCCCGAGGCGTCGGTACGTACGTCTACACCGCAGCGGCGATCTGGCGAAAGACGGTGTATGTCGGCACGTGGGACGGCGTCTTCGTAGCGCTCGACGCTCGCACGGGAGACATCCGCTGGCGCTGGGACGCTCCGGCCTCGATCACCGGTGCCCCGACGGTCCTCGCCGGACTCGTCTACTTCTCGACCTGCGGTCGCTGCGGGGTCGGCGGCCTCCGCCGGGTCAAGGTCGGCCCGAACGACACCTTCGCTCTGAACGCACGGAACGGCAGCCTCGTGTGGCGGTTTCACGCCGGGAAGTACTCGCCGGTCGTCTCCGACGGACTGCGGCTCTACCTCGTTGGGCGGGACAAGGTGTACGCCTTCATCACGCGCGTTCGCCTGCGGCAGATCAGGGCGGCGCAGGCGAAGGCGAAGCGCGAGCGACAGCGGCAAGGAGGAAAGCGACCGCGATCCCGGTCAACGGCCAAACCAGGTACGAGCTCTGAAACACCCGGCTGATGAACAGCAGCGCGAACATCGAACTCGAGAATCCGGCCGCGCCCGCCCAGAGCGTCGCGGCCCGCCGCTGACTCCACAGGAGCCACGCAGTGAGCGGCACCCAGAGGGCGAGAGCGAGCGGCACGAAGGGGTAATAGCCGAAGCGGTCGTCGATCACGCCGAGGTTGAGCAGGAGCGCCGCCAGGCCGTAGCCGATGATGCGATAGGTGTCGGCGCCGTAGGCGACCGTGTCGTCCCAGAGGGCTCCCGGGTCGGCGACGAGGAACGGGAGCACCGTGGCGAGGAAGACGCCCGCGAAGGCCGCGCCCGTCCGGTACAGGACGCGGCGCGGGACGCCCATCGTCAGCAGCATCACGGCGAAGAAGGGAACGGCGACGAGCGCGAACTGCTTCAGCGCGAGCGCGGCGCCGAGGCTGGCGGCAGCCCAGACGAGATGGCCGCGAGCGAGCAGAGCGAACGCGAGCACGAGTGCGAGTAGCGCCGGCGCGTCCGCGGTTCCGAACCAGGCTCCGTGCACGATGAGAGGGTTCGCCGCGAGTGCGGCGCCGGCCGCGAGTCGCACATGGAGCGCGCCCGGGAAGAGGAGCGCGGCCGGGAGCAGAGCCAGCGTGGCGAGCAGCACGAAGACGCGGTAGTCGTCAAACGGCCGAGGCGCAAGGCGCCAGACCGCGGCCGTTAGAGCCGTGCCTGGAAAGTAGGCGAAGTGCTCGAGCGCGACCTGCGTGATTCCCTCCGGCTGGTTGTCCGCCGCCGGGTAGAAGCGCTCGAGGCCCGAGCCGTCGTAGTCGTGCCCGTATGGATCGTGGCCGTGGAGGACGAGATCGCCTGCGATCTCGATCTGGTAGGTGGAGTCGTTCGTGAAGTACCAGGGCTCGGTCGCGTCGCGCAGGCCGACCTGGAGGAGGACGGCCGGGACGAGCAGCATCGCGCAGACGAGCCCGGTCAGGCCGATGCCCGCCCAGCGCGGCCACGAGCCAAAGCGCCACGCGGCCGCGGCGGCGAGCGCGACGAGGACGCCCGCGAGCACCGCCGTCGAGCGCAAGATGCCGAGATCCCACTCCTGGTCGGCGACGCGAACGAGCGGGCCGAGGATCCCGCGTGGCTGGACCAGCGGCGGGTCGAACGGCCAGCCTCCTGCGCCGAGGTCGGGAATCGCCAGGGCAACGAGGACGCCTAGCGTCGCCAACAGCGCCCAGAGGCCGTTCCCTTCGAGTCGCTTCACGGGTTGCGGATGGGTGTGCTGGACCCGCCGAGTATGGCATCGGGCTCGGCGCGAGCGAGCACGAAGCACGAAGTGACCGCAAGCACGGCCCACGTGATCGGGTCCTCGAAGAACCCGCTGTAGAAGAGGGAATGCACGACTAGAGCGAGCAACGTCGCGGCCAGGCCGAGGCCCAGCGCCTGATCCTGTCGCCGGACACGGCGGATGAGAGTCGCGGCGCCGCCGAGGAGGGCGATGTAGGCGGCGATCCCGAGCACGCCGAGCTCTGCCGCGATGGTCAGCGGCGTCGTATGCGAGACGAAGCGCGACGGAGACCCTCCACGCGTGGATCGGACTTGGCTCGCGTGCGGCTGGCCTCCCAGGCCGACCCCGTTGAGCGGGTGATCTCGGACGACATCGACAGTCTGCTCCACGCGTTTGGAGCGGTCACTCGTGATCCTCTTCAGGGAGTGCCCGCGTGCGGACGCCACCGCCAATCCCGCGCTGCCGAGCACGACGATCATTGCGATGACGACGGCAACCGTCCGCAGCCTGTAGGTGCCGACCAGCGCGGCGATCCAGAGCGTGACCACGAAGAGCGCCGCCATGCTCGACTGCGAGTATGAGAACCAGAGGCCGGCGAAGAGGAGAGCACCGAGCGGAAACGCGATCAGCGGGTGCACGCGCCGGAGCACGACCGCGACGAGGAGGACGGCGAGCCCGAGCACGACATGCCGTCCGTACAGGCTCGGGTCGCGAAAGAGCGAGGTGACGCGAAAGAACGACCGGTACGCGTTGCTGACGTCCACGCCCGGCGAGAAGAACCAGAGGCGATGCGTGACCGCCTGCACGAGACCGACCACGGCGAAGAGCGTGGCGAGCCCGATCGCAATCACGGCGAGGGCTCGAGTCATCCAGTCGGGAAAGGGCGCTCTGGCGACGACCGCGAGGAGCGTGGCGAACGGGAACAGGAAATACGCCAGCTCGTTCGCGCCCGCATGCAAGTCCTGCGTCCAGAAGAGCGAGATCGCCGCCATCGCGAAGAGGGCGATCGCCGGGACCGCGATGAGCGGGGGGACGGGTCGGAGCTCGCGGCCGCGGACGGCGCTCCAGGCGAGCGCGAGCGCCGCCGCGCCGAGCACGGCGTAGAGCGGAAACAATCGTCCGAGCTCTCCAGGTCCGGCTGCGCCGACGAAGTAGCGGTGCTCGCTGCCGAATGCGAGGGGTGGGCGGAACGGTGCAGCTGTGACGACGAGGGGAATCACGACCGCGGGATAGCGCACGAGGAGCGCCGCTCCGACGGCCATGACTGCGATCCCCGCTAGGGCGAGCGCTGCGAGACTCGGAGAGATCCTGCGCCCGTAGTCCGAGAGCTCGAGCACGAGGACGACCTCTGCCGCCGCCAGCAGGGCGAGCCCTGCGAGGAGCGGCCAGCGACTCCACGCGAGCAGGACGAGAGCTGCGCCAACCGCTCCGACGAGCGCCGCAACCTGGGCCGCATCTCCCGACTCCACGCCACGAACGGTAAACAGACTGCTTGTAGCAGGAGGGTTTAGCGCGCTCCCGCGAACACACGGCGGCCGAGGGCGCCGATCCGCCGGCGCTCGGCGGGCAGGTAGAACCGGAGGAGCGCGAGCACGAGCGGGAACGCGAGCACCAGGCCCACGGCTGCGGGCAGGCCGACGTCCAGGAGCTTGCCGGTCACCGTCAGCGCGACCGCGGTTCCGACCGCCAGAGTGACGCGCCGCCACTGATACGCGACGGGATAGACGCGCTGAGCCTTCCACGAGAGCCCCACGAACATCGCCACATAGGCGCACAGGGTCGCGACGGCCGCTCCCATCAGTCCATAGGGAGGGATCAGGATGAGGTTCGCGGCGAGGCCGACCAGGGCGGCCACCCCTGTGACCAGCCAGTTGCTTCGCCGCTTCCCCGCGCGTCCGATCGACACCAGCACGACCACGTACGCGCCGAACGCCACCCAGGAGAAGGCCAGGGGCGCCACTGCGCGCGAGCCCTCGTAGAAGTCGGGCGTGGCCAGGAGCCGCACGAGCCAGGGTGACCACAGGCTGAGCGCCAGCGCCGCCCAAGAGGCGACGAAGACAACGTAGGTCATGACGAACGCAAACGTGCGCTTCGCCTCGTCGTCGTCGCGGATCGAGAAGGCGAATGCCGGCCAGGCCGTGCGGAACGCAGTCAGCAGGAACAGGAGCGCAGCGGAGATCCGCACACCGATCCCGTACAGGCCCAGCTCGTGCTGGTCCCAGAACTTGAGGAGGAAGAAGCGGTCACTGAAGTCGATGATCGACAGCGCGATCACCGATGGGACGAACGGCATCCCGAACACAGCCATCCTGCGGAAGAGCGAGCGATCGAACTCGAGCCCGAGTTGCGCGCGCCTGTACCCGAGCAGGATGGAGTACACGATGAGCGTCCCGCTGAAGTTCCCGACGAGGACACCGAGCGGCCCCTGGTCGAGCACGACCACGAGCAGGATCGTGATCGCGATCGTCACGAGCACGTTCGCGAGGCTCGCGACCGAATAGCTGACGGAGCGCTCCTCGACCCGGAAGAGCGCGGTCAGCTGGTCGTAGTTCATGGCAGCCCACAGGCCGACGAACGCCGCGCGGACGAGGTCGGCGTGCTCCCCGGTATCGAAGAGCCAGTTCGAGATCGGCTCGGCCAGGATGAGCCCGCCGACCAGCGCGAGGGTCGCCGTTCCCATCGTGAACCAGAACGCCGTCCGGATGATGGCGAGTCGCTGCCGCTCGTCCTCCGCGTTGAAGTAGAAGCGGAAGAACGAGCTCTGGATCGTCGCCCTGAGCAGCGTGATGAGCACTGCCGAGAGGGCGATGAGCGCCTCGATCGCCCCGTAGTCGCTTGGGCTGAGGAACCGCGTGTACAGCGGCAGCAGCAGGACGGCGACGATGCGCTGGACGAGACCGCCCAGGCCGTAGATCGCCGAGTGCTTGCCGAGTCGCTTGATCTGCGCGGCTATAGCCACGGAGTTAGAGCCGAGCGTAGATGTCGAGCAGGCGGTCGGTCATCCGCTCGATGTCGTGGACCTGCTCGACGTACGCGCGGCAGGCCTCCCCGAGCCTCTTGCGCTCGTCGAACGACTCGACGAGCGGGCGGAGCTGCTCGACGAGGTCGTCCTTCGTCGCTCGCACGATCGGCACCTTGACGCCGAACGCCTCCTCCGTCTGGCGGACGGCATCCTCGTCGAGCGAGGTGACGACGGGCTTGCCGAGGGCCATCCCCTCGATCGAAAGGATCCCATGCCAGTCGCGGAGCACCTGGTCGACGACGATGTCCGCCTGCTTGTAGCGCTCGAGGGCGTCCTCGTTGCGAACGCCGTGGACGACGTCGAGGTCGACCGGGAGCTGCTTGCAGGCCTCGATCACACGGTCGGTGCCTTTCTTCTCGAGGTTCGAAGGGGCGTGCACGATCCGCACTCGCTCGCGCGGCACCGCCGGCACCGGGTCGTAGAGCGAGAGGTCGATCCCAGGCGGCAGCACTTCAGCATCGAACGGGATGAAGCTGAGGGCGGCGAACGAGCCGACGATGCGTGCATCGGCCTTCAGTCCGTAGAGGAGCTCTTCCTTCGGACGCTCGCGGATGTCGGCGCCGAGGAAGTGGAAGAGCGACTTGCGCCGCGTCGCGCGCAGGATCGCGAACTGGAGCTTCTTCGGGACGAGCGTCAGCCCGAAGTAGAAGTGGAAGATGTCCGTCTGCGGCAGCAGCTTGGAGAGCGCACGCCACTGAATGGCCTGCTGGCGGAGGATCCCCGAGCGCGGCCGCTTCAGGTCCCAGTCGGCCTGGTCGGGCCTGTACGGCTGCGTGTTGAAGACGACGAGCCGCGCATCGACGCCTCGGCGGCGGAGCGCCTGCACGTTCGTCCAGCCGACCCCGGCCAAATTGACCGGGCAATGGGTGACGCGCAGCGGCAACTACGTGTCGGGGAAGAGAAAGCGGACACGGTTCCAGCGGGCGATCTCACAGCCGTCTGTTCGGAGGAACCGCGTGTTCACCGGCTTGCCTCGGAACGTGCCTTGGACGTCGGCGATCTCCGGGCCGCCGTAGATCTCGGTGCAGGCGACGCTCTTCGGTACCGGTCCGAATGGATCGTGGAGCCGCTCGAGGTTGAGGCAGGCCTGCGCCGCATCCGGCAGCGTTCCGCCGGGCGGGCAGCGGAGCGTCCAAACCTTGGTCGGCGGGCCCTTGGCGCCGGTCGAGATCGAGATCTCGAGTGACGCCGGGCTCGCCGTGCTGTTGCCCGGACCGCTTGGCTCGCTATCTCCCCCGCAGCCCGCCACGGCGAGCGCCGCCAGGACGAAAACCAGCACCTTCACGTCTACAGCGCCGCTGTCGGCAGGAGGAGGGAATAGCCCTCGCGCAGGTACGGCGTCCGGTCGACGAGGGCGCCGACGCCGTCGCTCGAGACGCATCCCTCCTCGGTGACGATCTCCGTGATCAGGTGCGGCGGGGTGAGCTCGAAGAGCGCTCGCTCTTCGGCACTCAGCTCCGGTGCGGAGACCGCCTCGATCGGCGCCAGCTTCACGATCTCGCAGGCGACGACGACCGGCGTCTGGCGGGCGGCCGCAGCCTCTGCGAGGGCCGTCGTCCCGATCTTGTTGCAGAGTGTCCCGTCGCGGAAAACGGTGTCGGCTCCGAGCAGGAACAGCGTCGCGTCATCGAGAGCCGCGGGCGCGTCGGCGTCTTCGACGAGGTCGACACTCAGGCCTTCGGCACGGAGCTCCTCGGCGAACGCGCGACCCTCGCCGATCGGTTCCGAGACGGTGCAGATCGCCCGCTCGGGAGGGGTGTGGAGCAGCGCCTCGCGAACGGTGCCGGATGCCGAGTGGGTCAAGACAACGCTGCCGGTAAGCCGCTCTTGAAGCTGGATCGCAATCGAGGCGGCGGCGCGAATGCGGCCGTCGAGCAGGCCCTGGCCCTCCTCGTCGATCAGGCGGCGGAGCTCATCGAGGGTGAGGTAGCGATGGGCGTTCGCCGCAGCGAGGATTCGACCGGTCGCACCTGCGATCGCGCCGACTCCGGGCCGCGTCTCGGCCAGCTCGCGACCCGCATTGACGAGAGCGTCGACCAGCGAGTCGGTGCTGTCCGCCGGCTCCGTGCTGACTTCGAGGAGCGTCTCGACGGCCCGTCTCGCCATCCAGCTTGCTCCGTGCTGGCGGTCGGTGCGGAGCTCCTCGACCGTGGCGGCAAGTGCCGACATGCAGGGAGTTTAACTGGCGACAGTTAGGGTTCGGCCGTGGCGACGACACGCCGCGAGACCGTGACGCACGGGCTGCCGGCCGATCCGGACGCCTCTGCGCCGTCCATCTCGGTCGTGATCCCGCTCTACAACGAGGCGGCGAGCATTCCCGAGCTCTACCGCCGAGCCGTCGTGTCGCTCGACGAGGCGGGGCACGCTTTCGAGCTGATCTTCGTCGACGACGGCTCGACCGATTCGACGTTCGCCGAGCTCGAGCGCATCCACGCAGCTGATGGGCGGGTCCATGCAGTCCGGTTCAAGCGCAACTTCGGCCAGCACGCGGCGATGCACGCGGGACTCGTCCGGGCGCGCGGCGAGATCCTCGTGACGATGGACGGCGACCTCCAGAACGCCCCCGAGGATCTGCCCAGGCTCGTCCAGGCGGTCGAGTCCGGCGTCGACGTCGCCAGCGGCACGCGCGCCGCGAGGCGGGACTCCTGGGGGAGGACACTGCCTTCGCATGTGATCAACGGAATGCTCCGCCGCTTCACGCGCGTCGACATCTCGGACTTCGGCTGCGCCTTCAACGCGTACCGGCGGAGCGCGGTCGAGCCGATGCTCGGCGCGATCGGCAAGCAGAAGTTCACGAAGGCGCTCATCCTCTCGAGCGGGGCGAGCGTCGTCGAGGTGGACGTGACCCATTCGCCGCGTACCGGCCGCTCCCGGTACACGCCGTTGCGGCTCACTCGGCTTGCGCTGCACGTGCTGGCCGGGTTCTGGCCGCAGCCGATCCAGTGGATCGGGATCGCGCTCGGGGTTCTCTGCTCGACAGCGGCGCTCGTGCTCGGGGTGTACGGCGTCTTCTACTGGATCGAGAGGTCGAACTTCCCGGGCCCGCTCTTCGGCGGGGTCGGCGTCATCTTCGTGCTCGGAATGCAGGGCTTCATCCTCGCCCTCGTCGGCGAGTACCTGGCTCGTATCCAGCGGGATGTCGAGGGCAGGCCGCTGTACACGATCGACCGAGAGCTTTCCTAGTGGAGCTGCCCGGCGAACTTGGTGCCCTCTAGGGCGTCGCGCACTTCGTCGTAGTTCTCGATCAGCTCCTCGTGCACCGTGGGGTTGACCTTCTGGAGCGACGACGAGACCGGCGCGGGCTCGACGTCGAGGAAGCGGAAGAGCTCGTCGAAACCCTGCTTCTCGTTTGCGACGAGGTCCTCGTAGATCACCTCCGTGTACGGAATGCCGACACGCTTGAAGCGCACCCGCGCTCCTTCGATCTGCCGCTCGTGCGCCGTCAGCCGCTGCAGAAGGTCGTCGGTGCCGAGCCGTACGCGGACGGACTCGACCGGCTGTCCCTCTCGGGCGTGCAGCACGCCGCGGCGCGCCTCGCCGGCTTCCCGCGAAAGGACGACGTCGAGTGCGTTCCGCCGCATGAGGTGGATGATCCGGACCCGCTTCAGCCAGAGCGCGGGCGTGAGCGGCCTCGCAATGCGCGTCAGCTGGCTGTACATGAGCTTGAAGCCGATCGCGTCGACTCCTGGGCGCTCCTCCAGGGCCTGGCCGAGGTAGCGCCAGAGGTGGACGGGCCGTGCGACACGTCCGCCGCCCTTGTCCGCGATAAATGTCTGCCAGTACGGAAGATCCTTCTCCTGCCCCCACCGAGGGGTGCCCTGGCCGCCGTGCATGAAGAGCTCCGAGTAGGCGACGACCCGCGGGTGGCTGGTCAGCATGTCGACGACCCAGGTCGAGCCGCTGCGTTGGGTGGAGAGGACGACGAATCTCGTCACGGGAGAGGAGCCTAGTGGCGCGGGTAGGCTTCCGGGCCGTGAAGGCGAAACGCGTTCTGGTCACCGGCGGCGCGGGGTTCATACCCTCGAACTTCGTGCGCCACATCCTCGAGGCGACGCCGTATGAGGTCGTCTCCCTCGACGCTCTCACCTACGCGGGCAGCATGGACAACCTCGCATCCGTGAGCGGGCACGAGCGGCACTCGTTCGTCCACGGCGACATTCGCGACCACGACCTCGTGCGCCAGGTCGCGGCGGAGGTGGACGTGATCGTCAACGCGGCCGCCGAGTCGCACGTCGAGAAGTCGATCGAGGCCGGCGCCTCGGAGTTCGTGACGACCAACGTCGAGGGCACGCAGATCCTGCTCGACGCCGTCCGGGAGACACCCGTGGAGCGTTTCATCCTCTTCTCGTCCAGCGAGGTCTACGGGACCGCTCTCTACGCGCCCATGGACGAGGAGCACCCACTCAACCCGCGGAGCCCGTATGCGGCGACGAAGGCCGGCGCAGACCGGCTCGCGTATTCGTATTACGTCACGTATGGGCTGCCGATCGTCATCGTCCGCCCGTTCAACAACTATGGCCCGAGCCAGCATCCGGAGAAGGTGATCCCGCGCTTCATCACCCAGGCGCTGGCCGACGAGCCGCTGACGATTCACGGCGACGGGCACGCGAGCCGCGACTGGCTGTACGTGGACGACGACGCCGAGGCGATCGAGTCGATCATCGCCGCCGACGACCGGGTGGTCGGCGAGGTGATCAACGTCGCCACTGGGATCGACATCACCGTCTCGGACATCGCCGACAAGGTGCTGGAGCTGCTCGGGAAGCCGTCGTCCCTGAAAGTGCACGTCGACGAGCGGCCGGGGCAGGTCGACCGCCACATCGGGTCGACCGAGAAGGCGGAGAAGCTGCTCGGCTGGAAGGCGCGAACGTCGTTCGAGGACGGGCTCGAGCGCACCATCTCGTGGTACCGCGACAATGAGGCCTGGTGGAGGGCCCCGGAGCGGCGACCGGCAGACGTCTTCTCGTCCTAGGGGCGGGACCGGCTCAGCTCGGCCTGCTCGCTTCGGCCCGCGAGCGAGGTCTCTTCGTGATCGCGCTCGACCGCGACCCGGCCGCGCCCGGGTTTCAGTACGCGGACCGGCGGGCGATCATCTCGACCGAGGACGAGCAGGGCATCGAGCGTCTGGCCGACGCGGAGGCCGTCGACGGGGTGATCGCGCCCGGGATCGACTGGCCCGTCGCGATCGCCGCACGGGTCGCCGAGCGCCACGGCCTGCCGCACCCGATCGATGGTGCGACTGCGGGCCTCGCCGTCTCCAAGCAGAAGCAGCGCGAGCGCCTCGCGGAGGCCGGCGTGCCCCAGCCGAGCTGGCAGATCGCCAAGACTCCCGAAGACACTTTGCAACACACTGACGCGGGCTCCTGGGTCGTCAAGGCTCCCGACCGGCAAGGGCAGAAGGGCCTTGCGCTCGTGCGCTCCGAGAACGAGCTTCCGGCCGCGATCGCGCGCGCGATCGAAGAGTCGCGCAGCGGCACGGCGATCGTCGAGGAGCTCGTGGACGGGCCGGAGGTGACGGTCAACGCGTTCTCGGTGCGCGGCGAGTTCCATCCGCTGACCGTGACCGACCGTCTGACCGCGGAGCCGCCTGCGTTCGGGGTCGCGCTCGCGCACGTCTGGCCCAGCGAGGTGGGCGCGAAGGCGGCTGAGGTCGCGCGTGCTGCCGTCGGAGCGCTCGGCATCCAGGACGGGCCGACCTACACCCAGCTTCGAATCGGGCCCGAGGGGCCGCAGGTGATCGAGGTCGCCGCCCGGCTCGGCGGAGGGCACGATGCGGAGCTCGTCCACGCCGCGCTCGGAGTCGACCTGAACGGCCTCGCGCTCCAGGCTGCGCTCGGGGAGCCGATCTGGTCGGCCGCACTCCATGTGGTGCCGCAGGTCGGTGGTGCCGTTGTGCGCTTCCTCGTCCCGCCGGAAGGGGTGCTCCGGGAGGTCGGGGGCATCGAGGAGGCACGCGCTGTCGAAGGCGTTCAGGAGGTACGCGTCTACCGCGAGCCGGGCCACCTCTTCGGGCCGTTCCTCCGCGGCGCCGACCGCGCGGGAGCGGTGCTGGCCGTGGGCGAGAGCCGCGAGGAGGCGCTCGAGCGGGCCGACGAAGCCGCTCGTCTCATACGCTTTGAGGTCGGTGCAGAAACTCTCGTCTGAACGAAGAGATTCGATGCTCGGCTTCCAGCCGCCCGCGATCGGCGAGGAGGAGATCGCCGCGGTCGCGGAGACCCTGCGGTCAGGCTGGCTGACGACCGGTCCGAAGGCCGCCGAGCTCGAACGCCGCTTCGCCGAGTTCGTGGAGGCCGAGCACGTGCTCGCCGTCGCCTCCGGCACGGCCGCGCTTCACCTCGCGCTGCTCGCCGTCGGCGTCGGCCCCGGAGACGAAGTGATCACGTCTCCGATCACCTGGCCGGCGACCGCGAACGTCATCGTCCACACCGGCGCGACGCCGGTGTTCGCGGACGTGCGCGACTCCGACCTGAACATCGACCCCGACCATGTGGCCGAGCTCATCGGCGATCGGACGAAGGCGATCATGCCTGTCGACCTCGCCGGCCAGGTCGCCGATCTCGATCCCCTGCTCGCGCACGGCATCCCCGTCGTCGAGGACGCGGCCCATGCGGCGGAAAGCGCCTACCGCGGGCGCAAGGTCGGTTCCCTGTGCGACGCGACCTGCTTCTCGCTCTACGCGACGAAGAACATCGCGGCCGGCGAGGGCGGGCTGATCTCGACGAACGACGCCGGAGTAGCAGAGGCGATCGAGAACCTGCGCCTGATGCGCCGGGGCCACGGGTCGCTCTACGACATCGTCGTCCCGGGCTACAAGGCGAACCTGTCAGACGTGCTGGCGGCGATCGCGCTCTGTCAGCTGGACAAGGTGGAGGCGCACGGCCACATTCGCCGACGCCAGTTCGACGCCTACGACGAGGCGGTCGCGGAGCTGGACGGTATCGAGCCGCTCGTGCGCGACGCGCGCGACACGCACGCCTACCACCTCTACGTCGTCCGAATCGACGCCGAGCGGGCGGGAGCGACTCGTGACGAGTATCAGCGGCTGCTCGCCGAGGAGAACATCGCGACGAGCATCCACTTCCTCCCCGTCCACAAGCTGACCGCTTATCGCGAGCTGCTCCCCGACCAGCCCCCGCTCGCGGTCGCCGAGCGCGCGGGCGACGAGGTGCTGTCGCTGCCGCTTTCCCCGGCGCACTCCGACGACGACATCGCCGACGTGATCGCTGCACTGCGCCGGGTGCACGCTGCACTGAGATGAGCCGGCCGCTTCGCGTCGTACTGACGCTCCTCGTTACGGGGCTCTGTACCGCGTACGTCCTCTGGAAGATCGACATCGCCCGCACTGCGCAGGTGCTCGTTGACGCCGACCCTCTCTACTTCCTGGCCGCGGTTGCGCTGATGGTCGTGACGATCCTGCCGATGGCCTGGCGCTGGCAGCTCTTGCTGAAAGCAAAGGGAGTTCACGAGGAGATTCCCTGGCTGACCCGGGCGTACTTCGTGTCATACGCAGCCGGCCAGGTGCTGCCGACGGCCGTCGGTGGGGACGCGGTCCGCATCTTCGAGACCGCCCGCCGCCATCCCGGCCACGGGAACACGGCGGCGGCGTCGGTCCTGCTCGAGCGAGCGATCGGCGGAGCGGCGACCCTGGTGCTCGCCGCCATCGGCTTCCTGCTCGCGGTCGGTCAGTACGACGTCGGCCCCTACCTCTGGATCGAGGCGCTGTTCGTCGTTGCGACGATCATTCTCGGCTTCCTGCTCTTCTCGCCCAGGGCGCGGCCGCTGCTGCGGCTCGCCAGGCCGGTCCTCGCCCTCGTCAAGGCCGACCGGCTCGTCGCCCAGGTCTACACCGCGATCCACTCCTACCGGCAGCACCTCGCCGTCCTGCTGACAGTGTTCGGCGTGACGCTCGGCGTGCAGGCGACGCGGGTGCTCGCGATCTGGCTCAGTGGGAAGGCCGTGGGGATCGACCTCTCCCCGCGTCCGTACTACGTGATGGGCCCGCTCCTCTTCCTGGTCATGCTCGTTCCGTTCACCGTCAACGGGCTCGCGGTGCGTGAGTCGTTCTTCGTCAGCTTCCTCGGGAACCTCGGCGTCGACGCCGACAGCGCGTTTGCGGCCGGTTTTCTCTTCTTCATCGTCACGTTGGTTATGTCGGCCCCCGGCGCGCTCATCCTCGCCTGGGAGGGCCTACACGGGACGAGCCGACGCGTGCCGCGCGAAGCCGATGGCTGAGGTCTCGGCGATTGTCGTGACGTACAACGCGGCGCCGTGGATCGAGCGCTCGCTCGAGAGCCTCCGCGGGACGGGCGCGGAGGTGATCGTGGTCGACAACGGCTCGACGGACGGGACGCTCGAGCTCGTCCGCGAGCAATTCCCGGAAGCGCGGATCGTCGAGCAGGAGAACCGGGGCTTCGGTGCCGGCAACAACACCGGCATGCGCGCTGCTTCCGGGCGGTACTTCCTGCTCCTGAATCCCGACGCGTGGCTCACCGAGGGCGCGCTCGAAGACCTGGTCGCCTTCATCGACCAACATCCGGAAGCGGCCGTCGTCGGCCCGCGGCTGCTCAATCCGGACGGCTCTCTCCAGCGCTCGGTTCGCGGCTACCCGACTCCCTGGCGGCTCGCAACCGAATACTTCTTCCTTCGGAAGCTAGCGCCCCACACGGAGGCACTGAACGCGCTCTTCGGTGCGGGCTTCGATCACAAGTCGGTGCGTGAGGCTGACTACCTGTTCGGCGCGTGCCTGCTGGTGCGGAGGGAGGCCGTGGACTCGATCGGCGGGTTCGACGAGGACTTCTTCCTGATGAGCGAGGAAGTGGATTGGCTGTACCGCTTTCGCCAGGCCGGCTGGAACGTGCTCTTCTATCCCGGCGCCGAGGCGTACCACGTGGTCGGTGCATCGCTCAATCCGGCCCGGTTCAAGGACGTCGTGCGCGGCCACCTGCAGTTTCTCCGGAAGCATCGGGGCATCCGTGTCGCAGAGCAGGCTCGGCGCGTGATGTTGTGGGGGCTCCGGGTCCGGGGGCTGGTGTTCCGTGGCGAGCGGGGGCGCGCCTACCGGGAGGTCGCGCGCTGGCTCGGTTCGGGCCGGGCCGCCTCGCTCCTGGAATCGAGCGAGTGAGTGTCGAGCTGATTCCAGAAGCGGTCGAGCGGAAGGCCCGCTGGGTTCTCGACACGATCGGAGCCCGCGACCTCGGGGTCGGGGACGACGTCCCCTACCGGGCGGAGGCCTGGGAGCAGGTCGCCCGGGGGGAGCGGCCCCAAGGCGACGAGCTCGCCGAGGCGTTCTTCCACCTCGCCCGCGTCGAGGAGCAAACCGGCCCTCGTGACGAGCACGGCCGGTTCCGGGCGGCCGGTTCCTCGCTCGAGCCGCTCGACCCACCGCTCGAGCGCCTGCGGAGGCGGCTCGGTGTCGAGCCGCCTCGCTGGGGTGGCGCCCGCTTCGCCGTCGCGCTCACCCACGACGTCGACACGCCGTGGAAGTGGACCGCGACCGGGCTTCGGGGTGCTGCTGCGCGCGCGAAGTCCGACATGCTTCGCGGCCGGGTGCGCTCCGGCCTGCGCGAGACACGCGCCCTGGTCGGCTGGCCGTTCCACAAGGTGCGCGGAACCGACCCGTTCTGGAGCTTCGACCGCATCCTCGCCGACGAGCGGCGGTGTGATGCGTCGTCCACGTTCTTCGTGATGGCCGATCACGCGCACGAGCTAGACGGGCCCAGCGCAGAGTCGTACCAGCAGCTGCGCCCACGGCTCGTCGAGACGCTGCTTGACGGTGCCGCCGAGGTCGCGCTCCACGGCAGCTACTCGGCTGCGGACGACGGCGCTCGCCTGGCGGCCGAGAAGATTCGGCTGGAGCAGCTCGCCGGCCCGGTGCGAGGCCAGCGCTATCACTTTCTGCGGCTCGACCCGCACCGCAACCTGGCTCACGTCGAGGCCGCGGGCTTCGCCTACGACTCGACCCTCGGGTTCAACGACGCGCCCGGCTTTCGGGCCGGGATCGCCCACCCATTTCGGCCCTGGAACCTCGAGCGCGACGAGCCGCGCGGCATCGTCGAGATCCCATTGGCTGCGATGGACGTGACGCTCTCGGCGGAGCGCTATCTCGGTCTCAGCGCACGGCGAGCCGAGGAGCGCCTGCTCACGCTGCTCGACTGGGCGGCCGAGCACGGCGGGGGCTTCGCGGTGCTCTGGCACTCGGAGCAGTACGACTCGGCGATCAACCGCGGCTGGGATCGGCTGTACCGCCGGTTCATGGAGGGCGTCCGCGAGCGCGGAGGCATCTGCGTGCAGGCGGGCACTCTTGCAGAAGAGGCGGGCGAGTGGCTGTCGTGAGCGTGTCGAGGAGGACCTACCGTTCAGGGGCGGATCGGCTCGGCTCGGCCGGGCTCTTCCTGGCGCTCGTTGCCGCGGCTCCCGCCACCCTCGCTCTGGCTCGCTTGCTGCCGGAGCACGGCCCCGCGCTTGCACTGCGGTTGACGGCCGCCGCCGCCTGTGTGCTGCTCGTGCCCGGCGGAATCTTCGTGCGCGCGCTCGGCCGCCCGGCCGCCTTTGGCGTCGCGCTCGCAGCCTCGTTCGTGTGGAGCCTCGCCGCGCTCGCCGGCGCCCTCGCTCTCACGTTCGCCTTCGACGGGACGATCGAGACCACGCTCTGGCTGCTCGCCGGCTTCTCCGCAGCCGCGCTCGTTCCGGCGCTGATGCGCGCGCCGGTCGCCTCCGAGCCGACCGAGCGCAGGGCTGTTGCCGGCGTCGCCGCCGGAGGGGCAGTCTTCGCGGGCGCGGTCTGGTGGACGGCGAGCTCCATCTACGGCGACGGGCTGTTCCACCTGGGCCGGATCCGGAAGCTCGAGGCGTTCGACCTGATTTCGATCAACGTCGTCGACGAGTTCAAGCATGGCGGGCTTCACCCCGGCTACGCGTTCCCGGTCTGGCATTCGGCGGTTGCGCTCGTCGCCCGGATCGCAGACGTCGATCCCGCGCTCGCGCTCCGGCATCTGCCCGCGATCCTGACGCCGCTCGCGGTCGTTCTCGCCTACGCAGCGGGCGCGGCGCTCTTCCGCTCCTTCGGCGCTGGGGTCGCGACCGCGGCCGCCCAGGTTGGCCTGCTTGGATTCTCGCGCGCGGGCACGGGGTCGTTCGACTCCCTCGCCCTGCCGTCAACCGTGGCGCGCGTGCTGATCGCACCGGCACTGCTTGCGCTCGTCTTCTCGGTCGCGGCGGGCGGCCGGCGCCGAGGTGTGCTCTCGATCGCGGCCGCCTCACTCGCGCTTGCCCTCGTTCATCCGACCTACGCCTTCTTCGTCGCGGTGCCGCTCGCGGGCTTCCTGGTTGCGCGGTTCGTGCTGGCCACGAGCCGCCGGCGAGAGGTCGTGCGGGTCGCCGCCGCACTGCCCGCGGTGCTCGTGCCCGCCGGTCTCTACGCGCTCTGGTTGAAGCCGATCGTGGATCAGACCGCCTCGCACCAGCCCGATGCTGCGGAGCGCGCCCGCACGATTGCGCATTACTCGGGGCAGATCGATGTGATCGGCGACTTGCTGCGTCTCGCCCCGGAAGCGATCTCAAACGGCGGCGCGATCGCCGTCGGCGGCCTGCTCGCGATCCCGCTCGCAGCTCTGGCGGGGCCGCGCCGCTGGGCTGCGTACGTGCTCGGCGGCTCGCTTGCAGTTCTCGGTCTGCTGCTCTTCCCGTGGGCGTTCGACCGGCTGTCAGACGCCGTCTCGGTCTCGCAGTCGCGTCGCCTGGCGGCCTTCCTGCCCATCCCGTTCGCGTTGGCAGGCGCGGCAGCTCTGCTCGGCCGCCTCCGGTTCGCCGGCTGCCTGGCCGCGTTCGGCCTTGGGGGCCTGTTACAGCTCGCCTATCCGGGTGAGTTCTCGTACACGCCCGTCCTCGGGGGCCCCGCGTGGCCGGTCTGGGTCGCGCTCGGCGGCGCGGCCGTGGGATTGGTCGTTGCCGCAGTCCTCCGTAGAGGGGTCCCCGAAGCTGGGCCGGCCTGGACCGCGGCGGTCGCGCTCTGCCTCGTCGCTCCGGTCGGGCTCGCCGGCATCGGCTACCTCAAGCAGGACGAGCCGGATCGCCTCCGGCTCACCCCCGGGCTCGTCGCGGCCCTTCGTACCGACGTACGGCCTCGGGAAGTCGTCTTCTCGGATCTCGAGACGAGTTACCGGATCGCGGGCTACGCGCCCGTCTACGTCTCAGCCGCCCCGCCTGCTCATGTCGCCAACACGAAAGAGAACAATCCCATGGAGCGGCGCGAGGACGTCATCGACTTCCTTGGTTCCGGCAACCTCGCGATTCCGCGCCGCTACCACGCGGACTGGATCGTCGTCGCCCGGCACCGCTTTCGCCTCGATCTGCCGCTGCCGAAGATCTACGAGGACCGGCGCTTCGTCCTCTACAAGCTCAGTTCCTGATCGTGAACGCGAACGACGCGTGGCCGAGGTTCTCCTGCTCGTCGAGCGCTTCGACCTGAAGCTCGTACGAGCCGTTGGGGAACAGTCCCGTCGCGAACTCGTGCGCCAAGTAGAACTCGTACCGGCCCGGGCGGTTGCTCTTGTTCTGGAACGTGCCGGGGGCGTAGACGAAGCCCCACACCGATTTCGCAAGCAGGAACGTCCGGAAATCGACCGGAGTCTCCCACGGCTTCACGGTGGTCTCACCCTGGACGATCCGCCAGCGAATGTGGGCCGGCGCGAGCTTCGCCTGAGCCCACTCGGCGGGCAGCGGAGGGAGGGGCGGTGGGTCGAACGCGTCGATCGTGACGTCGACGAAGCCGGTCAGGTTCTCCGGGGCGACCGGGTTTCCGAACGAGTAGAAGGTGAGCTTCGGGATCTGGGGGACGGTGTCGTCGATGTAGGGGGCAAGCCCACCCAGCCGTAACGGGTTGATGTATCTCCCCTCGCGGTACTCGGCCAGATGCACGTGCTCCTTGCCGGGGACAACGTGACCGATGAGCTGGCGCTGGCGCACGAGCTGAGTGCTCCTGACGACCGGCATCACATGCCAGTAGGAGAGGCGATTTCCTCCGCGCTTCGGGTAGATCGTGATCCTCGTGCCACGGACGTATGCCCGGCCGCCTTGGATCGCATACACCGGCTGGAGATCCTCGGCGACGATGTCCACGCCGAAGTGGAAGCTCCTCTCGACGTTGGACAGCCGGGGGTCGTTGAAGTACCCGCGGATTGCGTGCTGCTGGAAGAAGGGCCGCAGCGGCCACGAGTACGCAGAGGCCGTTGCCGGTGCGAGCAGTCCCACGACAGCGCTAACCAGGAGGAACCGCAGGATTCGGTTCACGCGCGGAGTTGTACCAGCGGGAGGCGTCGACTCGGGCTCGCCATGGCGTTCGAGAAGGCCGGTTGGACCGGCGCGTCCGGCTAACGTAGGCGCCCGATGAGGGTGCTCTTGATCACGACGTACTTCCCGCCGGCGGGCGGCGGCGGCGTCGCGCGTCCCCTCAAGCTTGCGTCGCACCTGCCCGAGCTCGGATTCGAGACCCACGTCCTCGCGCCGGACGACTCGAAATGGTTAGCGCGCGACGACGAGCTCGAGATTCCGCCGCAGGTGCGCGTCCACCGAGCGCGCTACGTCGGCCCGCGAGGACGGCTGCCGGGCGAGGAGCTGCACGGGCTTTCCGGTACCGACCGCGCGCTGCGGCAGGCCGCGCTCTTTTCACGCCGCCTGTTGATCCCGGACGCGTTCGTGAGCTGGGGGCTGACCGCGATCCCGGCGGCCACGCGCATCGTTCGCGAGGAGGGGATCGATGTCGTCGTCACGACGTCGCCGCCGCCTTCCGTCAACCTGATCGGGGCCGCCGTCAAGCAGGCGACGGGCGTCCCCTGGGTCGCCGACCTGCGCGACTCGATTGCCGCCAATCCCGACCGGCGGGTGGAACGGCTCTCGGTACGGATCAAGGAAAGCGGCCAGGCGCTCGTGGCCCGACTCGTCGCCAACCGCGCCGACGCCGTCGTCACCGTCTCGGAGGCGATCTCGCAGGAGATGCGCGACCTCGGCGCGGAGCTGGTCGAGACGATCCCGAACGGCTGCGACTTCGACGACTTCGAGGGGCTCGAGTACCGCCGCGGCGAACGCTTCCGGATCACGCATACGGGCACGTTCTTCGGGCACCGCGACCCGAGGCCGTTCCTGACCGCGCTCGCGAAGACCGACGGTGATGTCGTCGCTCGCTTCGTCGGCGGCCTGCGGTCAGCCGATCGCGAGTTCGCAGAAGGGCTCGGGCTCGGCGACCGTCTCGAAGTGATCCCACAACTGCCGCGGCGCTCCGCGCTCGAGCTTCAGCGCGACTCGGACGCGCTTCTCCTCCTGCTCCCGGAGGCCGGGGGTCGAGGCCGCACAGTGCCCTCCGGAAAGATCTTCGAGTACCTCGCCGCCGAGCGGCCGATCCTCGCTGCCGTCCCGACGGACGGTGTCGCTGCCGAGCTCGTCCGCCGAGCCGACGCCGGGGTCGTCGTGGCCCCGGACGACGTCGCGGGGCTGCACTCGGCGATCGCAGGGCTACGCGCGCGCTGGGAGGCCGGCGCGCTCGACGGGGGAAGCCTCTCGCCGGAGCTACGAGAGCAGCTTTCGCGCCACACCCGTTCAGGCGAGTTCGCCGAGCTACTCGGGAGCTTCCGCTGAGCACTCGGGGAACCTTGCAAGAGACTGTTGCGAGCTCCCGGGGGCGCCTCGTCGCGTTTCTCTTCCTGGCGACAATGTTCTCGGTCTCGTTCCAGAGCGTGTTCTGGAACGTCGCCGGGCGCGTGAACCTTGCCGACGTGCTGGCAGTGCTCTTCCTCGTCGCCTTTGTCGCGAGCCGGATCTGGAGGCGCGACGCACTGGTGCCGCCGACGACGCTCGCCGTGCTCGGCTTCGCCCTTGCTCTGTTCGTCGTCTACCTGTTCAGCTTCTTCAATCTCGAGACGAACGAGGCGCTCTCGTTGTACGAGAAGGGGCTGACGAAGTTCCTGATCCACTTCGCCTTCGTCGCGGCGGGCGTCGCCTACCTCGCGCGGCGTTCCGAGCGCTTCTACTGGCGGACGCTCGGGTGGTTCGTCGCCGGCTTCGCGGCGAATGCGGCGTACGGTCTGCTCCAGCTCGCCGCCACACTCGCCGGGCAGAACCTCGACGCTCTCGTCCTCAATCCGATCACCGGCGGCGCGGCGTCGATCAACATCTGGGGAGCGGTGGGCTCGTCGAGCGTCTACCGCGTGAACGCTCTGACCGGCGACGCGAACCATCTCGGGGTGATGCTCATCGTCCCGCTACTGCTCGTGGTCCCCATCTACCTGCGCCTCGAGCGAGGCCACAGGCTGCGCGTTCCGCTCGCCGTCCTGCTCGGTTTCCTCCTACTCATGGAGATCTCGACACTTTCCCGGAGCGGGCTCCTGGGCCTCGTAGTCGGAGGTGCCGTGCTCGCCGTCGTCTACCGGCCCCTGCTCGTCACGCGGGCTCTGCTCGTCCCGCTCGGGGCCGTGGCCGCGCTGCTCGGGATCGTGGTCGTGCGGCGGCTCGACTACTTCTCGAACGTCCTCCACGCTCGGCTGCAGACGGGCGGCTCCGGCACGGCGCTGCACTTCCAGGTGTACGACTTCATCCCGCAGACGATCCACGCGCACCCGTTGTTCGGCTTCGGGCCGAACACGTTCTCGGTCTACTTCGAGTTCGTGACGGGGCGGACGCAATGGGGCGCGCACTCCTATTACGTCGCGACGATCGTCGAGACCGGGCTCGTCGGGGCGATCGTCTTCGCGCTCTTCCTCGTCTACGTCTTCCACCGGCTAGGGGTCGCGAGGAGGGTTGGGCGCACGCTCGCCGCAGCGGGCGATCCGGTCGCCGCGCGGGTGCGGCCGGTTGCCTGGGGGCTGACGGCTGCGCTCGTCGGGACGATCGCGGCGAACGCGTTCTACCTGACGATGCAGTTCTATTACTTCTACGCCCTCGCGCTGCTTGCATTGGCGACTCCGATCGTCTTCGGTCGCCGGCTCGAGGCTTGAAAGTCGCGGTCCTCACCACGTCGTACCCGCGGCACGCGGGCGACGTCGCGGGGCTCTTCGTCGCCGATCAGGTGGAGCACATTCGCGAGCGGGGCGTCGAAGTGGAAGTCGTGTCGCCGGCGAGCTTCCGGCATTACGGCATCGCCTACGGGGCCGGCGTCGCAGGAAACCTGCGCACCCGTCCCTACCTTGCGCTCGGGCTTCCCCTGATGCTCGGCGGCTTCGCGCGTGCCGCCCGTCGCGCTGCCGAGGACGCCGATCTCGTGCACGCACACTGGCTCCCGGCCGGGGCCGTCGCGCTGACGACACGCAAGCCGTTCGTCGTGCAGGTGTGGGGGACGGACGTGGAGCTCGCCCGTCGCGTGCCTGGCCTGGCCAGGCGGGTTCTGCGCCGCGCGCGACTTGTGATCGCCCCGTCGGCGGCGCTTGCCGATGAGGCCCTCCGGCTGGGCGCGCGAGACGTGCGCACGATCCCGGGCGGCGTCGACCTGCCGGACCACGTCGGCGAGGAGGCCGAGCCGCCGGAGATTCTGTTCGCCGGGAGGCTCTCGCCGGAGAAGGGCATCCGCGAGCTGGTTGCTGCCGCCGACGGTCACCCGCTCGTCGTTGCGGGCGACGGCCCACTTCGCAAAGAGGTACCGGGTGCGCTCGGCTTCGTCCCGCACGACGAGCTCGAGCGGCTCTACGAGCGGGCCGCGGTCGTCGCCTGCCCGTCACATCGAGAAGGCTTCGGCGTCGTGTGTGCGGAGGCGATGGCCCACGGCCGGCCTGTGGTCGCCGGAGACGTCGGCGGCCTGCGCGATCTCGTCGTCCACGAAGAGACGGGCCTACTCGTCCCGCCGCGCGACGTGGGTGCGCTGCGTACGGCGATCGAGCGCCTCCTCGCCGATCGGGAGCTTCGTCGCCGCCTGGGGGAAGCCGGCCGCGCCCGGATCGCAGAGCGCTTCACCTGGCAGCGCTTCGCCGACGAGACGTTGCGCGCCTACGGGGACGCCACCGCAGTCTGACGGGGCTCAAGGCCTGACCGAATGTAGCCTTGCGCCTGATGAAGGCGGTCATCCTCGCCGGTGGGCAGGGCATGCGCCTTCGCCCGTACACGACGATCCTCCCCAAGGCGCTTGTTCCGGTCGGCGATCGCCCGATCCTGGAGCACATCCTCCGCCGGCTGCATGCCTGCGGCGTGCGCGAGGTCGAGCTCTGCGTCGGGCACCTGGGCGAGCTGATCCAGGTCTACTTCTCGCAGGCGACCGCTCTCCCGGACGACCTCGAGCTCCGCTGGCACTGGGAGCAAGAGCCACTCGGGACGGCCGGCGCCTTGCGCATAGTCCCCGGCCTCTCCGGCACGTTCATCGCGATGAACGGGGACATCCTGACGACGCTCGACTACCGGGAGCTGGTCGCCTTCCACGAGCAGGAAGAAGCCACGCTCACCGTCGCGACCCACACGAAGAGCGTCCAGATCGATCTCGGGGTGATCGAGTCCGAGGACAACCGCATCGTCGGCTATCGCGAGAAGCCTTCTCTCGACTACGACGTGAGCATGGGCATCTACGCCTACGACGAACGGGTGCTCGAGTACCTGCCGAAGAGCGGGCCGTTCCAGTTCCCGGAAATCGTGCACCGGCTGGTCGATGCCGGTGAGAAGGTCGCCACCTTCCGCAGCGATGCCGAGTGGTTCGACATCGGCACGCCCGACGAGCACCAGCGCGCCGTCGAGGCGGTCGAGGCGACGCCGGAAGTGTTCTGGTCGTGAGCGAAGCCGAGCTCGACGAGGCCCGCGCCGCATACCGCGCCCGCGCCGGCGAAACGCACCCGTATCACTGGGAGAACCCCGGCTACGTCTTCTTCATGCAGAGCGTCGAGCGCTCCCTCCTCCGCGCTCTCGCCGCGGCCGGAGTGCCGCTCGCGGATGCGCGCGTCCTCGACGTTGGCTGCGGCACCGGCTACTACCTGCACCGGCTGCGCGACTACGGCGCGGGCGAGTGTCACGGGATCGACCTGCTCGAGGAGCGGGTCGCGGAAGGCCGCGAGCGCTACCCGGCGCTGGAGCTGCAGGTCGGAAACGCGGCCGAGCTGCCGTTCGCCGACGGTGAGTTCGACCTCGTCACTCAGTTCACGTGCCTCTCCTCGATCCTCGACGACAACGTTCGCCTCGCCGCGGCGCAGGAGATGCGCCGCGTGGCGGGCGGCGCGGTCCTCTCGTTCGACCTACGTGACCGAGGGCTCCCCGGACGGACGAAGGGCGCCCGGGGCACAGTTGCTCTCGACGCGGCCGAGCTACGCCGGCTCTTCGGCGAGCCTGCCCTGCTGCGGCGCACTGCGCTTCGCTTCGAACTCGCGCAGCTTCTCGGTCGTCACCGGGCCGTGGCGTCGGCGCTGGCCGCGTTGCCGCCGCTGCGGAGTCACCTGATCGGCATCTGGCGGGTCTAGGGCTCGCCGGCGTTGGCTGGGGAGCGATCCGCGACGCGGTAGACCCCCATGAAGTACGCGCTCCAGGCGCCTCCGTTCGCCCGCCGGACGAAGCGCGCCTCCTTTCGCTCGAAGAGCCTCGACAGGTAGCGCAGCGACTGCGCGAGGATGCGATCGCCGAGTTTCCGGCTCTCGCTGCGCCAGAACATGCCCGGATCGAAGCCCCCGAGATGCGCGCGCAAGAGGCGGTGCAGCTCGAGCTCCCGCTCGAACCGGTCCCAGGTGGACTCGTGCGTCGCTTGTGCGTGGTGCTTCGAGAAGAACCACGGCGAGAGGCGTCGCATGAGCGGGCCGTTGATACCCGCGAGATTCGGGACGCCGAGGATGAGCAGCCCGTTCGGTGCGACGAAGTCGAGATGGGCGCGGACCGTCGTCGTCACGTCGTCGAAGTGCTCGACCAGCCCCAGGGAGTAGACGACGTCGAACTTCGGTAGCTCCGGCGGCGGGTCGAACATGTCGCCTTCGACGACCTCGGCTGGGAGCCCGAGGAGCTCGAAGTTCTCGCGCGCCTTCGCACAGCCGACCGGCGAGCTGTCGAAGATCGTGATGGCATGGCCGAGCTCGCGCTGGACGTAGGCGGCGTACTGGCCGGGAGCGCCTCCGATCTCGAGCACCGAGAGAGTGGTTTCCGAGCGCAGGAAGCGATCGAAGACGTCGGTGATCTCGCGGACGAGGAACCCGCTCGACTTCGTGATCTCGACGGGAAGTCGCAGCGACGCCCAGTACTCGTCCCAGAACGCCTCGTCGGTGAGGTGCGCGACCGACACCGGATGAGTATGACCGGCGGCTTCGCGTGTGGTTCAGAGCGAGCGGTAGATCTCGTCCCAGACGCGGCCGACCGCGTCGAAGGAATAGCGCGCTGCGGCTCGCCTTGCGATCTCGGCCTGATCGAAGCGCCCGTAGTCGTCCAGCACACTCTCGATCGCCGCGGCAAGCCCCTCGGCGTCTCCGGGCTGGGCGAGCGCACCGTCGGAGCCGACAGCCTCGGGGACGCCGCCGACATCGGTGGCAACGACGGGGAGCCCGCAACACAGCGCCTCCAGGACTACGAGCGGCATGTTCTCGCTGAGGCTCGAGAGCACGAAGACGTCGGACGCCGCGAGCCGCGCTGCGATCTCGGGCGGCGTCGCGGCTCCGGCGAACGACACGCGCTCGTCTCCCAGCTCGGCGGCGAGTTGTCGCAGGTCCGGCGTCAGGGGGCCGTCGCCGATCAGCTCGAGCTTCAGCTTCGGCCGCCCGGCGGCGAGCGCCGCGAACGCCCGCAAGAGGACGTCCAGGCCCTTGACCTCGAGGTGCCGGGCGACGTTGACAAGCAGAGTCGGCTCCTCTCTCTGCGCTCCCGGGGTGAAATGGAAGACGTCGGTGTCGACCGTGTTCGGGACGATCCGAAAGCGGGCTCGCACGCCGTAGCTCTCGATCGCACGCTGCAGGCGTTCGTTGACGGGGCAGACCAGCGCAGCCCGCCGGAAGGACGCCCGGGCCCGGCGGAGAGCGGCCGGCGTCATCAATCGGCGCGGCCACTCGCTCGAGTTTTCGGTGATGACGACCGGCCGTCGAAGGAGCCTGCCGGCGAGGACCGCGGGCCAGCCCATCCGGTGGATGTGGGCGTGGAGCACGTCAACGGGTGTGCCTTCCCGTCGCAGCCGGCGTGCGACCTCGAGGGCGCCGAGCAGATAGGAGACCCTGACGGTGGAGGGCCGGTAAGCGAGCCGAAAGACGCGGAGCGCGCCGTCCCGCTCTTCGGCGAGCGTGAAGAAGCCGCGCACGTCATCGCGAGGGCCCTCGTCGACGAGGACCACCACTCGGTGCCCCTGGGCCGCTGCCGCTCGGGCATGGTCGCGCACGAACGGGCCCGAAAGCGGCTGGGCCGCCGTGGGGTACCACGCCGGCAGCACGAGCACCGTCAGCGCGCTCACCGAGGGCTTGGCCGGCTGCGGAAGAAGCGGCCTCGTGCGAGGCGGGCTGCGTCCCGGTAGTCCGCCACGTCCAGGCGGGTTGGTGCGAACGACTCGCGAATGCCGAGTGTGACGACCCGCCGAAAGTACGCCCACGTCACGAGCGCCGTGAACCCGTAGGAGACACTCGACGCGATCGCCGCCCCGTAGCTCCCGAACGCCGGGATCAGCGCGAAGTAGAGGGCGAGCGTCAGCGGCATCGTGAGCGCGCTGACGTAGAGGGCATAGCGCGGGTAGCCGCGCCCTGCGACGACAGAAGAGAGGATCTTCCCGATCCCGAGGAGGAGGACACCCGGCAGGAGGATGAAGCCGAGCGGGATCGTCTCGTGGAACGCGTCTCCGTAGAGGATCGGAACGCCGACGACGAGCAGCGCGCTCACGGCGAGTGCGGTTGGCAGCATCAGGAGCACGCCGTGCCTCAGCGCCTTCGCGAGGGCGTCGTCGGGTACCCGTGAGTCCAGCTCGCCCGTGAGCGCCGCCTCCTCGAGGCTCGCCGTGCGTGGGAAGAGGACCGTCTGGAGCGCCTGCGGCAGGACCCACGCGATGCCGGTGATCGTGAGCGCGACCGAGTAGACGCCGACGTCTCCGGCGGCGGCGAAGCCGGCGAGAATGACGACGTCGACCCGGTAGTTCAGCTGCTGGAGCAGGTTCGCGCCCCAGCTTTGCAGGCCGAAACGAAGAGCGCGCGCAAGCGAGCCGCCACTGTCGGGGGTCTCGTCGCGCCGCGCTTCGTCCAAGAGCAGCCTGGCCGCTAAAGCGGCGCCCACGAGTGCCGAGACGAGGATCCCGATCGCAGCACCGGTAAGGCCGAACGGAATGGCGAGCCCCGCTCCGACGACGAGGAGCGCTGCGGCATGTGCGATCAGCAGCAACGCGTACGCCTCGTAGCGCTCCCGCGCGAGCATGATCGCCGCGGCATATTCGTAGGCGATGACCGCCGGCAGGCTGGCCAGCGCGATCAGCGCGACGGCGAACTCGATCCCATCGAACACGGTCTCGCGCAGCAGGGCGAAGACGCCAAGGCCCACCAGGGCTCCGGCAAGGCCGAGAACGAGAGCCACGCGATAGCTCGTCCGGAAGGCGTGGGCCACCGACCAGCGCCGCCTGCTCACCTCGTACGTGATGCCTGCGTGCAGGCCGAGCGAAACCACCATCGAGGCGATGCCGACGAGCGTCACGAGAAGGGCAAACCGCCCAGTTCCCGACGGGCCGATCGTTCTCGCGAGGACGACGCTCAGGGCTGCGGCGGCAATCAGCGGCCCCGCCTGGGCGAGCACCGACATGGCCGCACCCGCCCCGAGGTGTCGCCGCGGCGCGCTCATCGTCGCTCCTCCTGCACGACCTTCCGGTACAGCGCGTCGATCCGGGCTGCGCTACGCGCCGGGTCGAGCTCTTCGACCGCCAGTTTCCGGCCCGCGGCGCAGAGCTTCGCCGCGAGGTCGCCATCGTCGAGCACGCGAAGGATCGCCTCTGCGACTGCGTCGGCGACGAGGGGCGCGAGCAGCGCTTGGCCTTCCGGAGCCAGCTCGTCACGCGCCCACGGCAGGTCGGAGACGACGACCGGTCGCCCACAGGCGAGCGCCTCCCACACGCTGCGAGGCGAGCTGTCGCTGGACGGGATCGAGACGACGACGTCGGCCGCGCGATAGACGTCCGGTAGCTGCTCAAACGGAACGTTGCCGAGCACGATCACCGCGTCCGTGATACCCAGCCGGTTGATTGGCGCGTCGAGCGCCGGCGGCAGGCTCGTGTGCGGATGCTTGAGCAGAAGTCGCGCATCGGGTCGTCGCTTATGCACCTCGGCGAACGCGTCGAGTAGGAGCTCCGGGTTGTAGATCGGGCTAAGCCCGCGCACGCTCGCGACGACCGGGCCGTTCGGGGGTATTCC
Organism: uncultured Actinomycetes bacterium; assembly: GCA_963728535.1. Taxonomy (GTDB): domain Bacteria; phylum Actinomycetota; class Thermoleophilia; order Gaiellales; family Gaiellaceae; genus VAXT01. The sequence goes on from CAVSKK010000001.1 coordinate 2,392,743, forward strand.
AAGTGCCTCCCGGGCAGCGTGCGGCTCGCCTGGGGAGAAGCTGTCGAGGTCGAGGCCCCAGCGGAGGAGCTCGATCGGCACGTCCCGGGTTGCGAGCGCCCGCGATTCGCGCACGAGCTCGGCCGAGTCGGCGAGGACGAGAGCCGACGCGTCGAGCGCACGGCGCGAACGGCGCCTGCCCATTCCGCCGGCCCCGAGGACATCCGAGCCCCAGGCCGAGCAGACGAGCGGTCTCAACCGCTCCCGCGCTGCCATCCAGCCGTATTCCGCCAGGTAGTGGGCATGCACGAGGTCTGGCTTGACCCTCGCCGCCACCCGGCCAAGCTCCCGGCTCATGATCAGCCCGCGCAGCGGTGGGGGCGCCGCCGCGTGCAGGCGGTGCGTGGGAACGGTCAGCTCGAGCTCCGGCACCTGCGGCGCGGCCCGACCTGCAACGTGCACGTCGTGACCGGCGGCGACCACCGACTTTGCCCAGGCCTCTACGTGAGGCGAGTTCAGCCAGCCTGCTACGAGCACGCGCAGCCGGTCAGCCACGGGTCGCCTCGTCGAGCACCTCGGCCAGGCGCGCCGCGTTGGCCTGGCGTGAGTACTGCTCGAAGACGTTGGCACGCACCTGCTCCTGGTCGGGCAGGCCGGCGTCTTCCCAGCGCCGCCACAACGTCAGGAGGGCCTGCTCGATTGCCTCCTCGTCGTCGGGCTCCGCGTTGACGCCCGCGTCCCATTCGGCTACCAGCCGACTCGCGAGATTGTCCGGGCGCGCGAGGCACAGGAGGGGCCGGCCCGACGCGAGGTACTCGAAGAGCTTGCCCGAGGGAGCGAGGCTCGAGCTGGGCACGTAGAAGAGCAACGCCGTCGCTGCGCGCATCTCCGCTACGGCCTGCGCGTGGGGTACGTACCCAGTGGTCTCGACGCGGATTCCCGGCGGCGGCGCGAAACCTGGGATCCAGACCGAGCCGACGAACCGGACCTCGATCCGCTCGGCGTCGATCGTGCCCCGCTCGGCAAGCGAGGCCAGTACGCGTAGAGCAGCCGCCGGGTTGATGGAGTCGTAGAGCGACCCGATGAACGAGAGGACGAAGCGGTCGTTCGGCGGTCCCGGGAGCTCCGAGCGGAAGTCGGCCGGGTCGACGCCGTTGACGATCTCCACGCGGCGCGAGTCACCAGGCGGCAGCCCGGCGAGCTCGAAGTAGTCGGCAACCACGACGACCCGTGCGGCTCGGGACGTGATCGCCCGCTCGGCCCGCTCGGCGAGCGCGGGCAAGGGACGTGGCAGGTCGGCGAGGTGGGGGTTCGCCGCCCATTCGTCGCGGAAGTCCGCGACCCAGGGAATCCCTGTTAGTCGAGACACGAGCATGGCGACGATGTGGCTGCCGTACGGAGCGGAGGTCGAGTAGATCACGTCGGGGCGATCGCGCCGGGCTGCGCGCATGGCGGCGATGAACGCGAACGGCGCCCAGCCGAGGCCGTTGTCGGGCCAGAGCACGAACCAGCGCAGGCGCTTGAGCCTCAGCTTGTAGAGCGCGATCGACAGGTAGCGGGCGAGCGGCAGAGCGGCCGTCCGAACCACCCTCGTCGAAGGCGGTACTTCCGCGAGCAGCGTCTCGTCCCGGGCGCCGTAGACGCGAGAGCGGGTCGAGATGACGGTTGCGTCCCAGCCCAGCGGCTCGAGATAGCGAACGAACTTCAAGGTCCGCTGGACGCCGGCGCCCGCGATCGGCGGGAAGTAGTACACCAGCAACAGGGCGCGCCGCCGGCTCTCTTTCAAGCGCGTGAGTCGACGACGACAGGGCTGCCGACGGTGAGGGCGGGCACAGACGTGAGAATACGTGGCGATGCTGGTGGCAAAGGTCGTCTTCTGGGTTTCGCTCGCCCTGCTTGTCTGGACGCACGTCGGCTATGCGCTCGCCGCCGCCGTCGGTGCCCGGTTGCGCCTTCGCCGTGTGAGCGAGGCGGACATCGAGCCGTCGGTCACCGTCGTCGTCGCCGCGCACAACGAGGAGGACGTCATCGAGGCCCGCGTGCGGAACCTGCTCGAGCTCGACTACCCGGCCGACCGGCTCGAGGTCGTCGTCGCTTCCGATGCCTCTGCAGACGGCACCGACGAGATCGTCGAGCGCCTCGCCGCGCAGGATCCCCGGGTGAAGCTCGTCCGGTGCCCGCGGGGCGGCAAGGTGGCGGCACAGAACCGCGGCGTCCAGGAGTCGACCGGCGAGATCGTGGGCTTTTCCGATGCGAACGCGACCTGGCAGCCCGGCGCGCTGCGCCTGCTCGTGCGGAGCTTTGCCGACCCGGCTGTCGGCTATGTCTCCGGCCGCGCCTCGTATGAGGCCGCGGACGGGACGAATCGCGAGGGCGCGTACTGGCGGTTCGAGCTCTGGCTGCGGATGCAGGAATCGCGGCTCGGCTCGATCACCGCCGGGAACGGTCCCATCTACGCTGTTCGCCGTTCGGACTGGATCGAGCTCGAGCCGTGGTGCGGCCACGACCTCGGGCTTCCATATCTGATGGTGCGCCGCGGTCGTCGTGCCGTCTACGATCCCGACGCGGTTTCCGTCGAGAAGCCCTCACGGGACATCGAGGACGAGTACCAGCGGAAGGTGCGCATGCTGCGCGGGGCCTGGGTGCACGTCTTCCGCGGCATGCTGCGCCGGGTCGGGCCGCTGTACTTCGTCGAGCTCGTGTCGCACCGGCTGTTGCGGTACGGGAGCGGAATCCTGCACGTGCTGCTGCTCGTTTCGAGCGCCGTGCTCGTCGGGGAAGGCTGGGCCTACCAGACCGTGCTCGCCGCTCAGCTCCTATGGCTCCTGCTCGCTGGAGCCGGCCGTCTGCGGCTACCGATCCCGGGCGCCGGCCTGGCCTACTACTACCTCGTCGTCACGTGGGCGACGCTGGCCGGTCTCGCGCGCTACGTCCGCTTCGGGCCGCCGCTGCTCTGGGAGCGGATCGAGGGCACGAGGTGAACCGCGGGCTCGACGCCGTCGGAGCCTCGCTCGGCCTCGCGCTCGCGAGCCCGCTGCTGGCGGTGGCCGCGCTTGCAATCAAGCTCGAGGACCGCGGCCCGGCGCTCTATCGGCAGCGAAGGGTGGGTCGGGGCGGCCGCGAGTTCGAGCTCGTCAAGCTGCGGACGATGGTCGTCGGCGCAGAGCAGCAGGGCGCCGGGTGGGCGGTCAACCGCGGCGATCCGCGCATCACCCGAGTCGGTCGCGTCCTCCGTCGGCTGTCTCTCGACGAGCTGCCCCAGCTCTGGAACGTCGTTCGCGGGGAAATGAGCCTCATCGGCCCGCGGCCGACGCTCGCGTACCAGGTCGAGCAGTACACGCCACGGCAGCGGAAGCGTCTCGACGTCAAGCCGGGGATCACCGGCTGGGCGCAGATCCACGGCCGTGCCGCCCTGCCCTGGGAAGAGCGGATCGAGCTCGACGTCTGGTACGTCGAGAACCGCTCACCGAGGCTTGACCTGAAGATCCTGCTGCGGACGCCGCGCGCGCTGATCAGTGGGACCTACAAGGGCGACACTGGGGGCTGGCGGGCGAGCGGCGCCCGAAAAAGGCCCTAATAGAGGTTCGCTCCACCTCCTCCCCGCTGCGATCGTACTGAGAAAGATGTGACACGTGTGAAACGCATTTGCGCCGGAATCGTGACGTTTCCTGAGGGGCGGTTTCCGCCGAGTCGTTACCCTCTTTCGCCGTGACGGCCGTCCTCTTCACCTGTGCAGGGCAACGCGTGGACATCGTCTCGGCTTTCGGACGGGCCGGCGCGACGACCGTTGCCGTGGACCTCAACCCGCTCGCGCCTGCGCTCTACCACGCCGACCGCTACGAGCTCGTCGTCCGCGTGGACGACCCGGGCTACGTGTCCCAGCTCACGGAGCTCGTCTCCGAGCACGGCATCGACCTCGTCGTCCCGCTCACCGACCTCGACCAGCTGATCCTCGCGGGCGCACGCGACGAGCTCGGCGCCGCCCTCCTCCTCTCGCCTTTCGACGTGGCCGAGCGCATGGGCGACAAATACCTCGCGCACGAGACCTTCGAGGCGCTCGGAATCCCGTCGCCTGCGAGCTGGTTGCCCGAGAAGCTCCCGGCGCACCTCGACTTTCCCGTGCTCGTCAAGGCCCGCGAGGGCTTCGGCTCGCGCCACATCTACCGCGCCGAGGATCGCGAGGAGCTCGATTTCCATCTCGCACGGACGCCCGTTCCCTCCTTCGTCCAGGCCCACTGCCGCGGCGAGGAGTTCTCGATCGACGTCTTCAGCGACTTCGACGGCCGCTGCCTGAATGCGATTCCGCGAACGATGATCGAGTCGAAGGGCGGCGAATCGATCAAAGGGATGACGATCAAGGACTGGGACCTGATCGAGCACGGCCGGCGCATCGCCGAGGCGCTGCCGATCTGGGGACCCGCGAACATCCAGTGCTTCCGCGAGCCGGACGGGACGCTCCTCGTCACCGACGTCAACCCGCGCTTCGGCGGAGCCTTCCCGCTCCCTCTCGCAGCAGGCAGCCGCTATCCGGAGCTCGCGCTCGCGCTTGCGACCGGAGAGCGGCCCGAGCCGGCCGTCGGCGAGTTCCTCGAGGGCGTCGTGATGACACGCTTCTTCTCCGACCTTTGCCTGACCGAGGGCGCTGACAGACGGCTCGAGCCGTTCGCCGAGGAGCTGCCCGAGCCGGTTGCGAGCGAGCCGGGCGAGGCATGAGCACGAAGCAACCGACAGAGCCGGACCTCGACGCCGAGCGCGAGGTGGACATTGGCCACTACCTGGACGCGCTCGTCGCGCGCTGGTGGCTTCCGCTCGCAGGGCTCGTCGTCGGTGTTGCCCTCGGCTACCTGCTTGCGCTCGGGGGCAACCAGGTCTTCCGCTCTGAAGCGACCGTGTACGTCGGGACGCCGTTCAGCCCCGGCGGCGGCGCCCCGGTTCAAGGCCTCGCCACGAACCCGAACACGGTCGCTCGCATCGCCCGTGGGCAGGAAACGCTCCAGGCGGTTTCGTCGGAGTCCGGAATGTCCGTCCGAGATCTTCGGGCAGGTGTCTCCACCCGAGCGATCAGGAGCGGTGTTGCCAAGACGGCTCCCAACCAGCTCTACGTCGTCTCGGTGAAGGGAAGCCACAAGGACGAGGTCAACAAGGCAACCGCCGCCATCGCCGAGCGGGTCGTGCAAGGAGTCGGCGGCTACGCGAGGCTGAAGCGCAAGACGTTCCAGGAGTTGCTCGCCTCCGACGATCGCCAACTCGCGGCGATCGACCAGCAGATGAAGACGGTTCAGGCGGAGCTGGACCGGGCCTCGGGCTCGGAGCGGCTGACCCTCGCCACGTTGCTCCTGACGGCGGAGCAGCGGCGCGGGACGTTGGAGCAGGACCGTCTCCAGGCTCGGCAGCTGCTCGCCCTCGCGGAGCAGGTCGAGCTGCCCAGCATCCTCGACCGCGGCGCAGCGACCAAGACGACCGCGCGCAGCACGCGGAACTCGATGGCGGTCGCGGGCCTGATCGGGCTCATTCTCGGCCTCCTGGCCGCGCTCTTCTGGGAGCCGATCGTCGCGCGCACCGGCCGCCGGTAATGCTCGAAGGGAAGCGCGTCGCCGTCGTCGTGCCGGCGTTCGACGAGGAACGGCTGATCGGGACGACGCTGAGCAGCATCCCCGACTTCGTCGACCGCATACTCGTGATCGACGACGCCTCAAGGGACGGGACGGCCGAGCGCGCTCGCGCCTCCGGCGATTCGCGAGTCGAGGTCGTCTCGCACGAGCAGAACCAGGGCGTCGGCGCAGCCATCCTCACCGGCTACCGCCGCGCCCTCGAGGAGGGGATCGACGTCACGTGTGTGATGGCCGGCGACAACCAGATGGATCCCGCGGACCTCGAGGCGATCGCCGGCCCCGTCGCCCGCGGGGAGGTCGACTACGCGAAGGCGAACCGGCTCTTCACAGGACGGGCCTGGGAGCTGATGCCACACACGCGCTACCTCGGCAACGCCATCCTCTCGCTGCTGACGAAGATCGCCTCCGGCTACTGGCACGTCGCCGACTCGCAGTCGGGTTACACGGCGATCCGCCGCTCCACGCTCGAGCTACTCGACCTCGATCGCATCTATGCGCGCTACGGCTTTCCGAACGACATGCTCGTGCACCTGAACGTGATCAACGCCAAGGTGCGAGACGTGCCGTCGCGTCCGGTGTACGGCGTGGGGGAGACGTCGGACATCCGCCTGAGGCGGGTCATACCGGCCATCTCCTGGCTGCTGACGAAGGCCTTCTTCTGGCGGATGCGCGAGAAGTACGTGATCCGGGACTTCCACCCGCTCGTCTTCTTCTACGTCTTCGGACTCCTCTTCTCTCTCCTGGGGCTCGTGCTCGGGGCAACCGTGACGATCCTTCGTATCCTCGGCAACGAGCTCACGGTCGCGACAGTGGTCCTCGTCGCGCTGCTTTTGATTGCAGGCCTGCTGTTCACCCTGTTTGCGATGCTGTTCGACATGGAATCGAACCGCGAGCTTCGCTAAGACAAGCCAGGGTTAGAAGTTCGTAAGGATCGGAGGCCCGGTCCGGGGCCGTGGCTATCCTGCGCCCTCGTGCCTAGCGCAGTCGTCACCGGCGGAGCCGGCTTTCTCGGCTCTCATCTCTGTGAGTACCTTCTCGCGGAGGGCTACCGCGTTATCTGCGTGGACAACCTCGAGACGGGCTCGCTCTCGAACGTCGAACACATTCGCGACGAGAAGTTCATGTTCGTCAACCACGACGTGATCGAGCACATCGAGGTCGACGAGCCGGTCGACGTCGTCTACCACCTAGCTGCGCTGGCCAGCCCGATCGACTACATGCGCCAGCCGCTGCACTCGCTGAAGACCGGCTCCTACGGCACGCACAACGCCCTCGGCCTGGCGAAGTGGAAGCGCGCCCGATTCCTGCTCGCCTCGTCGAGTGAGGTCTACGGCGATCCCCAGGTGCACCCTCAGCCCGAAACCTACTGGGGCCACGTCAACCCGATCGGTCCGCGCGGGGTCTACGACGAGGCGAAGCGCTACGCCGAGGCTTTGACGATGGCCTATCACCGCCAGCAGGGCGTGGACACGTCCATCGCGCGCATCCACAACACATACGGCCCCCGAATGCGTCCGTACGACGGTCGCGCAATTCCGACCTTCGTCCGCCAGGCCGTCGAGAACAAGCCGCTCACGGTCTTCGGCGACGGGTCGCAGACGCGCAGCTTCTGCTACGTGGACGACCTCATCAAGGCTCTCTACCTGCTTGCGACGAGCACGGAGCACCTGCCCGTCAACCTGGGGAACCCAGGCGAGTTTACGGTCCTCGAGCTTGCGGAAACGGTGATCAGGTTGACCGGATCAAAGAGTGAGATCGTTTTCGAGGCGCTGCCCGTCGACGACCCCCAAGTGCGCCAGCCGGACATCACCCGCGCGAAGCAGGTGCTCGGTTGGCAGCCGGAGGTCGAGCTCGACGAAGGGCTTCGCCGCATGCTGCCGAGTGTGGAGCCCGTCCGTGCGTAAGCAGCTGATCCTGGTCGCGGTCGTTGCGATGCTCGCCGCGCTGGCGGCGCCGTCGGCCGCCAAGCCCTCGCGCAACCTCATCGTCGGCATCTTCGACGAGCCGTCCACTCTCGGGAACCCGGACTGGGCGTTCCCGCAATACAAGTCGCTCGGCGTCGAGGCGCTGCGCGCCAACCTCTACTGGGGCGGCCCGACGGGAGTCGCGCGCGCGCGCCGGCCCGCACATGCGGTGGACCCGGCAGATCCTGCCTACGACTGGGCGGTGTACGACGCGATGGTCAAGCGCGCCAAGGAGAACGGCATCAAGGTCGTCTTCTCGATCCTCTGGACGCCACGCTGGGCCGGCCCGGCAAAGAACCACGCTCCGCGCCGGGTCCGCGACTTGCGGAACTTCGCGTACGCGGCTGCCAAGCGCTACAGCGGAAGCTTCAGGCCGGTCACCGACGGCCCGCCGTTGCCGGCCGTGCGGCACTGGCTTGCCTGGAACGAGCCGAACAACCCGGTCTTCCTGAAGCCGCAGTTCACCAAGATCGGGCCCCGCAAGTATCGCCTCGCGAGCCCGGGCATCTACGCCAAGATTTGCAACGCGACCTGGTCTGGAGTCCACCTGACCGGCCTCCGCGGCGAGAAGGTCGCCTGCGGTGTGACCTCTCCGCGCGGCAACAACTCGGGCACCCTGCCCCGGGCCTCGCTCTCGCCCCTTCCCTTCCTGCGCGGGATGAAGAAAGCGCACGCGAAGTTCGACGTGTATGCGCACCATCCCTACTACCAGCATCCAAACGAGCCGCCGAACCGGCCGCCGCCGGGATCGCGAGCGATCACGCTCGGCAACATCAACGAGCTGATCAGGGAGCTCACACGCCTCTACGGGCGCAAGCGGCTCTGGATCACCGAGTACGGCTACCAGACGAACCCACCGGACCGTCTCTTCGGAGTCTCGTTCACAAAGCAGGCGCGCTATCTCAAGACCGCATATGCCGTGGCACGCGCCAATCCGCGCATCGACATGATGATCTGGTTCCTGATGAAGGACGAGGCGCGGATCCCCAACGGCTGGCAGTCGGGCTTCTTCACGGCCTCCGGCCGGCGGAAGCCAAGCTGGCTCGCATTCAAGCGAATGCGCAAATAGGCAGGCAAAACGTGGTAGACAGACTGAGGTGACGGAGAGCCGCAAGCAGGCGGAGATCGACTATCCGAGCCTCGTGGGAGACCCGGGCCAGCAGTGGCTCAGGGCGAAGCCGTTTGGCCATGCTCCCAGAGAAACAGCCCGCTTTCTCATCGATTTTGGCTACGTCGTGCAACTCCTCGACCTTCGGGCCGGGATGACGTTCTGCGAGCTCGGCTGCGGGCCAGGCTGGATGACCCGACTGGCAGCTCGGCACGGCGTTTCCGCTGTGGGTTACGACATCTCGCCGGGGATGATCAACATCGCTCGGGAGGTCAGTGCCGCAGAGGGCTCGAACGCGTCCTTCGAGGTCGGGGACATGGAAGCTCTCGATCTGGGCCGCCGGTTCGACACTTGCCTGATTTATGACGCGCTCCATCACACGCCGGACGCGGCTCTGGTCGCGCGCTCGGCGCACCTTGCGCTTCGTCCGGGAGGACGCCTGCTGATTGCCGAGCCAAATTGGAAGCACCGCTACCAGGGCCGCGACGCAGTCGAGGAGTGGGGAACAACCGAGCTTGGCTACACGCCCAGGAAGCTCAAGAGGTTTCTGAGAGAGGCCGGATTCAACGGAATCGAACGATTCCACAACAACCGCAAGCGGCTGTACTCGAACGGGCCTCGCGAGATCGCGTTCCATCTTGCCGAGCCGTTTGTCTATCGTCTCCTCGCGCCGTTCTGGACGCAGATCTGGCTTCGCGCGACCGCTTCTTGAGGTCGAGGCAGGACAACGTGGCGGCGAGCCGTATCATGAAACGGCCCGTGGCTACCGAACAAGCGCCCCCGGCGCGGCCGCCGTCATCTGCCCGCCCGAGCCGGCGGGACGAGCGTGGCAACGCCGAGCCGCTTGGCGACATCCGCTCGACCAACCCGTACTTCCCGCTGCGCAGCGCTGTGCGGCGTGCGGCGAGCATCGCCGCCCTGATTGTCCTCGATCTCGTCGGGCTGGTGCTCGGGGTCTACGGAGCGCTTGGGATACGCGAGCTCGTCTATGGCAACGGCGGGCCTCTCTGGGGCTTTCTGTGGGACGCCGAAGCCGAATGGCTGCCCTTCCTGACCCTGATCACGGTCCTTGTCTTCTGGCAGGCGGGGCTCTATTCCGAGCGCGAACGGCGCGGCGGGTTCGGCCGGATCGTTGCGTCGCTCACGCTGGTCGCGGTGATCACGATGATCTTCGCTCTCGGCACGGGCCACCGGTTCGGCACGTATGGGCTGGCACCGACGGCGGTCATCCTGACCTCGATCTGCATCGGCCTCCTGCGCGGAAGCTACGACGTCGTCACCGGCGATCTGCTCAAGCTCGCGGGCGTCCGGCGCCGGGCGATCCTCGTCGGCGAGGGCGAGAGTCTCGCGCGCCTTCGACGGACGCTCGGCGCAAGCCGCGGGGGGATCGATTACGAGTTCATCGGAGCCGTCGCGATCTCGTCCGACGGCGCCGGCCTGCCGGTGCTGGGGAATCTCTCGTCGCTCCCGACGGTGCTGGCGCAGCGTGAAGTCGACGAGCTGATCGTGACCGACTCCGACTTCACCGACCGAGAGCTCGTCGAGATCGTCGAGCAGGCCCACAGGCGGGGCGTGAAGGTCAGGGTCGCCCCGCGCGCGACCGAGCTGCTCATCGAACGGCGCGGTGAGTACGTGCCGGGGCAGGGCGTTCCGCTCTTTGAGCTCAGGCCACCCGTCTTCGCCGGGGCCGACTGGGTCGTCAAACGCGGCTTCGACCTGGTCGTCAGCGCGCTCATCGCGATTGTCGGTGTGCCGATCTGGGTGCTGATCGGCCTCGCGATCAAGCTCGACTCGCGCGGCCCAGTCTTCTTCCGCGACACGCGAGTCGGCCTGAACGAGCGGGAGTTCGACATGCTCAAGTTCCGCACGATGCGCGCCGACGCGGAAGCCCAGCAGGCCGGGCTGGAGACCGAGAACGAGGCCGAGGGCGCTCTCTTCAAGATCCGCGACGATCCCCGTGTCACGCGCGTCGGACGCGTTCTCCGGCGGTTCTCGATCGACGAGATCCCCCAGGTGCTGAACGTCCTCCGCGGCGAGATGAGCCTCGTCGGGCCGCGACCGCTTCCGGTCCGCGACTACGAGCTGCTCGAGCCGTGGCACCGGAAGCGGTACCTCGTCCTTCCGGGCATGACCGGCCTTTGGCAGGTCGCCGGCCGGTCGAGCCTCAGCTTCGACGACCTCGTGCGACTCGACTTCTACTATCTCGAGCACTGGTCGATCTGGCTTGACATCTCGATCCTGCTGAAGACTCTGCCGGCAGTCCTGGCGGCCCGCGGCGCGTACTGAGCAGCCGATGAAGCCTCCGCGGATCCTTGCGGTCGCCTCGGCGGCCGACCTCGACTTTCGCTACGGCTGCACGCCCGCGTGGTGGCAGCTCTGGAAGGGACTCTACGAGGCGGGGTGCGACCTCATCGTCACGCCGTACCGGGGCAGGGCAGTCGAGTCGCCCTGGTGGCGGACGTACCCGAATCCGTGTTACCGGGAGGGGGAGCTCTTCGACGCGAGCCGGCGGGCCGTCGGGCGCCTGGGCGGAGACAGAGTCAGGCGGACCGAAGACCGGCCGCCGGACACGGCCTCCGACAAGGCGGTTCGCACGGTTATCTCGCGCTGGGTGACCCCACGCTGGAAGCGTCACCTCGAGCGGATCATCGAGCGGGAGGGTGGCGTGGACGCCGTGATCGTCTTCACGGTCCCCATGAGCCATCTCCGCGGGATTCCGACGGCGCTCCGCGAGCGCTTCGACGTCCCGGTCGTCTACTACGACGGCGACCTGCCGGCGAGCCTCCCCGAGTTCGGTGGGCTCGACACGGGCTTCAACATCTATCACGGCGCCGATCCCGGGGAGTACGACCTCATGCTCTCGAACTCGGAGGGCGCGATTCCGTCGCTCGTTGCCATGGGAGCCCGCCGGGCGGAGGCGCTCTTCTGGGCAGTCGACCCCGGTCTTTTCGCCCCGCTATCCGTGGCCAAGGAGCACGACGTCTTCTTCTACGGCTACGGCGACAGGTTCCGCCGGGACTGGATGGCCGCGATGGTCGGCGAACCGAGCCGGCGGTTGCCGGAGGTCGACTTCGTCCTCGGCGGGGCGGACTTCCGTGGTGACACCGGCTCTGCGCGCTCGGTCGGCGACGTGCCGTTCAACGTCTTCTCGCATGCGGTCTCGGCGAGCCGCATCAACCTGAACATCACCCGCGGGCCGCATGCCACTGTGCCGGGCTCGTCGTCCGCGCGCCCCTTCGAGCTGGCCGCGTGCGGCGCGGCGATCGTCTCGAACCCGTACGAGGGTCTGAGCCAGTGGTTCGAGCCGGGCAGCGAGGTGAGAGTCGTCTCGAGCGCGGACGAGGCTGTCGCGGCCTATGACGAGTTGCTCGCGGATCCGGGGGCGGCCGAGGAGATGGGCAAGCGGGCACGCGAGCGGGCGCTCTCGGAGCACACGTATGCCCAGCGGGCGAGCCGCTTGCTCGACCTGCTCGGGCTGAACTGAACTAGATGGTTGATTCCGAACCGATCTCGGCGTTATGCCGAAGCCCGGCGGCGAGGGCGAGCAGGCGAAGCCTGATTATCGGCGTCAATGGACCCATGCGCCATGATTGTCACGATGGCTTAGCGTTGCCGGCGAAGGAGAAGAACTGAGCTTGAGCGATGCCGATGCCTATGACCGGTTCATGGGCCGCTACTCGAGGCCGCTGGCGGTGCCCTTCGCCGATTTCGCCGGGCTCCCGCTCGACGGCCGGGTCCTCGACGTCGGATGCGGCCCCGGTGCGCTGACCGCGGAGCTTGCCCGGAGGGGAGGGCCGGGACGGGTCACGGCGGTCGACCCGTCCGAGGAATTCGTCGCGGCCCTACGCGGGCGCCATCCCGGAGTCGAGGTCATCCGCGCGCCGGCTGAGGATCTGCCGTTCGAGGCAGGCTGCTTCGATGCGACGCTCGCCCAGCTCGTGGTCAACGTCATGGACGATCCGGTCGCAGGCATCAGCGAGATGGCGCGGGTGACGCGGGACGGTGGCGTCGTCGCCGCATGCGTGTGGGACTTCACCGACGGCGGCCCGCTCGGTCCGTTTTGGGGTGCCGCCCAAGCGCTCGATCCTGAGGTCGAGAATGGGTTTGTCTGCCCCGGCAGCAGGGCCGGCCACCTGGCCGACCTCTTTCGCGCGGCCGGAATCGGCGACATCGACGACAGCGCCGTCGCGGTGGACGTCGAGCACGCCACGTTCGAGGACTGGTGGGAGCCGTTCACGCTCGGCGTCGCCCCGTCGGGTGCGCACGTCGCTGGCCTCGAGCCCGATCGGCGGACGGCATTGCGCGAGCTCTGCAGGGAGAGGCTGCCGGAGCCACCGTTCGTAGTCTCGGCGAAGGCCTGGGTGGCGCGCGGCGCGGCTTGACGCCTAGTAGGAGGTCAGGGACGGGACCTGTGCGCGGTACCAGGCGACGGTGCGCTCGATGCCGTCGCGGAACGGTGTGCGAGCGCTGAAGCCGAATTGCTCCTTGGCGCGTTCGACGTCGAGCCGGCGGCGGGGCTGGCCGTTGGGCTTCGAGTCGTCCCACACGATCTCGCCGGAGTAGCCGGTCGCGTCGGCGATCGCGCCTGCGAGCTCGCGGATCGAGATCTCTTCGCCGGTGCCGAGGTTGACCGGGTCTGCGCCGTCGTACTGCCGGGCAGCCAGGGACAGGCCCTCGGCGCAATCCTCGACGTACAGGAACTCCCTAGTCGGTGAGCCGTCGCCCCAGAGCACGACCGACGCGTCGCCGCGCTCGCTCGCCTCGAGCATCTTCCGGATCAGGGCCGGGATCACATGCGAGCTTTCGAGGTCGAAGTTGTCGCCCGGCCCGTAGAGGTTCACCGGCAGCAGGTAGATCGCGTTCAGCCCGTATTGCTCGCGGTACCCCTGCGCCCCGACCAGCAGCGCCTTCTTGGCGATTCCGTACGGCGCGTTCGTCTCCTCGGGGTATCCGTTCCAGAGGTCTTCCTCGCGGAAGGGCACGGGGGCGAACTTGGGATAGGCGCAAATCGTGCCGACGACGACCAGCTTGTCGATGCCGGCGAGCCGGCTCTGCTCGAGCACGTTCGCGCCCATGAGAAGGTTCGAGTACCAGTAGCGACCCGGGTTGGAGCGATTTGCGCCGATGCCGCCGACCTCGCCGGCAAGGTGGAACACGAGGTCCGGCGAAGCGTCGTCAAACACGCGTGCCGTGTCCTCGGCGAGCGTCAGGTCATAGTCGCGACGGCGCGCGACAAAGGGGTCGTTCCCCTCGGAGCGAAGCCTCTCGACGAGGTGCGAGCCGAGGAATCCGCCCCCGCCGGTGACGAGGATCTTCATGCGGCTGATACTAGTCGCGTGGGCATTTCGGTCGTCACGGTCGCCTATGGCGCAGGCCCGTCGCTCGCGCGGCTGCTCGACTCGCTCGTCGGCGAGGCCGACGAGGTCGTCGTGGTCGACAACGGGGAGGGCGGCGAGGAGATCGCCGACGCGGGCGCACGGGAAGGCGTCAGCGTCGTCTCTCCGGGCGAGAACCTCGGGTTTGCGGCCGGCTCCAACCGCGGTGCGCGCGAGGCGGCCGGCGACGTGCTCGTCTTCCTCAATCCCGACACCGTGGTGGCTCCGGGAGCGCTCGACAGCCTCCGCCGAACGCTCGAAGACCGCTCGATCGGGATCGCTATGGCGCGGCTGCTGCTCCTGGCCCGGCCCGAGCTCCTGAACTCCAGAGGCACGGAGGTGCACGTCAGCGGCATCGGGTGGGCGGCCGGCTACGGCGAGCCCGCCGAGTCGGTGCAAGAGCCGCGCGAGATCGCGGCGCCGAGCGGGGCCGCGATGGCGATCCGCGCCGAGACCTTCCATTCGCTCGGCGGGTTTGCCGAGGAGCTGTTCATGTATCTCGAGGACGTCGAGCTCGGCTGGCGCGCGCATCTGGCCGGACTTCGGGTGGTCGTCGATCCCGAGGCGGACGTCTTCCACGAGTACGACTTCGGGCGGAACCCGCGCAAGAACTACTTCATCGAGCGCAACCGGCTCTTCTTCTGCTTGACCGCGTTCTCACCGCGGCTGCTGGCTCTCCTGTCGCCGGTTCTCGTCTCGACCGAGCTCGGGATGGCGGCGGTTGCGCTGAGGGAGGGCTGGTTCAAGGACAAGGCGGCAGGCTGGGCCTGGTGCATCCGCAACAGCCCGGTCATCGTTCGCCGGCGCCGGGCGACCCAGCGGTTGCGCAAGGTCCGCGACCGGGAGCTCGCCGGCCTCCTGACACCCATCTTCGATCCGGCCATGCTTCCCGTGCCGCGCCTGCTGCGCGTGGCAAATCCGGTCGTCGTTCGGTACTGGCGACTCGTCAGGCGCGCGCTCTGACCACGATCTCGGTGACGTCGCTTCCCGGCTGCGACCGGCGCCGAGCGCGCAGGAAGGTCGCCGGCACGCGAACGCCGTAGCGCGGGGAGTACGCGCCGAGCTCGGTGCGGAAGTCCAGGCCGCCGGCTACGACTTCGACGCTGTCTTGGGCTCCCGGCGCGAGCGGAAACGTCCACTCGAGCTCGTGCTCGATCTCCGACTCGACGGTGTCGCGAATGTGGAGCTCGTCGCCATGGAGCTCGAGGCGGCGAGTGTGTGTGGCCCCGGGAAAGCCGTGGTGGCGCCCCTCGAACGAGGTTGCGTCGCAGGAGAGCATCTCGGCTCGAGCGCGGTTGGCCATCAGGAACAGGTCGTCGCTGCGCAGCTCGTTCTGCTCCAGGTCGTCGAGACGGAGCGTGCTGTGGAACCGCGTCGACCGGAAGCGGTTCCGCTCCGCCGGGTCGGCGGTATAGATGTACGTCCCGGGGTCGACCACGAGTGCCTGGCCGCCGAGGGCGAGCTCGAACGAGAGTTGGTCGTTGTGGCCGTGTCCGCCGCGCCCGTGACGACCCGTGTCGCCACAGCGGACGATCACGTATTGCTCGGCCGAGCGGAGAACGTAGTAACCCCCGTCCGGGTATTCGGCGCTCGCCGTCGCGGGCTCGAAGCGCTCGAAGAGATGGCGGTGGTCGCGTGGGTCGGCGCCGTACTCACCGAGCGGGAGGAAGCGACCGTCGTCCGCGTCGCCGATCTGCGGGGCGAGCCCGTCGGAGCGCGTGTAGTCCCGAACGAACTCGAGCATGCGCTGGAGCCGCTCGCGGTACCAGTCGGGCAGGCGGTCTGGAGCAAGTGCATCGGCCGCCTGGGTTCCGCAGACGAACAGCTCGGTGACGAGCCGGTGATAGCCGGTCGAGGCCTCGTGCGCCGTGCCGTCCTTGCGCACCTGATGCTCGAGCTCCGAGACGAGCTCGCCGGCTGCCCACTCCGCCCACTCGCTGCCTTCCGGGCCGCCGGAGAAGAGCGCAGCGACCGAGAGCAGGCCGACGACGTCGGCGAGGTAGTGGTTGCCGCGAGCCTCGCTCCATTCCAGATGCGTGCGCACGAAGCGTCCGTGGAGCAGGAGGCTCGCGAGCACACGCTCGAACCAGGCCTCACCGGCGGCGTGCTCTGCCGCGATCGCGAGCGCGGCGACCCAGTTCGCGGCGCGGATGGCCGTATCCATGGTCGAAGCCCAGTTCGGCCCGAGCTCGGGCGGGTTGTCTGCGATCCAACTCTCGAGCTGAGCACCGAGCTCGTCGAGATACTGTCGATCCCCGGTCAGCCTGTGGGCGGCCGCGAGAAGCGGCAGGTGCTGCCCGCGAGAAAGCTCCCACGGCACCTTGACGTCCGATCCGTCGCCGTATGCGAGGCGGAGCAAAGACCCGTGACGAAGCGGCCAGCGTCGTCCGGTCTTGAAGTCCGATCGCCAGTCGATCTCGCGGCCGAGGTCGGTGGGCCCGGAGCCAAGGAGGTCGAAGCGATGGGCGAGGGCCGCATCGGCACGCTCGAGGATGTCCGCGCCCGCCTCGAGCTCGAAGCGGGCGACGGCAGGCATGGCCGCCAGGACCGGGCCGCGCAACGCGGCGACGGGATCGACCCCTCCGAGCGCCGTCGCCACCTCTCCAGGCCCTGCGTGGAGCGGCCTTGCTCGCAGGCGCGCCTCACGCGCAGCGCCGCGACCAAGGTCGGCCACACCCCGGAACGCAGCCCGCGTCCCTGCGCGCTGCCAGAGCGCGAGACCCTGGCGAAGCCCGACTCTCAACCCGCGGGAACGCGCCCGGCGACCCAGTAGTCGTGCCAGGCGCTCACGTTGTAGATGTTCCAGAGCTGGAAGGCCCAGTCGCCGCGACCCGCGCGGTGATCCCGCCAGAGCCCGTCGATCGCCTCGTAGTCGAGCAGGCCGCACTCGGCGAGCGACGACTCGCGGATTTCACGCCGAGCGCTTTCGCCGAGCTCTTCGCGGAACCACTCGCTGACCGGTGCCGAGAACCCTTGCTTCGGGCGGTTCACGATCTCGGCCGGGAGGACGCCCGCGACGGCCTTCTTCAGGAGGTACTTCCCGGTGCCGCCGCGCACCTTCATCTCCGGCGGGAGAGCGAGTGCGAACTCGACGAGGTCGACGTCGAGAAACGGAACGCGGGTCTCGACGCCGTGCGCCATCGTGATCTTGTCCACCCGCATCAGCAGCAGC
This sequence comes from uncultured Actinomycetes bacterium, assembly GCA_963728535.1. GTDB lineage: Bacteria > Actinomycetota > Thermoleophilia > Gaiellales > Gaiellaceae > VAXT01. The sequence goes on from CAVSKK010000001.1 coordinate 2,409,953, forward strand.
TCAGCGAGCCGGTTCTTCAGCTCGAGGTAGGTCATCTTCTGGAGCAGGTCGGCGCCGGGGAGCTCGCGCTCTGCGTCCTGCCAAAGCCGCTCGACGATCTGGTACGAGTCGGGATGCGAGCGCCCGTTCGAGAGGACGCGCTCCTTGAGCTCGCCCTGGTACGCGATCGCACCACCCCAGAACGACATCCGGCCCTCGGCTGATTCCTCGATCGCCTGTGCGTGCGCGAACCCGCGCCCGGAGCGCCGCGCGAAGGCGTTGGCCGCCCGGCTCACTCCTCGGCGCAGGGGTCGCGGCACGCGCTGGAACGGCGGCCAGTAGCGCGACCGGAAGCGCGCGTGGCTGATGTAGGACTGGTACCCGTGGAAGAGCTCGTCCGAGCCTTCGCCGATCTGCACGACGACCGTGTCGTTGTCGCGCGCGAGCTTCGCGAGGTAGTGCAGCGGCACGGCGACCCAGTCGGCGAGGGGCTCGTCCTGCTGGTAGATCAGCTGCGGGAGAAACGAGACGAGATCCTCTGAGCCGATGACGACCTCGTGGTGGTCGGTACCGAATCGCCGGGCGACTGTTCGCGCGTGCTCGAGCTCGTTGTAGCGCTCGTGCTCGTTGAACCCGACCGAGAACGTGCGCACCGGCTCGTCCATCAGCTCGGACATGAGCGCGACGTTCGTCGATGAGTCGAGCCCGCCCGAGAGGAAGACGCCGAACGGGACGTCGGACATCATCCGGCGGCGGATCGATTCGCGCAGGATCTCCAGCAGCCGCTCCTCGAGCTCGGGCTCGGAGAGCGCCGCCACTTCCGCGGCGACCGTCGGCGACATGGGGCTCCAGTACGTCTCGATCTCGGTCGACCCGTCTGCGCGCACGGTCATTCGCTCCGCCGGGCCGAGCTTGCGGATGCCCTTGAACATGGTCATCGGCGCGGGCGTGCAGACGAACGTGAGGTAGTGGAAGAACGCTTCCTCGTCGAGCTCGGCCGAGAGCGCGGGGTGGGCGAGCAGGGCTTTGATCTCGGAGCCGAAGACGAAGCCGCCGCTGGGCTGCGCGTAGTAGACCGGCTTTTTCCCGAGACGGTCGCGCGCCAGGTGGAGCTCCCTCGAGCGCGTGTCCCAGATCGCGTAGTGGAACATCCCCTGCAGCCGCTCCGCGCATCGGGGGCCTTCCTCCTCGTACAGGTGGACGATCGTCTCGCTGTCGGTCTGAGAGCGGTACACGTGGCCCTTGGCCTCGAGCTCGGGGCGGAGCTCGCGGTGGTTGTAGATCTCCCCGCCGAAGGTCAGCCAGACGGTTCCGTCCTCGTTCGACATCGGCTGATGCCCGGCAGGCGAGAGGTCGATGATCGAGAGGCGGCGGTGCCCCAGGGCAACGCGCTGCTCGGGGAGGTGCCACGAGCCGCCGTCGTCGGGCCCGCGGTGATGGATGCGCTCGCGCATGGTCGTCACGAGCTCCTCGTCGACCGCGAAGTCGTCGCGGGTCCCGAGGAGCCCGCAGATGCCGCACATCAGCTCGTCCTCGGGGGCGGCGCCTGAACGTCGACCGGGTGACCGGAGGAGATCGACTCGAGAGCAGCGAGGCCGACGCTCTGCGCGAGGTAGGCGGCCTGAACGCCGGGCTCGAACGCCTGCTCACCGCGTGCGGCGGCGAGCACTCCTCGGAGCAGCGCGGCGTGGCCCTTGTCTCCACGGCTCGTCGTCGTGCTCGCGCCGTCGGTGCCGAAGGACGTCAGCGTGCTGAAGTCCTCGAGGGCCCACGAGCGCCCGCCGCGCAGTAGCTCGATTCGCTCCTTTGGCATGGAGGCGGGGCCGAGACCCGAGTAGTGGATCGTCGCCACCGAGCCGTCAGCGTACTGAACGGTGATCGAGGCGCTCTCGGGCGATTCGACGCCCGGCGGTGCCGGGATCGCGGCGGCGAGGACTCGCTCCGGCGACCCGAGCAGCCAGTTGGCGAAGTCGAACATGTGACAGGCCTCGCCGAGGATGCGCCCGCCGCCCTGGTGCGGGTCGTTCAGCCAGTGCTCCGGCAACGCGGGCGAGCTGACTCGGTAGACGAGCTGCGCCGGTCCGCTGCCGGCCGGGAGCTCCTCGGCGAGGCGTCGCGAGAGCTCTGCGAAGGGCCGATTGAAGCCGATCGCAAGCCGGTCGTTGCCGCTCGTCGCCGCCCAGACGTCGTCGATCTGCTCTCGCGTCAGGCCCAGCGGCTTCTCGACGAAGACGGCTTTGTCGGCGCGGAGGGCTGCGGCTGCGATCTCCGCATGCGTGTCATGGCGAGTTGCGATGAAGACGAGATCGACGTCCGGTGCGTCCAGCGCCTCTTGCCAATCCGTGCCGGCCCGCGCTCCGTTCAGCGAGCGGACTAGCGAGGCGGCTGACGAACCGCCGCGGCTGACGACCGTTGTGATGCGGACGCCGCTCTCACGTTGCAGGTTCGGCAGGTGAGTCGAGCGCACGAACCCACCGGCGCCCACGAGCGCCACTCTGACTTCCGAGTCGCGGGCGGCGACCGGCGCCACCGACGTTCGGGTTGGGGGTGATGCGTCCGGCCGGCGCCCGGGATAGCTGAGGGCGACCGCGAGCGGAGGCGATTTGCCGTTGAGCGCTTCGTATGCGTCCGCCGCCCGCTCGATCGGAAGCTCGAGCTCGATCAGCGGGTCGAGCGTGACGAGGTCGTCCGCGACCAGACGGAGGAACTCCTCCATGTTCCGCCCTGCCGTCCAACGAACGTACGGCAACGGGTAGTCCAGCCCGGCTTCCTCGTATGACGGGTCGTAGCGGCCCGGCCCGTATGACGTCGAGATCCGCACGTCCGCCTCGCGCTCGTAGAGAGGCTCGCGGTCGAGGCGCAGGCCGACGTCGCCGACGGGCACGACGCGCCCCTTGCGCCGCAGCATTCGCACGGCGTCGTTGACGAGCTCGTCGCTCTTCGCGCTTGCGGTGACGACGACCGCGTCGACGCCTGCACCGTCCGTCCAGGCCGCGACGGCGTCGGCTGCCTCAGCGGGCGTGAGCGCAAGCTCGGCGCCGAGCTCTGCGCCGAGCGCCCGCCGCCGCTCGACGGGCTCGATGCCTGCGACGCGGCAACCGGCTGCGCGTAGAGCCTGCAGGGTGATCAGGCCGAGCAGGCCGAGCCCGACGACGACGACGCGCTCGCCGAGCGTCGGCTCCGCGCGGCGCACTCCCTGCAGCGCGATGGCGCCGATCGCGGCGAAGGACGCATCCCTCGCCGAGACCGCCTCGGGCACCGGGACGACGAGGTTGGCGGGCACGGAGACGATCTCGGCGTGATTCGCGCGGCCCGCGCCGGAGCAGGCGACCCGCCCGCCGACGTGCAGCCCGGCGATGCCGCCCGTGTCGAGGATCGTGCCGGCACTCGAGTAGCCGAGCGGCGAGTCCTGGGCGACCGCGCCCTTGACGAGACCGATCGTCTCGCGGACGCCGTGCTCGCGCGCATGGCGGAGGGTCTGCGCGACGAGCTCGGGATTCTTGATCGCGCGTGCAGCGAGGGAGCCCGAGCCGGAAGCGACCGTGGAGCGCTCGGTACCGCTCGAAATCGCCGAGGTCGCATTGGCGACCAGGACAGAGCCGGGTGCGGGAGCGGGCTCCGGCACGTCGACGACCTGCGTCTTGCCGCCCCGCAAAACAACCTGTTTCACGCGATTGAGCGTATCGGCAGCGGAGGCCGGTGACGGGGCGGCTCTCTATCCTCTGAAGCCGATGGCGACGCGGCGCAAGATCCTGTCGGTCGTCGGCACGAGGCCGAACATGATGAAGATCGCGCCGATCGCGGCGGAGCTGAAGCGCCGTGGCGACGAGTTCGAGCACGTCCTCGTGCACACGGGGCAGCACTACGACCGGGAACTGTCCGAGATCTTCCTCGAGGAGCTCGGAATCGGCGAGCCCGACTATTCGCTCGGGGTCGGATCCGGCTCGCACGCGCAACAGACCGCGGGCGTCATGGAGCGGCTCGAGCCTGTGCTCCTCGAGACCGAGCCGGATGTGGTGCTCGTCCCGGGCGACGTCAACTCGACGATGGCGGCCGCGATCGCCACGTCGAAGCTCCAGATTCCGCTCGGCCACGTCGAGGCGGGGCTGCGTTCGTTCGACCGGACTCTGCCGGAGGAGCTGAACCGCGTCGTCGCCGACCAGCTCTCCCAGCTGCTCTTCATCCACTCACCCGAGGCGCGCGACAACCTGCTCGCCGAGGGCTGCCCTGCTGCGGCGATCCACGACGTCGGCAACACGATGATCGACTCGCTCGTCGCCCTGCGAGAGCGGATCGACGCGCGCGAGGCGCCGGAGGAGCGCGGGCTCGAGCGCGGTGGGTACCTCGTCGTCACCCTGCACCGCCACTGGGTCGACGGCCCGTTCGTGGCGGAGGCGATGGCGCAACTCTCGGCGCTGGCCGCGGAGCTACCGATCGTCTTCCCGGTGCATCCGAGGACGCGCGCCGCGTTGGAGACGATGGCGATCGACGTCGATTCTCATCGGCTCCTGCTGCTCGAGCCGCTCGGCTACATCGAGTTCATGAGCCTCGTCGCGGGGTCGGCAGGCGTGCTGACGGATTCGGGCGGCATCCAGGAGGAGACGACCTTCCTCGGCATGCCCTGCTTCACGCTGCGCCCGAACACCGAGCGGCCGGTCACCGTCTCCATGGGCACGAACGTCCTGCTCGGGCTCGCACCGGAGCGGATCGCGGAGGTGCCGTCACTGCTCGCCGCGGCGGCCGGAAAGGAAGCCCGAGTACCGCCCCTCTGGGACGGCAAAGCTTCCGAGCGAATCGCCGACGTCCTGGCCGGCTACTCGCTCAAAGCGCCGGCGGTCGCCAGGACCCGCTGAAACAGCCTGTCCAAGGGGCCCACGTCTCGGGACCGGTCCCGGGACCTGGCTCGGGACCTGGTCCGAGGACATGGCTTATGTGCCGTTCTCGGTCAGGGCGGCGAGGAGCTCGGCGAGCTGTTTTGCGAGGCGGGGGCGTTCGTAGGGCTCGAGTTGCTCCGGGGGGACCGGTTGCGGTAGGTCGCCGGCCTCGATGCGATCGAGGGCGGTTCGGATCGACCCAGCGTCGTCGAGGCGCGCGCGGAGCGCGTCTGCTCCGAGGTTGCGCAGCAGCGCCTCGGTTGCACCTCCGTGAGAGATGCAGAGGACCGGCTTGCCGAGCGCCAGGTACTCGTAGGCCTTCGCCGCGACCGCAGTCGCATCGCCAGCGGTCCGCGCTTGCGTGACGAGCGCGACGTCGGCCTCTGCGATCCGGCGAACCGCGTCGTCCCAGCCCGACGGTGGCACGAGCTCGACCTTCACTCCCGAGTCCGCGATCTCTTTCTGGATCTCGGGCGCGACGTAGCCGTGGAGAACGAGCCTTAGGGGCGGCTTCAGCGCGGCGAGCAGCGGCGCGAGCGGGCGGTCCTTCGTCAGCGTGCCCGAATGGAGGATCGTCGTCCCGCCGCTCGGCTTGCGGCGCAACTCCAGGAGCTCGGGCTCGAAGCCGTTCGGGATCTCCTCGACGCGCGCGTCTGGATGACGGCGCCTTAGATCCTCGGCAGCCTCTGGCGTGACGGCGACGAGGGCCGAGGCGTGCTCGACGACACCCGACTCCGCCCGCCTCAGAATCGGGCCGCCCCGGTCGAACGCCGCGTTGCCCGCCCAGAGGTCGCGCAACTCGACGACGAGTGGCACCTCGCTCACTGCTCGGCCCGCGGCGACCAGCGCGGCAAACGGCGGGCCGGTGGCGAGGACCGCGTCGTAGCTTCCTCCGCGAAGCCTGCTCCGGATCTCGCGGGCTCCGCGCGGAATCCAGAGGGTCGACAACGGCAGCGCCTCGGGACGAAGTCGGGCGAGCCGGAAGAGGGGATCGGCCAGGCGCCCCGCGGTCTCCATGACCTTCGCGCGAGCCTGCGCGCTGCCCGGTGAGGCGAACTCGTCACCCCCGCCGGCGGAGAGCACGTCGACCTCCCAGCCGTGCTCCGGCAGGTGGCGAGCGAACGAGCGCCAGCGGGCGGCCGGCCCTCCCGCCTGGTCGACCGGGCGGTGGCTGACGAGGAGGAGGCGCCTCACAGGCCGAATCTCATCACACGTGAGCGAAAACACTCCCCCGCGGGAGCCCGAACCGGCTCGGCTTCGCACCGATGTCTTCCTGACGTTCGCCGGCAAGGGAGCGACTCTGCTGCTCGGGCTTGCGACCGCGGTCGTCATAGCCCGCCGCCTGGGCCCCTCGGGGCAGGGCATCTTCGCCGTCGCCTACACCTTGACGCTCATGCTCGTCCAGGTTGGCGGGCTGGGGCTGACCGCTGCGAACACGTTCTTCACGGCCAGGAGCCCGAGTCAGATGCCGAGGATCATCGGCAATGCGCTCTGGCTGGCCGGCCTCCTCGGCCTCGCGTTGGGCTGCGCCGGCGTCCTGATCAAGCTCGCAGTCCCCGGTGTCGTGGAGGGGCTCGACTGGGCTCCGCTCCTCGTCACGCTTGCGGGCATCCCGGGCGCGCTCGCCGCCCTGTTCCTGCAGAGCGTGCTCCTCGGAGTAGGGAGGATGGTCGCCTACAACTCCGTCGAGGTGACCCAGGCGGGCGTGACTCTCGCCGCGCTCCTCGCCGGCTACGCCTTCGCGGATCTACACCTCACCGGCACGCTCGCGATCCTCGGCCTGGGCCGGTACGGGGCCGCGTTCGCGTATGTGGTGCTGCTGGCGCGGCGCTCACACATCGCGGGGCGCCCGGACATGGGCCTCGCCCGCTCGATGCTCCGTTACGGATTTCGCGTCTATGTCGCGATCCTCGTCTCGTTCCTCGTCATCCGCGTCGACCTTTTGCTCGTCAACGCGTACCTGGGCCGCACGGAGGCGGGGCTCTACTCGATCGCCGCCACGCTCGCCGACGGGATGTTCGTCCTGCCGACGGTGGTCGCGCTCAACCTCTTCCCGCGAGTGGCGCGCGGAGATCCAACGACCGCGAGCGCCGAGGTTTTCCGGTCGGTCGCAGTGCTCTACGGCCTCATCTGCCTCGCGACGGTGCCGATTGCCGGCATCGCGATCCGAGCGTTCTTCGGAAGCGAGTTCGAGGGGGCCACGTCGCTTTATTACTGGCTTCTGCCGGGCATCTATAGCCTCGGGCTGTTGACGATTCTCTCCCACCACTTCGCGGGCCGGGGCTTTCCCCGCCGGGCGATGGCGTTCTGGATCGTGGGGCTCGGCATCAACCTCGCGCTCAACTTCGCGTTCCTCGCCGGGCGTGGGGCCTGGGTCGCAGCGCTTGCCTCGAGCATCACCTACACAGTGCTGCTCGCCCTCTTCATGTGGCTTTTCGCCCGCGAGGCCGGTGGCTTCGGCGCGATGCGGCCTCGGCCCGGTGAGGTCGTCCGCTTCGTCCGGGTCGCGGTCTCACGCAACTGATGGACGTCACTCCGCGGGAGAACGTCTACGGCCATCAGCAGCGATTGCACTGGCTCCGCGACCATCTGCACGAGGGCGACCGCGTGGTCGAGTTCGGGTGCGGCACGGGCCGGTTGATCACGCTTCCTCTGCGTGCGTGGGGCTTCGACGTGACCGGAGTCGACCTCGACGCGCGCAGCATCGAGCACGGCCGCGAGCTGCTGCGAGAAGCCGGGCTTGACCCCGAGGCGCTGCAGACGATCGATCTGCGTGAGCTACCGGGCCCCTTCGACGCCGTCATCGCCTCCGAGATCCTCGAGCACCTGGACGACGACGAGCTTCGCGATTCACTTGCGCTCATTCACGAACGCCTCGTCTCCGGGGGAAAGCTGCTCGTGACGACGCCGAACGGCTACAGCCTCTTCGAGCTCGAGAACCTGCTCTGGTACCGCACCGGCGTCGACCGCCTCTACCGGCGGGCGGGCTCGGGCGGCCTCGCTCGCCGTCTGAGAGGCCTGAAGTCCCGGCACGGCGAATGGAACGAGACCGCCGAGCCGATGACCCTGGCCGACTCGCCGCACAAGCAGCGCTTCACGTGGCGCTCGATCCACAGGATCCTCGACCGCGCCGGCTTCGACGTCGTCGACGGGCGCGGAGCGATCCTCTTCTGCGGGCCCTTCACAGACCTCGCCTTCTCGGGCCTCCCGCGTGTGATGGCGTTCAACAAGAGACTGGGCCGATCGATGCCGCGGATCGCCTCCGACTACTACCTCGCGGCCGTCAAGCGTGGCTAGGACGGGCGCCATCGACCTGACCGCGTTCGGCGCGGTCTACCGCGAAGCGGTCCGGGACCTCGCCCCGTTCCTGACTCCGGACCGGCTCGAGGTGATCGCGCGGCACAACCCGGGCTGGCGGCCCGAGCGCTTCGACGCGGTCGCGTACCTGGAGACGTCGGAGGCTCGCTACGCAGCCGCCCTCGCGGTCTTCGAGCGGAACGGCGGACAGGCCGCAGGCGAGGAGCTGCGCGTCCTCGACGTCGGCGGGTTTATGGGCCCGCTGCCACTCGCGCTCATGCGGCTCGGCGCCCGCGTCACGCTCTCGGAGCACTACGACTACTACGACGGGGCGTTCGACGAGCTCCGGGACTACCTCATCGGCCAAGGGGTCGAGGTGTGGGATCTCGACCTCAGCGAGGCGCTGGACTCGCAACCGGACGACCGGTTCGACCTCGTTCTGGCGATGGCTATCCTCGAGCACCTCCCGTCTTCTCCGCGGCCGCTGCTCCTCAACGCCCGGGGGCTACTCGCCGAGGCCGGTCGGCTCGTGGTCGACGTTCCCAACATCGCGTACTGGCCGAAGCGTGTTGGCCTGCTGCGCGGGATCAGCCCGCTGCCGGCGATGGCCGACGTCTACCACGCCGAAGCTCCGTTCACCGGGCATCACCACGAGTACACCGTGGCCGAGCTCACGCAGGTCCTCACGTGGAGCGGGCTCGCCGTCGAGGAGGTCGTGACGCTGAACTACACGCCTTGGCCGGACGGCCCGTTCTGGCGGCGTATCGCCGCAGACTGGCCACGCCGGCGGTTCGCATCCCTCCGGGAGGTCCTGCTGGCCTGCGCGTCGAGGGACGGTCGGGACTAGGCGGGCTTGCGGCCCCGGATGACGAGGTTCCAGCCCAGGAGGTTGCCTGTGAGCCTCGCGGCCGGCCCTGCGATCTGCTCGTCGTAGGAGGTCCGCACCTTGTCGATCCGCAGGTCTTCCAGGATCGCGAACAGGCGCCGTAGCTCCCGCTTGGTGTAGCCCCTCGTGCCCTCGCTCTCCATGTGCGAGGAGAGGACGTCGGCGAAGCTCCGCCAGGGTCGGCCCGCAAGCAGGGCGTGGCGCACCCAGAGCCCGTAGGAGACCCAGGATTGCCGCGCGTAGAGCATCACGCACACCTCGCCGCCGGAATCGAGAACGCGCAGCGCCTCGACAATCGCCTTCTCGTTGTCGGGCGTGTGGTGGAGGACGCCCCACGAGTACACTCGGTCGAAGGAGCCGTCGTCGAATGGAAGGTTCTCCGCGTCGGCGGTTCGGACCTCCGCCTGGAGGCCTTCGAGCGCCAGGCGCCGCCGGACGAGCTCGACCGCGTGCTCGGTCAGGTCGACGCCGGTCGCGACTGCACCCGCGCGTGCAAAGCGCACGAAGTCGGTCCCGAGCCCGACGCCGATCTCGAGCAGCCGCTTGCCGCGTGCTCCGGCGAAGTCCGCGAACCGATGGATGTAGGGGTCGAGCGCGTCACGCGTCCGCTCGACCTCGGCGAAGTACTCGGCTGTGCCCTCCGGGAGCGCCACGTGCTCGGAGCCGCACGGCTCTTCCTCCCAAAAGTCCCGGACGCGCTCCTTCTGATTCACTGCCGATGGCGTCGTGGACACCGTCTCGGACTCTACTAGTCGTGGTAACGGCGACATCACGGCGGTCATCGCCTGCTTCAACTACGGCCAGTATCTCGGGGAGGCCGTCGACAGCGCCCTGGCCGAAGGGGCGAAGGTGATCGTCGTCGACGACGGCTCGACGGAGCCGCTCCCGGAGTTGCCGCCGGAGGTCGAGCTGATCCGCCAGCGGAATCGAGGCGTGGCACACGCGCGCAACGCGGGCCTCGCTCGCGTCGAGACCCCGTACGCCCTCGTTCTCGACGCGGACGACCGCCTCGCGCCGGGCGCGCTCGCGGCCCTGCGTGCGCCGCTCGAAGCCGATCCGAGCCTCGGGTTCAGCTACGGGCGCATGCGCTTCTTCGGCGCCTGGGAGGGCGAGATGGCTTTTCCTCCGTTCGACCCCTACGAGCTCCTGTACCGGCACACGATCGGGTTGAGCGCGCTCGCGCGGCGGGAGGTCTTCGAGCAGACGGGAGGCTTCGACCCGACGTTCGAGCAGCTCGAGGACTGGGAGCAGTGGGTCCATGCCCTCGCCAGAGGCTGGCGCGGACGGCAGGTCGACGCCGTCACGGTCGAGTACCGAAGGCACGAGGCCTCGAAGCATTGGCGCGACAGACGCTTGTACCGCCAGACGTTTCGCAAGCTCCGCGCCAAGCATGTGGAGCTCTACAACCGACCGCCCGAAACTCGGCTCGGCCCTCTGGGGCGGGCCTGGTACCGGTGGTTCTGGGGTTACCGGCCCGTTCCCGCGGTCGTCGAGCTCGGCCTCCACCGAGTCCGCTGGGGCCGTTAAGAGTTAGGAGAGAACCGCCGATAAAGGCCGTATGCGGAAAGCGGCCATCGTCCCTGCCTACAACGAGGCTCGCTCGATCGCGGGCGTCGTCGCCGAGCTCCGGGCGGCTCAGCCCGAGTTCGAGATCGTCGTCATCGACGACGGCTCGACCGACGAGACGGCCGCCGTCGCTCGTCGCGCCGGCGCCGAAGTCGTCCAGCTTCCGTTCAACCTCGGCATCGGCGGCGCCGTGCAGACCGGTATCGAGTGGTGCCGGCGCCGCGGCTGCGAGCTCGTGGTTCAGGTCGACGGAGACGGGCAGCACGATCCCCGCCAGATCGACAGGCTTCTTCAGCCGATCCTGGCCGGCAACTCCGACGTCGTCGTCGGCACCCGATTCGCGGGCGAGGGCACGTACCGCCCTTCGGTCGCCCGCCGCATCGGCATCGGTGTGTTCGCCAGGCTCGTCTCGCTGATCGTCCGCCAGCGTGTCACCGACACGACGTCGGGCTTCCGGGCGATGAACGAGCGCGCGATCGAGCTCTTCGCCGACGAGTACCCCTACGACTACCCCGAGGTCGAGGCGACCGTTCTGATCTTCAGGCACAGGCTGCGCCTGGTCGAGGTCGCGGTCACGATGCGACAACGTGCGGCCGGCCGATCCTCGATCACGGTCTTCGGCTCGCTCTACTACATGGGCAAGGTCTCGCTCGCCCTCTTCGTCGGCCTCTTACGGCCGCGCCCGGCGCTCGCCAAATGACCTATTCCTCCGGGCGTCTCACCTTCGTTGCGGGCTTCGCCGTCCTCGTCGTGCTCGGCGTCGTCATCGATCTCATCCGGCGTCGCAAGCTCCATGAGCGCTACGCGCTGCTCTGGATCGTCACCGGGCTCGTCATGCTCGTGCTCGCCGTCTGGCGCGGTGCCCTCTACAGGCTCGCCGATGTGGCAGGCGTCGCCTACCCGCCTTCTGCTCTCTACATGGTCGCGGGGCTCTTCGTGCTCATCGTTCTCCTGCACTACTCGACCGTGCTCTCGCGCCTGTCGGAGCAGAACAAGACGCTCGCGCAGCGCCTAGCGCTACTCGAGTCCGAACGTGAGTCCGCCCGCAAGAGCGATCGCCGCGCCGCCTGAGCCGCAAGCGCGGCCCCCGATATAACTGCGGGCGTGAATCCTGAAGAGCTCGACCTCTCCGTCGTTCTCGTCAACTACAACGGCGCCGATTGCCTGCCGGCCGCGCTCGAGGCTCTTGCCCGGAACACGAGCACCGAGAGCGTGGAGGGAATCGTCGTCGACTCGGGCTCGACGGACGGCAGCTGGCAGGACGTTCCGAAGCTCTGGGACCGGGCGCGCGCGATCCGCTTCGACGAGAACATCGGCTTCTGCGTCGGGTGCAACCGAGGTGCCGAGGCGGCACGCGGGAGGCTGCTTGCCTTCGTCAACTTCGACAGCGTGGTCGAGGAGGACTGGGATCGCCCGCTACGGGAGCTCCTCGAGGACCCCTCGATTGCGGTCGCGACTGGGCTCACGCTGAGCGAGGACGGGCGGACCCTGGAGTCGGTCGGGCTCGGCCTCGCCCCGAACACCGCCGCGTACGGCCGGCAGTGGGGCATGCCGAGATCTGCCGCTCCGGACGAGCCGATCGAGGTGGCGGCGGCGAGCGGCAGCCTGATGATGGTCCGGCGCGCCGACTTCCTCGCCCTCGGCGGCTTCTACGAGCCGATCTTCATGTACGGCGAGGAGGCCGACTACTGCCTGCGCGCCCGCGGAAAGGTCGTTCTCCATCCCGCGAGCGCCGCCCGGCACGAGTTCGGCCACGCCTCGGGCCCGCACCAGTCACCCTTTCGGATCTACTGGTCGTCTCGCAACCGCCTACTGAACGCTGCGCGCCACCTCTCGACCCCGGCACTTGTCGGATCGGTGCTCGCCTCGGCCGCTTTCGACGCGATGACGCTCGCCCAGGCCCGAAATCGCCCGGCGCTGAGCGCGATCTCCAGGGGCTGGCGGGATGGACTGCGCCTGATGGCCCGCGAGCGCCGGAGCCGCTCCCCGCAGGAGCGCCGGGAGGCGACCCGCCAGCTTGAGTCGTTCAGGCAGGCCCTCGCCGAACAGCGGCGCTTCGGTCGGGCGCGCCGGGCCGCGACTCGCACCTGACGTGAGCGAGACGCCGGTGCCACGCTCGATCCTGCTCGTTGCGCAGCTGACGCCGCCGTCCGGCCTGATCGCAGCGAGACGGGCCAGCGCTTTTGCGAAGTACCTCGGCCGACTCGGTCATCGAGTCACCGTTCTCACGTCCCGCACCTCCGGGGAGGGCGACATCGAAGGCGCCGCCGAGGTCGTTCGCACCGCCGATGCCCTCACGACGCGGCTGAACTGGCGACGGAGCCACTTCAAGTCGCTGAGCGGCGGAGACCAGTCGGGCTACGGTGCTCCGAGCCGGCTCGAGTCGCTCGTCGTGCCCGACCTGGCGGTCGGCACGTGGCTTCCCTTTGCCCTTCCGCGTGCAATTTCGCTTGCCCGGAAGCAGGACTTCGACGTCGTGCTCACGACGTCGCCGCCGCAGTCGGTCCATCTCGTCGGGCTCGCTCTCGCGCGGCGCGGCTTGCCGTGGATCGCCGAGCTGCGCGACGGCTGGACGTTCGAGCCGTCTCGTGCGCCCTGGCCCTCGAAGGTGCAGGGCAGGCTGGACGCCGCGCTCGAGAGGAAGGTCGCGGGCAGGGCGAACGCAATGATCGGCGTCACCGAGCCGATCGTCGCGGACCTGAGAGAGCGCCTCGGCGCGCACGCCGTGCTGATCACGAACGGCTTCGACCCGGAGGACGTGCCCGCCGCGAACGGTGTCGCCTCGTTGCTCGATCCGGAACGCCATTCGATCGTCCACACGGGCCGGATCGAGGCGGCGAGGAGCAGTGTGGTCCCGCTGGTGAAGGCTCTGCGGCTGCTCGAGCGGGAGTCGCCCGAGGTCGCCGACCGGCTCGAGGTCGTCTTCGCGGGGCCGTTGTCCACGCGCGAGCGTGAGCTGCTCGCCGCCGACGACCTGACCGGCCTGGTCAAGGTCGTCGGCTGGCTCGAGCGGCCGCGCGCGCTCGCGCTTCAGCGCGCCGCCGACACGCTGCTCGTCGTCACCGAGGGCGCGAGCAGAAGCAGCGTCGCCACCGGCAAGGTCTTCGAATACCTCGCCGCGAGGAGGCCGATTCTCGTCCTCGGCGAGGGAACGGAAGCTGCTCGCATCGTCGCCGACGCCGGCGCAGGGACGGCCACCTCGGAGAGCGACCCCGGTGCCATCGCGAGCAGCCTGCGGGCAGCCCTCGACGGCGCGCCGACGGTGGAAGGTCGGGACGAGGTGCTCGAGCGCTATTCCTACCCGCGGCTCGTCGATCGCCTGGCGGCCCTGATCGAGGAAATCGCTTGATTTCAGCCTGATAACTCGCGGCTTACATCCTCGCCCTATCATCATCTCCGGGCGATGTCCGCTTCCACCCCGATATCCGCCGAGGCTCCCGAGGCCGTTCCCGCCCCGATCCATCCGAAGCTCACCTCCGTGCGCCGGGCCGCGGTCGTCCCAGCTTTCAACGAGGCGGAGACCATCGCCGGGGTGATCGCGGAGATTCGAGCCGTCGATCCCGGCATGGAGATCATCGTCGTCGACGACGCCTCGTTCGACAGGACGCCGGTGATCGCGGCCGAGGCCGGCGCGCGCGTCCTCCGCCTTGCGTGCAACCTTGGCATCGGCGGTGCCGTGCAGACCGGATATCAGGCTGCCAGAGAGATCGGGTGCGACATCGTCGTGCAGATCGACGGCGACGGCCAGCACGACCCGAAGGAGCTGCCGCTCATTCTCGAGCCGGTGCTCGACGGGCGAGCGGACATCGTCATCGGCTCTCGCTTTGCGGGCGCGGGGAAATACCGGGCTCCACCGGTCCGGCGGCTCGGGATGCGGATCTTCGCAACCTTCGTCTCGCTGCTCGTCGGAAAGTCGCTCAGCGACACGAGCTCGTCGTTCCGAGCGGTCAACCGTCGCGCCCTCTCCCTCTTCGCGGTCGACTACCCACACGGCTATCTCGAGACCATCGAGGCGACCGTGATGGCGGTCAGGTACGGCCTGCGGATCGAGGAAGTGCCGGTCCGAATGCGCGAGCGAACCTCGGGACGCTCCTCGCTCACGACCTCGATCTCCCTCTTCTACACCGTCAAGGTCGTGATCGCCGTCTTCATCAGCATGTTTCGCCGAAAGGCCGTCCAACTGGAGGAAGAACGATGATTTCGCTTCGCGTCTCTCTCGTCAGCGCGGCCGCCGCGGCCGCACTCATACTCGTCGTGCTCGAGCTGATCCGCAGCCGCCGGCTCCAGGAGCGCTACGCGCTGCTCTGGCTTCTGACGGGCGGCGTCATGCTCATGTTCGCCATCTGGACCGACGCGCTCACCCGACTGGCCGACCTGACCGGAATCGCGTATCCGCCGTCCGCGCTCTTTGTCCTGGGATCCGCGTTCATGCTGGTCGTGCTCCTCCACTACTCGACGGTGATCTCCAAGCTCTCGGAGCAGAACACGGCGCTCACCCAGCGCGTGGCGATGCTCGAGCTGCGACTCGAAGAGAGCACCCAGGGAGCTCCGCCCGCCTGAGGTCGATACTCGTCACCGGGCCGCAAGGCTTCGCGGGCTCCGTGCTGCTTGCCCAGCTCGGGGAACGAGCGCTGCCGACAGAGGTGGACGTCACCGATGCGGTGAGCCTCGCCGACGCCGTACGGGCAGCCGCTCCCGGCGCAATCGTGCACCTGGCCGCGATCTCCTCCGTCACGGCCTCGACCGAGGACCCCGGGGAAGCCTGGCGCGTGAACGTCGTCGGTGCCGTGAATCTCCTGGAGGCGGCGCGTTCGCAAGCGCCGGACGCGCGGATCCTGATGGTCTCGACGGGCGAGGTCTACGGCCGGGTCGAGCAGATTCCGACGCCCGAGGATGCTCCCATCGCGCCGATCTCGCAGTACGCCGCCTCGAAGGCGGCGGTCGAGCTCGCCTGTGGGCTAGCGAGGCGGTCGGGGCTCGAGGTGGTCGTCGCTCGCGCGTTTCAGCACGAGGGCCCGGGGCGCAACGAACGGTTCGCGGTCGGCTCCTGGACGGCTCAGATCGCTCGCGCGGAGGAAGCCGGCGGAGGGACTGTGCTGGTCGGCGATCTCTCCTCGAAGCGCGACATCACGGACGTGCGCGACATCTGCCGAGCCTACGAGCTTCTCCTCGACCCTGCTGTTCCGGCTGAGACGTACAACGTCGCGTCCGGGCGGATCGTCGAGCTGGGCGAGGTCCTCGACTTGCTCGTCGGCATGGCGCGCTGTCCCATCCAGGTCGAGCTCGATCCCACGCGCAGCCGCCCGAGCGACCTGACCGTGATCTCCGGCGACCCCTCACGCCTGCACGCGGCGACCGGCTGGATGCCCACGATCCCGCTCGAGCAGACACTTGCCGACGCGCTCGACTTCGCGCGCCACGCCGCGGCGGAGAGAATGGCGAGCACGTGAGCAAGCGGGCGCTGATCACCGGCATCACCGGCCAGGACGGCTCCTACCTGGCCGATCTTCTCCTCGAGAAGGGTTACGAGGTGTTCGGGATGGTCCGCCGCTCGTCGACCGAGAACTTCGAGCGGATCGACCATCTCACCGACCGGATCACGCTCGTCCAGGCCGATCTGCTCGATCCGACCTCTCTCGCCGAGGCGCTCGAGGAGTCGCGCCCCACCGAGGTCTACAACCTCGGTGCGCAGAGCTTCGTGCCCACGTCCTGGAAGCAGCCGGTCCTGACCGCCGAGTTCACCGCTGTCGGAGTCACTCGCCTGCTCGAGGCGGTCCGCCGCGTCGATCCCGGCATCCGTTTCTACCAGGCGTCGTCCTCGGAGATGTTCGGCAAGGTGCTTGAGGTCCCGCAGAACGAGCAGACGCCGTTCTACCCCCGCTCGCCGTACGGCGTGGCCAAGGTCTATGCGCACTTCATCACGGTCAACTACCGCGAGTCGTACGGGCTCTTCGCGGTTTCGGGGATCCTCTTCAACCACGAGTCGCCCCGGCGCGGGCTGGAGTTCGTGACGAGGAAGGTGAGCGACGGCGTCGCGCGCATCAAGCTCGGGCACGCGGACGAGCTGAGCCTCGGGAACCTCGACGCGAAGCGTGACTGGGGCTACGCCGGCGACTACGTCGAGGGCATGTGGATGATGCTCCAGCAGGACGAGCCCGAGGATTTCGTGCTCGCAACCGGAGAGGAGCACTCGGTGCGGGAGTTCGCAGAGGCGGCGTTCGGTCGCGTCGGGCTCGACCATGAGCAGTACGTGAGGACGGACCCGCAGTTCCTGCGGCCGGCCGAGGTCGATCATCTCGTCGGCGATGCCTCGAAGGCCCGTGCAAAGCTCGGCTGGGAGCGGCGCGTGTCATTCAACGAGCTCGTCGAGCTGATGGTCGATGCCGATCTGGAACGGGTCTCGCGGGAGGCGCCGGTGCGCGAGGGCGGCTTTGGCGAATGAGTCTCCGCACGGGCGCTCCTCCGCCCGGGCGGTCTCATTCCCGGCTTTCACCGCCCGTCCGGCAACGCTGGCCTTGCTCGTGGTCGCAGGGCTCGTGTTGCTCGCGATCGCAATCCGCATCTGGCTGACCCGTCGGATCCCGGCTCCCTGGATCATGGGCGACGAGCTCCTCTACTCGTCGCTCGCGAAGAGCTTCTCCGAGGACCACCACATGGTCTTCCGGCAAGTCGCGCACCCCTTCCTCAGCATCTACCCGGCGGTCGTCTCACCCGCCTGGCTCGCCGGGTCGATGGACAGCACGTACTCGATCGTGAAGGCGATGAACGCGGTGTTGATGAGCCTCGTTGCGATCCCGGTGTACTTCTGGGCCCGCCGCCTCGTGTCTCCCGTATACGCCGTGCTGGCCGCCGCCCTCGTGCTCCTCATGCCGGCCTTCGTCTACGCCAACGAGGTGATGACCGAGAGCCTTGCCTTCCCGGTCATCATCGCCGCGCTGCTGACGATCGCCCTCGCGCTCGAGCGCCCGACGATCCTTCGCCAAGCGCTGGCCGTTGCGGCGATCGTTGTCGCGAGCGCCACGCGACTCCAGGCGCTCGTGCTGTTCATCGTCCTGCCGACGGCGATCGTGCTCAAGGTGCTGCTCGATGCGCGCGCGGAGCCCTCTCCGTCGCTTCGTCGCTTCCTGCCGCGAGCGGTTGTTCGCTACGCCGTCACCTTTGCCCTCCTCGTCGGCGGGGTGCTCGCCTACGCGGGCTACAAGGCGGCTCGGGGCGGCTCGGTGCACGACCTGTTCGGCCAGTACAGCGGCGTCGAGCGATCGGGCTACATGTTCGAGCCTGTGGTGCGATGGGTTGCCCTCCACTTCGCCGAGCTCCAGTACTCGGTCGGCCTGATCCCGGCGAGCGCGTTCATCGTGCTCCTCGGAATGGCCTGGAAGCGCGGGGCATCGACCACGCCGGCCGAGCGCGCGTTCCTGGCCGTGGCGATGTCCGCAACGCTGTGGTTCGTCCTCGAGGTCGCCGCGTTCGCCTCGCGGTACTCGCAGCGCATCGAGGAGCGAAACATGTTCTACCTCGCGCCGCTCCTCTTCCTCGCACTCGCCGTATGGCTCGACCGGGGAATGCCGAGGCCGACTGGGTTGACCGCGGCCGCGGTAGTCATTCCCGCCGGCATGCTCGTCCTCATTCCATTCGAGGGGCTGCTGAACGTGTCGATCATGAGCGACACGTTCGCCTTCGTTCCGCTCTTTCGCGTGTCGAACGTGTTCGACGGTGGGACGACCGACATGCGAATCCTGCTTGGCCTGGGGGCGGTCGCGGTCGGGATCGTCTTCGCCTGGCTGCCGCGGCACCTGGCCAGGTTCGCCATTCCGCTGGGGATGGCCGCGTTCCTGGCGCTCAGCACCTACTCGCTGCTCGGTTCGCTCCGGGTCCAATCCCTCGGGGCGCTCTACTCGCAGGGCGTGGCGGCGAAGGACGTGAGCTGGGTCGACGATCGTGTCGGGACCGACGCGCACGTGGTCTTCGTCAACAACATCTCACTCGCCGAAAACCCGCACACGCTCTGGCAGACCGAGTTTTGGAACCGCAGCATCGAGTCGGTCGTGAACCTGGTCGTGCCGCCCCACATCATGCTCGGGCGCGAGGGCGCGGTCGACCCCCAGACCGGGCAGATCGTTACCAGCGACCCGTATGCGGCAGGGTCGGTCCGGAGCGCCCCGTACGCGGTGGCTCCCACCTCGCTCGAGCTCGCTGGGAAGGTGATCGCAAAGCCCGGCCTCTTCCTCGCCCTCTACCGCGTGGATCACCCGCTGCGCCTGGCGCGGAAAGTGAGCGGCCTGTACAGCGACGGCTGGACCGCCGGAGACATGGCACTTTCCCAGTACGCGACTCCGGGGCAGCGCAGCGGCCGCCTCGTCGTGCGCCTGCTGCGCCCGACGCTCGTGCGCCGCGGCCTGGTCGGCCCTGCGCGAGCGACGCTCGAGCTCGGGCGGCTGCGGGTCGGGGACGGGGGTGCGATCGAGTTCGGAGGCCGCACCGTGAAGCGTTCGATCCCCCTGGTCGAGAACCGGCCCGTTGTGGTTCGCCTGCCGGCGCCGAAGCCGCCGTTTCTCTTCCGGGTGCATGTCACGCCCACCTTCAGCCCGGTCGACATCGGGCTCGGCGACACCCGAGAGCTGGGCGTCCAGCTCTCCTCCCGCTTCGTTCCGAAGGGCGCGGGCGCCGCTCGATGAGCGACGCGCGCCGGTTGCTGGGCCAAGCCAGAAGGCGGGTCGGCCGCGCTCTCGCGCCGGGCACGGACGAGCGCAGCGTAACGGCCGAGCACTGGGGCGAGGCAGCGCGCACGAAGGTCGAAGGCGACGAGTGGCAGGGCCTCTACTGGCAATCGCATGCTCTGACCCAGAGACACATCAACAGGGCGATCACCGGAGGCGCCGACGAGAACTGGCTCGATTTCACGAAGCGCCGCTTCTTCCCGCGGAGCACGCGCCTTGCCCTCAGCCTCGGATGCGGGTACGGGGTCCTCGAGCGGCACGCGATTGCGGTCGACATCGCCGAACGGTTCGAGGCCTTCGACATATCGCCGGAAGCGGTCGACGTCGCACAACGGGAGGCCGAAACGGTGGGGTTCGGCGATCGGATCGCGTACGAGTCCCGGGACCTCAACCTCATCGAGCTCGAACCGGATACCTACGACGCCGTCTTTGCGGCCCAGACCCTGCATCACATCGAGGCTCTCGAGCACCTGCTCGATCAGGTTCGAGCCTCGCTGACCCGAGACGGGGTGTTCGTGGTCAACGAGTACGTCGGCCCGGTTCGCTTTCAGTTCCCGGACGAACGGCTGCCGCTCATGAACCGGCTTCTGCTCGCGCTGCCGGAGACGCACCGGCGCAGTCTCCGAACCGGAGGCCTCAAGGACGAGGTGGTTCGTCCGAGGGAGAAGGAGGTTCGGCGAGTCGATCCCTCCGAATCGATTCGCTCGGACGAGATCGTCGGCCTGGTCGAGGAGCGGTTCGAGATCGTCTACCGGGCCGACTTCGGCGGGACGCTGCTCCAGTTCGTGCTGGCCGACATCGTGGGCAACTTCGATCCCGCCGACCCGGACGACGTGGCGATGATCGACCTCGTCTGCCTCTACGAACAGACGCTGATCGACGAGGGAGTTCTGCCGAGCGACTTCACGTACATCGTCGCGAAAGCGCGCTAGCCCTCGTCGGAGGGCTCGTTCAGCTGGCGCCAGAGCGCCGGGTCGAGCCGCACTTGTTCCGGGTACACGGCTTCGCCGGGCTTGCCGTAGCGCGGGAAGACGAGCTTCTCGTAGACGACCTTGCCGAGCTGCCGATCCGGATCGGCGACGATGATCTCCGCCGAGGGGCGGGCCACGATCTTCAGGCCGGCGCTGCGGACGAGTGGCGGCAGCGCTTGCGGGTTCGGGATCCACCAGTTCGTCGGATCGTTCTTGTACCGGTGCTCGACGAACGCAAGCCGAGGGTAGCTCGGGTCGTCGAGGGCGCCTTCCGCTTCCGGTAGCTCCGGCAGTTCCTCGGCCGCGGCCCCAAGGCTGTGCGACTGGAGCACGAAGCGCTCCTTCGTCATCTCGGCGAGCCGGTCGAGCACGAGCCCCGGGTACTTGAGGTGGTAGAAGAGGCCGAGGAAGAGGACGAAGTCGAAGCGGTCTTCCGTCGTCAGGCAGTACGTGTGGACGTCCGCGTTCACGATTTCGAGCTCCACGCCGAACTGGCTCGCGGCGAACCGCGCCTGGTCGGTGAACTCCTCGAACGGCTCGACGAGGACCACCCTCTTGGCGCCACGGAGCATCATCTGGATCGCGAAGAACCCGGAGTTGCCCCCGACGTCGAGCGCCGTCTTGCCGCTCAGATCGGCTGGGAGGTAGCCCTCGAACGCGTCCCAGCGCTCACGTGGGTCATAGGCGGGTGGGGTCCCGTCCCCGGTCCAGACGCCATTCGGCAGCTCGAAGTGCTGGTACCACCAACCCAGTGAGCGCATCTCGCGCTCGACCTCCTCGCGGGACTCTGGCGCCCGGGGGCTCAAGACTTCACACCCGCTTCCGGAGGTAGCCGCGCGGGTTGTACGTGAAGAAGAACTTCTCGCGCGCGGCGTCGATTTCGAAGTCCTCGCTTTCGGCCAGGAACTCCTCGAGCGCCTCCATTGGGCCGGGACCGTGTTCCGGCAGCACCGGATGGCCGTTGACGTTCGTGTCCTCGACGATCAGGTACGAGCCGGGCGAGACCCACGGTCCGTAGGTTCGGAGCTCGTCGAGGACGTGGTCGCGTGAGTGGTCTGAGTCGAGGATGACGAGCACGCGTTCGTGCATCGCAACGTGCCTCTCGACCTCCGCGACCACATCGCCCGCGATCGAGGAGCCCGTGAGGTAGGTGATCCGATAGTGCTTCGGCCGGCCCTCGATCGGCGAGATGTCGACGGTGACGAGCTCACCGCGGCCCAGGAGCTCACAGACGGAGGCCAGGTAGAGCGCGCTGCCGCCGTGGGCCGTCCCGGTCTCGAGGATCAGGTCGGGCTTCGTCTCCTGGAGGATCTCCTGGTAGATCCAGAGGTCGAGCGGGCACTTCTGCGCTCGCGTGCCGAGCCAGTAGGTGTCCTTCCACACGGCGGAGTCGTAGTAGAGGCGGTGAAACGCGTCGGTGACGCCAGGCTCAGCCACGAGCCGCGGCGAGCTCGAGCGGGGCTCCGTCGAACACACCCGGAGGCGGAAGCATCCCGAGATGGCTCATGGCCTCGGCCAGCGTCCGCCTGAACGTCCCGCGGTCGAAACTGTTCCGAGCGATGTCGAGCAGGCCGCGCTGCGCTCGCCGCCACAGGTCCTCGTCCGTGTACAGCGCGTGCGTGAGCTCGGCCACCCGAAGCGGCTGCTCCGCGACGAGCTGGGCGCGCAGGCCGGCGAGCGGGAGCCCCTCCGCGCCGACCGCCGTCGTCACGAAGGGCAGGCCGGCGGCGATCGTGTCCAGAAGCTTGAGCTTGATCCCGGCGCCGTAGCGCATCGGGCTGACATGAACGCGTGTGCGGGCGAGCCACTCGGCAGGGTCTTCGACAAAGCCCACGACGTTGACGCGTTCGCCGTGGAGAGCCTCGACCGCCGGCGTGGGGTCCGCGCCGACGACGTGCAGAGTGAGGTCGGGCTCGCGCTCCCAGAGAATCGGCATCACCTCGTGGACGAGCTGGAGCAGCGCGTCCTCGTTCGGCGATCCCGCTCCGGCAAGGAAGCCGCCGAAGAAGAGCAGGTCCTGCCGCTCTGCAAACCCGGCCGGCTTCGCGGCCGTCTCGACCCAGTTGGGGAGGACGAAGGTCGGCGTCTCGGGAGCGACCTGGCCGACGAACTCGGCCTCCTCGGCGGAGACGGCGAACACGACTGAGGATTCCTGGAGGGCACCCAGCTCGACCTGGCGCGAGGCGATCGCATCGGCGCTGACCCGTGAGCTCTCCTCCGGGTCGCCCAGGAACCCGACCATCCGCTCGAGTCGACGGAAGGCGAGCGCCTCCGTGTCGAACGCGCGCAGGGCCTGGGGTTGGGTGCTCCGCAGCATCTGGTCGAAGCGTGCGATGTTCGTGCCGCGGCTGACGATCGCCGAGGAGTAGTGAAACGTCCGGCTCTCGAACCACTTGCCCCATTCGACCGGGGGCGCGACGACCTCGATCCCGCGCGCGAGCAGCGGCTCTGCGTAGCGCTCCACCTCCCGGTCGTCGGCGGCCGCCAGCGTGATCCGCGCGTCGGGCCAGAGCTCGACCAGCTCATACAGCATCTTCGCCATTCGCGGGTCACCCGAGCCGCGGTCGTGGTGGGGGACCCGATCGTCGATGACGAGGACCCGGTCGGCGATCTCCGAGTCGCGGGCAGCGACGAGCCTCGACGGATACGTCGGTAGCTCGATCAGGTTCGGGCGTCGCGCGAGCCGCTCGCTCCAGCGCTCGTAGAAGATTTCCCGGTTCGCCTCCATCTGCCGACGGGCCTGCAGTGAGCCGCTCGACCCGTGCAACTCGTGGACGACGCGGGACCGCGGCTCGTAAACCGTCGCGAGGCCGCGCTCCTTGAGCTTGAAGGCGAGATCCACGTCCTCGAAGTAGCCGAGGCCGTAGGCCGGATCGAAGCCTCCTTCCCCGGAGAACGTCTCACGCGCGATCAGGAGGCAGGCGGCGGACCCGTAGTCGACCTCGCGTCGGAACCGGTGCTCGAATGCGCCTGCGTCGGCGCCGGAGCCGAGCGCCTGGGTCCAGCCGACCGAGTCCACGACCGAGCCCGCTTCCTGGATCGTCCCGTCCGGGTTGAGCAGCATCGGGACGACGGCGCCGACCGTGGGAGCGCTCTCCAAGGTCTCGACGAGCGGATCGAGCCAGCCTGGTTGGACGAGCGCGTCCGGGTTCAAGAAGCAGAGATAGCGTCCGCGCGCCTGGCCCGCGCCCTGGTTCGAGCCGGGCCCGAACCCGGTGTTCGCCTCGCTCAGGATCAGGGTTGCCCCTTCGACCTCCTCGCTCAGCTTCGCGGGCGTCTCGTCCGGCGAGGCGCTGTCGAACACGATCAGCTCGTAGACCGGTTCGGTGTTCTCGAGGAGCGCCTCGAGGGAGCGGCGCGCGAGCGGCCAGTTGCCATACGTGACCACAATCACGGAGACGAGAGGCTCGTCCACCGTCGGGAAGGTCAGCGGGGTCATCGTCCGCGCAGGCGGCCGAGCGCGCGAATCCCAACGCGCAGGGGCGCCGTCAAGCGCCACGAGCGGGAGCCGTAGACGACCGCGTGCACGTGGGCCAGCCCTTCGGCGAACGCGACGCGCTCGTTCACGAGCCGCTGGCCCTGGACGGCGTGCGCGCGCCGCACCGCCTCGGTCTCGGCGCGGAGGCTCGCGACCTCTTCGCGCAGGGGACGCAGCTCGCCGAGCTCCTGCCGGGCGGCCGCGAGCTGGGCGGAGGCATCTTTGTGCGGACGGAGCTCCTCGAGCTCGCTCCGCATCGCCTTCAGCTGGTTCGCCGTGTCGGAGACGAGCGCCCGGAGCACGAACTGGTAGGTCGTCGTCTCGGGATCGGATGCGAGCCACTCGCGCACCGCATCGGGGACGTTCGGGACGCTGATCTCGGTCTCTCCGAGGTCGAGTCTCTGCCTCGTCCAGTGCGTGACCACGTAGCCGGTCTCCTCGAAGAGATCCTGAATCGAGGCGCGGGTGAAGAAGCGCAGGTGCGTTTCGTCGAGCAGCCCCCAGTCGCGGTACCGGAACTCGCCGCCCAGGAGTGCGAGGCGGACGCTTCCGTGCGCGACGTTCGGGATCGAGGCGATGACGGAGCCGTTCTCGGCGACGAATGGGCGGACTCGGCGGAGGACGTCGCCGGGTCTTTTCAGGTGTTCGAGCACGTCGGCGAAGAGCACGACGTCGAACTCCTCGCCGGCGAGCTCGGCGGCGTAGTCGATCTTCTCCGCGTCGCCGACGATCACGCGCTCGGTGTGCTGCTCGGCAAGCGCTGCGGCCTCGGGAGAGATCTCGACTCCGGTCACCGTGCAGCCGAGCTCGTTCTTGAGCACTTCGGACATGTACCCGGTTGCGCAGCCGAATTCGAGCACGCGGGTCGCAGGCGGGACGAGCGAGACGATCTTCCTGTGCGTCGAGCCCGGATCTGCCTGGAACTCGGTGTACCTGAACGCATGTGCGGGCGGCGTCATGCCGCCTGTCGTGACTGCGCTACGGGGGTCGTCTTCCATGGTTGGGTCGGAGGTTAGCGACTAGATGTTGCGTAATCGTTCGGGGTGCTTGCGCACAAACCTCGCAATCGAGCGCCAGTGCCAGAGGGTTTGTCTGGTGAGAAAGCGCCGGTCGGTGACGGCGGCGTGGGCATGGCGGACGGCGGCCTGCGGCACGAACCAGCGCTCCCAGCCAGCCTGCTTGGCCCGGTAGCAGAGGTCGATGTCCTCACCGTAGAGGCGGAAGCCCTCGTCGAAGCCGCCGAGCTCGTCGAGCATCTCCCGGCGCAGGAGAAGAAAGGCGCCGAGCATCCAGTCGGACTCCGTCGGTTCGACGGGCCGCTCGAGGAGCAGATAGTGGCCGAGCTGCCGTTGCTGCGGCTTGAAGACGCGACGAAGCGGCGTCCGGCGCACGATCGTTCCCGAAACGGTGGGGAACCTTCTGCGGGAGGGCTGAAAGGTGCCGTCGGAGTTGAGCAGGAGGGGCCCGGCGATGCCGCAGCGGGGGTGTCCCTCTGCGAAGTCGCGAAGGAAGGCGACGGCTCCGGGGCTCGCCTCGGTGTCCGCGTTTGCGATGACGACGAATGGGGCGGTCGTCTCGGCGATGCCGCGGTTCGCGTTGGCGGCGAACCCTCGCGCCTCGTCGTTGACGATCAGGCGGGCATCGACCGCGGGTGCCGGCGGGTTCGAGACGACCAGGAGGTCGTCCACCTGGGGGCCGAGCGCGGCGAGGCAACGGTCCAGCTCCTCGTGCGGGCCGTGCGTCACGACCACACCGGCGACGGCGCCGGTCACAGCAGCTCCCGGTAGGCGGCAAGCGTCAGCCGCGCGGTCTCGGCCCAGCTGAACTGCCGCGCCCGCTCCAGGCCTGCCGCCACGAGGCGGTCGCGGTCGGTGAGCGCCCGTTCGATCCCGGCGGCCAGGGCGGCGTGATCGTCGGGCTCGACGAGGACGGCCGCGTCGCCGGCCACCTCGGGCACCGCGCCGGCCGCCGTTGCGACGACCGGCGTCCCGGAGGCCATCGCCTCGAGCACGGGCAGGCCGAAGCCCTCGTAGCGGGACGGGAAGACGAGACAGGCCGCGCCGCGGTAGAGCGCCGCGAGCTCGTCGCGCTCGAGATGCCCGGTGAGCTCGACCCGCTGCTCGAGCCCGAGCCGGCGGATGGCGCTCCGCACGTCGTCGCCACCTCGCTTCTCGGCGCCGACGAGGACGAGCCCGAGGTCTCCGTTCAAGAGCCCGAGCGCCTCGATTGCGCTGAGGGGGTCCTTGCGCGGCTGGATCCCGCCCACGAACAGCGCATACGGCGAGCGGTCGGGTGCTCCGCCGTCCGGCCGGAAGATCGGGTCGACGCCGTTCGGCGTGACGACGATCTTGTCCTCGGCGATTGCGTAGTGGTCGACGAGGTCGCGCTTCGTGTGCTCCGAGACCGTGAGCACGCGGTCGGCGCGGCGGGCCGAGCGGGGAACGAGCGTGCGAAAGAGGAAGCGGTCACGCATGCTCATCAGGCTCGGGTGCGGCTCGAAGGAGAGATCGTGCACGGTCACGACCGCCCGCCCGCGGTAGGCGGGTGGGACGACGTAGTTGAAGTGTGCGAGCGCCGGACCGCGCCGGCGCAGCGCCTTCGGGAGGCCGTAGGCCATCCGCGCGATCTGGCTGCGGGCGGGTAGGACGATCTCCTCGATTCCCTCGGGGACGAGCCCCGGGCGGCGAGCGACGGCGGCGAGGCGCTCCTGATCGGCCAGCGGCGCGAGCTCTCTGAGCAGATTTGCGAAGTACGTCTCGTCTCCGCCCCGGCGGCGGCCGAGGACGTCCGCGTCGATCACGACCAGCGGTTTCACGCGGTGAGCTCGCGATAGAGGTCGACATGCGCTTCGACGGCTCGTTCCCAGCTGAAGTCGGCTGCCCGGCGCGCGCCCACGGACTGCTTGCCCGCGGCGACGGCCCTCTGCAGCCCTTGGGCGATCGAATCCGGGTCGAGCGGGTCGACCTCGAACGCGATGCCGTGCGCGAACTCGCTGAACGGCGGCCCTGCGGGGGCAACCACGGGCGCGGCGCAGGCCATCGCCTCGAGCACCGGCAGCCCGAATCCCTCGTAGAGCGAGACGTAGGCAACGCACGCGGCCCCGCGGTAGAGCCGAGCGAGCTCCTCGTCGTCGACGCCCTCCAGCCGCTGGATGCGGTCGCCCTTGATGCGGACGTCGCCCCAGCCCTCGGCGCCGACGAGGCGCAGCTCGAGGCCGTCGAGCCCGGACCGACGGAAGCCCTCGACGAGCCGCGGCAGATTCTTCCGCGGCTCGAGCGTTGAGACCGCAAGGACGTACTCGCCCTCCGCGCGCGGTCCATCCGGCTCGAACGGTGCCCCGACCCCATACGGGATCACGTGGAGCTTCTCGGCGGAAACGTCGAGCAGCTTTCGCACCTCGTCCGCGGCGAATTGCGACCCGACGACGATCGCGTTCGCTGCCCTGGCAACGCGGGGCAGAGCGCGAGCGCTGTACGTCCGCGTCCACCGGTTGAAGGTCTGAGGGTGGCGGAGGACGGCCACGTCGTGGATCGAGACGACGAGGGGGATGCGCGAGCGGAAAGGCGCGCGCATCGAGGTGCAATGAAGCACATCGACCCCGTCGCGTCTGGCAGCGCGCGGGAGCGTCACGGGATACCAGACCGTATCTCGCACGATCCTCCTCAGCCGGCCGGCTCCTTCGAACGAGTAGCGCCGCACCTCGAGCGAGGTGTCCTGTTCGAGCCCGTCCAGCAGGTTGGTCAGATAGCGGGCGGTTCCCGCTTTCGTCAGGGCGAGCGGAGAGAGGTCGAGGCCGACGCGAAGCACGGCCGGAAGTGTCTCAGAGCCTTGTGTCGAATCCTTGAAGGTGAGCCTCGCCGCACGCACGCCACGTGAAACGACGCGCATGCTCGAGCCCTCTCCCGACGAGGTCGTCCCGCTCGCTAAGGGCGCGCTCGATGCCCTCCGCGATCGCCTCGGGGCTCTTCGGATCGACCCGCACCGCCGCATCGCCGGAGGCTTCGTCCAGGGAGGGATGGGAGGAGGAGACGACGGGAGCACCGCTCGCCATCGCCTCGAGGATCGGGATGCCGAAGCCCTCGAAGAAGGACGGGTAGGCGAACACGGCAGCGCCGCGGTAGAGACCCGGCAACTCGTCGTCAGGCACGTGGCCGGGTGCCAGCAGGCGTAGCTCCGGCCGTTGCGAGCGCACGAGCTCGACCGCAGAGGCCAGGGCCGCATAGTTCTTTCGGGGATCGTCCGGGGCGAGCATGAGCACGTAGTCGCGGTCGCGCCGCGGGCCCTCGGGCGTAAATCGCTCGTCCACTCCGGGGTAGGCGACGACGATTCGCTCGCGCGGGAAGCCAAGTCGCTCGGCGATGTCGTCCGCAGTGAACGAGGAGATGGTCACGATCACATCGCACGTGCGGGTCGCGTGGGCGTACTTGGCGAGGTTCAGCCGGCGCGTCCGCGGGTGCACCCACTCGGGGAAGCGCAGCGGGATGAGGTCGTGGACGATCGTCGAGCGCAATCCTCCCCGCTGGCTCGGGTACATCCAGTCCGAGAAGTGGAAGACGTCGAGTGGGCCGGCGAGCCGTTCGACAGTCGGGATGCCCGCGCGGCTCCAAAGTGCGCGCCAGACGTAGGCCGAGGGCGGGAGCGTGACGAGACGTTGCTCGACGGGGAGCTCGGCGAGTGCCTCCCGGAGCCGGCTCCTGGAGAGCATGCTGACGGCCGCGAAGGCGACGATCTCGTCCTCTGGCCCCGCGGCCTCGGCCAGGCCGCGAAGCGAGCCCCGCAGGTAGTTACCGACCCCGGTACGCGGGTGAGAGAGAGGCGTTGCGTCGACGACGATGCGCACGGAGGGTCACCTTAGACACCTAGACTCTTGCCCCGTGACGCTCTACGCCGATCTGTTCCGCTACGGCGATCTCTTCCTCAACCTCTTCCGCCGAGAGCTCAGCGTGAAGTACCGCGGCTCCGTGCTCGGGCTCGGCTGGACGCTCGTCCTGCCGGTCGTACTGATGGGTGTCTACACGATCGTCTTCTCGGTGTTGCTGAAGGCGGTCTCGCTGCACTACTACCCCCTCTTCCTGCTTTCCGGGCTAGTGACGTGGGTGTTCTTCCAGGGGGCGATTCAGAGCTCGTGCACGAGCCTCCTCGGACAGGCGGCCCTCGTGAAACAGGTGCGCTTTCCCCGGCAACTGCTCCCCTTCGCAGTCGTCGCGACGAACGCAGTCACGCTGCTCGTCATGTTCGCGGTCATCATCCCGGTGAACTTGATCTTCCTGCCCGAGACGCGATCGACGTTCTGGGCCGGGATTCCGATCGTGCTGCCGCTCGTCGCGCTGGCCGGGAGCCTTGCGCTCATCCTCGCCGCGGTCACGGTCATTTTCCGCGACGTCGAGCATCTGCTGACGGCGGTGCTTCTGCCCTGGTTCTTCCTGACGCCGGTCTTCTACACGTTGGACCTGCCAGGGATCGGCAATCATCCGACGCTCGTCAATTTCATCCATTACGGGAATCCCGTGACCCCCTTCGTCCTGGCGATTCGCGACCCGCTCTACTTCGGGGAGCTTCCACAGGCCGGCGATGTTGCCTACGTGATCGTCGCCGCTCTCGTAGCGCTCGTCGTCGCGGCGGCGGTCTTCCGGCGGGTCGACGACCAGCTCGCGGCACATCTCTGAGTTGTCGACACCGCTTCTAGTCAGAGCCGCGCGCCTGGAGCCGGTCGAGCGGACTCCGGTCTGGTTCATGCGCCAGGCGGGGCGCTCGCTGCCCGGGTACCGCGAGATCCGCAAGCGCCACAACCTGTTCGAGGTCTGCCGTCAGCCCGAGCTCTGCGCCGAGGTCACGCTCGAGCCCGTCCGCGTGCACGGCGTCGATGCCGCGGTCATGTTCGCGGACATCATGCTGCCGATTCTCGGCATGGGCATCGACGTCGAGCTCGTCGAGAACGTCGGCCCGGTGATCGACAGGCCGGTGCGGAGCGCCGCGGACGTCGAGGCGTTGCGCGTGCCCGATCCGGAGGAGGCGGTGCCATTCATTCTCGAGGCCGTGCGGCTCGTTCGTTCGCAGCTCGAGCCAGAGCAGGCGCTCGTCGGCTTCTGCGGAGGACCGTTCACCGTCGCCGGCTACCTCGTCGAGGGCAAGCCGACCCGCGACTTCGTGCAGACGAAGCGCTGCATGTTCGGCTCGCCCGAGGTCTGGCACGGGCTGATGGAGAAGCTCACCGAAACCTCGATCGCCTACCTGCGTGCGAAGGTCACGGCCGGCGCCGACGTCGTCCAGCTCTTCGACTCCTGGATCGGCGCGCTCTCGCGGACCGACTACGAGGAGTTCGTCGCGCCCTACTCCGCGCGGATCCTCGCCTCGGTCGACGTCCCGACCATCCATTTCGGGACCGGTACCGCGCACCTGCTCGAGGCGATGGCCCGCGTTGGGGGAGACGTGATCGGGCTCGACTGGCGCGTGGCGCTCGACGAAGCCTGGCAGCGTGTCGGCCACGACCGAGGCGTGCAGGGCAATCTCGACCCGGCGCTCCTGCTCGGCCCCTTCGAGCGGACGCGCGGGGCGGCGCTCGGGATCCTCGAGTCCGCCGGCGGGCGCCCGGGACACATCTTCAATCTCGGGCACGGCGTGCTGCCGGAGACCGATCCCGCGGATCTGAGGCGCCTCGTCGAGCTCGTGCACGAGCAGACCGCGAAGGTCACCGCATGAAGCTCGCGGTCGTCCTCATGGCGTACGGGAGCCCGTCGGGCCCGGAGGACGTGGCCGCCTATCTGGCCGACGTTCGGGAGGGCAAACCGGTCTCGCCGGGGGCGGTCGAGAAGCTGGCGGAGCGTTACCGCCGCATCGGAGGACGCTCGCCGCTCGACGACGCGACCGAGGCCCAGCGGGCTGCGCTCGAGCGCGAGCTGGGCGCGCCCGTCTTCGTCGGAATGAAGCACTGGCGGCCGCGCATCGCCGAGGCCGTCGAGCGGGCGCTCGCCGGTGGGGCCCAGATGATCGTCGGCATCGTGCTGGCGCCTCACTATTCGCGCCTGTCCGTCGAGGGCTATCGCGAGCGGCTCGTCGACGCGCTCATGGACCGTGCCGAGCTCCGCTTCGTCGAGAGCTGGTACGCGCATGAGCCGTATCTCGACGTCCTGGCCGAGCGCGTGCGCGGCGAGATCGGCCACGTCGTCTTCACGGCCCATAGCCTCCCGGCTCGGATTCTCGAAGACGGCGATCCGTATCAGGATCAGCTGCTGGAAACGGCGCGTCTTGTTGCCGAGCGGGCCGGGCTAGAGGAATGGTCGTTCGCCTACCAGAGCGCGAGCGCCACAGGAGAGCCCTGGCTTGGCCCGGATCTGCTCGAGGAGCTCGACACACTCGCCGCCGCCGGGGTCACCCGCGTCCTGGTCTGTCCGATCGGCTTCGTCTCTGACCACCTGGAGATCCTCTGGGACATCGACGTCGAGGCGCGGGAGCGTGCGGCCGAGCTCGGCCTCGAGCTCGAGCGAATCGAGTCACTGAACGACGATCCCGCCTTCATCCGCGGCCTGGCCGAGCTCTCACGCCAGGCCCTTGGAGTACCCTCGAACCCATGAAGGTAGGCGAGATCCTGGTCGAAAACGTCGGGCGGCGCTTCCGCGTCTATCCGAAGCGGAACATGACCCTGAAGGAGGCGATCGTCCGACGGCGCGACCTGAAGCCGACGGACATCTGGGCCTTGCAAGACGTCTCGCTGCACGTCGAGCCGGGCAGGTCGATCGGCTTCGTTGGCCGAAACGGCTCGGGCAAGACGACGCTTCTCCGGCTGATCGCCGGCATCTTCGGCCCCACGACCGGCCGCGTCGAGGTCGGAGGCTCGGTTGGCTCGCTGCTCGAGCTCGGCGCCGGGTTCCATCCCGACTTCACGGGGCGCGAGAACGTCTACCTGAGCGGATCGATCTACGGGCTCAAGCGGCGCACGGTTGACGAGCGACTCGAGGAGATCGTCGATTTCGCAGAGCTCGACCGGTTCATCGACTTCCCCGTGCGCACCTACTCGGCCGGGATGCAGATGCGGCTCGGATTCGCGATCGCGGTCCACATTCGGGCCGACGTGCTGCTCCTCGACGAGGTCTTCGCGGTCGGCGACGAGGCCTTTCAGCGCAAGTGCGTGAACAAGATCATCGAGTTCACCGGCCAGGGTGGCACTCTCTGCTTCGTGTCGCACGTCGCCGCCGCCGTCGAGCATCTGTGTGACCGAGCCGTCCTGCTCCGGAATGGACAGATCGAATACGACGGCGAGACCGAGGAGGCGCTGAGGCGCTACCACGCGCTCCTGGCCGACGAGGAAGAGCCTCCCGAGGTTGGCGCGGGCCTGCGGGAGTGGGGCTCCGGCGAGGTACGCGTCGCCGGGCTCGCGGTCGAAGGCGCCGACGGTATCTCGCGCGATCGCTTCGTCTCCGGCGAGCCGATCTCGGTCCGGGTGCTGCTCGAGGCCGAGCGCTCGGTGCCGGCGCCGCGCGTCTCGCTGGAGTTGCGCGACCTCTCGGGCGCCCTGCTCGGTGCGAGCCAGCAGGATCTCGGCGAGCTGGGCTGGGACGGGGAGCCGGGGATCGGTCAGGTTCGCTTCGCAGTCGATCGCCTGCCGCTTGCGGAGGGCACTTTCCAGCTCGGCGTCACGATCGTCGACGCGGAAGGATCGCACCGTTACCACCGTCTCGATCGCGCGGCACAGTTCATCGTCTCCGGATCCGACCACGCGCGCGGCCCGCTGCTCTTCGAGGGCGCCTGGTCGCTGGAGGGGTCGCGGCCCCAGGTGGGTGCGGCATGAGCTCGAGAATGTGTCCCGACTGGCCAGAGCTGACGGAGATTGCACCCGATCTCCAGTTCAAGCACTACACGGTGGCGGAGGCCAGGCTTCCGGGGGACGCGCTCATGACCCTGCCCGACATCTCCCTGAACCAGGTTGCGATCTGCGCCGATCTCGACAAGAACGTGTTCTACGCCGAGCACACGGATCCGCTGGTGGCCGAGGCCCTGCGGGCAAGCCACTGGTACGACGTGCGGGAGTGGACGACGACGGGGCCGGGCACCGACGCCGCTGCCTGAGGCCCAACGCCGCTGCCTGACGCCGGCTCCGCTGCCTGACGGCGGCGCCGGAGGTCGCTGTCGCGGGCCGCTCCAAAAGTTCCACTTTCGCGCAATCCGCGGCACACACCTGCGCGGATCTCCCCGCTACGCTAAAAGCGGTGGGTGGCTCGCGGCCGGCCCCTAGGGCCTGGCGATTTTGGACAGGGGGCGCGTGTTCACGACGTCCGCTCCGGTTGCCCAGCCTCTCCGGGCCGTTGCGACCGAGAGGGGCATGTTTCCTAGACCCCGCACCGAGTGCGCGTCGGTCGAGCAGACGATCGGCACCCCGGCCTCAACCGCGCGGCGCACGTGAACGTCCCGCAGGTCGAGCCGGGGAGGCAGGCCGTTCACTTCGAGTGCGACTCCGGTCTCGAGCGCGACCTCGAACACTCGGTCGAGGTCGAGCGCGTTCTCGGGGCGGTGGTTGATGATCCGGCCCTTCGGGTGGCTGAGGGCGCGCACAGCCGGATGGCGCATCGCCTCGGTCGTCCGCCGCGTCAGCTCGTCAGCGGACGCGCGCTGGCCCGCGTGGACGCTGGCCTGCACCCAGTCGAGCTCGGCGAGCACATCGTCGGGGAGGTCGAGCGATCCGTCCGGGAGGATGTCGCACTCGACTTCCGCGCAGGATCCGAAACGGCGCGAGCAGCTCGTTCGCGGCGGCGATCTCCTCGCCCTGGCGCCGAATGTCGTCGGCATCGAGCCCGGGAACGACGCGGACGTTCCGCGTGTGGTCGCAGATCGCCAGGTACTCGTAGCCGCGGCGCGAGGGCCGCTTCGCCCATCTCCAGCACCGTCGCCCTCCCGTCCGACCAGGTCGTATGCACGTGCAGGTCACCGCGGATCTCGTCGAGCTCGACGAGCGGCGGCGGCTCGGCGCGGAACGGCTGCTCGCGGAGCTCGGTCGGGCAGAAGGGGATGCCGAGCGCGCGGTAGACGCCCTCCTCGTCGGGCGCATCGGGCAGCGGCTCGAGCGCCTCGACGTACTCGCGCGAGCCCGGTCGCGCGCAGGAGCTCGGTCCCTAGCCTTGCCGGCTCGGCGACGACGAGCTCGACCGGGACGCCCTCGACGGTCACTCCCGTCGCCCGCCGCTCGCTTCGCTCGACGATCGAGACGATCTGCGGAAGCCGCTCGAACTGCTCGAGCAAGGGCTCCGGATCGAGACCCGAAGCAGACGACGGCGAGCTCCTCGTTCACATCGCGCCAGCGCCGCGGGATCGCCGGCGATCTCGCCGTCGATCCTCTCAGCGATCTCCTCCAGCAAGGAGCGGGCTTGGTTCAGCAGCAGGCCGCGCCTCGCGTGCGGCTGCTCCCGGCCGAGCGCGGCGATCAGCTTGCGCCTCCGTCTTCGGTCCGATTCCGGGCACGCCTGCAAGCCGTCCCGCCGCCGCGGCCTCCCGGAACTCCTCGGCGGTGCGAACGCCGAGAGCGCGCCCGATCTCGACCGCACGCTTGGGGCCGAGACCGATGAACCGCCCGAGCCCGACGAGCTCGGGCGAGACCTCGCTCTCCAGCTCGTCGAGCTCGGCGATCCGCCCCGTCTCGAGGAGCTCGCGGAGCCGCGCCTCGATCCCCGGGCCGATGCCGCGTAGCTCGCGGACGCGACCGGCCTGCACGAGCTCCGCGACCGGCGCCTTCGTCTCGCGGATCAGCTCGGCGGCCCGCCGGTATGCGCGCACGCTGTAGGAGCTCGCTCCGCTGAGGTCGAGCAGGGACGCGAACCTCTCCAGGCGGTCCGCGATCTGCACGTTCGATGTGCTGTTCCGCTGAGCCACGGCAATAGTGTTCCCATGGAGCTCGGTTTCAGTGAAGAGTTCGATCACGGATTCGGCTGGCATCTCGAGGGAGAGCGCCTCGAGCGCACGTCGCATGCGCTCCGGATCGGCGGAGGCGTCTGGCTGACGGACGTCGTCGACGGCCCGGGCCTCGACGAGCGGATCCGCACCCTCGGTGAGCCGG
The DNA here is from genome assembly GCA_963728535.1 of uncultured Actinomycetes bacterium. Taxonomy (GTDB): domain Bacteria; phylum Actinomycetota; class Thermoleophilia; order Gaiellales; family Gaiellaceae; genus VAXT01. The sequence continues at coordinate 2,444,762 of CAVSKK010000001.1, forward strand.
CCGGAGTCGTCCAGCTCATCGACCGTCACGAGCGCGACTGCGCTGCGGTCGCCGAGCGTCTCGGCGTTGCCCTCCACGTGACGCCGTTCACGGACGTTCCGGGTGCGCCGTTCGTCGTGCTGCCGATCGTGCGCCGACGGTTCTGGCGGGAGATCGCGCTCTGGTTTCCGGCAGAGCGAGTCCTCGTCTGCGGCGACGCGCTCGGGAGCCTCGGCTACTTCCGCGCGCGCGGTGAGCCGTTCGGCGTTCACCCGTTCCTGCGTCTGGCTCCACCGCGTCGCGCGCTCGGCGGCCTCGAGCCGGAGCACATCCTCTTCGGCCACGGCGAAGGGTTCCACGGCCCCCAGGCGGGCTCCGCTCTCAGCGAAGCGCTTGCGACTGCGCGGAAGCGGCTTCCTCGGGCCTGGCTTGGCAGCCTCCGCAGAACGGAGAAGTAAGGCTCGCTCGACCGGCGGCCGCCCTACTTCCAGACGGACCGGCGGCGCAGCGCGATCCCGGTCATCACCTCGCGCACGATCCGGTCGGCGACGAGCGCCGTGATGTCTGCCGAGCCGACGGCTGTCGGAATCACCTCGACGACGTCCGCTCCGACCACCTCGAGCCTGGCGGCGGTCGTCCGCACGGCCCAGAGCAGCTCTGCCGGAGTGAGGCCGCCGGGCTCGGGCGTGCCGGTCCCGGGCGCAAAGGCGGGATCGAGCACGTCCACGTCGATCGTGAGAAACACGACGCCCTTGCCGACGATCGCCAGGGTCTGCTTGACGACGTCCTCGATCCCGAGCCGGCGGACGTCGTGGGCGAAGAAGCTCGTGATCCCTTTCTCCTTCTGCCATTCGAACTCGGCCTCGCCGGGCCAGTAGCCGCGCAGGCCGATCTGGACATAGCGCCTCGGGTCGACCGCCCCCTCCTCGACGAGGCGGTACATCGGCGTCCCGTGCGAAACCTCGACGCCGAAGACTTGCGTTCCGGTGTCCGTGTGCGTGTCGAAATGGACGAGGCCGACCGGGCCGCGCGCGGCCGTGCACGCTCGGATGTCGGGCTCGGCGATCGAGTGGTCGCCGCCAAGGACGATCGGGATCGCACCAGCGGCGAGCACCTGCCCGACGGTCGCTTCGATCGCAGCGTGCGAGCGCGTCGGGTCGGCGGGCACGACTGGTGCGTCGCCGAAGTCGACCATCCGCAGGTCGGCGAAGGCGTCGACCTTGGCCTCGAGATGCGGCCCTGGCGGGCAGCTCGCGGCGCGGATCGCACGCGGGCCGAAGCGCGTGCCCGGCCGGTCGGAAACGAGATCGTCAGTGGGCGCTCCGACGACCGCGACATCGATGCCGGCGAGCTCCGCCGGGTCCTCGGTATAGGGGAGCCCGCCGAAAGTGAGCAGGCCGGCGTAGTCGGGCTTCTCGCCGTATTCGCGCCAGCGATCGAGAGGATTGATCACGGGGGGATTCTCCCACCGATCTCGGAAATCTCGCCGAGTCGCGTGCCGACCAGCTCGTCGAGCGCATCGGCCGCCGCGCGGTTCCCGCCGACGATCTCGAAGAAAGCCTCGCTGTCGAGCTCGTACAAGCTGGTCTCGGTGCGGGCGATCACGGTCGCGGTGCGCTTCCCACTCCGAAGCAGCGCGATCTCACCGACGAGGTCGCCGCGCCGAAGCACGGCGAGGCGCTGGTCGGCGACCAGGACGTCGAGCTCGCCGTCGGCGACCACATACGCCGAATCGCCGTCTTCGCCCTCACGCAGGAACGTCGTCCCGGCCGGAATGCCCCTCGGCGCGAGTCCGCGTGCAAGCCGCTCGAGCTGCGGCGGGCTCAAGAGCGCGAACGTCGGCGACGAGCGAAGCAGGGCGATCTCTGTCACAGGCACGGTCGCGCCGCGGTCGATGTCCAGCACACGCCGTCGTGCGACAAGAGCGACCAAAAACAGGATGACGCCGACGCCGATCAGCGCCCCCTTCGGCCCGGCAACGGCGATGAGGGCGGGCGTGAGGAGCGACCCGATCGCAAGCGCCGCCATCGTGAGCCCCTCGAGCACGCCGAAGACACGCGAGAGGAGCTCCGTCGGAGCTGTTCGCTGCAGGAGCGTGCGCCCAGCGACATCGAGGAGGCTGCGCCCGGCACCCGCCGCCGCGAGGAAGACGAAAGCTCCGATCACCGTCGCGTACGCGGCGAGCGCCCACAGGGCGACGGCCCACACGGCGACGCCTGCGAGCAGAGGTCGCGCGAGCTGCGGTCGCCCGACGAGCGCGGCAGTCGCTGCGATTCCGAGCACGCCGCCCGCGCCGAACGCGGCGTTCAGATACCCGGCTCCGGACTCGCCGATCCCGAGCATTCCCAGCGCGAGGACGACATAGAGGACGTCGAGCGCGCCGATCCCGATGAATTGCGCGCCGAGGACGCCGACGAGGAGCCGAGCATCCCGATCGCGGGCAAGAAGCCGGAATCCTGCGACCGATTCTTCCAGCGGGTTCGCCTCCCCGGGGCGTCCCGCGGAGCCCGCAGGGCCGGGAAGGCCAATCGTCAGGAAACCGCCTGCGAGCGCAACCGCAGCCATGACCGCCCAGACCGTGCCCGGGCCGCTGAAAGCGAGCAGGACGCCGGCCGCGGCGGGTGCCGCGAACACGCTCACGCTCTCGATCCACCCCGAGACGACGTTCGCCGCGGTCAGCTCCTCCGGGCTGCGGGCGAGGCCCGGCACGAGCGCCGACTGGGCCGGCCGCGTGAACGTGACCGCCGTGGCTGCAGTCGCGGCGAACGCGTAGACGAGCACAGGCGGCGCATCGGCAAGGAGAGCGAGGGCGGTGGCGCCCATCGTCAGGGCCTGCGCGCGGTACGACTGCGGGAGCATCCAGGCGGGGCCGCGGCGGTCCGCAAGGGCCGCTGCGAACGGGGCGATGACTCCCGCGGGAACGAGTTGCGCGAGCGCGACGAGACCGGCGGTCGTCGCTCCGCCCTGCTCGTACGCGAAGACGAGCATCGCGATCCAGGTCGCAAATTCGGCGGCGTTGAACGCGACAAACGCCAGCTCGACGCGCCGTAGCTCGGGGTTCCGGAAGACCGTCGCCAGGACGCGGAAAACGGCCATCAGCGCTTGCTCAGCCGGTACTCGACCGCGGCCCTGATCACCCGCTCGACGACTGGGAACTCACGGACGAGGGTCTGGAGGCCTCCGTCCGGGTAGACGAGGAGCCGAAGCGGGGTCGCCGCGACCACCTCGGCGATTCGCGGGTACCCGAACCCGGCTCCCCAGTCGAGCGCGGCGATCTCTCCGAAGAACTCACCCGGCCCGGCGCCTGCGATCCGCACACCGTCGACGAGCACGTCGACCGAGCCCTCGACGATGACGAAGAAGTCGCGCGTCGTCGCCCACTGCTCGATGATCGTCTCGCCCGGCTCGGCCTGGCGCGCCGTGCCGAGATCGGCGATGCGCCGAGCATCCTCAGGCGGCAGCTCGTCGAGCAGGGTGAAGCGGGCCTCACGCGGTATCGGGCGGCTCGTCGTGATGTCGGGATGCCGCTCGTAGTGGGCGAGCGGGCTCGTGTCGGTGCGGCTCACCTCGGCTTCCTCCAGGAAGGCAGAGGACTCGCTCGACGTCCGCCGACCGCGTGGTGTGGCTCATGACGCACATCCGGATCGCGTACCGGCCGTGGAGCCTGGTTGAGGAGACGAGCCCGAGTCCGCTTACTTCGAGGGCGGACACGAGCTGGGCGTTGAGCCGCTCGAGCGCCTCCTCGTCGTCGAGCCCCCCGAAACGCCGCCGGAAGCAGACGATCCCGAGTGACGGAGGCGCCAGCAGCTCGAGCTCGTCGCTCTGCTCGATGCGCCCGGCGGCCACGCCCGCGAGCTCGAGCGTGCGCTCGATCGCCCGGCGGAACGCGTCCAGGCCGAAGTACCGGACCGAGACCCAGATCTTCAGGGCCCGTGACGAACGGGTCAACTGCATCCCCAGGTCCGAGAAGTTGATCTCGCCCGCGCTCGCGATCGCGTCCTTCAGGTAGTCCGGGGTGATCGAGAAGGCGCCTTCCAGGGCGGGAGCCGCGTGGACGAGCAGGCAGCCGCACTCGTAGGGCTGGTAGAGCCACTTGTGCGGGTCGAGCGTGATCGAATCGGCTCGTTCCAGGCCCGCGAGCTGCTCCCGGCCGGCCTCGGCGAGCACGGCAAAGCCTCCGTACGCGGCGTCGACGTGGAACCAGACACCCCGCTCGCGGCAGATGTCCGCGAGCTCGGGCAACGGATCGACGGCTCCGGTGTTCGTGGCCCCACCGTTTGCGGAGACAAAGAGCGGCCGTCGCCCCGCGGCGAGATCCGCGTCCATCGCGGCGGCGAGCAGATCGGTGCGCAGTCGATACCGCTCGTCGACGGGCAACACGCGCACCTGCTCCGGGCGGAACCCGAGATTGCGCGCTGCGCGGGCAAACGACGAATGCGTCTGGTCGGAGACGTAGGCGACGAGGTCGTCGGCCATCGTCCCCGCGCGGGACTCGCGCGCGCAGGCGAGAGCGGTCATGTTCGCCGCCGAGCCTCCGCTGACGAGAATGCCCGCGGCCTCCGGCGGATAGCCGACCCAGTCCTTGAACCAGCCGAGCACTTCGAGCTCGACCTGGCTCGGCCCGGCCGATTCCATCCACGAGCCCGCGTAGACGTTGCTCGCGCTCGCCACGAGGTCGCCGAGCGCGCCCGGCCAGGTGCCCGAGAACGGGATGAACGCGAAGAAGCCGGGATGGTCGCCGCGGCTCATGAACGGCAGCACGTCCTCGCCGAGGCGGCGCAGGATCTCGTCGAACTCCTCGGGCTCGTCGGGCGGCGGTCCGCCGAGCCGGGCGGCCATCTCGTCCGGGCTCGCGCGCCTCAGCGGCGGAATCGACGGATCGCTCAGCCGTTCGACGAGCATGTCGACGGCGCGGTAGCCGAGTTGCCGCATCGTCTCCGGGTCGAGCCCGAGTGGATCCTCTGTCAAGACACCCCTTCCTCGGCCGGAATCCTGTTCGAATGACGCAGCGGCAGGAGCACGAGGAGTCCGCTGAGCGCCACGAGCGAGGCGACGAGGAACGCTCCGCCGTAGCCCGAGACCGCGGCAACGCCGCCGAGCGTGAACGCGCCGAAGCCGATCGCGACGTCCACGAATGCGCCGACCGTGCCGACCGTCGCGCTCCGCTCAGCCGTGCTCGTCGCCTCCATCGCAAGCAGCACGGCTGAGGGATACGTGAGGGCCTGGCCGGCGGCGAAGACGACTGTCCCCACGAGGAGCCCGGTTGTCGACTGCCAGCCGCCGATCATCGCGAGCCCCGCCGCGAGGGTCAGGAACGAGAGCACGAGGGTGCGCCGGGCGCCCAACGCATCAGGCAGCTTGCGGCCGAAGGCTCGGACGAGGCAGATGACGCCGCCGAAGAGCGCGAAGACGAGGCCGGGCCGATCGATGCCGAGATCTCGGGCATACAGAGCCGCGAAGGTCACGAAGCCGCCGAAGCCGAGCAGTCCGACGAGGACGAGCAGCCCGGGGACGAGAGCGCCGCGTGGCGGTAGCCAGCTGGACGAGGCCGCGACGTCGACCTGTGGCTTCGTCTCGCGGAAGGTCGCCAACATCGCGAGCGAGAGCACGACGAGCCCGGACGCGACGAGCCAGACGGCGGTGAACCGGCCGTCCCCAAGCACGAGGTCGGCGAGCACCGGCCCAATCGTCAGCCCGAGATACGAGGCCAGGGTGACGAGGCTCAGCGCCTCGCCGCGCCGGCTCTCGGGTGCGATGTCGGCGATGACCGTGTACGCGCCGACCACGAATGTCGCCTCGGCGGCCCCGGCGATCAGACGGATGCCGATGACGGCCGCGAGCTCTGGGGTCAGCGCGAGGGCGAGGTAGCACGCGACCATCACTGCGCCGCCGGCGAGCAGCAGCGGGCGTCGACCCCGCCGGTCCGCGAACCGCCCGGACAGGGTCGAGAAGACGATCGAGGTCAGGCTCGCGGCGCCCATCGCGATCCCGATTCCGGCCGATCCTCGCCCGAGCTCGTCCTTTGCGTAGAGCGGCAGCGCGAGGACGACCATGCCGAACGAGGCGAACGTGCCGAGCGTTGCCACCCAGACGCGGACGAAGTCGCGGCTCAGGAGTCGGCTGTCCACGCGCCGATTCAATCAGGCTGCTTGCGCAGCAACTACGAGCTAGACGCGCGGAGGCAGTGCCGCGAAATACGGTGCGCTGATGCCGACGAGCCAGCGGGTCGTGCTCCACGCCACGGCGAGGAAGAGCACGGCCGTGCCGGAGAGGATGAGCAAGGTCTGCGCGGCGAGGGCAAATCCCAGTGCCTCGGTGGTGCCGATTCCCGAGACGATGAGGAGGGTTGCGCCCGCGCCGACCTGGGTCGCCGCGCCTCCCAGCGCGATCGGGAGCGCCGCAGCCGCCGCGCCTGCGCAGAGGAACATCATGGCGAGCGGGAAGTTGAAGCCGAGCCCCAGAGCCGCGAGCAGCAGCGTCAGAGCGGTCGCGCGCACGATCCAGGAGGCGGAAACGAGCGCCCACGCTTCCGTGGCCCCTCGCAGCGGCGTTGCTCTTGGCGCCAGCCAGCGAGTGATCCGGAAACGCATCAGCCGTTCGCTACGTGTGACATGGGGGAGTGCGGCGACGATGGCCGCCGCAGCGATCCCGCCCGCGCCGACCACTGCGAAGCCGATCCGAACACCGACCGAGTTTCCGGGCCAGGCCGCGGCGACGATCGAGAACGGGGCGAGGGCGGCGGCGTCGATCATGCCGAGCGTCACGAGTGACAGGCAGATCGCGCGGACTCCCGCGGGGCATCTGGGAAAACGACGAACGATCGCGATCCGGACGAGCTCGTCGAACCGGCCCGGGAGCACGATGCCCATGATCGTCGCGCCACCGCCGGCGGCGGCCAGCGAAACCGGACCGGGTCGTTCCCGGGAGTGGAAGAGCCGAGCCCATCCCATCGCCTTCAGCAAGAAAGCGGCGAGAAATAGCAAGGAGACCGCCACGAGCAGCAGCGGACGTCCGTTTGAGAACGGCATCGGCGTCGCGCGAAGGTGCCGAAACGCCAGTCCGACGACGACGATGCCGGCTATCGCCGAGCCGACGGCAATGACGAGGCGCCCTCGTTTGGTTGAACTCATGTGTCGGAGGTACGAGAGCGATCTCCGCGCTCGGCCTGGCCGGCGATCGCTCATAACCTCTCCTGGGCTGGACGACTCAGTCATGGTAGCCGTAGTTGCCGGACGGCGATCTTGGGCAGTATGTGTCTCGATGACGCGTTTCATTCCTCTTGTGGCGCTCATTGCGGTTCTGGCCGGGGCGCCTCCTGCTCTATCGGCAGATCAGGGCCGGATCGCAAGCCACTGTTCGGGTAGCGGTGACGTCTGCTACGGGATCTTCAAGAGTAACCTCGGCGCGGTCCGCTTCCAGCTGACGACCGCGGCGAAGTACTTCCGCCGGTATCGGATTTGCGTTCGCCCGTTGGGGCAGACGGCGACGTGCAAGAGCTTCCCAGTGAAGAAGGTCGGCGCGAACTGGGGCGGGACCGTGAGCTGGCAGAAGAACTTCCCCAAGGCGGGCCCGCGTCGCTACCGCGTGACCTGGTCGCAGCGAGGGCGCAGGCTCGGACCGTCGCTCAGCTTTACGCTGCCGGCGCCGACCGTCTGACCTAGGCGGGCCGGCTGTAGCGCGGGTCGAGGTTGCTGGCCACGCGGAAGAGCGCCTCGTGCAGGGCGAAGCGGGTCTTCTCGTCGAGCGGCTCCAGGAACGTTTCCTCGAGCTCTCTCACGGCCGAGCGCAGCTTCACGAGCTGACGCTTTCCGGCTGCGGTGATCGACACGGCATGGCGGCGCCGGTCGAGCGGGTCGCGTTTGCGTTCGATCAGGCCGTCCTTCTCGAGCGTGTCGAGGACGTGCACGAGCTGGCTTCGGTCGACGCCTAGCCCATCCGCGATCGCCGCCTGCGTCTCCTGCGCTCCCTCGCCGAGCAACTCGAGGACGCCGTATTCGTAACCCCCACAGCCGATCTGCCCGAGCTCGTCGAGCATCCGCATCTTGATCGTGACGCCAACCCGCGCCAGCAGAAACGCGGTGCTCGAAACGAGCGCCGCCGGGAGGCAGGGCTTGAGCGCCGTTTCGAGCTCTGTGATCTGGGCTGGAGTGCTCATCGCCACTTAGTGTAGCGCACGACCATGATGTTGTGTGTATATTGTGGAAGAACTCAACGATTGGAGGTACCCATGAGCCCCCTGGAAAATCGTAGACGCTGGATCGGATTGGCACTGATCGTCGTCGCGCAGTTCATGGTCGTGCTGGACGTCGCGATCGTGAATGTCGCCCTTCCGTCGATCAAGACGGATCTCCACTTCAGCCAGGAGAGCCTGCAGTGGATCATCACCGCGTACGCGATCATCTTTGGAGGCGTGCTGCTGCTCGGAGGCCGGCTCGCCGATCTCCTCGGCCGTCGCCGCCTGTTCGTCGCGGGAGTTGCCATCTTCACGATTGCCTCACTGCTCAACGGCCTGGCCTGGTCGGAAGGGTCGCTGATCGCCTTCCGCTCACTCCAGGGCCTGGGCGCGGCGCTTCTCTCCCCGGCGGCCCTTTCGATCCTGACCACGACGTTCGCCGAAGGGCGTGAGCGGAACCTCGCGCTCGGCATCTGGGGAGCGGCCTCCGGTAGCGGGGGCGCCGCAGGCGTCCTGCTCGGCGGTGCGCTCACCAGCGCGTTCAACTGGTCCTGGATCTTCTTCGTCAACGTCCCGGTCGGGATCCTCGTCCTCGCGCTGACGCCGTTCCTGCTGCGCGAGAGCCGGGCCGAGCTCGATCACAGGCACTTCGACACTGCCGGTGCCTTCTCGATCACCGCTGGTCTGATGCTCCTCGTCTACGCGATGACGCGTGCGACGCAGCATGGCTGGGCGACGGCAGAGACGATCGGGCTCCTGGCAACCTCGGCGGCGCTCGTGATCGGTTTTGTCGTCATCGAGCTCCGCTCGAAGGCGCCGCTCCTGCCGCTCGGCATCTTCCGCCTGCGGACGCTGTCGGCTTCGAACCTGAGCGGGTTCCTGCTCGCCGGCTCGCTGTTCTCGCAGTTCTTCCTGCTGACGCTGTACATGCAGCAGGTGCTGCACTACTCGGCGCTCAAGACCGGCGTCGCGTACATCGCGCTGACGCTCACCATCATCGTGATGGCGGGTGTGGCCCAGGCGCTTTCGACGCGCTTCGGCGTCCGTCCGGTGCTCGCCGTCGGGATGTTCGTCGCGGCTGCGGCGATCGCGCTCTATGCGCAGCTTCCGGTGCACGGTCAGTACTTCTGGGATCTCTTCCCGGCGTTCCTGCTCAGCGGGCTTGGCCTCGCGTTTGCCTTCATCCCGATGTCGATCGGTGCGCTGACCGGCGTCGGCCACTCAGAGGCGGGCGTGGCGTCCGGGTTGATCAACACGAGCCAGCAGATTGGCGGCGCGATCGGAGTTGCAGTCGCGACCACGATCGCGACGACGGTGACGGCGAACTACGTCCAGGCGCATCCCGGTGCGAGCCCGCTCGGCGCCGATGCGCTCACTCACGGCTTCACGATCACGTTCTACGTCCTCGCGGCAGTTGCGGCCGTGGGCGGGCTCGTGGCGGCGCTCATGGTCGAGTCGGCGCCGGTGGCCGTGGAGGAGGAGTCCGCCGAGGCCGCTGCAATGCTGGAGGCAGCGTGAACCCCATCGAATACGACCGCGACACGCACGAGATCAACGACGTGCTGACGCAGCTGAAGGGTCTTGTCCTCGTTCAACCCATCCTCGAAGCCCGCGGGGTGAGCAAAGAGGAGCTCGAGCGGCACACGGGCGAGATCGATCGTGTTCGCGCGCAGCTTGCGGATCTTGTCCGAAGCTCAGGCGGCGGTGTCCAACGCGCCGCCGCCGCCTGAGCGGAGCCGAAAGCGCAGCGCGACGGCAATCGTCGTCACGCAGACCGTGAAGGCGACCGCGTTCGGCACGATCAGGAACCAGTTGTCGATCGTGAGCCCGTAGGCGATCCAGAGCGCGAAGCCAACGAGCAGCACCCAGAAGTAGGCGATCGAAACCTCTCGTGAGGAGCGGTGGTGGAGCATCTTGCGGATCTGGAGTGCCGGCGAGACTCCCATCAGGACTCCCCAGGCTGCGGCCGAGGTGGCGAGGACGGTCTCCATCGGCCTCGCACTTCGGTCTCGGCCCGGCATCCCCTTGTGAGCGCGGGCGATCAGGGAGCCGGCATCGGCCCGCCCCGGGTCCGCCCGCAATCGATGTGGAAGTCCCTCCGCAGGGTCTGGCGCGCGATCACGGTCACGCTCTCCGAATCGGGCGTGCACCCCGGATACGTCGCCGTGAACGTATAGGTGCCTGCGAGCAGGCCGCCGACCTCGTAATCCCCGAACGGGTCGGTCTCCGTCGAGCCGTTCTCGGGCCCGAACCAGGAGATCGTGGCGTCGGAGACGTTCGAGCCGCCGACGACCGCGCCCTGCGACGGCGAGGGTGCTCGCTGAATCAGCGTTCGGCTCGTGACGCCCCCGGGGAAGTAGTACCCGGCCGTCCACAGGTTGCTCGCCGTGCCTTGTGACCGTGAGATGCCGGCTTTGGTCGAGTCGATGCCCGACAGGTGACCTCCTCGGCCCCACTCGGGCGTCGGCACGGTCGACCACCGGGATCCGTCGTAATGCACGATCAGTGGGCCGTACGAGTTCGTGCCGACCGCCCAGACGTCCTTCGCGGAAAGCGCTTCGACGCCGTAGAGAACCTGTCCCGGCACGGCGAAGTCGATCGTCCACTCGACGCCGTTCCAGTGCTCCGCGATCGCATCCCACGAGAGCGAGAAGGGCCCGTCGATCACGCGCGCGCCGACAGCCCAGACATCGTTCGCTGAGGCTGCGGAGACGTCCTGGAGCGGATATGCGATCTCGTAGTACTCGATCCGAGGCTGCGGGCTCGGGACTTCGATCCAGTTTGTGCCGTCGTAGTGGCAGGTCTCCGCGTCTCCGACCGCCCAGACGTTCCGCGGGGAGACGACCGTCACCCCGGTGAGGCCCTGGTAGGTGTCGCAGTTGTGCGGGACGACGCTCCACGTCGCTCCGTTCCAGTGCATGATCAGAGAGCGGTAGTACGTCTGGTCTTCCCAGTAGACGCCCGTCGCCCAGACGTCGTTCGGCCCGACCGCGTCGATCGCGAACAATTGGTCGACCAGCTCGCCGCCCGGTTGCGGAGTGGGCACGATCGTCCACGTGCTCCCGTCCCAGTGCATGGCGACGTTTCTCTCGTCGAGGCTCGACGCGCTTCCAGACCAGCCCACCGCCCACGCGTCGGTCTGGCTGATGGTGACGACGTCCTCGAGCCGGACGCCGAACTCGAGGTTGGGGCTCGGGATGACCGTCCAGGCCGAGCCGTTGTAATGCAGCGTCAGCGACTGGTCCTCCGCATGTCCGACCGCCCAGATGTTCTTCGGCGAACCGATTGAGATGCCGTTCAGGACGTTCTCGCCCGTGCCCTCGTTCGCGGTGCGCGCACGCAGCCAGGCGCCGCCGGTGCGGTGCAGCGCGAGGGTGCCGGTGGTGCGCCCGTAGCCGACGGCCCAGACGTCCGAGCCCGACAGCGCCGTCACTCCACCCAGGCGGTTGAGGCTCGGGTCCGGCGAGGGCGAGTTGGCGACGCTCCATGCAGAGCCGTCCCAGTGCAGGGTCAGCGTCTTCCAGTTCCCGGACACGTCGTAGACGCCGACGGCCCACGCGTCGGTCGCCGAGATGGAGACGACGCCGTTCAGGTCGAGGAAATTCATGCCCGGGCTAGGGCTCGGGACGACGACCCACGACGTGCCGTTCCAGCGCATCGTCAACGAGTCCGAGCCGCTGTCACCCACCGCCCAGACGGTCCCGTCCGGCGCTGCGGAGACCGCGCGCAGGTCTGCCGAGAACCCCGGGCTCGGTGTCGGCACGCGTGTCCACTGCGATCCGTCCCAGTGCAGGGCGAGCGTCGAGTTTCCGTCGTCGCCGACCGCCCACACGTCGTTCGGGGCGAGCGCGGTGACCCCGTACAGGTGGCTGTAGCCGTCGCCGGTGGGAGTTGGGACGTGAGTCCACGAGGATCCGTTCCAGTGCAGGGCGAGGGTCCTCGAGATCGGGTTCGTGAACTCGCCGACCACCCAGACGTCGTTCGTGGCGAGCGCGGTGACTGCGTAGAGACGGTTGAAGGTGCCGGGGTTCGGATGCGAGACGAGGCTCAAATCGCTTCCGTTCCAGTGGGCGATGACCGCCTGGCCGCCGTTCTGGTTGCCGCCGACCGCCCAGACGTCGTTGGACGCGCGCGCGGCAACGCCAAAGAGCTCGCCTTCGTCGCTCCACGGAATCTGGACAGAGGTCCACTCGGTCCCGTTCCAGCGCTCGGCGAGGGGCCGTGGATGGTTGAAGCCGTTCGCCTCGAAGCTGCCGACGGCCCAGGCGTCGGCAGCCGAGACTGTGTCCACGCCCTCGAGGACGTTGCGCGGGAAGCCCGCGTTTGGGCTGGGCTCGCTCCCCCAAGCGGGAAGCCCGGCGGAGCTCCCTGCCGCGGTGAGAGGAACGATCCAGAGGAAGAGGAAGAGGACGGCGATCAGTGTGGACCTCGGGCGACGGGTCATGCCATTCCTCCCTACGGTGCGGCAGCCAACTAAATGGCTGCTGATTCCTCGGCGGCGATTCTCCCCCGATCTGTCCGGTAGATAGCGAGGAAATGCTTACGAGTCGATGAATTTCACGATGATCCCCGTTGCGATGGAGGTCGTGGACGACGGGAGGATGGTGCGCGCCTGGATCGAGCTGCAGGGAATCGACCAGCGCGGGGCAATTCGCCTCTTTACGGATCCGGCGCTCGTGCGGGAGTGGTGGGGCGGCGAGCTCGAGGCGGAGCTCGAGCCCGGAGGCGGCTACGTCGTCCGTTTCGAGTCGCAGGGCTGGACCCTGCGCGGGCAGGTGGTCTCGTACGACCCCGAGTCGCAGCTGACGTTCACCTGGGCGTGGGAGCATCAGCCGGGCGACCCGCCGCGCGAGGTCAAGGTGACCACCGTGCCGGCTGGTCCGGGCGCGACGAGGATCGAGATCGAGCACGGACCGCACGGAGACTCGGCTCCGGAGCTGGTTGAGGCGGTTGCTCATCGCGAAGGCTGGGAGTTCTTCCTTCCGCGGATGGCGGACTGCCTCAGCAGATGAGTCGAGATCTCCGGTTCCGGGCGCTGCAGTCAGACGACCTGCGCCTGGTCTACGAGTGGCTTCAGCAGCCACATGTTCGCCGCTGGTGGAGCGACCACGAGACCTACGAGGCGGTCGTCGAGCACTATCTCCCGTCGATCGAGGGCGAGGAGCCGACCGATCACTATCTCGTCTTGCTCGACGAGCAGGCGGTCGGCTTCATCGAGACCTATCTGGTCTCGGACCATCCCGACTACGCCGCGCTGGCCGAGGTGGGCGAGGGCGTCGCGGGGGTCGATCTCTTCATCGGTGACGTCGAGTTGATCGGGCATGGGCTCGGCACCGAGGTCATCCGGCGGTTCGTCGAGGAGATCGTGTTCGCCTCGCCGGCGACACTTGCCTGCATCGCCGACCCAGATGCTCGGAACGTCGCTTCGATCCGCGCCTTCGAGAAGGCCGGCTTCCACATCGTCAAGACGTTCGTCGAGGGCGGAATGCCGCACGCGCTCGTACGCCGCGACCGTTAGCGCAGCGTTCCGCCCCAGGAGGCAGGATCGACGTCGCTCCTGCTAGTACTCGCCGGTCTCGGCGGTCTCCAGGATCCGTGCCTGCGGGCCTTCGAGGCCGAGCTTGTCGCCAACTCGATCCCACAGCTCGCGGAGCCCCGCAGCGAACTTCTCGGCCTCGTCTGTGCTTTCGAACTCGAGCTCAATAACGACGTAGTTCGAGTCGTCGGTTCCGCGCAGGATGCGGTAGTTGCGAACACCGCCCTGTTGGCGGCCGACGGGATCGCTGTCGAAGCTCTGCTTCCAAGCGTCGAAGTCGCGGGTCTTGTGCTGGACCTGCAGGATCGGCATTGGTTCCCTACCTTGTCACAGAATCGGCACACCTAAGCCTTGACAGCGAATGGTGTCCGACACCTTCTCCCGCGCGTTAGGGTCGAGCCGTGGCGTTGCGGGACGCGTTTCCGATCTTCCACACGGCTGACCTGCCGCGGGCGGTTGCTTTCTACCGCGAGAACCTTGGGTTCCAGGAGCGATATCGGTTCCCGGATGAGGGGAAGTCGTCTTTCGTCCTGGTGGGACTCGGGTCGTTCTCACTTGGCCTCACCCTTGTCGACGAAGTCGAGCCACCCGGTCGGGCCTCGCTCTGGCTCTACTGCGACGACGTCGATGACGAGGTAGCCCGCCTGCGCGAGGCGGGCGTCTCCGTGGTGAGCGAACCGACGGACGAAGAGTGGGGAGAGCGGGTGGCCACCGTCGTTGATCCCGACGGGAACCAGATCTACATCGGTCAGCGCTCGACAGTCTGAAAGGACGAGTGACGGGAGGCACTTACGCGACGGATGCGACTCGCTCCGTCGCGCGTACGCATTCGGCCTCGTGCCCCGACACGAACCTGCGCCCGCCCAGCATCTTCAGCTGCTGCTCGATCGCCTCGTCCTGGACCCGTCCCTCCTGGTCGAAGACTCGCGCGGCCGTCGCAACCGGGACGACGTAGGGCACGGCCCAGGCCCGTAGCGCTCGGACTGAGAACTCCATCGTGTTGATTGCCTGGAGGCCCTGCGTGCCGCCTGCGGCGCTGATCAGCCCGATCACCTTGTCCTTCAGGTACGGAGGGTCGCGATCGTCGAGCAGGTGCAGCCAGTCGAGCGCGTTCTTCAGGGCTCCCGAGATCGACCCCTGGTAGAGCGGGCTGCTCCAGACGAGCCCGTCGGCGGCGTGTGCCGTTTCGATGAGCCGTGTGGCCGCGGGAGGGATGGCGTCGGCGTCGGGGTCGTACATCGGGAGGTCGAGCTCGCGCAGGTCGAGTAGCTCCGTGTCGGCTCCCGACGCCTCGGCTCCCTCCAAAGCGGTCACGAGCGCGGCCCGGCTGCGGGAGACAGCCCCAAGCGAGCCTCCGAGACCCACGATCCTCAACGGACTACTGCTCGTACCGCTCCACGACCTCGGGGTCGCGGACTCGGGCCGAGTCCGGCTCGTAACCGGCTTCGCGGAGGGCGCGGCGCTGGCGGAGCAGGTCCCAGCACTGGTCGAGCGAGACCTTGATCGACTCGAGTCGCCCGTGCTCGGTCTCGCTCAGGCCCCCTCCGACGCCGCGCTCGTAGAGCTCGTGCTCTTCCGCAACGAGTTTCTCGATGTTGCTGTGGATCTGCTCGTCTTCCATCGGAACCTCCTGAGTCATCGTGTCACGCATGGGCTGCATGGTCGCGGTAGCTCGCTGCCACGAGGTCCTCGTGCTCGGGGTGGCCGTTGATGTAGTGCGCGATGAAGGGG
Organism: uncultured Actinomycetes bacterium; assembly: GCA_963728535.1. Taxonomy (GTDB): domain Bacteria; phylum Actinomycetota; class Thermoleophilia; order Gaiellales; family Gaiellaceae; genus VAXT01. Next base: position 2,460,181 of record CAVSKK010000001.1, read on the forward strand.
CAGAGCGGAACGACCTCGAGGCCCTGTCGACGCGCGTCCTCGAGCGCCGCTGCCGCCAGGCGGCTGCCGAAGCCGCGACCCGCGCACGATTCGTCGACCTCGGTATGGGTGAACGCGATCCGGTTCCCTCGCCGGTGGTACGCGGCTTCTCCGATCATTCGCTCGCCGAGCCGCAGCTCATACCGCGAGGCGTCCGGAACGTCGACGACGAGTGCCTCATCCGGCGAGGCGGTAACCGGCTCCGCAGGTTCGCTCGGCCGGAAGTACCCGACGAGCTGTCCGGCCGCATCGGACTCGCGTGCGGCGCGGTGGTCGAGGAAGCGCCGCCGATGCGCCTCGGCGTGTTCACCCGCATCGAGTTCTTGCAGGTACCCGTAGATTGCCCGTGTGCCGCGGAAGAGGCGGCCGTCCTCTGTCGTGAGGGTCGGGATCCGGTCCGTCCCGGCGACCGCGCGCAGGCCGTCTCTCTGCTCCGGCCAGGGCTCGACCTGGCGGGCGACGAAGTCGAGGCCGAGCTCCGTCAGGATCTCGCGGACGGCCGACGAGAACGGGCACCACTCGGCTTGGTAGAGCGTCAGCATCCGTCAGCCCTCGAAGCCGTTCGTCTTGTGCGTGCCGTCGCAGAACGGCTTGTTCTTCGAACCTCCGCAGCGGCAGAGCGCGGCCCGCTCGCCCTCGTAGAGGACGGTTCCGTCGGAGTCCAGGACGCGGACACCGCCCGTGACGAGCAACGGCCCCTGGCCCGACGCGCGAATCTCGGGCGGCTGCTTCCGTGTGGGAGCAGCCGCCCCGATCCGGCGGGAACGAAGCGCTCCTGAAGGACAGCGCGCGACCGTTGCCTCGACCTCGTCAGCCGATGCGGCGTCGACCTTGATCCACGGCCTGCCTTCCTTGTCGAACACCTGCGGGAGCGAGCGGACGCAGTTGAGCGAGTGGTAGCAGAGGCGCGGCTCCCACTCGACCACGATCTCCTCGGTCGCGTACTCCTTCACGACAGGCCGCTTGTTGACCGCCATCAGACCGCGCTCATGTCCCTTCCTGAGGCTGGCCGGCTGACACCGTCTGCCGGGCCGTCGCGTTCGCTGCAGCCCAGTCCAGGGCGTAGTCGGCGACCTCTTCCCAGCCCGGTGCACCTGGGAAGTGCGGCCGGCCCGAGAACTCCTTGAACTCGACCGGCTTCGCCGTGTACTTCTCCGCATTGTGGCGGGCGACCTTCGGCGGGATGATGTGGTCGTTCTCGAACGCGATGAAGAGCATCGGCGCCCGGTCCTCGTTTTCGAAGTTCACCGACATCGCCGCGTGGCGCATGAAGTTCGCAAACGCGCCCTCTTTCAGGACCTCGGTCGGCCCCGGGACGGCGTAGCGCTCCCGGATTGCGTCCGACTCCTCCTGGCTGAGGGTGTTCGCGAATGCGTAGTGGAACTGCTTCTCGTTCAGCCCGCCGTACTTCCTGAACGGGTGGCTGAGTAGCGGCGCGGAGGAGCGGATCGTCGAGAGCGGCAGGTCGTAGACGCCCTTGACGGTCGCCGGTGCGACCCCGACGCCCGCGGCGCCGACGCCCCGGTCGAGCAAGATCTGCGTGAAGCCTCCGCCGAACGAGTGGCCCATGATGATCGGTGGGCTGTCGAGCTCGCGGATGAGGCTCTCGTAGTGGTCGACGATCGTGTCGACGTCGAGTGCCTCGAGCGGGGACGGATCGGCGTTCAGAGCTTCGACCTCAACCTCCATGCCGGGCCACGCCGGCGTGAGGACGGTGTAGCCCCTGCTCCTGTAACGCTCAGCCCAGTGCTCCCAGCTGCGCGGCGTCATCCAGAGCCCGTGGATCAAGACAATCGTCCCGGCTCCGGTCGGATCGGTGCCGGCGGCGTTCATGGCGCTCTCCTTTCCCTCCGGATCGGCCTACTCTCTCACACCGCAGGCATTACTTGACTGCTCAACGAACGCCCTCGCGGAACTATTCCCAGAGTCGCGGGCTGCGTCCGCCAAGTCGGGAGACGGATTCTCAAAGGGTTGACACACCAAGGCCTTGACAGCGAAGGGTGTCGGACACCGTTTTCGCGGTTCCTCGTAGAGTCCGCCGGATGCCCGAGGACTACTTCGGCGAGGGGGTGGCAGAGCGCTACGACGAGTCGAGCCCCGAGATGTTCGACCCTGCCGTCGTCGAGCCGGTGGTCGACTTCCTCGTCGAACTGGCGGGCGACGGAAGGGCCCTCGAGCTCGGCATCGGCACGGGCCGGATCGCTCTCCCACTTACCCAGCGCGGCATCCAGGTACATGGCATCGACCTGTCGGAGGCGATGGTCGCGCAGCTGCGCGCGAAGCCTGGCGGCGAAGGGATCGGAGTCACGATCGGTGACTTCGCGACGACGACCGTCGAGGGCCCATTCACGGTCGCCTACCTCGTCTTCAACACGATTAACAACCTGACGAGCCAGGACGAGCAGGTCGCGTGCTTCCAGAACGTCGCGGCGCACCTCGACCCCGGTGGCTGCTTCGTGATCGAGGTCGGCGTGCCGGGGCTTCGGCTCGTTCCGCCCGGCCAGAGGTTCCGCGCATTCGAGGTGAACGAGACGTATGTTGGGATCGACGAGTACGACGTCGCGAACCAGGGCCTGATCTCCCATCACCTTTCGGCCGGCGCCGACGGGACGTTCGAGAGGCGGTCGATCCCGTTCCGTTACGTGTGGCCGGCCGAGCTCGATCTGATGGCGCGGCTCGCCGGAATGACGCTCCGTGAGCGCTGGAGCAGCTGGAAGCACGAGCCGTTCACGAGCGAGAGCACGAAGCACGTCTCCGTCTGGGAGAAGTCGGCGTGAGCGAGCCGGCGGGAATCGCCGAGTCGACGTTGCGTCTCTCGGTGCCGCCCGAGGGACTTCGCGCGGGCGACGTCGTTCTCCGCTTCCCTGCGCTCGACGACGTCGACGCGATGCTGCCCGCCTTCACCGATCCGGAGCTCCGCGAAGCCGGGAACCTGCCCGCGTTCAGTCGCGAGGAGCTCATCGCCTCGCTGAGAGACTTGCCGACGCTTGCCGAGGCGGGGCGGTTGCTGGCGCTCGCCGCCGTCGATGCTCAGACGGGCGAGGTCGTCGGCGGCGGCACGCTCCACCATCTCGATGCCGAGCGCAGGATTGTCGAGATCGGCTACTTCGTGCTGCCGCATGCGCGCCGCCGCGGCGTCGCGACGACGATCGCGCGCCTGCTAGCGGAACACGCCTTCTCGCTCGGCATCGAGCGAGTTGCCGCATATGTAAACGTCGGCAACACCGCGTCGGAGCGTGTGGCCGACCGCGCGGGTTTCACACGCGAGGGCATCGTCCGCTCGATGCCGAAAACGGGTGTGTGATCCGGCGCCCGGTGGCTACACGTTCGCCGGTCGGAGCATCGTGTACAGGAGCAGGCCGATGAACGGGAGGATCAGCATGATGATCGCCCACCCTGCCTTTGCGCCGCCACTCAGGTCGTTGCGGCGGAAGACGTCGATCACCGCGCGGACCCACATGACGAGGAAGAGGATGACGGTGGCCGCGATCAGGATCCGGATGAGCATCGGGTGACCATATCGCGGAGCCGGGCCTTTGAGGAGGATCGGCGAAGATGCAAGAATCCGGGGAGTTGCGGCTCCTCGGCGTTCTCACTGCGGTGCTCGTCGTCGCCTGCGCGTCAGTCGTCGGGCTGTCGGCGGCTGCCCCGTCGGCGCTGCCACGTGCGACCGCCGACCGACCGGACGAGGTGGTCGGCGAACAGGTGCACTTCATATACGCGCTTCCGACGGATGCGCCTGACGGGCAGCTCGACGTCAACGGCGAGCTGACCGCGTCGATCGCGCGCATGCAGGCTTGGCTCGCCGGCCAGACGGGCGGGCCAAAGCTCCGCCTCGACACCTATCAGGGTCAGCCCGACATCACGTTCGTCCGCACGTCGCTGGCACCGCAGGGCACCGTGCGCCAGTACGTCGAGCGGCTTGGTTTTACGAACCCGAAGAAGCTGTATCTCATGTACGCCGGCTCGTATCCCCAGGAAGCGTGTGGCCGCGCGAGCCTTGGCCTCAACGCCGCGTTTGTCTTCCTCTCCTGCACGTCCCAGTACCCGAGGGGCAGCAGATTCGGTGTGCTTGAAACGACCACGATGCACGAGATTCTGCACGCTCTCGGTGCAGTGCCGGAGGGCGCACCACATTGGGTCGAATACCATGTGACCGACACGACCGACGTTATGCAGCCGTCTTTCACGGTCGACTCGAACGGAGAGGTCGCCGAGGCGCTTGACCCGGGCCGCGACGACTACTACGGGCACAACAGGTCCGAGACCGACGTCGCCGACAGCCCGTATCTGGACTCGAATCCGCCGTCGGGCACGCAGCCGCCGAAGATGCGCATCGGATCGGTCAGACGGATGACAGCGCCGCGTGGCCGCGTGACGGTCCGCGCGAGGGTGAGCAACGCCCCGGCGGGACGCGCCACCGTCCAGTGCAGCGCGAAGCAGGTCAAGCGCCGCCTGCGCGTGGTCGCCCGACGGTACTCGGCTGGCAGCGCCCTCTGTGCCTTCGCCGCTGCGCGACGAGGGCCCGTCAGCGGGAAGATCACGGTCCGCTCTGGGAGCGCCGTTGCGAGCCGGACCTTCCGGGTTCGCGCGTAGCGGCTCGTCGGGGATGATGCTCTCTCCTTGTCAGCACCGTTTCTTCTCGCGCAGCTGAGCGATCCGCACATCGGTGCCGACTGGTTCGACGACCAGTCGGTGCCCCGGCTTGCCGCGGCAGTCGAGTCGGTCCGTGCGGGCCGGCCGCAGCCCGCTGCGGTGTTGCTCTCCGGCGACATCGCTGACCACGCAACCGATGAGGAGTACGAGCAGGTGCGCGAGCTCCTTGCACCTCTGGGAGCACCGGTGCACGTGCTGGCGGGCAACCATGACGACCGCCGCGCTCTCCATCGCCACTTCGGGGTTCCCGGCGCGGACGGCGAGCTCGTGTGTTACTCGGTCGATCTCGGCCCGCTGCGGCTCGTCGTGCTGGACACGACGATTCCCGGGGAGGATCCCGGTGCGCTCGGCACCGAGCAGCTCGAGTGGCTCGGTGCCGAGCTCGCCAAAGCGCCCGAGCAACTGACGCTGCTCGGGATGCACCACCCTCCGCTCGTCACGGGGGTTCCGGCCTGGGACGAGCTGGGCCTGGCGGAGCCTGATCGCCTAGCACTCGGCGAGATGATCGAACGCCACCCGCAGGTACGACGACTGGCATGCGGACACCTCCACCGCACGATGAGCGGTGAGCTCGCAGGGCGTGGCGTCGTGGTCGCTCCGAGCACCTACGTGCAGATGCGGCCCGCATTTCTTTCGGACGAGCTCGAGCTCACCGCCGAACCCGCAGGCTTCACCCTGCACGCGGTCCTCGACGGCGAAGTGATCTCGCACGTCCAAACGGTGGGTTGAGCGCGCTCGACGACCATCTTCAGGCAGTCGTGCGAGCGGGCGTCCCGGGCGCCGTAGCCGTGGCTGCCGGCCCCGGCTTCTCCTGGGAGAGCGCGGCAGGTGACGGTTTGACGACCGACCACCGCTTCCGGATCGGGAGTGTCACCAAGCTCTTCGTCGCCACAGGCGTCCTGCAGCTAGTGGCCGAGGGCGCCCTAGAGCTCGACGGCGAAGTCGGCCCGATCGCCGAGGGTGTGACGCTGCGGCAGCTCCTGAATCACTCGAGCGGTCTTCCCGACTACTACGACGACCTCGACTCGGTTCTGGAGCCGTTTCGGACCGACCCCACACATCGCTCGACGCTGACGCCGCAGGCTGCGCTCGAGCTCGTGCACGCCAAGGCCCGGCTCTTCCCACCCGGGGCAGGCTGGAAGTACTCGGGAGGCAACTATCTCGCCCTCGGCCTGATCGTCGAGGAAACGACGGGCGCGACCCTGCGGGAGGAGCTGAGACGGCGGATCATCGAGCCACTCGGCCTCGATTCAACCGATCTGCCGGACGACGTCCTGGCAATCGCCGGTCTGGCCTGCGGGTACCTCCCGCCGGACAACCCGCTTCTTCCGGGGCCCGGCCCTGGGCTTGTCGACGTGACCGAGAGACAACCGTTCGGCTGGGGTGGGGGCGAGATGGTCTCGACCGGCCGCGACGTCGCACGCTTCCTCCAAGCGCTGCTGGGCGGTGAGCTCCTCGCACCAGGCCTGCGCACGGAGATGCTGACCACCGTCGTCTCCGACTGGGAGGAGGGCGAGGCGTACGGGCTCGGAATCGAGGAGGTCTCGTCCCTCATGGGACTGGCGGACTCACCGTGCGGATCAGCGTGGGGGCACCTCGGCTTCGCGCTTGGGTACACGACGATCGCGCTGTCGAGTGAGTCAGGCGATCGCCAGGTCGTGATCTTGGCCAACACGCTTGTCATGTCCGACGAGACATGGAAAGCCCTCGGCGGGTTGGTGTGGTCCGCTTTCTGCCGGGATCTCTCGTGACTATCGTGTTGCTCGTGACTGCCCGAGCAACGATCAGGGATGTTGCGGAACGCGCGGGCGTCTCGATCGCAACTGTCTCCCGCGCGCTGAACGACAAGAGCGACGTCAGCGGGGAGACCCGTGAGCGTGTTCGCCAGGTGGCGCGCGCGGTCGGCTACACGCCCGACCCCGCCGCGCGCTCGCTGGCCGGTCAGAAGACGCGGCTGATCGCGATCGTCGTCGGCGACAACGCCGGCCACCGCGACCTGTCGCTCATCTTCTTCGGGAAGGTGCTGGCGGCGATCTCGCGGCGCCTCTCGCAGTCCGGTTACGACCCGCTCTTGCTCCAGGCGGGCGACGGTGGGCTCGACCACGGCTTCGACGCCGCAATTCTCATCGGGGTCGACGGAGATGATCCGTTGGTCGAGCGGCTCGCGGCTCGGGACGTGCCGCTCGTTGGTGTCGACGTCAGGTGCGAGAGCGGTCGAGCAGCGTATGTCGGTTCCGACCACGCCGACGGAGTTCGCCTTGCTCTTGCGCATCTGCACGCGCGCGGCCATCGGCGCATCGCGCATCTCGCCGGCGCGACGAACACTGTTGCCGGCTCGGAACGACTGGCGGCGTTCCGGCGCGAGGCGGCCGCCCTGGGCCTGGACATCCCCGACGAGCTGATCCGTCAAGGCGACTTCTCGTCGGCGTCGGGCTATCGAGAGACCTGTGCGCTCCTCGCGCTGGACGAGCGACCGACCGCGATCGTTGCCGCTTCGGACCTGATGGCGCTCGCCGCACTGCAGGCAATTCGCGACGCGGGACTGCAACCTGGGCACGACATTGCCGTCGCCGGCTTCGATGACCTGGAGGCAGCCGCGCTCGCGCATCCCCCGTTGACGACGATCCGCCAGGACCGCCGGGAGCTGGGAACGCTCGCAGCGATCCGGGCTGTCGAATTGATCGAAGATCCCGAGGCGACCCCGGAGGACGCGATCCTGCCGGTGGAGCTCGTCGTGCGCGGCTCGTCGGGCTGACGCGTCTCAGGCGGCGGCGATCGGAGACGGGCGCGGCACGCGGGCCCGACTCGCGATGAAATCGCGGTACCAGTAGAAGCTGTCCTTCGGCACGCGCTCGAGCGTCGGATAGTCCACGTAGACGATTCCGAAGCGCTTCGAGTAGCCGTAGGCCCACTCGAAGTTGTCGAGGAGGCTCCACACGAAGTATCCCTTCACCGGCGCGCCCTCGTCGATCGCGCGGGAAACGGCGGCGATGTGCGACTGGAGGTACGCGGTCCGCTCGGGGTCGTGAACCTGCCCGTCGTGGCCGCGGACGTCACCGAACGCGGCACCGTTCTCGGTCACGTAGATCGCCGGCGGCTCGTAGTCGCGCGCAACGCGCACGAGGAGCTGGTGCAGGCCGTCCGGGTAGACCTCCCACCCCATGTCGGTGTGCTGTGACTCGGCAACGCGCTCCATCCGCGGGCCGTCGACGCCGGCACTGACGACGAACCGGAAGTAGTTGTTGACGCCGAGGAAGTCGAGCGGAGCCGAGATCGTCTCCAGATCTCCGTCCTGGACGAAGGGTGCCACCAGCTCGTTGCGCTCCAGCAGATCGGCGGGATAGGTACCCCGGAAGAGCGGATCGAGGAACCAGCGGTTCCCCTCGCCGTCCACCTTCCACGCCGCTGCCTCGTCCTCGGGAAGGTCGGAAGCCGGATACGAATGGGCCAGGTCGAGCGTGATGCCGACCTGGGCGTCGGGGGCGACCGAGCGAATGACGTCTACCGCCCAGCCGTGCGACAGCATGAGGTGGTGCGCGGCGGCGACGGCGTCCGCCTCGCTCGTGCGGCCGGGCGCGTGGTGGCCCCAGGAATGCCCGATCCAGGCGTGGACCCAGGGCTCGTTGTGCGTGATCCAGTGGTGAACGCGATCGCCGAGCCGACGTACGACTGCGTCCGTGTACTCGACGAAGGCCTCTGCTGTTGCACGCGAGGGCCATCCGCCCGCATCCTCGAGAGCCTGCGGCGTGTCCCAGTGGAAGAGCGTCGCGAACGGTTCGATGTCGTGCGCCAGCAGCTCGTCGACGAGGCGGTCGTAGAAATCGAGCCCGGCCTGGTTGATCGGCCCGCGGCCCGACGGAACGACCCGCGGCCACGCGATCGAGAAGCGAAACGCGTCGAGCCCGAGGTCGCGCATCAGCGACACGTCGTCGGGGTAGCGGTGGTAGAAGTCGCAGGCTGGTTCTCCCGAGTCGCCGTTCCGGACCTTCCCGGGCGTCGCGCAGAACCGATCCCAGACACTCTCGCCACGGCCGTCCTCGTGCACCGCGCCTTCGATCTGGTACGACGCCGTGGCGGCGCCCCAGAGGAAATCGAGTGGGAACGAGTTGTTCTCGTTGGGCATGCGTTTTCCTCTCGGTCAGTTCGACGGGGCAGTGACGTGGCAGCGGGCAGCGTGCTGGGGCCGTGCTTCGACGAGCAGCGGGGTCGTCTGCGAGCAGACCTCGATCGCGAGCGGGCAGCGCGTGCGGAAGCGGCAGCCCTCCGCCGGATCGACGGCCGCGGACGCGACACCTCTTTGAAGAGCGATGTGTTGGCTTCCGTCTTTCGCGGCAGGGTCCGGCACGGCAGCGAGGAGAAGTCGCGTGTAAGGGTGCAGCGGGTCGGCCAGAACTTCCTCGATCGGCCCGCGCTCGACGATCTGCCCGGCATACATGACGAGGATGTCGTCTGCGACGTAGCGCGCGCTCGCGAGGTCGTGAGTCACGTAGAGGAACGCGATGCCGCGTTCCTCCTTCAGCATCAGCATCAGGTTGAGGATCCCGATCCGGATCGAGACATCGAGCATGCTGATCGGCTCGTCGGCGAGGACGACCTTCGGCTCGACCGCGAGCGCACGTGCGATCGAGACGCGCTGGCGCTGCCCGCCTGAGAGCTCGTGCGGGTACTTGGCGGCGACGTCCTCCGGCGGGACGAGGCCTGACCGTGCGCAGCAGCTCGTGGACGCGCTCTTCGACTTGGCTGGAAGGGACGATGCGGTGGATGCGCAGCGGTCGTTCGACGTGGTGCCGAATCGTCTTCACCGGGTTGAGCGAGCCGAACGGGTCCTGGAAGATCATCTGCACCTGCGAGCGGTAGCGCAGGACGTCGCTTGCTGCGTCGAACGTGCGAGACGTCGCTCCCCTCGAAGAGGACCGCTCCCGCGCTCGGCTCGTAGAGATGGGCGAGCAGCCGGGCGACGGTGCTCTTCCCGCTACCGCTCTCGCCGACGAGCGCGGTGATCGTGCCGGGCCGCAGCTCGAACGAAACGTCGTCGACAGCGTGCACGCGCGACCGGCGGACCGCATTACCGAGCGGGAAGTGCTTCGTCAGGCTCCGCACCTCGAGCGGAGGAGCCGTGGTCATTCGACCGCCTCCTCGACGAGATGGCAGGCGACTTCGTGGCCCGGTCTCGATCGTGCGGAGGAGGGGACGCTCCGATCGTCTGCCGGCCGTACAGCAGCTGCTGCGTCAGGGAGGCAATGGGGGCAACGGGGATGGAAGCGACAGCCGCTCGGCGGGTCGCGCAGATCGGGCGGCGAGCCGGGAATTCCCGTGAGTGCGGGTCAACGGGCCGGTCAGCGGCGGGAACGACTGCAGAAGCCCCTGCGTGTACGGGTGCTGCGGGTTCGACGCCGAGGCGCTCTGCCGGAGCGCTCTCGACGATCTCTCCCGCGTACATGATCGCGATCCGGTCTGCGAACTCGAGCAGGAGCGAGAGGTCGTGCGTGATGAAGAGCACCGCGAAGCCGAAGTCGCGCTTCAGCGCCTCGACCTGCTGGAGGATCTCGCGCTGCACCACGACGTCGAGCGCGGTCGTCGGCTCGTCCATGATGATCAGCTCCGGGCTCGAGCGCGAGCGCCATCGCGATCACGACGCGCTGGCGCATGCCGCCCGAGAGCTCGTGCGGGTAGGCGCGGGCGCGGCTGTCGGTCGATGCCGACCAGCTCGAGCAGCTCGCCCGTACGCGAGAGCGCCCGCCGCCGGTCGATCTGTTCGTGCGCTCGCATCGCGTCCACGAACTGGTCGCCGACGCGCATCACCGGGTTGAGCGCGTTCATCGCGCTCTGCAAGACCATGGACACGTTGCGCCAGCGGAAGCGGCGCAGCTCCTCTGTCGCTTTGCCGAGGAGGTTCTCGCCCTCGAAGAGGATGCTGCCGCCGGCGATGCGAGCGGGCGGGCGAAGGATCTGCATCACCGCGTTCGCGATGGTCGTCTTGCCGCAGCCGGACTCGCCGGCGAGCCCGAGCATCTCGCCCTCGCGAATCGTGAGGTCGACGCCGTCCACTGCGCGGGCGCGCTTCTGCGCCGAACGCCGTAGTCGACGGTGAGCTGCTGCAGCTCGAGCAGCGTCGCTTCGCGCGACCGCTTCACCGGTCGGCTCCTCGACGAGGCTCGTCATGTCGGTCTCCGCCGCGCGTCGAGACGCCCGCCGAGGCGCCGGCAGCCGCCTGCGCCGCGGCTTGCGCTCGGTTCGCAGGCGCGGGTTGGTGAACTCGTCGATGCCGGCGAGCAGCAGCACGAGGCCGAGGACCGTGAACGCGAGCGCGGCGCCGGGGAAGAAGAAGGGCCACCACTCGCCCTGCAGCACGGTCGAGTTCGTCTGCGCCCAGTAGAGGGTCACGCCCCAGCTCGTCTGCGACATGTCGCCGAAGCCGAGGAACTCGAGCCCGGCGTCGATGAGGAGCGCGATGTAGAAGACGAGCACGAACGCCGCCGCGATCCGGCTGATCATGTTCGGGACGAGCTCGCCGAAGACGATCCGCGACGTCGACTCGCCGGAAGCCTTGGCGGCATGGACGAAGTCGCGGCTCTTCAGCGACAACGCCTGCGCCGCGCAGGATCCGCGCTTCGAACGCCCAGAGGACGAGCCGCGAGGACGATGATCATCGTCGCCATCCGCGGTCTCCTCGGTATAGCCGGACATGACGACGAGGAGCGGGATCGGCGGGATCGACGAGAAAGACGTTGATCAGGAAGTTCACGACGTCGTCGAAGAGCCCGCCGACGTAGGGCGGCCGTGATGCCGAGGAACGGCGGCGATGCCGGTAGCGAGGACGGCCGGCCAGCGAAACCGAGCATCAAGCGAGCGGCGTGCGCCGACTACGACCTGGGAGAAGATGTCGCTGCCCTGATCGGTCGTTCCGAACAGGTGGTCCCAGGATGGGCGCCTGGCCAAGCGCCTCCAGGTTGAAGGCGTTCGGGTCGTCGACCGAGATCAACGGCGCGATCAGCCGCGATGAGCACGGCGAAGCCGACCATCGCGGCGCCGAGGCGAGCCTTCGGGTTGGCGAACAGGAGCGAGACCCAGCCCGGGACGCGGAAGTTGCGGCGGACGCGTTTCGGCGCTACTTCCCGGGAGAGGTCGATGGCGGGGCCGAGTGTCGGGTCGAGCTGCGACATCAGGCGGTCCGCAGGCGCGGGTCGAGGACGAGGTTGAGCACGTCCATGAGCAGATTCGCGACGATCACGCAGACCGAGAGCACGACGAGCAGGGCCTGCGCGAGGGCGTAGTCGTTCCCGAGCACGGCCTGCTGGAGCGTCAGGCCGGCCCCTGGGTAGCTGAAGATGTACTCGACGAAGACGAGCCCGCCGACAGCGCTCGCGAACAGCGCGGCGAACCCGTTCAGCGGCGGCAGGATCGCATTCCGCCCCGCGTACCGCGTCATCACGCGCCGGTCGCGCAGCCCTTTGGCGTGCGCCATCGTCACGTAGTCCTCGCCGATCGTGTTGATCATCACGGTGCGCATGTTGAGCATCCAGCCGCCCGTGTACGCGGCGAGAATGACGAGGATCGGCAGCTGGGCGTGCCGGAACGCGCTCGAGAGGAACTCCCAGTTCAAGCCCGGGGTGAGCTCGGTGCCATAGGCGTGCTGGATCGGAAACCAGCCCGCCTTCAGCCCGAGGAAGTAGAGCCCGAGGAGGGCCGTGAAGAACGCGGGGAATGCGCTGAGCGCCATGAAGCCCGGGACGAAGACGCTGTCGACGAAACCGCCGCGGCGCCAGGCGGCGAACATCCCGATCGCCGTGCCGAGGATGAACGAGAGGAAGAAGGCGACCCCGACCAGGAAGATCGAGTAGGGGAGCGTGCTCCCGACCACCTCGGAAACGGGTGTCGGGTAATTCGACGTCGAGACTCCGAAGTCGAGGTGCACGATGCGGCTCAGGTACGTGACGTAGTCCTGCCAGATCGAGTTCTTGCCGCCACCGAGGAGTGCCTCGTAGGTCTGCGACGATCCCCGGGTTTGCCTGGAGCTGCGCCGGGGTCAGGTGCTGCAGGATTCCGTCGATCGGGCTCCCGGGCATCAGGCGCGGAAGCAGGAAGTTGATCGTCAGCGCGACCCACAGCGCGAAGACGTAGAAGACGAGCCGACGGGCGAACCAGCGCATGCTCGGTCCTAGGAGGGTAAACGGCGGGCGGAGTGAAGGGGAGGCCGCCCGCCGTTTATCGCTCGCCTAGAAGACCCTCACGGGCCGACCTTGCCGCCCGGGCAGATCCGGGTGAACGACAGGATGTTGTCGGGGAATGTCGTGAAGATCGGGTCACCGAAGAAGTTCTTCTTCGTGCAGTAGCAGTGGAAGTACCGAGTGCTGTACGTCGACCAGCGCGGGCCGATGAAGAGGGGCACGATCGGGAGGTGGTTGAGGAAGAGCGACTGCAGCTGCGTGGCGATCTTCCGCTGCTTCCGCTCGACCAACGTCACCTTCCACTTGTTGAGCAGCGTCGTCGCCTGCGCATCGGCGAAGTGCGACCAGTTCCCGGTCGTCTCTCCGCTCTCACCAGGCGGGACGTACGCGTTCTGCGACATGTTCGAGTAGAAGTAGCCGTAGGGCGAGCCCTGTGATGCGCCCTGCCAGAGGAGCGTCGGGAACTTGGTCGCGAAGGCGCCGGGCTGCCAGGCACCCCAGTCGGGCTCGAGCTCGACCTGGGAGTCGATCCCGATCTCACGCAGGTTCCGCGTGATGATCTGGTTCGACGCGACCCAGTCCGACCAGCCCGGCGATGACGTGGATGTCGAGCTCGACCTCGTTTCCGCGCGGGTCGATCAGCCGGCTGCCGCGATAGGTGAAGCCGGCATCGGTCAGGAGCTTCCTCGCGGCGGGTGGGTTGTACGCGGCCATCGTCTTGGCGCGCGTCTTCACGGCCTTGTCCGTCACCCATTTCGGGAACAGCCCGTTCAGGCCGATCGCGTCGGTCGGTGGGGCGTACCCATATTCGCCGAGCTTGGAGACCGTCTTGCGGTCGATTGCGCGGCTGAGTGCCTTGCGGAACGGCGCGAGGCTGTACGGGTACTTCGACGTGTCGAGGGTCAGCGAGATCGGGTACGCCGTCGTCGCGTAGAACGCGTGGAAGTGCTTCGGGTCCTTCGCCTCGTACGCCCGCTCGACGTTCGGGACGAAGTTGTGCGTCCAGTCGACCTGGCCGCTCTGGATGAGCGCGAGAGCCGCATCGTTCGACGCCGCCCGCACGTACTCGAGGCACGCGATCTTCGGCTGGCCCCTGCGCCAGTAGCGCGGGTTCTTGTTGAAGACGTAGCTCTGCGAGGTGAAGCGCGCGACCACGTTGAACGGGCCCGAGCTGACCGGCTTCGTGTTGTTGAAGGTCGCGACGTTGATCGATCTTCGACCAGACGTGCTGTGGGACGACGAACAGACGGTTCACCGTGGCGGCGATGAACTGCGAGTCAGGCGTCTTCAGGTTGACGATGACCTTGTACCGCCCTCTCGCCTTGACGGAGGCGATGTTGTTGCCGGCTCCGGTCAGCCCGACGCGGTCCATCATCTTGTCCTGGCGCCCGGCCAGGAAGCTGTACACCACGTCGGCCGAGTCGAGCTTCTGGCCGTCAGACCACTTGGCGTTCCGGGCGAGGTTCAGCGTGAGCGTCTTGTTGCCGTTGCTCCACTTCCACGAGCGGGCGAGCCACGGAACTGGCTTGAGGCCGCCCTGGCCCGTGACGATCAGCGGCTCGTAGAACGCGCCCTGGACGAAGGCGCCGCTGGGCAGGCCGGTCGCGGTGTATGGGTTGAAGTTCTTGGTGAAGGTTGGGTCGCCGGAGCCCGTCATGACGAGGCATTTGTGGCCCGCCGAAATCGTCATCTTGCTCTTGACGGCCGCCGTACTGGACGTCGTGAGTGCTGCTGCAAGGGCGAGGCAAGCCCCGGCGACAGCGATCACGATCCAGCGAGTCGAGGGAGTGCTTGCGTCGCATCGGCTGTCCTTTCTTGCGCGGGGGAGCGCAGGGTTGGCACGTGTTTCCGAAAACGTTTCCGGAATCGTTAACAGGTCGTTAAGCAGGAAGTCAAGACCTTTTTCGCAAATTGCGGCGAAAATCGGGTGGTGTTCTTCCGGAACGTTCCGGAACATGCTTCAATGAGCCGATGGCGCAGATCGACCTCTCAGCGGCACGACGATGCGGCAGATCGCCGACAAGGCCGGCGTCTCGATCGCGACCGTCTCGCGAGTGCTCAATGGGCGTGGCGACGTCTCGGACGAGACGCGCGACCTTGTCAGCCGCGTGATCCGAGAGAACGGCTACACCGCGAATCGGGGCGCACGCGGTCTGTCGGCGGGCCGAACCGGGCTGGTCGGCGTCGTCGTCCCGCTTGTGTATCCCGCGTACTTCTCGGGCATCCTCGCTGGCGCCGCCGAGGCGCTCTTCGAGCGGGACCTGCAGATCGTGCTCTCGCCCACGGGCCACGAGCACGACCGCGAGGTCTCGGTGCTCGACCGCCTGCACGGCGTGACCGACGGCTCGCTGATCATCCTGCCCGAGGAGTCGAGCGAGGAGCTCGAACGGCATCTCGACAGCGGCTATCGCTTCGTCGTGCTCGACCCGCTGATGCCGCTCGCCGCGCGAATCCCCTCGGTCTCGGCCGCGCACGGGTCCGGCGCGGACCAGGCGATGAGGCATCTGTTGGAGCTCGGGCATCGAAGGATCGCGGAGATCACCGGGCCTCACGGGTGGATCGCGACCGAGGACCGCCGCCGCGGCTACCGCGCCGCGCTGGCATCGGCAGGGATCCTCCTCGACCCTGCGCTCGAGGTCGAATCGATCCCGGAGATCGACCCGGGGCGGGACGCCGCGAACACACTGCTCGCGCTCCCCGACCCGCCAACCGCGATCTTCGCGTTCAACGACAACATCGCGATCGGCGCCCTGCAAGCCGCGCGAGCGCGGGGCCTGCGCGTCCCCGACGATCTGTCGATCGTGGGCTTCGATGACGTCGAGCACGCGACGATCGTGACGCCGCCGCTGACCACGGTTCGCCAGCCCCTGGCCGAAATGGGACGAACCGCCGTGAGCCTGCTGAGCAGGTTCATGGACGGACAGAGCTTCGAGACTCTTCACGTCGAGCTGGCGACGCGGCTCGTCGTCCGCGACTCGACGGCGCCGCCGAGACAAGCCTGAGCGAGTCGCGCGCTGCGCCTTCGACCGCTGCCCTAAAGTCCCGACGGATGGCGACGACCCACGCGTTCCCGAACGACCGCGCCCACTTCACCTGGGATGCCGACAACGAGCCGGTGCTCATGATCGAGAGCGGCGACACGGTGGTCTACGAGACCCGGGATGTGAGCGACAACCAGATCACGCCCGACTCGACCGCCGAGGCCATCGCCGACCTCGATTGGTCGCGGGTGTACCCGCTGTCGGGACCGGTGCGCGTGGAAGGAGCCGAGCCGGGCGACGCGCTCGCGATCGAGATCCTGGCGATGGAGACGCGCGGCTGGGGCTACACGCTGATCATCCCCGGCTTCGGCCTGCTGCCCGACGACTTCCCGGATCCGTACATTCGCGTGTTCGACCTCTCGAACGGCGAGTTCGCGTATCTGCGCGACGACATCGCGATCCCGATCGAGCCCTTCTTCGGGACGATGGGTGTCTGTCCCGCAGGCGCGAAGGAGCAGGCGGTCATGCCACCCGGCAGGTTCGGGGGGAACATGGACACGAGGCAGCTCGTGGCCGGGACGACCCTCTATCTGCCGGTCGAGGTCGACGGCGCGCTGTTCAGCTGCGGCGACGCACACGCCGCCCAGGGCGACGGTGAGGTGTGCGTGACGGGCATCGAGGCGCCGATGCACGGCGAGCTCCGCTTCACGCTCCAGAAGGGACGCCGGCTGCCGGCGCCGCAGTACCTGACCCAAGGCGCGCTGACGCCGCGCGTGGACGCCGGCGGTTGGTACGGGACGACCGGAGTCGGGCCCGATCTCTACGCAGCCGCGCAGGACGCCGTACGCGCCATGGTCGACCACCTCGCCGAGGAGTACGACCTCTCGCGGGAGGACGCGTATGTGCTGTCCAGCCTCTGCGTCGACCTGAGGTTCTCGGAGGTAGTCGACGCGGGGCAGTACGTGGTTAGTGCGCTGCTCCCCCTGGCGGTGTTTACGTGACCCGGCTGTTCATCTAGCTAGCATCAGCACGAGGATCGAGGAACCGATGGCAAGCGAATCACGACAAGCGCGCGCGGGGCGCAACGAGTCGCTGTTCCGTGAAGTCAACGAGCGAATCGACGAGTCCGCGAGCGACATCAGCCCGATGTTCACGGAGTTCGTGTGCGAATGCTCGAGCGACTCATGCTTCGACCACGTGTCGCTGACCTCCCAGGAGTACACGGAGGTGCGGAAGATGGGGCCGGTCTATTTCGCCGTTACTCCCGGTCACGCGGATCCAGAGGTAGAAAGGATCGTCGGGGGTGAGCCTGACCGCTACGACATCGTTGAGAAGCAGGGGGTCGCAGCTGAAGTGGCGACCGAGCTTGAGCCTGATTCTTAGCCGAGTTTACGAGCAGGCGTTCACATAGAAGGCGAGGTACTCCGCGAAATGCCGGTCCCAGTAGGGCCCGGTGTGGCCGCCAGGCCAGACGTGGAAGCTGACGTCGGCGCCGTCGGCCTCGAGCTCGCGGGCCAGCGTCTCTGTTGCGGGGAGAAGAGAGTCCTGGTCGCCGACGTCGAGCCAGACCGGCGCGTCGTAGGGCGATGTGCTGCGCGCCAGGGTCAACAGGTCGTGGCGGGCGAAGTCGGCGGGGTCGTCGAACGCGAACAAGGCGTCATCCGAGCCACTGGTGTAGACGGCCGGCGAATGGCCACCGACCGCGCAGAAGCGCTCTGGTGCGAGCCGTCCGAGGTCGAGGGCGCCGAAGCCGCCCATCGAGATCCCGCCGATCGCGACGCGCTCGGGGTCCGCGCCGCTGCGTTCGAGGGCGGCCGGAATCACCTCGTCGAGGACGTACGAGCCCCACGGCGCCTCGTCGCGATCGTGCCACCAGCCGGTTTGGCCTTCGGGCAGCAGCACAACCGGCGCCCGGTTGCCGAGCCGGCGGAGCGCCGCGATCAGGCCGGGAGAAACCGTCCCGCCGGGTGTGCCGCCGTATCCGTGCAGGAAGACGAGCAGCGAGCGTCCCTGACCGCCCCCCGCCGGGGTCACGAGCTCTTCGTACATCGTCCGGCCGAGGAGCTTGCTCTGCAACGCGAGCGTCGTTTCCTTCGGCGGCGCCGCGAGCTCCTGCTCCGTCGAGCCGCACGCGGAGAGCACGCTCACGAGCGCGGCGAGCAAGATTGTGGCCGCGATCCGCATTGCCACGATGCTAGTCGTGGGCACCGTGCACTCGGCCTCGAGGTCGTGAGACTCCTCGGTTACGAAGTGCTACACGGTGTTGCAACGCAAGACCTGACACCGGGTCTTTTCCGTCTCTCCCGTTCGCCGACGCCTACGCGCGCCTGAGAAGCCTTTGGCTAGGCCGCGTAGCTCTCGTAGCGCTGCCACAGACGCATCCGCTTGATGCGGTAAATGACTAGCTCCTCGCTACAACCGTGGGACGCCGCGATCTCGCCAGCCGAGCAGCGATTGGCGATGTCGTGCTGGATCCGCTCCTTCGGTAGAAGCAGCGCGGCGCCGAGGTCGAAAGCTTCACTCTCCTGCGCGCGGTCGTAGGAACGCTCGAGGAAGCCCGTCTTCAGGTTGGTTGCGATGCGGCAAGGCTTGTGACCGAGCAGATGGTGCGCGAGTTCCTCCATGAGGGTCGCCGTCTGGCGTGCCTTTGACCTCGCGGAGTTCAGCACAATCATCAACGTGCCGTCGGCTACGCAGAACGCGAAGCCATCCCACTTGACCGCGCGCAATTGTCGCGCTAGGAGGCTGTCGCCGAAATCCTCTGGATAGAAGACCCGTGCCGGGAGAGCATCGACGAGACGGAGTGGATCGAGGACCGTAAGCTGATCGAGTCCCAGTTTGAGCCTGATCGCGGTGGCGTGACGTTCGATGCGCCACTTGTCCTGGTAATCGCTGCGGTTATACGCCACGGCGTCACCTCTGCTTGCCCTTCTGCTTGCCTGCGAGGTGCTCGTAGGCGACGCGGAACATCTCGGTCAACGCGTCAGCATCCTCGCGCTCGAGGTTCTTGTCGGCGCGTAGGTGCAGCTCGACCGCCTCGATCGGCGACGCGCCTGGATCATGGATAGCGCGGTTGCGCGCTCTTACGCCGGCATGCACACCGGGGTCGATCGGGATCCCAGCCCAGCGAGCGAGTTTGAGCAGGTTCTGCCTATCGGGCAGGTGCGCGCCGCCTTCGACGCGCGACAGCGTCGGGGCCGAGACGCCGGTCTCCGCGGCGGCTTGGCGGATGCTAAGCCCCTTGCTGCGGCGTTTTGCGCGGACGCGGTCGCCGAACTCGACCGGGTCGATGATCGTGTCGGGCGGCTCGACTCCGTTGTCGGTGCGGTCAGCCATAACCATCACATTCTAGACCGACAGTTTCAGCCCTGCAACGCCGCCTCACCACCGAGCTACCCTCTGCTAGTATTTCAGCGACGAAACGGCGTTTCATAGACTGGAGGCCCAAGATGCAGGACGTGCAAGAAAAGGATAAGGACAAGAACGGCAAGCCGGCCAAGGACATCGAGATCATGGTGGCTACGACGGCGGACGACCTCGACGAGACGTTCAAGCGCAAGCAACCGCTGCGCAAGGTGTTCGAGAAGGCGCTCAAGCTGGTCGGCGGCCAAGATCAGCCGGATCAGTTCGCGCTCGAGTACAACCACGAGCCGCTCGACGTCGACCGCGAGATCGGTGACCTCGCCGACGAACTCGGCTGGGGCGACCGCGTTGAACTCGAACTCGTACCGAAGCCGGTCGTGGTCTAGATGGATTGGCGCGAGGCCGCGCTGGCTGAGGCGACCTCGCTCAAGCCCTACTACGTCGACAAGTACGGCTGGAACTCGGAGGTTATTGATGACGACGCGGAGGTGATCGACCTATTCGTCCACCTCCGCGGGCGACGCTTCCCAGATCGGGAGTTCTTGCTGCGCTTGCGCTACCAGTCCGACTGGCAGCAGGCGGGCCGCCGCGAGGCGTTCGTCGATCCGGAGAATCGGGACATGGCCGGGCGGGAGTTCTGGCCGCCAGAAGGGGACGGCCTGAACCCGAACTACCCGTGGAACGGGGTCGTCACGCCCGTGATGTGCTTGCGTGGGGTCTGGGGTTTCCACTCGGTGCTGCACACGGAGCGGCCGATGGAGAAGGAGGACCCTGGCCTGCTGCACTTCCTCGTTGAACTGCAGAAGGTGATGGACGGATGACAGCACGCTCGGTGCCATACCCAGCGCCTGGCTACTCGATCCGCATCGGCGAATTGATCTGGTCCGGCTCCATCGAGACGGTGTCGGCCTACGCCTCGTTCGGCGCCGAGCGCGGGCGGCGCGGCTCAGAAGCGCTTGTCTACCTGGGCGGCATCGTCGCCGGCGAGGAGATCCTCGTTACCGGCCTCTACCGTCTGCACCACGAGCCGCAGGGCGACCGCGTCGCAGTCACGCCGGATGAGGCGCGCTGGCTGCTGAAAACGCTGCGCGCCCGCGATGAGAAGCTCGTCGCCCAGCTGCACTCTCACCGGGGCCGCGCCGGCCACTCTCACGGCGACGACGCCTGGGCGACCAGCTTCCACGAGGGCTTCCTTTCAATCGTCCTTCCGCACTTTGGTGCGGGCGTATCGCTGCCGATCGACTGCGCCGTCCTCGAATATCGCGGCGGCGAGTTCGTAGAGCTCACGCGCGACGAGGTCGCCCGTCGCATCCGCATCGAGCCCGAGACCGTTGAGAGGGCTTCGCTGCCCGGCGCTGCACCCGGGAAGGAGAAGGCATGGGACGGATTCGCCCAGAAACTGAAGTCGATCGCACTGAAGCTGCGCTAGCGCGCCTCGGCGCCACCCTGCCGCTCGATTATGGTGCGACGGCAATCGACATCGCGCCCGCGGTCGCCGACTCGCCGGTCGGCCAGCGGCTGCTGGTCGTGCTCGTCAATGAGCTCGCGCGTATGAAGGGCGTCGTCAGCTCGATCATCGTCACTGGCGCTGAAAACGTGCAAGTGCTGCCTGGCGTACCAATCGTAGGCCCCGAGCTTGAGGACGGACTGGCGGCACTAGTCGCGTCGCTGAACAAGCCTGGCGCCGACTACCCGGTCGAGATCTTGTTTTCGGCGGAGGCCGAGGCCGTCCATGTCGGTATCGGTAGCGGCTTTGGAGCCGACATCTCCGCCGGCGCAGACGGCTGGCGAGCGTTGCTCGGCCAGTATGCCGAGCAGGCGGTGTGGGAAGCACACGCTCCATACGGCGCGGCGCTGGCTGCGTCCTTCTCTGCGGTTGAGGTCTTCAAGTACCTACTCCTACGCAGCGGAGTCGAAGACCCCCAGCGGCACCTGGCCGGGAACCTGGCCTTCTCGTCCTTCAACTATCGCGTCGGCGACCAAGCAGCTGTCGGTCCCGACCTGCGTGAGCTTCACCTGCACGACCTCGCCGTTGCTGGCTGCGGTGCCGGCGGTTCAGCCGCGCTCTACGTCCTAGCCATGCAACCGGGAATCCACGGTGATATCGCCTTGATCGAGCCGGGTCGACACAAGGTATCGAACATCAACCGGTACTTGATGACGTCGGCGAGCGATGTCCACGAAGAGAGGCACAAGCTCGGCTCAGCCGCCAACCACGTGGCCCGCTTCGCCCCGAGGCTGCGGCCGACGCTTTACCCCGTGCCTTGGGAGATGCTCGACTCGCACCCGTGGCCGCTCGTGGTCGCGACCGTCGACACCGTCCCGGCACGGTGGGCGATCCAGCAGCGTGTAGCCGAAGGCGCCGAAATCCTCGACGCCGCCGTGGACGACCTCCTTTACAGTGTTCTTCGCGTCGCGCCTGGCGGCTGGTGCCTTGAGTGCAAGCACGCGTATGACTCCGAGTACGAGGTCAAGCAACGGGCTAGGCGCTGGGGACAAGGGCTCGAGGTTGTGCGCGCCTGGACGCAGAAAAACGTTTTGGTCACCGCTGACATGATCGCCCGCCTGGCCGAAGTGCAGAACCGTAACCCGGACGATTATGACGAGCTCGAGGGTGTCCCCTTCGCAAAGGTACCGGCGTTAACCGAGTGTGGTGGAACCCGGTTGCAGACCGACGTGCCTAGCCAGGCGCCGGTTATGCCTCTGGCGACGACACCGGCGGGCGTTATCCTCGCTGCCGAGATCGCCAAACACTTCGTTGCGCCAGATGCCCAGTTGCTCAACTGGCTTGGATACGACCTGGGCCGCCGTCCCGATCGACCGCGAGTCGTCTGGCGCCCAGCGTCGGCCAGATGTCCACGCCACAAGCGACGGCTGCGACAAACTTAGGATGAACCCTGTGGGGGCGGCAGACAAGCGAACCAAAGCTTCTACGGTCAAGATCGAGCTGCGACGCGACCATCGAACCGCTGCAGCGTTTCTCGATGAAACTGGCTCAATCTCGCAGGATAGGTTCTTCGCAGTTGGCTGCCTCATCCTGCCCGAACCGAGCGACGTCCTTCGCGAGGTGCAGCGACTGCGGGATGTCGATCATTGGTACGACGAAATCAAGTGGGTTGACCTTACGGAAACCAGTCTGCCTTTTTACAAGAAGTTGATTGACGTAGTTGCCAACTCGGACGCACGCTTCTCATGCTTTGTGTCTGACCGCGAGGCGGCCGATCCGGTAGCTCGATTTGGAGACGAGTGGAAGGCCTACGAGAAGTTGGCTACTCAGTTGATCGTTGGAACTAGCCGGCCCTACGAGCTCCTCAGCGTCATGGCTGACAACTATTCGACTCCGGACGGCGTCGAGTTTGAAAAGGAGCTGCGCGCCGAGGTCAACCGACGGCTCAGTTGTTTGCAGGCTGTGACAGTCTGTCGCTTAGACTCGCGGTCCTGCGACGCGTTGCAGTTGGTCGACGTATTGACGGGCGCGATCGCATTCGAGTATCGGCAAGCCGCTGGTCTTGCTGGTACTCGCTCGGCCAAAGCCAAGGCTGCGGAATATGTGCGAGGGGCCTATGGCGTCGAGAGCGTTCTAGGCGGTACTAAGGTGGATAGGCTGAACATCGCGGTTTATAAGAATCCTTCTCAAGCTGGTCGGATCATGTCTGCGTCAGGTTCCCCCTGATGGGTGAGCCGAAAGACTTCGTTTTCGCTATCATGTGGCCTAACGGGTGAGGGCCTCCGGCCTTTAGCCCGTTTTTTGTGGTCCAGGAGGATTCAGCTACAACCCGTGTTCGTGCCGCAGTCACGGCACGTGTAGCAGAGCCCGTCCGGATCATCCGGCCGCCGCACCTTGGCGCACTCGACCGCATCCTCCCACGCGTTGAACAGGGCTGTTTGGCCCGGTGGGGGTGCCTCGAGGGCTGCCTGCGGTTCCGCGGAACCGCTTGGGGACACGTCTCCTCCGCCGTTGTAGCGCTCCGCTAGCCGCGCTTTCACCTCCGGCGAGAGGATCCCGATCTCCTCCTGCTGGTCGGCGGTCAGGAACCGCTTGCCCATCCAGCGGAAGATGTAGTCGACGATCGACTTCGCGACTCGGATGTCGGCGTCGTTCGTCTGGCCGCTCGGCTCGAAGCGCATGTGCGCGAACTTCGAGACGTAGACCTCGAGCGGCACGCCGTACTGCAGCCCCAGCGAGACCGAGATCATGAACGCGTTCATGAGGCCGCCCAGGGTCGTGCCCTCCTTGGCGATGTCGACGAAGATGTCGCCCGGAGTGCCGTCCTCGTAGAGGCCGACGTGGATGTAGCCCTCGTACTCGCCGACGCGGAACTTGCGGCCGACTTCGACCCGGTCCTCGGGTAGCCGGCGGCGCTGGGTCAAAGGAACCGGCGGTGCGGCGACGCCCGTGAGCGCCTGGATCGCCTCGCCGGTCTTCGACGACAGCGGCTGGGCGACCTTGCAGTTGTCGCGGTAGATCGCGATCGCCTTCACGCCGAGCTTCCACGCGTCCAGAAGCACCTGCGCGACGTCGTCGACCGTTGCTTCCTCGGGGAGGTTGACCGTCTTCGAGATCGCGCCCGAGATGAACGGCTGGACGGCGCCCATCATCTTCACGTGGCCCATGTAGTGGATCGCCCGCTCGCCGACGGCGCAGTCGAAGACCGGGTAGTGCTCCTTCTTCACGTGTGGAGCGCCGATCATCGTGTTCTTCTCGTCGACGTACGCCTCGATCTCTGAGACCTCGGCCGGCGCGTAGCCGAGCCGCTCGAGCGCCATCGGCACGGTCTTGTTGACGATCGTGATCTCGCCGCCGCCGACGAGTTTCTTCGACTTGACGAGCGAGAAGTCGGGCTCGACTCCGGTCGTGTCGCAATCCATCATGAAGCTGATCGTTCCGGTCGGAGCCAACACGGTCGCCTGCGCGTTCCGGTAGCCGTGCACCTCACCGAGGTTCAGCGCCTCGTCCCACGCGCGCCTGCACGAGGAGAGGAGATCGGCCGGCACCACGTCGGTGTTCTCGATGTTGCCGACCGCGGCGCGGTGCTGCGCCATGACGCCGATCATCGCGGCCGCGTTCGGCTGGTAGCCCGCGAACGGGCCCATGCGCGATGCGATCTCGGCCGACTTGCGGTACGCGCGCCCGGTCATGACGGCCGTGATCGCCGCCGCGTACGCCCGGCCCTCGTCCGAGTCGTAGGGCAGCCCGCGCGCCATCAGGAGCGCGCCGAGGTTCGCGTAGCCGAGCCCGAGCTGGCGGAACGCCTTCGCGTTGCCCTCGATCTGCGGCGTCGGGTACGAGGAGTAGCCGACGAGGATCTCCTGCGCGAGGAACATGACGTCGACGGCGTGCTCGAACTGCTCGACGTCGAGCTCCCCGTCCTCGCGGCGGAACTTCAGGAGGTTGATCGACGCGAGATTGCACGCCGAGTCGTCGATCGACATGTACTCGGAGCACGGGTTCGACGCGTTGATGCGGCCCGTGTTCGGCAGCGTGTGCCACTGGTTGATCGTCGTGTCGTACTGGACGCCCGGGTCGGCGCACTTCCAGGCCGCCTCGGCCATGTCACGCAGAAGTTTCTTGGCCGGGATCGTCTCGACGACCGTCCCGTCGGTGCGCGCCGTCAGGTTCCAGTCGGAGCCCGCCTCGGCCGCCTCCATGAACGCGTCGGTGACACGCACCGAGTTGTTCGCGTTCTGGTACTGGATCGAGGCCCAGTCGCTCGAGTCGAGCGACATGTCGTAGCCCGCCGCCTCGAGGACGCGCGCCTTCTCCTCTTCCTTCGCCTTGCACCAGATGAACTCGTCGATGTCCGGGTGGTCGATGTCGAGGACGACCATCTTGGCCGCGCGCCGCGTCTTGCCGCCCGACTTGATCGTGCCGGCGGACGCGTCGGCGCCGCGCATGAAGCTGACCGGCCCGGAGGCGTAGCCGCCTTTCGAGAGCTGCTCCTTCGACGAGCGCAGCTTCGAGAGGTTGACGCCCGAGCCCGAGCCGCCGCGGAAGATGACGCCCTCGCGGCGGATCCAATCCAAGATTGAATCCATACTGTCCTCAATTGAAAGGATGAAACACGCGCTGCATTGCGGCTTTTCCTCGAAACCGACGTTGAACCAGACCGGGGAGTTGAACGCCGCGTACTGGTTGACGAGGATCGCCTTCAGCTCGGCCTCGAAGGTCTCGGCCTCCTCCTCGTCGGCGAAGTAGCCACCCTCGCGGCCCCAGGTGCCGACCGTCGTGACGATCCGCCCGACCATCTGCTTCACGCTCGACTCGCGGTCGGGCGAGCCCATGCGGCCGCGGAAGTACTTCTGCGCGACGATGTTCGTGGCCGTCTGCGACCAGAACTTGGGGAACTCGACACCACGCTGCTCGAAGACCGGCTTGTCCTTGCCGGGGATGAGCGCGTCGCGGATCTCCCACTCGACTTCCTCGAAGGGATCGCGCCCGGGGATCGTGAAGTAGCGGCGAACGGCAACCTTCGCGTCGTCGTGGACGACCGTGTTCACGACCTCGTCCTGTGCGGTTTCTGCGGTCTGCGGGATCTTGGCGGACGCCATTCCTTACCTCCTGGTCTAAGCCTAGTTATGAGCGCCCAGTCGGCGGAACAGCCGTCGGCGAGCGGACCAGCCAGGTTAGGAGTCGCGTCGGACGGAACGCAAAAAGCGGGTTATCCAGGGACTTTGCGTGACCGCAGACGCCGCTGGACAAGGCCTGCGCCGCCTGCGGCGATCAGCAGGAGCGAAAGCCCGGCGAGAATGAGGAGCGGAAGCGGAACGGTGTCGGCGTCCCGCGAGCCGAGCTTGTCGAAGGCTTGCTTGAAGACGGCACGGTTCGGTTCGTTGGCCGCCTGCTTCTTGGCGGACTCAGTCTCGGAGCTGGTTCCGGAGCCCGACCCGTTGTTCGGGTTCGCGCTCGGGTTGACCGACGCCGGACGCCGCACGACGCGGCTCGCCTGCTGTCGGGCGCTCGTGATGTCCTCGACGATCCCGGTGTAGACCCGCAGGTCCTCGGGGACGTGCGCGATCGCCTCGCGGTAGCAGTGGAGCTCGTAGGTCCCGGTGATCCGGCCGTTGTGGTCGTGCCAGTCGTCAATGACCTGCTTCCAGCAGGGCGTTTTGGCATGAGCAGGCTGGGCGGCGACCCCGAGCGCAAGCACGGCTAGGGCGGCAACCAGCACGGCGACGGCAGTGGTCCGGGCGGGTCGGATAGGTCGAAACCTACCTATTCGGTGACGTAGACATCGTGATCAGTCTTTCGGACGTGAGTGATGCCCGCGTTAGCCGGTTGTTAACCATTTGTAAGCGAAGGCCGGGTGGTAGCTTCGCCACATGCGAACGGGAGCGCTGGCCCTGCTCGCGACGGCCGGCGTGCTTCTCGCCGCCTCGCTCCTCTTCGGGGGCGGCTCGAGCGTCGGGCCAGTTGCCTGGATCGGCGCATTTGCGCTCCTCGCCGCGGTTGCTGCGTGCGGGGCTGTGCTCTGGGGGCTCCTTCCGGCGCCTGCCGTTGGGAGAGAGGGGCTTGCGTTTGCCTTGCTCGCAGGAGGGTTCGTCGCCTGGAACGGGGCGACGATCCTCTGGTCGGCCGCGCCCGACCGCTCGTGGGAGTACTTCAACCGCGGGCTCGTCTATTTCGCGTTCGCCGTTCTCGGCGCGTCCGTCGGCTCGGCGGTCGCGCCGCGCATCGTCGTCTGGCTCATGGGCGGGCTGATCGGAGCTACGTGTCTGTGGGCGTTGCTCGAGAAGGCCGTGCCCGCGCTCTACGGCGACTACGGCCGGCTCGCTCGGCTGCGCTCGCCGGTGGGCTACTGGAACGCGCTTGCGCTCGTCGTCGTCTTTGGCCTGCCGACGGCGCTGTGGGCGGCGACTCGCGCGCGTCACTCTCGCGTCGTCAAGGCGGGCGCTGTGGTCGTCCTGTACGCGCTGCTCGTCGCGCTCGTCCTCACGTACTCGCGCGGGGGCATTCTCGCGGCGCTCGTCGTGCTCGGGCTCTGGTTCTGGCTGACCCGAGATCGTTTCGACAGCTTGGCCGCGTTCGTGACGGCTGCCGTGCCGGCTGCTCCCGTAATCGCGGTCGCCCTGGCGCTCCCCGGGATCGCGCAGGACGGACAGCCGCGCAGCGTTCGGGCGCAGGACGGCGCCGTGTTCGCTCTCGTGTTCGTGCTCGGCGCAGGGCTGGCCTTCGCCGCATCGTTCTTCGCGCGCGAGCGTCCGGGCCTGGAGCGCCAGCGCCTGCTGCTTCGGGTCGCCGCCGGCGTGAGTGTGGCCCTGCTCGTCGGCGCAGCCGGTGTGATCGCTTCGCGGGGTAACCCGCTCAAGAGCGACGAGGTCGTCCAGAGCCCGAGCCGCCTGGGCGAAGGGAGTCTCAACAATCGCTGGGACTGGTGGAAGGAGGCCTGGGAGGCGTTCGAGGGGCAGCCGGTCGCCGGCACCGGCGCGGGCTCGTTCGAGCTCGTGCACCGCAAGCTGCGCAACAGCAACGTGAGCGTTCGCGAGGTGCACAGCCTGCCGCTCCAGTTCGCGTCCGAGACGGGTCTCGTCGGGTTGCTGCTCGCGGCGGGGGCGGCGGGAGCGGCGCTGCTCGGCGCCTGGCGTGCGCTTGGGCGGCACGCTGGGGACGAGCAGGCTGCGGTCCTGGCGCTCGGCGTCGCTCTGCCCACGTTCCTCGTCCACGGCGCATTCGACTACGACTGGGAGTTCGTCGCGCTCTGCGGGCCTCTCTTCTTCGTGACCGGCTTCCTGCTCGCGACCGGGCGGGAGGCGCGGCGCGTTCGGCATCGGGTCTGGGCGCTTGCGCTCGTGTTGGTCGCCTGGGCGGGGCTGTACTCGATCGCGGCCCCTCGGGTTGCAGCGGGGCGGGTCGACGACGCGTACGCCGCGATCGAGCGCGGCGACGCCGAGGAGGCCGTCGAGGATGCCGATTACGCCCACTCGCTCGACCCGCTCTCGATCGAGCCGCTCCAGGCCTGGGCCTCGGCGGAGGAGGCGCAGGGGAGCATCGCCCGCGCGCGTGAGCTCTATGTGCAGGCCGTCGAGCTTCAGCCTCTGAACTCGATCGCGTGGTACGAGCTCGGCCGCTTCGACCAGGAGGTGGTCGGCGACGACGCCGCGGCGACGCGGGAGCTCATGCGGGCGATCGAGCTCGACCCATACGGCTGCCCGGCTCGCTTGGCGCTCGGTCAGGCATGCGAGGGCTGAGGCCCTAGCCAGCGCCGACATGTCCGGTGTCAGACGCCGGACATGTCTCGCGCGGACCTGGCCGGTGCCAGGCACCGCACATGGCTGGAACGGCTAGGTGCCGAGGACGACGACGAGCTGCGCGCCGTGGAGCTGGCGCGGAACGATTCCGTCGAGCGGCCCGACGAGGCTGACGCCGAGATCGGAGGCGAGGCGCTTACCCTCCGGGAGGCGGCCCGGGCGGTACATGACGACGGTTCGACCGTAGCTCCGAGGGGCGTTCGCGGTTCCCCGGATCGGGTAGCCGCGCGCGTGAAGCTGCGACGCGGCGGCGGCGGCGGCTCCGGCGATCCCGTTTCCGTTCAGGACGAGCAACGAGGTCTTGCCGCGGGTGAGGGTCGTGGACTTCGGCTCGGGCCGTGACGGCGGCACGTTGTCGATCCCCAGCGCACGCATCTCCGCCGACTGCTTGGCGTGCGCCGCGAGGGGCTTCGAGAGCATCGCGATGCCGATAATCAGGAGAAGGACCAGCTCGAGGGCGGCGACGCCACCCGCGACGAGCGTCGCGGTGCGCCAATCGAGCTGGCGGGGGGCTGGGGCCGAGATCTCCACGGGCCGAACGTGATTCGCCTCCGGCCGCGCCGTTCCTCCCCTACCGGCTCATCCACTCCCAGGTCTCGCGGAGGCCGTCCTCGAGGCTGTGCTCCGGCCGCCAGCCGAGCTCGTCGACCGCGCGGCTGATGTCGAGCACGCTGCGCTGAAGCTCCCCCGGACGCGGCGGCGCGAACACCGCCTCGACCTCCTCCTTGCCGGCGACGCGGCGGCACAGCTCGTACAGCTCGACCACGGACGTCTCGCGCCCGGTGCCGACGTTGAACACGCCGCCGTCCTGCTCGGCTGCGACCAGGGTCGCGCGCACGACGTCGGCGACGTACACGTAGTCGCGCGTCTGGCTCCCGTCGCCGAAGATCCTCGCCTGCTCACCGCTCAGCAGCCGGCGCGAGAAGATCGCGACGACGCCGGCCTCGCCGTGCGGGTCCTGCCGCGGCCCGTAGACGTTGCCGTAGCGCAGCGTGACGTGACGAGTCTCGTGCAGCCGGTTGAAGGTCGCCAGGTACTCCTCGCCCGCGAGCTTCGACGTTCCGTACGGCGCGAGCGGCCGCCTCGGTGCGTCCTCGGTCGCCGGGCGATCGCATTCCCCGTAGATCGCCCCGCCGGTGGAGCTGAAGACGACCCGGGTGTCGTGCTCGAGGGCCGCCTGGAGCAGGTTGACCGTGCCGAGGATGTTGATCCTCGCGTCGTGCTCGGGCCGCTCGACCGACACGCGGACGTCGGCCTGCGCGGCGAGGTGGAAGCAGACCGTGGGCTTGACGCGCCCGAAGAGCTCTTCCTGGGACTCGCGGATGTCGCCCTCGACGAGCTCGGCGCCCTCGGGAACGTTCTCGCGCTTGCCGGTCGAAAGGTCGTCGAGGACCACGACGTCGTCGCCGCGTGCGACCAGCGCTTCAGCGACGTGCGAGCCGATGAACCCTGCTCCTCCGGTGACGAGAACCGCCACGCTCGTATCCTAGGCGTGTGTTCGTCACCTTCGAGGGCCTTGACGGCTCGGGCAAGTCGACTCAGGCCGAGCTCTTGGGGGCTCACCTCGAAGCCGAAGGGCGCGACGTCGTGGTCACGCGCGAGCCGGGTGGGACCGAGCTCGGGGAAAAGGTGCGCGAGCTGGTCCTCGGCGGGACGAAGATCTCCCCGTGGGCAGAGGCGGGCCTCTTCGCGGCCGCGCGGGCCGAGCTCGTCTCGGAGGTGATCGGGCCGGCGCTCGAGCGCAAGGCGCGACGTCGTCTGCGACCGCTACCTCGACTCGTCGCTCGCCTACCAGGGGATCGCGCGCGGCCTCGGCGTCGATCGCGTGCTCGCCCTGAACATCGACGCGATCCGCGGCATCCTCCCCGACGTGACGTTTCTGCTGCTCATCGATCCGGAGGAGGCTGCCCGGCGTACCGGCTCGGCCGACGATCGCATCGAGCAGGAGGGCCCGGAGTTCCTGCGCTCTGTCGACATGGCCTACCGCGAGCTCGGCTTGATCTTCGGCGCGCGGATCGTCACCCTCGACGGCTCGAAGCCGCCCGAGGAGATCGCGAAGGAGGTGCGTGCCAAGCTTCCAGGGCTTTCCTGAGCAGGCGGAGGCTCGGCGCCTGCTCGACGCAGCCCTCGCCGAGGGGCCGGCGCACGCGTACCTCTTCCACGGCCCGGCGGGAGTGGGGAAGCGCCGCGCTGCGATCGGCTTCGCGGGCGAGCTGCTCGGCGACCCCGGCCGGGTCGAGCGCCGCGCGCACCCGGATCTCTACGTGCTCGAGCCGCTCGGCGACCAGATCCGGATCGACGCGATCCGCGAGCTCCGGCACGACCTGCACATGCGCCCGTTCGAGGCCGACCGCCGCGTCTACCTCATCTTCGGGGCGCACTCGCTGAACGACGAGGCCGCCGACGCGCTGCTCAAGGACCTCGAGGAGCCGCCTCCGTACGCCGTCGCCGTGCTCGTCGCCGACGACCTCGGCCAGCTGTCCGCGACGATCCGCTCGCGCTGCCAGCCCGTCCCGTTCCGGCGGCTGGCGGAGAAGACGGTCCGCGAGGAGATCGCCCGGCGCGCGCCGGAGCTCTCGGAGGAGGAAGCGACGTCGCTCGCGCGTGTCGCCGGCGGGCGCCTCGACCGGGTCGATCGGTTGCTCGACCCGCAGGCGGCGAGGCGGCGGGAGGCCGTGCTCGAGGTCGCTCGCTCGGTCTACCGCGTTCCGGGGTTCGAGCCGCGCGACGCTGCGGAGACCCTGATGGGCATCGCCGCCGAGCGGGCGGCCGAGGCCAAGGAGCGCGCGCAGGGCGAGAACGAGGAGCTCGCGCTGACTCCGCGCGAGAAGGAGCAGCGAACACGCCGTGCGATGCGGGGAGCCGAGCGCGAGGAGATCATGCTCTGCCTCGAGGAGCTCGAGGCGTGGTACCGCGACCTCGTCGTCGTCGCCGCAGGCGCCGAGTCGGCGGCGGCGCACGTCGACCGGCTCGCCGAGCTGCGGGAGGACGCGACGGTCGAGCTGCTTCCGGGTG
This sequence comes from uncultured Actinomycetes bacterium, assembly GCA_963728535.1. GTDB lineage: Bacteria > Actinomycetota > Thermoleophilia > Gaiellales > Gaiellaceae > VAXT01. The sequence continues at coordinate 2,491,649 of CAVSKK010000001.1, forward strand.
CGGAGGCCGCGGCCGAGACCGTGCGCGAAACGTGGCGGCTCTTCGAGGAGCTCCAGCTTCAGGCCGGGCTCGCGCTGGAGGCGCTCTTCGTGAAGCTCCGCCGAGAGCTCGCCGGCGCCCCGGTTGCTTAAGTGGAGAACAGGGTGAAGCGTTGGCAAGTCCTGGCCGCAGGCATGGGAGTCGTTCTGGTGGCGGGCTGTAACGACTCGGGCAAAGCGGGCTCGGACTTTCGCACGCAGGCAACTGCCATCTGCAAGCGGCAGCACAGGGAAGTCGAAACCATCCCCGACTCGAGGCCGGATCGGTATCAGGCACGCGTCCTGAAGGCTCTGCGGAGGCACCTCGATGAGCTGCGGCGGCTCGACGCTCCTCCAGAACTAACCCCGAGGATGCAACGGTGGCTTGCCGCGGGCGACGAGCTCCTTCAGTTCCTACACCGACAGCAGCGAGCTCTCGCCGCCGACATGAAGCTCCTCGAGGCTGCGATCAAGCGAGAACCAGCCGTCCCGCGTCGAAAGCTCACACGCTGGGATCTTGAGCACCCGACCGCATCGATCATTTCCAAACTCGAGAAATTGCCGGAGTACCAGGAGTTCGAGCGCCACAGCGCAGCGATTGTGCGGGAGGGGACTCCGGTGTACCGGCGTTTTCTGCGGCTGGGACGGGAACTTGGCCTTTCGGCCTGTGTGACCGACAACTAGTTCGGGGCCAGGCCCTGCGCGTTGCAACGCAAGACCTGACCCCGGAGTTAACGAAGGTGATCGCCCTAAAAGACGTAGACCACGAGCAGGACGATCAGGATGATCAGTAGCAAGGTCCCAATGCCGATGTACATGCGCACCTCCTCTTGACTGCGGCAGATATTTCCGCTGGAGGGCGCGCTCAAACATCGCCCGAGTCGAGACGAGCCGGGTCGAAAGAAGCTACGCCGCGGCCAGCGCGTGGTCGAGCTTCTCGAGGCCCTCGTCGAGCTCTTCGCGCGTGATCGTCAGCGGCGGGGCGACGATGATCACGTTCCAGTGCGTCATCAGGTAGAGACCGCGATCGAAAGCGGCTCTCATGATCTTCTTCATCGGGGCGAGCGCCTCGCCTGACGCGTTGAACGGGACGAGCGGCTCGCGTGTCTCACGGTCCTTGACGAGCTCGACGCCGTAGAAAAGACCCAGGCCCCGCACCTCGCCGATCGCCTCGTGCTTGTCGGCGAGCGCCGCGAGCCCGTCGCCGAGCACCTCGCCCATTGCGGCCGCGTTCTCGACGATGCCTTCCTCGCGGAACGCCCTGATCGACGCCACGCCCGCCGCGCACGCAAGCGGATGGCCCGAATACGTGAGCCCGCCCGCGAAGTAGCGATCGCGCACCCAGTCGGCGATCTTCTCCGAGACCGTCATCGCGCCGAGCGGCACGTACCCGGAGTTGATCCCCTTGGCCAGCGTGATGATGTCCGGGACGACATCCCAGTTCTCGCAGGCGAACCACTTGCCGGTGCGGCCGAAGCCGGCCATCACCTCGTCGAGGATGAGCAGGATCCCGTGGCGGTCGCAGACCTCGCGCACCGACTGGAGGTAGCCGGGCGGCGGTGGGATGACGCCGTTCGTCCCGGTCACGGTCTCGAGGATCACGGCGGCGACGTTCTCCGGCCCTTCGTACTGGAGGATCTCCTCGAGGTGCGGCGCGCCCGTACAGACCGGGCACGGATCGGGATGCCCCGCCGGACACCGGTAGGTGTACGGATCGAGAAGGCGGACGATCCCCGGGATGCCCGGCTCGGCGGGCCAGCGGCGTGGGTCGCCCGTCGCGGAGATCGCGCCCGCGGTCGCGCCGTGGTACGAGCGGTAGCGCGCCACGATCTTGTCCCGTCCTGTAAACCAGCGCGCGAGCTTGAGCGCGTTCTCGTTCGCCTCGGCGCCGCCGTTCGTGAAGAACGACATCGTGAGGTCGCCCGGCGTCACCTCGGCGAGAAGGCGTGCCAGCTCGGAGCGCTTCTCGTTCGCCATCATCGGCCCGATCGTGCAGAGCCGGTCAGCCTGCTCCTTGATCGCTGCGATCACCTTCGGGTGCTGGTGCCCGATCGAGACGTTGACGAGCTGCGAAGCGAAGTCGAGGTAGCGCTTCCCGTCGAAATCCCAGAAGTAGCGGCCTTCGGCGCCGGCGATCGGGATCGGGTCGATTGCGGAGCGCACCGACCAGGAGTGGAGGACGTACCGCGCATCATCTGCGCGCACACGGTCGCCCGACTCGACGAGAGCCATGAGCCGATCCTAACTACTGCTGGAAATCGGCCGGAATCGTGTCCGGCGGAGTGCCGATCACGAGCGCGATCTCACGCCCGTCGCTGAGCTCGATCTCCCGTGGGTCGCCGTCGTAGGCCTCGCCGTCGACGTAGATCCCGATCGGCGTGTCGGGAGCGCAGTAGTCGCCGACACAGCTCGAGTCGAAGCGGACGTTCCACTCGACAAAAAACTGGCCGAGACTGTTCGGCTCCGGCGTCTTCGTTTCCGTGTGCAGGACGCCGTCGGCTGCATGCGTGTGCAGCGGCGAGATGCACGGCTTGTCGCAGTCGCCCGTCAGCCCGACGCCCTGCTCGTCGCTGATGACAGCCGGATTGGTCGTGTCGATCCCGATGCCGGCCGGAACGAGCACCGGCTCGCCGTTGAAGAAGACGTCGAGATGCGCGTGCACGTGGTACTGGAGGAACTCCGCGCGCTCGGGGACGAGCCCCGCATTTCGGGTCAGCTCCATCGGGTTCGGCGGAGGCGGCCAGTTGGGGGGCGATCCCTTGGCCTCGCTTCCGCCTCCGTCCCCGCCGCCGCAACCGGCCAGCAGGAGGAGGCAGCAAGCCGCTGCGATCCTGGGCGCCATCGGGCAACTGTATCCCCGTCGCGCTACGCTGATCGCATGACCGAGGTCGTCCAGGCGAAAGGGGCCGCGGACGCGTCCGTGAAGCGGATCAGCCACTGGATCGGCGGCGAGAGCGTCGCCGGCGAGTCCGGGACGAAGCGGCCCCGTCTACGACCCGGCGATCGGGGCGCAGAGCGGTGAGGTCGATTTCGCCTCGGTCGAGGAGGTTGGCAAGGCCGTCGCCAATGCCCGCGTGGCTTTCCAAAGCTGGCGTGCCGTCTCGCTCTCGAAGCGCACGGACATCATGTTCCGCGTCCGCGAGCTCGTTCACTCGCAGCGCGAGGAAATCGCGAGGATCCTCACCGCCGAGCACGGGAAGGTGCTCTCCGACGCGATCGGGGAGGTGCAGCGCGGGCTCGAGGTGATCGAGCATGCCTGTGGCATCCCGACCCTGCTGCGCGGCCATTTCTCGGAGCAGGCCTCGACCGGGATCGACGTCTACTCGATCCGCCAGCCCCTCGGCGTCGTCGCCGGGATCACGCCCTTCAACTTCCCAGCGATGGTGCCCATGTGGATGTGGGCGCCGGCGATCGCCTGTGGCAACACGTTCGTTCTGAAACCGTCCGAGAAGGACCCGTCCACGTCCCTCTTCATTGCCGAGTTGCTCGACGAGGCCGGCGTTCCCGCCGGAGTCTTCAACGTCGTGAACGGCGACAAGGTGGCGGTCGACGCGATCCTCGAGCACCCTGAGATCGCTGCGGTCAGCTTTGTCGGCTCGACACCGATCGCGAAGTACATCTACACGACGGGCTCCGCGAACGGGAAGCGCGTCCAGGCGCTCGGCGGGGCGAAGAACCACATGGTCGTCCTGCCCGACGCGGACATCGAGATGGCCGCGGACGCGGCGGTCAGCGCGGCCTACGGCTCGGCCGGCGAGCGCTGCATGGCCGTGTCGGTGGTCGTCGCGGTCGGCGACGCGGCCGATCCGCTCGTGGCCGCGATCAACGAACGGCTGCCGAAGGTGAAGGTCGGGCCCGGCACCGACCCGGATTCGGAGATGGGGCCGCTGATCACGCGGGAGCATCGCGACAAGGTCGCCTCGTACATCGACCGGGGACGCGAGCAGGGCGCAAAGGTCGTCGCTGACGGTCGCGAGACGAGCCCGAACGGCGACGGCTTCTTCCTCGGTGTCTCCCTGTTGGACGAGGTCACGCCCGACATGGACGCCTACCGCGACGAGATCTTCGGCCCCGTCCTCTCGGTCGTTCGCGCCGGGACCTACGACGAGGCGGTGCAGTTGGTGAACGACAATCCCTACGGCAACGGCGTCGCGATCTTCACGCGCGACGGCGGCGCGGCCCGTCAGTTCCAGTTCGAGGCGCAGGCCGGCATGGTGGGCATCAACGTGCCGATCCCGGTGCCGGTGGCCTACTACTCGTTCGGCGGCTGGAAGTCGTCGCTCTTCGGCGACTCGCACGTGTACGGGCCGGAGGGGATCAACTTCTACACACGCGGGAAGGTCGTCACGTCACGCTGGCCCGATCCGGCGACCAGCCAGGTCGACCTCGGTTTCCCCCAGACGCGTTGACCTAGCGGGCGAGGAGGGCCTTGAGCGCCGCGTAGGCCGGGCGCGGCGCAAGATCGGCCGCGAGTAGGCCGTAGCCCGACTGGAGCTCGTTTTCGCCGGACCGGGCGGCGTCCTTGTACCAGAAGGCCCTCTCGACGTACGGGTAGCGGGACTCGACGAGCGCGAGGGCGCGTGTGAGGTAGGCCGCCTGTTCCTGCGGTGTGACGCCGAGCTCCCAGAACGGGAGGCCGGCGTGGTTCGCGCGCACCGACCACCCGAACTCGGTGAACCAGATCGGCTTGTCGCCGTCGCCGTAGCGGGTCATCAGCTCGTGGATCGCCGGCACGTGCGCAAGCAGCCACCAGTCGTCGCCGTCGTCGGCGGCTTCCGGGCGGCGCGTTGCCCTGGTAGGGATGCGTGGCCATGACGTCGAACGCGCCGCGGGCCCCGGCGGCATAGGCACGCGCGAGGAAGCGGTCGTCGTTGTGCATGAGGCCGCCGAAGACGACGAGCGCGTTCCGGTCGCCCGCCTTGATCGCGGGGTAGGCGGCGCGCAAGAGGCGCACGTACTGCCGGGCGGAGCTGCCCCAGAAGCTTCGGTCGTTCGGCTCGTTCCAGACCTCCCAGGCGCCGACGCGACCCCGGAAGTGGCGCGCGGCCCAGCGCGCGAAGCGGGCGAAGTCGGCGCGGCGACGCGGCGGGGCCGCCTGCCCGCGGCCGCCGTTGGCCCAGGCCGGCGTCCAGAGCAGCGTTCCCAGGACCTCCATGCCGCGCGCGCGAGCCAGATTCACGCAGCGGTCGGCGAGTCCGCACGTGCCAGCCGCTGAGCCGACGCCGCCGGGGCTGGAGCGATTGCCAGCCGATGTCGATCCGGACCGTGCTGACGCCGGCGTTCGCGAGCCTTGTCGCGATCGCCGCCCGCCGCTCGTCGGTCTGGCCCCACGTGCAATGGAATTGCACGCCGACGGCGAGCCGTGGCTCGAGGCGGGTCGCGCCGGGGACAGCGTGTGCGGAAACGGCGACGCACCCCGACAGAACAAGAATTAGGGCGATGCGACGGGGGATCGCGGGGAAGGGTAACGCGCCCTGAGTCGGACGTCGGGCCGATGGAGGGTGGGCGGCGCTGGGCCGCCCACCCTTCGAGCGAGATCTATCTCAGTGAGACGTCGTCGATGCGGAAGCTGGTCGGAAGGCTGAAGTCGGTCGTTCCGCGGAACTGGACGCGCACCGTCTGACCGCGCCAGTTCGCCAGGCTGAACGACTTCTGCGAGTAGCTCCCGGGCGGACCCGAGTTGGCGTTCGTGTAGGTGGCCAGCGTCGAGAGCAGCGAGCCCGACGTGTTTCGCACCTCGGCGTAGAGGTAGTCGTACGGCGTGCAGCACGCCTCGCTCGTCGTCACGTTGAGCCAGAACGTGTAGTTCGCCGTCTGGCCTGACGGGATGCTCACCGTCTGGTACTCGGTGCCGCTCGCGTAGTTGTAGGCCCCGAGGATGCTGTAGCCCGTCCCCGAGTGCTGGTAGCCGCCCGTCGACCAGTACGCGTTCCCGGAGAGCGTCCAGGGCGAGCTCGAGCCTTCGAACCCGCCGTTCACGATCAGCTCCGGGCTGGGAGGCGGAGGCGGTGGGCGGTGGCGGAGGACCCGGCGGCGGTGGAGGCGGCGGGCCCGGTGGCGGCGGCGGTGGAGGCGGCGGCGGTCGCGCCGAAGAGCGAGTACAACAGCCGGTTCGGAGACCCGCTGCCCGCGTTCGTGACGTGGTTCAGCGTCGAGTTGGCGATCAGCGCGTTGGTCACGGCGGACGGCGTTGCGCCAGGGTTCGTCTGGAGGTAGAGCGCGATCGCGCCGGCGACGTGCGGCGAGGCCATCGAGGTCCCGCTGATCGTGTTCGTGGCGGTGTCGCTCGTGTTCCAGGACGAGGTGATGCTCGAGCCTGGCGCGAAGATGTCCAGGCAGGTGCCGAAGTTCGAGAACGAGGATCGAGCATCGGTGCTTGTGGTCGAGCCGACGGTGTTGGCTGCAGGCGCGCGGGCGGGCGAACTGTTGCACGCGTTCGCGTTCGAGTTGCCTGCGGCGACCGCGTAGCTGACACCCGAGTTCACCGAGTTGGTTACGGCGCTGTCGAGCGCGGTGCTGATCCCGCCGCCGAGACTCATGTTCGCCACGGCAGGTGAGCCGTGGTTGGCGGTGACCCAGTTGACCCCGGCGATCACGCCGGAATTCGTTCCCGAGCCCTGACAGTTCAGGACGCGGACGGCATGGAGCGTGACCAGCTTGGCCACGCCGTAGGTCGTCCCGCCGGTCGTGCCGGCGACGTGGGTTCCATGGCCGTTGCAGTCGTTCGTGCCTTGTCCGTCACCGACGAAATCGGCGCCGTTCCCCACCCGGCCGGTGAACTGCTGGTGGGTTGCGCGCATGCCCGTGTCGATGATGTAGGCGTGGACGGTCTGCCCCGTCTGGTTGTAGTTGTAGGTGTTGTTCAGGGGCAGGTCGCGCTGGTCGATCCGGTCGAGCCCCCACGTCGCAGGCGTCTGCGACGGGAAGGCGTGAACGACCTGGTCCGGCTCGACGTAGGCGACGCGCGGATTCGTGGCGAGGGCTGCGGCGGCGTCGGGCGCCAGCTTGGCCGCGAAGCCCTTGAGCGCATGCTGGTAGACGAACGTGATGTTGCCTCCGTGTGCCCGCGCGAGCTCGCGGGCGGCAACGGCGACCAGCGGCCGCTGCGAACGAGGCTCGGTGTTGGCTCGCACGGCGTCGGCCTTGAAGACGACGATGTACGAACGTGCGGCGGTGTTCTTTGCCGCTTGCGACTCACCTGCGACCGAAGCAGCGGCCGCGGCAAGGCAGACGAACAGCATGACGAGAAGAAGTCTCATCAGGTCCCCCCTTGGGCGAAGGTTTTGACGGCGCGAGAAGTAAAAGGCATCAGGGCGTCCGTGTCTACACCCGCGCAAGAGGCGGCTAAGCTAGGAGCCCCCGCCGACGTAGCTCAGTTGGTAGAGCACTTCACTCGTAATGAAGGGGTCCGCGGTTCGAATCCGCGCGTCGGCTCTCGCTTCCCTGGCCGGCGGCGCGCTTCGCGCGCCGCCTCGCGCCGCTCCCTCCTGCGAGCGGCCCGTGCGCGCCAGCACTGTTCCACTCGCATACGGGCACGGAGCGACGCGCCAGGAAACCGAGAGCGGGGAGGCCGACTCGACGGCGAACTGGACGTCGTTTTGTTCCAAAGTCGGCACGAAAGATCCTTGACAGACTCAGGAGTCGGACACCGAATTTCCGTTCCACTCGCATACGGGCCCGGAGCGATGCGCCGGGAAACCGAGAGCTGGAGGGCTTGGTAGCAAAGTCGGCACAGAAATCCCTTGACAGAATTCGGTGTCCGACACCGGATTTCCGGCCCTATCCCTCGTTCAAGGGACGGTCCGAAGTGGCCGATGAGTACTCCGTGCTGATCGAACAGGCAACCAGCGTGCGCGCACGTCGGGGGACTCGGCGTCCATCCGTCTGCAGGAAGACGCTCGCAACCGCAGGGGTCGTTTTCCTGGCGCTCCTCACTTTCCCGCCGCTCGCGAGCGGCGCCGTCACGTGCCTTTTTGCCGGCTCGACCGCGACAGTGGCGATGAGCGCGGCAGGCGACAGCGCCTCGCTTGCTGTGGGCACCGGGGCGAATGCGGGGCGAATCATGGTGGGTGTCACGGCTTGCGGCGCGGCCACGACGAGTAACACGGACACCATCGTCGTCACAGGCAACACCGGCGCGGAAGGGCTGACGATCGACCTGAGCGGCGGTGCGTTCGCACCTGGCGCGACAGTCGAAGGGGCCGGCGCGTCGGAGATCGAGTTCACGAGCGACCTCGGGACCGGTACACAGGATCGCCTGACCGTCACCGGCGGGCCGGGCAACGACAACGTCGTCTTCGGAACACTCGGCGTCAACACGAATAGCGATGACGATGCCGACTTGGCGCTGACCGGCGCCGAGCTCGCGACGGTAAGCGCAAGCGACGGTGCCGACACCGTCTCGGGCGCCGGCAATGCGAGCACCGGAGGTCCGTCGTTGCTCCTGATGACCCTCAACGGCGACAGTGGCGACGACACGCTTTCGGGCGGCTCTGGTGACGACACGGTCACGGGCGGAACCGGGAACAACGTCCTCGCCGGCGGATCGGGTGACGACACGCTGACCGGCGGTCAGGGCAACGACACGATCACCGGAGGGCCCGGGGGCGACACGCAGACGGGTGGGCTTGGAAACGACTTCTTCGACGAGGGCGCGGCCCCGAACGGAACCGACACGATGGCGGGAAGCGGCGGGATCGACACAGTCACGTACGCCGCTCGAGCTACTGAGGTGACCGTCACGATGGATGGGGTCTTCGACGACGGCGCGCCCGGCGAGGCCGACAACGTCGCCGCGGACATCGAGAACGCCGTCGGAGGGGCGAGTGACAACACGCTCATCGGCAGCGCGAGCGCCAACAACCTCGTCGGGGCGGCCGGAGTCGACACGATCGACGGGGCAGCCGGCGACGACACGCTCACTAGCAGCTCGGGCGCAGATCGACTGACGGGGGGCGCAGGGAACGACACCGTCTCGTCCGGCGACGGTAGCGACACGATCTTGGAGGGTGCAGGGAACGACTCCCTCGACGCGGGCGCCGGAAGCGACACACTCGACTACTCCGGAGTCGCCGCGGCCGTCACTCTGACCCTGGCGTCGCCCTTCCCTCAAAACACCGTCGGCGCCGGGACCGACACGGTCGTCGCCTTCGAGAACCTCGCCGGAGGGACCGGTGCCGACACGCTGGCCGGCGACGGGAACGCGAACGTCATTTCCGGAAACGCCGGGAACGACACGATCAGCGGCGACGGCGGCGACGACACGATCAGCGGTGACCTGGGCACCGACACACTCGACTACTCCTCGCTCATCGGCGACGTGATCGTCGTCCTGGCGCCTGCGACGGACACCACGCCGGGCCTCGCCTCGGGCGCAGCTGGCACCGACTCACTCCTCGGTATCGAGAACGTCTCCGGTGGCGCCGGGAACGACTCCCTTACGGGTGAGCTCGGAGCGAACGCGCTCAGTGGCAACGTGGGAAACGACACGCTCGTCGGCCTGGAAGGCAATGACACACTCGACGGCGGCGCAGGCTCGGACACACTCGACTACTCCGCTGCCGGAATGGGGGTCACTGTCAACCTGACCACGACCACCGCCCAGAACACGATCGGCGCGGGCAGCGACACGATCGCCGCCGGCGAAAACGTCATCGGCTCGTCATTCACCGACACGCTTACCGGAAACGGGATCGACAACATCCTTCTCGGCGCCGGCGGCGACGACACCCTCGCGGGCGGGACCGGGGCCGACACGATCGCGGGTGGAGCGGGAAGCGACACTGCCGATTACACGTCCGTCGGCCTGGGAGTCGCCGTCGACCTTTCCGTCGCTGGCGCGCAGAGCACCGGCAGTGCAGGTCTCGACGCGCTCACCGAGATCGAAAACCTCACCGGCGGGCCGGGTCGCGATGCTCTCCGCGGCGACGGCGGTGCCAACATCATCACCGGAGCCGCCGGGAACGACACGCTTACCGGCGGCGGTGGCGACGACCTTCTCGACGGGGGCGCCGGCATCGACGTCGCCGGCTATGCGGCGGAGACGCTTCCCGTCACGGTCAACCTCACGACCGGGTCAGCGTCGAGCTTGGGGGGCACTGACACCCTGATCGGGTTCGAAAATGCGACCGGAGGATTGGGGGCGGACACGTTGACCGGCGACGGTGGCGCGAACGGGCTGGTCGGCGGAGACGGCGATGACTCGCTGCGCGGCTTCGGCGGCGACGACACTCTCTCCGGTGGGCCCGGCCGCGACAGCCTCGCTGGTTTCGCGGGGAGTGACGCGCTGATCGGGGGCGACGGAAGCGACACCGTCGATTACTCGACCTTCTTCTCCGCCAATCTCCTAGTCGGCGTGATCGTCGACCTTGCCGGCGGCGCTGCGACGGGAGACGGCGCCGACACGCTCGCCGAGATCGAAAGCGTTCTCGGATCGGACTTCAACGATCGGCTCTCCGGCGGGAGCAATGCGAACGTCCTGACCGGTGGCCAGGGGAACGACGTGCTCGCCGGCCGAGGCGGCTCCGACAGGCTGAGCGGCGGTGCCGGCAAGGATGTTCTCACCGGGGGAACCGGGTCCGACGCGCTCTACGGAGGGACTGGACGCGACCGCTTCTTTGCTCGCGATCACAAGCGCGACATCGTCGAGGGCGGGCCCGGCAGGGATACCGCGCAAGTCGACCGCAGGCGCGACCGCGTGGGCAGCATCAGCAGGCTCCTTTCATAGGGAGGACCCTCGCCCGACGAGCACCTCTCCGAGGCAAAGCTTGAGGAGCAAGAGCCGCCCCGGCTCGCATGACGGCGTGCAGCCGGCGCGCAGCCGACCATGTCGTCCCTAGTCATCTTGTCACTGCTGGTCGCCCAAACTCGCCTCAACATGCGACCTGAGACGACGGCGACGAGCGGAACGACACCGGCCGTCACTCGTAATGAAGGGGTCCGCGGTTCGAATCCGCGCGTCGGCTCTCGCTTCCCTGGCCGGCGCCGCGCTTCGCGCGCCGCCTCGCGCCGCTCAGCCCCCTCCTGCGAGCGGCCCGTGGGTCCCACCACTGTTCCGCTCGCATACGGGGTCTGAGCGACGCGCCAGGAAACCGAGAGCGGGGAGGCACCGACTCGAAGCGCGACTGACGGAGCCGGACTCTTAAGCCTGCGGCCAACTACGCAGCACCGATCGGCGCCACCCCCGATTGAGTCGGGCGTGCGCGAGCGGATGCTGGTTCTGTCACCAACAAAGGAGCGATCATGTCGAAGCGAACTGTCGTTTTCACAATCGTCTCGTTCGCGGTGCTGGGCACGCTTGCGCTCGGCGCGCCCGCCCTCGCGAAGGACGGCGACGTGCTTGTCCGTGGCACCTGCACGGGTAATAGCGCGGCGAAGTTGAAGCTGGGCGAAGAGAACGGCCGGATCGAGGTCGAGATCGAGGTCGACCAGAACCGGAACCGCGTCGGCTGGACGGTCATCCTGACGCGCGACGGCACACGTGTGGCGAAGCTGACGCGCGTCACTCGGGCCCCGAGCGGCTCGTTCAGCGCAACCCGAGTGATCGCAAACCCCGCCGGCTCCGACGTCGTCCGGGCGACCGCACGTCGTGTAGGCGAGACCTGCTCGGCGCGGGCGACCTTCCGCGGTTGAGAGCCCATAGGGGCGGAGGTGGGCGTTAGCCCGCCTCCGCCGGCCGCCACTCGGAGTCGATCGTTGGGCGAGACGGGCCGCGATACGGAATTCCCCGCAAGCGCGTCAGTGCAGCCCCCGATGCCGCGTCCTGCGAGCCGGCGGACACTGGGTGCACCGCACCCAAAACGTAGGAGGCACCTGATGAAGGCACTCGTGTACCACGGCCCTGGCCAGAAAGCATGGGAGACCGTGCCTGACCCGGTTATCCAAGAGCCGACGGACGTGATCGTCCGCATCGACTCTTCCACGATTTGCGGCACCGACCTGCACATCCTCAAGGGCGACGTGCCCGCGGTGAAGCCGGGGACGATCCTCGGCCACGAGGCGGTCGGGACGATCACCGAGCTTGGCGCAGCGGTGACGACGCTTGCCGTCGGCGACCGCGTGCTGGTCTCCTGCATCACCTCGTGCGGGCGCTGCAGCTACTGCCGCGAGGGTCACTACGGCCAGTGCACCGGCGGCGGCGGCTGGATCTTCGGCCATCTGATCGACGGCCTTCAGGCTGAGTTCGCCCGCATCCCGTTCGCGGAGACCTCGGTCTACAAGGTCCCCGACGAGCTGAAGGACGAGGAGGTGCTGTTCCTCGCAGACATCCTCCCGACCGCCTACGAGGTCGGCGTCCTCAACGGCAAGGTCGAGCCGGGAGACACGATCGCGATCGTCGGCGCCGGCCCCATCGGCCTGGCCGCGATCATGACCGCCCGCCTGCGAAGCCCGGCAAAGATCATCGCGATCGACCTCGACGACGGGAGGCTCGCACGCGCGCTCGACTTCGGCGCTGACGTGGTGATCAACAACGGCGCCGAGGATGCGCTCGCCCGCGTCATGGAGCTCACGGGCGGTCGCGGTGTCGACACGGCGATCGAGGCTGTCGGCGTCCCCGACACGTTCGAGCTCTGCACCGAGCTGATCCGCGCCGGCGGCCGGGTCGCCAACGTCGGAGTTCACGGCTGCTCGGTCACGCTGCACCTGGAGAAGCTATGGATCCGCAATGTGGCGATCACGACCGGGCTCGTGGACACCTTCACGACCCCGCGCCTGCTCCAGCTGATCGAGGGCGGCCGGCTCGACGCCACACCGTTCGCGACTCACCGGTTCCAGCTCGACGAGACGATGCAGGCCTACGACGTCTTCGGCGACGCCGCGAAGACGCAGGCGCTGAAAGTCGTGCTCTCGGGATTGCCGGTGGAGCCCGTCCTGCCGACAGCGGAGACGCCGGCGGCCGCGCACGCCTAGCGCTTCGAAGGCGGGAGGGGTCCGGTGAGAGCCGACCCCTCCCGCTACACGATGTCGGTTCCCGGTGCTCGTGGCCGCGATGCGTCGCAACCCTCTACGTCGCTCCGCGACTAGACAGCGTTCACTTGAAGAACCCGCGGCCTGCGTTCGCGCCGATCTCCCGCATCCACCACGTGTCTCCAACGCTCTCGAACTCGACCACCTCACCGTTTGAGAACCGGGCCGCCGCTAGGCGGCCCTTGAAGAAGATCTCCCGGACGCTGGCCTCCTTGAACGACCTCCGAAACTCCGAAGTGGGCGGTGTGCAATTCCTGATCTTGCGCCGACCGACCCGTTCGCAGGCGATCCGCTCGCACAGAGGCTGAATCATGTGGTTGCAGGAGTCCTCGCCGCGGGCGAAGAGCACAGCCCACCGGCTGCCGACCCGCTCGATCTCCTGTTTCGGGGCAAGCGGAGGTGTGAAGCGCGTCGCCGGTTCCCTCGGCGGCGGCGCGGATCTCGTCGACGAAGCTCGTCCCGACCGCAGGCCGTCCGCAACGGCCAACACAGCAACGATGGAGACGGCAGCCGCGACGAGCCAGTTCAGAGGCGCCCTTCGCCGCACGTCACAGACGATACAACGATGAGGGCCCGGTGATCTGTCTCAGGGCTTTCGGTCCTACGGGGTGAACAGTTTCCAGCGCCCCTCGGAGACGACTTCGACGGCACCATCGGTCACCTTGATGGCGGTCTGATCGTCAATCGCATACGCCGGACCTGAGATGTCGGCCGCCCAGCTCTCTGCGTTGGCCATGGTGTTCTCCGGCAAGTCCTCGTGATCCACGTGCGGGAAGATCGAGAAGTCGACGATGCCCAGCGCGCTGTCGCCACCGCCGGGCGGCTTCCACCCGACGAAGTCCTCCCCGATTCGGGGGGTCATCACCATGCTCCCACCGCTCAGCCCTACCCAGACCGTCTCGCGAAGCGACGGCATGAGATCCGCCAGCCCGGACTGTCGCATCCAGTGGCATAGGTACAAGGCATCGCCGCCTGCGACCAGCAGGACGTCAGTCTCTCGGACCAAGGGAACCCAGCGTTCTTCGTCGATGCTGGGCAGCGCGGTCAGCTCCAGCACTCCCAAGGACTTCCAACCCAGCTCGCACATGGGGCAGTTGGGCTCTCGTCCGCTGATGAACCGCCATGCCCCCGCGCCAGGGCCCACCATGGGGTGCCCATACATCGCGGTCGGAATGCAGAGGGCGCTGGAGTCGGCGATCGGTTTGCCCAGGAAGTCGACCAGCGCGTCGCGGATGCTCGTGTTCTTGATGCCGGCGGACGTGAGAAGAAACCTCATGCTGCCTCCCTGGGTCAGTCATTGCGGATCCGTACGCGGTAGAGACGCGCAGACCATCAAAAACTCATCGGCTCCTGCCGAATCCAGACCGATGAGATCCGAGCCTCTGTGCGGTCGTAACGAGCAAGACCACCACGAGAGAAAGGACGAACCTGCGCCATGACCAAGGTTGTCGCACTCATGTCGATGTCTCTCGACGGGTACGTCGCCGACGCGAACGACGGTGTCGAAGAGGTTTTCGACTGGTACGGCTCGGGCGACGTCGAGGTCTCCACAGCGGGCATGAAGTCATCGGGCATGACGTTCCACGTCTCGGCGCCGAGCGCGGGCCACCTGAGGGGCTTGATTGCTGAGGTCGGCGCCATGCTCACCGGTCGGCGCACGTTCGAGCGCGCCGACGGCTGGGGCGGCCGGCACCCGTGGGAGATTCCCGCTTTCGTCGTCACCCACCAGGTGCCCGACGGCTGGCCACGCCCCGGCTCGACAGTCGAGTTCGTCACCGACGGCATCGAAAGCGCCGTTGCTCGAGCGAAAGCGGCTGCCGACCCGAAGTCCGTGGGAGTGCACGGCGCCCAGACGATCCAGCAGTGCCTGGACGCCGGGATGCTCGACGAGATCCACATCGATCTGGCTGCCGTGTTGCTAGGTGGAGGTGTGCGGCTGTTCGACCACCTCGCGAACACACCGGCCGTCCTCGGGAATCCAACGGTCGTCACCGGTGTGGGTGTCACGCATCTGCGCTATCCCGTGCACACGTCGTAGATCCGATCCTTCCCAGTGGTTCCCGTGATCACCGCTCAGGTTTGCAATTCTGCACCGTGCCCGGTTACCGGATCGCGCATCTGAGTCAGCTCGAGCGGATCCCGCTCGACCATGGCGTCTGGCGCCCGATTCGCCGGCCGCTCGCGATCACTGGATTCGCCGTCAACGCCTACAGCGCCGAGGCGGGCGAGTCTGTCATCGAGCCTCATGACGAGACCAGCGCAGGCTCCGGCGCTCACCAGGAGCTGTACCTGGTCGCTTCCGGAGCTGCCACGTTCACCGTCGCCGGGGAGACCGTTGAAGCCCCCGCGGAAACACTGGTCGCGATCGAGCCCGGGGTCATGCGAGAGGCCGTCGCGACCGCCGACGGAACGACCGTCCTGGTGATCGGCGGGCGCCCTGACTCGGCGCTGCCGCCATCGCCGTTCGAGTACTGGTATTCGGCTCTGCCCGCCGAGCGCGCCGGTGACCTCGAACGAGCCCACGCGATCGTCGCCGAAGGGCTCGAGCAATGGCCCGGGCACGGGATCATCCACTACGCTCTCGGTTCCCTCTGCGCGCGCATGGGGCGTCGGGACGAGGCGCTCACGCACCTCCGGATCGCCTTCGCGGAGGACCCACGGACGCGTGAGTGGGCTGCGGACGATGACGAGCTCGACGCGGTCCGCGACGCCCTCCCCGGCCTCCTCGGCGATTAGACCGGCTCCGCTACCTCATCGCGAATAGTTTTCGGCGGCGGGGGAAATCGAAGTCAGAACCCACTTTCCGGGAGGACAGGATGCCGCAGAAGTCGACGCTATTTGTTTGCCACGGAGACGACGGTGGGCCACGGTTCCACCCGTGTCGGCGCGTTCAGGAAGCGCTCCGAGGTGCAGGGATCGAGTACGAGAAGGTCATCGCCGCACACGGCCATCCGTTGCCTTTCCTGCGCAAAGGCTCACGCGATCAGCTCTTCGAGGCGACCGGGACGAGAAAGCTCCCGACGCTCAAGCTCCCCGACGGCAGGATCATCAGCCACTCTCGGGCGATCCTGGCTTGGGTGGACGAACAGTCGAAGCTAGGCAACGCAACGAAGCGGGCCGCGTGAGCGGACGAGCCTGGTCACGCGTGGTCTGTGCTGGCCGCTACCAGTAGCGCGGTGAAGCGCTCGGTGGCGGGGGTTAGGTATCTGGTGGACAGGCGAACTGCTGAGATGCGGCGCATGGGTGGGTCGGCGGCGAGTGGCCTGATCGCCACACCCGGGTGCGTCGCCTGGAGCATGATGCGTGGGAGGAGAGCGATTCCTTCGCCGGCGGCGACGAGCGCCTGCGCCATCTGGCAGTCGTTGACGCGATAGACGATCTTCGGCTCGAATCCGGCGTCGCGGCAGCGTCGGTCGATCATGCGGAAGCTGGGGCTGTCGGAGCCGAAGTCTCCTAGCAGCCAGTTCTCTCTGCCCAGGTCGGCAAAGCGAATCGTCTGCTTGCGCTCGAGCCTGTGGCCGCGCGGCACGACGACATCGAAGGGATCGTCGAGGAGATGGACCGTGGCGAGGTCGTCGCCGAACGTGTCGCCGATCTCGGGATAGTCGAACGAGACACCGAGATCGAGGTCGCCGCGTCGGAGCGAGCGGGTGAGCGCAGAGGGCATCCCGATCTCCGTGATCGAAAAGTCGACCTCGGGATGGCTCCTCCGGAACGCGCGTAGTGCGTCGACGACAATCACGGCGCCTGCGCTCGAGAACGTCCCGACCCGCAGGCTGCCGGCGGACAGGTTGGCGATCGCTTCCACCTCTAGCTTGCCGGCCGCGATCTGCTCGAACGCTGCAGTTGCGCGTTCGGCAAGCGCGCTCCCGGCCTCGGTCAGCCGGATTGGCCGGATGCCGCGGTCGACCAGCGTCGCCCCTAGCTGGCGTTCCAAGGTCGCGACGATCTTCGAGACCGCCGGCTGCGTGTAGTCGAGACGGTCGGCGGCAGCGGAGAAGGAGCCGGTCTCGCCGACCGCCTGTAGGACGCGAAGCTGTCTTAGTTCCATTCCTGTACGGAATGCTATCGATACCATCTCTTCCTTGCGGAAATGTCATGAATCGACGAGTCTCTGTCCGACCCCTACGAGAGCCCGAAGGAGGACGAAGAAATGACTGAGACCGTCACGAAGCCTTACCGCGTCGCATCCGGCGAAGGCCTCGCCAACGTCTGGTGGAAGAGCGGCCGCGTCACCGTCAAAGCAGGCAGTGCCGAGACCAACCACACGTTTTCGCAGTTCGAGACCGACGATCCGCGCGGCAGCGGGCCTCCTTTGCACCTGCACCACAACGAGGACGAGACGTTCTACGTCCTCGAGGGTGACGTCACCGTCCAAGTCGGCGACGAGCGGATCGACCTCAACGCCGGGGACTACCTCTTCGGCCCCCACGGCATCGCTCACACATACATCGTCCGCTCGGAGCGGGCCCGCATGCTCGTCACGGCCACCCCCGGAGGGATCGAGGAAGCCTTCGTCTCTTTTGGCGTTCCCGTCACTGGCTCCGTACCCCCGACCGATGCGGTCATGCCGCCTATGGACGAACTGGTGCGCCTGTTCGCAGACTACGGCTGCGAAATCCTCGGGCCGCCGCTCTCGCTCAGCGACCTCTCCTAACCTCAGGCTCGGTCGACCGGATCTCCTGGCCCAGCCGGGCGGGGCGCAGGAACCCACCCGGCGGGCTTTCGATTCGGGTGTGCTTCGCCTACGCGCCGATCTAGGGTCTGATGTTCTGGTTGAGCCGGAAGACGTTGTCCGGGTCCCACTCGCGCTTGAGCGCCACGAGCCGGTCGTACTTCGCGTCGCCGTAGATCGTGCGCGCGACGTCGCCTCCGACTTCGATGACGTCGTTGACGTAGCGCCCGACAGTTGAGTGCGGAGTCGCCGTGTCGGCCGCGGCGCGCGCCCAGGAGCGGCAGGCATCGTCGAGCGCGCCGTCGTTCCAGACGATCTCGGCGGCCGCCCAGTGGGCAGCGTCGCGACCGGTGAAGGCAGTGTCTTCCTCGGACACGGCCGAGATCGCGCGGCCCCAGGCCCAGACCGAGAAGCCACCCTCGGCTCCGTCGGGCACCCGGGAGACGTGGTCTGCCCAGTCGCGCACAAGCGCCTCGGGGAGCGAGGCGAGGAACGAGCTCTTCATCGAGAAGCGCTGCCCCCACTCCATCGGCGCGTCGAGGAGGCGCTGCGACGTCAGGTACGGCTTCGACTCGACGGAGTCTTCGAGCAGATCCTCGAGCCCGCGGAGCCCGGCGAGGTCCCGCTCCGCGTCGGACGACGAGCCGCTGTGCAGCACGGATACCGACGCGACCGGCCCGCGGCCGTCCCCTCCGACGGCCATGCCGAAGGACGCCCACAGCTCGTCGGGGCCGTCCTCCATGAGCTCGCGGTACCGATGGGCGAGCTCCTCGGCCCGCTCGATCGGATGGGTGACCGTGCCGTGGGTGACCGGCCCGTCGAAGGGATGCAGCTGGAACTCGAACGACGTCACGATCCCAAAGTTCGCGCCGGCCCCGCGCAGGCCCCAGAAGAGCTCGGGATTCTCGTCCTCGCTTGCCCGCAGCACCCGGCCGTCCGCGGTCACGAGCTCGACCGCGAGCAGGTTGTCGATCGTCAGACCGAGCTTGCGCTGCAGACGGCCCATCCCGCCGCCGAGCGTGAGGCCGGCCACTCCGGTGTGGGAGACGACGCCGACCGGGCAGACGAGCCCGTGCGCCTGCGCGGCGTTGTCGAGCTCGGCAAGCAGCGCGCCGCCGCCCACTCGGGCAGTGCGCCGCTCGGGATCGACGTCGGCGCCGCGCATGCGTGAGAGGTCGATCACGATGCCGTCGTCGCACGTCGAGAAGCCGGGGATGCTGTGGCCGCCGCACCGAACGGCGACGATGAGCTCCTGCTCACGGGCGAAACGGAGGGCTGTGACGACATCGTCGGTGCCGGCCGGCCGCACGATCAGCGCAGGCCGACGGTCGATCATGCTGTTCCAGACTGCGCGCGCAGCGTCGTAGCCGGGGTCGTCGGGACGCACGATCTCGCCCGCGAATCCGTCGGTCAGCTTGCCCAGGTCGGCCGGTCCCACTGCCACCGGCCTCTTTTACACGATGGGCTACATCGACTCGCCGCTGAGTGCTGCGAAATCCGACCTGCCGGATACGCGGTACTTGAACGTTGACGGCACTGCTGCGATCCTTGTAGTCGGAGAGAGGCGTCAAACTCGGGGCGGTATGTTCATTCTCGCGCTCACGTTGCGGTTCGCAGTAGCGACTGTGCTCGCGGTTGCCGCATGCGCGAAGGCCAGGAGCTTTGACGCATTTCGGCAGACAGTTGA
Organism: uncultured Actinomycetes bacterium; assembly: GCA_963728535.1. Classification (GTDB taxonomy): domain Bacteria; phylum Actinomycetota; class Thermoleophilia; order Gaiellales; family Gaiellaceae; genus VAXT01. The sequence goes on from CAVSKK010000001.1 coordinate 2,510,994, forward strand.
CGCGGTCGTGCCCTGGCACCGTGGCGTCCCAGCGATTGCGGGCGCGGTTATCGCCACCGAGGTGACGCTCGCGGGGCTGCTGGCCGCGGATGTTCTGGCGAACGCCGTTGCCGCCGCAACGCTCATTCTCTTCTTGGGCTTCGCGGCGCTCTCGCTCTGGGCCGAACGGCGCGGGCTGCGCGTCCAATGCAGCTGCTTTGGCCGCAGCGAGCGCGAGCTCGGGAAGGACACTCTCGTGACGTCCCTCATGCTTGCCGGGGCGACGCTCGCGTACTGGGTTCTTCTGGGGCGCACGGATGGCTCACTCGCCCTGGGCGAGGCGCCTCTCGCCGTCGGGCTCGGCATCGCCGCCGTCCTCGGCGGGCGCTGGCTGCTGGTCGCGGGAGAGTTGGCCGGGATCGTTGGTCAGAGGAGGCGGCTCGAAAAGGAGATGGGGGTGCCCGCCCGATGAAGACCCTGCTCATCGTCAACATCGTGGCCCTGTGGCTCTTCCTGGTCTTCCAGGGGCTCGTGCTCCTCGAGATGGTTCGACAGCTATCGCAGGTCCGCAGGCAGCTCGATCTCGACGATCGGCCGGTTCCGATCAGCCTGGGCGAGCTCGCCGGCCGGCCTCTTCCCGAGCCTGCACGAGCCGCCTGGTCTGAGAACGGCACCGTTCGAGACGGCGTCCTCGTGCTGCTCAGCGTGAACTGCACGACCTGTCGGCTGGTCGCATCGGGACTGCGAGACCTCGTGAGCCGGTTCGAGGGCCAGAGGATCGTCACGGTGCTCGGGGCGAGCAATCACGACCAGGCAGTGGAGATGTTGAACGGAGTGGGTCTGGCCTGGGACGAGGTCGTCGTCGACGTCGAGAACCAGTACGGGGACGCCCTCGGGATCGACCTGCGCCCCGTGGCGGTCGTCGTGCGCGGCGGAATCGTCAGCGAGGGGGCGACCATTCGCAACCCGCGCCAGCTCCGCGAGCTCCTGGAGAGACTTGAAGCACCGACGCGAAAGGAGGAGCATGCGCCCGAGAGCTCTATTGTTTCGACTTCGACCTAGTGGAGGTATCAGGTGACGGTCTACGAGCGGTTCGAAAAACTCAGCGAAACGGACACGACGAAGTCGACGCGCCGTCGCTTGCTGGGACGAGCGGCGAAGGCCTCGCTCGGAGTCGCGCTCGTTGCCGCCGGGCTCTCGCGCACAGGCAGCGCCTCAGCCGCAAAGTCTGGGCTCGGCTGCTGTTTTCTCGCCTACCAGAACCAGTGCCCAGGCTGCACGGGCCATGGCTATGACTGCGGGAGCGGCTGTACCCGATGGGCCTGGTACTGCGTCGACGGTGCCCACCGCGTCTGGATCTGCGGCGAGTGCTATCCGGGCGGGAACTGCGGGCCCGGTTGCTCGTGCGGGGCAGTCGCACTGACCGTCAGCAGTCAGCCTCTCCTGAGCGCCTAGGGCTGGGCATTAGCGTGGACCTCGGCGTCGCATGCGCGCTGGCGTTCCTGGCTGCCTTTCCTCAGCTCTGCAGCCCCTGAGGTGCGTCGATGGTCGGCGCCATCGGTCCCCACGTGCAGGGGAATCGTCAGCTACGAGAGTCGATTGGATCGGTGACGCTCTTCACGCTGGGCGCGGTCGCAGGCGGGTTGGTCACGGGATCCCTGGTCGGCGTTCTGGGGGCTGCTCTCCAGGCTCTCGCCGGGCAGGACGTGCTGGCGGTGCTGGTCGGCGTGGCCGGGTGCGGGTTGCTGCTGGCCGACCTGGGATTCCTCGGCCTGCGAACGCCGACCCTTCGCCGGCAGACCAGCTCGACGTGGTATCGCAAGCGCGGTCCTCGGGCCGTCTGGCCGCTCTGGGGATTCGACCTCGGCCTCGGCTTCTCGACCATTCGTCTCAGTTCGCTCTACTGGCTCCTGGTGCTGTTCGTCGCCGCGTTCGTCTCGCCGGTGCTCGCTCCACTGGTCTTTGCTCTCTACGGTCTCGGGCTCGGCATCGCGTTCGCAGCCGCAGTCGTGGTGCAGCTGCGGAGGGCCTCCCGCGGCGCCTCGTCGCCTGGGTTGGGCCTTCTGCGAGTAGCTAGGCCGGTGCGGCTCGCGTCGGACGCGTTACTCGGGCTCGTCTCGATCACACTCGTCTTGACCTGGGGAGGGCCGTGGTCGTGAGCGACGGCGCCGTCGCTCCGACCCCGTCGGAGGAGCCGATCTGCGTCGTCACCAGGATCACGTTCGGGAGTTGGTGGTCGCTGCTAGGCGCGATCCGTCGCTTCAGGCGGCTGCGTCGCATCGGGCGCAGGACGATCCCGGGCCTGCTCGAGGCGCATCTGCGGATCGGGAGAAAGCCGACCGTGATGTTCATCTCCCTCTGGCGAGACGAGCTGTCGCTCTTGCAATTCACCACGCTCGAGGCGCATGTGCAGGCGGTTCGCTGGATGATCCGGAAGGAGGGTCAGGTCTGGTCGGGAGTCTTTCGGCTGGCGGGGACCTCGTCGATGAGCAAGCCGTGGATCGGCACGGTCCGGCAGTGGGAGCCGCTCGGGCCCGTCACCGGCGGAGAGGTCGCCCCTGAAGAGTAGTAATCGGCCGGCGATCTGCCCGCGAGCTCCTCGAGACTGGACACGCCGACGCGAAAGAGGGAGCATGCCGAGAGTTCAATCGCTTCGACCTCGACCTCGCGGAGGTGTCAGTTGACCGCCTACGAGCGGCTCGAAAAGCTCAGCGATGCGGACGCGGCCAAGTCAACGCGCCGCCGCTTGCTGGGGCGAGCGGCGAAAGCCTCGCTCGGACTCGCGTTCGTGGTCGCCGGGCTGTCCCGCAGTGGGAGCGCCTCAGCCGCAAAGTCTGGGCTCGGTTGCTGTGTTCTCGCGTTCCAGAACCAATGCCCACACTGCACGGGCCACGGCTATGACTGCGGGGCCGGCTGTACCCGCTGGGCCTGGTACTGCGTCGACAGCGCCCACCGCGTCTGGATCTGCGGCGAGTGCTATTCGGGCGGGAACTGCAGCAACGAGTGTTCGTGCGGCGCGGTCGCATTGAGCCTCACGAGTCAACCCCTGTCGCACCCCTAGCCGGGCACTAGGCGACCCGCTAGGTCAGCAGCCGCGTTCCCGCGGCCGTGGGCTCGAGCGACGCGATCACCTCGCGCACGATCGAGCGCCAGTCGGTCTCGAACTCGACGCCGAGCCGCCGCAGCTTCGTGTTGTCGACGGCAAAGCGCTGGATGTCGCCCGGGCGCGCCGGGGCGTAGTCGATTCCCTGACCGCTCCCGGTCTCTGCAAGGACGAAGTCGGCGAGCTCCTGGATGCTGACGCTGATGCCCGAGGCGCAATTGAACGACTCCTGCCGCATCTGGGCCGAGGTCGCGGCGAGCAAGGTCGCCTGCACGACATCGCGGACCGAGGTGAACGAGCGGGTCTGGTCGCCTGAGCCGTAGATCGTCAGCGGCCGTTCCTCCAGGCCGCGGCGCGCGAAGATCGGAACGACGCCGCCGCCCGCGGAGGCGTCCTGCCGCGGCCCGATCACGTGGTAGTAGCGCAGAACCGTGAAATCGAGGCCGAAGGTCTCGCCGACCACCCGGCAATACGACTCTCCGGCCAGCTTGCTGATTCCGTACACGGATACCGGCAGCTTCGGGCCATCCTCGACGTGCTCGCGGCTCGTATCGCCGAACACCGATCCGGTCGAGGCGTGGACGAACTTCGAGACGCCGTCGCGGGCTGCCCGCAGGAGGAGACGCAGGGTGCCGAGCGCGTTCACGGTCAGGTCGTTCTCGGGGTCGCCGAGCGCGACCGAGTTCTTCGACGCGGCCAGGTGGAAAACGCAGTCGACGCCGGTCAGGTCTGTTCGCTCAATCCAGTCGAGAACGTCGTCGGTGACGAGGCGGAAGCGCGGATGGTCGAGCACGTGCGCCACGTTGCGCGTCGATCCGGCCGTCGCAACGAGGTTGTCGACGCACGTGACCGTGTTGTCGCGATCGAGCAGCGCCTCGCACAGGTGCGAGCCGATGAACCCCGCCCCACCGGTGAGGACCACGTGCTTGGATCGCAGCTCGACCAGTTGTCCCACTCGGCGCGCTTACGATACTGATGTGCGCTTCGTCTTGGCGAACCGCTTCATGAACCAAGCCGGGGGCACCGAGGTTCACCTCGTCACGATCGGCTCCGAGCTGCTCCGGCTCGGGCACGAGGTCGTCATCTACTCGCCCGAGCTCGGGCCGTTCGCGGACCACGCGCGAGAGCGGGGAATCGAGGTCGTCGACGAGCTCGACGAGCTTCCGGTCGAGTGCGACGTCGTGCTCGCACAGGACAGCATCGTCGTCTATCAGCTCGCCGAGCGGTACCCAGGGGCAGTCAGCGTCTTCCGGATCTGCGGCGAGACCTTCGACCTCCAGTCGCCACCGCAACTCGAGGGCATCGTCGACCTCGTCGTGGTCTTGGGCGAGCGTTACGCGCGGCTTGCGCGTGCCCTTGCGGTCGAGCCTCCACTGGCACGGCTTCGCATCCCGGTGGACATCGAGCGCCTCGCGCCGGTCGGGACGATCCGCGCGCGGCCCCGGCGTGCGGTCATCCTGGGGAACTACCCCGGCCGCGTCCACGTCGTGCGCGAAGCGTGGGAGCGGCAAGGGGTCGAGGTCAGTCAGGTCGGCGCCACGCAGCAGCGCTTCGACATCGCGCCGGCGCTCGAGAGCGCCGACATCGTCGTCGGGAAGAGCCGTGCCGCGGTCGACGCGATGGCGTGCGGCCGTGCCGTCTACGTCTACGACACGTTCGGCGGCGACGGCTGGCTGACGCCCAACACCTATGCCGCGATGGAGGCGGATCACTTCGCCGGCCAGGCGACCGATCGCGTGATCGGAGCCGAGGAGATGGCTCGCGACCTGGCCGACTACGACCGCCGCATGGGGGCGGTCAATCGTGATCTCGCCATCCAGCACCACAGCGCCCGCGATCACGTGATCGAGCTCCTGTCGGCGCTCGTCAGCCCGCCGAAGCAGCGGCCGGAGGCACCGCTACGTGAGCTCGCTCGGCTGACGGCACTCCAGTGGTCCTGGGAACGATTCTCACGCGAGGCCCAGCATGCGCAGGCCTCCTTGCACGAACGCCTTCTGGTCGCCGAGCGGGTTGCGGAGGAGTGGGAAACGACTGCGAACGCCGAGCGAGAGCGGGCGGAAGTCCTGCAGCGAGCCGCCGACTGGGCGGTTGGCCTCGAGGCAGATCTCAAGTCGATCCACGCGAGTCGCGCCTGGCGGCTGGCGGGGCGCTACCGGCGCTGGCGGGACCGCTTGCTCCGGGCCCCCTGAGGCTGCCTCGACCGGCATGTTGGATCGGCTTGCTCGGTTGCGCTGAGGCGTGAAACGACATAATCTCCCGGACGGGTGGTCAAGAATCTGATTGTCGTAGGGGCTTCTGCCCTTGCCTTGTTCCTGGTGCCGAGCGTGGCCTCTGCGCGGCCGATCGTGGACTCCGGGCCGGCGCAGACGAGCGCCTCGCACATCAAGGTCTTTAACGTCTACGGGGTCTATACGAAGGAGCAGCGCTCCCTGCTCGTTAGCATGGGCTACGACATCGGCGAGGCCGCCTGGGCCGATCACGTGGAGCTGTTCGCAACCGAGAAGCAGGCACTGCTGCTGTCCCTGCGCGGCTACCAGGTCATCCCGAAGGCGGAGCCCGACGACTTCCCGCCGGAAGACTCGAACTACCACAACTACGCGGAGATGGTTGCCGACATCCAGGCGTTCGCAGCTGCGCACCCGGCGCTCGTGCACGTGTTCTCAATGGGGACCTCGTACGAGGGCCGCGATTTGATCGGCGTGCGCATCTCGAACGACGCGACCGACAACCTCTCCGAGCCAGGGGCCTTTTACGTCGGCCAGCACCACGCGCGCGAGCACCTGACAGTCGAGGTCGTCCTCTCGGTCATGCACATGTTCCTCGAGAAGCCCCAGCTCATGGACCTCGTCAACACGCGGCAGATCTACATCGTCCCGAGCCTGAACCCGGACGGCGCCGAGTACGACATCGCAACGGGGAACTATCAGTTCTGGCGCAAGAACCGGCAGCCGAACGCGCAGGCGATCGGCACCGACAACAACCGCAACTACAGCTACCGCTGGGGCTGCTGCGGCGGCTCGAGCGGCAACGGCGGCAGCGATACGTACCGCGGTCCGAGCGCGCTTTCGACGCCCGAAGACGCGGATTTGGCCGATTTCATGGTCGCTCACCCGAACGTCCACGCGGCGATCAGCTACCACTCCTACGGCGACCTGATCCTCTACCCCTACGGATACACGTACGAGGACATTCCGGAGGACATGGACCCCGTCGACCACGCAACGTTCCTCGCGATGGGCGCGGAGATGGAGCGCACCGCCGGCTACCACGCACAGCAGTCGTCCGACCTCTACATCACCGACGGGGACTTCAACGACTTCATGTACGGAGAGCTCGGCCGCTACCCGATCACGATCGAGCTCAGCGGAGGCACCTTCTACCCACCCGACGAGTTCATTCCGAGCGAGAGCCTGCGGAATCACCAGGCCGCGGCCTTCATCGCCAGGATCGCGGACTGCCCGCGGAAAATCGTCGGCGCAACCTGCTGACGCTTTAGCTAGGCGAGCCCCTTCTCCTGAAGCTCGGCAACCGCCTCGGGAGACTTGCCGAGGTCGAGGCCCATTCCGCTCAGGATCCGGTCGCTCTTCGTGAACTGCACCTGGTCGTACTGGACGACCTCGATGGTGTTGCCCCAGGGATCCTGGAAGTCGAGCCTCCGGCCCGGCCGAATCTCGACGCCGCCCGCCTCGAGCGCCTTCCGCGTCGCTTCCTTGTCCTCGACGACGATCCCGAAATGGCGGGCACGGTCAGGCGGCCCCACTCGACCCTCCATCAGCGCCAGGAACTGATCGCCGATGTCGATGAAGGCGGCGCCCGGTGGGCGACCGCGCAGCGAGAACTCGAAGAACCGTCCGTAGAAGGCGAGCGCCTCGTCGATGTCGCCGACCTCGAGGGCGACGTGGTTGATGCCGACGAGCCGGGATCGGGACACACCTTGTTCAACGTTCGTCGGTGCCGCGCATTCCTGCGTCATCGTCGACGCGCGCGTTACCAGGCCCATCGACGAACGTGATAGAACCCCGGCGGCCACGCTCGTCGATTCGGGGGGAGGTAGACCGGGATGAGGGGGAGGATCCTGTGGGCAGCTGCGCTTGCCTTGCTCCTGTTCGTCCTTGCGCTGGGGCCGAGCGCGTTCGCCGGTGCGGCTGAACCTGGCGGGCCTGCGCCCAGCCTCCCGGCCTCGAGCTGGAGTGCGGTTGCTTCCATGCCCCAGGACTTGTACGGCGCGGCGGGCGCATCTAACGGCACCTACGCCTACGCGGCCGGCGGCTACTCCGACACGACCCTCGACACCTTCTACCGGTACAACCCGGTGAACGAGCGGTGGGACACGTATCCACCGCCGATGCCGGCCGCGGTGGCGATGGCGTCCGCCGTCTACTACCCGACCACGAACAAGATTTACGTCTTTGGCGGCAAGGATGTGGACACGGGCGAGGTCAGCGCCGCCACCCGGGTCTTCGACATCACGGCGAACACGTGGGACTCCGTCACGAGCATGCCTGAACCGCGCGCTTCCATGGCGGCCGGCTACAACAGCGCCAACGGGAGGATCTACCTGGTCGGCGGCTACAGCGGCGACGACCCATCGAGCGCTAAGACGACGGCCTGGGAATTCAACCCGGCCAACAACATGTTCAGCACGCGCGCGCCGATTCCGCAGGCAGTCGGGGGCGCCGCGGCGGGTGTAGTCAACGGCGAATTCCTCGTTGCAGGCGGGCGCAACGCGGCCGGTGCGATCGTCGATCTCGTCTGGGGTTACAGCTCCACGACGAACGAATGGACCGGGAGGCCCCACCTCCCGAGCCCGACCGACGCGGCCGGCAGCGCCGTTGCGAGTGGGAAGCTCTGGGTCTTCGGAGGCGAGACTCCGTCGAGCCCGAGCGCGGCGACTGTTGCATTCGATCTGGCCACCAATACCTGGACGAGCGGCCCGAGCCTGAACGTCGCTCGCTCGAGCGTGGCGGGCGCGGCAATCGGGAGCACGCTCGTGGCCGCGGGCGGGGACACGGGCTCGACGTCGACGGCAGCGACGGAGGTGCTGGATGCGGGAACCGCTTCCTGCGTGCAGCCCGACACCGTTTTCAGCGAGAACTTCGACGGCGTGACGCCGCCCGCGCTGCCGCCGGGCTGGACGGCGACAAACGACGACGGGCCGCCGCCGCTGTGGGTGACGTCGAGCTCGGGCATGCCAACGCCACCTTTCGACACGCCTCCGAATGCGGCCTTCGTCGACAGTCCCCAGGTCGTCAGCGACAAGTGGCTCGACTTGCCGAGCATCCCGATCGAGACGAGCGCTGCGCAGCTCACGTTCCGCAACAACTACTACACCGAGACGACATTCGACGGCGGGGTGCTGGAGATCAGCATCGACGAGGGCGTCTTTCAGGACATCCTCGTGGCCGGCGGTCGTCTCGTCGTCGGGCGCTACAGCGGGACGCTCTCGCAGATCCGAGACAACCCGCTCGCCGGTCGCCTGGCCTGGACCGGCAACTCGGACAACGGCTTCATCACGTCGGTCGTGATCCTGCCCGCCTCCGCCGCCGGACACGAGGTCGTGCTGCGCTGGCGCGAAGGCAGCGACACCGGCATCGGGGCACCCGGCTGGCGCATCGACACGATCAAGATCAGCGAGTGCCTCGATTCACCGCCCCCGCCGCCTCCACCGCCGCCGCCACCACCCCCTCCGCCTCCGCCGCCTCCACCTCCACCACCACCACCCCCGCCGCCTCCGCCTCCACCTCCGCCGCCGGCCTGCCCGACGGGATCGACCGAGGTGGCGATCGGCGACTTCTTCTTCGACCCGGACACCACGGACGTCGTGGCCGGGACGACGGTGTGCTGGACGAACACCGGCGAGATCCCGCACACGGTCACGTCGGACACAGGAGTGTTCGAGTCCGAATTCCTCGATCACGGTGAGATCTACACCCACACGTTCGACACGGTGGGCAACTACCCGTACTACTGCCTGCCCCACCCGTTCATGACCGGGGTCGTCAATGTCGGACCTCCGCCTCCGCCACCTCCGCCACCACCTCCGCCCCCGCCCCCTCCACCTCCACCACCTCCACCTCCACCACCTCCACCTCCACCTCCAGCACCTCCACCGCCGCCGCCTCCGCCGCCTCCGCCGCCACCACCGCCGCCGCCTCCGCCGCCGCCACCACCACCACCACCGGTGCGCTGCCGAGTGCCGCGGGTAATCGGAATGAGGCTCACCAAGGCCAGAACGAGAATCCGGCGCGCGCACTGCTCGGTCGGACGCATCCGCCGAGCGAGGTCACGGCGAGTCGGCCGCGTGATCGCGCAGAGCCCAAGACCAGGCACCAGGCTTCGGCGAGGCGGACGAGTCCGCCTCGTGATCGGCCGCAGGTAACTACCAGCTAGCTCTCCCACCGCTCTCGGCAGACCACAACGAGCGACCGCCGGAGCCGGGCTCCGCCCGGCGGGAGGCCCAAACGCGTGGGTGAATCACTGTGCCGGTGACCGGCCCACTAACCAGAGATCTCAAGCAACCGGAAGCAAGGAGGGGGCCCACGGGGAAACCAGGGGTTCCCCGTGAAGGCGAGCGTCAGCGAAGCCGTCTTAGGTCAACTGCTCCGGCGCCAGAAAGGCCGCTTCGCCGGGTCGCCGGGCTCCCCGCCCATCGCCCGCGCTGCGGCGAGAAAGTCCTCAGGTCGGAGCGTCATCAGCTCGTCGCGCTCCAGGTCCGCGAGCTCGGCTCCGGCGACGTTTGCAAGGCGCAGCGCCTGAGTGTTCAGCGCCTGCTCGAACAGCGTGCGCGCGAAGCGAGCGTTTCCGAAGCCCTCCCCGCGAGCCGGGCCGGCCAGCACCCGCCGCAGAGCCTCGGGGGCACCCTCGCCGAAACGGTATTCGTTCTCGGCCAGGAATTTTGCCGTGATTGCGAGCAGTTCGTCGGTCGAGTAGTCGGGGAAGGTGATCTCACGTGAGAAGCGTGAGCGCAATCCAGGATTCGAGTCGAGAAAGCGGTGCATCAGCCGGGGGTAACCGGCCACGATCACGACGAGGCGGTGGCGGTAGTCCTCCATGCGCTTGAGCAGCGTCTCGATCGCCTCGCTCCCGAAGTCGAGCCGCTCCTCCGGACCGGCCAGCGAATACGCCTCGTCGACGAAGAGCACCCCGTCGAGCGCGCGGCGGACCGCGCGGTCGGTCTTGATCGCCGTCAGACCGACGTACTGACCGACGAGCCCGGCGCGGTCGACCTCGACGAGGTGGCCGCGGCGCAGGAGCCCCATGGAGCGGTACATCTGTGCGAGGAGTCGCGCGACCGTCGTCTTGCCCGTCCCCGGGTTCCCGAGGAAGACGAGGTGCTGTGAGGTCGCCACTTCCGGTAGTCCGTGCTCCTCACGACGAGCCTGGACCTGGAGGAAGGCGACGAGAGCCTGCACCTGATCCTTCACAGTCTCGAGGCCGACCAGCGAGTCGAGCTCGGACTGGAGCTCGTCCATGCTCCGCGAGGGCTCAGGCTTTCGAAGCGCCTCGAGCTGGCCCGCAATCCACTCGCCGCCGTCGCCGCTGGAGCCGATCCGGAGGCGCTCGCCGAGCACTCGCAGCACGTCGTCGATTGGTTTGGCCATCACGTAGGTGTACCCGCGAGCGCTGTTCTCGTAGCACGGAGCTCGCCTCCTGACGTTTGGAGATGCCTTGTTACGCGGGACTAACGAGAGGTGGAACCGAAAAACCCCGTCTGGCGAGCCGTCGTTCGCTACCTGGTGAGCGCCGTGATCGCTGTCGTGACGATCAGCGTGCTCGGCGTCTACCTCTTCGAGAGAAGCGGCGAGGCCGAGGCGATCCGAGACGCGAAGGACCAGACCAGGGCCTCGGCCAAGTGGGCGGTCGAGCCGGCGCTCACGGATGCGGTCATTCGCGGCGACGAGAGAGCGCTTGGCAACCTCGACAGGATCGTTCGCGAGCGAGTGCTGCGCGGGTCGTCGGTCGTCCGCGTGAAGATCTGGGAACGGTCGGGGCGCATCGTCTATTCGGATGAGCCGGGTCTGATCGGAGCCCGGTACCCGATCGCTCCGGATGAGCTGAACGAGTTCGAGGGCACTCAGATCGACGCCGAGGTCAGCGATCTCTCCAAGCCCGAGAACCGGTTCGAGCGGGAGTTCGGAAAGCTGCTCGAGGTCTATGCCGCGCTGCAGACCCCGAGCGGGCAGCACCTCCGTTACGAGGAGTACTACCGGTCGAGCTTCGTCTCGGCGCGCGGCGCGCGGATCTTCCGGGAGTTCGGGATCATCGGCCTTGGTGCGCTCATCCTGCTCGCGCTCATCCAGCTTCCACTCGTCTGGCAGGCGGCCCATCGGGTGCGGCGCGGTCAGCGCGAGCGCCTGGAGCTGCTCCAGCGCGCGGTCGACGCGTCCGAGATCGAGCGGCGTCGCATCGCCGCTGATCTCCACGACGGGGTCGTGCAGGACCTCGCCGGGGTCTCGTACTCGCTCACCGCCGCCGCGAACGACGCTCCACCCGAGCTGGCCCCGTTGCTGAAGGAGGCTTCCGCCCAGACGAGGCAGGGAATCCGCGAGCTGCGCAGCCTTCTCGTCGAGATCTATCCACCGGAGCTCCATCGCCAGGGGCTCGAGGCGGCACTCGGCGACCTGCTGGCTCCGTGCATGTCGCGTGGGGTCGAGACACGGCTCCGCGTAGGGCCGAACGGCGACCTACCGGCCGAGGTGCAGGCGCTCTTCTTCCGGGCCGCGCAGGAAGCGCTGCGCAATGTTGTCAAGCACTCGGGTGCACGTCGTGTCGAGGTCGATGTCGAGAGACGGAACGGGCGTGCGACGCTCCGCGTGACCGATGACGGCAGTGGCTTCGATCCCGAGCAGGGGCCCGACGGCGCGCACTTCGGCCTGCGAGTCCTCCGCGATCTCGTCCGCGAGGTCGGCGGGGACCTCGAGATCGACTCGGCGCCTGGACGAGGAACAACGGTCTGCCTCGAGGTGGACGCGTGATCCGGGTCGTCCTGGCGGACGATCACGCGGTCGTCCGGGCAGGTCTCGAGCGGCTGCTCGCAACCAATGGAGACATCGAGGTCGTGGGTCAGGCCGTCGACGGAGAGCAGGCGGTTCGGGTCGTGGGCGAAACGCGCCCGGATGTCGTCCTCATGGACATCGAGATGCCGAACCTGAACGGCATCGAGGCAACGAAGCGGATCACGGAAGCGAACGGGGAGGTGCAGGTCGTCGTTCTGACCTCGTTCGCGGATCGCGAGAAGATCGAGGCCGCCCTCGACGCTGGCGCGATCGGATATCTCCTCAAGGACGCGGAGCCCGAGGACGTGATCCGAGGCGTGCAGTCCGCGGCGAGAGGCGAGTCGCCGCTCGCGCCTAGGGCTGCGCGAGCGCTTCTGGCTGCCCGCGCCGAGCGGCCCGAGCTGCATTTGAGCGCACGGGAGCTCGACGTCCTGCGCTGCGTCGCCGAGGGTCTGCCGAACAAGCTGATCGCACGCAAGCTGGGAATCAGCGAGAAGACCGTCAAGGCGCACCTGACCCGGATCTTCCAGCAGCTCGGCGTCACCGATCGCACGCAGGCTGCCCTCTGGGCGAAGGAGCACGGAATCTAACGGCTTCGCTAACGCTCGCCTTCACGGGGAAACCCCTGGTTCCCCCGTGGGCCCCCTCGCGACCGGTTTAGGTTGGCCGCCGGATAGTGGGCCGGTTGCTGTTCGTGCGATTCAAGCGTGCGGTAGCGGGCCTCCCCGCCGGGCAAAGCCCGGCTCCGGCGGTGATTCGTTGCGGTCTGCCGAGAGTGGTCAGAGAGCTAGCTGGGCTGCGAACGGTCTCTACTAGCGCTCGAAGCGCCGCGACCTCGGTCACTGACCAAGGACGCGGCGTCTACGCGCGGGGAAGACCGCCGGGAATCAGGCCGCTGGGATGCGCGGCGTGTTGCTGGTGCCGGTCGCGGTCGGAACCGGGAGCGGCTTCGAGAAGGGGTCGGCCGCCGGGGACAGCGGCGCGGGCTTGCTCGACGTCGCTGTCGGGACCTTGGCCGCCGGGGGCACCGGAGGCGGAACCGGCGCGGGCTTGCTCGACGTCGCCGTCGGCGGCAGCTTGACCGGCGGACCGACCGGAACTCGCCGAGCCACGGACTTCTGTGGCTTCACGGACGATGCCTTGGGCTTGACGATGATGATCGGGAGAGTCGAAGCGGCGTTGGCCGGAGCCGCCATCGTTGCGGCGACACCGACGACGGCCAGTGCCCCGAGGACGCGCTTGTGAAGAGTGGTGCGATGCATTCCTGAGCTCCTTCGAGTTGGTGTTGTTTCGTTGCCGCTCGAAGGTGCCAGGGCAGTGGTCCGGCCCGCAATCGGACGTCGGTCCTACGACTGGAAGCGCGCGAGCTAGCGGCCGCGGCGAACAGTCAGGTTGACGCGCCCGAGGGGCGCCAGGTGCGTCCCGGGCCGGGGGCGCTGGACGGCTACGCGGCCGGCGCGGCCGCGCAAGCGCGCCCGTCGGACCGTGCCGACGCGGCAGCCGGCACGCCTGATCCGGTCGCGCGCGATGCGCAGGCGGCGCCCGAGGACCCGAGGAACGACACATGCGCGTAGGGCCAGTCGCGGTGCGGCACCCAGCATCAGCTGCCCGCTTCCGAAAGCTGCGTCTCTGCCGGTCTCGCCGAGGTCGACGGCGTTGTCTTCGAGGTAGGCCTGCAACTCTGCCGGGCCGAAGGCGGGGTTCGCCTCCTTGACTAGCGTGGCCGCCGCGGCAACGTGCGGTGTCGCAGCAGACGTTCCTGCGAATCCGCTGCTGCCGCAGCCCTCGAACGGGCCGTAGGTGAAGGACGAGACCGAGTCGGGGCCGACCAGGTCCGGCTTGACCCGACCGTCGATCGTCGGGCCCTCGGAGCTGTAGGTCTCGAGATTGCTGCCCTGCCAGCACACTGCTCCGACGGTCAGGGCGGACGGAGACGTGCCGGGCTCCGTGACGCTGCCTGCTGCGACCTGGTGCTCGAGGTCCGGGCCTGGGTAGAGAAAGAGGTCGAAGCGGACGGGCCGGGCGGTGACGTTGCTGGCGCGGATGCCGATCGCGTACGTCTGCGTGACCGGCGACGTGTTGAAGAGGCAGGCGAGCTCGCTGGGCGGCTCGAGCCCGGTTTGCGGGCCTGTCGATTCGGCCACGACAGCGCCTCCGGGCGAACGGGTCAGGTAGAGGTCGTAGTCCTCGGCGCTCGCGGGCCAGTCGTCCCACTTCAACGCCGCGCACGAGAGCCCACCGCTCGGGACCGCAATCGTGTTCCCCTCGTCACCCGGAGCGAACTCATTCCAGCCGTCGGCGTCCGAATCCACGAACCCGCCGCTCCAGTGCTGCTGCGCCCGGTTGCCGGCTGCGTTCACCCAGAGGATCCCGGCCGCCCGAGCCGCGGCAACGATCCCCTCCGGCGTGTCGGGCGCTCCCGAGCCGTCACCGCGGCTCGTGTTGAACCAGCTCGCCGAGTGGCTGATGATCTGGATGCCGTGGGCGCGCGCGTAGTCGAAGGCGAGGCCGAGCCCGGCGACGTCCTTGATGCATACGAGGTAGAGCTTCGCGTCAGGCGCCATCTCCGCCACGATCTCGGCGACGCCTGTGCCGTGGCTCGTCGCATCGAAGCCGCCGGGCCCGCAGAAGTCGACCTTGACCGCCGAGCCCGGGAGATCGCCGGTGCCCTGGCTCCGGCGGTACCCGGCGAACCCGAGGTCGACGACGGCGACCTTCACGCCGTGACCGCGCGCTCCGGCCCTGTGCCACATCGCCGCGCCCGTCACCGCGGCACCCTGTCCCCGCACCGACTCCGGCACGGGTCGCGCCGGCTCGCGGACAAAGCGGACGTCTCGGCTGCGCGCGAGCACGGGCAGCGTGCTCGCCGGAACAACTGCTTCGATCAACCGGCCGTAATCGGCGTCGACCTGTCCTCCGCGGCGCGCGACGAGCGCGCGGGCCCGAGCCGGGTGTACTGCCAGGAGCTCGATCCGAACTTTGCCGCGTTTTCTCGCGGCAAGCCGCGAGTCGAGCTTCGCGATCTTGACGGGATGCACGGCCGGGTGGCGCGACTCGCGCGCGCTCCCGAGGGTGCCTGCGTCGCTCGCCGCGACACCCACAGCAGCGAGCAGCCCGCACAGCATCCCCAACACCACCCTCCGCACTCAGCCTCCCCCTCGAAAATTCTCATCTAAGGGATAGCTGCAAACGGGCTCCAAGTCCATAGGCCGCGTGATCCCGCCGCGCAAAGGCCGGCTCCGGCGGTCGTTCGTCGTGATCTGCCGAGGACGGTGAGGAGTGCCGGCTGGAGCTCAGTTGTGGCGGAACCGTTACGCGACCGTGACGCGGTCGTTTCGTGGCCGGCGCAAGCTGGGGAGCAGCCAAAGCAAGAAGGAGGAGACATGAAGAAGCTCACGCTGATAGTCCTTGCCGCCGTTGCGATTGTCGGCGCCGCAGCCTTCGCGTCCTCGCGCATCTGGGCGGCATCGCCAGCGGCGTCGCCGCGAGCTGCTCAGCCGTGCGGCGAGCAAGTGTTCTTCGGACACGTCAAGTCGGTGACGCCGAGGGGCGGCCGGTTTGAGCTTCGGTTCGACCCCGCCTGGTTCACCAGTGGACAGACCGCGACCCTCGCCAGCCTGGAGGACACCGGCTACGGCGACGTTCCGAACGACAACTACCTCATCGAAGAGGGTCACCGCCTACTGACCTACATCCTGCCGGCAACCGCGCGCATCATCGTGCTCACGAAAAACGGTCGGCCCGACACGGGCGGATTCCCCTCAACGGCGATTACGCCTTCACAGCTCGCCGAGCTCCTCGCCGGCAAGCAGCCGGTCAAGCTCTTCGAGGTTCTCAGCACCGGCTTCTGGATGCACGTGCACGTCGACACGGTGTGCTCGCTGCGGCAGCAATACCACCCCTAGTCTCGCTTGCGCTCGCCTTCACGGGGGAACCCCTGGTTCCACCGTGTGCCCCTCCTTGCGACCGGTTGCTTGAGTTTTCTGGTTAGTGGGCCGGTCGCCGGAGTAGTGATTTAGCCGCGCGTGGTGGGCCTCCCGCCGGGCGGAGCCCGGCTCCGGCGGTCGCTCGTTGTGGTCTGCCGAGAGCGGTTAAAGAGCTAGCTGGTGTTGGGAGCTGCTTTTAGCGCTCGCGCTGCTGGTCTTGCGGCTGCTTTTGCTCGAGCTTGATGAACTCGAGGTCGTCTTTGGTGACTACGAGGCTCGGGCCGACTGTGCCGATGCCGTTTGACTTCAGCTGGCTCATCGCGTCCTCGAGTGCCTTGCGCGCATCGTCTTCGTTCTCGGCGACGTCTGCTCGGGTCGTCGAGCCGGAACGGAATCTCACATAGGCCTGCCACATAGTCGCGGGATCCTAACTCAGATCCTTAAATACGTCTCACGGAGACCGCTACCCCACCGCCGCCGGAGCCGGGCTTAGCCCGGCGGGAGGCCCACTACGGCCTGCTTGACTTGCAAACCACGGCGACCGGCCCACTACCCGGCCGCCAACCAATTCGGTTGCAAGGAGGGGGCACACGGGGGAACCAGGGGTTCCCCCGTGAAGGCAAGCGAAGCGCAGCCGTAGAACCAGGGGTTCACCCGTGAAGCGAGCAGAAGTCGCCTAAGCGACTTCTGCGTCAGCGTTGTCGTCGCCGTTGCCGAGCTGCTTGTCCCACCACTCGGACTCGCGGCGCTGGAGGGCGCCCTGGGCTTGGGCGACGTAGGCCGCGAGCTGCGTCTCTTTGCTGCCGAGTTTCTCCTCGAGCTCGGCGAGCGCCGTCTCCCGGCGCTCGAGCTTCTCGAGACGGATCTCGTAGTCGGTCTCGTCGCGCGCCTCACGCCGGTCGATTTGCTCCTCGCGGTCGTCGATCTCGCGCGTGCGCTCGCGGAGGTTCGCCTCCGTCTGGGCGATCCGCTTCTCCCGCTTGTCGACCCGTTCTCGCGCGGTGTCGGCGAGGTCGGCGTCTTCTCCGACCGATGACTCGCGGTCGGCAAGCTCCTTCTCCCGTGCCTCGAGGCGGGCAGTCCACTCGTCGAGGTCCCGGCCTCTTGCGTCCTCGCTCTCGACGCGATTGAGCTCCGAGTCGCGGCGGTTGAGCTCGGCCTCCCGGGCGATCAACTCCTCCTCCCGCGTCTCGACCTCCGCGAGCCGGGCATGCACCTGTTGCACCTCGGCCCCGGATGACGCGAGCTGGCGCTCGAGCTGCTGAGTCTCAGTCTGGATACGTGCATGGCGGTCGTGGACTTCGGCTTCGCGCCTCTTCAGGGCCTCGCCCTCGGCGCCAACGCGCGCGCCTTCCTTCGCCAGGCGCTGTTCGGCATCGGCCAGGCGACCCTCGCGCCCTCCGAGGTCCTTCTCGCGGCGCTTGAGCTCGTTCTCGCGCGCTCTCCACTGGCCCTCACGGGTCGAGAGGTCGCGCTCCGTCTTCGTCAGCTTCTCCTCTTTGGCGGCGACGGCTGACCCTCGTTGGGCGAGCTCCGAGGAGCTCCGGCCCGCGAATCGCTCGGCTTCAGTCAGCTCGGCGTTGCGCGCCTGGAGCTCCTCCTGCAGCTCGGCGGCAGCAGATTGGGCTGCTGCGACTTCGTCCTGAACCGCGGAGAGGCGCTGACGCTCGAAGTTCAGCTCCTTGCGCTCCTCGGCGAGCTTCTGCTCGCGCTCGCGGATCTGGGTCTCTGTCGAGGAAAGCTTGGCGCTGCGCTCGTGCAGCTTCGTCTGCTCACGCGAGACGTCGTACTCCTCTGAGAGCTTGCGCTCGTAGGCTTCCACCTGCTCGGCGAACGCCGCGCGCAGTTCCAGCTCTCGCGACTGAGCCCCCGCGAGCTTCTCACGGAGCTCTTCGAGCTCCGGGGTCGGGTCGGCGCCGTTCACCTGGTGCGGGGCAGACGTGTAGAGATCGACCCTGACGAGGGGTGTTTCAGCGGAATGCGTGGGAACTGCAGCTTGTTCCTCGGGCTGCTCGCCCCGACGCTTCTGGAGCTGAGCTCTCAGGCCGGTCCCGAAACCGCCTTCGGTTGCCTCACCTTCTGGCTCTTTCTGCTCGTCGACCTGCTTGTTCTCGTCGGCACTGGACATGGCTGGCTCCTAGCCGAAAAGCTTCTGGACATTGAGGATGGCCGGCCCGAGGATGACAAGGAACATCGCCGGGAAGATGAACAAGACCGTGGGGAAGAGCATCTTGATGGGCGCCTTCATCGCACGTTCCTCCGCGGTCGCCTGCCTTCGCAGGCGCGCGTCGGCAGCCTGGACGCGCAGGATGCGGCCAAGGGATGTGCCGAGTTGGTCGGCCTGGATGATCGCGCGGGTGAACGCCGAGAGCTCCTGAGCGTCCACGCGCTCCGCGAGCCGCTTGAGCGCCTCCGGCCTGCTTTCGCCGATTCGCATCTCGGACAGCGTCAGCCCGAATTCCTCTGCAAGCGGGCCTGTCATGTGCTCGTTCATCTTCTGGAGCGAGGCGTCGAATCCCATGCCGGCTTCAACGCTCACAGCGAGCAGGTCGAGCGCGTCGGGGAGGTCGGCGCGGATGCGCTCCTTCCGACCGCGGGCCTTCAGAGTCAAGTAGTAGTCCGGGGCGAGGAACCCGACCGCGCCGATGAACATCGCGCCCATCAACAGGCCGCCGAAACCGCGTCCCGACCCGACTAGCGAGCCCAAGAAGATCCCGATCAGTGCGCAGAGCCCCTTGATTGCGAGGAAGCTCGTCGGCGAAAGCTTCCGGCCCATGCCGGCCGCGAGAATCCTCATTGCGACGGCGTCGGTGCTCGACCGTGGGTTCACCTTGAGCGCCCACTTGGCGAGCCATTCGCCGACCGGGCCAAGAACGCGCTCTCGAAGGCCTTCCTGCTGCGTCCCCGACGGCACTTCCATGGCCCCGTAGGTGGCTGCCCGGCGAACCGAGAGCGAGCGCTGCCGCGCGGGCAGCATGACGAACTCGCCAACCAGGAATGCGGCGCCGGCGAGGCAGAACCCTGCGAGTATCAAAAGCATTGTCATGCGCTACCCCTTGAACGAGACGATTTTCTTGAGGATGAGGGACCCGAACGCCATCATCGCGAGGCCCGAGTAGATGAGCATGTGACCCACATGGGAGTGGTAGAGCGGGTCCATGTACGTCGGGTTGATGAACGTGATTGCGGCGCCGATGAAGAACGGCAGAGCGACGAGGACGTAGGCGCCCGCACGGCCCATCGCGGTGAGGCCCTGGACCTTGCGGATGAACTGCAACCGTTGCCGAACGGTGTCGGCGACCATGTCGACCAGCCCCGCGAGGCTGCCGCCGACCTGCTGCTGGATCTTGACCGCGGTGATCACGAAGTCGAAGTTCTTCGACCCGAGCCGCACCGCCATGTCGGCGAGCGCGAGCTCGAGCGGCCGGCCGAGTCGTGCCTCGCTGAGAACTCGATGGAGCTCCTTACTGGCGGGCGGGTTGCCTTCGTCCACGATTGTCTGCAGGCCCTGCTTGAAGCTGTGCCCGGCCTTGAGCGCCGCGGCGAGGGTGATCAGAACGTCCGGCAGCTGGTCCTCGAACGCCTTCAGGCGCCGGGTCGCTTTGAACCAGACGACTCCTACCGGCGCTGAACCGAAGCCCACGAGCAGCGCAAGGGTGATCACCCCCGACTGGCCGGTGAGCGTCGAGAAGGTTGCGCCCAGCAAGCCGAGGCCGGCGATCAAATAGACGAGCTCGACAGTTCTGAGCGGTAGGTCGCTGCGCTCGAGCAGCCGCTCGAGCCGCGTCCAGAACTTCCAGTGCGAAAGAGCTCCTTCGGTTGCATTGAAGAGGCCCGCGGCGGCGGCGAAGCGCTCCTTCTGCTCCTTCTTGCGCTTCTGCATGTCGGTCGTAGGGCCGAGGTGAGGCGCGATGCGCTTGCGTAGGCGCGAGCCCTTCACCGTTGTGAGCGCGAGAGTCGCCGCGAGGAGGACGATGAAGAACGAGAGGAGCGCCATCACCTGCGTGCCGAGAACCGTCTTGTAGAAGACGGCAGGAAGGAGGCGGGAGGGCTTCGATTCGCCCGATCCGTCCCCGAGGCTCGCGGGCAGCTCGACGATGGTCACCTTCGACGCGGACCCTTCCGACAGGGCCTGGACAGTCGCCCGGTCGCCGGGCCGTACGCTCGTCAGGTAATCGAGGCGCCATGTGCGCCGGAGCTCCGCGGCGATTGAGGCGTATTCAGCCGAGAGCGTGGCGCTCGAGGACGTGCTGCGGTATGCGCCTCCTGTCTCCGCCGCGAGCTGCTTCAGCGGCGCAGGATTGAACTTCGGGCTCTCGATTGCGACCACGTAGACGGCTGCGCCTGCACGGTTTGCGGCTGCGACCGCCTCGTGAAGCGAGGACCTGCTGCGGGTCTCGTTTCCGTCCGTCACGACGATGATCACCCGTGCCGGCAGGGGCTCGGCCTCGAGCTTGCTCGCAGCGTTGACGAGCCCGTCGTAGAGCGTGGTTCCCTGCTGAGGGTCGACCTTGATCGAGCCGAGGACACCGGCAGCGTCGCGGGCCGTCGTCGAGAATTCCGTCAGAAAGAGGGGCTCGGTGGCGAACGTGGCAACGGCGACACGGTCCGCGCCCGGCTTCGAGGCGATGAACGCCCGTGCAGCCGCGATCGCGTTTGCGAGTGGGCCGCCCTTCATCGACTGCGAGCGGTCGATGGCGAGCACGACCGATTTCGCACTGCCGAGATTCTGCGCGCCTGCGAGCGAAACGCCGTGGCCGTTCTCGGCGAGTGATGGAGCGTTCGGCGTGCGCTTGGATGTGACAACGCTCACCCGGATCTGGGGGTACGAGCTGGTGTCGACTCCCTTCACCGTGACGCCGGCCTGCGCGGCTGGCGCCAGGAACGCAATCATCCCGACGAGGGCGAGGTATGGGGCCGCCCGTCGGATCACGAGAACCCGCCGAAACTCGCCGAGGAGAGTGTCGACCGGTAAACGTTCTCATCCTCTTCGAAGAAGTTCGGCGGGAGGGTGACTCCTTGTGCCGCCATCTTGTCGAGGAAATGAGGCTTCAGCCCCGTGCACGAGAGCGGCGCCAGGAGGCGGACCTGCTCGGCCACGGCGCTGTGCTCGTCCGGGGGCTTCGCATGGAAGATGTCCTGAAGCGTGATCACTTCCGACTCCATGCGCAGCACCTCGGTGATGTGCGAGACGCGGCGGGAGCCGTCGACGAGGCGTGTGATCTGGATGAGCAGGTCGAACGCGCTAGCGGTCTGTTCGCGGATCGCCCTCAGAGGAAGGTCGACGCCCGCAGTCAGCACAAGCGTCTCGAGCCGCGCGAGCGCGTCACGAGGAGAGTTGGCGTGGATCGTGGTCAGCGAGCCGTCGTGGCCGGTGTTCATCGCCTGGAGCATGTCCAGGGTCTCGGCCCCGCGGACCTCACCGACGATGATCCTGTCGGGTCGCATTCGCAGAGCGTTCCGGACAAGCTCGCGGATGCGAATCTCGCCCTGGCCCTCGATGTTCGGCGGTCGCGACTCAAGCGTGATCACGTGGTCTTGCTGGAGCTGGAGCTCGGCGGCGTCCTCGATGGTGACGATGCGCTCTGTGCCGGGCACGAAGGCCGACAGGGCGTTCAGCGTGGTCGTCTTACCGGTGCCGGTTCCGCCCGAGATGAGCACGTTCAGCTTCCCTTTCGCGGCCGCGGCGAGGAACTGAGCTGACTTCGGCGTCAGCGTGCCGAACTTGATCAGGTCGTCCATCGTGTACGGGTCGCGGGAGAACTTTCGAATCGTGAGCGTCGGCCCGCGCAGCGAGAGCGGCGGGATGATCGCGTTCACACGGCTTCCGTCAGGAAGGCGCGCGTCGACCATCGGCGAGGACTCGTCGATGCGGCGCCCGACCTGCGAGACGATCTTGTCGATGATCCGCAGCAGGTGTGCGTTGTCGGCGAATGTCGTCTCCGCCTGCTCGAGCTTGCCGGAGCGCTCGACGTAGATCCGGTCGAAGTTGTTGACCATGACCTCGGTCACGGTGTCGTCGCGGAGCAGCGGCTCCAGTGGTCCATAGCCGAGGATGTCGTCGGTGATCTCGCGGACGATCCGGCGGCGTTCCTCGCGCGTGAGGGGGGTGCGGTCGAGGGTGAGTTGCTCCGTGACTTCGCGGAGGACGCGGTCGGAGAGATTCTCGCTGGTCTCGGTCGTGAAGAGCTGCGGGCCCAGCTTCGCGATGCAAGCGTGGTGGACGCGCGTCTTCAGCTCGCCATACGGGTCCGGAGCCGAGCCCTCCGACCGCTGCTGCTCGCCGATCGCCGGGTTCGTGACGAGGGTGATCGGCTGCTCTTCAGGCCCGCCGGCGCCGTTGTCGCCGCTCTTGATCCGGTCGTGGAGACCCATGTCTAGCTTCCGTTCCGGCCGAGGAACCGGCGGTTCTTGCCGCCGTTCTGCGCAGCCTGAACCGGCAGAAGGGCCTTCGACATCTCCCGCAGGGCCCGGCCGAAGTCCGACTTGGGGTCGGAGAGCACGGCTGGATTCGAGCGGTTGACGGCGAGCGGGACTGCTCGGTCGCTCGGAATCTCGAAGCGGATCTTCACCTCGAGAGCGGCCTCGACCTCGCTCTTCTTCATGCCCACGTTCGAGTTCGCGCGGTTGAGCACGACGCGGACCCGCTCGGGCGGGAAAGAGAGCAGCTGGAGCGTCTGCAGGCTCAACCGGACGTTCTTGATCGTCGGAACGTCGAGCCCGCAGAGGAGCAGCAGGTCGTCTGTCTGGTCGAGTGTGGCCAGCATCGGGCCGTGGAAGAACGGCGAGGTGTCGACGACGATCAGGTCGTACGACTCCTTCGCGACCTCCATCAGCCGGGCCAGCTTGGCCTCGGTCACGAGCTCTGCGTCTTCGGGCCGGATCGGCGCGGGGAGCACGTCGAGACCGGAGGAATGGCGGGTGATGTAACCGGCCAGCTTCTCGGTGTCGAGCTCGCCTGGAGCCGTGACGAGATCCTGAATCGTCTTGTCGGGCTCGATGCCGAGCATGATCGCGGCATCTCCGAACTGCAGGTCGAGGTCGAGGAGCAGCGTCTTCTTGCCCCCGAACTTGGCGAACGACGTCGCCAGGTTCGTCGCGGTGACGGTCTTGCCGGTTCCGCCCTTCGGCGAGAACACGGTGATCACGCGGCCTTTGCCCTGCGGGCGTGCGGCCGTTCCGCGGCGGCCCGTGTGGCCGGCCTTGCGGATCGCGAAGACGACGTTCTCGGTCAGCTGCGGAAGCAGAAGGACGTCGGCAACGTCCGCGTCGAGCGCGTCCTCGAGGAACGCGGACGACTCACCCGAGGCGAGGAGGACGATCGGAGCCTGCGTGTACTCGCGGATTGCTGCGATCTCGTCGGCAGGAAGCGCCGAGCTGTTCGTGGCATGGAGGACCGCCTGGAGGTGGCCTCCGGTCAGCGCGCCTGCGCCCTCGCGGACAAGGTCCGCTCGGCCGATGAGCTCGACTTCGGTGTGGCGCCCGAGGGCTTCACTCAGCTCGTTGAGTCCGTCGCACTGACCGGTGATGAAGACGCGCGAGCGCTCGCGGGTCTCTGGCTGGGTCTCGACGGTCATTACTTGCCTCCTGCGCGTCGACGCGCGCTGCCGGTCAGGCCGTCCAACGCGACCGTGCGTGCGGTCTCGAGACGGTCGGGGCTGTCAGTGGCGTTGCTAACGGGACGGAGCTGGAAGGTCCAATCGCCGTTCTGCGCGATCCACCAGAACTTCTCTGCCTGGGCGTCGGTCATCGCGACCAACGCGAAGAAGGGCTCGTTCGGGTTGGCCCCGATCTTGCCCCCGACGGTCTCCGTGCTCGGCGCCTGGAGGACCAGGAGGTTGCGAAGAACAACGCGGACGACGTGGGTCTGACCCTCTTCCGGCATGAGCCAGTTGCCGACGACGTCGATCCGGTCGCCTACCTGGAGCGTTCCGCCCATGAGCTGCGAATTGGTGCCGGGCACCTGCAGGGCGCGCAGGTTGCCCTTCAGCTGGGCACGAATGCCCTGCTCTTCCGCCGTGCGGAAGCGGCGCGTCGAGATCTGCTCGCCGGCGTAGATGGGCTCGACGGCGACAAGCTTGTCGATCTGGTCCGGCTTGGAGATCGCTCCCGGGACGACGCTCCGTCGCGGCACGTGCTCCACGCGCAGCAGCTTGCCGTTGGCGACGTCGGCACCCGGCGTTCCGAGGGCGATGTCGCCCGAGGCGACATAGACGGGGACCTTCTGCTCGCCCTGCTGAACGGTGCGCTTGTAGTTCGTGACATAGAACGTGGTCAGCAGGGCAGCGACGATCGCAAGAGCGACCGCGATACCAATATTCCGAATTCTGTACGTCATTGCACCGGCTCTTTCTCTGTTTGGAGTGACCTACTCGACGAGTGCGACACTGCGGACACCGAAGTCATCGTCCGTTTCGCGTTCGCCTTGAATGCCTTCCCAGACGACACGTGTGAAGTAGCCGTCGAGCTTTCCGCTGTTCCCTCGGGCATCGAAGCCCGTCAGGTGGAAGCCGACCCAACCGACGACCTTGTATTCGAAGTTCGCGCCGCCGCCGCGGGTGTCGTCGTACACGGGAAAGAGGAGCTCGGTGCCGATCCGAGCCGAAAGGGCGGCTTGAATGTGGGAAGAGTTGAACTTTGCGCCCGGGTCCGAGAAGTACCAGTTGAGCGGCATGTAGCCCTCGTAGCCGTTGAGCATCCAGTCGGCCAGGATGTCCGGGCTCGTTCCACCCTCCGAGCCGTCGATGTTGATCAGCCGGAAGGCGCCGGGCCCGGTTTTCTGTAGATCGAGCTGCGTCGACTGGTCGAAGCACGGCAGGGGCTCGCATTGGAGCATCGGGTGCTTGATGTCGACTCCGATTGGCGCCGCGTACCTCGCCTCGCCCAGTACTGAGCTGAGGGCCTTGGCATGCGCGCGCGCCGTGACGGACCCGAGGCCGAACAGGCTTGCGAAGAGGCCTTGCACGGTTCTCCTCGCGGTCACCTGAACGGTGTCGTTCGTCACATGTGTGGTCGAGAAGACGACGTCGCCGGCAGTGACGCCGGATCCGTTGCGACCCGCATAGTCGAGAGCGAGTGTGCTGGCCTCGCTCGTGCTCTCAGGCAGGGAGGTGACAGCTGCGAGAGCGGAGGCGTCGGCGGTGGCCTGAACTGCGCGATGCGCTCGGTACCAGGCACCGACGTCGATTACAGCCGCAGACATGGCAAGTAGGACTGAGAGAAATACGAGGGTCAGGACCATTGCCTGACCGCGCTCGGATCTACGACTGGTCATTCGACACGCTCCTTAGTGGTGCTATGCATGCGGCCGGACTTGACGACGAGCCCGAGCAAGCTGATCGTGTACGGGTAGCTAGCCGAGACGGTTGCCTCGGCGCCCGGCACCCAGTTGGGGCTCGCTGTGGCGGTGACCTGCAAGTCCGACTGCCTGAGATCCGTCGCGGCATTGCGAACGGCTGTTGTTGCTTCGAGCGGCGGATTGGGACGATGTCTCGAGACGGCGGCCTTGCGGGCGCCTGATCGAACGGCATCGGTCAGCGTGAGGTAGTTGTTGAAAACAAGCCCGAACTGGACGATGCCGAACAGAAGCAGGGCGAGGATGGGCAAGACGAGAGCGAACTCCGTCATCGACTGGCCCTGCTGATTTCTGAGTGAAATTCTTCGTGTCATTCGGAATCCAAGTTGCTAGGTCGAACCTCTTTGAGTTGAGGGGGGCGGGCTCTTCGGTGGGAAGAGCCCGCCCTGGTGCCATGCGAACGGATCTAGGTGATATACGCCGCCACCCTGTTGATAGCGGTAACGATGTTCCCTGAGAGGAGAGCGAGTGCGCCGAAAACGGCGATCGTAATTACGGCTAGAACAACGCCATACTCGGCCATGGTCTGGCCCTCTTCGCGCCTGAGCGCTTTGAAAAATCTCAACACCTGATTCACCTCCTTTCGTTGAATCAGACGTGCCTTTCGGCGCGCCAACACACTCCGACTCGAAAACGAGGGAGTGGAGAATCGAGAGTTATGGGTAGAGCTGGTGGTGAAACGTTCGGTCACGCCGGGAAAGCCTCCGGTACAACGTCTTCGGCGTGCCGCGCCGCCTGATGGGCTGTGGTCGATCCCGTTCATCGCCCCGAGCGCTTTGCGCGGTGATCCCTCGGGATAGTGATCCTCGCGACAGTTCCCTAGATCGAGTGAGTGGTTCGGCCAGCCCAGGCCGATAGTCGTCTCGATTCCGTTGCGGTGGCGGATGTCCTCAGATCCGCGCTGATGTGGCGGCCTCGGCGCTCGAACGAACGGAGCAAGGCAATGCCACAACGGACACCACGACCCAGGAAGCGCCTCTTCCACCTGCTCTTCCTCACGGCTGCGCTATCGCTTCTGAGCGCTGCAGTGCGACGGGACCGGAGCAAGGTGCTGAGCGCCTCCAGGGCTCGCACGCGCAAGATTCGAGTTGGCCCGCGACGGATCGCGGTCAGCTTCGCGTTCGCGACGCTCTTCTTCGCCGGCGCCGCGCTTTCCGCGGGCGCTGGAAACAGCGTCATTCAGCTCATCGACACCTCGGACGAGTCGGCGGTCTCCGCTGCTGACAGCACGACCACGACCACGACTCCCGATGAAGGTGATGATTTGGCCGCGCCGGCGCAAGCAAGCGTGGACGAGCTCGCCGGTGCGGAGACGGAGCCTGCCTCCGACTCACTGGCCGGTGCGGAGAGTCCGGCCGTTTCCCAGCCGGCAGGTCTCGGGGCCTCGCTCGAGTCGGAGCCGACGTCGGTGCCCGAGGTGTCACAGACCCCTGAGGCTCAGACGGCGCTGAACAAGCAAGTCCACTCCGAGCCCGCCTCAACCCGATCGCGTAACTCGGGTGGCCGGAAGAACCACGGGACTCCTCGAAACAACTATGACCGCCACTCGGTGCTCCGGGCGCAGCCGAAGACGGTGCGCCTCGACCGAGAGCCGGAAGCGGACGAGCCGAACGTGGCCGCCACGATCTGGCTGAACCGCGTTCTCCCCGATCCGACGCCGCCATCGAGCCGTCTGAAGCCGGCCTTTGCCCTTCGACTCGCCCGCATTTCGGCGCGGAACAACGTCGACTGGGCGCTGACCCTCGCCGTGCTTCGCTCCAGCGGCGAGCGGGGAGCTGTGCCTGCGACGAAGACGCGACTCCTGATGCTCGCGAAGGAGCTCCACGCGCGCCACTCCAACCAGAACGCGTGGACCTCGGTGCTCTCACTCGAAGGCCGCACGACATTCGCCGACCGCGCAGTCGCCCTACAGCACCTCTATCGGGCCGTCGGCCTGAAGGCGCTCGTCAAGGGATACGACTGGGCAAAGCCGTCGCTGTCGAAGCGGATCCTGAACGACCGGCGGATCTCGATCTATCCGGGCGGACGTTCTGACATCCAGGCCGGCCGCGTCAACATCCGCGTGCTCGTCCTGATGGCCTATCTCGCAGAGGCTCACGGCCAGGTGGGCGTCACGTGCCTGATCAGCGGGCATCGCCTGTACGCGCGACCGGGCGTCGTCTCGGCGCACATCTACGGCCTCGCGGCCGACATCTCGGTTCTCGGCAACACCTCGATCTTCGGGCACTCACAGCCCGGCGGTGTGACCGAGCACGCAGTGCGCAACGTCTTGCTGTTGCCGTCCGAGATGCAGCCGAGGCAGGTCATCTCGCTGCTCGGGCTTGGCGGGCCTTCGTTCCCGCTCGCCAATCACGACGACCACATCCACGTGGGCTACTAGGACTTGGCAGGCCGAGAGCTCATCCTCAGGCGGGCAGACGGGACGGTGATCTGCGGGCGCTGCAAGCTCGCAGACCGCCCCCTGGCCCGTCTGAGGGGCCTGTTGGGCCGTCAGGGGCTCGATTCCGGCGAGGGCCTGCTGCTTCGACCGGCATCGTCGGTCCACACGTTCTTCATGCGATTCCCGATCGACGTCGTCTTCCTCGACCGAGCGCTCGTCGTGCTCGGGATCCACGACACGATCGACCCCTGGCGCACCGCCTCTCAGCGCGGCGCGAAGGTCGTCCTCGAGCTGCCCGCCGGCGAGAGCTCGCGGCGCGGGCTCACGGTTGGCGATCAGTTGACGCTTGCCGCGTAGCTAGTCTCTAGAGCCGTCACTTCGCTCTCGAGGAGGAAGGTCTGTCACAGGAAGCTCAACCGCAGAGCGGCGAAGCCGTCGTCGTCGCCCATGAGCTGACCCGGCGCTACGGAGAAGGGGACACCGCAGTCGATGCGCTCCAAGGCGTCTCGCTCGAAGTTGCGAGTGGAGAGCTGACCGCGATCATGGGGCCTTCCGGCTCGGGCAAGTCGACGCTCATGCACATTCTCGCCGCGCTCGACCGCCCGACCTCGGGTTACGTGACGATCGCCGGCACCCGTCTCGGGAACCTCAGCGACACCGATATCACGAAGCTCCGTCGTCAGCACATCGGCTTCGTCTTCCAGTTCTTCAACCTCCTCCCGATGTTGTCGGCGGAGGAGAACATCCTTCTTCCGCTCTCGATCGGCGGCCGCAAGCCCGACAAGGCCGAGTTCGAAGAGCTCCTGAAGAAGGTCGGGCTCGCGGACCGGCGCAAGCACCGTCCGTCGGAGCTTTCCGGCGGCCAGCAGCAGCGCGTAGCGATCGCGCGCGCGCTCGTCACCAAGCCGACCGTGGTCTTCGCCGATGAGCCGACAGGAAACCTGGACTCGAAGACGGGCGGGGAGATCCTCGAGCTCCTGCACGACGCTGTCGACTCCTACGGACAGACCCTCGTCATGGTCACGCACGAGACCCGCGCCGCCGCGATCGCCGATCGCGTGCTCTTCCTCGCCGACGGCCTCATCGTCCGCGACCTGGGCCAAGTGGGCGAAGACGAGATCATCGAGACGGTCCGCGCAGTCGCTCCGAGTTGATCCGGGTCTCGCTGAGAGGGCTCGCGGGGAGGAAGCTGCGAGCTGCGCTGACGGCGATCGCAATTGTGCTCGGGGTCGCGATGGTCAGCGGTACGTACGTCTTGACCGACTCGATCGACCAGGCGTTCAGCTCGATCTTCACGGATGTCCGCAAGGGCTCGAATGCGGTCATCTCGGGACGATCGGCATTTCGCCTGTCCGACGATGGAGGGACGACAGAGCCTCCGTTCGCCGAGTCGCTTTTGCCCAAAGTCCGCGCGTTGCCCGGTGTTGCAGCCGCCGAGCCGAGCGTGGACGGCGAGGCTCAGCTGATCGGCGACGACGGCAAGGCGATCGTCTACGGCGGCGCGCCGAACCTCGGCTTCAGCATCGCCAGCGGTGATTCCCGCTTCAACCCGCTGACGCTCGTCGACGGCGCCTGGCCCGGCCCCGGCGAGGTCGTCATCGACCGCGCGACGGTGGACAAGGAAGGCCTGAAGATCGGGCAGACGATCGGCGTCCAGGCCGAGGGGCCCGTCGAGCGGCTCCGGATCTCGGGCGTCGTCAAGTTTGGATCCGTCGCGACGATCGGGGGTGCGACCCTCGCAGGGTTTGCCCTGCCCACCGCTCAGCACCTGTTCGAGCGGCCCGGCGAGCTCGACGAGATCGCCGTCGCGGCCGAGCCTTCGGTGAGCGACGCTGAGCTCATTCGCAGCATCCGCACGATCCTGCCCCCTGGGACCCAGGTGCGATCGAGCGCGGCTCAGGCCGCCGAGGACGCGCGGGGCACAAACGAGTTCATCAGCTTCCTTCAGAACTTCTTGCTCGCGTTCGCGGGCATCGCGCTCTTCGTCGGCAGCTTCGTCATCGCGAACTCGCTCTCGATCACGATCGCCCAACGCACTCGCGAGCTCGCGACGATGCGCACGCTTGGCGCCTCGCGTCGGCAGGTGCTCGTTTCGATCGTGGTCGAGGCCCTGGTCGTGGGCACAGCCGCGTCCGTCGTAGGTCTGTTCGCCGGCCTCGGCCTGGCAAAGCTCCTGTTCTGGCTCTTCGACGCCGTTGGCTTCACGCTGCCGAACAGCGGCCTCCTCTTCGAGACGCGGACGATCGTCGCCGCCCTGCTGGTCGGCATCGTCGTCACGCTCGTGGCGAGTCTCCGCCCCGCAATCCGTGCGACTCGTGTGCCGCCGATCGCTGCAGTTCGCGAAGGCGCGACACTGCCGGAGTCGCGTTTTGCGCGTTTCCGCACGCCCGGATCGCTGCTGCTGACCGGAATCGGGTTCGCCGCGCTCATGTACGGGCTCTTCAGAAGCGGTCTCGGCACGACGCAGGTGCTCGTCTCGATGGGCATCGGCGCGCTTCTGATCTTCCTCGGAGTCGCGCTCTTCTCCGCACGCGCCGCACGTCCCCTGGCAGCGCTCGTGAACCCCGTTGCGACATGGGGAGTCGTAGTTCTCGTCGTGCTGTTCTGGCCGTTCTTCACGCTGCCGTTCTGGCTCCTGCGGCTCGGCGCCTGGGGGCCTGGTGGCCTTGGGCGCAGGGTGGCGGCCACGATCCTCGGCGTCGTGCTCAATCCTGCTCTGGCGCTGATCGTCCTCGTGATGTGGCTTCGCAGCCGAGTGACATCCTGGAATCCAGAATGGCCGACCGACTTCCCGAGCGTTGTGCCCGATCGCACGGCAAACGCCATCGGGGCGCACAACACGAAGCGGAACCCGCAGCGAACCGCGTCGACGGCGGCCGCGCTGATGATCGGGCTCGCGCTCGTCACGCTGGTGGCCGTGCTCGCCAGCGGCATCATCGCCACGTTCGAGAGCGCGGTCGACGACATCTTCACGTCGGACTACGCGATCACCGCGCAGAACAATTTCTCGCCGATTCCGATCAGTGCCGGGAAGGCCGCCGCGAAGGCGCCGGGCGTCGAGACGATCGCGAGCGTTCGTGCGGGCGAGGCGCGCATCTTCAACTCGACCCAGTCGGTCACGGCCGTCGATCCGGACGTCGGTAGCGTCCTGACGCTGGAGTGGGAGGATGGATCGCAGGCCGTGCTGGGGGAACTGGGTCGCGACGGCGCCTTCGTGGACGACGGATACGCGGACGACCATCACCTTCGCGTCGGGTCGCGGATCCCGTTGCTGACCCCCTCGGGCAACAGGCTCAACCTCGTCGTCAAGGGAATCTTCAAGCCACCGAGCGGCGGCTCGCCGTTCGGCCGCGTCACGTTCTCGAGCGCGACGTTCGACGCGAACTACGTGTCGCCGAGGAACCTCTTCACGTTCATCCAGATGCGCGGTGACGTGACCGACGCGAACACGATGGCGCTCGACGACGCGCTCGCGCAGTTCCCGAACGCGAAGGCTCAGACGCGGGAGCAGTTCGTGGATGCGCAGATCAGCGGCCTCAAGTCGATCCTGAACATCCTCTACGTCCTTCTCGCGCTGTCGGTCGTCGTGAGCCTCTTCGGGATCGTGAACACGCTCGTGCTGACGGTGTTCGAGCGGACTCGCGAGCTCGGGATGCTGCGCGCGATCGGCATGACGAGGCGGCAGGTGCGGCGGATGATCAGACATGAGAGTGTGATCACGGCGCTGATCGGCGCGGCGCTGGGGATCGCGCTCGGAATCATCCTCGGCGGCTTGCTCGTCGCGCGGATCGACTTCATCGACTTTGCGCTGCCGTATCTCCAGCTCGTCATCTTCGCTGTCGCAGCCGTCGTCGTCGGCATCGTTGCTGCGCTCTTCCCCGCCCGGCGGGCGGCCAGGCTCCGGGTGCTCGAGGCGCTTCAGTACGAATAGGTCACCCGGCGACACGCAAGCGGCTACCCGTAAGTAAGTACACGCGCGCGCGCCCCACCCGGGTGGGGAAGAAGGTGTCCACCCGCCGCCCGCCGCGAGCGTAACGAGGAACAGCGCACGGGTCCGTGCCGCCTCTGGGCCAATATCGCGCCGCAGGGGCACGGCGCCCTCGGAAGGCATCGGCCGGGGCGCCGTGCAGCCCCGGCCGGGTCGGGCTGATCAGCCTGTTTCGTTCGGGTCCTCGTGTGCCGCGAGCTTCAGCGATCCCTCGAGTACCTGCTGGAAGTGGCGCTGCTGGATGGGCTTCGCCCACTGCACGAGCTCGTTGACCTCGGAGCGGCCGGCCTTCTCTCCGAGCACGCCGAGCACGCTCCAGTGCCCAACCTCACCGGCCTCGGCCATGGTCAGGAACTCGAAGCCGTCGAGGCCGTCCGCATCGTTGCCGAGATAGGTCCGCATCATCTCGGTTGCCTCCTGCTTCGTCTCGCGAGCCTTCTCGAGGACGGCTGTCTTCTTGCCTTCGAGGTCGCCTGCTAGCTCCGTACAGCGATCCTCGGTCTCCTTCGCCTCCTTGACCATCCGGTCTAGCGTCTGCCTCAGATCCTCGTCCTCGACGAGCCTCGAGACCTTCTCGCCGGCGCCTTGGGCGGCCATCGCGAGTCCGGTCACCTCGGCGAGCTTCTCCTCCAACGTCGTGAGTTCAGCCATGAGCCCCTCTCCTCTGATCGGTGTCGGTTGCAGCGAGTCGGTACCCGGGCGTAGGTTCTCCTCAAACCTCTGAAAGGAGATGCAGATGCCGAGGTATTGCGCGCTGACCGTGCGTCAGCTCAAGCCTGGAAGCTACGACGCGTGGCGCCGGGCGTGGTGGCCGGAGGGCGAGGGGGACGACATGCCCGAAGGGGGCGAGGTCTTCATCGTCCGGAACGTCCAGAACCCGGACGAGATCATCGCGTTCGGCCTCTTCGAGGGTGAACTGGAGAAGATGCGGGAGATGATGGACCCTGAGGAGGAAAAGAAGCGGAGCGACGCGATGGCTCCCCACATCGAGTCTGTCGGCGCGGATGGGATGTACGAGGTGATCGAGCACATCGGCGTCAAGACTGGAGCAGAGGCTAGCTAGGACACGAGCTCGAGCAGGCGCTCCGCATAACGGGGCGCCTGCGGCTCGTCTTCGTGCTTGAAGTAGCAGTAGACGTCGATGCCAGCCGCGAGTAGTGGGCGGATTCGGTCCGCCCACTCGGTGAGCGCCTTCTCGTCGTAGGGCGGCTCGCGCAACCGCACGTAGCGGAACCGAGCGGCAGATTCCAGGTCGTTCACGCACACGGCGTTCGGCGGCAAGTCGGCCTCCACGCCCTCCCACGAGTCGTGCCGAAAGTCGAAGGCGAGCTTCAGCTCGGGGTCGAACGAGCCGAGCGTGAGCGCGAGCAGCCCTTCGTCCCGCGCGGAGCCGACGAGGACGCGAATTGGGCCCAGCCGGTCGCCGAGGAGACGCACTCTCTCCTCGAACGTCCCCGCTCCGCCGAGCCGGAACGAGTTGAACTTGACTGCGAAGTGGAACCCCGGCGAGACCTGTTCTGCCCAGCGACGGAACTGATCCTCGGCCGGAATCCTGTAACCCGTCGTGTTCAGCTCGACGCTCGGCAGCCGCCCGGAGTAGTGGCGCAGGAACTCCGGCGGCTTGACGTCGGCCGGGTAGAAGCCGGGCCGCCACGATGGATACGACCAGCCGGAAGTGCCGACATAGGCCCTCGCTAGACTCGGCTTCGTGGCAGTCACACCGGAAGTCCTATCGGAGAACGTGATCCCGGTCCTCGACCACGGCTTCGTCGCGCTCGACGGGGCGCTGGCGTCGGACCTCGCCGTCGTGAACGGCGCGCGCGTCTCGTTCAATCAGGCGTCCGACGAAATGGGGGAGAAAGACGCGGGCCTCATCCGTTTCCTCATGCGAGAAAAGCACGGAAGCCCCTTCGAGCATGGCTACTTCCGGTTCATCGTCAAGGCGCCCCTGTTCGTCGTTCGGGAGCATCACCGTCACCGAGCCGGTCATTGTCTTCCGGCGACGGCGCGGATCTGGGCCGAGACGATCGCACCTCGAACCGGGCGCCAGGTCCGGAAAAAGCCAATCGGAGAGATCTTTCGCAACTGGCACGAAGGAGTGCCTGACTCGCTTGGCCGCACTCGCCTCCTACGTTCCTGCCGAAATCTAAGCCTGCGCGTTCTCAACGAGGAAACACAATTGTTCGAGGTGGGCCGCATCCGCGATGTATTTCGTTCCGAGACCAAGGAGATTTACAGCGTGGTGTCCCAAGGGCAGAGGCTCCTGTGCTCAGCGGATCACCGCGTTCTGACCGCGGATGGTTGGGCGCGCGCAGCCGACCTGACGAAGAACGACTACATCGCCGTCTCAGGCATTCGATCCACACGAGACGGTCGGCAGATTCCTCCCTCTCTTCGGCGAGGAATCGGGGTATGGACCTCGATGCAGCGGGCGCTGCGCGTCAAACCAATCGACCGCTGCTACCTCTGCGGCAAACGTTTCCCACGAGAGGAACTCGCGCTAGATCACGTGATTCCGGTTGCTCTCGACCTTAAGCGCGCCCTCGACGTGGACAACCTCGCGCCGGCCTGCAGGATGTGTCACCGTTCGAAGACCGACGCCGAGCAGAAGCTCGCCTGCAGGGAGAACAAGACTGCGGGCAGCAAGTTCGTTCCCATCCTGATCGCGCCGCACCGAGTGGCCGAGGAAGAAACATTCGACATCGAGATGGACGGGCCGCATCACAATTTCGTCGCGGACGGAGTTGTCGTCCACAACAGTTACAACGAATGGAGTGGGCGCTATTCCAAGATCGAGCCCGAGTTCTACGTACCGGAGAACGTTCGCACCCAGATCGGCAAGCCGGGCTCATACAGCTTCGAGCCTGTCGACGACGAGGTTCGTGAGAACGCTCAGCGAGAGATCGAGGAGAACGCGACTCGCGCGTTTCAGGCGTACGAGCGGATGCTCGAGCAGGGCGTTGCGAAGGAGGTTGCTCGCTCGGTGCTACCGCTCTCGACGTACACGAAGTACTACTGGAGCTGTAATCCCCGCAGTCTCATGCACTTCTGCTCGTTGCGGAACCATGACGCTGCGCAGTACGAGATCCGCCAGTTCGCCGCCGCCGCAGAGACGTTCCTCGAGCGTCAGATGCCCATCACGCACGCGGCGTTCGTCGCGAACGACCGCACTGCGCCCTAGGCCGTCGTCAGCAGTGCCGGACCGGGCTCGCTCTCGCCGCGGCGCCACTGCGTCACGATCCACGCGTCGTCGCTCTCGAACGTGTAGGGGACGGTGAACTTCATCGTCGTCGTGCCCGCTTTGACGTTGAAGATTCCGCACTTCAAGGATTTCCCGTCATGGACGAGGAAGAGCTCGTAGTAACCGTTCCCCGGGAGGTGGCGGAGGCCCTTCACCGTGACGACCATCGGCCAGTTTCTCGCGTCGTCTTGCTCGCCGAGCTTGATCAGGCCCCGTGCGTTTGGTGCGACCGAGGTCCCGTGCATGGACACCTCGCGCGTCGAGGTGAAGTCGTTGTTGCTGAACCCGAGCACGTAGCCGCCCAGGAAGGCGACGAGGGCGATCGCGGCGGCGAGGGAAAGCGCGGCGCCCACGCGGCGGCGTGGTAGCCAGGTGGGAGTTTCCTCTCCACGATCGGGAGTCTCCGCCAGGGAGGGTGGAAGCTCAGGCGGCGGCCCGGCCTCCACCAGCAGGTCGTGCACACGCTCGAGCCGGGCGCGTTCCTCGGCGGGAAGGTCGTCGCCCAGGAGGTCACGGAAGTCTGGTGGGACCGTCATGAGAGCTCCCCCTCCAGGACGTCGGCGAGGCGCGCGAGCGCGCTGCGCGTCCGCGTCTTGACGGTTCCGAGCGGAACGTCGAGGAACTGCGCGATCTCGCTCTGCGAGAGCCCGCCCCAGTACGCGAGCTCGATGAGCTGGCGCTCGTTGTCCGGCAGCTCGCCGAGTGCGCGATGCACCCGCCACGCCGTCCAGCTCGACTCGGCGCGCTCCGGAGGCCCCGGATCCTTTGCCGCTTCGTCGACCGGCTCTGCCGGCGGCTCGCCGAGCGCACGGCGTCGGTCGACGATGGCGTTTCGCGCGACGGCGTAGAGCCAGGGCGCGCCGGGCCCTCGCTCCTGGCGGTAGCTGCGAGCCGAGCGCCAGATCGAGGCGAACGTCTCCTGGACAGCATCCTCCGCTCGCCCGCGGTCGCCCAGGCGCCGGAGCGCGAGCGCGAAGACAGGTCTCGCGTATCGTCGGTAGAGAATCTCGAACGCGCCGGAGTCCCCCTCACCGACGCGTGCGATCAGCTCTCCGTCCGTCATCGGATCGGGGACCACGACCTGGATGGTGGCGAGTTGCGGCGCAACGGGCAAGCCGGAGCGAAGTGTGAGGGCAGCAGACATGCGTCAATCATGGTTACGGCAGCGGCCCTCGCTCGGTTTGCAGGAGTCGCCCCCCGTCGACCACGAGGCTCGTGCCGGTCACGAAATCGGCTCCCTGCAGGTACAGGACCGCTTCGGCCACGTCGTCCGGTGAGCCGATCCGGTCGAGCAGCGTCTCGGCCGCGCGACGCTTCTCTTGCCCCGGCTCCACGCCGACCGGGCCGGGGGCGATCCCGCAGACCCGGACCTCGGGGGCCAGCGCGCGCGCGAACACACGGGTGAGCATTGCCTGAGCAGCCTTCGCGGCAGAGTGCGGGGCGAAGGAAGGCCACGGCTCGTACGCGGCGACGTCTTCGATCATCACGACAAGGCCATGACTCTCATGGAGGTGCGGAGCCGCGGCCTGCGTGACGAAGAAGGTTCCCTTGGCCGTCGCCCCGAACGCCGTGTCCCAGTCGGGCTCGGTCACCTCGGCAACAGGCTTGGGGACGAAGCCTTCGCCGGCCGCGTTCACGAGCAGGTCGAGCCCACCGAGGTCCTCGACGGCGCGTGCCACGAGCGCACGGCTCGCCTCGACGTCGGCGAGATCGCCATCGGCTCGCCCGGCGGCGAGGACCGACCAACCTTCGGCCTCGAGGCGCGTGGAAACGGCCTTGCCAATCCGTCCGGTTCCTCCAGTCACGAGCGCGCG
Source organism: uncultured Actinomycetes bacterium (assembly GCA_963728535.1). GTDB lineage: Bacteria > Actinomycetota > Thermoleophilia > Gaiellales > Gaiellaceae > VAXT01. The sequence goes on from CAVSKK010000001.1 coordinate 2,547,776, forward strand.
CACGGAGGGCAGTGTAGGCACTGCGCCGTGGTCCATCCGGTTAGGGGATCAAACTGAATGGCCAGCAAACCGAAAGGTTTTGATGATGAGACGACTCATGCTAAGCAGCCTCGCCGGACTGGCTGTCCTCGCCATCGCTCCGGCCCTCTCGGCCAACAAGCCGGTCGACATCACGCAGGCCGGTTTCTCGCCGCGCAACGTGACCATCGCCTTCGGCGACTCCGTCACGTGGACGAACAAGGATGTTGCGAACCACCAGGTCCTGGCCGATCAGACGGCGTTTCCCACCTCGCCGGTTCTGCAGGCCAACCAGACCTACTCGTACACGTTCACGAAGTCCGGGAGCTTCGGCTACCGCGATGCACTGAACACGAAGCGTCGCGGCACGGTCACGGTTCGCCCCGGCGTTTCGCTGACAGCCGCACCGGCGACCATCTCCTACGGCCAGTCGGCGACGCTGTCGGGCGTTGTCTCGAATGGGACCTCCGGGGAAACCGTGACGGTCGACGCAATGGAGTGTGGGAAGACGACATTCACGAGGCTCGCCACCGTCATGAGCATCGCGAATGGAGCCTGGAGCTCCCCGGCAAAGCCCGCGCTGAATACGGTCTACCGTGCGAACTGGAAGAACACCAAGAGCGCCCAGTTGACCGAGACCGTTGCGCCAACTCTCTCGTTGAAGCGCGTTCGCGTCCGGCGTTTCTCGGCCACCCTGGTGGCGGCGCAGTCGTTCGTCGGGAAGTACGTCGTCCTCCAGCGCTACGTCCCCAGCCGGAAGGCCTGGAAGACCGTCAAGCGCGTCACGCTGCGCACGGTCAAGCCCGGCCTGGCGCCGAGCATGATCAGCTCCGCGGGCTTCCGCGCGAGGGTTGCCAGGAAGACCCGGCTCCGCCTGCTGCTCACCAAGGTGCAGGCCGGTACCTGCCACGGGCCTGCTCGCAGTCGCACCGTGCGGGCCTAGAGCTCGGCTAGAACAGGGGCATACAGCGCTCTGGCCTCTGTTTCGCACAAAATCCTTACAGCCGCAGAGCAACTTTTCACCCCTCAGGCCGTTCCAGTAGTAGCCGTCAACGACTGAAGGGAACCACCATGAAGAGAACGCTCTTGATCGCCACTGCGGTGTGTGCCCTTGCGGGTGCCGGCTTTGCCGTCGCATCTCTGAGTGCGCTGAAGACTGTCAACATCAGAAGCACGGGCTTCGTGCCCAAGAACGTCACGATCGCCGGCGGTGACACCGTCCGCTGGAAGAACGTCGACACCGTTCGCCATCAGGTCGTGGCCAACAACGGCGCATTCGCCTCCGGGCAGCTCCCGCGCAATGGCATCTATGCCAAGCGGTTGGATACGCCCGGCACGTATGCGTACCACGATGCCCTACATCCCGCACTGAAGGGCACGGTCAAGGTGACCGGCCCGCCGCCGTCGGTCTCGATCGGCGCGTCACTTCCGATTGCGACCTACGGAGACGACATCCACGTCGGCGGGGCAATCTCCACGCAGGCCATCGGCGATACGGTCAGCTTGTTCGCCCAGCCCTGGGGCCAGATGTCGTTCGTGAAGGTCGCCGACATCATGACGACCACGAACGGGTCCTGGGACTTTGCCACCTCGGAGCTGACCCGGCCGAAGCTCCTCACCTACTACAAGGCAACGTGGAAGGGCAAGGAGAGCGCGACCGTCCAGGTCGCCGTCTCGCCACGGCTGTCGCTCACGCGCTCCGGTGGCAAGTTCAGGGCCCGTGCCCTGGCTGCGAAGTCCTTCGCGGGCAACTGGGTCTACGTGCAGCGACTGACCAGCTTCGGCGAGTGGGTGACCGTGAAGAAGGTCACCTTCGGCGCGCAAAGCGGCAAGCGCTTCAAGATCCCGACACTCCCGAGGGGCCGCAACCGTCTGCGGACCTTCATGACCGTCAACCAGGCCGGCTCGGGCTACTTCTCGAGCACGAGCCCGGTACTCGTCTTCCGCCGCGGATAACGCGACGGGCATGTCCTCCGTCGCCTAGCGCGACGGGACATGCGGAGCCGCCGGCGGAGGGGTCCCGCCGGCGGCTTTGCTGTGCGCCTTCGCTTCGCTTGGCTTCACGGGGAAACCCCTGGTTCCCCCGTGGGCCCCCTCCTTGCGGCCGGATTGGTTGGCCGCTGGGTAGTGGGCCGATGGCTGGTGGTGGGGTTCGAGCGGGCGTAGTTGGCCTCCCGCCGGGCAGAGCCCGGCTCCGGCGGTGGGCTCGGAATGGTCTCCGTGGGGTGGTCCTTGTCAAGAGGTCGGCTCTTGCGAGCCGACCTCTTGATGGTGTCTAGGTTGAGGCTGTTCGGACTTTGCCGATGGCCTTTTCGTAGCGCTCTGCTACTGCCGGCCAGTTGACGACGTTCCACCAGGCTTCGAGGTACTCGGGGCGCCGGTTCTGGTACTTGAGGTAGTAGGCGTGCTCCCACACGTCGATGCCGAGGAGGGGCTCGTCGGACTGCATGAGCGGCGAGTCCTGGTTGGCGGTCGAATAGAGGGCGAGGCCCGTTCCGTCGTGGACGAGCCACGTCCAGCCTGAGCCGAAGCGGTTGACGCCGCCATCGTTGATCGCCTTCTTCAGCTCGTCGAGCGAGCCGAAGACGTCGTTGATCGCGTCGCCCAGCTCGCCCTCCGGCTCGCCTCCTCCGTCCGGGCTCATGATCTCCCAGAAGAGGCTGTGGTTCGCGTGTCCGCCCGCGTTGTTGCGCAGGACTTTCTGCTTGTCCTCCGGGAACGTCTCGAGGATGGAGAGAACGTGCTCGACCGACTCGTGTGCCCAGTCGGTGTCCGCGAGCGCGGCGTTCGCCTTGTCGACGTAAGCCTGGTGATGCTTGTCGTGGTGGAGCTGCATCGTCTGCTCGTCGATGTGCGGCTCCAGCGCGTCGTAGTCGTAGGGGAGAGGCGGAACTTCGAAGGCCATCTCCAGCTCCTTTCGTATCGGCTGAGAGTTGAGGCTACACCCCCGGCGCAGGCTTGGCGGCGGCGCCCCAGAGGGCATGCGCGGTCTACTATGCTCGCCGCGCCTACTGCTGGAAGGAGCCGACTTGGCAACCCTTGTCTTCAACGCCGAAGAGATCGCACCGCGAGAGCTCAAGCCCGAGCTGTACGAGCTCGAAGGCATCTCGCGCGAAGCCGTCGAGGCCCACTACAAGCTCTACGAGGGCTACGTCGGAAAACGAAACGAGATCCTCGCCAAGCTTGCAGACGTCGACCTCGAAGCCGGAAACCAGGTCTACTCGGAGATTCGGGCGCTCAAGGTCGACCTCTCGTTTGCGATCGGCGGAGTCAAGAACCACGAGATCTACTTCGAGCATCTCGGCGGCGAAGGCGGGGATCCCAGCGGTCCGATCGGCGATCTGATCGAGCGCGACTTCGGGTCCGCGGCCGATTGGCGCGCCGATCTGAAGGCGACCGGTATGGGGGGCCGGGGTTGGGCGTGGACGGCGTACGACTGGGACGAGGGTCGCCTCTTCAACTACATCGGCGATGCGCAGAACACGTACCCGATCTGGAACGCGACGCCTTTGGTGGCGCTTGACGTCTACGAGCACGCGTATTTCCTCGACTACCGCACCGACCGGGCCTCCTACATCGATGTCTTCTTCGACAACCTCGACTGGGCGACCGTCAACGACTGGGTCTCGAAGTATGGGATTCCGCTGAAGTAGCCGACGATCGAGACGCTCGCCTTCACCATAGTCGGCTACCTCGTCGGCAGCCTCCCGTTCGGGTACTGGGTCGCCCGGCTCGCCCGGGGTGTGGACATTCGCACGGTCGGCAGCGGCAGCATCGGGGCGACGAACGTCTGGCGCGCAGTGGGTGCGCGCTATGCGATTCCGGTCATGCTGCTCGACATCCTCAAGGGGTTCGTTCCCGCTCTGATCGCAACGATGGCGGTAAGTCATGTCGCCGGTGCGCTGGCCGGCGGGGCGGCGATGCTCGGCCACTGGCGCCCGATCTTTCTCCGCTTCGCAAAGGGCGGGAAGACGGTCGCGACCTGCGGCGGTGCGCTTCTCGGGCTCGCGCCGATCGTTGGGCTGATCGGGATTGTCGTCTGGCTCGTGGTGTTCGCACTCGCCCGCTACGCCTCCGTGTCCTCGATCCTTGCCTCTCTGTCGTTGCCGATCGCCGCGCTCTTGCTCGGCGAGCCCTGGCCCGTGCTCGTCTTCACGAGCGCGGCAGCCGTCGGCGTGCTCCTTCTGCACCGCCCGAACCTCGCGCGCCTACGTGCGGGAACCGAGACCCGCGTGCAGTTGCGCCGGAAGACAGCCCGGGCTTAGTCAGGCGCCGGCGAGCCACTCGCGCAGCTCGGTGTGGTGTTCGAGCGGGCCGCCCTGCTCGAGCTCGCGGCGCAACTCCCCGATCACGCCGTAGCGCTCGGCGAGCACGTCGTGCGTGTGGATCGTCTCGAGATTCAGCTGTCGCGAGAAGACGAAGTCGCCGTCGTCGAGAGCGGGGTACGTCTCGAGGACGCCCTTGAGGGCGAGGCGCACCGAGTCCTCCACGAAACGTGGCTGGAGGTGCGCGTGCTCGACGACGAAGAGCTCGTCCGGCCGCTTCAGGAGCTCGTAGACCGGCGCGCTCATGGAGCTTTCGACGATCGTCACGAGCTGCTCCGCGTCCACTCTCGTTTGCGTCCCGACGTACAGCGTTCCTCGCCCGCGCTGGTTGTGCGTCGCGAGCGGGACGAGCTCGAGGATCCGGTCGACGTCGTCGTCGGCGAAGCCGGCCTCGAGCAGGCGTTCGCTCGCGCGGCCGCGCACGAGGCCTTGCGCGCACGGGCAAGCGTTGATCCCCGCAGCCTCGACGCCCACGAGCCTGCGCACACCTTTCGCGGCCGCGGCGGCGATCCCGATCAGGCTGACCATCTCCTGGGTCGGAAGATCGGTGACCGGCGTCGTACGCGCGATCGGGTATCTGGCCGCGATCCGAACCTCTGCGCGCAGGGCCTCCTGACGCTCGACGATGTGGGTCGCGATGTGCTCCGCAAGCTCCTCGATGAGCAGCGACTCGCCGATCACGACTTGCTCGATCGCCTCCTCGAAGAGCTCCGGGAAGCGGGACATGTGCACGCCCTTTTGATCGGGGTCGAGGTCGACTGTGCACTCGATGTCGGCGGCGATCTGCTTCTCGTTGTCGCCGTACCTGATCCGGATCGCCTTGCTCACGCCGGTGACCCCGGCGCGCGAGAGTCCGAGCGGAACCTCGGGCACGGAAGCCTGGAGGTCGTTTTCGAGCAAACGTGAAAGGTCGTCCATACTTGTCCCCCGCACGCAACCGTACCAAGGGGATTCGTGGCCACTGAAAACAGCTTCTCCGGATTCGTGTCGCTCGCCTGTCACGACCTGAGGACACCGCTCGCGACGGTTTCGGGCTTTGCGCACACGTTGCAGCGGACCGACGGGCTCGGGGAGCCTGCCGGCCGGTACGTCGAGATGATCCAGGCGGCCTCCGAGCAGATCGCGGAGCTCCTGGAGGAGCTCGGGCTCGTCGCTCGCCTCGAGGCCGGCAACTACGCGCCGAGCCTCGTGGAGGCGGACACGCTCGAGCTCGCCCGGTCTGCGGCGGCCCGACTCGGCGAGAAGGCGGGGGCCTCCGGTTCCGGGGCCGCAGTTCGGGTCGATCGCGATGCCGTCGAGCGCGGGCTGGCGGGGCTAGCGCTCTGCGCCCTACGGCACGGCGCCCTCGAGCGCGTCGAGCTGACCGCGGATGGTCCGTCGGTTTGGATCGAGCCTGTGATCCCGAGCGCTGCTCCGATCGTGCTCGCCGATGACCTCAAAGACCTCCCAGCCGCCGCCGCCAGGCGCGTCGTGGAAGCGCTCGGCGGCGCGCTCGAGCTCGAAGGCGACCGCCTTCAGGTGCGCCTGCCGACGTAGCCAGGTCCAGTTCCGCCTTGTCCCGGGATCAGGTCCCGGGACAGGTTCGCAATGGCGCGGCGCTCACCGCAGGAGGCGCGAGAGGCGGCGGTCCTTCAGGACCCGGCCGCCGGTCTGGCACTCGGGGCAGTAGTAGATCGTGTGCTCCTCGAAGTCGACCTGCGCGATCGGTGTCGCGCAGACGTGGCACGGCTTGTCGAGGGCGCGGTGGACGCGGTAGGTGCGCCCGTCGTTTGCCCCGCTCTCGCGCAGGGCCAGACCGCGCTCGAGCTCCGAGTCGATCGCGCCGGCGAGCCGTTCGACCTCTTCCGGCGTCAGGTCCTTCGAAAGCGCGTACGGCGAGAGCTTCGCAGCGTGGAGGATCTCGTTCGCCCATGCGCGGCCGATGCCGGCGATGACCCGCTGGTCTCGGAGCAGCGAGTGCAGCCTCCGCGACTCCGAGCCCAGGATCTCGCCCAGGCGTTCTGCGCCCAGGCCAAGCGCCTCGGGGCCGAGGTGCACGAGCTCCGCCTCGGCCTCCTCGGGCGTGAGCAGCCAGACCCCGGCACGTTTCTTCTTCCCGGCTTCCGTCAGCACGAGCTCGGCGCCACCTTCGAAGCGAAGGCGGAAGGCCGGCGTCTTCGGCCCCTTCTCTCCCGCACTGAGGTACTTCAGGCGCCCGGCGGTCATCAGGTGGACGAGCAGGACGAGCTCGCCGTCGTCGGTGGGAAAGAGAAGACGCTTCGCGCGGCGCTTCGCTCCGGACAGGCGCCGGCCCTCCAGGGCCGCGAGCGGTGGGTCGATCGTCTTCAGCGTCGCGATGTGCGCAGGTCCGGCCTTCTCGATCGGAAAGGCCGAGACCTGGCCGTCGAGGGCCCGTCTCCAGGCCTCCATCTCGGGCAGCTCCGGCACTAGTCTTTCCCCATGGCTGAGCCGATCAGAGTAGCCGTGCGCCGGGGCGGGACGGTCGAATCGATGCACCGCGTCCACGCAGTCGCCGTTCGTGACGGGAACGTCGTCGCATTCGCCGGCGATCCCGGGTTCGCCACCTTCATGCGCTCCGCGGCGAAGCCGATGCAGGCCGTGCCCCTGGCCAGGGAACGCGACGACCTCGACGAGCGCGACCTCGCGATTGCCTCGGCCTCTCACCTGGCCGACGAGGCGCAGCTCGCGGCCGTGCAGGCTCTCCTCGACAAGGCTCCGGCCACGGAAGACGACCTCGAGTGCGGCCCGTTCGAGGGCTCGAAGCTCAAGCACAACTGCTCGGGGAAGCATGCGGGAATGCTCGCCCTCTGCCGGGTGAAGGGCTGGCCGCTCGAGGGATACCGGCTCGCTGATCATCCTTGCCAGCAGGCGATGCTGGCCGAGGTCGTACGACCTCGCCGGATCTGATCCGGTGGCGACGGCGATCGACGGCTGCGGCGTCATCACGTTTGCCCTGCCGATTCAGGCGATGGCGACGGCGTTCACGCGCATCGACGAGAGAGTCGCCGGTGCGATGCGCGCGCATCCCGAGCTGATCCGGGGGCCGCGGGGCCTCGATACGAATCTCATGCAGGCGTTTCCCGGCTGGACCGCAAAGGGCGGCGCCGAGGGGCTGCTGTGCGCAGCGTCGCCCGATGGCCTCGGTCTCGCGCTCAAGGTCGAGGACGGCTCGACCCGCGCACTCCGTCCCGCGCTTGGCTCATTCCTGGACGCCCTCGGCTTCGACGGCTCCGCGTTCGGTTCGGTGCCCATTAGCAACAGTCGAAACGAGGTCGTCGGCGAGCTCGCAAGCTGTTGAAAAAAACTCTTCACAGTCCTGTGGATAGGTGTTAAGTTCCAAACCGTCTTGAGGAGAGCCGGGGGCGGGATGAACCGGCTTTTTGCGTTCCTGGGGTTCCGTCCACCGAAGCGCGAAAGAGAGGTCAATTGCTCACAGTCGACATCTCCCTCCCGGACGTCGAGGAACTCCACAAGCTCGTACAGGACGGAACGAACAAAGGCTTTCTCACCTACGACGAGATCGTCGCGGGGCTCGAAGAGGTCGACCTCTCCAAGGAACAGATCGAAGACTTCTACACGTACCTCATCGACCACTCGATCGAGTTGGTCGAAGGGGAACAGCACAAGCATCCGCCGCACGAGCAGCCGGCGCTGGCCGAAGAGGAGAAGGGCCCGAAGCTCGACCTCTCCGTCGAGCCCTCGCTCGACTCGCTACGGCTCTATCTGCGAGAGATCGGAAAGGTGCCGCTGCTGACCGCCGACCAGGAGGTCTACCTGGCCAAGCGGATCGAGCGAGGCGACATGTTCGCGAAGACGCACATGATCGAGGCGAACCTCCGTCTCGTCGTCTCGATTGCGAAGAGCTACCTCGGCCGCGGTCTTTCGTTCCTCGACCTGATCCAGGAGGGCTCGCTCGGGCTCATCCGCGCGGTGGAGAAGTTCGACTACCGCAAGGGCTACAAGTTCTCGACCTACGCCACGTGGTGGATCCGCCAGGCGGTCACGCGCGCGATCGCCGACAAGGCGCGGACGATCCGGATTCCTGTCCACATGGTCGAGAAGCTGAACAAGGTCGTGCACATCGAGCGCCAACTCGTCCAGCGCCTCGGCCGCGAGCCGCAGCCGGAGGAGATCGCGACGGAGCTCGAGATGACCCCCGAAGAGGTACGCGAGATCCTGCGCATGGCCCAGCTGCCCGTTTCCCTCGAGAAGCCGATCGGCGAGGAGGAGGAATCGGAGCTCGGCGACTTCGTTCAGGACGAGCAGGCCGAGTCCCCGTTCGACACGGCATCGGTGTCGCTTCGTCGCGAGGACATCGAGCGGGCGCTCGACTCGCTTCCCGAACGCGAGCGTCAGGTGATCGAGCTGCGCTTCGGGCTCACCGGCGCACAGCCGTGCACCCTCGAGGAAGTCGGCCGCGCCTTCGGCGTCACACGTGAGCGCATCCGACAGATCGAGAACAACACGCTCAAGCGCCTCGAGACCCTGCCGGAAGCACAGGGCCTCCGCGACAGCGGCTAGTAGCCGAAGAAAGTCCGGCGCGGGTGAGCGCGAGGTCGTTAGGACGGCTCTGCGGCGCGCTTGTACGGGACGAACAGGCGGCAGTGCGGACATTTGAAGCCCGGTCGCGGCTGGTCTTCGGCTCCCACGAGCTCACCGCGGAACGGCTTCTTGCAATGCGGGCAGATGACCTCGTGCGAGGTGGGGGCGTAGGTCATCCCGCCGACGGTACCAGTGGGCCTCTCCGCACCGCCGGAAACTCAGGCTCCGCCGGGGCAGCGACCCGCCTGATACGCGGAAACCGCCGAGTCGCTGAGGACCCAGTTCCACCGGTCCGCGACGTTGATCTCGTGATTGACGAACGTGATCGCCGTGCCCGCGTCTGAGGTGATCCGCACTCTCACCGCCTTCGCCTTCTGCTCGCCGGCGTCCGGGACCTGAATCGGATCGTCGAAGACGTCGAGGATCTCGATCGAGTCGAGCTGGCCGACGGGGATCGTGCTCGCGGCGCAGTCAGAGAACTGCGAGCGGGAAACGATCTTCTTGTAAGCGGGATGAAGCGTGTCGTAGGCCTCCCCGAAATCGCCGTTGTAGAGACCTTCGAGATATTCGACCTGGGCGCGACCCGCCGGGGTGGTCGCGGGATCGACGTCGCCGCCGCAACCCGCAAGCGCGAGTGTCGCCAGAAGCACTGGGAAGAGGTACCGCACCACCCCATGATCGCTCATGGGCGGGACGGGATCAGATGCTACCGCGCGAGGAAGGACCCGGGTGAAACATCGACACCGCTGAGGGCCGCGACCCCCAGCGGTGTCCACAGGTCATTCAAAGGCCTCGTTCAGGGTGAGGGGACGAGGTCCTCATGCCGACTATGAAAGCGGCCTGACGTGAGAGAGACGTGAGAAATCCTTAAGGGCGAACTAAGAATTCCGAGCCCTCCGACACGCCGTTCAGGCGCATCCGCATGAGCGTCCCGCCGCCCTCGGCGCTCTCCGCGACCACGGTGCCGCCGTGGGCCTGGGCGACCTGGCGGACGATCGCGAGCCCGAGGCCGGAGCCGGGGAGGCCGCGAGCCGAGCTCGCGCGGTAGAAGCGGTCGAAGACGTAGGGCAGGTCCTCCGGAGCGATGCCCGGGCCGTGGTCTCGAACGGTGAGCTCTCCGTCCCGCACCCCGACCTCGACTTCCCCGCCGGCCGGGCTCCATTTGGCTGCGTTGTCGAGCAGGTTGGCGACTGCTCGCTCGATCGTCCTCGGGACGCCCTGCACGAGCGACTCGTTGAGGTCTGTCTTGAAGTCGATGCCCGGCCGGTTTCGCCGCGTGCGCTCCACCGCGTCGGCCGCGACGAGATCGAGGCGGACGTCCTCCTGGGCCTCCGGGCTCTGCTCCTCGCGAGCAAGCTCGATCAGCTCCGAGATGAGGGTCGTCATCTCGCCGAGCTGCTCGACGACGTCCGAGAGCAGCCGTTGACGCTCGCCCGGCGGCAATGTGCGCTCGGTGGCCAGCACCTCGATGTTCGTGCGCAGGCTCGTCAGCGGCGTTCGCAGCTCGTGAGACGCATCGGCCACGAGTTGGCGCTGCGCGCGGGTCGACTCCTCGAGGGCGCCGAGCATGGAGTTGAAGCTCAAGGCCAGGCGGCTCAACTCGTCCCGGCCGTCCGCGTCGATGCGCTCCGACAGGTCGCGCGTGGCCGCGACCTTCTCGCTGGCCTCGGTGAGCCGCCGCACGGGTGCGAGCGCAGCTCTCGAGACGACGAGGCCGAGCGCGACCGCGATCCCGATACCGAACGCGGCGATCAGGACCAGGAGGAGCGCCACGCGGTCGAGCGTGTGATTGACGTCCGTCAGAGGCTGCGCGACCTGGATCGCGTAGTTGCGTCCGGTCGAGTCTTGGGCGGGGGTGGTGAACACTCGAACGTCCGTCTTGCCGACCTTCGAGTTGCTGAAGAACGTCCCCTCGCCGCGCTGCGCTGTCTCGAGCGCCCTGCGCCCGACCGGGAGCGGCTGGGTCTCCTCGAACGTCCGCAAGGCGGTTCCGTCGGAGCTGACGACCTGGATGTAGCCGCCGGATCCGAGGATGTTGCGCTCGACCTCGATGTAGCGCCGCCCGTCCGGTGTCTCCTCGACGCGAATCGGTTGAGGCCCCGTCGTGATCTCCTGGGCGCGTGCTCTTAGCCGGTTGTCTACCTGGTCGTACAGCGTGTCCTTGACGACGAACCAGACAACCGCCGACGCAGCGATGACGGCCAGCGCGACGGCGGCCGCCGCCACCAACGTCAGGCGTGCGCGAAAACTCATTTGTCGCGCAGGGCGTACCCGACGCCGCGCACCGTCTGGATGAGCCGCGGCTCGTCGCTCGCTTCCGTCTTGCGGCGCAGGTAGCCGATGTAGACGTCGAGCGAGTTCGACGCGAAGCCGAAGTCGTAGCCCCAGACGCGCTCGAAGATCACCGAGCGCGTCAAGACCTGGCGCGGGTTCCGCATGAAGAGCTCGAGCAGGGAGAACTCGGTCCGCGTGAGCTCGATCGGCCGATCGCCTCGCCGGACTTCTCTCGTGCGGGGGTCGAGCTCGAGGTCCGCGAACCGGAGCGTCTCTCCGCTCTCGTCGGTCGTCCTGCGCAGGAGCGCGCGCGTGCGGGCGAGCAGCTCCTCGAGCGCGAACGGCTTCGTGACGTAGTCGTCAGCGCCCGCGTCGAGGCCCGCGACCCGGTCTTCGACCTCGGTGCGCGCCGTCAGCATCAGCACCGGGAGCGTCCTACCCGAGCTGCGCAGGCGGCGGCAGACCTCGAGGCCGTCCACGCCGGGCATGAGCACGTCGAGGATGACCGCGTCCGGCTCGTCGCTCGATTCGAGGCGGGCGAGCGCCTCGTTGCCGTCCGCCGCGAGCTCGATCTCGTACCCCTCGAGCTCGAGAGCGCGCCGCAAGGAGTCGCGGACCGCCCGTTCATCATCGACGACTAGGATCTTCATTGCTTCAATTGTTGCGCTGAAAGTATGAGGGGGGAATAAGAACCCGCGTTCTTACAAAGTTCTTATGCAGTTCTCAGGTGGTACTTAGGCAGGACCGCTCTCATAGACGTATCCGAATCGAAAGGAATCCGATGAAGCACCGCCCAGGACGCATATCGACCCTGCTCATGGCTCTCGTCGCGACCCTCGCCATCGGCGCGGGCGCCGGGGCCGTTGCCTATTCGACTTTCTCTTCGCCCGACACGACGACCATCGTCCGCGTCCCCGTCGGCAACGCGGAGCCGACGGCCTCCACGTCCGCGCTCACGATCGGCGAGATCTACCGGCGCTCATACAAGGGCGTCGTCGAGATCACGGTCACGTCCCCGGGGACGAACCCGTTCGGCGGCCCAGAGTCTGAGCGGGCACAGGGCTCGGGCTTCGTCTACGACTCGGACGGCCACGTCGTCACGAACGAGCACGTCGTCGACGGCGCGCGGTCTGTTTCCGTGCGCTTCTGGAACGGCGACACCTACAAGGCGACCGTGGTCGGCTCCGACCCCTCGACCGACCTCGCGGTGATCAAAGTCGATGCGCCACAGTCGATTCTCTCCCCGCTGTCGGTCGGCGACTCCGCCAAGGTGCTCGTCGGGGACGGCGTGATCGCGATCGGCAGCCCCTTCGGGCTCGAGGAGACCGTCACGAGCGGCATCGTCAGCGCGCTCCATCGGCAGATGGAGGCGCCGAACCGCTTCACGATCAACGACTCGATCCAGACCGACGCCGCGATCAACCACGGCAACTCCGGTGGCCCGCTGCTCAACTCCGAGGGCGAGGTGATCGGCGTCAACGCGCAGATCCGCAGCGAACGGGGGCGGAAACGACGGCGTCGGCTTCGCGATTCCCTCGAACACGATCACGTCGATCGCAACCCAGCTGATCGACAGCGGTAAGGCGGAGCACGCCTACCTCGGCGTGTCCGTCCAGACGATCCCCGAGTCGGTCGCGTCGGACCTCGGGCTCGTCGCGGGCGTCGAACTGGCCAAGGTGACGAGCGGCACCCCGGCCGCCAAGGCAGGGCTGCACGGATCGACCGGCACGAAGCAAGTCGATGGCGATGCGTATCCGACCGGAGGCGACGTGATCACCGAGATCGACGGACAGAAACGTCTCAACGGCCGAGGAGCTCCAGCGCGCGATCGACTCGAAGCACCCTGGCGACACGGTCTCGATCACGTACTGGCGTAACGGCGAGAGCCACACGACCGATGTGAAGCTCGCGAGCCGTCCTCGCATTCTCCCAGTCAACCCGTAGCCGGCAACGACGAGAGGGCTGCCCACTAGGCGGCCCTCTCGGATTCTTAGCACCTTCTTAGCGCCTCTTCAGATTGCCCTTAGAGGCCGATGCTTGGATAGAGGTAGATCAACTCGGGAAAGGATGCCCAGATGAAGATGCTCAAGTCGAAACGAACACTGGCGGTCGCGGGGGCTCTGGCCCTTGGGGTCGGAGCCGGCGGCGCGATCGCCGCGTCGAAAGGCTCGACGACCTCGGGGAACGGATTCCTCGCGCGGGTCGCCGGGCACCTGGGCATCTCGACCGAGAAGCTCGAAGACGCGACGAAGGCGGCGGCGATCGACCAGGTCGAGGCCGATCTCAAGGCCGGCCGGATCACGAAGGCCCAGGCCGACCAGATGAAGGCACGGATCAACGCCGGAGTCGTCCCGCTCTTCTTCGGTCGCCCGCATCGGTTCGGCGAGTTCGGTCACCGCCGCGGCCCCGGCGGCTTCGGCTTCCATCGCGGCGGGCACTTCTCCGCCGCGGTGAAGTACCTCGGCCTGACGGTGCCCCAGCTCCTTCAGAAGCTCTCCGGAGGAATGTCGCTGGCCGACGTCGCCAAGGCGCAGGACAAGTCGGTCGACGGGCTCAAGGAAGCGATGCTCGCCGACGCGAAGACGCGCTTCGACCAGGCAGTGAAGAACGGCATGCTGACCGAGGCGCAGGCGACCAGGATCCTGAGCGAGCTCAAGTCGCGCATCGACCAGATCGTCAACGGCACTTTCCGCGGGCCCGGCGAGCGCCGAGAGTTCCACCGGCGAGGCGGCCCACCCGGCGACGCAGGCTTGGGCTTCCTGCCGCCCGCCGCCTAGCTCCGGACGTTTCTGCACCCCCAGCGAGAGAAGGGGCCCGCTCCGGCGGGCCTCTTCGGGTGGACCGAACGGTCCTAGAGCCGGCGGATCGTCGCGCGCGTGCCGATCACGATCTGCGGCTCCTTTGCGGGCCGCAGCCAGCGCAGGATCGCGAGGAGCTGGGGCAGCGGCAGGCTCACGCAGCCGAGCGTCGGCCGGCCGGTGCTCGCGTGCAGGAAGATCCCCGAGCCGCGCCCGGGCACGATCGGATCCCGGTTGTAGTCGATCACCGCGAGATGCCGGTATGCGGTCGGCGATTCCGACATGTCTCCGCTCACGACGCGGAACGGAGGTCGTGTCCCGCAGCGCACGTGGCGGAACTTGTTGTAGGAGCCAGATCGTGGATCCTCGACCCACCAGTCGCCGCAGACGATCCGGTGGTAGCGGTAGCGCACGCCCGGATTCGCCGCGATGCCGTACATCACCGGGTTGAAGGGGAAGGCGCCGCTGGGCGTCGTGCGGTCCCCCTCGTGCTTGTCCTGCGAGATGCCCCGCTGGCCCACCCACGCCCTCCAGGGCCCGCTGACGGGCTTCCAGCACTCGCCGGCCTTGACCCAGGCTCGAAGGGTTCCGGTCGTCGCGCTGCGACGCTGCGTGACGACCGTGACGAGCTGCTTCGCCGAGCCGGTGTCGGCGAGCTGGTTGGCGAGCGTCGGCGGGCAGGCGGCGGCGATGGACGCATGATCGCCCGTCGCGGCGGCGGCCGGACAAAGCACGAGACAGGCCAGGATCGCAACGTTCCTCGTCATTCCGCCCGTCAGACTAGTCTCGACGAGAGATGAGCCTTGCCCTCCTCGCGCTGCTCGCCGTTCAGGTGCCGCCGTTTGCGCACAGCGTCTCGCCGGTGACGAGGGCTCAGCTTCCGCACTCGTGGCGTTCGGGCTGCCCGGTCGCGCCCTCCGCGCTGCGGCGCGTGCGGCTCTCCCACTGGGGCTTCGACGGCCAGGTGCACACGGGTGCGCTGGTCGTCAACGAGAGCGCGGTGCGGGATGTGGTGGTCGTCTTCAGGCGTCTGTACAGGGCGCGGTTTCCGGTCCGGCGGATGCGCCCGATCGACGCGTACCGCGGAGACGACGAGCGCTCGCTTGCCGCTGACAACACGGCCGGGTTCAACTGCCGCTACGCGGTCGGCCCCGGGCCTCGGCGTTGGTCGACGCACGCGTACGGCCTGGCGATCGACGTCAACCCGGTCGAGAATCCCTACCTCGAGGGCGGCCGAGTGCATCCCCGGGCGGGCCGCGCCTATCTGAACCGGTCGAACGTCCGGCCGGGCATGGCCGTGCGCGGCAGAGTGCTTGTCCGTGCGTTCGCCGCGGTCGGGTGGCAGTGGGGCGGCCGCTGGCAGGGGACGCCCGACTACCAGCACTTCTCCGCGACCGGCGGCTAGGGCCCTCGCTGCGCGGCCTTGCGGTAAACCCGCAGAGAACACTGCGGAGATATCGCGTGTGGGTGCGGGTCGCTCCCGAAGCCCTGGCACATGGTGCGGCCTACCGTCGGGAGTGGAGTCGCCAGCCTCGATCCAAGGAGTCAACCCCGATGGCATCTCACCCCGCATCCGTCTACCCAAGCCCGGAGACCGATTCCGGTGCATTCTTCAAGGTCGCAGCGATCCTGCTCGGCTTCGCCGTCGCAGTCGTCGGCTTCGTTGCCCTGATGTTGTGGACCGACGCGCGCAACGCTCGCGACGAGGTGAGCGCTGCCACTCAGGGGACGAGCCAGCCTGCCGCGCACGATCACAACGCCGCGCTTCCATTGAGCAGCTTCGCCGGCGTCGTGCCCGCGAATGCACAGGCTCTGGCCGAGGCGCACAAGGCCTACGACGCGACGCTGCCGGCTGCGCCGGCGGGGAACGTCGCCAAGGTGCACATGACGCTCAAGGACATGACCGTCCAGATCGCGCCCGGCGTCAAGTACCGGACCTGGTCGTTCAGCGGCCACGGCGCCCCGGGGCCGATCGTGCACGTGCGCGAGGGCCAGACGGTCCAGATGACGCTGACCAACGGTGGGACGATCCCGCACTCGATCGACTTCCACGCTGCGCGGATCGCGCCGAACAAGGCCTTCAAAGATGTGATGCCCGGTGAGTCATTCAGCTTCCGCTTCAAGGCGACCGACCCCGGCGTCTTCATGTACCACTGCGGCACGAAGCCGGTCCTCGCGCACATCGCCAACGGGATGTACGGGGCGATCGTCGTCTCGCCGACGAAGAAGCCGCTGCCGAAGGTCGACAAGGAATACGTCCTCGTCGCCAGCGAGTGGTACCTGAACGGCGACGGTATCGCCGAGCCGGCCTCTCTTGAGATGAGCAAGGCCCGTGCGATGGAGCCGGACTGGACGACCTTCAACGGCTACGCGAACCAGTACGTCACCCATCCGCTGACTGCCGATCCCGGCGACACCGTTCGCTTCTGGGTGGCCGCCGCCGGCCCGACGCTCGACACGAACTTCCACGTGGTCGGCGCCGTCTTCGACCGCGCTTGGCCGAACGCGAACGTGAGCGGTGCGCCGGAGCGCGGCGTCCAGACCGTGATCGTGCCCGCCGGAGGTGGCGGAGTCTTCGACACCAGGATCGACGACGAGGGCCTTTATCCCTTCGTCTCCCACGCCTTCGCGCACGTCGACCTCGGGCAGGTCGGACTCCTGAAGGTGGGCAACCCCGAGGGGACGATGTCGCACTGAACGGTCTCTGACCGGGGCAGCAAGCCGAGGCCCGACATAGGCTTCCCGCACGGTGGATGAACACGTGCTTCTCGTGGAGGACGACGCCTCCATCCGCGAGATCGCGACCCTCGGGCTCGAGCAAGCCGGCTTTCGCGTCACAGCGACCGGGGACGGACGCGACGCGCTCATTCGCTTCCGGCAAGGCTCGTTCGACCTCGTCGTCCTCGACGTGATGCTCCCGTCGCTCGACGGCTTCGAGGTCTGCAAGGAGATCCGGCGTGAGAGCCAGGCGCCGATCGTCATGCTGACGGCGCGCAGCGAGCTGCACGACGTCATCGTCGGGCTCGAGCTCGGGGCCGACGACTACGTGACGAAGCCGTTCGAGCTGCCCGAGCTCGTCGCGAGGATCAAGGCCGTGCTTCGCCGGTCGGTTGCCGGGCCGGCCGACGAGACGATCGCAATCGACGATCTGGAGATCGATCCGGGCTCGTTCAGCGTCCGGCGCGGAGGCGAGGAGGTGCCGCTGACTGCGACGGAGTTCCGCCTGCTGCTCGAGCTCGCGCGGCGGCCGAAGCAGGTCTTCACCCGCGAGCTCCTGCTCGAGCTGGTCTGGAACTACGACTACCTCGGCGACTCGCGCCTCGTCGACGTCGCGGTGCAGCGGTTGCGGGCGAAGATCGAGGACGATCCGAAGCAGCCGAAGCTGATCCACACCGTGCGCGGCGTCGGCTACCGCCTCAATCCCGACTGATGCCCGGACGGATCTCGTCAGGAGGTGGTCTTCGCCGCAGGCTGACGATCGCGTTCACGCTCGCGGTCGGCGCCTCGGCCGCAGTGCTCGCCGCCGGGTCGTACTTCGTCGTCCGGCACAACCTCATGTCGGACTCGGTCGACTCGGCTGTCAGCCAGGTTCGCCGGAACCTCGTCATCGCGCCGGGGTACCTCCAGCGGGGCGGTCCGGACGCACTGCTCGAGGTCTACCTGGGCCGCGGGGACTTCGAAACCGTGGGGGTCTACCGTGCGCGTCCGTTCGAGTCGAGCTTCTCCGTGAGCATCCAGCAGGTGCCGACCGAGCTGCGGCGGCTCGTCAAAGACGGCGAGCTCGGTTACGCGCGCAAGACGGTGGCGGGCACGCACTACCTCGTCGTGGGCGGGCCTGCCGGCCGCGGTACGGAGCTCTACTTCTTCTTCTCGGAGCAGGACCTCCGCCACGAGCTCGCGCAGCTCCGAGACATCCTGCTCGTCGGGGTCGGGATCCTCATGCTGGTCGCGGCGTTCGTCGGCGCGCTCCTTGCGCGCAGCACGTTACGACCCGTCGCGCAGGCAAGCGAGGCGGCGCGCTCACTCGCCGAGGGGTTGCTCGAGACGCGGCTACCCGTCGAGGGGCGAGACGAGTTCGGCGTCTGGGCGCAGTCCTTCAACGAGATGGCGGCGGCGCTCGAGGGAAAGATCTCGGCACTGTCCGCCGCCCAGGCCCGTGAACGGCGCTTCACGGCCGATGTCGCCCACGAGCTGCGCACGCCGTTGACGGCGCTCGTCGGCGAGGCCTCGCTGCTCGCCGAGCATCTCGAGGGGATGCCGGTCGAGTCCCGGCGGCCCGCGGAGCTTCTGATCGCGGACGTGGGGCGCCTGCGGCGGCTGGTCGAGAACCTGATGGCGATCTCGCGCTTCGACGCCGGCCACGAGAGCATCCAGGCTGAGACCGTCGACCTCGCCGCACTCGTCTCGGCCACGGTTCAGGCGCGTGGCTGGGACGGCCGTGTCCACCTCGCCGTGGAGGAGGTCGTGATCACGAGCGACCCGCGCCGGCTCGAGGGGATCGTCGCCAACCTGGTCGGGAACGCGCTCGAGCACGGCGGCGACTCTGTCGCGGTTCGCGTCGGCCGCGAAGGCAACGGCGCCGTCGTCGAAGTGGCCGACGACGGCCCGGGGATCGCGCCGGAGCACCTGCCCCACCTCTTCGAACGCTTCTACAAGGCCGATCCCGCCCGGTCGAGCGGCGGAACCGGGCTCGGCCTGGCGATCGCGCAGGAGAACGCTCGCCTGCTCGGCGGGCGGATCGAGGTCTGGAGCGCCGTCGGCCAGGGCGCTCGCTTCACGCTTCGACTGTGACAGAACCGTTACACGCCGGTGACCGGAGCGTTTCGCGCGGCGAGCACGATGGGGTGCGTCCCCGAAGAGAAGGAGACCGCCCTGAGCGGCCACAATAGAGAGAGGAGTCCCTCGTGAAGAGCGCGCTCATAGTCGCAAGTCTCGTCGTTCTCGGCGGCTCGCTCGGCGTCATCTTCGCCAGCAGCCGCGAGCCGGAGGCAGCCGTCTCTCTGGGCCCGGCGCCGAAGCCGAACGCCATCGCCTCGACGACCGGCTCGGACACGACGCTGCCCGCTCCGGCCTCACTCGAGGTCTGGTTCGCCCGCGGCGAGAAGCTCGTGCGGGTGCGGCGGACGCACGAGGCGACGCTCCGTGTGGCAACCGCGGCGATCGAAGCGCTCCTCGAGGGCCCCACGCCGGCCGAGGATGCGTCCGGCATCCAGAGCGCGATCCCCGACGGCACGCGTCTGCTTGGAATCTCGATCGACCGCGGGGTCGCGACGATCGACCTCACCTCGGAGTACCAGTCCGGTGGAGGCTCCCAGTCGATGCAGGTCCGCCTCGGCCAGGTCGTCTACACGCTGACGCAGTTCCCCACGGTGCGGAAGGTCAGCTTCAGGCTCGACGGCACGCCCGTGAACGTCTTCTCCAGCGAAGGGATCGTCCTCTCGCATCCGGTCGGCCGCGGCGACTACAAGGATCTCCTCCCGGTCATCGTCGTCTCCCAGCCGGCCCGGGGATCGCGAGTGACCAGCCCTGTGACCGTCGCGGGGAGCGCGAATGTCTTCGAGGCCAACGTGACCGTCAAGGTGCTCGACGCCGATGGCCGCGTGGTCGGCAGCACGTTCACGACGGCGAGTTGCGGCACGGGCTGCCGTGGGACGTACTCGGTGGACGTGCGCTTCCGCACTGCTCGCGAGCAGCGCGGGACGATCGTCGTCTCGGACGACGACGCCGCCGGCGTCGGCAAGCCGCCTCACGAGGTGCGGGTCCCGGTCGTTCTCGTCCCGCCCGGCTAGGCGGCAGGCCCAGCAACCAAAGATTTAACGTTTCCGGCGTCCCCCGATCGAGGGGCGCCGGCTACGCCAATCCGCCCGGATGCCGAACTCACTCATGCGGAGCCTAACCCTCCGGTTCCGCAGCGCAGAGCCCACAGCAGAATGCGGGCTCACGAACGATCCGCCCTCAGTAACACAGGTCGGAGAAGGTCGCCGACTGCACCTCCCTGGTTGGTGATGACCGCTGATGGAAGGATCAAAAGTGAAGCTTTTCAAGCACCGTGCGGGTGCAAGACACTCGCGCTCCGTCGCACCGCCGGCCGTTGGGCTGTTCCTGCTCGCGCTGCTGGCGATGCTCACGTTTGCAGGCAGCGCCCTGTCTGCCCAGGCGACCGTCCCCCTCGGAGATGCCGAGTCCTTTGGCGCGCTTTCGTTCACCGCGATGACGAACTCCGGCCAGAACACCGTGGTCTACGGCGACATCGGTTCGTCGACCTCGATCCACGCGGGCGTGACTCACCCCGGATACGGCGCGTACGGCGCCGGGTCTCCGCAGTTGTTCAACGCTCAGGCCAGCCTCCTCACGGCGTACGGCTTCGCCGAGGCGCAGGCTCCGAACAAGCCCACGATCACCGGCGCCAACCTCGCCGGCATGACGCTCACCCCGGGCGTCTACAACTCGACTTCGGGCATCCTGATCAGCGGCCCGATCGCGCTGACGCTCGACGGAGGTGGCGACCCGAACTCGGTCTTCATCTTCCAGGCCGCAAGTAGCGGAAACCTGACCGTCGACCCGACGTCCTCGATCAGGTACCAGAATGGAGCGCAGCCGTGCAACGTCTTCTGGAAGGTCAATTCGGCTTTCCTCAAGAACACGGACCAGAACTTCATCGGGACGATCCTCGCCCTGACGCAGATCACGCTCACCGAGGGCATCACGGTTTACGGCAGGGTCCTGGCACGCAATGCCGACGTCACCTTCATTCACGACGTCGTGAACACGCCCACCTGCTCGCAAACGCCGGGCTCGGGACCGCCCCCGCCAGGTGGCCCTCCGCCGCCAGGTGGTCCTCCCCCGCCGGTCACGCCACCGCCTGGCACGACGCCGCCGCCGGGAACAACGCCCCCGCCGGGCGCCGAGAAGAAGCCGGTACCGCCCGGGAAGAGAAGGACACCGCGGCCAAGGCCGAAGCCCCCAGTGCGCTCCTTCGGTCTGACCGGTTGACCATCACCGGCTTGAGAGATTGGCTTCGAGCGGACGGTAACCCCGTCCGCTCGTTGCCCGTCCCGCTTGCATCTCTTGCCGTCATCTCCTTTGCGGGGCTGGCACTGCTCGCGACGTCCGCTCAGGCGGCGCCGGAGAGGGCCATGGGGCCCACTGCCGTCAAGCCGAGCCAGATGCTCGTGACTATGTTCGCCCCGCACAGAGCGCTTTCGAAGCCGGCCAAGGGGTCGGCGTTCCGCGCGCTCGTGCCGGCACGACAGCCGATCACAGACGTCCGGACCGTCCTTCCCGTGCTTGCCCAGCGGACCGGCCGCGGCGGGCTTCGGTGGCTGCGCGTCAGGCTCTCTGGGCGCCCGAACGGAAGAACGGGCTGGATCAGGCGACAGGCGACCCTCGTGTCGCGGACGAAGTGGCACATCGTCATCAACACGTCCTCGCGGCGCGTGACCGCCTACTGGCACGGACGGCGAGTTCGAGTGTTCAGGGCGATCGTCGGTAACCCGTCGACGCCGACCCCGCAAGGCAAGTTCTTCGTCGAAGAATCGCTCAAGCTGTCGCGCCGCGCCGTTGGGGCTCCTTTCGCACTCGCGTTGAGCGCCCGGTCGACCGTGTATCAGGAGTTCGCCGGCGGCCCGGGCCAGATCGCTCTGCACGGCTTGAACAACGTCGGCGGCACGCTCGGCACAGCGGTCTCTCACGGCTGCGTGCGTCTGAACACTGCGGGCATGAAATGGCTGGCGAAGCGGATTGCCCCCGGCATCCCGGTAACGATCACGCAGTAACCGCTCTTGGCTTAACGTTCCGCCATCCGCGCGGGTAGAGCCAGGAGACCAGTGCCGCAAGGCAGCCGGGGCCGGATGGCTACAGCCGTCGTCGCCGTAGGCATCGCGCTGATCGCGGCCTCCCCGGCCTGGGCCCACGACACGAAGCCGGTCGGTCAGCTCCGGATCTCCTTTGGCTGGGGCGATGAGCCGCCCTTCACAGGCGTGAAGAACTTTGTCGAGGTCGAGGTCGCCGATGCCGCCGGACGGCCGATCGCGGATCTGCATGGAGAGATACGGGCTGAGGTCTCTTTCGGCGACCAGCGGGTCGAGCTGCCGCTGGTGCCGGACGAAGAGCCCGGCCGGTTCAGCGCCGCCCTGATCCCGACTCGCCCCGGCACCTACGCGTTCCGCATCACCGGAAACGTGCGGGGTCGTGCGGTCGATGTGGGCGCCACCTGCTCGGACCAGACCTTTGAGTGCGTCTCGGATGCCACGGAGGTCCAGTTCCCGGCCAAGGATCCCTCGGCGAGCCAGCTGGCCGACCGGCTGACTCGAGAGCTCCCTCGGGCATCCGACGAGGCAACCGAGGCACGGCAGCTTGCTATTGCCGCCCTTGCCGTCGCGTTGCTGGCTCTGGCGGCTGCGATCGGCTTCGGTTTCAGAAACGCTCGGAAGCGAGGCTGAAGTGCCACGTCTGAGCGCCGTCGTCGGCCTGCTCGCCGTGCTCTTTTTCGGGCTCGCTGCAGACGGCTGGGCGCATGCGGGGCTCCAGCGGTCCGATCCGGCCGCCGGGACGAGGCTGGGGGCGACGCCGGCAACCGTGCGCCTCACCCTGTCGGAGCAGCCGCAGGCCTCTCTCTCGGAGATCCATGTCGTCGACACGAACGGAGCGTCGTTCGACGCTGGCCCTGTGCAGGCCGTTAGCGGCGACCCGCTCTCTCTCAGCGCACGCGTGCGGCCTCTTCCCCGCGGCGTCTACACGGTGAACTGGCGGGTCGTCTCGGCGATCGACGGGCACGCGACCGCGGGTGGGTACTCGTTCGGTGTGCTGGTCTCGCCACAACCTGGGCTCGTCGTTGCCGAGGCATCGACTTCGACCCCCGCGGCCTCCCGGCTCGAGGTGCTCGCGCGCTGGATCCTCATTGGCGGCCTCGTTGCGTTGCTCGGCGCAGCCGCCGCCGGCGTCGCGCGGTTTGGCGGAGGGAAGGAGCTCGTGCTCGGCGCGGCGGCCTGGAGCGTCTCGGTTGTCGGTCTTCTGCTGCTCGCAGTCGTCCAGCGCCGCATCGCAAAAGCCTCGTTCTCAGAGCTCTTCGACACGCCGGTCGGGCGGGCGCTGGGCTGGCGCGCGTTGGCCCTTTGCGCCGCCGGAATAGCACTGATACTCGCTCACGGCGGGTCGGGGCGCACTCGGTGGCTCGCGCTGTGGGGAGTTGGCCTCGCGACGATGGCCGCAATGGCTGTTCACGTCGACGCCGGCCATGCTGCTGCGGGCGCCTCGCGCAGCACCGTGCGCATCGCCGAGCAGTGGGCCCACTTCGCCGCCGTCGGCATCTGGCTCGGCGGCCTGCTTGCGCTGCTCGTTGGGATCCGCGGCGCGCCGTCGAGCGCAAAGGCGGCTGCGGTTCGCCGCTTTTCGACGATCGCCGCGTTCGCGCTGGTCGTCGTGGTGGGGACGGGAGTCCTCCGCGCGTTGAACGAGCTCTCCTCGTGGGGTGAGCTGTTCTCGACCGGATACGGCCGGGCGGTCCTGGCCAAGGTCGCACTGTTGCTCGCGATCGCAGTGTTCGGGGCGCTCAACCGCTTCCGGAGCGTGCCCGCTGCCGCGGTGAACCTGCGCCCGCTACGACAGAGGGCAAGCGGAGAGTTGGCGCTGACCGCCGTCGCACTCTTCGCTGCGGCGGTGCTCGGGAGCCTGGCGCCGCCCGCGGCCAGCCGGGCGGCCGCTCCGCCGGGGCTCACGGTCTCGGGTGCGGACTTCGGCACGACGACGCGGGTCGAGCTGACGACGGCGTCGGACCAGCCCGGCCCCAACCGCTTCGTCGCCGAGGTCGTCGATTACGACTCGAAGGATCCCGTGCAGGCCCGTCGCGTGAGCCTGCGGTTTACTCCCCTCGACGATCCCGGCGTCGCAGCGACGAGCCTCAGGCTGCGGGCCGCTCCCGACGGTTCCTATGCCGGCTCGGGCGCGAACATCGCCTTCGAGGGCAGATGGGGAGTGACCATGCTGGTCGAAAGGAGCGGCGGCGACTCGGTCGAGATCCCGCTCGAGCTCGATACGCGGACGCCGCCGCAGAGCGTCTCGATCGAGCGCATTCCGGGCCAGGCCCCCCACTACCAGGTCGAGGTGGCCGAGGCGGGATTCGTGCAGTTCTCACCGCGCCCGGAGCGAGTCGGCCTCAGCAAGATGGACATCGGCTTCTTCGACTTCCTCGGCGGCGAACGACGTATCGGGAAACTCGTCCTCACCGCTGCCGAAGGCGACGGCCCAACGCGTCAGGTGCCCGCCCGGCGGCTGGGCCCGGGACGTTTCGTGGCCACCGTCGAGCTCGGGGCCGGCAGCAACACGCTGACGGCCGTGGCGAGGACCGTGGATGGAACGCGCGTGCGAGCCGCGGTCGACATCGACGTCCCGGATGAATGAAGGGACGGGGCCGACAGAAACCGGCCCCGTCCCTTTCTACGAGCTAGGCCTTGTTGTCGTTGACCCTTTGCAGCAGCGAGCGCTGGTCCTTGAGCTGATTCTTCGTCGAGAGCGGGTTGTTGCGGATCGCCTCCGCGTTCGTCATCACCGTGGCGAACGGTGTGTCAGCGATGTGGTCGTTGTTTGTATCGATCAGCTGAGCGAGGCTGAGGCCGCCGTTGGCGAAGTTGAGCCAGGCGGCGAGCAGCTCCTGATCGAGCTCACGGATCTCGGTCGTCAGGAAGTCCGGCTCCTTGTGCCTGAGCACGACCAGTGCAGCGGTGATTGTCGAGGCGTCTCGCGTCTCGTTGAAGACGTTGCTCGCGTAGGCAGCGATCGCCAGGTAGCAGTTCAGCTCGGCGTCGGTGAACTGCGAGAGATCGCGATGGTTGAACTCCTCCTTCCACTGGTCCGACTTCATCGCGGCGAGAGCATTGCCGCCGACGATCACCTTGACCGTGTCCGTCGGCGAGAGACCGCTGTCGTCGTCGGCCGAGGAGAAGGCAGTCGTGTACAGGCAGGCGTCGCCGAACGTATGCGACTGGTTGTCGGTGACGTCGCGCGGGTTGTTCGTCGGGCTCGGATCGGGATCCGGGTTGAAGCCGGCATCGTTGAGGTACAGCGTCGCGGTGTCCGGCGTCGCGTCGCCCCAGTCCCACGTGGCGAGGAGATCGTCGCTGCCCGGGTCCTGGGTGCGGCCGCTGAAGTCGGTCGGCACGCCGGCCTCGGCGACGATCGTCGGGATCCCGTTGATCAGCACGGCCGACGACTCGTCGATGGTGGCGGTCGGCGGGACGTTGCCCACGGTGACCGTGCTGGAATCGGTGTCGGAAGCGGCGGACGGATCGGTCACCTTCACCGAGATGGTGAACGAGCCGTCGTCGCCGGGCGTGAACGTCGGGCTCACTCCGGTCGCGTCGTCGAACAGCCCGTCGTTGTCGAGGTCCCAGTCGTACGTCAGTGCGTCCCCGTTCGGGTCGGTCGATCCGGTTGCGTTGAGGGCGACGCCGGTGCCCTCGTCCGTGGCGTACGGGCCGTCTGCATCCGCAGTCGGCGGCTGGTTTGTGACCAGCTGCCGGAACACGGCCTGATCCTTGTGACCATTTGTGTCCGTGGCAGTGATGTAGACGAATTCGCTCGTCATCGCCGTGTGAGTCCAGCTCCAGGTTCCTCCGCCTTCGTCCGTGACGGTTCCTACGGAGGCGGAGAGCGTCACGGCGTCGCCGTCGGGATCGCTGAAGGTGCCGGTCATCGTGGCCATGTCGCCCGGAGAGACCTCGGCCGTTTCCGTGTCGTTCGCGTTGACGTAGGGCTTCTCGTTTCCGTTCGCATCGGTGACGACGAGCTCGCCGAGCATGCCGAGCGTGGCGTGAAAGAAGATGTGGCAGTGGAAGACCCAGCGGCCGAGAGCGCCGCCGGTGGTGGTGCCGTCGGCGAGTGTCCGCTCGGTGAGATGGATCCTGAAGGTCAGCGTGTACCCCGGTGGGATGTCGATGTTGTCCCTGAACTCGGCGTAGGGCCACGTATAGGTCGGGTTTGACGCCTTCGTGAGCGAGATCGGCTGCATCGAGAAGCCGTGGAGGTGGTACGGGTGGTGCGCGGCGGTCGTGTTGGTGACCTCCAGCTGGAGGATGTCGCCGACTGCCGCGTAGCGGGTCGAGCCGAGATGATCGGCGTCGGCGTAGTCGCCGGTCACGTCATGTGTTCCGAAGATGCCGTTGATCCCGAGCGGGCCAGGGGCGGCCTGCCCGAGCTTGATCTGCGGATCGTCCGCCAGGCTCAGGCCGAGCTTCGTTGGCATGAAGCCGTCCGGGTCGAGCAGCCCTCCGGTGGCCCCGGGAATTACCTCGAGCGGCGTGCCCAGCGAAGCGATTGGAGTGCCGTCACCGATCGTGTAGGAGCCGGCCGAGCCGGTGATGTTCAGGTTCATGATCGGGACCGTCGGCGTATGCGTCCACCCGTTCGGATGTCCCTGGCCGCCGCCTGTGCGCTGGTAGTCCTCGGTCCAGAGCGTCGCTGCGCCGGAGGATCCAGGTGGGATCGCGGCGACCACGTCTGCGCGGGTGCCGGGCGGGAGCACGATCTCGCCGAGGTTGTACTTCGTGTTGAAGACGCCTGACGGCGGAGGAAGCGTCGCGTTGCCTTCGACCACCGCGCTGTCGAGCAGTCCGCCCTCGCCGCCCACGCGCACGAGGGGAATGATCGGGTCGCCCGGGTCGGGCCCGTCGGTTAGACGGAGGCGCATGTACCGGGTCGTCGCGGCGTTGATGAGCGGGAGCCGCAGCCCTTCGCCCGGAGCGATGTCGACCGAAGAGCTGCCCACGGTCTTCCCGTTGGTCAGAACGGTCTGCCCCTCGTTGATGATCGTGCCCGCCCCGCCGTCGTGGATCTGGATGGCCGGGATGTCTCCCGCCTGGTAGGTCGTGCCTGCGGGGAGGTCGTCGCCGTTCTCGTCGATCGGGTTGGTCTCGCAGATGTCCATTGGAGACGGCCCGTTCTGGAGGGGCAGCGGGCCGCCGCCAATCCACGGCAACGTGCTCGGCACCGGGTAGTTCTGGGTGTCGTTCGCGGATGGGTCGCCGCCGCTCGCCGGCGCCTTGCAGACCGTCGTGTCGCTGAGCACCAGCGGGTACGTGTTCGCCGCTGACGGCAGGTTGACCGCGGCGGCGGCCTCGTTCGGGTCGGTGACGAGAATCAGCCCGTACAGGCCCTTGAACACCTGGTTGGTCGAGGAGTGGTGGTGCGGGTGGTACCAGTAGATCCCCGGGCGCGTGATCTTGAACTTGTAGAGGAACGTTCCACCGGCCGGCACCTGGTTCTGTGTGAACGGCGTCCCGTCCATCGCGTTCCCGAGCTCGATGCCATGCCAGTGGATGCCGGTGATGGTGGACATGTCGTTCTCGAAATGGACGATCACCGTGTCGCCGACGTTGAGCTTGAACGTCGGTCCCGGGATCGACCCGTTGAAGGTCTCGGCGTGCGCCATGAGGCCGCCGGGCAGGCCAATGTCTTCGTTCGTCTCATTCGCGACGATCGTCGTCTCGACGATGTCCGCGGCCGGATTCGTGTCCGTGACGAGCGGAATGTCGTAGGCGCTACCGCCTGAGGTTGCCCGCGCTGGGTCGCTCGCGCGTGAGATGAGAGCTGCGAGGAGCACGCACAACGTGACGAGCGCGAACAGCGAGGCTCGCCGAGGCTGCTGCCGAATCCGGGTCATCGTTACCTCCAACCCCCCCGGGTCTGGTAGCTGTGGACGAGCCGCGGTCGGGAGATTACCCTAGATTGACGCAGATTTAAAGAGATTCACTACTCAGACTCATTCGCGAGCAGTTGTCGAACGCTCGGAGAGAGAGGGATATCCGCTCTCAATCCCGGAGAGGAGACGGGCGTGCCGAACGAGCTCAGGATCGGGACGACCCCGGCCCAGGTCTCGCGCTCGGCGTCCGGGGATTCGTCGTCGTCGGGAGGTCCGGTTCGAATCTTGGCCGACGCCTCGTCGACCGGCATCGCCAGGATCGCCGTCGCCTTGAGCTCCTGCGCGTTGGGGCCTCGAACCTCGGCCCATCGTCCCGGCAGGAGCTTTTCGGTGAAGGCCTCGAACGCCGTGAGCCGCTCGGCCTCGTCGTCTACGCGCTCGAACGTCCCGAACGCCATCACCGCCTCGTAGTTCGCCGAGTGCTCGAAGGCCGAGCGGGCGAGGACGAGCCCGTGGACGATGGTCACCGTCACGCAGGCAGCGGCTCCTTCGGCCAGGGCCCGCATCGCGCGGCTTGCTGTCGAGCCGTGGATGTAGAGCCTGTCGCCGAGGTGTGCGTAGAGCATCGGGATGCAACACGGATCCTGCCCGTCGAAGAAGGCGACGTGGGCCAGCAGGCCGCGGCTCAAGACGCCGTCGATCGAGGCCCGGTCGTAGCGGCCCTTCGTCGGCCCGCGCCGCACCCTCAGGCGATCCGAAACGTCGTGACGCGTCTGTGCCAAGGCTCCGCGATGGTAGTCGCGCCCGACACGACGAGCGCAGCAACGGTGAGAATGGCGGGTACGGTGAACCCGCAGGAAACGAGAGAGGGCAGCCTCGAACGCGGTCGTGAAGCCTTCGCCCAGCGGGCGTGGCTGGACGCCCACGCGGCGCTCTCTGAGGCCGACGGGGCGACGCCGCTGGGAGCAGAGGACCTCGAGCTGCTCGCAACCTCGGCGTCCATGGTCGGTCGCATGGACGAGTATCTGGCGCTCCTCGAGCGCGCCCATCACCTCTACGCAGGCGCCGGAGAGGAGCTTCGCGCCGCCCGGATGGCGGGTTGGATCGGGATGAACCTCGCGATTCGAGGCGAGATGGGCCCCGCGGGCGGCTGGTTCGGCCGTTCGCAGCGCCTGGTCGAGGGCGTCGGCAAGGAGTGCGTCGAGCAGGGCTATCTGCTGGTGCCCGTCGCGTTCCAGCAGCAGGCGATGGGCGACTTCGACGCCTCGTACGACGCCGCGGCCGGCGCGACCGAGATCGGCCGGCGCTTCGGTGACGCAGACCTCTGCGCCCTCGCGGGGCACATCCAGGGTCTCGTACGCATCAAGCAGGGTCGGGTCGAGGAAGGCCTGGGCCTGCTCGACGAAGCGATGGTGGCGGTCATCGCGGGAGAGGTGTCGCCGGTGTTGAGCGGCGTCGTCTATTGCGGCGTGATCGCCTGTTGCGAAGAGGCGTTCGAGCCACGTCGCGCCCGTGAGTGGACCGACGCGCTCGCCCGCTGGTGCGGGCAGCAGCCGCAGATGGTGGCCTTCACTGGCAGGTGCCTCGCGCACCGCGCCGGGATCATGCAGCTGCACGGTGCGTGGCGAGACGCGCTCGAAGAGGCGCGGCTCGCGCGGGACCGTTGCGAGCAGGCGATGAATCGGGCCGCAACCGGCCAGGCGCTCTACCAGCAAGCTGAGCTGCTCCGCCTCCAGGGGGACTTCGCGGCGGCAGAGAAGGCATATCGGGACGCGAACGGCTACGGGCGGGAACCGCAGCCCGGCCTGGCGTTGCTGCGGCTCGCCCAGGGAGATCTCGATGCAGCGGCGGCGGCGATCCGGCGCGTGCTGAACGAGACCACCGAGCCGCTCCTCCGTGCCGCGCTCCTGCCTGCGTACGCAGAGATCATGCTCGCTGTCGGCGACAGCGAGGCGGCGCGCAGCGCCTCCACTGAGCTGGCGGAGATCTCGGTCCGCAGCGAGCGCGCCATGCTGGACGCGATCGCCGCCCATGCTCGAGGCGCAGTCGAGCTCGCCGAGGGCGATGCTCGAGCTGCCGTTGTGTCCCTGCGTCACGCGTGGCAGGTGTGGCAGGAGCTCGAGGCGCCGTATGAGGCGGCACGCACCCGCGTCCTCATCGGCCTCGCCTGTCGTGCCCTCGGGGACCAGGACTCAGCCGTGTGGGAGCTGGAGGCGGCCCGTAGCGCCTTCGAACAGCTTGGCGCCGCACCTGACCTCACCCGTGTCGACACGCTCACGGGGCGCGCTGCGTCCGCCGGCACTCACGGGCTCAGTCCGCGCGAGCTGGAGGTGCTGCGCCTGGTCGCCGCCGGTAACACGAACCGGCAGATCGCCTCCGAGCTGGTCGTGAGCGAGCACACCGTCGCCCGGCACGTGCAGAACATCTTCACAAAGCTCGGCGTCTCGACGCGGACGGCCGCTACGGCGTTCGCCTTCGAGCGCGATCTGGTCTGACGCGCGCCGCGTGGTCAGAAATGACCACGCGCTCGACCGGGGCAAATTGGCGGATTCGCGCGATGCGGGCCGGTTGATCGCTCCCTAGCCTGATCGTCATAGGTCATCGGCAAAAGGAGGCGAACGTGGCTGTCGCACTGATGGTGGAGAACCCATGGGGATCGCAGGAGGTCTACGAGCAGATCCGCGCTGAGCTCGGCCTGGAGAAACCGGCGGGAGGCATCTTCCACATCGCCGGGCCGAGCCCGAACGGAGGCTGGCGCGTGATCGAGGTGTGGGAGTCCGAGGAGGAGGCGAATCGGTTCTTCCAGGAGCGCTTCTTCCCGGCCCTGGAGGCGCTCGGCATCTCGGGCCCTCCGCCCAGGCGTGAGCTCTGGCCCGTGCACAACGCGATGAAGTAGCCAACGACGACGCATGACCCCACGAGGAGGAATCGAGATGAGCAAGCGCGACCCGGAGTTCTTCGAGACCGTGATCATCGGCGGAGGCCAGGCCGGCCTCACGGCCGGCTACTTCCTGTCGAAGCAGAATCGCCCGTTTGTGATCCTCGACGCGAACGAGCGGATCGGCGATGCCTGGCGCAAGCGGTGGGATTCGCTTCGCCTGTTCACCCCGGCCTGCTTCAGCTACCTGCCCGGCCTGCGGCTCTCGGCACCGGCCTGGTCGTTCGTGACGAAGGACGAGCTCGCCGACTATCTCGAAGGCTACGCCGAGCGTTTCGAGCTTCCCGTGCGGACGGCCATCACCGTCGACGGGCTTTCCAAGGTCGACGGCCGGTTCGTCATCTCGGCGGGTGAGAGTCGCTTCGAGGCGGAGAACGTGGTCGTCGCAACCGGGGCGCACCGGATCCCGAAGGTTCCGGGCTTCGCGCCCGAGCTCGATCCGAGGATCCGGCAGCTGCACTCTTCCGAGTACAAGAATCCGGCGCAGCTGCAAGAGGGGGACGTGCTCCTGGTCGGAGCCGGCAACTCGGGTGCCGAGATTGCCGCTGACCTCTGCTCGACGCATCGCTGCTGGCTCGCTGGCCCGAAGGTTGGCCAGATCCCGGTCCCACACGGCACGTTTCGTTCTCGGCTTGGCTTTCGCGCCTTCCGGTTCATGGGCCACCGCGTTCTGCGAAGGGACACGCGGATCGGCCGGAAGCTGGGGCTGAAGCTCCTCGCGAAGGCCGACCCGTTGATCCGGACCAGGCTGAAAGACCTCGCTGCGGCCGGCGTCGAGCACCTGCCCAGGGTCGTCGGAGTGCGGGACGGTCTCCCCGTGCTGGAGGACGACCGCGTCCTCGATGTCGCGAACGTCGTCTGGTGCACAGGGTTCAAGAACGAGTTCCCCTGGATCGATCTCCAGGTGTTCGGCGACGACGGCCAGCCGTTGCACGACCGCGGGGTCGTCGAGTCCGAGCCCGGCCTCTACTTCCTCGGACTGGTCTTCCAGTACTCGTTCTCGTCGGACGTGCTCCCGGGTCGCGGGCGGGACGCCGAGTACATCGCAAGGCACATCGAAGCATCCGACGCGAAGGAGGCTCGGTCGCCGGCAGGCGCAATGGCCGGAGCGACTTCCTGAACGCCACAGGGGTCCCTGTTGGTAGTCGCCGCCTCGTGCTGTCACGATCTGCTCCATGGGTCCCGCAGTTCCGAACCCATCCGAGACCTGAAAGGAGCACGAGATGCCCAAGGCGTCCAAGCAGACAGCCTCAGACTCGATGTCACTCGACGGGTACGAAGGTCACTTCGAGGAGCTCGGCGGCTATACGGTCGGCTTCGAGACCTACACCGCTGACGCTGACATGGCACCCTTCTTCGCCGGCCTCCCAGACGACCGGTGCCAGTGCCCGCACTTCGGCTACGTGATCGCGGGGAAGGTCAAATTCACCTTCACCGACGGGACCGAGGAGATCTACGAGACCGGTGACGCGTACCACGCCCCACCTGGGCATACCCCGACCCTGTACGCAGGCACGGAGATCGTCGAGTTCAGCCCCACCGAGCCGCTCCAGCAGACGATCGAAGTCGTGACCCGAAACATGGAGGCCGCCTCGGCATGACGGGACCGACCCGCACCCCGGGCCAGTAGACGCCACGTACGAAAGAGAGGTATCCGAGACCGTGACTCCTGACTCCGCACTCCTCGCCGACCTCGCCGACCGGGTTTCCGGGTCTGTTCTGCTCCCTGAGGACGACGGCTACGACACGTCGCGCCGGGTCTTCAACGGCCTCATCGACCGTTCGCCTGCTGTGATCGTCCGCTGCCGAAGAGCAACCGACGTCGCTGCCGGCGTACGCTTCGCGCGGGCTGCAGGGCTCGACGTCTCGGTCCGCGGTGGTGGCCACAACGTCGCCGGGCGCGCCGTTGCCGACGATGCGGTGATGATCGACCTCGCTGAGATGAAGGGCACCGAGGTCGACGCCGAGGCTCGCACCGTTCGGGCCGAGGGTGGCCTCAACTGGAAGGAGCTCAACGGCGCCACAGCCGAGCATGGCCTCGCCGTTACCGGCGGCGTGATCTCGACGACGGGTATCGCCGGCCTCACCCTCGGCGGCGGGCTCGGCTGGCTGATGGCAAAGCACGGCCTCGCGGCGGACAACCTGCTGGCGGTCGAACTCGTCAACGCCGACGGCGACGTGCTGGAGGTGACCGAGGCCTCCGATCCCGACCTCTTCTGGGCCCTGCGCGGCGGCGGAGGCAACTTCGGGATCGCGACCACCTTTACGTACCGCCTGCATCCGCTGGAGATGGTGACCGGAGGGCTGATCGCGCACCCAATCGACGCTGCGCCCGAGATGCTCCGCTTCTATCGCGACGCCGTCGCGGACTGCTCCGACGACCTGACCGTATTCGCCGCTCTGACGCACGCCCCCGACGGATCCGGCACGAAGCTCGCGGCCATGATTGTGTTCCACACGGGGGACCCTGATCAGGCCGAGCCGGACCTGGCGCCGTTCAAGACCTGGGGCTCGCCGCTGGTGGTCGAGGTCGGCCAGATGCCCTATCCCGTCATGAACACGCTCATCGACGACGGCTTTCCGGCCGGGATGCTGAACTACTGGCTGTCGAGCTTCACGCGCGGCCTCCCCGATGGGCTGCTCGACACGATGGTCGAGCGCTTCGCGTCAGTGGCGTCACCGATGACCCCGATCATCCTCGAGCGCTTCCACGGTGCCGTGACGCGCGTCGGCGTGACGGACACCGCCGTGCCTCATCGTGCGGAGGGGTGGAACCTTCTGATCCCTTCCGTGTGGCTGGATCCCGCCGAGACGGACGAGAACATCGCGTGGACGCGAGAGACGCACCGTGCATTCGCTCCGCACCTCGAAGAGCGCCGGTGGCTCAACTATCTCGGCGACGACCAGGGAGACGACGCCGTGCGGGACGCCTACGGGCCGAACTACGAGCGTTTGGTCGAGCTCAAGCGGCGCTACGACCCCGAGAACGTCTTCCACCACAACCACAACATTGATCCAGGACCCGTCAGGAGCTCGTGAGCTCGACTAGCTTGGTGACGGTGTTCCAGTTTCGGGTCGTGGCTGCGACGCCGAGTTGCTTTTCGAAGTAGGCGTTGGTGAGCTTCGACCTGCCGAAGCCGTTCGGGCAGTGGAGGTAGACCTGCTGCCCGACGACGCGGAACTCGTCGGGCGCCCCGAGCTCCGGGTCGAGCTTGCTGACTTTGGCCCGCGCCGGTTTCTCGGCCAGAAACGTCACGTGGAGCTTCGTCTGCTCCGTCTTGGCCTTGGCGAAGGGGTTCCCGCCGAGGACCTTGGTCAGTTGCGGCCGAGTCAGGACGACGACGGTCACGCTGAGGCCGAGGTCGCGGCGGATCCGTCGTTCGATTGCCCGGGTCAGCTTCTCCGCGCCGTCGGCGCTCTTGAAGACGACGTTGCCGCTTTGGACGTATGTCGTCACGTCTTCGGCTCCGAGGCCCTCGACCAGGGCTCGCAGATCCGCCATTGCGACTCGCTTCCTCGACCCGAGGTTGATCCCGCGTAGCAGCGCGACGTAGGTCTTCATGCCGGCTAGGCGGCGGCGAGAGCGCGGCGCCGCTCGAAGCGCTCGACCCGGCCGCCGCTCGCGGTCGTGCGTGAGCGTCCCGTGTAAGCCGGATGGCAGTTCGAGCAGACATCGACCGAGATCGCCTCGGCGGTCGAGCGAATATCGAAAGCCGCGCCGCATGAAGAACAGCGCGCGTCGATCAGATGCAGGTTGGGATGCTGCGTCAAAGGTTCCTCCTTGGTGTCGGGCGGACGGCCCGCTGAGGCCATCCAATAGGTAAAACGCTCTGCGCGTCGCGGGTGTTCCCACAGCTTCCGATGAGTTCTCGCCGCCGAGGCTGTCTAACCAGAAGGAAGCGCCAACTGTCCACCGTCAGCAGAAAGGACGATCACTCAATGCAGAAGCTCATTCCATGCTTGTGGTTCGACACGCAAGGCGAAGACGCCGCGAACTTCTACACGTCCGTGTTCCCGAATTCGAAGATCCGCGAGATCGCTCGCTACGGCTCGGCTGGGCCGCGCGACGAAGGGACCGTCATGACCGTCAGCTTCGAGCTGGACGGGCAGGAGTTCGTGGCCCTGAACGGCGGGCCCGACTTCACGTTCAACGAGGCCGTCTCGTTCCAGGTCAGCTGCAAGGACCAGGAAGAGGTCGACGCCTACTGGAGCAAGCTCTCCGAGGGCGGGGAAGAAGGCCCCTGCGGTTGGCTGAAGGACAAGTTCGGTCTCTCGTGGCAGATCATCCCGACCGCCCTGCCCGAGCTGCTCAGGGACCCGGACGCCGACAAGGCGCAGCGCGTGATGGCGGCCATGCTGAAGATGCGAAAGATCGAGATCGCCGAGCTCGAGGAGGCAGCGGCGTAGGAGTAAACCCGGCCAAGGCGTGTGGTAGAAGGCGACCGTGGCGATGTTCCTCGTCGTGCTCCGTCGCTCCGGGCCCGAGTGGGACCCGGCGCGGCCGCTGGAGGAGCAGTCCGGCTGGCCCGCGCACGCGTCCTTCATGGACGGGCTCGTGGATGACGGCTTCATCATCCTGGGCGGGCCGCTCGCCGACGAGCAGCGCACTGCGCACGTCGTCGAGGCCGAGTCGGATGAGGCCGTCCGCGCCACGTTCGCGCGCGATCCGTGGAGCGAGACGCATCTTCTGGTCGACACGATCGACCCGTGGACGATCCGGCTTGACGGGCGGCGCGCCTAGCCGAGTCGCGGCTGTCAGCGCGGAAGCGGTCCGCCGGCCAGCGCGATCACGACGCCGGTCGCGCCCGCGAGGAGCAGCGTGAGCACGACTCCTCGCCTGAGAGCGAACAGAGCGAGGGCAGCGCCGATGAGGACGCCGTACTGCCAGGGCTCGCTGAGGGCGCGCGCGAGTGGGATCGCCGTCCCGAGAATGGCGCCGATCGCGGCCGGGCCGGCCCCGTTCAGAAAGCCCTTCGCGTGCTCGTTGTCGCGAAGCCGGTCGAAGCGTCCGGCGCCGAGCAGCACGAAGGCGAAGGAGGGAGCGAAGGCGACGAGCGCGGCGAGCAGCCCGCCGCCGAGGCCGGCTGCGGCGTAGCCCACGACCGCAACGGTGTGCACGACCGGGCCCGGGGTGATCTGTCCGAGCGCGACCGCGTTCAGAAACTCGCCGCCGGTCAGCCAGTGGTAGCGGTCGACCGCGTCGTGCTGCATGAGCGGGATGATCACGAAGCCGCCGCCGTAGGAGAGCGCGCCGACCTTGAGGGCCACCCAGGAGAGTGCGAGGAAACCGCCGCCCGCCGAGCCCGCCGTGACGAGGAGCGGCAGATGCGCGAAGCCTGAGTCGCTCTGGCCAGGACGCCGGATTGCAAGCTCGAGCAGGCCGCAGCCGAGCAGGACGAGCACCAGCCAGGGGCCGATCGTGGCGGCTGCCGCCGCGCCCGCGACGAGATAGGTGAGCCAACGGGCCCGGCTGCGGGACCGGCGCCTGCTGTCCTGGATCAAGCTCGAGCCGGCCTGGAGGGCGACCGCTGCGACAGCGGCTCCTGCGCCGGCGCCGGCGCCCAGCACCCAGCGTGGAGGCGAGCCGGCGAGGAAGAGCGCGGCAAGCGCGAGGATCAGGATCAGTCCGGGGAGGATGAAGCAGGCCCCGCCGACGAGCGCCCCCGTGCGGCCGCGAACCCGCCAGGCGCAGAAGATCGCAAGCTGCGTGGAGGCAGGGCCGGGGAGCAGGTTGCAGGCGGCGATCGCGTCCTCGAACTCCTGCGGCTCGAGCCAACCGCGGCGCTTGACGCAGAGGTCGCGCAGCAGCGCGATATGCGCGGGCGGGCCGCCAAAGCCGAGGCAGCCGATTCGGCCCCACTCGCGCGCGACCGTGAGCAAGCCGGGCCCGCCCGCCGGGCTCTCGACTGAATGCTCGGCCGGCGTCATCGCGGTGACGTCGTTCAGCGGGCGGCCCGGGGGAGCTGGATCGTGTGCAGGAGGAAGCGGATGCGCGTCTCGAGCTCGGCGGCCGTGCGCTCGAAGGCGGGGTAGGTCTCGTCGTCGCTTCCGGGCTCCGCCGCAGGGTCGACGATGCTCCAGTGGATCGCTCGTGGGCTGCCGGGGAACTCGGGGCAGACCTCGCGCACCCGGTCGCAGAGACTGATGACCTGGTCGAAGCGCTGCTGGCTGAACGTGTCCAGATGCTTCGTCCGGACGCCGGAAATGTCGATTCCGAGTGCGTCCATCACCCGCACGGCGTTCGGGTGCAGGCTCTTCGGGCGGCTGCCGGCGCTGAACGCTTCGACCGTCCCGGCGGATCGCTCGCGCAGCAGTGCCTCGGCGATTTGCGAGCGGGCGCTGTTGCCGGTGCAGAGAAAGAGCACGCGCGGCTTTCGCGAACCCGGCTCAAGCTCGGTGGCGGGGCGCGGGCCGGGTCTGAGTGCGGGGTGAAGCGCCGCTCCTGCCTCGGCGAGCAGGTCGCCGCACTGGTCGAGGTTGGGGCTGTAGTAGCTGTCGCGGCCGTCGAACGAGCTGCGATGAACCGAGACCAGCTCCGCGGCCCGCAGCCGTCCGAGGTGGTACGAAACGAGGCTCTGAGGCTGGCCCAGCAAGTCCACGAGCTCGCGAACACGACGGTCGCTCCACGCAAGCTCGCGTAGGAGTCGCCAGCGCACCGGATGGCCCGCCAGCGAGAAGACGACGGGCGGCCGCTCCTCGAAGCCGGTGCTGTGTATAGTCGCCACGTGCAGATATTACATCAAACTAAATTGATGGACTGGCCACCCGACAGTCCTCAGCGAGGAAAGGAGCAGTCGTGACCATGACCCTTCCGTATCTCGAGCCGCTCACACCACGCGAGCCGGGTGAGCGCGTAGTCCCCGAGCCTCTCCGCCGTGGCGAGCCCGGCGGCCCGCCCTGCGGCTACTGCAGCGGCCAGACCACTCCGGCCCTTTGGTCGGACGAGAACTGGACGCTCCACGCACCGGTCGGAGGCAGCCTGCCCGGCGCGGTCTGGCTCGCAAGCCGTGTGCACGTCGACTCGTTCGCCGACCTCCCCGACGCGGCTGCGGCCGATTTCGGACGCGTCGCCGCGCGCGTCGAGCGTGCGATTCTCTCGCTGGGCGACGTCGGCCGAGTGCACCTCTACCGCTGGGGTGACGGCGGTGCGCATTTCCATGTCTGGTTCATGCCGCGCCCGCTCGGAATGGTCGAGGCGGCCGGGATGATGCTCCCGCTCTGGGAGGACGTCCTTCCGAACGTGCCGGACGAGGAGCTCGCGGCTGCGGCCGAGCGCGTCGCGGCGGCCATGTGACGCCGAGGCCGCGATTACGGTGACGACGTAGGATCGCGGCGTGAAAATCAGGGCCGCAGTCCTCGAGGAGTTTGGCACCCCGCTCCGGGTGCAGGAGGTCGATCTGGCCGAGCCACAGGCCGGCGAGGTGCTGGTTCGCCTCGCCGCCTGCGGCGTGTGCCACACAGATCTCTACACGGCATCGGGCGCGGATCCGTCCGGGTATGCGCCGACCGTGCTCGGCCACGAGGGAGCGGGCGTCGTCGAGAGGGTCGGCGACGGCGTGTCGTCGGTCGTCTCCGGCGACCACGTCGTGACCCTGTTCAGCCCGCAGTGCCGTGAGTGCGCGCACTGTCTGGACGAGCGGACGAATCTGTGCCTGGCGATCCGCGAGCAGCAAAACAACGGGTTCTTGCCTGACGGGACGACGCGGCTCTCGCGCGACGGCCAGCCCATTCGGCACTTCATGGGCACCTCGACTTTCGCGGAATACGCCGTCATGCCCGAGATCGCGCTGGCGAAGATCGCGACTGAAGCTCCACTCGAGGAGGCCTGTGTGTTCGCGTGTGGGTACTCGACGGGGCTCGGCGCGGCGCTGAACACGGCGAAGGTGCAGCCCGGCGCGACCTGTGTCGTCTTCGGCGCCGGCCTCGTCGGCCTCGGCGCGGTGGCGGGCTGCCGGTTGGCCGGCGCAGAGCGGATCGTCGCGGTCGATCTCTCGGCGGAGCGGCTCGAGCTTGCGCGCGGCCAGGGCGCGACGGAGCTGCTCACCGCGGGCCCCGACACGGTCGAGGAGATCGTCGAGTCGACCGGCGGCTTCGGCGCCGACTACACGTTCGAGGCCACCGGCCGGGTCGACGTGATGCGGCAGGCAGTCGAAGCGGCGCGTATGGGCTGGGGCCTCGCAACCGTCTGTGGCGTCGCCGGAAAGGGCGAAACCCTCGACGTCGTTCCGCGGTACCTGATCACGGGCCGCCGAGTGGCCGGGTCGTCATTTGGGGGCGTGAAAGGCCGCGACCAGGTGCCCGAGCTCGTGGACCGCTGGCTTGGAGGCGAGCTCGACGTCGCGCCACTGATCAGCCACAACCTGACTATCGACGAGGTGAACCACGCCTTCGAGTTGATGGAGGCTCAGGACGGCATCCGCTCGGTAATCGAGTTTTGACCGTCGAGTCTCGGCACTCCGCCCGGACGAGCTGACGGCCAACTCGCGCGCGGCGCGAGGTAAGAGCGGGCGACCCCCCGGCACTAAGTGACCAATGCCGGCGCCAACTCGACCAACCGAAAGGAACACCGACATGAGCACCAGATGCGTTTCGCGAGCAATTCCGATCGCCCTGACGGCTCTCGTCGCCGTCTTCGGCGCCCTTGCCGTTTCGAACGGCATCGACAGGGCCGACGCCAGCGGCAACTCGCCGCACGCGCAGATGACGATGTCTCACCATTCGCCGATCGCACTAACGGCGAAAGCGGTCGCCCTCCGGACGGACATGCGCAAGCTCTGGGAGGACCACATCACGTGGACCCGACTGGCGATCATCAGCCTCGAGAGCGGCACCCCGGACACCGAAGCCACCGTCGGGCGGCTCCTGCGAAACCAGACAGACATTGGGAACGCGATCAAGCCGTACTACGGCAAGGCTGCGGGTATGGAGCTGACCAGGCAGCTACGCACGCACATCCTGATCGCCGCCGACGTGATCGCGGCTGCGAAAGCCGGCGACGGCGCCGCGCTCGCCGAGGCTCAGGCCCGCTGGGTCAAGAATGCCGATCAGATCGCCGCGGTCCTGCACAGCGTCAACCCGCGCTTCTGGAAGCTCCGTGCAATGAAAGCGGAGATGCACAGGCATCTCGAGCTGACGACGAAGGAAGCCGTCGCCCGGCTCCAGGGAAACTGGGCCGCCGACGTAGCCGCCTACGACAGCGTGCACGAGCACATCCTGCACATGTCGGACATGCTCTCCGCCGGCATCGTCAAGCAGTTCCCGGCACGCTTCCGCCGTTAGACATGCAGGCAGAAGCGACAAGCTCGCTGGGCGTCGGGGAGGTCCTCCGGCGCCCGCGCGCGGCTACCCTGACGCTCGTGGAGCGCGCGACCCCTGCACCGACACTGGCAGCCGCGCCGGAGACCCTCGATGCCGAGTCGAGCGAGTGGCTGCGGTCCCTTCGCGCCGGCGACGGGGCGACGCGCGACGAGGCGACTGCCCGCCTGCACGCATTGCTGATGCGCGCCGCGCGCTTCGAGGTTGCCCGTCGACGGCCGACGCTGCCGCATCTGCGCGGCGACGAGCTCGAAGACATCGCGACCGAGGCCGCCGACGACGCTCTGATGAGCGTGCTGCGGCGTCTCCCCGATTTCCGCGGCGCCAGCCGTTTCACGACGTGGGCGTACAAGTTCGCCCTGCTCGAGGCGGCGGTCAAGCTGCGCAAACGCTCCTGGCAGGGCCGCGAGGTGCCGCTCGAGCCCGAGGGGTGGGCCCTCTTCTCGAGCACAGGCCTAGAGCCCGCTGCCGAAGCCGAGCAGAGCGAGCTCTTGCAGACGCTGCAGACGGCGATCGAAGAGGTGCTGACTCAGCACCAACGCCGCGTACTCGTCGCCCTCGCGGTGAACGGCGTGCCGATCGACGTCCTCGCCGAGCGGCTGAACACCAACCGCGGCGCGCTCTACAAGACGCTGCACGACGCCCGGCGGAAGCTGCGCCGGCATCTACAGGAGCGCGGGCTCGCGCTCGACACCTGGCTGGAGGAGAACTGATGACGGAGCGACCCGATCTGAAGCAGGCGCTGGGCCGGCTGCTCGGTCCCGCGGGACCCGAGGTCGGCTGCGACGAGTGCTTCGAGCAGCTCGACCGCTACGTCGAGCTCGAGCTCGCAGGCCGCGACGCCGACGCGGCGATCCCCGGGCTGCGCGCACACCTCGACGGCTGCCCTGCCTGCCGCGAGGAGCACGAGAGCCTGCGCGCGCTGGTCGGCGGCGAGCAAGCGCTGTAGTCGACTGCGGAGGTAAGACGCGCCGTACCCGCGACACAAACGGGTATGGAGCGAACCTTCTGTGGGCTTCCACTGCTGACGGCGCCCGGCCTCGTGATGAGCCCGCGGGTCGCGAGCGAACAGCTCGTCGCTGCCTCGCTCGAGCTCATCGGCGAGGCGCCCGCGCGGGTCGTCGACGTCGGGACGGGCTCGGGTGCGCTCGCGATCGCGATCGCCTCGGCGGCACCACGTGCACAGCTCTGGGCGACCGACACGAGCGCCGACGCCGTCGCCGTCGCGCGGGCGAACGTGGGTCGTCACGGTCTGGCCCATCGCATCACTGTCAGCCACGGAGACCTACTCCAGCCGGTTCCCGGCGCGGTCGACCTCATCGTCGCGAACCTGCCCTACCTGCCGGCCGCGGAGGCATCGCGGTTCCCGGACCTCGCCGCCGAGCCGAGCGACGCCGTGTTCGCAGAGGGCGACGGCCTCGAGCCGTACCGGCGGCTGCTCGGCGTTTGCCAAGCACGGTTGAACGAGAGCGGTGCGGTCGTTATCCAGCTACACCGCCAGGCGCTCTCGGCGACACGCGACGAGCTGCCGCTTCTCCGCGCCGAGCTCGAGGCAGTCCAGCGCTCGGCTGCACGGCTCTCGGTGCCGCAACCGCTCGCAGCGGCCGCCTGACGGCTCGACGGCTCATCAGCTGCGTCAATCTTGGAGCGCCGACTCTTGCTCGAGCGTTTCGAGGAAGGCGCGCGCGGTCTGGATCGGGAACCCTCCTGTGAGACCGAGCAGGTGTCGATCGCCCGAGACGAGCACACCTCGCACGCTCTCGGCCAACGCGAGCAGGTAATCGTCATCGGGGTCAGGAGAGCGTTCGGCGGGCGTCGATGGGTCGGGGGCGAGGATCCCGTCGTGTGCAAGTACGGAGATGAACTCAGCTGCTTCCTCAGGAGAGATGCGCGCCAGCAGCTTCGGGTAAGCCAGCGCTCGTTTCAGCTCTGCGAGCAGCAACGCCGAGACCACAAGATCGAACTCACCGGCGACCCAGCGAGCGACGATCTGGCCGGGCGCTCCGCTGCGCGAGAGCAGGGCTGCTATGAGGATGTTTGGGTCGAGGACGGCGCGCACTCAGCGCGGGCGCTGTCGCGTTTCGTGCTGGGCCTCGACGGCGAGTTCCAGCGCGTCGTCCTCGCCGATGTCGTTGCGCTGCCAGAGCCGCTCGAGGAGGTCGAAGCCGAGCTCACGTCGCAGCGCTTCCTCGATCACTTCGCTGTCGCCTTTGCCTGTCCGTGCGCCGCGCACCTTGACGGCACGGAGCACGTCCTCGTCGATGGTCAATGTTGTGCGTATCTTCGGCATCTGACGCATCATAGCATCATGATGCGGAGATGTCATCTGCGCGGGAAACCTGA
Organism: uncultured Actinomycetes bacterium; assembly: GCA_963728535.1. Lineage (GTDB taxonomy): Bacteria > Actinomycetota > Thermoleophilia > Gaiellales > Gaiellaceae > VAXT01. Next base: position 2,589,962 of record CAVSKK010000001.1, read on the forward strand.
GAAGCCGGCAGGCGCAGCGCTCGAGTCTGCGCGCGGGCCTCGCGCCACCAGATGAACTCGTAGGCGTGGAATGCGACCCAGACGGCTGCTACGAGCGCGAGCGCGACGAGCGCCGGCACGACCACGGCGATCGGCCACAGAAGCGCGCACGCGATCGCCGAGATCAGGCGGCCGCGGCCGAACGTGCGCGCGACGCGCACGCGCAGCGCCACGTACGCGAACAGGTAGAGCGCGGGGCCGCCACAGAGGCCGAGCGCCGCGATCGTGTCGAGCTCGTCGCCGACATGGGCGAGCGTTGTCTTCAAGGCGAACGCGAAGAGGATGATGCCGGCCACCATCGGCAGATGGAGATACGTGTAGACATCGCGCGCGAGGGTGATGCGCTCGATGCCGGTTCGGTCGGCAAGCATCTGGCGGCCGCGGATCTGGAAGAAGTCGAAGTACGCAAGCCAGAACGACATGACCACCACCAGTCCCAGCACGGCGGCGACGATGACGCCGAGGCTGAGTGCGGTGGCTCTCGCTCCGAGGCCGATCGCAATCAGCGACTCGCCGATCGCGATGATGATGATCAGCCCGTGCCGTTCGACGAAGTGCGCGGGCTCCACGCGCCAGCCGCCCATTCCGACGACCAGCGGCCCGAGGAACCCCACGGCTAGCGCGACCACCCAGAGCATCGTGCGGAGCCCGCCTTCGGCGAACCCGGCCGCGACGATAAGAGCCGCGCCGACGAGGGCGGAAGGAGCGATTCGCAGGATCGCCGCGAGCAGGTCTCGGTCGCCGCGTGCTCCAAGCGCGTACAGCGTGAGGTGCATGACGTTCACGATCAGAAAGGCAACGCCGAAGACGACGCCGTGCCGGCCGAACGCGTCGGGGACGGCCAGCGCGGCGACGAACATCGCCGCCATCGCGACGAGGATCGCGCCCCAGACCGCTTCGTCTTCGGGATCGACGGTGTTCGTCAACCAGGCGTAGGCCGCCCACGCCCACCACAGCGCCGTCAGGATCAGGAGGCCGTGTCCGAGCCCGCTCCAGGTCGGGTCATCCGAAAAGACAGTGGTGACCTGCGTGAACGCGAAGACGAAGACGAGGTCGAAGAACAGCTCGAGCGGAGTGACCCGTTGCTCGCGCTCGACGTGCTGTTCGCTCACAGTCAGACGCTAACGCGGCGGGGGTTGCTTTCGACGCGGCCTCTGTCACCATCGTCAAGAGTGGCTTTCGAGATCGTCGGTCGTGAGGCGGAATTCGCCTCCGTCAACGCCTTCATCGGGGAAGCGAAGGGTGGGCCTGGCGCTCTCGTGCTCGAAGGCGAGGCTGGGATCGGAAAGTCCACGCTGTGGGAAGCCGGGGTTGACCATGCGCGCGCGCAGGGCTTGAGCGTCCTTTCTTCGCGTCCGGCCGAAGCTGAGCGCAGTCTCGGTCACGTGGGACTAGGCGATCTGCTCGAGGAGGTCATCGACGACGTGCTGGCCGCACTGTCAACGCCGAGGCGGAACGCGCTCGAGGTCGCGCTCCTTCGAGAGGAGGCGTCGGGTGACCCTGTCGATCCCCGCGCTCTTGCCGTTGCAGTGCGCGACGCGCTGCAGTTTCTGAGCGACCGAGAGCCAACTCTGATTGCTGTCGACGACGTCCAGTGGCTCGACCCGTCGTCGGCGAGCGCGCTTGCGTTCGCGCTCCGAAGACTCGAGGGGAACCACATACTGCTGCTGCTCGCCCGGCGACTCGCCGACGGCGTGCAGCCGTCGGCCCTCGAGGTGGCGCTTGGTGAGGAGCGCGTACAGCGGGTGCCGGTGACGCCCCTGAGCGTCGGAGCACTTCATCGATTTCTGCACGACCGGCTGGGAAGGTCCTTTGCGCATCAGACATTGGTCCGTATCCACGAACGGTCGGGCGGTAATCCCTTCTTCGCGCTCGAGGTGGCGCGAGCTCTCGACGAGAACGTCGATCCCCTCGAGCCCCTCCCGGTACCCGAGACGCTCGAGGAGCTCGTGCGCGCGAGGATCTCCGACCTGCCCCCGCTCACCCGCGAAGGGCTCGCCATCGCGTCGGCCTTGGGCACGCCGTCAGAGTCTCTCCTCGAGCGTGCCGGCGTTGCGGCTGAGGCGCTCGAGCCGGCGCTCGCCGCGCACGTCATCGAACGCGAGAACGGGACCATCCGTTTCACGCACCCTCTTCTGTCGTCGGTTCTCTACCAGGACCTCGGCGCGGCGAGGCGCGGCGTTCACGAGCGGGTTGCGGGCATCGTCGACGACCCGCTCCTCCGTGCCCGTCACCTCGCGCTGTCGATGGACTCGCCGAACCCGGGCATCGCCGCCACGCTCGACGACGCGGCGCGTCTTGCCGCCGATCGCGGCGCATCCGCGTTTGCGGCCGAGCTCGCCGAGCACGCGCTCCGCCTGACGCCTCCGGACGCGCGAGACGCACGGCACGGGCGGGCGCTCGCCGCGGCTCGTGCGCAGCTCGCTGCAGGGGAATGGACCCGCGCACGAACGATTACCAACGATCTGCTGGCCGAGACGGAGAGCGGCCCGCTGCGCGCAGAGGGCCTCCTCTTACTCGCCGAGTTCGAGCACGACGATCTCGCCGTTCCCGTTCTCGCGGAGGCCCTACGCGAGGCGTCGTCGCAACCGGCGCTCCAGGCGCGCATTCACATCCGTCTCGCCTGGGCGGAACGCTTCAGGAGTTCATTTGCGGCCGCTCTCGAGGGCACGCGTGCCGCCCTCGAGCTTGCCGACCGCCTCGACGACGACGTCCTCCGTTTCGAGGCATTCATGAACCTTTACGTGCTCGGCGACATGGTAGGCGACGCCGATGCCCCCGCCCATGCCGCGCGCTTGCGCGATCTTGCAACCGCCTCAGGCGACCCGCTCCTCGTGCGGGAGGCGAACGTCCTCGTATCCGGGATGCTTGGCGACTCAGGCAACATCGACGAGGAACGCGCGATGCTCGAAAGCGAGCATCGCAAGTGGCAGGAGCGCGACGAGCTCTTCAGCTCGGAGGTGCTTTGGATTCTCGCATGGCTCGAGCTGTGGGCAGGGCACTGGGAGCTCGCGGCCGAGTACGCCGCTCGCGCGCGCGACGTCAGCGTCCAGTACGGAGTCGAGAGGAATCAGGACCACATTCCGAGCACCTGGATCGCCGCCCATCGAGGGCAGCTCGAGCTCGCTCAGGACGAGTCGGAGCAAGCCCTGAAGCTCTGTGAGGAGCAGATCGGATTTCATCCGCCGATGCTCGAGGCCGTTCCGGGGCTCGTCGCGCTCTGGCGCGGAGATGCGGCGACGGCCGCCGAACGCCTCGGCGAGGCCGACCAGCAGGCAGCGGCGCTCGGGTGGGGCGCGCCGAACGCGCGGCCGTGGACGGCCGACTACGCCGAAGCGCTGCTCGAGCTCGGCCGCATCGACGACGCAGTGCGAGTCATCGAGCTCTGGGAAGCCGATGCGATTCGACTCGGCCGGGACCGGGTGCTCGCACAAGTGACGCGCTGTCGCGGGCTCGTCGCTGCAGCCCGCGGTGCGGTCGACGAGGCGGCGTCGCTTTTGGAGCAGGCGGTTGCCGCGCATGAGGAGGTGGGCGATGCCTTCGGACGCGCTCGCGCGCTGCTCGCGCTCGGGGTCGTACGCAGGCGAGCACGGCAGAAGCGCTCCGCTCGCGAGGCGATCGAGGCAGCACTCGAAGGGTTCGAGACGCTCGGCGCCTCCACGTGGGCGGAGAGGGCGCGTGGGGAGCTCGGGCGCATCAGCGGTCGCACGCGCGAGGAAGGGCTGACTGCGGCCGAGCGCCGGGTTGCCGACCTGGTCGCAGAGGGCCGGACGAACCAGGAGGTCGCCGCCGCGCTGTTCCTCGCTGAACGGACCGTGGCGAGCCACCTGACCCATATCTACGCGAAGCTGGACGTTCGCTCTCGCACCGAGCTTGCGCTCAAAGTTCAGACGTTCTGACGCTTCCAACAGGTCGCGTCGACCGTAGCGTCGAGCGTGTGCCGAGCTACCTCGTCGAAACGTATCTCGCTCGTGGCTGCGCCGGAGAGCGCGAAGCGCGCGAGCAGCGGGCGCGCTTGGCTGCAAACGAGCTGACGCAGGGGACGTCGAGTGTCCGCTTCGAACGCTCGATCCATCTTCCAGAGGACGAGACCTGCTTCTTCATCTTCGACGCTCCCTCGGGTCGGGAGGCCGCGCTCGTTGCAGAGCATGCGGAGCTCGAACCGCTGCGAGTCGTCGAGGTGGTCTCGTCGAGAAAGGAGAAGTAATGAAGCGAAAGGTGTCCATAGCGGCAGCGATCTCGCTGCTGGCGCTTGCGGCGTTCGTTGCCGTCACGCAGGCGTCGCCACCCTCCGGAGTGACGCCGACGATCCTCGCGCGCGGAACGTACGACGCGTTCAAGGTGAAGTCACCGCACGGGTCGCCGGTGAAGTACAAGGCCCAGGCGAAGTCGCCGGTCGACTTCGTCGTGCGACGGCACGACTACGCGATCGGGGCGTACACCGGCTGGCATACGCACCCCGGCCCGGTGTTCATCACGGTGACGCAGGGAGAGCTCACGTACTACCACTACGGCGATCCAACCTGCACGCCGCACGTCGTGACCGCAGGTCACGGGCTCGTCGACACCGGGATGGGCCACATCGTGCGGAACGAGTCGGGGGCCCCCGCGCAGGACGTGAGCTTGATCATCGCTCCAGTGGGAGGAGCGTTCCGCGGCGAGCTTGACCCGCCGAATCCGGACTGCGGTTCCTGATCCTCTAGGTCATCGCGAGTGCCGGGGAGCCGACCGAGGTCGGCTCCCCGGCTACCGTAAGCACATGGACGTCAATCTCGTCGAGGAGACGCTCGCCGACCTGGGCGAGCCGGCTTATCGCGCACGGCAGGTGTGGGAGTGGACCGCACGCGGCGCAGAGTCCTACGACGTGATCACGACGCTCCCGAAGCCGCTGCGCGCAACGCTCGCGGAGACGGTGCCGTTCTCGACGCTGGAGCTCCTCACCGAGCGGGAGTCCCGGGACGGGACGGTCAAGGCCCTCTTCCAGACCGCCGACGGGCACCCGGTCGAGACCGTTCTCATGCGGTACCGCGACGGCCGCCGGTCGCTTTGCCTCTCCTCGCAGTCGGGGTGTCCTCTCACGTGCACGTTCTGCGCAACCGGGGCGATGCAGTTCGGGCGCAACCTGACGGAGTCGGAGATCCTCGACCAGGCGCTGCACTTTCGCCGGCGTGAACCCGTCAACCACGCGGTTTACATGGGCATGGGCGAGCCGCTCATGAACGTCGACGCCGTCCTCGCTTCGGCGCGGCGGCTACCCGACCTCGGTATCACGCACCGGCGGACCACGATCTCGACCGTGGGCTGGATGCCGGGCCTCCGGCGCTTCGTCGACGAGGTCGAGCAGCCGATTCGCCTCGCGCTCTCGATCCACGCCGCAGACCCGAAGAAGCGATCGCAGCTGATGCCGGTCAACGACCGCTATCCGCTCGCAGATGTCCTCGCCGAGTGTCGCCGGTACGTCCAGCTTCGCCGCCGGAAGGTGTTCGTCGAGTACGTGATGCTCGCCGGCGTGAACGACTCATCCGGGGATGCACGACTGCTCGCCGGGCTCCTCGGGCGAGACGAGTTCAAGGTCAACCTGATTCCCTACAACCCCACGGGCCTGTACGCCGGCTCGTCGCGGCAGGCGGTCGCGGCCTTCAAGGCGGTGCTCGACCGCGCCCGCATCCCCGCGACCGTCCGTCTCACGAGGGGGCAGGACATCGAAGCAGCGTGCGGCCAGCTCGCGGCCTCCCCTCGTAGTCGCTAGCACCGATCGCAGCGCCGACCTGTTATATGCAGGTCGTCGAACGCACGAAAGGAGATCGATGAGCCCCACGACGAAGAAGGGCAAGCAGCAGCCCGCAAAGAGCGCCGGCAAGAAAGACGGATTCACGGCCGAGGAAAAGGCCGCGATGAGAGCGCGCGCCCGAGAGCTGAAGGACAAAACGGACGGGGAAACCGCCGTGCGCCGTGCGATCGCCGCGATGTCGCCGAAGGACCGTGCGATCGCCAAGCAGGTCCACGAGCTGATCAAGGCGGCCGCCCCGGACCTCACGCCGAAGACCTGGTACGGGATGCCCGCATACGCCAAGGACGGCAAGGTCGTCTGCTTCTTCCGCAACGCAGGGAAGTTCAAGGAGCGCTACGCGATGATCGGCTTCAACGACACCGCGCAGCTCGATCAAGGCTCCATGTGGCCGGTCGCCTTCGCGCTGACGAAGCTGACCGCAGCCGACGAGAAGAAGATCCGCGCAATGGTGAAGAAAGCGGTGAGCTGAGGACTGAGCTCCACCGCTCGGGTGTCTCGTTTGATCCCGAACGCGTATCGAGCGCTGCTACGAGACCCTCGCGCACGGCGGCTGCTGTTGGGGCTCGGCGTCTCGTCGCTCGGCGACGGGATGAGCATTGTCACGATCGCGTGGCTTGCCGTTGAGACCGCCCCGGCCGGGCAAGTCGGCCTGTTCGTCGGGCTTGCGATCGCCGCCTACACCCTGCCGGGGGCGGTTGGGGCGCTCGCGTTCGGCAGGTACCTCCGCCACCGTCCCGCGCGCGCGCTCGTCCTGGGCCACTGCCTGCTTCGCGCCGTCTTCCTCGGCGCGATCGTCGCGCTCTTGGCGGTGGGAGCGCTCACACCTACCGCATATGTCGTACTGCTCGCCGGCTCGTCGCTCCTGGCGAGCTGGGGGAACGCGGGCGAGTACACGATGCTCGCGGAGCTCGGCGGAGAGGACGGACGCCTCGCCGCCAACTCGCTCGCCAGCGCACAGGTCTGGCTCGCAACGATTGTCGGGCCGGTAACAGCCGGCCTCCTTCTCACCAGCATCTCAGCCGGCTGGGTGCTCGCGTTCGACGCCGCCTCGTTCGCCTTTCTCGGCGTCCAGGCCTGGCGCACGCACACCGCCACTTCGACGACCGAGCAGCCGGTCGATACCCGAGCAGCCGAATCCGGCTTCCGCCTCCTCCGCCGCAACGACCTCCTCGGCTTGCTCGTGCTCACCTGGCTTTTCTTCTTCCTCTACGGGCCTGTCGAGGATGCCCTTCCGGTCTATGTCCACGACCTCGATGCGGATGCCGGACTGCTTGGCCTCTACTGGACGAGCTTCGGTGTCGGGGCCCTCGCGTCGACCCTCGTGACCGGGATGCTCCGCGGTCGCGCCACCCGTCGAGTCGTGCTCCTGATCGTCGCCGGCTGGGGCGCTTGCCTCCTTCCGTTCGCCTTCGCGCCGGTTGCCGTCACTCTGGTCTGCTTTGCGCTCGGCGGGCTCGTTTACGGCCCCTTCATTCCCCTCACCTATGCGCTCTTCCAGTCGATCACCACGACCGCGAACCTGCCGAGCGTGCTCGCCGCCCGCAGCGCCGCGGTCACGGTCGCCACCCCGCTCGGGACGGCAATCGGAGGCCCGATCGTGGCCGGCCTCGGCGCCGCGTGGACCCTGACCGCTTCTGGCGCGGCAACCGTCCTACTCGCGGTCGTCGCAACACCGTTCTGGCGAGAAGGTCGGCGCGTCGTTTAGCTCCTCGAAAAGCGGTGGCGTGTTTGGCTGAAGGTGCCCTTGCCGAAGGCGAGGACCTTGGTGGGCGCAACCGCGAAGACCAGCACAGGGCCGCCGTCTTCGTGCTCGAAGCCGCCGTCTCCGACACGAAAGCGCCAGCGACCGTCCCACTTTCGCGTCCAGGCTTCGGCAAGACGGCGCAGCTGCTCGTCATCGGTGACCCGGTCGGCGGCGCCCTCGACAACGACGTCGAGCCCGTGCTCCCACTCGTTGCAGCCGGTCGTCAGGATCACGTGCGGGTTGTGGGAGAGGTTGCGGGCTTTCTGCTCGCTCGGGCCGGTGCAGAAGTAGATCGTCTCCTCGAGCCACACCGCCACGAGTGGTGTTACGTGCGGTCGGCCGTCGCGACGAACGGTCGTGATCCAGAACAGTTCGGCGGCCTCGAGTGCCTGCCGAGTGTCGCCCCAGCTGACAGCGACGGCGTCGGGGTCACTAAAGCGGGCGTCGAGTTTCGTCTCCGGAACGCTCATCAGCACTCCCTTCCTCATGGTTCTGCGGCGCATGGTGCCTGTCTTCTTTGACCGGCGAAGAAGTCGGAACTCATCGCTCAGCGCGGAGGTGCCACCGATTAGTTCGTGGCCCCTGCCTGGTCTGAACGAGCAGACAATCGAACGACCCAGACGAGGAAGGAGACGCCGTGTCCGCGACCGTTCTCTACATGTCCATGTCGCTCGACGGATTCATCGCGGGGCCGAATGAGGGGCCGGGCAACGGGCTCGGCGACGGCGGGCACCGTCTGCACGAGTGGGCGATGACGGGCGGCGACGTCGACCTCGAGGCCCTCCGCCGGTCGGGCCTTGTCAACGGCCGGATCGTCGACGAGTTCATGTCCACCGGCGCGATCGTCGCCGGCCGGCGGACCTTCGAGCCTGCGGGCGGCTGGGGCGGCGACCATCACGACGGCGTGCCGATCTGGGTCTTGAGCCGCCACGAGCCCGGCATCGACGTCAGCAAGTGGCCGCTGGTCACATACGTGGATGACGTGGCGAGCGCGATGACTCAAGCCAAGGACGCGGCGGGCGACAAGAACGTGTTGGTCCACGGCGCCGCAACCGCGCAGCTCGGACTGGCCGCCGGCGTCCTCGACGAGCTCGAGCTCCACGTCATCCCGGTGCTCTTCGGCCAAGGGCGCCGTCTCTTCGAGGGCCTCGCCGCCGAGCAGATCGAGCTGGAGCGCACCCGGATCCTCGAGGGCGAGGGCGGTGTCACCCACATGCACTACCGGGTCCGGCGCTGACACCGGAGGAGGCTTGAAGTGGTCGAGCGGATGATCGAGGCGAACGGCGTCGAGCTCTGTACGGAGTCCTTCGGCCGCCCCGCCGACCCGCCCATCCTCCTGATCATGGGCATCGGCGCATCGATGCTCTGGTGGGAGGAGGGCTTCTGCCGGCTGCTGGCTGATGGAGGGCGCTTCGTGATCCGCTACGACCAACGGGACACGGGCCGATCGGTCACCTACGAGCCGGGGCGCCCGGAATACACGGGCACTGACCTGATCGCCGACTGTGTCGGCGTCCTCGACGCCTACGGCGTCCCGGCTGCGCACGTGGTCGGCGTCTCGGCCGGGGGTGCCTTCGCGCAGCTGCTCGCACTCGACTACCCGGATCGCGTCCTCTCGCTCGTCCTCATCAGCACGTCGCCCGCGACGCCGGGCGAACGTGGGCTTCCGTCGGCCACGGAGCGGTACCAGCGGTTCGTGACAAGCGCGACCGTGGATTGGTCGGACGAGGGGTCGGTGATCGAGTATCTGGTGGACTACGCGCGCGCGCTCGCAGGAGGCGCGCGCCCGTTCGACGAGGCTGCGATCCAAGAGCTCGTTCGCCGCGACGTCGAGCGCGCGCACAACGTCGCCGCCTCCGAGAACCACGCCCTGGCCGCGGAGGGCGAGCCGCCGCATGAGCCGCTGTCCACGATCGCCGTCCCCACATTGGTCATCCACGGCACGGACGATCCGATATTCCCGCTCGAACACGGAGCGGCGTTGGCCCGCGAGATCCCGGGTGCACGGCTGCTCGCGCTCGAGGAAGCCGGACACGGAGTCGAGCGAGCCGACTGGGACACCATCGCCCGCGCCATCCTCGCGTACACCGTAACGGGGCTTAGCAGGTGAATGCCGTCCGCTGCGCCCCTGCGAACGTGCTCTCACGCGACTCCGCCCGATAGTCCCTTCCGCGGAGGAGCTCGATGCGGATGGTGTCGTCGTCGGGGAGCACGAAGACCGCCGAGACGTCCGGATCCCACGGTTTGCCGTTCCCATGGGTCGGAGTCACGAAGTACTTGCCGGCACTGTGCGCCAGGAGCCTGAAGCCCCCGTACCGATAAGGGTAGGCTGACTTCCGCGTCTGCGTCATCTTGATGGCCTCACAACCACGGACTGCGCCCGAACCGTCTCCGCGGGGATCGATGCCGAGATCGACCTTGCTGTAAACCACTGCTTGCGGGCTGACGTCGATGTTTCTGGCGAGCCTCCGAGCGGTTTGGAGACCTCGGTCGTCCGCGTATTCCGCCGTCGCCCAGAACAGGCTGACGATGACCACTCCGGCGGCGACGAAGCTCATGGCCGTGAGCGACGAGGTCGTCGTCCGCAACCCGGGCCAATGAGCCAGGGCGTACACGATGAGCGCAGCACCGACTCCGAGCCCGAGAGCCTGCACGTAGATCGCCCTCGAGGAGACCGGGTGTCCGACTGCGAGGGCGAGGCCGATTGCCAGGGCGCCCAGTCCGAAGAAGAAAACGACCGGGGCGGCGTAGTCAGACTCGATCCGATCCGCAAGGAGAGCGTGCACCGCGAGTGCGCAGAAGGCGACGAGGAGCAGCGCAACGACCGGCGCGAACAGCGCGTCGACGCTGCGGAGGACGTACTCATCCGTCGAGAGCTCGAGGAGCGCCGGATCGACGCCGAAGTAGCCGGCGAACGCCTCTTCCCGCCGCCAGCCGAAGTAGTACGCGAGTGCGACCAGAAGCGTGGTCGGAGCGACGACGCCAACGAGAACGGCGGCGAGCCGACTCGTGGCACGCGTCGTGGTCACAGTTGAGCTGTCGGGCTCGGGCATCAGCGCCTGCGGTGCTTTCGGCGAGAGTACGAGTTTCGGTCTCGGTCCACAACCCTCAGGTCGTAGCCGTAGACTCTTCTCGGACGATCGGTGTTACGCGCGAGTCGTCGTGGATCGACGGGAGGTAGGGATGTCAGCACCTGAAACGGGGACCGTTCGCCCGGGCTTTTCGGTTGGCTCCACGAGCGAGTTCAGCCTGTTTTTCCGTGTCAAGCCTGGCGAGGGTGAAAGCCTTCGAGCTGCGCTTCGGGCTTTGCAGGAGACGCCGGGGTACCGTCCCGGCGACTACGGCATGGCGATCGCGTCGATTCACGAGGCGAGGTTCGTTCTCTTCGACGACGACACGCGGCTCGCGTTCATCACGAGTTTCGACGGGCCTTGGGACGCCTACATGGAGGACTTCTTCACGTCAGGGCCGACGCTGGCGCTTTTCGACGTCATCTTCCAGCACGTCGAGGGCTACGAGGGCCTCCCCGACCTGGCGGCGGTGAGGGCGTTCGTCCTGAGCGCGCAGGTAACTGCGGCTGCTTACGCACGGAACTACGGAGGCACCGTGAAGGAGATCAGGAAAGGCTTGCGTGTGAATGACGCGTTCCAGCGGGTGCTCGACGATCCGGAGGCGAGCGAGGCGCTCCAGCACCCTGCGCTGAAGCCGCTGCTCGACGAGGCCGCCGACTAGGCCGGCCTCGGCGATGTCGGATCACATCTCGGGACCGCGGGCGCTGGCGGAGCCGATCGCGGACATCACGGACGTGTACGCGTTTCCAAGCCCCGAGCGGCGGGGGCATCTGGTGCTCGTGCAGAACACGCTCCCGTTTGCGCAGCCCTCGGCGCTGTTCTCGGACGGGCTCGTCTACCGCTTTCGGTTGCGTCCGCTCGCAGTGGGAGCCCCGAGCGATCCTGCGCCGTTCGCTCTTGCCGAGGAAGAGTTCGTGTTCGATTGCGTGTTTTCCGATCCGGCTGCGGGCAACGGCGCGCGAGGACAGGAAGGCGTGTGCACGACGCCGACGGGCGCCACTGTCAGCTTTCGCGTAAACGACGAGCAGGGCGGTTCTGGTCATGGCGTGCGGGTGTTTGCCGGCCCGCGCTGGGATCCGTTCATCATGGACGCCCCGGCGGCGCTGAAGACGATCGCGACCGGCAAGCTCGCGTTCACCGATCCCGGCGCGATCTACATGGACGGCAAGAACGTCCTCAGCCTCGTCGTCGAGGTCGACTGTGCGCAGCTCTTGAAGGATGTGGAGCTGGTGGGCGTCGTCGCGGAGACACTGACGCGGGGCAAGCACGCCGTGCGGATCGAGCGAGTCGGCAGGCCCGAGGTGAAGAACATGATGCTCGCGCCGAAGCAGTTCGATCCGGTGAACCGCGATCTCGAGATCCGCGATCTCTACAACATGGAGGACGCGTTCCACCTCGCCGATGGCTACGTGGGCGCATACCGGGCGCGGCTCAACGCCAATCTCGCCTTCTGGGACGGCCTCGACGGCAAGACGGACTGGCCCGCGGACGGCAATGGCACCCACCCGCTGACCGAGCTCATGCTCGCCGACTACCTCGTCGTCGACACCCGCAAGCCGTACGCCGAGCAGGGCTCGTTCCTGGAGATCGAGCGCGCCGCCCAAGACGGCCGCGTACACGAGACGTGCGGTGGACGAGCGCTCAACGACGACGTCATGGACACGATCTTCACGCTGCTGGTCAACGCCGGCAACGGCCCCGTGATCCGCGACGGAGTCGACGGGTCGACGAGACCCGGCTCGCCCAGCTTTCCCTACCTCGCGCCCGCGAACCCGGATCCGCCCGAGCCCCCCGAGCACCATTGATGGGGATGACCGAAGGCACGCTTACTGCCGAGGGCCCCAGCCTCGAGCTCGATGACATCCAGAGCGGCGCGCTGCACGAGCGACCCTCGCCCTATGTGGGCAGGTATCTGCTGCTCCGCATCGACGACCGAGCGGCGGGACGGGAACTGGTGCGGCGTCTGCACCCGTTCGTCGACTCCGGCCGGCTGTCTCCCGATCCGGCGCAGGACGCGTGGATCACGGTCGCCTTCACCTATCACGGTCTCGAGGCGCTGGGCGTACCGCAGGATTCGCTCGATAGCTTCTCGCCAGAGTTCCGGCAGGGGATGGCGGCGCGCGCGGCCGAGCTCGGCGACGTGGGCGAGAGCAGTCCCGAGCACTGGGAGAAGCCGCTCGGGACGGCCGACGTGCACGTCGCGCTGGGGGTGCTCTCGCCCGATGCCGAACGGTTGGAGGCGCTCGCCGAGCGGGCACGGAACGCGCACGAGCAGCTGCCCGGCGTCGAAGTGATCTGGCGCCAGGACTGCTATCAGCTCCCGACCGGACGCACCTCCTTCGGCTTCAAGGACGGCATTGGCCAGCCCGCGGTCGAAGGAAGCGGGATTTCGCCCTCCAACCCGAAGGAGCGCCCGATCAAGGCGGGCGAGATCATCCACGGCTACCCGGACGAGACGGGAGAGGTGCCGTCGATGCCGACCCCCGAGGTGCTCGGCCGCAACGGCACCTACGTCGTCTTCCGCAAGCTGCGCACGCGGGTCGCGGCCTACCGGCAGTACCTGCACGCGAAGGCAGCGAGTCGCGAAGAGGAGGCGTTGCTGGGCGCGAAGATGGTCGGACGCTGGCAGAGCGGGGCGCCCTTGGCGCTCGCTCCCGAACGGGACGATCCGCAGCTCGGCGCCGACCAGAAGCGCAACAACGACTTCATCTACGGTGACGATCTTCGTGGGTTCAAGTGCCCGGCCGGCGCGCACGCACGCCGCGCCAACCCGCGGGACGCGCTCGACAGCGAAGGAAGCGTCAACGTCCGCCTCCACCGCATGATTCGCCGCGGCACGAGCTACGGGCCGATGCTGCCCGAAGGGGTGCTCGAGGACGATGGCGAGGACCGCGGGATCATCTTCGTGTTCGCCGGCGCGCACCTGAAGCGCCAGTTCGAGTTCGTCAAGACCCAATGGCTGAACGACGGCATCTTCATCGGCGCCCCAGCCGAGAAGGACCCCCTCGTCGGAGCGAAGGAAGGATCGAGCAGCTTCACGATCCCGCAGCGGCCCATCCGCCGCCGCCTGCAGGAACTGCCGCCCTTCGTCGTCACGCGCGGTGGCGAGTACTGCTTCGCCCCCGGTCTGCGAGCGCTGCGCTGGCTGGGGGAGCTCACGACGTGACGGAAGGAGAAGACGTGGCAACTACCGGAACAGACCGCTGGAAGGCGCTCGACTTTGGCCCGCCGCAATCCGGCGAGGCCGAGCCCGACCAGCCCGTGCTCGCCGACTACGTTGCGGACGGGCACGTCGCTGTGATCACCCTGAACCGGCCACACGCCGACAACGCGATCACCACCGAGATGGGTGCACGGCTGACCGAGATCCTCGAGACGATCGCGGTCCGGGCCTCCGTTCGCGTCGCCATCATCACCGGCGCGGGGACGCGTGCGTTCTCGGTGGGCAGCGACCTGCGGCAACGCAAGGACATGAGCAAAGAGGACTGGCTGCGCCAGCGCCAGGACTTCGATCGCACGCTTTACACGCTGCGGCAGCTGCGAAAGCCGATCTTCGCCGCCGTGAACGGGATCGCTTACGGCGGCGGCTCCGAGATCGCGCAGAGCACCGACTTCATCATCGCCTCCGACAACGCCACGTTCGGCCAGCCCGAAGCGATGATCGGCCTCGCGGCCGGCGGCGGCTCACCCGTCTTCCTTCCCCGCGTGCTCCCGCCGGGAAAGGCATTGCAGATGCTCATGACCGGCGACCCGATAACCGCGGACGAGGCCCACCGCCTGGGTATGGTCAACGAGCTCCACCCGCAGGCCGAGCTGATGGACGCTGCGCGCCGGATTGCAGCGAAGATCGCGAGCAACTCGCCGACGGCGGTTCAGGCGATGAAGCGAGCCGTGCGGATGGGCGAAGGGCAGCCGATCGAGCAGGCGATCGCGATCATGATGGAGGCACACTGGCGCTCGGCCGTGCACCCCGACCGCATCGAGGGCATCGGCGCCTTCAACGACGACCGCGACCCGACCTTCCAGGACCCCGACTACTGATGCCGGTACCGCGAGCCCAACGACCCCCAAGCGAGGAGACGAAGAGATGGCAGTAGCAGACGACCTGGAGAAATCGCGCGCCGCGCTCCGAATGATCAACCCCGCGCCTTTCAATGCAGAGGCGCCGCCCGACGCACTCGCCGGCGAGATCACTCCGGTAGAGCTCCACTATGTTCGAAGCAACTTCGCCGTGCCGAGCCACGACGGCACGCTCGAAGTCGGCGGCGCGGTCGACAACCCGACCAAGCTCACACTCGACGACCTGCGGGCGATGCCGGCGGTCGAGCGCGCCGTGACGCTTGAATGTGCCGGGAACGGGCGCCTCGAGACGCGGCCCCTGCCGGTCGGCGAGCCATGGGGCGACTACGCGGTCTCGACCGCCCGGTGGAAGGGCGCCCTCCTGCACGAGGTCCTCGAGCACGCCCATCCGACAGCAGACGGCGTCGAGGTCCGCTTCGACGGCGCCGACCACGGCCCGTATCACCTCAAAGCGGTGCTTGCGGAGACCAACCAGTCCGACCTGCACTTCGTGCGCTCACTCACCCTTGCCCACGCAGCCGATCCGGCGGCAGAGATCCTGATCGCCTACGAGATGAACGGTCAGCCGCTCACCCCCGACCACGGAGCCCCCTTCCGGCTGATCGTGCCCCAGTGGTACGCCGTCGCCTCCGTGAAATGGCTGACACGGATCGACGTCCTGACCGAACCGTACGCGGGCGAGTTTCAGACCGGCCACTACATCTACGAATGGCCGGATCGAGAGCACGAACGCGTCACCCTCATGCGCGTCCGAGCCCGCATCACCGACCCCGCTCCCGGCGCGACCCTCGCCCCCGGCGGGTACACCGTACGCGGAAAGGCGTGGTCAGGCACCGGACCGGTCACCGGCGTCGACGTCAGCTTCACCGGCGAAGGAGAGTGGCACGCGGCGAAGCTCGAGCCCCCAAAGGGTCCGTACCAATGGCAAGACTGGTCGCTTGACTGGGACGCGTCCGACATCGGCCGACACTCCCTTCGCGCGCGAGCAACCGACGCGGCCGGCAACGTGCAACCCGACGTCCCGCCGTGGAACCGGCTCGGCTATGGAAACAACGCGATCGAGGTCTCCTACGTCGACGTGCGCTGAGGGAGTACATCGGCGAAGCGGGTGTCAGCCGATCAGGCGTTCGAGGTGGGCCCCCGGTGACAGCGCTCGAGACGTCGGAGGCGGCCGTCGAGCTCCTGATCCGGTTCGTACGTGTCGGCCACGAAGCCGGCTACCCAACCGACGACCTCGAGGACCGGATCCTTCGTGGCTGCTCGGTCGATGGGAAGCCGCCACTTGTTAAGACGATGCCTGGAGCGGGTACTAGCACGGAACACAACCAAGGAGGGGTCAAATGTCCGACGGAATGCGAGACAAGGCGGAGGGCAAACTCAAGGAAACCGAGGGCAAGCTCACCGACGACGAGATGCGTGAGAAGCAGGGCCAGACCCAGGAAAAATGGGGCGAGGCCAAGGACAAGGCCGAAGACGTGAAGGACAAGGTCAGCTAAAGCGTCGAACACGGTTGCGGCCGCCCAGAGCGGCCGCAACCGTCCCAGGAGTGGGGGCAACGAAGAGGCACCGTAAGGGCACCTCCGCGGAGCGCTTCGAGGGCCGCACGAGAAAAGGCGCTGATACCAGCGCCTTGGTTGAAGCCCTCTTCCGGACTCGAACCGGAGACCCCCTCCTTACCATGGAGGTGCTCTACCAACTGAGCTAAGAGGGCGCGGGCCTCGATTCTAGCCGCGTCCCGCGAGGGTCAGGGTTTCCCTTGTTTGGGCACTCTTCCCGTTCTTTGTATTGGCTCAAAACTATGTAACAGTGCGCGGGGATTTGTCATTTCGAGGGGAGGACCAATGAGTAGGGGAGTCAAGGTTGCGGCCGCGCTTGCGGTCTCGGTTGTCGGGGTCGTCGTGTTCTACGGCGGAACCGCGTCCAGTAGCAATCAGTCGAAAATCGAAAGCAGAGTTCTGCGGGACACCGCAGGCGGGAGGGAGGCCTCCTTCGTCATCAACCTGAAGGAACAGGCCGACCTGAGCGCCGCCTACGGCATGAAGAATCAGAGTGCTCGCGGCTGGTACGTCTACAGGACGCTCAAGAAGGAAGCCGCCCGGACTCAGGCACCGATCAAGGCGATGCTTGCCTCGCGCGGCATCGGCTATCGGTCGTTCTGGGTCGCGAACGTGATCATGGCCACGGGCGACCGCTCGCTCGTCAATGCTCTCGCTGCTCGGTCCGACGTGAAGTCGATCGAGTCCAACGCCAGGACGAACTGGCTCAAGAGCGTCGACGAATCCGGCCCCTCGAAAGCCGTCGACTCGCCAGGCACGATCGAGCCTGGCGTCACCCAGGTGCACGCTCCCGACGTGTGGGCGAACGGCCACACGGGCGAAGGGATCGTCATCGGAAACCAGGACACGGGCATGCGCTGGACGCACAACGCGCTCAAGCCGCATTACCGGGGCTGGAACGGGTCGTCGGCAAACCACAACTACAACTGGCACGACTCGATCCACTCGGGCGGCGGCATCTGCAGCCCGAACCACGTGGAGCCCTGCGACGACCACTCGCACGGAACGCACACGACCGGCACCACCTCCGGTGACGACGGTGGCACCAACCAGGTCGGCGTCGCACCGGGCGCCAAGTGGATCGGCTGCCGGAACATGGACCAGGGCAACGGAACTCCGACCACGTACACGGAGTGCTTCCAGTTCTTCATCGCCCCGACCGACCTGAGCGGCAACAACCCGAACCCGGACCTCCGGCCGCACGTCATGAACAACAGCTGGGGTTGTCCGCCGAGCGAGGGCTGTGCTGCCGACACGCTGCGGACGATCGTTGAGAACACCGAGGCCGCCGGCATCTTCGTCACGGTCTCCGCAGGTAACGCGGGCCCGAACTGCAGCTCGGTCGTGGACCCGCCGGCGATCTACAACGCCTCCTACTCGGTCGGTGCCCTGAACACAGGCGCGACGACCGTCGCGGGCTTCTCGAGCCGCGGCCCGGTCACGATCGACGGCTCCGGCCGGATCAAGCCGAACATCGCCGCGCCGGGGAATCCAAGCCGCTCCTCGACGAACTCGAGCGACACGGCCTACGCGTCATTCAGCGGCACTTCGATGGCCGGCCCGCACGTCGTCGGCGTCGTTGCCCTGCTCTGGTCGGCTCGCCCCGAGCTGGTCAGGGACATCGCAGCGACAAAGGCTGTTCTGAACAACACCGCCAATCCGAACCTCACTGCGGCGAACGGCACGCAGTGCGGCGGGCAAGACCACGTGCCGAACAACCACTTCGGCTACGGGCTGGTCGATGCGGCCGCCGCCTCCGAGGGGACTGCCGACCTGATCGGGACCACCGGCCCCGGCTTCACCATCGACCTGAAGTTCCCGAACGGCGATGACGTCACGACCCTTCCGGAGGGTCAGTATTCGATCCTCATTCACGATCTCGGCGAGCTCCACAACTACCACCTGCAGGGCACCGGCGTGAACGAGATGACCGACATCGCCGGGACCGGTGATGTGACCTGGAACGTGACCTTCGTGCCGGGCACGTACGGATACCAGTGCGATGTCCACACCGCGCAGATGAACGGCTCGTTCGTGGTCACCGGTGGCGGGCCTCCACCACCGCCACCTCCACCGCCACCCCCGCCACCACCACCCCCAGGCGAGTGGGAGACCGTGGCACCGCTTCCACTCGACCTCTTCGGCGGCGCGGCTGCCTCCGACGGGACGTACGCCTACTACTTCGGCGGCTACTCGTTCTCGACGATCCAGACCGTGAACACCTCCTACCGCTACGACCCCGTCGCCGACAGCTGGACGACGCTGGCACCGATGCCGCAGGCACAGATCGTGGCCGCGGCGGTCTACTACCCGACGACGAACAAGATCTACGTCTTCGGTGGCTCCGACCGCGATGCCCAGCTCGTCTTCGACGTGACGCAGGTCTACGACATCGCAACCAACAGCTGGTCGATGGGCCCGACGATGCCGGCCCCGCGCAGCCAGATGGCCCGCGGCTACAACTCCGCCAACGGCAAGATCTACCTGGTCGGCGGCTACGAGACGGCCTTCATCGACTCCGTCTCCGGCCAGACCTGGGAGTTCGACCCGGCGGCAGGCACCTTCACCGAGAAGGCGCCCAGCCCGCAGCTCCAGGGCGGGACCGCCTCGGGCGTGATCAACGGCCACCTGATCATGGCCGGTGGACGCACGAATCCCGACGCGACGCTCGATCTGGCCTGGGACTACAACATCGCAACCGATAGCTGGACGCAGCTGACCAGCATGCCGGTCGCAGAGAACGTCCCCGGCAGCGTCGTTGCCCAGGGCCATCTCTGGTCGATCGGCGGCGGCGAGCCCTTCGCGGGCCCGTTCACGACGACCGGCGTCGTCAGCTTCGACCCGGGCGCCAACGCCTGGTCATCGGAGCCCGCCCTGAACGCGCAGCGCTCCTTCACCGGAGCCTCGCTCGTCGGGAACACGATCGTCGCAGCCGGCGGCCGTGACGGCGCCTCGACCTCGCTGGCAAGCGTGGAGACGCTGGAGCTGACGGGGCCACCGCCTCCGCCACCGCCGCCACCGCCTCCGCCACCACCTCCGCCTCCACCTCCGCCGCCTCCGCCACCACCGCCACCCCCGCCGCCTCCGCCTCCACCACCACCACCACCAGGGCCACCACCGCCTCCACCGCCACCACCTCCGCCACCACCGCCACCGCCTCCACCACCACGTGCGCGCTGCCGCGTGCCACGGGTGATCGGACTGAGGCTCGCGCCGGCGAAGAGGAAGATCCGCAGGGCACGCTGCTCCGTGGGTCGCATCCGCCGCGCCCGCTCCAGGCGAGTCGGCCGCGTCATCGGCCAGAACCCGAGGCCAGGCGTCCTCAAGCGCCGCGGCTTCCCGGTCAAGCTCGTGGTCGGCCGGCGCTAGTCAAAACGAAGACAAGCGAAACGAGAGGGGCGCCAATCGGCGCCCCTCTCTTTGGTCCCGGGCCACGGGCCCGGGACTCGCGCAAAGTGCTTCGCACTTTCCGCGACTAAGAGCACACCTGCCGAGGGACGACGCCTGAACAGGCCCGCCCATGCCACGATCGGGTTGGTCCGGCGAGCACCGTCCCTGATAGCCCTGTCCGGTGTCAGACGCCGGACATGTCCGTGGGCCAAGACGCGAAGCTCGGGCTTGCAGCCACTTTGCGAGAAATGGACTCGGCCTCCTGACCCATGGCCGGTGCCAGGCACCAGACGTGGCTTCTAAGAACACGTCCCTGCCGCCGGGTTGTCCTGAAAGAGGTGCCCCTCACTCTCGGTTTCCTGACGCGTCGCTCAGACCCTGTATGCGAGTGGAACAGTGCTGTGCCGCACGGGCCGCTCGCAGGAGGGGGCTGAGCGGCGCGAGGCGGCGGCGTGAGCCGCCGCCGCTCAGGGAAGCGAGAGATGGGGGAGAGAGGATTCGAACCTCTGAAGGCTGAGCCAACGGGTTTACAGCCCGTCCCCTTTGGCCACTCGGGAACTCCCCCGGAGGACGCGCCATTGTATCGGCGTCGCAAGCGGGCGCCTTAGGATGACTCCGGTGAAGCGTTTCGACGTCCTCGTTGTCGGCGCCGGGCCGGCCGGCTCGACCGCCGCGTACCGCCTCGCGCGCGAAGGCGCATCTGTGCTCCTCGCGGACCGTGCCCGCTTCCCGCGGGACAAGCCGTGCGGGGGCGGCCTGACGATGCGCGCAGTCCGGCTGCTCCCCTTCTCAGTCGACCCGGTCGTTGAGGACCGGGCGACCGTCGTCGAATTCGGTCTCAACTTCGGCTCGCGCTTCGAGCGGCGCACGGACGAGCCGCTGGTCCTCATGACCCAGCGCATTCGGCTCGACGCATTTCTCGCGGAAAAGGCGGCGAACGCGGGGGCCGACTTCCGCGACGGCGCGAAGGTGACCGATCTCGAGCTGACTGACTCCGGTGTGCAGGCGCGCCTAAACGGCGACAAAGTTGCTGCAAGTGCTGCACTTTGTGCAGACGGAGTCAACGGGGTAGGCGCCCGCGCGGCCGGGCTCGACGACGGGCGCGACTACGGCGTCGCACTGGAAGCGAACGTCCCGTACGGCGTCGTCTCTCGCGAGCGATACCGGGGTCGTCTCTGCCTAGAGCTCGCGAACGTGCCCGGCGGCTACGGCTGGATCTTCCCCAAAGGCGACCACGTCAACGTCGGAGTCGGTGGCTGGGAGCGCGAGGGACCGCGGATGCGGGAGCACCTGGCGCGCTTCTGCCGCGAGTACGAAATCCCCGAGTCCAGCCTGGAGGCGCGGCGTGGATATCGGCTGCCCCTTCTACACGCGCGCGCGCGTCTCGCGAGGGGACGACTTGCCCTGCTCGGCGACGCGGCGGGGCTCGTCGACCCGGTCTCGGGGGACGGGATCTACGAGGCGCTGCTCTCGGCCAAGCTCGCCGCCGGCGAGACGCTCGACCTGCTCGCGGGCGGGAAGGACGACCTGGCCGGCTACGACCGGGATCTCCGCCGCGCGCTCTCGTCACAGCTCGCAGCTGCATGGGGCGCCAAGGTCGCGCTCGACCGGTTCCCGCGCCTGACATACGCGGCCGTCCGCTCTCCCTACGTCTGGAA
Organism: uncultured Actinomycetes bacterium; assembly: GCA_963728535.1. GTDB lineage: Bacteria > Actinomycetota > Thermoleophilia > Gaiellales > Gaiellaceae > VAXT01. Next base: position 2,611,291 of record CAVSKK010000001.1, read on the forward strand.
AGCGGTTGTCGCGCTGATCGGCGGTGAGGTTCCCAGCCCGAGCGCGATGCGCGGGTCCCGACGGGCCTCGCTCCGCATCGTCGAGGCGATCGCGCGCGCGGCCGGCGACCCCGGTCGGGCCTACCGCACGGCCTAGAGCCACCAGTTCCGTTCCATTTTGGCGGCGCCGCAGACGGCGCCTGAGGACCGAACTCGGCCCTGCCGATGCTCCACGTGGCTCGCCATGGAACTCAATGCGCTCTTAAAAGCGGTGGTCGACACCGGTGCGACAGACATGCACCTCAAGCTCGGCCTCCCTCCAGTCATCCGCTGCGACGGCGAGCTCGGCTCGCTCGAGGGCTGGCAGCCGCTCAGCGAGGCGGACCTCGAGGTCGTTCTCCAGGATGTCACCGCGAGGACGCCTCAGCGGCTCGACGTGTTCCGCGAGAAGGGCGAGCTCGACACCTCGTACATGTCACCCGACCTCGCCCGCTTCCGTGTGAACGGCTTCAAACAGCGCGGGACGACGTCCTTCGCTTTTCGAGTCATCCCCACCGAGGTGCCCGACTTCGAGCAGCTGCGCCTGCCCGAGGGAGTTCGCAAGCTGGGCGAGGAGCAACGCGGCCTCGTGCTCGTCACGGGCGCGACCGGCTCGGGGAAGTCGACGACCCTCGCGTCGCTCGTCAACTTCATCAACCGCACCCGCCGCCAGCACATCGTCACGATCGAGGACCCGATCGAGTTCCTGCACTCCGACCATGGCTGCATCGTCAACCAGCGCGAGGTCGGCCTCGATACCGATTCTTTCTCGCAGGCGCTCAGGCGTGCCCTGCGCCAGGACCCCGATGTGATCCTGATCGGAGAGCTCCGCGACGCCGAGTCGGCCGAGACTGCCATGCAGGCGGCCGAGTCGGGCCACCTCGTCCTCTCGACCATGCACACCGTGGATGCCTCGGAGACGATCGCCCGCATCATCGAGTTCTTCCCGGGGATCAAGCAGCAGCAGATCCGCTCGATCCTCGCCGGAGTCTTGCGCGGCGTCGTCAGCCAGCGCCTCCTCCCTCGCGTCGCCGGTGGGCGCGTCGGCGCATTCGAAGTCATGGTCAACAACGCGCGAATCGGCGACCTGATCCGCGACGACAACGCGGACCAGATCCACGAGGCGATCGAGGAGGGCTCGTTCTTCCACATGCAGACCTTCAAGCAGGCGCTGATCGCGCTTGCCGTCTCCGGTGAGATCGACAAGGAGACAGCGGCGGGCGCCGCGACCAACAAGCACGACTTCCTCGTCTCGCTCGAGCACGCGGTCAAGCACAAAGACGCGATCGAGCGGGAAGCCGTCGCGGCCGTCGAGGAGGAGACGGCGACCGCGGACGTGCCCGATCTGCGGGGCGTTGGAGCGGCATGAGACGGCTCCTGACATCGCTCGCCGTCCTCGTCGGGGCGCTCAGTCTGGCTTCGGCGGCGGCCGGGGCGTCAGGACCGGTGTTCGCGGTCGTTCCCTCCGCGCCGGCGATGGCACCGCTTGCGAGTGCCGAGACACCCAATGTCTTGTCGGACCTCGTCCTGCCTCCCGCATACCTCACCCGTCGGGAATCGGCAGGACTGCCCTTCCCCGTCCTCCAGAGCCTCTGGCAGAGGGCGGGCGCCACGTACGGCATTCCGTGGCAGGTGCTGGGGGCGATCAACAAGGTCGAGTCCAACTTCGGAAGCAACATGGGGCCCAGCTCGGCAGGTGCCATCGGGTGGATGCAGTTCATGCCTTCCACTTGGGAGCGCTGGGGCATGGATGCGAACGGAGACGGCGTCTCAGATCCCTGGAATCCTGATGACGCGATCTTCGCCGCTGCCCGGTACCTCGCCGCGGCAGGCGGGCGCACGGACCTCGCGCGCGGGATCTTCGCCTACAACCACGCGCAGTGGTACGTGGACCAGATCCTCGCCCTCGCGCGCCAATACGGGCAGAACGGCTTCGACATCCCCTTCACGTACGACCGGAACCAGGCCAACGTCCAGGCTGCCGAGACGGCGATCGCGACGCAGAACCGCGTCGTCGCCCGCGCTACCCTCCAAGAGCGCCGCCTAGCTCGTCGGACAGAGCTTTTGTACGCAAGGGCCGAAGCGGTGCCGCTGTTCTCGAGCCGGCTGGCGCTCGAGAAGCGCGCCTTCCAGGTCGGCGCGAAGCGCGACGCGGCGTCGGCGTCGCTAGCGGTCGCGAAACGGAAGCTGAAGGCTGCCGAGAAGGCTCTCGAGCAGGCCCGGCTGAGCACGATGACGAGCTTCACGAGTGGGGTGGGGCTCCTCGCCGCCCCGATCTACCAGGGCGACTACGTCTTCCCGGTCGGCGGCGGGCCCTCGGTCGTCTCGGTCGGCCACTACCACCACGACTATCCAGCTGCCGACATCGCAGCGCCCGCAGGCTCACCGCTTTACGCGCTGACCGACGGCTTCATCGTCGATGCGTGGCCGACGCCCAACGGGAACTGCGGGATTGGCTTGACGATCCGCGCGGCCGGCGACGGCCGAATGTGGACCTATTGCCACATGTCCTACCAAGACCCGGGGATCCAACCCGGTATCGCCGTTGCGGCCGGCCAGCCCGTCGGTCTCGTTGGCTCGACGGGGCACTCGACCGGCCCGCATCTTCATCTCCAGCTTCAACCGGCGAGCTCCTACCCGCAAGTCGAGCCCTGGTTCGACGCCTTCGCGGGCAAATCTTTCCGCTGGCAGGACGCACCGACAATGGCTGTGGGCCCCGTCTTCGACGTCATCGGCGGCGTCGCAGCAGCCCCCTCGGACGATCCGGCAATGATCACGTTCACGGCCGAAAGGTCTTAACTCCTTGCCCGTGCCTGCCGAAGAGCGAAGTATGGCTTTGCGGCTCAGTGTCATCCTCCCCAGGGTTTTTGCGATCGCCGTCGTCGCCCTGCTCGCAACCGCGACGATGACTTTTGCTGCCGAAACGCGCAGCGGCCCTGCCGTCGCCGCGGCAGCCCCGTCGACCGCAAAGCCGATCCTGCTCGTCCCGGACGTTCGCGGTCAGGCCTACGTCTTCGCCAAGAGCACGCTCGAGGACGGTGGCTTCGCCTGGCGCGTGACCGGAAGCGTCCAGGGATATGCGGCCAACCTCGTGACGAGCCAGTCTCCGGCCCCCGGCAGCCGCGTCTACGACACCGGCGCCCCGACGATCACCGTCAGCCTGAAAACGAACACCAGCTATCCGCAGAGCGGCTCTCCCGAGAACGTCTCGTCCTTCAGGGGCACGGTCATCCAGCGAGTCGGCGTCGTCACGAAGCCGAAGGTGAAGGCGAAGCCGAAAGCAAAGCCGAAGGCCAAGCCGAAGCCGGCTGCCAAGCCGAAGCCGAAGGCCCAGCCGAAGCCGAAGCCGAAGCCCAAGCCGAAGCCCAAGCGGCCCCCAGCGTTCACCGTCGCCGGTGCGAAGCCCGAGCCACTAGATGAGATCCCGCTCACGGCGAGGGCCCGGCGACTCGACAGATGGCTCTCGGCAAATCGCTCGCTGAGCGACCCGAACGTCAGTTACTGGCTTTACCAGCACGCCTGGATCGTCACCGGCGCGAAGTTCGGCTGGTGGCACGGAGCCGAGGCACTCGACCGGCTGATCGTGGTCGACCAGCACGTCCAGCGTTTTTGGGGAATCGGAAGCCGCAGCGAGGGCGTCGCCCGTGCAGCGCTCGCAGAGGTCCGAACGAAGTCACGATGAGCATGCTCCAACGGTTCCGTCCCGTCGCCGGACAGGCCGGCTACACGATGCTCGAGCTCGTGATGGTGTTGGCCATCCTCGGGACCGTCGTCGGCGCTCTCACCACCCTCTTCGTGCAGGCGACAAATGCCGAATTCGAGTCGAACCGGCGCTTCCAGGCCCAACAGGGAGCCCGGATCGCCATCGACAAGATGCGGCGCGAGATCCATTGCTCCAGTGCGGTCACGCCGGTGGGGGCTACGAGCTCGATCAGCGTCACTGTGCCCTCCCAGTGCGTGAGTGTTTGCCCTTTGACTCCTCCAACGTGCGCCGCCGGCGGAGCACCGGTCACCGTCACGTACGACATGTCCGGCTCCGGGACGCGCTACCGGCTGCGACGCAACGGCGTCAATCTGGCCGACTTCGTGACCCTCCAGAACGTGTTCGACTACACGGCTCCAGTGCCCGGGACGAGCCTCGGCAAGCTGAGGGTCACGCTGCCGATCAACACGAAGCCGACCAACGGCAGGGAATGGCGGCTCGTCGCGGACATGGTCCTTCGCAATACGACCCGCTAGCCATCCCTTGATCGAGTTAACCCCAAAAGGGGGCGCAGGACTCCCGACGCCCGACGAGAGTGTGTGCGAGGAGTTTCCTCGCCAAAAATGAGAATGCGGCAACTAATCCACAAGCAGGACGGGATCGCCCTGATCATGGTGATCGGCATGCTCGCCGTGCTTACGATCGCGGGCTCGACGATGATGTTCTACACGACGTCGAACGCGAAGAACGTGGTCCGGAGCAAGCTCGACGAGACGTCGTTCTCGCTGTCTGAGGCCGCTCTGAACAACGCGATGTCGGTTCTCTCGAACCCGGTCAACAACTCGCTCGACTCCGATGTTCTGCCTTCGACTGAAGCGACTGCGTCCTCCGTGGCCTACGAGAACGGGACGGCGAAGTGGTACGGCACGCTCGATCGCGCAGCCGCCGTCTGGACGATCACTGCGCTCGGTATTTACGACAACCCGACGGGCCCAGGCACCGCGCAGGTACGGCGAAAGCTGACTGCGAAAGTTCCCATCTCCCCGACGCTCACGCAGCCGTTGAACAACCCGGCTTGGGACTACATGTACTCCACGCGCACCGGGAACACCTGCGACCAGACGATGAACAACAACGTCGTCGGCAACGCGCGGATGTACGTCGCGGGCAACCTTTGCATCGGGAACAACGCAGGCACGTCGCTCTCGGCGCTGATCGTCAACGGCAATCTCGACCTCTCGAACAACACGAATGTCGGTGCAAGCACGAGCATGGCCACGCGTGTCGAGACGTATGTGGGCGGCAACTGCAGGTACGGCGGCGGCACGTGGGCCGCGTGCACCGGCAATCAGGACGCGCGTCACATCTACAGCAAGCTCCCCAACGGGACCACGATCGGGGTCACCCACACGCCCCCCGTGATCGCCGCGCCCACCGCTGACTTCCCAGGCTGGTACGAGAATGCGATCCCGGGTCCCTCACAGCCCTGTACTACGATCGTCGGCACTCCTCCCTCTTTCGACGGGAACTACCCCTCCCGGGACAACAGCGTCGGGGTAGTCGACCTCACACCGACGAGCTCGTACGTCTGCCGCGTCGGCCCCGGCGCCTCGACGACGCTCCCCAGTGCGATCAACGCGTCACAGACCACGATCAGCGTCGCCTCGGCCACCGGGTTTCCGGCCAGCGGATTCCGGATCAGGATCGACGACGAGCTGATGAACGTGACTGGAGGCTTCGGAACGACCACCTGGACCGTCACACGCGGCGTCAACAGTTCGACGGCAACATCTCACGTCGTCAGCCAGACGCTGATCTGGGACAACTCCAACGCGAGCGGTGAGCTCTCCTGGAACGTGACGACTAAGACGTTGACGGCGAAAGGGACGATCTACATCGACGGGAGCGCGAAGGTGGCGAACCTCGCGTTGAACACGTACAACGGCCAGGCGGCCATCTACCTCTCCGGCACGTTCTTTCTCGACGGAAAGCTCTGCGGAGGCGTCTCCGGCGCCAACTGCCACTTCGCGAGCTGGAACCCGAACACCGAGATGCTGATGATCGTCGCGGCCGGAACCGGCGGCCAGGTTCAGCCTGCGGACAGCATCCAGCTTGCCAACAACAGCCAGTTCGAGGGCGGATTGTTCGGGACGGGGAAGGTCGAGTTCGGCAACAACGCATTCACGGACGGGCCGGTCATGGGGAGCGAGATCATCCTCTCGAACAACGTGACGACGAACGCGTTCCCGACGATCACGACGGTGCCGGTCGGCATGCCCGCCAACCCGGCGGTCTACGCGCAGCCGAACCCGCCGCACCTGTTCTCCGGCTAACGTCGGGCTCGCCGCCAAACCGACACCAAAGGGGGTCGTACTCACCTCCGCCTTCGCAATCGCAGCGATAGGGGGCCTTCGACTACGTCCAACCGGTGACGCGACCCCAATAGAGGGACGTTTTCCGACCATTCCAGGGATGTCCCAGCTCGGCGTGAGAGCCGACGCTAGTAGTGCAGCAATTGTCTCTCCGCCCTCACCAGCCTTGAATCGAACAGCCCATCTCATGCGCCGTCTCGGCCGCCGCCTGGCGCGCCAGGAGGGCATCGCTCTGGTCATGGTGATCGGCGTGTCGCTCGTGCTCGGCATCACAGGCACGACCGCGATGATCTACTCGACAGAGAATGTCCGCGCGGCGTCCACATCGAGAGCGGATGAGCGGTCTTTCTCGCTCGCCGAGGCCGGGCTCAACTACGCGTACGCGACGCTCTACAACGCGGCCGACCCACTGATGCCGGGCGCCGTGCCGACCCGGAGCGAGCAGGTCGACAACGGCACGATAACGTGGTGGGGCACGCTCGACACCACGACGAACACCTGGACGCTCACGGGCCGCGGAAGCGTCCCGAGCCCCAGGGGCGGCATCGACGTGATCCGCACCGTTCGCGGTGGCGCGAGCATTCAGCACACCTCCGTCGGCACTGCAAATAACGCGATCTGGAACTACGTCTATGCCGATTCGACGACGACGTGCACGACCCTTGCCAACTCGGTCAACGTGAACGTTCCCTTCTACGTCAGGGGCAACCTTTGCCTCCAGAACACCGCGCAGATCAGTGGGGCGAACACCGTCCTCCACGTCGGCGGGACACTGACGATGAACAACTCGTCGCACGTGGCCACCGCACAGGCACCGCTTGCGGAGGTGCACGTCGGGGGCGGTTGCAGGGTCGGAAACGGGGCGTTCCACAGCCCGTGTGGAATTTCCGAGTCCGTCTTTTCGGCGACCCCTCCGGATGCAGTCACGCCCAACTTCGTGAAGCCTCCGGTCGATCTCCCCTACTGGTACTCGAACTCAAAGCCGGGACCCAAGCAGGCTTGCACGACCCAGACCGGCACGCCGCCCGCGTTCGACACCGACGGGACGATGAACCGCAGTCTGCCGAGCGCGGTCAACCTCACGCCGGGGCTTGCGTACGACTGTCAGGTCAAGGACGCGCAAGGGAATCTACTCGGGCGCCTCGCCTGGACGCCGGGTAGCCCTGGGACGCTGACGATCTCCGGGACAATCTTCTTCGACGGCAACATCGCCATGTCGAACTCGGTCAACGCCGTCTACGTTGGGAGGGCGACGATCTACGCCGCGGGCACGATCAGTCTCAGCAACTCATCGCTGATGTGCGGCGTCGCCGGCTGCAATGCGAACTGGGACCCGACGCAGAATCTGCTCGCTTTCGTCGCGGGTAGTTCCACCGACACAGTTGGCTTCTCGATCCAGAACAGCTCGGTCTACCAGGGTGCGATCTATGCCGTCAACGACTATTCCGAGTCGACCGGCTCCGACATCTGGGGCCCGATCGTTGCGCGCCAGGTCAATCTGGCGAACAACACGACGAACCATTACGTGCCGCTCGGAACGCTCCTCGGTGGACAGCCTCAGACTTCCCAGGAAGCGATCTCGATCGTCAATCAGTCCGGCTCCTGGGGCTAGCCTCAACTCTCGCGGCTTGACGGTCGATAGGACGAGCGGATGAATCCTGCATTCGCTCTCCTTGCGTTCGCTCCCGGCCTGGCTGTTGGCAGTTTTCTGAACGTCCTCGCTGCTCGGGTGCCGCTGCACCGGTCGCTTGTGCGTCCCGGCTCCGCCTGCATGTCTTGCTCGCAGCCGATTGCCTGGTACGACAACATTCCGCTGGTCTCGTATATCGCGTTGCGGGGGCGCTGCCGGCACTGCGACAAGCGGATCGGGCTCATCTACCCGGCCGTGGAGCTCGTCTCGGCGCTGCTCGTGTCGGCTTGTGTGCTCGTGTACGGATTGACCCTCGAAGCGGCGATCGCGGCGTTCTTCTGTTGCGTCCTCGTCGCGATCTCGGCCGTCGATCTCAAGCACCGGATCGTGCCCGACCGGATCGTCCTGCCCGCGACGGTGCTCGTGCTCGTGGCGCAGACCCTGCGCGAGCCCAGTATCGAATGGCTTCTCTGCGCGCTCGGCGCGTCGCTCTTCCTCTTCCTCGCAGTACTCGCGTACCCGGCGGGAATGGGGATGGGGGACGTGAAGCTCGCGCTTCTGATGGGGGCTGCTCTCGGCAAGTACGTCGCCGTTGCGCTCATGCTGGGAATGATCGCGGCCCTCGTGCCGGGGCTCTACCTGCTCGCGCGCCACGGCCAGGCGGCCCGGAAGATGGCGATTCCGTTCGCGCCGTTCCTCGCTCTGGGCTCGATTGTCGCCCTCTTTGCGGGCGAATGGCTGCTCGACAGGTACTTGAAGCTGCTAGGCGCTTAAGCGGGCCGCCGCCGCCGCCGATACCTCATTCGAGGTATGGAACCCGAGCGGCCACCCATGTTGAGGACAGTGTCCGGTGAGCAGATCGCTGCGCAAGAAGGCGCGGCGGCTCAGCTCCAGGGCGCGTTCGAGGTCAATCCCCTGGCGGAACTCGTGGCCGACGTCATCGAGGCCACTGGAATTCTGGCGCCCGACAAGATCGCCTTCGTGCGTGACCGCGCCCGGACAGGATCGTTCGCCCAGGCGCTCGTCGAGGAAGGGCTCGCCAAAGGCGAGAGCATCGCCCGGTCGTTCGCGCTCCGCCACAACCTCACGGTCGTCGACATCGTCTCGACGGGCGTCTCCCCGGAGGCCGCCGAGACAATTCCCCTCCACGTCCTCGAGCGCGTCTGCGCGATCCCATATGCGATCGACGGCGAGAAGCTCCTGATTGCGATCGCTGACCCGCAGAACGTGCACGCGATCGACGAGCTTCGGCTCGCAACCAAGTACCAGCTCGAGATCGCAGTCGCGACCCGAGATGACATCGAAGTCGAGATCCGCCGGCTCTCGCGAGCCGCGGAGGCGTTCGGCGCCCGCGCGATGTTCGAAGAAGAGGAGGAGTTGGAGGAGGTCGGCGATGATGAGGACGATCTCGAGGCCGACGACGGCATCTCGGACGCGCCTCTCGTGCGGCTCGTCAACTCCCTGATCTTCCAGGCCGCCGAGGACGGGGCCAGCGACATGCACTTCGAGCCCCAGAAGGACGGAATCGTCGTGCGCTTCCGCATCGACGGCGTGCTCCACGAGATCCAGCGGATCCCCAAGCGGATGACGGCAGGCGTCACGACGCGCCTGAAAGTGCTGGCGAAGCTCGACATCGCCGAGCGCCGTAAGCCGCAGGACGGCCGAATCTCGTTGAACGCCCGCACGGCCGGGCGAATGCTCGACATCCGCGTCGCGACGCTTCCGACAGTCGACGGCGAGAAGCTGTCGATGAGGCTCCTGGACAAATCGAAGAAGGCGCCGACGCTCGAGGAGCTCGGCCTGCCCGACGACATGCAGAAGAGCCTGGCCGAGATCATCCTCCGCCCGACCGGAGCTCTGCTCGTGACCGGCCCGACGGGCTCCGGTAAGTCGACGTCGCTCTACGCCGTGCTGGCCGAGATCAACCGGCCGGAGATCAACATCGTGACGATCGAGGATCCCGTCGAGTACCGGCTTGACGGCGTCAACCAGATTCAGATCAACATCAAGGCGGGCCTCACCTTCGCCGCGGCGCTTCGCTCGATCCTCCGCTCGGATCCCGATGTCGTGATGGTCGGGGAGATTCGTGACGCCGAGACTGCCAAGATTTCGATCGAGGCGGCACTGACGGGCCACCTCGTGCTCTCGACTCTGCATACCAACGACGCCCCTGGCGCGATCACTCGCCTGAACGAGATGGGCGTCGAGCCGTTCCTGACCGGCTCCGCAGTCACGGCGGTGCTCGCGCAGCGGCTCGCCCGAAAGCTCTGCTCCCACTGCTGCGAGATGTACAACCCCTCGTCCGACGAGCTGCTTCGAAACCGCGTCTCGCCGGAGGTGATGGCCGCTTCGGACGGAATGGCCTTCTACCGCAAGAAAGGCTGCCCTCGGTGCAGCCAAACGGGTTACAAGGGCCGGATCGGCATCTACCAACTGCTGCTGATGACGGAGGAGATCGAGACGCTCGCGGTGATGAGAGCGACCCGCGACGAGCTCGAGGCCAAGGCGAAGGAGCAGGGCATGCGCTCTCTCTGGGACGACGGGCTGGCGAAGGTCGTCTCGGGTGTCACCGCGCTCGAGGAGCTCGGACGTGTCCTCGTCTGAGCCTCAGACGGGGTACCCCATTCGAGTGATGGCGCAGCCCAGGTGCGCGCCGATACCGAAGCAAGGAACTGTCCTCGGGCGGGACCCTCTTCACGCGGCAAATCTCTGATCGAAAGGCGGCAATGTCTTCCAGCACAGAATCCAGCGGCACGTTCTTCCTCGATCCGGCGGAGGCTGCACCCTCACCGGTCCCGACCCCCGAGCCGCTTGCCGCCGCCCCGGCGCCCGCGCCCGCGCCTGCGCCTGCGCCTGCAGTCGCTTCGCTCGTCGACGATTCGACACCGATGCGCGACGTCCCTCTCGGCACGCTCATCTTCCGGGCCGGGCTCCTCGCCGAGGAGCAGCTCGAGGATGCGCTTCAGGAAGGCATGCGAAAAGGGAAGCGCCTCGGAGAAGTGCTGCTCGAGCGCGGATGGCTGCACGAGCGCGATCTTGGACGCTTGCTCGCCGGCCAGAAGGGCCTTCCGTTCGTCGAGGTTCGCGCTTCCGATGCGGAGCCGGACGCTCTCAAGATGCTCCCCGAGGAGAAGGCTCGCATGCAGAACGCGCTTCCGCTGCGCTTCGAAGACGGCGAGCTCGTCGTCGCCGTGGCCGATCCCTCGAACGAGCTCGTGATCGAGAATCTGCGCCGGAGCATCGGCTCGGAGCCGCGGCTCGTGGTCGCGCCCCACGCTGAGCTGATCCGTGCAATCGGCGAGGCCTATGGCGCCGGCACCCCGTTGGAGGTAGCTGAGCAGGAGCCGGCCGTCGCGCTAGAGCCGACGCTTCAGCCAGAGGCAATTCTCCAGCCGGAGCCGAGCCTTGAGCCCGAGCCGAACATTGAGTCGGCGCCGGCCATGCAGTCGGAGCCCACGTTCCAGGCGGAGCCGACTCTTCAGCCAGAGCCGAGCCTCGAGCCGGAACAGCCCATCGCCGCGCCTGTCGTCACGGCGCTCCCGACCGTCATTCCTCCTGCGGAGACGCGCGATGGTCAGGCGGCCGAGCCCGTGTTCGTGGAGCCGCTTGTGAACGAGGTCGTCGAGCAGCCGCTTGTGACCGAGCCCACCGTCGAAGCCGTCGAACAGCCGCTTGTGACCGAGCCCACCGTCGAAGCCGTCGAACAGCCCCTGGAGGCGCCCATGACTGAACCTGTCGTCGAAACCGTCGATCAACCCGTGGCCGTCGAGCCATTGACGCCCGCCGTGGCACCGGAGGCAGCTCCTGCACCGGTCCTTGAACAGCCTGCCCCACAACCAGAGACTCCAATTGTCCCGGTGGAGATCACGCCTCTCGCTCCGCCGCCCGTCGAGACAGCGTCGGCTCCTCTCGAGCCCCTGACACCGGTCACCCCTCTTCAGCCGCCGCCTGAGCCCGTCGAGCCCGACGTTGCGCCAGAGACGCAGCCGGAGCCACTCCTCGTCCCCCCTGCGGCCGAGCAGGTCGTCGAAGGCTTCGCTCCCGTTCCCCCGCTCACATATGTGGACGTGCCTACGGCACCGGAAGTCACTGGCGAGGCACCGGCCAGCCAGGAGCCGGCCCTCCAAACGCTCCACGGCGTTCTGATCCGCTTGCGCGAAGGCGAGGTCTTCGAGGTCGGCACCTTCGAATCGGCTGCCGAAGCCTCAAGCTGCGCCCAGGATGTCGTCCGTCAGATCTCGGCGGCGGAAGGCGAAGCCAGCTGGCCCTTCTTCGCCAACCGCTATCTCAGGCCCGACACGATCGTGTCGGTCGACCTCCTCGAGGAGTCAGCCGACAAGTGGCTGGGCTCCTCAGCTCGCATGCGCCGCTTCGAATAGGAGAGTCCCGGCTACGCCGGGGACTCGCGCAAAGTGCTGCGCACTTTCCGCGACTAAAAGCACACCTGCCAAGGGACGTCGCCTGAAGACGCCCGCCCATGCCGCGATCGGCAACGGCGTCAGCTCTTGCTTGAGCGCCCCGAACGCTCGCGGCGGTGGGCGCAGTTGTCACAGAGCTGGCACACCAGAGCCTTGACACGAGCAGGTGTCCGACACCTCTTCTTGTCAAGGGTGATTCGTGCCAACTTTGGACCAACGTTGGCAGTCAGGCAAGCGAGAGCTCGCTCTCCTGACGTCCCAAGGCCGCGAGTCATGCGGGACCAAGGGACTGCCGAGGCAGCCATCCGCGACTTGAGCAACTGGCAATCGCCGCCAGATGTTGCGCAAGAGCGCTGGTATTGGGCCTTCTCACGGAATCCGGCTTCGCCGAATGGAATGACGATGCCGACAGCGCGTCGTAAGTCGCGACCGTGGCATGGGCGGGCCTCTTCAGGCGTCGTACTTCGGCGGTTGGGATTTAAGTCGCGGAAAGTGCGCAGCACTTTGCGCGAGTCCACGCCCCGTGGGCGGGGACCTACTAGCTGATTTCGCAGCCCAGGTACTCGAGGGCGAGCGTCGTCTCTTCGATGAACGCGCTCGCCTCGTCACGGCTGCCGAAGATGTACGGCCCCGGGCGCACCGGGTCGATCTTCGTCGTCCCGACGGGATAGACGTCGCTCTCGACGATGAACTGGTTCCCCAGCATCAAGCGACGCAGGGTCACGACCTGTCGGCCGTCCTTGCGGGCCGTGCGCGTGAAGGCGTCGTCGACTGCGCGACCTCCGGTCGGGCTCGCTGGCGCTTCCGGCCGGGGCTCGGCTTCGGGATTGCTCACAGGCCTGCGTTTCGTGCGGCCTGCTGGACGGTCTGCATGTCAGTGAAGCCGGAGAAGCGGTGCACGACGTCGCCGGGACGCCGGAACACCAGCACCGCGGGATCCTCGAGGACTCCGAGCAGCTTCGTGAGCATCCTGGCCTGACGTTCCTTCATCACGTCGAAGGCCACGAAACCGACGCCTGCGGCGGCGGCTCCGGCTCGTGCTTCGCGCATCGCCGTGGCGTCCAGCTCCACCCTCGGTGCGTAGAGCGCGACGACGACGACCCCGTTCCGCGCCAATGCGGCGGCGAGGACGGCGGGGAGGCCGTTCACCAATTCGGGCTTGGGTGCAGTGGGCTTCGGTGCGGTGGGCTTCGGTGTAGCGGGCTTGCGAGCAGCCGGCTTCTTCGTGGCGTGCTTCGTCCGCTTCGAGAGCGGGACGACTGTGTGGGTCGAGGCGGCGCTCGACGATGCCTGGCCCCGGCTCAGCAGGAGGAAGCCTGCCGCCAGCGCGAGGACCGCAAGGCCAACGACGAGTCCCACAACGCGAATACGTGGAGTTGAGCTCATACCCCGGCTATCGGCACGGGACGGGTGCGCCTTTACACGCGTCGCGCGCGCACGTGAGTTACCGCGCAGGTGAGAGGCAGGTAGCCGTATCACCCCCGAATGGGGGTTCCTGGGGATGCCGTGCGGCCGATACCTCCACGAGAGTCACCGACCTAGCTCGATCAAGAAGGAGTCAACGAATGCTCGCAAGACTTAGTCAGAGGATCGACAAGAGCAAAGGCCAGGGCGGTTTCACCCTGATCGAGCTTCTCGTCGTGATCATCATCATCGGGATCCTGCTCGCGATTGCGATCCCGTCGTACCTCAAGTTCCGCGATCGTGCAAACAAGTCGGCCGCTCAGGCCAACGTGCGCGCATCGATTCCGGCAGTCGAGGCGTACTACGCCGACAACAACACGTATGCCGGCGCGACGCTTTCGTTCCTCCAGTCGACCTACGACCAGGGTGTCAAGAACATCGTCGTCCAGTCGGTGTCGTCCACGACGTACTGCATCCAGAGCACAGTGGGTGCGGAAGTGTGGAAGAAGACCGGCCCGGGTTCCGACATCGTGACCGGCGCCTGCCCGTAAACGAACCAGATCGCTTGTAGGAAAGGAAGGGGCGCGAAAGCGCCCCTTCCCCTATTCGGGGGTAAAGCTCTCAACGCCACGGCCGATGAAAGCCTTGCCACCGATCTCATTAGGACGAAGGAGAATGAATGCTTGCAAGACTTAGTCAGAGGATCGACAAGAGCAAAGGCCAGGGCGGTTTCACCCTGATCGAGCTTCTCGTCGTGATCATCATCATCGGGATCCTGCTCGCGATTGCGATCCCGTCGTACCTCAAGTTCCGCGATCGTGCAAACAAGTCGGCCGCTCAGGCCAACGTGCGCGCATCGATTCCGGCAGTCGAGGCGTACTACGCCGACAACAACACGTATGCCGGCGCGACGCTCTCGTACCTACAGTCGACCTACGACCAGGGCGTCAAGAACATCGTCGTCCAGTCGGTGTCGTCCACGACGTACTGCATCCAGAGCACCGTCGGTGCGGAGACGTGGAACAAGGCCGGCCCCGGTACGGACATCGTCAGCGGCGCCTGCTAGTACACGACGGCGCAGCAGTATCGAAGAGGGCGCTCCGGCGCCCTCTTCTGCGTTTGACCCTCCTGAGTCAAGACCGCCCCTGCGTGCGCCGATAGAGCGTTTGTGGAAGTCGCGGCCCGACCCACAAGACCTCGTCTGACGGTGCCCACGGTGGTGGTGGCGCGCAGCGGCCTCACCGCCGCCCGCCTCCTCGCCGGCATCGTCGGGCTCAGCTTTGCCCTGCGCGCGGCGCTTGCCTGGGTGCGCTCGACGCCTGTGTACTTCGGCGACGAGTACCTCTACTCGTCCCTTGGCCGTTCGCTCGCCGAGACGGGCCGCCCGCTCGTACGCGGTCAGGCGGCGCACTTCCCGGCGCTCCTCGAGCCGCTGCTCACCGCGCCAGCCTGGCTCGTGAGTGATGTCGGCATCGCGTATCACCTGGCGCAGACGATTGGAGCCCTCGCCATGTCCCTGGCGGCGATTCCCGTCTACTGGCTCGCGAGGCGGCTCGGCCTGACGACTGGTATCGCCCTCGGCATCGCCGTGCTCTCGCTTGCGCTCCCGGACCTCATCTACGCCTCGTGGATCGTCGCCGAGCCCTTCGCCTACCCCCTTGTTCTCGCGGCCGTCGCGGCCGGCGTCGCGGCGCTCGAACGGCCCTCGCGGCGCTCTCAGCTCGCGTTCGTCGCTTTCTGCGCCCTGGCCGCCTTCGCCCGCATCCAGTTCGTGATCCTGCCCGCCTGCTTCCTGGGCGCGATCTTCCTGGCGGGCTTGCGTGAACGGCGGCTGCGCGCCGCTCTCAGGGAGCAGCTGTTGCCACTTGCCCTGTTCGCCGTGCCCCTGATCGCAACCCTCGCGGTCGGGCCTTCGCGTGTTCTCGCCTACTACGAAGGCGTCATCCACGTCGGGGTCGACCCGCTGGCGCTGCTCGAGCGCACCGGCATGAACCTGCTCGTCCTGCTGTACGCCTCCGGCTTCGTGCTCGTCCCCGGGGCGATCCTCGGGCTCGTGCTCGTCATCGCGCGACCCCGAACGCGCGGGGAGCTCGTGTTCGGGGCGATGACCTTGTTCCTGGCCGTCTCCCTGCTCATCGAGGCCGGGATCTTCGGCGCCTTCGAGCAAGCCCAGGAGCGCTATCTCTTCTACTTCCTGCCCCTCATCGTCATCTGCTTCGGGCTCTACGCAGCCCGTGGGTGGCCCTGGCGTCTCTACCACGTGCTCCTCGCGGCCGGAGTCGTCACCGCGGCGGCCGTCGTGCCGCTCGCCGGGTACGCCGCGAGCGATGAGAAGGCCCATTCGGCGCTGCTCTACGGCGTCTTCCGGATCGAGCAGTGGCTGGGCACGCCGGGCAACGGCTCGATCGCGGTTGCCTTGGCCGGCACCTGTGCGCTCGCGGTGCTGGTTGCTTGCTCGGCCCGCATTCGAGTGGCGGCGTCCGTCGGAATCGCGCTCGCCATCCTGTTCTCGAGCGGGCTCGCGGCCGCCGGCGTCGTCTTCGACCAGGAGAACGCCCGCTCCGTGCGGAAGGCCTTCCTCCCCGCCGATCCCTCGTGGGTCGATCACGCCCACGTCGGTCACGTCTCGCTTCTTCGCAACATCGCCGGCGTCCGCGGTGGCGCGTTCCAGCAGCTCTTCTGGAACAGGTCCGTCAAGGAGCTGCTGCTGATGCCGGGCGCGCCGGAGATCGACCCGTTCCGTGCCGACCGCGTTCAGGTCGCCGGCGACGGCTCTCTGCTGGTCGGCAAGCGCGTGCTGACCGGCGCCTTGCTCGTCGACGACCATGCGGTGACGACCCAGTTCTCGGGTGCCGTCAAGGTCGCATCGGCACCGGGGTACTCGCTCTACCGCCCGGCCGGACAGCCCCGGCTCACGCTCTTCTTCCTCGCCCGCTACGACGACGGCTGGATGGGCGACAAGGGGACGATCAACCTCTGGCCCAGGCCGGGCAGCGATCGCCTGGAGGGCACCCTCGTCATCGACCTCGAGTCGCCGCCTCCGCTCGGAGCGACGACGGTTCAGTTCCGCCTCCCCGACGGTCGTGACGTCCGCGTCGCGGTTCCGGCTCACGGCTCGACGACCGTCCGCCTGCCCGTCTGCTCGCAGGGACCGTGGGTCACAGGTGTCCGCTCGAAGCTTCGCGGCTTCGTGGACGGTCGACCCGTCAGCGTGAAGGCCGGCGTTCCTCGCTTCGTCCCCGGCCACACTGGTTGCTCCGCAGCGCCCGAGCAGGAGCCGGCGGCGCCGGCCCCTGCGGACCAGACGGCGTGAGCGCGCCTCAACGAGAGCGCGCTGCGGCAGAGCCCGCGGCGGGCCTCGAGCTGAAGCTCGTCCCGCAGGCGCGTCGGTTCCCGAAGCCGGCAGTCGTGCTCGCTCTCGTCTATCTCGCCGCGCTTGGCTACCACTGGCTCCAGTCCCGCTCGCACGTGTCGCCCGCAGTGTTCGGCGACGAGCTCGTCTACTCGAAGCTGGCCCAGAGCCTCTCCTCGGGCAACGGCTTTACCTTCCGTGGCGAGCCCCTGTTCTTCCCTGCGCCGCTTGCGGTCTTCCTCCAGATGCCGGCGTGGCTCATCCATTCGACTCCGACCGCGTACGAGGTCGTCAAGGCGCTCAACGTCGCCGTGATGGCGTCCGCGGTGTTTCCGGCTTACTGCATCTCCCGCCGGCTCATGCGGCCCTCGTTTGCGTTGCTCTGCGCCGCCACCGCCGTCGCGGGCCCGGCGATGCTGTACGCCCCCTATCTCACGTCCGAGGCCCTCGCGTATCCGGTCTTCCTCCTTGCGCTCGCAACGATGTTGAGGGCGATCGACCGCCCGTCCCGCTGGCTGGAGGTCGCGGTGATCGCAGTCTCGCTCGCGGCTGTCCTGACGCGGCTCCAGTTCGTCGTCGTCCCGCTCATCTATCTGATCGCGGCGCCGCTTGCCGGACGACTGTGTGGAGAGTCCCTGCGCTCAACCGTCCGGCGGCACGCGTTGTCGCTCGGCGTCCTCGGTGTGCTCGTGGCAGTTCCGCTGCTGAGTCGCGGTGCGGTCTTCGGCACCTACGCCGGCGCCACGGAGCTCCACTACGACCCGCGCACCGTGCTGAGCTGGACCGGCTTCACCGCCGCGCTACTGCCGTTCGCGGCCGGCTGGCTCATCGTACCCGGTGCCCTGCTCGGGCTGGCCGCCGTCGCTGCGCGGCCGCGTGGGCGAGCCGACGCCGGGTTCGCAACTCTGGCCCTGTCGTCGCTCGTGCTCGTCCTCCTCGAGGCCGGCATGATCGCCGCCGGCGAGGCGGGTCGCGCGATCGAGCGCTACGACATCTACCTGATCCCCCTCGCTGCGACCGCGTTCTTCGCCTACGTCGAGCGCGGAGCGCCCTGGCTGCGCCTCTACGTCGGCCTCGCGCTGGCCGGATCCGCCACGGCCTGGCTGATGCCCTTCCCCGCGCGGGCCGGAACGGCCTTCAGCTTCGACAGCCCAACGTTCTCCGCGTATGCGCAGCTCGCCACCTGGTTCGGGAACGCGAATGCGGCGACCCTCTTCGCCGCGATCCCGTTCCTCGGCGGGATCGCACTCGCGCTGCTTCCTCTTCGCCGCCGGCTCGTGCCGGTCGCAGTCTGCGGAGCGACGATCGCCGTCCTCCTGCTGAGCGGGATACCCGCGTATGCCGGAGACCACGCGGTGACGCGCGGCACCTTGCACTTGCGGGCCGGCGATCCGCCGAACTGGCTCGACCGAAGCGGGCTCGGTCCCGCCGACTATCTCCAGCTACCGGGTGGCTCGGCCCACTACGGCTGGCTCCTCGAGGCGTGGAACCGGGACTTCCGGCACGCGATACAGATGGGTCTTCCGACCTACGACGGGTACGCCTCCTCGACCGCCCGGATCGACCGAGACGGGCGGCTCCTCGTCGATGGGCGCCCTCCAGACGCCGGCATCCTCGTGGTCAACGACGTTGCAACGGCGATCGAGATCGACGGCAGCCGCGTCGTCGCGCGCCCTCGGGACGGTCTCACGGCTTACCGGCTGCCGTCGGCCCCACATGTTCGTTCCCTGGCGCCGGGCCTCGGCTTCGACCGTTGGGCAGCGTCGGCCGTGAGCTTTCAGGTCTGGCCGCGGAGCAGTTCGCCCAGAGGGCACTACCAGGTCGTCCTCGCGCTCCCCCGCGGGCTCGCTGCGAGGCGAGTGACATTCGAGTCCAAGGGCTCGGTCGATCGCACCATCCGGGTGCAGCCGGGCGAGCGGACGGGCGTTCGAATCCCGGTGCGGGGCTTCCCGGTGCCGGTTTTGCGCATCACGACGGATACGGCCGATTACGCCGGAGGGGGTACTCCGAATGCGCGGTTCCTCGCGGTTCGCATTCCGTCCATCTTCTACGTATCGAGAGGGCAAAACAGCGATTCAAGGACCTGCCTCGCGCTGCCGATAGCTCGTTCGAGGGACTGCCATGCCTGAGAACTCATTCTCAATCGACACGCTGCTCGAGCAGATGGTCGCGCACAACGCGTCCGATCTGCACGTGACCGTCGGCTCGCAGCCGGCGCTGCGTGTCCGCGGCCAGCTGGAGCGGCTCGAAGCCTTCCCCGAGTTGAGTGCGGACACGACCCGGCAGCTCCTCTACCGGATCATCTCGAGCGAGCAGCAGAAGCGCCTCGAGATCGACCGCCAGCTCGACCTCTCTTACTCGATCCCCGGCCTTGCACGCTTCCGAGTCAACATCTACTCGCAGCGTGAGAGCCTCGCCGCCGCCTTCCGCATGATTCCCGCGGAGCTGAAGAGCCTCGAGGAGCTGGGCCTTCCCACCGAGCTCTACGAGGTCTGCCACAAGCCTCGTGGGCTCGTTCTCGTGACCGGCCCGACCGGCTCCGGCAAGTCGACCACGCTCGCGGCCCTCATCGACGAGATCAACCGGACGCGCGCCGAGCACATCATCACGATCGAGGACCCGATCGAGTTCCTGCACCGCCACAAGCGCTGCATCGTCAACCAGCGTGAGCTCGGCCCCGACGCCACCAGCTTTGCAGATGCTCTCCGCGGTGCGCTCCGCCAGGATCCCGACGTGATCCTGCTCGGCGAGATGCGCGACCTCGAGACGATCTCGACCGCGCTGACCGCCGCCGAGACCGGGCACCTCGTGTTCGCAACGCTCCATACACAGGACGCCGCCTCCACGGTCGACCGTGTGATCGACGTCTTCCCCGCCGGCCAGCAGGGCCAGATCCGGACGCAGCTCGCCGGGACGCTCGAGGGCGTCATCGCCCAGACGCTGCTTCCGACGGCCGACGGTCTTGGTCGTGTCGCCGCAGTCGAGGTCCTCGCCCCGGACGATGCAGTGCGGAACCTCATCCGGCAAGCCAAGATCGAACAGGTCTACTCGATCATGCAGACCGGCGGCAAGAAGGGCATGCACACGATGGAACAGGCTCTCGCCGAGCTCGTCCTCCGCGGGATCATCACCGAGGAGGTCGCGCTGGGCCGGTCGAGCCGCACCGACATGCTGCGCGGCTTGCTCGATCGAGCAGCCGGCGCGGGTGGAGAGGCGGCCCCGCTCAGGGTCGCTCAGGGATAGATCATGGATTTCAAGAAAGAGATCAAGCTCAAGGACCTCCTGCCGAAGCGCGGAAGCAAGGCTGCGAAAGACGTTGTCGTGGCCGAGGAGAAGCCCGCCAAGTCCAAGCGGAGCCTCCCGTTTTCCCGCAAGGCCAAGGCCCCCGGCGAGCATGCCGAGGCCCAGCCGAGCGAGAAGAAGCAGAAGCCCAAGCGCGCGTCGAAGCTGGCCGCGGCCAAGACGGCTCGCCACAAGCGGCTCGTCGGGCTCAAGATCGGCGCATCTCAGCTGTCAGCCGCCCGAGTCGTGAACAACGGTTCCGCCGAGCTCGTCCAGGTTGCACAGCAGGCGCTCGACCCCGGAGTCATCGTCGGCGGTGAGCTGCGCGAGCCCGAAGCGCTCTCCGAGGCACTGAAGCGGTTCTTCAATGACAACAAGCTTCCGAAGCAGGAAGTGCGACTCGGAATCGCAAGCAATCGCATCGGCGTCCGGACGTTCGAGATCGGTGGCATCACCGACCCGAAGCAGCTCGAGAACGCGATTCGCTTTCGAGCCCAGGAGACGTTGCCGATCCCGCTCGAAGAGGCCGTCCTCGATTACCAGATCCTCGGGGAGACCGTCGACGAAGAGGGTGCACGGACTCATCGCGTCCTGCTCGTCGTCGCATACCGGGACCTCGTCGACCGTTATGTGGCCGCTTGCAAGAAGGCCGGCATCAAGCTCGTCGGCATCGATCTCGAGGCGTTCGCGCTCCTGCGCGCCCTCGGCGATCGGCCCAGCGATGCAGGCAACGCAGCGATTGTCGTCGTCACCGTCGGTTCCGAGCGCTCGACGCTGGCCGTCTCGAACGGAGAGACCTGCGAGTTCACCCGGGTCATCGAATGGGGCGGTTACAACCTGAACGTCGTCATCGCCCGTGCCCTGGACATGACGCCGATCGAGGCTGAGCCGATCAAGCTTTCTCTCTCGCTGCTCGAGCCGGCCGAAGCGATGGATCTCGATCCGGAGCGCGCGGCCAAGGTTCGCACCGCTGTCCACGAAGAGCTTCAGTTGTTCGCGAGGGAGCTCGTCTCCTCGCTCCAGTTCTACCAGGGGCAGCCGGGCTCGCTCGGCATCGCCGAGGTCGTCCTGACAGGCGGCACCGGCCAGCTTCCCGGGCTCGACGCAGAGCTCGGGCGGATGCTCGGCGTGAAGGTCCGCGTCGGTGACCCCCTTTCGCGCGTCACCTTGGGCAAGAAGCTCGGTAGCGACATCGAGGCCGGCTCGCTTGCCGTCGCGATCGGACTGGGGATCGAAGCATGAGAGCCGTCAACCTCCTCCCAAAGGACGACGGGCGCCAGCGAGGCCAATCCTTCCGCGAGAACCCACTCGTGATCGGCGGTGTGGTCGGGACCGTGCTCGTGACGGCCGTTCTCTGCGCCATGTTCTTGATGGCCAGCACGGGCGTCGCCGACAACCAGGAGCGCCATGACGCTGTGGCGGCCGAGCTCGCCGCAACGCCTGTCCCGCCCCCGACAGTGGCCGGTGACACGGAGCTCGAGCAGCAGAAGAGCGCGCGCATCGGTGCGCTATCGGCCGCGCTTTCAGGTCGGCTCGCCTGGGATCGCGTGCTTCGTGAGGTCTCGCTCGTCCTGCCCGACGACGTCTGGCTCTCGAGCCTCTCGGCGACGGCGCCGGTCGCTGCATCTCCGACGACCACTGCCGGCTTCTCGATCAACGGCAGGACCTATTCTCACGACGGCGTCGCGCGCCTGCTCGCGCGTCTCTCGGTGGTGCCTCAGCTCTCGAACGTCCAGCTCCAGCACAGCGCACTCGCGACGAGCGAGACGGGGCGCAAGGTGGTCGAGTTCTCGATCAACGCGACCGTGAAAGGCGCGGGAGCCTGATGCGCGCGAAGCCTTCAGCAGCAGTCATCGCCGGCGTCGTCGTCGGCCTGCTCGTGTACGCGTTGGCCGGCTACTTCCTGCTCGTCTCTCCGCAGAAGAGCAAGGCCGCCGACCTCGAGCGCCAGACCGACGCGACACAACTGCAGATCGACCAGTACCGCACGCTCGCCGCCCAGGCGCGCGCAACACCGCCGATCCGGGTCGCCGAGCTGTTCCGGCTGACGAAGGCGATGCCGGACAGCGTGGACATGGCCGGGGTCATCCTCGAGCTCAGTCACGTTGCCCGTGCGAGCGGGATCCAGTTCGACTCGATCACCCCGCAAGGAGCGACACCCGTGTCGGGTTACTCGACCGTTCCTCTCACCGTCGAGTTCGACGGGAACTTCTACGAGCTCTCCGACTTCCTGTTCCGCGTCCGCAACCTCGTGCGCGTCCAAGCGGGAGTGCTGGATGCGCAGGGACGTCTGTTCGTCGTCGACGCGATCAGCTTCGGCGAGAGCACGAAGGCGTTCCCCCGGATCAGGGCGAGCCTGACGGTCCATGCCTTCGTCTACGGCGATCTCTCGGTGGTCGTCCCTCCGGTCACTCCGACCGCCCCCGCCACGACGGACACGACGTCGACGGCCCCGACGACCGGGCCCACCACGACCGCGCCGTCACCCGAAACGCCGCCTGACGGCGCAAGCGCAGCCCCGGAGACTCCGTAATGGCGAAGTTCGACCCAAAGGCGAAGGCCAAGAAGCAGAAGATCATCGCGGCGGTGCTCGGTGTGCTGCTCCTCGGCGTGCTCGCGTACGAAGTGCCGTCGCTGATGAAGTCGAAGAAGCCTCCGGCGGCCAGCGTCGCGGCTCCGGTCACTCCTGCCCCGGGAGTTGCTCCCGTGGCCGGCGGCCCCGTCGCCGTCGCCCCCGTCGCCGTGCCTCTCGCCACGACTCTTGCCGATTCCGACCCACCGGCCCAGGCCGAGAGTGGACAGCTCCTGTCGTTTGACCGATTCTCGAGCAAAGACCCGTTTGTTCAGCAAGTAGACGCCACGGGCGCCACACCGGCCGCTGCGGCGAAAACGCAGAAGGGGACCCAGCCGAAGATCCCGTCGGCCATCCGCACCACTCGGTCTCAGCCGGTACCCACGCCGAACCCCAGCACGGCACGGATCTCGGTCAATGGGACGAGCGAAACAGTCGAACTCAGCAAGACCTTCCCCTCGTCCGACCCGGTCTTCCGCCTCGTCGCGCTGACGAGAACGACGGCCAAGATCGGAATCGCTGGCGGCTCTCTGTCGACCGGGGGCGAGACCACGACCCTCACGAAGGGCAAGAAGGTCACGCTCATGAACACCGCCGACGGCACTCGCTACGAACTGACCCTTCTCTCGGTTTCCTGAGCGGCTCCCCGCTTCCGCGGGAAGCCTCGCGCCGCTCCGCACCCTCCTGCGAGCGGCCCGTGCGACCCAGCACTGTTCCACTCGCATACGGGCACGGAGCGACACGTCAGAAAACCGAGAGTGGGGTAGGACCTAAAGCAAGGACCGAGACTGCCCGTACCCACGGCCTACCCAGCCGCAGGTACGGGTTGCCGTCAGTCCCCGGAGTCGGAGTGGCCCGGTCCGAGGCTTTGCAGAAGCGGGTCCTCGCCGGTCAGAAGCCGATAGGCGATCGGAATCTGCCGCCGGCGCGAGACGCCGAGCTTCTGTCGAAGGACGTCGCAATGCGCCTTCGCCGTTCTCGACGAGATGCCCAGCCGCTCGCCGACCTCGTCGTTCGAGAGGCCCGCAGCGATTAGCTCCACGACCTCACGCTGCCGCTCGGTGATCTTCAAGGCTCGCCTGCTCAGTACCTGTGCCATGGCGCCGACGCTACCAGCGCCCTCGCCTGGCGAACATAGGCCGAACGACGTATTCCGAGGGTTAGTCCGAAGGGGGTAGGAAGCTCTTTTCGTGCCCGCGCCGATTCGCGTCGGCAAGCTCGTTCTCGTCGAGCGCGCCGATCCGAAGCAGCAGCTCCAACTCGTCTCGCAGGTGCGTCCGCATCATCTCCGGGCCGTCGGTCGCGATCGTGAACGAGACGCCGGCCTTCTTGAAGGCTCGGAAGGTCTCTCGCACTGCGTCCTCGTCCGGGAGCGCCTTCGTGAGCAGGTTCGAAGTTGGGCAGATCTCGAGCGTGATCTCCGCCTCCCGCAGCTGGTTCATCAGCTCCGGGTCCTGCGCGGCGAGGATTCCGTGGCCGATCCGGTCGGGTCGCAGGGAGCCGACGACGTCGCGGATCTCGGCGATCCCGTGCTCCCCGCCCTCCTCGCCGACGTGGATTGTCACGCCGAGGCCGGCGGAGCGGGCCTGGTCGACGAGGGGCGCCAGCTCGCGGTAGGGATAGGGCCCGTCGCTCGTGGGGCGAGGCCCGGCGATGTCGATGCCGACGACCCCGCGTGGCGCATAGCGGATGGCCTTCTCGACGATGATCGCGTTCTGCCGCTCGGAGAAGGTCCGGTCCATCATCAGAATCAGCCCGGCGCGCACCTGCGGGTATTCGAGGCTGGCCCGGTCGAGCCCGCGGACGGCGGCCATGATGATGTGGTCGAGGTCGCGCTCACCGCCTCGGTTTCGCTTCATCGGGTTGAAGCGCAGCTCGAGCGTGGTGATCCCCTGGGAGCGATAGGCGCCGCCGATCGCGGCGTGCACCGAGCGCTCGACCGCGAGCGGGCTCGACTGGATGAGCTCGGTCCAGTGGTAGATCGCGTCCAGCGCGTTCAGGTCCTGGACGCCCTGCGGGTCGGAGACCGTGACGAGCTGGTCGAACTCCCAGAAGTCCTTGACCGGCAGCGCGATCCCTTGCTCGTGGGCGAGGCTCCAGAGGATGTCGGAGGCAACCGAGCCGCCCAGGTGGGTATGTAGCTCGGCCAGGCCTTCCATCGATTGAGTCTATTCGCCGCTAGGCGTGTATCTCGACGGAAGTCCCGAGCGGGACGGTCTTCATCAGGTGCCGCAGATCGCTCTCCGAGGCGTGGAAGCATCCGTTCGAGACCGCCTGGCCCCACGTCGGGGTCGGTGAGCCGTGGATTGCGAGCCGGTCGCCGCCCGACCAGCCCTCTGGCAGGTTCGGCTGTCGGCCCGAGAGCGCGAGGATGCAGCACCCGTAGTAGGAGCCGAAGTCGGCGCCGGGGAGCTTGTCCGTGACGTAGTACTCCCCCGTTGGCGTGGGCGTGTCGGGGGCGCCGATCGCGACGCTGATCGGGCGCTCGGTGCCGTGTTCGTCCCGGACCAACAGCTCGCGCCGCGAGAGGTCGACCGTGAGCTCGACGGGCCGCCGGAGGAGCCGCAGCGGCGCGGCGCGCACCCAGCCGAGCTGCTTGTTCCCGAGCGCGGGGCTGCGCACCGCGAGCCAGTCTCCCTTCCGGAAGGCGACGGCGAGCGTCTGCGGAGAGCCGAACTCGGTCCGCCCGCCGACTCGCGCTAGGACGCGACCCCCGGGCCGTGCGCGCAGGGTCACCCGGTTGCCGGGCGGGACACGAGCCGCGAGCTCGCGGACGCGCTCGACGGTCGGTTCAGGTGGTCTGGGAGGCGCCGGTGCGGTGCTCGGCGGAGGCTCGGTCGTCTTCGTGCCATCGCGCAAGACCAGTACCGCCGCGGCGCCGATCGCACCGGCGACAAGCAGCCCGCCCGCGACGAGAGCAACCCGCCGCGACACGCCTCAGCGCAGCTTCACGTCTGCGGCGCTCGCATCGACGTAGGCGCCCTGCGTCTCGAGCAGCGTCCTGTCGGCGATGTTCCTGACGCCGAGCGCCCCGGCGCCCGCGGCTGCGCTCGTGAGGAGCCCGACGAAGTCGACCTTCTGTCCGACCGTGATCTTCGGCGCGGCCCCGCCCTTCAGCCGCATCGTGACGAGGAGCCGCTGCTTCCGGTTGAGGCCCGCCCAGAACGACGTCGGGCCGGCGAGCGCGACGACTTTGAGGGAGTGGCCCTCGACCTGTGTCGGGACGAAGCGCCTGATCCTGGTCTGGAGGAGCGGAACGAGGTTGCGGGTGCCCATCGTGAGGGTGGCCTTCTTCGATGCCTTGGGACTTCCCGTCGGGGCGGGCGGCGTCGCGGTGCTCACCGTCGTGGTGCCCGGAGACGTCTGCGGTGTCGCCGTGCCCTTGTCGTCGTCCCCGCAGGCCGCTGCGATGACGAGGACGAGCGCGAGCGGCGCAACTCGGCGCAGACGTCGTGTGACAGGCATCGAGTCGGTCATTTGGCTCCTCCCGGGGTCGACAGACGAGCAGAGTGACGAAAGGTACCGAGCCGTGCATAGTTCCTGCGGTATGAAGGTCGGGATCGTCGTTCCGTATTCCTGGTCGTTCTGGGGGGCCGTCGTCGAGCACGCGGAGCTCCAGGCGGCTGCTCTACAGCGGCTGGGGTTCGACGTGCGGCTCGTCATGGGCAATGACCCGCCCGGGAGCTTCACCCGTGTCCTCCACCCCCGGCTCGGACGCCACGACGAGCCCCCGCCCGAGGTCATCCCTATCGGCCGCTCGGTGATCGTGCCGGCGAACGGGTCGCTGCCGAACATCATCCTCAGCCCGCGCTCGATCTGGCGGATCCGGCGGGTGCTGGAGCGGGAGCGCTTCGACCTCGTCCACATCCACGAGCCGATGACGCCGACGCCCGGGACCGCGACGATGGCCCTGGCGCGCTGTCCGATGGTCGCGACGTTCCACGCGTCCGGAGAGCTCTCGTGGCTCAAGCTCGCAAAGCCGGTGTGGGGCTTCCTGCTCGATCGGCTCGACCACCGAATCGCCGTCTCGGAGGCCGCGCGCGACACGGCCAACCGCTACTTCCCGGGCGACTACGAACTGATCCCGAACGGCGTCCTCGTCCCGGACGAGGCAGACGCTGCGGGCCGCGAGGAGCGAATCGTCTTCATCGGGCGGCACGAGGCTCGCAAGGGCCTCCAGGTCCTCCTCCGGGCTTGGCCCGAGGTGCGACGCCGGACCGGTGCGCGCCTGCGGCTGATCGGCGCCGACCCGCTTGCGGTGGGGCTTCTCTTCACGCGCCTCCGCATGTCCAGCGAGGGCATCGACGTGCTCGGCTTCCTCTCGCAGGCCGAGCTGACCGAGGAGCTCCTGGCTGCCAAAGCGCTCGTCGCGCCCTCGCTGGGCGGCGAGAGCTTCGGCATGGTGCTCACGCGCGCGTTTGCCTGTGCGACTCCCGTCGTCGCTTCCGACATCGCGGGCTACCGCGGCGTCATGGAGCCTGACGCCGGCCTGCTCGTGCCCCCCGGCGAACCGGCCGCCCTTACGGATGCGATCGTCTCCCTGCTTGCAGACGAGCCGCGGCGCATCGAGCTCGGTCGCGCCGCTCGGACGATCGCGCAGGAGCGCTACTCGTGGGATCGCATCGCCCGGCAGCTCGCCAAGGTCTACGAAGACCTGGCCGGCTCGCGAAACGCGGTTGCCGCGTGAAATTCTTCGGGACAACGTGGGGGCGGCTGGCGTTGATCCTGCCTGCGTTCGGAGTGATGATCGGGCTCCTCGTCTGGCGCGGCCCGGAGTGGAACCTCGTCGCCGACGCCTTCCGGTTCGTCGCCTGGGAGTGGGTGGTGGCCGCGATTGCCCTCAATCTCGTCTCCGTCGTGGCGAGGGCGGCCGCCTGGGAGCGCGTGATCAAGGAGGCGATGCCGCCGCCCACCCCGCCCTTCCGCGAGGTCTTCTCCGCCTTCGGAGTGGGTCTCTTCGCAAATGCCGTGCTGCCGGGCCGAATCGGGGAGCTGGCGCGCGTCGCGGTGCTGACCCGCCACCAGCCACGGCGCAGCGACGCGTGGGCGACGCTCGTCGGCACCGTCTTCGCACACCGGGTCTTCGACATCTTCCCGGCGCTCCTGCTGATTGGGTACGTGCTCGCGACCGCGAAGATCCCGCACTGGGCGCTGACGAGCCTGCTGATCTTCGTTGTCGTCGGTTTCGCGGTCTTCGCGTTCGCACTTGCGAGCGCCCGGCGCCATCATCGCTCGGTGCTCGAGGAGGCCGGGAGCGTGCGGCGCCTCGTCACGATGGCCAGGTACGGCCTCGGCGTCATGCGCGCCCCCGTGCCCGCCATCCAGGCCGCTCTGCTTCAGTGCGCCGGCTGGACCTGCCAGCTGTTCGCGGTCTGGGCAACGATGCGAGCGTTCGACATCCATTTGCCCCTCCACGCGGCGGGGCTCGTGCTCGTGCTGATGAACGTGGCAATGCTCTTCCCGCTCTGGCCCGGGAACGTCGGCCTCGTGCAGGCCGCGATCGCGCTGCCGCTGGTCTCCTACGGCGTGGCCTATCCGAAGGGGTTCGCCTTCGGGATCGGGCTCCAGGCGATCGAGATGTCGGTCGGCGTCGGCATCGGCTTGATCTTCCTGGCGCGCGAGGGGCTCTCGTTCGCGATGTTGAAGCGAATGCCCGGCGCGGAACAGGCAGAGGTCGCGCGGGGGACGGACGCGGGGGAGGCCGATCCCGTCGAGGAGCCCGCTCGTGCGCGCGCTCGCCTCTCCGGCTAGCTGCAAGGGGGCGTTGTCGGCGGTGGAGGCCGCATTGGCGCTGGCCGCGGGGCTGCGCGCCGGCGGCATCGACGCGGAGGAGGTGCCCGTCGCCGACGGAGGGGAGGGAACGGCCGAGGTGTTCGCGGCGAGTGTCGGCGGCGAGTGGCGGGAGGTGGCGGCATCCGATGCGCTGGGCCGAGTGGTGGCGGCGCACTTTCTCGTCCTCGAGGACGGGACGGTGGTCGTCGAGGCCGCGGAGGCGGTCGGCTTGGCCCGGCTGGCGGCGGACGAGCGCGATCCAATGCGTGCGTCCAGCCGTGGGCTGGGCCAGCTCTTGCTCGCCGCTGCGGCGGAAGCCGGCGGGCCGATCCTCGTCGGGCTTGGCGACTCGGCCACGGTCGACGGCGGCGAGGGCCTGCGTGACGTCGTGGGCGACGCTCTCGCCGGCCGCGAGCTACGGGCGCTGTGCGACGTGCGCAATCCGCTGCTCGGCGAGCGAGGCGCGGCGCGCGCGTTCGGGCCCCAGAAGGGCGCCTCGTCCGAGCAGGTCGAAGAGCTCGAGGCGCGGCTGGCCGGGATGGCCGAGCTTCGCCCTTACGCAGACCTGGCCGGAGCAGGGGCGGCGGGCGGGCTCGGCGCCGCGATCGCCTCGCTCGGCGGCGAGCTCGTCTCGGGCTCCGAGCTCGTTCTCGAGCGGATCGGCTTCCGCGCCCTTGCCACCGGCGCCGACCTCGTCGTCACCGGCGAGGGGACGATCGATCGCTCGAGCAGCGAAGGGAAGGCGGTCGGCGAGGTGGTGCGGATCAGCGGCGAGGAAAGGGTGCGCTGCGCGGTTTTCGGCGGGCGCGTCGATGAGGCGCTGCCCGGGGTCGAGATGCACGCGCTGAGCGGTGACCCGGAGCGGACAGCAGATGATCTTGTCGAGCTCGGAGAGCGGCTAGCCGACGCGCTGCTCGGACGCCCGTAGCATCTTCGCCATCGTCTGGAGCATCTTCCACGCGAGGTCGGCGTTCTGCTCGACCAGGGGCTTGAACTCCCACGACGTGATGCCGTAGCACTTGAGAGGAGACTTGGCTGTGATCGTCGCCGTCCGCGCTCCATCGTCGATGAGCGCGACTTCGCCGAAGTAGTCACCGTGTCCGAGGGTGTTGAGGTCCTCGCCCTTGACGCTGATCGTGGCCTCGCCCTCGTCGATGATGAAGAACCCGACGCCGGACTGCCCCTCGACTGCGATCGTGTCGCCCGGGTCGAAGTTGCGCTCCTTCATCGAGCTGGCGAGGCCCTGAAGCTCCCTTTTGTCCAGGCCGGAAAAGAGCGGGACCTGTTGGATGAGCTCTTGCGGTGCGGCCATGGACAGGATTCTAAGCAGGCAGCGACCGGAAGCGCTAGGGCTTGACGGCCTCGACCCGCCGGGCGAGCTCTTCGATCCGCCCCTGGGCCGAGTCCAATTTGGTCGAGCACAGGCGATAGAGCTCCTCGCCTCGCTCCCAGAGCGTGATCGCCTCGTCGAGGCTCGCCTCGCCGCTCTCCAGCCGCTGGACGATCCCTTCCAGCTCGCGCTGCGCGTCCTCGAACGTCTGCTCGGTCATCGTGTCTCCTCCACCCGGGCCCCGAAGCCGCCCGTTCCGAGCTCCACGTCCACGAGGTTGCCGGAGCCGATCTGGGAGCTCGAGCGCACGATCTCGTCGGCGGCGCGCACGATCGCGTATCCGCGCTCGAGCGTCGCCCGGGGTGAGAGCGCGCGCAGACGCCCGGCCGAGTGTTCGAGCGCAGCTCGCCGGCGTTCGAGCAGGAGCAGGGGAGCTTGCCGCAGCCGGTCACGCGCGAGGTCGAGGCGACGTCTCTCGCGGTCGAGCGCGCCGCGGGTTCCACGCGCCAGTGCCGTTCGGGAGCGTTCGAGTCGTGCGGTGAGGTCGGTGAGGTCCGGAACGACGAGCCGCGCGGCCGCCGTCGGCGTGGACGCCCGCGCATCGGCGACGAGGTCGGAGAGAGGCAGGTCCTGCTCGTGGCCGACGGCCGAGACGATCGGTACCGGGCAGGCCGCGAGCGCGCGGACGAGACGCTCGTCGCTGAATGGAAGGAGGTCTTCGAAGCTGCCGCCGCCCCGGGCGAGGACGACGACGTCGATCTCGTCTGCTTCGCAGATCTCGCGGAGCGCCTCGGCGATTGCGGAGGCGGCACGCGGGCCCTGGACGTAGGTCTCGGCGACGAGGATCCGAGCAGGCGGAAAGCGCGAGGTGATCGCGGTCAGCACGTCTCGCTTGGCCGCGGCGTCGTTCCCCGTGACGAGCCCGATGCGTCGAGGAAAGCGCGGAAGCGGCCGTTTCCGCTCGGGCGCGAAGAGGCCTTCGGCAGCGAGCTTCCGCTTCAGGCGCTCGAGAGCGGCGAGATGGTCGCCGAGCCCAAAGCGCTCGATCGAGAGGGCCTTGAGACGAAAATCCCCGCGGGCCGCGAACAGCTCGGGACGCCCGAAGATGTGAACGCGCTCTCCGTTCGCGAGCTCGAGTCGGAGCGCGTCGAACTGCCCGCGGCCCATCGTCACGCCGAGGCACGAGCCGTCGGTGGGATCCTTCAGCGTGAGGAAGACGCTTTGCCAGCGCTCCTGGCGACGGAGGTCGGTGACCTCACCCTCGACCCAGACGGTCGGCAGGCGCGAAAGCCAATCGCCGATGCCGCGGTTGAAGGACGACACCGTGAAGACCCGCCGGTCTCCGTATTCGATCGCCTCGACCTTCACGCCCGGATGCTACGCCCTGGGCCCGGGCTCGTCGTCACGGGAGCCCACGAGCCGGTCGACCGTGCGTGAATCGTTCGCCTTCCGGTCGAGTTGCGTGCGCAAGCTCGCGATACGCTCGCCGCGGGTGGCGGGTGGAAGCCTCCCCACCCGGGTGGGGAACCGCGGGTTACAGGAGGATCTCGGCCGCGGTCAGCGGCTCGCAGCCCTGCCTGACGAGCTCGACTGCGGTGTGCAGGTCGGCGTCGCTTTGCGCGACCTTCTCGGCCAGCGGGAGGGGGTAACCGGCCTCGATCAGGACGTGCAGCCGCCAGCCCGCGACCTTGTCGCGCTCGCTCTGGGCGTGTTCGGCAATCTGGGTCATGTCAGTCCTTGGCCGGAGATTCGTGTTCGATAAGACGAACCCTGCCCGTGAAAGTCTGTTGCTAACGGGCCGAGCCCTGCAGGGAATCGAGCCGCTCTTCGGCACGCGAGATCGTCTGGTCGATCCTCCGGGCAATCTCCGCGAGTCTCTTCTCGAGCGCTGCCCGCTCTGCCTCCTCCTCGCCGACCAGAGCTGCGAGGCGCTCCCGAAACTCCGTCTCGACCTCTCCCAGCCGGCGGCTGAGCGAGGCCACGAAATCCTCCTGCTGGCGCTCGAGGCCTGCTGCCACCTGCGTGAGTCTCTTCTCGAGCCGCCGCCCGCCAGAGTCACCGAGCTGGTTCAGACGCTCAGCGAGCACGGACTCGCCTTCGCGGGCGAAGGACTGCACGGCGCGCTCGAGCTCACGGGTGAGGCGGCGGGCCGCTTCCTCCTGCGCGGCCTTCACCGTTCCCTCGAATTGATGGGCCGCGGCGTCGACGAACCGGCCCGTGGCGCGGTCGAGGACGCGCTCGAGCTGCTCGACCTGGCGACGCTCGACGTCCGCAAACGTCGACTGGATCCGGCGCGACGCCTCGGTCTCCTCGTGCTCGATCCGGCGAACGAGGTCGCTCTCCCTTGCGCTCAGCCGCTCGGCGACCTGGTGTAACGCACGGCGACGGTCTGTCGCGTGGGCCTCGAGCTCTGCCGCAGCGGCGGCCGCGGCCTCCTTCCCAGCTCGGCTCAGGTCCTCGCGGAGCCGGGCCACGGCGGCCCGCTGGTCCTCGTCCGCCGTCTTCAGCCGCTCCGTGTCGCTGTCGAGCCGCGCCTCGAGCGCCTCGATCAGCGACCGCTCCCGCGCGGCGATCTGCTCGAGCCGGTTGCCAAGCTGCCGCTGCGCTCGGTCGAGGTCCTGGTGCCAGCCCGCGAGCCGTTGCTCAACCTGGCCCTGCACCTTCGCAAAGGCCTCGGCAAGCCCGTGCCGCAGTCGCCGCTCGCTCTCGCCCAATGCCTTGCGCCGCGTCTCTGCCAGACGCCGCTCGTCCTCGGCGTACGCGGACAGCGAGTCGGCTCGCCCGCGTGCCAGCCCTCGCTCGAGCTCCGCGGCGCGCTTGCGGAGCTCCTGTTGCACGACGGCGTCGATCTCGGATCTCGCCCGTTCGACCTGGCTCTCGACCGCTCGGCCGTGCGCCAGGCCACGGCGAAGCTCGAGCGCCCCGACGATCGCGACGAGGCAGGCCAGAAGACCGATCGCCGAGATCGCGAGCTCGACCGACGGATGCAGGGCGAACGCGACCCAGGCGGCCGCTGCGGCTGCTCCCGTTGCGCCGGCAGCGCCCAGAAGGAACCGCTTTCCTGCCCGGTCGAACGCGGCGCCGGCAAGCGCCGCGGCCGCCAACAGGACGCCGCAGGCGAACACGGCCGCGAATGCAGTCTCGAGTGTCACCCAGGCATCGTAAAACGCCTGCTCATCCAAGGCGAAGAACGAGGATTGCGGCGGCCAGCGCAACGACCGCAATCGTCAGTGCGCGGAGGGCAGCCTCGGGCGCCGCCGTCAATGTCTCGACGGTCACGGGCTCACGGCCGCCGTTGAGCAGCTCGATGGTGCCGTCGACCGCCGCGACCCGCCGGCGCATCGTCCTCACCTGCGTGGAGAGATGCCGTTGGGCGAGGCTGAGGAAGCCCGCGAAGCATGCGGCGAGGAGAGCCTCGGCGCTGAACCGCTCGGCGGCCGCGAGGTAGGCCGCCAGGAGCGGAAACGAGCCCCAGGAGAGTGCGAACCAGGCATCCGAGTGGAACGCTCCGCCGAAGAGCTCCAGGTTGTACGCGCAGACGATGAACGCGCCGGCTGCGACGAGCGGAGCCAGCCAGAGCGTGTAGAGGAGCGACGCCATTACTCCGAGAGCGACCGCCCCGCCGATCGACACCGCAGCGAGAGCGACCAGGATGCGATCCGAGATCTGCGTCTGCAGCGGATGGCCGTTGAGCTCGTCGAGTGCGTGGGCTCCGATGCCGACGGCGAGGAAAAACGCGGCGAGCGCAACGAGGAGACGCCGCGTTTCGAGGTGCGGGGCGAGACCGGCGCCGATCGCCACGTACGAGAGGTGCCAGAGGGTGTACGGAGGATGAAGGAGCGTCACGTAGTCGCGCCAGCCGCCCGGCGCGAGAGCGTAGAAAGCCGGACGGGCCTTGGCCTTCACGCCCGTCGCCCCCAGATCACATAGCCGCCGCCGAGACTGAGGCGGCGCACGTGCGGATCGTCGATCCCGGCCCCCCGCCAGAGCTCCAGCTGCTGGGGGAGGGGCAGGCGGGCATGGAACTCGCGGATGCTAGGCCCCAGGAAGGCGCCGACCTCGTGCCAGCCGGGCGAGATGAGCCGGCCCGCGACCGGGAGCCCAACGCGTACATAGAGCTCCCAGAGCGGACGCCAGAGGCGACGCGGGAGCCCGAACTCGAGCGCTGCGATTGCCCCGCCGGGCCTGACGACACGCGCGAGCTCGCGGAGCGTCGCCGCGGGCTCCTCGACGTAGCGGAGGAGGTACGTGAACGTGAGCCCGTCGAACGAGCCGTCCTCGAACGGAAGCTCGACCGCGCTTCCCTCGACTAGCCGGATCCGTTCAGCGAGCCCCGCCGCCTCGACCCGCCGGCGGCCCACGGCCAACATCTCGGCACTCTGGTCGAGGCCGACGACGCGGCAGCCCGACTGCCGGGCGAGCTCGATCGCGACGGCCGCCGTGCCCGTAGCCACGTCGAGCACCTCGTCGCTAGGCCCGGCCTCGATCCGAGAGACGAGGAAGCTGCGCCAGCGCGGATCCTGCCCGAGCGAGAGCAGACGGCTCCAGCGGTCGTATGTCGGCCCGAGGGGCGCGAAGAGCTCCTGCGCAGCCCGAGACCGCTCCGAGAGGGCCATGGCGCCGAGTCTATGCTTGCCGCCGTGGCGCTCCGGGACGATCTCGACCGTGCCGCCGCCGCCGCCGCACGCTTTGCCGGGGCGGGTGAGGAGCTCGCCGGAGTCGTCGCGGCCGAGCCCGAGCGAGGCGAGCGCACCTATCTCTGCGCGTTCGTCGTCGGCGAAGAAGAGCGGACGTGGGTCGTCCTCGACGACGACGGCGAGCCGTTGACGAGCCGCGACGCCGTCCGACGGACCGTGTCGATCGCGGCGCTCTGTGAGCTCGCCGCCGAGAACGCCGGCGGGGGAGAGCTGGGCGAGCTCCGCGAGCGGCTGGTCGCGCTCAGGCTGACCGAGAGCCCTCCGGGCATCGAAGAGGCCGAGGACGCAGCGCTAGCCCTCGAGCAGGCGATCGGCGCCCCGCCGATTCTGGCTGAGCCCGCCTACCTCGACCGCGTCGGCGCTGCGACGAGGCGGCTCGAGGATGCTCTCGGCCCATCGCCCGGCTCGCCGTTCGCCGAGGCGATGAAGAGCGGCCTGAGCACAGTCGAGGAGCTTGCCCACGACGTGGAGTCGAACTACAAGCTCCCACTCGCTTGACCACCGGTATCGTTGGCCCCGTGGAAGGTGGATTCGGATTCCCGCTCGGCGGCGACCCTGAGGAGCTGATGAAGAGCCTCCAGGAGTTCGCCGCGCGCCAGGCGGAGTCGGTCGCCGAGGCTCAGCGCGAGCAGTTCGCCACGCTGACGCTGAGCACCGCCGTCGAGCTGACCGGAGCCGCTCTCAAGCGGATGACCGTCGAAGGCGGGCCCGACGAGCAGGCGATCGCGCTACGGGATGCAATGCGCGTCCTCTTCCCCGAATCGGTAGCTCTAGTGAGCGCGGCCCGTCAGGGCTTCATGCGAGAGCCCTAGTCCTAGAAGGCTCTTCTCGAGTCGGGCAGTCGCACATGTGATCTCCCGAGTGCAGCACAGGGCTGCACCTCATGCCCATGTTCTCGAAGCAGTGACAGCTGAGGTTCCCGCACCCGGGCGGGCAGTTGCATTCCGAGCAGCGGAAACGGCACCCGGTCCGACCGCCGCCGCTCAGGCAGCAGAACCATTCGCCGGACGTCTGGCAGGCCGCCGGGCAGCCGGCGCCCTCCGCACACGTCTTGCACGGGAAGCCTGCGTTCGTGCAGATCGGCCCGACCCCGACGCACGGGTTGCAGGGGCCGCCGCCGCAGCCGACGCAGCCGGCGACCGAACCGAGGGAGACGTCCGTCCGCGTCAGCCAGAGCCCCGCGCCGAGTGAGCCCGCGCCCAGGAACTTGAAGAACTGCCGCCGAGAGGAGCGGCGCGCAAGGCGCTGAGCAGCCAGGTTCGTCAGGTCCATCAGACGGGCGCCTGGAGCGGTGGACAGAGGCAGGGCTGGTCGTCTGAGTGCAACCTCGGCGTGCACGGGATCGGGAGGTTCGTGAAGCAATGGCACGACGGGTTCTGGCACCCGGCCGGGCAGTTGCACTCCGAGCAGCGGAACCGGCATCCGGCTCGACCGCCGCTGCTCAGGCAGCAAAACCACTCGCCGCCGGTGTTGCAGCCGTCCGGGCAGCCGCCGCCGGACTGGCAGCTTCTACAGGGGTACTTTCCGCCGGTGACCTGGTCGCAGACTCCTACCGGGGAGAAGCAAGGATTGCAGGGACCGCCGCCGCAGCCGACGCAGCCCGAGACTGCGCCGAGCGAGACGTCCGTGCGCGTCAGCCAGAGGCCTGCGCCGAGCGAGCCGGCGCCGAGAAACTTGAAGAACTGGCGGCGTGAAGAGCGGCGCGCGAGCGCGTGAGCGGTCTTGCCGGTCAGATCCATCGCTAGACGGTGACCCCCGCGGTGATCATCTTGTGCTCGTCCAGGGCGACCTTCTCGATGGCGAACGACGGCTGTACCTGGTACGCGTTCTCCTTCGACCGGGAGGCCAGCCGCAGACGGGCGAACTGGTCGGCCACGATGCTTCGTGCATGGTCCGGGGTGCTGGCGAAGACCGTCACGTTCTGCATGTAGGACTCGCCGTGGTCGCCGATGACCTTGCGGCTCAGGATGTAGATGGCTCCTTGCATCTCCTCACCTCCTCCCTGCGTTAGGAAATCACGATCAGGGCTGCGATTACAAGAGCGGTCGCGCCGACGAGACGCTTCAAAGGCAGGACTCGGCTCTGGATCGCGTCGCAGGCGGCTGCGTAGTCGTCGCCGGCCGTGGAAACCGCTGCGACGACGGCGAGCGCCCGCGATGCTCCGTAGACGGTTGTGATCGCGACCGCCGTGGCGAGATCGCCGGCCAGCAAGGCCGCGAGTGGCAGCACGAGGACGGTCTGGTACGGGATGCGCGTCGTGATCACGAGGCCAAGGTCGAAGCCCCAGGCGAAGATGCCCGGATAGTGGCCCAGCGAGCACGGCCAGTCCCCGGGGGTCTGGCGCTCCCACGTGATGGAGCGCACGCGCAGCAGGCCGAGGTCGACGGCCGCCGTGTAGAGGAGCGCCGCCGGGACGACGACCAGGAACACGGTGTCGAGGCTCTCTCCGACGGCGGCTCGCAGGAGCAGGCCGGCGAAGCCGAGCACGACGCCGATTGCAGCACCTCCCACGATGCCCCCGAGGACGTGGAAAGCGAGCGCTAGCTTTTTCCTGCCCACCTGCACGAGGGGGCCGATCTGCCCGACCATTGACAGTCCTCAGGGGCTGGCGGCCGTCGAGAGCCCGACGACGAGGCTGAGGCTGACGAGCACGAAGACCGGCAGGGCGCCGATCTCCGGCTTCGCCACTCCGCCCGCGAGCACAGCGGCGGCAAGGCCGGTCAGTCCTGCGAGCCCGACGAGCCCGCCCAGCCGGGCGCTGTTAGCCACGCGCGGCGGCGAGGCTCGGGGGCTTGACCGGCGGGCACGGACAAGGGTTGTCCTCCGAATGGAGTCTCGGCGAGCAGGGGATGCTGAGCATCGTGAAGCAGTGGCAGGCGGAGTTGTTGCAGCCGCTCGGGCAATTGCATTCGGAGCAGCGCTGCCGGCAAATCCCGCCCCCGTCCCCCTCAGTGAAGCAACAGAACCATTCGCCGGAGGTGCTACAGCCGACCGGGCAGCCTCCACCCTGGGCGCAGGTCTTGCAGGGGTACGCCTTCGGGCTCAGTAGGTCGCAGCGGCCGACCGGCGACCAGCAGGGATTGCAAGGGCCGCCGCCGCACCCGACGCAGCCTCCTGACACCGATCCGATCGAGACGCCAGTCCTCGTCAGGAAGAGGCCGGTGCCAAGCGAGCCCGCGGCCATGAACTTGAAGAACTGGCGGCGCGATGAGCGGCGCGCCAGGGCTTGAGCCGCCTTGCCGGCGAGATCCATCAGCTCTCCCTCGACTCGCTCGCGGCCGCGGACCCGTTGCCGTCGCCGTCCATTTCGACCCACGGTCCGGCTTGCAACGTGCCCTCCTGCTCGAGGAGCGACTCGAGCTGGCGCCAGTCGTTCGCGATCCCGCGGATGACCACGTTGCGCTCGTGGTCGAGCAGGTACGCGAAGGGAGTCAGCGTCACGAGGTAATCCTTCTCGATCTGCCCGTTCGTGTCGACGACCATCGGCGCCTCGAGACGGTTCATGCGGCCGAACGCCTGGCATGACTCGATGTCACCGCGGCAGACGACGAGGAAGTCGAACTCGGGTCTCGTCTTGCGCACCTCGTTCAGCCCCGGAATCAGCTCTCGGCACGAGAGACATCCGGGCGACGCGAAGACGATCATGCGCGGCTTGGCCTCGAGCCCGGAGAGCTTCACGAGGTCGCGGGTCTCGGAGTCGACGGCGTCGAAGTCCGGGGCGCGGACGCCGCGCTCCAGGCCCGTGTCCGTGATCAGCGCGCCCGGGTCGTCGCCGAGGCGCAGCTGGAGGAGCCCGAGCTGGCGCAGCGCTCCCGCGAGCAGGAAAGCGAGCACTAGCACGATCAGCCAGAGGACGACGTAGGACGCGAGCCAGACGCCGCTCATCGCTCCTCCTGCTTCGGCCAGAGCGGGACGGTGAGGGGCTGATGCTTGAAGCTCATGCGGCGGGTCGGTGTCGGGTAGAAGGTCGCCTCCCTCGCGAGGAACGACCACGCAAGCGGAATGAGACCGGACAGCCGCGTCACGGTCACGAGCCCGGCTGCCATGAGGAGCGCGGGCAGAACGTCGCCGCGGGCAATCCCGGCGGTGTCGCCGAGTGCGAAGACGAGCACGGCGACGGCGAGGCCCGTGAGCGCGAGCGCGCGCACGAGCGCGACCGGCGAGATCGTCTCGACGTCCGAGGCGCCGAAGCAGTGGCACGGGGCCCGGTTCGAGCGGGCGAGGCTGACCGCGAGCGCCGCAGCGAAGACGGCGAAGAGCGCGATCGCGCCAACGGCGGCGAAGACCGGAATGAGACCGCTGACGAGGAGAGCGCCGAGGCCGAGCTCTGCCGCGATGAGGGCACCGCCCACGATGGGCGCGAGCTGCGCCGGGACGAGCCGATACTGGCGCACGCCCTCGAAGAAGTCCTGTGGCGCCCGGGCCTTTTCGAGCCCGGCGAGCAGGCAGACGGCGCCCAGGCCCGTGCGAAACACGAAGTACGTGACTACAGACGCCAAAAGCTGCCCCCTCCGAGGTGTCGCCCCGCTCGCCTTCCCCTTCGATCTTGGGCCGAAGCGGTTATTTCGTCAAGTCCGGGCAACTGAGGCAACTACAATTGCCGGGGCTGTGGCTGTCCTCGATCGCGCGATCGTCCGGGTTCTTCCCGCCGTTCCCCGGTCGATCGTTCGCAAGATCTCGGAGCGCTACATCGCAGGCACCGACGTCGCCGACGCGTGTCGCGTCGTGAAGCGCCTCAACGAGGAGGGCAAAGCGGCGACGATCGACGTCCTCGGCGAGGAGATCCGAAGCCGGGAGGAGGCGCTCGAGATAGTGCGCGCCTACCACGACGTCTTCGAGGCGATCGAGCAGGAGCACCTCGACTCGAACGTCAGCGTCAAGCTGACCGCGCTGGGGCTCGGCCTCGGGTACGAGCTTTGCCACGGGAACCTCGAGACCGTCGTCCGTCATGCGGCTGAAAGCGGCAACTTCGTCCGGATCGACATGGAGGACTCGAGCTGCACGAGCGACACGCTCCGCATGTACGGCGAGCTGCGCGAGGCCGGGCTCGACAACGTCGGCGTCGTCCTCCAGGCCTACCTGCGCCGGACGCTCCGGGACATCCGCGCGCTCGCGCCCTACAAGCCGAACGTTCGCCTCTGCAAGGGCATTTACGTCGAGCCGCCGCTGATCGCGTTCCGCGACTTCGAGGCCGTGCGCCAGAACTTCGTGCTCGCCCTCGGCGAGCTGCTCCGCATGGGGTCGTACGTCGGGATCGCAACGCACGACCGCTGGCTGATCTCGGAAGGCCTGCGCCTCGTCGCCGAGCACGGCCTTGCCCGCGACCAGTACGAGCTGCAGATGCTGCTCGGGGTCACAGAGCACCTGGGCGACCGGCTCGTCCGTGACGGCCACCGACTGCGGATCTACATCCCGTTTGGCGAGCAGTGGTACAGCTACTCGGTGCGCCGGCTTCAGGAAAACCCGAAGATGGCCGGCTACATCGCGTCGGACACGGTCAACCGTCTCTTCGGAGCGAACGGCCGGTGAGCTTCCGGCGCTTCTTCCTAGTTCGGCTTGGCTGGGCGGTGCTCGGCCTCTGTCTCGCGGTCAACCTCGCGTTCGTGGCGTCGATCCTGCCGAAGCCGCCTCCGGAGCGGATCATTTGCGGCGCGGCGCCACCCTGTGTAGACCCGCGGACCCAGGATTACGACGACGTCCATACGCTCCCGGAGCGATACCGGCACTTCCTCTCGCTCCTGGTGCGAGATGGGTCGCCGGGTGTCTCGCGGGTGAGCGGCCTGGACACCGGTCAGATGGCGCGGGCCGCGCTGCCCGTAACTGCTTCCGTGGTCGCCGTCGCCCTTGGGCTCGCGATCGCGGCGGCGCTCCTGCTGGCGATGATCCGCAGCCCCTTTGCCAGGCTGCCGAGCTACGTGGTGGGAGGATCGTTTGCCACGTTCCTCGTCGGTATCGGGGTCTCCTATCTCTTCGGGTTCAAGCTCGGACGGGCTCCTCCGAGCGGCTACTGCAACCTCTTCCACGCCAACGCCGACTGCGGCGGCGCCCGCGACTGGCTCTCCCACGTGGTCGTCCCTGCAGCGCTGCTCGCGCTGTTTCCGGCGGTGGTGTACGCCCGGATCGTGCGCGAGGGGCGCTCCCTCATCCGTAACTCGAAGGAGCCCGAGCGCGCAGCTCGGCGCCTCGCACTACCCCTCGCCCGCGTCGTTGGTCGTGACTTTGGCTTCCTGATCGGCGCCGCCGTCTTCGTCGAGGCAGCCTTTTCCCTGCCGGGCCTCGGGCAGATCGTGGCGACGGGGACCACCGCCTACGACCGACCAGCCGTGGGAGCCGCTCTCGTCTACGCGGCAGTCCTCGCGCTGGTCGTCCACTTCGTCGTCGACGTGATCGTCGGGGCGCTCGATTCCGACCTCCGCGGCGACTGGCCGTTTGCCGGCCTGCCCAGCCCGCTGAGGTTGTCCACAGTGCCCGCCGAGCCCAAGCCGGTTGCGGGAATGCCCAAGCCCGCTTAGGTTTTCCACAGCCGTGCTCCCCGAGCCCGACCCTGTCGACCGCAGCGAGCGCCTCCGCTCGCGGCGTGAGCAGGCGCGCAAGCGCCGCCGGAGGAACCGGACGGTTGCGCTCGCCGTCCTGATCGTCGCCGCCGCGCTCGTCGCGCTCGGGGCGACCGTGATCGGCACGCGCGGAGCCGACGAAGGCGCTGCAGAATCCACAACACAACCCAAGGAGAAGGCGAAGCCGCCGGGCCCGAGGGCGATGCCGGCCGAGGTTCGCGGCGTGCACGTGACGATGGCGCTCGCCTCGGTCCGCGGCAAGCTCGAGCAGTACCTCTCGATTCCGGGCCTGAACACGGTCGAGCTCGACGTGAAGGACGAGAACGGCGAGGTCGGCTTCCTGCTCCCGTCCCGGAGCCTCGCCCGCAAGGTCGGAGCCGCGAAGGACTACTACGACGCGAGGGCCGTGGCCGCGCAAGCCCACGAGGCGGGCGTCTATCTGATCGGCCGCGTCGTGGTCTTCGAGGACCCGATGCTCACGGCGGGGCGTCCGGACCTGGCGATCCAGACGAGCGGCGGGGCGGTCTGGCAGAACTACGCCGGACTCGGCTGGTCAAACCCCTACGACCGCCGCGTCTGGGACTACAACATCTCGGTCGCAGCGGCCGCCGCCCGCGCGGGCTTCGACGAGATCCAGTTCGACTACGTGCGCTTCCCGAGCGACGGCCCGATCGAGTCGGCGGTCTTCACCCACAAGGTGGCCGAGCCCATGGGGCAGACGATTGCCCGCTTCGTCAAGTACGCCTCGAGCCGCCTCAAGCCGCTCGGCGTGCGCGTCTCGGTGGACGTCTTCGGGCTCTCGGCCACGCACAACCTCGGCATCGGCCAGTCGCCGGGGCGGCTCGCGAAATACGTGGACGCGGTGTACCCGATGGTCTACCCGTCGCATTACAACTCCGGGGAGTTCAACCTGGCCGACCCAAGCTCGAAGCCCGGCCGCACCGTCGCGCTCTCGCTCCGCGACTTCCGCAACGCGCTGATCGGCCGGAAGGCGATCTTGATCCCATGGCTCGAGGACTTCTCGCTGACGAGTGAGAGGACCGACCCAGACGGGGTCCGCGCCCAGATCCAGGCCGCCCGCAGGAACCACGCGAGGGGTTTCCTGCTCTGGAACCCCGAGGGCGTCTACACGGTGGAAGTCCTCAAGTAGGCTCCGAACCGCAATCGACGCCCGGAGGAACCCGTGACCGAGAAGTACCAAGAGCTCAAGAGCCGACTCGCCACCATCCATGACCTGCGCATGGCGCGGGCGATCCTCGGCTGGGACCAGCACACGAAGATGCCGCCGAAGGCCGGTCCGTTGCGAGCCGAGCACCTGGGGACGCTCGACCGCTTCACGCACGAGCTCTTCATCGACGACGAGATCGGCACGCTGCTCGAAGACGTCCGCGGCTACGAGGAGAGCCTCGACCCGGACTCGGACGACGCTTGCCTGATCCGGGTCACCCGCCGCGACTACGAAAAGGCGAGCCGCGTGTCACCCGACCTGCGCGCAGAGCTGACCCGTTCCGGGGCGATCGCCCTCGCCGCCTGGGTCGAAGCGCGCGAGAAGTCGGACTTTTCGATCTTCCTCCCGTACTTGAAGAAGAACGTCGAGCTCACGCACCAGTACATCGACTGCTTCGACGGCATGGGCTACGAGAATGCGTACGACGTCCTGTTGGACGACTTCGACGAGGGTCTCAAGACCGACGGCGTCCGTGCGGTCTTCGACGAGCTCAAGACCGGCCTCGTTCCCCTGATCGCGGAGATCGCCGAGCACGGCGACCGCGTGGACGATTCGAGCCTGTTCGGCGACTTTCCAATCGAGAAGCAGCGC
Source organism: uncultured Actinomycetes bacterium (assembly GCA_963728535.1). Classification (GTDB taxonomy): domain Bacteria; phylum Actinomycetota; class Thermoleophilia; order Gaiellales; family Gaiellaceae; genus VAXT01. Next base: position 2,654,214 of record CAVSKK010000001.1, read on the forward strand.
GATTTCGCGCTCGTCATGCTCGAGCTGTTCGGCTACGACCACGAGTCCTGGCGCCTCGATCCCACCGTGCACCCGTTCGCGATGAGCGCCGGGACGACGGACATCCGGCTGACAACTCGGTATGACGAGGGCAATCTCGGCGCCAGCCTCTTTGCCAGCATCCACGAGTTCGGGCACGGCTACTACGAGGCGGGGGTCGATCCGGCACTCGAACGGACGACTCTCGCGTCCGTGACCTCGATGAGCCTGCACGAGTCGCAGAGCCGCATGTGGGAGAACCTGATCGGGCGAGGGCTTCCCGCTTGGCGCTTCTTCTATCCCAAGCTGCAGGAGGCGTTCCCGGCCCAGTTCGGCGACGTCGAGCTCGACGTGTTCTACGGCGCGATCAACAAGGTGCAGCCCTCGCTCATCCGTGTCGAGGCGGACGAGGCGACGTACAACCTGCACATCATCCTGCGCTTCGAGCTCGAGCAAGAGATTCTCTCCGGCGAGCTGGCGCTCGAGGATCTTCCCGAAGCCTGGAACGCGCGCATGGCGGAGTACCTCGGAATCGAGGTTCCCGACGACGCGCGAGGCGTCCTCCAGGACGTCCACTGGTCGGGTGGCGCGATCGGCTACTTCCCGACCTATGCGCTCGGCAACGTGATCTCGGTGCAGCTCTGGGATCAACTGCGCGCAGATCTCCCGGACCTGGACACCCAGTTCGAGCAGGGCGAGTTCGGCGAGGTCGGCAACTGGCTACGCGAGAACCTGCACCGGCACGGGCGCAAGTACAACTCGAACGAGATGCTCGATCGCATCGTGGGCGGTCCGATGGATCCGGCTCCGTACCTGCGCTACCTCAGGGAGAAGCTCGGCGAGATCTACGGATTGCCGGTCGAAACCGGCGCGACCGTTTAAGCGCTCGCTACGGAGGAGGAGGCGGAGGCGGAACGTCCGAGGGCGGCGCTTCGTCCTCGACGTAGGTCGTTCGTCGCCGCCCGTACCCGCCGTACCACGGCCGGCCCGGCCCGCCCTCGACGTAGGTCGCCCGGTTGAAGTAGCCCGGCCCCCACCAGCTCCGCCACATCAGGAGCGTGAGGACGAAACCGATGATGCCCATCACGATCAGGATCACTCCGATCGCGTCGAGATTGAGACCCGAAGGCTCGTCGGTGATTCCCCAGGCAAGGATCGCTCCTGCTGCGATGAGGATCAGGCTGACCGGAAGTCCCATGGGCTTCCTCCTGCCCGTTTCTCGTCGAGGTTAACCCCCGCGGTGTTGCGGCTTCTGCCACCAGAAGCGTTTCTGCGGCTGCTCTGCGGCCTCCAGGTCTGTCAGCGACGTGCCGCCGTAGTTCCGCAGCGTGAAGTCGGACTGAGCGACGAAGCCGAGTGCGGTGAGCGAGAACGTCAGCGGGCGGCTCGTGATCTGCCAGCCCTCGAGCGGCCCGGGATCGGCGAGCCCCGCTTCTTCTTCCTCGCCGGCCACCTCGAAGACCGCAAAGCCGCCGTGCGGCGTGCCGATGAAGTGGTCGTGCGTGACGATGAGCCCTCGCCCGTCCTCGCCGATGTAGTGGTTGAGCAGGTCGTTCGCCTCACTGGCGGTCATGCCCTCGGGGGCGAGCGCGTAGACGAGAAAGCAGCGCGACCGGGGCTCGCTCATGCGGGCTTCTCGGCGATCAGCGCAAAGTCCCAGGGCACCCGGCGGTCCCGTTGGAGCCAGTTGTAGAGAGTCTGGAACTCGACGATGCCGGTGACGCCGAGGCCGGCTCCGGTCACGGCGTCGACGAGCTGGTCAAGCCGCCAGCGCGGCTCCTCGCTCGCACCGAGAGGTTCGTCGAAGTAGTCGTCGCGCCAGTGGCCGAGCGCATCGAGGCACTTGCTGACCGGATGAGTGTCGTACAGAAGGAGCATTCCGCCAGGCTTGAGCGCCGAGGCGATTCCGGTCGCCCAGGCATTGAGGTCGTGCAGCTGGATCAGGACTCCGCCGCCGGTGTAGACGAGATCGAAGCGAGCTCGGCGGATCTCCAGCGGCACGTCGTGCACGTCTGCATGCACGTAGGCGACGTCCGGCGCACGCTCCCTTGCGACGTCCAGCGCCTCGGCGGAGATGTCGACAGCGCTGACGAGTGCGCCCAGCTCGACGAGCTCCGCCGTCGACTCGCCCGTTGCGCACTGGAGATGGAGCACATGCTTGCCCTCGACGTCGGGCAGGAGCTCGCGGATCTTCTCGGGGATGCCGAGCTGCCCGGCCATTGCCTTGGCCCGGCCGCGGTGGATCTCGTCCCACGCCTTCCGGTTCTGGTCGGTCGGCTCCATGGCCTCACGCCGGCAGCGAGAAGCCGCCGTCCACGACCAGGACGTGGCCTCGGATCATGTCGGCCTCGGGCGAGCAGAGGAACGCAACCGCGTCGGCGATGTCCTTCGGCTCGACGAGGCGGCCGGCCGGAGTGCGCTTCTCGCCCCACTCGAGCATCCGCTCCCGGTTCGGGAAGTGGTCGAGCGCCGCGGTGTCGACGACGCCGCCGGAGACGGCGTTCACGCGGATGCCGCGCGGCGCGAGCTCGACGGCGAGATAGCGGACGAGCGACTCGAGCGCCGCCTTCGAGGTGCCGACGAGCACGTAGTCCTCCAGGACGCGCGTCGAGCCCAGGCTCGAGATGGCGACGATCGAAGCGCCCTCCGGCATCTGGGGCGCGGCTGCGCGGGTGAGCGAGAGCAGGGCGCGCGCATTCGCGTCAAGCGTCCAGTCCCAGTGCTTGTCCTCGGTCTCGAGCGCCGGACGAATGACGCCGGTCGCCGCGTTGTGGACGAGTGCGCGCAGCGCGCCGAGCTCGCCGACCTCGCGAGCGATGCGCGCGGAGGAGACGTTGCCGCGGATGAGGACCGGCTCGGCGCCCTTGGCGCGCAGCTCTTCGGCGGTCTCCTCGGCCGCCTTGTCGTTCCGCATGTAGCCGATGCCCACGCGAGCCGCGCCCAGATCGGCGAAACGGTGCGCGATCGCCTTGCCGATCCCCCGCGAGCCCCCCGTGACGAACACGGTGGCGCCTTCGTAGCTCATTCGTTGCGAGGAAGCGGCTGGTCGGCGGGCGCGGCGCTTGGGATCGTCTCCCAGCCTGGTCGCGTCCGCGCCTCGCGCGGGCCTTCCTCGGCCTTCGAAGACGCATATCCGAGGCGGTCGAGGAGCTCAGCCTGCTCCTCCGCATACCGGCGGACGTCATGGGTCTCGGGGAGGTCCTCGACGAGCTCGAGCACGCGGGCGCGGAGCTGGAAGGCGAAGTGCGGAGTCGCGGGACCGGCGATCGCGTCGACGTCGTCTCTGGTCGGCTCGGCCATTCGGGCAAAGGCTAATCGCTGGAGGGTTCGGCGTGATGTTGCTCGTCGCCGGGGGGCGAGTCCCAGCGCGGCCCGGCGGCTCAGCCATATCGCGCCGAACCCTCTAGGGTCGGCCACGTGCGCCGGGGCTCAGTGGCAGACGCGATGCTGCTCGTGACCGTCTGCCTCTGGGCGCTCAACTTCACGGTCTCGAAGTACATCCTCGACCACGGTTTCCGCCCGCTCACGTACTCGGGCATTCGCTACGCGCTCGCCGCGCTGATCTTCCTGGCGATCGTGCTGCCGCGCGAGCGCTCCCTGCGGATCGAGCGGCGGGACCTGCTGCTCGTGGCCGGTGCGATCGTGCTCCTGTTCCTGAATCAGGTCGGCTTCGTCTTCGCCCTCGACTTGACGACCGCGACGACCGTTGCGCTCATCTTCGGGACCCTCCCGATCTTCACGGCGCTGATCGCCCGGCTCGTCGGGATGGAGCGGCTCAGCCGCAGCTTCTGGCTGGCGGCCGTCCTGTCGTTCGGAGGCGTCGCCCTCGTGACCGTCGGCTCGGGCCAGAGCGTCTCCGGCAACGTCTGGGGCGATTTGCTCGCGCTCATGAGCGCCGCGACGTGGGGCGGATACTCGGTTGCGCTCGCCCCGCTCATGCGCCGCTATTCGCCCTTCCGCCTGAGCGCGATCTTCCTCGTGGTCGTCAGCGTCGCGCTGCTCGCTGCCGGGACGCCGCAGCTCGGCGACCAGAGCTTCGATCTCTCCGCCCTCGTGTGGCTCTGCTTCCTGTACGCGGTCGTCGGCCCGCTGGTGATCACGAATCTCCTCTGGTTCACGGCGATCGACCGGGTCGGCCCTTCGCGCGCGTCGCTGTTCGCGAATCTCCAGCCCTTCCTGGCCGCGGTCGTCGCGCTGCTCCTCCTGAACGAGAGCCTGACCCGCCTTCAGCTCGCCGGCGGCCTGCTGATCGCGGCCGGCATCGTCTTCTCGCGCGGCCGTCAACCGCCTCCCGACCCAACCTAGGGTCGTCGCTAGTCTGGAGCCAGTGGCCTCGCTCCGCGCTCGTCTCGCCCGCACGCCGCCCGGATACCGCTTCTCGATCGGGCGCGTCCTGGCCATCTATGGGGCGCTGATGCTCGCGCTCCTGCTCGCGAGCATCGACCAGACGATCGTCGCCACTGGCCTTCCGCGGATCGTCTCCGATCTCGGCGGCCTGACGAATTACTCGTGGGTGTTCACCGGCTACGTGCTGGCGATGGCGGTCACCGTTCCCCTCTACGGGAAGCTCGGCGACATCTACGGGCGCCGGCAGATGTACCTCGTGGCGATCCCAGTCTTCCTTCTCGGCTCCGCTCTGTGTGGGCTCGCGCAGAACATGGAGCAGCTCGTCGCGTTCCGCGTCGTCCAGGGGCTCGGCGCGGGCGGGCTCTTCGCTCTGGCGCAGGCGACGATCGCGGTCATCGTCCCGCCCCGGGAGCGAGGCCGGTACCAGGGCCTGATCGGGTCTGTGTTCGTCGCGGGGTCGATCGGCGGCCCCGCCCTGGGCGGGCTGATCGTCGACAACGCGAGCTGGCGCTGGATCTTCTACGTGAACATTCCCGTTGGCCTCGTCGCGCTCGCGGTGATCGCCGTCGCGATTCCGAAGCGCTCGCCGAGGCACGAGCATGCGGTCGACTACCTGGGCGCTGCGCTGCTCGCGGCGGGGACGACGTTCCTGCTGCTCGGGCTCGTCTGGGGCGGCCAGCAGTTCCCATGGGCTTCCTTCGAGGTCATCGGCGCCCTCCTTGCGGCGGTGGTCTTCCTCGCGGCATTTGCCTTCGTGGAGCGGCGCGCGCCCGAGCCGATCCTGCCGTACGACCTGTTCCGAACGCGAACGGTTGCGGCAGGGGTGGTCGCGATCGGGATCTCGGCGATGGCGATGATCGGGACGATCGCCTACGTGCCGCTGTTCGTGCAGGGCGTGATCGGCACCTCTGCGACTTCCTCGGGCGCGGTGCTGACACCGTTCTTCATCGCAGCCGTGATCACGAGCGCGATCTCCGGGCAGTGGATCTCGCGAAGGGGCCACTACCGGCCGAATGCCCTCGCCGGGCCGGTGATCCTCGGCGCCGGGCTGTTCATGCTCTCGCGCATGGACGCTTCGACCACGAGCTTCGAGGCGGCGCGGGACATGGTCATCGCGGGTATCGGGCTCGGCCTGATGATGCAGGTGTTCGTGATCGCGGTCCAGAACGTCGTGCCGATCCGCCAGATGGGCTCGGCGACGGCGCTGACGCAGTTCGCCCGCTCGATCGGCGCGACGCTCGGCGTGACGCTGATGGGCGTGATCGTCAACCAGCGTCTTCCGGAGGAGGCGCGTGTTCGCGGGCAGAGCGTCCACCGGCTACCGCCGGACCTGCGCGACGGTCTTGCCCACGCACTCCAGCCGGCCTTCCTCGCTGCGGCGCTGCTCTGCGTCGTCACGCTCGCCGTCGTCTTCCTCTGGCTGGAGGAGGTCCCGCTGCAGAAGGAGCTCGAATCGATGACCACGCCGGAAGCCGCACAGCCAGAGGTCGTGACCCAGGAAGCGGGCCAGAGGGCTTAAGATCAGCGTATGAGCTCGACCGACTTCATGCCGATCAAGGGGTGGGATCACCTCGAGCTCTACGTCGGGAACGCGAAGCAGGCCGCCTACTACTACGAGCGTGCGCTCGGCTTCACGCAGACGGCCTACGCCGGCCCCGAGACGGGCTTGCGCGACCGCGCCTCGTACGTGCTCGACCAGAACGACGTCCGGCTCGTCCTGACGAGCGGGCTTCGGCCCGACAGCGAGGTCACTCGCTTCGCCTGCTCGCACGGCGACGGGGTCAAGGACGTCGCCCTGACCGTCCCGAGCGCGACCGAGGCCTACCGCCAGGCGGTGCAGCGAGGGGCACGGAGCGTCGTGGAGCCGCACTGGGTCGAGGATGAGCACGGGCGAGTCGAGCTGGCTGCGATCGCGACGTACGGAGAGAACATCCACACCTTCGTCAACCGCGACGAATACGCAGGCCCCTACCTGCCGGGGTACCGGTCGGTGACGGAGAACGGTGCGCCCGCGACCGGCATCGGCCTCCAGATGATCGACCACGTCGTCGGGAACGTCGAGCTCGGCCGCATGCAGCACTGGGTCGAGTTCTACGAGCGCTCGTTCGGGATGACCGAGCTCATCCATTTCTCCGACGAGGCGATCTCGACCGAGTACTCGGCGCTCATGTCGAAGGTGATGATGGACGGCGAGGGCAAGATCAAGTTCCCGATCAACGAGCCCGCGGAGGGCAAGCGGAAGAGCCAGATCGAGGAGTACCTCGACTTCTACGGCGGCCCCGGCGTCCAGCACGTCGCGATGGCGACCGACGACATCGTCGCCACCGTGGAGCAACTCGAGGAGCGTGGCCTACGGTTCCTCAAGACGCCGACTGCCTACTACGAGGACCTCGAGGAACGGGTCGGCGAAATCGACGCCGACTACGACGACCTGAAGCGGCTGGGCATCCTCGCCGACCGTGACGAGGAGGGCTACCTGCTGCAGATTTTCACGAAGACCGCCCAGGACCGGCCGACGCTCTTCTTCGAGGTGATCGAGCGGCACGGCTCCCGCGGGTTTGGAGAAGGCAATTTCAAGGCACTGTTCGAAGCGATCGAACGCGAACAGGCCTTGCGGGGCAATCTCTAACGAGAGGGGAAGCACGTGGGAATCGGCGCAATTCTGGTCATCGTCGGAATCGTTGTCCTCATCGTCGATGGTTTCTGGCTCGGTTTGATCCTCATCTTGCTCGGGTTGCTCTTCGGCGGATTCCGTCGCGGCCGCTGGTACTAGTCAGGCAGTAGCGCCCTAACGCCGTAGCCTTCCGGGCATGAGCCCGCAGCGGCGTACTGCTCTCGTTTCGGTTGCCGCGGCCTGCGCGCTGATTGCGCTCAAGCTCGGCACTGGGCTCGCCACAGGCAGCTTGGGTCTGATCTCGGAGGCGATCCACTCCGGGACCGACCTCGTCGCCGCGCTCCTCACGCTGTTCGCGGTCGGGGTCGCCGGCCGCCCCGCCGACCAAGGGCATCCCTATGGGCACGGCAAGGCCGAGCACCTGGCCGCCCTCGGCGAGGCCGCGATCCTCGTCCTCGCGAGCCTCTACATCTCGTACCGCGCTCTGGCCGTGCTCGTCGGCTCGGCCGAGCCGCACGTCAACCCGACGTGGTACGCGCTGGCGGTCGTCCTCGTCGTCATCGCCATCGACGTGAGCCGGACGACGGTCTCGCGAAGGGCCGCGCGCCTCTACCAGAGCCCCGCGCTTGCCTCGAATGCGCTGCACTTCGCGAGCGACATGGCCGGCTCGGTTGCGGTCTTCATCGGCCTCTTGCTGGCCCGCGCAGGCTGGCTGGAGGGCGATGCCGTCGCCGCTCTCCTCGTCGCGATACTCGTGCTGATCGCCGCCGGGCGTCTCATGAACCGGAACATCGACGTGCTCATGGACCGAGTTCCTGCCGAGGCCGAAGAGGCGGCGCTGGCGGCAATCGCCAGGCTCGAACCGAGCGTGCAGCTCCGCCGCCTGCGGATGCGCCAGGCGGGCGGGCGGCACTTCGCGGACGTCGTCATCGGCGTCTCGCCAGACGCCGGGGTGGGGCAGGGCCACGCGGCCGCGGATGCGGTCGAGGCGGCCGTGCACAGCGCGCTGCCGGAGAGCGACATCGTCGTCCACGTCGAGCCCACGGCCGACGAGGCGGCTCTGCGCGAGCGCGTGCACGCGGCCGCGCTCACCGTTCCGGGCGTGCGTGAGGTGCACAACCTGCGCGTCGTGGCGGTCGAGAGGGGCCTTCAGGTCGCTCTGCATCTGAAGCTTCCCGGTGAGTTGACGCTGGAAGCTGCCCACTCCGTCGCCTCGGAAGTCGAGCGCGCGATCGCGGACGCGGTGCCGGAGGTGATCTCCGTCCAGACCCATATGGAGCCGCTCCGCGAGCCGGGCACGGGCCGCGCGCCGGAGGAGGCCGATGTCCGAGCGGACGATTACACGGTTCGGCGGGTCGTCCAGGAGCGAACCGGGTCGCCTCCGCGCGAGCTCCGCTTCCTCCAGACCGACGACGGCCTGGTTGCGTTCCTGACGCTCGGCGTCGACCCGGGAAGCGCCCTGGCCGACGCTCACGCGCTTGCAAGCGAGGTCGAGGAGGACGTACGACGCGCCCTGCCGGGGCTCGCCGACGTTAGCGTGCACACCGAGCCATGAAACTCTGCATGTTCAGTCCCAAGGGCGAGAACCTCGAGCGGGGGTGGCCGGGCCGCATCGAGGGCGACCGCGTGATCCAGCTCGCGGCACAAACGCTCCAGTCCTTCTTCACCGGCGGCGGCAACGCCAGAGAACACGCCGAGCATCCCCTCGACGAGGTCGAGCTGCGGCCGCCCGTCCTGCACCCTCCGTCGGTGCGCGACTTCTACGCGTTCGAGCAGCACGTCAAGACCGCGCGAGGCCTAAGGGGCCTGGAGATGGTGCCCGAGTGGTACGAGATCCCGGCGTTCTATTTCTCGAATCCGGCCGCGATCTACGGCCCCGAGGACGAGATCCCGTACCCGGACGGAAGCCAGGAGCTCGACTACGAGCTCGAGCTGGCGGCGGTGATCGGCGCAGCCGGTGAGATCGCGGGCTTCACGGTCATGAACGACTGGTCGGCGCGCGACCTCCAGCGGCCCGAGATGAAGATCGGCCTCGGCCCCGCCAAGGGGAAGGACTTCGCCACGAGCATCGGCCCGGTTCTCGTGACTCCCGACGAGCTGGGCGACCTCTCGCTGAACATGGTGGCGCGGGTGAACGGCGAAGAGCGCTCCCGGGGCTCGAGCGGGACGATGCACCACTCGTGGGAGGCGATCGTGGCTCACGCCGCTCGCAACACGCGTCTCCGTGCGGGCGACATCCTCGGCTCGGGCACCGTCGGCACCGGTTGCATCCTCGAGCACGGCGACGGCCGCTGGCTCCAGCGAGGAGACGTCGTCGAGCTGGAGATCGAGGGGATCGGCGTGCTGCGGAACCGAGTTGCGGGCGACGAGCCGGTCGCGGACTAATCCGTCGCGAACGGGTTGAGATCCCAGCCGACTCCGAACGGGAACGAGCTCGCTGAGAGCGGAACGGCGGGAGGCGCCAGCTGAGACTGCCCGCTCACCGGTCCCGGCAGGCTGCGGGTTATCAGCGCCTGACTCGCGAGTGACGTTCGCGTCACGTGGACGCGGTAGCCCTGTGCGCTGGACGAGAGAACCTGGACGGTCAGCCCGGCAGCGTCGTCGGTGAAGCGGGCGACCTCGCCCCGAGCACTGTCATACGGGGCGTTGTAGAGAGGGCCACAGCGATTGGTCGCGTCGATGCTCCGGTCGCGCTGCGCTGCGCGGACCTGGACCGGCCCGTTGCCGCTGCGGGTCGAAGAGTTGACCGAGTAGATCAGGACTCCGTCCTCGCAAAGCCAGTCGTCCTCGCCGATCCGTTTGCGTGCCTCGATGACGTAGACGGACGAGAGACCGGTCGGAACGACGATCGCCTTGAGGCCCCCGGTTCGCTCGAGCGGCGTGATCGTCGTCGTCACCTCGCCGGGTGCGTGCAGGCAGGTGAGCTGTGAGGGGTCGAGCCAGCCGAGCTTCCACTTCTGCCAGGCGAGGAAGTGCCCGCCGGGGTCGTTCCAGCTCATCATGTCCCAGCCCCCGGCGAAGCGGAAGAGGTGCCAGAAGTTGCCGTTGGGGTTGTCGAAGACTCCGTAGAGGTCCGGCAGGCCGAGGATGTGCCCGGTCTCGTGGATGAAGACGTTCGCCGCGTACCTCGCGTCCGAGCGCGTGTCCTGGAAGAAGGTCGCGCCGTACCGGATCTCCGCTCCGTCTGCCTGGATCCCGGAGCCCGGGTAGGCCTGGAAGGCGGGCGAGCGGTCGACCCCGGTGCCCCTCGCGGCAACGACGTAGACGACCTGGTAGGCAGAGAAGTCGACGCTGGCGTCGGCCGCTCCGATCGCGTCGGCGATGTAGTCGTGGTGCTCGGACCAGTTGATCCCGTTCCGGAGCCCGTAGCTTCCGAGGTTGCTCGGCATCCGGAACCACCGGTTGACGGGGGCGACGTCGAGTTGGACGCGCCCATAGGAGACCTCGTCGAACCAGCCACGAGAGCGCCGAACCAACCGGTCGTAAAGCGTGCTCGCCGACTCGCTCGAATGGAGGTCCGGAAAGTCCACGAAGAGCATCACGGCGCGGATCGGGCCGGCCGGTCGTAGCGGGAGCGCCGTGTTCGTCGTCCCTTCGTTCATCTCCGTGAAGGGGGCGGAGTAGAGCGACGGCGAACAGGGTGGCGGTACGGGGTCGGGAACGGCTTCGGGAGCTGTGGTTCCTCCAGTGGAGCCACACTGCTTGACCGCTCGCTTCAGAGCCGTGAGCTTCCGCTGCTGGCCGGCGCGGAATGCGTGACGCGCCCGCGCGCTCTTGTGCTTGCGGAAGAACGCTGCCCGAGCCGGCCTGATCTGGCGCTTGAAGCGCTTCAGGGAGACGGTTCGCGCGGCGCGCTTCTCCACGCTGCAGCCCGTCGCCGAGGCCGCTGACGCGTGCGAGGCCAAGGAGCCCGCGAGCGCGAGAGCAAGACCGGCTGCGAGCCCGAAGCCTGCAAGGCGGCGGGGCAAATGGGGGAGGGCGAAGCAGGGCACCTGCCCCTGAGATCGGGGCGGCCCGCCGATCCCTCGCGCGAGTTCCCTCGAACTGTTGCCCCCCATCGAGGGCACCCGATCGAGGGGCCTTCTTTATCCTTTTGGGCATGCCGACCTATCAGCGCCGCGGTGAGGTCCCCCGAAAGCGGCACATTCAGTTCCGAGACAACGGCACGCTGCTGACCGAGGAGGTCATGGGCCTCGAGGGCTTCTCGGGCAACGAGTCGATCCTGTATCACCTGATCTCGCCGTGCCGCGTGAAGGAGCTCGGCGATTTCGAGCCGATCAAGCGCGAGGAATGGGTGCCCGACGCCCATGCGCACCGCCACTTCAAGACGATCGGGATCGAGCCCGAGGGTGACGAGGTCTCCGGGCGCAAGCTCCTGATGTGGAACAACGACGTCGAGATCTCGGTCGTCCGGCCGACCGAGTCGATGGACTACTTCTTCCGGAACGGCGAAGGCGACGAGGTCTACTTCGTGCACGAGGGCAGCGGCACGCTGCACACCACCTTCGGCGACCTGCCGTACAGCGACGGCGACTACGTCGTCATCCCCCGCGGGACGACGTACCAGTTCGAGCCCTCAGGCCCGCAGCGGTACCTGCTCTTCGAGACGCCCGGGCTGATCGAGATCCCGAAGCGGTACCGGAACCAGTACGGCCAGCTCATGGAGCACGCGCCGTTCTACCACCGGGACCTGCACCCGCCGACCGAGCTCAAGACGCACCGAGACCGCGGCGACTACCTGCTGAAGATTCGCGTCCGCGACGGGTACCAGGATTACGTCATCGACTACCACCCGTTCGACGTCGTGGGCTGGGACGGGTACCTCTATCCGTGGACGTTCAACATCAAGGACTTCGAGCCGATCACGGGCCGGATCCACATGCCGCCGCCCTCGCACCAGACGTTCTCGGGGCCGAACTTCGTCATCTGCTCGTTCTGCCCGCGGAAGCTCGACTTCGATCCGCTCTCGATCCCGATTCCGTACCACCATTCGAACCTCCAGAGCGAGGAGATGATCTATTACGTCGACGGGCAGTTCTCGTCGCGGAAGGGGATCGAGATCGGCTCCGTAACGCTGCATCCGTCCGGGATCCCGCATGGGCCGCAGCCGGGCCTCGCCGAGAAGTCGATCGGAGCGACCGAGACGCATGAATATGCAGTCATGTGCGACACCTTCAATCCGCTGAAGCTCTCGAAGCTGGCCAAGCAGCTCGACGACGGGGTCTACGCGTACTCGTGGTACGAAGAGCCCGGCGCGACGCACACGTACGACCAGGACCCGGCGGGAGCCACCTCCCACCTGTAGCGCGCGCTAGATTCAACGCGTCTCTCCCTCAGCCGAGGAAGATCGCGATGACGGCACCGAGGGCGAGAAACGGCCCGAAAGCGATCGCAGTCTTCCGGGCAGCGGCCCCGTTCCGGGCCAGCAGTGCGAGCGCCACGAAGAAGGAGGCGAGCACCGCGACGGCGATTGCCAGGACGACCGCTGGGCCGAGGGCGGCGCCGAGGAGAACCGCGAGCTTGACGTCGCCCATGCCCATCCCGCCGGGGGAGATGAGCATTGGCAGGCAGAAGAACAGGCCTGCAGCCAAGGAGATCGCGAGTAACTCTGGCGTTCCGCGCGGATCGAGCGCGATCTGCGCGGCGAGGACGACAGCAATCGCCGGGAGCACGATCCGGTTCGGGATCCTCCGCTGCTCCAGATCCACAATCGCGAGCGCGGCCACGACGCAGAGGAGGAACGCAGCCCCGAGCGCCCGGGCGCTCGGTCCGAACTGCACGAGCGCCAGCATGACGAGGGCAAAGGTCGCTACGGCAACCGCGGGTCTGAGCTGCCCGGGCCGCTCGGCGGTGGCTGACCGAGGCTTCGTGCTAGACAAGTCCATGCGAGACCTCTCCGTTCCCCTGGGCGCCCTCTGAACGGCGCACGCGAAGGCACGAGCCGGGCGTGATTCCCCTACGCAGGCTCTCTCCGGCAGCGAGCTCGAGCACCGAGCGCGAGCCGCGGCGCCCGGCGAACCGCCAAGGCCGGACGTTCCGGGCCACTCCAACCACAACGAGCCCGCGGTCAAGGAACACGGCGTCGATGGCACCGCGCATGAACCATGTGTGAATCGCCCCCGCAGGACGAAGAAGAAGGCCCTCTCCCTCGTCGAGCGCGCGTCGGCCGAGCAAGCCTCTCAGGCGCGTGAGCGGAGTATCGGCGACGAGGCAGCGCTTGCAAGCGAGGCGGCCGTCAGCGTGCTCGAGCGCGATCTCCACTAGTAGCCCACGTGGATGTGGTCGGCGTGGTCGCTGAGGGGGAAGGACGGGCCACCGAGCCCGAGCAATGAGATCACCTGTTGCGGCTGCAGTTCGGCCGGCAGCAGGAGAATGGTCTCCACCGCCTGCTCCGTGATCCCGCCCGGCTCCTGGTGACCGGCAATCGAGGTCTCTCCGAGGGCCGAGATGTCGACCGCCAGGCCGTAGACATGGGCCGAGACGACTCCCGGCCGCGCGTACAACCGGTGACTGGCGTGAAGGCTCGAGACGCTCGCTTGGCCGAATGAGGCGGTGAGGTAACGGATCAGGACGATCGTCCTGACGTCTATGAGCCCCTTCGAGATGTCGTCCCGTCCGCCCGCGTAGATGTCGATTCGCGGGTCGTTCAGCACGAGTCGCTCTAGCCGAGCCTTCGCTTTCTCGAGCCCGGTCACGAGCGAATAGAGGCCGACGGCCCGGTTGTAGTTGGCGAGCGCGACCGCCTTCTCCGCAACGCTCGCTGATCCGCTCAGCGCGCGAACCGCATCCGTGGGGCTCGCATCCGCTCCCAACATAGCGAGGCGTCGGGCCAGGATCCGGAGCTCGGCCAAGGTTGCCGGCACGTGACCGGTGTGCCCCTCGACACGCAGCACGGCGAGCACCATGGACCAGCTGACCTCCGCGTTCCTCGACTCAGCATGAAGCTGAACGGCGAACTCGAGCGAGAGGCGCTGCGCCGGAGGTGTTGGGTCGGGCAGCGACCGGTGCAGCCAGATCGTCGCGGAGCCGCCGGGCGCGAGCGCTTCGGGATCGATCGACCGCCGTGCCTGGCTCCGAGGTGCCTTCGAAACCGGTTGGGGCTGCGCTGGCGCCGAACGCTCCGTCGGCCTTAGAGGGGCCGCTGTGCCACTCGGTCGATGCTGAGCTTTCCGGAGCGCAGGCACTGCTGGGCGCGCGGGGCGCTCGCTGAGTCGCGACCGGTGAGCACGCACGAGCCGATGGGCACGCACCGCGGGGTCCTCCACCGGGTCGGACGGAACGGTTCCCTGTTGCGTCGTTGTCTCGACGGTCGACACCTCGCCTGTCTCGTTGGTCGGGCTTGCGAGCCCGTCTGGGTCGATGCTGGCCCAGGCGGAGACAGCGGCACCCGCGAAGAAGAGCGCCACGAGAGCGAGACTCGCCGCGAGCAGCCGACCGGTTGTCTTCCGGACGAGCTGTCGGGGGTGTCGATCTCGTCTGCGCATCGCTTCTCCTGCCCGTTGGCGTTCGCCCGAAGATCGGCGGCGTTGCCGCGCGTACGTGCCTGGATCTCCTGGCTTGATCTCCAGCAACTATCCAACGGCGGGCCTCCTGCCAGCACCCCGCTGAAGTACAGGCCGAACTAGACCTGCGGAGGGTTTCTCGGCTCGAGCCGGGTTCTATCGTCGCTGGAGTCGTGGTTCTCGTGACAGACACGTGGGCCGGCCACTCGCCCCTCGGGAGAGGGCGCTCGATTCAAGGTGGGAGGAGGTGAATTTGGATGCGCGCATGGTTTGCTTCGCTTCGCAACGAGGATGGGCAGGCGCTCGTCGAGTACTCGCTGATCCTGGCGCTCGTCTCGGTCGCCGCGATCGCGATTCTGACGACGCTCGGCGGCAACATCGTGACCACACTGACCGCCGTCGCGAACGCTCTCTAAGGCAAGGAAACAAGCGGGAATTCCCGGCGCCGGCTGCGGTGTGACTTTCACGAAGCGGCGCCGGGAGGACCCGAACAACGAGGAGGACGGGTTGCTCGGAAACATTCGAAAACTCAGGGCATTTGCCGGAAACGACGGGGGCCAGGCGCTGGTCGAGTACTCGCTCGTCTTGCTGCTCGTCGCCCTCGCTGCGGTCAGCATCCTCACGACGATTGGCGTCAGCGTTACGGGTCCCCTGACGACCGTGGCCAACGCCCTCTGACATGCGGCTGCTGCACATGCTCAGCCGGGAGGAGGGGACTGCGCTGGTCGAGTTCGCGCTCATCCTGCCGATCCTCGCCCTCCTCCTGTTTGCCATGCTCGACTTCGGCAAGGCCTTCAACTACTGGATCGACGAGACGCACCTTGCGAACGAGGGTGCGCGCTGGGCCGTCGTGAACAAGAATCCCGGCGGCGGATCCCTCCAGCAGTACATCCTCAGCCAGGCGACGACGGCCGAGCTCAGGAACGGCGGGACGTCATCAATCGTCAATCCCGCCCAGGTTTGCATCAGCTTTCCGAACGGCACTGCGAACGTCGGCGATCCGGTGCGAGTGACCGTGAGCGCGACGTATCACTGGCTGGCGTTCCTCGGCTCACGTATTGGCATCACGCAGACGGCGATCGCGGGCTCCTCGAACATGCGCCTCGAGGCACTGCCAACGAACTACTCAGCGGGGTGCACATGATGCGTTCCTCGCTCGGGGTGCGCGGCGAACGGGGTTCGGCACTCGTGCTGGTGGCACTCTGGCTGCCAGTCCTGTTTGGCTTCATGATTCTCGTTGCCGACGTCGGCAACTGGTTCGAGCACAAGCGGCATTTGCAAATGCAGGCCGATGCGGGGGCGCTTGCTGCAGGCGGCCAGTTCACGGTGCCCTGCAACGACTCGCCGATCGTCGCGGGAGCGCGCCAGTATTCGGGTGACCCGGGCGCAGCAGGGTCTTACAACCGTCAGGTGTCGAACCAGGCGAACGTCCACGTTCTCGTCAACTCGACGGGCTACTGGAACCAGGGCGGCGCCGATTACTCCGACGGCGGCCCGCCGTGCGCAGCCAAGATGGTCGACCTCAAGCTCACCGAGGCTAACCTCCCACTCTTCTTCGGCCTCATCCCGGGGCTCAGCGTGGTGCCGGCGATCAACGCGCGGGCGCGGGTGTCGATCCAGCAGCTCAGCTACGCGAGAGGCTCTCTGCCCATTGGCGTGCCCGACGTCGATCCGACTCACGCCAAGGCGACGTTCATCAACGAATCCACGGGCGCAGTGCTGGGAAGCGCGCCTCTCGGCAACACCGGCGTCGCCAACGGGCTCTCGATCTGGGACAACAGCGCCGCGCCCATCTCGGTGCCCGTCAACACGTCGCACATCGGCGTTCGCATCACACTGAGCGGGGGCGTCTCGACGACCTGTGGAGACCCACTCGTCGACTGCTACGACTCCGGCTCTTCGAACGGCATCGTGTACGTGAGGGGCTGGTCGAGTGCGGGGAGCGGGGCGCAGCCGAACCCGCCGCTCGCGCGTGAAGTGACTCTCATCCCGGGCTCGTGCCCAGATCCGTACTTCTCGTCGGCGAGCTCGAGCTGCACGATCGGGGTCAGCGCCGTAGTCGACTTCGGCACTTCTGACCCACTGGGAGTCGTGGGCGCCGGCGTCACGGCGGTCATCGGCGGCGCCACCAACAAGCTGGACTACAACGCCACCAACGGCCGGTGGGAGTCCACCGGCAACGACTTCTTCTCCATCGCCTCCGGAGTCGGCCCGCTGCCCGTCGAGCTGAAGTGGACGGAGACGAAGGGCACCGTCACCGGACAAGGGGCGTGCAGGAACGGCAACAACGCCTGCAAAGGCACGTTCGGCACGGTCCAGCGCGCCTTCAGCGCGAATGACACACGCTCCGGCCCGATCAAGCTGGCCCAGGTGTGGGAGGGCGGCTCCTTCTGGGCGAACTCCTTCCAGACCGGCGGCACGCACGACCTCGTCGTCAAGATCGGCGTCACCCCGAACCTGCAGAACGCACAGGACGTGAACGACCCGATCGTCACGCTGCGTGTCTCCGGCAACCAAACGCAGTCACTTGACTGCGATCCGGACGTCAGCCTCCTCTCCGACGAGCTGGCGTTTGGCTGTCAGCCGAGGTACGTCCCCAACACCGGGGTTCCCTGCCCTGCGACGAAGTCGGCGCTGTGGGGCACGCCGCAACCGTGGTCGTGTGTGGGGATCAAGACAGGGAACACCACGAATCAGGTGCCGAAAGGTCTGAACCTCCGGATTCTCGGTGACGAGAAGCCGAATACCTGCACCTCGCCGAACAACTGGAGCTCGTTTCCCAACCTGCCTCCGGGCGACCCTCGCGTCCTCAATGTTTTCATCACGCCCTTCGGCACGTTCAGCGGCTCCGGTCAAGACATCTTCCCAGTGACGAAGTTCGGCACCTTCTACGTCACCGGTTGGACCGCCTCGGGCGGTGGCTTCAACAACCCGTGCCAGGGCAACGGCGACGACCCGGTTCCAAACGGGGACTCGGGGAACATCGTCGGCCATTTCATCAAATACATCTTCGGACTCAATGACGGCGGGGGTGGTGGCGAGCTGTGCGATTTCGGCAGCTTCGGCAGCTGCATCTCCGTCCTAACGGAATAAGGGAGGTAAGCGATGCAAGTCGTCAACAAAATGCTTTCAACCAGGGGCGGAACTGTCACGGCCGGCGGCTTGACCGCGCTCGTGGCAGCGGTGCTGCTGCTCCTGTACCTGGACAACTACCGGGCGAGCGTCAACGACTCAGGGGAGCCGATCACCGTGCTCGTCGCCAAGTCGCTGATCGAGAAAGGCACGCCGGGAGACCTCGTCGGGCTGAAAGGCCTGTTCCAGACGAGCGAGGTGCCGAAGAGCCAAGTCGCAGACGGCGCGGTCACCGACCCACAGACTCTGCAGAACAGGCTCGCGACGACAGACATCTACCCGGGCCATCAGCTGACGACTGGGGACTTCGCCGCTTCGGCAAGCGGAGCGCTCGGAACCCAGCTCGCCGACAACCAGCGCGCGATCTCGGTGCCCGTGGACGCAGCACACGGGATGATGGGGCAGATCCAGGGGGGTGACCACGTCGACATTCTCGCCGGCTTCAACGTTACTTCCGGGTCGGGAAGCGCCACCTCCAAGCCGGTCGTGAAGGTCATCAGCCAGAACATCCTCGTTCTGGACGCTCCCGACCAGGCGGGCACGGGCGTGGGCGCCTCCAGCACGGTCAACGTCGTGCTCAGAACGGAGTACCAGGAGTCGATCGAGCTCGCCTGGGCGGCCGACAACGGCAAGCTCTGGCTCGTCCTGCGGCCGCGTACTGGCTCACGGGTCAGGCGGCCCGGCGTCGTCACCGCCGAGGGTCTGCTCCTGGGCGTAAAGCCCGTGGCGGTCTACGGCAAGGCGCGTCGACTCGTCAGGGGGCAGTAATGAGCGACACGATCAGAGCGTTGATCGCGCTCGACTCGGACGTCGACCGCGACACGGTTCACGCTGCGCTTCCAGCCGAGTCGTCGATCCACATCGTCGGCCTCATCGACGGGCTCGAGGAGAGCTGGACCGCGCTTCAGGCGACGTCCACGGACATCGTCGTCGTCGCCTGCGAGGGCTACTCAGACCGCACCCTCTTCTTCATCGAGGGTGCCGTCAAGCAGCGTCCCGAGCGACCAGTGGTCGTGGTCTGCACGAGCTCGCCGAACGGCTTCGTCCGCCGAGTGTTCGAAGCAGGCGCCGACGACCTGATCACGCTTCCCGAGTCGCCTGAGCGAGTCCTCTTCAGCCTCGAGAAGGCCGTAGCGCGGAAGCAGGGAGCAGCACAAGCGACCGGCGTCGCGCTCTCGCCGATGATCTGCGTTCTCGGGCCGAAGGGCGGCACGGGCAAGACGCTGACTTCGTGCAACCTCGGGGTCAGCCTGGCGGAGGCCGGGCACAAAGTCGTTGTCGTCGATCTCGACCTCCAGTTCGGCGACGTGGGGCTCTCGCTCGGGCTCACGCCCGAGAAGACGATCTACGACCTGGTCAAGGCGGCGGGCTCGCTCGACGCGGAGAAGCTGGGCGACTACCTCGCCGTGCACCCGACCGGGCTGCGTGTCCTGATGGGGCCGACACGCCCGGATCAGGCTTCCGTCGTCACGGTCGAGTTTCTGCGCGAGGTGTACGCGATGCTGCGATCGACCCACGATTACGTGATCGTCGACACGGCGCCGGGCTTCACGCCCGAGGTGATCGCCTCAATCGACAGCTCGTCTCACATCTGCATGGTCGGGATGCTCGACTCGCTGTCGCTCAAGAACACGAAGCTCGGGCTCGAGACACTCGAGCTGATGGGGTACGACCCCGAGCGGATACGCCTTCTGCTGAACCGCGCGGACTCGCGGGTGGGCATCAGTCAGGACGAGGTCGCGGCGATCGTCGGCAGGGTGCCGGACGTGCTCGTGCCGAGCGACCGGGACATTCCGCGCATGCTCAACGAGGGACTGCCCATCGTCAGCGCCAAGTCGGGCTCGGAGGCTGCAGAAGCCTTCCGCTCCCTGGCGAAGCTCTATGTCCCGACAGAGGTCTCGGCCAATGGACACAAGCGGTCCGGCCTCCTGCGGAGGAAGGCGTAATGGAACTCCACGAGCGACTTGCAACGGCTCCTCCGGTCACAGCCACCATTGGTCAAGACCCGTTCTCGGACCTCAAGAACGACATCCACATGGCAGTCATCGGCGACCTCGGGCCGCAGCTCTTCAACGTCAACATGGACCCGAACGGGCTACGCGAGCGCGTCACGACCGACATCAGAACTCGGCTCGCGGCGGAGACGCGGCTCTCTCGCGACGACCGCGAGCGGCTGACGTCTGAGATCGCGGACGACATCCTCGGCCACGGGCCGCTCGAGCGCCTGCTCGCCGACGACAGCATCACGGAGATCATGGTCAACGGCCCGTTCGACGTCTGGGTCGAGCGTCAAGGGCGGCTGTTCGAGACGACCGTCCGCTTTACCGACGAGTCGCACCTACGGCGGATCATCAACAAGATGGTGGCGCAGATCGGTCGTCGAATCGACGAGTCCTCGCCGATGGTCGACGCTCGCCTCCCCGACGGAAGCCGCGTCAACGCGCTCATCCCACCGCTGTCGCTGGGCGGGCCGCTCGTCACGATTCGCAAGTTCAGCAAGCGGCGTCTCGACCTCAACGACCTCGTTCGGCTGGGAACACTGAGCACGGAGACGGTCGAGTTCCTCCAGCGCTGCATCCTCGCCGAGCTCAACATCCTCATCTCCGGAGGGACAGGCTCGGGGAAGACCACGTTGCTCAATGCTCTGTCGACGTCGATCCCCGACTCCGACCGGATCATCACGATCGAGGACGCCGCCGAGCTCCGGCTGAACCAGCGCCACGTGCTTCGCCTCGAGGCCCGCCCGAAGAACATCGAGGGAGAGGGCGAGATCGCCATTCGCGAGCTCGTTCGCAACTCACTGCGCATGCGACCGGACCGGATCATCGTCGGCGAGGTCAGAGGCGCGGAAAGCCTCGACATGCTCCAGGCGATGAACACGGGCCATGACGGCTCGCTCTGCACGGTGCATGCAAACACGCCTCGTGACGCCCTCTCGAGGATCGAGACGATGGTGCTGATGGCCGGCTACGACCTGCCGATGAAGGCAATTCGCCAGCAGGTCGCCTCCGCCCTCGACCTGATCGTGCACCTCGAGCGCATGGAGGACGGGTCGCGGCGGGTAACCGCGATCACCGAGGTGCAGCGGATGGAATCGGACGTGATCACGTTGCAGGACATCTTCGAGTTCAAGGTCTCGCAAGTGACCTCGGAACGTGTCGTGATCGGCGCGCTCAATCCGACAGGGCTTCGCCCAACCTTCCTCTACAAGTTCGAGAAGCGAGGCGTGAGCTTGCCCCTCAGCCTCTTCGCCAAGGAACGAAATCCGAACGAGACGATGGCGTCATGAGGAGGGTCACCGCGATCGCAAGCCTCCTGGGCGCAATTGCGCTCGTTACGGCTCTCTCCTCGTCCGCGGCCGGAAACTCCGGGAGCCTGCGGATCGTGGAGGCGGGTGGGACCCGCTTCCCGGACCGCGCATTTGTCCTGACGCTGCCGACGAAGCAACGGCTCCAGCCGGCCCGGCTGCACGTCCTCGAGAACGGTGAACAGGTCTCGAACGTGTCGCTGGTTCCGGTCGGCACCGCCGACCGCGGCGACTTTGGCGTCGTCCTCGTCATCGACGCCAGCAACAGCATGCACGGAGCAGCGATCGCCGACGCGATGGAGGCGGCGCGGGCCTTCGCGGCTCGTCGGCCCGCCAACCAGCAGCTTGCGGTCGTCACGTTCAACGAGACGTCCTCGGTGCTCCTGCCGTTCACGTCCGATGAGGCGACGATCGACGCCGCTCTCGCGACGCCGCCTCCGCTCGCAAAGGGGACGCACGTGTACGACGGTGTGGCGACGGCCCTCACGCTGCTGCGCACTGCGAAGATCGCCTCCGGCTCGGTCGTTGTGCTGTCGGACGGCGCCGACACTGGAAGCCGGCTGACCGCGACGGAGGCTGCCGCTTCCGCCCGGCAGGGCCATGTACGGATCTTCTCGGTGGGCATTCGCTCGAAGTCTTTTCGGAGTGCTCCGCTCGAGCAACTCGGCCTCGCGGCCGGCGGCGGTTATTCGGAGGCGTCCTCGACCGCCGCCCTGACCCACATCTACGACCAGCTGGGCGCTCGTCTAGCCGGCGAGTACCTGGCGCGGTACCGGTCGACTGCGGGACCGAACGAGAAGATCCGCGTCGAGATCCGCGTCGACGGGATCCCCGGGGCCGGCATCGGCGGCTATGTCACCCCAGCGCTCCCCTCGGTCGCCGAGGCAGCTCCATTCCAGCGATCCATCGCGGACCGCTTCTGGCTGTCAGCTCTGACGATGTTCCTCGTCAGTCTTGGCGCGGCCGCCATGTTCGCACTCGGCGTGATGATGATGGTGCGCCCGCGCCGAGGCACTCTGCGGGTTCGGATGGCGCAGTTCGTCTCACTGCGTGGCCAGGCCGCGAAGGACGACACTCGGTTGAGCGAAAAAGTCTTCGACGGGGCCGAGCGGTCGCTCGAGACGACCAAGTGGTGGGCGCGCTTCGTCGAGACGCTCGAGCTCGCCCAGATCCGGTTTCCGCCCGTCCAGCTCTTGCTCTGGACCTTCGTCGCCACGTTTCTCGCGATGTGGCTGCTCGCAATGCTCGGCGGCTCACTTCTCTTCGGCCTGCTCGGGCTCGGCGTGCCGTTTGCGGTGCGGGCGCTGATCAGGCGCAAGGTCGACCGGCGCCGTGCGGACTTCTCTGAGCAATTGCCGGACAACCTCCAGGTCCTCGCCTCCGCTCTGCGCGCGGGCCACAGCCTCGTCGGCGCCCTCTCGGTCGTCGTCGAGGACGCGGCCGAGCCTTCGCAGAGCGAGTTCCGCCGGGTGATCGCCGACGAGCAACTCGGCGTGTCGCTCGAGGACGCGCTCAACGTGGTCGCGCGGCGAATGCAGAGCCGCGACCTCGAGCAGGTCGGTCTCGTCGCAGCGCTCCAGCACGAGACGGGGGGCAACATGGCCGAGGTCCTCGACCGGGTCACCGAGACGATCCGAGAGCGCTTCGAGATCCGGCGCATCGTGCAGACGTTGACCGCCCAAGGGCGGATGTCCCGTTGGGTCGTCTCGCTGCTTCCGGTCATCCTGCTCGCAACGATCTCGTTCCTGAATCCGACCTACGTGGAGCCGTTGTTCAAGGAGACGTTCGGCCGGGTGCTGCTCGCAATGGCGGCGGTCATGCTCGTCACCGGCTCGCTCGTCATCAAAAAAATCGTGGACATCAAACTATGAGGAGCGACCAATGATCGTCATTCTGCTCGGCGGCCTGCTCCTCGCGGGCGCCGCCGTCACCCTGGCCACACGCGCGCTAGCCATGCCCCGCGTGCGCGCCGCCGAAATGCGGGGTCAGATCGACTCCTACGGGTTCGCCGGGCGGAAGCCCGCCGCTCCGAAGGACGGAGGCACTCTGCAGCCGGCGCTCGATCGCCTGGCCAACGTACTGGGCGGGACGATCGCGAGACGGCTGGGCGGGCTGCGGGAGGAGAAGCTACGCGCCGAGCTGATGGCAGCCGGGATGTACGGCACGACTCCGCGCAAGTTCCTGGGCTACCGCATCCTCTGCGCGGTGCTCGTACCGACCGTCTGGCTCTGGACGGCCTCGACTGCGGGCTATCCAGGCGCGCTCACCGCCCTTGGCTTGCTGTTCGCTCTCGCTGTCGGCTGGGTGGCTCCGATGACCATTATCAGGAAGAGGGCTCAGCGCCGGTTCGAACAGATCGACTACGAGCTGCCCGAGCTCATCGACCTGCTCGTCGTCACGGTCGAGGCGGGCCTCGGCTTCAACGGGTCGCTCCAGGTCGCGTCGGAGCGTGTGCAAGGGCCGCTGGGCGACGAGCTGCGCCTGACGATGCAGCAACAGAGCATGGGCCTGACGACCAACGAGGCGCTCACCAACATGCTCGCGCGCTGTGACACGCCGCTCATGCGCTCGTTCGTCCGCTCGGTGCTCCAGGGCGAGACCCTCGGCGTCTCGATCGGAAAGATCATGCGCGACCTCGCGACCGAGATGCGCAAGCGGCGGCGCCAGTTCGCGGAGGAGAAGGCCCAGAAGGCGCCCATCAAGATCCTGTTCCCGCTGGTTTTCCTCATCTTCCCGTCCATGTTCGTGATCCTGCTCGGGCCAGCCGTGTATGCCTTCACGACGTCCTTCGGAGGAAGCTGATGGGCCGCCTCCTAGTCACTGGGTTCCTCGCACTGCTCGCCCTGGCGGCTGGAGCACAAGCGCTGATCGAGATCGGAGCCGCCGTCGACGACCCCACTCTGCGGTCGTGGGCAGTTGCTGGCTATTCGCTTCTCAAGACGGGAGTGGTCGCCGCCTTTAGCGTCTTCGTGCTCGTCCGTGACCCCTCGCGTCGTCCGTCCCGCGATCCGATCGCCTTCGCGGCGTGCGCGACGGCGATCGTGGCCGTGGTCGCGCTCCAGGGCCCGTCCGACTCGGCAGCGACGACGCTCGTCATCGTCGGCGAGCTCGTGACCCTCGTTTCCTGCGCCTGGCTTCTGGTCTCGGTGCTCGCGCTCGGGCGGTGCTTCGGGGTGCTGCCAGAGGTCCGCGGTCTCGTCACGCACGGGCCGTACCGGCTCATCCGCCATCCCGTCTACCTCGGTGAGCTTGGCGCCTGTGCAGGTCTCGTGCTCGCCTCGCCCTCTGTTTGGAACTTCGGCGTAGCCGCTGCGTTCGCGCTGGCGCAGGCGACCCGCATGCGGCTCGAGGAGCGCGCGCTGCTGGAGGCGTTTCCGGAGTACGCCGCCTACGCCGCCGGCACCCCGCGCCTGGTCCCGCGACTCGGCAGCCCGGCGCTGCCCCGGCGTGTCTTTGGTGGCGCGATTGTCGTCGCATTAGCTTTCGTTTGCCTCGTGGTCGCAGCCGCAGCACAGGCGAGGCTGCGGGCGCCCGTGCCCATCTCTCCAGCGGCAGGAGCCGCGGTCACCTCGCTGCCGGCGTTCGCCTGGAAACCCGTTTCGGGGGCCGACCGCTACGAGTTTCAGATCGCAGCAGACGCCGGTTTCAACGCTGCGGTGCTCGGCAGCGGCCAGGACCGTTTCTTCACGAGGAACGCGAGGGCGACACTGAAGAAGACCGTCCCGAACGGCACCTACTGGTGGCGCGTGCGCGCCGCCGGAAAGGGCGGAAACGTTTCGCCCTGGTCTCGGGGGCGCTCACTGCGGAAGGCCTGGACCGCCGCGGCTGCGCTCCAATCCCCGGGGAACGGTGCGGTCGTCAACTACCCCTTGACGCCGCTCAAGCTTGGCTGGTCGCCCGTTTCGGGAGCGGCGAAGTACCTCGTCTCGATCGCGACCGATCCGTTGCTCGGCTCATTGGTTGGAGGGGCTGCTGTCGAGACAGCAGCGACGTCCTTCACCCGAGTCGGCTCGCTTGCCCCCGGGACGTATTACTGGGGCATCACCCCGGTCGATGCCGAGGGCAACAAGGGATCGCCCTCCGGCGTATGGTCGTTCACCTGGACCTGGCCGTCGGCGATGACAACCCGCTTTGCCGATCTCGTTACGCAGCCCGAGGTCGTCGACCCGCACTTCTCATGGGATCCGGTGCCCGGCGCTGCCCGCTACGAGGTCGAGGTCAACTCGTCGCAAGACTTTGCGCCGGGCTCGCGCGTGTGCTGTTCGACGCTCGTCATCGGAAGCTCGCTTTCGCCGACGAGAGTCTTTCGCGACAACACGTACTACTGGCGGGTTCGGGCGTTCGACCCTGATGGAAACGCAGGCATCTGGAACCTCGGGTCCGGGTTCGTGAAGACCTTTGACAAGGTGCCGCCGGTTGTTGCCCCGAGCATCAAGAACATGCGTATGCGCGACAACCTGAGCGACCCGGGAACGGACTTCTCGAACGATGTGGGCTATCAGACACAGGTGCCCGTGGTCAGATGGGACCCGGTTCCGGGAGCATCCAGCTACGCGGTCGAGGTCACGCAATTCGACGCCGGCTTCGGTTTCTGCAACTGGTCCAGCAACATGCGCTGGCAGGTGGACACCGCAGTGACCGCCTGGTCGCCGCTCGGATACGGGCTCACGGCGAACCCTCCGTACGGAGATCCCGGCACCGTGGCGCGTGACTTCATCAACCTCGCCCTCAATCAGCGCTATTGCGTTCGCGTGCGGGCACGAAGCGACCGCGACTCGAGCAACAACGAGGTCTATGGCGAATACACAGAGGTCGACAACCATGACGGCACCGGCTGGGGGTTCCAGTGGGTCGGCTATCCGGCGGGCGGTTCCTGCACGCCGTCGTGCAACGCCGGCTACCTCGGATCCGGCGACTACGTCCTCCCGGTGGCCGGGGGCACGGTCACCCAGACACCGCTGATTACTTGGCGGCCCCTCGCCGGGCGTGCGAGCTACTTCGTGATCGTCGCGAAGGATCCGTCGTTCACGAACCTCGTCGACTACGCGTTCACCCAGGTTCCCGCGTACGCACCGCGGACGTCCTTCGCGCCGACCACGTATCCGGACGAGACGACGTCCTACTACTGGGTCGTCTTGCCTGCGGTGCAGGCGAACGGGAACGGTGCCGTGGGCAATCCGCTCCTCGGAGCGCCCTCGTGGTTCAACAAGCGGTCGATCCAGCCCACCCTGCTCGGGCCCCAGAACGGGGCGATCGTCCTGAGCCAGCCGACCTTCCGCTGGACGCTCGCACTCGGAGCTCGGCGCTATCGCCTTCAGGTCGCCCAGGACCCCAGCTTCGGCAATCCGATCGACGACATCCTCACGGACGCAACCTCGCACACGAGCAATACGACCTATCCGGCCGACACAGCCCTCTACTGGCGTGTGCGCGCCGACGACGAGAACTTGATCGGCCTCACCTGGTCGGCGACCGGGACGTTCCAGAAGCGCCTGCCCGCGCCGGCCCCGGACACCCGGAATCCAACGAGCGGAGGCTTCATCCCGACCTGGACCTGGAACTCGATCATCGGAGCTTCGTCCTACGACGTCAGTGCCGATCTCCCGAATGGAACCCATCGGGAAATCACGGGGCTCCGAACGGCGGCTCTCACGCCGATCCTCATGTACGGCACCGGGCTCTTCCACTGGAAGGTGCGGGCCAATTTCCCGAAGGCCCTGTTCGGCTCTGTTCCGGGCCCATACTCCCGCACCCTGCCTTTCACGCGGACGATCGGAGAGCCGAGCGGTGCGCACTCGGACGCTTCTCGGCAGCATGTGGTCCTCAGCTGGGAACCGAAGGCGGGAGTCAAGCGCTACCGCGTGCAGATCGCGTCCCGCCAGGACTTCGCCCTGACCGTCGAGGACGTTACGACCGACAATGCCGCCTACGCGCCGCTAATGACGCAGCCCGCATTCCTCGCCGCCAATCCGCTCTCGTTCTACTGGCGGGTCGCGGGTGTCGACGAGGGAAACAACGTAGGTGACTACACGCCCGTGCAGCAGATCGGGACCGCGAGGCGGATGCGGCTCGCCGCCCGGGGGAAGCCGGTTCGTGGACGATCGACTGCCGTGTCGCTCACCGTGACCGGCTCGCCCGGCGGGCCCGTAAAGGGAGCGCTGGTCCGCGTGTCCGGTGCCGGCGCCCGGCGCCTAGCCGCTCGGACGAACCGCGCGGGACGGGTGCGCTTCATGATTCGGCCAAAGCAGCGCGGAACGATCACCTATCGCGCCACCAAGGCGGGTTACCAGCCGGTCGCGCTCAGGAGCCGCGTTCGGTAGCTCGCGGCGGCCGTTGGGCCTGCGGTGTGCCCACGAGATGATCTAGTACCCGGAATCGTGACGGAAGCACGCCGATGACCCGGTCTGTCGTTCTCGACTACGACGGCACCATCACCGAGTCCGACTTGCTCGATCGCGCTGCGAAGGAATTCGGCGACCCGGCCGTCTACCAGGAGGTGGAGGACGGGCTCGACGAGGGCCGTCTCCCACTGCGCGAGGTGATCACGCGGGAGTTCTCGCCCGTCACCGCGCCGCTCGACGAGGTCGTCGCCTGGGTGCTCGAGCACGCCCGGGTCCGGGCCGGCTTCGGCGAGTTCGTCTCCGGCGCCCGAGATGCGGGCTGGGACGTCCACATCGTCTCGAGCGGCTTCCACGAGCTGATCGAGCCCGTGCTCGAGCGGGAAGGGGTCGAGGTCTCGCTCCATGCGAACCGAATCGATCCGCGCCCAGACGGCTGGGTCGTCCAATGGAATTACCCAGACGATTGCGACGAGTGTGGCGAGTCCTGCAAACGGACGCTCTTGCCTGCCGGCGAGGTCGTCTACGTCGGGGACGGCTACTCCGATCGGTGCGCCGCGCTCGCCGCCGACCGGGTCTTCGCGACCGCCGGACTGGCGGCCTACCTCGCCGAGCGCGGTATCACCTTCGAGCCTTTCTCGGACTTCCACGACCTGTCCCAGGTTCTCGCTGACGAAATCGTTACGCCGCCTTCGTAGCTCGCTAGGTTCTTCGGGATGGCGCTCTTGCGCATGCCCGAGCCGTACGCGTTCGAGCTGTCGACGGAGCGTTACCGCGCCTTCGGCCCCGACCTCGCCAACCTGTGGCACGAAGACGCTCTCCATCGGGTCGTGGATGGTCGCGAGGTACGGATCGGCTTCGCCGACGGAGGCGTCGATGTCGAGCCGCTCGACTCGAGAACGAAGCCGGTCGTCCGCAAGCTGCTGGGCACGGAGTTCGACCTCGAGGAGTTCTACGGCTTCGCCACGAGCGACGCGACGCTGGCCGCGCTCGTCGGGGAGCTCCGCGGCCTGCGGCCCCCGGTCGCGGTCGAGCCCTTCGAAAGCCTCGTTACCTCGATCACCGCCCAGCAGGTCTCGCTGCGCGCTGCGTTCGCGATCCGGAACAGGCTGATCGAGCGCTTCGGCGCCCGGGCCGAGCATGCGTACGCCTTCCCGACGCGCGAGCGGATCGCGGCCGCCGAGCCCGACGAGCTGACAACCCTCGGCTTCTCCCGGCGCAAGGCCGAGTACGCCGTCGGCCTCGCGCGCAGCGACCTCGACCTCGGCAGCCTCGGCGCCCTTCCCGACGACGAGGTCAAGGACACGCTGACCGTGCTGCCGGGGATCGGCGAGTGGACTGCTGACTGGTTCCTCGCCCGCCACCTCGCGCGACCTCGAGCCTGGCCCGCCGGCGACCTCGCCGTCCGGAAGGCGGTCTCCCGCTTCTACGGCGAGGGCCGGGGTCTCTCGATCGACGAGGTGCGCGCCCTGGGCGAGCGCTTCGCCCCGTTCGAGAACCTGAGCGCGCACTACCTGCTCGCGGGCCTCGCGCGTGGCACTTAGCATCGGAACTGTGCTGACGCTCTACGACGCCGATCGCTGTCCGTACTGCGCCCGGGTGCGGATCGTGCTCGCAGAGAAGGGGGTCGAATACGAGACCGTGGCCATCGACCTCGACGACCGCCCAGCGTGGATCTACGAGAAGAACCCGCTTGGCAAGGTGCCGGTGCTCGAGGAGGACGTCTTCGTCCTGCCCGAGTCGGAGGTGATCAACGAGTACCTCGAGGAGCGCTATCCCGAGCCTCCTCTCTGGCCGGCCGATCCCGCCGAGCGAGCTCACGGCCGGCTCCTCGTTTTCCGCTTCGACCGGCTGAGCGACCCCTACTACGCGCTCCGGCGCGGGGACGAGCCCGCTCGAACCGAGCTCGACGAGCGGCTGAACGACCTCGATTCGCTGCTGTCCGGCCGGCCGTTTCTCTCGGGGCGAGAATTCGGGCTGGCGGACGCCGCGTACCTGCCGTGGATCTTGCGAGCCCGCCATGCTCTGAGCGTCGACCTCGAACCGCACGTCCACCTCTCCGACTGGGTGGGCCGGGTGAGCGAGCGCCCCTCGGTTGCGGCCGAGCTCGAGCTGCTCGCGCCGACGTGACGATCCGCGAGGCGACCGACGCAGACTTCCCGGTCCTCGAGGAGCTGATCGCCGCGTACGTGGACGAGCACTGGGCGAGGCCGTATCCGCCGCCGCCTCTGCCCGACTCGTATCTCCGCGAGGGCCGCGTCGTGGTCGCAGAAGCCGACGGGGAGGTGGTCGGGATGGCGAAGGGAGAGCTTCGGCACGCCGTGGGTCACGTCAGCCTCCTCTACGTCCGCCCCGAGATCCGCGGGCAAGGAGGTGGCAAGGAGCTCGTGCGCGACCTCGTCGCCTACTTCCGCGAGCAGGGAGTCGAGCACGTATCGTTGAACGTCGAGGTGCCGAACGAAGAGGCGCTTGCGTACTGGCGCCGGCTCGGGTTCACGGACTACCGCCGTTCGCTGCAGACCGACCTCGGGTCGCTCGAGAATCGGCTTGCAGGCGGGGCTGCCCCCTCCGTCGGGTCGGTGCACTTGCAGACGGACGACCAGAGCGCCGTCGAGAAAGCAGTCGCCCGTTTCGGCCCGCGCGTCGTGCGGTCCCGGGCCAGCGTCGTCTCGGCTCCGAAGAATGGCTGGATCGGCGTCTACGACGAGTCCGCGGCCGCCGAGCCCGATCGCCTCCGAAAGCTCGCGTCGGAGCTCTCGTACGTCACCGGCGGAGTCGTGGTCGCTCTGGGCGCAGAGCGGGGAGCCGTCGTGCACCTGATCGCCTTCGAGCGTGGCCAGATGATGGACGAGTACCTCTCCGTACCCGAGTACTACGGAGCGCTTCCGCCGGGTGACGCAATGGCGCTGCGCGCGAACCCCACGCTGCTCGCCCGGTTGACCGGCGCGGAGCCGGCCGCGATCCGGGCCGTCGCGCGAACCGCCGACTCGCCGGCCGAGCTGCCGCCACTCGAGGAGCATTTCGCCGAGCTGGCCGAAGTGCTCGGGATCGTCGGCGCCGGCCTCGGTCTCGACGAGGCCGAGCGCCTCGAAGGCGCAGTGACCGTGCCGCACGCGTGATGAACGTCGTCCTCCTGCACGCCTTCCCGCTCGACGAGCGCATGTGGGAGCCGCAGTTGCCGGCGCTGGCGAGCCACGACGTGTCCGCGCCGAATCTCTACGACCTCGGTGGCAGCTCGGTCGACGGCTGGGCGCAGCGGATCCTGGACGAGACGGACGGCGATCTGGTCGCGGTCGGCGCGTCGATGGGCGGCTACGTGGCTCTCGCGCTGGCGCGGCTCGCTCCCGAGCGCATCCGCGGGCTCCTGCTCGTCGGCGCGCGACCGGACGCCGACTCCCCGGAGCGGCGTGCAGGCCGGGCCGGCACGATCGAGCTCGTCGAGAACGAGGGTGCGCCGGGCCTCTGGGAGAACCAGCGCGACAAGCTCTTCGGCGAGCACGCACCCGAGGCCGCACTCGAGCTCGGTCGCACGATGGCTCTCTCACGGGAGGTCCCGGATCTCGTCCGCGCGATCGAGGCGATCCGAGACCGGCCGGACAGCACCGGCGTGCTTCAGGCTACGCCGGTTGTCCTCGCGGTGGGCGCGGGCGACCTCTTCCTCCCGGTGGCCGAGGCCCGTGCCTTTGCGGAGCAGGCTCAGTCAGGCCGGCTGGTCGTCTTCGAGCGCTCGAGGCATCTGCCGAGCCTCGAGCAACCGGCCGAGTTCAACGAGACGTTGCTCGAGCTCCTGTCTTCGGCAGGCTGACGGGCAGCCCCTTGCCCACGAGCAGCTCCCGCAGCATCTCGGCGTTCGTCGGTGCTTGGGCGACCTCGCGGCCGCCGATTCGGCTTCGGTTGTTGTTGTTGAAGAGCACGTAGGCCTGCTCAGCTTGCTGGGAGAGCTCCTGTAGTGGCGTGACCCACTCCCCGAGCTCCTCCTCGGAGTAGAGGTAGTCGAACCGCTCCGCCGCGCTCTTGCCACGCGAGTTCCAGGTCTCGGCGTTCCGGCCGTGCAGGCGGACGTAGAGGATCGGAGTCGTGAGCGCAGAGACGGTGAGCGGGACGTTCCTGCCTTCCGAGCGGGGCGCATCGACGACCACGTGGCTCATCCGGTGCTCCTCGAGGAAGCGAAGTGTCTCCTCGCGATGCTCCTCGTCGAGCCAGCTGCGGTGCCGGAACTCGACGAGCATCTCGTCCCCGCCGAGCTGCTCGCGGGCCCACGCGAGGTAGTCGAACGAGGCTTCCTTCGGGACGATGTACGGCGGGAACTGGAAGAGGAGCCCACCCAGCTTCCCGGCTGAGCGCAGCGGCTCGAGTGCCTCGAGGAACCGGCGGAAGATCTCGGCGCGAAACTCTCGCGGCGGGCGATCGACCCGGCCCCGCTCGTCCTTCGGCGCCGCGTCGCGCAGGTCGGGCGGCAGCTGCTCGACCTTGACGGGGTGCCGGGTCATGACGCCGAAGGCCTTCACGTGCATCACGAACCCGTCCGGCGTGCGCTCCGCCCAGCGCTCGACCATCTCCTCGGCAGGCAGTCGGTAATAGGTCGAGTCGACCTCGACCATGTCGAAGTGCTCCGCGTAGTAGCGCAACCGCTCGCCGGCCGCCACGCCTTTCGGGTACCAGTACTTGGAAAGCGCCTCGTCAGCCCAGGAGCACGTCCCAATGCGGATCGTGGCGGCCACGCGGTGAGCCTACAATCAGATCGTGGATCCCCGGCCGGTGGGAGTCTTCGACTCCGGTACAGGAGGGCTGACCGTCCTCCACGAGTGCCTCGTGACGATGCCGCACGAGGATTTCCTCTACCTCGGCGACCTGGCTCGGCTCCCGTATGGGCCGCGCCCGCTCGACGAGATCCGGCGCTACGCCGGAGAGATCGCCGGCTACCTGGAAGGCCAGGGCGTCAAGCTGATCGTCGCGGCCTGCAACGCGGCGACCTCGGCGGCGCTGCCGGAGCTTCAGGAGCGCCTGGCGGTGCCGATCGTCGGCGTGATCACGCCCGAGGCGCACGCCGCCGTCCTGACGACGCTCAACCGGCGGATCGGCCTGCTCGCGACCCAGGCGACCGTCACTGCGGGGCGCTACGCCGAGCTCGTGCGGACACTCGACGCCGGCGTCCGCTTCTTCCCGGTCGCCTGCCCGCGGCTCGTGCCGCTGATCGAGAGCGACGAGCCGTTCGGAGCGCAGACCGTTGACGCCGTCCGCGCGTACGCGGAGCCGTTGAAGCAGGCCGGCGTCGACACGGTCATCCTTGGTTGCACCCACTACCCCTTGATCCGGCCGATCTTCCAGCGCGTCTTCGGCCGCGGCGTGACGCTCGTCTTCTCGGCCGAGGAGACCGCGCGCGAGGTTGCCGAGACGCTCGAGCGAAAAGGGATCGCCAACGAGCCGAGCCGGGAGGGCGCTTATCGATTTCTCACCACGGGCGACCCGGAGCGCTTCCGAACGCTCGGCGAGCGCTTCCTCCAGCTCCCGCTCGGCGAGGTCGAGCAGGTCACGATCGCCCAGCTCGAAGCAGCAGCCGCATGAGCCGTCCAAGCGGACGACGCCCTGACGAGCTTCGGGAGCTCGAGATCCAGCCGGACTACCTGGAGCAGGCGAACGGGTCGGCCCTGATCTCGTTCGGCAAGACCCGCGTGCTCTGCACGGCGTCCATCGAGGAGGGCGTCCCCCGCTGGCTCGCCGGCCGAGGCCGCGGGTGGTTGACGGCCGAGTACTCGATGCTGCCGGCCTCGACCGGTCAGCGAACCCAGCGAGAGGCGAGCTCGGGGAAGCAGAAAGGCAGGACGGTCGAGATCCAGCGGCTGATCGGCCGCGCTCTGCGGGCCGTCGCCGATCTGGACGCGCTCGGCGAACGGACGCTCTGGATCGACTGCGACGTCATCCAGGCGGACGGAGGCACTCGTTGCGCGGCGATCTCGGGCGCCTACGTTGCTGCACGGCGGGCGCTCGACCACATGGGCCTCGGAAAGGCGCTGACCGATTCTGTCGGCGCCGTCTCGGTCGGAATCGTCGAGGGCGAGCCGGTGCTCGACCTCGACTATCCGGAGGACTCCTCGGCCCAGGTGGACGTCAACGTCGTCATGGCCGGCGACGGTCGCCTGATCGAGGTCCAGGCGACGGCCGAGCGCGCGCCGCTCGACCGCGACCAGCTCGACGAGCTGCTCGACCTCGCCGCGGCCGGGATCGAGGAGATCGGATTGGCTCAGCAGGACGCGGTGGAGGCCGTGCGTGCCTGAGCTCCACTTCGCAGAGGTTCTGTTCCGCGTCGTGCTGGCTGGAGTTCTCGGCGGTGCGATCGGCGTCGAGCGCGAGATCCGGGAGCGCGAAGCGGGCCTGCGAACGCATCTCCTCGTTGCCGTCGGCGCCGCACTCTTCACGCTCGTCTCGGCGTACGGCTGGCACGACTTTCACTTCTCGACCGAGAGCGGCATCACCTACGACCCGACGCGAATCGCGGCGCAGATCGTGACCGGGATCGGCTTCCTCGGCGCGGGCGCGATCATCCGGCAGGGCCTCTCGGTGCGCGGGCTGACAACGGCTGCGAGCCTCTGGGTCGTGGCTGCGATCGGGATCGCCGCGGGCGCCGGCTACTACACCGGAGCGGTGATCACGACGATCGTCGTGCTCGTCAGCCTCTGGCCGCTGCGAATCCTCGCGTACCGGTTCATCGAGCGGATCCGGCCGGGAGAGAAGAGGCTGGAGGTCGAGCTCGGCGCCAACGAGAGCCCGGCATTGCTCCTCGAGGTCCTGGAGGGCCACGGAGGCGAGGTCCGTGCCTTCGAGGTCGACGACTCCCGTGACCGGCGCCGTGTCGTCCTCGACCTTCGGCTCGAGGGCCATCAGCCGCACGCCGTGACGGCGGCGCTCATGCGCCTCGAGCCGGTGCTCGGGGTGCGGTGGACCGACTAGCCGTCCTCGCCTCGGGGAACGAGAACAAGCTCAGGGAGCTGCGCCACGCGCTGCCCGGCTGGGAGCTCGAGCTCCTCGACGCCGACGACTATCCGCCCGAGGACGGCGACACGTACTACGAGAACGCCCGCGCGAAGGCCGAGTTCGGCCGGACGGTCGAGCCGCAGCGCTGGGTGCTCGGCGAGGACTCGGGAATCGAGATCGAGGGTCTCGGCGGCGGGCCGGGCGTCAAGTCGGCGAGGTGGGCGGCGGGCAGGGAGGCCGAGCGCGCGATCGAGGAGCTGCGCGGGGTCGAAGGCGAGGGCCGCCGCGCGCGCTATGTCTGCGAGCTCGTCGCGCTGGCACCCGACGGAACCGAGCACCGCGGCACGGGCATCCTCGAAGGCCGGATCGCCGAGGAACCAAGCGGCACCGCCGGCTTCGGCTTCGACCCGGTCTTCATCCCCGAGGGCGAAAAGCAAACCGTTGCCCAGCTTGGCAACGCATGGAAAGCCGACAACTCCCACCGCGCGCTCGCCGCTCGAGCCCTCCTCGAAGGCCTCACCTAGGCGAGGCCAGTTGCTTCCTCGAGGTCGACCGTCTGGCGGCGCCCGCGGGCGAGCCACCAGTTGATCTCGGCACCGAAGACGATCACGTTCGCCATCAGGTAGAGCCAGACGAGCAGCAGTGCGGGCGCGCCGAAGGCCTGGAGAGCGATCACGTCCCTCGAGAGCCGGAGGTACACCGGCAGCAACTGGAAGCTCGCCTCGAGGGCAATCGTCGCCACGATCGTGCCCGGAAGCACTTCCTTGAACTCCAGCTTTTCGTTCGTCAGCAAGTAGTAGACCGCGAACAGGAAGACGAACACGGAGACGGTGGAGATCAGGACCGAGATTCCGTAGGCGACATAGTCGTTGGCGAAGAAGCCTTCAGCGAACCGCTTGAGGATCTCGTATCCGAACGAGCCGACGAGCAGCCCGACGAAGAGCGTGACGAGCGACCCCACGAGCAGCAACACGGCGATCAGCTTCCCGTGCAGGAACGAGCGGTTGGGCTTCCCGTAGACGATGTTGAACGCCGACTCGAGCACGCTGAAGAGCGAGAGCGAGGTCCAGCCGACGAACACGGCCCCGATCACGCCCAGCGTTGCGGCGTTGTCCTGCACCGAGCGGACGACCTTGAGGATGCCGTCGACCGAGCTCGACGGGAACGCCTTGTTCAGCTCCGTGACGAGGAAGCTCGACTCGTCGGCCCGGCCGGCGAAGCCGAGCAGTGCGAGGGCAAGGAAGAGGAGCGGCACGAACGAGAGGAGTGCGAAGTACGCGATCATCGCCGCGAGATGCGTGCCCCGGTCGGCGAAGAACTTCGAAAAGAGCTCTCCCATCGTGCGGGAGGCTAATCTCTCCGTCATGACGGAGCCACTCGCCGAGCTGACCGAGATCTCCTCGCAGGTGGAGGCCGCTGTCCTCCTCGACGCAAGCGGCGCCGTCACGGCAGCGACGCTCCCGGACGAGGCCGCGGCCAGGGTCGCATCCTCGGCCCGGGCGCTCCTGGAGTCGGCCGGGCAGCTTCGGGACGGCGAGCTCACGCAGGTCGAGGCGGCGACCGGCGACGGAAGCCTCTTCGTCGTCCGGGACGGAGAGCGGCTGATCGCAGCCGTCACCCGGCCGGAACCAACCTCGGGGCTCGTCTTCTACGACCTCAAGAGCTGCTTGCGGCGCGCCGCCGAGAAGCCCAAGCCCAAGCCGAAGCGCCGATCCCGGGCCAAGGCCAGTGGGACGACGTAGGCTCGTCGTGCTCGCGCTCGGCGCGGCTTCGCTGCTCGGCATCGGGCTGTACGCGCGGCGGGACCGGCCGGACGTGCGAATCGACCTGTACTTCGCGGACGGCTCGATGGTCACTCTGGACCGTGCCTCGCCGGAAGCGGCCCGCCTGCTCCCGCCTGCGCAGGACGCTCTGCGCGCAGCCCGCTCGTGAAACGGGAAGAGCTGGCTGCGGCAATCCGGGAGCACGCGTACCTCGAGGGCGACTTCGTTCTTCGCTCGGGCCGGCGCTCGAGCTACTACCTCGACAAGTACCGGTTCGAGACCCGGCCCGACGTGCTCGCGGCGCTTGGCGACCACATCGCGGCAACCGTCGCCGAGCACGAGCCGGACGCGGTTCGGCTCGCCGGCCCCGAGCTCGGTGCGGTGGCGCTCGCGGCGGCCGCCTCGCTGGCCTCGGGCCTGCCGTTCCTGATCGTCCGCAAGGCCGCGAAGGAGTACGGGACTGCGAACCGGCTCGAAGGGCTCTACGAACCGGGCGAGCGGATCTGCCTCGTCGAGGACGTCGTCACCTCGGGAGGCGCTGCGGTGGATGCGCTCGATGCCCTCCGCGAGGCCGGTCTGGAGTGCCGAATCGCGGTCTGCGTGGTCGATCGCGAGGAGGGCGGAGTGGACGCTCTGGCGCGTCGTGGAGCCCGTCTCGTGCCCCTGTTTCGGGCAGGAGACTTGCTCGCCACGCAGAAAACCGCCGCAAAACCGCATGGTTGAGCCGAAACGCCCTGGCTGTTAGGGTCCGAATGCGGATAACTGAACCGTTACAGGAGGGATGCACGTGACAAAACAGGAGTTCGTCGACAAGGTCGCCGACAGGGCGAATCTCTCGAAGCGCGACGCGGCAGATGCCGTGGACGCCTTCCTGGACTCGATCACCGAGGTACTCCGCGGAGGCGGCGAGGTCGCTTTCACGGGCTTCGGGAAGTTCACGACGCAGGCACGCGCCGCACGCCAGGGCGTCAATCCGAGGAATCCGACCCAGCGGGTGCAGATCCCCGCGACGACAGTTCCGAAGTTCTCTGCTGGTAGCCAGCTCAAGGCGGCAGTGAAGAGCGGCGCCGGCCATCCGATGTAGCCCACGCGCCATCGAAGGTTTCTCGGGGGCCGCTCGTAGAGCGGCCCCCGTTTTCGTTCCCGACGCTCGTCTTTAACGGTCACGCCGGCAAAGCCGGCATGACCTCCTAGCGGCATCGCAAGCGACGCCGTGGGGGCGCGCAGCTAACCTGACTGCGATGGCGCAGGATCTCGAGGCCGCACCGCGCGTCGGCGCCGCGACGTTCGGCGACCGGCTCGCCGAGGCTGTCGAGCGGAAGCGCAGCCAGCTCGTCGTCGGGCTCGACCCCGTCATCGACCTGCTGCCCGTCGAGCTTGCGGGTGACGCGCACCTCGGTCGCGCCGAGGCGGCGGACGCGTTCAGCCGCTTCTGTCGCGGCATCATCGACGCCGTCGCCACCTACGCGGTGGGGGTCAAACCGCAGCTCGCCTTTTTCGAGGCCCTCGGCTCTGACGGGATGCGCGCGTTCGAGGACGTGTGCGCCTACGCGCGCACTGCCGGCTTGATCGTCCTCGCCGACGGCAAGCGAGGCGACATCGGTTCCACGTCGCGCGCGTACGCGACCGCCTATCTCGAGCCCCGCGACGGTCAGCCGCCCCTCGCCGACGCGATGACCGTGAGCCCGTATCTCGGCCGCGACTCCGTCGAGCCGCTGCTCGCCGCCTGCCGGCGAGAAGGCGCGGGCATCTTCTGCCTGGTCAAGACCTCGAACGAGGGCGTCGCAGACATCCAGGACCTCGCGCTCTCGGACGGGAGGCCGCTCTGGCAGCACGTCGCCCGGCTGGTAGCGGAGTGGGGTGAGGATCTCGTCGGCGACCGCGGCCTCTCCAGCGTGGGGGCGGTCGTCGGAGCGACCCATCCGCGCGCGATCGGCGAGGCGCGCAAGCTCCTCCCTCGGGCCGTGCTCCTGCTTCCCGGCGTCGGCGCACAGGGCGCGAGCCCGGCCGATGTCGCGCGCGCGTTCACCAGCGGGCCGGCGAGCGCGCTCGTGGCCGCATCCCGCTCGGTCCTGTACGCCTTCCGCACGACCGACGACGACTGGCGATCGGCGGCCGCCGCCGAGGCTGCTCGGCTCAAGAACCAGGTCTGGACGACCTCGGGCTGGTGAGGGAGGTCGACTGGCGCACCGAGGCTCGGCGCTACGCGCTGCCCGTCGTGTTCCTGCTGCTCGTCACAGCCGCGGTGCTGATCGTCCGCGGCGCTCTCTGAGACGGGTAGATTTCCCGGCCGTGAAGCTCAGGCTAGGAGGGCTCGGCGAAACATGGTCTGAGTCGCCGGGCCGCGCTGCTCGCCTCGAGGCCGGGTCCTCAGTCGCCCCGATAGTGACTATCGGGGCTCCCTGCGTCCGCGGCCTCGGAACGACCATCGCACCCCGGCGACGAGCAATGTTCCGCCAAGCTCTACTCATCGCGGCCGTCCTCCTGCTCGTCCCTTCGGCCCACGCCGCCGGGCCCAGCGTGGACGCGCGCGCCTACCTCGTCGAGGACGGGCGCACCGGAGAGGTCCTGCTCGCCAGGAATCCGGCACGGCAGGTTTCGATCGCCAGCCTCACGAAGCTGATGACGGTCCTCGTCACGCTCGAGAGGACGCAGTTGTCGGACCTCGTCACGGTCTCACCCGAGGCCGCGGCGGTCGGTGAGTCCAGCGTGAACCTGCGCGCGGGCGAGCAGCTGACCGTCCGGGACCTGATCGAAGCCTGCTTGATCCAGAGCGCGAACGACGCGGCCTGGGCCCTCGCCGATCACGTCGGGCGTGGAAGCGAGAGCCGCTTCGTCGCCATGATGAACCGGCGTGCACGAGAGCTCGGGCTCTCTGAGACGCATTTCGTGCGCCCGGACGGGCTCGACGCGGCCGGTCACGTCTCGAGCGCTCGTGACGTGACGATGCTGGCCCGCCTGCTCATGCGGAAGGCGGTCGTCCGGCAGATCGTCGCCATGAGAGACGCAACGATCGCCGGAGGGCGGCGCCTCCACACGTGGAACGACCTGCTCGGCACCTATCCCGGCGTCGTCGGCGTGAAGACGGGGCATACGACCGCGGCCGGCTGGTCCGAGGTCGCGGCGGTGCGCGGTCCGGGCGTCATCGTGTACGCGACGATCCTCGGCAGCCCGGACCGCTCGACGCGAAACGACGATCTCGTCGAGCTCATGACCTGGGGCCTCGCGCGCTTCCGCGTCGTCTCGGTGGTCTCGGCGGGCCGCTCTTACGCGCGTGCGGAAACCTCGTACGGGAGCGGAGAGCTTTCGCTCGTCGCTCCCCGCTCTCTGCGTCGGGCCGTCGTTGTCGGACGCCCGCTCGTCGAGCGCGTCGTCGCGCCCGTCGGCGTCGAGCTGCCGGTTCGCAAGGGCGACAGGCTGGGCGAGGTCCGCGTCTACGAGCGACGACGCCTGATCGCGAGCTCGCCGCTCGTGGCCTCGCGCTCGATCTCGGAGCCCGGCGCGCTCCACCGAGCACGCTGGTTCGTCGGGCGCGCGGCTCACAACATGTGGGGCTGGGTCGGCTAGGCCATGATCATCACCGTCACGCTCAACGCCGCTCTCGACCGCACGCTCACCGTGCCCAACTTCCAGCGCGGCCAGCGGCACCGGGCAAGCGGCGGCGGCCTGACCCTGCCCGGCGGCAAGGGCATCAACGTCGCCCGGGCGCTCAAGCGGCTCGAGGTGCCGGTCGTCGCCACCGGGCTCGCGGGTGGCCTCACGGGCACGCGCATCGTCGAGGAGCTGACCGCCGAGGCGATCCTCAACGACTTCGTCCGCATCGGCGACGAGTCGCGCACCTCAACCGCCGTCGTCGACCCGACCGCCTCCACGTACACGGAGATCAACGAATGGGGCCCGCACGTCGAGGCGGAGGAGCTCGAGATCCTCCGCGACAAGCTGCACTACCTCTCGAACGGCGCCCAGACGGTCGTCTTCTCCGGCTCGCTTCCGCGCGCCGTCGAGGACGACTTCTACGCGGAGGCGATCCGCGACCTGAACCGGCGAGGCGTGCAGACAGTCCTCGACTCCGAAGGCGAGCCGCTTCGGCTCGGGACCGGCGCGGAGCCGTTTCTCGTCTCGCCGAACCAGAGCGAGGCCGAGAGCCTCGTCGGCCAGGAGTTCCACGAGGAGCAGGACTTCGCCGTGGCACTCGACTCGATCGCCGAGCTCGGCGCGCGCAACGTCCTCATCACCCAGGAATCGGGCTGCTTCGCGCTCCTCCACGAAGAGCGCGAGGTCAAGCGATTCCGCTGCGTCGCTCCGCACGTCGAGACGCTCTCCTCGGTTGGGTCCGGCGATGTCCTTCTGGCCGGGTTCCTCGCGGCGCGTCATGCCGGGAAGCCAATCGACGAGGCGCTCCGAGCCGCGGTCGCGGCCGGCGCCGCGTCGACGCTCGAGGTCGGCGCGGGCCGCTTCGATCCTCGTGAGGTGAGTCGCCTCCTGGGCGGAGTCGAGGTCGCCGAGCTGGAGCCCGTGGCTTAGCGGCGCGCCGGTGGGCAGCGGCTCAGGGCGTGCCTGTGCTTGCCATTCGGGCGGACGACGAAGACCCTCTCTCCTTCGGCTTGGCAGGAGCGGGGCTTGCTGTACGCGACCCAGCCGAGCTTCGACCATGCCGGATGGTCTCCGGCCTTGGCGAGTACGCGCGGTGCAGACCCGTCGATCGGGCCGACGTAGATGTCCGCCGGCCGGGTCGATTCAAGCGACTTGAACACGACTCGTGCACCGTTCGGCGCCCATCCGTACTCCTGGACGGAGGGGATCGTGGCCTGAGTTGCCCCATCGGGGGTCACGACCCTGAGGTCGCTTGTCACACGATCCCGTGTCGCGAGCCGGGCACCGGTGGGCGACCACGAGATCGCGCTCGACCAGTCACCGAGCTCCACGGCCTGCTTGCTCCCGTCGGCGGGGACGATGACAGCGCCATGGTCCGTATAGCAGTCGAACGAGGTGCCTTCGTAGTACGCGACCCGCGACGAGTCCCGAGCCCAGGCTGCGGCGAACTGCACGGTGAACGAGAACCGATCCGTCCCCAGCTGGAGTCTTCCGGCACCGCTCGTGTCCACGGAGAAGAGCCGGTAGTCGCTGCCGCACGGGGTCTGTCGGGTGGTCGCACTGAAGGCGATGCGAGTGCCGCTTGGAGACCAGAGGGCGCCGCCTCCCTCCACCAGGAACCGCTTCGCTCGGGTAATCCTGTTCACGATGTAGATCGAGCTCTCATCCTGGAGAAGAAAATCGCGGGAATTCGGCGACCAATCCTCGAAAGCACCTCCGAACCGGCGCACTCGACGGCCGTTCGCCGGTGAGATCCACGTGCTGTAGCTGCTGGTCGAGTGTTCGAACTCCCGGACGGCAAGCCGTTTCGAGTCGGGTGCCCACTTGATCGACGCAAGCTCGGCGCTCGGGATGACCTTGACCACGTTTCGCTGCCCGGCTCCGTCGACCCGGACGACGCGAAGGATTTGCACACCGAGGCCGCCTGGGTCTGTTTCCACGACGTAAGCCAGCCACTTCCCGTCAGGAGACCAGGAAAGCTCCGTGATCTGCCCGGACGTGGAGCTCGGGGACGCGTCTGCCGAGACGCTCCCGCCGAGAGCGGCGACGAGCGCTGTCGCAAGCGCGACGAGCGCGATCCTCATGTGGATTGAGACTCCGAATCCCGCACCTTGTTGGGCCCCGGACGTCGGGAGAGGCTGATACGATCGACTGCCAGTTGAGAGGCGAGGCGAAACACGGTTTTTCCGGCCCAGGCGGCAAGACGAGCCTGGGTTTTTTGCATCGAGGGGGGACACGATGGACGTAGAGATCGGCCGCGGCAAGAAGGCGCGGCACGCTTACGGCTTCGACGACATCGCGATCGTCCCGAGCCGCCGGACGCGCGATCCGCAGGACGTCGACATCGGCTGGAAGCTCGGGCCGCACCTGCTCGAGCTGCCGTTGCTCGGCTCGGCCATGGACGGCGTCGTCTCTCCGCAGACGGCAATCGCGCTGGGCAAGCTCGGCGGGCTCGGCGTGCTCAACCTCGAGGGCATCTACACGCGCTACGAGAACCCGGATCTCGAGCTCGAGCGCATCGCGAAGCTTTCGAAGAACCGAGCGACACGCGGCCTTCAGGAGATCTACGCGCGGCCGGTCGAGCCGAAGCTGATCGCCGAGCGGATCGAGGAGATCAAGCGCTCCGGCGTCATCGTGGCCGGCTCGCTCACGCCACAGCGTGTCGAGGAGCACTACGAGCTTGCTCTC
Organism: uncultured Actinomycetes bacterium; assembly: GCA_963728535.1. Classification (GTDB taxonomy): domain Bacteria; phylum Actinomycetota; class Thermoleophilia; order Gaiellales; family Gaiellaceae; genus VAXT01. Next base: position 2,696,489 of record CAVSKK010000001.1, read on the forward strand.
CAGGCGGGGCTCGACATCCTCGTCATCCAAGGGACCGTCGTCTCCGCCGAGCACGTCTCTTCGAACGGACATGCCCTGAACCTGAAGGAGTTCATCTCCGCGCTTCCGATCCCGACCCTCGTCGGAGGCTGCGCGTCCTACCAGACCGCGCTGCACCTGATGCGCACCGGAGCCGAAGGCGTGCTCGTCGGCGTCGGGCCTGGCCACGCGTGCACGACGCGCGGAGTCCTCGGCGTCGGCGTCCCACAGGCAACAGCGATTTCGGACGCTGCCGCCGCACGCGTCCAGCACCTGCTCGAAACTGGCAAGTACGTGAACGTGATCGCCGACGGCGGCATGCGCACCGGCGGCGACATCGCGAAGGCGGTCGCATGCGGCGCCGACGCGGTCATGGTCGGCTCACCGCTTGCGCGCGCCAAGGAGGCGCCCGGCCGGGGCTACCACTGGGGCATGGCGACCTTCCATCCCACGCTCCCGCGCGGCGCGCGCGTGCAGACCGAGCAGGTTGCATCGCTCGAGGAGATCATCATCGGCCCCGCGCGCGAGAACGACGGGACGCTGAATCTGATGGGCGCGCTTCGCACGTCGATGGCCACCTGCGGCTACGAGTCGATCCACGACTTCCAGAAGGCCGAGATCATGCTCGCGCCGTCGATCCAGACCGAAGGCAAAGGTCTTCAACACGCCCAGAAGGTGGGCATGGGTTGAGCAACGTCGTCCCACTGCCCACGCCTGAGCCGGCCGCCGAAGAGCGGCCGGTGCTCGTTCTGGACCTCGGCGGCCAGTACTCGCAGCTGATCGCAAGGCGCGTTCGGGAATGTCGCGTGTACTCCGAGCTCGTGCCCCACACCATCTCGCCCGAGGCCGTTCACGCGCGGAACCCGCTCGCGCTCGTTCTCTCGGGTGGGCCGGCGTCGGTCTACGCCGAAGGCGCGCCGAAGGTCGACCCCAAGATCTTCGAGCTCGGGATCCCCACACTCGGCATCTGCTACGGCATGCAACTCATGGCCCAGGATCTGGGCGGCAAGGTCGAGCGCACCGGCGTCTCGGAATTCGGGAAGACGGAGTTCAAGGCCGAGGAGGGCGAGCTCTTCGTCAATCTCCCGCCGGAGCAGATCGGCTGGATGAGTCACCGTGACTCGGTGACTGCGCCGCCGACCGGAGCGCGCGTCGTCGCCTCCTCGCAATCCACGCCGATCACCGCCTTCGAGGATTCCGAGCGGCGGCTCTACGGAGTGCAGTTCCACCCCGAGGTCGTGCACACGCCCTACGGGAATGATCTGCTGAAGAACTTCCTCTACACCGTCGCGGATGCCCCGCCGACCTGGACGGCGGCAGCCGTGATCGAGGAGCAGGTCGAGCGCATCCGGGCACAGGTCGGGAGCGAACGCGTTCTCTGTGCGCTCTCGGGCGGCGTGGATTCCGCGGTCGCTGCGCTCCTCGTCTACAAGGCGATCGGCGACCAGCTGACGTGCGTCTTCGTCGACCATGGCTTCCTGCGCAAGGAGGAGGCAGGTCAGGTCATCGAGACCTTCCGCAACCATTTCCACGTCCCGCTCGTGCATGTCGATGCCGAGGAGCGATTCCTGGCGAAGCTCGCTGGCGTCACCGACCCGGAGGACAAGCGGCACGCGATCGGCGAGGAGTTCATCCGGGTCTTCGAGGCGGAGTCGGGGAAGCTCGGCAACATCGCCTACCTCGTGCAGGGCACGCTCTACTCAGACGTGATCGAGTCGGGCGGAAGCGAGGGCGTGGCGGCGACGATCAAGTCGCACCACAACGTCGGCGGCCTGCCGGAGGACATCGACTTCGACCTCGTCGAGCCGTTGCGCCTGCTGTTCAAGGACGAAGTGCGACGCGTGGGCGAGGAGCTCGGGCTGCCGGAGAAGATGGTCTGGCGCCAGCCGTTCCCAGGGCCGGGGCTCGCGATCCGGATCATCGGGGAGGTGACCGAGGAGCGGCTCGCGATCCTGCGCGAGGCCGACTCGATCCTCCAGGAGGAGATCAGGCGCGCCGGGCTCTATCGCGACCTCTGGCAGAGCTTCGCCGTCCTGCCTGCGATCCGCTCGGTCGGGGTCCAGGGCGACGAGCGCACGTACGCGTACCCGATCGTGATCCGCGCGGTCACGTCCGAAGACGCCATGACCGCCGACTGGGCCCGCTTGCCCTACGACCTGCTGGAGACGATCTCGAGCCGGATCATCAACGAGATTCCTGCGGTGAACCGGGTCGCGCTCGACATCTCGTCGAAGCCCCCGTCGACGATCGAATGGGAATGACCCGAGCGGCGTAGAATCGCGCCGCCATCGCGCGCAAGGTCACAGTCCGCGGTATTGAGATCAAGCTTCGCCGACCGTGGGTGTCGTTCGCCTTGGCGCTCGTCACGCTCGGCGTCTATTACCTCTACTGGTACTACGCATCGAACGCTGACCTGAACGAGTACGGGGAGCAGCTCGAGGAACCGAAGAACCCGCTTCGGGTCAGCGCGGGATTCTCGTTGCTTGCGATCACGGTCGGCTGGCTTCTGATCGTGCCGCCGTTCGTGTCGCAGTGGCGCTTCTACAAGCGCATCAGGAAGGCGCAGGAGCTGGCGGGGATCGATCCTCTCATCAACCACGTGGCCGGCTTCGTGCTCTTCCTCCTTGCGCTCGTCCTCCTTCCGTTCGAGATCCCGTACGCGCAGGCCCATCTGAACAGGCTTTGGGAGCACGAGGCGGCCGAGGCGGAGAAGACCGCTCTCGGAATCCGGGGCTAGCGCACCCGGTCTAGGCTCTGCGCTTAGGCGAGGGCGACGTGAAACGCGGATACCGCGCGCGCACCTCGTCGACGTAGGCGGCAAGGCGGTCGGCGAGCCCGGCGTCGTGGATCTCGAGCACGTTCTCCGCATTCCGCTCGCCCGAGCGCGAGAGGTTGAAGCTGCCCGTGAAGACGACGTCGTCGGCGACGGTGACCTTTGCGTGCATGAAGTCGTGAAGCGGGGCGGAGCCGTACGGCGTCGACGGCTTGCCCGAGAACTCGCCGGTCAGCATGCGCTCGAGGAGCGGCAGCTTCCATGTGAAGTTGCCGCTGCGGTGCCATTCGTAGATCACGCCCTCGACCTGCGGGCGATCGAGGCAGCCGGCGAGGTCGATCCGGTCTTCCGCGACGAGTTGGGCAATTGTCGCGAGGATCGGCGCAGCGGTGAGGACGGGAGAGCAGATGCGAACACGCCGTCGTGCGGAGCCGATTGCCGTCGCGATCTGCTGCGAGAGCTCCTCGCCGTGTCCGGGCGTGAACCAGGCTCGAACGCGGCTTCCGCCGACCTCGACCTCGTCCGGATCGACGAAGCCGCTCTCCTCGACGATGCCTTTCGACCACAGCTCGTCGAAGTTCGTCGTGAACGCGCTCCCCACGTCGGCTGACTCCACGGTCACGATCACGTTCTCCTGCCGCGACCACGAATCGTCTGTCCAGTTCGTCGATCCGGTCCAGACGCTCGTGCGGTCGCGGACGACGTACTTGTGGTGCATCAGGTCGGGCTCGCCCGCGATCGCGCGCTCGGGGACGCCGAGCGACGCGATCAGCGCGACATCCGGCTCGGGCGGCGGCGGCACCGGGATCGGGTTCCGGTGGTCGACGTTGTAGATCATGCGAACGGCCACTCCGCGTGCGGCCGCGTCCTTGATCGCGCCGCCGACGATCGCGGCGGTCTCGGCCTTGAGATGAAAGTCGTACTGAGCGAGGTCGAGTGACTCTTTCGCCTCGCCGAGAAAGGTCGCGATCTCGCGGGCGATGTCGCCCGCCTGCTGGCCACCGTCCGTCAGCGTTCGAACTGCGAGGGGCTCGGTGGTCAGCGGAGGCTCACCCCGGCCAACCCTACAATCGCACCATGGCGACCGAGAACCTCCACATCCAGCGAAACACGACGATCCTCGCCGTGGTGCTGGCCGTCTACGTCACAGTGCTCTCGCTCGCGGCGGCCGTGCTCACGCTGACCTTCGTGCTCGTCACCGGGTTCCGGTCGCTCCTCGGGCTCGGCCCGGCGATCTACCTCGCCGCCGCCGCGCTGTCTGCCCTGCCGGCCGGACGGGCGATGGACCGGTTCGGACGGGTGCCGGTGATCGCCGTCGGCTTCCTCCTCGGATCGGCGGGGTGCGTGGTGACTGCGGCGGGGACGCACTGGGACTCGGGGATCGCGGTCGTCGGCGGCTTTCTCCTGCTCGGCGTCTCCGGTGCGGTCACCCTGCTCATCCGCACCGCCGCGGGCGACATGTATCCGCCCGAGCGCAGAGCCCGCGGGATCTCGCTCGTCCTCTTCGGCTCCATCTTCGGGGCGATCCTTGGGCCGGTGGTCTTCGGGCCACTCTTCTCGGACAAAGACGTGGCCGCCAGCACGCTCACGGTTCCCTGGCTCGCGTCCGCGGGCATGTCGCTCGTCGCGTTCGCGCTCGTCCTCACCGTGCGACCCGACACGAAAGTGATCGCCGAGCGCATCTCCGCGGGCGGCGGGGGTCAGAAGCCGGCGCCGGCGGCCCCGCTCAGTGAGATCGTGCGCCGGCCGGGCGTGCTCCCCGCGATGCTCGCGGCGATCGCGAGCTTCGGGGTCATGGTCTCGGTGATGAACCTGACCGGCTACGTGGTGGTCGATCACCATCACCACACCCAGGGGTCCGTCTTTCTGATCATCGGCGCGCACGTGCTCGGCATGTACGCGCTCGTCCTCGTCATCGGCAGGCTCATCGACCGGATCGGGCGCGCCCCGGCACTCGGCGGAGGTCTCTTCGTGATGGCCGTCTCGTGCATCGCGCTGATGTGGGTCGAGACCGTCCCGCTGACGGCAGTCTTGCTCTTCGGCCTCGGGCTCGGCTGGAACCTCTCCTTCGTCGCGGCGACCGCGCAGCTCGCCGACGCGACGAGCGCCGCCGAGCGCGGCAAGCTGCTTGGCCTGAACGACCTCCTCGCGGGGCTCACCGGCGCCGGGCTTGCGCTGGCCGGAGGAGTTGCCCTCGACGTCGTGGGTGTCACTGCACTGGCAATCGGCGCGACGGTGCTCGCTTTGGCCCCTGCGATCTTCCTGGCCCAACTCCGACCCGCGGCCAAAGCTGCGGCCTGAGTGCTGGTAGAATCCCGCGTCGGCGGGCTTCGGTCCGCCGCCTTTTTGATCATGCAGAAGACATGGAATGCAAAGCCGGGCGAGATCGAGCGCCACTGGTACGTCGTCGATGCCGAGGGGAAGACCCTGGGCCGTCTGGCCACGCAGATCGCCGAGACCCTGCGCGGCAAGGGCAAGCCGCAGTACACGCCGCACGTCGACACGGGTGACTTCGTCGTCGTCATCAACGCGGAGAAGATCGCCGTCACCGGTAAGAAGCTCGACGACAAGATGTACTACCGGCACTCCGGCTATCCCGGCGGGCTCCGCAGTCGCCCGCTGCGCGAAGAGCTCAGGCGCCGCCCGACCGAGGTCCTGCGCAAGGCCGTGAGGGGAATGCTTCCTCGAAACCGGCTCGGCCGCGCCCAGCTCCTCAAGCTCAAGATCTACGCGGGCCCGGAGCATCCCCACGAGGCGCAGGGGCCCAAGCCACTGCCGCTGGAGAACGGAAATGGCTGAGCAGGCGCAATACCAGGGCACCGGCAAGCGAAAGACCTCGGTCGCGCGGGTCATCCTCCGGCCCGGAGACGGCACGACCTGGATCAACGGACGCACCCTCGAGGAGTACTTCCCGCGCGCGGCGCACCGGACGTCGGTGATGGCGCCGCTGAAGCTTGCCGGGGCCGAAGGCCGGTACGACCTGCGCGCGCGTGTGCAGGGAGGCGGACCGTCCGGCCAGGCAGGCGCGGTTCGGCACGGCATCGCGCGCGCGCTCGTCGAAGCCGATCCCGAGCTGCGGATCTCGCTCAAGCGCGAGGGCTTCCTGACCCGCGACGCACGCAAGGTCGAGCGCAAGAAGGCCGGCCTCCACAAGGCCCGAAAAGCACCGCAGTTCTCGAAGCGCTAGCCCCTTGGCCCGGAGGTACTTCGGGACCGATGGCGTCCGCGGCATCGTCGGGGAGGATCTGACCCCGGAGCTCGTCGAGCGGCTTGGGCGCGCGTCCGCTCTCTGGTCCGGCCGGGGCCGCGTCTTCATCGGGCGTGACACGCGCGGATCCGGGCCCGAGCTCGAGGACGCATTTGCGCGCGGGGTCGCATCAGCCGGCGGGAACGCGGTGCTCGCGGGTGTCTTGCCGACCCCCGCGGTCGCGCTGCTCGCGCTCGATCTCGGGGCCGTGATCTCCGCCTCGCACAACCCGCCCGAGTACAACGGCGTCAAGCTCTTCGACGACGAGGGCCGGAAGCTGACGGACGCCGCCGAGGAGGAGATCGAGGCGCTCCTCGACGCCGAGCCCAGCGAGGAGCCCGGCGAGATCGATCGGGTCGGGGTCGCGACCGACAGCTACTTCGAGCACATCGTCGAGCGCTTCGGGAGCGACCTGTCAGGACTGAGGATCGCCGTCGACTGCGCCAACGGAGCGTACTCCGGCATCGCACCGCAGGCGTTCGAGCGGCTCGGCGCCGAGGTGGCTCCGGTCGCGGCCGCGCCGGACGGCGACAACATCAACGTGGGGTGCGGGGCGACCGACCTGTCGCTTCTGACCGCGAATCGTCGGCGACGGTGGGTTCGACCTGGGCATCGCCTTCGACGGCGACGGCGATCGCATGCTCGCGGTCGATGCGGCAGGCGAGCCGGTCGACGGCGACCAGATCCTGGCGATCCTCGCTCTCGACCTGAACGTCGAGCTGATCGCGGTCACCGTGATGACCAATCTCGGATTCCACCGGCTGATGGGGGAGCGCGGAATCCGCGTGCTCACGACCGACGTCGGCGACCGGTACGTGCTGGAGGCGCTGCGCCGACACGGCGGCGTGCTCGGGGGCGAGCAGTCGGGCCACATCATCTACCTGCGGGATCACGTGACCGGTGACGGCCTCGCCGCCGCGCTGCTCCTCTGCGCCGCCCTCAAGGGCCGAACGCTCCGCGAGGCGGCCTCGGTCATGCCGCACTATCCGCAGGCGCAGCAGAGTGTCCCGGTCTCGTCGCGAGTCCTACCGCAGAGCCTGCTCGCCGAGGTCGAGCGGCTGAACGGGGAGCTTGGGGACAGAGGCCGAATTCTCGTCCGCCCCTCCGGCACCGAGCCCGTTGTCCGCGTCCTCGCCGAGGCCCAGGATTATGGGGAAGCGCGCGATCTCTGTGCTAAGATCAGCGGGCTGGTTCTACAAGAGCTCGGTTGACCGACCTCCGATGCTGGAGATCGTGAACGCCGGGCTTTTACGCGTTTTTGAGAAAGTTCATAGAGAAGTTCAGGGCCGCCGACCTGCATTACCTGAAGCCCCAGACCACCGGCGAAAGGAGCTCAGGGTGTGTGGAATTATCGGATATGTCGGGCAGCGGAGAGCGAAGCCGCTCCTCATCCATGGCCTCGAGCGCCTCGAATACCGAGGCTATGACTCGGCCGGGCTTGCACTGCTCGAAGACGAGGGGCTCGACTACATTCGAGCCGTCGGGAATCTCGACAACCTCAAGCGGGTCGCCAAGCACAACGGCTCCCAGTCGTCGACCGGGCTCGGCCACACGCGGTGGGCGACCCACGGGCGGGTCTCCGAGGAGAACGCTCACCCTCTGACGGGCTGCGACGAGCGCAAGGCCGCGGTCGTCCTGAACGGGATCGTCGAGAACTTCCGCGAGCTGAAGCGCTCGCTGGAGTCGGACGGCCACAAGTTCACGACGGAGACCGACGCCGAAGTGGTCATGCATCTCGTGGAGCGGCACTACGAGGGCGACCTCGTCGATGCTGTCCGCGCGACGTATAAAGAGCTCGAAGGGCACTTCGCCTTCGTCGTCATCCACAGCGACCATCCGGAGCAGCTCGTCGGCGCGCGCGTCCAGTGCCCGCTCGTCGTTGGAGTCGGTGAAGGCGAAATGTTCCTCGCCTCAGCCGTTACCGCGTTCCTCAAGGAGACGCGCCAGATGCAGTTGATCGAGGACGGCGAGATCGTCTCGATCACCGCGGACGGTGCAACGTTTGCGAGCGTCGAGGACGGCGCAGTCGAGCGCGACGTGATCGAGATCGACTGGGACGACGAGGCCGCCGAGAAGTCCGGCTACGAGACCTTCATGCTGAAGGAGATCTACGAGCAGCCGGAAGGCGTGCGCGAGACGATCGGAGACCGCGTCCGTCACGGCAAGCTCGTGCTCGAGGGGATCGGCCTGACCGACAAGGAGATCCGCAACCTGAGGCGGATCGTGATCCTCGCCTGTGGCACCTCGTATCACGCTGCCGTCGTCGGCCGTTACATCATCGAGGAATGGGCACGGATCCCGGTCGAGCCGGACATCGCGAGCGAGTGGCGCTATCGGAACCCCGTGCTCTCGAAGGACACGCTCGTGATCGGCATCTCGCAGTCGGGCGAGACCGCAGACGTGCTCGCCGCGGTGAAGCTCGCTCGCGAGAAGGGTGCGCGGACCGTCGCGATCACGAACATGATGGGCTCGCAGCTGACGCGTGAAGTCGACTCGGTGCTCTACACGCGCACGGGGCTCGAGGTCGGCGTCGCCGCCTCGAAGACGTTCACGGCTCAGGTTGCGCTCATCAGCCTGCTCGCGCTCAAGCTCGCCGGGGTCAAGAAGACGATCCCGCCCAAGGAAATCGAGTTCATCCTCGACGAGCTCTACCGGCTGCCCGAGCACATGCAGGCGTTCCTAGACGGAAGCCATCCGATCGAGGAGATCGCGCAGCGCTACTACGACAGGCCGTTCTTCCTCTACCTCGGCCGCCATATCGGTCTACCAGTGGCCCTGGAGGGCGCGCTCAAGCTGAAGGAGATCTCGTACATCCCGACGGAGGCGTACTCGGCCGGCGAGATGAAGCACGGGCCGATCGCCCTCCTCGACGACGACACGCCCGTGGTCTGCATCGCGACCGACTCACACGTCTACGACAAGGTCGTCTCGAACATCCAGGAGAGCCGCGCGCGTGGAGCACACGTGATCGCGATCGCAACCGACGGGAACGAGGACATCCAGCACCACGCGGACGACGTCATCTACGTGCCGAAGACGCCGGCGTTCCTTCAGGCGTCGCTTGCGATCCTGCCGCTGCAGCTTCTCGCGTATCGCATCGCCCGACTCCGGGGCATGAACGTCGATCAGCCGCGGAACCTGGCAAAAACGGTCACCGTCGAGTAACCCCCCAAACGAGGGGCGACACCAGTCGCGCCGGCCGCAAAGGTCCGAGGTGTATGTCCGCGGTCCTTTCGAGACGTCTCATGTTCTCCGCTGCGCTCCTTTCGTGCGCGGTCATCTTCGAATGCTTCGTCCTCTACGAGCGGCCGGGCCTCGGGCTCGGACACTTTTACTACCTGGCGATCGCCCTCGCCGCGATGGCGGGCGGCGCCGCTCTGGGAGCGACGGTGGGAGGCTTGGCGACCGGCCTTTACGTCGCAGGGGTGATGCTCAACTCTCAGATGCCCTCGCGCGACCTCCTGACGACGGGCACGATCACCCGCGGGGTCACGTACATCACGATCGGCGCGCTCATCGGCTGGTTCGCATCCCATAATCGGGCGATGGTCAACGAGTTGCGCGTGTTCGCCGAGCGCGACGTGCTCACCGGGCTGCCGAATACCCGAGCCTTCGAGTCGGCGATCACAAGGCGACTCGCCTCCGGGCGGACGTTCGCGCTCCTGGTCGCCGACATGGATGCCGTCAAGGACTTCAACCGGGACGAGGGGTTCACTGCGGGCAACGACGCGCTGCGCAGTCTTGCCGATCGGCTCGCCACCTCGCTCGGTCCCGACGACGACATTGCTCGGATTGGCAGCAACGAGTTCGCCATTCTCGCCAGCGTGCCGAACTCCGAGGGATCCGCGCAGCTCGCCACACGGCTCGAAGCCATGCTCGCACAGGATCGGACGAAGGCGACGCTCGGCTGGACGACCTTCCCCCACGAGGGCGACAACGCGCTTGCCCTCTACCGTGCGGCGAGCGAACGTCTTTACGCCCGCAAGGTGATGCGCAGCTACATCCGACCGGTTCGCGAGCCGGTCGAGCAGGCCGCGGTATAGCGATCTGTAGGCTCGCGGCGTGGTCCCGCGCGCCGGCATTCGCCTGATCACGGTCCTGGTCGCCGCCGCCGTCGTCCCCGCCGCCGGGGCACCGTCCCTGAAGATCGCCGTCCCTCCGGGCTTTCGGGTCTCGACGTTTGCCGCGGGGCTCGAGCACCCGACTGCGATGGCGTGGGGACCGGACAACCGGCTGTACGTGACCGAGGACACCGGGCTCGTCGTCGTCGCGGCTCGAGGGTCGCAGAAGCCGCAGGTCGTCGTGCGCCGACTGCGAACGCCCCTCGGCCTTGCCTGGCAGGACCAGACGCTCTTCGTCTCGGAACAGGGGAGGCTGACGCGGTTCAGGCTTCAGGGGACCACGCTGACCGGCCGGCAGGCCGTTGTGCGCGGCCTGCCCTTCGGGCTCCATCAGCAAGACACCGTCGTCCTCGGTGCGGACGGGAGGCTCTACATGGGCAGCGGGTCGACCTGTGACGCGTGCAAGGAGCGCAATCGGCGAAGCGCCACGGTCCTGTCGCTGCGCCCGGACGGAAGCGATCTCCGCGTCGTCGCGCGGGGGCTGCGCAACCCGTACGGCCTTGCGTTCCAGCCGGGAACAGGTCGTCTCTATGCATCCGTGAACGGTCAGGACAAGCTCGGGACGAAGACCCGGCCGGAGCCGGCCGAGATGGTCGTCGTGGTGAGGAGAGGTGCCTTCTACGGCTGGCCGCGCTGCTGGCCGAGCTACTGGAAGCGGCGGCTCGAAGGCCGCTGCCAGGGGGTGATGCGCCCGGCCGCCTACCTCGAGCCGCACTCCTCCGCAGACGGGCTTGCGTTCTGGCGTGGAGATCTGTTCGTCGCTCTGTGGGGCGAGTACCTGAGCGCCAAGCATGGCCGCACGGTCATGCGGATCCGGCTCGGCCCGGGTGGGCGGGCGACCCGCGTTACGAAGTTCGCGAGCGGGTTCGACCATCCGCTCGCGCTCGCGGTTGATCGAAATGGGGGTCTCCTCGTCGCCGACTGGGGCCGAGGCGTGATCTACCGCATTCAGTCGCGCGGCGGCTGACGCAGCCGTTTCGTCTGTGACCGGCGGCGCTTCTGCTCGAGGCGGCGCTCGATTGCGGCTCGACCCGGCTTCGTGGGGCGCCGCGGGCGCTCGACGTGGAGGGCCTCGCGCAGCGCGTTCGCGACCCGCTCGATTGCGAGCTCTCGATTTCGGGTCTGGCTGCGCTCGTCCTGGGCGATCGCGCGCAACGTCGCACCTGCCTTCCGCAGGACGCGCTGCTTCTGGCGATCGGTGAGCGAGGCGGAGGCCTCGACGTCGAAGATCGCCTCCACGCGGGTCTCCGACTTCTGCGCATGCTGCCCGCCCGGACCGCTCGAGCGCGAGAACCGAAGTGTGATCTCCGAGAGCGGAATCGTGACCGAACGCGTTACCCGAATAGACTCGCGGTCCATGCCCGCCATTCTCCTGGACGTCGACGGCGTCTTCCACGTTTCGGGCCAACCGATCGACGGCGTCGGCGATGCTGTTCGTCGACTCCGCGAGGACGGTCATCGCCTGCGGTTCGTCACCAACAACACGACGAGCTCGCGAGCCGACCTCGCCGAGGACCTCCGTGCCCTCGGGGTCGACCTCGAGGACGAGGAGCTCGAGACGACTCCGCGCGCTGCCGCGCGCACGCTCGCCGGCAAACGCGTGCTCGCACTGACCATGGCCGCGATCCGGCCGGAGCTCGAAGGCGTGCAGCTCGTCGGCGAGGAGGCGGAAGCGGTCCTGCTCGGCGGCGCCGATGAGACCGACGAGCCGAACCGCGTCTTCAGCTATATGAACCTCGCGCGGGCGTTTGCCGAGCTCGAGGCCGGCGCGGATCTCTACTGCCTGCACAAGAACCGTTGGTGGCAGACATCGCGCGGCCCACTCCTCGATTCGGGCGCCTTCATTGCCGGGCTCGAATACGCGGCCGAGGTGGAGGCGACTGTGCTCGGGAAGCCGAGCCCGGCGTTCTTCGGCGCCGCGCTCGACGCCCTCGACGCCGACCCGGAGCGGACCTGGATGGTCGGCGACGATCTCGAGGCCGACATCGCCGGCGCAAAGAGTTGCGGCCTGCGCACGGTCCTCGTGCGCACGGGCAAGTTCCGGGAGCAGGCTCTCGCAGACTCCCTCGTCAAGCCGGACGCGGTCGTCGACTCGCTCGGGGACGTGCCGGGACTCCTCGCTCGGGACTAGGGATGCGCGTCGGCGTCGACCTGATCGAGATCGAGCGGATTCAGCGTGCGCTCGAGCGCTACTCGGGGTTCGCGGCCCGCTGCTTCACCGAAGCGGAGCGCGCGTACTGTGAGAGCCGCGGCAACCCGGCTCAGCACTATGCCGCGCGTTTCGCGGGCAAGGAGGCCGTCGGCAAGGCGCTCGGGTGTGGAGTCCGCTTCACGTGGCGCGAGATCGAGATCGCAGGCAGGCCGAAACCGCAGGTCCGGCTCTCGGGGCGGACGAAGGCCTGGGCCGAGAAGGTCCGTGCAGGCGCGATCGACCTCTCGATGACGCATTCCAAGGAGCTTGCGACCGCCGTCTGCCTTGTCGCCGACCAGGATGCTTGAGCCGCTCTACACAGCCTCTGAGATGCGCGCGGCCGAGGAGCGCCACGAGGGGACCGTCGAGGAGCTCATGGAGCGAGCGGGACGAGCCGTCGCCGAACATGCGCTCGAGGACTTCGGAAACGCTCGCTCCTTCACGGTCGTCTGCGGCGGCGGCTCGAACGGAGGCGACGGCCGCGTGGCTGCGCGCGTGCTCGAGGAGCACGACCGAAAGGTCCTCGTCGTCGACGCGAAGCCCGAGGACGAGGAGAAGGATCTCGGCGATCCCGACGTTCTGATCGACGCCCTCTTCGGCACCGGCTTCGAAGGCGAGCCGCGGCCCGGCGCGGCGCGGTTGATCGAGAAGATGAACGAGCTCGGCGCGCCTGTGCTCTCCGTCGACCTGCCTTCCGGGGTGGACGCATCGACGGGCGAGGTGGCCGGAGCCGCGATCGACGCCGATCTGACGGTCACGTTCCACGGCGAGAAGGTCGGGCACCACGTGACCCCGGGCGCCTATCTCGCGGGGTACCTCGAAGTTGCGGACATCGGGCTCGAGCCGATGGAGACCGACAACGCGCGGGTGACGAGATCGATCCTCGAGCTCGTTCCGCGGCGGAGCCCGGAGGGCAACAAGTACGCGTCCGGTCACGTCGTCGTCGTCGGAGGCTCTCCCGGGCTGTCGGGCGCGCCCTGCCTCTCGGCGCTCGCTGCCTTCCGCGCCGATGCCGGCTACGTGACGCTCGCCGGGCCCGAGCCCGTAGTGCCGATCTTCGAGAGCTGGGTGCTGGAGGCGGTCAAGCGCCCGCTGCCCGCCGACGCCGACGGGCTGCTGACGGAGGACGCCGCCGCGCTTGTCCTCGAGCTCATCGCCAGGGCGGGTGCGCTCGCAGTCGGGCCAGGGCTCGGGCGCAGCGAGGGGACGAAGGCTTTCGTCCAACGCGTGCTCGCCGAGGCGGCGCTGCCTGCCGTCGTCGACGGAGACGCGCTCTGGGAGCTCGAGCCCGGCGACTGGCCCGCGCCGCGGGTGCTGACGCCGCACTCCGGCGAGCTCGGTCGACTGATCGGAGAGGACTCGTCGTGGGTCGACACGCACCGGCTCGAGGCGGTGCGGCGGGCCGTCGAGCGGTTCGGCTGCATCGTCCTGCTGAAGGGAGCAGGCACGCTGATCGCCGCAGAGGGGACGGGAGTGCTCGTCGACGGCGGTCACCCGAGCCTCGCCACGGCAGGCACAGGCGATGTGCTCACCGGCGTGATCGGCGCGTTCCTGGCCAAGGGGATGGAGCCTCGGATCGCAACTGCGGCGGGCGCGACGGCCCATCACTGGGCGGCGATCGAGGCGTCGTTCGACGCCGGCATGATCGCGAGCGATCTCCTCGACGCGCTGCCCCAGGCGCTCTCCGGATAGAGAGGCGTTCGTGCACCGCTCCGAGATCACGATCGACCTCGGCGCAGTCCGGCGAAACGTGGCTCGCCTGCGCGAGGCGCTCGGCACGACCGAGCTCTGGGCCGTCGTCAAGGCCGACGGATACGGCCACGGAGCGCTCGACGTGAGCGGCGCGGCTCTCGGGGAGGGTGCGACGGCGCTCTGCGTGGCGACTGTCGGCGAGGCGCTTCCCCTCCGTGCCGAGTTTCCGGGTGCGCGCATTCTCGTCATGGGGCCGAGCTCCGGCCGGGAGATCGCGCAGGCGCGTGACGCCGAGCTCGACCTCACGTTCACGGACGAGGCGCTACCCGAAGGCGTACGGGTGCACCTGAAGCTGGACACCGGAATGGGCCGGTGGGGGCTCTCGGAGCTTCCCCCGCCGCCGGTCGAGGTCGTCGGGCTGATGAGCCATCTGGCGACGGCCGATTCGGACCCGGAGTTCGCGCGTGCCCAGATCGCGCGCTTCGAAAAGGCGACCGCAGATTTCCCTCACCTCATCCGCCATGTCGCAAACAGCGCTGCCGCGCTCCGCATTCCGGAGTCTCATTTCGATGCGGCTCGCTGCGGTATCGCCCTCTACGGGCTGTCGCCCTTCGGCGAGGCGCCTGGCGTGGACGGGCTCGAGCCTGCGCTGCGCTGGGACAGCCACGTCGCCCAGGTTCGCCGGCTCGCGCCGGGCGAAAGCACGGGCTACCGCCGCGCGTTCGTCGCGGAGGAGGCGACTTGGATTGGGATCGTCCCCGTGGGCTATGCGGACGGTTTCCGGCGCGACCTGACCGGTGCCGAGGTGCGCGTCGGCGGCGAGCCCCGCCGCGTCGTCGGCGTCGTCTCCATGGATGCCCTGGCGGTCGAGCTCGACCGCGAGCTGCCGGTCGGCACGCCGGTCACGCTCGTCGGGCACGGCGTTCTCGTCGAGGAGCACGCACGGGTTGCGGACACGATCAACTACGAGCTCGTCTGCGGCATCGACTCGAGCCCGGCGCGGGCGAGGCGGGTCGTGCTCGATGGATGAGCTCGCACGCGAGATCCTTGCCGGCGAGGAGGCCTGGATCGTCGGCGGGGCGGTCCGCGACGAGCTGCTCGGCCGCGAGGTCATCGATCTCGATGTCGCCTGCCGTGATCCCGAGGGTGCCGCGCGCGAATACGCGAAGCGTTCCGGCGGTGCGCCCTTTCCGCTCTCCGAGCGGCATGGAGCCTGGCGCGTCGCCCTCGACGCGGGGCAGACGGTGGACTTCACGCCGCTGCCCGGGGCGATCGAGGACGACCTGGCCATGCGGGACTTCACGATCAACGCGATCGCCCTTCCTCTTGCGGGGGGTGACGCGGCCGACCCCTACGGAGGGCGCGGCGACATCGAGCAGAAGGTCGTCCGCGCGGTCTCGGCCAGTGTCTTCGAGGACGACCCGCTGCGGCTTCTGCGCGCCGTGCGGATCGAGGACGAGCTCGGCTTCCGGATGGATCCCGAGACGGAGCGGCTCGCGCGCGAACATTCCGAGCTCGTCACTCGACCGGCGGGCGAGCGGATTCTGGCCGAGTTGGTGCGTCTGTCAGAGGCGGGCTACAGGCGAGCCGACGAGCTTGGTCTGCTAGCCCCGCTCGGCGGCTCGAGCGCCGGGCTCGAGCGCGACGAGTTGGTCGATCGGCCCGCCTTTCGGCTCGTCGCAGTCTTCGGCGACTCGCTCGGTCGCTTGCCGGTGTCGAACGAGCTCAAGCGCTACACCCGGGCGTTGCTTCGTGCGGAGCGGCCCGGAGACGGATCGCTGCGCGCCATCTACCGATTTCGCCGGGCGACCGAACCGTGGGCGCTCGATGCGCTGGTCTTCGTCGGAGCCGCCGAGCACGCCGAAACGGTGCGCGAGGCTCGCGAGAAAGACCCCGCCGAGCCGCTGCTCCGAGGCGACGAGCTCGGCCTGCCTCCCGGCCCGGAGATCGGCCGCCTCCTCGCGCTCGTCGAAGAAGAACGCGCGGCGGGCGAGATCTCGACGCGCGAAGAGGCGCTCGAGCTCGTCAGGCGCGAGCAGCGAACGTGACGGCGCTGGACGCGCACTTTCGGCACGAACCTGACACAGACTTGTGCGGATTTCCGGAGTAGGCTCGCAGCGGGGAGGAGGTGGGCTGTACCGGTTAACTGGTCGGCGCGTGGCGTGTCCGGACGCGTCTCAAAGTGCCAGGTAGGATCGCCTGGGCGAGCGCCGCGACCCGGTACCAGCGCGGAACGAAGATCTCCGCCCGGTCGCGCTTGATCGCGCGGACGATCCGGTCGGCGACGAAGTCGGGACTGACGACGACTCGGCCCAGCCGACCCCGCAGGAGCCAGTCCTGTGGGAAGCCCTCGGTGTGCACGAAGCCAGGGTTGACGGTGTGGACATGCACTCCTCGGGGGCGCAGCTCCCTCGCCACCGACCGGGAGAAGGCGAGTTGTGCGTGCTTCGACGCGGAGTACGGGCCAACCGCAACCGTGCCGGCCACCGAGACCACGTTGACCAGATGCGCCGGGGCCGCGTCCTCGAGCGCGGGCAGCAAGCCGAGCAGGCACCAGACGGAGCCCAGGTAGTTCGTCCGCACGAGCTCCTCGATCCGCTCGGGCGGCAGGTCGAGGTAGTTCCCGCGCCCCGGCACGCCCGCGTTGTTCACGAGCAGGCCCACTTTCGGATGGCGCTTCCGCACCGATGCCGCCATGCGCTCGACCGCCTCACGGTCGCCGACGTCGCAGACCTCGTACTCCCCGTCGATTTCCGCAGCCGCCGCCTGGAGGCGATCCTCTCGCCGGCCCACGAGCACGCACCGCCAGCCACCGCCGGCGAGCCGGCGCGCGAGCGCGGCGCCGATCCCGGACGCGCCGCCCGTGACGACGGCTACTTGCACAAGCGCACGACGCGTGAGGCGACCACGTCACGGCCGCGACCCGAGTCGACGACGGCCCGGAGCCGGTGCCGTCCGTGCCTCGCTGCCTTCGCCCGCCAGGTCGCGAAGTAGAGACCGGAGGCGCCGTTCCTGACCGTCTTGATGCGCCTCTTTCCGTCGAGGAAACGGACGGCGCGGATGCTGCCCGTCGTATTGGCTACGACCAGCAGCCTCTGGTTGCCGCGCAGGCAGCCGCGACTCCGAGGCAGGAGCCACGTTGCCGTCGTCCCCCGCACGGCTCGGATGCGCGCGCCGCGGTAGATCGTGTTCGGCATCACATTGGGGCCAAAGCTCGTGATGTTCTTCGCCTCCTGGAAATCCGATGCGCCGAAGACCGCGCGCGTGCTTCCGCGTCGAAGCTGCGGCGCCGAAGATGGGAGCGCATAGATGGCCACGCCAGAGCTCGAGTCGTAGGCAATCGCACCCAGGACGACCGTCCTGTAGCCCACCAGCAGCGAGAAGGGATCGACTCCTGCGCCCGTGTCCCGGGCTTGCACGGCAAGCGTCGGGCGCCCGGCCGCGACGCGACGCGTGAGCAGCTTGATCTTCGGCGGACGGAGGTCGTTGACCCAGTAGCGCAGCCGATACCGGCCGCGAAGCGGTTTGCCCGTATAGACGTCCTGTGCGGAGTCGACCGAGACGTAGAAACGCTGGAGTCGCGGGAACACGGTCGCGGCCGCGCCGATCGCAAGTCCGAAGTCGAACGTCAGAGGATTGACGTCGACCGGAGTTCCCGCCTCGCCCTGAACGTCGTTCTCGTCCAGCGATCCCAGGAGCCAGGGGTCGATCACGGCTCCGCTCTGGGCCGAGACGATGCTGACACCGAGGTTGACCACGGGCCGGTCGAGATGCGGGACGAGGTACACGCGCTCGGCACCGTCCTCCACCACCGGGGGATCGGTGATGTTCGGCGGGTATCCGAACGGCGCCGCCGGCCAGCGGTAGGTCTCGACGCGCGAGGCTCCACCCGCCGTGGTGCCATTCTGGAACCTGCGCAGCTTGATCGGCTGAACGTCTTGCAGAGCCGGGCGCGTGACGAAGAACGCGTACGGGATGCGCCTCGTCTCGCTCCCGCGGCGCAGGACGAGGAAGCCGTAGTCGTCTCCGGCAGCCGCCTGCGCCGTGGCGCTTGCCGCGACGGGCAGCTGGGCACGCCCCCCGGGCGCCAGGGTGACGAGTGCGGGAACCTCCAGCGAGGCACCCGTGCTCGCCGACTGGGGCCGGACCTGGACCGACCAGGTGCCCGCGCCGCCCCCGGCATCCCTCACTTCGACCAGGAGAGCCCGCCGTGCGGCTCCCGTCTTCACGTTCAGGTCCCCGAACGAGAGCGAGCTCGGGCTCGTGAACACCTTTGGATCAGTTGCCCTAGGGACGTCGATCATCCCGCCGCCTTCCAGGAACACCGAGGCCTCGGTCGTCTGCGCCGTATCCGCCCAGGCCGGACCGGCGGTCGAGGAGAGGGCAGAGCGGACCTCCGCGGGGTCCAGCCCGGATGCTTCTCGAGGAGGAGCGCCGCTGCGCCGGCAACGTGTGGCGTCGCCATGCTGGTGCCGTTGAACGATGCAAACGAAGCCCCCGCGAACTCAGGCAGGGTCGAGGACAGGATCTCGCCGCCCGGCGCCGTGACGTCGGGCTTCAACTGATGCTCGAACGCGGTCGGCCCCGCCGAGGAGAAGCTCGTGATGATGCCTCCCCGCCTCGTTCGCAGCTCCTGTGGGGCGAAGTTGAACAGGACTGCCGCGCTCCCGCCCGTCGAGACCAGGAAGTCGCGCAGCCTCGCTCCGTCGAGGTCCGCCACCGTTCCGGCCGGGATGTCGAGGGGCAGGTCGTTTGCCTCGCCTGACCGGTTGTCGACGAGCACCATGCCCTTGGCGTCTCCGATGAAGGCCGCGCGGATCTCCTTCGTCACGAGCGCGCAGCCGCCGCGAAAGACGAGGACGATCTTTCCTCTCAGCGAGTTCGGGGGCAGGGTCGTGTCGAGCTCGTTCGGATGCCTGACACCGCAGAGCTGGCGATCCACGGGCCGCCCGTCGGTCCCGGGCACCGAGCCCAGGTCGACGAGGGTCTGGTCCTGTGTCTCCCAGCCCGGGAAGGCGCGCCGGGGCAGCGAGGTCCGGAACGGGACGTTCCGCAGGGTCGTCGGCGCAACCGAACCCTGTACCGAGAGCGACGGTGCGAAGGCGTGGAGGTTGGACGCCGCGGCGACGGTGATCGCGTCGGGCGCGGAGCCCGGCGAGTCGATGCTGCCGAGGCCGAATTCGTCGCGTTCGTTGCCGGCTGCGATCACCGGGACGACCCCGGCGGCGGCCACGTTGCTCACGGCCTCGATCATCGCGTCGTTGACAGGTTCGGTCTCCGCCGCGCCGCCGGAGAAGTTGATCACGTCCATGCCGTCGCGGACGGCCGCCTCGAAGGCGGCCACGATCTCCGGCGTGTTCGCGGTGTAGCCCCCTCGAGTCGGGACGTTGAAGACCCTGTAGTTCCCGATCCAGGCATTAGGTGCGACCCCCGAGAGGTTCGCCACCGGTGGGTGGTCGAGCCCGCCCGGGGAATATGTGCCCGACCGCCCCGCCGCGATGCCCGCGACGTGCGTGCCGTGGAACGACGCCCTGCGGTCGATCGGCAACCGTCCGCGGCGACCCGACCCTGGGCCGGGATAGGCGCGGGCGACGATCACCTTGGGGGTCGTCCACCTTCGTCCGCCCTTCGGAAATCCGTCCGGGTACGACATCCCGGTCGGAGTGAAGAAGACGTGCCGCTCGTCGACGCCGTCGTCGACGACGCCGACCTTCACGCCTTCCCCACGGTCGCCGGTCGTGGCCCAGAACGTGTCTGCACGGATGAGGTGCGTGCTCTCGTTCAGCGACAGCTTGTAGGCGACGCTCGGATAGATCCTCGTCACGAACGGAAGCCCGGCGAGCGCTGTCAGCCGTCGGACCGGAAGCTCGACGGTCAGTCCGTCGAGGATGACCTGGAAGCGGCGAGAGACGACGGCGCCCGGGATTGCCTTGCGGATGGCCGTGGCGGCCGCGCTTTGCGCTCGCTCGAGGCGTGCGAGGTAGCGGCGTGACGATCCGGTGCTCACGTCGAGCCGGCGGGAGTTGCCGCCGACTGCCAGGTCTTCGTTGTAGGCCGCGGCGAGCGGCGGCAAATCGAGCCTCGCGATCACGCGCACGCGCCCGCGAAAGTGCGCCCGGGGAATCTGAAGCGGTCCCTTCCACATGCGCGGCGCCGCGTCGCGGGCGTGGGGGCGGCGGATCGGCTGGAGCGCGGTGGATGCCGCCGAGGTGCAGGCGAGTGCCGCGACCGCTGCGGCAAGAAGAGCGATGCGGCGCAAGAGCCTCAGAGTACCCGCACGTTTAGGATCGCGCCGTGCGCCGATTCGAAGGCAAGCGCGGTCTCGTGCTCGGAGTCGCCAACAAACGGTCGATCGCCTGGGCGATCGCGCGGCGGCTCGCCGAGGAAGGAGCCGAGCTCGCCTTCACCTACCAGGGAGAGCGCATCGAGAAGAGCGTCCGCGAGCTCGCGGAGAGCGTTTCGAGCCCGCTCGTCACCGAATGCGACGTCCGCTCCGACGATGATTGCGTCCGCGTCGTCCAGGAGGCGGGCGAGGCCTTCGGCGGGCAGCTCGACGTTCTCATCCACTCGGTCGCCTACGCGGCGGCCGAGGATCTGGAGGGCCGCTTCACGGACACGCCTCGCGATCGCTTCTGGATGGCGCTCGACGTGAGCGCGTACTCGCTCGTCGCGTGCGCCCGAGCGGCGGAGCCGCTGATGGAGGCTGCCGGCGGGGGCTCGATCCTGACGATGACCTACCTCGGCGGCGAGCGTGCCGTGCCGCATTACAACGTCATGGGCGTGGCCAAGGCTGCTCTCGACGCGTCGGTCCGCTACCTGGCATGGGACCTCGGCCAGAAGAACGTACGTGTGAACGCCGTCTCAGCAGGCCCGGTGCGCACGCTCGCTGCCCGCTCGATCCACGGCTTCCCGACGATGGAGGCGATCGTCGAGGAGCGCTCGCCGCTCCACCGGCCGATCGACGCGGACGACGTCGGCGCCGCTGCCGCTTACCTGCTTTCCGACGAGGCCCACAACGTGACCGGGACGACGCTCTACGTCGATTCCGGCTACCACGCGATGGGCATGTAGACCTGACGGACCGGCCCGACATCGACGCCGCCGCCCGGTTTCTCGCCGGCAACGCACGTGTCCTCGACCGCCGTCGTTTCGAGCGGCTGTTCTCCGGCGGAGACGCTGAGCCTGTCCGCGACGCGGTGGCTGCCTTCCGCAACGCCGACGGCGGATTCGGTCACGCGTTCGAGCCGGACGGGCGCACGCCGGCCAGCCAGCCGGCCGCGGTCATGATGGCTCTGGTCACACTCGACGAGGCCGACGTCTGGGACGACGAGCTTGTCGCCGGCGCCTGTGAGTGGCTTGCGGCCAACGCACCAGCCGAGGGCGGCGCGTCGTTCGTGGAGCCGACGGTCGAGGGTTGGCCGTGCGCTCCGTGGTGGGAAGCAGAGGAGGGGCGGCCGGCATCGCTCCTCACCACCGGCCGGATCGCGGGCACGCTGCATGCGCGGCGCGTCGATCATCCATGGCTTGACGCGGCGACGGACCTGCTCTGGCGGCGGATCGACGACCTCGAAGGAGACCCGGGGCCGTACGGAGTCCGCGGGGCCCTCACGTTCCTCCAGCATGTGCCCGATCGCGGCCGTGCGGAGCAGGCATTCGGGCGCGTCGGGCCGCTGCTGTTCGACCTCGACCTGGTCGCGCTCGACCCGGACGCCGAAGGCGAGGTCCACACGCCGCTCGACTTCGCGCCGAACCCCGACTCGATCGCCCGTCGCCTCTTCGACGAGGCCACGATCGAGGCGCACCTCGACCACCTCGCCGAGGGTCAGGCAGATGACGGAGGCTGGACGTTCAACTGGCTGGCCTGGTCGCCGGTCGCCGCGAGCGAGTGGCGTGGGTCGCGCACCGTGGACGCTCTCCGCACCCTCCGCGCCAACGGCCGTCTCTGAGCAGGATCAGTCCGGCTTGCCGGCCATCGCCCACACCGCGATGACGTAGGCAGCCAGAAGAACGAGCGAAAGCGTGAGCGTGACTTTGAGCAGGCCGGCGCCCTTCCCCTCCCGTAGGCGGCGGACGCCGATACCCCCGGTGATCAGCGAGACGAGAAGAATTAGCCCGCCGGCGTCGGCGATCACTATCCCGGTGTCGAGCCAAGCAGGGCGGACGCTCTCCGGAACGTCGTCCCAGCGCTCCTTCGAATAGATCCACCCGGCGCCGATTCGCATGAGCACCCAACCCGGCAGCGAAACCGCGAGCAGCGACCAGTAACCGAGCCGAAGCAGCCTAGCCTCGCCCTTGGCGAAAGCGAGTGCGCTCGCACCCGCGAGGAGGCCGCCGACCAGGATCATCGCTCCCAGCACGTGCAGGAAGAGCGGGAAGTTCCAGCTGTCAGGGCGGACGAAGGCCAGGACGCTCATGCGCCTGGTTTCCAGATCATGTCGACGAGGATCAGAAGCACGACGGCTGATGCGAGGACATGCAGAACGAGACCCTCGCGGGTTCGGTTGAGGGCCAGGAGCTCGGTGCTCGGCCCGGTCTCACCGGCGGTTCGAAGCTCCTTCGCCTTGTTCATGCCTTGCATGTAGGCGGCGCCGGTGCGCCGTCCGATCTCCGCGGAGATGAACCACAGGACGAGGGCCGCGATGATCCAACCGTCCCAGATGTCGTACCCGCCGATCGAGAAGGCGAGCCAGATTCCGAGGACGATTGTGCCGCCCGCACCGATTCCGACCGCGGCGTTGCCAACTTTGGCAACAGGATCCATGCGAATCGTTCCATCCGGCGTGTCCGTCCCTCGCACGGCCACGACGAGGACCCAGAAGAGGACAACCCCGGCGACGTAGGCGAATGCGCTGAGCACGTGCAGCGCGAGGATCCAGTCGTCGAAGCTCACCCGGCGATCTTAGGGAGATCTGACTCGGTACGTGGCAATCGGCCCGTCGCGGGCGAGGAGCTGCCCCCCACAAGGATTCGGCCGGTCGAGGTGGACAGCGAGGTAGCGGATGCCGAGCTCGGCGAAGCGAGAGCAGGGCACGGCGCGAAGCTCGCGCAAGAGCGCGTCAGCCCTGGGTGGCGCCGTCGTCGTGTACCCGGCCGGGCCCGCGCGGGCCGCCTGCATTCGGTAGTAGAGGTAGACCGAAGCGTCCTGCGCTCCCGGCGGGAAGACGGGGAGCTCGAGCAGGCGCCCGGCCGGCTCGTCGCGCAGGGCCGCATAGGCACGGTTGTGCTCGTCGGCGGCGGTGGCGTTGAAGAGGCCGATCCGAAGATCGACGAGCAGGAGCAAACAAACCATCGCCGCCGTACCCGGCCAGCGCAGGCGGGAGACCGCCACGGCAACCAGCGCCGCGAGCGCGAGGCACGCGATCGGCATCAGGCGCTCCGGGACGCGCGTGTGCCGGAGCCCGGGCAGGTGCCGCCAGAGGGCGTGGTAGCCCGCCAGGTTCGCGCCCAGGGCAAACAACATGGGAACGAGAGCGCCGAGCCCAAGCGCGACGGAGAGACCCCACCGACGCTGTGCGAGCAGCACGGCCAGTCCCGCTAGCGCGATCAGCTGAACCGTCCAGCCGAGGTAGACGAACCCTTCGAGCTCCTGCGGCTGATGGCGCGAGAGGAGGTCACGTAGCTCAGCCGAGTAGTGCTCGACCTGCTCGAAGGAGCGACCGCTCGCCCCCGTCGTCCCGCGTACGGCGGCGAAATCGGCGAGTAGTCCTGCGAGAAGCGCCGGGAGCACGAGGACGGTCGCCCAGCGCAGGCGCACGAACGCGTAGAGCCCGAAGAACGGAATTGCGCCGAGCGCGAGGTGGAGCTGGCCCGAGAGCGGGATCGAGGCGAGCGCAGCACCTGCGAGCAGAAGCCACCACCGCGAATGCCGCCTCGCCCGCTCGAGCCCGTACAGCGACAGAGGCAGCAGCATGGCGATCCACGGAAGCAGGTGCCCGAGGGTCCATTGCGCCTGCAGGTAGGGCGCGAGGCAGAAGGCGAGGCCCCCGGTGAGCGCGCCTTCGCGGCGCAGCCCCAGCTCTTTCAACCAGAGTGCCGTGAACCCGCCGGCCCCGACGAAGCCGAGGAGCACGAACAGGTTCCAGGCCGCGACCGTTCCAAATGCCCGTTGCAGCGGCCAGTAGATGAGCCCGAACGGCCAGCCGGCGAGATTCCAGCGCGGCTTGACCTCCGGCTGGAAGCTGTACGGATCACGCCACGGCGCCCGCCCATGCTCGAGCTGGTGCCCGACTAGCCAGAGCTGGTAGCTGACCTGAAGATGGTCGCCCGGCGCCGCTTCGCCGTGGCCCGCGCGGCCCTGGGCCATGAAGGACGTGTCCAGGTGCCTGGCACCGGGCCATGTCGCAAGGAGACCTGCCCCGAGGTAGAGCGCGCAGGCGAGCGCTACAAGGCCCGCGCGGCCGCGAGCAGCTCGTCGAAGTCGGGCACCTCGCCGGTGTCGTAGAGCCATGCGCCGCGGACCGTACCGCCGCGCCCGACGAGAAAGGCCGTTCGCTCGGCGACGTCCGTCATCCCGCGATACTCGTGCGCGACGCCGAAGCCACGCACGGCGTCGGCGTTCCAGTCCGAGAGGAACTGGATCTCGTCGAGGTCGAGTGCCTGGCTCCACGCGGTCTGCGTCCAGCACGAGTCACGTGAGATCGCAAACGGCGTGACCCCCGCCTGCTCGAGCTCCGCTCTCCTGTCACGCAGGAGCTCGAGCTCGCTCGTTCAGGTCGACGACCAGGCGAAGAGGAAAAAGAGAAAGAGCGCGGCCGAGTCCTCCACGAGACCCGAGATGGTCGTCTGCTCACGCGGGGCCAACCAGACGGTCGCCTCAGGAACCTGGTCACCGGGCGCGAGCACCGACCGACCCTACAGCGCCCGCCACCGCATGAGAGTTCGCGTGAAGTGGGAGGGGGCCCCCGCGGACGAGGGACCCCTCTCCTATAGGACTACTGCGAGAAAACCTGCAGCTCGGCTGCGCGAACGCGCGTTGCGTTCACGTTGAAGCCGGGCAGGGTGGTCTCGTCGCAGTCTGTCGAGTTGCCCGGATCGTCGTCCAGGTCGCCCTGGTACGCCGGTCCGCCCGTGCACTGGTTCGTCACGACCGCCAGCCGGACATGGGTCGCCTTCGTCTGCGGGACGTCGAACGACCTTATGATCAGCTCGGGTGCGCGCGGTCGCGGCACTCCAGACGGGAACGCGTCCGTCTGGCTCGTGAAGATCAGCCTGAACTGCGAGTTCTGGGAGCAGTCCACGGAGCCCTTCGCCTCGCAGGTCCAGATCTGGAACTGCCGGAGGGCCGAGAAGCGGCTCTGGCTGCCTGGATCGTTTGCGTCGGCGGTGTTGACGCGAAGCATCGCGCTCACCTGGACGCGGCGGACCTGGTGCGACGCCTTCGATGGGTCGAGGCGGACAGTGACCTGCTTGCCGGCCACGGGCCCGCTGAGCGAGGCCCAGTCCGTGATCTCGGTGTCGTCGATCAGCTTGTCGAGGTTGACGCCGTCACCCGACGCCGTCGCCCCGCTCGTGCTCGAGGCGAGGTTCCGCGACATGTTGACCGGCATGTCGCGCACCTGCCCCGGGTTGAACGAGAAGGTGAACCGCTTCGCTCCGAAGCCGTTCCCTCGTGCGACGAACTCGTAGGTGCCGGGGACGATCGCGAAGGTGTCCGCGAGCGGTGTGGCCGGGTCGGTATCCGCGATCGGCCTCACCGCGGCCTCGTAGCGGCCGACAAACAGCTGCACGGGATGCCCGTCCGCCTCCCCGACGGCCTTGAAGGTCACCGTGGCGTTGTCGGCGTAGGCTGACTCGAAGCTCGGTGTCGGGTCGAAATCGGCCGAGCCGGCGCTTGACGCGCCCGTCCCCAGCCCCCGTCGCGCGAACGCGTTCCAGAGCAGCGCCTGGTGCGCGCCCCCGAAGCGGATCATGTCGGCCGCGAGCATGGCGTCACGCGCGTCGACCATGCTCACCGACCCGCTCCCCATCAGCAGCCAGGCGTCGAACACAAGCTGCGCCCAGCGCCGGTTCCCCGGGCACTGGCTGACCGGCAGGTCGCCTGCGAAGCACGCCTGCTGGAGCTCGATGTCGCCGGCCGGGAACGAGTCGTTGTACGCCTCGATCAGCGTCTGGCGGATGTCGTAGTTCGTCGCCGACCAGATCTCGCCGTCAGCGTGCACCTGGGTGCGTTGCGTGCAGGTCCCTCCCTGGTTGCAGGCGAAGTCGTAGCCCACGTCCGAGTAGTTGAGCGGGCTCGCGTTCATGCCGTAGTTGCGGATGCCCGCGACCTTGTCGCCGGTGACGTAAGGACCAACGGCGAATGGGTTCTCGTCGGCAACCGGGACGAGGGCCTGCGAGTTGAGGAACTCGGCCGCAGCCTGATCCGACCAGCTCTCACCCATCGCGCCGGCCTGATTCCCCTGGAGGCCGGCGTTCGGCCCGGCGACCATGCGGTTCGAGATCATGTGCGTGTACTCATGTGCGATCACGGACATGTCGTAGTCGCCGTCAACGCATGGTCCGTAGAAGCTCGCCGGAATCGGCTGCCAGAGGAACATGTTCGTCACCGGAACGAGCCCGTCGATCGGTGTGAACTGGTTCGCGTTGTCGCGCGACGCGAACTGCGGCGGCCCGCCGACGATGCCGCCGGCTTGAGCGTTGCCGTGCTCCGGGTCGTTCCCCAACCCACCGCGGCCGAAGTTGTCCGCCTGCGCGTTCCAGGTCGTCTCCGTGAAGCCGAGCTGGTACGACCAGTCGTGCATGCGGTTGTGCATCGCGTGCAGGTTTGCGCGCGCCGCATCGATGTCGTTCAACTCCATTGATGTGAACGAGGCCGGGTTACAGCGGCTCTCGTGCCACTGGTTGGTCCACGGATACACGTAGTCGCGGGTAGCCGAAAACGAGTAGTTGACGCCTTGCTGGTTGCCGACGTTCGAATTCCACTTCTCCGTGGCCCGTGCGTTGTTGCCGCGGGTCATGAGCGTCGAATTGCCCGTCGCTGGGTCTACGTCCCACGGAAGCGGCGACGCGATGTTTGCGATCACCTTTTCGCACCCCGGTACGGACGGAGTGATGCTCCAGCACCAAAGTTCACGGGTGTCGGTCGTCGAGTAGTCGAGCGGCGGATTGGCCGGGAACACCCTCCACGCCGGGTTGTCGGAGGCGTGCTGCACGATGCCGTCGCGCACGAGCAGCGAGCCGTTCTCAGCGTCGATGTAGCTCATCGCGCCGAGTGGCTCCGAGGCCACGACGTCCATGAGCAGGACCTCGTAAGCCCGCCGAACCCCATGCGTGGGTGTCGGCACACCGACGAGGCGAACGCGTGCCGGGTCGGTGTACCCGTCGAGGTTCATCACGATCCAGCCGTTCTCCTTGCGGATTTTCGAGCTGGCGCCGGCCGGCCGTCCCGCGGCCTGGGCCGCTGCGCGTACGGCGTCCTGCGCCGATAGGACGACCGAGTTGGTCAGCGTCGTGTCGGTGGTCAGAGACGACGACAGGAATGCGACCTTGCCGTCGACGACGCCCACCGCTGCGAGACCGTCGCGAGCGGCTTCGAGGCCGCCGAACGCCTGGCGAAAGAGCACGGCGCTCCCCTTGCCGATCGGCGGTGCATTGACGAGCTCGAGGTGGGCGAGCTCACCCGCGCTCAGCCCCAGCAGCTCGCGGTTCTGCCTCAGGTACTCCCGTGCGGCTACGACCTCGTTGGCGGGCAGGCCCGCGGCGAGGTACTTGCCCGTGTTGGAAAGGGCGCCTGGCGCGCCGAACTTGTTGAAACGCGCTTCGGAACCGGCTTTCACCAGGGCCCGCTGCGTCGCGCTCGGGGCCTTGCGGCCCATGCGGTTGTCGACGTCTTGGAGCGTGCCCCCCTCGCCTTGAATGTTTGGTGGCCCGGCTGTGCTCCCCCCGGGCGTCGCGAATGAGCCGGTCGCGGTCGTGAGGACGACGGCGACGAGCCCGACGGCCGGCAGCAGCCACCGGCCACGGTCCGTGCGAAAACGCACGTGCATGGTGATCTCCTTCCCCCGTTGTCTCCCTTCTGGGCAGTTCTGCGGGGGCGAGTATCGACCCGCCACCCCCTCCGGGTCAAGCCTGAAGTGCGCTTAAGGCGAAGCGGGACAACACCAGCTCACACCCTTCGGGAAGACCCTCGCAAGCGGCCCCCTCGGTGTCACAGCGCTGAATTGCTCGGTGATGTTCGAGACCGCCTTGACCTTGGCGGCGTTCAGGCGCAGGAAGAGCCATTGGTCGGCGTTGATCCAGCCGACGAGGAGCCAGTTGCCGTTGGGCGACATCGCGAGCGTCCCGAAGTCGCCCGGCGCGGAATAGAGGAAGCGCTCCTCGCCCCGGTCTTCCTCGGCCTGGAGCAGCACGAGCTCGCTCTGGCCTGTCGCGGGCGAGAAGCGGATCATCACGAAGCGGTGGCTCTTGCGGACGAAGGCGACGCCGGACGGGCCGATCGGCAGCCCCATACCCCACAGCTTGCGGCCATCTGCGTCGTATGCGCGGAGCGAGCGCTCGCCTAGGACGAGCAGGCGCTCGCCGTCCTCCGACCAGACGAACTGGGTCGCGAGCTCGCTGGGAACGGTCCGCCAGAGCGTCTTCGCGGTGTCCGTCTGGACGACCTCGACGCGCCTATCAATGGTCGCGAAGGCGAGCTCGTGGTCCGCACCGGGCCGCCATACGGGTGGAGTCGTCCCCACGCGGTGCCTCAGCTCGCCGTCGCCCGTCCCGTCGCCCGCCACGACTCGCAGCTCTCGTCCGTTCAGGTACGCGACACGGAATCCGTCCGGTGACCAGCGCGCGGCGTGCACCGCGCCGGAGCGCGAGAACGCCCAGCGGATCTGGCCCTTCGCATTGGGATCGATCGCGGCCACGCGGTGATTCCGGGTGACGACGACGTACTTCGCCTGCGGCGACCAGGACCCCTCCGACCAGGGCGCGAACTGACGGGTCGAGCCGTCGGGGCGGACGAGCCACGGCCCGGTCCTCGCGTTGACCAGGAGCAGGCCCGGCGCCGGCAGCGAGGTCAGAGCGGGCTGAGCCTTCACCTGCTCGCTGGTGCCGACCGCGTCCCGGACGGAGCCGACGAGCGCGCGGCCCGGAGGCGAGACGGCTGCGGCGAGGATGAGAACGGCGACTGCCGCCGCCAGGAGCGGGCGAAGGTTTCGCTGGGGCCAGGCAATCGGCTCCCGCGCGTCCAGGGCAGCTCGCACGAGCGGCCAGGCCCGCCGCTGCGCGTCGAGCTCGTCCGGCGCCTGGATGCGCTGGAGCGCGCGCCGTACTTCGATGTCGCCGCTCACGCGTGCTCCCGGTCGATGATCTCCTCGAGGCGGTCGAGGCCCCGCCGGAGGCGCGAGTTGACGGTCCCGCGGGGAAGGTTGAGGAGCTCGGCAATCTCGCCGGGCCTGTAGTCGAGGAGGTAACGGAGGACGATCACGGCCCGGTGCTCCGGTTGGAGCGACGCGAGCCCGGCCGCGACGCCCTCCGAGAACGTGCCGAGGTCGCCCGTGTCGTATTCGTCGCCGGCCTCGACCTGGGCAGCCGTTTCGCGCCGAAGCGTTCTGGCCCGGGCCCAGTCGATCGCCCGGTTGACGACGATGCGATGGAGCCACGGGCCGAACGGACGCTTGCGGTCGAAACGATCGAGATTGCGGACTGCCGCGAGGAACGCCTCCTGTGCGATGTCCTCGGCCGCGGCCGCGTCTTGCACGACGAGGTACGCGGCCCGATGAGCTCGCGGCCAGTGCTCGCTGAAGAGGGCCTCGAGGTCCGAGGCCGATCCCGCTTGCGCGCCTCGAATCCAGGAGCGCTCGTGCCGGCCGGGGCCCACCATCGCGCGCTGACTATACGAGCCGATTCGCTCACGAGGTCCATACGAGGAGAGCGCAGCCGGAGGTCCGGGACCCGCAGGATCGATTAGGCGGAGCTCAGAGGCGAGGCTGCTGGAAGTAACCCGCCATCAAACGCATAAGCCAGGCCGCCGTAAGGAACATGTACGTGAGCGCCGGAAGCGCAACGCCGAACGTGCCGACGAACGCCGCGCCCGGAACCGACAGCTCGGCGATGCCGCGGATCGCTGGCCCGGTGACGAGCCCGATCAAGACTGCCGCCGCCAAATGGATCAGTGCGCGGGTGAGGTTGGCCGGACCGATCTTCGGCAACCGCACGACGATCCACAGCGCGAGCAAGGCGGCGCCGAGACAGAGAACGGCAACGAAAGTCTCCACCGACATCGCTTCGCCTACCTTCGCCAGATTGAGATCAACCAGACACCTCTCTCACTGGATCGACGCTCGAACCGCAGTCCAGCCGGGACCTTCGCCCAATCTTCGGCCGCCAACAGTCTAGTCAGGGCAACCGGAGCCTTGTATTGAGACCAGCCGCGCCATAACGTCAACGGCGGGAGAAGAGAAAGGGGAGTGAGCCATGCGGCGGCTCAAGGTTCTGATTGCCGATGACCATCGGCTGATGCTCCATTCGATCCGGCTTGCGCTCGAAGCGGACGACGAGATCGAGATCGTGGCCGAGGTGGACTCCGGCACGAAGGTAATCCCGTTCATCGGACAGACCGGGCCAGACCTGGTGCTGCTCGACATCCGGATGCCCGGGATCGACGGCTTGACGGTGCTCGAGCGAATCCGGGAGCGCTATCCGCAGGTGAAGGTCGCGATCCTCTCCGGAGTGGACGACCCGGCCGTGATCCAGGCGGCATTCGACCGCGGGGCGGCGGCGTACATCGTCAAGCACATCGACCCGCGGGATCTACCCTCTGCGCTGCGTCAGGCGGTCGAAGGCACGGTCTTTCAGCCGCTCGGGCTAATCGAGAACGTCTCGAACGGCGCGGCCGAGGACGTCGACCTGACCAAGCGCGAGCACACGATTCTCGAGGCGCTTCAGAGCGGCCGATCGAACAAGCAGATCGCAGAAAAGCTCTTTCTGGCGGAGCAGACGGTGAAGTTCCACCTGACGAACATCTACCGGAAGCTCGACGTCAGCAATCGCACCGAAGCCGTCCGGTACGCCTATGACCACGGCATCGTCGAGCGGCCCCTGTACCACGTCGTCGCGTAGCGCTCGGGGACGAGGACGAACGCCTCGGGTCTAGGCCCGATCCCCCCTTTCGGCAGGGAATTGGAACCGAAACCCGCCTCTGCCACGATGCAACTTAGCCCGTGGGGGGGGATGGGTCGGACGTTCAGGTCGGTAGTCGACGGACCGCGTAGTGCACAATCGGTGGCGTGATGGCGCTACAACTCGAGCTCAGCGACGCGGACCACCTTGCAGAAATCATGGGTGCCCTTTCGCGCAACGGCTGTCTTACGAACCGCGTCAGCCCGAAGGTCTGCCGGGTCGTCTACCCGCGCGCTTCGGACGCGCGGGAAGCGTGGCTCGAGATCGGGTTCTTCATCCGCGCCTGGCAAATCCATCACCCAGGCGTGGAGGCGGTCCTCAGCTTCTAACGGGCTCCGCCGGCGTTCGCTGCCGGTGAGCCTCGAACAGGTCGTCGATCAGCCCGTTCTGGCACGCGGTCGCGACCGCCTCGGCCCGGCTCGACACGCCGAGCTTCTTGTAGATGTGGGTCAGGTGGAACTTGACGGTCTGCTCCGCCAGCCATTCGCGCTCCGCGATCTGCTTGTTCGAGAGCCCCACCCCGACGCCATTCAGGATCGCGAGCTCTCGCTTGTTCAGCTTTGTGCCACTCCCATGCGAGCCTGCGGCCAGGGGATTCTCACGCAGGGGATGGAAGAGGGTTTGATCGAGCGCCTGGCGAATCGCGGCCCCGAGGTCGCTGGGGTCGATCCGCTTCATGATGAACGCGCAGGCGCCGGAGCGAAGCACCCGATCGACGAGCGCCGGCTCTTCCAGAGCGGAGAGGATGATCACCTTTGTGTCCAGTCCCGCCTGCCGAAGCGCTCGCAGCGCGGTCAGGCCATCGACCGCCGGCATTCGCAGGTCGAGTAGCACGAGGTCTGGCTTCGTCCGGCGGACGAGCGGGACGATGTCGGCTCCGGAGGCCGCGACGGCCACGATCTCGAAGCCCTCGCTCGTCCCCAGGGCAAGGGAGATCGCCTCGACCATCAAGGGGTGGTCGTCGACTACGAGAAGCCTGAGCTGCCGCAAAGCCCGCCTCCGTACTTAAGTTTTTACCTCAGAGTCGGTCTTGACTCCAGTTAGAAACAAGCACATAACGCCACCTCTGTGAAGAGGGAAGGCGGCCTACCTAGCCGAAGGTCTAGGTACCGGTTTCAGACGACCGAGGGCGACGCGAGCCCTTGCCGTCGAGCAACTAACGCGGTTGGCGCGCGGGCATCTGTGCGCGAATGGCCCGCGCCGCACGAAACCGGCGGAATCGGATCGTCAGCTCCGAAGCAGCCACCAGCCCGACCGAAGCAAGGCCGAGCGCCGCGAGCAACCCGGCACTCAGCAAAAGCACGGTTGTCGCAGAGTCGACCATGCCGATCAAATGTGCGCATTCGAGACGCGTCTCTTCCTGGCCGGAGGTCCTGGACATGCAGGACCTCCGGCCAGAAATCCCTCGGTTGGGTGATTGAGGCGCCGAGGGCACCGGTCCACGATGCATGCACAGGCCGCATGTTTCGGGCCTGAGCGGCACCTATGAGGTTGAGGCCGGCGTGGCCTCGAAAAATGCGGACGAAGAGGAGAGGTTTTGCGGCCAATTCGCCTCTTTCTGGCAGATGACCACGGCCTCGTGCTCCAGGCGATACACCTGGCGCTCGAGCCTCACTCGGAGATCGAGATCGTCGGCGAGACGCGATCCGGGAGCGAGGTGTTGCCGCGGGTGGCCGAGACGCGCCCCGACATAGTCATGCTCGACGTCCGGATGCCGGTGCTCGACGGCCTCCAGGTGCTCGATCGCCTCCAGGAGCAGTATCCGGAGACGAAGGTCGTGATGCTCTCGGGCGTCGACGAGCCCGAGCTCGCTGCGGAGGCGCTTCGGCGGGGAGCCCAAGCCTTCGTCGGGAAGGCGATCGACCCGGCCGAGCTGGCGCCCATCCTCTGCCAGATCATCGACGGCACGCTGGCCGCCGAGTCGTTTGCAAACGAAGCCGGCTCCGAAGAGCGTGTCTCGGACGACCTCGGGCTGACGGCGCGGGAGCGCGAGATCCTGGGGCACGTCGCCGCCGGCCAGTCGAACAAGCAGATCGCGGGCGAACTGTGGCTCAGCGAGCAGACGATCAAGTACCACCTGACGAACCTCTATCGAAAGATCGGCGTCAGCAGCCGCACGGAGGCGGCCAGGTTCGCCTATGACCACGGCCTCGCCGGTCGGCGTCAGGCGGGCTGAGCCTCTTCGCTCTCCTCGAAGGCGGCCATGTACGGCGGCCGCATCGCTTGCGGCTGGAAATGCGAAGCCGCTCTCAAGAGGGCCATGGCGATCTCGTCGCCGGAGTGCCGTGTGTGATGGCGCAGAGCCTTCTCAGCGCACTCGATCGACTCGAACGAGCCGAGCTCGGCGACGACGATCTGGTACGCGCGCTCGTCGAAGGGCCGGCCGCAGGTCTGACATCTCACCATTACCAGATCGTCCGTCCACGACCTGGCCGCGTCGTGACCCATTGGTTTAGCCAATGCCAGATCTTCGGGTTGAGAAAGCTCGCGGAGTCCTTGGACCTCGACCAAACGGGTAATCAGATGAGCCGAAGTGGGGGGGAACTTCGGGAGAAACAGGTGTGAGATGAGGACAGGGGATGATGACCGTAGAGCAACTCGAGCATGGCGGGCCGACCGCGAAAGCGGTGGTCGCTTGGCGCTTTGAGCAGCTACGCCGCGTCGGCTACGACCACCGCGGGGCGCGACTTCTTGCCCGGCGGGTCGATGTCGACTTGCATCGAGCGGTTGACCTGCTTCAACACGGCTGCACGAAGGAACTCGCTCTCGAGATCCTGCTGTAGTTTGCCCGCCACGCTCGGACCAGAAAAAAGCCCGGCGGCCTGCGGCGACCGCCGGGCGTGCAAGGAAACAGGGCGACACGGGAATAGATCTCCTCGCTCCTGTCCCCCGCGCGCCTTGTAGCGCCTCTCGGTCGAGCTTGCAAGGTTATCCACAACCAGAAGGCCTCAAATCGGCCGCAACGTGCGGGAAATCGTTCCTATTTTCCACAGGAGCGGGCGCGCCCAACGGGCAGCGGAACTACCCAATGGTCGGGGTTTGCACCGAGAAACGGCTCCGCTCGGCTGTCCCAGTCGACGAACAAGACCTTCGGGGGGCCGACTAGGTACGTACAGGCGGGGTACTAGGCCGTCCGACCCATTGTGCTTCTACTTGCTGAGCGGCATTGTCGTACTTGCTCGTGAGCACTGCGGCATTTCGCTCACGGCGTTTCTGCGGAAAGCACAACAGGGAGGGGTTCCAAGTGCGGCCACTGGTCTCTCGAGACGACGGCGAAGCGTCGGCGAACGACGCGTCCACCAAGACGAACACGAAGCGCAGGCCACGGGGATTGAAGTTCGTGCCGGCGCTGTTCGTCGTTGTTGCGCTCGGGATGGCGCTCCAGGGCGCGTTCGCCCAGGTCGCCTCTGCTGAGACGGGAGTTCCATGCCCTCAGACGGGCATGGAGACGGTCGCTACTGACGAGCTGGACTACCCACCCGGCGACACGGTCCATGTCACGGGCATGGGCTACTCGCCGGCCTGCGACGTCACCGTCCAGATCTCGAGGCCCGACCTTGTCGTCGAGAGCTTCACCGCCACGACCGACTTCGCCGGGAACCTCGAGCACGACTATCTCCTCCCGCCGCCCCCGGGCGTCATCGGTGAGTACGGCCTCGACATCCTCGGCCTCCCCGGCGTGCTCGCGTCGATGACGTTCACGGACGCCGGCGCGAGGATGAACAAGCTCTTCCGCGACGCTGCAATGACGAACGAGGCCTACCTCTTCGCGCTCGGCGAGACGGTCTACGCACAGGCGTCGAACTTGAACACTGGTCGGGGCTACAAGCTCGAGCTTTTAAACGCCGCCGGCGCGACGCAGTACCTGGGCCCATGCAAGACGGGCGCCGCGACTGCGTCGGAGTTCTATGTTCCGACGACCCTCTCAGACGCGCTTGATTGGAGGTGGATCCTTCACGAGTGGACGTCGAACACGTGCGCCGGTGGGCTGCAGGGTAACGACGCTGACAACCTGCTCGAGTTCAACGTTGCGAGAGCGACGACCTACGCCAACTCGACGCTGACGACGCAGCAGACAACCTTTGCCGCGAGCACTCCGCTTACGGGCACCGTCGCGAAGACGTCGGGCGGCGCGAACACCACGCTCACAGGAACAGGAACATCCTTCCTCACGCAGCTTGCGATTGGCGACACGATCGCCGTGCCTCACACGGGCGGAACGGACTTCCGCCGCGTAACGGCCATCGCGACGAACACGAGCCTGACGGTGAACTCGGCCTGGTCTGCAAACGCCACCGGCCAGACCGGGACGAAGTCCAGGCAGGTCTACGTCACCGTCGCGGGCTTGGAGCAGGGCGAAAACGACTATTCCACGACGTGGGTTCTTCCGGGTGGCGGCACCTCTTGCGCTAACACGAGCGGAGGAGACCGAGCCAATTCGACTGCTACCGGCAACCTGCCGGACGCCGCACCGGCCTACCTCGAGTATGTCCCGAGCGACAGCGTCAACAACTGGAACCGGCAGTCGAGCTACGACACGCCGAACTGCGCGCCCTTCTCGGCCTCGAATCAGGGCACCTGGAAGCTCACGCTCGCTAGGGGGAACGACGGTTTGCATACCGTCACGTTCGATATTTTCAGCATCGACACGGCTGCGCCGACCGTGACGATCAATAGCGCTGCCGGCCAGGCCGATCCAACGACCGTCTCGCCGATCAACTTCACAGCCACGTTCAGCGAGGCCGTCACCGGCTTCACGTCCGCGGACGTCTCCGTGGGAGGCGCCGCCGGCGCCACGACCGCGGTCGTTACCGGCGGCCCGACGACCTACAACGTCGCCGTCAGCGGCATGGCGACGCGCGGGACCGTCATCGCCACGATCCCGGCGGGCGGCGCGATGGACGCGGCCGGCAACACCAACACAGCTTCTGGGTCGACGGACAACAGCGTGACGTGGGACCGCGTCCCGGCGACGACCACGCCGACGTTCAGCCCGTCCCCTCCCAAGACGAATGACCTCTTGACGGCCTCGACCACGACCAGCGATCCGGACGGCGACAACATTTCGGTCTTCTGGACCTGGTTCGTCTCTCGCGGCGGCAACCTCTGCACCATCCAGACCAACACGAGTGCGTCCGCACCGGCCGGCGTGCGCAGCGTCTCGCTTGACCTGAGCGCCAACTACGTCCCGACGACCTGTAGCGGGACCATGATCAACCCGCTCAACCCGATCAAGGGCGACCTCGTCATCCCCGTGGTGAGGCCGAACGACGGTCTCTTCGACGGCTCGCTGCAATCCGCCGCCGCCACGATCGCCAACTCGGCGCCGACGATCGCCGTCAACAGCCCGGCGGTGACGGCTAACGAGGGCGAGACGAAGACGTACACCTTCACGACGTCGGACGACGATGGCGACACGCTGTCCTTCTCCGCCACCTATCCGAAGTGCGGTACCGGCGGAACGCTGCAGGGTTCGCCGACGGTCGCGGGCGGCACGTTCGACTGCTTGTTCCCCGATGGCCCCGCGACGCCGACGGTCGCCGTGAAGGTGACGGACGGCACGGCGGTCTCGAACGAGCCGTCGTTCTCTGTCTCGGTGAGCAACGTCGCCCCGACCGTGACCCTGCTCGGGCCGGCCTCGGCGGACGAGGGCGACAGCAAGCATTACACCTACAGCTGGACCGACCCCGGCTCGGCGGACACCTTCCCGGACCACTCGGTCAACTGCGGTGTCCACGGCAGCGCCTCGAACGAGCTCTTCGACGGGAGTGCCAAGACCGGCTCGTTCGACTGCACCTGGTCGGATGACTCCGGCGCCAACACGTTTACGACCGTCGCGGTGGCTGTGACCGACGACGACAATGGCGTCGGCTTCGACAGCCAAAACATCACGGTCGACAACGTCGCCCCCTCGATCGCGATCAGCGGCGCGGCGAGCGTCGACGAAGGCTCGGTCTACAGCCTGACCCTGGGCGCGGTCACCGACCCCGGCACCGACACGGTCACGAGCTACATCGTGCACTGGGGCGACGGCAACACCGACAGCTACGGCTCCAACGGCGTCCAGACCCACACCTACGCCGACGGCGCCAACGACTACGACGTCACCGTCGACCTCGTCGACGAGGACGGCACCTTCCTCGACCGCGCGAACGACCACTCGGTGCACGTAAACAACGTCGATCCGACCGTCACCCTCACGGGTGCCAGCCCGGTCAACGAGGGCTCGACCCACACCTACAGCTACACGACGACCGATCCAGGCAGCCCCGAGACCTTCAGCCGTGACGCACAGAGCTGCGACGGCGGCACGCTCTCCGGCGCGACCTTCAGCTCGGCAACCGGCGCCGGCAGCTTCGAGTGCACCTACGCCGACGGCCCGAGCTCGCACAACCCGAGCGTGACCGTCTCCGACGGCGACGGCGGCTCCGACTCCGACTCGACACTGGTTACGGTCACGAACGTCGCCCCCTCGATCGCGATCAGCGGCGCGGCGAGCGTCGACGAAGGCTCGGTCTACAGCCTGACCCTGGGCGCGGTCACCGACCCCGGCACCGACACGGTCACGAGCTACATCGTGCACTGGGGCGACGGCAACACCGACAGCTACGGCTCCAACGGCGTCCAGACCCACACCTACGCCGACGGCGCCAACGACTACGACGTCACCGTCGACCTCGTCGACGAGGACGGCACCTTCCTCGACCGCGCGAACGACCACTCGGTGCACGTAAACAACGTCGATCCGACCGTCACCCTCACGGGTGCCAGCCCGGTCAACGAGGGCTCGACCCACACCTACAGCTACACGACGACCGATCCAGGCAGCCCCGAGACCTTCAGCCGTGACGCACAGAGCTGCGACGGCGGCACGCTCTCCGGCGCGACCTTCAGCTCGGCAACCGGCGCCGGCAGCTTCGAGTGCACCTACGCCGACGGCCCGAGCTCGCACAACCCGAGCGTGACCGTCTCCGACGGCGACGGCGGCTCCGACTCCGACTCGACACTGGTTACGGTCACGAACGTCGCCCCCTCGATCGCGATCAGCGGCGCGGCGAGCGTCGACGAAGGCTCGGTCTACAGCCTGACCCTGGGCGCGGTCACCGACCCCGGCACCGACACGGTCACGAGCTACATCGTGCACTGGGGCGACGGCAACACCGACAGCTACGGCTCCAACGGCGTCCAGACCCACACCTACGCCGACGGCGCCAACGACTACGACGTCACCGTCGACCTCGTCGACGAGGACGGCACCTTCCTCGACCGCGCGAACGACCACT
Source organism: uncultured Actinomycetes bacterium (assembly GCA_963728535.1). GTDB lineage: Bacteria > Actinomycetota > Thermoleophilia > Gaiellales > Gaiellaceae > VAXT01. The sequence continues at coordinate 2,734,923 of CAVSKK010000001.1, forward strand.
CGGTGCACGTAAACAACGTCGATCCGACCGTCACCCTCACGGGTGCCAGCCCGGTCAACGAGGGCTCGACCCACACCTACAGCTACACGACGACCGATCCAGGCAGCCCCGAGACCTTCAGCCGTGACGCACAGAGCTGCGACGGCGGCACGCTCTCCGGCGCGACCTTCAGCTCGGCAACCGGCGCCGGCAGCTTCGAGTGCACCTACGCCGACGGCCCGAGCTCGCACAACCCGAGCGTGACCGTCTCCGACGGCGACGGCGGCTCCGACTCCGACTCGACACTGGTTACGGTCACGAACGTCGATCCGACCGTCACCCTCACGGGTGCCAGCCCGGTCAACGAGGGCTCGACCCACACCTACAGCTACACGACGACCGATCCAGGCAGCCCCGAGACCTTCAGCCGTGACGCACAGAGCTGCGACGGCGGCACGCTCTCCGGCGCGACCTTCAGCTCGGCAACCGGCGCCGGCAGCTTCGAGTGCACCTACGCCGACGGCCCGAGCTCGCACAACCCGAGCGTGACCGTCTCCGACGGCGACGGCGGCTCCGACTCCGACTCGACACTGGTTACGGTCACGAACGTCGATCCGACCGTCACCCTCACGGGTGCCAGCCCGGTCAACGAGGGCTCGACCCACACCTACAGCTACACGACGACCGATCCAGGCAGCCCCGAGACCTTCAGCCGTGACGCACAGAGCTGCGACGGCGGCACGCTCTCCGGCGCGACCTTCAGCTCGGCAACCGGCGCCGGCAGCTTCGAGTGCACCTACGCCGACGGCCCGAGCTCGCACAACCCGAGCGTGACCGTCTCCGACGGCGACGGCGGCTCGGACTCCGACTCGTTTGCGGTGACGGTGAACAACGTCGCCCCGACGGCCGTCCTGACCGGCGAGGACGAGGTCGAGGAGGGCTCGACCCACACCTACAGCTACACGGTCACCGATCCGGGCACCGACGCCTTCACGGTCGACCCCGGCTACCCGACCTGCGGCGACAACGGCACGCTCGTCGGCACCCCGACCCAGACCACCTCGGGCGGCTCCTTCCAGTGCAACTTCCCGGACGGGCCGGCGAGCACCGACGTCAAGATCAAGGTCACCGACGAGGACGGCGCCTCCGACATGGACTCCGAGAGCGTCGTCATCGTCACGATCGCCAACGTCGACCCGACCGCCGACCTCGGCAGCGACAGCCCGGTCAGCGAGGGCTCGCCGGCGACGATCACCTTCACGAACCAGTTCGACCCATCCGAGGCCGACACCCTGGCCGGCTTCCACTACGCCTACAGCTGCTCGAACGGCGACCTCTCCGGCGCCACCTACGCAAGCTCGAGCACCTCGGCCTCGACGACCTGCACCTACTCCGACGGTGACTCCGACCACGTCGTCAGGGCGCGGATCATCGACCAGAACAACGGCTTCACGGAGTACACGACTCCGGTGCACGTTGCCAACGTCGCCCCCTCGATCGCGATCAGCGGCGCGGCGAGCGTCGACGAAGGCTCGGTCTACAGCCTGACCCTGGGCGCGGTCTCCGACCCCGGCGCCGACACGGTCACGAGCTACATCGTGCACTGGGGCGACGGCAACACCGACAGCTACGGCTCCAACGGCGTCCAGACCCACACCTACGCCGACGGCGCCAACGACTACGACGTCACCGTCGACCTCGTCGACGAGGACGGCACCTTCCTCGACCGCGCGAACGACCACTCGGTGCACGTAAACAACGTCGATCCGACCGTCACCCTCACGGGTGCCAGCCCGGTCAACGAGGGCTCGACCCACACCTACAGCTACACGACGACCGATCCAGGCAGCCCCGAGACCTTCAGCCGTGACGCACAGAGCTGCGACGGCGGCACGCTCTCCGGCGCGACCTTCAGCTCGGCAACCGGCGCCGGCAGCTTCGAGTGCACCTACGCCGACGGCCCGAGCTCGCACAACCCGAGCGTGACCGTCTCCGACGGCGACGGCGGCTCCGACTCCGACTCGACACTGGTTACGGTCACGAACGTCGCCCCCTCGATCGCGATCAGCGGCGCGGCGAGCGTCGACGAAGGCTCGGTCTACAGCCTGACCCTGGGCGCGGTCACCGACCCCGGCACCGACACGGTCACGAGCTACATCGTGCACTGGGGCGACGGCAACACCGACAGCTACGGCTCCAACGGCGTCCAGACCCACACCTACGCCGACGGCGCCAACGACTACGACGTCACCGTCGACCTCGTCGACGAGGACGGCACCTTCCTCGACCGCGCGAACGACCACTCGGTGCACGTAAACAACGTCGATCCGACCGTCACCCTCACGGGTGCCAGCCCGGTCAACGAGGGCTCGACCCACACCTACAGCTACACGACGACCGATCCAGGCAGCCCCGAGACCTTCAGCCGTGACGCACAGAGCTGCGACGGCGGCACGCTCTCCGGCGCGACCTTCAGCTCGGCAACCGGCGCCGGCAGCTTCGAGTGCACCTACGCCGACGGCCCGAGCTCGCACAACCCGAGCGTGACCGTCTCCGACGGCGACGGCGGCTCCGACTCCGACTCGACACTGGTTACGGTCGACAACGTCGATCCGACCGTCACCCTCACGGGTGCCAGCCCGGTCAACGAGGGCTCGACCCACACCTACAGCTACACGACGACCGATCCAGGCAGCCCCGAGACCTTCAGCCGTGACGCACAGAGCTGCGACGGCGGCACGCTCTCCGGCGCGACCTTCAGCTCGGCAACCGGCGCCGGCAGCTTCGAGTGCACCTACGCCGACGGCCCGAGCTCGCACAACCCGAGCGTGACCGTCTCCGACGGCGACGGCGGCTCCGACTCCGACTCGACACTGGTTACGGTCACGAACGTCGATCCGACCGTCACCCTCACGGGTGCCAGCCCGGTCAACGAGGGCTCGACCCACACCTACAGCTACACGACGACCGATCCAGGCAGCCCCGAGACCTTCAGCCGTGACGCACAGAGCTGCGACGGCGGCACGCTCTCCGGCGCGACCTTCAGCTCGGCAACCGGCGCCGGCAGCTTCGAGTGCACCTACGCCGACGGCCCGAGCTCGCACAACCCGAGCGTGACCGTCTCCGACGGCGACGGCGGCTCGGACTCCGACTCGTTTGCGGTGACGGTGAACAACGTCGCCCCGACGGCCGTCCTGACCGGCGAGGACGAGGTCGAGGAGGGCTCGACCCACACCTACAGCTACACGGTCACCGATCCGGGCACCGACGCCTTCACGGTCGACCCCGGCTACCCGACCTGCGGCGACAACGGCACGCTCGTCGGCACCCCGACCCAGACCACCTCGGGCGGCTCCTTCCAGTGCAACTTCCCGGACGGGCCGGCGAGCACCGACGTCAAGATCAAGGTCACCGACGAGGACGGCGCCTCCGACATGGACTCCGAGAGCGTCGTCATCGTCACGATCGCCAACGTCGACCCGGTCGTGACCGCGGCCGCCAACCAGTCCTCGGACGAGGGCGACTCGCACTCCTTCGCCCTCGGCTCCTTCACCGACCCGGGCTCGGATGGCCCCTGGGACGTCTCGGTCGACTGGGGCGACGGTTCGCCGACGACCGACTTCACGGTCGCCGCTGCAGGCACGCTCGGCAACCAGAGCCATACCTATGCCGACGGGCCCAACGACCACACGGTCGTGGTCACCGTCACCGACGACGGCGGCGCCTCAGACTCGGACAGCTTCGTGACGGACGTTGCCAACGTCGCTCCGACGATCGCGATCAGCGGCGCGGCGAGCGTCGACGAAGGCTCGGTCTACAGCCTGACCCTGGGCGCGGTCACCGACCCCGGCACCGACACGGTCACGAGCTACATCGTGCACTGGGGCGACGGCAACACCGACAGCTACGGCTCCAACGGCGTCCAGACCCACACCTACGCCGACGGCGCCAACGACTACGACGTCACCGTCGACCTCGTCGACGAGGACGGCACCTTCCTCGACCGCGCGAACGACCACTCGGTGCACGTAAACAACGTCGATCCGACCGTCACCCTCACGGGTGCCAGCCCGGTCAACGAGGGCTCGACCCACACCTACAGCTACACGACGACCGATCCAGGCAGCCCCGAGACCTTCAGCCGTGACGCACAGAGCTGCGACGGCGGCACGCTCTCCGGCGCGACCTTCAGCTCGGCAACCGGCGCCGGCAGCTTCGAGTGCACCTACGCCGACGGCCCGAGCTCGCACAACCCGAGCGTGACCGTCTCCGACGGCGACGGCGGCTCCGACTCCGACTCGACACTGGTTACGGTCACGAACGTCGATCCGACCGTCACCCTCACGGGTGCCAGCCCGGTCAACGAGGGCTCGACCCACACCTACAGCTACACGACGACCGATCCAGGCAGCCCCGAGACCTTCAGCCGTGACGCACAGAGCTGCGACGGCGGCACGCTCTCCGGCGCGACCTTCAGCTCGGCAACCGGCGCCGGCAGCTTCGAGTGCACCTACGCCGACGGCCCGAGCTCGCACAACCCGAGCGTGACCGTCTCCGACGGCGACGGCGGCTCGGACTCCGACTCGTTTGCGGTGACGGTGAACAACGTCGCCCCGACGGCCGTCCTGACCGGCGAGGACGAGGTCGAGGAGGGCTCGACCCACACCTACAGCTACACGGTCACCGATCCGGGCACCGACGCCTTCACGGTCGACCCCGGCTACCCGACCTGCGGCGACAACGGCACGCTCGTCGGCACCCCGACCCAGACCACCTCGGGCGGCTCCTTCCAGTGCAACTTCCCGGACGGGCCGGCGAGCACCGACGTCAAGATCAAGGTCACCGACGAGGACGGCGCCTCCGACATGGACTCCGAGAGCGTCGTCATCGTCACGATCGCCAACGTCGACCCGGTCGTCACCCTGACCGGCCCGAGTCCGGTTGCCGAGGGCTCGACCCACACCTACAGCTACACGACGACCGACGACGGCACTCCGGAGACGTTCAGCCTTGAAACGCAGACCTGCGACGGCGGCACGCTCTCTGCGATGAGCTTCGACTCGGTCGACGGCAGCGGCAGCTTCGACTGCACCTACGCCGACGGCCCGAGCTCGCACAACCCGAGCGTCACCGTCTCCGACGGCGACGGCGGCTCGGACAGCGACTCGGTCGCGGTCTCGGTCACCAACGTCGCCCCGTCGATCGCGATCAGCGGCGTAGCCAGCGTCGACGAGGGCTCGCCCTACAGCCTGACCCTGGGCGCGGTCTCCGACCCGGGCGCCGACACAGTCACCAGCTACGTCGTGCACTGGGGCGACGGCAACACTGTCACCTACACCACCGACGGCGCCAAGAGCCACACATATGCCGACGGCGCAAACAACTACGACGTGACCGTCGACCTGGTCGACGAGGACGGCACCTTCACCGACCGGGCGAACGCGCACTCGGTACAGGTCAACAACGTCGCACCGACGACGCCGAACCTGGTCTCGCCGGCCGACAATGCGACCACCGGCGACAACACGCCTGCCTTCGACTGGAGCGACTCCACCGATCCGGCCGGAGCGAACGACACGATCACCTACAGGATCCAGGTCGACAACGACTGCGACTTCTCCAGCCCGGAGAGGGACCAGACGACGAGCTCGTCCGACTTCACACCCGCCGTTGCACTAGCGGACGGCACGTACTGCTGGCGTGTGAATGCGAGCGACGAGGACGGCGGCACGAGCGCCTACAGCTCGGTCCGTCAGCTCACGATCGACAGCAACGCGCCGAGCGTGCAATCGATCAATCGCGTCAACGACAACCCGACCAACCTGTCGAGCGTCGACTGGACGGTGACCTTCAGTGAGAGTGTCACCGGCGTCGACTCGAGCGACTTCGCACTCGTCCAGAGTGGCGGCGTCGCGGGCGCGTCGATCAGCGGCGTGAGCGGGAACGGAGACACCTACACCGTCACCGCGAGCACCGGCACCGGAAACGGCTCGCTGGGGTTGAACCTGAACGACAACGACTCGATCGCCGACGCCGGTGGGAACTCGCTCCGGGCATCGGGCGGCGGGGCCGACGGTAGCTTCATCGGACAGGTCTACACGATCGACAAGACCGCCCCGAGCGTCACGATCAACCAGGCTGTCGGCCAGGCCGATCCAACGGGCACGGCGCCAATTCACTTCACGGCAGTGTTCAACGAGGACGTCCTCGACTTCGGGAATGGCGACGTCACGATCACCGGCACCGCCGGCGGGACGAAGACCGCGAGCGTCACCGATTCGGGCAACCATAGGACCTTCGACGTTGCAATCGGTGGAATGACCACGTCAGGCACGGTGATCGTCACGATCAACGCCAACAGGGCGAGCGACGCGGCCGGCAACGGCAACAGCGCTTCGACAAGCACGGACAACACCGTCACCTGGGACCCAGCGACGGGGAACGTTGCGCCAGTCGTCACGGTCACGTCTCCGACGTTCGGCCAGCTCTACGCCAAGGGCTCCGCGAACGTGAATCTCTCGGCATCGTTCGTCGATCCCGATGGGCCAAACCCCCATACGTGCTCGATCAACTGGGACGACGGCGTCACCCAGTCGGGTGTTGTAAACGAGACCAACCGGACCTGCACCAAGGCTCATACGTTCTCGGCCGCCGGCGTCTACACGATGATCGTGACGATCTGCGACAACTTCGGCGGGTGCGGCACGGCCGAGGTCTGGGTCGTCGTCTACGACCCCTCTGCCGGTTTCGTAACGGGCGGCGGCTGGATCAACGTCGCTCCGGGCTCGTACCCGGCTGACCCGACGCTCAGCGGGCGTGCGAACTTCGGCTTCAACTCGAAGTACAAGAACGGCGGGGGGCCTCCGCAAGGCCAAACCGAGTTCAACTTCCAAGTCGCCAACTTCAACTTCCACAGTGAGACGTATTCATGGCTGGTCGTCTCGAGCTTCAAGGCGCAGTACAGGGGCACCGGCTCCGTGAACGGCGTCTCCGGATACGACTTCCGGCTGACGGGCTACGACGGCCAGATCAGCGGCGGGGGCGGGATCGACAAGTTCCGCATCAAGATCACTCGGAACGGCCAAACCGTCTTCGACAACCGGATGGGCTCAAGCGAGGACATCGACCAGGCCAATCCGCAGCAGATCGCAGGCGGCAGCATCGTCATCCACAGGGCATAGCCCGGCTACTTCAGCGCGGCAGATCAAGGCGGGGCCTTCCGGGCCCCGCCTTTTTTGCGGGCGTCAGCCGGTCGGCGTGATGGCAACCTCGGTTGCGTCGGCGATCTCGCGGACGACCTCGGCGAGATCCCGGTTCGCGTTGAAGACCCGGAGCTGGCGGTCCGCTCCGTTCCCGTTCGAAAGCAGATCCTGGATGCCTTCGAGCTCACTCTCCGAGCCGAGCTCCCGCGCGTGCGGCGCGAGCTCCTCGAGGCGTCGGCGAACGAGCCGGGTGACGGGCACGCGGTTCCGGCGCCCCGTCTCGAGGTCCATCAGCGGGGCCTCGAGCCCGTAGCGCGCAGCGAGCCATTTGTTCTCGCTCGTCAGGATCCGGTGGTAGGAACGGATTTCCTCGCCGCGGTCGAACCGCTCGCAGTAGAGCTTGACGAGCGCCTGGCAGTACGCCGCCAGCGCGACCGCGTGCTCGACGCGAGTGACGCCGTCGCACACCCTGATCTCTACGGTCCCCAGACGCGGGTGCGGCCTGATGTCCCACCAGATGTGCGTGTAGTCGGGGATGCACCCGGTTTTCTCGAGCTGGCCGACGACCTCCGCGTAGTCGTCGTAACTGGTGAACCGGGGCGGGGGGCCGGAACGCGGGAAGGCGGCAAAGACCATCTGCCGCGTCGAGGCTAGGCCCGTCGGCTCCCCGCGCCAGAACGGCGAGTTCGCCGAGAGGGCGAGCAGCACCGGGAGCTCCACGAGAAGGCCGTTTACGACCTGAATCGCCTTCTCCGGGTCGTCGACGGCGACGTGGATGTGTAGTCCGAAGATGAGCTCGCGGCGGGCGACGTACTGCATCTGGTCAACGAGCGCGCGGTAGCGGTCGCGCGCGGTGATTCGCTGTCGCTCGAACAGGCTGAAGGGGTGTGTCCCTGCGGAGCCGACCCGGAGCGAGTGTTGCCGGGCGACCGAGGTGACGTACTCGCGGAGCTTCCGGAGCTCGCTGTCGACCTCGGCGGCCGTCCGGCACACAGGCGTCGCGATCTCGAGCACCGACTGCATTAGCTCGGCTTTCATCTGCGCTTCGAGCTCGTGACCCACGACCGTCGCCAGGAACGTGTCGATGTGCTGGACGAGGTCGAAGCTCTGCGGGTCGAGGAGCATGTACTCCTCCTCGACTCCAAGCGTGTACAGATCTCCCTTCCCGAAGGCGTGGTCGAGGACGCTGCCGCCCGCGGCGAAACCGTTGCCGGTGATGCTCGACGGGTAGATCTGCTTCATCACCTCCGTAGTATCGAGTGGCCCTGGAAGCGCTTCAACTCACCGACTCGTGGCCGGCGGACAATGTCGCCGTCGCGGCGCTCGGTCCGGGCGGGGAATTGGGTCGCCGCGGCGACGCATCACAGGTGTTTCGCTGGGCCTCGCTCACGAAGCCGGTCACCGCGCTCGCGGCGCTCGTCGCGGCCGAGGAAGGGACGATCGACCTCGACGAGCCCGCCGGCCCGCTCGGCTCGACCATCCGGCACCTGCTCTCGCATGCGTCCGGGCTCCCGTTCGACGCGGGCGCGCCGATCGCGAAGCCTGGAACGCGCAGGATCTACTCGAACGCCGGCATCGAGGTGGCCGCCGAGCGGATCGCGCTCCACGCGGAGATGCCATTTGCCGAGTATCTGTCGAAGGCCGTCCTCAAGCCGCTCGGGATGCAAGCCGAGCTGCGCGGCCCGCCGTCCGCGGGGCTGTACGGGACGCTGGACGATCTCGCCGCGTTCGTGCGCGAGCTTTTTGCTCCGACCCTGATCGCTCCCGAGACGCTCGCCGAGGCCGTGAGCGTCCAGTTCCCGGGCCTCGCCGGGGTCATCCCCGATCTCGGCCGCTTCGACCCCAACGACTGGGGCCTCGGCTTCGAGCTGAAGGACGGGAAGGAGCCACACTTCTCCGGGACGCTGACCTCACCCGGCACGTACGGCCACTGGGGTGGGAGCGGCACGTTCTTCTGGGTCGACCCGGAGCGGAGCCTGGCGCTCGCCGCGCTGACCGACCTCGAGTTCGGCGACTGGGCGAAGGAAGCGTGGCCGGCATTCAGCGACGCGGTCGTGCGTGAGACGTAAAGAACCTGCAAATTCTGCGTTGCAACCCGTGTAAACCGTGTCTTTCTCGGGCATGCTTGGTCTAGGGGAGAGGAATGGAACTGACCAACACCGAACCGACGCTTGACATGCATGCGCCCGAACAGGCGGTGTTCGTCACCGACGACAATCGCCGCGCCCGCCGACTTCGTCGCGGGGCCTACGCGGCCGCCTCGCTTGCCTGCCTCTGGCTCGTCGGGCTCGGGGTCGGCATGTTCGGCCCCGGCGGGCTGCCCGGCATCTCGCTCGGGAAGCAGGACAACGCCGGCGCTGCCGTAGCGCGGCCGGAGCCCAAGCCGCTGCAGCTAAGTCGAGTCTCACGCTCGCTCGAGGCCCGCTCGCAAGCCGCCGCCGCAAGCCATCAGCAGCGTGCGCGCGACGCGCGCGCTCGTAGGGCCAGGGCTCGGGCACGGCTCGCCCCTCCCGGGTCAGTGAGGCCGCCGGTGTCGATTCCGCCGGAATCGAATCCAGCGCCGCCCGCGCCTCAACAGCCCGTCAATCCGGCCGGGCGCGAGCGTGGCTGGACTCGGAAGGGCTCCGAGGCTCCGCCGGGGCAGGTGAGAAGAACGCAACCGCCGCCACCGCCGCCGACCTCCCGAGGTCAGCACCGAGGCCAGACTCAGACGACCGCCAAGCCGCCCCCACCCGGCCAGGCCAAGAAGACACCTCCACCTCCACCGCCGCCTGAGGGCTAGCGTGTCCGCAGGCTCGCGCGGCGCGGTGTCGCGTTGGGTGCTGCTCGCGATCCTGCTCGGCGCGCTCGCCGTTTTGCTCGGCGTTCAGGGCCTGTCGACTCGAACCACAGGGCGAAGCGCGACACCTGCCGCCGGTGCTTCTGGGCCGCTCGCGTCCGTCGGACCGATCCTCACCTGGGACGGAGAGAAGCTCGCCACCCGGGGCGGAGGTCCAGGCAAGAGGGTCGCGCTCACCTTCGACGACGGCCCGGACCCACGCTGGACACCGCGCGTCGTCGCCGCGCTCCAGCGTCTCCACGCTCCTGCCACGTTCTTCGTCGTCGGGAGCGAGGTCGTCCGTCACCCCGAGCTCGTCCGGCGGCTGCACCGAGCCGGATTCGAGCTCGGGAACCACACGTTCACGCACGCCGATCTGGCCGCCTTGCCCGACTGGGAGCAGGGGCTGCAGATCGGCCTGACCGAAAACGCCCTGGTCGGGACGGTCGGCTTCCGCGCGCGCCTCGTCCGGCCGCCGTACTCGTCGGTTCCCTCCGCCGTCTCGGCGCGGCAGGAGCAGGCGCTCAGCCGTCTCGCGCGCGACGGCTACGACGTCGTCCTCGCTGATTTCGACGGGGAGGACTGGCGGCGCCAGGGGGTGGACGAGATCGTCGCCGGGGCGACGCCCCAGGGCGACCGGGGTGGCATCGTCCTCCTTCACGACGGAGGGGGCGACCGCTCTCAGACCGTGAGCGCGATCGAGCGGCTGGTGCCCGCGCTGCGTGCCCGCGGCTTCCGGTTCGTCACCGTCTCCGAGCTCGGCGGCCTGTCGCGCGAGCAGGTGGAGCTTCCCGAGGGGCGGTGGGGCCGCGTTCGCGGGCACGTGCTGATCGCGACGCTTGCGGTGGCCCGCTGGACGACGGCGCTGCTCGGCCTGCTGCTCGTCGCCGTCGCGCTGCTCTTCGTCGCCAGGGTCTTCCTCCTGTTCGCCTTCGCGCGTCGCCATGTCCGGCTCGTCCGAGGTCAGCCTGGCACGAATCTCACGCCGCCGGTCTCGGTCATCGTTCCGGCTTTCAACGAAGCGGTTGGTATCGAGCGGGCTGTGCGCTCGCTGGCTGCGAGCGACTACCCCGATCTGGAGATCGTGGTCGTCGACGACGGCTCGACCGACGGAACCGGAGACCTGGTCGAGAAGCTCGGGCTACCCGAGGTCCGTCTTCTGCGTCAGCGGAACGCGGGTAAGCCGGCCGCGCTCAACCGCGGGATCGCGGAGACCACCCGTGACGTTGTCGTCATGGTCGACGCCGACACCGTCTTCGAGCCCAACACGCTCCGGCACCTCGTCCAGCCGTTCGCCTCCGCCGAGATCGGCGCCGTCTCGGGCAACACGAAGGTCGGCAACCGCCAGGGGCTCCTCGGCCGCTGGCAGCACATCGAGTACGTGATGGGGTTCAATCTCGACCGTCGGCTGTTCGACGTCCTCCAGTGCATGCCCACCGTTCCGGGTGCGGTCGGCGCGTTCAGGCGGCAGGCGCTCGCCGACGTCGGTGGTGTCTCGGGCGCGACCCTCGCGGAGGACACCGACCTCACGCTGGCGATCGGCCGGGCCGGTTGGCGCGTCGTCTATGCGGAGGACGCCCGCGCGTGGACGGAGGCGCCCGCGAGTCTCCGCGGGCTCTGGCGACAGCGCTACCGCTGGTGCTATGGAACGATCCAGTCGGTCTGGAAGCACCGGGCTGCGATCTGGCGGCGAGGAGAGGGACGGATCGGTCGGCGCGGCCTGCCGTACCTCATCCTCTTCCAGATCGCGCTGCCGCTGCTCGCGCCGCTGATCGACATCTTTTCGATCTACGGGTTCCTCTTCCTCAACCCGGTTGGCGTGCTCGCCTTCTGGGCCGTCTTCACAACGCTTCAACTGGCGCTGGGCTGGTACGCGTTCCGGCTCGACGGGGAATCCCCCCGGGTGCTCTGGGCGATGCCGCTCCAGCAGTTCGTTTACCGCCAGCTCATGTACCTGGTCGTCATCGAGTCGGTGCGGACCGCGCTTCGCGGGTCTCGCCTCCACTGGCGCCCGATCGCACGCAGCGGCGAGATTGAGGTCGCCGGCTAACGGCGCCGAACTCGAAGCGTCGCTCGCATGCCGAGGGCGGAATGGTCCGCGAGCGAGCACGAGAGCTTGTAGACGCCGGGCTTCAGGCGCAGGTTGAGGATTTGCCGCTCGCCGGGAAGCGCCTTCGGCAGGCGGTATGTCCTCGTGCCTCCGACTCGCCGGAGGGTCAAGTCGTGCTCGTCCTGGCCAAAGTTGGCGAGCTCGATTCGGACTGGGCCGGCAGGAATGCGCACGCGCGAGAGCCGGTAGTGGAACTCGAGGGCGACGACCTGGACGCGGGCGAGTGGAGCAGCGGCCTGCGCCGGCATCGCGCCGGCGAAGGCAAAGCCCACGAGCAAGAGCGGAAGGCGTCTCATCGCAGCAACGGCACCCGTGCGAAGGAGCCTGCGTGCGGGACGATCGGCGCGGCGTCGGTCCCTAGCCATTGCTCGAGCACCGAGCAGTAGACGCTGCGGTAGTCGACCGTCGCCTTGAGGTTTCCGTCCTCGTCGAGCCCGTTCCTGAGCCCCGGAAACTCGCCGATCATCTGCCCGCGGACTCGTGTGCCCATCAGCAGGCCGATCCCGGCGGCGCCGTGGTCGGTTCCCGACCCGTTCTCCTCGGCCCGCCGGCCGAACTCGGACCACACGAGCGTGAGCACGCGATCGGCGAGGCCGCGCGCCTCGAGGTCGCGCTGGAACGCGAGCAGCGTGTCGCTCGTCAGCTTGAGGCCTTCGGAGAGAGTCTCCGCCTGCTCGGAATGCGTGTCGTACATGCCGTAGGCGCTCAGCGAAACGCAGTGCAGCGGCAGGCCCGCAGCCAGCATGGCGGCGAGCCCGGCGAGTTGATCCGGAAACCCGCTGTCGGACTTCGGATACAGGACAGGGCTATGGAAACCGCCGTCGGTGTTGAAGGGCGCGAGCTGCTCCCGCAGGCGGTTCGACTGTGAGGTGACTGCCCTCGCACCGGCGAGCGCGGGGTCGCGGCCGCGGGTCGCGCCGAGCGTTCCGACCGCGTCCAGCATTCGCTCCTCCACCTCGCCCCAGACACCGGGCGCCCAGAACGAGTAGTTGCCTGCCCCGCTCAGAGCCGCGACGGGCATTTTCGCAGTCGCCAGTGAAGGTGAGAGGTCGCCGTCGAGGCTGACGCCCTGGAGCGGGTTGTCCATCGTCCCGACCCGGTCGAGGTAGCGTCCGAGCCAACCGGTCTGGAGGCCGGCGTCGGTGTCGCCGACCTCCCAGTAGTGCCGGGAGGTGAAATGCGACTGATCGGCGTTCGTGTAGCCGACCGCGGGGAGGACCGAGAGCTTGCCCTCGCCGTGCAGCGTGTGGAACGACTTTGCCGAGGGATGCCAGCGCAGGCGGGTGTCCTCCGGAAAGACGAGCCCGGAGTCGGGTAGTGCGAGCTGCGGGCGGAGTCGCCGGTAGTCGGGGTCGCCGTGCGGGAAGAGGAGCGAGAGCGAGTCGGCGCCGCCGTCCAGGAAGACCGAGACGAGCACGGTGTCGGACCCTCCGGCGGCGAGGGCCCGCGCGATGCCCTGATCGAACATCTGGGGCGTGAGCGAGCTTGCCCCGTAGACCGCGATCGCGAGCCCGACCGAGCGGGAGAGGAAGCTGCGACGGTCGAGGCCGGTCCCTGCCGGGAGCGGCATTCCGGGCTCGATTCCGGGGAGCCCGGCTCCCGCCTCGGCGACGGCCTTTCGCAGCAGGGCGGAACGCGAGAACTCGTTGCAGCAATCTCTCATGACGTTTGCAGGTCAGGCGAGATTGCGATCAGGTGCCGGAGCGCGTTTTCGATCAGGGCCGGGTACTGCGCCTTCTTCCAGCGCTCGTCGGCGTCGCCGACGGCACGCGTCGCGAACGACTTGAGCGCGCGGCGCGTGGTCGAGGTCAGCGGCGGCCTGCCCCAGAACGCGAGCGCGCGCTCGAGGAGCTTGTCGGGATCGAGCGGGCCCTTCTCCGAGGTCTCGAGGACGGCGGGGCGGAGCACGTAGCCGGCGATGTCCCAGCGAGCGAGGAACGAAGCCGTGTCGAGCCAGCGGTCGTCGTTCCAGCCGGCAACGTTCGGCGGATAGAAGAGCTGCTGGCCGGCCTGGTTGGCGAGCCACGTCCAGGCCTCGGTGTCGATTCCGCGCTTCCTTGCCCGGAGCATCCCGGCCAGGTAGACGACGGGTGGCTTGACCATCCGCGGACCCGTGTAGAGGCGCGGGTGGCGCAGGATCGCCTTGACGACCGGCCCGGCGGCGAACCCGCTTGCGACGTAGAGCTGCTCCAGTCCCCGTCGCGTGGCCGCCGGCGGCGGTGAGGGGATGAAGTAGCTCCAGAGCTTCTCGACGAAGAACGAGCGGTGCTTCGGATGGTGGACGGCGAGCCGGCACGAGTCCTGCCAGTCGAAGCGTCCGCGCTTGCCGAAGATCCGCTTCTGGCCCGTATCGTGGCGCTTCTTGTCGTAGCGGAAGTTGACCGGGCCCTTGTCGTCGTCCCAGTCGTATCGGAAGCCGGTCAGCGCGCGAGCCTGCTCGCGCACGTCACGCTCTGTGTATCCGCGGCCCGCGCCGAGTGTGAAGAGCTCCATCATCTCGCGCCCGTAGTTCTCGTTCGGCGAGCTCTTCTCGTTGTCGGCGCCGGAGAGCCAGAGCAGCATCGCCGGGTCGCGGGTGACCGAGACCAGCAGCCGGTCGAACGAGCCAAGGCCGTGGCTGCGAAAGAGAGCGTTCTGACGGATCATCAGCCGCTGTGAGCCGACGCCCTCGTTCGAGGTGGCGAACCAGTCGTGCCAGACGAGCGTCATCCGCTCGACCAGCGGCCGGCTCGTGCGCACCATCCGGTCGAGCCACCAGAGGTGGTCGTGACCCCACGCGTCGAGCGGCGCGATCGGCTTCCCGTCGCCGTCCTTGGGCGCATGCCCGACGAACCGCTCGCGCTTCGGATGGGTCAGCGAGGTGACGGCGCCGTCGAGGCCCTTCTTCGCGAGCTTCTCGGCCTCACCCGGGCGCGGGCCGAATCCGGCGCGCCAAAGGAGGCGCTCGGCCTCAGGAGGCCCGAAGCGGCCTCGATAGACGGGAATCTTGGTTGAAGCAGAAGACATCGGGGAACCCCGCTGTCTTCATCGGAAAAAGCCCCGATTAACTCAACCCTCGGAGGGATCGTCGTCCGCGAACAGCGGCCGGATGAACTCGTCGAAGGTCGCCTTGTCGCAGCTCGCGAGCGTCGTCGGCGTGAGCGCCGTCACCGATGCGGTGCGGGGCATGTTCATTGCAAGCGCGACCTCGCCGAAGTAGTCGCCGGGCCGAAGCATGCGCCGTGGACCGAGGTCGTCGCTGTTCACGGCGAGCAGCCCGCGGAGGACGACGTAGAAGCGATCTCCGTGCTCACCCTCGAACACGATCGGGCTCCCGCCCGAGACGTCCTGGCGCTCCATCTTGTGTGCGAGCTTCGCCAGCACCTCGCCGGCGAGCTCCTGGAAGAGGCCGATGCGAGCCAGCTCGGTGACCGTGGTCGTGGCGAATCTGGGGCTCATGACCCTATTGTGCCGACGTGGGCGAGCTCGACCAGTGGAAGTACTGCCCCCGCTGCAAGGCGGAGATCGACGTCGACGCAGGAAAGGCCGAGTGCGCCCAGTGCGGCTTCCGCGCCTATGCGAGCTCCAAGCCGACCGCGAGCGCGGTCTGCGTCGACGACGAGGGCCGCCTCCTGTTTTCGCGCCGGGCGATCGAGCCGTTCAAGGGCAAGTGGGATTTTCCCGGCGGGTTCCTGGACGAGGACGAGCATCCGCTCGACTGCATCCGCCGGGAGCTGAGGGAGGAAGCCGGCGTCGACGTCGAGCCGCTCGAGCTCATCGGAGTCTGGATCGACCGCTACGGCGGCGACGGCTCGGCTCAGACGACTCTGAATTTCTACTGGACCGCCCGTATCGTCGAGGGAGATCTGGAGCCGGCGGACGACGTCGCGGAGCTCCGTTGGTTTGCTTTCGACGAGATCCCGGTCGAGGAGCTCGCGTTCACACATTTCCACGACTTGCTCTCAGCCTGGCGGGAGCAGCACCCGTAACGCAGCCGGTTCGATCTCGAACCGGAGCGGCGTCTCGAGCTCCTCGGGCTCTCCGTCGATCGCCGCCTGCAGACGCCCCGCTCGCGCGTCGACCGTGAACGTCTCGCCGCATTGCTCGTCCCAGCTCCCGGGTAGCCAGCCGTGGGCGACGTAGAGATAGAGCTTGCCCTCGTCGAGGCGGTCGCGCTCGCCGATCGAGAGCAGCTCGAGCTTGTAGGCGTTGTTGGCGACGAGCACGATTCTCGCGTCGGCAGGCCGGCCGTCGACTTTCACGCCGAGCGAACCGGGATGCTGGACGGACAGGCCAAGCGCCCGCAGGCGCGCGAACGCGTCGCGTCGCCGGCGGTGACCCTCGCGGCGGTGGACGAGACGCGCGTAGAGGCCGAGTGACACGTTGTTCAGGAAGATCCTCTCGTTCACACGGCCGACGTCAACCCGCTGCTCGCTCCCTTCGAACGCTGCGAGAGCGGCAAGCGGGTCCTCTCGGTCGAGGCCGATATCGCGGGCGAAGTGGTTCCGGGTTCCAAACGGCACGGCTAAGAACGGCACGTCGCGCTCGATTGCCACCTCTGCCACTGCGGCCAGCGAGCCGTCCCCTCCCGCCATTCCGAGCGCACCATCGGGCGCGCCCCGGGCGACCGTGCCCGGATCGTCTTCCGGCGCGAGCGTGTGCGTCTCGATTCCCCGCCGCCGAGCCTCGTCGCGAAGCTCTTCGTCGCTCGGGTCCGAGTCCCCCGAGCGCGGGTTGATGACAAGGAAGCCGCTCATCTCGTTAGCATCGTCCCATCATCAACAAAGGAGCCCACGTGGACCTGATCGAGAGACTCGACTCCGTGCGCGAGCGGTGGAACCTGCTCGAGCATCCCTTCTACAAGCGCTGGAGCTGTGGCGAGCTCGAGCGTGACGAGCTTGCGTACTACGCCGGCGAGTACAGGCATGCCGTCGTCGCGCTTGCCGAGACGGCTGAGAAGAGTGGCAGCACCGAGCACGCCCGTGAGGAGGCCGAGCACGTCGCCCTCTGGGACGACTTCGCCGCCGCCTTCGACGCGGATACGTCCAGTGATCCAAGCCTGGAGACTCGAGAGTGCGTCGAGGCTTGGACTGCACCGGGTAACCGGCGCGAGGCGCTTGCGGTCCTGTACGCGATCGAAGCCGGGCAGCCAGCCGTCTCGAAGGCGAAGCTCGACGGCCTCGCGGAGCACTACGGCGTCGCCGAGCACGAGCCCGGCGCGGCGTACTTCGCGCTTCATTCGGAGCTCGACCACGAGCACGCGGACGAATCCAGGCAAGTCCTCGAGGCCGACGCTGCTTCCGACGACGCCGACCGGCTCGTCGAGGTGGCCGAGGCAGCGCTTCGGGGTAACTGGATCTTGCTGAACGGAGTCGAAGCCAGGAGGTAGCGATGAGGTTTCTCCTCAGGGGCCTGCCGGGCCATCCTCTGCATCCGCCCCTGACGGACGCGACGATCGGGGCGTACACGCTCGCGGCTGCGATGGCCGTGCTGTCGCGGCTGGGCGTCTCCGAGCACAACACCGCAACGGCGTGGTGGCTCGCCCTCATCGCGGGCCTCGTCGTGAGCGCGCCGACCGCCATCACGGGCTTCGTCGACTGGCTCGACATCAAGGCTGGCACGCCGCTTTGGCGAACCGCCACCGCGCATCTCATGGTGATGCTGGCTGCGACGGTCCTGTTCGCGATCACCGCCGGCGCGGGACACGCCGACTACGTGGATGGGTCGATCGGCGGCGGGTCGCTGATCCTGACCCTCGTGGGCTTCGGCGTGCTCACCGTGGGCGGTTGGCTCGGCGGAGCGAACGTGTTCGTGCACGGAATGCGCGTGCTCAATCTCGTGGACGAGCCGGCGGCACGCGCGGCCTCGCCGCTGCCGCAAACCGAGAAGGAGGAGGCTGAGGCCTAGGCCGCCGCGACTTCTTCGAGCCCGAGCTGCTTCTCGATCGCACCCTTCGGCTGAGCGCCGATGGCGGCGGCTGCGGGCTCTCCGTCCTTGAAGAGGACGATGGTCGGGATCGAAGCGATCCCGTAGCGCTCGGCGAGACCCTGCTCCTCGTCGATGTTCACCTTGACGACTTGAGCTCGCCCGCACGCTCCTCGGCGATCTTGTCGAGGATGGGAGAAACCGCGTGGCAGGGCCCACACCACTCCGCCCAGAAGTCGACGATCACGGGCTTGTCGGACTTGAGGACTTCCTGTTCGAACGTGGACTCGGTCACTGCGGACGACATACGGATCCTTTCCTGGACTTTCAGCTCAGATACCCCGGTGGGCGAAAACGTACCTACATGATCAAACGGCGCCCGGCGGCGCTCTATTCCAATCGTAGAATCGCAGGATGGCGTTCGACCCACTCCCACCCGTCCCCGATCACTCTGCTCTCGAGCGCGAGATCCTCGCGTGGTGGGAGCGGCGAGGGCATCTTCGACAAGCTGCGCGAGCAGAACCGCGGCGCCGAGCGCTACAGCTTCCTCGACGGGCCGATCACGGCGAACAACCCGATGGGCGTCCACCACGCCTGGGGCCGCACGCTGAAGGACGTGTTCCAGCGCTACAAGGCGCTGCGGGGGTTCGACCAGCGCTACCAGAACGGGTTCGACTGCCAGGGCCTCTGGGTCGAGGTCGAGGTCGAGAAGGCGCTGGGCCTGAACTCGAAGCGCGACATCGAGGAGTACGGGCTCGCCGAGTTCGCCGAGCGCTGCAAGGAGCGGGTCGCGGAGTACTCGGAGGTGATCACCGACCAGGACCGGCGGCTCGGGCGCTGGATGGACTGGGACAACGACTACTACACCTTCTCGGACACGAACATCGAGTACATCTGGCGGTTCCTCAAGGCCGTCCACGAGCGAGGGTGGCTGTACAAGGGGCCATCGCTCGACGCAATGGTGTCCGCGCTGCGGCACGTCGCTCTCCCAGCACGAGCAGGCCGGCGAGGAGAACTACGAGGAGATCGAGCACCCGTCGCTCTACGTTCGCTTCCCGCTTGCAGGAGCGCGACGGCGAGGCGCTGATCGTCTGGACGACGACGCCGTGGACGCTGCCGGCGAACGTCGCGGCCGCCGTCAAGCCGGACGCGGAGTACGGGCTGCGGGAGGGCGGCTGGTCGCTCGCGGTCACCGGCGAGAGCTACGACCACGTCGCCAGAGGCGAGGAGCTCGTCGGCCTCGACTACCAGGGGCCGTTCGACGATCTGCCGGCCCAGGAGGGAGTCGCGCACCGCATCATTCCGTGGGACGAGGTCTCGCTCACGGAGGGCACCGGCATCGTCCACATCGCGCCCGGCTGCGGCGCCGAGGACTTCGACGCTCGCGCGAGAGCACGGCCTGCCCGTGATCGCCCCGATCGACGAGTCGGGCCGGATGCTGCCCGGCTTCGGCGCGCTCGAAGGCTTCTCGACCGACGAGGTGGAGGACATCGTCATCGAGGATCTGCGCGAGCGGGAGCTGCTCGTCGAAGCCGGCCGGATCACGCACCGCTACCCGATCTGCTGGCGCTGCAAGACGCCGCTCGTCTTCCGCGTCGTCGACGACTGGTTCATCTCGGCCGACGAGATCCGGCAGCCGCTGCTCGACGCGAACGCGACGGTCGAGTGGACGCCGTCCTTCTACTCCAAGCGGATGGACGACTGGCTCCGCAACATGGGCGACTGGAACATCTCGCGCAAGCGCTACTTCGGACTGCCGCTGCCGATCTATCCGTGCGACTGCGGGCAGCTGAACGTGATCGGCTCCCGGGCCGAGCTCGAGGAGCGGGCAACCGGCGGCCTCGACCAGCTTCAGGAGCTCCACCGGCCCTGGATCGACGAAGTGCCGATCAGCTGCGAGGCCTGTGGCGAGGAAGTGCAGCGGATTCCCGAGGTCGGCGACGCCTGGCTCGACGCCGGGATCGTCCCCTTCTCGACCCTGGGCTGGCAGAACCCGGAGTGGATCCCCGGCGGCTACGCGACCGGAGCCTCGGAGGGCCTCTCCGGCGCGGATCTCCCCGACCACGCCTACTGGGAGCAGTGGTTCCCCGCCGAGTGGATCTCCGAGAGCCGCGAGCAGATCCGGCTCTGGTTCTACTCGATGTCGTTCATGTCGGTGACGCTCCTCGGGCGCGCGCCGTACGAGCGGGTGCTCGCGTACGAGCGCGTCCGCGACGAGACCGGCCGCGAGATGCACAAGTCGACCGGGCAACGCGATCGAGGCGAACGAGGCCGTCGAGCGCATGGGCGCGGACGTCATGCGCTGGATGTACTGCGAGCAGGTTCCGAGCCAGAACCTCAACTTCGGCTACGGGCCCGCGCACGAGATCAGGCGGCGGCTGCTGACGCTCTGGAACTCCGTCAAGTTCTTCGTCGACTACGCGAACGTCGTCGCGGACTGGAAGCCCGGTGAGGCTCGCGACTTCGAGCCGCTCGACCTCTGGCTCCGCTCGCGCGTCGAGCAGCTCGTCGCCGACACGACGGACGCGTACGAGCGGTACTGGACGCCCGACGTCATCTCCTCGTTCGAGGCTTTCGTCGACGACCTCTCGAACTGGTACATCCGCCGGTCGCGCAGGCGCTTCTGGAACAGCGATCCCGCAGCGCTGCGAGACGCTCTGGACCGCGCTCGTGCGAGCGGTCGTCGTGATCGCGCCCGTGATGCCGTTTCTCGCCGAGCACCTGTGGCGGGCTCTGCGTTCCGAGGAAGATCCCGAGTCGGTGTTCCTGGTCGCGGTGGGAGGAGGCGGGAGAGCGCGACGAGCAGCTCCTGGCCGAGGTGGCGGCGACGCGTCGCGTCGTCGACCTCGGCCGGCAGGCGCGGGCGGCGTCCGGCCTCAAGCTGCGCCAGCCGCTTCGCCGGCTCGTAGTCGAGGGGGCGCCGCTGGTCAGCAGCCACGTCGACGAGATTCGCGACGAGCTTCGCGTGAAGGACGTCGAGCTCGGCGAAGTGGACGCGACGCGAGCTCCGCGTGAAGCCGAACCTGCCGGTGCTCGGCCCGAAGCTGGGCAAGGAGCTCGGCGCGGTCCGGGCTGCGCTCGAGGCCGGCGAGTTCGAGGAGCTCTCCGGCGGCGGCTTCCTGGCAGCGGGGCACGACCTCTCCGCCGACGAGGTGCTCGTCGAGCGCACCGGCAAGGAAGGCTGGGCGGTTGCAGGCGCCGACGGCGTCACGGTCGCACTCGACACCGCTCTCGACGCCGAGCTCGAGCTCGAGGGCCGCGTCCTCGACCTGATCCACGAGCTGAACTCGATGCGCAAGGAGGCCGGCCTTGCCCTGACCGACCGGATCGTCGTCACGCTGCCGGAGTCGGCGTCCGACCTCCTCGAGCACGAGGACCGGATCAAGGAGGAAGTGCTCGCCGTCGAGATCCGGACCGACGGCGGCTCAGAGCTGGAGATCGCCAAGGCATGAAGCGCTGCTGGTGGGCTCCCGAGGGCGATCCCGCGTACCTCGCCTATCACGACGAGGAGTGGGGGGTGCCCTCGCACGACGCGCGGCACCTGTTCGAGATGCTGACACTCGAGGGAGCCCAGGCGGGGCTTTCCTGGTCGACGATCCTGCACAAGCGCGAGGGTTACCGCACGGCGTTCGCGAACTTCGACGCGGCGAAGGTCGCGCGCTTCACGCAGCGTGACGTCGAGCGCCTGCTTGCGGATCCGTCGATCGTCCGGAACCGGCTCAAGGTCGAGTCGACGGTCAACAACGCAAAGCGAGTCCTCGAGCTCGAGAGCCTCGACGACTACCTGTGGGGTTTCGTCGACGGCGAGCCCGATCGTCAACCGCTGGCGAAAGCTGGCCGACATCCCGGCCGAGACGCCCGAGTCGCGCGCGATGAGCAAGGACATGAAGAAACGTGGCTTCCGCTTCGTCGGGCCGACGGTCTGCTACGCGTTCATGCAGGCCACGGGGCTCGTCAATGACCACGTGATCGACTGCTTCCGCTTTGCCGAGTTGACGCGGACCTAGATTCCCGGCCCCGTGCGCGTCATGATCGCACCATGAAACGCGATTACCCTGGTCCCGAGCGTCGCTCCGGCGAGGACCGGCGCGCGGCGGAAGAGCGGCGCAAGAAGAAGGAGGCCGAGGCTCCGGGCGATAACCGACGCTCCGGCAAGGACCGCCGCTCGGGCGAAGAGCGCCGCGACGACGAGAAGGACTCATCCAAGTAACAGTTCTGTAACGACCGGCGTAACCCCGCCGGTGACCCTGCTTTCATAGGAAGCGATGAGCAGCCGGACCAGGCTTGCCCTTGGTCTACTCGGGTCGGCGCTCTTTCTGGGGCTCCTCGGCGACGAGTTGCTCCGGGCGACCCCGGTAGGGCTGAACCTGTTCCTCTGGATCGTCGCGATGGCCGCTGTGCTGCTCGTGCTCAGCCGCTGGCAGCGCGCGCCGTTGACCGGCGGCCGGAGATGGATGCTGCCGGTGCTCGTCGTCTTCTCGGGCCTCGTCGTCTGGCGCGACTCGCCCTGGCTCGTCTCGCTCGACATTTTCGCGCTCGTCGTCGCGTTGGCGCTCGGCTCGTTGCGCACGTCGCGGCCGGTGCATCGCGCGGGCCTGACGGACTACCTGGTGGGTCTCGGTTATGCGGGCGCAGCCGCGGGTGGGCGCACGGCGACGCTGATGCAACGTGACATCGACTGGCAGGAGTTGCCGAAAGGGACGCAGGCCAAGCAGGCGGTCGCCGTCGGTCGCGGTCTCATGCTGGCCGCGCCGCTGCTCCTCCTCTTCGGCGCCCTCTTCGTGGCGGCGGACTCGGTCTTCCAGGACTACGTGTCAAGCGCAGTGCCCAATCCGGATGAGCTCCTGACGCACGTGCTCCTGGTCGCCGTCTTTGCCTGGGTGAGCGGCGGTCTTCTCCGCGAGTACGTCTTCAAGCCCAAGACCCTCGAGTTGAACGTCGAGCCGAAACGCACGCTCGGCGGGACCGAGCTCACCGTCGTCCTGGCGCTCCTCGACCTGCTCTTCCTTGCGTTCGTGCTCGTCCAGCTCCGGTACCTCTTCGGCGGACAGTCGCTCGTCGAGACGCGGACCAGCCTGACGTACGCGGAATACGCACGGCACGGGTTCTTCGAGCTCGTCGCGGTTGCCGCGCTCGTCTTGCCGCTCCTGCTGATCGCGGACTGGATGCGTAGACGCGACCGGGGACGCCAGGATGTTCTCTTCCGCGTGCTGGCCGGGAGCGCTGATCCTCCTTCTCTTCGTCGTGATGGCCTCGGCGCTGCAACGCATGCGGCTCTATCAAAGGGAGTACGGCCTCACCGAGCTCCGGGTGTACGTGACGGGGGTGATGATCTGGCTCGCCGTCGTCTTCGTGTGGGCTGGGGCCACGGTCCTGCGCGGGCGGCGTCAGCTGTTCGCCGTCGGCGCGCTCGTCAGCGGCTTCGCCGCGATCGTCACGATCAACGTGGTGAACCCCGACGCGCTGATCGCGCGGACGAATCTCGATCGGCCGAGGCTCGACCTCCCATACGTGATGAACCTGAGCGACGACGCGACGCCCGAGCTCGTGAAGGCGCTGCCGACGCTGAAGCCCGAACAGCGTATGGAGCTCGCCGCGGAGCTCGCCTCACGGCGCGAGAGCTCGGACTGGCGCACCTGGAACTGGAGCCGCTACCGGGCCCAGCAAGAGCTCCGAAAAGTGACGCCCTAGCTAACCCTGGTTCTTGGCGAGCTCGAGCTCGCGCCGGAGCTCGACCGGCAGACGGAACTCAACGTCCTCGTTGACCACTCGGTTCGCGGAGATGTCGTCCACACCGCGCGCCCGGAACCAGTCGCAGACCCGCTCGACGAGCTTCTCGGGCGCCGAGGCTCCCGACGTCAGTCCGACCGTCTCGACGCCGTCCAGCCACGTCGCGTCGATGTCGGTCTCGTCGTCGATCAGGTGCGCCTCGACGCCGAGCGCACGGGCGACGTCGACGAGCCGGTTCGAGTTCGACGAGTTGCGCGAGCCGATCACGAGCAGCAACTCGACCTCTCCGAGCAGATCCTTCACCGCCCACTGCCGATTGGTCGTCGCGTAGCAGATGTCCTCTTTCTTCGGCGCGTAGATCTGCGGGAAGCGCCGGCGGAGCGCCGTGATGATCTCGCCTGTCTCGTCGACCGAGAGCGTCGTCTGCGTGATGTAGGCGACCTTCGCGTCGGCGGGCAGGTCCAGAGTGTCCGCGTCGGCGACCGACTGGACGAGGATCGTCGAGTCCGGTGCCTCCCCGGTTGTGCCAACGACCTCCTCGTGCCCCTCGTGGCCGATCAGCAGAACGGTGTATCCGTCGGCGGCGTAGCGGCGCGCCTGGACATGCACCTTCGTCACGAGCGGGCACGTGGCGTCGATCGTGTTCAGGCCGCGCGCCGCGGCGTTGCGGTGCACCTCGGGCGCGACGCCGTGCGCCGAGAGGACGACGGTCTCGCCTTCCGGCACCTCGCGCTCGTCTTCGACAAAGATCGCGCCGCGCGCCTCGAGGTCGCGTACGACGTGCGCGTTGTGGACGATCTGCTTGCGCACGTAGACCGGCGGCCCGTGCAGGTCGAGGAGCTTGTCGACCGTGTCGACGGCTCGTTCGACCCCGGCGCAATAGCCGCGAGGAGATGCCAGGAGGACCCGCTTAACCATGGGATCCATCGTAGCGCCGGCTCTCTTGGCGCTCCCGGGCAGCTACGCCTCGAAGGGCCGAGCGCGCCCATCGAAAGGCCGGTTCCCGGGCCGGTTCCCACGGCCTCCTCCCCGATGCGATCGTATCGGGGAAGTTCGCACTCATGGGTGGCAGCTTTGTGACGAAAGTGAACGGCGAGAGCTCGGCTGCCCAGAGCACGCCGCGCAACGATGCGAGGCGCTGCTTACGGACCAAAAAAAGGAGAGCCCGCCGCTCGGGGGGTCAGTGCGGCGGGCCTCCCAGATTGCACACCGCGACTTTTGTGGCCAGGTACGCACTAGCCGCGGTTTGCATCGCCCAGTCCCGGGACGGTAACGCGGGCGCCACCGCTTGTGAATAGGCCGGACGGCCCATCTTTTCAAGGTGTATAGCGGTTTCTCGATCAGTTGGGCGACGCTTGGCGGTAGTCGCCGCGCCGACCTATCATCTTGTCCCCAGTGATCCGCCGATTTGGCTTGCCAGCGCGCCTTCGACGACGCCGACGGGCGACGTCGGATTCGCCGCGTCCGGTCGCCGCCGGGGTGATCGAACCTTCGCCCGGCGTGGACGAGCAAACGCCGGCGATCGCAGCGCTCTCGAGCGCACTGGCCCGGGCTCGGGACGAGCAGGCAGTGGGCTTGACGCTGCTCGAAGCGTGCTCCTCGCTCCTGGGCTTTGATTTCGGCGCCGTCGCCACCATCAGCGAGGACGGCAAGCACGCATCCGGACTCGTGGCGCTCGCCGAGAGCGGAGACACGGACTGGTGGCGGGAGGTCGCGCTCGACTTCGAGCACGAGCCGTCCGGGCTCGCCAGCGCCGTGTTCGAAGGAGGCCCGGTTGTCGTCTACGACGTCGCCGGCTCGCCGCTGGTCAATCGCCGGATGGCCGAGAAAGTGGGGGCGAAGAGCGCTGTCTTCGTGCCGCTCGTCTCGGACGAAAAGGTGCCGGCGGTGCTCGTGCTCGCGACGATCAGGGAGCGGCGTGTCTTCACGGGGGAGGAGCTCGCGTTGCTCCAGGGCCTCGCCGCCGAGACTGCGCTTGCCCTCGATCGCGCCCGATCGGCCAGCGCGCTCGCCGAGGCGCTCGAGCGGGAGCGCCTGGTGGCGTCGATCGGACGCAAGGTTCGCTCCGAGCTCGACCTGGAGGCGGTCCTCCGGGTCGCTGTGGAGGAGACCGGCAAGGCCATGCGGGCCAAGCGCTGCTTCCTGCGGCTCGGCGAGCCGGGTGGGCCGATGCCGATTCGCGCCGAATGGGACGCGGAGGGCTTCGTCCCGATCGGCACTGCGGACGATCGGCTTCCGGTTACGAATCTCGCGGCCCGCGAACGGCGAACGGTGGCCGTCGGCGACGTTCGCACGGAGCCCGACCTGGAAGACCCCGAGCTCGGAGGGATCCAGGGCATGCTCGATCTGGATGCGCTCGCGGTGCTCGCGACTCCGATCCTCGTCTTCGACCGGATGGTCGGCGTCTTCGGGCTGCATCGATCTGAGCCGCGTCCCTGGCCCGAATCAGACGTATCGCTGGCCGAGGCCGTGTCCCGGGAGGTCGCGATCGCGTTTCACGCGGCGCAGCTCCTCGACGAGAACAAGCAGCGACTCGAACAGCAAGCGGCCTTGCTCACCGCTGCCCAGGTCGTCACGAGCGAGCTGCGGCTCGAGACGGTGCTCCAACGGCTCGTCGTCGAGGTGACGAAGCTGCTCGGCGCGGACGCCGCCGATTGCTACCTCTACGACGACGAGCGCTCGGTTCTTCGCTGCGCAGCTGTCTATGGGCTCGATCCCGAGCTGGTCGAGTTCGAGTTCCCCGCCGATCACGAGATCGCCGGCCGATTCGCCGAGCCCGTCCAGCACCCGGCCTACGAGGGGTTCGCAAGCGCGATCGCTGCTCCGATGACCTGGTCCGGCGAGCAGCGGGGTGTGCTCGGCGTCGCAACGAGGGACCCGCACCGTCAGTTCGGCCAGGTCGAGTCCAACCTCCTGGAGACATTCGCGGGCCTTGCTTCGCTCGCCGTCCGGAATGCTGAGAGCTTCGAGCAGAGCGTCCGACAGGCGCGCGTGCAGAGAGGCTTCTACAGCATCGCTTCGGCGCTCGCGGAGCCGCTCTCGCAAGCCGCGACTCTCGACGCCGTCGCGCATGCCGCGAACGAGGCCCTCGGTGGCTCGTTCGCGGCCGTCCTGATGCCGGGAGCCCGTGGGCTCGAGCTCGCAGCCTCGTACGAGTTGCCGGAGGATCTCGCCCGGTCGTTCGTGGACGGGGTTCCCGAAGCCGCGTCCGTCCTCACCGGAGCTGCCCGCGACCGGCGCCTCCTCTCTGCTGCTTCGCTCGACGACGACGATCGCTTCGGAAAGGACTGGCGCCGCCTGGCCGGCGTCCGCTCGCTCCTGGCCATTCCGGTCGATCCTCCGCGCCGGGAGGAAGGCGGCCTCGTCGTCGTCTTCTTCGCCGAGCAGCGCTCGTTCAGCGACGACGACTTCGAGCTTGGCCGCCGGCTCGCGGGCGCGGCGCGTGGCGGGCTCGAGCGAAGCGAGCTCTACGAGAGCGAGCGCACGTCCCGTGCGCTGGCGCAGCAGCTCGCGCGGATGGGCGGCCTGCTCGCAACCGAGCTCGACCCGGTTGCGATCCTGGAAGAGGTCGCCAATCAGGCGCCTGCCCTGCTCGGCGCCGATGCCTGCGCAATTCTCGTCGTCGAAGGCGACGAGCTCGTCGTCAGCGCCGTCGGTGGCAAGACCGCCCCGAGCGTGTTGGGCTCGCGGCTTCCGTCGACGGCTCGTCCGGCCGGAGACGTCGTCGAGGCGCGCGCGCCCGTTGCGTTCTCGGATGCGCACGAAGATGAGCGCCTGATCCTCGACGACCCGGTTCTCACGGCCGGGCATTCCGGGTATCTGGGTGTCCCGCTAGTCGGGCTCGAAGGAGGCTTTCAGGGCGTGCTCGCCGTCTACGCGCAGCGCCCGCGCGCCTGGCGCGAGGAGGAGGTCGAGGCGCTGGCGGCCCTCGCCGGCAACGCCTCCGCGGTGCTCTCGAACGCCGAGCTCTACCAGCGGGTCGCGATCGAGCGGGAACGCAGCTTCGCGATCCTCGCGAACATCGCCGACGGGATCGTCGCCGTCGACCGCGAAGGCGAGGTCGTTCTCTGGAACCAGGCGGCAGAGCAGATCACCGGGGTGCCTTCGGCTGCTGCGCTCGGGCGGACGCCGCTCGAGGTCCTCCAGCGGGAGCTCGCGTCAGACGACGAGGGCTCGCACCACGAGCGGCTCGTCTCGGTGCAGCGTGGGGGCGAGGAGGCGTGGCTGTCGCTGACGGAGGCCATCATGCACGATCCGGTCGGCGCGGTTTCGGGACGAATCTTCGCCTTCCGCGACGTCTCGTCCGAGCGAATCGTGGAGCAGATGAAATCGGACTTCGTCTCGACCGTCTCGCACGAGCTCCGAGCGCCGCTGACCTCGATCTACGGCTTCGCCGAGACCCTTCTGCGGCGGGACGTGCTCTTCGACGAAGCGGAACGCCAGACCTTCCTCGGCTACATCGCCTCCGAGGCGCAGCGGCTGACCGCGATCGTCGACACGCTGCTCGGCGTCGCGAGACTCGAGGCCGGGGACCTTCAGGTCGAGCTCGTGCCGACCGACCTGCGCTCGGTCGTCTCCGAGGTCGTCACGAGCGTCCAGGAGACCTCGGACGTGAACGGGCACAAGTTCGTGCTCCATCTGCCGGACGAGCCGCTCGCGGCCTCGGCCGATCGCGAGAAGCTGAGCCAGATCCTGACGAACCTGCTCGACAATGCGGTCAAGTTTTCGCCGGGCGGCGGCACGGTGACGGTCGAAGCGCACCGCCGCAGCGGCAACGTCGAGGTGCGCATCGTCGACGAGGGCCAGGGGATCCCGGAGGCGGAGCGCGAGCGCATCTTCTCGAAGTTCCACCGGACCGAGAGCTCGCGTGGTGCGGGTGGCGCCGGGCTCGGGCTGTTCATCGCGCGCGGCCTCGTCAGCGCAATGGGCGGTCGAATCTGGGTCGACTCGGTCGAAGGAGGAGGCTCGAGCTTCGCCTTCGAGCTCCCTCTCGCTCCTGCGCCGGCGCTCGAAGGCGAGTGACCCGCCGACGCGATGGGTATAGAGAGGACGAACTTGGCGCGGATTCTCGTAATCGACGACGAAGCCCCGATCCGGCTCCTCTGCCGGGTGAACCTCGAGGCCGCCGGAATGGAGGTGCGGGAGGCCTCGGACGGAGTCGTGGGCCTGGCCGCTGCCCGGGAAGAGCCGCCCGACGCCATCCTGCTCGACGTGATGATGCCGGGCATGGACGGCTGGCAGGTCCTGGAGGGGCTGCTCGAGGACGAGCGGACCCACGAGATCCCGATCGTCTTCCTGACTGCGAGGGCGGAGCTCCGCGATCAGGCCCGCGGCCTGGAGCTCGGCGGGGTCGACTACGTCACGAAGCCGTTCAACCCGCTCGAGCTAGCGCCACTCGTCGAGGGCCTCCTGGAGCGCGTGTCGCGCGGAGAGAGCCAGGACCTGCGGCGTGAACGTCTCGCCGAGCTACGCAGCGTGCTCGACGGCGCCTAAGCGTCAGCGGCCGGCGAAGTCGGCTGTGACGAGCTTCATGGTCCCACCGGCCACTCCGACACCGACCCGCCGGAAACCACGGTCGAGGAGGATCCCGCGATGCCCCGGGCTCGTCATCCACATCTGGACGATCATGGCGGCTGTCAGCGGTTCCGTCCCGGAGGCGAGGTTCTCGCCGACGTATGGCGCACGGACACCGAAGTTGCGAAGCCGCTGAACGAATGCGCCGTGCTCGAAATAGCCCCTGCGGGCCATGTCGACGGAGTGCGAGCGCGCCGCCCGCGTGAGCGCGGGGCCTATGCGGAGCGGCCGACGACCGCTGCGCATGCGAACGACGTTCATCGCCCGGACGATCGCGCGCTCGCCGGCGGTTGAGGCGCTAGCCCCGGAGAGAGAGCGTGGCGACGGCGTCATAGCCACCGCGGCGCCTGCGCTCAACATGAGCACGACACCGAGCAGGGGCAGAATGACGCTGAGAAGTGGGCGATTCTCAGACATCAGGGGGTCAGCGCGGGAGGGTAGTCCCGAAAGCGGTCAACGACTAGTGTGCCAATAGGAATTTTCGAAAGGTTTCAGAAGCTATCGGTCGACCTCGCCGTTCTGAAATTCGTGCAGTTTGCAGGAACTATCGTGCAGTCTGGGCCAGCAGGATCCCCACGAGGACGATTGCGCCGCCGGTGAGCTGAACGCCCGTCAGCGACTCGCCGAGCCACGCATAGGCCACGATCGCGCCGGCCACCGGCTCGAACATCGCCGTCACCCCGACGCGCGTCGCGGAGATGTGACGCAGCGAGCCAACGAGCAGCAGGAATGGGACGATCGTGCCGACGACGATCATCGTCAGCATCAAGAGCCACACCGGGTTCGTCGTTGCGAAGAGAGCGCCGTCGAGCGTCGCGCGGTCGTCGAGGATGCCGGTCGGGAAGGACCACCAGGGTTGGAGGACGGCCCAGAAAGCCGCGGCGGCCACGAAGCCGAGACAGAGGAGCGAGACCGGGTCCCTCTTCGGGACTGCGTGCTCGGCGAGGAGGATGTAGAGGGCGAACGTGACCGCCGCCCCCAGCGAGGCGGCCACGCCGAGAGCGTCGAGGCTGAACCCGTGCCGGAGGTCGACGACGAGCGCCAGGCCGCCGAGCGACAGGATGAGCGCAGCCCAGATTCGGCGCCGGACGGGATCCTTTGTTACGAACGTCGCCCAGAGCGCGATCAGGACCGGGGCGAGGTACTGGATGAGGAGGGCGATCCCGATCTCGAGCCGGTCGATCGCGAAGAAGTAGAACCACTGGACGAGCGCGAGCCCGAAGATGCCGAACGCGACGAGGAACAGAAGCTCGTTCCGGCGAACGCGCAGGCGCCAGGGCTGCGTGACCGCAAGCGCCACGGCGAGTGCGAGGGCGGCTCCGGTCGAGCGCACCTCCGTCAGCCGCGGCGACGACAGTCCCGCGCCGAGGATCGCCTTCGAGACCGTGCCGTTGACGCCCCACATGCAGGTCGCAGCAAGCACCATCGAGTAGCCGAGCCATGGGCGCCGCGCACGCGGTTCAGCCGCCTCGGCGAGGATCGGCTCTACCATTCGGCGAACCTATCGGACTACACTTCCGGGGACGTTTCGGGGTGTAGCTCAGCCTGGTTAGAGTGCTTGCTTTGGGAGCAAGAAGTCGCCGGTTCGAATCCGGCCACCCCGATTTAGAGGTCGTAGCCGGCGAAGCGGGCGGCGGGAATCGAACCCGCGTGGCCAGATTGGAAATCTGGGGCTCTACCATTGAGCTACGCCCGCGAAGGGTCATAGCGTAGCGTCCTGCCGATGCACGATCCGTACTCGTGGACGCTCGATTTCGAGGCGCTGGTGCTCGTGCCCGCGCTCGCGATTGGGTACTTCGTCGCAATCCGCCGTTTCCCCGCGGATCGCCGGCGAGTCGCCTGCTTCGCCGCCGGGCTGCTCTTGATTCTCGCCGCCTTCGTGACGCCGCTTCACATGCTCTCGATGCACTACCTGCTCTCTGCGCACCTGCTCCAGAACGTCGTCCTCGCCGAGTGGGCGCCGGCGCTCTGCGTGCTCGGCCTACCGCCTGCGCTGGCCGCCGCGGCCGGCAAGTTGCGCACCGTCAGGTTCCTGACGCACCCGTTCGTTGCGCTCCCACTCTGGATCGGCACGTACTTCGCCTGGCACATCCCGGCGGCCTACGACGCGGCGCTCCGACATCCGTCGAGCCTGATCCACGTCGAGCACGCGTGCTACTTCGTGACCGGGCTCCTCTTCTGGTGGCCGGCGCTTCAGAACGAGCCACACCGGCTCACCAGCGGCAACCGCGCGATCTACTTGTTTGCCGCATTCGTGCTCGCCAGCCCGCTCGGCCTGCTGCTCGCGCTGATCCCCAGCGCCGTCTACCACTTCTACATCCATGCGCCGCGCCTCTGGGGCCTTTCACCGCTGACCGACCAGCAGATCGGAGGAGCGGCGATGGCGCTCGAGCAGGCGACCGTCCTCTTCGTCGCCAGTGCGTACTTCTTCCTGCGCTTCCTAGCCGGCGAGGGCCGCGCAGATGCCTTTCGCGACCTGGGCCGCCCGTCTTCAGTCTCGTAGTGGGCACAGGACTCACTGTAGCCGCCTGAACGTCCGACGCTGCCGCGATGCTCCCTTGACGTGGAGGAGCGAGTTGTCCGCTTCCGGGCCACCACGATCCTTGCGGTGCTCGGGATCGCGATCAGTGTTGCGCTCTTGCTCGAGATCATCTGGATCGCGCGCGAGGTTCTCACCTGGATCCTGATCGCGGTCTTCTTTGCGCTTGCGCTCAACCCGGCGGTCGACTGGTTCCAGCGGCACGGGATCAAGCGACGGGGGCTCGCGGCGGCACTCACGTTCCTGCTCGTGCTCGGCGCGATCGCGGCGCTCGGCGCACTGTTCATCCCGACACTCGTCGATGAGGTCAACGGCTTCGTCGATGCGTTGCCCGGCTACGTCAACGACGTGACGCATAGGCGGGGCCGGCTCGGGTTCCTCGAGTCGAAGTACCACGTGACCGAGCGGGTCCGGAGCGCGATCCAAGAGGGCGGCGCCTCCTCGGTCCTTGGCTTGACCGGGACCGCACTCGCGGTCACCAAAGGGATCCTCACAGCCATCGTGGCCACGGTGACCATCATCTTCATGACCTTCTTCATGCTGCTCGAAGGTCCCGGTTGGATGGAGCGGTTCTACACCCTCCTTCCCGAGCACTCGCGGGACCGTTGGCGCGGGATCGGCCGGCAGATCTACCGAACCGTCGGCGGCTACGTCACCGGCAATCTGCTGATCAGCGTCATCGCCGGAGTGACTTCGACCGCCGTGCTGCTCGCGCTCGGAGTCCCGTACGCGGTGGCGCTCGGGCTACTCGTGGCCATCCTGGACCTCGTGCCGCTCGCGGGGGCGACGATCGCCGCGATCATCGTCTGCACCGTCGGCTTCATTCATTCGGTGCCGGCAGGGATCGTGCTGCTCGTCTTCTTCATCCTCTACCAGCAGCTCGAGAACCACGTCCTCCAGCCCTTCGTCTACAGCAGGACCGTGCAGCTCTCGCCGCTCGTCATCCTCATCGCGGTGCTGATTGGCGCCCAGTTGGCCGGCGTGCTCGGCGCGCTCGCCGCGATCCCGATCGCGGGCACCTTGCAGGTGCTCCTGCTCGCGTGGCTCGAAGACCGGCGCAAGCGTCACACCAGCCCCGCCACCGTTTAACCCGTCGGCTAAATCCCCCTTTTGGGTGACGGGCATCTGAGGGGAGGGCCGATCTCTATGGCATGCGCGCGCTTGCCTTCCTCAGCGTTTTGTCCGTGCTCATCCTCGGATCTGCCGCGAATGCGGTTGCCTTCTCAGAGAAGACCGCTCGACCGTCGGGCACCGCGGCTCCAATGGCACGGCTCAGCTCGCTCGAGGTCGACATCGTTGCTCGCATCAATGCCCAGCGCCGTGCCCGCGGCCTCGGGTCGCTTCGGGTTTCCCGCGGTCTGACCCTGGCAGCGGAGTACCACTCTCGCCAGATGGGGCTCTTCGGTTTCTTCCAGCATGCGTCCCGAAACGGCGCAGCGTTCTGGCGCCGGATCGACCGCTTCTATCCCTCGGGTCGCGGTTACTGGTCTGTGGGCGAGAACCTTTTCTGGGAGTCGCCGAACACGAGCGGCGCGAGCACGGTGCACGAGTGGATGATGAGCCCGCCGCACCGTCAGAACATCCTCACGCGCGAGTGGCGCGAAGTCGGCATCTCCGCCGTCCACGTCGACTCGGCTCCGGGTGTCTTCGGTCGTCGATCGGTCTGGATCGTGACCGCCGATTTCGGCGTCAGACGCTAAGGCCCGCTCGACGACGGGCTACCCTGTGTTCCTCGGGCGCCTGTAGCTCAGAGGAAGAGCGGCGGCCTTCTAAGCCGCGGGTCGGGGGTTCGAATCCCTCCAGGCGCACTCTCGCTTCCCTGAGCGGCGGCGAACGTCCGCCACGCACGGCCCAGACACCATCCGCCGCCTCGCGCCGCTCAGCCCCTTCCTGCGAGCGGCCCGTGCGGCACAGCACTGTACCACTCGCATACAGGGTCTGAGCGACGCGTCAGGAAACCGAGAGGGAGAAGGCACCGCAGCAAGAGCTCAGCGCCTCCCTCGCTTCCGTGATCGGCCGTGGGCTCCAGCCGGCGGCACGTGTGACCGAATGCTGTTCCCATTGGCGCTCAGCGACACGTCAGGAAACCGAGGGGCTGTGTTACAGAGTCAGTGTTCGCGTTACCCCTTCGACGTACCGGATCCCTAGACTCGTCGCATGAGCCGCGCTCCGGCGTTGGTCGCTGGTCTTGCCGTCTTCGTCGGCCTGCTCTCGGCGTGCAGTGCTGAGTCATCGTCACCGGTTGCGCAGCAGACGACGCGGCCAGGGCTCGCGCCGCCGGCGATCAAGGAGTCGATCAACCCGCTGCCGTGTCCCCGAGGTCGCGCCGCCAGGGGAACGACGCTTGGCGCGACGGCATGTCTCAACCAGAAGGTGCTCCGAACTGATGCTGCGATCAACGCTCGGGCACGATCGATCTTTCGGTTGCTTCGCGGCACGAATGCGAAGAAGCGGTTTCTCGCCGCGGAGAAGGCGTGGGCTGCGTATCGCCATGCGAGCTGCACGAGCGTCGCTGATGTGTACCGGGGTGGAAGCGCACGACCTGTCGCATTCGCCGATTGCGTCGTCAGGCGCAGCAGAGTGCACCTCCAGGAGCTCACGTCGTTTGACGAGTTCCTCAGTGGGATTTACTGAGTCGAGAGGCGGCTACTCCACGAATCTGGCTTGCGCTTCCGGATTCGCCGTGCGCCACGCCTCGAGGAACAGGTCCAACTCCAGGCGGTTCAGATCGTGCCGCACCGACGAGAGTCGCGAGACCTCGATCGTGTTCGGGCCGACCGCCTGGGTGACATAGTCGCGTCGCTGTAGAAAGTCGACGAGGCCGGCTAGGTCCGATGGGTCTTGTACTCGAATTTTCATCCGCAGGTCTTAGAGGTCGGTGTCGGCAAATCGAGGTGCCAACCGCAGCCTGCAAGTGAGGGATTTCCACTAGTTGATAGTGATAAAGAGCAATCAGAATCGACTGCTCGGGAAAGGCGTTAACCCGCTACGAGCAGGTTATTCAGGACCAGATCGGCACCTTTCCGGCACAGGCGACCGAACGCCTGTACGGTGAAAGAAGCAGCGAGAAGAACGGCTTTCGTCTTCGCGTCGATACGACCGCGCGCCGCGCCCCTCTCTTTTCTTTGTCGGGATCCCCTTTCGAGGGACTCCCCCATCCGCAACTCCAACAGTGAGGAGTACACATGCATGCGACCATTCGTCGCTACGAAGGTGTCGACCAGAATCGCACCGAAGAACTGACCCAGAAGGTCGGCGAGACCCTGGTGCCCAAGCTGAGCCAGCTCGAAGGCTTCAGCGAGTACTACCTGATCGAGACCGGCAACGGGATCATGACGTCAGTCGGAATCTTCGACACGTCGACGAACGCTTCCGAGTCGACTCGCATCGCAGCCGATTGGGTGCGCGACGAGAACCTCGAGAGCGCGCTTCCGAATCCGCCGAAGGTGACCGAAGGCGAGATCAAGGCGCACAAGAACATCGCGCCGACCTCGTTCTAACCGGACCAAGAGGAGCACCACCGGAGGGCCCGTTCGCGGGCCCTCTTGTGTTTCCGCCTTCTCACTTTCGGTTTCCTGACGCGGCGCGAGGCGGCGGGTCGCAGCCGGCCGTCCGGCATCCGTTGTCCGCCGCCGCTCAGGGAAGCGAAAGGCCCCGGCTGGAATTGAACCAGCGCACACGGATTCGA
>CAVSKK010000002.1:0-98153 GCA_963728535.1 uncultured Actinomycetes bacterium
CCTCGCGCGTGGGCCGCGGGACAAAGTCTTCAGCGGAGGGTTCAGCTTCCTGCGGAAAGGCGCTGAGCTCTGGAGGTTCGTCAGAGCTTCGTGGATGACCGAAAGCAGATCCGAGGAGGCCCGCCAGGAGTCCCGTGGATCAAACTTGGTACCCCCACGCGCAACGTCCTTCCATGGTGGAGCGCGGCAGACGCGAAGTTCAAGGCGAATGCCGAGAGCTGCTTGAAGTAGGCCCGGACTCGACTTAGCTAGCTAATAAGTAGGAGGGTTTGACGCAAAAGCCAGCGCGAAGTCGTCATCCGGGCCGATTCCATTCGGGAAGAACAGCGAGAGGACGAACAGGGCCAAGTAGATGACCCCAGCTGTCGAGAAGGATGCCCACGACGAGAACCGAGCCGAGCATCAGCAGCCGTCCGGCGACTCTGAGCACCCTCCGACTGTAGCGGCGGGAGAGCGCGGAGGGACAGCTAGTGACCGCCCTTCCCCGCTGACACCTTCCACCAACAGCGGAGCTGTCGCTTCCCCACTGGAAAAACCTTCCTACTAGGTGCGCCGGGCACCAGACGACGCTCTGCGGGTTGCCTATCCAGTTGGCGCAAAAATCAGGGCGGGCATACTTCGTCTGAGTGACGAGAGACTAGACCCAACAACCCGGAGCCGTCTCAATGACCGACTTCTTATGGCCACCGGAGTTTTTCTTGGCTCCGTAGCCGTGATCGTCATCTTGTTGGTGGTCCTCGCAGTACTTGGGATGACCCAAGAGCCGGACTAGGGAGGTTTGGCGAAATAAGTGGGCCGCGTCACGGCTCGTCTTCCGTGCGCGTAAACGTGACTGTCGATTCGTCTTCGGGAAACGTGACGATGGTCGGCACGGTCGGCACGGGATCGATCACCGTGAGGGTGCCCGACAGAACGACGCTTGTGGCCGTGCCGGTATCCGAATTAGAGGGCGATTCGGCAGCTTCGCCACCACACGCCGCGAGAAAGCCGGTCGCAAACAGCGCGAGGCCAGCGGCGAATACCGCAACGCGTTTCATGGAGCGGAGTCTAGGAGCTAAGCCGCGAGCGGAACGGCTCGCGCTCTGGCGAGAGCCTGCGAGAGCCGTGCGAGCATCACGAGGTCAGCGTGAAGGCTGACACGCTCCAAGCCACGGGCACGAAGCGGGGCGTGGCCGTAGTCGGAACGGGCTGTTTATTGCCGCTTGCGGCGAAGGGAACCGGAAAGACGGTACAGGGATCGCCTGTTCGGGCAGTCGGGCACCAAAGCCCAGGACGAAGCCACCGATGGCACCTAGTCCCCCGAGGAGCAGACCACCCACAACGGCGCAGAGCAACGCCAAGCCTGCGTATTCGATCGCGGCCCGCACCTTCCCGACCTTCTTCTCTGGCCTTTCTTCCATTGCGAGGAGCAATCCGAGTCCGAGCACGAACGCGACGGGGACCTGCAGCCGAAGGCGACGCCAAGCAGCACCGCGAGGGCAACGAACGGGAAAACGATCATGAGATCGAGCGGCCAACAGTCGGCTCATTCCGCCTCATCTCGTGTCTGGATCGGTTACATCGCTTCCTGGCTTGATTCCTCCCAGCCCAGGCCGACCCACCCAGAGCGATGCACGTGGCGGCACCGCTCACCATCCTTGCCACGCTCGCCGCTGTGCTCGCCCGAGCGCGGGCCGTTCCGCTCGCCGCGTAGTCTGCGGCCCAATGAACGGTTGCACCGCGCTTGCCATCGTAGGCCTTGCGCTGCTCATCCCTGCAATTGTGGTCATCGCCCTTGTCCGCTACGACCGCCCTTCGCGCTGGTTTGTCTATCTCGCAGAGATTCCGGTCTAGTCATCGTCGCAATCGGCGCGGGGCGATGCTGGTAGCGCGTTCGCTAGTCGTTTCGCGGAGCCTCCTAGACGGCCTCTACAGCGACCAGCGCAAGGCCATCCGCCAGGTCGCGCTGCTCACATCGGACGACTGAACCTGGACCGAAGGCCCACTTCTCCGTCTCTGGCATGGAACCAACGATTCTGTAGAAGTCCCCCTCGCGTTGGGCCTCGACCAGACGCCGCACGTCGACGCCTTCATCGAGCAGGGAGAGGTAGATCGTTTCCACGGCTGGATTAAAGCTTCTGTGTGTGTACAGAGTGCGTACACCGGAGATTCCGGTATTTGCAGGGGAAGGGCTTGGGCGGATCGAGCGGACCGCGAACGTAGGATCTGGCTTCGTGGGTGAGCAGATCTCGCTGCTTGTCACCGTCAAGGCTTACCCGGCGATCAGTCAAAAGTACGGAGAAGCTGTCTGCGTCGCCGGAATCCGAACCGATACGCCGAGCCCGCAATGGGTCGGAGGCTTCCCAGTCGCCTTCCGGGACCTGTACCCGTCCAGCAGCAATTCAAGAAGTACCAGCATCTTTCACTCGAAGCGTCGAGGCGCGGGACAGACCCGCGCCCAGAGACGTCCGACCAAACGTCGACTCGATCGCGACTGGGTCGGTCATCGACACCAAGCGTCACTGGGAAGAACGGCAAAATATCTCGACTCGCTCATTGTCGATTCGATGTGTGAAGTGCTTTCCCGCCAGCGAACCGAAGGCATGTCGCTCGCGGCGATTCGAGCCCGGAGAGGTGGTCGACCTCTTGGTCGACGATGAAGAGGGCGAATGGAGCGACACCAAGGGTGGGGTTGCCGCACAACCAAGTCTCTTTTTCCCAGGCAAGCATGGACTCGAGAAGATCCCTTTGCGTTTCCGCTACCGGTACCGCTGCGACACGCCCGGTTGCAAGACGCACACTCAGTCAATGGTCGACTGGGAGCTCGCCGAGTCGTACCGGGCATGGCGCGACCGCTATCCCGAGGACGTGCTCTTCGAGAAAATTCGCCAAAGATTCCTCGACGAGATGTGCGGCCCTGCGAAGGACACGATCTTCTTCGTCGGCAATCAACACTTGTACCCGCGGGCCTTCCTTGTTCTCGGGGTGTTCTGGCCGCCCGCCGCCTAAAGATGAACGACCGAAACCGTCGCGAGCCGCTCCGCGACCGCGCCGACGATGACCGCTCGGTGGCACTCCGTGTGGGAAGCCTCGACGCAGAGCAGACAGGTGGGCCGGCTTGAGAGCGAATCAGCGAGTTCGACTAGCGCCGGATGCGACCCGTTGTGAAGGTGCGCGCGGTAGGCACGTGCGCCCCCCTTGGCGTCGCCTCCCTTGTAGCGATCACGGTAGGGCTTGGGATTACCGAGTGCACGCATATGTTCGTACCGGATCCCAGCACCCTCTAGCGCAGCCGCAAGGCTCGACTTTGAGAAGCCTCGACGGCGGAGAGAGGCAACTCGCGGACATCAACGACCCGATCGACCTTCGCCTGTTGGAGGCGTTCGATCAGGCCATCTGGCGTCTGGCCCTCGTATCCAATCGTGAAGAGTTTCGGAACGTCCATAGCGCCATCTTTCGGTTCGCGGTCCCAAGGACCTTCTCGCGTGGGCAGCTTCACCGTAAACCCCCGGGCCTCCGAGGCATAGCCGGCTCCTCGCATGACCGGTTCGACAGAACGTCGCTCGGCTCACAAGACCTCATGCCGCCTGCCTCGCCCGCCATGCCTCAATACGCTCGGCATCGACAGACACTCGCCAGCGGCCACGGGGGTCAAGAGCTAGACCAGCTTCCGCCATCTCGCCCTCGTCCATGCAGCGCCGGCCATCCTCACGAGCTGTGTCGAAGCGCAGGCCCTCAGCGAAGTCGTATTCATGGACTCCCGTTCGGTGACGGTCGAAGGCGGCGACTGAAGCAAAGTCCTGTTGGCATGAGCAACAGAGGTTGAGATACGAGGCCATCGTCTTTAAGGCCCCGGCTCTCGCGTAGAGCTCCGGCCCATTAATACTCGCCATCATAGGGAGAGACCGGCCTGCTCCTGTCGGTGCTGAAACGTGTCTCTCTTACTAGGTGAGACGCGCGTGTGTAAGCGCGGGCGATGGGGTGCGGAGTGACGCCTGGCATTAGGTCCTTTGGAACTCCCAAACGCGGACGAGGCCGGATGTACCGCTGCCGCCCTTCTTGTTCGCCCCGCCCGAGATGATCGTGGCGCCCGAGCCGCCTGCTCCGTAGCCGGCGCCAGCATTTCCGTCAAAGGTCTGGTTGGTATTCCCCGGTGCGCCGCCGCCTAGGACGCTGTTTCCTCCTGCGCCTCCTGCAACCTGGGACGCCGCGAGAGCGAAGCCCGGGTATCCGGGTGCGCCTCTTGAGAGGAGGTCTCCGACATCGCCTGTCCCTCCTGCGCCCCCTGCGCCGCCCAGGGCGACAGCGGCTGGCAACTGCGGCACCCTGTCCTCCCGAGCCTCCTTCGCTCGTACAGATAGAGGGGGAGTCAAAAGTGGTGTTACCGCCCGTGCCGCCGGGGTTGTTTCCTGACAAACCGACACCCCCTGCGCCAACCGCGACGGTAAACGGGGACTTGATCGTCGTCGTCCATTTCGCGGCATAGCCCCTGCGCCCCCGCCGCCAGCCCCGGCAGCGTTCGTCGCGCCAGTCCCAGCACCGCCGCCAGCGCCGCCACCTCCGACGCGCTTTTGAGCAGCAGCCCGTCGACGCCCGCCGTCGGTGTAAACGCCACACCGCTTGTGATGTAGCGAATGGAGACCAAGCGGTACTGATCGGTCAGGAAGGTGTCGAGGGCTTCGGCCAGTTCCCGGACGGCGCGCGGCGCGTCGGCGCCACCGTTGTAATCGCTGTCGAGGGGGAACGGGAGACCGAGCGGGGTGGTGTCAGGCATCTAGCTCGCTACCGCCATTTCGGGACGTTTCAGCCTTGGGCTTCACGCGGCGGGTGATAACGCGACCATCGCCTCGGTACTCATCGAGAGCGCGACGCACAGGATGCAAAAGGACCGCTCTGTAACCGCGCCGAGCTGCATATATTCGCGCTCAAGGGATTCTGGGAGGTAAATAGTTCTTCGTACTGCGTTAGCCATTTAAGCCTCCTTGGATACATGGCCGAGCGTTATTTATACTTAGTACATGGTATGCGTGATTTTCGGAAATCTTCAAAAAATGTCAGTCGGATTTCGGAGCAATTGAGAGCGCGGCTATGCTGCCTTCCTTTCGGGTTGCAGTCGCTTAGCTTTCTCGATTCCGGCACGAGTAATGCGGACCCAGCAACAAGGAAGTCCGGGCTCTTGGTCGTCGCCCAGGCGAATGAGAAGGCCTCGCCGCTCGAGCTAGCCAGGGCGCGAGAGAGGGCGTCTGACTCGGAGGACGAAGCGGGGCGAGGTAGCCAGCGCACGGTGTCGCCCGAGCCGGCCATCAGCCGCTCCCAGACATCGCGAAGAATCAACCGCTGCCATGCACCGAGCTTCGAGTAATCGGCGCTCGCCAAAACCTCACACGCTGCTTTGTCAACAGCAACCGTGAGCCTTCCCCAAAAATGGTAGTCCGGGTCGTTCACGCCTGAGCCTTTGTGCGACCACTCGCCCGCCGCTGACTGGGTAAAGACTTCGAGCTCCGCCCCGTCTAGGCAGGCCCGAAGCTCGTCCTCGGGAATGAGGACGCGCCGAACGCCCGGCAGCTTCCGGTGAGGATCGCGTTCTTCGCGATGTACGCCGTCACGGACCGAGCCGTGACGTGCATAACCTCCGCTGCAGCCTCGACGGTGAGGTAGGTCAAGCCTGCCCTCCCTCAAAGCCGCTCTTGAAGACTTCTCCTTGAAGAGCGCGGATCTTGGCTAGCGCAACTTCAGGGTCTGGCCTCTGCTCTTCGTCGTTGAGGTTTTTCCTCTCAGCCTGTTTTGGGTCTTGAGTTTTGGGTCTTGAGTTTTGGGTCTTGGGTATTGCGTATTGCTGTTTAGGGGCACCTCCAAAACCATAAGAGCTGCGCGGCTTCGAAACGCTCTCTGGTAGCGGGGTCGCGTCATCTGGAACCTCCAACGGGGTGCCTCCAACCTCCAACCAACCTCCAACGAGGGAGGCCCTTTTCAGTTGAAGGATGTACTTGGTGCGCTTCCCCGGACTGCTCTCGAAGTCGAGCCAGCCGTCCCGCTTCAATGTGTGGAGATCCTGCCGCAGCTTCTCGTCCGTCCACGGCCATTCGAGCGCGGCGGCTAGACCGGCGAGGGAATACACGGCCTGCGGCGGTTAGTTTGTGGTTCGCTCGACATTCGAGGAATGCCAGAATCGCGACTGCGAGAGGGACATCTCGCCTTGTTCGAGTGCGTCCGCGACGATGTAGGGGAGGCGACCGTAGCGGCCCGTCACACGCCGACCGGCTTTCTCTTGCGGTAGGCGTCCTGGCGGCAGGCGTTCGAGCATAACGTTTGTCGGCCCGCGCTGAAAGAAACGCCTCTTGGCCGGCTTCGCGAGGAGGGAAACGGCGTTACTTGTCGGTGATGGGTCGTCCCTCGATCCGTAACCAAGCGTCTCTCACCAGTTGATGTAGCTGCGGATTGTGGACGGATGGACACCCTCCTCTTCTGCGATCTGGCGATACGTCTTACCGCCGACGCGGTGGGCACGAACGAACACGGCAAATTCCAGTGCGCCGAGTAGAGCAAACTAATCAACTTGCCGGATGCGCTGTGCGCGGAGGCTCACGCGCCCGCCCCTGAGAACTGAATCCGGGCTAGTCCCGGCCCTGGTGGGTCAGGGTCGCCGCGCGAGCGGCTCGACCCGATACGAGCTGCTCGACGCCGACTTCGAGGCGAGCGCGCACGAACCAACGGACGGAGCAGGCGTGTGAGCGGCATGGGCATCCGAGGGCGGGCCGGATGGAATCGGAACGCCACCTTCGCCCTCCTCTGTCTCCGCTCTTCTTGCCAATCTTCGATAGCGAGCTCGGCTTGCTCAACGATCTCGTCAAGGTCCTCGTCAGACTCAACTTCACAGCGCAAGTCGAGTTCGTAGCAGCATGCGCCGAACTCATCCACGACTCGCTCTGGATTGAACGCGACTGTTGTTCCGCAGGCCCAAGGGCCAAGGTCCAACACGACAGGGCGGCCTGGCCTCGGCTTCCGCTGCCGGAAGGAAGGCCGGCGCTTCCGCGTCTTCACGCGCTGCCCGCTTCCGAATCGGACCGCACCTGGGCCGTGCAGCTTCTCGATCAGGCCGCAGACTGAGGCGAGTTCGCGCCGCTGAACGGGAGCTAGGGCGTCAAGCGAACGCAAGTCGCGAAGTGTTGAAGGGGAGACTGGGAATGCATCTCGGGCTACGTAAGCAACCCCGTCGGACGACGCCCAAGAAAAAGTAGGACCGGGGCTTCCCAACCCCGGCCCTGAGTGCTGCTAGATGCATTCGCGGCTCGAAGTCGAACCCCAAGCCATCTCGTTGCCCTTCACTTCGAAGTGTAGCTAGGCGGGTGGTCGAACCTTCCCTGGTGCGTACAGCCGGTCCCCTTGCGAACGTCCGCACGATCGTTTAACGTGATCGGTGAAATCCCTGTGAAGGAGGTACCGAAGTGGCAAGTCTCCAAGCTCGACATCGGCGTGGCTGTCCTCGCGGATTGTGGACGACCGCCAAGGGTGCAAA
This sequence comes from uncultured Actinomycetes bacterium, assembly GCA_963728535.1. GTDB lineage: Bacteria > Actinomycetota > Thermoleophilia > Gaiellales > Gaiellaceae > VAXT01. The sequence goes on from CAVSKK010000002.1 coordinate 7,496, forward strand.
GACCGGCTGTACGTGCGGGGCGAAGCTCACCTACGTCGCCCGCTACTGGGACGGCGGCAAGAATCGGCAGGCCACCCTTGGCCGCGATCTGGAAGAGGCGAAGCGCGAGCTCCGCGACCTCGAAGAGAAGGTAGACCGGAAGCGCCGGGGGTTCTCCCCGTCGATCGATAGAAACATCACCTTCGCGGAGTGGGCCGATCAGTGGCTCGACGGAAGCACGATCAAGGAAAACACGCGGCGGTCCTACAAGCCCACCATCGAGATAGCGAAGTTCGTTCTCGGTCAGCGGCTTGTTCGCTCTCTCGACGTGGACGACGTGCTTGCGATCCTGGAGGCAACGAAGGCCCCGAGCGAGTCCACGAAGGCCAGACACCTTCGCGTTCTCTCGGCCTGCCTGCAAGCGGCGCTCGAATCAGGGTACGCGGATCGGAACCCTGCGCGGACTCTCCCTAAGTCATTCAGGCCGAAGCGAGGCAAGGCGAAGGCGAGCTACTTCACCAATGATGAACTGACGGCGCTGTGGGCAAAGATGCCAACCGAGCTACCCGCCGCGACGTACACATACCTCTGCAAGCTCGCACTCGCCACGGGAGCGAGGCAAGGCGAACTTGTGGCCCTGCGTTGGGGGGACGTTCATCAACTCGATAGAGAGATCATCGTGGCCCGGTCACACACGGCTGGGCTCGGGATCGACACCACGAAGTCAGACAAGGTGCGAACACTTGATCTGACGGACGACGCACTCAAAGTCCTAGCCGACTGGACTGCTCTCACGGGCGCCCAGGAAGATGGGGCACTCGTCTTCCCGCACCCTGAGCAAGACACTCTCGGACGGACGCGTGCAGAGAAAGGCAGCTACCTCATCCCCTCCACCATCGTGCGAGTCCTAAGGGCCGGGATGGACAAGGCCGGCGTTCCGAAGATCGGAGAGCGGGGAGTCGTCCGAGACTTTCACTCCCTGCGGCACACGTTCGCCCGGATCATGCTCGAACGCGGGAAGAGCCTCCAATGGGTGCAGCGCCAGTTGGGTCATAGCTCGATCGGTCTGACAGCCGACGTGTACGGGCATTGGGCTCGTGACTCCGAGAAGCAGCAGGCCAAAGACGTACCGCTCGGAGCCTTCCCGCTGTAGGTCTCACGGATCTGTACGCACTCCTGTACGCACAACAAGAGCGGCCTCTGATCCACCCGGGGCCGCTCTTGCGTTTTGCAGGGAAAAGACCGAAGGCCCCGGCTGGAATTGAACCAGCGCACACGGATTCGAAGTCCGTTGCTCTATCCACTGAGCTACGGGGCCGCGACCACAAGAGTAGAGCGGAGACAGGTGGCGGACGGGGCTCGAACCCGCGACCACCGGGACCACAACCCGGGGCTCTACCAACTGAGCTACCGCCACCGCGCAGGCTGAGAATAGCCGCTCGGCGAGGAGCTCAGGGTCGCACGAGGAGAATGAAGAGCAGCGGCCCGAGAGTCATTGCGGTGCAGATGAGCCAGACCATCGTGAGCTCAGCTTGACCAGGCTCCATGCCGCGTCGCCCGGGCTTGCGCACGGGCAGTGGTCTGAATGGCGGTGCGGTGAGAAGGCTCCTCGCGAACTGAGCGGCCTCGGGCGACGAGACCAGTACGAGCTCAGGGCTGAGAACCTCCGAGAGGCGCGCATCGGAAACCATCGTGTCTTGTGCGACGAGAACACTCATGAACAGTCGATTCTCCGTGGTAATGAGGCTCCGGGCATCCCTCGTTCGGGGGACGTCGGGGCATCCCTCGTTCGAGTGATGCCTTTCTCTCCTTCGACCATTGAGGCCAGGCGCTTTAGAGCCGAAGGAGAGGGAATGGAACCTGCGGTCATCCTGCGGCCTCGCGGAAGCGAGAACGAGCGCGTGCTCGACTGGCGATTCGACGTCCTCGAAGAAGCCGGGTTCAACCCGGTCGCAGCCCTCGCACTGGCCAACATGCAGACCATCGATCTGCACGTCGCGGTCGGGTTGCTCGCCAACGGCTGTTCGCACGACACCGCGCTGCGCATCCTCCTCTAGCGCGTTCGCATCACGGGAGCGTGAGACGAGCCACCTCGGCCGAGGCGCGGCTCTTCAAAGCGCGCGACGGCTGTCTCCGGCCATAGAGGACGAAGACGTCGAGGTTCCAACCGTGCACCCGGGCGAGAAGCTCTTGATACGCGAGGCCACACGGGATGCCCTCGAAGCAGTGACGGATCGGCGCCTTGTCGAGTCTGAGCGGGAGGCGACGAACGGGATACGTCTTCCACCGCCGGCGCCCGAGCACCATTGCGGTGATGACCACGTTGTCGCCTCGTAGCGCTCTTTGATCTCGAGACTGGAGCGACGCGCACTCTCCGGGGCGAGGGAGCTCACGTCTGAGCGTGGCCGCGACAGCAAAAGCGCCGCAAGGTGGATCTGCGGCATGCCGTACGACGTGCCATCCGGGAGCCAGAGCGAACTTCGGAATCGGCACAGCGGAGAGGATCAGGCTGGCGACGAGTTTGAGCATTCATACGGATACGAGCCCCGACGCTCACGAGGTCCGACCGCATCCGCCGCCGCAGTCGACATGCGCGACTGCGGCACACCAACGCGCGTCCTCGAGGACGACCCGATCGAAGTCGTCATGGCCCGCGTAGCGGGCCGGACTTCGATCGGGAGCGCCGCCGCTCAGGGAAGCGAGTGCGGGCGAGAGGAGTTGAACCTCCACGGGCTTTCGGCCCACCGGGTCCTAAACCCGACGCGTCTACCAGTTCCGCCACGCCCGCTCAGGTTCCAAGGATAGATCGGCGGGGTAGACAGTCGGTATGGCAGACCAAGAGCAGCGAGCACAAGAGAGCCTCGAGAGCGACGTGACGAAGTTCGAGGAGCTGGCGGAAGAGGTAAGCGAGGAGCAGCAGGAAGCTGCCCGGCGAATCGCTGAGCCTCTCGAGCCACAGGACGAGTCCTAGCTGGGGCTTTCGTGCGCCGACAGCCCAGCCCTGCGAGGGGCTGGCAGAATGGCCGCACTGTGAAGACGAAGGTCGAGGAGCTGCCCGAGAACCGCGTCCGCCTCGAGGTCGAGGTTCCGAGCGACCACCTGAAGCACGCCGTCGAGCACGCCTCCTCGGACCTGGCGGCGACCGCCAAGATCCCCGGCTTCCGGAAGGGCAAGGTCCCGCAGAAGGTGCTGGAGGCGCGCGTCGGGCGCGACCGCATCTTCACGGAGGCGGTCGAGAGCCACATCGGCGGCTGGTTCTGGAACGCAGCCGAAGACGCGAGCATCAGGCCCGTCTCCCAGCCGACGCTCGACTACGACGTGCCGACCACCGAGGACGAGCCGTTCAGCTTCACCGCGGAGGTCGCCGTGCAGCCGTCCCCAGAAGTGGCCGACTGGAGCGGGCTCGAGGTGCCCTCGCCGGACCCCGAGGTGCCCCAGGAGCTCATCGAGGGCGAGCTGGAGGCGCTGCGCGCCTCGGTCGCAGAGCTCGTCCCCGTCGAGGGCCGCCCGTCCAAGGACGGTGACGTGCTCGTCGTCGACCTCGTCGACGAGACGGGCGAGGCGCAGCGCGACTACGTCGTCCAGCTCGGCGCCGGCCGGCTCGTCGAGGAGATCGAGCGCGGCCTGCGTGGGATGAGCGCGGACGAGACGAAGAAGCTCACCTATACCGCTCCCGATGGGAGCCAGAAGGAAGCGGAGGCGACGCTGAAGGAGATCAAGGAGCCGGTCCTGCCGCCCCTGGACGACGAGCTTGCCCGCTCGACGAGTGAGTTCGAGACGCTCGAGGAGTTGCGCACGGAGATCGAGTCGCGCCTCCGCGAGGCGATCCAGGCCGAGCTGGAGGCGGACTTCCGTGCCGGCGCGGTCGACAAGCTCATCGAGGCGTCCAACGTGGACGTCTCCGACTCGCTCGTCGAGTCGCGCGCCGCCGAGCTGCTGAACGCGATGCTGCGCTCCCTCCAGAGCCGCGGCCTCGATGCGGAGACCTACCTCCGCGTCACGGGCCAGACGGCCGATCAGCTGCGCGACACGCTCAGGAGCGAGGCGCGCCGTGCGATCTCCCGCGAGCTCGTGCTCGAGGTGGTCGCGGACAAGCTCGAGGTCGAAGTGACCGACGAGGAGTTGAAAGCCCTCGTCCGCGAGCAGGCCGAGGCGACCGAGGAGGATCCCGATGCCGTCATCGAGCAGCTCTGGCAGTCCGGACGCCACGAGCGTCTGCGAACCGACTTCCGCATGAAGAAAGCCCTCGACCGAATCGTCGAAGACGTCAAGCCAATCCCCGTCGAGCTCGCCCGTGCGCGCGAGAGCATCTGGACCCCCGAGCAGGAAAAACCCGATACCGCTGCGAAACTGTGGACCCCCGGCAGCAGCAAGGAGCCCGTATGAGATACGACCCCCAAATGAGCCCACTCGTCCCGATGGTCGTCGAGCAGACCTCGCGTGGAGAGCGCGCGTTCGACATCTACTCGCGACTCTTGAACGAGCGGATCATCTTTCTGGGCACGCCTGTCGACGATCAGATCGCGAATCTGATCATCGCCCAGCTCCTCCATCTCGAGTCGGAGGACCCGGACAAAGACATCTCGCTCTACATCAACTCACCCGGCGGCTCCGTGTACCACGGGCTCGCGGTCTACGACACGATGCAGTTCATCAAGCCCGACGTGCAGACGATCTGCGTCGGCATCGCGATGTCGATGGGAGCGCTCCTCCTATCGGGCGGCGCGAAAGGAAAGCGCATGGCGCTGCCGAACGCCAAGATTCTGATCCATCAGGTCTGGGGCGGCTTCCAGGGTCAGGCGACCGATATCGAGATCCATGCTCGCGAAACGATTGCCCTGAAGCGAAAACTGGAAGAGATCATGGGACACCACACAGGCCAGTCTCTGGACAAGGTGTCCAAGGACATGGAGCGAGATTTCTTCATGACCGCCGAGGAAGCGACGAAATACGGCATCATCGACACTGTTATCGAGCATCGCTAGGTCGAGGGGTATTCAGAGAGGCCATTTCGATGTACAACGTGACAGAGGGTTCGGGCAGCTAGAGATAGAGGGAATGGGTGGCTAGAGCGAGCGAAGGAAACGAGCAGCTTCTCTGCAGCTTCTGCGGGAAGTCGCAGCGCCAGGTCAAGAAGCTGATTGCTGGACCGGGTGTGTACATCTGCGATGAGTGCATCGATCTCTGCAACGAGATCATCGACGAGGAGCTGACGGCACCGGCTTCACTCGATCTCGAGAACCTGCCGCGGCCGAGAGACATCTACGCCGTCCTCAACGATTACGTCGTCAGCCAGGAGGAGTCCAAGCGGACGCTCGCCGTCGCTGTCTACAACCACTACAAGCGCGTGCAGATGGGCACCGACGAAGGCGAAGTCGAGCTCCAGAAGTCGAACATCCTTCTGCTCGGCCCCACCGGCTGCGGCAAGACGCTTCTTGCGCAGACGCTCGCGCGAATCCTGAACGTCCCGTTCGCGATCGCCGACGCGACCGCGCTGACGGAGGCGGGCTACGTCGGCGAGGACGTCGAGAACATCCTCCTCAAGCTGATCCAGGCCGCGGACTTCGACATCAAGAAGGCAGAGACGGGGATCATCTACATCGACGAAGTCGACAAGATCGCGCGCAAGGCGGACAACCCGTCGATCACGCGCGACGTGTCCGGCGAGGGCGTGCAGCAGGCGCTGCTGAAGATCCTCGAGGGAACGGTCGCCTCGGTGCCGCCACAGGGCGGGCGCAAGCACCCGCACCAGGAGTTCCTCTCGATCGACACGACAAACGTGCTTTTCATCTGCGGCGGTGCGTTCTCCGGGCTCGAGAAGATCATCGGCAAGCGGACGGGCAAGAATGCGGTCGGCTTCGGCGCCGACATCCGCTCACGGTATGACTCCGTGGCCTCGGAGCTGCTCACCGACGTCATGCCTGAGGATCTCCTCTCGTACGGCCTGATCCCGGAGTTCATCGGCCGGCTGCCGGTCGTCTCGGCTGTGCACCAGCTCCAGCGCGAGGATCTCGTGCAGATCCTGACCGAGCCGAAGAACGCGCTCGTCAAGCAGTACCAGCGCTTCTTCGCCTACGACGACATCGAGCTCGTCTTCACCGAGGACGCGCTCTGGGAGATCGCCGACAAGGCGCTCAAGCGCGAGACGGGCGCGCGCGGCCTGCGCTCGATCATCGAGCACGCGCTCCTCGACGTCATGTTCGAGCTTCCGTCGCGCACCGACGTGTCCAAGTGCGCGATCACGAAGGAGACGATCGCGAACGACGTCAAGCCGACGCTCGTCACCACCGGTGGCGGCGAGGCAGCCGACGAGCCCGAAGAGCTCGCCGAAGAATCCGCCTGAGCGACTTGCGCCGACTGCACGCTCGCAGCAATACTGAGCGCATAGTCGCTGCCTGAGCACATCCGTCGGACGCCTACGGACGCTGAGCGTCCGCGGCCTTACGATGCGCCGATGGAGCCGCGTTACGAGCCTCAGGGCGTCGAGGAGCGCTGGCAGCGCGCCTGGGAGGAGGAGGGCCTCTACAACGCGGAGCCGGACTCCGAGCGGGAGTCGTACGTCATCTGCATCCCTCCGCCCAACGTGACAGGCGAGTTGCACATGGGCCACGCTCTGAACGCGTCGATCCAGGACCTGCTCATTCGACTGCACCGGATGCGCGGCTTCAACACGATCTGGCAGCCCGGTTACGACCATGCCGGGATCGCGACGCAGAACGTGATCGAGCGAGAACTCGCGAAGGAAGGCCTGACGCGACACGATCTCGGCCGCGAGGCCTTCGTCGAGCGCACCTGGGCCTGGCTCGAGAAGTACGGCGGCGTGATCATGGGGCAGCTACGGAGGCTCGGCGCGTCGCTCGACTACCGGCGCGAGCGGATGACGATGGACGAGGGCTACGTGCGCGCGGTGCTGACGTGGTTCTTGCATTTGCACGAGCGCGGATTCCTCTACCGGGCCAACCGGATCGTCAACTGGTGCCCGCGCTGCGCGAGCGCGATCTCCGATCTCGAGGTGAACCACGAGGAGACCGACGACACGCTGTACACGATCCGCTATCCCCTGGCGGACGACTCTGGGCACATCAGGATTGCGACCGTGCGTCCGCCGACGATGCTCGCGGATGTCGCTGTCGCCGTGCACCCGGACGACGATCGATACCGCGACCTGGTCGGCAAGGAGGCCGTGCTTCCAATCGTTGGCCGGACGCTGCCGATCATCGCCGACGAGCGCGTCGACCCCGAGTTCGGCACGGGCGCGGTGAAGATCACCCCCGGTCACGACCCGATGGACTGGGAGATCGGCCGTGACCACGAGTTGCCCGAACTGATGGTGATCGGCCTCGACGCGCGCATGAACGACGAGGCCGGGGAGTTCGCCGGGCTGACTCAGGAGGAGGCGAACGAGCGCATCGTCGCGCGCTTGGAGAGCGAGGCACTGCTCGAGTCGAAGGAGCCCTACCGGCACGCGGTCGCGACCTGCGACCGCTGCGGATCGCGAATCGAGCCGCTCGTCTCGCTCCAGTGGTGGTGCGACATGAGCGAGCTGGCGAAGCCGGCGATCGACGTCGTCGGCGACGGCAGTGTCCGCTTCTTCCCCGAGCGCTACAAGAAGATCTATCTCGACTGGATGGAGGCGATTCGCCCCTGGTGCATCTCGCGCCAGCTCTGGTGGGGCCACCAGATTCCGGCGTGGTATTGCCCGGATGGGCACGTAACCGTGGCCGAGACGACTCCCGACGCCTGCGCCGAGTGCGGCTCGGCCGACCTTACGCAGGACGAGGACGTGCTCGACACGTGGTTCTCCTCGGCGCTCTGGCCCTTCGCGACGCTCGGCTGGCCCGACGACACACCCGAACTGCGCGCCTGGTATCCGAACGATGTCAGCTCGACCGACCGCGGGATCATCTTCCTCTGGGAGGCGCGGATGCTCATGGCCGGCCTGGAGTTGATGGGCGAGCTCCCGTTCCCCGACGTGAACATCCACTCGACGATCAACGCGCCGGACGGGAGGCGCATGTCGAAGAGCCTCGGCACGGGCATCGATCCACTCGAGACCGTGAACGAGCATGGCGCCGACGCGACTCGCTACGGGCTCCTGAAGATGTCGTCTACGCAGGACGTGCGCTTCTCCGTCGGGCCGATCGCCGAAGGCCGCAGCCTTGCGAACAAGCTCTGGAACGTGGCTCGGCTGATCCTCGCCAACGCGGGTGAGACGACTCCCGACGCAAGACCGCGTGACGTCGAGGAGCGTTGGATCCTCGCGCGCATCGACGCGACCCGAGCCGAGCTCGAGCACGATGTCGCGCAGTACGACTTCGCGCATGCGGTCGGGCGTCTCTACCGCTTGACGTTCGACGACTTCTGCGACTGGTACGCAGAGGCGATCAAGCCCCGGCTCTACGGCGCCGACGAGGACGCGCGGGCGACTGCGCTCGCCGCGCTCGAGCGCCTGCTAAAGCTTCTCCACCCGGTGCTGCCGCATGTGACCGAGGAGATCTGGTCGAACCTGCCGGACCGCGAGTCGCGGCTGATCGTGGCGCCCTGGCTCGAGCCCGACGACTCGTTCGCAGCCGACGAGGGGGCCCTCGACCGTGTGAAGGAAGCCGCGCCCGTCTACGTGCGGAGCGGTGTTCGAATGGAGCTCGGCCCCGATGAGACGCGCATCTTCGAAGCCAAGCGACTACAACCGGGCACCGAAGGAGACCCACAGGCTGAAATCGACCGGCTCGAAGGGGAAGTCGCCCGCGCCGAGGGAATGCTCGCGAACGAGCGTTTCACCTCGAAGGCACCGCCCGACGTCGTCGAGGCGGAGCGCGACAAGCTCGAGCGTTACCGTCGTGAGCTCGATGCCCTCCGCAACTAGGCCGGCGAGCGCGACCGAGTGGGTCGCCTCGCTCAGCCCATGGCCGGAGGAGTTCGGCCTCGACGGCATGCGGCAGCTCTTGACGGCCCTGGGGGACCCGCAGCGTTCCTTCCCGTCGGTGCACGTGGTCGGGACGAACGGCAAGTCCACCGCGACTCGGACGATCGCCGCGCTCCTCCGTGCCGAGGGCTTGCAGGCAGGCGCCTACACCTCGCCGCACGTCTCGGGCTGGCACGAGCGGTTGGATTGTGATCCCGAAACGTTCGATCGGGCCGTCGCGCGGATTCGCGAGCCCGCGGAGGAGCTCGGCGCGACCCAGTTCGAGGCGTTGACCGCGGCCGCGCTCGCCGAGTTCGCCGAGGCCGGCGTGGACGTGGCAGTTGTCGAGGCTGGGCTGGGCGGGCGCCTCGACGCGACGAACGTCGTCGACGCGCCGGTCGTCCTGCTGACGAACATCGCCCTCGAGCACACGGAGGTGCTCGGCGACACGGTCGAGCAGATCGCGAAGGAGAAGCTTGCAGTTGCGCATGCGGCAAGAGTAGTTGTCATGTCGGACAACACGCATAGCGGGCTCCTCGCGCCCACCGCGCGCGTGGTGATCGGAGGCGCCAGGGAGGCCGCCGCGGCATACCTCGACCGCCCCGTCGAGCACGAGGTCGAGGTCGTCTTGCCCGGGCGCCTCGAGCGCCGAGGCGACGAGGTCTGGGACGGCGCGCACACGCCCGAAGGTGTGGACTGGCTGCTCGCGCGCCTGCCCGCCCGCGAGTACGTCCTCTGCGTCTCGATCCTCGGCGACAAGCGGATCGACGAGCTCCTCGCAGGGCTTGCGCGCGCCGGCCGCACGCTCATTGCGACCCGCTCAACGAACTCTCGAGCTCTCCCCGCGCAGGAGCTCGCGGCCCACGCGGAAGCGCACTTCGAGCACGTCGAAGCGGTCGCCGATCCGCACGGAGCACTGGCCCGGGCGCGCGCGCTCGGCAGCCCCTTGCTCGTCACCGGCTCCCTCTATCTGCTGGCGGATCTGTACTCGTGAGAGGAAGAAAGCGCACTGCGACGAAAGCTGGCGAACGGCTGACCGTGTTCGCGTTCGCCGCCGTCGTCGTACTGATGATCGTCGGGCTCGCCTTCGCCGTCGGCTACATAGTCGGTCAACTTCTCCTATAACGGGGAAAGAAGAAAAGAATGGTTCTGGCAGCAAGCGACTCAGGGTTCTTCGGGCAACTGCACGACTTCTTCGGGTCGGGCACGTGGCCGGTCGTCCGCAACCTGTCGCTTTTCCTGCTCGTCGTCTTCTGGCTCGCGGTCGGCTACTGGGTCTTCAAGGATGCGCGGCGGCGGATCGAGGACCCGTGGCTCGTCGGCGCGGCCACGATTCTCGGGCTGATCCCGCCCTTCATCGGTGCGCTCATCTACATGCTCTTTCGACCGCCCGAGTATCTCGAGGACGTGCGCGAGCGAGAGCTCGAGATCAAGGCCATGGAGGAGAGCCTGGGCCGCGGCACCCGCCATCACTGCCCCGTCTGTCGCGCGGAGATCGACGAGAACTTCCTCGTCTGCCCCGTGTGCACGACGCGCCTGCGCCAATCGTGCTCGACGTGCAAGGCGCCGCTCGAGCCTTTGTGGCAGGTCTGTCCGTACTGCGAGACGCCGATCGCGTCGCCGGCGCCGATTCATTTCCCGCCGCTGCAATCGCCGCGGAGCGAAACCGGGTCCGAGTAGAGTCCGCCGCCGATGGCGGCTGAGCGCACACTCATCCTGATCAAGCCCGACGCGATGCGTCGCGGGCTCGCCGGTGAGATCCTGCGACGGTTCGAGCAGCGCGGCCTGGAGCTGAAGGAGGCGCGGCTCCTGGAGGTTGACGAGCAGCTCGCGGGTGAGCATTACGCCGAGCACGCCGAGAAGCCGTTCTACGGCGAACTCATCGAGTTCATCACGTCCGGGCCGACGCTGGCTCTCGTCGTCGAGGGTGAGGGTGCGATTGCGACGGTGCGCACGACAATGGGTGCGACGAACCCGGCAGACGCGGGTCCCGGGACGATCCGCGGTGATCTCGCGCTCTCGATGCCCGACAACCTCGTCCACGGCTCCGACTCGCCGGAGTCGGCCGCGCGCGAGATCGCACTCTGGTTTGACTGATTACGTCGCAAAGAACCGCGAGGCCTGGACGAAGACGAACGCCGAGTACACGGACGGGCGCGCGCTCGAAGGCTGGCAGGAGGAGGAGATCACCTGGGGCTGTCACGGCGTGCCCGAGTCCGAGCTCGACGTCCTCGATGACGTGGCCGGCAAGGACGTCATCGAGCTCGGCTGCGGGACCGCGTACTTCGGTGCGTGGTTCGCGAAGCGTGGAGCTCGCGTCACAGGGGTTGACGTGACGCCTGCCCAGCTGGAGACCGCGCGGCGATGTAGCGAGGAACTCGGGATTCCGATGGAGCTGATCGAGGCAAACGCGGAAGAGGTGCCGCTGCCGGACGCATCCTTCGACCTCGCTTTTTCCGAGTACGGCGCCTCGATCTGGTGTGACCCTTACAAATGGATTCCGGAGGCGGCACGGTTACTTCGTCCCGGCGGGCAGCTCGTCTTTCTCTGCAACTCGGTGCTGTCGATCGTCTGCTCGCCCGACGTGGGCAAGGTCGGAGAGAAGCTCGAGCGTCCGCAGTTCGGGATGCACCGGTTCGAATGGCCCGAGGACGACGGCGTTGACTTCCACATCCAGCACAGCGACTGGATCCGCCTCCTGCGCGCGAACGGCTTCGAGATTCTCGGGCTCTGGGAGCTACAGGCGCCGGCGGGCGCAGAGGATCACAAGTACTACGACCTCGTGGCGGCCGAGTGGGCGCGCAAGTGGCCGGCCGAGGAGATCTGGAAAGCCCGCAAGAGCGGGTGAGCGCCCCGCCGGCTCCCCCGATCGTCCTTGCCTCCGACTCGCCCCAGCGGCGAGCGATCCTCGAGCAGCTCGATCTTCCGTTCACCGTCGTCTCGCCGCGCTACGAGGAGCACGATTCTCCGGACGCCGACCCGGTTGCCCTCGTACGCGAGCACGCGCAGGGGAAGGCTCGCTCGGTGGGGTTGCACGACGAGCGTCCGGTGCTCGGGGTCGACACGGCGGTCGTCGTCGACGGTCGGTCCCTCGGCAAGCCCGGCAACGCGACCGAGGCCGAGGCGATGCTCGAGCGGCTGTCGGGCCGGACGCACGAGGTCGTATCAGGGCTCTGCCTGGTGACGCCGGGCTGGGAAGAGCTCCACCACGAGGTGACGGCGGTCACGTTCCGCGCGCTGACCGCCCGTGACCTCGCTCATTACGTGGGGAGCGGCGAGTGGGAGGGCCGTGCCGGCGGCTACGCCATCCAGGGCCTGGGCGCGAGCCTCGTCGAACGGATCGAAGGCGACTACCTAAACGTCGTCGGCCTGCCAGCAGCTCTCCTGATCCGCCTCCTGGTCCAACACTTCCCAGGAACGTACGGCCTCGGCTAATCCAGCCATGTCCGGTGTCAGACGCCGGACCGGTCCCGATCCGACGACTCAGCGCTCATAGATGAAGTCCCATGAACCGCGGAACGTGCTCCACGGCCACTGCGCTGGGTGCTCACAGAGTCCAGCCCGAACGGGATTTAGAGCGATGTATCTCAACGACTCCGAAAAGTGCTCTTCTGACTCGATCAACCGCGAGTCGAACCGCTGCTGGAAGAGATGCCCGACGAGCAAATGGCGCTCGTTGAAGTAGGCGGCGTAACCACTCTTCAGCCGCTGCATGCCGGATGAGAGGTTTGTTTCAGGAGTCTCGACAAGCAGGTGAAAGTGGTTGGTCATGAGGCAGTAGGCGTGCAGGCGCCATCCCCATCGCCGGAAGACATGGGAGCGGAACATGAGGAACCACCGGCGATCGTCGTCGTCGTGAAAGATCGCCTGACGGCGGTTTCCTCGCGAGGTGACGTGGTAGATACCGCCGGCATGTTGGATACGGGGAGGTCTGGGCATTAGCGCCAGGCTACGACGTGCTCAGGTCCGCCATGTGCTCGCGAGGTGTTCCTTGACGATTCCGGCTCAATCACGGGACATGTCCGGCGTCTGACACCGGACATGGGTGTTCGGGACACGGGTTTCGGGGTTTTCCACAGAATCACTAGACTCGGGGCCGGAGAGCATGGGTCTCATGGGTTACTTCAACGGCTTCGGCGGTCGCGACATGGCGGTGGACTTGGGCACCGCGAACACGCTCGTCTACGTGCGTGGGCGCGGGATCGTCCTCTCGGAGCCGTCGGTCGTCGCGATCGACGAGCGCTCGGGCGAAGTCCACGCCGTCGGCGTCGAGGCCAAGCGCATGATCGGCCGCACCCCCGGCACCATCTCCGCGATCCGCCCGCTGAAGGATGGCGTCATCGCCGATTTCGACGTCACCGAGCAGATGCTCCGCCACTTCATCCAGAAGGTGCACCACCACCGCTTTGCGTACCCGCGCGTCGTCGTCTGCGTCCCGTCAGGCGTCACCGGCGTCGAGAAGCGCGCCGTCGAAGAGGCAACGCGCTCGGCCGGTGCGCGAGAGGCTTACCTGATCGAGGAGCCGATGGCCGCCGCGATCGGCGCCGGGCTCCCCGTCTCAGAACCGACCGGCAACATGATCGTCGACGTCGGCGGCGGCACGACCGAGGTCGCCGTCATCTCGCTCGGCGGGATCGTCGTCTCACAGTCCCTCCGTGTCGGCGGCGACGAGATGGACGAGGCGATCATCAGCCACATCAAGAAGGAGTACAAGCTCCTGATCGGCCAGCAGACGGCCGAGGAGGTCAAGCTCGAGATCGGCTCCGCGTTCCCGCTCCGCGAGGAGCTGCAGGCTGAGGTTCGAGGCCGAGACATGCTCACGGGCCTCCCGAAGACGATCATCCTGAGCTCGGAGGAGGTCCGGCAAGCCCTCGAGGAGCCCGTCGGCCAGATTCTGGACGCGATCCGCTCGACCCTCGACAAGACCCCGCCCGAGCTCGCGGCGGACATCATGGACCGGGGGATCGTCCTCGCCGGCGGCGGTGCCCTGCTCTCGGGGCTCGACGAGCGCCTCCGCCACGAGACGCAGATGCCGGCACAGCTCGCCGAATCGCCGCTGACCTGCGTCGCGGTCGGCTCCGGCCGCAGTCTCGAAGTGCTCGAGGTCATGCAGAAGGCTGCGAAGTCGAGGTCGAAGAGCAGGAACGGCAGCAGGCGCTAGGCCCGCTCCGGCCTGTTCGCTAACCTCAAAGCCCGTGCCTAGAAATCGCAGCGCGCGGGTGGCGGCGCTGGGCTCTCCGGTTCGGCGCGCAGTCGCCCCCAGGTATTCCTCGAAGACGACCGGCCCCCTGAAACGGCGGCTCGTCGTCGGGCTGCTCGTCCTCGCCTCGCTGGCGATGATCACCGTCTACTTCCGAGAGTCCCCGAACGGCGGCCTCCACGGCTTCCAGAGCGCCGGCGCGAGCGTGCTGCGCCCCTTCGAGATCGCTGCCGACCGTATCGCGAGCCCGTTCGAGGACGCCTACCACTGGACGGCTGACTTGTTTCACGCGCGCGCGGAGAACGAGGAGCTGCACAAGGAACTGAGCACCTTGCGCCAGCAGGCGATCCAGAATGCGAGCGCCGCCGACGAACTGGAGAGGCTCCGCGCCATCCTCAAGTACAAGCGCGGGCCCAACTACCCAGAGGACTTCCCGAACTCCGTTACGGCGAGCGTCATCTCGAATCCGGCCAGCCAGTTCGACCAGACCGTGGTCATCGCCGCGGGCCGCACCAGCGGCATCCGGGTCTACGACGCTGTGGTCACCGATCGCGGCCTCGTCGGCCAGGTGACGAAGGTGACCCGCGACCAGGCCAAGGTCACCCTCCTCACCGACAAGGAGAGCGCGGTCACCGCGAAGGACCGCACGTCGGGCGCGATCGGCATCGTCCGCCACAGCCAGGGCTCGGAAGACGTCCTCTTCCTGGACCGCGTCGCGAAGAGCAACCAGGTCAAGGAGGGCGACCTCGTCATGACCGCCGGCCTCCAACAGGGGAAGCTCCCGTCGTTCTATCCCAAGGGGATTCCGATCGGCGTCGTCACGAAGGTCGGCCAGACCGACATCGACCCGTTCCAGGACGTCCAGGTGATGCCGCTCGTCGACTTCAGCTCGGTCGAGGCCGTGGTCGTCCTGATCAGCGACAAGCCGCGGCCGAAAATGCCATGACCCTCGCCGTCGCGAAATCGACGGTGCTCTTCTTCTTCGCCGTCATCGTGCAGGTGACGATCGTCTCCTCGATCGGGATCCTCGGCGGCTCGCCCGACCTCGTCCTCGTCCTCCTCGTCGCCGTGGCACTCTCGAACGGCTCGATCTTCGGTGCGTTCTCCGGCTTCTGGGCCGGGCTCGTCCTCGACGTCGCGCAGATCGGCACGCTCGGCTTCACTTCTCTCCTGCTCACGCTCGCCGGCTTCTGGATCGGCCGCTACGGCGAGACGACCGGACGCGACCGCGCGCACGCGCCGCTCCTCTCCGTGGCGGTCGTCACCGTCCTCTACGCCGTCGGCTCGCTGATCCTCCACTACCTGCTCCGCGAGCCGGCCTCCGCGGACGTAGCGCTCGTCCACGTGCTCCCCGGCACCGTCCTCCTGAATCTCCTGCTCGCCTTCCCAGTCTTTGCGCTCGTCCGGCGTCTCTTCCACCCGCCGGCCCCGCGCCCGGAGGTCGAGTTCGTTGGCTAGCCGCGCAGGCTCGTACCGGCCCGGGCGCTTCCTGCCGCCGGACCCGCGCGTCGAAGCTCCGTACCGCCTCACGCCGCAGACCGTCTTCCGGATCGGAATTCTCGGCTTCCTCGTCCTCGCGGCGTTCGGCGTCCTCTTCTTCCGGCTCTGGGCCCTTCAGGTCCTCTCCGGGAACCAGTTCCTCCAGGCGGCCGAGAACAACCAGCTCCGCCTCCTCCGCCAGGAGGCGCCGCGTGGGCCGATCAAGGACCGGTACGGCCGAATCCTCGTCGACAACAGGGGCGGGACGGCGATCAAGATCTGGCCGGCCAATCTGCCGCGGAAGGGGCAGTACGCGGAGGTGCGGCGCCTCACGCAGATCCTCAACGTGCCTACGGCTGAGGTCACGAGGGAAATCGAGAAGCACCGCGACGACCCGGTGACCCCGGTGACCGTGAAGCAGTTTGCGAGCGAGGACGAGGTCTTCTACCTCCTCGAGCACCAGACGGAGTTTCCGGGCATCCAGATCGCGAACACGTACGTGCGGCAGTACCCCCGCGGCGATCTCGCCGCTCAGCTCCTGGGCTACGTCGGCGAGATCAACGATGACCAGCTGAAGCAGCTCCGCGGCTACTCCCTCGGCGACAAGATCGGACAAGGCGGCATCGAGTCGTCCTTCGACAAGGAGCTACGCGGACAGGCCGGCCTCAATCAGCTGCGCGTCGACTCGCTCGGCCGGCGCACGAGTCCCGTCGAGGTCAAGGAGAACCCGAACCCCGGCTATGCGGTCCGGCTGACGCTCGACGCCAAGCTCCAGCGGGCCTCGCAGCAGGCCGTCATCGACGGCATCAACCGGGCGCAGGCGAACAAGCAGTGGTACGCAAAGGCCGGCGCGATCGTCGCCCTCGACCCGCGTGATGGAGCGATCCGCTCGCTCGCCTCCTACCCGAGCTACGACCCGAACGTCTTCACGACCCGCAAGAAGGAAAAGCTCGCGCCGCTCCTCGAATCCGGCCCCGCCGAGGAGGCGGACTTCCCTGCGTTGAACCGCGCGATCTCGGGCGTCTACCCGCCAGGCTCGACGTTCAAGCCGGTCACCGCGCTCGCCGCCATGCAGGAGCACATCCTCTCGCCCTACAACGCGCTCGAGTGCACAGGCAGCCTCGTCATCGACGGGCACACCTTCAACAACTGGGACCCGAACGCGAACCAGGCGATGACGTTGCCGACGGCGATCGCGCAGTCCTGCGACACCTACTTCTACCAGGTGGGCAAGCTGTTCTACGACCTGCCTGAGGACCGGGGACAGCCGCTCCAGCGCTGGGCGAAGACCTTCGGCTTCGGTGAGCCGACGGGCCTCGACGTCGGGCCGGAGGAGGCCGGGCTCGTTCCGACGATCAAGTGGCGTCAGGACACGTATACGAAGAAGACGGATCCCTGCTGCTGGGAGATCGACCGGCTCTGGAAGTCGGGGGACTCGGTCCAGCTTGCGATCGGCCAGAAGGACCTCCAGGTGACGCCGCTGCAGATGGCGCGCTTCTACGCGCTCGTGGCGAACCGCGGCAAGCTCGTGACGCCGCACGTCGTCGCCGCCATCGAACAGCCCGGCCGCAACGGCCCCGGCGCTCAGCCGATCGTCCGCCGCGCCTTCCACCCGCCGGCAAAGGAACTGAACCTCGACCAGACCGCGCTCCAAGTCGTGCGCGACGGCCTCTTCGACGCGACGCACTCGCCGCTCGGTACCTCGTCCTCCGTCTTCGGCCAGTACCCGATCGGGATCGCCGGGAAGACGGGCACGGCCGAGAAGGTCGTCGACGGCGTGCTGACCGACACCTCCTGGTGGTGCGGCTACGGCCCCGTCGAGGCCCCGACGCTCGTCGTCTGCGCGGTGATCGAGAACGGCGGCTTCGGCGGCGAGGCGGCCGCACCCTCGGCTCTCCAGGTCTTCGAGTCCTACTTCGACAAGCAGGCGACGGTCGTCGCCCCGGCGAGCACCGACTGATGGTCGACTACGCAGCCGGCCCACGAGTCTCCACCCGGCCCCGGGCTCGCACGCGCGACGCCTCGTTCCTGCGCAATCTCGACTGGGTGCTGCTGCTCGCGGTCGCGGCGCTCGTCGCCTACGGACTCTGGGCGATCGACGGGATCACACGCGGAGACGACCCGGCCGACCCGAACTACTACGTACTGCGTCAGGCGCTGTACGCGGCGGTTGGGGTCGTCGGGATGGCCGCGATGACACTCCTCGGGCCCGGCTTCTGGCGGCGCAATTCGATGACGTTGTACGTCGTCATGATCGCGCTGCTCGTGATCGCCCCGGTCTTCGGCGCCGAGGTCCGGAACACGCGGCGCTGGATCGACCTCGGCCCGTTCCGCTTCCAGCCCTCGGAGTTCGGGAAGCTCATGCTCGTCCTCTTCCTGGCCGCGTTCCTCGCCGAGCGCGGGAACCGGATCGCCGAGCGACGGACGACGGTGACCGCCATCGGGCTCGCGGTTCTGCCGATCCTGCTCGTCTTTCTCCAGCCGGACTTCGGGACGGCGATCGTCTACGCCGCGGTGCTCGGCGCGGTGCTCTTCGTCGCCGGAACGAGCTGGGGGCACATGGCCGCGATCCTCGGCGGAGCGGCGATTGTCGCCGCGTTCGTCTTATGGATCGGGCCTTCGATCGGAACCGACATCCTCAAGCCGTACCAGCGCGCCCGAATCACGGGCTTCACCAACCCGTCGCAGGATCCGTCCGGCGCGACCTACAACGTGACAGCGTCGATCACGGCGGTCGGCGCCGGCGGGCCGACCGGGCGCGGCGTCGAGGGCGCGACGCAGACGAATTACAACTACCTGCCCGAGCACGCGACCGACTTCGCATTCGCCTCGCTCTCCGAGCAGCGCGGCTTCGTCGGCGCGACGATCCTGCTCCTGCTCTACCTGCTCGTGATCTGGCGGGCGCTCAAAGTGATCACGCTCGCGCGGGACGCGTTCTCGGCGATCGCAGCCGGCGGCATCGCGTTCATGCTCCTGATCCAGATCTTCATCAACGTCGGGATGACGATCGGCATGGCCCCGATCACCGGGATCCCGTTGCCGTTCGTGAGCGTGGGCGGCTCGTCGATGATCGCGAACCTGCTCGCAATTGGCGTCTTGCAGTCGATCTGCGTGCGGCGGCGCTAGGCGCTACATCCCCTTGGCGAGTCCGACGACGTGCCCTTCCGGGTCGGCGAAGAGCGCGATCGTCACCTCCGGCAGCTCGGTCACCGGCAGGATCGTCTTGCCGCCGAGCTGCTCGGCCTTGTCGAGCAGCGCCTGCGGGTCGTCGGCGTCGACGTAGAACGTCACATGACCCGCGCCCTCCGGCGCCTGCCCGATGCCGCCCCCGATACCGCCGTCCTCGCCCTTGACCATCGCGTACGGCATCTCTCCGGGAATCTTCTCCGTCTGCCAGCCGAAGAGGTCGCCGTAGAACTGCTGAAGCTTGTCGAGGTTCTGTCCCGAGACCTCGAAGTGGATGACTGGATGTGCCATGTCGTTCTCCCTTCCTACGTGGTTGTTTCCATGTCTTGTGTGAGCCACGGGTCCTCGCCCGGATCGCCGCCGGCGGCGACGATCTCGAGACGCGGGAGGTAGTGGTCCCAACCGTGTGCGTGCGACTCGGTCTCCTTGGAGCCCGGCAGGTCGCGGTGGACGAAGTGCAGCCGCGTCCCGTCGCCTTCGGGAGTCAGCTCGACCTCGATCGTCGACGATCCCGGCGGCACGGCGCTCTGCTCGCCGCCGCTTGCCTCCCAGCCCCAGGTGAACACGAGGCGGTGGGGCGGGTCGAGCTCGACGTACTCACCGCGCACGGTGTGCCCCGGGATGACCTCGCACTCGTAGACGCCGCCCGCCTTCGGATCGAGGGTGGCGTTCATGCCCTTCCACCGTGTGAGCTTGTCCGGATCGACGAAGAACTCCCACACGGTCTCCGGGCTGGCGTCGATCGAGAGCGTGCGCTCCACGAAGGTGGTCTCAGTGGTCGCGTCCATCTTTCTTCCGTTCCTCCTTTTCCGCTTCGCGTTTGAGTGTCGCGAGGCGCGGGTCCCAGAAATGCTCGAAGAACTCCTTGAGCTCCGCGAGCCCTTCGGGACGCACGCTGTACAGGCGTCGCGTGCCGTTTCGTCGCTCGCTCACGAGCCCCGCCTCCTTGAGGACGTTCAGGTGCTGGGAGACCGCCGGGCGCGTGACGTCGAAATGCGACGCGATCTCGCCCGCGCTGAGCTCGCCTGCCCCGACAAGGGTGAGAATCTGCCGTCGTCGCGGCGCAGCGATTGCCTTCAGTGCAGCCTCCATGGCGATTATGTAAGCAGATCCTTACGAAAGAAGCAACTTACATTTGCTGAGACGCCTCGTTATGCGGTGTCCGTCGTCCGGTCCGGGACCTAGCATCGTCACGCATGAGCGAGGAAATGGATTCCCTGGCGCCGCCGACGAGACGAGAAGCGGACGAGCTGCTGCTGATCGAGGAGGCCGACGCCTGGTTCGAGTACCTCGCCGCGACGAGGGGTCAGTCAGCAGTGCGTTACCAGGAAGTCGAACCGTGGGCTTTCGCCAGGCTCAGCCAGCGGCTGCGGGCGATCCGGACGAAGCGCCAGAAGCTGAGGCCTGCGCGGGCCGCCTAGGCCCACGAACGTAGTGAGGCCCGCCTCGCCGGACACCGGCGCGAGACGGGCCTCTAGGAGCCGCAGAGCTGGGCCTAAGCGCTAGGCGCCTTGGCAAGCTGGGAGACGCACTTGCCGAAAGCGTTGCGGTCGTTCGCGTTCTTGCCGTACTTGGCGCGGAACTCGGGCACGCCCTCGCTGCGTTCCGCCTTGCACGTCGCGGCCGCGTTCAGCGTGTTCTGCTGGGCCTCGGCCGTGGCCTCATTCACCTTGGAAGAAACGCACTTGGCGAACGCGTTTCGGTGCCGCGGGCCGGTCCCGTAGAACTCGTCGAAGCTCTTGCCTTCGTGAGCCGCGGCGAAGTTCGGATCGGCCTGCTCGGCAGTGCACGCCGCGCGAGCGGCGAGCCTCGCCTGATGCGCCGCGCGAGTCCACTGCGAAACGCAGCGACCCATCGCGTTCTTGCGGTTGCTCTGCACCGTGCCATAGGTCGTCCGGAACAGGTCCAGACCCATCGACGCTCGGAGCGCCTTACAGGCGCGGGCGCCGTTTTCGCGGTCCTGGCCCGTCGGCGCGGCGGCGAACGAAGCGGCCGGGACGACGAGGACGGCGAGGGCTGCGGCAATCAGGATTCTTGACTTCATTTGTGTGAGCCTCCTTGGTGGGTCTTCTCACTAGAGCCCCGAGGATGTAAGAAATTCCGTCTGCGTCTGTAAGGATTCTGAAAATCACTCGTTTGGTTTTCAGGGTTGAAAAGCAGATAATCGCGGGGTGATCCGCACGTTTGCAGCGCTGGCCGGCACTGCAGCCGCGGTGGCCGGGCTCGACCTCGCACAGAAGGCGTTTTCGATCTCGGAGCGGGACGGCGCCGTGCTCGTGCACAGTCGCCCATCGCTCTACGTTGCCGGACTTGCGACAGCAGCGCTCGTCTGGGCCGTCGCGCTCGCGCGCGCGCGGTCGGCCTCGATTGCCGTTGCCGGTGGCATCGTGCTGGGCGGAGCGCTCGGGAACCTCGCCTCGATCGCGCTCTGGCCATCGCTCGCGGGCGTGCCCGATCCTCTTGTCGCCGGCGGAGTCGCGTTCAACGTCGCGGACGTCGCCGTCGCGGTCGGCTTCGTCTTGCTGCTCCCGGCGACGGCCCTCTTCGCCCTGAAGAACCGGGAGCGCCTCTTCGACCCGGTTTAGCGGCGAAGGCTTCCACGGTGCGGCGCCGCAGAAGCCCTCAAGCCGCCGACAGAGCCTCGCGGAGAACCGACTCCTCCGCTAGACACGGATGGGTCAGTCCGAATTGTTTTACAAGTGAGGTTGTCCGCGCGGCGAAGACCAGATCCGGCGGCGATCCTCCCCCGAACGAATCGCTGCCTTGTGATCTGGTCTTCCTCGCTATGCGCCGAGATGGGTCGGCGCACCGGCGAGCCCGCCGTCCGGAGAAGACGGTGCCGTGTGGGCAAAGCGGCCCGGCCCTGCCGCAAAGGGCCGGCTCCGCTTGGCTCGGAGGCCTCAACGAGCACGACGACAGAATCGCAGCGAGCGTGACGCTTCGCCTGACGCATTCGGGTCAAATGTCAGACAGACTCCGCTCGATGAACGAGCAGGAGCTTGCGGCTTCCGCCAAGGCGATCATCGACTCGAATCGCTACATGGCGATCGGAACCGCCGACGAGAGCGGGCAGCCGTGGGTCACGCCCGTCTGGTTCGCGCACGAGGGCTACCGGGAGTTCGTGTGGGTCTCGAAGCCGGGCGCACAGCACTCGCGCAACATCGCGGCGCGCCCGCAGGTGGCGATCGTGATCTTCGACTCGCAGGTTGCGCCGGGCTCGGCGCAGGCCGTGTACATGACGGCGCTCGCCGAGGAGGTCGCCGCCGACGAGCTCGAGCGGAGCCTCGGCATCTTCTCGCGTGAGTCCGAGGCGCAAGGGCTGAGCGTCTGGACGCGGGACACCGTGGTCTCGCCCGCCCGCCATCGTCTCTATCGCGCGACGGCGAGCGAGCATTTCGTCCTGTCGCCGCAGGACGAGCGGCTGGCGGTGACTCTTGACTAGGGGCTTAACCGGAACGGCGGGTGCTGCGACGGACGCCTTCGCGTTGCAAGCCGCGAACGGCTCTTCGGGCCTGTCTAGGAGCATCTCCTCAGTGTTAGCCAAGCCAGCGCCGCAACCACTCCGTGTGGTCCTCGGGTGCTGGCGACGAGAGCATCGTTTCGGTTGTAGACGTTCCACCGCCCGGCAGATGTCAGGCGAGTGGAACCCAAGCGCGTTGAGGGGTCGCCGTCGTTGAGTTTCCAAATGGTCCAGTGCGACCGAGACATGAGCTTCGCGGACCCCCATCTGTACTTCGCATTTTCGCAGCCCGAGGTAAACCTCCGAATGTCGTCCATCCGGATCCAGGGAAAGATGTAGGGCCCCCAGGAGGGTGCCCAGGAGCCCGAACCAACCGGTTTCACATATCCCACTCGCCGGCCGTGGACAACGATGAACGTCTTGGCTTTCGCGCTCGGTGAAGGCCGGCTGGGCGCTTGCGAGCGGTTCAACCATCAGTGCTCGGACACGTGCGGCGGCAGATCCCGCTCCTGCCGTCGCCTGCGAAGCGGCAACGAGAGTCAAGACCAGCGCGACGAATGGCAGGCTTGCCGACGCGCAGTTGAGTCGTCGAACCTTGCTCATGCTTCCTCCTCTTGTTTGACCGGCTGTGGTCGCTCAGACATCGGCTGAGCATGCGCCGCGCTTCTCACACAGCGCTCACGTCCGGCTCACAAGGGTCGTCCTCGCCTGAGCGTGCGCTTCAGTTCCACGCTCTGCGAGCTACTAGGGGTTCAACTGGAACGGCGGGTACTCGTCCGTCACGAGCACGAACGCGTAGGCGACGACGCGGTTCTCCCAGCGCAGCACACCCTCGACGAACTCGAACGCCCCGCGCGGAAAGCGGCCCGTGAAGAGGATCGCGAACCAGGCGTAGATCCCCACGAAGATCGCAGCGATCCACAGGAAGATGAGCACGATGTAGTGCGGAATCGCCAGGAACCACTTGACGAGCGGAAGCCAGCGATTCAGGTCGCGCGCAGCGTCGGGGTAGGCAAAGTCGAGCGTGACGCCCTGGTGCTCGTCGGTGGACGGGTAGCGATCGTCCATCAGGGAGAGGTAGACGGCGATCCTGTTCGAGAACCTCATCAGCTCGAGGTTCCAGTCGAACCACCAGCGCGGGTACTTCTGGCGGAAGACGACCATCAGGAGCGTCGGCAGGAAGAGAAGCCCGCCCGCGCCGACCGCGAACGCCCAGGTCTGGAACCCAGCGCTACCCGACATCGCCGCGGCGACGATCAGGATCGGAATGGCCCAGAAGATCCTGAGCCCCGTCGTCAGCCGGTTGAGGTCACGATCCGGGTATTCGACCGAGAACTCGACTGGATAAGGCTGGTTGATCTGGTTGCTTGGCTCCATGGTTCCGACCTCCTCGTTCGCGTGAGTGCCGATCCTGTCACCAAAGCGCCCAACTCCGCTCTGCTCCTCTTCACCGTCAGCAGAGCAGCGTGCCCCTCTCAGCGAGGGTAGGCGCGGCTAAGCAAGTGATGCCTGGAGTGAGCGCTCAACCAGCCGCCTCACCAGTCGACCGACCACTGGTGGTCGAAGTTCGGCCCGCTGCGGAAGTACCACATGCCTGTACTGATGCGGCGAAGCCCGATGTCGTCGACACCGTCGCCGTTGAAGTCTCCGGCGACCGGCTGGAGATCGGTGCCAGAGCCGCTCGTCCAGGAGTCGCTCCACTGGAAGTCGAAGTTCGGCCCGCTGCGGAAGTACCACATGCCTGTACTGATGCGGCGAAGCCCGATGTCGTCGACACCGTCGCCGTTGAAGTCGCCGGCGACCGGCTGGAGATCGGTGCCAGAGCCGCTCGTCCAGGAGTCGCTCCACTGGAAGTCGAAGTTCGGCCCGCTGCGGAAGTACCACATGCCTGTACTGATGCGGCGAAGCCCGGTGTCGTCGACACCATCGCCGTTGAAGTCGCCGGCGATCGGCTGGAGATCGGTGCCAGAGCCGCTCGTCCAGGAGTCGCTCCACTGGAAGTCGAAGTTCGGCCCGCTGCGGAAGTACCACATGCCTGTACTGATGCGGCGAAGCCCGGTGTCGTCGACACCATCGGCGTTGAAGTCGCCGGCGATCGGCTGGAGATCGGTGCCAGAGCCGCTCGTCCAGGAGTCGCTCCACTGGAAGTCGAAGTTCGGCCCGCTGCGGAAGTACCACATGCCTGTACTGATGCGGCGAAGCCCGATGTCGTCGACGCGGTCACCGTTGAAGTCGCCGACAACCGGCTCTAAACCGGGTCCGCTGCCAGGAGGCGGGGGCGGTGGGGGTGGGGGCGGTGGGGGCGGAGGCGGTGGCGGCGGAGGCGGGGGTCCTCCCGCACAGCGCTGTCGCAGTCGTCGGTTCGACGATCCCAGTTTTCCGATGGGAGACCGCGCAGAAACCCGAGTGCCGGCGAGGCCCTTACTGATCCAGCACGAGTGCCTCGTCGAGCTCGCATTCTTGAGTTCGATGTGCGTATGCCGGGCGGTGTAACAACCATCGTCGGCGATCCGCTCCGCGGTAATCCTCCCAAGAACCGTGCCATTCCTAAAAGGACCAGTCGTCTTGAGGCGATCGAGGTGCGCGTAGCTCATCCAGCCCATATACGTGCGACCTGCGTAGACATGGAGCGCGATTCCATGCCCGCCGCGATTTGCGCCGCACGAATCCCACGTGTTGCGGAGTCGGAAAGTGAGCCGCCCCCGGGAGCTAGCGGCAAAAAGTCTGACGGGCGTGCCTGCCGGCGCGTACAGATCGGTAGCCCAGTCGCCCCCAAATGTGTGATGGACAGAAGGGTGGCTTGAGGTTCTGTCGTTGTACGGGGGGCGGACGATGATGTTGTAGCCCCACCGGCCCGAAAAGGGCATTCCGACCGTCACGACCGGCGATGCCGTCACGCCCCGGTCGCGGGCCTCGCGTGCCGCTCCCGTTCCTGCGCCGATGGTTGCGACCACTGCTACTCCCGCCGCAAGCACACCGAACAGAAGCCTGCGTTGTCGGAAGTTCATCGCGAACCATCATATGCGCGCTTACGACGCACTCAAAGAGATACTCGACAAGAGAATCGGGAGACCATAGGTGTCAGGTCTTGCAATCACACAGTGTGGCACCGCAAGACCTGACACTGCACCTTTGTGGACGCCACGCCTTCGTCGCGTTCCAAGCCGCAATAGCCTTACGGTCATGGATCTGACGAAGATCGGCTTCGAGTTGAAGAACTACCGCTGCTTCCACGAGTCGGCTCCAGCGAAATTTGAGCTGGGTCATGGATTCACCTCATTCGTAGGCACAAACAACTCAGGCAAATCCACCCTCCTCAGGTTCTTTTACGAGTTTCGCGAGCTCTTCCAGAAACTGGGGCCAAACCAGTTGGCAGGCACCATGCAAGCGTCTCCCCTCGGTATCAGCCTCCTTGGCACTTCCGACCCGGCGGATATCTACTCAGACACAAACCCCCGAGGGCTTAGCTTCACGATGTCTGTCAGCGCGAACGAGCCCTCCCCGCTGCCCGTCCCATCGCGGATCGAGTTCAGCCTTGAGCGTGGGAGCACAAATGTGACCGCCCAGGCGTACATCGAGGAAGAGCCGATTCGCCGCGATTTGATCGGCTTCGATGTTGAGACGCTTCAGCTCGGCGGCGTTGGACACGTAGCGAACTTCGCGCCGTACTTCGAGGCATTCAGGCTTCTCTCCCAAGCGATATACATCGGTCCCTTCAGAAACGCCATCAACGCAGGTTCGACCGAGTCGTACTACGACCTGAACGTCGGGCAGGCATTCATCAGAGCCTGGCGACTGTTCAAGACCGGCCCATCACGGGCGAACCGCCTTGCGGCGATCGAAGTCACTGAGGTGATTCGTCGGATCTTCGACTTCGACGAGCTGGAGATCAATGCGTCTGAGGACGCCGGCACCCTGGTGATCAACATCGACAACAAGCCCTATCACCTCCAAGAGCTAGGAGCTGGAATCGCTCACTTCATCATCGTCTTGGCTTACGCCGCCACACGTAAACCATCACTAATTCTGATTGATGAACCAGAGTCGAACCTCCACCCATCGCTACAGATGGACTTCCTGACGACCCTCGGGACATTTGGAAATTACGGCGTGGCTTTCGCTAGCCATAGTCTCGGCCTGGCTCGGGCAGCGAGCGAAACCATCTACTCCGTGCGACGGGAGCGCCAAGGGATCAGCCTGCTTCAACCGTTGAGGCCACGACCAACCTGGCGGAGTTCTTGGGCTCGTTGAGCTTTGCGGACTACCAGGAACTGGGATTCAGTTTGGTCGTCTTGGTCGAGGGTCCCACCGATACGGCTGCATTACAGCGCTTTCTCCGTCTCTACGGGATTGGGCACCAGATTGTCCTTCTTCCACTAGGTGGCAGCACGACCATCAGGGCTACGGCAGAAAGCCAGCTCGAAGAACTCAAACGGATCACGACAAACCTCCACGTCCTAATCGATAGCGAGCGAGCAACCGAAGGAGCACCACTCGACAAGCCGCGGCGAGCATTTGTAGAGGCCTGCAAGGAATTGAGGATCGATTGCCATGTCCTAGAGAGGCGAGCGCTGGAGAACTACTTCCCAGACCGCGCCGTTAACGAAGTGAAGGGGCCGAAGTACAGAGCTCTTCGACCCTTCGAGAAGCTGGCGGATGTCAAGCCAGCGTGGAGCAAGGCGGAGAATTGGCGAATCGCCAGCGCTATGACACGGGAAGAAGTTGAAGCTGCCGCCGACCTGGGCAAATTCCTCGCGAGGTTGGAGAAACTTTGCGCGAAGGCATCTAGCCGTTAGTTCCCAAAGGCCAACTACCGAACGCTGCCGAGGTATCTCCGGAATCAACTGCTTAATGCTCGGCGACGAGCGGCCGATAGCCCTCAGGAGCAGCAACCACACCTGCTGCTACCGTAGGACCCGAAGTTTTTATGAGTTTTTCCACTTACCCACGCTGCGCGCGCACCGCCCTTCGGGTGTCGTCTGCGCGCGCGCCACAGAAGGAGTTTTCGTTTGCTGAAGCTGTTTCGACGCAAGCTACGCCCGGAGAGGGCCGCCAGTGAGACTGCCCCTCCAGCGCCACCACCAGCAGTAACCCGGCCGCCCGCTGAGGCGGGCGCACAAGGCACTCGACCACGACGAAGACGCGGATCCCGCGGCGGTCGCAACCGGCGTAAGCCTGCCGGCTCGGCCACCGCCACCGAGACCGCGACCAAGACCGAAGAGCCCAAGACCGCCGAGAAGAAGCCCGAGCGCAAGCCTCCCCAGAAGCGCCAGCGCTCCCAGCAGCAGTCCCGCCGCCGAGTCCCGGCCCGCCGCCCGCCGCTGCCGAAGGCGAAGCGTGAGCTACTCGTCTCCGTAGACGTCGGCGAACAACGTGTCGCCGTCATCGAGGACGGCCGGCCCGCCGAGGTCTACCTCGAGCGCCCGGAACGCCGCTCGATCGCGGGCAACATCTACAAGGGCACCGTCGACAACGTCCTCCCCGGCATGGAGGCCGCGTTCGTCGAGATCGGCCTCGAGAAGAACGGCTTCCTCTACGTCGACGAGATCGTCGGCCCCGAGCTCGAAGGCAAGAGACACGGCCGAAAGATCCAGGACCTGATCAAGCGCGGCCAGACGATCCTCGTCCAGTCCGTCAAGGACCCGATGAAGTCGAAGGGCGCGCGGCTCACCACGGAGATTTCTCTCCCCGGCCGCTTCGTCGTCTTCGTCCCGCACGGCGAGGGCCTCGGCGTCTCGCGCCGGCTCGACGACGCCGAGCGCGACCGCCTGCGCGACATCGTCAAGGCGATCGCACCCAAGAAGGGCGGCGTCATCGTCCGCACCGCAGCCGAAGGCGCTTCAGACGAGGACGTCGAGCGCGACCTCGTCTTCCTCCAGCGCCTCTGGAAGTCGATCGAGGCCAACGCCGAGAAGGCGAAGGCGCCCGCGCTCGTCTACCAGGAGGCCGAGCTGCCGCTTCGCGTCACGCGCGACCTCTTCACCGGCGACTTCGAGAAAGCCGTCATCGACGACGAGCGCACGCACAAGCGCATCGTCGGCTACCTGAAGAAGACCTCGCCCCACATGGTCGACCGCGTCATCCGCTACCGCGAGAAGACGCCGCTCTTCGAGCAGACCGGCGTCGAGGACGCGATCCAGTCGACGCTCTCGCGCCGGGTCGACCTGCCCTCCGGCGGCTACCTCGTCTTCGACTACGCCGAAGCGTTCACCGTCATCGACGTCAACACCGGCCGTTTCGTCGGATCGCGCTCGAAGAGCTCGACCGGGCGGCTCGAGGACACGATCACGGCGAACAACCTGGAGGCCGTCAAGGAGGTCGTCCACCAGCTCCGGCTGCGCGACATCGGGGGGATCATCGTCATCGACTTCATTGACATGGGGAGCCCGAAGAACCGGGCAACCGTCGAGGAGGCGCTGAAGAACGAGCTCGAGCGAGACAGGACGAAGACATACGTCGTCGAGATCTCGCCGCTCGGCCTCGTCGAGATGACGCGCCAGAACGTGACCGAGGGCCCACGCGAGATCCTCACGCAGAAGTGCCCGACCTGCGCGGGAGACGGAATCGTCCTCTCGACGCACTCCGCCGCGATCGACGCCGAGCGGCGCCTGCGGGCGCTCGCTGCGGGCTCGAAGCGCGGGTTGGAGGCCTACCGCGTCGAGATGGAGGCAAACGTCGCCTCGCACGTCATCGGCCCGGGCGCCCTGCGTCTGGCCGAGATCGAGCGGCTCTCGAAGCGCAGGTTCTTCATCGAGGGCAAGGCCGGCGTCGCGCTCGACCACTTCAAGGTCGGCGCCGAGGGCAAGCTCGTCGACCTCGCGCCGAAGGCTCCCGTCGAAGAGGGCGCGGAGATCCGGATCGAGCTCGTCGAAATCGGCCGTCACGACGTGAACGCGGGCATCGGCAAAGTCGACGGCCTGTCTGTCTCCGTCGCCGACGCGTCGAAGCTCGTCGGCAAGAAGGTGAAGGCCCGCGTCGAGCGCGTGCTGGACGGGGTCGCATACGCGACGCTCGTCCAGGCCGCGACGGCCAAGGTCGCGGTTCCGATCACCGCCGAGTCCGAGGCCGAGAAGCCGACGCGTGCCGTACGCAAGAAGACGACGGATCCGAAGATCGAGGTTCCAAAAATCGAGGCTCCGGAGAAGGAGCAGGAGCCCGCCGCCGAGGCTGCTGAAGAGACTGTGGAAGCCGTCGCCGAGGAGGAGTCGCCCGCCGACGAGCCCGCTGCCGAGGCGAAGCCCGATGCCGAGGCGACTCCCGATGGCGCAGCCCCGCCGAAGAAGCGAACCAGGCGCGGCTCACGCGGAGGCCGCAACCGGCGCAAGAAGCCGGCGGCAGCGGTCGCAGCCGAGAACGGCGAGCCGCCCGCAGACCAGGTGCCGAAGCCCGAGCCCCAGTCCCAGCCGCGACCCCAGCGGCAGCGTCAGCCCAAGCCGAAGGCCGACGGCGCATCGACCGCCACGATCCACGTCCCGTCTGCCGATCTGGGCACCGACGGCGACAACACGTCTGCTGCGGAGGGCGAGCAGCCAACCCCGAAGAAGCGAACGCGCCGCGGCAGCCGAGGCGGCCGAAACCGCCGCAAGAAGCCGGCAGGCGCCGGGACAGCGCCGGAAGCGAAGTCCGAGCCCTCCAGCGGCTGAGCTAGATCCTCTTCGGTTCGAATGGGACGCGTGGCGCCCCGAGGACGCGAAGCGTCTGCTCGCCGGGATCGACGTGCCTTGGTACGTCGCCGCCGGCTGGGCCATCGACCTCTACCTGGGCGGAGAGCACCGGGAGCACGAGGATCTCGAGCTCGCGGTCCCGAACAGCCGCTTCGACGAGGTCGCCGAGGCTCTCGACGGGTTCGAGATCTACGTCATCACGGGGCCCGGTCGAGCCGCGCCGCTCGCTGAGGCCCGCGACCAGCTCGAGGAAACCCATCAGACCTGGGTTCTAGACCCGACCAAGGACCTCTGGCGGCTCGACGTCTTCCGCGAGCCCTCCGACGGCGACACGTGGATCTGCCGCCGCGACGAGAGCATCAGGCTCTCCTACGACCACGTGATCGAGTGGACGGAAGACGGTATTCCGTACGGCCGGCCGGAGATCGTCCTGCTCTTCAAGGCGAAGCACTCCCACCGGGAGCGCGACCAGCGCGACTTCGAGGCGGTCGTCCCGCGGCTCGAGCCGGAGCGCCGGCGCTGGCTCGCAGAGGCGCTCGAGCTCGTCCACCCGGGCCACCCGTGGCTCGCGGAGCTGGGCTAGCCTCGATACGTGTCTCCGATCGACAACCAGGGCCGAATACGCACGCAGGCGCTCGCGCTGATCCGCCGGGGCGACAGGATCCTCGTCGAACGCTGCTACGACCGAGTGAAGGACGAGTGGTTCTGCCGACTGCTCGGCGGGACGGTCGAGTTCCGCGAGCTGGCTGCGGAAACCGTGCGCCGCGAGCTACTCGAAGAACTGGGAGCCGAAGCCGACGTCGGCCCGCTCGTGGCGACGATCGAGAACATCTTCACCTTCGAAGGCGCGCCCGGACACGAGATCTGCCTCGTCTACGACACGAGCCTCCGGGACGAGCGGCTCTACGAGCTCGACGAGTGGGAGGCCGAGGAGATGACACCCGACGGCCCGATGACGCACGACGTCGCGTGGATGCCGCTCGATTCGTTCCGCAGCGAGGACGAGACCCTCTATCCCGAGGATCTGCTCGGGATACTCAGCGTCTAGGCAGCCCAGGAGAACGGCGCAGAATGGCCGTTCTTGCCGTTGTTGTCGAACTCCATGCCGAACGCCTGGATCTTCGAGCGCGTCGCCTTCGCGACCGTCAGCGTCGAGTTCGACGGATGGACGATCCCGGTCAAGCGCGATGGCTCGGAAGAGCCGTCCGGAACGATGTCCTCGATCTCGATATCGATCCCGTCGCCTGCCTTCAGACGGTGTTTGAAGCCGTCGTCCTCGTACTCGATTGGCATGTGCTCGAGGCCGAGCATCTCGGTGATCAGGGGCGCCAGCATCGCCATCGGGCCGCCCTTTTCGCCGCCGAAGACCGCTCCGAGGGCCTGGGTTTGCTCCTGGGACGCACCGTCATCCATCACCAGGCCGACCCGCCAGTTGCCGTCGGTCATCCGCTTGGGCGTGTCCGCCAGGACCGCGACCGTCCGTCCGGAGACGTCTACTCCTTCGATATCCCCGCTGTCGACGTGGTAGACGAGTACGACGGTGCATCGGTCGTAGTCCGCCGGAAGCGTGAGGCTGCTCGCGCTGCACGGGCACACGACGTCGCAATTGCAGTTCTCAAAGTAGGTCCCCTCCAGCTTCCAAGACATGGGCTACCTCCGCTTCGAATCGACCGATCGATCTTCCTCCCGTAGGACCCCCTGGTCAAGCGCGAAGTAGATCGCTGCGGCGGCGAGAATCGTCACGCCCCAGGCCCAGTTCACGCCGGGGCGGAGCATGTCCGGGACCGTCCACGAGGCCCAGCCGCGCTCGACGATCTGCTCGTTCCAGCCGTCGTTCGCCATGTTCCCGACGCCGTAGGGGATCATCACCGAGAGGTAGACGGCGAGCGCGGTGCGCAGCCGCGTCGGAGTCATCCGCGGGAGCTCCCGTGACAGGAGGAGCGCCGTCAGGACGAGCAGGAGCCCCTGGAGGCCATGGTGCTCGCCGAGATGGACGGCAGCATGCCCCTCGAAGACCTGCTTCGAGCGGAAGATCGATGCCAGCCCCGGCACGTCGCCGATGTAGAGCCCGACCTCGGCGAAGATCCACGGCAGCGCGAGGACCGCAAGCACCGTCGCAACAGCGATTCGCACGCGGTCGCCGTCTGCGCTCCCCGATCCCCCGATCCCGCCCGCGCGTACGGCGAAGAGGGTCATTGCGAGCACGATCGCGACGCCGAGGGCGGGGAGGACGTTGATCCACTGCGCGTCGAGATCGTTCTCGTCGACGACTCCCGGTACGAGGATCACGAGGCACAGCCCGAGCGGCAGAAGCGAAGGCCAGCGCGTGCCGAGCCGGTCGGTCACGAGCGCGAGCACTGCGATCGCCATCAGCGCAACCGGGAAGTTCAGGAAAACGAGCACGCGGCCCGCTCCGCCGGCGAGTCCGCCGTGGGTGACGTTGTAGAGCCCCGCCGGGGCCACGAGCGAGTACGTCAGGAGCACGGAGAGCCCAACCACCGCGACAAGGCTCCAGACGACGAGAGCTTCGGCGAGCCCCGGGCCGCGCGAACCTTGGCTAAACTGACTCTCTCGCGGGCTCGAGCCCGCGTTTCCACGCAAATGGCCGATTACGCGATCATCGCACTGGGTGGCAAGCAATACCGCGTCCGCGAGGGCGAGAAGCTGCTCGTGGACCGGGTCAAGACCGACGAGGGCAAGACGTTCCATCCGGACCTCCTCTTCGTCGGCGGCGACGGCAAGGCCGAGTTCAAGCCCAAGACGCAGGTGACCGCGAAGGTCGTCGGTCACGTCCTCGGCGAGAAGATCCGGATCGGCAAGTACAAGGCGAAGAAGGGTTACCGGCGACACACCGGCTACCGCAGCAAGCTGACGCAGATCGAGATCACGTCGATCGGTGCGAAGGCCGCGGCCGCGAAGCCCAAGAGCGAGGCGGCCGAGAAGAAGCCTGCCGCCGAGAAGAAGCCGGCCGCAGCGAAGAAGCCGGCAGCGTCCACGACGAAGAAGGCAGAGAGCTAATGGCACACAAAAAAGGTCTTGGTTCCTCCAGGAACGGTCGCGACTCGCAGGCCAAGCGCCTCGGCGTGAAGATCTACGACGGCCAGACGGTGATCGCGGGCATGATCCTTGTCCGCCAGCGCGGCACGAAGTTCCGGCCGGGCAACGGCGCGGGCATCGGCCGCGACCACACGATTTTCGCCAAGCGCGACGGCAAGGTCGCGTTCGAGACGAGCGGCGAGCGCCGCGTCGTCGCCGTCACCGACTCGGAGTAGGACCCGTGTTCCACGATCGCGCGCGCATCCGGGTGAAAGCCGGGCGCGGCGGCGACGGCGCGATGAGCTTCCGGCGCGAGAAGCACGTCCCCAAGGGCGGGCCCGACGGCGGTGACGGCGGGCCGGGTGGAGACGTCGTCGTTGTCGCCGACCCGGATCTCCGCGACCTGTCGGCGCTGCAGCGGCGCAAGTGGATCGAGGCCAAGCGCGGCCAGTCCGGCGGGGGCTCGGGGAAGCACGGCGCTTCGGGCGAGAGCGTCGAGCTGCGCGTGCCCGCCGGGACGCAGATCTACGAGGACGACAAGCTCGTCGCCGACCTCGCGAGCCCGGGCGCGCGCGTGGTCCTCGGGCGCGGCGGGGCCGGGGGGAGA
The DNA here is from genome assembly GCA_963728535.1 of uncultured Actinomycetes bacterium. Lineage (GTDB taxonomy): Bacteria > Actinomycetota > Thermoleophilia > Gaiellales > Gaiellaceae > VAXT01. The sequence continues at coordinate 41,009 of CAVSKK010000002.1, forward strand.
GGGAACCGCCGCTTTGCGACCCCGACGCGGCAGACGCCCCGCTTCGCCGAGGTCGGCTTGCCCGGCGAAGAGGCCCAGCTCGAGCTGCGGCTGAAACTCATGGCCGACGCGGCGCTCGTCGGGCTCCCAAATGCGGGGAAGTCGTCACTCCTGACGCGGATCTCGAACGCGCGGCCCAAGGTCGCCGAATACCCGTTCACGACGCTCGCGCCGATTCTCGGCACGGTCGACGCGCCAGACGGGCGGCAGCTGACCGTCGCGGACGTTCCCGGGCTGATCGAGGGCGCGAGCGAGGGCGTCGGCCTCGGCCACGAGTTCCTCGCGCACCTGGAGCGCGCCCGTCTACTCGTGCACGTGATCGACTCCGCGGACGGCGAGCCCGCCGAGCGCTGGGCTGCGATCGACCGCGAGCTGACCGCCTACGGGGCCGGCCTCGACGAGCTCCCGCAGGTCGTGGTCCTGAACAAGACCGATCTGCTTCCCGAGCCGCCCAGGCTCGACGTCGAGGACGAGCGGATCATCGCGGTCTCTCTCGTCTCGTGCGCGACCGGCGCGGGTATCGAGGAGTTCCGCCGGGGTCTCTTCCAGCACGTGCCGGAGCCCGAGGCGCTTCCCGAGGCGAGCCCCGAAGGGCTGGCCGACTTCCTCGTCTATCGGCCCGAGCCGCGCGGCCGGCGCTTCCGGATCTTCCGCACCGACACGGGCTTCCGCGTCATGGGCCGCCCGCCCGGCGACGCGGAGCTGGCGGAGGCCCTGAAGGCTGCCGGGGCGAAGACGGGCGACGAGGTCGCGATCGGCGACGAGGTGAGCGAGCTCGCGTGACCGGGATTCTGGGCGGCACCTTCGACCCGCCCCACATCGGGCACGTCGCGCTTGCGAAGGCGGCGCTCGAGCAGCTGCCGATCGACGAGCTGGCCGTCCTCGTCATCGAGCATCCCGGCCACCGCGGCGTGGTTGCGGATCCGCAGACGCGTCTTCGGCTGGCTCAGGCGGCATTCCCCGGGATGAGCGTCCGGCTCGATCCGAACGCGTTCACGGTTGACGCCGTGCGGGCCGGAGGGTTCGGCGAGGACGCGCTCTTCATCGTCGGCGCTGACCAGGCCGCCGGGTTCGGCACCTGGCGGGAGCCCGAGGAGGTCCTGAAGTGGGTCAAGCTCGCCGTCGGCACGCGCGCCGGCTATCCGCTGCCGGACCTCTCGCGCTTCGCCGACCGAGTCGTTGTCTTCGAGCTCGCCTCGCCCGACGTCTCGTCGAGCGAGATCCGCAAGCGGATCGCGGCCGGCGAGCCGATCGACGATCTCGTCCCGCCGGCCGTCGCGCGATTGATCGAAGAGCTAGGTCTGTACCGTTAGCGCCGCTTGCGGACCTGGGTCACCCAGTACTCGTCCGGGGGCGGCGGCGGCCCGAACCTGGCGTTGACCGCATACAGACGGTTGCCGAAGTCGTCGACCGTCGTCGGCCCGGCGAAGTCGTCAGAGGTGATCGTCCGCCGGACGGTCCCGGACCGGAGGTCGGATCGCAACCTGATCACGACGATCCCGTCGCCCGGGCTGCGCACCACGGCATAGAGCGTCCGCCCGTCGAGCAGGAGCCCGTCGCCGGTCACGGTTGCGCCGTCGAGATCGATCTCGCGGGCCACACCGCGCCGGTTGACCTTGAACAGCTGGCCGGTGTTGGACTGGACGATGATCAGCCTCTTGCCGTTCGGCGTCGCGTCGATGCCGTTTACGTTGAATCCGGCCTGGTAAACGATGTCGCCGGTCAGCGGCACCTCCTGCGGTGTCCCGATCTGGCCGTTGTGGCCAATCGGCACCTTGTAGAGGAACTGGCGCATCGAGTCGGTGAACCACGCCGCCCGCTTCGTCACCACGACGTCGTTCACGAACGTCGCCGACTCGTCGGTGAAGTTGAACTGCGCGATGTCGGCGCCGGTGCTCGCGTTGTAGACATAGCCGTCACCGGTCGGTCCCCCGGCGACCCAGAGCCGGTTGCGGTGGCTGACCTCGATGCCGATCGCCCGTCGTCCGCGGTTGGGGACGAGCTCCGCGCCCTGTCCGGTGCGCAGATCGCCGCGATAGACACGGCCGGTTGGGATCGAGCCGACGTAGAAGTTCGTGCCTCTCCCGATCGCGATCCCTTCCGGCTGCCAGCCGTTCGGGAGATCGATGTGATCGGGGAAGCCTCTTGAGCTCGTGGCGGCGAGCGGGAGAGCAAGGGCGAGACCCGCAAGCGCCACGAGCAAGTGAGTGCGTTTCATCACGAGCTCCTTTCTTGGAGTCCTTCTTGGCCTACCCCGGTTTACGGAAAACGAACGCCTCCGGTTCGCACGGCCTCTCCAGATCGTTAGTCGAGGTCGAGCGCGATGCGAAGGGCGGTGTGCAGGCGAAGCAACGCTTCAGGGTCGAGCTCGCCGCGGTGGGTGCTCAGCGCGCTTTTCGGGATCGTGAACAGGTTGTCGCAGTTCACGACGCATTCTCGCGCGAGACCGTGCTCTCGCCCGAGCGGAACCTCAGTGGGAAGATCGCGGATCGTGCCTGTCACCCCCGCGACCGTAATGTTCGCGAGGAACGGAATCGCCCGGTCGCGCGTGACGACAACAGCGGGCCGTCGTCCGCCTGGCAGCTCGACGTCGTAGATCGCGCCGCGGTTCAGAGTGGCTTGCCGCCCTCGGTCCGGTCGAACTGCTCCAAACCGGCTAAGCCAACCTCGCCGATCCATTCCTCCTGCGGATGCTCGGCATAGCCTCTGCGGTAAGCCGCATCGATCGCGAGTTCACGCTCGTCGTGAAGGAGGCGCGCTAGGCCGGCCCGAAGCGCTTCGCTCCTGTTTGCGAAGCGGCCTTCCTCGATCAACTCGTCCAAGACGGCCAGGTCCGATTCTGTCATACGCACTGGTACTTGCGTCGTCATACAGTGAGTATACCACTCATCGATCGAAGGGTTTCAGCTCGCGGTTGCGTGCTCGATCGACGGCACGTCGTCCCAGAGCTCCTCGAGCCCGTAGTGCTTGCGGGTCTCGGGCGTGAAGACGTGGAGGACGACGTCGAGGTAGTCGGCGACGATCCAGTCGCCTTCGCGCTCGCCCTCGACCGCATGCGGGAGCAAGGGCTCCTCGTCCTGCTTGAGGACGTACCGCACCTCGTCGACGATCGACTTCGTCTGCCGGGTGTTTCCGCCCGAGCAGATGACGAAGAAGTCGGTGTACGCGCACACCGGCCGCATGTCGAGGATCACGATCTCCTGCGCCAGCTTCGAATCGGCGAGGCCGGCGATCCGGCGTGCTTGTTCCAGTGAGTTCAGAGGCTTGTGTGACCTTTCTGTGACACCCGGATTGTAACCCGAGGCGCGGGTGTGTCACAACGGCCACGGCCCAGCCGATGGGATCGGTACGTTGTCTGGTATGACAACGGATCAGAAAGGCGCCATCGCGGAGCTCGCGATTCAGCTATCCGCCACGAAGGCTGGGATCGACGTGTACAGGCCAGTCGCGGAAGGCGGACGCTACGACCTGATTTTCGATCTGGGGGAGAGGCTTTCGCGCGTCCAGTGCAAGTGGGCGAGTCGCTACGACGAGGTGATCATTGTTCGCTGCTATTCGGCGCGACGGACGCGCGATGGACTTCGACGTCGGCTGTACACCGCAGACCAGGTCGATGCGTTCGCTGCGTACTGCGCTGAGCTCGACCGATGCTTCTGGCTCCCTTACGACAGGTTCCCCAATCAGAGCCAGGTTTTCCTCCGTCTAGCCGAGTCGCGGAACAATCAACGGCGGAAGATCAACTGGGCTGACGACTTCGACTTCGCGGCTACAATTGGCCGGCAAGGGGCCGTAGCTCAGTTGGAAGAGCGACGCGCTGGCAGCGCGTAGGGCAGGGGTTCGAGTCCCCTCGGCTCCATCTCTGAAGCCGCTCACACGGTGATGACGATTTTCCCCCGGGCGTGCCCTTCACCGAGATAGCTGAGCGCCTCAGCCGCTTTGCTCAGCGGGTACGCCCGGTCGATCACCGACCGCACCTTCCCGGCCTCGATCAGCTCCTTCATGACAACGAGGTCAGCCGTGTTGATCTTCGCGACGAAGAACTTCACCGTCTGGCTCCGGCCGCGTGACTTCAACATCGTTCCGCCGAGGTGGGGGAGAGGCCCGAGCCCGCGATAGGTCATCGGCCCACCAACCAGAACGACGGTCGCCTCGGGAGTCAAGACCCGTCGGAACGCAAGGAACGAGCGGCTTCCCGCGATGTCGAGCATCAGGTCGTGACGCTCCTCGAGCTTCGTGAAGTCCTCCTGCGTGTAGTCGACGACGCGGTCTGCGCCGAGCGCTCGGGCTTGCTCCACGTTCCTCGTGCTGCAGACGGCGGTCACGTCCGCGCCGAACGCCTTTGCGATCTGCACCGCGTAGGTGCCGACGCCTCCGGACGCGCCGTTGATCAGAACCTTCTGCCCGGGCTGGACCCCGCCCTTGTCGCGCAGCGCCTGGAGCGCGGTGAGCCCCGCCACCGGAACGGCTGCCGCTTCCTCGAACGAGACGTTGGCCGGCTTGGGCGCAAGCTTCTCCTCGGACGCGCATGCGTATTCGGCCCAGGCGCCGGCTCCGGTGCCGAACACCTCGTCGCCCGGTTGAAACGACTTGACGTCCTTGCCGACGGCTTCGACCAGCCCAGCCAGGTCGCCCCCCACGTTCGTGTTGTTGGGGACCCGCAGCCCTGCCCCCATTCGTGCGAAGTAGGGCCCTGTCACGCCGTACCACTCGACGGGATTGACCGAAGCCGCCTGAACCCGGACGAGCACGTGGTCGTCTTCCAGGGTCGGCTTCTCGACGTCCCGGAGCTCGAGCGCGTCCGGTGGCCGGCCGTAGCGCACGTGAGCGATTGCTTTCATCTGTGAGTGACCTCCGGCTTCGAGTGGCGTTGAATACCTACGGTGTAAGCATACGGTGTAAGGCTATAACGTACAATGTAAGTTGTCAACGCGTGAACGCTGATGCCTAGAGAAACCGCGACCACCGAGCCCCGGCTCCCGTTGAGCCGAGAGCGCGTCCTGGGCGCGGCGATCGCCCTGGCCGACGAGGGTGGGATCGAAGCGCTCAGCATGCGTAAGCTCGCCAGGGAGCTCGGGGTGGAGGCGATGTCGCTCTACAACCACGTCGCCAACAAGGACGAGATCATCGACGGCATCATCGACCTCGTCGCGAGCGAGGCCGACCTGCCCGCCGACGCTCCCGACTGGAAGACCGCAGTCCGTCAGAGCGCGATCTCGACTCGCGACGCCTTCTTGCGCCACCCGTGGGCCAGTGGCCTCTGGATGTCGCGCCACGGCGGTCCAGCGCGGCTGCGACGTGGAGACTGGATGCTGAGAACGCTTCGGGAAGCGGGCCTCTCGAAGGACCTCACGTATCACGCGTACCACATCGTGGAGAGCCACATCCTCGGCTTCACGGCCCAACAGTTGAGCTTCCCCTCCAGAAACGAGGAGGAGTTCGCGGGCATGGCGGAGTCGTTCCTTCAACAGCTCCCCGCCGACGAGTACCCCGATTTCGTCGAGCACGTCAGGCAGCATCTGGAGCCAAGCCACGGCGAAGAGGGCGGTTTCGAGTTCGGCCTCGATCTCATCCTCGACGGACTCGAGAGGCTCCGGGACAAGGTCTAGAGTCGTCGGCTGTCGGTGCGGCTCTTCTCTGATCTCCGCAACGGCCCGCTGGGCCAGCGCGAGTTCCGGTTCCTCTGGCTGGGCCGTACGTCGTCGTTCATTGGCAGCGCGTTCGCAACCGTCGCGCTCGCGTTCGCCGTCCTGGAGCTCACCGGCTCGAAGGCGGACTTAGGCTTCGTCCTGGCCGCGCGGGCGGTGCCGCAGGTGATCTTCCTGCTGGTCGGCGGAATCTGGGCCGACCGGCTGCCACGGCACCTCGTGATGGTCACGTCGAACGTGATCAGCGGCACCAGCCAGGGCTTGATCGCGTTGCTCCTGCTCCTGGGCCATGCGCAGATCTGGCAGCTGATGGTCCTCGCAGCGGTCAACGGCATGAGCTCGGCGTTCTTCTTCCCCGCCTCCTCCGGCATCATTCCCCAGACCGTCCCGAGGCCGATGCTTCAGAGCGCGAACGCGATCCTTCGCCTCGGCCAGAACAGCAGCTGGATCGTCGGCGCCGCGCTCGGCGGGCTCGTCGTGGCCGCGACGAGCCCAGGTATCGGGATCGCCGTCGATGCGGGCACGTTCTTCCTCGGGGCGTTCTTCACGTCCCGCATCCGGCTTCCGAGCGAGCTGCGCATGGAGACGTCGAACTTCTTCGCCGAGCTGGCCGAAGGCTGGCGGGAGTTCAGCTCGCGCACGTGGCTGTGGGTGATCGTTCTCCAGTTCGGCTTCGTGAACGCGATCGAGCAGGGCACCGAAGGAGTTCTCGGCCCGGCGATCGCGAAGGATCATTTCGGCGGCGCGGCCGGTTGGGGGTTCATCCTGACCGCCCAATCCCTCGGGCTCTTCGCCGGTGGGCTCATCCTGCTTCGATTCCGCCCGCGGCGGCTCTTGCTCACGGGCACGCTGGGCTTCCTGCTCACGATCCCGTTTCTGCTGGCCCTGGCCGGGCCGCTTCCGCTCCCGGCCGTCATCGCCCTGGCCGCGATGGCCGGGCTTGGGATCGAGATCTTCGGGATCATGTGGGACACCACGATGCAACAGGAGATCCCGCAGGAGAAGCTCTCGCGGGTCTACTCCTATGACGCGCTCGGCTCGTTCGTCCTTATCCCCTTCGGGTACGCCGTAGCCGGGCCGGTCTCGGAGGCAGTCGGGACGAGAGCGACGATCCTCGGCGCAGCGGCGATCAGTCTGACGGCAACGCTCCTCGTCCTGCTCGTCCGCGAGGTGCGGACGATCGAGCGCAAGGCTTCGTAGGCTCCTCGTCAGCGGTAGCTGAGAACAACGGCAGCCACGAGGAGCGCGAGACCAGCCGCCCGAACGAGTGTCCCGGATCTCGAGCTCGGAGCAGGCTCGACCTCTTCGGCGAGGCCCCGCCGCTGGATCTCGAGGACCAGGAGCTCGTCGTCGAGCTGCTCGGCGATCCGCGCAAGGATCGTGAGCTCCTCCGGACTGGTCGTGGCCACTGCGTTCCAGGCGAAGACGCGCGCCTCGTCGCGCTCCTCCCGGGCGAGTGCCTGTTCGGCCTTGCGGAGATTCCAGTTCACGGACCGCCTATCGGCGGCGGGGCGTGGACTCGCTAGCCCTCGGTCGTGAGGTCTTCGAGCAGACGCTCGAGCTCGGCCGGCTGGTCCCGGTGCGCCTCCCAGCGCCGGAAGAGCTCCGCCGCCCCGCGTCCCATGCCGTCCGGAAGCCCGAGCGAGGCAGCGGTGTCCGCGACCTCCTCCATCTCCGGCGCCCAGCGCCAGGCTTTCCCCGAACCGCGGATGATTCCCCTGCTCTCGACACCTTCGCCCGCGAGCGCGTCCTCGACGTTGTATGCGCGTGCGATTGCGTATGCCTGCGCGGCAAGCGCGACGCCCATCTTGTTCCAGCCGCCGAAGGCCATCTTCAGAGCCGAGGCCGCGCCGATTCCTCCCTCGAGCGTGATCGCGGCGACGTCCCCTTCCGGAAAGAGCGCGGCCACCTCGGCCACGTCAGCCGCGTCGCCTGAGAGATAGAGGTTGACACCCGTGCGGGAGATGACCGAGCCGTCGACGCAGCGGAGGAAGCTCGCGATCCGCGTGACTCGCGCGGGCGTGATCGCATTGGCCTCGACGTAGATCCCTTCGAATCCCTCCGCCGCGACTTCGCCTGCGGTCTCCTCGGCGATCGCTGGCGGGCAGACGCTGATCACGATCTCGCTCGCTGCCACGAGCTCGCGCACCGTGCCGACGTCGCGGAGCTCCGCGCTCTCGGCGCGCTCCGCCGTGGCGTCGCTGCGGCCCTCGCTCGCCCACAGCACCTCGCCGTGCACCGCGGCGCCGACGAGGGCGCCCATCTCGCCTGGAAAGAGAAGTCCAACCTGGCTCACAAGCTGATCTTCCCACTGAAGCCCCTCACGCGAGGGATAGGCAGACGAGCCTCCCTGACGATGGTCTAGGCGAGTCGGCGGCCCGGCTCACTCCGCACATGGCTGCCAACCGCAAAAACCTCCGTCTCTTCCTTGCCGCGCTGGCCGCAGCTTCGTTCGCCGTCGCCGCGCCCGCTGCCCACGGCGCTCTGACGTCCCCGGTTCTGCTCGGCCCCGCCGCGGGTGTCTCGGTTCAGACCCTCCCGGCGTTCTCCTGGAGCCCCGTTCCCGGCGCCGAGAGCTACGAGTTCCAGGTCGCAGCCGATCAGGGCTTCAACTCCCCAGTCCTCGGCCGTGGCGAAGGAAGCTTCGCGACGCGCAACACCCGCGCGACGCTGAAGAAGACGCTTCCGAACGGCAGATACTGGTGGCGAGTCCGGGCGACGAACAAGGACGGTGCCGCGTCGCCGTGGGCGGGCCCGCGCTCGCTCGTCAAGTCGTGGCGGTTGGTGCCGGCAACGCAGGCGCCCGTCTCAGGCTTTCCGTTCACCTTCCCGGTCAATCCGATCTCCGTTGGCTGGACGCCGGTCCCTTATGCCGCCAGCTACATGTTCTCGCTCGCGAGCGACCCCGCCCTCGCGAACATCGTCCAGAACAGCGGACAGCCGGTTGAGACCTGGGGGACGAACTACGTGCCGAGCTTCACGCTGCTGCCGTCGGGGACGTACTACTGGAACGTCGTCCCGGTCGACTCGGAGGGCAACCTCGGCGCAGCGTCGCCGGTCTCGTCCTTCAGCTACTCGTGGCCGTCGGTGACGTCGCCGGCCGTGACAGATCTGGTCGCCGCGACCGAGTTCTTCGACCCGCAGTTCTCGTGGACAGCCGTCCAGGGCGCGACGAAGTACGAGGTCGAGGTCAACTCGTCGAGCGACTTCGCTCCCGGCTCGAAGGTCTGTTGCACTCAGCTCACGACCTCCACGTCGCTTGCTCCAACCGTCGTGTTCCGCGACAACACGTACTACTGGCGCGTCCGCGCGGTCGACGCGGCGGGTAACGCCGGTGTCTGGAACCTTGGGTCGAACTTCGTCAAGACGTTCGACAAGGTGCCGCCGGTGACTCCCACGAGCATCAAGAACCTCCGGATGCGCGACAACCTCGCCGACCCGGGCACCGACCTCGACCTCGTCACCCCGGGCCATCAGACCAACGTCCCGGCCCTCAGGTGGGACACTGTCCCCGGGGCCTCGAGCTACACCGTCGACGTCGGTCCATTCGACGGGACTAGCTGCAACTACGGCGGGAACACGGCCTGGCGCGTGACGACCTCTGTTCCCTCTTGGACCCCGCTCGGCTCGGGCTGGAACGGCGTACAGCCATACCCCGTGGCTGGGATGCAGGTCTCCACTGACTCCACCGTCCTCCTGCTCAATCAGCAGTACTGCGCTCGTGTGCGGGCCAGGGGGGAGCGCGACGCGGCGCTCCAGGAGGTCTATGGCGATTTCACGACACTCAACTCCGGCGGAAGCGGATTTGCCTTCCAATGGACCGGATATCCCGCCGGCGGCGCCTGCAGTCCGTCTTGCAACGTCGGCTACCCGGGCTTGGACGACTACGTCCTGCCTGCCCGCGGAGCGCTCACTCGACTTACGCCGCTCATCACCTGGAAGCCGCTGTCTGGGCGCCAGAGCTACTTCGTGCTCGTCTCGAAGGACGCAAACTTCAGCAACGTCGTCGATTACGGCTTCACGCAGGTCCCAGCCTATTCGCCGCGCAACATCAGCAAGGCCACGACGTACTCCGACGAGACGACGCTCTTCTATTGGGCGGTCCTTCCGGCCACCAACTTCAACGGCAGTAGCGCCGCAAGCGATCCGCTCGCGGCAGCCGCGTCGAACTTCCAGAAGCAGTCGATCCCGCCTGCGGCGATCTCGCCGGCGAATGGCGCGCTGCTCACGGTCCAGCCTGTCTTCCGCTGGACACAGGCCGAGGGTGCGCGCCGCTACCGCTTCCAGGTTGCGCAGGAACCGACGTTCGCGGCCCCGCTCGAGGACGTTACGACCGCAGCGACCTCGTACACCCCCTTCACGACCCATCCTGCCGATACGACCCTCTACTGGCGTGTCCGTGCGGACGACGAGAACCTAATCGGGCTCAACTGGTCGCCGGTACGCACATTCCAGCGCCGGCTGCCGACGCCGACGCCGTCTGCCGGTAACCAGACGAGTGGCGACTTCACGCCCTCCTGGAAATGGTCGAACGTGACGGGCGCATCCGGCTACACGTTCGCGATGGACGGGCCGGACGGCGAGCACCAGGAGTGGGCCAACATGCGGACGCCCGCCACCGCATTCGTCTACCTCTTCGGCCCGGGGATCTGGCGCTGGCGAGTCCGCGCCGAGTTCCCGAAGACCTCCGGCTTCGTCACAGGCCCCTGGTCGTCTTATGTGCCCTTCACGCGCACGCTCGGTGAGCCGAGCGGGGCGACGACGAGCGTCTCCGGCAATCACGTGCTCCTCTCCTGGAACTGGAAGCTCGGAGCCGATGACTTCGACGTCCAGATCTCACAGCGGCCCGACTTCGCGACGACGATCGAGGACGTGACCACGGACAACACGAGCTACGCGCCGCTGCTCCAACACTTCTACTACGTCAACGGCGGCTCGTTCTACTGGCGCGTGGCCGCTCGCGACAAGAACTTCAACGTCGGCGACTGGTCGCAGCCGCAGCGGATCAACATCTCTCAGCGACTCCGCGTGGCCGTCAGTAGGACCCCTCCTCGCCGCCGTTGGAGTCGCGTCCTCGTCACCGTTTCGGACCCAATGGGGAAGGCAGTTACGCGCGCCTCCGTGCGAGTCACCGGGGCCGGGATGCGGCCGAAGTCGGGTCGCACGAATGGGCGCGGCAAGGTCACCCTCCGTGTCCGCCCCAAGAAGCGCGGAAAGCTTCTGTTCCGCGCGACGAAGCAGGGATTTGCTGCGGGCTCCCTGTCGATGCGCATCCGGTAGAGCCTAAGATCAGGGCGTGGATGCGCCCGTGAAGGTTGCCTGCGTGCAGGCCGAGCCGGTCATTTTCGACCGCGAGGCGACGGTCGACAAGCTCGTCGCACTGACCGCTGAGGCGGCCGGTCAAGGAGCCTCGCTCCTCGTCTTCCCGGAGGCCTTCATCCCCGTGTATCCCTCGTCGACGTGGGCGAAGGCGTTCGCGGGCTGGGGCGACGACCGGGCAAAGGACACGTTCGCTCGACTCGCCGTGGAAGCGGTCGCCGTGCCGGGCGAAGCGGAAAGGCGCATCGGCGAAGCCGCGCAGGAGCACGGCGTTTGGATCGTGACGGGCGTGACCGAGACCGACCCGGAGCGTCCCGGGACGCTCTACAACACGCTCCTGTACCACGGGCCTGACGGCGCCCTCGCGCTGCGCCACCGCAAGCTCGTGCCGACGAACCACGAGCGGCTGATCTGGGGCCCGGGCGACGGCGGCGGCCTGCGCGCGCTCCCGACGGAGCTCGGCCGCATCGGCGGGCTCATCTGCTGGGAGAACTACATGCCGCTCGCCCGCTTTGCGCTGTACGAGTCCGGGATCGAGATCTACATCGCCTCGACGGCCGACGACTCACAGGCCTGGCAGTCGACGCTCATCCATATCGCCCGTGAGTCGCGCGCATTCGTCGTCGCGCCCTCGCACTTCCAGCGCGTCTCGTCCTATCCGGACGACTTTCCGCTGCGCGACGAGCTCGAGGGGCTCGACGTCATCGGCCGCGGGGGAAGCGCGATCCTCGCTCCGGACGGCTCCTACCTCGCCGGCCCGCTCTACGACGAGGAGGGCGTGCTCTACGCCGAGCTCGACCCGGCCGTGCTGCTGGCCGAGCGGCAGCGGTTCGACCCGGCCGGGCATTACCACCGGCCGGACGTGCTGCGGCTGAAGGTCAAAAGCCCCGGCTAGCGCAGTTTCGACACGGACGCGTCACAGACGCGTGACTCTCTGCTCGCTATGTTGCCCAAGTAGACAACAAGGAGGCAGGGATGAAGAAGACATGGCGATGGCCTCTTGCAGGCTTCGTCCTGGGGGGCCTGGTGGGGGCGACGTTCCTCACCGTGAACGTGGTGGGGGCGAGCAGCCCCGAGCCCGAAGGCGTCACGATCAGCTCGTTCGGACAGATCCTGCACACGCCGCCTTTGCTCGCGGAGGCGGGTCAGCCGGTCGAGCTCAGCTACGACGTCGTCTGCGGCGAGACGAAGGACGAGCCCGGCGGGACGTGCTCGCCGAAGGGCTCTGTGTTCGTCCGCGCGTCCGGGGCGGGCGGCTTCGTCGAGCACCCGCTGGAGCGGGAGCCCGACGGGCTTCTGTCCGCCGAGGTCTCGGCCGGGGACGGAGGATTCGACTACTACGCCGAGCTCGACAACGGCAGCGGCGAGACTGCGACGCTGCCCGAGGCGGCCGCCGTTGCCCCGCAGCACGTTTGGCCGCTCCAGAGCTGGACGACCGTCGACCTGGGCTTGGAGCGCTTCGGAGAGACGAGATCGCCCTCATCGGTCGTTGCGGAGCTCACCTGGGGCAAGGGGAGCCAGGCGGTCGGGCTCGACAGCGGCCAGGAGCAGTCGAGGATCGGGCCGTCGGCATTCGACGTCGCTCCAGACGGCTCAATCGTCGTGCTCGACCAGGTGAACCACCGGCTGTCGAGGTTGCGCCCAGGCGCCGGGACGACGCAGCTGCCCATCACCTTCGCCGGCGGAGAAGGCGATCTTGCCGTTGGCGGTGATGGAACGATCTACGTCCTCGACGCCGGGGCGTCTCAGCCCGTCGTCCGCTCGTTCACACCGACCGGCGATCTGATCGCGGGCACTCCGTTGGCGGAGACGATTGCGGACATGGTCCGAGTCGGGCCGGACGGCCCCCTCGTGCATGCGTACCCGTCGGAGATGTGGCTACCGACGGGCCAGGGCCGTCCACCGCTCACCGCCGAGGAGCAGCTTGCGGGTGCACAGGTTGCTCGCAGCGTCGGCGGCGGGCTGGCGGTCGTCGTCAGCGCGTCTCCGGTCGAAACGAGGTTGGCTCTCGTACGCGGAGGAGATGTGGTCCGCGCCTGGCTCCTGCGGGGCACCACGACCCTGGGCGAGGTGCAGCTGGCCGAGCCTTACGGTGACGGCCTCCTCGTCGTCGTCAGGCTCTGGGACGAGGATCATGCGCAGTTCCGCGTCGTGCGGCTCACGCCCGACGGACTGGCCGCCACGTTTTCCGTCGAGCGGGCCGAGTGGGCCGAGACCGCGTCGGTCAGCCGCTTCCGCCTGCACGACAGCACGCTCTATCAATTGCGATCCAGCTCCTCCGGGGTTGAGATCGCCACGTTCGAGATCGGAGGGGCAAGATGAGATTGCGACCGAAGCTCCTGACCTTCATCCCCGGGCTCGTTGCGGGGTTGACGCTTGTCCTGCTGGCCTTCGGGGCGCCGGCGTCCGCGTACCACACGAACTTCCGGGCGCGCTGCAACGACTCCTGGTCCAACATCACCCCGCTCTCGCGCATGGACGCTCGCTACTACGCCGCGATCGTCGCATCCGAGGGCTACCAGTGGGGAGGCGGCTGCTGGAACAACAACAACGCCGACGATTCACCGGGCGATCCACCGGGCGATCCGAACACCCGCGGCGAAGGGCCCGACTGTTCCGGCTTCACGTTCAAGGCCTGGCACGAGCGCGCCGAGACCTACGATCCCTGGTTCCGCTACCACTCGTGGCTTCAAAACGTCCACGGCCCGTACACGGCGGCCGGCTTCAAGTCCGGCGCCGGCACGGCGAACATCACGGTCCCCAAGGCGAACACGGTCTACATGGACGCCTTCGCCTCGACGTACCACATCGGGATGATCTATTACGCCCACACGGCCCAAAACCAGGACCTGATCATCGAGGCGAAGTGCGAAGCATGCGGAACCGGCGTCTGGACCCGGACGTACCGCGGTAACCCTGACTTCAGCGGTGTCAGGAGGCTCTACTGGCTTTGAGGACGGAGCGAGGCGACTCGCTTTACACTTCACTGGATGGTCGAGCTTCTGTTCATGATGCTCATCCTGAAGCTGCCAATCCTCTACTTGGCCGGAGTCTGCTATTGGGCGATCAAGGCGGAGCCCGAGCCCAGGCCGCTCGAGGGCGCCCGGGTGAGGGCTCCCCTCGTTCCCGGCCCGAGCACACCTCCCCGGCGCCGGGCGCCCCGCCCCGGCTCGCACGGCCGGCCGGTCCGCCGCGAGGCGCGCAGGACTCGGCTCGCCGGCGCGAGGCCCGCGCGATGAGCACCACTCCCCTCGAGCACGAGCGCGGGCGCCCGGCCGAGATCGCGGCCGGCTACCTCGCGGCGATTTCGCTGACGGCGAGCGCGATCGCGCTGGTCTACCGGCCGGTCAGGCTCGCACCCTTCGCGATCCTCGTCGCCCTGGTCGCCGCCGCCCTCGCCAGCGACCGCAATTCGAAGCTCGCCGGGGCAGCCGTCGCAGCCGGAACCCTGGCGTGGCTCGTTGGCATGGCCATAGCTGTGCTTTTGAGTCGCCCCATCTACTGAGCGCCCTCCTCGGAGGGGCTACTAGTGCTAGAACGAATCTGATGAGTGTGCGCGACGTAGACGGTCTCAACGTTGGTTACGCCCAGGGCCTGCTAGAGCAGTACCTCGAGAACCCCGAGGCGGTGCCCGAAGAGTGGCGCGCGCTTTTCGAGAGCGGCGACGCCGGGCTGGCCGAGTCGCTGCCCGGCCTCGCCCGACTGTTGGCGACCCTGCGCGAGGGGAACGGCGCCCCAGCATCCGTGGAGCCTCCACCCGTCGCCGAGGTTCCGGAGCCGGCTCCGCCGGAGGCGCCTGTTGCCGAAACCGCGCCCGCAGCCGAACCGGCCCCGCCGATCGCGGACGAGACGCTCCTCGGCGCCGTTGCTGCTGCGACCGCCCTCATCAAGGCCTACCGGACGCATGGGCATCTGGCCGCACGGCTCGACCCCCTCGGGTCCGAGCCCGTCGGCGACCCTGCCCTCGAGCCGGAGTGGCTCGTCCCCAAGCTGACACCCGAGCTCCAAGCGCAGATTCCGGCCGACGTGCTCCGCGTCTGGATCGAGGGCGAGACCCTCGCGGACGTCCTGCCCAGGCTGAAGGAAACCTACTGCGGGACGATCGCCTATGAGATCGAGCACATCTCCGACCACCAGGAGCGCGTCTGGCTCCGGCAGGCGATCGAGACTGGCCGTTACCGGGAGCCACTCTCGACGGAAGAGCGACAGCGGCTGCTCGAGCAGCTGACCAAGGTCGAGGTCTTCGAGCACTACCTGCTGCGCGCGTTCCTCGGACAGAAGCAGTTCTCGATCGAGGGCCTCGACGTCCTCGTGCCGATGCTCGACGAGGCCGTCGAGCTTGCGGCGGAGGCGGGCGCACACGAGATCGTCATCGGCATGGCGCACCGAGGCCGCTTGAACGTCCTCGCCCACATCATCGACCGTCCGTACGAGGAGATCCTGCGTGAGTTCGAGGGCGAGCGGACGATCGAGGCCGTCGCCGCAACGGCGGAGGGGGCAAGCGGCGACGTCAAGTACCACCTCGGGGCAGTCGGGCGGCGTGGCACCCACGCCGGGCAAGCCACGGTCATGCTCGCGGCCAACCCCAGCCATCTGGAGGCGGTCGATCCGGTCGTCGAAGGCATCACGAGAGCGGAGCAGACCGACCGCTCCTCGCGCGACGGCGAACACGACCCGTCGGTGGCGCAGCCCATCCTCATCCACGGCGACGCCTCGTTCCCGGGACAGGGCGTCGTCGCCGAGACCCTGAACCTCCAGCGCCTGATCGGCTATACGACGGGCGGAACCCTGCACGTGATCGCGAACAACCAGGTCGGGTTCACCACCGACCCCGCCGACGGGCGCTCGACGCGGTATTCGAGCGACCTCGCGAAGGGCTTCGACAACCCGATCATCCACGTCAACGCCGACGATCCCGAAGCGGCGATCTCGGCGATCCGTCTCGCGAATGCTTTCCGGCAGCGCTTCGGAAGCGATGTCGTCGTCGACCTCGTGGGCTACCGGCGACACGGTCACAACGAGGGTGACGAGCCGGCGTTCACCCAGCCGCTGCTCGCCGAGCAGATCGCCGGCCAGCCGAGCGTGCGCACGCTCTACGCGCAGCAGCTCGCCGAGTCGGGCGAGGTCTCGGCCGAGGACGCCGAGCGGCTGGTTGAAGAGATGCAGGGTCGGATGCGAGCCGCGCACGAGACTCTCAAGACCTCCCTCTCGTCGCCCCCGCAGGCTGGGCACGGGGAGAGCACGCCGGTCTCCGCCGAGGCAACCGTCGAGACTGGGGTGCCGGCCGAGCGGCTTCGCGAGCTCTCCGCAGAGCTCGTCCATGTCCCCGACGGCTTCACCGTCAATCCGAAGCTCGTGCGGATGCTGGAGCGACGAACCGAGGCGCTCGACACCGGCGCCATCGACTGGGGCCACGCCGAGTCGCTCGCGTTCGCGAGCCTGCTCGCCGAGGGCATCCCGATTCGACTCACCGGCCAGGACACCGAGCGGGGAACGTTCTCTCATCGCCACCTCGTCCTCCACGACGCACACACCGGCGCCCAGCACGCTCCGATCAAGCATCTGTCAGGGGCGGCCGCATCGTTCGAGGCGTACAACTCGCCGCTCTCGGAATACGCCGCGCTCGGCTTCGAGTACGGCTACTCGGTGACTGCCCCCGAGGCCCTCGTCCTGTGGGAGGGGCAATTCGGCGACTTCGTGAACGGCGCGCAGATCGTCGTCGACCAGTTCCTCGTCTCGGGGCTCGCCAAGTGGCGTCAGACGTCCCGGTTGACGCTACTGCTTCCGCACGGGTACGAGGGCAACGGGCCCGAGCACTCGAGCGCCAGGCTCGAGCGCTTTCTCCAGCTGGCCGCACAGGAGAACATCCGAATCGTCAACGCGACCACATCGGCGCAGTTCTTCCACCTGTTGCGCCGGCAGGCGCTCGATCCAAACGCTCGGCCGCTCGTCGTGATGACGCCGAAGGGCCTGCTGCGGCTCAAGGCAGCCGCGTCGACCCTCGCCGAGCTCGCGGATGGCCGCTTCGAACCGGTCCTCGACGACCCGAACGCAGACCGCGATCAGGTGACGAGGCTCGTTCTGGCGACCGGCAAGCTCTACTACGACATCGTCGGCCACGAGCTTCGGGCGCAGGCGCCGTCGGTCGCGGTCGCTCGCATCGAGCAGCTCTACCCGTTCCCGACCAAGGAGGCTGCAAGCCTCGTCGCCTCCTACCCGAGGCTCGCCGAAGTCGTCTGGGCGCAGGAGGAGCCGCAGAACATGGGCGCCTGGCGCGCGATCCGGCATCGGCTCGAGGAAGCCGTTGCCGGCCGGCCGCTGGGCTATGTGGGACGACGGTGGCGAGCGAGCCCGAGCGAGGGCTATCCGACCTCGCACGCGCGCGTCCAGGACCAGATCGTGCGCGACGTCCTACAGCCCGCGCAGGCCCCGTCCTAAGGGCGGCGGCGGCGGCGCTGCCGCTCGACGGCGGCCTTGGCGAGCCTGGGGCCATGCTTTCGCGCCTGCGCGATGATCTGCCTGCGCTGCTGCTTGGGGATGCGGCGCCAGATGTCGAAAGCCGTCAGGGCGAGCCCGACAGGCCCCATTTTGCGTGTCACCAATCGGCTGAGGCGCGGCACGGCCCGCATCCTAGCCACGTTCTGGACGTCCTACTTGTCCTTCGGCCTGGCTCTCTTCTCGTCGGCCCGATCATCTTTGCTGCGCTCGTCCTTCGGCTCAGCGTCTTTCCGCCGGTCCGACTTTTCCGTCTTCGTCTTCTTTGGCTTCTTCGCCTCTCGAGGCGGCGGGCTCGTCTTCGGGCGCTCCTCGCCCTTCGCCTTCTTCGGCTTCTTCGTCTTTTCGGCGTGCGGGACGGGCTTCCAGGCCATCTGCTTCTTCGTCCTCTCGTGCTTCTTCGTCTTCTCGGGCTCGGCCGAGCTCACGCTGACGGAGAGCGACTCATCGGTGACTGGGCCGGGCTGGGACGGTCGCACGCGGTGTTCATGAGGCTTCGGCGAAGGCCGAACTCGCGCGATCGACGACGGGCGGGCGACCGGCGGAGGGACAACCGCGGGTTCAGTCGGGAGGGCCGGTGCAACCGGGCGAGCCGGGTGCACGCGCGCGCGAGGAATCGGAGCCGCTTCGACGACCACGGGCGAGGGTGCACGCGGGATGGCGACCTGCACCATCGCGGGCTGTTTGGCGATCACGAACTTGCCCGGTAGGGCGAGCGAGGCCACCACGGCCGCCCCGAGCGCGAATCCAACGACGAGTTGTACAAAGGTCGGCCTCACGTCTCTCCCTCTTTCCGCCGACAATGTTCGTATGACGTATCGGCATTACGGCGCGTCACTTTAAGGGGGCGCGAGTGGGAAGTTTCAAGGTCAGGCTTGCTGTCTACTTCGCGCTGGTCGCGGTGCTCCCATTTGCGGCCGCTTTCCAGGGTTTTCAGTCGCTTTCCAGGAAGAGCGAGACACGCCGGGTCGACGCCGTGCTCCAGTCAGGCCTGCGCTCGGCCATCGTCGCCTATCAGGACGACCTCGCCGGCACGCAGGACTCCGCCACCAGGTTTGCGAACAAGCGGGACCTTCAGCGAGCCTTGCTGACGAACGACCGCAGAGCGCTCGCGCGGATCGTCAGAGCTGCGCCGGACTTTCGCGTCGATGCGGGGCGACTGACGGTCGGCCGGACACCCACGCCTGCCGTGACGCGCGTTGTGTCCGTGCGCGGGCCTGACGGCCGCCTCGCCGACGTGATTGCAGCCTTGCCGCTCGACGCAAAGCTTGCCCGCAGCCTCGAGCGTCGCGCCGGGATCGAGCCCGGCCAGCGACTCGTCTTCGTCGAACAAGGGCGCGTCGTCACCGGCTCCGGTCTCCCCGGCGCAAAGCTCCTGCTTCAAGCCGGCCAGACTGAACCGGTCGATCTCGGCGGCACTGATTACCGAGCCATCCAGTCCGGACCACTGAGCATGCCTGAGGGGACCAGGATTCTGCTCCTGACGCCGCAGAGTGCGATCGATCGCGCCACGGCGTCCACCGAGCGGCGGCTGATGCTGACCATGCTGATCACGCTCGTCCTGCTGATGCTGATCGCGTACTTCGAGGGGCGATCGATCGTGAGCAGGCTCAGCAGCTTCGCCGCGGCTGCGAACGACATCGCGCGCGGCCGGCTCGACCGCCGAGTGAAGATCAAGGGCCGGGACGAGTTTGCCCGGCTCGGCCTGGCCTTCAACGAGATGGCCGACGAGCTCGAAGCCCGGCGGCGCGAGCTCGACGAGGAGCGCCGTCGCCTCCGTGACGCCACGATGCGCTTCGGCGAGGCGCTCTCGGCCACCCACGACCCGGCCGAGCTGCTCCGAGTGTTCGTCGAAACCGCTGTCGAGTCGACGGGCGCCAGTGGAGGCGTGTTCGTCGACGAGCAGGGCGAAATCGTGCGAATTGGCGATCCCGACGCCGGCGCAAAGGAGCTCGCGTTGCCCGTGACAGCAGGAGAGGAGACCTTCGGGACGCTCGTCCTCTCGGGCGACGACTTCACGCAGGACCAGACCGAGACGGCGAATTGGCTGGCCGGTCATGCCGCGATTGCGGTCGGGAACGCCCGCTTGCACCGAGCCGTGCAACGCCAGGCGCTCGTGGACGGTCTCACCGGCCTCGCAAACCGCCGCCCATGCGAGGATGCGTTGAAGAGGGAAGTCGCTCGCGCAAAGCGCCTCGGCGACCCGCTGACGATCATCGTCGCCGACCTGGACGACT
The DNA here is from genome assembly GCA_963728535.1 of uncultured Actinomycetes bacterium. Classification (GTDB taxonomy): domain Bacteria; phylum Actinomycetota; class Thermoleophilia; order Gaiellales; family Gaiellaceae; genus VAXT01. Next base: position 60,744 of record CAVSKK010000002.1, read on the forward strand.
TCAAGGCCGTGAACGACGCGCACGGCCATCCCACCGGCGACAAGGTGCTGCGCGAGTTCGCGGAGGCGCTGAAGGCGAGCGTCCGCGAGGTCGACGTCGCGAGTCGCTGGGGCGGCGAGGAGTTCGTCGTCGTCCTGCCGGGCACTGATGAAGCCGGAGGCGCGCGAGTCGCCGAGCGCATCCGTGAGGAGTTCGCGCTGCGTGCGGCGCTGGCCCCGAGCGGCCGGCCGATCATCTCGACGGCCAGCTTCGGGGTCGCCGGTTTTGCCGGACGAGGCGGCACGAGTGAGCTCCTGGCAGCCGCCGACGCCGCTCTCTACAGGGCAAAACGGGCAGGCAAAGACCGGGTTGCCACTGGAAAAGGCCCGGACGAGCCCGACGTGCAGGCCGCTCGGTTGGGCGCCTGAGCGGCGCTAGGTTACAATCCGCGACCACCTGCAAACGCGACCGACCGACCTGGGAGGCCCGAATGCCGGTAGAGACGCCTTCCGTCTTTGCCAACGTCATACAGGAGCACCTCGAGCTCAAGCGCCGTAACTCGGAGCTCGAGTCGGACATGCCCCTGCAGAAGTACGAGACCGAGGATCCGTTCGAGAATCACCCGCTCTTCAAGACCGAAGAGCAGGCGCGGACCGAGGAGACGATGGACGGCGAAGAGTCCATCCCGGCCGAGCAGCTGGCAACCCTCGCTCCGCAGCCCGAGCAGCCCCAGGAAGAGGACACGCTCTGGGGCCGTTCGCGGGACTTCGACTGGGGCGACTAGCCGGTCTGCGCCACGGGCGCGGGACTCGCGAAAAGTGCTGCGCACTTTCCGCGCGTAGCGGCACGCCTCAGCAAGGAACGACGCAGCGGCGGCCTCGCCCATGCCACGATCGACGGCGTTGCGGCGGCTCATAGCGGCGCGCAGTTAGGCGGGCTAAATCGGCTCACTTCTGAGACGTGCCCGTGCGACTTTGGCGGGTACGCTCAGCCCGGGTGGCGGGTGGAAATCTCTTCCCCACCCGGGTGGGGAGCTTCGGCCGTCGCAGGGGCGGCCGTTTCCTCGCCAATGCCCTCCTGGCCCGCTCGGTCACCGGTTTTCGAGTGGCCGTTTCGGGTAGGTCGAATCGAAACCTGCCAGCGAGTCAGAGGAGCCGCATGTTGCGATTTTTCAGATACGTGGGCCTTGGGGCCCTGATTGCCTACTTCTTCGACCCCGACAATGGGCATCGCCGCCGCGCACTCGCGCGTGACCGGATCCCGGCGCTTCTTCGGGGCAGCTCCGAGCAAACCCGGCGTGCCGTCAAGTCCGAGGTGAAGGCGACGACGAAGAAATTGGCGCACCGCAAGGAAGCCGAGAAGCCCCAGCCCGACGACGTGACGCTTGCCCGCAAGGTCGAGACCGAGATCTTCCGCGACGCCGACGTCCCGAAGGGGCAGATCAACGTCAACGCGGAGAACGGCAAGGTCGTCCTGCGGGGCGAGGTCGAGCAGCCGTCGATGATCAAGGATCTCGAAGAGCGGACCCGGAAGGTCCAAGGCGTTCGCGAGGTCGAGAACCTGCTCCACACCCCAGGCGACGCCGCGCCGGTGGCTAACTAGGTCCGCGCGCGACGGAAAAGCGGGAGCGCGTACCAGAACCACGCGAAGAAGGCCGCGGTCGCGGCCGCGGCGAGTGCTGCGCTCGTCGCGTCGAAGAGCAGGTCGGTGACGACGAAGACCGTGCCCGCAATCGCGATCGCCAGGAGCACCGTGCCGGCGATCGCAAGCCGGTTGGAGACCACGAGTAGGTGCTCCTTGTCCGCCTGGCGCCAGTTCAGCCGGTGATAGGCGGACGGTGCGATCAGGAGCGCCGTCGCGGCCGCAGCGCACATGAACGTCAGGAAGTAGACGTCGCGCTGCAGCTCGCTCGTCTGGCTGAACCGCTGGGTGAACGGAACACCGAGGAGGAACGCGAAGAGCACCTGCACGCCCGGCAGCACGACGCGGAGCTCGTTCAGGAGCTCGATCAACTCCCGGTCGAGCTGCTCGTCCTTGGTCTCGTCCGGCAAACCGCGGAGCCTAGGAGGGTCGTGCGAGGCGGATCGCTTCGAGCACGTGCTCGTCGCGGCCTTCGCGAAGAGAGTCCGCGAGGCGACCCGGCCCGGCGGACATTCCCGCCCGTGCCGTCAGGACGCCGTAGAGCCGATCGTCGTCCAAGCCGCGCTCCCTTGCCTCTCGCACGAGCCTCGGGACGATCGCCAGTGGCCGCCATTCCTCGTCGAACTGCCAGAGCGGGTAGTAGTGCTCGCGCGCTCCCTCGGGGCGGTACGCGATCAACTCGCCGGCGCGGCGCATCGACTCCAGTCGCAGCGGCTCCATGCCGAGCCGGACCGCGAGCCAGGAGGCCGAAAGAGAGTCCTCTGCGACTCGGGTAGCCAAGTAAGGGAGCCTATCGCAGGGCCTACGGAGTCTCTCCGGCGAGGATCGCCGCCAGCTTCGATGCGTCGATGTTGCCTCCTGAGACAACGCAAACGACCTTACCGCCACCGGCTTTGCCGGACAGGGCCGTGGCGACCGGCGTTGCCCCTGCGCCTTCGGCCACGATCCGTGCTCGCTCGGCGAGCAGGCGCACGGCCGCGGCGATCTCGTCGAGCTCTGCGACGAGCGAGCCGTCGACGAGCTCCCGGGTCAGCTCGAACATCTCGGGGAACACCTCAGGCGCGCCGATCCCGTCCACGAAGCTCGGCTCGTAGTCGACCCTCGTCAGCTCCCCGGCCGCCAGCGAGGCGGCAAGCGGGGCCGCGGTCGCCGCCTCGCACGCGTACACCTTGCAGCCGGGCACAAGCGCACGCAGCCCCGAAGCGATGCCACAGGCAAGACCGCCGCCGCCGTAGGGGATGACCACCGCGTCGGGGTTGGGCAGGTCCTCGAGGATTTCGAGTGCGATCGTCCCGTTGCCCGCCATGACCGCCGGATCGCTAAAGGCATGCACGAAAAGACCCTCGAGACCCTCGTGGGCGTGTGTCCGGAAGATCTCGAGCCAGTCGTCGAACGACACCGCGACGATCTCGGCTCCCAACCGCCGAATGGCGGCGACCTTCGTTTCCGGAGCGGTGTCCGGGATCACGACCGAGCAGCGAAGGCCGAGCCGTCGGGCCCACCAGGCGACTCCCTGCGCCATGTTGCCGGCGCTTGCAGTCCACACTCCGCCTGCGAGCTCGTCCGGGGAGGCGAGCGCCAGGGCGTTGCCCGCGCCTCGCAACTTGAAGGAGCCGATCGGCTGCAGGTTCTCGAGCTTCAGATAGAGCTCGGCAGGTGCGTCGGAGACTTCGAGCCGGACGAGCGGCGTGCGGAGGACCGCGCCCGCGATGCGCTCGCGCGCGGCCTCGATCTCGGCGAGCGGGATCAGAGCGCGACCTCGGTGCCCACACCGAGCTCGATCGCACGGCTGTACACGAGCCCGGCCGCGTTCGCGTCCTCGACCGCGTGCCCCATCGACTTGTAAACGGTGATCTGCTCGGGCGAGGTACGACCGTCGCGGGTCCCGGCCAGCACCTCGCCGAGCTCTGCCGCGGCTTCGGGGTCGAGACCCTGGAGCTCGTGAGCGCCGGCGGGATAGGGCTCGAAGGCGACGCGCGACTCGACCACGAGCAGTCCGGCCTCCACAGTCGATCGATCGAGCTCAGGCCCAGCGCCGGAAGCGCCGACCGAGGTGACGTGCGCGCCGTCGACCAACCATTCGCGGCGCAGCACGGGCTCGCCGGCATCGGTGCACGCGCAGACGACGTCGGAGCCCCGCACGGCGTCCTCAAACGAGGCGCAAGCAGTGGCCCCGAGCTCTCCTGCGAGCGCCTCGGCGTGGTCGCGGGTGCGGCTTGCGATGCGGATCTCGGCAAAGTCGCGCACTCGGGTGACAGCGTCGAGGTGCGCACGACCCTGAACGCCGGCGCCGAGCACGGCGAGCACACGGGCGTCCTCCCGTGCGAGCGCGCGTGTAGCGACAGCGGACGCCGCGCCGGTGCGGATGGCTGTGATCGCCGTCCCGTCCATGAGCGCGAGTGGCGAGCCGTTCTCGTCGTCGAACAGGGCGATCAGCGCCTGATGCGTGGGCAAGCCGACGGCGTGGTTGCCCGCGAAGACGGAGACGAGCTTCGTCTCGAGCACGCCGTCGAGGTAGCCGGGCATCGCGCCGAGCAGTCCGCGGCCCGGCACGAGCGCGGCCGTCCGCGGCGGAACCGAAGCGCGACCGGCGCTCAGCTCGACGAATGCGCCCTCGAGGGAATCGATGAGGAGCTCCAGGTCGAGCAACCGGCGAACCTCGGCCTGTGTGAGGACGAGCAAGGCTAGCCGGGAAGCAGACCGAGGGTCTCGAGGCCGTCGATCGGCTCCTGTGCGCTACAGCTGCCGAAGCCGACGAAGAGCTCCTGTCTGACCTGGGCGATCTGCTCCGCGCCGACCGAGCGCTCCCGCCAGCTGAAGGCGTCGGCGCTCACCGTGAAGGCGGATTCATCTTCCTCGGCCAGCGCCTCCTCCTCGTCGCCGTCGAAGACGGCCGCCGCGAGCAGGTTGAGAAAGCCGTGCTCGTCGCCGGTACGAACCGGGTGATGGAGCCCGGCCGTCGCCTTGAACGGCACGCCTAGCCTGCGGCACGCGGAGACGAACCCGGCGAGATCGGGAACTCGCGGCGTGGTCGCGCCGCCGCACCGCACCTTCGCCCGGATTCCGAGCTCGCCGAGCTGGAGGATCCGGAACGACACGTCGTAGCGCAGGGGCAGCTCGCAGTAGACCTCCGGCGCGGCGTCGATCATCACCTCGGGGTCGATCCCCGCGGCCTCGACAGCCTCGATCCGCTCGTCGGCCTCCGCGAGCCGGCCCTCGTCGAGGACGACGGAGAGCCGGAACGGCTCGTCGCCGAGCTCCGCAAGCTTCGAGGCGGGGCAGACGAAGCGGTTGACGATCCAGCCGGTGTCGCCGTCACGGACGCGCTGGTGCTCGGCCAGCCCCTCGGCGAGTGGCAGCTGAGCGGGCGGAAAGGTCGGAGCGTGGTCGATCAGTCCAGCGAACAGCGCGCGGCGAGCGTCGGTCGTCGTGTTTGGTGGATTCACGCCGTTGAGCGTAATTCAGAGGCATCATGCGCGGACCACATGAGAAGGCTCATCCTCCTGCCGTTGCTGCTGACACTTGCAGCCGCAGGCTGTGGCGCGAGCGACGTTCCTTCATTCGGCCCGACGACCAGCACGCCGACAACGGCCCCCCGCGAGACGCTGCCTTCAGCAGTCGCGAAGAAGAGGGACGCAATCGTCGCCGCTGCGCACGCCTTCGACTATGACCGCCTCGAGACGCTTCTCGATCGCAAGACCTTCTCGTATTCCTTTGGTGAGAGGGGCAATCCGGTGGGCTACTGGCGCCGGCTCGAGGAGGAAGGAGAGGTCCCGATCCTGGGCGACTACCTGCCGGTGATCCTCAGTGCGCCCTACGCGAAGCGCCGGGACACCTATGTCTGGCCCAGCGCGTACGGGAAACGCCCGTCCAGCTGGACCGCGGAAGACAGGCAGTGGCTCACGAATTTCTATACCGAGCAGGAGATCCGCCAATTCGAGCGTGCCGGTGACTACCTGGGCTGGCGCGTGGGGATCCGCAGGGACGGCACGTGGCTCTTCTTTGTCTCCGGTGACTGATCAAAGGCGGCGCGGCTCTCCGTAGTAACTACTCGACGCAGTTCCCCTAAAAGTGCAGGCGATAGCACGTTTCGGGCGGGTGCCTGATGCCGATGAGAGACGTGAGGCCAGATCTTCCGGCCGCCCGCGGCATAGAAGGGTCCACCATGTTTCAGAAGCTTTTCCTCATCGTTGGCACCTTGGCCATCCTCGGCGCGGCGATCGTCATGCCGGCCGGCGCTGTTACGCCGGCCAGCTTCACGCTGACCGCGGGGGCGCTTTCGATCAGCGCGCCGACAGGTAGCGTCTCGCTTGGCTCGCAGGTTGCGTCTACGAGTGCAAGCACGATCACGGGCCCCCTCGGCGTCGTCACCGTCTCGGACCAGCGCGGCGGCCCGACGACCTGGACGGCATCTGTCATCTCAACCGCGTTTACGCCACCTGCCGGCCCGGCCGACCCGGCCAGCAACGTCAGCTATGCCGCGGGCACGATCACTCAGTCAGCGACCGTGGTCGCGACGGGCACTCCCGCTTCGGATCTGACCGGGGTCACGGCGGTCGTCACCGGCACGAGCACGGGCATCAGCACTGCCAGCTGGAACCCAAGCATCTCGGTGCTCGTCCCGGCGAACTTCGCTCCCGGCGTTTACTCGGCCACGATCACGCACTCCGTCGCCTAGGCGCGTGGACAGACGAGTCATGCTCGGTCGCCTAATCGGCGTGTCGCTGCTCGCCGGGATCGTCTTCCCGGCCGGTGCGCTCGCCGGAGGCAGCATCGGAATCAGGCTCGTCGATCGGCTCGCCAGACTCTGGCGGCAACCCTCTGGCGCGCGTCTACGTCGTCGACCGGGTAGCACCCGGGTCGGACCATCAGCCGCCGTGTCGAGATCAGCAACAGCACGAGCTCGACCGCCACCGTCATGGTCTATGCGGCCGCCGCCAGCCTCCGACGCGGCAGAGTTCGCCTTCGCTCCCGGCCACACTCGAAACGAGCTTTCCACGTGGACGTCGGTGAGTCGACGCCAACTGCGCGTCCCGGCGGATGGCAAGGCGATTCGAGACGATGACGATCAAGGTGCCGAAGGATGCGTCGGCCGGCGAGCGCTACGCGGTCATCTGGGCTGAGGTCTCGGCGCCATCCTCGGCCGCAGGCGGCGTCAGGCTCGTCAATCGAGTTGGCGTCCGGATGTATCTCTCGATCGGCCCCGGCGGCTCGGCTCGGTCAAACTTCACGATCCGCTCGCTCACCGCGAAGCGCTCCGTGTCCGGGCGGCCGTTCGTCATCGCGAAAGTGCGCAACAGCGGCAGGCGTACGCTCGACATCAGCGGCACCCTGACACTCTCCAGAGGCCCAGGCGGACTTCGCGCCGGGCCGTTTCCCGTCAAGCTCCGAACCGCTCTTGCGCCGGGCACCTCCGACCAGCTGACCGTGCAGCTCGACAGGCGTCTCCCCCGAGGGCCCTGGCGGGCCCGGATGCGGCTCAGGAGCGGACTAGTTCAGCGAGTCGCCGTCGCGACCATCACCTTCCCCCGCGTTGCGAGCGCGGCGAAACCGCCGCTATCGAGGAGTAATCCGCCGGGGTCGCATCATCTCGTTCTGGCGATCCTCGGCGTCCTGCTCTCGATCGGCGCGCTGGCGCTCCTGCGCTTCCGGCGAGCGCTGTGGGGACGCGTGCACCTAGGCGCTCGCGCCGCTTAGCCTCCGCGAGTCGTTCAGCCCGAAGAGATGTACTCGGTCAGGTACTGAATCTCGAAGCTCTGCTTCTTCGACTTGAACTTCACGAGATCACCGATCGAGACCATCCCCACGACCTCGCTGCCTTCGACGACCGGGACGTGGCGAATCCGGCGGTCGGTCATGAGCGCCATGCACTCGTCGATCGTCGTCTCCGGTGTGACGACGATCAGCGGCGACGACATGATCTCCTCGACGGTGACTTCCTCGTCCGTCGGGCCTTCGTGCGCCACGCGCCGCAGGTAGTCCCGTTCGGTGACGATTCCGGCGGTTTCGCCGTCCTTCGTCACGAGCAGCGACCCGATGTTCGCCTCGATCATCTGCTTCACCGCCTCCAGCACCGAGGCCCCCGCATCGATCCGGAGCACATCGTGGCCCTTGTCTCCGAGGATCTCCGAGACCTGGTTCATGTCGCCTCCTTCGCCGATGGCGAGAGCATGGTGGGTCGTGCTGATCATTACACGACCGGCTCCTGGGCGCTGTTACCCGGCCGGCACGACGAGCTCGTAGGCTCGTATCGTCCGGTCGCTCCGTCTGAGCGGGACTTCGCCGAGATCTCGCAACACCACCGCGCCGAGATCCTGGTCCTCGAGCAAGCCGGCCACCGCCTGCGTGACGAAGATCTGCCCGCCCTCGGCGGCGTCGCAGAGCTCTTCGCAGCGGGCCACCACCGGGCCGTCCCAGCCAACCTCTGCCGTCCCGGAATCGAGCCCGACGCTCATCGCCAGCTCCCGTTTGTGCGGCCAGGCATGGGCGGCGACGGCGCGCTGGACGGCGACAGCCGCGAGGACTGCTTCCTTGGCGGTCGGGAAGAGCGCCATCGCCGTGTCGGAATCGAAGTCGACGTTGCGCCCACCCATGCTCTCCAGCACCTGCCGCAGGAGCCGTTGATACTCCTCGAGGAGCGCGTCAAAGGCCTCCGGCGGCAGTTCGGCCGCGAGACGCATCATGCGCCGGCCCTCGCCCACGAAGATCGTGACGGTTCCGGTCGACAGCTCGGTCCTCAACTACCGCCGCAGCGCGAAGGTCCGCTTCGCCGTGCTCGCGTTTCCTGCCAGGTCGACTGCCCGCGCGGAGATGGTTGCGCGAGCGCTCTTGCCCTGCGCAATCAGGCGTGCAACGCGTCTCGCCGCCGAGCGTGAGAGCGCGAGCTTTAAGACCTTCCGGCCCGGGGTGCCGAGCTTGGCGGACGCCCGGCTCAAACGTACCGGCCTAATCCGAGAACGGCAACGTGCCGATGCGCGCGCGCAAGAGTGGCCGGTGAACCTGATTGTCCCTATGACGCTGAGCGCGCAGGCCTCGTCGCAGGAGGCTTTCACGATCACGCCCTTCTGCTTGCCCACGGGCTGACGCGCGCGAGCGGCCAGCCCGATCTCCGGCGCGAATCTGTCCAGGCTGGTCGCGTAGGCGATCTTCGCCCCATCGGGCGACCAGGAGGGCTCGTAGTCTCCTCGGCGCGGGTCGCGGGACAGATTCGTCGGCGCGCTGCCGTCGGCGTTCATCACCCAGATCTCGCCGGAGCCGGTCGAGGCGACCGTGTAGGCGATCTTCGTCCCGTCCGGTGACCACTCGGGGAAGTACTCGCGGCCGCCGTGCGTCAGACGCGTTCGGCCGCTCCCGTCGGCGTTGATCACGTCGATGAAGGCAGTCGCAATCGAGCCCCCGGTCAGGGCGATCCTGGAGCCGTCGGGCGACCAGTCCGGGTACACGTCGTACTGGGAGTCACGGGTGAGGCGGGTTTGCGCGCTGCCGTCCGCGTTCATCACGTAGATGTCGCCCTTGCTGCTGAAGGCGATCTTCGTTCCGTCGGGCGACCACGCAGGGCTGTGGTCGTCGGTCTGCGACTCCCGGGTGAGATTTGTCTGCCCGCTACCGTCCGCGTTCATCACGTAGATCTCATAGTCGTCGTCCCGGTCGGTCTCGAACGCGATCCTCTTGCCGTCTGGCGACCAGTCCGGGAAGGCGTCATCCGCGCTCCGGTTCACCGTCAGCCGAGTGGGCGCGCTGCCGTCCGCGTTCAGCACGTAGATCTCCCAGCTTTCGTCTCGCTCGCTGGAGATTGCGATCTTCGTGCCGTCGGGCGACCAGACCGGTGCGTCGTCGCCGTCCTGGTTCTGAGTGAGCGCTGTCTTCCCGCTCCCGTCGGCGGCCATGAAGTAGATCTCGGGGGCAGAGGTGGCGAGGCCGGTGAGCGTTGCCGCGTTCGACGTCGAACCCGCGCTGAGGCCCAGGAGAGACGCGGCGACCCCCACAAGGCCGGCCGCCATTCGGATGCCACCGCCGAACCGCAACACCGCTGCTCCCTTTCTCCTGGCCGCGTAGCAACGCTACTTCGGACGCGAACCTCCGTCAATGAATGCGTCCTCTAGGGTCATGCCCTATGGCGGGCTGGACGGAACCCCTTTGGCTCGCGGAGGCTCACGAGTGGATCGGCGAGCAACTGGCGCGTCTCGGTGCTGCTCCCGCAGGCGTGATCGATCAGCTCCACGTTCGGGCCTGGTCGACGGTCATGCGCGTGCCGACCGATCGAGGCGATCTGTACTTCAAGGCAAACACTCCTCTGCTTCAGCACGAAGCCGCGCTCGTCACGATTCTCGCCGCTCGCCGCCCCGACTGCGTGCCGCCGTTGCTGGCCGTCGACCTCGAGCGGGGGTGGATGCTCATGGCAGATGCAGGCACGCGGCTGCGCGAGTTTGTCGAGCAGGAGCGAGACCTGGGCTGCTGGCTCGAGATCCTCCCGCTTTATGCCAGCCTGCAGATCGAGCTGGCAGACCAGGCCGACGAAATGGTCGCAGCAGGCGTCCCCGATCTCCGCCTCTCGAGGCTCCCACTGCTGTACGAAGACATGCTCGAGAGCCTCGTCGAACTGCCGCTGGACGACCGCCGGCGCCTCGAAGCAAAGGTGCCTCGCGTGCGCGAGCTGTGTCAGGAGCTGGCCGGCTATGGCGTGCCGGAAACGATTCAGCACGACGATTTCCACGACGGCCAGGTCTTCGTCCGCGACGGTCGCTACCTCGTGCTTGACTGGGGAGATGCATGCGTCTCCCACCCGTTCTTCACGCTGTCCGTCACGCTGGAGGGCCAGCTGGCCTGGGGGCTCGACGACGTGGAGGGCTCGGTCGAGGTAGGGCCGTTCCGCGAGGCGTACCTGGCTCCGTTCGCTCCGATCGCCGAGAGCGCCGACCTCGAGGCCGCCTCCGAGACCGCAATGCGCCTCGGTTGGGTCTGCCGCGCCGCCAACGCGCACCTGACAGGCGCGGAAGCCGCCGATACCCACGTGCGCCTACGCATGTTTCTCGACGGGCGGCCGTAGGGCTGCCGGAGGAGAGCGGGTCCGCGAGCTTGACCCCGTTCGCTGAGGGCGACGATAATGTCCGGGATCTGGTCCCCTGTCCGCCAGGCTTCGGACAGCGACCCCGTCCAAGAAAGGGGCAGTCATCGTGAAAGCTTGGCGGGGGCACGTTCCGCACCTTTACGGCCGACGAGCAACCGCGATTCTCACCGTGGCCCTGCTTGCGCTCCTCGCGCCGATCCTTTCTGCGGCGGCAGAGTCGCCCCAACCTGCCCGCCAGGCCACTCTGATCGACGGGGCGTTCGATACTGCGGCCGCGCTCGCCGCCCTCCGCGCGGCGCCGGGGTCAAACGCCGCGCAGGGGCAAGTGAGCCCTGACGACTTCTGGGTGCCGACGAATGGCCCGCAGGGCGGCGATGTGATCGCACTGGCGCGCAACGCGAGCGGCCACGTTTTCGCGGGAACCCAGGGAGGCGGCGTCTTTCGTTCCACCGACAACGGGGAAACATGGACGCCGGTGAACAGCGGACTGACAGCCACCAACGTTCGCGCGCTGGCGATCAATCCCAGCGGACACATTTTTGCGGGAACGTATGGCGGAGTCTTCCGCTCGACGGACAACGGAAACACCTGGACCCCGGTCAACAACGGCCTGGAGTACCCGTTCGTCATCTCTCTGGCGATCAATGCCGGTGGGGACATCTTCGCCGGCACCTTCGAGGGCGGCGGCGTTTATCGGTCCACGGACAATGGCGAGAGCTGGACGCTGGTCGACAACGGCTTGACCAACACGTACGTCCCCGCGCTGACGGTCAATGCGAGCGGAGACATCTTCGCCGGGACGTTCGGCGGCGGCGTCTTCCGTTCCGTCGACAACGGAGACAGTTGGACCGAGGTCAATACCGGATTGACGGTGCCTTACATCATTTCGTTGGCGACGAACGCAAGCGGCGATGTTTTCGCAGGTGCCGATTTCGGCGGTGGTGTCTTCCGCTCGACGAACAACGGGGATAGCTGGACTCTGGTGAACGACGGGTTGACGACCTCGAACAATGTGAACGCGCTCCTCGTGACGGCGAACGGAGACGTATTCGCCGGCATCTACGGCGACGGGATCTTCCGCTCCGAGGACAACGGCGACCACTGGGCGCAGGTCAACAATGGGCTGACGGCCACGTTCGTTTTGTCGTTCACGACCAATGCGAGCGGAGACGTCTTTGCGGGTGCCTATTTCGGCGGCGGCGTCTTCCGCTCGACCGATCGCGGCGAGAACTGGAGCGAGAGGAACGCCGGCCTGACGGCGACCGACGTGCGCGCAACGGCGGTCTCGGGGAATGACATCTTTGCCGGCACCTACGGAATCGGGATGTTCCGGTCGAGTGACCTCGGTGAGAGCTGGCAGAAGGTGAACAACGGTCTGTCGGCGCTCTATGTCAGGTCCCTGGCAGTCAACGCGAGCGGTGACATCTTCGCGGGGGCCGATTTCATCGACGGCTCCGGCGGCGTCTTCCGCTCGACCGACAACGGGGCCAGCTGGACCGACGTCAGCGACGGTGTGATCACAACCGACGTGCGCGCGCTGGCGATCGACTCGAGCGGTCACATCTTTGCCGGGACGTACTTTGGCGGCGGCGTCTTCCGCTCGACCGACAATGGAGAGAGTTGGGTACCCGTCAACGACGGTCAGACGTGCGGAAACATCTGGTCGCTTGCGATCAATGCCGACGGCGACATCTTTGCCGGAAGTGCGGGTTGTGAGGACGGCGTCTACAGATCCACGGACGGTGGAGACCATTGGACGCTCGCCAATGCCGGCCTGACGTCGACCGACATCGCCGCGCTCGCAATCGGCGAGAACGGTCACATCTTTGCCGGGACGTACTCCCTGTTCGGAGAAGGCGGCGGCATCTTCCGGTCGATCGACAACGGCGATACCTGGTCGGAACAGAACGACGGCTTTACCGCGTACGACGTCAACGCACTGGCTATCAACTCCTCCGGTCACATTTTCGCCGGCGCCGCGGGAGGAGCCTTCCGTTCGACGACAGACGGCGACGATTGGACCGACATCAGCAGTGGGCTGATTCCGCTCGGTGGAAGTGTCTGGTCGCTGGCAATCGATGCCGGCGGGTATGCGTTTGCCGGGACCGCCGGTGGCGCGGTCTTCCGCAGCGCGCAATCGACGGCGCCGCCGCCACCGCCACCTCCGCCTCCACCTCCGCCGCCACCGCCGCCGCCACCGCCGCCGCCACCACCGGGTCCGCCTCCACCTCCTCCACCTATGCCGCCACCCCCGCCGCCGCCTCCGCCACCCCCGCCAGTGGTTCGCTGCCGGGTGCCGCAAGTCGTCGGGCTGCCCCTGGGCCGTGCACGCACCAAGGTCCGCCGCGCACACTGCTCGCTCGGAAGCATCCGGCGAGCCCGCTCGAGGCGAGTCGGCCGCGTGATCTCGCAGAGGCCGCGGCCGGGCACGGTCAAGCGCCGTGGCTTCCCGGTGCGGCTCGTCGTCGGACGCCGTTAGTCGCGGCCGAGGATTGGCGATGCAGGTCTTTCTGTGGACCGAGCGTCTCGTGCTGCGGCAGTTCACCGAGGACGACGTCGACAATCTCGTCGAGCTGGACAGCGATCCGGAGGTGATGCACTTCATCAACGGCGGTCGGCCCACGCCGCGCGAAGAGGTCGAGGGGGATCTGCTGCCGGCCTTCCTCCGCTATTACGAGCGCTTTGCCGGGTACGGCTTCTGGGCGGTCGAAGAGAAGGCGACCGGGCGATTCGTCGGTTGGTTCCATTTCCGGCCCGGGGAGGGTTCCGTCCCCGGCGAGGTCGAGCTCGGGTACCGGCTGATCAGATCGGCATGGGGACAGGGCTATGCCACGGAAGGCTCGCGGGCGTTGATCGAGAAGGGCTTCGCCGAGCTTGGCGTCGAGCGTGTGGTCGCGTTCGCGATGGTCGTGAACGTCGCGTCGCGCCGCGTGATGGAGAAGGCAGGCCTGGAGTACGTGCGGACGTTTCACCAAGCCTGGCCCGATCACATCGAAGGCGAGGAGCACGGCGACGTCGAATACGCGCTGACGAGATCAGAGTGGTGCAACATGGACTCGTGAGCGGCGACGAGTACGTGGTCGACAGCCCGAGTGTGCGGGGGTTCATCGACGACGTACGGGCGTCGATCGGCGCTGCCGCTTCGCCAGAGGCTGCGTGCGACGCCATCCGGCCGCGCTTTGCCGAGTTGCTGGCCGATCCTGACTGGCTTCCGCAGGAGTACTGCGGGAGTGACTCGGAGAGCGGAATGGGAGGAGGCATCGGGCAGTGGCTCCTCTTCCGTGCGGGCGACCGCTCGCTCTCGCTCTTCTCGCTCGTGGTGCCTTCAGGCGCCCAGACACCCGTGCACGACCACCTCGCCTGGGGCCTGGTCGGCCTCTACCGCGGCAATCAGGACGAGGAGATCTATGCGGAGCATGACGGTCGCCTGGAGCTGGTCGAGAGCCGGAAGCTCGCCCCCGGCGACTTCTACGCCCTCATCCCGCCGCGCGACGACATCCACCGGGTCCGAACGACCTCGGCTGACGCCTCGGTCTCGATCCATCTGCTCACAAACGACACGGGCTGCATCTGGCGCCACTCCTACGACCCGGAGTCCGGAGAGCGCGCGCCGTTCCGGTCTGGCTACGCCAACGTGCCCTGTGACGAATAGCTACGAAAAAAGGTTGCGGTCGGCCGGCATGACCAGGTCGCGTGCTTGGCCTTCGCCGCCCGCGTCAAGCCCTCGCAGGATCACGATCGGCACACGGTCGAGCTTCCCCATGACGAGCTCGGCCGCTCCGGCGATCTCGTCCGCGATCGCGATCACGGTCGAGCGCAGCTCGTAGCCGTTCGGATCGCGCGCACCCTTCAGGTCGCGCAGCACCTCGACGCCGGCGGCGCCGATTGCGACGTCGGTCGTTCCTTGCCGCCACGGGCGTCCGAACGAGTCGCTCACGATGACGCCGACGTTGCTGCCGGTCAGTTCTTGTAATCGAGCTCGCAGGTGCTCTGCGGAGGCGTCGGGGTCGACGGGGAGGAGGACGACCGTGCCAGGATCGGGCGCGTTCGAGGCGTCGACGCCGCTCGAGGCACAGATGAAGCCGTGATGCGTCTCGGTGATGAGGAGCGAGCCCCGGGTGCGGAGGACGCGCTTCGCCTCGCCGAGGATCACCTCGATCCGGCGAGGGTCCCCATCCGCGGCGAGCTCGCGCGCCCTGGCCGAGGGCTCGACGTCGTCGAGATGCACGATCCGCCCCTCGATCTTGGAAATCGCCTTCTGTGCGACGACGAGGATGTCCCCGTCCTCGAGCTCCGCGCGCTCGGTGATCAGGCGGGCGAGGTCGTCTCCTTCGCGCAGCTCCGGCAGGTCACGAACAGGGAAGATCGTGAGGCCGGTCACAGACCTTCGATCCGCAGCCCCGCGTGGCTACGGTAGCGGCGGTTGAGGTTGACGATGACCGCCGTCATTCCTTCGAGCGCGCGGGCGCTCGCGAGCGGGCCGGCATCGAGAGCGCGACCCGTGACGAGGTGGGCCGCCAGTTCGAGCGCGCTCGCCTTCGCCGCTTCTTCGTCACCGCAGACGAGCGCATCTCCTTCGGCCTTCCCCGACGCCAGCGACTTGGCGGCGAGCGAGTGCAGGCCGGCGACGACCGGGCCACGGACCAGCGTTTGCGTCCGCTCGGCGAGCGAGAGCGGATCGTCGCCGGGAAACGCGGCGCCGCCCACGACGCGAACCTCGCTTGCGACGCTGAGCACCGGCGTTTCGCCGATCGCGTCGGCCAGCTCCGCCGCCGTGTCGAGCGCACCCGACGCCAGCACGGCGAGCACGACGAGATCGACGCCGTCGACAGCATCCCCGTTGGCCACGCCGCGAGCGGCGCCGAGCTCCGCTGCGGTCGCGGCCGCCCGGTCGGGCTCGCGTGACCCGATGCTCACATCCAGCCCGGCCTCCACCAGCCGTCGTGCGAGCGCCGCGCCGAAGGCCCCGGTTCCGCCGAGCACGGCGACCTTCATACGGCGACCGCTCCGAGCGCGGCCTCGGCGAGCCGTTTCCGCGCTTCCAAGTCCGACATCAGGGTCCGCGTGACAATCGGCCGCACCTCGGTGACCCCGTCGAGATCGTGGGCATCGGCCTCGTCGACGACGAGTGCGTCGATGAGGCCCGAGTAGGCGCCGGCCACATGGGCAGGCGACGTCCCGCCCGCGAGTCGTGCCAGCATGCGATCCGCGGGCCCCTTGACCGCGCGGCCCCCGATCAGAGGGCTGACGGCGACCGCCGGGACGCGCCGGGCTGCGAGCGCCTCGCGGATCGGAACCACGGCGAGGATCGGGCCAATCGAGACGTAAGGGTTGCTCGGCGCGAGGAGGATCAGGTCGGCGGCCGCAATCGCCTCGAGCACGCCGGGCGCCGCTGTGGCCGCGTCTGCGCCTTCGAAGCGGACCGCGTCGACCTCGTCGCGATGGCCGCGCGCGACGAACCACTCCTGAAATGAGAACTCGCCCGACGGCGTCTCGATCCAGGTCCGCAGCCGGTCGTCCGTCGCCGGCAGGAGGCGCAGCTCGATTCCAAGCGCTTGAGCGAGTCGAACAGTGACGCGGGAGAGTGGCTCGCCGGCGCTGAGCGCCTGGGTGCGGACGAGGTGGAGGCCCAGGTCGAGATCGCCGAGCCGGAACCACGTCTCCCCGCCGAGCGAGTCCACGGTCTCGAGCACGCGCCACGTCTCGTCCGCGCGGCCCCAGCCGCGGCCCTCGTCGTTGAGACCGGCGAGCGCGTAGAGGATCGAGTCGAGGTCGGGTGAGACGTGCAGACCGAGCACCTCGAGGTCGTCGCCGACGTTGCCGACGACGGTGATGTCGCTCGGCTCGACGACGTCGACGAGGCCCTGGACGAACCGCGCTCCGCCCACCCCGCCGGAGAGAACGGCGACCTTCATCCTGGGAGACCGAGTTTGGCCAGACACGCACGCGTCCGAGGGCCGGAGCGGGGCGCGAGCCGCACGAGGTCGGCGAGCGCGTCTGCATCGTCACGCAAGCCGGGGCGCGTCACGGCAACGGCCGTGGCGGCATGCGCCAGAAATCGCGCGGCGCTCCCAGGGCCGTAAAGCGGCGCGAACACCGTCGCGTCCGAGAGCCCGAGCGCGTTCGTCGTTCCGTCCTCCGCCGCGGCGATGGCGATGCCGGACGCGGGCGTGGCGTCCGCCAGAGCCTGCAGATCTGCGGCTGTCAGCGTCGGCAGGTCGGAGTTCACGACGAGCACCGCCCCGGTACCGGCCTGCGCGAGCCCCGCTTCGACGGCCGCTCCCTGCCCGCCGCCCGGATCCGGAACCACCGCCGCCCCCGCCTCCCGGGCGGCCGCCCCCGCCGCCGGATCCGGTGTCACGACCCAGGTGGTGCCGATGTCGGCGGCTGCGGCGAGCACATCCGCGAGCATCGCACGCGACAGCTCCTCCCGCGCGCTCGGGTCGAGCTCCAGCCGGGTCTTGCCGGCCGGGCCCGCATGGGGGATGACGACGAGCATCGCCCGCTACTGGCGAAGTGGCCGCACGGCGATCGTCACGCGGCTGATAGCGCACAGAGCGGCCGTCGTCGTCCGTCAGCTCGACATCCCAGACCCAGGTCGTCCGCCCGCGGTGGACACGGCGGGCGGTGGCGTGGATCGTGCCCTCCTGGATCGAGCGCAGAAACGTCGAGTTGTTCGACATCCCGAGGCCGATATTGCCCTCCGGTACGACTCCGACGTTCGTGCCGACCGAGGCGAGGGCCTCAGCGATCGACGCATGGACGCCGCCGTGCACGAGCCCGACCGGTTGCAGCACGTGCTCGCGGACAGGAACGTGTCCGCGCACGAGCTCGTCGGTCGCCTCGTCGAGCTCGAGCCCGTAGTGGCGGTCGAAGGGAGACGGCTGGATTTCGCGCATCGCGCTGTGAAGTGTGAAGCTTCGGCCGGAAGTGAACATCGGAGTCGGACTTCCCACGACGGTGCCGGGCGCGACGGGCGAGCTCCTGCTCGACTGGGCCCGGCGCGCCGATGCTGGGCCGTTTTCGTCGGTCGCCGTGCTCGACCGCATCGTCTACGACAGCTACGAGCCCTTCGCAACGCTCGCCGGGGCAGCCGCGGCGACCTCGCGCGTCCGGCTGGCGACGATGATCGCGATCGGCCCGCTCCGCTCGACCGCGCTGCTCGCGAAGCAGGCGGCGTCGGTGCACGGCCTCTCCGGCGGCCGGCTGACGCTCGGGCTCGCGGTCGGCGCGCGGACGGAGGACTTCGACGCGGCAGGCATCGAGCACAAGGGCCGGGGGAAGCGGCTCGGCGAGCAGCTTGCGTACATCCGGGGCAACGTCGACGGCGACCGTGTCGGGCCCTCGCGCGAAGGCATCGAGATCCTCGTCGGCGGCACTGAGCGGACAGGCCTACGCGCGCATGGCGCGCTACGCGGACGGGTACGCGCACAACGGCGGGCCGCCGCGGGCATTCGCCGGCGCGGCCTCACGCGCGCTCGCCGCCTGGAGCGACCTCGGCCGTCCGGGGAAGCCGCAGCTCTGGGGCCAGGGGTATTTCGCGCTCGGAGACGCTGCCCCCGGAGAGGCCTATCTCCGGGACTACTACGCGTTCACCGGCCCGTTCGCGGAGAAGATCGCCGCCGGCAACCTGACGAGCGCCCGCGCGGTGAAGGACTTCGTCCGTGGGTACGAGGAGGCGGGCTGCGACGAGCTCGTGCTCTTTCCCACGGTCGCCGGGATCGACGAGCTCGAACGGCTGCAGGAGGCACTCGCGTGAAGGTCGAGATCGTCGGCGCCGGCCCGGCGGGCCTCTATCTCGCGATCCTCTTGAAGAAGCTCGACCGCGGCGCCGACGTCCGCGTCCTCGAGCGGAACCCTCCCGATGCAACGTTCGGCTTCGGCGTCGTCTTCAGCGAGGAGACGCTCGGCGCCCTGCGGGACGCCGATCCGGAGACGCACCTCGAGATCACGGACACGTTCGCGCGCTGGGACCGGATCGACATCCGCTATCAGGGCCGCGAGCTCTCGTCGCGCGGGCACTCGTTCTCGGCGATCGCGCGGAAACGGCTGCTCGAGATCCTGCAAGAGCGTTGCCGCGAGCTCGGCGTCGTGCTCGAGTTCGGCGTCGAGGTCGAGGAGCTGCCCGAAGCCGACCTCGTCGTCGGCGCGGACGGTTCGAACAGCCTCGTTCGCCGCTTCCGCGACTTCGGCACAAGGGTGCGGACCGAGGGCAGCAAGTACGTCTGGTTCGGCACCGACCACGTCTTCGACGCGTTCACGTTCGCCTTCCGCGAGACCGAGCACGGCCTCTTCAACGCACACGCGTATCCATACGACGAGGGGATGTCGACGTTCATCGTCGAGTGCCCGGAGGAGGTCTGGCAGAGCGCGGGCCTGGACGAGATGGACGAGCAGGAGAGCCTCGCGTTCTGCGAGCAGCTGTTCGCAAACGAGCTGCGCGGGCGCGAGCTCTTCTCGAACCGGTCGCTCTGGCTCGACTTCCCGAAGGTCACGAACAAGACGTGGTACGACGGAAACGTCGTCCTGCTCGGCGACGCGGTGCACACGGCGCACTTCTCGATCGGCTCCGGGACGAAGCTTGCGATGGAGGACTCGATCGCGCTCGCGGCAGCCCTCGCGCGACGGCGCTGGGACCTCTCTGCGGCGTTCGTCGACTACGAGCTCGACCGCATGCCCTTCGTCGAGCGCACCCAGGAGGCAGCCAGCGAGAGCGCCGCGTACTTCGGGCGGATCGCGAGCTATTCGCACCTCGAGCCGCTCCAGTTCGCGTTCAACCTGATCACGCGCGCCGGCCGGATCACGCACGCGACTCTCGGCGTGCGCGACCCGCAGTTCACGCGCGCGCTCGACGCGTGGCTCGGCGGCGAAGGCCGGTCTCACCTCCGCCTGCCTTCTCGCCGTTCGAGCTGCGCGGCGTCCGCTTCGCGAACCGCTTCGAGCTGTTCGAGCGCACGGCTGTTGTGCAGCGCAGAAGGTGCTTTGGCGCCCGCGGAGTCGACGGCTGAGGGTTGGGGACCTCCCGAGAAGGTTCTGCTCCGCCTGGCCCACGCGGGACGTCGCGGCGCGACTCAGCCAAGACAGCGGGGCGTCGACCTGCCGCTCGCCGAGGGTTGGCCGCTCGTCGCGCCGACGCCGGAGGCCCTACGGCCCGTTCGGTGCGAGTCCGGAGCCGGCGGACGAGGATGCAGTCCTCGCGGCCTTCGTCGCGGCCGCGAAAGCCGCCGAGGCCGACGTGCTGGAAATCGACATGGCCCACGGTTATCTGATCGGCAGCTACCTGTCACCTTTGACGAACGACGAAGACGACCGGCTGCGGTTTCCGCTCCGGGTGCTCGAGGCCGTGCGCGCGGCCTGGACCGGGCCGCTCGCGGTGCGCCTCTCGGTCACCGACTGGCATCCGCGCGGAAACACGGTCGACGACGGGATCGCGATCGCGCGCGGGCTCGCCGGACACGGCTGCGACCTGATCCACGTCGAGGCGGGACAGACGATTCACGACGACAGACCGCAGTACCGGCGCGGGTTCCTGACCGCGCTCAGCGACCGGGTCCGCAACGAGGCGCACGTGCCGACGCTCGTCGGCGGCTATCTGACGACGCTCGACGAGGCGAACACGATCGTCGGCGCCGGCCGCGCGGACCTCGTCCTGCTCGATCTCCCCGAGACGCGAATCGAGCGCACCGTCACGACGAGCGACACGGCGGTCGCCGGTGAGGTGCCGGCGTGAACCTCGGCGACCTCGCCTATCCCGACGTGCCGACCGAGGCCGTGCACCTGCTGCCGCTCGGCGCCACCGAGCCGCACGGACCGCACGCGCCGCTCTCGACCGACACCTTGATCTCGGTCGGCATCTGCAACCGCGCCGCCGCGCGGCTCGAGGGCGAGATCCACGTGCTCGTTCTCCCGGCGGTGCCGTACGGCGTGACGCGCTACGGGTCGGCCTTCCCCGGCACCGTGTCGATCGGCGAAGAGACGCTGCGCTCACTCGTCACCGAGATCGCGGAGACCGTCGGGCCGCTCGTGCTCGTCAACAGCCACTTCGAGCCGGAGCAGGTCGAGACGCTGCGCTCGACCGGGCTGCCGCTGCTCGACCTCACTCGCCGCAAGAACGCGGAGCGGCTGACCGACGAGTTCCGCTCAGGGTCGTGCCACGCAGGCCGCTACGAGACGTCGCTCGTCCTCGCCGATCGGGCCGAGCTCGTCCACGTCGACCGGATGCTGGCTCTCGACGAGCGGCACGTCGACATGCCTGCGGCGATCCGCGCGGGCCAGACGGACTTCACCGCGATGGGGATGGACCAGGCGTACTGCGGCACGCCGGCCGAGGCCTCGGCCGAGGAGGGCCGCCAGACGTTCGAGACGCTGACCGACATGCTCGTCGAGCTGATCCGCGAGGTGGCAGCGTGATCACCCATGCGGATCTGCCGAACGAGCTCAACCTCGCGACTTGGTTCGTCGACCGCAACGTGGAGGAGGGCCGCGGCGAGCGAACTGCGCTTATCGACCCGAGTGGGCCGGTGACGTACGCCGAGCTGGCGCGGATCGTCAACCGGTCCGGAAACGTGCTTCGCGAGCTGGGCGTCCGAGCGGAGGACCGCGTGCTGCTCGCACTGGGCGACTCGGTCGAGTTCGTCGCTCTCTGGTACGGAGCGCAGAAGATCGGCGCGGTCACCGCCGAGGCGTACACGTTCCTCCAGCCGAAGGACTACGCGTACTACCTCGACTACACCGATGCGGTGGTAGTGGTCGTCGATGAGACCACGGAGACGGCGATCCGTCAGGTCGCAGGCGAGCGACAGGTTCTCGTCGTGGACGAGGAGTTCCATGCACGCTTCGCAGACCTACCGGATGAGCTCGAGCCGGCGCCGACGACGAAGGACGATGTCGCGCTCTGGAAGTTCACGACCGGGAGCACCGGGCAGCCGAAAGGTGCCGTCCATCCGGTGCACAGCCCGGTGCTGAGCAACGACTGGTACGCGCAAGGCGTGCTCGGGATTCGCAAAGACGACCTCGTGCTGTCGGTACCGAAGCTCTTCTTCGGTTACGCGCGCGATCTGACCGCGCTCTACCCGTTCGGGGTCGGCGGAGCGGGGATCGTCTTCCCCGAGCGCTCGACGCCGGAGCGGATCTTCGAGCTGGTCGCCGAGCACCGCCCGACGATCCTCGTCAACGTTCCGACGATGATGGCGCAGATGGTCAACCATCCGAACGCCGGGTCTCAGGACCTGTCCTGCCTCCGCCTGTGCACGTCCGCCGGTGAGGCGCTCCCGCGCGAGCTGCACGACCGCTGGCTCGAGACTTTCGGTGTCGAGGTGCTCGACGGGATCGGCTCCTCCGAGCTGTACCACATCTACATCTCGAACCGGCCCGGCCGGGCTCGCGCCGGAAGCACGGGCGAGCTCGTGCCGGGCTACGAGGCCGAGCTCGACGAGAACGGCGAGCTGCTCGTCACCGGCGACACGGCAGCGCTTCTCTATTGGGACGACGACGAGAAGACGAAGCACACGTTCAGCGGCGACACCGTCCGCACGGGCGACCTCTTCGAGCGTGACGAGGACGGCTTCTTCTGGTACCGCGGCCGCGTCGACGACCTGATCAAGGTCGGCGGGATCTGGGTGGCGCCGGCCGAGATCGAGCACTGCCTCGTCGGGCACCCGGACGTGGTCGAGTGCGCAGTCGTCGGCGCCGCACAGAACGGCCTGATGGTGCCGCGCGCGTACGTGGTCGCGCGTAAGCCGGTCGAGGAAGCCGCCCTCCAGAACTTCGTCCGCGAGCGGCTCTCGCCGCACAAGTACCCGCGCGAGGTGCGCTTCGTCGACGACCTGCCGAAGACTCCGTCCGGCAAGATCGACCGCAAGGCGCTGACAGTGAGCCGCGTCGTCGTCGTCACCGGTGGGAAGAAGGGCATCGGGAAGGCGGTCGCCGAGCGTTTCGCCGCTGCGGGCGAGCGCGTGGAAGCGGTCGGCCGCGACGAGCTCGACGTGACCGACGAGGGGCAGGTGACGGCGTTCTTCGAGCGCCTCGGCCGCGTGGACGTGCTCGTCAACAACGCAGGTGTCGCGTCCGGCGCGCCGCTTGCCCGCACGACGCTCGACGACTGGCGCGCGCACTTCGACGTCAACGCGACGGGCGCGTTCCTCTGCACGCGCGCCGTCATCGGCGGCATGATCGAGCGCGGAGATGGCCGCATCGTCACCGTCGCTTCGACCGCCGGGCTCGCCGGCGCCCGCTACACCGCCGCGTACGCCGCGTCGAAGCACGCTGCGGTCGGGCTCATGCGGGCAACCGCCGCCGAGGTCGCCGGAACCGGCGTCACCGCGAACGCTGTCTGCCCAGCGTGGGTGCGAACCGACATGACGCGCCGCACGGTCGAGCACATCGTCGCGAACACGTCTCGCACGGCCGCTGAAGCTGAGTCGGAGCTGGCGGCGATGACGCCGCTCGGCCGGCTGCTCGAGCCGGAAGAGGTGGCTGACTCGGTCGTCTTCCTCGCCTCGCCGGAAGCGGCGACGATCAACGGACAGACGCTCGTCCTCGACGGCGGAGGTCTCCAGACATGAGCCCATTCCGCGCCTCGGCCGGGTTCACCGACGTCTGGCAGAACTTCGACTTCTCGCTCGAGGACGGCGTCGCGACGGTCACGTTCTCGCGCCCCGAGAAGCTGAACGCGCTCACCTTCGACGTCTACGCCGACCTCCGGGACCTGCTGGGCGAGCTGCCGCACCGCGGCGAGGCCCGCGTCCTCGTCCTCACCGGGCAAGGCCGCGGCTTCTGCTCCGGCGGCGACGTCGAGGAGATCATCGGCGAGCTGCAAGGGATGAGCGCGGGCGAGTTGCTCGATTTCACCCGCATGAGCGGCGCCGTCGTGAAGGCGATGCGGGACGCACCGCTTCCGATCGTCGCGGCCGTCAACGGCGTCGCGGCGGGAGCAGGCGCCGTCCTCGCGCTTGCCGCCGATCTGCGCCTCGTCGCGCGCTCGGCGAAGTTCGCGTTCCTCTTCACACGCGTCGGCCTGGCCGGAGCGGACATGGGCGCTGCGTACCTGCTCCCGCGCCTCGTCGGCCTCGGCCGCGCGACCGAGCTGCTCGTCCTCGGCGAGGAGGTCGAGGCCGAGCGCGCCGGTGAGATCGGCCTTGCGACGCGCGTCGTCGACGACGAGGAGCTGCCGGCCGCGACTGCCGAGCTCGCGCGGCGCCTCGCCGACGGCCCCGCGCTCGCGCAGTCGACGACAAAGGTGCTCCTGACGCGAGAGCTGGACATGGCGCTCGGCGATGCGGTCGAGATGGAGGCGCTCGCCCAGGCGCTCCTGATGAAGAGCGACGACTTCGGCGAGTTCTACGCAGCCTGGACCGAGGGCCGGAGCCCGGTGTGGCGCGGCCGCTGATCGTCAATCCTCCCGAGCTGCCCGAGCCCGTCGGCTTCGCTCACGCCGTCGTCGCTGGCGGCGCCGTCTATCTCGGCGGCCAGACCGGCGACGGGGCCTCGCTCGTCGAGCAGTTCGACTCGGCCGCGACGAAGCTCGTCACCGCGCTGCGCGCGGCCGGGCGGCGAGCCGGATCAGCTCGTCTCGCTCGTCGTCTACACGACGGACATCGAGGCCTACCGCGCCGCGGGCCGCGAGCTGGGCGAGGTCTGGCGCCGGCACTTCGGGCGGCGCTACCCGGCAATGGCGCTGATCGGCGTGTCGGCCCTCTTCGAGCCCGAAGCGCGGGTCGAGCTGATGGGCGTCGCGGTCTCTCGATGGCTGACGTCCTCGAGCGTGCGCGCCGCCTGGGCCACGAGGTCTTCGCGCCGATCGCCGCGCGGGGCGAGCCGGGACGGCTGAACCGCCCGCTCGTACGGGCCCTCGGCGAGCAAGGCCTGCTCGAGCTCGTCTTCGCCGGCTCCGCAGTCGAGCTCTGCGAGCTCCGTGAAGGCCTCGCGCACGGCTGCACCGAGGCCGAGACGGCGCTGGCGCTCCAGGGCCTCGGCGGCTACCCGATCCTCAGCCGCGGGCAGCCGGCGCTACGCGACGAGTGGATCCCGCGGCTCTCGCGCGGCGAGGCCGTCGCGGCGTTTGCGCTCAGCGAGCCGGAGGCCGGCTCGGACGCCGCGCACCTGGCGCTGCGGGCCAAGCGCGAGCGCAGGGGCGGGTTCCGGCTCACCGGCACGAAGATCTGGATCTCGAACGCGCCCGAGGCCGACGTCTACAGCGTCTTCGCGCGCACGTCCGACGGCGGCGCGCGTGGGATCACCGCGTTCGTCGTACCGCGCGAGAGCGAGGGGCTCTCCGGCAAGCCCCTCGAGTTGCTCGCGCCGCATCCGATCGGCCGCCTCGACTTCGACGGCGTTCCGGTCGCACCCGAGCAGGTGCTCGGCGACGTCGACAACGGCTTCGGCGTGGCGATGGACACGCTCGATCTCTTCCGGCCGAGCGTCGGCGCTTTCGCCGTCGGCATGGCGCAGGCGGCCCTCGATGCCGCCGTCGCGTACGTCCAGGAGCGGCATGCGTTCGGCCGGCCCCTGGCGGGATTCCAGGCGGTCTCGCATCAGCTCGCGGAGGCGGCGACGAGCGTGCAGGCCGCCCGCCTCCTGATCCGTGACGCGGCCGAGCAGTACGACGCCGGCGTGCGACCGGTGCGCAAGGCCTCGGCGATGGCCAAGCTCTTCGCGACGGAGACAGCGCAGCAAGCGGTCGACGTCGCGATCCAGGTGCACGGCGCCCGCGCGCTCGAGAAGGGCCACCTGCTCGAGCATCTCTATCGTGAGGTGCGCGCGCCGCGCATCTACGAAGGCGCGTCCGAGGTGCAGCGCGAGATCATCGCCCGCGAGCTGTTCAAGGAGGCGCAGTGAGCCAGGACAAGTCGCTGAACTACACGTCGTATCTCGCGCTGGAGGAGATCCTCGGCGCGCAGCGGCCGAAATCGGACGAGCACGACGAGATCCTCTTCATCGTCGTCCACCAGGTGTACGAGCTCTGGTTCAAGCAGCTGATCCACGAGCTCCGCTACCTCCAGCGGACGCTCGAGGAGGGGAACGACGCGCGCGCGTTCAGCACCTTCAAGCGGCTCCTGACGATCCTCAAGCTCGTCGTCGCGCAGCTCGACGTGATCGAGACGATGACGCCCGTCCAGTTCCTCACCTTCCGGGAGCTGCTCGAGTCCTCCTCCGGCTTCCAGTCCGGCCAGTTCCGCGAGCTCGAGGCGATCCTCGGCCGCCGGGACCGGGGCGTCCTGACCGCCTACCACGAAGGCTCCGTCGATTACGACAAGGTCGAGGCGGCGCTGGCGCGGCCGTCCGTCTACGACTCGTTCTTTCGCTACCTGTCCGGCAAGGGCTACGACGTCCCGGTGGAGACCCTCGAGCGGGACGTCACGCAGCCGGTGCAGGAATCGGCCGGCGTGCAGGCCGCCCTGCTCCAGGCGTACCGCGACGACCGCGAGCCCGCGCAGGTCGCCGAGCGTCTCGTCGACTTCGACGAGGGCTTCATGGAGTGGCGCTACCACCACGTGAAGATGGTCGAGCGGACGATCGGCTCACGGATCGGCACCGGCGGGTACGGCGCGGAGTACCTCCGTTCGACGCTCCACCAGCCGTTCTTCCCCGACCTCTGGACGATCCGCGGCGAGCTTTGATCGAGGGGCTCGCCGAGCACTACTCGTCCTTTCGCGTCTCCGAGCGGCTGTTCCTGACGGGGCATTCGCACCAGGCCTGGCCGGATGTAGCCCGCGACGGACAACTGGAGGCGTGGCAGGACGCGGCCGAGCACGTCGACCTCAAGTGGGAGCGTGCGTTCGCAAAGGCGGAGCGGGTACGCCAGGGAGTACGGCGGCTGCTCGCCGACTCGGCCGCGCCGGTTGCGCTCGCGCCGAACACGCACGAGCTCGTGCTCCGGTTCCTGTCGGCGCTGCCGCTGCGCGAGCGGCCGAAGCTCGTCTCGACCGACGGCGAGTTCCACACCCTGCGTCGCCAGCTCGGCCGGCTGACCGAGGAGGCGCTCGCGGTCGTCCTGATCCCCGCCCGGCCGGTCGAGACGCTCGCGTGGCGGCTCGCGGCCGAGGCTCCGGGCGCGAGCGCCGTGCTCGTCTCGGCCGTCCTGTTCGAAGACTCGCGCGTCGTGCCTGAGCTCCCGGCGCTGGCCACGGCGTGCGCGGACGCGGGCGCCGAGCTCCTCGTCGACGCCTACCACGCTCTCGGCTGCCTGCCGTTCACGGTCGCGGGCCTCGAGAGCGCGTGGATCGTCGGCGGCGGCTACAAGTACCTCCAGCTCGGGGAGGGCAACTGCTTCCTGCGGCTGCCGCCTCAGGCGGACGAGCTCCGGCCCGCGATCACTGGCTGGTTCGCCGAGTTCGAAGAGATGCACGCCGCGCACGAGCCGAGCGCGACGCCGTACCCGCGCGGCAGCATGCGGTTCGCGGGCTCCACCTACGACCCGACGAGCCACTACCGCGCCGCTCGCGTCTTCGACTTCTTCGACGAGCAGGGCCTGACCCCCGAACGTCTACGGCAGAGCTACCTCCAGCAGACGACGCTGCTCGCCGAGCGCTTCGACGCCCTCGCGCTCGACGGCGTCGCGCGCGACCGCAACACGCCGCTAGATGCCTTCGGCGGCTTCCTCGCCCTCGAGTCGGAGCGGGCAGAGGAGCTGAGCCGGGGGCTGCTCGATGCCGGCGTAGTCACGGACAGCCGCGGCCGCTACCTCCGTCTCGGTCCGGCGCCGTACCACTCCGACCAGCAACTCGAGGCCGCCATCGAAGAGCTCGGACGCGTCGCGAAGCAGTGACCTCGCCAAAGATGGCCGGTGAGTCCCGTGGGTCCTGGCTCCTTGCTGGGTCACTGGCTTTCACGGCGCTCGGAGTCCTGGGCTTGCTCTTTGGAGGATTCGGGTTCCCGTTTGTCTTGCTAATCGCTCTTGTCCTCGGCGTCGTCGCATACACAAACGGCGCCTCCCGACCACTCTGTCTACTTGCGATAGGCGCGAATGTTGCGCTCGTGGTCTTGCTGATCATCGGAAGCTTCCTGTTCGGAGGCACCTAGGCCGGGCTGTCGGCGGCGGCCGTGACCTGCGGGCCGGCGACGAGCGCCGCGCCTCGGACGGGGAGTGCTAGGACGACGAGGCTCGTGAGCACAACGCCGGCTAACTGGGAGCTCGTCAACGTCGCGTCGAAGGCCAGGTAGCCCACGGCGATCGCCACGATGGGGAAGGTGAGCTCGGCGACAGACGCGACCGACGCCGTCGTGCGCCGCAGCCCGTAGTAGTAGAGCAGGACGGCGACGAGGCCGGTGACGAGCGCAAGGATGGCGATGAAGAACGCGTCGTGCCAGGAGGCTGTCGCGGGAGCACCGAGAACCAGGACCGCGGCCAACGCGGCCGGAAGCCCGAACGCGAAACGCACGGCCGTGACGTGCTGGAAGGTCAGCCTGCGGGAGAGGAAGCGCCCGAGAACCGTCCCGAGCGCCCAGAGGGCGGCCGCCGTGAGCGCGTAGAGAGCAGGCTCCCGTCCGTGCAGAGAGACGTCGAACGGGCTCGGGAACGCCATCAACCAGGTCCCGACCAGGCCGCCGAGCAGGAACAAGCCGAAGCGCGGGCGAGGACGCTCGCCGAGCATGCCTGCCGCGAGCGAGACTGCGATCAGCGGCTGAACCTTCTGCAGGACGACCGGTGTCACCGGATCGCCCTGCACGAACGCTTCCGTGAACAGGATCGTCGCGAGCGCCGATGATCCCGCGCCGACGACGACGGCTGCGGCCACGTAGCGCGGCCCGGCGCGCCAGAGCGCCGGAAGAGCGGCCACGACGATGGGGAGCATGATGAGGACGAGGAAGACGTGCTCGCCCAGGACGATCGTCGCCGCCTCGGTCGATTGTGCGAGCGGGCGCCGGAGCAGCGCGTCGGTGCCCCACAATCCCGCCGCGACAGCGACGGCGACGACTCCGATGCTCGCCCTGCTCATCGATCGCATCAGGCGACAGTCTCTCTGACCTTCAGTGTGTCGAGTCCGTTCTCATCGCCCTCGCTCTTCGATCGTCGTAGGCTTACAGAGTGGAAGAGCTGCAAGGCACAACGGACAACGCACCTCCGGCGCCTGTCGCCATCGGGCTGATCATGTCGTACGGGCTCGCGGGCATGTTGCTTTTCACCGGGCTCATCGGCCTCCTGTTCTGGGTGGCCGTCGGGGATCGCGTCGGGTTGGGGACGACGATTCTCGGACTCCTCGTGTTCGGCGCCACGCGTGTGGCAGGGCGCGGCAGCCGGATGGGGCGGGCTTTCATCGGGCTCCTGACTGGGATCCTCACCGTCGCAGGCGTCATCTACATGTTCAAGGGCCCCACCTCCGCGATCTTCCCGTCGATCATGGTCGTCTTGATCAGCGCGGGGACGTTCGCCCTGCTCTTCCTGCCCGAGGCGTCTAAGCGCTTCTACGCCGAAGCCTGACCGGCTCCCGACCGGCGGCACATGGACTCGGTCAACATCTTCCGCGCCGAGAATCACGAGGGTCGGGTCGACGTGGGCGAGGCCCTGGGATCGAGCGACACCCTGATGTTCATCTATGACGTCGGCCCCGGTCAGCGCCAATCGCAGTACCACTACGAGTACGACGAGGAGTGGCTGCTCGTCGTCGACGGCACGCTCGTGCTGCGCGCACCGGATGGGGAGCACACCCTCGAGCGCGGGGACATCGTCCGCTTCCCAGCCGGTCCCGCCGGAGCGCACCAGCTGCTGAATCGGAGCGAGTCGCCGGCGAGGACGCTCATGTTCTCGAGCGCGCGGACGCCACCACTGGCTGTGTCCGTTTACCCGGACAGCGACAAGATCTCCATCTGGCCCCCCAACGAGAAGGATGAACTGTCGTTCAAACGCAGCAGCGCGGTGCCCTGGTTGGACGAAGAGGACGGCTAGGCTGCGGTCATGAATCCCGTCAAGAAGCTGATGTCCTGGTGGCGTGGGCCCAGCGACCCAGAGTCCCTCGAGGCCGCACACCTTCGCGAAGATCAGGCCACGATCAGGATCTCGCAGAACACTCCCAACACGCCACTCGGCTCACCGACCAACCTGCCTACCACTCCTGACATGCTCGATTCGGAGAGTCAGGACGACAACAGGTAGCCCTGTTTTCTTCGGTGTGCTGCGGCATTCCGTGAGAACACCGCAGCACACCTAGAGACCTACGGCCGTTCAGCCCAAGGGAGCTCGTCCCAGTCCTTTGGACGCTTGACCTCCCATTGCCCTCGGCGCTCGGGCTCGGTCGTGTCGACTTCAGATCCCGCGTTGTAACGGAGCGCGACCTCGGATCGGGGGCTTATCCGCTCCAGATCGTCGCGCCGGTTTCCCGTGGCGAGGATCACGCATGGCCCGGCCTCCGTCGCGACGAACGTGTGCGCGGTCATCGGCGGGCAATGCACGAAGTCCCACGGGCGCAGGTGCCGTTCCTGGTCTTCGATGATGAGCACGCATTCGCCCATCAAGACGAGGAAATTCTCGTCGACCGACTCAGCGTGGTAGAAGCCCACCGGGTTTCCCGGCGGAATGACGCGGATCGTGAACCCGGCGCCGGGCTTCACGTACTCGGTCAGATCGGGCCGGCCTTGCAACACGAAGTCGTCCGACTCGAAGATGCAGACGCCGCAGTACGAGTCGTTGGTGACCCAGGCGGCCTCAGCGGTGTTGACGACGAACCAGCCCGGCGTGACGGGTGCCAGCCCCGATGCGACTCGTTCCAAACGTGCTTCAGCGATCACGGTTTTCCTCCTAGTAGTTGATCTCGTTGTCCGATGCGACGTGAGCAGCCCACCGCGGGCCGCACGATGTGCGGCCGAACGACGTGGACTGTGGGATCAACTACGCCGGAGTAGCCACGGTTGCGATTCTAGCTCGCACATGTCTAGACGAAATCGATGATCGGGTAGCGCGCGTCGGCGTCGAGGCAAGCGGCAGCGAACAGGGCGGTGCCGACATCGCCGGTCCAGAGTGAGTAACGCCCGCGACCGTTCGCAGCGCGGAGCTGCTCGGCCTGGCCGAGCGCGTGGACGGCGAACCGCCGCGCGCGCTCGAGCCAGCGCTCGTCGCCCGTGCGTGCGAATGCCTTGAGGAACGCGAAGCCGTTGCCCGAGGTTCCGTGGCAGAGGCCGTGACCCTTCTCGTCGCCGTGGGCGCCGGCTTGCCAGATGAGCTCGGCGCCGGCGAGCAGCAGCTCCTCGTCCAGGTAGTCCCAGGCGCCGGCGAGGATGCCGGGAGCGCCGGTGCACCACTGGAGACAGATCCGACCATCTCGCGGCCGTGCGAGCTGCGGTCGTGGCGAGCCGGGCCAGTTGGCGAGGCCGTCCTCGCGGACCGCGTGCGTGGCGAGAACGGCCGCCGTCTCGCCGGCGAGTGTCTCGTCTGGCTCCATGCCGGAGCAGCGCGAGCGTGTTGCCTGCAGCGCCGTGCAGCGTGCCGAGGCCGCGGTAGTCGTCGTCCTGCCGCCAGAGCCCGTCGTCGCCGCGGCGGGCACGCAGCGCCGTGGCCGTCTCGCGAGCCGCCTCCTCCCAACGCGGCTCGCCCGTCCATTCGCCGAGCGCCAGGGCGGCGAGCAGCGTGCCGGGTGCGCCCCAATTGACGTCGTCGGTCGGGTTGGCGGCGTTGGCCAGGACGAGCGCGTGCAGCTCGTCGGCGAGCGCAGGGTCGGAGGCGAGCCGGAAGGCGACGAGCAGAGGCCCCGTTTCGCCCATGAGGAGCGCAGCCGGGTGGTAATGCTCATCCGCAGTGGAGTCCGGCTCGGCGCGCTCGAGCTCGACCGTGCGCAGCGCAGCGCTAGCGAGGTCGAGCGAGGTCTCGGCGTGGCCGCGTCGCCGCAGCGCGTCGAGCGCCCAGATCACGCCGGCTGCCCCGACGTAGAGGTTCTTCAGCGGTAGCGGTTCTTCCCATCCGTCCCATTCGTGAGCGGGCCAGAGCCCATCGGGATCGAACGCCGCGTCAGCGTCGGCGACGATCGCAGCGATCGCGTCCACGACGCGCGCGAGATCCCACGGCGCGTCGGTCAATGGTTCGAACTCCGTGGGTTCGTAGAGCACGGCGTGACCCTAGCTCTCCATAAGCTCAGCGTTATGGCAACGAGCAACACCGGCTTGCGGCGTCCCAGTGCGCCGCTCCGTGGAGAGCGCACGGTGATCCGCGCAGCGCGCACCACCGATGTGGAGATGCTTGTCCGCTGGCACTCCGATCCCGAGGTTGCCCTCTACTGGGACGGCAAGACCTACACGCGCGAGCAGATGCGCTCGCGGCTCGTGCGCCCCGACGTCGATGCCTACGTGGTCGAGGCCGACGGTCAACCCGTCGGCTACCTGCAGGCCTGGTTCGGCGAGACGGCTGACGTGGGCGGAATCGACATGTTCCTGATTCCATCCGCCCGTGGGCGCGGAATCGGCCCCGACGCGGCTCGCACGCTCGCGGGCTACCTACTGGACCAGGGCGGCAGGCTCCGGGTGACCGTCGATCCGTACCTCTCGAACGAGCGTGCGGTTGCCGGCTGGAAGAAGGCCGGGTTCCGCGCGATCGAGGAACGCGAGCCTGACGACGAGCATCTGGAACCGTGGCTACTGATGGAGTTCCACCGGTAAGCCGGATACGCCAAGAGGTGTCAGGTCTTGCAATGCTAAACAGGGCGGTGCAAGACCTGACACTCACGGCTCCAGACGGCTGGCGCTCCTTTTGACCACCCGGGTTTCTCAACACTGGCTTGACTAGATAGAGCCTCAGGATCAGTATCCACCCGAGGATTGATATCGCTGCAATTGGGGCCTCGGAGCGACTGCTCGTGACATGACCAGTTATCGCTGTTTCGTCGCCGTCTCGCCCGACGTTTTCGCCCAGGCGAACGATCGATTCGCTGGCGTACGATGGGCTCGGGTGAATGCGAACGCCGACCTCGGGCTACTAGAGCTGAGCGGCGAGTTCGAGGATGACGAGGGGGCTCTCGAAGCGCTCTTCACCGCCGTTCCAGAGCTCGAGGCCGAAGCCAACGTTCCGACGGTGTTCAATCTAACGGCGTCTGGCGACCTCGTCTCAGAAGCATTCAAAAGCGCTGGCCTCAACCTCGGACCCGGTGGCGGCGACGGAACCACCTCAATCCTTCTCGTCGAGGAGCCAGCGGAGACACCCGACGACAAGCCCGAGGAGGCGGAAGCGCCTAAGGAAGCGCCTAAGGAAACGCCTAAGGAAACGCCTAAGGAGCCCGACGCTAAGCAAGGGCCTGAGCCCTCCGCCACGCCGCTCGCGCAATCCATCGACTCGGGCCTCAAAGCAATACGTGTTCCGACCGACCTTTGGCGAAGCGTTCCCTTTCAGGCCCGACGCGATATCGCCTTACAGTTGATACTCGACCTGTACAAGGAGCGGTCTGCGTACGCACGGAACGTCCGGTGGACGTTTGCGCCTGAAGCCGAATTGCTGAACCAGGCTTCCGACGGTTCCGCCGCAAGCGAACTCGCCCAGAACGTACTCAAGGCGCGAGTCGGCTTGGCGGACCATCAGGTGGCGCTGGCGGTCCAGGATGTCGAGCTTCGCAAGCAATCTGTCGCGTATGCGGGGCAAGGCGTGGAGCTCCGCAAAGAAGCTGTCAAGCAGCAAGCGGAAGTTACAAAGATGTTCGGCGAGTTCGTGACGCAGCTCAAGAAATGGACCTCGCTTGCGGACTGGGGGCGGAGATTGCTGGTAGCGGGGGTCGTATTCGGAATGGCGATGACGTGGTGGCTGATTAAGCTCGCACGAGACGACAAGGTCGACGACTGGACTGTCCCGACCGCAATATTCGCATTGGCGCTTTTTGTGATCTCGCCCGCTGTGCTACTCCTTCGCGAGCGCCCCCTCAAAGGGCTCGACGAAGCAGGGTGGCCCGCGACGGGGCCGAGTGCGCCCGCACAGCAGTCGTCTGACGCAGCACCCGCCGCCGCAGCAGCACCGACCGCGGCAGCAGCACCTTCTGCGAATTCGCCGGCTGCCGCGCAACCGCCGCAGTAGGCGCGCGGGCATTGGTGTCAGGTCTTGCAATCACGCAGTAGGGCATCGCAAGACTGATACCCACGGCTCCTGACGACGAGCATCTGGAGCGATGGCTGCTCATGGAGTTCCACCGGTAAGCCCACTTTGGGCCAAGAGGAGTCAGGTCGTGCAATCACGCGTATAGCAGCGCAAGACCTTCCTCTTGGGCGATAGCCTTGGCTCCATGACGGAACCTGGAACGTCCGCCGGCGACGGCTCTGACCCCAAGACTCGCTACCACCTCCTCGCGACCGACGGGGGCATAGTCCCCGATCAACCTGGTAAGAAAATGGCGGGTGAAGCCGCGATTGGCGTGGTCCTGAAGGCCCCTCTCGAAGAGATTGCGGAGCCAATAGGGCCGACGAAGGACCACCACGTCGCGTAGTATCGAGCTCTGATCAGAGGCCTCGAGGCCGCCCGCTCTCACGGGATTGAACACTTACGCGTGTGCCTCGATTCCGCTCTGCTAGTCAACCAGCTGAACGGCAGCTCGCAAGTTGAGGCGGAGCACCTCAAGCCCTTGCATGAGCAAGTGCTTTCTCTGATCCAGCAGTTCGCTGACATCAAGATCGCGTGGGTGCCCCGAAAGGCGAACGCCGAAGCGGACGCACTTGCGAGCACCCCACTTGGGCCGCTGAGGCTCAAGCCGAAACCTCCAATCGACGAACTTCCGCTCGAATAGCGCCATCCTTTCGCTCCCCTGGCGCGTCCCTGCGGGTCCCGGCCATCACCCGTCACAATCAGACTGATGTGGCCTCAGGCGTCGCTCGTCCTCCTCGCGTTGTTCGCGAGCAGCGGCTGTGCCCTTTCCCCACTGGAGGCGTCGGCGATGCGTCGCAGTTCGATTGCCCGCGAGGCTTGGCGCGGCCGTTCTCCTTAGAGACGCTTCTACGAGTCGGGCAGGAGAATGGTGTATCGCTGAAGCTCGACCCGAGCTGCGGTGGTAACCAAGTAGCCATCGAGTCGGCGTCGAACGTTCTCATCACCGACGATGTGCATGACGACGACGAGGTCTACGCTCGAGAGGGGCACGTCCTCTGCCATATCGAAGACCTGCCCTTCGCCAAGCCGCCGTTCCGGGCTCACCGGGTGAAGTACGCCACCGACGAGGAGACGCATCTCGATGTCGCCAACGTCCACTGCTCGATCTATCCGGAGGCGGCCGAGCAGATCGATCGGCTCGAGCGGGCGTTCAAGGCGCTTGCCGAGGCGCCGGTCGAGCGGCGCTCCTGCCCGCGCGGGCCTCCCAGGCCGATAACGGTGGCGCGCCTGATCCAAGCCGCGAAGAGCAAGGGCCTCCCGCTTCTTCATGATGCTCGATGCATAGAACCGGGTGTCGTGGCGCAGGCCTCGACGTTCATCCCGTACACATTGGAGAAAGTGAGCGACATCGATCTCTACACCGACTAGGGCGAGGTCACCTGCCTCGTGCGTAAATCCGCCGCACCTGGCGCCGAGGAGATTCGAACCACCGATCTCAGTTCCGGCAAGCGCTTCGACTTCCGCAACGTCTCATGCACGGTCGTGTCGCAGGAGGAAAAGGAGGCAGCGCACACAAGGCGCGTGCGGGCGACTCTGGCATCGCTTCGCTAGGGGCCGCTTCTGGAGGGCATTGGTGTCAGGTCTTGCAATCACGCAGTAGGGCATCGCAAGAGCTGACACCACGGCTCCGGTCACGGCTCGACCCTGCGGCCAGTCGATCCAGGGATGACGGCTTCGGGTGCGTCTGTCCTGAGCGATGAAAGGACAGCAATCGCTACGGCAGTGATCGGGACGGCAAGGTAAGCACCGACAATGCCGAAGAGGGCGCCGCCGGCGGCCACGGCAAGCAAGATGATTGCCGGATGAAGATCAACCGTCCGGCTTTGGATGATCGGCTGGAGAAAGTTTCCCTCGAGGACCTGGACGCCGAGGACGATTCCTAGCGCGATCAACGCGGTGGTCACTCCGCCGTCGGCTAGGGCCACGAGGACTGCAACGATGCCGGATAACGTCGCTCCCACGAAAGGGATGAATGCGCCGAGAAAGATCAGGACGCTGAGCGCGAACACGAGAGGTACTCCAAGGATCCATAACCCGAGCCCGATCAGCGTCGCGTCGATCGCGGCGATGAGCGCGGTACCACGGACGTAGCCGCCTAGCACCTCCCAAGCCCGCTGGCCGGCGTGGTCTACGCTCGCCCTTGACTCCGGAGGCGCGAGGGCCACGATGCCGCGCCACAAGGCGCGGCCGTCGCGAAGGATGAAATAGAGCAGCGCAATCGCTAGGACCAAACCGGTGACCATGGCGATGCCCGAACGAAAACCTGACACGAGATAGCCCGACGTCTGGTCCCAGGAGTCGCGGATCGACTGGGCGAGGCTTCGGTCGCCTTCGAGAGACAGATTCAGTGGCGGGCCTTCGAGCCATTCGGTCACGTCGTCGAGTCCCTGGCGGACGCTCGCCGCGAGCTCGTCGTATTCCTGCGCCACGGAGACAGTGATGAGGCTGACCAGACCGGCGACGACGATGATTCCGACGCTTAGGGCGAGGCCAGGAGCCGCGCGTTTCAGACCTAGGCGGCGAAGACGACCAGCCAAGGGAGTTAAAGCCGGCGCGATCGTCAGGGCGATTATCGCCGGTAGGACGATCACCTTCAGATACCAGAGCAGGAAGAGGGTCGCTCCCACCGCGGCGGCACAAACGAGCAGCCGCCACGCCCAGCCTGCCGCACGCTCCAAGCCCGGAGAGACAGGTGGAATCCTCACGGGAGGAAGACTAAGCCTGCAAGGATCGTCGAACCGAAGCGATGCCAGCTCATGAGCGAGGGTGTCAGGTCTTGCGCTGCCCTATTGAGGCATGAGTCGGGCCGCCCGCGCGGACCGGAGGGGAGGGGTATGACCTCCGACGCCGACGGAACGCCGACAGGGGCCCCGGTCGCTGTGAAAAAAAGCGCGCGGGTTTCCGCGACGGCCAAAATCCAGTAGGCAGGTCAGGCGAGAGGACGCTCGCGCAAGAAGTAGCCGCTCAGGGGACATTTCGCGCACACTGGCCCAGCCGAGCGCGATCGTGCGCGGCCAAAATGCGGGCATGGCAGGCAGGCCGTCGAAGCTCACGCAGGAGGTTGAGGCCGTCCTGACGTTGCTGCTCGTGAGCCAGGGTGTCAGGTCTTGCGCTGCCCTATTGCGTCATTGCAAGACCTGACACCAATATCTCGCGCCCTCAAACCGGGGGCGGGTCGAAGGGGTCTTCCTGCAATTGACCCGAATGGAGTGGGCGGCTCCCGCCGGACTGGCGGCATGGTGAGTGATGGCATGAAGTCGCCAATCAAGATCACCTTGCGTCTACCGCCCGAACTGCGGCTGCTGATGTACCGCGCAAAGGTTTACTGCTTGAACGAGCACGGGGTACTCCACCAGCGACGGCGAGTGTGGTGCCGCCTGCAAGGGCATGGGGCACTGATGTACCGCGCAAACGTGACTCTCTACGACGAACGCGACGAGGTGATCGTCACGGACTACGCCTACGGCAACACGAAGCGGACCTGCGATGCGGCGGCAGGTGCGCTGTGCAACCAGTGGGAGTACGAGCACGAGGGCAGCAACGGGATCGTCGGCAGAGCCGTCCCTGGTATGCGCTCAGCCGTTGGGTGGTGGGGCGACTGATCGAACGATCCTGATGCGCTTCGCGCTTTGCTCGCACTGCGGGCACCGTGACCGGCTCGCAAAGACTGATGGCTACTGCG